>CAWJJM010000010.1:0-619233 GCA_963843275.1 uncultured Acidobacteriota bacterium | reverse complement strand
GGAGCGCTACCGCCCCGTCCGCTTGCGGAAGAGCCGGATCTGGGCGGCGTGCTCGCGTTTGTGGGCGTAGTTGGCGTAGACGACGAGGTCGTCGAGGGAGTAGTCGTCGCCGTACCAGGGGATGGTGCCGTTCTCGCGCAGGCGCTCGGGGGTGAGGCGCGCCACGAGGTCGGTGACCCGGCGATGGGCCGCCTCGTACTCGGCGAGCACCTCCTCCGGCGGGCGGCCGGCACGCGCCGCCGCCTGCTCGTCGTTGAAGGTCGCGCCGCTCCCGCGCATCGCGTCGAGCGTGGAGGTCGGCGCGGCGGGATCGAGGACCTCCGCCAGGGCCTCCGCGAGGACGAGCTCGTGCGCGGCGAGGTGGCCGACGACGTCCTTGACCGACCACGCCGTCGTCACCTCGGGCACCGTCCAGGCGGCGGCCTCGAGCCCGTCGATCGCGTCGAGCACGTGGCGGTGCCCGTAGGCGAGGATGGTCGGGGCGTCCATGGATCGGTCCTCCGCCTCAGCCGGCGGGCCAGAGCCACAGGAAGACGGCCCCGGTGGCGAGCGAGTAGATCGCCGCGTCGAGGAGGGCGCGCAGCGAGTTCGCCCAGGGGACGCCGCCCCAGATCGAGCTCGGGAAGACGCCGAACCCGTAGCCGATGAAGGAGACCGCGCCGGTGATGCGGAAGACAGTGAAGCCGTCGGTGTCGTAGCCCAGGGTGTGGCGGGCCACGTAGGCGGTCGCGAAGCTGACGAGCAGGCAGAACAGGAACCAGAGGCCGAGGAACTTGCCCATTCGCCGGAGGGCGGTTCGGCTGCACCAGCACGTGGGCGATCGGGCCGCGCTCGTAGCGCTCGCGCACCGCCGGCTCCTTCATCGTGGAGGGGTCCATGATGTAGGGCAGCACGTAGTGCCCGGGCGGCGGGGCGTCCTTGCCGAGGGCCGCCGCGACGGCGTCCTCGTCGGGCAGCTTCTTGTAGTCGGCCCGGTGGTACTTCAGCGCCATGTGGAGCACGGAGCTCAGCAGCCAGACGACGACGGCGGCGACCACCACGGCCAGCCATAGGCTTCCGAAGGGCATCTCGACCTCCTCGTTGGGGCGACGGAACGTCTGTTCGGTTCGGGGCGGAGCGTAGCAGAGGGTGAGCGGGCGCGAAGCTCCGCGCTGTGCGAGGCTCGTCTCGCCAGGGCGACGCCTCAGCGTGGTGCCGGCCGCCGGTCACGAGGCGACCGTGAGAGGCTGTGGTGGACGGGCGGCGAGACCAGGATCCCCGGCTGGAATGGTACGGATCGTGCTGCCGGTCGACGTGGAAAGGCCGGCCGAGCCCATGCCCTGCCGCGGCGAGCGCAGCGGCGGAGCCGGCTCCCCTTCACAGCGATCGAGAGGTGACGTGGTGACGCCAGCAAAGAACACGATCTGCCTTTGGTACGACGGCGACGCAGAGGAGGCGGCGCGGTTCTACGCCGAGACGTTTCCCGATTCCGCCGTCCGCGCGGTGCACCGGGCCCCGGGGGACTTTCCGTCCGGGAAGAGCGGCGATGTCCTGACGGTCGAGTTCACCGTGATGGGCATCCCCTGTCTCGGGCTCAACGGCGGACCCGCGTTCAAGCACACCGAAGCGTTCTCGTTCCAGGTCGCCACCGCCGACCAGGCCGAGACGGATCGCTACTGGAACGCGATCATCGGCAACGGCGGCCAGGAGAGCGCCTGCGGCTGGTGCAAGGACAAGTGGGGATTGTCGTGGCAGATCACGCCGATCGCCCTGACGGAGGCGATCGCCGATCCCGACCCCGCGGCCGCCAAGCGCGCCTTCGACGCGATGATGGAGATGACGAAGATCGACATCGCCGCCATCGAGGCCGCGCGCGGCGGCTGAACGATCGCGGGTCGCTCGAGCTTCTCTCGAGATCCGGGTCGGCCTGGCGTCGCGTTGGGCACCACGCCGCTCGGCCCGAAGGGTAGGATGGGCCCCATCATGCCATCGAGTCAGGTCGACGCGGTGAGCGGGGCGAAGAGCATCCTCCTCGGGGGCCTCGTCGCAGGTGCCCTCGACATCACCTACGCGATGATCGCCGCCGCGGCGGCGGGGCGGTCGCCGGCGCGGCCCGTCCAGGGTGTGGCGAGCGGCCTGCTGGGCGCCGCGGCCTTCGACGGCGGCGCCGCGATCTTCACGCTCGGCATGGTCCTGCAGATGTTCATCGCCTGCTCGGCGGCGGCGGTCTACTTCGTGGCGAGCACGCGGATCGCGCTTCTCCGCGAGAGGGTGCTCCTGCCCGGTTCCATCTTCGGCGTCCTCGTCTACCTGGTCATGAGCTTCGTCGTCGTGCCGCTCTCCGCGTTCCCCTTCGAGCTGTCGCATCCGGCGCGGGCGGTGATCGTCGGCTTGCTCGTGCACGTCGTCCTCGTCGGTCTGCCCATCGCGACCTTCGTCCGCCGCCGGTGGGCAGGGGTCCCTGCAGGGAGGTGACCCCGCGCTGCCGGACCCGCCGGCGGCGCGGCGCGGACCGCCCCGCTCGTTCTCGGCGCCGATCCTCGCGGGTCCGCCGTCCGCCGTCGACTTGGCGTGTCGTCTGCAGGATCTCCACGGTTCTCAGCGAGAGGAGGTTTCCATGAGCCCGAAGAAGGGACAGAGGAAGTCGGCCGGGAGCGCGACCGGCAAGGGATTCTCGGACGAGGAACGGGCCGCGATGAAGGATCGCGCCGAGGAGCTGAAGGCCGCGGCGCGCCGGGCGAAGGGCGGCAAGGACGACGACGGGGAGGCCGAGGTGCTGGCCAAGATCGCCGAGATGCCGCAACCCGACCGCGCGCTCGCCGAGCGTCTCCATGCCCTCGTCAAGGCGACCGCGCCGGAGCTCGCGCCGCGGACCTGGTACGGGATGCCCGCCTACGCCAAGGACGGCAAGGTCCTCTGCTACTTCCAGAACGCCCGGAAGTTCAAGTCCCGGTATGCCACCTTCGGCTTCAGCGACCAGGCGCAGCTCGACGAGGGCGCCCTGTGGCCGGTCGCCTTCGCCCTGACCGAGCTGACCGCCGCCACCGAGAAGAAGATCGCCGCGCTCGTGAGGAAGGCGGTGGGCTGAAGCGCGGCGGCGGACCCCCCACCGGCAACCGTCGGGGATGGCCTGGCGACCGGATCGCTCAGAGAGGCGGCGGGGGCGGGGAACCGGTCGGCCCGTCGTCGCTACCGCGGACCCCGGCCTCGGACGCGTCCGGTCCTTCGGGAACCGTCCGGCTCGTCCGAGGGTCTCTTCTGCATGCGCATCGCTCTCAGCGCTCTGGCGGTCGCCACCGTCCTGTGCGCCTGCACCCCCGCTCCGGGGCCCGAGAAGCCGGTTGCCGACACCGCCGGTCAGGACGCGGCGCGCGGGACGCCCCGTGCCCGAGAGCACGCCGAGTTCAGGATCGGGATGCACCGCTCCGAGCTACTCGCCCGGTTCGGGCCACCCGATTCCCGGCAGACCCTCCTCAAGACATCGGCTCCGATCTGGGGGCCGATCGAGGACTTCTGGCCGCGCGTCCCGGACGGCGCGAGGGTCGAGATCTGGTCGTATGCCTCGACCGGGTCGACGGGCGCCGGCTCCGACCCTGCCCGGGGGTCGACCGAGCTCTACTTCGTCGACGACTCGGACGTCGTCGACGGCATCGGCTTCGCCCTCGAGGGCGTCGAGTACGAGGCGGGTCCCCAGCGGTCGTCCGGCCGACCGTGAGACGACGCGAGCGTTCGGCGGGTGGGCCCCGGGGGGCGACGACGCGGTGTCAGGCCGCGTCGCCGCCCGGCACCCCGGGTCCGCGAGCCGCGCTGGCGGGCCTCGTCCGGTCCGCAGCCCGCGGCCAGGGGCCGGGGACCGGACGCCCGAGCCTCAGGCCGTGACCGGCTCGCCCGCCGGCGCCGCCTCCTCCGCCTCCTCCACCTCCTCGGCGACCTCGACGCCGCGCGTCTTCGCCACCAGCATGTAGATCGACGGCACCACGAACAGGGTGAAGCCGGTGCCGATGATCATGCCGCTGACCAGCATGATGCCGATCGAGTTGCGGGCCCCGGCGCCCGGGCCGGAGGCCAGGATGAGGGGCGTGTGGCCGGCCACGGTGGCGGCGGTGGTCATCAGGATGGGGCGCAGCCGCGTGCCGGCCGCGTCGAGGACCGCCTGCAGCTTCTCCACCCCGCGGCGCTGGAGCTGGTTGGCGAACTCCACGATGAGGATGCCGTTCTTGGCCACCAGGCCGATCAGCGTGATCAGCCCCACCTGGCTGTAGATGTTGAGCGTGGTCAGCCCCAGGAACGAGAAGAGCAGCGCTCCCGCCAGCGCCAGCGGCACCGAGCCCGCCAGGATGATGAACGGGTCGCGGAAGCTCTCGAACTGGGCCGCCAGCACCAGGTAGATGAGGATCGCCGACAGCAGCAGCATGCCGAGGAACCGGCTCCCCTCGCTGCGCAGTTGGCGCGACTCGCCGGCGTAGTCCACGGTGAAGCCGCGGCGGCAGGATCTTCGCCGCCTCCTTCTCGAGGTAGGACAGCGCCGCGTCGAGCGACACCCCCGGCGGCACGACCCCCTGGATGCGCACCGCGTTGAGCTGCTGGAAGCGCTTGAGCTCGCGCGGCTCGGTGGTGGTCTTCAGGGTGGCGAAGGTCGACAGCGGCACCAGCCGTCCGTCGGGCCCCGTCACGTGGATCTGTTCGAGCTGGTCCGGGGTGAGCCGCTCGGCCCGCTTGACCTGGGGGATCACCTTGTAGCTGCGCCCCTGGATGGAGAAGCGGTTGACGTACTGGCCGCCGAGCATGGTCGACAGGTCGCGCCCCGCCTGGGCCAGGTCGACCCCCTGCGAGCGCAGCTTGTCGCGGTCGAAGACGACCTCCGCCTGCGGCTGGTCGTACTTGAGGTCCGCGTCGGCGAACATGAACATCCCGCTGCCGAACGCCTTGGCGACGAGCTGGTTCGCCAGGTCGACGAGCTCCGCCGGCTCGCGGGTCGAGGCGATGACGAAGTCCACGGGGAAGTCGCCGCCTCCCGGGAGCGGCGGCGGCACCAGCGGGATCACCCGCACGCCGGGGATCTTCGCCACCTTGCCGCCGAGCGCCACCTGCAGCTCGGCCGTGGTGCGCTGGCGCTCGCTCCAGGGTCGCGTGATCATGCCGCTGAACCCGCCGCTCGGCGAGGTGAGCTGGAAGGTGCGCTCGGTCTCGGGGAAGGAGGCGAACGCCTCCTGCACCTGCTGGGTGAACAGCGTCGTCTGGTCGAGGGTGGCGTTGGGAGCCGCCTGCACGATCCCGAACACCACGCCCTGGTCCTCCGCGGGCGCCAGCTCCTTGCCCGAGAACAGGTAGAAGGGCACGATCAGCAGGACGACGAGCCCCCAGAGCACGAGCACCACCGGCCGGTAGGCGAGGGTGGCGGCGAGCATCCGCCGGTAGAGCCGTCGGACCACCTCGAAGTGGCGGTTGACCATGCCCGCGAAGCCGCGCTGGGCGCCGCCGGCGCGGAGCAGCTTCGAGCCCATCATCGGCGACAGGGTCAGCGCCACCACGCCCGAGATGATCACCGCGCCCGCCAGCGTGAAGGCGAACTCGCGGAACAGCGAGCCGGTGAGCCCGCCCTGGATGCCGATCGGCGTGTAGACGGCGGCGAGGGTGATGGTCATCGCCAGGATCGGCCCCACCAGCTCGCGGGCCGCCAGGGTCGCGGCCCGGAACGGCGTCTCGCCGAGCTCGAGGTGCCGCTCGACGTTCTCCACCATGACGATCGCGTCGTCCACCACCAGGCCGACGGCGAGCACGATGGCGAGCAGCGTCAGCAGGTTGATGGTGAAGCCCGCGACCAGCATCAGGAAGACGGCGCCGATCAGCGAGATGGGGATCGCCACCACCGGGATGAGCACCGAGCGCAGCGAGCCGAGGAAGAGGAAGATGACCAGGACGACGATCAACAGCGTGTCGCCCAGGGTCTCGGTCACCTCGCGCAGGGCGTCGTGGATGTAGGCGGTCGAGTCGTACGCGACCGCCGCCTCCATGCCCGTCGGGAGCTGCGCCTGGATCTCGGGCAGGGCGTCGCGCACCCGCCCGATGACCTCGAGCGAGTTCGCCGTCGGCAGCACCCAGACGCCCATGAAGGTGGCGGCCTGGCCGTTGAACCGCACGTCCTGGTCGTAGCTCTCGGCGCCGAGCTGGACGTCGGCGATCTCGCCGAGCCGCACCACGACGCCGTCCTTCTCCTTGACCACGAGCTGGCGGAACTCCTCGGCGGTCCGGAGGTCGGTGTTGGCCACCAGGTTGACCGACACCATCGAGCCCTTGGTACGCCCCAGGGCCGACAGGACGTTGTTGCGGCCGAGCGCGTCGCGCACCTCGGACGGCGAGATGCCGCGCGCGGCCATCTTGTCGGGATCGAGCCACACCCGCATGGCGAAGGTCCGGCCGCCGAGGATGTCGGCGCGCTGCACGCCGGCGATCGCCGACAGCTTCGGCTGCACCACCCGGTTGAGGTAGTCGGTGATCTGGTTCTGGTCGAGGTCGGGCGAGGAGAACCCGATGTACATCGACGCGAACTGACTGTCCGCGGTCTCGAGCTGGATGACCGGCGCCTCGGCCTCGGGCGGCAGGTCGTTGCGCACCTGCGCCACCTTCGACTGGATCTGCGTGAGGGCGGCGTTGGTGTCGTAGTCGAGCTCGAGGTGGACGAGGATCGTCGACACCCCCTGGGCGCTCGACGACTCGAGGTAGTCGATGCCGTCGGCGCTGGCGATCACGCGCTCGAGCGGCGTGGTGATGAAGCCGCGCACCAGGTCGGCGTTCGCTCCCACGTAAGCCGTGGTCACCCGGACCACGGCCACGTCGCTGCGCGGGAACTGGCGCACCGAGAGCGACCGCACCGCCTGGATGCCGGCGATGAGGATGATGAGGTTGACGACGATCGCGAGGACCGGTCGCTTGACGAAGAGGTCGGTGATCTTCATGACGAGTCTCCCCTGGGCCGGGCGGCCCGGCTCAGCTGTTCTCCGGTCGTGGTGTCGGGTCGTTTCCCGGCTGCACGTCGTTGTTCACCAGCACGGCGGCACCCTGGCGCAGCTTGAAGACGCCCGACGTGACCACCTCCTCCCCCGGCTCGACCCCGGACCGCACGGCCACCTGGTCGCCGCGGCCGGCGCCCAGCTTCACGAACTGCTGGCGCACGCCGCGGTAGGTCTCGCCGTCCGGCCCCTGCATCTGCTCGACGATGAACACCGAGTCGCCGTAGGGGGCGTACTGGATGGCCGAGGCGGGCAGCGCCACGACCGGCTCGCCGGCGCCGAGCACGATGCGCGTCTCGACGAACATGCCGGGCCGCAGCGTGCCGCCGGGGTTGTCGAAGCGCGCCTGGACGCGCACGTTGCGGGTCGCCGGGTCGACGACCGAGTCGACCGCCGTCACCCGGCCCGCCGCGGCCGCTCCGTCGCCGCCCTCGGCACGGACCCGTACCTCGGTCCCGGCCGCGAGCCGCCCCACCTGCTGCTGGGGCACGCTGAAGTCGACGTAGATCGGGTCGAGCGACTGCAGCGGGACGATCGGGTCGCCGCCGCTGACGAACTGGCCCAGGTTCACCTGCCGGATGCCGAGGACGCCGGAGAACGGCGCCCGGATCGTCTTGCGCGCGACGGTGGCGCGGATCTCGCCCACCCGGCCCTCGGCCTCGGCGAACGCGGCGCGGGCGGAGTCGAGCTCCGCCTGCGAGGTGACGCCCTTGGCGCGCAGGCCCTCGACGCGCTCGAGCTGCAGGCGGGCGAGCTCGCGCTGCGCGGCGGCGGCGGCGAGCTGCGCCTGCTCCTGCTTGGTGTCGAGCTTCACCAGCACGTCGCCGGTGTGGACCGTGCTGCCCGACTCGAAGGCGATCCGCTCGACGAGCCCGGGCAGGTCGGCGGCGACGGTGACGCCCTGCACCGCGGTCACCGTGCCGATGGCCGACAGCGTGGCGTCCCACTTCTCGTTGGCGGCGACCACGGTGGTCACCGCCTCCGGCGGCGGCTGGTAGTTCGCGTAGTGCGCGATGGCCGCCTGCACCTGGAAGAACTTCAGCGTGCCGAGCCCGGCGAGGACCACGGTCACGACGACCAGCATCCAGATCATCCGTTTCTTCATGACGGTTCCCCTTCCTGTCAACCTGCGGTGGTTCCGGCGAGCGCGATCCCGCGCTCCGCCAACAGCGAGCCGGTGGCGCGCGCCATCTCGGTCCGGGCGGCGCGGTAGTCGGTCCTGGCCTCGATCTCCGCCAGTCGCGCGCTCGCCAGGTCGTTCTGGCGCGTCAGCACCAGGAAGTTCGTCGAAAGCCCCGCCGCGTAGCGGTCGCGCTCCGCCTGGAGCTGCACCTCGGCCGCCTCGCGGGCGGCGCGGGCCGCCTCGATGCGGGCGCCGGCGGTGTCGAGGGCGGCGGCGGCGTCGAGCACCTCGGCGCGCACCGCCTTGCGGGCGCGGGCCAGGGCGGCCTCGGCCTCGATCTCGGCCTGCCGCGCGATCTCCACCTCGGAGCGGGCCCGCCGGTTGCCCAGCGGCACGGAGAAGACGAGGCCGACGCGGGCGTCGTCGAAGTCGCCGTCGACGAGCTGGTCGAGCGAGGTGCCGAGGCCGCCGTCGAGATCGGCGGGCACGCCCGCGGGCAGGCCGGGGAAGTCCCCGGCGGCGCGGTTGCGCGAGCCGGCGAGCCCGTAGCGGTCGTAGGACGCGACGAGATCGAGCGCGGGCAGGACGCCGTCACGGGCGAAGGCGGTCTGCGCCCGGCGCTGCGCGACGAGCGCCTCGCCGGCGGCGAGCTCGGGGCGGGCGGCGAGCGCCGCCGCCATCGCCGCGTCCACGTCCGCCGGCACGACCTTCATCTCGGCGTCCTCGACCGGCGCCAACGGCCGGGACCAGGACGCCCCGTCGTCGTCGCCGAGAATGAGGAGCTTCA
Organism: uncultured Acidobacteriota bacterium; assembly: GCA_963843275.1. Taxonomy (GTDB): domain Bacteria; phylum Acidobacteriota; class Thermoanaerobaculia; order Multivoradales; family JBCCEF01; genus CAWJJM01. The sequence goes on along the minus strand of CAWJJM010000010.1, from coordinate 610,334 downwards.
GCGCGTTCTCGGCGCGGGCGAGGCGCTCGCGGCTCGCCAGCAGCTCGCCGCGCCGCCGTTCGAGCTCCGCCCGCGGCTGGGCGATCTCGGTCTCGGGCGCGGCGCCCCCCTCGATGCGGGTGCCGGTCTCGTCGAGCTGCTGGTGGGCCAGCTCCACGCTCTCCTCCTGCACCGCGACCTCGCGCCGCGCCGCCACCAGCGTCCAGTAGGCGCGCTCCACCGCCGCCACCGTGTCGGTGACCTCGCGGCGGAGGCCGGCGTCGGCGCGGTCGCGGCCGGCGGCGGCGACGCGCAGCTCGAGGCGGGCCGCGTCGATGGCGCGGTCGCGCAGCAGGGGCTGGCGCAGCTCGATGCCGAGCGAGGAGTCGTAGGCCGGCGAGAGCAGCCCGAGCGTGCCGTCGGTCTCGGCCCGCGCCGAGCCGGCCCGCACCGCGACCGTGCCGCCGGTGGGCAGGAGCTGCGCCAGCCCGGCGCCCGCGTCGAGCACCTCGTCGGTGGGGGCGAGGGCGCCCGGCGGCGCTCCCGAGAAGGCGGAGTTCACGGGCACCGACGCGTGCCGCCAGCCGGCGTCGAGGCTCAGGCGGGGGTCGTAGGCGCCCCGGGCGCCGGTGACGGCGGCGGCCGCGGCCGCCGCGGTGGCGCGCTCGACGCGGATGTCCTCGTTGTGCTCGAGGGCGCGGGCGATGGCGTCGCCGAGGGTGAGGCGCTCGGCGCCGGCCTCCGGCGTGGGCGCCGGGGCGGCGGCGGCGGGGACGGCGAGGGTCAGCAGTCCGGCGAGCGCGACGGCGCGCGCCCGGGAACGGCGGTGTGCGATGTCTGTCACGGCGTGTCTCCCTCGATCTCGATCTTCTGGAGCCGTGCGTCGAGCTCCGCGGCGAAGCGGTCGATGCACCCGGGGTCGACGGCGGCGAGCGCGTGCCGCTCGCACGCGTTGAGCTCGAGGCCGCCTCCCACCAGGTCGCGCAGGGTGGCGTCGGGATCCGCCGCGAAGCGGCGCCGGAACCCCTCGTCGGTCGCCAGTCGGCCGATCACCCGCTCGACGTTTCGTTGGCTCATTCGTGGTCGTCTCGTGGTCGTTGTCGACGCCGGTCCGTGCCGGCGACGGCGAAGACACATAGCCAAGGTCCGTGCCACCCCGTCCCGCCGTCCGAGCGACGCGAGGAAACTCTTTGTGATCAGTGAGTTACTGCGGTAGGCAGCGGGACGGCCGCCGCCGGGCCGTTCCCGAAAAGGTGTCGATTTTCAGACACTCTGTCGCTCCGTCCGCACCCGCGCCCCGGCCTCGGCGAGGAGGTCCCCCGAGAGCCGAGCGCAGCGGGGCGCGAGGAGTGCTCCCCCGCGGCGCGAGCGCAGCGAGAGCCGCCCCCGGTGAACCGACCTGCTAGACGCCGGAGGCGGGGGTAGCTGCAAGGAGCGCGAGGGAGGGCGGGCGAGGCGTACACACGTACGCCGCAGCCCGCCCGAGCGAGCAGCGACGCCGCAGATGCCCCCGCATCCGGCGTCTAGCGGAGGCCGTACTTTTCCAGGCGGGTATACAGCTGCGCGCGGGTGAGGCCGAGCAGGCGCGACGCCTTCGCCTTGTTGCCGCGGGTCTGGGCGAGCGCCTTCTCCACGTAGCCGCGCTCGACGTCGTCGAGGTCGACGCCGCCCGGAGGCAGCGGCGTGTCGCGGCCGAGCGAGCCGCCGTCGCCGCCGTTGCCGGCCACGGCGCGGGCCCGCTCGGGCTGGCCGACGATGGCCGGCAGGTGCTCGCGGGTGATCAGGCCGCCGTCGCACAGCAGGATGGCGCGCTCCATGGCGTTGCGCAGCTCGCGGACGTTGCCCGGCCAGGGGTAGGCGAGCAGCCACTCGCGGGCGTCGCGCGAGATGCCGGCGGCGGGCCGCGGCATGCTGGGGGCGAGCTCGGTGAGGAACGACTCGGCGAGGGGCAGGATGTCGTCCGGACGCTCGCGCAGCGGCGGCGTGTGGACCTCGAAGACGTTGAGGCGGTAGTAGAGGTCCTCGCGGAAGCCGCCGCCGGCGATCGCCCGCAGCAGGTCGCGGTTGGTCGCCGCGAGGACCCGCACGTCGGCCTTGAGCGGCCGCGTGCCGCCGAGGCGCTGGAACTCCCGCTCCTGCAGGACCCGCAGGAGCTTGGCCTGCATCAGCGGGTTCATCTCGGCGATCTCGTCGAGGAAGAGGGTGCCGCCGGCGGCCTGCTCGAGGCGCCCCATCTTGCTCGTCAGGGCGCCGGTGAAGGCCCCCTTCTCGTGGCCGAAGAGCTCCGACTCGAGGAGCTGCTCGGGGAGGGCGGCGCAGTTGACGGCGACGAACGGCCGCTTCGCCCGGGGCGAGCCCTGGTGGATCAGCCGGGCGACGACCTCCTTGCCGGTCCCCGACTCGCCGGTGATCAGCACGGTGGTCTCCGAGGAGGCCACCTTGCCGACCTGCTGCAGCACCTGGCGCCAGGAGCGCGAGGCGCCGACGACGCGGATGCGCTCGCGCGCCTCGAGCTCGCGCGACAGGGTCTCGACCGTGGCCTCCAGGCGCGCGGCGCGCTCGCGCTCGGCGGCGGCGGCCTGCGCCTCGTCGGCCAGCCGGCCGTGGCACACGACGAGCGCGATGCGGTCTGCCAACCGGCGCGCCACCTCGACGTCCGAGGTCGAGTACCGCCCCGGCTCGCGGTCGAAGAAGCCCAGCGAGCCGCCGACCTCGCCCCACAGCCGCACCGGCACGCGCAGCCAGGAGCGCATCCCGGAGTCGAGCAGCAGGCGGTTGCGCTCGGTGTCGGGCATCACCTCTTCCCGGGTGTCCCGCAGGATCACGTGGTCGCGCAGGCGGGCCTTGCGCTCCTCCTCGGTGAGCTCGATGGTGCCCTCGGGCACCGGCACGTCCGACTCGCCGGCGTGCGCGATCACCCGGAAGCCGCCGCCCGACTCCTCGTGCTGGGTGAGGATGAGCACGTCGTGGGGGAGCACGCTGCGCACCTGGGCCGACACCTGCCCGATGACCTCGCGGATGTCGAGCGAGTCGGCGAGCAGGGAGAAGACCGGCTCGAGCCGGTCGAGGCGCTCGCTGCGGCGGCGGTCGGCGTCCCAGATGCGCCAGTGCTGGACGGCGGAGCCCAGCAGCGCGGCGATCGGCGCCAGCGCCTCCTGGTGCTCCTCGGTGAAGGCGAACGGGGTGGAGGAGGCCATCCAGACGCCGCCGAGGAAGGCGTTCCCGGTGCGGAAGGGCTCCCACAGGCAGGAGCGCACGCCGCTCTCCAGGATGCTGGCGTCGGCCGGGAAGGCCGGGTCGAGCTCGGTGCTGGCGTCGTCGAGGCGCTGGATCGGACCGGGCCGCGGCCGGACGCGCGGGGACCACGCCTCGAGCGGCGAGGGCTCGGAGCACTCGCCGGGGTCCTCGCAGGGCACCGTCGAGGCGTGGAGGACCGCCAGGCGGTCGTCGAGGATGCGCACCACCCCCATGTTGTCGAGGGGGATGAGGCGTCGGATGGACGTCGCCACGCGGTCGAAGACGTCCTGGAGCTCGAGGGTCTCCGCGGCGGTCTCCGCGATCTCGGCGAGCACGTCGGCGAGCAGACGGCGGTCGAGGCTCGATTCCATCGGCGCGATCAGGGCCATGAAGACGTACAACGCAGGGAGGCGCCGAGGGTTTCCCGCCGGCCGCGGCCGCGACGCACCGAGCCGGCCGCGCCCGCTCCCCGCCCTCGCCCTCGCTCCGCGCGGGGGAACCCCCGCCCGCCCGCAGCTTCCGCCGGGCGGTCCGGCGGCGGGATCCGCCGTGTCGAGATCGGGCGGACCGCAGCGGAACGGCCGGGCACGGAGCCCGGATCTGCGCCGCGTGCACGCGCATGGGTCCACCCGGCACACACGGTAAGCTGCGGGATCGCGGCCGACGCGCCCCCGGCCGGCGCGAACGAGGAGCCCTCCGATGACTGTGCCCGAGATCAAGACTCTCTCGTCGCGGATCGTCTACCGCAACCGCTGGATGACGGTCCGGGAGGACGCGATCGAGCGTCCCGACGGGTCGCGGGGGATCTACGGCCTCGTCGAGAAGCCGGACTTCTGCGTGGTGGCGGCCGTCGAGGGCGGGTCGGTCTTCCTCGTCGAGCAGTACCGCTACCCGGTGGGCCGGCGCTGTTGGGAGCTGCCGCAGGGTGCGCGGGAGAGCTCACAGCCGGGCGACGCGGTGGAGCTGGCGAGGGCCGAGCTGCGCGAGGAGACGGGGATCGCGGCGCAGCGGATGCAGCACGTCGCCCATCTCCACGAGGCCTACGGCTACTCCACGCAGACCTTCGACGTCTTCCTGGCCACGGGTCTGTCCTTCGGGGAGCAGCACCTGGAGCCGGAGGAGCAGGGACTGGTGTGTCGTCCCTTCGCGATCGACGAGGCGCTCGACCGGGTCTGCCGTGGAGAGATCACCGACGCCGCGACGGTCGCGGCGTTCGGGGTGCTCCGCCTCAGGGGCCTGGTGTGACGGGAACGCCGTAGCCTCCCGGAGCCCCTCGGTCCGCCACCGAACCGAGCCCGTCGTCCCCGAACCGGCACGACGCCTCCACGAGCCATGCCGAGCGGGGAGCGAAACAGGAGGCGGCGGATCTCGTAGACTGTCGCCTCGCATCCCGTTTTTCGGCGCTGGACCCCGGGTCGTGGGCAAGACGATCTACTTGATCAATCCCGCTGCCGACGCACCGACCTACTTCGGTGCCGAGTCGGTGGCGCACCTCGGTTTGCGGCCGACCGCCGCGATCGCCGACCTGGCGATCGCCACGGTCGCGGCGCTGGCGCCCGCCGACTTCGAGGTCCACCTGTGCGACGAGAACGTGGCGCGCGCCGACCTCGACACGGAGGCGGACTTCGTCGGCCTGACCGGGAAGATCAGCCAGTGGCCCAGGATGCGGAGGCTCGCCGACGAGCTCCGGCGGCGCGGCCGGACCGTGGTGATCGGCGGTCCCTTCGCGTCGCTCTGCCCCGCGGTCGTCGCCGAGCACTGCGACGTCCTGGTCCGGGGCGAGGTCGAGGAGATCGCGGCGGGGCTCTTCGCCGACCTGCGGAGCGGACGCTGGAAGCCGGAGTACGTCGGTGGCCGCCCGGCGCTCGACCTGGTGCCGGTGCCGAGGTGGGACCTGTACCCCAACCACCGGGCGCTGCTGGGCGCGGTCCAGACCTCGCGCGGTTGCCCGTTCCAATGCGAGTTCTGCGACGTGATCCAGTACCTGGGGCGGCACCAGCGGCACAAGCCGGTGTCCCACGTCCTGCGAGAGCTCGACGTCCTCTACCGTCACGGCTATCGCGCCGTCTTCTTCGCCGACGACAACTTCACGGCGAACCGGCAGCACGCCAAAGAGCTCCTGGCGGCGCTCGAGGACTGGAACCTGAGGCAGGTCCGGGGCAAGGTGACCTTCTCCACCCAGCTCTCGATCGACGCCGCGCGCGACGAGGAGCTGCTGCGGATGTGCGCCGCCGCCGGTCTCATCCACGCTTTCATCGGGATCGAGACCCCCAACGCCGAAAGCCTGCGGTCGGCGCGCAAGCTCCAGAACCTGGGCGTCGACCTGGTGTCGCAGATCGGCCGCTTCCACGCCCACGGCATCTGGGTGACCGCGGGGATGATCGTGGGCTTCGACCACGACGACGCCACGATCTTCGACCGTCAGAAGCGGTTCGCCGACGCCGCGGCGCTGCCGGTGGTGACACTCGGCGCGCTGGTGGCGCCGTCGGCGACGCCGCTGCACGAGCGCCTGCGGGCCGAGGGGCGTCTGCTGGCGGACGGCTCCGAGGTCGCGGCGACACCCTGGAGCACCAACATCTCCCCCCGCCTGATGACCCACGAGCAGCTCCTCGACGGCGTCGACCGGCTGGTCGAGTCGCTGTGGCGTCCCGAAGCGTTCGGCGAACGCCTCCTCGCCTTCCTCGGCCGGGTGGGAGAGCGGCGGGACCCGAAGCACCGCAGGTTCCAACTGCGGAGCTGGCTGCCGCGGCGTCCGGTCGACCGCGACGCCCTGCGCGAGATCGGCAAGATCGCCTTGCTCGGCCGCCGCGAGCTCGTGATGGTGGCCCGGGCGCTGTGGGCGGTCGTCCGTCGGCCCCAGTTGCTGGATTTCGTGCTCCCGGCCCTGCTCCACTTCGCCCAGGCCCGCCACATGTCGGTCGAGCACCGTCGCCGCGCTACGCTCGCCGAGACGGGCGGGACCGCGGAGCTGGAGCGGGTCGAGCGGCTGGCTTCCCGGTGAGACGCTGGATGGCCCACCGGCCCGCGAGCCGACGGTGTCGGTCGGGAAGCGACGGGCGGCCGCCCGGGGGAGGAACCACGGCGTGACGACGACGTCTACGCCGTCTTCGTCACCTCGGAGATCACCGCGCCGCTGTTCATGCTGATGGTCGCGATCCTGCTGCGGCGGCGAGCGGCCGGCGTTCGGTGAACCGCCGAACCGGAGCAGCGTACACAAAGCCTGGACACTCGAAAGGAGGCTCGTCGATGCGCAGGTTCGGGACGTGGCTCGTCGCCAGGAGCTCGCTGCTGGTGCTGCTCTCCGGTCTGGCCCTGTTCGCGGCGGCGCAGGAGCCGTGGCACTGGCCGGAGCACGCGGAGAACCTGAAGGTCCTGCCCCAGGACACCGACGCGCAGCAGCTTCGCGAGACGATGATCGGCTTCAGCAGGAGCCTGGGGGTGCACTGCGCCTTCTGCCACGTCGGCGAGGATGGCAAGCCGCTTTCGACGTACGACTTCCGGTCCGACGACAAGGCGAACAAGGACCGGGCGCGCGAGATGATGCGCATGGTCGGGTCGATCCGCGACCGCCTGGCGACGGTGGACTTCGGGGAGGGGACCCGGGTGAGCGTCGGCTGCGAGACCTGCCACCGCGGTCGCCCGCGCCCGACCACGATGCTCGAGGAGTTGCGCGCGGCCTACGCGGAGGGAGGTGCGGCGCAGGCGATCTCCCACTACGACGAGCTCCGCGACCGCTACGCCGAGCGCGGCACGCTGGACTTCGGCGCCCGGCCGCTGAACAACTTCGGCTACGAGCTGCTGCAGGCGGGGGACGTCGACGGCGCCATCGCCGTCCTGCGCAAGAACGCCTCCCTGTTCCCCGCCTCGGCCAACTCCTGGGACAGCCTCGGCGAGGCCTACCTGGCCGCTGGCCGCACCGAGCAGGCCGCGATCTACTACCGCAAGTCGCTCGAGCTCGATCCGGACAACGAGAACGCGCTGCAGCAGCTTCACAAGATCGAGGCGGGCGGCGACTAGGCGAAGGTCGGAGGTGATGCGACCGCGCGCATCCACTCCCTGGAGATCGTGACCCCGGAGGTCGACGCGGTGTGCGCCGCGTACGGCGCGGCGAACGGGCTGGAGCCTCGGTCGCCGGGCGGCGCGAGACGGCGAGCACGCCGCGGCGGCCGGCGGGTGGAGCCGGCCGCCGGCCGGGCGCTCCGGCGCCCCGACGCGGGCGCCTCAGGCGAGGTCGAAGCGGTCGGCCTCCATCACCTTGGTCCAGGCCGCCACGAAGTCGTCGACGAACTTCTGCCGCGCGTCGTCGGCGGCGTAGACCTCGGCGAGAGCGCGGAGCTGGGAGTTCGAGCCGAACACGAGGTCGACGCGGGTCGCCGTCCACTTCCGCTCGCCGCTGGCGCGGTCGCGCCCCTCGAACAGGCCCTCGGGGTGGTCGGCGTCCTCGACGGCGCTCCAGGCCGTGTCCATGTCGAGGAGGTTGACGAAGAAGTCGTTGGTCAGCGCTGCCCGGGCGCCGCGTGAAGACCCCGTGCGACGCGCCGCCCGTGTTGGCGCCGAGCACCCGCAGGCCGCCGACGAGGACGGTCATCTCGGGAGCGGTCAGCCCGAGGAGCTGGGCCCGGTCGACCAGGAGCTGCTCGGTGGGCACGGGGACGGCGGCCCCGAGCCAGTTGCGGAAGCCGTCGGCGCGCGGCTCGAGCGGCAGGAAGGAGTCGGCGTCGGTCTGCTCCTGGGAAGCGTCCATCCGGCCGGGGGTGAAGGGCACGGCGGTGGGGCAGCCGGCGTCCTCCGCCGCCTTCCGGACCGCGGCGCCGCCGCCGAGGACGATCAGGTCGGCGAGCGACACCCGCTTGCCGTCGGACCGCGCCTCGTTGAAGTCCCGCTGGATCCCCTCGAGGACGGCCAGCACCCGGGCGAGCTGCTCGGGCTGGTTGACCTCCCAGTCCTTCTGCGGCGCCAGCCGGATGCGCGCGCCGTTGGCGCCGCCGCGCCGGTCCGAGCCGCGGAAGGTCGCGGCCGACGACCAGGCGGTGTGGACCAGCTCGGAGACGGTGAGCCCGGAGCCGAGGATCCTCGCCTCGAGGTCGGCGACGTCGTCGGCGTCGACGAGCTCGTGGTCGACCGCGGGGATCGGGTCCTGCCAGATCAGGTCCTCCTCGGGGACCTCCGGGCCGAGGTAGCGGACCTTCGGACCCATGTCGCGGTGGGTCAGCTTGAACCAGGCGCGGGCGAAAGCGTCCGCGAACTCGTCCGGGTTCTCGTGGAAGCGCCGCGAGATCTTTTCGTAGGCCGGGTCGACGCGCAGGGAGAGGTCGGTGGTCAGCATCGACGGCGGGTGGCGCTCGTCCGGATCGTAGGCGTCCGGCACCCGGTCGGCGCCGGCGCCGCCCTGCGGCGTCCACTGGTACGCGCCGGCCGGGCTCCTGGTCAGCTCCCACTCGTAGCCGAAGAGGTTCTCGAAGAAGTTGTTGCTCCACTTCGTCGGCGTCTCGGTCCAGATGACCTCGAGGCCGCTGGTGATGGTGTCGGGGCCCTTGCCGGTGGCGTACCTGCTGGCCCAGCCGAGCCCCATCTCCTCGATGTCGGCACCCTCCGGCTCGGCCCCGACGTGCGACGCCTCGGCGGCGCCGTGCGTCTTGCCGAAGCTGTGGCCGCCGGCGATCAGGGCGACGGTCTCCTCGTCGTTCATGGCCATGCGGGCGAACGTCTCGCGGATGTCGCGGGCGGCGGCGAGCGGGTCCGGCTTGCCGTCGGGACCTTCCGGGTTGACGTAGATCAGGCCCATCTGCACCGCGGCGAGCGGGTTCTCGAGCACCCGGTCCCCGGAATAGCGGGCGTCGCCCAGCCACTCCTCCTCGGTGCCCCAGTAGATGTCCGCCGAGGGCTCCCAGATGTCCTCGCGCCCGCCGCCGAAGCCGAAGGTCTCGAATCCCATCGACTCGAGCGCGCAGTTGCCGGCGAGGATCATCAGGTCGGCCCACGAGATCCGCCGGCCGTACTTCTTCTTGACCGGCCAGAGCAGCCGGCGCGCCTTGTCGAGGTTGGCGTTGTCGGGCCAGCTGTTGAGCGGCGCGAAGCGCTGCCCGCCCGTCGACGAGCCGCCGCGCCCGTCCCCGATGCGGTAGGTGCCGGCGCTGTGCCAGGCCATGCGGATGAGGAACGGGCCGTAGTGGCCGAAGTCGGCCGGCCACCACTCCTTCGAGTCGGTCATCAGGGCGTAGAGATCCTGCTTGACCGCCCCGAGGTCGAGCTTCCCGAACTCCTCGCGGTAGTCGAACGCCTCGCCCATCGGATCGGCGAGGGGCGAGTTCTGGTGGAGCATGTCGAGGTTCAACTGGTTGGGCCACCAGTCGCGGTTGGAGCGGACGCCGCGGGCCGTATGGAGGACCGGGCACTTGCCGGCGGTTTCGAGGGTCTCGGTGGTCATCCTTCTCTCCCGGGGGTGGTTCGAGCAGGTCGCCGTGGAGCGGCGAAAACGGCGTGTTCCGGCGCAGCGATCGGGGGTGGGAACGGGCGACGGAAGGGACCGCTTTCGCCTGGATCAGGCTATCACGGTGCAGCCGGCGAGCGCCGGGGAAACTCGGTCGGAGCGCGGGGCGGACCGCGGTCGCCGGGCGGTCGTCGGATGCTAAGCTGCGCGGGACGTTCGTGTCCGTCGCGCCCTGGCGCTTCCTCGTCGAGAGGCGCGCGATCGCAATGTGGTCCTGGATCCTGAGGAGGGTGTTCGATGGCCTGCGAATCAACGCGTTCGGCGGCGGTGTGGGGGGGTGCCCGTACCCGTGGGCGGAGGGCTTCGCGGGTCGTCTGGGTGATGCTGCCCCTGCTGGTCCTCGCGACCTCGGCCGAGGCGCGCATCTACTGGGCGAACTTCGACAACGGGGCCGGGACCACTCTCGGCGCCGCCAACCTCGACGGCTCGGGCGTCGTCCCGGCGCTGGTGACGGGAGCCAACGGCCCGTGCGGCGTGGCGGTCGACGGCGACCACCTGTACTGGGCGAACTTCCTCGGCGCCACGCTCGGGCGCGCCGGCAAGGACGGCTCCGACACCGACCAGTCCTTCGTCCCCACGGGGACGGCGCCGTGCGGCGTGGCGGTGGACGGCCAGTACGTCTACTGGGCCGACACCGGCTTCGGGCTCGGCACCAACGTCGGTCGCGCCGAGTTGGACGGCAGCAACCCGAACGACGCCTTCATCACCGTGGGCAGCGGTCCCTGCGGCGTCGCCGTGGACGGCCAGTACGTGTACTGGGCGAACAACGGGTCGGGCACCATCGGGCGCGCCGATCTCGACGGCAGCGACCCGGACCCGGCCTTCATCCCCAACGCCGGCGCCTTCGCCTGCGGCGTGGCCGTGGACGAGAGCCACATCTACTGGTCGAACGCCTTCTCCGGGACGACCATCGGCCGCGCGGACCTCGATGGCAGCAACGTGATCTCGAGCTTCATCGGTGGGCTCCCGTCGCCCAACATGGTGACCATCGCGGGCGGGTTCCTCTACTGGGGCGAGGTGGCGGGTGGAGCCGTCGGCCGGGCTCGCCTGAGCGGCAGCGCCGTCGACACGAGCTTCGTCCCCACCGGGACGAGCCCGCTCGGGGTGGCGGTCGATCCGCCGGTCTCGGTGCTGACCATCCCGACCCTCTCGACGTTCGGCCTGGCGCTGCTGGCGATCGCGCTCGCGGCCCTGGCGCTGGCGTGGACGAGGGTGCGGCCGCGGCGTTCCCGCGGCGGTTGAGGACGCTCCGGGGCGACGGCGCCGACCCTCCGCTCGGACCCTGGCGCAGTTGAAGAAGATCGAGGCGGGCGGGGGGTAGCCCGTCCGGGCGGCCGGGCCGCCCGCGGGCCGAGGCTCGTCGAGCTCTCGCCGAGCCGTTCCTGGACGCCGGCGGCGACGTCGTCCGGACCGACGTCCGCAGCCCGACGCCGCCCGGGCACGATGCTGCCCGGCCCGACGAGTCTCGGGTCGGGCGGTCGAGGTCGCCGGGTGCCATCTCCTGCCCGACCGTCGCCTCATCCGCGCCACCATCTGCGAGGATCCTCCGCGCCATGCAGCCATCGCGGTCGGTTCTCGTGGTCCTGGTGTCCCTGCTCGGCCTCGCTCTCGCCGCCGGTTCGCTGTTCCTCGGGCGCGAGGCGAAGCTCGCGCCGGCCGCCTCCCGCGGCGGGCCGCGCGGCCGCCCAAGGACGGCGCGCCGCCCCCGGCTTCCTCTACGGCCGCGTCACCACGCAGGGCGGCGACGTCTACGAGGGGCGGCTGCGCTGGGGCGGCGACGAGGAGGCGTTCTGGGGCGACACCTTCAACGGCACCAAGGACGGCAACCGCTGGGCCGCCGAGCTGCCGCCGGAGCGGCTGCCCACCGAGGTCCGCCGGTTCGAGGTCTTCGGGGTGGAGCTGTTCCGCCGGGAGCGAGCCGCCGACCTCCGCCGACCCTTCATGGCGCGCTTCGGCGACATCGCGCGCATCGAGGCGGGAGGCACCAGGGTGCGGGTGACGCTCAAGAGCGGGACGGCCTTCGACCTCGATCGCCTCGAAGCCAGCGACTTCGACGACGGCGTGCGGGTGTGGGACGCGCGGCGTGGCGTGGTGGATCTGGCGAGCGGCATCGGCGACCGCGGCGCGCGGCGGGTCCGCAGCATCGAGCTCCTCCCCACCCCTCCGCTCGCCGCCGCGCCCCGGCGGCTGTACGGGACGGTGCACACACGGGCGGGCGACTTCACCGGTTTCGTGCAGTGGGACCGGCAGGAGTGCGTCGGCTCCGACACGCTCGACGGCCGCGCCGCCGAAGGCCCCGTCGGCCTGCGCTTCGACGCCGTGCGCTCGATCGCGCGCCGCGCCGACGGTGGCTCCCTCGTGACCCTCGCCGACGGCCGCGAGGTCGCCCTCTCCGGCAGTCGCGAGGTCGGCCGCGGCAATCGCGGCGCCTACGTCGACGACCGGCGCTACGGCCGGGTGCTCGTCCCCTGGGACGCCTTCGAGCGGCTCGACCTGCGCCTCGCCGACGGCAGCGGCCCCGCCTATGGCGACTTCCCGCCGGGACGCCCGCTCACGGGCTCGGTCGTGACCCGGCGCGGGCGGCGTCTCGCCGGCCGGCTGGTCTGGGACCTCGACGAGAGCGAGACCACCGAGACGCTCGACGCCCCGGCCGGAGGCGTGGACTTCATCGTCCCCTTCGGACGGATCGCCTCGATTCTGCTCCCCGGGCGCGGGGAGTCCGGAGCCCGACGCGTCCGGGTGACCCTCCGTGGCGGCGAGGAGCTCGCGCTCGAGCGGGCCGGCGACCTGGGCGACGACAACGTCGGCCTCCTGGTCTTCGTCGCAGGTCGGCCACGCCCCGAGGTCGTGCTCTGGCCCGACGTCGCCAGGGTCGAGCTCGACCGGCCGCGGGAGATGCCACCGCCCGCGGGGCACTAGGTCCCGCGCCGCCCGGCGTGGCGCCCGGAGAGGGGGATCCCGGCGTGTCGCCGGGGCCGACGACGCTCGCGGTACGGGTCCGACGGCGCCGCCGGGAGCTCGGCGCCCGGGCATGGAGGGAAGCTCCTCCGCCGGTCTGGTACCGTGATGCGGAACCTCCGGGGCCGCCGCCGGTCGGGGCAGCCGAGCGACCCCCCATCCGTTGGACGGCAGGACACGGAGGCGAGGCATGGTCATTCGGCCTGGTTCCCTGATCGCCGCTGCGCTCGGCGCGCTGCTGGCCCTCGCGGCGGCGCCGGTGCCGCAGGCTCCGCCGGCGCCCGCGTACGTCACGGTCGGGATCTTCCTCGGGCAGATCGAGGAGGGCGCGCGGATCTTCACCCCCACCCGGCTTCTGCCCCCCGGGTATCCGGAGAGCGTCGGCCACGAGTTTCCGACCGCGCCCGAGCTCCACGCGGACGAGGTGGCCCTGCTGATCCGACTCGGGGAGGCCGTCGGGCTGAAGCTCGCCGCCACCCTGGAGCGCTACCCGCGACGGCCGGTCTCCGAGTGGCGGTACCCGCGGCTCCATCCTCCGCCGGTCGACGAGCTCCCCTCCGCGGCGCTCGTCGAACGCCCGCCCGGTGAGGCGCCGCTTCCCGGCCTGCGGGCCGTCGCCTTCTCCTCCCGGGGCTTTCCCCTCGCCTTCCTCGTCGACACCCGGGGTCTCTCGCTCGCCGACCGCCACATGGAGCGGGCGACCGCGATGGGCCTCGACGTCACGCGCCGGGAGCTCGTCGAGGCGCTGGAACGCGTCGAGCCGCTCCGCGCCGCCGGCCGGATCACGATCGTGACGTTCCGCCGGCCTCCGGGGGACCGGCTCACCGCTCCCGGGGGTGACCGGTGAGCGGGTGCACCCTCGCCTCCGTCCTCCGGGCTCGATGCCGGAGTCGATCGTTCCCGATGAGTGCATCCATCCGGCGCCGGAGGGGATCGGCGTGACGCCGATGGCCGAGCCGCGCAGGGGGCCGCCCTTCGCGCCGCTCGACCGCGAGGGCCGGGCGATCCGGCCGGGGCAGCTCGTGCGGATCGTGGGCACGCCGGAGCTCGGCGAGATGAGCGCGGAGGCGAGGCGAGAGTCCGCGCCGGTGTTCGAGCACCTCGTCGGGACCTACCGCAGGGTCCGGGCGGTGACCGAGATCGGGCTCGTCGAGCTGTCCTTCCGGATCGCAGCGGGACCGCACGCCGGCCTGCACGTCGTCTGGTTGGAGCCCCGACTGGTCCGGATCCGTCAGCCCGGCGGGCGGAGGCGATCTTGACGCGGCCCCCTCGCCGATGCGCAGGGCGCCGGAGCGACTCCCCGGGAGCGCCGTCGCCGCCCCGGCAAGGCCCCCCTGGACTCCTCGGAGCGCTCGCAGAAGCCAGGAGATGCCGGCCCGTCGACATCGTGTCGACGGCGGCTGATCGACCTCGCGGCGGAGACCTCCGTCCCGCGCGGCCCGACCACTGCGATCTGGAGCAGCCATGAAGCGACTCACCGCTCTCGTCGTGCTCTCGCTACTCGCCACCTCGATCAGGACGGATGCCATCGGGCCGGCGGCCGGCCATTTCGACGATCCTCAATTCGGATTCAGCGTCGATCTGCCGGCCATCGGGGGCTCGAGGAGTGCCACCGTCGTCCAGAGACTCACGGTCGCCGGGCCGGCCGCCGACGGCTTCGCTCCGAACTGCAATGTGCAGATCCAGCGCACCGACATGGACCTCGACGCCTACCTGGCGACGACCAGGAAGCAGTTCGAGTCGGTCGGCGTGCAGCTCCTCGAGACGGAGCGCCGCACCGTCTCCGGCCTGCCGGCGTCCAGGCTCCACTACGCGGGCGATCTCGCGGGCCGCCATCTGCGATTCGTGGCACTCGCCGTGATCGGCGGCGACCAGGTGTGGCTCGTCACCTGCACGGCGCTCGCCGAGTCCTTCCACCGACACGAGGCGGCCTTTCTCGAGCTGATCGACAGCTTCACCGTCACCAGGGAGAGAACACCTGGCGTGGCGGCGGACCAGTGCCCTTCGCGGCCACAGCGCACTTCGAGGTCCTGAGATGTTCGATCCCGGGAGGGTCCGAGGCTCGCCGAGCTCGCGCGAGCGGTGCGCGTGTCGTCCGTCAAGCGGGCTGCTCGCGGTGCCGGAAGGCGCCGAGAACTGGGCGCTCGCGCCGTCCTGCCATGAGCTTCGCCGACCTGGCGCAGCACCTCATCGACTCGGATGATCTCGGGCTCTCGCGGCGTGTCACTCCGTGGCGGTCGCTCACCATCGTCGTGGCAGGTTTCGGCTTGGGCGACCTCGTCCTGCTGCTCGGCTACCTGCTGATCGCGGGCGACCGGTGAAGGGCCGGCGCCGACCGATGCGCGGTCATGCCGGGAGCGCCGGCGCTCCGTGCCGCGCGCCGGCGTCGTCCAGCGGTGCTCGGCAGGCCGCCACCCGGCCGGTCGTCCTTCTGCCGCCCTCTCGTGCTGGCCGCCTGCTCGGCCGGGCCGCCACCCGGATCGCTCTGCGAGACCGCCGCGCTCGATCTCTCCCCGGAACCGCTCGACCGTCCGCACGGGCCTCTACGAGATCTCGGCGGCGGTTCGCTTGAACGGATGCCGCTCCGACCTGGAGGCGCTCGGCGAACTCGGAGTTGGAAGAGCTGAGGGCCGCCATGTCGTCGCTGATCGGAGAGCAGCAGATCCTCCTCTTCACGATCGCGGGAGACCCCGGGCTGCGGCGCTCTCGGATCGTCGCTCCACTCAACGCGGTGCTGCGCCGCCCCGTGATCCAGGACGTCGAGGTGACGGGCGGTTTCGCCGAGACCTTTCCGCGCGCGGTGCAGCCTCCCGGACGAGGGTGCGGGGGCCGGACGCCGACCGCCGTCTCCGGCACGTCCCGCGCATGGGTCTCGGCCTCGCCGGGCCACGCGGGGGAGCTCTTCCGGCGGGGCCCGACGGGGACACGCTACGAGACCGACGACGAAGGAGGGTACCGAGCATGCGATTCCTGTGTCTCGCCTATGGCGACGAAGCGGGCTGGAACTCCCTCAGCGAAGGCGAGCAGGAGGATGTGCTGGCCCGGGACCGGGTGATCCGCGACCGCGGCGACCTGATGTCGGCCGTGCGGCCGGAGGTCACCGCGGTGCGGAACTGGGACCGGAAGCTCGAGGTGACCCGGGTGCCCTACGCCCAGCCGGGGCTGCCGCTGGCGGGCTTCTCGGTGATCGAGGCCGACAGCGTCGAGGAGGTGGTCGGCCTGGTCGCGGACACTCCCTGCGCCCGGGCGCGGGGCGTCATCGAGATCCGGCCGCTGTGGGAGGGGGACGGCTGAAGGCGGCTAGGGTGCGGCCGTCCGGCGGCGCCTCCCTCGCGCCGTGGGAAAATGAACGGCCGAGCTCATCCCGGAGGGAGCACCGAGACGCCCACGACCGCGGGGCCGTCGAGGACCGCGACCGGCGGCTTCGCTCTCGCGGCCCACCGAGACTCCGACCACTGACCGACGCAAGGAGACCGACATGCCGCAGAGGGAGAGGATCCTGAGGGTCCGACTGAGGTCGTCCCTGCCGTTCGAGGAGGTCACCGAGATCATGCAGCGTCGCGCCCCGGAGTTCCGGGCGCTGTCCGGCCTGCGGCAGAAGTACTACCTGCACGACCCGGCGACCGGGGAGTTCGGGGGCCTGTACGTCTGGGAGTCGCCCGAGGCCCTCGCGGAGTACCGCGAGTCCGAGCTCCGTGCCTCGATCGCCGCGGCGTACCAGGCCCAGGGCGAGCCGGACATCGAGGTGTACGAGGTCCTGTCGATCCTCCGCGGCGAGCCGGCGTGAGGACTCGCGGGGCTCCGGGTCGTCCCCGGGGGGCCGCGGGGACCGGCGGCGGGGCTCCCGAGCGCCTCACCGTGCGGCCCGCCACGCCCGAGCGCTGGCCCGACGTGGAGGCCGTCTTCCGGGGCAGGGGCTGCTCGGTGGCCCGCGGCTGCTGGTGCCTCTACTACCGGCGGACCGGGCCGTGGCCGACGCCGCCCGAAGGGACGAGCCGCCGCGAGGCCGCGCGGGCCGATCTGCGCGCCCTGGTCGAGGCCGGTCCGCCCCCCGGTCTGCTCGCCTACCGCGGCGACGAGCCCGTGGGCTGGGTGTCGCTCGGGCCACGCGAGGAGTTCCGGCGCCTGGAGCGTTCGCCGGTGATGAAGCCGGTGGACGACCGGCCGGTCTGGTCGATCGTCTGCTTCGTCGTCCCGGGCGAGCACCGCGGCCAGGGGGTGGCCCACGCGCTCCTCCGCGGCGCCATCGACTACGCCCGCGAACGGGGCGCGACGATCCTGGAGGCCTACCCCCAGGACAAGCCGGGCCGCGCCGCCGATGACACCCTCTGGTTCGGCACCCGGTCGATGTACGACCGCGCCGGCTTCCGCGAGGTGGCGCGCCGCAAGCCGACGCGGCCCGTCGTGCGGCGGGTGCTGGGCTGAGGGAGAGCCGGCGGCGCCGTCCCACGCCGCGCTCGGACGGCCGGGGAGCGGGCCGACGCGGCTCTGCACCGGCGGAGCGCGCGGAACCCGTGACCGCGATAGTGTCGGTGGTCCAATTCGACCAACGAGGAGGACGGCGTCATGAATCGTCTCCAGAGGAAGGTGCGTCAAGCGGTGCGTCCATCGATCCACGCTGCGGCCGGGGCGGTGATCTTCGTGCTGCTCGTCGCGGCGCAGGGAGACCCGGTGGCGCCGGGCGGCGCGGAGGGTGCCGGCGGCGAGGCCGACGCCCTGGCGCGGCTCGACGACTCCTGGTCGGATGCGGCGACGGCGCGGGACGCGGACCGCGTCGCCTCCTACTACGCGGAGGACGCCGTCGCCTATCCGCCGAACGAGCCGGCCGCGACCGGCAGGGACGCCGCGCGGGCGCTGTGGGCCGGCATGCTCGCCGACCCGACGCTCTCCATCTCCTGGAAGACGGCACACGCCGGGGTCACCGGGGACCTCGGCTACACCGCGGGAACCTACGAGCTCTCGTTCCAGGGCGAGGACGGCCGGACGGTCGAGGACCGGGGCAAGTACCTGTGCGTGTGGAAGAAGCAGGCGGACGGCTCGTGGAAGGCCATCCACGACATGTGGAACAGCGACCTGAAGTAGGGGCGCGAGGCCGCCGGCCGCTCGGGACGGGAGCTGCGCCGGCGGGGGAGGATCGATGACCGCTCCGGAAGGCGGGGCGACGACCGCACGGATCCGATCGGTCGCCCCCGTCCTGCTGGTCCGCGACGTGGTGGCGGCGGCGGACCACTACCGCGACCGCCTGGGCTTCGCGTTCGACCGCCTCTGGGGCGAGCCGCCGAACTTCTGCATGGTGCGGCGCGACGGCCACACGGTGATGCTGAGCCAGGCGCCGCCGGGGGCGACGTTGACCCCGCACTGGCGCGTGGTGCGCCAGATGTGGAACGCCTACTTCTGGGTCGACGACGTCGAGGCGCTCTACGCCGAGCTGCGCGAGCGCGGCGCGACGCTCGATTACGAGCTGGGGCTGAAGCCCTACGGTGTCCGGGAGTTCGGGGTCCGGGACCTCGACGGTCACGACCTCGCCTTCGGAGAGATCGTCGGGCGCTGAGCCGGCGCCCTCAGAAGCGGGGATCCGTGATGCGGCCGACAGCCACCCGGGTGTGGAACCGCAAGGTCCTGCTACCGGCGCGCGCCGTCGAGCGCCTGTGCACCCTGCTGTCCGGGATCCTCGGGGTGCTGGCGATTCCGCTCGGGCTCGTCGCGCCCGCGGCGCTCGCCGCCTCGCTCCTGCGCCTCCAGCTCACCGCCGAGCCCGATCTTCCCGGGGGCTACGAAGGCCTCGACGGGTTCGTCGGGCTGGCGGTCGGGATCCCGTGCGGCGTGATCGGAGCCGCCCTCGGTTACGCCGTTCTGCCGCCGCCCTGGCGCCGCCGGTTCGTCCTCGCGGTTCTCGCCGTGCAGGCCGTTCTCGCCGTCCTCGGGCTGGCCGACCTCCAGGGGTTCGAGCTGGTCCGCTAACTCCGCGGCGGACTTCCGGTGCGCCGACGGTGGCGTGACGCTCGGTCCGGTGCACCGGACCGCCCAGTCGGTCGAGAAGGGCCGAGGGGCCGCCTCAGGGGACGGCGTGCGGTAGGGTCGGTGGCTGGAGACCCGGAAGGACGAGCGCCGCGGGCCGCCCTGGGCCGACCCGGCGGAGAGGAGCGCGGACGTGAGCAGGACGCGGCTCGAGACGGTGGTGTCGCTGGCGGAGATCGTCACCGCCCTCGCGGTCGTCGCCTCGTTGCTCTACGCGGCGAGCGAGTTCCGGCGCTCCCAGACCCTGACCAGCACGGACGTCGAGACCCTCCTCTACCAACGGATGTTGGAGAGGGACCGGCTGCTGATCGAGAACCCCGAGCTCGCCGAGCTGCAGATCACCGCTGCGCGACGCCCGGAGGCCCTGTCGCCGGCCCAGATGGCCCGTTTCCTGGCCTACGAGCACGTCTTCTACGACAGTTGGGAGCTGGCGTGGTCCGCCGGAAGGGACGGGGTGCTGGGGGAGGCGGCCTGGAACGACTGGAACGGCTGGTTCGTCGCCGAGGCCCGACGGCGCCCGCGGGCGGGCTGGACCGGCAACCGCCGGAACCACAGCGACGGCTTCGTGCGGTATGTCGAGGACCGGCTCGGGGAGCCGGCGCCGGCGGCGGGAGGGCGGTGAGCGTTCAGCCCGCGGCGGGCGGCGGCTCGCCCGCCAGCTCGCGGAAGCCCTCCCGCCAGCTCGGGTGGAGCGGCGTCCAGCCGAGCACGCGCTTCGCCTTCGCGTTCGAGGAGCCGCGCGCGGCGGTCATCATCGCGACCATCGCCTCGCCGGCGAGCGGGCGGGCGAGCCACGCCGGCACGCGCCGCGGCGGCGGCGCGCCGAGGATCCGCGCCAGCTCGGGGAGCCAGACGCGGACCTCGGCCGGCTCGTCGTCGACGACGTTGTAGAGGCCCGGCGGCGCCCCCTCGACCGCCCGCGCCGTCGCCCACGCCACGTCGTCGACGTGGACGAATGACCAGACCCCCCTGCCGCCCCCGACCAGCGGCAGGCGGCGCCGGCGGACGGCCTCCGGGATCTCGCCGCCGGCCGAGACCGCGGTGCCCGGACCGTAGAAGAAGCCGTAGCGGAGCACGATCCCCTCCGGCTCCCGGATGCCACCGACCGTCTCCTCGACGTGGCGGATCGCCGCCAGCGTCCGCCGCATCGAGCGCGGCGGATCGGGGTCGAGCGGGTCCTCCTCGCTCTTGACCGGGCCGCCGCGCCGCTCGTTGGGCCAGCCGGTGAAGCTCTGCGCCACGAAGCGGCCGGCGCCCGCCTCGCGCGCCGCGGCGAGCAGGGAGTCGGTCCCCTCGGTGCGCAGGCGGTTGCTGTATTCGAACGCGTCGTCGAACCGCCGCAGGTCGCGGGCGCCCGACAGCGACGTCATCTGGTGGACGACCACGTCGGGCGCCGCCGCGATCACGGCACGGCGCACCGACGCCGGGTCCAGCCCGTCCATCACCACCCCTTCGGCGCCGAGCGCGCGAAGGGCACCGATCTTGTCCGGGCTGCGGGTCGTGGCCACCACCGTGTGACCGCGCTCGACCAGCTCCGGCACGAGCTGGCGCCCGACCGCTCCCGTCCCACCTGCCAGGAAGACCTTCATCGTCGTGCCTCCGGATCGTGGAGGGTCTTCCGGCCCGCGCCGGGGGCCGATTCTCACGGCTGGGCGGGTCGGAGCTGCTCGTTCCCGGGGTTCCCGCCGGCTACCGCCAGGCGGGCTCGCTCCGGTTCAGGGCGTGATCATAGGCACGGGTCAGGCCCAGCAGGACCTCCGCCGTGGTCTCGAGCAGGGCCCGGGCCTGGCGATCGTCGACCTTGCCGACGTCTTCGCGCGCATGCCGGGCGACGTCCTCGAGCATCCCCTTCACTTTCTGGAAGTGGTGGCGGGGATCGTCTTCGGGATCGGTCTGCGGTGTCTTCATCGCTGCCTCCTCGGTCGCGTTCAATCTCGTCGACTTCCGGTGGAGCAACCCCCGTGCCGCCCGGCCTCCGGCTCGGGGCGACGCGGCCGGTCGCGGTCGTGCGATGCTCTGCCGGAAGGGGCGTCGAGGTGCCCGCCTGCCGGACCGCGGGCCTCTCGTCGCCCGGGTGGTGTCCGATGGACGAGGTTCCGCGCACAGCGTCCCCGCTCACCGTGCGGCCGGCGGCACCCGCGGAGGCGGGAAGGTTGACCGCCCTGGCCCGCCGCTCGAAGGCGCACTGGGGATACTCGGCCGAGTTCCTGACCGCCTGCGAGGACGAGCTGACGTACACGGCCGAGCAGATCCGCGCGCCCGGCTGGCGCTTCGGGGTCGGGGAGGTCGGCGGGGCCTGCGTGGGCTTCTACGCGCTGGTGCGGCGCTCGCCGGAGGAGACCGAGCTCGAGGCGCTCTTCGTCGAGCCGGTGCACATCGGTCGAGGCCACGGCGGCAGACTGCTCGAGCATGCGAAGGCCGCGGCGGCGGCCGATGGCGCCGCGCGCCTCCTCATCCAGGGGGATCCGAACGCCGCCGGCTTCTACGAGGCCGCCGGGGGCGTCCTCGTCGGCCGTCGAGAGTCGGGCAGCGTCCCGGGCCGCCACCTCCCGCTGTACGCGCTGGATCTGTCGGGCGCGGGGAGCCGCTGACGGGGCGACGGCGCCGGGGGATCCCCTTGCCGCCCGCGCCGGCCGGGGTCAGAATCGATGGAGAGCCCGTGGCTGGAGCCGCCGTCCACGTCTCTGGAGTCCGTCATGTCGAGCCCGCGAGCCGCGCTCCGCGCGGTCAAGATCCTCCACACCGTCGTCTGGGCCTTCTTCGCCGGCTGCATCCTCGCCATCCCGGTGGCCGTCCGGCGCGGCGAGCTCGGCACGGCCGGCGTGTTGATCGGCGTCGTCTCCGTCGAGGTGGTCGTCATCCTGGTCAACCGCTGGCGCTGTCCGCTGACCGACGTCGCCGCCCGCTACACCGAGGACCGCCGCGACAACTTCGACATCTACCTGCCGCTGTGGCTGGCCCGCTACAACAAGGAGATCTTCGGCGGCCTCTTCGTCGCCAGCCTGATCTACACCCTGGTGACCTGGCTCGGAGCGACGCGATGAGGTGGTGGGCGCGGGCCGCGGGGCCCGTCATGGAGCGTGAGGAGGGACCGGCGGCGACCCCGGGCGGGGTCTCCGCCGCGCCGCTGGACGCCGGCTCCGCTAGAGGCCTTGGACCGCGGCCAGCGCCTGCGCGGCGTGCTCCTCGGGGCTGACGCCGGCGATCGTCGCCGCGATCTCGCCGCCGCGGTCGACGACGAAGGTGGTGCGCTGGGCGAAGCCGTGGCCGATCTCCTCGCCGCGGGAGTCCTTGGCGCCCGGGTGGACCTCGCCGACGGGCACCTCGTAGCGGCCGGCGACGGCGCCGTCGGGGTCGGAGGCCACGGTGACGTTGCCGGCGCAGGTGTCGGGGTCGGCCGAGAAGGCGACCAGGCGCTCCATGCTGTCGAGCGACACGCCCACCACCGTGGCGCCGGCGGCGGTGAACTTCTCCATGCTCGCCGAGAAGGCGTGCGCCTCGCGGTCGCAGCCACCGGTGAAGGCCGAGGGGTAGAAGTAGACGACCACGGGGCCCTTGGCCAGGGCCTCGGACAGCGAGAAGCTCAGCTCCCGGCCGTCGCGCGCCGCGGGCGCGTCGAAGCGCGGCGCCGGTGCGCCGGGTTGCAGGGCGGCGAGGGCGGGGACCGCGAAGAGAAGGGCGGTGAGGATCGAGAGCAGCTCTTTCACGGGGGGTCTCCTTTGCGGACGGGGAGCGGACCGGTAGCTCGCCGGCTCCCCGTGATCATACGTCCCCCGTCCGGGCGCCGGGGTTCGGTCGCCCGGTCCCGGGGACGCTTGCCGCCGCACGCGGTGCGGATAGGATGGCCTCGGACACGACGAGGACAGCTTTTCCGAGCCCGGCGGCCACGAGATGGTCTGCCATCTCGGCGACGTGTGGATCCCGGGACGCTGCCGGTGCCGCCGGGGCCGGAGCGAACGCCGGAGGGACGGGCATGGAGACGGAACACGCCAAGGCGCTGATCGCGCGGGTCGCGGACGACGTCTGGAACCGGGGCGACCTCGAGGTTCTCGACGCGGTGATGGCGCCGGAGGGGCGCTACCACGGCCCCCACATGCCGGGCGGCGTCGGGGGCCGCGAGGAGTGGCGGCAGGCGGTGTCGCGCTACCGCGCCGCCTTCCCGGACTCGCACGTGACCTATGACGAGCTGATCGCCTGCGGCGACACGGTGGTCGGCCGCTGGAGCGCCACCGGCACCCACACCGGGCCCCTGCCCGGCGTCCCGGCCACCGGGCGCCGGATCTCGCTCGGCGGCATCACGATCTACCGCTTCGCGGAGGGGCGGGTGGTCGAGGCCTGGGAGCAGCTCGACCTGCTGGGGATGTGGCGGCAGCTCGGCGTGGTCCCGCCGCCCGGACACGGCTGAGGGGGACGGGCGGTCCGCAGCGCCCGCCGCCTCGCTGGCCAGAAAGGAAGGGAGAGCGTGGCGCTCGATCAGCTCGTCGCCGAGGGGGATCTGGTGGCCGTACGGGCGACCTACAGCGGGACCCAGGAGGGACCTCTGGGCGAGCTCCCGGCCACCGGCCGCACGGTGCGGGCACCGTTCCTCGGGCTCTTCCGGATCGAGTCGGGGCGGATCGCCGAGCTGTGGGTGGAGTGGGACAACCTCGCGATGCTCACCCAGCTCGGCCTCTTCCCGCCGCCCCCGCCCGACTGAGCGGACCCTTACACGGCGGCCGTTGACGGTTCCCCGGCAAGCTCCCTAGACTGCCGGTGAACCTGTTCCAGCAGCCGGAGAGGTTCCTCGACGAAAGGAGGCGTCCGTGTCGGCGGAAGACGAGGTGCGTGCAGCGTCGGAGCGGTTCTATGCGGCATTGAACCGGATGGCGAACGGCGACGCGAGCGCGATGGCGGAGGTGTGGGCGCACGGCGCGGAGGTGACGGCGATGCACCCGATCGGCGGCCGCCAGGTGGGATGGGACGCGGTGCGCGAGTCGTTCGAGCAGGTCGCGGCCCACGCCGGCGACGGGCGGGTCGGGCTCGAAGACCAGCTCCTCCGGGTGTCCGGCGATCTGGCCTACGAGCTGCGGCGTGGAGAAGGGCAGCTTTCGGTTGGGCGGCGAGCCGGTCGCTATCGAGCACCGGGTCACCAACCTCTATCGCCGCGAGGGCGGGTCGTGGAAGGTCGTCCACCACCACGCCGACGCCTCGCCGGCGATGCTGCAGGCGCTGGCGCGGCTGGGAGGCTGAGGCGCGGCCACGGCGTCGTGGCGCCACCGGAGGGAGCTCGCCGGTGGCCGTCGACGATCACCTGACGCAGGTCCCTCGGCTCTCCCGCTGAGCTCTCGCGGGGAGGGGGCGCCGGCGGTGGCGGCGCAAGAACCGGGTGGCGACGGACGCCGCGCGCCCCGTATGCTCCTCCCATGACGACCGCCGAGCTCGCCTCCGTGCCTCCCGTTCTCCACCCCGCACCCGCGGCCGGCGCCGCCCGGGACGACCTCGATTCCCGGCGCGTCGCCCGCGCCATCTCCCTGCTGGTCGAGAGCTACCGCGAGCAGCCCTCCCTGGCCGAGGTCGCGGGGAGCGTGGGTCTGTCGCCCTGGCACTTCGACCGGGTGTTCCGGCGACTCACCGGGGTGACGCCCAAGCGCTTCGTCCAGTGCCTGACCCTCGAGCATGCCAAGCGCCGCCTGGCGGCGGACGACAGCGTGCTCGAGGCGGCGCTCGACGCCGGGCTCTCCGGGCCGGGGCGGCTCCATGACCTGTTCGTGGCGGTGGAGGCGGTGACCCCCGGCGAGTTCAAGCGCGGCGGCGCCGGGGTGCGCATCGGCTGGGGGGTCCACCCCACGCCGTTCGGCGACGCGCTGCTGGCCGCCACCGACCGCGGCCTGTGCGCCTTCGCCTTCCTCGCCGAGCCGGGCGGCGACGGCGCCGCCGAGGCCCGTGCCGTGCTGCGCCGCGCCTGGCCGGCCGCGGAGACCCGGCACGACCCGGAGGCGGTGCGGCCGGCGGCGGAGAGGATCGCCGCCGCGCTCGGCGCGGGCGGGTCCGCCGGCGCCGCCGACGAGCCGATCCCCCTCCACCTGCGCGGCACCAACTTCCAGCTCCAGGTGTGGCGGGCCCTGCTCGCCCTGGCTCCCGGCGAGACGGTGTCCTACGGTGAGCTGGCGCAGCGGCTGGGCCGTCCCACCGCGGCGCGCGCCGTGGCGGGGGCGGTGGCCGCCAACCCGGTGGCCTGGCTCATCCCCTGCCATCGCGTGCTGCGCGCCTCGGGCGCCCTCGGCGGGTACCGCTGGGGCACGGCGCGCAAGCGGGCGCTGCTGGCCTGGGAGGCGGCGCGGGGCTGAGCCCCGGCGCCTCCCCCCCGCGGAACCGCGCTCCGTGACGCCGCGTTGGAAGCTCGTCGGCGCGTTCGCCGCCGTCTACCTCATCTGGGGGTCGACGTACCTCGCCATCCGCTTCGCCATCGAGACCCTGCCCCCGTTCTGGATGGCGGGGGTGCGCTTCCTGGTGGCGGGCTCGATCCTCTACCTGTGGGCGCGGCGGCGCGGCGCCGTCCGGCCCACGGCGGGGGAGTGGCGCGCGGCGGCGGTGGTCGGCGTGCTCATGCTGTGCGGCGGCAACGGCGGCGTGGTGTGGGCAGAGCAGCGGATCAGCTCCGGCCTGGCGGCGCTGCTGGTGGCGCTGGTCCCCCTTTGGGTGGTCGCGATCGAGGCGCTGCGCCCCGGCGGCCAGCGGCCGACGCCGGCCGTGGTGCTCGGGGTCGCCGGCGGCCTCGGCGGGCTGGCGCTGCTGGTCGGGCCGGCCGAGATCGCCGGCGTCGGCCGGGTCGACCCGCTCGGGGCCGCGGTGATGACCCTCGCCTCGCTGCTGTGGTCGATCGGCTCGCTGTACTCCCGCCACGCCCGGCTGCCGGCGTCGTCGCGCCTGGGCACCGCGATGGAGATGCTGGCCGGCGGCGCCGGCCTGATGGTCGCCGGCGCGGTCAGCGGGGAGGCCGGCCGCCTCGACCTCGGGGCGGTCTCGACCACCTCGGCGCTGGCGGTCCTCTACCTGGTGGTCTTCGGCTCGCTGATCGCCTACAGCGCCTACACCTGGCTGCTGCGCAACGCCCCGCCCGCCAAGGTCGCCACCTACGCCTACGTCAACCCGGTGGTGGCGCTGCTGCTGCGGCTGGGCGCTGGCCGGCGAGGAGCTCAGCGCCCGGACCGCCCTGGCGGCCGCGGTCATCCTGGCGTCGGTGATGCTGATCTCGCTGCGACGGCGGCGCTCGGGACGGCCCGCGGCCGACCGCGCGGCGGGCGCCGGCCGCGCGTAGACTGGGCGAAGGCCCCGGCCTCCCGTGCCGGCGCCGGAAAGGACGTGGTGCTCCATGGACGGATCGGTCCCGGAGATCGCTGCGGGGGAGTGGCAGGAGCGCATCCGTGCGCTGGAGGAGCAGGGCCGGCGGGCCTTCCTGGCCCAGGACGTCGAGGCGCTGCGGCGCCTGTGGTCCGAGGAGCTGCTGGTGAACTCGCCGCTCGACCGGGTCAACGATCGGGAGCAGATCCTCGGGCTGCTGGCCGGCGGGGTGATCCGGCACCTCACCTACGAGATCGAGATCGAGACGCTGCGACGGATCGGCGACCTGGTGGTGGCGATGGGCCACGACGTGGTCACCAACGCCCCCGGCGAGGCGCCGCGGCGGCGGCGCTTCACGGACCTGTGGCGCGAGGAGGGGGACGGCTGGCGGATGGTGGCGCGCCACGCGAGCTACGTCGCCGGGGGGTGAGATCCGCGGTCTGCCGGGCCGCGGGATCGGAGGCCGGATGCCGGGGGACCGATGGGCGGACGCCACGGCCTACGACCGCTTCATGGGGCGGTGGAGCCGGGCCCTGGCGCGCGATTTCGTGGCCTGGCTGGGGATGCCGCCCG
The DNA here is from genome assembly GCA_963843275.1 of uncultured Acidobacteriota bacterium. Taxonomy (GTDB): domain Bacteria; phylum Acidobacteriota; class Thermoanaerobaculia; order Multivoradales; family JBCCEF01; genus CAWJJM01. The sequence continues at coordinate 583,759 of CAWJJM010000010.1, read as the reverse complement.
GCGCGAGCTGGTTCGAGATCGGCTGCGGCACGGGGGCGTTGACCGCGGCGATCTGTGAGCTCGGGGAGCCGGGCGCGGTGCTGGCCTGCGACACGGCGCCCGACTTCGTCCGCACCTGCCGCGAGCGCCTCGACCACCCGGCCCTGACCGTGGTGGCGGCCGAGCCGGAGCGGATCCCTCCCGGCGCGGCCGGCCACGACGTCGTGGTCTCCTCCCTGGTGCTCAACTTCCTGCCCGACCCCGTCCGGGCGCTGACCGAGATGCGGGACGCCTGCGTTCCGGGGGGGCGGGTGGCGGCCTGCGTCTGGGACTACGCGGAGGGGATGGAGCTCCTGCGCATCTTCTGGGACGCCGCGGTCGCGCTCGATCCCGCCGCGCGGGGTCTCCACGAAGGGTTCCGGTTCCCCCTGTGCCGCCCCGAGGCCCTGCGCGACGCCTTCGCGGCGGCGGGGCTCGGAGCCGTCGACGTCGCCGCGATCACCGTCCCCACGGAGTTCGAGAGCTTCGCCGACTACTGGGAGCCGTTCGTCGCTGGACCGGGGCCGGCTCCCACCTACGTCTCGGCGCTCACCGCCGCCGCCCGGCGGCGCCTCGCCGATCGGTTGCGAGCCGACCTCGCCGCACGCGGCGGGGACCGGATCCGGCTGCGCGCTCGCGCCTGGGCGGTCCGGGGACGGGTGGGCTGACGACGACGGCTCGCCGACGCCGGGAGCCCTCAGCCGGGCGTGCCGAGGGGTCCCGGTTCGCGGCCCGCCCGCCACACCACCCACGCCAGGGCCAGCGGCAGCAGGAAGGGGATCACCACGCCGGCCAGCAGGGAAGGGTGCGGGTTGGCGGCGACCCCGACGGCGGCGACGATCGGGCGGCCGAGGACCGCGGCCAGCGTCTCGGCGGCGAGCGCCGCGAGCACCAGGAGGTACGCGCCGCGCCGACGGCGGGCGAAGAGGACGATCGCCGCCAGGTAGAGGCATGCGGCGAGGACCCACAGGGCGTGGAGCCAGAGGGGCACCGCCTCCATCAGCGGGGTCAGGCGTCGGAAGTCGTCGCCGGGCGTCTGGCGGCCGAGGACGTCCGCGACGCCGAGGGCGCCGGAGCGGTAGGCCACGGTGAGGGCGGTGGCGAAGAGATCGTCGAGGATCTTGAAGGCGATCACCAGGACCACCGCCAGGCGCACCGGCGGGCTGTCGAGGATCTTCATCGCGCGCGTCCTTTCTCTCCAGGCGGCTGCCAGGCATCCGAGGGCCCAGCGGAGTGCCGGCCCGTCGCCCTCGATGCGGGCGACCTCGGTCTCCATGGCCTCGCCCCAGCGGCTTCGCGACGCCGGCAGAGTCCGCCGCGCCCAGCGGGCCAGCGTCCCGGCCAGCCGGCGCCGGAGCCCCCGCCCGCTCACGCCGTCGCCTCGGCGGTCCGACCGCCCCGGCTCGCCCGCGGCCCGAGCACCTGCCGCGCCAGCTCCACCCCGTCCGGCGTCAGCCGATAGACGTGGCGCCGGGGCCGGCCGGGCTCGGGAGACTCCTCCCACGAGTCCTCGAGCAGTCCGCGGTCGCAGAGACGCATGAGCAGCGGGTAGATGGTGCCGGACTTGAGCCCGGTCCGCTTCGAGAGGTCGTACCCGTACGTCCACCCGCCCGGGCTCTGCGCCAGGGCGGCGAGCACCGACGTGGCCTGGGGCGAGGGAGTCCGGCGTCGCACGGCATAACTCTACATATATAGACGCGAATCGTCAAGGGGACGCGCCGGTCGCCGGCGCCGGCGACCGCGGGGTAACGAATCGTCGGCCGAGCCGTCCCTTTCCAGCGAACCGGACCCCGCTCCGCCCGCGGAGCGTCTCCGTGCCGCTACCGCGCGACTCGCCGTCTCGAACCACACGCGGGGGCGCGCCTTGGGTTCGATCTCGTGGTCAGCGTCCGAAGCGGCGTTTCCTCTGGTGGTGCGAGCGCAGGGCGCGCAGGAAGTCGATCTTGCGGAAGGCCGGCCAGTAGGTGTCGCAGAAGAAGAGCTCGGAGTAGGCGCTCTGCCAGAGGAGGAAGCCGGAGAGGCGTTCCTCGCCGGAGGTGCGGAGGATGAGGTCGGGCTCGGGGAGGCCGGAGGTGTAGAGGTAGGGCTCGATGGCGCGGTCGTCGAAGCCGGCGGCGACCTCGGCGAGGCTGCGGCCGGCCTCGGCCTGGGCCGTCAGGTAACGGCGGAAGGCCTCGGTGATCTCCTCGCGGCCACCGTAGGCCATGGCGATGTTGAGGTGGAAGCGGCGGTGGTCGGCGGTCGCCTCCTCGGCGGTGCGGATGGCGTCCTGCAGGCTCTCGGGCAGCAGCTTGAGCTGGCCGATGTAGCGCACCCGCACCTCGTTGGTGTGCACCTCGGAGTGGTGCGCCAGCTCGCGGGTCTTCTCCTCGAACAGGCCGAACAGCGCCTCGACCTCGCTGGTGTCGCGCTGGAAGTTGTCGAGCGAGAAGCTCCACACCGTCACCACCGGGATGCCGATGTCGTAGCACCAGGACAGCACCTGGTGGAGCTTCTCGGCGCCGCGGGCGTGCCCGTAGGACACCGAGGCGCTGCCCAGCTCGCGGGCGAAGCGGCGGTTGCCGTCCATGATGATGCCGATGTGGCGGGGCAGGTTCCAGGTGGAGACCTCGGTCTCCAGCCGGCGCTGGTAGAGGGCGTAGAAGGGCCGCTCCAGCCAGCGACGGACCGCGCCGCCGGCGTGCCACAGCAGGCGCCGGACCGGGTGCGGCGGGGCCTCGGCGGGCGACAGGGGGGTGGTGACCATGACTTGGAATTGTAGCTCGCGACGGGACGGGCGGCGCGGGGGCGGCGTATCATCACAAGTCCGACATGCCGCGCTTTCTTCCATCCGCCGCCGGGCGTCGCGCCGCCGCCGCGGCCGGGCTGGCGCTGCTCGTCGCGACCGGCTGCGGGACGCCGCCGCGGACCCCCGTGGCGGTGGTGCTGATCTCCATCGACACCCTGCGGGCCGACCGCCTGGGCGCCTACGGGTACGAGCGCCCCACCAGCCCGCACCTCGACGCCCTGGCCGCCGACGGCGTCACCTTCACCCGTTCCATCGCGGCGGCGCCCTCCACGCTGCCGTCGCACGCCTCGATCCTCACCGGCCTGCGGGTCGCCCACCACGGAGCCTCCTTCTCCCTCCGGCGGGCGCTGCCGCCGCGGGTCGAGACCCTGGCCGAACGCCTGCGGGCGGCCGGCTGGCGCACCGCCTCCTTCAACGACGGCGGGCAGATCGAGGCGGTGTGGGGGCTCGGCCAGGGTTTCGAGGTCTACCGTTCGCTGGGCGACGACCGTTTCGCTCCGGTCGTCGCCGCGGGGCTCGGGTGGCTCGACCGGGTGCGGGCCGAGACGCCGCGGGCGCCGCTCTTCCTCTTCCTGCACACCTACGAGGTGCACCATCCCTACACCCCGGGCGCAGCCGACCTCGCGGCGCTCGGCGCCGCGCCCTACCACGGCTGGCTGGGGAGGGGTGTCAAGGTGCGCGCGCTCCAGCGCATCAACCGCGACCACCTGCCGCTGTCGATCGCCGACCTCGACTTCCTGCGCGACACCTACGACGCCGAGATCCACTCGATGGACCGGGCGCTGGGCACGCTGATCGCCGGTCTCCAGCGCCGCGGCCTCTACCGCGACGCCCTGATCGTCTTCACCTCCGACCACGGCGAGGAGTTCGGCGAGCACGGCTGGTTCGGCTGGCACAGCCACACCCTGTACGACGAGCTGCTGCGGGTGCCGCTGGTGCTCAAGCTCCCCGGCGGCGCCGCCGCCGGCCGGCGGGTGGACGCCGAGGTGCGCGGCGTCGACGTGGCGCCCACGGTGCTCGCCGCCGCCGGGCTCGGGCCGGGGGCGGCGATGGACGGGCGCAGCGTCCTGCCGCTGCTCGACCGGCCGCCGCGCCACCGCCGCTTCGCCGTCGCCGAGCTCGACGGCGGCGACGGGCGGGCGCTGCGCGGCCGGCGCTGGAAGCTCTACGACGACCGCCTCTTCGACCTGCGGACCGACCCGGGCGAGCAGTTCGACGTCGCGGCCGAGCACCCGGAGATCGCCGCCGAGCTGCGCCGCCGCCTGGAACGTGCCGTCGCCGGCACCGCCCACGGTGCCCCCGTCCCCGAGGTCCCCCTGCCCCCCGAACGCGCCCGCCGCCTCCGCGCCCTGGGCTACGCCGACTGAGCCGTCCCTTCGCCGCCGGCCGAGAGCGGGCGGACCGCTTCGCCAGGCCGCGAGTCAGCGTTTGAAGCGGTTGCCGCCCTCCTCCACGCTCAGGATCCAGCCCACCGTCTTGCCCGGCTGGATGCGGCCGCCGTCGGCCCAGAACGGCCGGTTGCGCACGTGGCGGCTGGAGGTGTCGTCCTCGGGGATCTCCAGGTAGTCGGCGCGGATGCGCTCGAAGCGCTCCTTCCAGTGCTCGCAGTTGGCCCGCCGCAGGTCGGCCCAGCCGTCGCGCACCCAACCCTCGAGCGCCTCGGGGGTGACCGGCTCCTCGCGCGCCCGCGACGGCACCAGCACCTTGGGGCCGCGGATCACCTCGCCGGTGTCGAGCAGGATCGGGATGCCGATCGCGACCACGTCGTCGGCGACCTCGGGCCGCTCGCGCACCAGCCGGTTGAGCCGGTCGCGGATGTCGTCGACCGGGGCGTCGGCGACCGCGTTCAGGGTCCCGAACGCCTCGCGCAGCAGGTGCGCCTCGAAGAGCAGCTTCGACACCCGGGGCGGGCCGAGCATCTCGAAGGCCACCGAGCGCACGCCGTGGCGCGCCTCGAGCTCCGCCATGCGCTCGATCGCCTGGTGGCGCAGGATGCCGGCGCGGTAGGTGGGGCCGAGGATCGCGCCGTCCAGCGCGCCGATCACGTCGTAGCCGGTGGAGTGGCCCTCGAGCTCGAGCACCAGGTAGCTGGCGATCTCCTCCGGGGTGACGTACTCCATCTGCGAGTCGGAGGTGACGGTGCAGAACTCCTCGAGGGCGAACAGGCCGTTCTCGCCGGTGTCGATGAAGACGTTCTCGAGCACCTCCTCGCGCAGCCGCGCCGCCGCCGGGTCCTCCGACGAGAAGGTCTCGCCGAGCGGCCGCGGCGCCGCCTCCACCCGGTGGAACGGGTGGCCCTTGCGGGCGATCGGGCCGTAGCCGATGCGCTTCCAGGCGATCGCCGCGGCGGGCTTGATCTCCTTGACCAGCGGCCCGCCCGGGGTGCGGGCCATCAGGAAGAGCAGGCTCGAGTGGGCGCCGGCGATGGCGCTCTTCGACAGCAGGGTGCGGCTGGGGCGCTCCTCGGAGTGGGTGTAGGGGATGTTGAGGCCGAGGCCGCCGGTGCCGGTGGTCCCCACCTTGAGGTACGCCTTGGTGCCGGCCTCGCGCAGGCCGCGGTACATCACCTGGACGTGGCGGATCAGGCGCGGGACGTAGAGCCGCTCGAGGACGTCCTCGATGGCGCGGTCGCTGGGCTCGCCGGCCTCCAGCTCGCGGCACAGGGTCTCGCCGGCGGTGAAGATGTCGAGGTCGCCGTAGGCGATGCCGGTGGCGGTGTTGATGCAGTCGATGACGATGTCCGGGCGCGACTCGACGAGCAGTCCGTAGAGGGCGAAGTTGGCGATCTGGGGGTCGTCGAGCGCCCCGATCTGGGCCCGGATGCGTTCGCTGCGGGACGGCTCTCCGACCAGGCCGAAGACGTTGCCGGCCGAGTCCGTCAGCCGGGTGTCTCCGGCCTCCGGGGCGAGCTCCTCGCGCGCCGCCGCGGACTCCTCCTGCCGCAGGCTGTGGATCTGGATCTCGCGCGGACCGCGCGCCAGCAGCTCGCGGCACACCGCCATGCCGACCAGGCCGTAGCCGCCAAGGACCAGGACCTTCTTGCCTTGGATGTCCACGAGGGTCCTCCTCTCGACCGATCTCGTCTCGTAGGAAAGGCTGAATGAAGCGTCTGGGTGGGGATCACCACGGCGGCCGCGCGAACCCGGCCGTCAGGGGAGACTCGCCGCGGCGATTCTATCGGTTGTAGGCCCGGATGTAGAATCGTCGCCTCGCGACGCCGTCCGACCGCAACCACGCCTGGGGTGCTCCATGAAGAACGAGGGACGATTCGTCAGCCGGCACGGCCTCGAAACGCACGGGATCGAGGACGCCGGGACGGTCCACTGGAACCTCTCCGTGCCCGAGCTCTACGAGCAGGCGGTGGTGCGCGGCGAGGCGCGGATCGTCCGCGGCGGGCCGATCGTCGCCGAGACCGGCCGGCACACCGGCCGCTCCCCCAACGACAAGTTCATGGTCCGGGAGCCCTCGTCCGAGGGGGACATCTGGTGGGGGGACATCAACCGGCCGCTGAGCCGCGAGCACTTCGCCGGCCTGTTGGAGAAGATGCGGCGCCACTTCGCCGGCCGCGATGCCTTCGTGTTCGACGGCTGGGCGGGCGCCGACCCGCGCTACCGGCTGGCGGTGCGGGTGGTGAGCGAGGAGGCCTGGCACAGCCTGTTCGCCCGCAACATGTTCCTGGTCGAGCCCGACGGCGCAGCGCTACGCGACTTCGAGCCCGGCTTCACCGTGCTGCAGGCCCCCTCGCTGGAGGCGGACCCGGCGGCCGACGGCACCCGCAGCGGCACCTTCATCGTGGTCGACGTGGGCGAGCGCCTGGTGCTGATCGGCGGCAGCCGCTACGCCGGTGAGATCAAGAAGTCGATCTTCAGCGTGATGAACTACCTGCTCCCCAAGCGCGGCGTGCTGTCGATGCACTGCAGCGCCAACTACGGCCGCGACAAGGACGAGGTGGCCCTGTTCTTCGGCCTCTCCGGCACCGGCAAGACGACGCTGTCGACCGATCCCGACCGCACCCTGATCGGCGACGACGAGCACGGCTGGAGCGACGACGGCGTCTTCAACATCGAGGGGGGCTGCTACGCCAAGGTGATCCGCCTCGACGCCGACGGCGAGCCCGAGATCTGGCGGACGACCCGCACCTTCGGGACCATCCTCGAGAACGTCGTCTTCGACCCCGCCTCCCGCGCCATCGACCTCGACGACGACGCCAAGACCGAGAACACCCGCGCCAGCTACCCGATCTCCCACCTCGAGCACGTCGACCCCGGTGGCGCCGCGGGCCACCCGAAGGACGTGGTCTTCCTCACCGCCGACGCCTTCGGGGTGCTGCCCCCGATCGCCCGCCTCACCGAGGAGCAGGCGATGTACCACTTCCTCTCCGGCTACACCGCCAAGGTGGCCGGCACCGAGCGCGGCGTCACCGAGCCCAAGGCCACCTTCAGCGCCTGCTTCGGAGCCCCCTTCATGCCGCTGCACCCCGGGGTCTACGCCGAGCTGCTCGGCGAGCGCCTGCGCCGCCACGGCACCCGGGTGTGGCTGATCAACACCGGCTGGTCCGGCGGCCCCTACGGCGAGGGGCGACGCATCCGCCTCGCCCACACCCGCCGCATGGTCCACGCCGCCCTCGGCGGCGAGCTCGACGGCGTCGCCACCTGGGAGGACCCGGTGTTCGGCGTCGCCGTGCCGCGCCATGTCGAGAGCGTGCCCGACGAGGTCCTGCGCCCCCGCTCCACCTGGGCCGACCCCGCGGCCTACGACGCCAAGGCGCAGCAGCTCGCCGAGATGTTCACCCGCAACTTCGAACAGTTCGCCGACGGCGTCAGCGAGCCGATCCGCACCGCCGGCCCCCGCGTCGGCGCCCCCACCCGCTGACCTCCGAGAGGTCGCCCCCGGCGACGCCGCGAGGCCGCCGGCCTCCGGCGCCCGCCCGCGACCGCGCGAGTCGTTTCTGCCGTCGCCCTGCCCACTTCGGGCCGCCGGGGTAAGGAGCGACGGGCGCCGCAGGCGACCGAGCGGAGCCGCCCCCGGCCTGAGAGCGCGGAGGCGGGGGTGGATGCAAGGAGCGCGCGGGAGGGCGACTGAGGCGACCATCAGGTCGCCGCAGGGAGCCCGAGCGAGCAGCGACGCCGCAGACGCGCCCGCATCCGCGCTCTCAGAGGGGTTCGGGGCGGTGGAGGTGGTACCCCTGCGCAAAGTGGACGCCGATCTCCTCGAGGCAGGCGAGGGCCTCGGCGTTCTCGACGCCTTCGGCGATGGTGCCCATCTGCAGCAGGTCGCCGATCTGGTGGATCGAGGTGACCAGGGCGCGCTGCAGGTCGCTCGACTCGACGCCGCGGACGAACTGGCTGGAGATCTTCAGGTAGTCGACCGGCAGGTTCTTCAGGTACGCGAACGAGGCCATGCCGCTGCCGAAGTCGTCGAGCACGAAACGGCAGCCCAGGGCGCGCAGCACGGCCATGAAGCGGTGCGCCCGGGTGAGGTGGGCCACCGCCGCGGTCTCGGTGATCTCCAGGCACAGGCGGCCCGGGTCCAGGCCGTGCTCCTCGAGCGCCGCGATGACGTCGTCGAGGAAGGTCTCGTCGCCCAGCGACTGCCCGGAGACGTTGAGGGTGAAGCGGCCCCCGTCGGCGGGGGCCCGTCGCGCCAACGTGCCGATGGCGGTGCGCACCACCCAGCGGTCGATCGCCGGGATCAGGTGGTAGCGCTCGGCGGCGGGGATGAACGAGCCCGGCGGGATCACCTCGCCGTCCCGGTTCCGCATGCGGATCAGCACCTCGTGCATCTCCGGCCCTTTGCCGTCGAGCGGCCGGATGGACTGGCGGTAGAGGCAGAAGCGGTCCTCCTCGAAGGCGCTGTGGATGCGCTGCACCCACTGCATCTCGCCGTGGCGGCGCGCCACCGCGCGGTCGTCGGCCTGGTACTCGTGCACCCGGTCGCGCCCCGCCTCCTTGGCCATCCAGCAAGCGGCGTCGGCGGCGGTCATCACCGGGGCCAGTCCCTCCCCGGTGCCGGCGAAGTGCACCAGGCCGACGCTCGCCCGCACGTCGAAGGGGTTGCCGTTCCACACAAAGCGGTGGTCGGCCACCGCCGCCCGCAGCTCCTCGGCGGCGAGCCGGGCCTCGGCCGGGGTCAGGTCGGGAAACAGCACCGCGAACTCGTCGCCCCCGAGCCGCGCCACCACGCCCCGCTTGCCGGCCGTCTCCGCGAGCACCGCCGCCACCCCGCGCAGCAGCTCGTCGCCGGCGGTGTGGCCGCAGGTGTCGTTGATCACCTTGAGCTCGTCGAGGTCGAGGTGGACCAGGGCGCCGCGCGAGCCGGCGGCGGGCAGCAGCCGTTCCAGGCGGCGCTCCAGCTCGCGGCGGTTGAGCAGGCCGGTCAGCGCGTCGTGGCTGGCGAGGTAGGAGACCTCCTGCTCCATGCCGCGCAGCCGGGTGACGTCGCGGAACACCAGCACGGCGCCGGTCAGGTCGCCCTCGCGGTCGAGCAGCGGCGCCGCCGAGGCCTCGACGGTGAACTCCTGGCCGTCGCGGCTGCCCAGCCGGCCGTGCTCGGACAGCTCCACCACCCGGCGCTGCTCCAGGCACAGCGCCACCGGGTCCGCGAGCGGCCGGGCGGTGGTCTCGTCGACCACCCGGTAGACGGCGTCGACCGGCCGCCCCAGCGCCTCGGCCAGCGAGCAGCCCACCAGCCGCTCGGCCACCGGGTTCATGTAGTCGATCCTGCCCTCCGCGTCCGTCCGGATGACGCCGTCGCCGATCGAGGCGAGGGTGATCTGGGCGCGCTCCTTCTCGTGCTGCAGCTCGGCCTCGGCGCGCTTGCGCTCGCTGATGTCGGTGGCCACCCCCACCACGCGCGCCACCCCGTCGCGGCCGGGGATCCGGCGTCCCCGCTCGGCGAGCCAGATGACCCGGCCGCCGGGGAGCACGACGCGGATCTCGGCCTCCATCCGGCCGTCGCCGTCGCGCACCCGTGCCAGCGCGCGGCGGAACTCCACCTGGCTGTCGGGGTGCACCCGGGCCAGGAACTCGCCGCCGGAGCGCCCGGCCGCCGCGGCCGAGATCCCGAACACCTCCTGCACCGTGTCGTCGATGGTCAGCTCGTCGGTGTCGAGGTTCCATTCCCAGGTGATGTAGCGCGCCGCCTGCTGCGCCAGGCGGACCCGCTCGCGGCTGTCGCGCAGCGCGAAGTCCGCCTCGCGCTGCTCGCTGACGTCGACCCCGCTGGCCAGCACCGCCGACCGGTCGGGGAGGTCGATGCGGCTGGTGCACAGGTGGACGCAGCGGTAGGTGCCGTCGGGCCGCGCGAAGCGCACGTCGAAGCACTCGCGGGGGCGCTCGCCGCGCAGGCGCTGGTGCAGCCGCGACGCGGCGTCGGCGCGCTCGTCCGGGTGCACCAGGTCGATCGGCGACCGGGTGAGCAGGTCCGCCGCCGACCGCCCGAGGATCCGCTCGGCCGCCGGGTTGGCGTAGAGGAAGCGCTCGCCGTCGGCCACCAGGATGGCGACGGCGGTGGTCTCGGCGAGAGTCCGGAACCAGTCCTCGGACGGCGAGGGACCCGGTGAAGCGGTTGCGTCGGGGGGGCTGGGCATCGGAGAAAACCGGCCAGGACTCTACACTTCCGGGCCCGGAGGGTCCAGCGCCGCAGGCACCTCGGGAGGGGGCTCTCCGCCGGACGGTCAGGGCGACCAGGCGAGGCCGAGCCACCAGGTGGTGTCGCCGCGGAACGGCGGGTCGAGGATCCGCGCCAGGCCGACGGTCAGCGCGACCTCGGGCAGCCGCACCAGCGGCACCGGCCCGACCCGGCGCGCGATCTCGACGCCGCCGACCTCCAGGGGGGCGGCGCCGGCGAAGTCGTAGCGCGCCCAGAACAGCGGCACCGGCAACCAGGCCAGATCGAGGTCGGCGCGCAGGGCGCCGAAGCGGTCGCCGCGCAGCGTGCCGGCGGGCAGGGCCGGCATCCACACCCGGGGCGCGGCGACCGTCGACGGCAGCAGGCCGCTCGCCACGCCCCCGAGCTGGAAGCGCTGCCAGGCCGGGGCGTCGGCGCCGTCGAGCCGGCCGCCCGACCAGGTGAGCCCGAGCGACGAGTCCCCGGCGCCGACCTCGACCCCCAGCCGGCCGCGCAGACGGCTCCAGCCGTCGCCACCGCTCTCTCCGGCGTCGCCCCGCAGGGCCAGGTCGAGGCCCGCCCACCGGTCGCCGCGTCCCGCCCAGGGCTGCCAACCGGCCTCGGCGAAGAGCGAGCGCTCGCCGCGCCGGCCGCCGGCCTGAGGAGCCCGGGGCTCCGCGGTGCCCGCGTAGAGGCCGCCACCGAGCCGCAGGTCGCCGCTCGCCCGCTCGCGCTGCCACGCCGCCGCGAGCTCGGCGCCGGCGCGGGTCACGTCGAGGGCGGTGCCCAGGCCGGGCACCGTCTCGGGCTGGCGCGACGGCAGCTCGCGCCGCTCGAAGAGCTGCAGCGTGAGGGCGAGCGGCGGTCCGGGCGTCGGTCCGCGCCAGGTGGCGGCCGCCGAGCCGCCGCGGGCGGTGGAGCCACCCACGCAGCCGCCGACGACCCAGTCCAGCCGGCCGAGGAGGTCGCCGCCGCGGAGCCCGACCGCGAAACGGTCGCCCGCCGGTCCGACGGCCCCGCCGACCAGCGGCAGCAGCTCCTGGCGACCCAGGCCGGCGGCGTGGCCGGGGCCCACGTCGGCCACCGCGAACGGTGCGGGTGGCGCACCTTCCGGGGGAGTCACCACAGGGGCCAGGTCGGCCAGCTCGTCCACGGCAGCCCGCGTCGCGGCGGCGGGCGCCGCTGCCCCGGCGGCCGGCAGGTCGAGACGGCGCAGGTCCAGGCCGTCGGGCCCGAGCGACAGGAAGAACAGCTCGCCGGCGCCCGGTTCGGGGGCGAGCGCGGCGCCGCGGCTGCGGGTGAGCCGGCGCCGCGACCAGCCGTCCGGCCACGGCGTCCACGCCACCACGTCGACGAAGCCGTCCCGGCCCGCGGTCGCGAAGACCGTCCCCGCCGTCGCGCCGCGGCCCCACGCCGGGGACGCCAGGGTCGCCCCCGGAGGCGCCGGCAGCTCCTCCTCGCTGCCGTCGGCGAGGTCGCGGACCACCAGCGCCCAGCGGTCGCCGGCGGCGTGGCGGGCATAGACGAGGCGGCGGCCGTCCGCGTCGAGGCGCGGATGGTCGACCACGGTCGTCACCGCCGGCGGGGTGAGCGCGGCGACGGCGCCGGTGGCGAGGTCCACCCGCACCAGCTGCGTGGTCCCGTCGCGGCTGCGCACCGCCACCGCCCAGTCGCCGCCGGGGGCCGGATCGGGAGCGTCGAGGTCGGCGCCGCGGGTGATGCGGTCGAGCCGTCCCTCCTGCGGCGCCCAGACGAACAGGTCGGGGTGGAGGAACCCCGCGGCATCGGGCATCTCGCGCACCACCAGCAGCCGGCCGTCGGGCAGCCAGCGGGGCGAGGTGGCCGGGACGCCGTCGAGCTCGGGCAGGACCTCCAGCCGCTCGTGGGGCGGCGGGCCCGTCTCCACCGGCGCCACGTCCTCGGGATCCGCCGCCAGCAGGCGCTCACGCTCGCGCCCGAGCTCGGCGACCTCCTCCGCGTCGACGGCGGTGGCGAAGATCACCAGCTCGGAGGGGTCGTCGCGGTGGCGCAGCGCGACGGCGAGGCGCTCCCCGTCCGGCGACAGCGCGGGCGCGCCGGCGTCCCAGTCGAGGTCCGCCCACGGCTCGCCCTCCGCCCAACCGCCGTCGGGCCCGGCGGCGGCGATCCGCCTCTCGGCCTCGACGGCGCGCCAGGTCAGCTCGGCGGTGAAGCGGGCGTAGAGGACGTCGGGCGCCTCGCCGAACACCCCGCGGAAGGCGGTGGCGAAGTCGCGCCGCCGCCGCGCGGTCATCCGGGCCCACAGGTGCCGCAGGCTGCCCTCGCCGGCCCGCTCCTCCAGCCAGGCGAGGTAGGCGGAGCCCGCCAGGTAGGCCATCGACATCCCCAGGTAGTCGTCGCGGTCCGCGGCCAGGGCGCCGTAGGTCGGCAGGCGTCCCGCCATCGCCCAGCGGCGCAGCACCGCGGCGCGCAGGTCGCTGCCCGGGCGGCCGGCGCCGGTCAGGCGGCCCTCGATCAGGGTGGCGTAGCCCTCGCTCACCCAGCGCGGCGCGGCACGGGCGATCGGCGCCACCGGAACGAGCCTGCCGAGGGCGCGGCGCCAGGGGTTGCGCGACGGGCGCAGCAGGTGGACGAGGTGGGTCTCCTCGTGCACCGCCAGCAGCTCCGCCCAGTCGCGGTAGTGGCCGAGCACCGAGGCGGCGCCGGGGGGGCGCGTCCACAGGACCAGCCGCGGCCAGCCGAGGATCGGCAGCGCGAAGCCGTTGGTCTCGGCCACCGGGTCGGACACCACCACGTCGACGGTCTCGGGAGGGGCGTAGCCGACCTCGGCCGCCACCCGCTCGCGGATCGACTCGAGCCGCGCCGCCACGTGCCGCGTCCACGCCTCGCTGGCGCGCGGGTAGTGGACCCGGAAGTGCGGGGTGGTCAGGACGCGCCAGTCGGTCCGCGGGCCCTGGACCGCGTGCTCGGCGTCGCCCTGCGCGGGCGCGCGGACGGCGGGCACCAGCAGGGCCGCCGCCAGGACGCCGGCGAGGAGAACGCGGCGGCGGGACGCGGCGGGCATGGGGCGCAGTCTACCCAGCCTGCGGGGGCGGCGCGCCCGGCGGCCGCCGCTCCGGCGCCAGCTCCCACCACGCCAGGCAGGGCAGGCCGAGGCCGAGCACCACCAGGTAGTGGAGGGTGCGGTAGAGCAGCGCCGCGGCGGTGGCCTCCAGCCGGTCGACCCCGAACGCGGTGAAGCCGGCGATCATCGCCGCCTCCGCCGCCCCGAGCCCGCCCGGCGTGCCCATCAGGATCCCGGCCGCGGTGCCCAGGGCCACCACCGCCAGCACCACCCGGGGGTCCACCGGCGACCCGAGGGCGACGAACACCAGCCACTGCGCGCCGGCGTTGACGACGAAGAAGAGCGTGCCCAGCAGCAGGGCGCGCCAGCGCAGGCCGGGGTCGCCGAGCAGGCGCACCACCACGTCGAGGGCTTCGCGCCCGTGCGCCAGCACCCGGTGCAGGCGCCCCCCCTCGCTCCCCCGGCGCAGCAGCGAGCCGGCCAGGCGGCGCAGCAGGGTACGGCGGTTCCCGGCGCGCCGCCGCAGCCACACGACCCCCGCCGCGGTGGCGGCGAGCGCGACCGCGGTCAGGAGCAGGGCGAGTCCGGCGCGGCCCACCGCGACGGCGGCGGCGATCACCGCCACCACCGTGACGCCGGTCATCACCACCTGGTGGGCGAGCTGGTCGAACAGCACGCTGCCGTAGGCGCGGCCGATCGGCTCGCCCGTGGCGCGGGCGATCCAGCGCCCGCGCAGCACGCCGCCGACCACCCGCACGGTCGGGGTGATGGTGTTGGCGGCGGCGGCGGCGAGCAGGGCGCTGAGCGAGATCCACCGCCGCGGCAGCGGGCCGGCGCGGCGCAGCGCCTCGCGCCACCGCTGATCCCAGACGACGAAGCGCACCACCAGCGCGGCGACCGCGGTTCCCAGCCAGGCGCGGTCGGCGGTCGCCAGCCGCTGGGCGACGTCGCGCCAGGCGAGCCCCGAGAGCAGGTGCAGCACCAGCCAGGCGGCGAACGCGAGCAGCGCCGCCTTGCCGGCCCACGCCGCCGTCCGCCGCCAGCGGCGGTCTGCGGATTGGGGGCTCATGGTGGGGTGAGGGGCACGGCGGGGCGGGTTCCGGGAGGCGACTCTACCCCGGTCGGGCCGCCGTGGCCCTGCGCCGCGCGCCGGGCTACAATCCGTCGCACCCCATGGATCTCGCCGACCGGAATGCGTTGTTCCCCGTCACCCGGCACTACGCCTATCTCAACCACGCCGCCCTCGCCCCCCTGCCCTGGCCGGCGGCCGAGCGGATGTCGGACCTGGCGGCGACGGTGGCGGCGACCGGGGACCGCCGCTGGCCGCAACGCAACGCCCGGGTGGGCGAGGTGCGGCAGCTGGTGGCGCGCCTGATCGGCGCCCCCGACCCGGCCGCGGTGGCCTTCACCGAGAACACCGCCGCCGCCCTCTCGATGGTGGCCGAAGGGCTGCCCTGGCAGGCCGGCGACAACGTCGTCACCGCCGCCTGCGAGTACCCCGCGAACCTCTATCCGTGGATGAACCTGGGGCGGCGTGGTGTCGAGCTGCGCACGGTCGCCGAGCGCGACGGTCGGGTGCCCGCCGAGGATCTCCTCGCCCGGGTCGACGGACGCACCCGGGTGCTGGCGCTTTCGTGGGTGCAGTACGCCAGCGGTTTCCGCTCCGATCTCGCCCGGCTCGGGGCCGCCTGCCGCGAGCGCGGGGTGCTCTTCGTGGTCGACGCCATCCAGGGCCTGGGCGGGTTGGCGCTCGACGTCGCGGCGCTGCCGGTGGACGTGGTGGCGGCGGGAACCCAGAAGTGGCTGCTCGGCCCCGAGGGGCTGGCGGTGCTGTACCTGGCGCCCACCGCGCTCGAGCGCCTGCGGCCGCCCCGGGCGGGGGCGCGCTCGGTGCGCCGGATGTTCGAGTGGGACCACCTCGAGCTCGACTTCAACGACGGCGCCCTGGCCTGGGAGTGCGGCACCCTCAACGTGTACGGGATCGACGCGCTCGGCGCGGCGCTCGAGATCCTGCTCGCGGTCGGTCCCGCGGAGGTGGAGCGGCGGGTGCTGTGGGCGGCCGACCGGCTGGCGGAGGGCCTCGCCGCGGCCGGGCTCGCGGTGGACAGCCCGCGCCGGCCGACGGAGCGCTCCGGCATCGTCAGCGTGCGCTCGGCCCGCCACGGCGCGCACGAGCTGGTGGAGCGGGCGGCGGAGGATGGCGTCGTGGTGGCGGAGCGCGGGGGCCGGGTCCGCCTGTCGCCGCACTTCTACAACGACGTGGACGATCTCGACCGAGCGGTCGCGGCGATGGGGTGTTGATGGGCACTTTTGTTGCATCGGCGCGGGTGACTCCGCACGGTCGACTCGAGGGGGAGGAATGGTGAACACCATCGAACCGGCGTACCGGCGCTCGACAGGTCTGGTCGACGTCCTGGACCGGGTGCTCGACAAGGGCCTCGTGGTCGCCGGCGACATGCGGTCTCGCTCGCCGAGGTGGAGCTGCTGACGATGCGGATCCGCCTGCTCGTCTGCTCCATCGACAAGGCGCAGCAGATCGGGCTCGACTGGTGGCGCCACGATCCGAATCTCACCACCTCGGCGCGACAGCTCTCGGACGAGAACCGGGAGCTGCGCGGGCAGGTGCGACGACTCGAGCAGCGGCTGGCGGCGTTGGAGTCCGCCACGGCCGCGCCGGCGCCGGCGGGCGAGCGTCCCGCCACGTCCGGCGAAGCAAAACCATCGCAGGAAGGTGAGGGCTAGAACATGCCGGTCGAAAGAGCATCGGGTGGTACCAGTCTCATCGATGTCCTGGATCGCGTGCTGGACAAGGGCATCGTGATCGACGCCTGGGTCCGCGTGTCGCTGGTCGGGATCGACCTGATCACGGTCGAGGCACGCGTCGTGGTGGCGTCGATCGACACCTACATGAAGTACGCCGAGGCGGTGGGCCAGGTACCGACGGTGTCGCGACCGGCGCTGGAGGGTCGGCCGGCCGAGGATCTGCAGGCGGAGAACGCCGCCCTGCGCGCCGAGCTGGCGGCGGTGCGCGCCGGCCGGGGCGGAGGCGAGTCAGCGGCTCCGGCGCCCGAGCAGTCGTGCCCCAGGCCGAACCCCTTCGCCGAACGGCCGCCGGCGGCGGGCGAGGACCCGCGTCTGGCGCTGCTCGCCGAGCTCGGAGAGCTGCTGACTTGCCGCGACCGACTGCGCCGCGCGGACCCTCGGCTGGCTGTCCGAGCAGGCGGGGATCGACGCGGCCTGTGCCTGGGCGTGGACCGCGAGGCGCGGCGCCTGGTGGGTCTGGCGCAGCACGGCATGGGCGAGGGCGAGGCGGAGGCGTTCGACATCGACCTCGGCGAGCGCGACCACCCGCTGGTCGTCGGCGCTCGACGGCGACGACGAGGCCGTCCCAGCGGCTCTCCTTCCGGCGCCCGGGGCCAGAGTGCCGACCGCGGCGCCTTCGAGGCGACGCCGCTCGGCGCCGGCGCCGGCCGGCGGCGGGCTGGCGGCGGGCCTGCTGCTGGTCGTCGGGGGCCTCGCGGCGGGAGCCGGTCGCCTGGGCGGCGCGTCTGCTCGGCATGCGGTCTCGGCCGGCCCTCCCTGCCGCTGGCCGACGCCCAGTTGGTGCGGCGGCGCGCGAGTCGCGCTGGTATCGCCGGCAGTCCTCGAGGCGGTCACCGACCCGATCCTGCTCACCGACTCCGCGGGGCGCATGCTGCTCGCCAACGGCGGCGCCGAGAACCTGCTGACCGCCGACGACTCGATGAGCGAGGGGCGCCGCCGCGCCGTGGCGCTGAACAACATGCTGTTCTCGGCGTCGCTGTTCACCGCCGGCGAGCAGGCGGGGCCGCAGCGGCGCGAGATGCCTGCTGGTCGACCCGGTCGACGGCCAGGACCTGCTCTTCGAGCTGCTGTCGCCGGCCGCTTCCAGCTCGACCGACGGCGAGTGCGGGCATCGTCGTCGATCCTGCGCAACGTCACCGACCTGCGCCGCGCCGCCGAGGAGATCGAGGAGAACTACCGCCGGCTGCGCGCGGCCGAGGCCAAGACGCGTGCCGAGCGCGACCGGCTCGACCTCATCCTCAACTCGGTGCTCGGACCCGATCGCTGGTCACCGACCCGGCCGGGCAACATCGGTGCTGATGAACCCGCCGGCCGAGCGCCTGTTCACCGTCGCCGCCGGCGCCGCCGGGCGCCAGGCGGAGCGCCGCGTGCGCGCCAACGACGCGGTGCTCACCTCGTTCGTCTCCGACCTCTACGCCGGCCAGCTCGCGGCGCTGGCGCGGCGAGCTGACCCTCGCCGACCCGGAGACCGGCGAGCCGGTCCCGGTGGAGGCGATCGCCGGCAAGGTGACTGTCGCGGCCACGGCGAGGAGACCGGCGTGGTCACCATCCTCCACGACCTCACCGAGGCGATGGAGAAGGCGCGCCTCTACGAGCAGGTCAAGCGCCACTCCGAGGAGCTGCGAGAGCGGGTGCGCGAGGCCACCGCCGAGCTCGCCGAGCAGAACGAGCTGCTGCGCCGCCAGGCGCTGGAGCTCGAGCAGGCGTCGGCGATGAAGTCGCAGTTCCTGGCCAACGTGTCGCACGAGCTGCGCACGCCGCTCAACGCGGTCATGGGCTACACCACGCTGCTGCTGCGAGGGCGTCTTCGGCGAGCTCGAGCGAGACGCAGCGGCCAGAAGCTCGAGCGCATCGACTCCAACGCCCGGCACCTGCTGTCGATCATCAACGACCTGCTCGACATCTCCCGCATCGAGGCGGGCAAGATGGCCGATCGAGATGGAGCGCTTCGACTGCCGGACCTGGTCGACGAGGTGATGGCAGGAGTCGAGCCGCTGATCCACCGTGCAGCGACCTCGACCTGCGCCGCGAGCTCGAGCACGACTGCCGCCGCTCGTCAGCGACCGGCAGAAGGTCAAGCAGATCCTCCTCAACCTGCTGTCCAACGCCTTCAAGTTCACCCCCGAGGGACTGGTCGAGGTGCGCGCACGCCGCGCGCGACGGCGGGGAGCGAGCGTCGACGGTCGCGGTGGCCGACACCGGCATCGGCATCCCGCCCGACAAGCAGAAGATGATCTTCGAGGCCTTCGGCCAGACCGGCGGTCCTACGCGCGCAAGCAGGGCGGCACCGGCCTCGGGCTGTCGATCTGCCGCCGCCTGGCGGCGCTGCTGGGTGGCACATCACCCTCGGCCAGCCAGTCGCGGCGAGGGCTCCACCTTCACCCTGGTGCTGCCGCGCATGGCGAGGACGCGGCGCGTGACGGCGGCGCGCGGGCACGGGGCGACGGCCGCTGGTGCTGGTGGTCGACGACGTCGCCGGACGGCCGCACGATCGTGTGCTCGAGCTGCCTCGCCTTCCGCGGCTTCGGGTGGCCACGGCCGTCGACGGCGTCGAAGCCGTGGAGAAGCGCACCCAGGAGCTGCTGCCCGACATGATCCTGATGGACATCTCGCTGCCGCGCATGGACGGCCTGGAGGCCACCCGCCGGCATCAAGGCCGACCGGCGCACGCGCGCACATCCCGGTGCTGGCGGTCACCGCCCACGCGCTGTCGAGCGCCCGCGACCAGGCGCTCGAGGCCGGTTGCGACGCCGTGATCACGAAGCCCTTCTTCGCCAAGGACCTGGAGCGAGAGGTGCGCCGCCACCTCGGGCGACAAGGCACCCGACGGAGTGAGCATGACCCGCCGACCGACTGCGACCGACGAGCGCGCCGAGCCGGAGCGCCGGAGTCGCCGAGAGGCGGGCAGCGGCAAGTACGTCTACTGCATCATCGCGACCGACGAGGCGCTGACCTTCGGTCCCATCGGCATCGGCACGGACCCGGCGGAGGTGCACACCATCAACTACCGGGACATCGCCGCGGTGGCCTCCGACACGCCGCTGGAGATCTACGACCCGACGCGCGAGAACGTGCTCGCCCACGAGCGGGTCAACGAGGCGGTGATGCGCGCTTCACCGTCATCCCGATGTCCTTCGGCACCGTGTTCAAGACGCGCGAGGACATCGTCGAGCTGCTGCGCTCGCGCCTACGACGCCTTCCGCGACGTGCTCGATCAAGATGAAGGGCAAGCTCGAGTTCGGCCTCAAGGTGCTGTGGGAGCCCGACCAGGTGATCGAGCGAGATCGAGAAGGACGACGAGAACCTGCGCCGCCTGCGCCAGGAGATCTCCGACGCAGCGGGGCTCGACCTACTTCGCCCGCATGCAGTACGGTCGGCTGGTCGACTCGCTGCTGCAGGAGCGCTCGCGAGCAGCTCGCCGGCGAGATCCTCGCCGAGCTGGCGGGCGGTGTCGGTGGCCTCGCGGGCCAACAAGCCGATCGGCGACAAGATGATCCTCAACGCCGCCTTCCTGGTCGCGCCGCGACCGCGAGGAGGAGTTCGACGCCAAGGTCAAGGAGATCGGCGGCCGCTACGAACGGGCTGAACTTCAAGTACACCGGGCCCTGGCCGCCGTACAACTTCGTCAACATCCGGCTCAAGCTCGAGCGCGCCTCGGAGAGCGAATGATCGTCGTCGACAGCCTGCTGATCGGCGGCCTGCGGTTCGTCTTCGACAAGGTCGCGCAGGCGGTCGACGCCGAGCTCTCCGACCCGGACCGGCTGCGCGAGGAGCTGCTGGCCGCCCAGATGCGCTTCGAGCTCGGCGAGATCGACGAGGCCGAGCTGGGCCGCATCGAGACGGACGTCATGGCCCGCCTGCGCGAGCTGACCGGCGAGGGGGCGGCGCGCGGGCCGCTCACCTTCGGCCGCGGCGGCGTCGGCGGCGTCGACGTCGAGATGGGTGGCGACGAGCCGGGTGGGTCCTCCTCCCGCTGAGCCGAGCGCCCCGCCCTTCGGCCGCGTCCGGTTCTTCGCCGGCAAGGGGGGCGTCGGCAAGACCACCTGCGCCGCCGCCTGGGCGGTGACCGCCGCCGCGGCCGGCGCCCGCGTTCTCGCCGTCTCCACCGACCCCGCCCACTCCCTGGGCGACGCGCTCGACACGCAGCTCGGTCCCGACCCGGTGCCGGTGGACGTCGGCGACGCCACGGCGGGGGGCGCGTCTGCACGCCGTCGAGCTGGCGGCGCCGACGGCCGGCGAGCGCTGGCTGGCGGAGCGGCGTCCGACGCCTTCGGCGAGCTCGCCGAGCGGGGCACCTTCCTGCGGCGCGAGGACGTCGACCGCCTGCTCGCCCTGCCGCTGCCCGGCGTCGACGAGCTGCTCGGCCTGCTCGAGCTGCTGCGCCTGGCGCGCGGCCGGCGGCGCCGACGAGGTGGTGGTCGACACCGCCCCCACCGGGCACACGCTGCGCCTGCTCGCCAGCCCGGCGAGCCTCGGCGCGCTGGCCGACCTGTTGACCGCTCTCGACCGGCGCGACCGGGTGCTGGCGGAGGCCTTCGGACGCGGCGCCCCGGCGCCGCCGGCCGCCGTCGTCGCCGCCTTGGAAGCCGAGGCGCGGGAGCTCGGTGACCTGCTGCGCGACCCGCAGCGCTCGGCGCTCGACTGGGTCCTGCTGCCCGAGCCGCTGGCCCTGGCCGAGAGCCGCGACGGCCTGGCGGCGCTGGCGGCGGCGGGGGTGGTCCTGGGGCCGCTGGTGATCAACCGCTGGTCACCCGGCGCTCCCGCCGCCGACGACGCCCGGGCGGCGAGCGAGCGGCGGGTGGTGGCCGAGCTGCTGGACGAGCTCGCCGGCGGCGCCGCCGCGGCGCCGGGGAACGGGGTGCGACTGCCGCCGCTGCCCGGGGTGCTGGTGGTGCCCGAGCAGCCGGCCGAGCCGCGCGGTCCCGCGGCGCTGCGGCGGCTCGGTGCCGCCTTGCGCCGGCCGCCGCGGGGCGCCGCCGACCTCGCCGCGCGGCTGGGCTCCCCGCGGCCGGACGTGCCCGCGCCGCCGGCCCCGGCGGCCGCGGTGCCGCGGCCGGGTCGAGCCTGCGGCCGCCGCCCTGGCTCCCCGCCCTGCTGCCGCCCGCCGGGGGGCTGCTGCTCGTCGGCGGCAAGGGCGGCGCCGGCAAGACGACCTGTGCGGCGGCCCTGGCGCTGGCCGCCGCCGCGGCGGCTCCCGGGCGCACGGTGCACCTGGTCTCGGTGGACCCGGCCCACTCGCTCGGCGACGTGCTGGACACCGCGCTGGGCGACGACGAACGCGGGGTGGCGGGCGCCCCCCCCGAGCTGCGCGCCCGCGAGGTCGACGCCGCCGCGATCTGGGACCGGCTGCGCCAGCGGCTGCGCGCGGAGATCGCCGCGGCGCTGAGCTGGGGCGGCGAACGGGCGGGCGCCGACGTGCCGCTGGAGCACGAGATCCTCGAGCGCCTGTTGGCCGCGGCGCCCCCCGGGCTCGACGAGCTGGTGGCGCTCGAGGCCCTGGCGCCGCCGGCGGGCGGCGAGCTGCGCGTCGTCGACACCGCGCCCACCGGCCACGCGCTGCGCCTGCTCGAGCTGCCGGAGGTCGCCCTCGCCTGGGACCACGCGCTGATGGAGATCCTGCTGGCGCACCGCGAGGTGGTGCGCCCCGGCGAGCTGGGGCGTGAGCTGGTCGAGCTGTCGCGCCGGCTGCGCCGCTTGCGCGACCTGTTGCGCGATCCCGAGCGGTGCCGTTTCGTGGTGGTCGAGCGGGCGGGGGAGCTGCCCCGCCGGGAGAGCGAGCGCCTGCTGGCGGCGCTCGCCGGACTGGGGGTGCGGGTCGCCGCGCGGGTGGTCGACGCGGTGCCGCCGGGAGGCCCGGCCGGCGGGCCGGCGGCGGCCGCTCCGCGGGCCACCGGCGGCGACGGCTGCGCTATACTCCACGCCCCCGCCGCGTTCCCGCCGCCCCGAGGCGCCACCGCGCTGGCCCGCTGGGTCCGCTCCTGGACGGTGCGCGGCGGCGACAGCCCGTCGTCGGTATGAGCCGCACCGCCACCTACCTCTACGCCCTGCTCCGGGACGCTCCGCCGCCCGACCTGGCGGACGCCCCGGCCGGCCTGCCCGGCGCCGGGCCGCCGCGGCTCCTGGAGGTCGCCGAGCACACCTGGCTGGTGGTGGCGGACGTGCCGGCCGAGGACTACGGCGAGGAGACCATCGCCCGCGGCCTCGAGGACCTGGCGTGGGTCTCGGAGCGGGCCCTCGGGCACGAGCGGCTGGTCGAGCACCTCCTCGACCCGCGCTCACCGCGCCGCGCCCTGGTGCCGCTGAAGCTGTTCACCCTCTTCGCCGGCGACGAGCGCGCCGTCGCCTGGGCCTCGGGCGAGGCGGAGCGGCTCGCGGCGCTGGCCGACCGGCTCGCCGGCCGGGTGGAGCTGGGCGTACGGCTGCTCTTCGAGCGCGGCCGTGCCGCCGGCGGCGCCGAGCGTCCCGCGGCCGCCTCTGGGACCCAGTTCCTCGAGGCCAAGCGGCAGCGCCGCGAGGCGCGCCGCGACGCCGGGCGGCGCGCCCTGCAGCTGGCCGACGAGGTCTTCGCGGAGCTGTCGGCGGCGGCCGCCGAGGCGCGGCGCCTGCCGATCGCCGACCCGGCCGCCCAGCTCCTGCTCGACGCCGCCTTCCTGGTGCCGGCCGGGCGCGTGCCGGGATTCGAGGAGCGGGTCGACGCGCTGGCGCGCCAGGCGTCCGCCGCCGGCTGCACGCTCGCCCTCACCGGTCCGTGGCCGCCCTACAACTTCGTCGAGGGGGCGCGGTGAGCGACGCCGCGCCGGGCGGCGGGACGCCGGCCGCCGCGATCCTCGACGAGCCGGGCGCCTCCCTGCTCGACCTGGTGGACAACCTGCTGAACCGGGGCGTCGTGGTCAGCGGCGACGTGGTGCTCGGCCTGGCCGGCGTCGACCTCGTCTACCTGCGGCTCTCCCTGCTGCTGGCCGCGGCGGACCGCGTGCTGCCCCCCGCGGCTCCGGAGGGGTGAGCGGTGCTGTGGCTCTACGCGCTCGCCGACCGGGCGGCCGCCGCCTCCGCTCCCCCCGCCGTCGGTGCCTGCGGGGAGCCGGTCGAGGCGATCGTCGCCGCCGGGCTGACCGTGTTCGCCGGCGCCCCGGCGACGCCACCACCCGCCGACCGCGAGCACCTGGGACGCCACGACGCGACGGTCCGGGCGCTCGCCGCGGCCTGCGACCCGCTGCTGCCGGTCCGCTTCGGCCAGCGGGCGGCGGACCGCGCGGCGCTGGCGGCGCTGCTGGCGCCGCGGCACGACGCGCTGGCAGCGGCGCTCGCCCGGGTCGCCGGATGCTGCCAGATGACCCTGCGCCTGGTGGGGGCGGCCGCTGCCGGCGCGGACGCGCCGCCGGACGACGCGGCGTCCGGAGAGGGTCCCGGCACCCGCTACCTGGCGGCGCTGCGGGCGCGGCGGATGGCGCCGGAGGCGGCGCTGGCGCCGCTGCGGGCGGCGGTCGCGCCGCTGGTGCGGGCGGAGCGGGTCGAGGTCCCTGCCGCCGGGCCGGTGCTCGCCACCGCCTTCCACCTGATCGGGCGCGGCGGGGAGCAGGACTACGCCCGCCGGCTGGCCGCCGCCGCCGGCGTGCCCGCCGGCCTGCGGGCGGTGTGGAGCGGGCCCTTCCCCCCCTGGGCCTTCGCGGCGGAGGGACCGTGAGCGAGGCCCGCACGCCGCCCGCCCGCCCGCACCTCGACATCGAGGTCGAGGAGCTCGACGCCCTCCGCGAGCGTCTCGAGCGGCGGCTGTCCGAGTCGCCGACGCCGCGCTGGAACGCCGACCCCGAGGACGTCCAGCGCTCGGTGGCGCAGCTGGTGCTGACGCTGGTCGAGTTCCTGCGCAGCGTCCTCGAACGGCAGGCGGTGCGGCGGATGGACGAGGGGACGCTGGCAGCGGACGAGGTCGAGGCGGTGGGCCTCGCCCTGATGCGACTCGAAGAGACGGTCCACGAGATGGCGGCGCGCTTCGGCCTGGCGCCCGAGGATCTCGATCTCGACCTCGGACCCCTGGGACACCTGCTGTGACGGCGAGGCACCGCCCTTGCAGCGGTCCGGGACGAGCCGGCCGAGAAGGCGGAGGATGAACCGATGGCGGACAGCCCCAAGCGAGAGAGCCCGGACCGACCGCCGCTGGTGCTGGTGGTCGACGACGTGCCCGACGGCCGCGAGATCGTCGGCGAGTACCTGAAGCTCGGGGGCTATCGGATGGCCGGCGCCGCGGACGGCATGGAGGCCGTGCAGAAGGCGCAGGACCTGCAGCCGGACGTGATCCTGATGGACGTGTGGCTGCCGAAGATGGACGGCCTCGAGGCCACCCGCCGCATCCGCGGCGACGAGCGGACCCGCCACATCCCGGTGATCGCGCTGACCGCGCACGGCCTGGCGAGCGCCCGCGACAAGGCGCTGAAGGCGGGCTGCGACGCGGTGATCACCAAGCCCTTCCTGCCCGAGGACCTGGAGCGGGAGATCCGCCGCCAGCTCGGGGATCGCGACGCTCCCCCGGCGCGCTGAGCGACCGGGCGGGGACGCCGGCGCGCTCCCGCCCATTGACACCTCTCCGCCCCCTGCCTAAGATCCGCCCGGAGGAATTCGTACCGCTTTGGTACGGTTTTGGGACGCGAATGATCCGGATCACCAAGACCACCGACTACGGCATCGTGCTGATGACGCACCTCGCCGCCGAGCCCGAGCGCATCTTCAACGCCCCGGAGCTGGCCGCCGAGGCGCAGCTCCCGTTGCCGATGGTGAGCAAGATCCTCAAGACCCTGGCGCGCGAGGGACTGCTGGTCTCGCACCGGGGGGTCAACGGCGGCTACGCGCTGGCGCGCGGCCCCGAGGAGATCCCCGTGGCGGCCATCATCTCGGCGCTCGAGGGGCCGATCGCGATCACCGAGTGCATCGACGACACGCCCGGCGAGTGCGTCCAGGAGGCGATCTGTCCGCTGCGCAGCAACTGGCAGCTGATCAACGCCGCCATCCGCACCGCCCTCGACGGCATCCGGCTGGCGCAGATGGCGCGGCCGCTGCCCGGCCGCGGCGACGGCGAGCGCCTGGTGACGCTGGGCTCGGGGGTCGGCGGCGGCGAGAGCGCGCGGCGCCCGGCGCCGGAGCTGCGGACGTAGCGGGATCCAAGAGAGGGAGAACCGAGCATGCCAGCACCCACCGCCACCGAAGTCCTGGCCGGCTATGCCGACGAGCGGTACAAGTACGGCTTCGTCACCGACATCGAGCAGGACACCGTCCCGCCCGGGCTCGACGAGGACGTCGTCCGCCTGATCTCGGCGAAGAAGAACGAGCCCGAGTGGCTCACCGAGTGGCGGCTGCGCGCCTACCGCCACTGGCTCACCATGGTGGAGCCGACGTGGGTCAACGTGACGTACCCGCCGATCGACTTCCAGGCGATCTCCTACTACTCGGCGCCCAAGGGCAAGGCCGACCGCCCCAAGAGCCTGGACGAGGTCGACCCGGAGCTGCTGAGCACCTACGAGAAGCTCGGCATCCCGCTGCGCGAGCAGGAGATCCTCGCCGGGGTGGCGGTCGACGCGGTGTTCGACAGCGTCTCGGTGGCCACCACCTTCAAGAAGAAGCTCGAGGAGATGGGGATCATCTTCTGCTCCTTCTCCGAGGCGGTCCAGAACCATCCCGACCTGGTGCAGAAGTACCTCGGCTCGGTGGTGCCCTACAGCGACAACTTCTACGCCACGTTGAACTCGGCGGTCTTCTCCGACGGTTCCTTCGTGTTCGTGCCCGAGGGCGTGCGCTGCCCGATGGAGCTGTCGACCTACTTCCGCATCAACGCGCTGAACACCGGGCAGTTCGAGCGCACCCTGATCGTCGCCGAGGCGGGCGCCTACGTCTCCTACCTCGAGGGCTGCACCGCCCCGATGCGCGACGAGAACCAGCTCCACGCCGCGGTGGTCGAGCTGGTCGCCCTCGACGACGCCCAGATCAAGTACTCGACGGTGCAGAACTGGTACCCCGGCGACCCCGAGACCGGCAAGGGCGGCATCTACAACTTCGTCACCAAGCGCGGCCGTTGCGAGGGGCGCAACTCGAAGATCTCGTGGACCCAGGTGGAGACCGGGTCGGCGATCACCTGGAAGTACCCGAGCGTGATCCTCAAGGGCGACAACTCGGTGGGCGAGTTCTACTCGGTGGCGCTGACCAAGGGCTACCAGCAGGCCGACACCGGCACCAAGATGATCCACATCGGCAAGAACACCCGCTCGACGATCGTCTCGAAGGGCATCTCGGCGGGGCACGGGCAGAACACCTACCGCGGCGCGGTGCGCATCCTGCGCGGCGCCGACGGCGCCCACAACTTCTCGCAGTGCGACTCGATGCTGATCGGCGACCGCTGCGGCGCCCACACCTTCCCGTACATCGACGTGCAGAACCCGACGGCGCGGATGGAGCACGAGGCGTCGACGTCGAAGATCGGCGAGGACCAGATCTTCTACTGCAACCAGCGCGGCATCGACACCGAGAACGCCGTCTCGATGATCGTCAACGGCTTCTGCCGCGAGGTCTTCCGCGAGCTGCCGATGGAGTTCGCGGTCGAGGCCCAGAAGCTGCTCGAGGTCAATCTCGAGGGCAGCGTGGGGTGAGCCGGCCGGGGACCGCCGACCGGCGGTCCCGCGGGCTCCCCGACGGACGGGCCGCACCGACACCACCCACCGAAACGAGCGAGGACGAGAGGATGGCTTTGCTGGAGATCGAAGGCCTGCGGGCCGGAGTGGAGGGGATGGAGATCCTCAAGGGGATCGATCTCGCCCTGGAGGCGGGCCGGGTGCACGCCATCATGGGCCCCAACGGCTCGGGCAAGAGCACCCTGGCGCAGGTGATGGCGGGCAAGGAGGAGTACGAGGTCACGGCCGGCACGATCCGCTTCGACGGCCGCGACCTGCTCGACATGGACCCCGAGGAGCGGGCGCGGGAGGGCATCTTCCTCGCCTTCCAGTACCCCGTGGAGATCCCCGGGGTGTCGAACACCTACTTCCTGAAGGCGGCGCTCAACGCCATCCGCAAGCACCGCGGCGAGCAGGAGATGGACGCCATGGAGTTCCTCAAGCTGGTGCGCGAGCGGATGAAGCTGGTCAGGATGGACGAGACGCTGCTCAACCGGCCGGTCAACGAGGGGTTCTCCGGCGGCGAGAAGAAGCGCAACGAGATCTTCCACATGTCGGTGCTCGAGCCGCGCCTGGCGGTGCTCGACGAGACCGACTCCGGGCTCGACATCGACGCCCTGCGCATCGTCGCCGACGGCGTCAACTCGCTGCGCTCCGACGAGCGCGCCTTCCTGGTGATCACCCACTACCAGCGCCTGCTCGACTACATCGTCCCCGACGTCGTCCACGTGATGGTCGACGGGCGCATCGTCCGCTCCGGCGGCAAGGAGCTCGCCCTCGAGCTCGAGGAGAAGGGCTACGGGTGGCTGGAGCAGCAGGTCGGGACCGGCGAGGACGCCCCCGCCCCGGTCGGGGCCTGAGGGCGGCGCGATGACGACGTTGACCGACCCCGCCGTGGCGGCGCCGACGGACCGGCGCGCGGACTGGATCGCCGCGGCCGAGGCGCTGGCCGCCGAGCGCGCCGACGAGCCCGAGGCGCTGGCCGCGGCCCGCCGCCGGGCCCGCGAGAGCCTCGCCGCCGAGGGCTTCCCCACCCGCGACCAGGAGGCCTGGCGCAAGACCGACGTCCGCCCGGTCTCGCAGTCCGCCTTCGCGCCCGCCAGCGGGCCGCAGCCGGTCGCCGCCGCCGAGCTCCGCCGCCACCTCTTCGACGCCGTCCGCCTAGCCTTCGTCGACGGCCACCTGGCGCCCGACCTCTGCGCCCTCGACGGCCTGCCGGACGGCGTCCGGCTGGAGAGCCTGGCCGCGTCCCTGGGTGCCGATCCCGAGCGCGTGACCGCCGAGCTCGGCCGCCACGCCGCCGTCGACGGCCATCCCTTCGTGGCGCTGAACACGGCCCTCTTCCGCGACGGCGCCTACGTGGAGGTGCCGCGCGGCACCGTGCTCGAGCGGCCGCTGCACCTGCTGTTCGTCTCCACCACTGCGGCCGCCGGCGAGCCGCGCGCCTCGTTCCCCCGCAACCTCGTCGTGGCGCGCGAGGCGAGCCGCTTCGAGGTGGTCGAGACCTACGTGGGCGCGGCGGACGGCGTCTACCTGACCTGCCCGGTCACCGAGGTGGTGGTGGCGCCGCATGCGGTGGTCGACCACTACAAGGTGCAGCACGAGAGCCACGCGGCCTTCCACCTGGCCACCCTGCAGCTCCTGCAGGCCCGCGCGTCGAGCTTCTTCTCGCACTCGGTGTCGACCGGCGGGGCGATCACCCGCAACGACGTCAACGGGGTGCTCGACGGCGAGGGCTGCGAGTGCACCCTCAACGGCCTCTACCTGGCCGAGGGCGAGCAGCTCGTCGACAACCACATGCGGGTCGACCACGTGCGCCCGCACTGCAACAGCTACGAGCTCTACAAGGGCATCCTGGACGGCAGGTCGCGGGCCGTGTTCAACGGCCTGATCCACGTCCACGAGGGCGCCCAGAAGACCGACGCCAAGCAGTCGAACCGCAACCTGCTGCTGTCGCGCGGCGCCCTGGCGAGCTCCAACCCGCAGCTCGAGATCTTCGCCGACGACGTCAAGTGCACCCACGGCTCGACGGTGGGGCAGCTCGACGAGGACGCGGTCTTCTACCTGCGCTCGCGCGGGATCGGCGAGGAGGCCGCCAAGAGCCTGCTGACCTACGCCTTCGCCAGCGACATCGTGTCCCGGATCAAGGTGGAGCCGGTGCGGCGCGACCTCGAGGAACTGCTGTTCGCCCGGCTGCCCCAGGGCGACGTCGTGCGGCAGGCGGTGTGACGGTGACGGCGATGCGGGAGGCGTCGGCCCCGGGGACGGCGGGCGCCGCCGTGGCGCCGCCCTTCGACGCCGAGCGGGTGCGGGCCGATTTCCCGGCGCTGGCGCCCGGGCTGCACCGGCCCCGCCTCGTCTACCTCGACAGCGCCGCCAGCGCTCAGAAGCCCCGTGCGGTGATCGCCGCCGTCGAGCGTTTCTACTCGACGCACTACTCGAACGTCCACCGCGGCATCCACCCGATCGCCGCCGCCACCGACGCCGCCTTCGAGGGCGCGCGCCGCAAGGTGGCGGGGTGGCTGGGGGCGCCGTCGCCGCAGGAGGTGGTCTTCGTGCGCGGCGCCACCGAGGGGATCAACCTGGTGGCGCGCAGCTTCCTGCGGCCGCGGCTGGCCGCCGGCGACGAGGTGCTGGTCACCGAGATGGAGCACCACGCCAACATCGTCCCCTGGCAGATCGTCTGCGAGGAGGTGGGGGCGCGGCTGGTGGCGGCGCCGATCGACGACTCCGGCGAGCTGCTGCTCGACGAGCTGTCGGCGCGGCTCGGCCCGCGCACCCGGCTGGTGGCGGTGACCCACGTCTCCAACGCCCTCGGCACGGTGGTGCCGGTGGCCGAGGTGGTGCGGCGTGCCCGCGAGCGCGGCGTGCCGGTGCTGGTCGACGGTGCCCAGGCGGTCCCCCACGGGCCGGTGGACGTGGCGGCCCTGGGCTGCGACTTCTACGCCGTCTCCGGGCACAAGATGTTCGGCCCCACCGGGATCGGCGCCCTGTGGGGCCGCGCCGAGCTGTTGGCGGCCATGCCGCCGTACCAGGGCGGCGGCTCGATGATCCGCTCGGTCTCCTTCGCCGGAACGCGCTACGCCGAGCCGCCGGCGCGCTTCGAGGCCGGCACGCCCCACATCGCCGGCGCCATCGGGATGGCGGCGGCGGTCGACTACCTGCGCGGCCTGGACCTGGCGGCGGCGGGTGCCCACGAGGCGCGCCTGCTGGCGGCGGCCGAACGCCGTTTGGCCGCGATCCCCGGGGTGCGCGTGGTGGGCACCGCCCGCCGCAAGCTCGGGGTGCTCTCCTTCGTCGTCGACGGTGTCCACCCGCACGACGTCGGCACCGTCCTCGCCGGCGAGGGGGTGGCGGTGCGGGCCGGCCACCACTGCGCCCAGCCGGTGATGGAGCGCTTCGGGCTGCCCGCGACCACCCGCGCCTCCTTCGCCTTCTACAACGTCGACGAGGACGTCGACGTCCTCGTGCGAGGGGTCGAGCGCGTCCGGGAGATCTTCGCCTGATGTCCGACCTGCGCGAGCTCTACCAGGAGGTCATCCTCGACCACAGCAAGCGGCCGCGCAACTTCGGCGTCGCCGGCGGGGCGAACCGCGCCGCGCACGGCGACAACCCCCTGTGCGGCGACCACCTGGCGCTGACCCTGGTGGTGCGCGACGGACGGGTGGCCGAGGTTGCCTTCGAGGGCGCGGGCTGCGCCATCTCGGTGGCCTCGGCGTCGCTGATGACCGAGGCCGTCAAGGGGCGCGAGCTGGCGGAAGTCCGCGAGCTGTTCACGCGTTTCCACGAGCTGGTGACCGGTGAAGGAGCGCCCGACCCGGAGGCCCTCGGCAAGCTGGCGGTGTTCGCCGGCGTCCGCGAGTACCCGATCCGCGTCAAGTGCGCGTCGCTCCCCTGGCACACCCTGAAGGCGGCCTTGGACCGCGGCGGCGAGGGCGAGACCGCCGTCTCCACCGAATGAGCGAGCAGGAGCCCCCGACGATGCGCGAACCCGAGAGCGGCGCGGAGCCGCGGCACGACGAGGCGCCCGAGGAGCACCCCGCGGTGCCGACCCTCGACCTCGACGCCGCCATGGAGCTCGAGGACCGCATCGTGTCGGTGCTGAAGACCGTCTACGACCCCGAGATCCCGGTCGACATCTACGAGCTGGGTCTGATCTACGACCTCGAGGTGGAGCCGGGTGGACACGTGCGGGTGCGCATGACCCTGACCTCACCGGCCTGCCCGGTGGCGGGCAGCCTGCCGGGCGAGGTGGAGCAGAAGGTGCAGGGGGTTTCCGGCGTCGAGCGGGCCGAGGTGGAGCTGGTCTGGGAGCCGCCGTGGAACCCGAGCATGATGAGCGACGTCGCCCGCCTCGAGCTGGGCATGTTCTGAGCGCTCCCTCCACCACCCCGCGACCCCGTCCGCCGCCCGGGTTCCCCCGCCGGGAACGCCGGCGATCCTCCCCGCGTTGTCGCGAGCGACCGATGCCGGTCCCCGCAGGCCGGCTGGAGAGAGACATCATGAGACGACGACTGCACAGCCTCTTGCCGATCGCGCTGCTCGCCGCCACCTGCCTCGCGGCGGCGCCGGCGGACGCCGCGGCGATCCACCCGACGCCGTCGGGCCAGCGCCTCGAGGAGCTCCACTACCGCTGGCACCTGGGCCGCTTCCTGGGCCGGATCGCCGGCCTGTTCCTGCCCAGCCACGGTGACGGCGTGCTCACCCTCGAGCGCGACGACGACACCCTGACCACCGAGCTGCTGATCACGTCCGAGGAGAGCGACGACGGCGAGTACTGGCGCTACGGCGCCGAGATCGACGCCCGCAGCGGCTACGCCGAGAGCGCCTGGAGCTCCTACCAGTGGCGTGGCGAGGAGAGGTCCGAGCGCGAGGAGATCGCCGAGCACGGGGTCATGGACGTGGTCTCCGGCATCTGGGCGATCCGCCGCGACCCGCCGAAGGTCACCCGCAAGATGGAGATCTGGTCCGAGGGCAAGATCTACCCGGTGGTGGTGATCCCCCTCGATCGCGAACGGATCCGGGTCGGCGACCGCCGGGTGGAGACGCGCCACTACTCGGTGCGCGGCTACGACGCGCCGGGCGGGCACCGCTGGAAGGGCACCCTGGAGCTCTGGCTCGCCCAGGACGCCGCGGCGACGCCGGTGGAGATCCACATCGAGCGCAGCCTCGCCAACCTGCAGCTCCGTCTCCAGTCCCTCCCCGACTGATCGCCGGCGGCCGCACCGGCCTCCCGCCGACGGACACGGTACGGATCGTGCAGTTTTTTCTCGGCTGGCCCAGCGGCCCGACCGGGGCCCGCGACCGACCGGCGGTCGCGGGTAGACTGGGCGGCCGAGTCGCGCGAACCCACCTCACACGAAGGAGGAGACCTTTGAGGACGAAGCACCTCAGGCTGTTGGCGATTCCCACCCTGCTGCTGCCGCTGGCGCTGGCGTGCGGCACGGAGCAGGAGCAACCGGTCGGCGAGGCCGAGACGACCACCGAGATGATGACCGAGACGCCGATGGCGGCGCCGGCCGAGATGGGTCAGGGGATGATGGCGACGCTGGTCGCCGCTCCCGGCTCGAACGTCTCGGGCACGGTCCGCTTCGAGCCCGCGGCGGGCGGCGTGCGGGTCATCGCCGACCTGCAGGGCGTCGACGGCGCCGGCCCGCACGGCTTCCACATCCACCAGACCGGCGAGTGCACACCCCCCGACTTCAAGTCGGCGGGAGGCCACTTCAATCCCGGCGAGACCGACCACGCCTGCCCGCCCACCACGCCGCGCCACGCCGGCGACCTGGGCAACATCGAGATCGGCGAGGACGGCTCCGGGCATCTCGAGCTGACCAGCGACATGATCTCGCTCGATCCCGGCGCCGCCGACTCGATCGTCGGCAAGGCGGTCGTGCTCCACGCCGGTGAGGACGACTGCACCTCCCAGCCTTCGGGCGACTCCGGCGCCCGCGTCGCCTGCGGCGTCATCGAAACGTCCGGCATGGGCATGCAGGGCGGCATGGGCATGGACAGCGGCATGGGCGGCGGCATGAACGGCATGCAGGAGCACATGGACACCGGCCAGCCCGAGGGCGGCCAGCGGCCGTAGCCCCGCGGTCGGCCGAGCCCGCCCCCGCCGCGCCGCTCAGGGGGTGGCCGGGTCGACCACCGCGGCCGCGCCGGGTCCGCGCGGATCGACGGCGGCCTCCACGGTGCCGTCGGCGCGGCGGCGGGCGGCCTGCACCTTGCCGGCCGCCTCGGCGGTGATCACCAGGTGCTGGCCGCGCTCGGCCAGCACCTGGCGCGTCTCCGGCGCCAGGGCGTCGGCCTCGGCGCGCAGCTCGTCCGGGAGCCACTGGTGGTGGAGGCGCGGCCGGTCGAGGGCGGCCTGCAGCGGGTCTCCGTCGACGATCAGGTGGAGCAGCACCTGCGCCACGTTCGTCGGGATCAGCGACCCGCCGCGACCCCCGAGCGCCACGCTCTCGCCGCCACGCCAGGCCAGGGTCGGCGACATCGACGACAGCATGCGGCGACCCGGCGCCACCGCGTTGGCCTCCCCCTGGATCAGACCGAAGAGGTTGGGACGCCCCGGGGCGGTGGTGAAGTCGTCCATCTCGTCGTTGAGGAAGAACCCCGCCTCCGGCACCCACAGGCCGCAGCCGAACAGGGCGTTGAGGGTGGTGGTGAGGGCCACCAGGTTACCCTCGGCGTCGATCACCGACAGGTGGGTGGTCTCGTGGGGCTCGCGGCGCGGCGGCGCCCACGGCGCCAGCGCGGCGGACGGCGTCGCCCGGCCCGGGTCGATCCGCGCCGCCCGCGCCGTCAGCCAGGCCGGGTCCAGCAGGTCCGCGGCGGTCGCCGCCGTCGACGCGGGATCGCCGAGCAGCGTGCGGTCGGCGAAGGCCGCGCGGAACGCCTCGGCGAGGAGGTGGGCGCGGTCGGCGCCGAGAGGTGGCGCCGCGGCCCAGCCGCGCCGCTCCAGGATCCCGAAGATCTCCCCCAGCAGGATGCCGCCCGACGACGGCGGCCCCATCGCGGCGAACTCCCAGCCGAAGGCGGAGAAGCGTAGCGGCTCCCGCCACACCGGCCGGTAGGCGGCGAGGTCAGCGGTGGTGAGCACGCCGCCGTGGGCGCTGCTGGCGGCGGCGATCGCCTCGGCCACCGGGCCGCTGGTGAGCGCCGCGGGGCCGCGCTCGGCGTAGGCCGCCAGGGTGGCGGCCAGCGCCGGCTGGCGCCAGCGGCTGCCGACCGGCGGGGGTTCGCCGGCGGGCAGCCACTCCGCGGCCGTCGCCGCGAAGCGCTCGAGGACCGACCGCTTCTCGGCCAGCACCGCGGCGAGGTGGTCGCCCACCGGGAAGCCGTCGGCGGCCAGGCGCCGCGCCGGTTCGACGACGCGCGCCCACGGCAGCCGGCCGAACCGGCGGTGCAGCTCGTGGAGACCGGCCGGCGCCCCGGGCACGCCGGCGGCCAGCGGCCCGACCAGGCTGGCGCCGGGGCGGGGCGTGCCGTCGGCGGCGAGGAACATGTCCGGCCGCGCCGCGGCGGGGGCGGTCTCGCGGAAGTCGAGGCTGGCGAGCTCGCCGTCCATCCGCACCACCGCGAAGCCGCCGCCTCCGAGGTTGCCGGCCTCCGGGAAGCTGACGGCGAGGGCGAGGGCGGTGGCGACCGCCGCGTCGACGGCGTTGCCGCCGGCGGCGAGGATCTCGATGCCGGCGGCGGTCGCGTGGGCGTCGCCCGAGGCGACGGCGCCGCCGGACCCGTGCGCCGCGGGGGCGGAGGCGGCGCCGGCGGCGGGGGGGAGCGTGGCGGGCACCAGCGCGAGAACCAGCAGGAGTTGCCGCAGGCGGCGGCGCGGAGGCGGGGGGGCGGAGAGGGCGGACGGCGGGGCCGGCCGGTGGGGACCGGCCCCGCTCCGGACGGCCATCAGGCCGCCTTGGCGTGCTTCAGCTCGGCGACCAGGTCCTGCAGCACGTGCTTGGCGTCGCCGAAGATCATGATGTTGTTCTCGTTCTCGAACAGGGCGTTCTTGATGCCGGCGAAGCCCGGTGACAGGCTGCGCTTGATGACCATGGTGGTCTGCGCGTCCCACACCTTCAGCACCGGCATGCCGGCGATCGGGCTGCCGGGGACGTTCTCGGCGGCCGGGTTGACCACGTCGTTGGCGCCGACGACGATCACCACGTCGGTCTCCTTGAACTCCGGGTTGATCTCGTCCATCTCCTTGAGCTGCTCGTAGGGGACGTCGGCCTCGGCCAGCAGGACGTTCATGTGGCCGGGCATGCGGCCCGCCACCGGGTGGATGCCGTAGCTGACCTTGACGCCCCGCTTCTGCAGCAGGTCGGCGAGCTCGCGGATGGTGTGCTGCGCCTGCGCCACGGCGAGGCCGTAGCCGGGCACGAACACCACGCTCTCGGCGCTCTCCAGGATGAGGGCCGCCTCCTCGGCGCTGTAGGAGCGCACCGTGCCGTACTCCGACTTGGCGCCGCCGGCGGGCTGCTCCTGCATGCCGAAGCCGCCGAACAGCACGTTGGCCAGCGAGCGGTTCATCGCCACGCACATGATGTTGGTGAGGATGAGACCGGAGGCGCCGACCAGCGCGCCGCTGATGATCAGCAGGTTGTTGTTGAGCACGAAGCCGGTCGACGCCGCCGCCAGACCCGAGTACGAGTTCAGCAGCGAGATGACCACCGGCATGTCGGCACCGCCGATGGGGATCACCAAGCCGATGCCGAGGAACAGCGCGGCGACGGTGAGCACCAGCGCGCCGCCGAAGATGCCGAAGGCGGCGGTGGCCGCGTAGGCCGACCAGATGCCGACGCCGAGGCCGCCCAGGAGCAGCGCGGCGTTGAGGACGTGGCGTCCCGGCAGCAGGGTCGGCTGGCCGGAGATCAGCTTCTCCTGCAGCTTGAGGTACGCCACCACCGAGCCGGAGAGGGTGACGGCGCCGATCAGCAGCGAGGCCATCAGCGACAGCGCCATCTCGCTGCCCTGCGCGCCGGCCAGCGTCTGCCCGACCGTCCCGGGCGCCGGCGACTCGATCATCTCGAGGTAGAGCACCGACAGCGCCACCAGCATCGAGGCGCCGCCGCCAGCGCCGTTGAACAGCGCCACCATCTCCGGCATCGAGGTCATGTGCACGCGGTAGGCGGCGATGCCGCCGATGGCGCCGCCGATCACGATGCCGGCGAGGATCCAGCGGTAGTCGACGTGGCCGAGCTGCACCAGCGTGGTGACGATCGCGAGGAGCATCGCGGCGCCGGCGATGAGGTTGCCGCGGCGCGCCGTCCGCACGCGGGTCAGCCCCTTGATGCCGAAGATGAACAGCACCGCCGAGACCAGGTAGAGGACGGGGACGAGGGTGGATTGCACGAAGTTCATGGCGTCAGCCCTTCTTCTTCTGACCGAACATCGCCAGCATGCGGTCGGTCACCAGGAAGCCGCCCACCACGTTGATGGTGGCCAGGATGATGGCGAGCGCGCCGAGGATGTTCGACACCGTGGGCGACGCGGTCTGCGCCGCGTAGAGGGCGCCGACGATGGTGATGCCGCTGACCGCGTTGGCACCCGACATCAGCGGTGTGTGCAGGGTCGGCGGCACCTTGGTGATCACCTCGAAGCCCACGAAGATCGCGAGCACGAAGACGTAGATGCTGACCAGGATGGTTCCCATCATGATGCGGTGACCTTTCCGAGAGCTTCGGCGGTGGGAGCGTGGCGGATCTCGCCCTCGTGGGTGAGCAGCGCGCCGTCGACCACCTCGTCCTCGAGGTCGAGCTTCAACGCCCCCTCGTGGACCAGCTCCTTGAGCAGGGTGTGGACGTTGCGCGAGTAGACGGTGGAGGCGTCCAGCGGCATCTCGGCCGCCAGGTTCGCCGGGCCGACGATGCGCACCCCGTGGTGCGCGACCTCCTCGCCGGCGCGCGACAGCTCGACGTTGCCGCCCTGCTCGACGGCGAGGTCGACGATCACCGAGCCCGGCTTCATCGATTCCACCATGTCGCGGGTGACCAGCCGCGGCGCCGGCTTGCCGGGCACCAGGGCGGTGGTGATGACGACGTCGGCGGCGGCGATGTGGCGGGCGACGATCTCGCGCTGGCGGCGCAGGAAGTCCTCGCCCATCTCCTTGGCGTAGCCGCCGGCGCCCTCGCCGCTCTCCGCGAGCGGCAGCTCGATGAACTTGCCGCCCAGCGACTTGACCTGCTCCTCCACGGCCGGCCGGATGTCGGAGACCTCCACCTGCGCGCCGAGGCGCTTGGCGGTGGCGATCGCCTGCAGACCGGCCACCCCGGCGCCCATGATCACCACCTTCGCCGGACGGATCGTGCCGGCGGCGGTCATCAGCAGCGGGAAGTAGCGCGGCAGCAGCCCGGCGGCCAGCAGCACCGCCTTGTAGCCGGCGATGTTGGCCTGCGACGACAGGGCGTCCATCGACTGGGCGCGGCTGATGCGCGGGATGAGCTCCATCGCCAGGGCGCTGACCTTGCGGTCGGCCAGGGCGCGCACCGAGTCGAGGTTCTTGTGCGGGGCGAGCAGCCCGACCAGGACGGCGCCGGGTCTCATCCTCGCCACCAGGTCCGGCTCCGGCGCGGTGACGGTGAGCACCACGTCGGCCTCCCCCCAGGCGGCGGCGCCGTCGGAGGCGATGCGCGCGCCCTCCTCGGCGAAGGCCGCGTCGGGGAGATAGGAGGCGGCGCCGGCGCCGGCCTCCACGATCACTTCCATCCCCTCCTTGACCATCTTCTTGACGGTCTCGGGGGTGGCGGCGACACGGGTCTCGCCCGGTCGCCGCTCCTGCGGAATGAAGACTTTCATCGTTGGGGTCCGTACGGTGAGGTGGGAGTTGGGACGACGGACGAAACGCGTGGCATCCTACCCGCCCCAGGAGGGGGGCGCAACACCCACGCGGGTGGGTGGAAATCCTCTCCGGACGCGGGTTTCGCGACGCTCCGCGGGACGCTAGCCAGCGCCGTCCGGAGGGGGTGCGGCGGGCGGTCCCCCGGGAGGCCGGCGGGCCCCGTCGCGCAGCGGCCAGAGCAGCGATGCCGCCACCGCGCCGCCGAGCAGGCCCACGACCACCAGCAGCGACACCTCGATCGGCACGTCCACCCGGTCGTGCAGCAGCATCTTGGTGCCGATGAAGGCGAGGACCGCGCCGAGACCGAAGGGGAGATGGTCGAAGCGACTCATCAGGTCGGCGAGGAGGAAGTACAGCGCCCGTAGGCCGAGGATGGCGAAGATGTTCGAGGTGAAGACGAGGAAGGGGTCGCGGGTGACGCCGAAGATCGCGGGGATGGAGTCGACCGCGAAGGCGATGTCGGTGGCTTCGACCACCACCAGGACGAGCAGCAGCGGCGTCGCCCGCCAGCGTCCCCCCTCGCGGACCGCGAAGCGCCGGCCCCGGTAGTCGTGGGTCAGCGGGACGAAGCGCCGGAAGAAGGTGACCACGGCGTTGCGCTCCGGGTGCACGTCGGGCCCGCGCTGGACGACGATCCGGATCCCCGTGTAGACGAGGAAGGCCCCGAACAGGTAGAGGATCCAGTCGAAGCGCGCCAGCAGGGCGGCACCGAGGCCGATGAACAGGCCGCGCATCCCCAGGGCGCCGAGGATGCCCCAGAACAGCACCCGGTGGTGGTAGGTCTCCGGCACCCGGAAGTAGCCGAAGAGGACGATGAACACGAAGATGTTGTCGACCGAGAGCGACTTCTCGATCAGGTAGCCGGTGAGGAACTCCAGCGCCGGCCGCTCGCCGTCCACGAGCCCGATCCACAGGGCGAAGGCGAGCGACAGGGTGATCCAGACCGCGCTCCAGATCGCCGCCTCGCGCGTGCGGACGACGTGCTCGTGACGGTGGAAGACACCGAGGTCGAGCGCCAGCATCGCCAGCACCACGGTGAAGAAGACCCCCCACGCCAGAGGGGTGCCGATGCTCGCAGCGGCCACGGGCGGTCCACGTCCTCCTCCCGGCCGGCGCCGGGGGACCACTCTATAATCGGGGCTTCCGAATTCCCCGCCCGGGAGCGAGCGCTCGACGGACCACCGCCCACGGAGGACTCCATGGACCGCCCCATCCACCGGGTCGTCGATCTCGTCGACCCCGCCACCCAGCAGCTCCTCGACCTCGACGCCGACGCCGCGCGCCGGCTGCTGGTCGCGGCCGACCGCGCCGGCGAGCCGGAGGTGCTGCGCCGGCTGCGCGGCTCGTACGCCCTGGTGGCGCGCGACGGCGAACGCGTCGTCATGGCGCGCAGCCTCGACCGCCCGCTGCGCTACTTCCTGGCCAAGGAGCAGGCGGGCCCCCTGCTGGTGGTCGCCGAACGGATGGACGAGATCCGCCACGCGCTCGAGCGCGAGGGCAAGCTCGACCAGTTCCACCCCACCTACACGCGGATGGTCCCGGCGCACCACCTGCTGACCCTGCGCCTGATCGGCTGCCCCGACCCCAACCCCACGGCCCGGCGCTGGTTCGCGCCGCCCCGGGCCGTGGCGGGGACGGACCGCGACGCGCTGGGCGAGCGCTACGTCGGGGAGATCTACCGCGAGGTGGCGAGCTGGTTGACCACCGTGGAGCCCGACGAGCCGATCGGGGTGGCCTTCTCCGGCGGTGTCGACAGCGGCACCGTGCTGCTGTGCCTCTACCGCGCCCTGCTCGACGCGGGGCAGAGCCCGGCCCGCCTGAAGGCGTTCACCCTCGCGGTCGGCGGCGGCGGCCCCGACCGCGAGCAGGCGCGGAGCTTCCTCGCCGCGGTCGATCTCGAGATGCTCGGCGAGGCGATCGAGGTGGCCGCGTCCGAGGTCGACCCGCTGGAGGCGGTGGAGCTGATCGAGGACTATCGGCCGCTCGACGTCGAGTGCGCGGCGATGGGGCTGGCGCTGCTGCGCGGGGTGCGCCGCCGGTACCCGGAGTGGCGCCGCATCGTCGACGGCGACGGCGGCGACGAGAACCTCAAGTCCTACCCGATCGAGGACAACCCGGAGCTCACCATCCGCAGCGTGGTCGGCAACTCCATGCTCTACCAGGAGGGGTGGGGCGTCGACGCGGTCAAGCACTCGCTGACCTACTCCGGCGGCTACTCGCCGCTCCTGCGTGCGCAGCTGGGGACCGGCGCGCCGCTTCGGCTTCCTCCCGTTCAGCCCGTGCACCCGGCCGGCCGTGGTGGCGGCGGCGGAGGCGATCCCGTTCGCCGAGCTCACCGGCGGCTCGCACGACGCCCTCTACCGCCTCAAGGGCGACCTGCTCGCCCGCGGCGTCCGCAAGGTCACCGGCTTCGAGCTGCCGGTGTTCCCGAAACGCCGCTTCCAGCACGGCGCGGCGCCCTCGTCCTGGTTCCGGCAGCGTTTCGGCTCCGCTCCGGCCCTCTACCGCCGGCACCTTCTCGAGGTCTACGGCGGTGGAGCCCGCTGAGGCGGCGGAGCTCCCGGCGCCGCGCGGCGCCGGTGCGGTGCGCGCACTGCGCGGCGCGAAGGAGGCCGTCGATCCCTGGCGGCCGCTGGCGGTGCTGGCGGAGCGCGAGCGCACGGTGGACGGCGGCGAGGACTCCTGGCTGACGGTCTTTTTGGCCGGCGCCGAGTGCCCCTTCACCTGCGTCTTCTGCGACCTCTGGCGCCACACCCTGGACCGGCCGACGCCGCGCGGCGCCATCCCGGCGCAGATCCGCGCGGCGCGGCGCCGCCCGCCCGCCGCCCCGCCGCCGGGCGGCTGGGACGGCATCAAGCTCTACAACGCCAGCAACTTCTTCGAGGAGCGCGCCGTGCCGGCGGCCGACGACACCGCCATCCTCGCGGCGGTGGTCCCCTACCGGCGCGTCCTGGTCGAGTGCCACCCGCGCTGGGTCGGCGAGCGTTGCGTCGCGTTCGCCTCCCGGCTGGCCGCCGCCGGCGGCCGCCTCGAGGTGGCGCTCGGTCTCGAGACCGTGCACCCGGAGGCGCTGGCCGGCCTGGGCAAGGGAGCCACCGTCGACTCCTTCACCGCCGCCGCGGGCGCGCTGCGGGCCGCCGGCTGTGGGGTGCGGGCCTTTCTGCTGGTGGGGGCGCCGGGCGTGCCGCGCGACGAGGACGTCGGCTGGGTCGTGGCCAGCGTCCGCGCCGCGGTCGCGGCCGGTGCCGAGCACGTGTCGCTGATCCCGGTGCGCGACGGCAACGGCGCGCTGGAGGCGCTGGCGGCGCGCGGGGGGTGGTCCCCGCCGACCCTCGCCGACCTCGAGACCGCCCTCGACGCCAGCCTGGAAGCGGTGGCCGGCGACGGCCGGCCGGCGGTGGTCACCGCGGACCTCTGGGACGTCCAGCGCTTCGCCGCCTGTCCGCGCTGCGCCGACGCCCGCGTGGCACGCCTCGCCCGGCTCAACGCCAGCGGTCGCCCCGAGCCGGCGGTGACCTGCGCCGCCTGCGGCTGAGCGCCGCCGTGGCCGCCCCCTGGGACGTCGTGGTGGTGGGCGCCGGGTTCGGCGGCGCCGTGCTGGCGCGGGCGCTGGCGGCGCGCGGCCGGCGGGTGCTGCTGGTGGAGCGCGGCCGCCACCCGCGCTTCGCGCTCGGCGAGTCGGCGACGCCGCTGGCCGCGCTGGCCCTGGAGCGGCTGGCGGCCCGGCACGGCCTCGACGACCTGGCGGCGCTCGCCGCCGCCGGCCGCTGGCGGCACGAGCTGGCCGAGATCCCCCGCGGGCACAAGCGCGGCTTCACCTTCTACGGCCACCGGCCCGGCGCCCGCTTCGACCCGGGACCGGGCAACCGCCGCCGCCTGCTGGTCGCGGCGAGCCCGGACGACGAGGTGGCCGACAGCCATTGGCTGCGCAGCGCCGTCGACCACCACATGGTGCGGCGGGCCCGGGCGGAGGGGGTGACGGTGTGGGAGGAGGTCGAGCTCGACGCCCTCGAGCTCGCCGGCGACCGGGTGCGCGTCGCCGGGCGGGCGCCGGACGGGGCGCGGTCGGCGGCCGCCCGCTTCCTGGTCGACGCCTCGGGCCCGGGCGGCTTCCTCGCGCGCTGCCTGCCGCTCGCGCCGCGGCCGGCGGCGACGCCGCCCACCGCGCTGCTCTACGGGCACTTCGAGGGCGTCGGCCGCTTCACCGACGCCGCCCGCGCCGCCGGCGCCGCGCTCGAGCCCGGGCCCTACGACGACGACGACGCGGCGGTCCACCACCTGCTCGCCGAGGGCTGGCTCTACGTCCTGCGCTTCGCCGCGGCCGGCGCCGCCGGTCCGGCACGGGCGAGTGCCGGCTTCGTGCTGCACCGGGAGGCGGCGCGCCGCTTGGCCGCCGCGGCGCCGGAGCCGCTCGCCGCCTTCCGCGCCCTGCTCGGCCGCTACCCGACCCTGGCGGCCCAGCTCGCGACGGCCGAGCCGGTACGGCAGGTGGCCTGGCGCGAGCCGGTGGCGCACCGGCTCGACCCGCCGGCCGGCGACCGTTGGCTGCTGCTGCCCCACGTCCACGCCTTCTTCGACCCGCTGTTCTCCACCGGGATCGCCTGGACGCTCGTCGCGGTCGAGCGGGCGGCCGAGCTGCTCGGCGCCGACCTGCCCCCCGACCGTGCGGCGCTGGGGCGTTACGCGGACCGGCTGCGCGCCGAGGCGGCGCATCTCGAGCGGCTGGTCGCGCTCGCCTGGGCCCTGCTCGACGACTTCCCCCGCTTCGCCGCCGCCAGCCACCTCTACTTCGCGGCGGCCAGCTTCTGCGAGGCGCGGCAACGGTTGACCGACGGCGACCCCGTCTGGAGCGGTTTCCTCGGCGCCACCGAGCCGGCGGTGGCCGGGGCGGTCGCCGCCGCGGCCCGCCGCGCCGCCGGCCCGCGGCCGCCCGCCGCCGAGTGGGAGGCGTGGGTCCGCGACGCCATCGCGCCCTTCAACGTGGCCGGCCTCGCCGACCCGGCGCGGCGCAACCTCTACCCGGTGGATCTCGCGCCGTTGTTCGCGGGGGCGGGTCTGCTGGGGTTGCGGGAGGGGGAGGCTCGGGAGCGGGTGGGGAGGCTGCGCAGGGTGTAGCGCCGGCGGCGTGGCGTTGTGCGATGGAGAAGGGGGCGGCGGGCGAGGGCGGGGCCGGGGGACGTCGCCGTTTCGGTGGGAGGTCGGGGGGGCGGCGACTCGGCAGGATCCGCGCGCGGCCGGGAGAGGTGGCTTCGGAGCGGAGATTCGGGCGCGGATCCTGACGCCCCCGGGCCCCGCCCTCGCCCGCGGCCCCCGGCGCACCGTGGTGGGTGGCGCCGGCCGCCGGCGGGGTGGGTTTGGGGGCTTTTGGAGGTGGAGGGTTTGTGGGGGTGAAGGAGGGATGGGGGCGGCGACTCGGCAGGATCCGCGCGCGGCCGGGAGTGGGAGCTGCGGGTCCCAGATTCGGGCGCGGATCCTGACGCCCCCGGCCCCGCCCTCGCCCGCGGCCCCCGGCGCACCGTGGTGGGTGGCGCCGGCCGCCGGCGTGGTGGGAGGAAGCCGGCGGGGCTGCTCCCGGGCTCAGGAAGCGCGCCAGATGGTGGTGATGCCGGGGCGCAGGGGGGCGGGGAGGGTGCGGTAGACGAGGTTCTTGAGGGTGCCGACGAGGGGGCGGGGGCCGGTGGGGGCCCCGCTCTCGTCGTGGGGGAAGCGGGCGTCGAAGTCGGAGTGCGTCCGGCAGTCCTCGACGGTGAACCCGGTCGCCGCGGCGAGCGCCGCGAGCTCGCCCCGCGTGTACTCGCGGAAATGGCCCGGGTTGCGGGGGTCGGTGCGGATCATGTCGTAGGGGTGGCGGCCGGCGAGCAGCTTGAGGCGCTTGGCGAGCGAGGCGGCGTTGGGGGTCTGCAGCACCAGGCGCCCGCCGTCGGGCATCAGCGTGCGCAGGAAACCCAGCACCTGCTGCGGCGCGGTGTGCAGGTGCTCGAGCACCTCGGCGAGGACCACCAGGTCGTAGCGCGGCAGGTCGCGGCGCCAGTCCTCCTGCCGCTGCGTCCGCTCGAGGTCGAAGCCCCAGTGCCGCCCCTCCGGGGTGTCGTGGTCGGCGCCGAAGCCCAGCGAGTCGACCGGGACGCCGAAGCGCTGGTGGAGCAGCGCGGTGAGCCGGGAGCGCCCGACGTCGAGCAGCCGCGAGCTGCCGTCCAGTCCCGACCCGTCGAGCTGCGCGAGCAGGTGGGCGAAGCGGGGAGCGTGGTAGGCGACGTAGCCGCGGTCGTCGCCGCGGATGGCGCGGGCGGAGAACGGGGAGGGCGGCGGCACCCCTCCATCCTAGCCGCGCCGTGGCGGCGGCCGGGCCGGTCCGCAGGGGGATCGGCGGGCGGTCGGCAGGAGGGCGGCGTGGGGGACGGAGCGCGGCGAGCGGGGAGGTCGTGCCGCGGGAGGTGGAGGCGGCGGGCGTCGCGGTCTCCCGGAGGAGTCGCGCCGCGGCCCCGCCCACGCCCCGTCGGGAAGCCGCCGCCGGCCTTCTCACCTGCTATCTTGGGCGCCCCATGGCGCCCCCTTTCATCACCTTCGAGGGCCTCGACGGCAGCGGCAAGTCGACCCACCTGCTGCGGGTGGCGCGGCGGCTGGCGGACCTCGGAGTGGCCCACCGGGTGAGCCACGAGCCCGGCGGGACGCCGTTGGGGGACGTGGTGCGGAGCGCCTTCCTGGCGGCCGAGGGCGGGCCGGCGGACGGGCGGGTGGAGCTGCTGCTGGTGTTCGCCAGCCGGCGGCAGCACCTGCTCGAGGTCATCGAGCCGGCGCTGGCGTCCGGCGAGGCGGTGCTCTGTGACCGCTTCACCGACTCGACGCTGGCCTACCAGGGCTGCGGACGCGGCGTGCCCCGGGAGCTGATCGAGCGGCTGGACGAGATCGCCACCGGCCGCCGCCGCCCC
Source organism: uncultured Acidobacteriota bacterium (assembly GCA_963843275.1). GTDB lineage: Bacteria > Acidobacteriota > Thermoanaerobaculia > Multivoradales > JBCCEF01 > CAWJJM01. The sequence goes on along the minus strand of CAWJJM010000010.1, from coordinate 539,064 downwards.
GACCGCACGCTGCTCTTCGACCTGGCGCCCGAGGCGGCCCGGGAGCGTGGCCACTCGCACGGCCGGCGGCGGCGCGGCGACGTCGACCGCCTCGACGCCGAGGACCTCGGCTTCTACCGCCGGGTGCGCGACGGCTTCCGCGAGCTCGCCGCCGCGGAGCCGGAGCGGTTCCGGGTGATCGACTCCTCCGGCTCGCTGGCGACGACCGAGCGGCGGGTGACGGCGGCGCTGGTGGACCTGCTGCCGGCGCTGGGCCGGAGCGCCGGGCCGGGCGCGGGCGGGGCGCCGTGAACCCGGCGGGCGCGGTCGAGCTGGCGCGGCGGGGGCACCTCTACCCGGCCGTCATCCTGCACGGCGGCGACGACGCGGCGCGGCGCTCGGCGGCGCTCGAGATCGCCCGCACCCTGCTGTGCGAGGCGGCGCTCGACGCGCGGCCGTGCGGCGTCTGCCGCCACTGCCGCCGCATCGCCTGGCCGGGCGGCGACGAGGCGGTCTTCCATCCCGACTTCCGCGTGGTGGAGAGGGACCTGAAGACGGTCACCTCGGTCGACGCCGTCCGGGAGCTGCTGCGGGTCGCCCAGATGTCGCCGTTCGAGGCGCGCGGGCAGGTCTTCGCGGTGGCCAGCGCCGAGACGCTGTCGGCGGAGGCCGCCGACGCCCTGCTCAAGACCCTCGAGGAGCCCGGGGTCCGCGCGCCGCGCAACCACCTGCTGCTGGCGCCGTCGCAGTTCGATCTCTCGCCCACCCTGCGCAGCCGCTCGCTCGCCGTCTACCTCGGTCCCGCCGCGCCGCTCGCCGACGCCGAGGTGGCGCCGCTGGCCGCCGACCTCGCCGCCTGTTGCGCGTCGTGGGCGGAGCGGGGGGCGCCGGTGTACCTGCTGGCGGCCGCCGAGGCGCTGTCCGCGGCGGGCGCCGGCCCCGGCGGTTGGAGCGACCCGCGGGCGGGACGGCCGTGGGCCCTGGCGGCGTCGGTCGCGGCCCGGGCGGCGCGCGACGCGGAGCTGCCGGCCCGGCTGCGCCGCCCGCTCCTCGAGCTGGCAGCCGCCCTGCTCGACGCCGCCCCCCTGCGGCTCCGTGGCATCCCCGCGGACCGCATCCTCGAGGGCCTGGTCTGCCGCCACCTGACGCCGGGCGCCCCTCCGGGCTGAGAGAGGGTCCGGAATAGGCGGCGGCGACCGCGAGTTGCAAGTGCCGCGCGCCAGCCGTGCGCCGCGGGCGCCTGCCGCCCTCCCGCGAGGACGAGCGACGACAGACTTCACACGAATCCCGTTCCCTACCACCTGAACAAGGAGAGATCGATGCATCCGACGTCCGAGATCGTGCGCCGCGTCCGGCGGCCGCTGCCGGCGCCGCTGGCCACGCTGGCGGTGTTGGCGGTGCTGGCCGTGGCGGTGCCCGCCTGCGCGCAGCAGAGCGGCGCGAGCGCCACCCCGAGCGCCACCTCCGGCGACGAGGTGGTGGCGACCGCCGCCGGCCAGAAGATCACCCGCGCCGAGCTCGAGCAGGGCGCCTCCGACCAGCTCGACCAGGTCGACGCCCAGCTCCGCCAGTGCCAGCTCCAGGCGAACCAGAGCCGCTACCAGGCGCTGCACTCGACCCTCGAGGACATGGTGCACCAGAAGCTCGTCGCCGCCGAGGCGGCCAAGGCGGGCGAGTCGACCGACGACTACCTGGCGAGCGAGCTGGAGAACAGCATCGCGCCGGTGACCGACGAGGACGTCAGCAGCTTCTTCGAGCAGAACCGGGCGCGCATCGGCAACCGGACGCTCGAGCAGATCGGGCCGCAGATCCGCCAGTACCTCGAGCAGCAGCGGCGCCAGGAGGCCGAGGGCAACTTCTACAAGAAGCTGGAGGCGAAGTACGACGTCGCCTACCTGCTCGAGCCCCCGCGCACCGAGGTGGCGGCCACCGGTCCGGCCCGCGGGCCCGAGGACGCGCCGATCACGATCGTCGAGTTCTCCGACTTCCAGTGCCCGTTCTGCAGCCGCGTGGAGCCCACCCTGGAACAGGTGATGGAGAACTACGGCGACAAGGTGCGGCTGGTCTTCCGCCAGTTCCCGCTCAACATCCACCCGAACGCCCAGAAGGCCGCCGAGGCCTCGCTGTGCGCCCGCGACCAGGGCAAGTTCTGGGAGATGCACGACGCGATGTTCGCCGACCAGAAGGGGCTGAGCGTCGAGGGGCTGAAGAAGAAGGCGGCGGCGCTCGGTCTCGACAGCACGAAGTTCGACCAGTGCCTGGACTCCGGCCAGTTCGCCGACGAGGTCCACGCCGACCTGCAGGCGGGCAGCGAGGCGGGCGTCAACGGCACGCCGGCGATGTTCATCAACGGCATCCCGGTGTCCGGAGCGGTGCCGTACGAGAACATGGCCCAGGTGATCGACGCCGAGCTGGCGCGGAAGAACGCCACCGACTAGGCGCCGTCCGCCTCCGCCGCTGGTCACGAGCGCCCGCCGGGATCTTCCCCGGCGGGCGCTTTCTCTATGATCGGGCCATGTCCTCGACGACCGGAGACCTCCCTCCCGCCGCGGCGCGGGAGGCCCTGCACCGGGCCGCCGACCTGGCGGCCGACTACCTCGAGCGGGTCGGCCGCTACCCGGTCCTGCCGCCGGTGGCGCCCGGCGAGGTGGCGGCGCGGCTGCCCGCCTCGGCGCCGGAGGACGCCGAGCCGATGGAGCGCATCCTCGACGACTACCGCCGCCTGATCGAGCCCGCCCTCACCCACTGGAACCACCCGGGGTTCCTCGCCTACTTCGCCATCACCGGCTCGGCGCCCGGCGTCGCCGCCGAGACCTTGACCGCCGCCCTCAACGTCAACGCCATGCTGTGGCGGACCTCGCCGGCGGCGACCGAGCTCGAGGAGCGGGTGTGCGACTGGGTGCGCCAGCTCCTCGACCTGCCCGCCGGCTTCCGCGGGCACATCAACGACACCGCGTCGTCGAGCACCCTGGTGGCGCTCGCCGCCGCCCGCCACGAGCTGCGGGCGCGGCCGGGCGCCGACGTGCGCCGGCGCGGCCTGGCCGGCCGCGACGACCTGCCGCCGCTGGTGGTCTACGCCTCCGACCAGGCGCACTCGTCCGTCGACAAGGCCGCGATCGTCCTCGGCGTGGGCCAGGAGAACGTCCGCCGGGTGGCGAGCGACGACGCCTTCCGCCTCGACCCCGCCGCCCTCGCCGCGGCGCTCGCCGCCGACCGCGCGGCCGGCCGGGTGCCGATGGCGGTGGTGGCCACCGCCGGCACCACCTCCACGACCAGCGTCGATCCGTTGCCCGAGGTGGCCGACCTGTGCGCGCGGGAGGGCGTCTGGCTGCACGTCGACGCCGCCTACGCCGGCTCGGCCGCGATCTGCCCCGAGCACCGCCGGGCCCTCGCCGGCATCGAGCGCGCCGACTCGATCGTCACCAACCCGCACAAGTGGCTGTTCACCCCGATCGACTGCTCGCTGCTCTACGCTCGCCACCCCGAGGTGCTGCGGGCGGCGTTCTCCCTGGTGCCCGAGTACCTGGCCACCGAGGAGCAGGAGGTGACCAACCTGATGGACCTCGGCTTCCAGCTCGGGCGGCGCTTCCGGGCCCTGAAGCTATGGATGGTGCTCCGCGCCTTCGGGGCCGAGGGGCTGCGCCGGCGGATCCGCCAGCACTGCGCCTGGGCGCAGCGGCTGGCCGCGCGGATCGAGGCCCACCCGCAGCTCGAGCTGGCGGCGCCGGTGCCGTTCTCGGTGGTGTGCTTCCGCTCCCGCGGCGACGACGCCGGCAACCGGCGTCTGCTCGCCGAGATCAACGCCGACGGGCGCTTCCTGCTCTCGCACACGGTGCTGCGCGAGCGTTACGTCCTGCGGGTGGCGATCGGCAACCTGCGGACCACCGAGGAGCACCTCGAGGCGCTGTGGGAGCGCATCGCGGCGAGCGCGGAGCGGCTGGCCGCGGGCGGGGGGATCCGGCGTGACGGCGCCGGGGTTCCTGCCCTACCGGCCGCCGCGGGTCGCGGACGACGAGATGCTGCGCCGGGCCCGCGAGCTGTACGCGCGGATGGACCGCCGCCGCAGCGTGCGCGACTTCGCGCCCGACCCGGTGCCGCGCGAGCTGGTCGAGCTGGCCATCCGCGCGGCGTCGACCGCGCCCTCCGGCGCCCACCGCCAGCCGTGGCGCTTCGTCGCCGTCTCCGACCCGGCGATCAAGCGGCGCATCCGCCGCGCCGCCGAGGAGGAGGAGCGCCGCAACTACGAGGGCGGGCGCTTCCCGCCCGAGTGGCTGGAGGCGCTGGCCCCGCTGGGCACCGACTGGCGCAAGCCGCACCTGGAGACGGCGCCCTGGCTGGTGGTGGTCTTCGAGGAGCTCTACGGCGTCACGCCGGACGGCGCCAAGCGCAAGAACTACTACGTCAAGGAGAGCGTCGGGATCGCCTGCGGGCTGTTCATCGCGGCGCTGCACGAGATGGGGCTCGCCACCCTCACCCACACCCCGTCCCCGATGCGGTTCCTGGCGAAGATCCTCGGCCGTCCCGCCAACGAGAGGCCCTACATCCTCTTCCCCATCGGCCACCCGGCGGTCGACGCCGAGGTGCCCGACCTGACCCGCAAGCCGCTCTCCGAGGTGGCGGTCTGGGATCCGCCGTCCGCACGGGACCCGGCCCAGGGGTGAGGATCGTCCGCCGTGGGACGGGAGCGGTCCGGCGGCCGGCGGGGCATCCCCGGGTCTCACCCCCCGGGGCGCTGCGCGGGCGCCCGCCGCGCCCGCACCACGATCTCCTCGGCGCCGGGCCCGAACGGCGTGCGGGCGAAGTCACCCCACACCTCGGTCGCGGCCAGTCCCTCGAGCTCGAGCAGGTTCTCGAGCTCGGCGCGGGTGAACCAGCGCACCGTCGTCTCGGCCGCCTGGATCACGCGGCCGCCGCCGCCGGGCGCCTCGGTCAGCCACTCGAAGCGGAGGTCGAAGACCTGCTCCTCCGGCCGGTGGTGCACCCACGCCAGCCGCCGCACCGTGCGGCCGCTCGCCGGGTCGGTGCGCTCGAGATCGATCGAGGCGGCAGGGGAGTCGGCGATCTGCTCGAAGTCGGGCTGGAAGACGTCGAAGACCAGCGCGCCGCCGGGGGCAAGGTGACGGGCGGCGTTGCGCAGCCAGGCGCGCTGGTCGGCGCGCTCGAGCAGGTGCTGGACCACCCGGAAGGGGGCGGTCACCAGCGCGAACGGGCCGCCGGCGTCCGCCGATCGCAGGTCGCCCTCGACCAGGCGCACCCGCCGGCGCACCGCCGCGGGCTCCGCCGCCAGGCTGTCGCGCAGGCGGTCGAGCATCGCCGCCGACAGGTCGAGGCCGGTGACCTCGACGCCGGCCCGCGCCACCGGCAGCAGCACGCGCCCCGAGCCGCAGCCCATCTCGAGGACGGGGCCGCCGTGCTCCCGCGCCAGGTCGACGTAGAGGTCCACGTCGTCGCGTCGCGGGACCGCGGCGTAGTCGGCGTCGTAGTAGGCGGCGCAGACGCCGTAGAAGCGTTCCAGCGCGGCGTCGTTCAACTCAGTAGAAATCGGCGCAGGAGAGGAAGTAGCCGCACACCGGGTCGGGACAGAACAGCTTGCACTTGCGCTCGGCGAGCGCCTTGCCGCACACCGGGCAGGTGCGCATCAGCCGCTCGGGGTCGCGGCGCCGCGCCGGCGCGGGGCGCGGCGGCGGACCGATCGGTGGGCTCGGCACGATGCGGCGGAGCTTAGCAAGTCGGCCGCGCCGGCGCCGGCCGCGTCAGCGCCACGAGGCCTCGTTCTGGGTGAAGAAGTGGATCTTCGACACCAGCAGGTCGAGGACGTCGGACCGCACCCCGGGCTCGCTGGCGTCCGGGGGGTAGAGGGCGTGGCCGCTGCCGGCGAAGACGCGGACGATCGCCGGGGCGCGGTGTCCGGCCAGGGCGCGGTGCAGGCGCGCGACGCTGTCGTCGACCGGCACGTTGTCCAGCTCGTCGCGCTCGCCGTAGACCACGAGCACCGGTTGGCGGAGGGCGCGCCAGTGCGGCAGCGGATCGTACTCGCCGATCCCCCGGAAGAAGTCCCACTCCCAGGCGTCCGGCCGGGACGGATAGCCCTTGGCGACCGGCGCCAGCGGGCTCGCGAGCGCGTCGTCGAGCGCGGCCCGGTAAGGCTCCCACTCCCGGTTCCGCAGGTAGCGGGTGGCGAGCGCCTGGAGGTGCATTCCGGCCTCGACCTGTTCCGGCCCCAGCCCGGCCTGCCGGAAGGTGTTGCGCATCTCGTGATCGAGCTGCTCGGCGACCGTCGTGGCCGCCCCGGAGACGTCGACCACGAAGTCCACGTCGGGAGCGCCGTCGGCCGCCAGCGGCACCACCATTCCCCCCTGGCTCAGCCCGACGAGCCCGACGTGGTTGGCGCTCACCCGCGGTCGGCCGGCGAGGAAGCGCACGCCGGCCAGCGCGTCGGCGGCGAGATCGGAGAAGTCGGCCGTCCGCCAGTCGCCCCCCGAGGCGCCGGAGCCCCGCTTGTCGGTCAGCAGCACGGCGATGCCGCGCCGCGCCATCGCCTCGGCAAACTCCCGCGACCAGGCGTTGGTGCGGTCGCTGTCGCCCGAGCCCTGCACGATCACGGCGCCCGGGAACGGGCCGCCGCCGGCCGGCATCAGGAGCGCGGCGGCCAGTTGCACGTCGTCGTCGGCGTAGCGCACGTCGCTCTCCCCGAAGGGCGCCGGGTCGGGGATCACGGTCCGGGTCTCGACCTGCCACTGCGAGCAGGCGGTGAGAGCCAAAAGGACGAAGATCGTCGGTACGGGTCGCACGTGGGGCCTCCTCGGTCGGTCCACCGGCCAGCGTACGAGCGCCGCGGGCGGGCGTCTTGTACCTGCCGCGCATCCTGGAAGCGGAGCCGCCCCGGTGGCGAAACCCGTCCGGGGGAGCGGCCGTACGAACGGTGGATGCCGGCCGTCTCGAGACAGTCCTTCTACGGTGAGCCGCTCCGCGAGTGGGCCGCGGCGGGCGTCCGCCTGCTGGAGAAGAGCCATCGTCCGGGCGAGGACCTGCCGTGGCACGTCCACGCGCTGCCCTACGTGAGTCTGCTGTCGGCCGGCCGCTACCGGGAGGAGCTCGGCAGCGGCGTCACCGACTGCCGGCCGGCGACCATCGTCGTCCATCCGGCGGGCGAGCTGCACCGCAACGTCTTCCACGACCGGCGGGCCCGCCTGTTCGATCTCGAGCTGGAGGAGGCGGCGCTGGCCGGCCTGGGGGACGCGCGGCGCGCCTTCGCGGACCGCATCGTCGTCCGCGGCGCCCACGCCGCCGGCGTCCTGGCGCGCCTGCAGCTCGAGCTGCGCGCCCCCGACGAGCTGACCGCCCTGGTGGTCCAGGGGGCGCTCTTCGAGCTCGCCGCCGCCATCCTCCGGGAGCGGCGGCCGGGCGGGCCGGTGCCGGCGTGGCTGCGCCGGGCGGAGGCGGTGCTGCGCGATCGCTACGCGGCCCCGCCCGGGCTCGCCGAGCTGGCCCGCGAGGTGGGCGTGCATCCCGGACACCTGTCGCGCGGGTTCCGTCGCCACCTCGGGCGCAGCGTCGGCGAGACGGTGCGCCGCCGGCGCCTCGAGCGCTCGCTCGAGCTGCTGCGCTCCGAGATGCCGTTGGCCGAGGTCGCGCTCGCCTGCGGCTTCGCCGACCAGAGCCACTTCACCCGGTGCTTCACGCGGCGGGTGGGCGTCTCCCCGGCGGCCTGGCGCCGGCGCGGCGGCTGAGCGGCGCGTCCCTCCGTCCGGCGCCTACAGCGCCCAGCCGGCGGCGATCGCCTCGAGGGCGGCCGCCGACCTCGCCTCGTCGCCGTCCCCCGCGGCGGCCTCCAGCGCTTCGCGCGGCAGCAGGCCGAGGCGCCGCGCGGCGGCCGCGACGACGAGCAGCGCGAGCTGCGACTTGACGAGCCGCGGCGGCGCGGGCGCCGGGTCGACGATCTCGAGTCGCGCCGGGGTGGCGAGGCCGGCGAAGGCGGGCACGGTCAGCACCCGGTCGGCCGGGCGCAGCCGGGCCAGCGTCCCGGCCGCCTTGCGGGCGCCGTCCTCCGACAGCACCACCAACGCGTCGGGCCGCGCCACCGAGGTGTCGTCGATCGGCTCGGGGGAGAGGACGAGCTGCGACAGGCTGTGCCCCGACTTCACGGTCACCGGATAGTCGTCGCGCTGCGCCGCCCACAGGCCGGAGAGCACCGCGGCGCGCGCCAGCAGGCGCACCGCCGAGCGCACCCGGCCGCCGGCCGAACCCGCCGCCACCAGGTGGAAGCGGCGGTCGAGCGGCGCCGGAAAGCGCGGCACCAGAGGTTGCGCGGCGGCGGCCGCGCGCCCGACCTCGCCGGCGTGGGCCGCGCGGTAGGCGGCGGCGTACTCGGCGACCTCGCGCCGCGCCACCACGCCGCGGGCGAAGCCGAGCCGTCGAGGGTGGTGGCGAGGGTACGCCGCGAGGCGTGGTTGGCGGGGACGAAGAAGGAGGTGCACAGCTCCCAGACGTCGAGCAGCGCGAACCCCGGGGTGCGCACCGCCTCGACCATCCGCTCCGCCAGGTCGTCGTCGAAGCTGGTGCCCCGCCAGGCGTAGGCGGCGCCGTTGACCGCCACCGTGCCGCAGAGGTCGAGCGGCGCCTCGAGGTTGCCGCCCGGGGTGGTGGAGGTGCGGGCGCCGGCAGGCGTGGTCGCCGAGTGCTGCCCTCCGGTCATGCCGTAGTTGAAGTTGTTGAACACCACCACCGTCAGCCCCACGTTGCGCCGCGCCGCGTTGAGCAGGTGGGCGCCGCCGATGCCGGTGCCGCCGTCGCCGAGCAGCACGATCACCTCGAGCTCCGGGCGCGCCAGCTTGAGCCCGGTGGCGTAGGTCAGGCTGCGGCCGTGCAGACCGTGGAAGGCGCTGGTCGCGAAGTACTGGTCGGAGAGGCCGGAGCAGCCGATGTCGCTGACCAGCACCACCCGCGCCGGGTCCAGGGCGAGCTCGACCAGCGCCTCGTCGAGCCGGTCGAGGATGGTGCCGTGGCCGCAACCGGGACAGAAGGGGTAGGCGCGGCCGTTGCGGTAGGTGGCCAGCCCGTCGACGGTCATGCCAGCGCCTCGGCGATCTGGGCGGCGCCGAGCAGCTCGCCGTCGATGCGCTCGACCCCCACCACCTCGCGGCCGCCGGCGAGGCGTTCGATCTCGCGCCGGTAGAGGCCGTGGTTGAGCTCCGGGACGACCACCCGGTCGACGCCGGCGAGAGCGGCGGCGAGGGCGTGCTCCGGGACCGGCCACAGGCTCTCCAGCACCAGCGAGGAGACGCGGCGGCCGCGGCGGCGCAGGGCCGCCACCGCCTCGCGCTGCGCGCCGGCGGTGACCCCGTAGCCGACCACCAGGCGCCGGGCGCCGGGCTCGAGATCGGCCGCGGTGCGCTCGATCTCGTCGCCGTGGTCCTCGATCTTGGCGATGAGGTGGCGGTTGAGCGCCTCGACGGTGGCCGGGTCCTTGGTGAGGAAGGCGCGCTCGTCGTGGGTCGAGCCGGTGAAGCGCACCGTGCCGAGCTCGCCGTAGAAGCGCAGCGGCGGCACCTCGCCGGCGGGCGTGTAGCGGTAGGGGCGGTCGTCGGGCGGCGGCGCCGCCGGCGGCCGGGGCGGGGGCGGTGCGGCGTCCGCCTCGAGCTCGACGGTGTTGGCGGTCAGCGCCAGCTCCTTGTCGGCCAGCACCACGACCGGGCAGCGGAAGCGCTCGGCGAGGCCGAACGCCTCGCGGGTGAGGCGGTGGCAGCCCGGGATCGACGCCGGCGCCAGCACGATCAGCGGAAAGCCGCCCGAGGTGCCCCAGCGGACGAACTGCACGTCGCCCTGCGCCACGGTGGTGGCGCCGCCCGTCGCCGGGCCCAGCCGCTGCACGTCGACCACCACCAGCGGCACCTCCCCCATCACCGCCAGCCCGAGGTTCTCGCTGTAGAGGCTCATCCCGGGGCCGCTGGTGGCGGTCATCGCCCGCGCGCCCGCCATGGCGGCGCCCAGGCACATGCCGATCGAGGCGATCTCGTCCTCGCCCTGGACGGCGACGCCGCCGACCCGCGGCAGCGCCTCCATCATCGCCATCAGGATCCCCGAGGCCGGGGTGATGGGGTAGCCGGCGAAGAAGGTGCAGCCGCCGGCCAGGGCGCCGCGGACGATGGCGGTCGTTCCGTCGATGAGCTCGCGCATCGCGCCTCCCGGGGATCCACTGTGGACCGCCGCGCGCGGCGCCTCCACACCTGCCGGGGTGGCCGGCCGGCGCCCGCCGGGGCGGGGCGGGTGGGAAACCGCGGCGCTCGGCGCGGGCACCCACGGAGGAGCCGCTCGGCCGGGCTGGTAGACTGCGGGCCCCGCGACGAGCGGCCCCCTTCGCGATGAGAATCGCCTCCGTCGGCAGCGCCCTCCCGCCGCACCACTACGACCAGGCGACCCTGCTCGCCGCGCTCAAGCGGCACTGGGAACGGCGCCACTACAACCTCGAGCGGCTCGAGCGGCTGCACCGCAACGTGCTGGTCGGCGGCCGCCACCTGGCGCTGCCGCTCGAGGAGTACGATCGGCTGGCGACCTGGGGCGACGCCAACGACGCCTGGATCCGCGTCGCCCAGGAGGTCGGCGAGACGGCGGTGCGCGACGCGCTCGAGCGCGCCGGCCTCGGCGTCGACGACGTCGGCGCCTTTTTCTTCGTCACCGTCACCGGCGTCGCCACGCCGTCGATCGACGCGCGGCTGGTGAACCGCCTGGGCCTGCCCTCCGCCGTCAAGCGGGTGCCGATCTTCGGCCTCGGTTGCGTCGCCGGCGCCGCCGGCATCGCGCGGGCCGCCGACTACGTCCGCGCCTATCCCGGGGAGGTCGCGGTGCTGCTGTCGGTGGAGCTGTGCTCGCTCACCCTGCAGCGCGAGGACCTGTCGATCCCCAACCTGATCGCCTCCGGCCTGTTCGGCGACGGCGCGGCGGCGGTGGTGGTGGCCGGTGGCGAGCGCCGGGCCGACGGTCCCCGCGTGGTCGCCACCCGCTCGGTCTTCTACCCCGACTCCGAGCGGGTGATGGGCTGGGACATCTCCGAGCGCGGCTTCCGGATCGTGCTGTCGGCCGACGTCCCGCGGATCGCGCGGGACCACCTGCGCGCCGACGTCGACCGCTTCCTCGCCGACCACGGCCTCGGCCGGGCCGACGTCGGCTCGTGGGTCTGCCACCCGGGCGGCCCGAAGGTCCTCGAGGCGCTCCAGGAGTCGCTCGAGCTGCCCCCGGACGCTCTCGAGCTGACCTGGCGCAGCCTGCGCGAGGTCGGCAACCTGTCGTCGACGTCGGTGCTGATGGTGCTCCGCGACACCCTGGACCGGCGGCGGCCCGCTCCCGGCACGCCCGGCGTCCTGCTCGCCATGGGCCCCGGCTTCTGCTCCGAGCTGGTGCTGCTCGAGTGGTAGCTGCGGCCTCCGCCAGCCGCCTCGCCTTCACCCTGCTGGTGGGGCTCGTCGGGCTGGAGCGGCTGGCCGAGCTGGTGCGTCTCGCGGCGCCACCGGCGCTGGCTCGCGGCCCGCGGCGGCCGGGAGGTGGGGCGGGGCCACTACCCGCTGATGGTGGCGCTGCATGCCGGCGTGCTCGCCGCCGGCCTCGCCGAGGTGTGGCTCCTCGGACGCCCCTTCCTCCCCGGGCTGGGCTTCCCGATGCTCGCCCTGGTCGCCGCCACCATGGCGCTGCGCTGGTGGGTGGTGGCGACCCTGGGGCGCCGCTGGACGACCCGGGTCGTCGTGCTGGCCGGCGCGCCGCGGGTGGAGCGGGGGCCCTTCCGCCTGCTGCGCCATCCCAACTACCTGGCGGTGGCGGTGGAGGTCTTCGCCCTGCCGCTGGTCCACACCGCCTGGCTCACGGCCCTCGTCTTCGGCGTCGCCGACCTGGCGCTGCTCGCCCACCGCATCCGGGTCGAGGAGGCGGCGCTGGCCGCCGCCGCCGCCCGCCCCGGGCAGCGCGGGGCTCTGCTGTAGGCTGCCGGCGTGCGGGACGAACGGATCCTCGACGGCATCGCGGCGGTGGCGCGGGAGCACCTCGGCTACACCGGGTCGCTGGCGCCGGAGACGCGGCTGGTCGAGGACCTGGAGCTCGACTCCATCCGGCTGCTGACCCTCGCGGTCGAGGTGGAGAACCGCTTCCGGGTGCGACTGGACGAGGAGGACGAGGCCGGCGTCGAGACGGTCGGCGACCTGGTGGCGGCGGTCGGACGCGAGCTGCGGGCGCGGGCGGCCGCCGAACCGGACGACGGCGGCGGCGGACCCACGGGCGGGGACGACCGGCCGGCGGCCGCCGCCGCGCCGCCGCGTCCGGGTCGGCCCGCCGGACCGGATCGTCCCCGTTGAACACGCCCGCCCCCACCCCCGCCTCCCTCGCCGGCGCCCTCGACCGCGCCGCGGCGGACGCCGGCACCGGCCTCCGCTTCGTGGCCCGCGACGAGAGCGCCCGCTTCCTGCCCTGGTCCGAGGTGCGCGAGCGGGCGCGGCGCACCGCCGCCGGCCTGCTCGCTCTCGGGGTGCGGCCGGGAGACCGGGTCGGCCTGGTGTTCCCCACCGGGCCGGAGTTCTTCGACGCCTTCTTCGGGTCGCTGCTCGCCGGCGCCGCGCCGGTGCCGCTCTATCCGCCGGTGCGTCTGGGCCGCCTCGAGGAGTACCACCGGCGGACGGCGGCGATGCTCGCCGCCGCCGGCGCCCGGCTGGTCCTCGCCGACCGCCGGGTGCGGCGCCTGCTCGGCGAGACGGTGGCGCGGGCCGCCCCGGCCCTCGGCTGCCGCGCGCTCGGCGACCTGCCGGCGGCGGACGCCGCGGCCCCGCTCCCCGCGCCCGGCCCCGACGACCTCGCCCTGGTGCAGTTCTCCTCCGGGACCACCGTCGAGCCCAAGCCGGTGGCGCTGTCGCACCGCGCCGTGCTCGCCCAGGCGGCGGCGCTGAACTCGCTGTGGCCGGAGGCGCTGGCCGGCGAGCGCGCCACCGGCCTCTCCTGGCTGCCGCTCTACCACGACATGGGGCTGATCGGCTGCGTGGTGCCGGCGGTGCTGTTGCCGTCGGTCCTCACCCTGCTCGGTCCGGAGGTCTTCGTCGCCCGCCCGGCGCTGTGGCTGCGGGCCATCTCCCGCTACCGCGCCGCCATCTCGCCGGCGCCGAACTTCGCCTACGGGCTCGCCCTCCACAAGATCCGCGACGAGGAGCTCGCCGGGGTGGACCTGTCGTGCTGGCAGGTGGCGCTCAACGGCGCCGAGACGGTGGCCCCCGGAGTGCTGCGCGCCTTCCGCGAGCGCTTCGCGCGCTGGGGCCTGCCGGCCGGCGCCCTGACCCCGGTCTACGGGCTCTCCGAGGCGGCCCTGGCGGTGACCTTCTCCGACCTCGGACGCCCCTTCCGGACCGTCCGCTTCGACCGCGAGGCGCTGGCGGCGGCCGGCGTCGCGCGCGAGCTGCCGCCGGGCGCCGCGGCCGGCGACCCGACGGCGGTGCGCGAGCTGGCCTCGGTCGGCCGCCCGCTGCCGGGTTTCGAGCTCCGGATCCTGCCGCCGGGCGACGAGGCGGAGCGGCCCGCCCCCGGAGACGTCGAGCCGTTGCCCGAGGGGCGCCTGGGCCGCGTCTGGGTGCGGGGCCCGTCGCTGATGAGCGGCTACCTGGGGCGGCCGCGGGAGACGGCGCGGGTGCTGGTCGGCGGCTGGCTGGACACCGGCGACCTCGGGTTCCTCCACGGCGGCGAGCTCTACCTGGCCGGCCGCGCCAAGGACGTGGTGATCCTCCACGGGCGCAACCACGCGCCCGAGGAGATCGAGCACGCCGTGGGCGAGGTCGAGGGGGCGCGCCGCGGCTGCGCGGTGGCGGTGAGCTGGCTGCCGGAGGGCGCCGAGGCGGAGGAGCTCCTGGTGCTGGTGGAGGCGCGCCGTGCCGAGCCCGAGCCCGCCCGCCGCGGGATCGCCGCCGCCTGCTCGCGCGCCGTCCTCGCCGCCACCGGCCTGGTGCCCGAACGGGTCGAGGTGCTGGCGCCGGGGACCCTGCCGCGCACCTCCTCGGGCAAGCTGCGGCGCGGCGCGGCGTTGGCGCGCTATCTCGACGGCACCCTGGACGCGCCGGCGCCGGTGACGCCCCTGCGTCTGGCGCGGGAGCTGGCCCGCTCCGGGATCGCCTTCGCCCGCGACGGGGCCCGCCGGCGCCGGGCCTCGGGCGATGACTGAGGCGCCCGACCTGCTGGTCGTCGGCGGCGGGCCCGCCGGGCTCGCCACCGCGCTCTGCGCCCGCCGCGCCGGGCTCGCGGTCACCGTCGTCGACCGCCGCCGGCCGCCCCTCGACAAGGCCTGCGGCGAGGGGCTGATGCCCGACGGGGTGGCGGCGCTGGCGGCGCTGGGGGTGCCCGCGGCGGCCCTCGCCGGGGCGCCGTTCGCCGGCATCCGCTACCGCGGTGACGGCCGGGTGGCGGAGGGCCGTTTCCCCGGTCCGCCGGGCCTCGGCGTCCGCCGGGTGGAGCTGCACCGCGCCCTGGCGGAGCAGGCCGGGCGGGCGGGGGTGGAGGTGCGCTGGGGAGTGCGGGTGACCGGCCTCGAACCCCTCGGCACCGGGGCGGGCGCGCGCTTCGCCGCCGTCACCGCCGCCGGCGAGCGGCTGGGCGGCCGGGTGCTGGTCGCCGCCGACGGCCTGCGGTCGCCGTTGCGTGGCTGGGCGGGTCTGGCGGCGGCGCCGCCGGCGGTCGGCCCGCGGCGGCGCTTCGGCGTCCGCCGCCACTACCGGGTGCCGGCCGGGGAGGCGCCGGAGCTGGTCGAGGTGTGGTGGGGGCGGGGGGTCGAGGCCTACGTCACCCCGGTGGCCCGCGACGAGATCGGCGTCGCGATGCTGTGGTCGGGGCGCCGGGCCGGCTTCGACGAGCTTCTCGCCGGCTTCCCGGAGCTGGCACGCCGGCTGGAGGGCCGGCCGGCCACCTCCCGCGACCGGGGCGCCGGGCCGCTGCGCCAGCCGGTGCGGGCGGTGGTGCGGGGCAACCTGGCGCTGGTGGGGGACGCCGCCGGCTACGTCGACGCGCTCACCGGGGAGGGCCTGTCGCTGGCCTTCCGCCAGGCGGCGGCGCTCGCCGCGGCCGCCGCCGCCGGCGACCTCGGCTCCTACGCCCGCGCCTGCCGGCGCCAGCGCCGGCTCCCCGACCTGCTCACCGAGCTGCTGCTGGCGGTGGAGCGCCGCCCGCGCCTGCGCCGCCGCACCCTCGCCGCGCTGGCCGCGGACCCGACCCTGTTCTCGCGCCTGCTGGCGCTGCACGCCGGCCAGCTCTCCGCCGCCGCCTTCGGCGTCTCCGGGACCTTCCGGCTGGCCTGGGGGCTCGCCCGCGGCGGCGCCCGGGCGGCCGGCTGACCCGTCCGGTCGGGCTCAGGGGGCCTCGTCGACCGGCTTCTTCTTCCAGATGCCGCCCTCTTCGTGCCAGGTGTAGCGCGGCTGGCCGGCGACCTTGTGGATGGAGAGGTCGTCGAACTCGAGGGTGTCCGCGGCCGTGCCCTGCATGAACAGGTCGAGATCGTAGATCGTGCCGTCCGGGCTGCGGAAGTCGGTGCAGGCGAAGTAGGTGTCGGGCGCCACCTTCGAGACCCGCTCGCGGTGCACCTTGACGAGCGACAGCTCGAGGTCGCGGTCGGTCACCGGATCGTGCACCGTCATCCGCCCGTCGTCGCCGGCGCGATCCTCGACGTAGCGGGCGATGGCGTCGGCGAGCTCGTCGACGGTGAGGTCGTGCGCCGTCTTCACCTGCGGCGTGTCCTTCGGGTGCTCCGGATGCTCCTGGGCAGCGGCGGGCGCGGCGAGGGCGAGCGGCAGGGCGGCGGCCAGGGCCAGGATGAGGGCCGGCAGCACGGCGGATCTCTTCATCGGGTCCTCCTCGGCGGTTGGGTTACGTCGCGAGTCTACCCCCGGCGCCGCGGCATCGCCCGTGCATCCTCCATGGGTCAGAGGACCGTTCGGACGAGGAGGAGGAGGAGTCGATGGCACGCAACGTGGCGCAGAAGCTGATCGAGTCGCACCTGGTCGAGGGCGAGATGGTGCCGGGCCGGGAGATCGGCCTGCGCATCGACCAGACCCTCACCCAGGACGCCACCGGCACGCTGGTGATGCTCGAGCTGGAGGCGATGGGGCTCGACCGGGTGCAGACCGAGCTCTCCGCGCAGTACGTCGACCACAACCTGATCCAGGAGGACTACAAGAACCCCGACGACCACCTGTTCCTGCGCAGCGCCTGCCGGCGCTTCGGCGTCTGGTACAGCCGCCCCGGCAACGGGGTCAGCCACCCGGTGCACCAGGAGCGCTTCGGCCGCCCGGGACGGACGCTGCTCGGCTCGGACAGCCACACGCCGGCGGCCGGCGCCCTCGGCATGCTGGCGCATCGGCGCCGGCGGGCTCGAGGTCGCCCTGGCGATGGCCGGGCGAGCCGCTCTACGTCCGATGCCCGCAGGTCTGGGGCGTGCGCCTGGCCGGCGAGCTGCCGGACTGGGTGAGCGCCAAGGACGTCATCCTCGAGATGCTGCGCCGGCACGGCGTCGACGGCGGGGTGGGGCGGCGTCATCGAGTACCACGGCCCCGGGCTCGACGCCCTCTCGGCCATGGACCGGCACGTCATCGCCAACATGGGCACCGAGCTGGGCGCCACCTCGCACCGTCTTCCCCTCCGACGACGAGGTGCGCGCGCTTCCTCGCGCGCCAGGGCCGCGAGGACGACTGGGACGGAGCTCGTCGCCGATCCCGGGCGCCGGCTACGACGTCGAGGAGGAGATCGACCTCGCGGCGCTCGAGCCGCTGATCGCCATGCCCTCGAGCCCGGCAACGTCGTCCCGGTGCGCGAGGTGGCCGGGCGAGCCGATCTACCAGGCCTACGTCGGCTCGTCGGCCAACCCCGGCTTCCGCGACTTCGCGGTCGCCGCCGAGATGGTGCGCGGCCGCCAGGTCGACGACCGGGTCTCCTTCGACGTCAACCCGACCTCGCGGCAGATCCTCGCGGACCTCGCCGCCAGCGGCCACCTGGGGGCGCTCATCGCCGCCGGCGCGCGCCTCCACCAGGCGGGCTGCAACGGCTGCATCGGCATGGGCCAGGCGCCGGCCAGCCGACGCGATCAGCCTGCGCACGGTGCCGCGCAACTTCCCCGGCCGCTCCGGCACCCGCGAGGACAAGGTGTGCCTGGTGCAGCCCGGAGACCGCCACGGCCTCGGCGCTGACCGGCGTGATCACCGACCCCCGCGAGCCGGCCGGCCGCCTGGGGATCGCGGTCCGCCGGGTGGTGGAGCCGGCGCCGGCCCTGCTCATGGACGACAGCCTGCTGCCGCCCCTGCCGGCACGGGAGGCGCGCCGGGTCGAGCTGGTCAAGGGCCCGAACATCGCCTCCCTGCCCGAGCTCGAGCCGCTGCCCGACCGCCTCGAGCTGCCGGTGCTGCTGAAGGTCGGCGACGACATCTCCACCGACGAGATCATGCCGGCCGGCAGCCGCGTGCTGCCGTTCCGCAGCAACATCCCCGAGATCAGCCGCTTCTGCTTCGACATCGTCGATCCGACCTACCCCGAGCGGGCCGCGAGGCCCGCGAGGAGGGCGCGGGCACGCCGTCGTCGGCGGGGTCAACTACGGCCAGGGCTCGAGCCGCGAGCACGCCGCCCTGGCGCCGCGCTACCTCGGGCTGCGGTGCGTCGTCGCGCAGAGGTTCGCCCGCATCCACTGGCAGAACCTGGCCAACTTCGGGGTGCTGCCGCTGACCTTCGCCGACGCCGACGACTACGACGCGCTGGAGGCCGGCGACGTCCTGGTGCTCGCCGACCTGCAGCGGGTCCTGAGGGAGGGCGGCGGGGAGCTCACGGCGCGCAACACCACGCAGGAGCGCGAGCTGGCGCTGCGGCACACCCTGTCGCCGCGCCAGGTCGAGCTGCTCCTCGCCGGCGGCCTGATCAACTGGATGCGCACCCGGCTCGACGACTGACCCGCTGCGGCCCGCCCGCACCTCGCCACCGCCGCCGGGCCGGCCTGCTAGACTTATGCCGCGCTACCGCCCCTCGGACCGGCGTCGCGCCCGTCCCATGCCTCCGGAGCTCCTCCTCGCCGCCGTCGCCGCCGCGGGCCTCCTCGCCGGCGCCGCCCTGGCCGCCGCGCTCGGCGCCGGGCGCACCCGGCGGGCGGTGGCCGCGGCGCGGGCCGCGGCGGCGGAGGAGCGGGCGGCGCTGGTCGAGCGGCTGCGGGCCCGCGAGGAGCGCCTCGCCGAGGAGCGCGCCGAGGTGGAGCGCCACGAGGCGCGGCGCCGCGAGCTGGCGGCGGAGAACGCGAGCCTGGGGCGGCGACTCGCCGAAGTGGAGGGGCGGGCGGCCGCGGAGGCGCGCGCCGCGGCCGAGAAGCTGGCCCTGCTCGAGGCGGCGCGCGGGCGCCTGGCGGAGACCTTCCAGGCGCTGTCGGCGCAGGCGCTGGAGCGCAACAACGCCTCGTTCCTCGACCTCGCCCGCACCCAGCTCGAGCGCTTCGGCGAGTCCGCCCGCGGCGACCTGGCCTCGCGGCAGCAGGCGATCGTCGAGCTGGTCGGCCCGGTGCGCCAGGCGCTCGACAAGGTGGAGGCCCGCATCGCCGAGGCGGAGAAGAGCCGCAGCGAGGCCCACGGCAGCCTGACCCGCCACCTCGAGGGCCTCGCCGAGGCGCAGCTCCGGCTCGGCGCCGAGGCGGAACGGCTCTCCCGCGCGCTGCGCGCCCCGAACGTGCGCGGCCGCTGGGGGGAGATCCAGCTCCAGCGCGTCGTCGAGATCGCCGGTCTCGCCGAGCACTGCGACTTCGTGCGCCAGGAGACGCTGCGCGGCGGCGACGGGCCGCGGCGCCCCGACCTGGTGGTCCGCCTGCCGGCCGGACGCAGCCTGGCGATCGACGCCAAGGCGCCGCTCGGCCACTACCTGGAGGCGGCGGAGGCGAGCGACGAGGCCTCCCGCCGCCGGCTGCTGGGCGAGCACGCGCGCGCCATCCGCCGGCACCTGCAGGAGCTCGGCTCGCGCGCCTACTGGGAGGCGCTGGAGGGGACGCCGGAGCTGGTGGTGCTCTTCCTGCCGGGCGAAGCCTTCTTCTCCGCCGCCCTCGAGCAGCAGCCCGACCTCATCGAGCGCGGCGCCGAGCAGCGCGTGATCCTCGCCACCCCCACCACCCTGATCGCCCTGCTGCGGACGGTCGCCTACGGCTGGCGGCAGGAGCGCATGGCCGCCAACGCGCTGGAGGTCAGCGAGCTCGGCCGGCAGCTCCACGAGCGGTTGCGCGTCTTCGCCGCCCACCTCGAGCGGCTCGGCGGCGGCCTCGAGCGCGCCGTCGACGCCTACAACGCGGCGGTGGGCTCGCTGGAGAGTCGGGTGCTGGTGGGGGCACGGCGCTTCCAGGAGCTGGGCGCCGCCGCCGGGGACGAGCTGCCCGCGCTGCCGCCGCTCGACCGGCGGCCGCGCGCCGCCGCCGCCCCCGAAAGCGCCGGCGCGGGCGAGCCCGAGGCGGCGGACTGAGCCCGCGGCGGCGTGCTCAGCCGCCGCAGGTGTCGAAGGCGACGGTGTCGGTCACCGCCGGGGCGGCGCGGCCGGGCGGGTTGGAGGACGACCAGGTGCGGTCGGTGGCGGTGTCGGTCACCGTCAGGGTGTAGCCGACGTCGGTGGTCGCCGCCGAGAACACCCAGAAGCGGTCGTTGAGCGCGCAGCCGTCGAGCACCTTGACCAGCAGCTCCCAGTTGTCGGGGGAGAAGAACCAGAACAGCCCGGCGTCGTCGCTGGCGACCGGGACGACGCGGCCGGCGCCGTGGCCGCCGGAGAAGTCGTCCCAGGCCACCTCGACGCGGAAGCGGCCGTCCTCGAGGCAGAGGGCGGTGGGCGACGGCGTGCAGCCGCCGCCGGGCCCGGCGCGGCGCCGGCCGACCAGGAAGGCGAAGCCGTCCGCCAGGGCGCCGGCCGGCAGCGCGGAGTGGCCGTAGCCGGCCCGCACGTCGTCCTCCCACGACACGCCCAGCCGCCGCCACTGCGCGACCAGGAGGTCGTGGGCGCCGCCGCTGTAGTTGGGGTCGGCGGTGCCGTAGAACATGCGGATCGGGGGGACGTACGCCGGATCGGCGAGCGCGGAGACGGGGTAGAACGGCGCCGCCAGCGTGAACACGGCGGAGAAGGGGCTGGCGGTGCCGTAGGCGAGCAGGTAGGCGTAGGCCCCGCCCGCCGAGTGGCCGGCGACCGCGGTGCGCTCGGCGTCGAGCCGCACGTCGCGGCCGGCCACCGTCAGGCTCTCGGCGATCACCGCGGGATCCGCGGACGCTCCCCAGCCCACCGGGGCGAGCGAGTGCGGCACGATGACCACCGCCCCGGCCGACTCGGCCGCCGGGGCGAGGAAGGGGAGGTAATAGGCGGGGAGGCCGCCGGCGCCGTGCAGGAAGACGATCGCCGGCACCGCCTCCCCGCCGGCGACCGCGGCGGCGAGGCGGTCGGGCACGTAGAGGTCGGCGGCCGAGCCGGTCGCGGGGAGGGGGACCGATCGCCGCCACACGCCGGGGGTGACCGGGGCCGCGAGGGCACCCGGGGCCGCGGCGAGGAGGGCGGCGACGGCGAGGGCTGCGAGGACGGTACGACGCATGGCGGCGGCCGGCGCGCGGGCGCGGCCGCGGCGGCTCCGGACACAACCCCCCGGCCGAGGAGCCCATTCCTGGCGCCGGCACGACGCGGGCCGGCGCGCCTCGACCGGCCGGGTCGCCTGGGCTAGGCTCGGCCCACCATGCCCCGAGCCTGCACCCTGCACCCGGGCGCGGCGGTGGAGTTCCGCTGCTCCGGCTGCGGCGAGCTGCTGTGCGCCGACTGCGTCGAGGCGGGCCACCGCCTGTTCTTCTGCCGGCGCTGCGGCGAACGGGCGCTGCCGCTCGCCGCCGGCGCGCCGGCGACCACGACGGCCCGGAGGGCCCGGGTGGCGCGCGACGGCGCGGCCTCCTACGGATACGCCGAGGCGCTCGCCTACCCCTTCCGCGGCGGTGGCGCGACGTTGTTCTGGGTGCTGCTGGTCCTCTCGTGGGCGCTCGACCTGGCGGGCAGGGTGCCGGGGTTGGCGATCGTCGGCTGGGCGGTGGGGGCGCTGTTCGGGGCGCTCGTCGCGCTGCTGATGCCGCGTTTCCTGTTCGACGTCGCCGCCGCGACCGCCCGCGGCGGCGACGAGCTACCCGACTGGCCGGACTTCGATCCGTGGGAGCTGCTCGGCAGCGCGCTGCTGTTCGTCGCCATCGCGTTGCTGTGCCTGGCCCCCGCCGCGCTGTTGCTGCGGGTGACCGGTTGCCTGGCGGAGCTCGCCGCCGGCGATCTCGGCTCCTGTCTCCTCGCCCTGGCGACGGGGGCCGTGGCGGCGGTGGCGCTGTGGGTGCCCGCCTTCGGAGCCTCGGCCGTGTACCGCACGCCGTGGCTCTTCTTCCGCGTCGACCTGCACCTGCGCGCGGTGGCGACGGCGCCGGGCGACTACCTGGCCGCGGTGGCGCTGGTGGCCGGGCTCCAGGTGGTGGCCCTGGTGCTGCGGCTGGCGGTGACCTTCCTGCCCCTCGTGGGGACGGTGGTGGGCACCGCCGTGGGGCTCTACGCGCTCTTCCTCGGCGCCCACCTCGCCGGGGTCTGGTTCCGCCGCCACCCCGGAGAGCTCGCGGCGGTCTACACCTGACCGCCGGGCGGCGCGGCGGCCTCAGTCGGCGTCGCCGGGCGCGGCCGGTCCGACCCGGATCCGCACGTCCACCGCCTTGGCCTCGTCCCGGTCGGAGGCGGCGAGGAAGGGGTTGATGTCGAGCTCGCGGACGCGGGGGTGGCGCTGGGCGAGCTGCGCCAGCCGCAGCAGCACCTCGGCGAGCAGGTCGAGGTCGGCGGCCGCCTCGCCACGTACCCCGGTGAGGAGCTTGAAGCCGCGGATGCCGCGGATCACCTCCTCCGCCTCGCTCGGGTCGAGCGGCGTGACCGCGAAGCGTACGTCCTGGAACACCTCGACGTAGCGCCCGCCGAGCCCGAACATCAGCAGCGGCCCGAAGCGGGCGTCGGTGGTGATCCCGAAGATGACCTCGTGGCCGCCGCGCACCATCTCCTGGAGCAGCAGCCCGTCGAGGGCGAGGCCGGCCTCGGCGACGCGCCCGGCGATGTCGGCCACCGTCTCGGCGAGCTCCTCGGCGTTGCGCACGTCCACCCGCACCGCCCCGATGTCGCTCTTGTGCACCAGCTCCGACGACATCGCCTTGACCACCACCGGGTAGCCGAGCTCCTCGGCCGCGGCCACCGCGGCGTCCGGGTCGGCCCCCGGGACGATGCGCCAGCGGGCGGTGCGGATGCCGTAGGCGGCGAGCACGCGCAGCGCGTCGTCGGGCGCCAGGTAGCCGTCGTCGACCGTCGCCAGCAGCTCCGTCACGGCGGCGTCGTCGACCTCGAAGCGCGGCGGCGGACCGGCCTCGGGGCGCCGCCGCCAGCCGGCGTAGCGGGCCAGCATCTGCAGCGCGCGGGCGGCGGACTCGGGGAAGCGGTAGAGCGGCGGGTGGTCGGTCTCCGCCTTGGCCCGCTCGTAGAAGTCCTCGGTGGCCATCATCACCGGCAACACCGGCTTGGCCCGCGTCGCCGCGGCGCGGGTGACCGCGGCGCGCACGTCGTGCGGGTTGGTGAGCACCGGCGTGACGTTGATCACCATCGCCATGTCGACGCCGGGGTCGGCCAGCACCGCGGCCAGCGCCGCCTCGTAGTCGCGGTCGGTGGCCGAGGCGATCATGTCGACCGGGTTGGCGACGCTGGCCTCGGCGGGCAGCACCCCGCGCAGCCGCTCCCGGGTGTCGGGGGAGAGGGTGGCGATCTCCAGGCCGAGGTTGACGCAGGCGTCGGTGGCCATGATGCCGGGGCCGCCGGCGTTGGTGACGATCGCGACCCGGTTGCCGTCCGGCAGCGGGCAGCGGTCGAGCGCCCGGGCGATGTCGAACATCTCCTCGATGGTGTTGGCGCGCAGCACCCCGCACTGATCGAGGAAGGCCGACACCGTGACGTCGGTGCCGGCGATGGCGCCGGTGTGGCTGGAGGCGGCCCGCGCCCCCTCCACCGTGCGCCCCGACTTGACCACCAGGATCGGCTTCTTCCGGCCCACCCGCTTGGCGATCTGGGTGAACCGCCGCGGGTTGCCGAACGACTCGAGGTACATGGCGATCACGTGGGTGGCCGGATCGTCCTCCCAGTGCTCGAGCAGGTCGTTGCCGGAGACGTCGGCCTTGTTGCCCATCGAGACGAACTGGGTCAACCCGATCCCGAGGTCGGCGGCGACGTTGAGCACCGCCACCCCCAGCGCCCCCGACTGGGAGACGAAGCCGATGGTGCCGCTGCGCGCCGGGGTCGGCGAGAAGGTGGCGTTCATCGACACCGCTTCGTCGGTGTTGATCACCCCCATGCAGTTGGGTCCGACCATGCGCACCCCGGCGCGCCGCACCGTCTCGCGCAGCCGCTGCTCGAGGGCGACCCCCTCGCCGCCCACCTCGGCGAAGCCGGCGGTGATGACCACCAGGCCGCGCACCCCCTTGGCCAGGCAGCCCTCGACCACCCCCTGCACCAGCGGCCGGGGGACCACCACCACCGCCAGGTCCACCGGATCGGGGATGGCGCCCACGTCGGGGTAGCACTTCAGCGAGTGGATGGCGTTCGCCTGCGGGTTGACCGGGTAGATGGCGCCGGTGAACTCGGCGAGCACCAGGTTGTGGACCAGCAGGAAGCCGAGCGAGTCGCGGCGCCGCGAGGCGCCGATCACCGCCACCGAGCGCGGCGAGAAGATGGGGTCGAGCGAGCGGGAGGGGGGCGAGGTCGGGGTGCTCATCGCCCCGCAGCCTATCGCGCCGCGCTGCGGCGAGAAAGGCGCCCGGCGGCCCGGTCAGCAGGCGGCGAGCGCCGGGGCGTCGTCGGGGCAGACGACGCGCAGCGGCTGCGGCGACAGGGCGATCTCCACCGGGACCTCGGCGCCGCAGGGGTCGCCGTCGATCTGCACGGCGGCTCCCGCCGGCCCGCGCAGCACCACCCGCTCGACCCGCCGCACCGTCACGTCGGACCGGCGCAGGTGCCGGCCGCGGGCCAGCGCCAGGGCGAAGCCGGCGGTGGCCGCCCAGCCGCGGCCGGAGAAGGTGACCAGGTCGAGGCTGCGGTCGTCGCAGCGGGCGCCGGGCACCAGCGAGAAGCGGCCGCCGTAGAAGGGGATGTTGGCGACCGCCGCGAAGCCCGCCGACAACGGCTCGCCGTCGGCCTCCAGCTCGAGGTCGGGGTAGCCGTAGCGACCGAGCTCGCGCAGCCCCTGCAGCAGGATCCCGGAGCGGCCGAGGTGGTGCTTGAGCCGCGGGTCGAGCTGGCGCAGGACGAAGGCGTCGAGCCCCGACGAGGCCATCATCAGGAACGGTTGGCCGGCGCACAGCCCGACGTCCACGGCGTGCGCGCGGCCGCTGGCGCACAGCGCCGCGGCCGCCGGCAGGTCCGCGGGGATGCCCAGCGCGTGGGCCAGCACGTTGGTGGTGCCGCCGGCGAGGATGGCGAGCGCGGTGGCGGCGCCGACCAGCCCGGCGGCCGCCTCCCGGACGGTGCCGTCGCCGCCGAAGGCGATCACCGCCTCGGCGCCTGCCGCGGCGGCCTCGCGGGCGAGGCGGGTGGCGCCGCCGGGGCCGCCGGTGGGGCGCGGCTCGATCTCCAGGCCGGCGGTGGCGAGCGCCGCGATCACCGTCCCCAGGCGCCGCGACGCGTCGCGGCGTCCCGCGACGGGGTTGTAGAGCAGGACCGCCCGGCGCACGGCGTCGGCCCGCGGATCGCCGCTCAGTCGAACAGCCCGCCCTGACCGGCGGTGGCGGCCGGCGGCGGGTAGCCGAGGTGGCGGAAGGCGCGCCGGGTGGCGACGCGGCCGCGGGGGGTGCGCTGCAGGAAGCCCTCCTGGATGAGGAACGGTTCGTAGAGGTCCTCGAGCGTCCCGGCCTCCTCGCCCACCGCCGCCGCCAGCGCCTTGAGGCCGGCCGGGCCGCCCCCGTAGTGCTCGATCAGCGTGCCGAGGATCTTGCGGTCGAGGTCGTCGAAGCCGTGCTCGTCGACCTCGAGCAGCGCCAGCGCCTCGCGGGCCCGCTCCCGATCGACCCGGCCGTCGCCGCGCACCTGGGCGAAGTCGCGCACCCGTCGCAGCAGGCGGTTGGCGATGCGCGGCGTGCCGCGGCTGCGGCCGGCGATCTCCGCCGCGCCGGCGGCGTCGATCGGCACCTCGAGGATGCGTGCCGAGCGGGTGAGGATGGTGGCCAGCTCCTCGGGGCGGTAGAAGTCGAGGCGGTGGACGATGCCGAAGCGGGCGCGCAGCGGCGACGAGATCAGGCTGGCGCGGGTGGTGGCGCCGACCAGGGTGAAGGGGGGCAGGGGATGGCGGACGGTGCGCGCCGCGGGGCCCTCGCCGATCACCAGGTCGAGGGTGAAGTCCTCGAGCGCCGGGTAGAGGATCTCCTCCACCGTCGGCCCGAGGCGGTGGATCTCGTCGACGAACAGCACGTCGCCGGGCTCGAGGTTGACCAGCACGGCGGCGAGGTCGCCCGCCTTCTCGATCACCGGCCCCGAGGTCACCCGCAGGGCGGCGCCCATCTCCCCGGCGATGATGTGGGCCAGCGTCGTCTTGCCCAGCCCCGGCGGACCGAAGATCAGCACGTGGTCGAGGCTCTCGCCACGCTGCCGGGCGGCGCGCATGAAGACCTCGAGGTTCTCCACCACCCGGCGCTGGCCGACGTAGTCCTCGAGCCGCCGCGGCCGCAGGGCGACCTCGGCCCCGGCGTCCTCGGGCGCCTGGGCGGCGGAGAGCAGCTGGCGGTCGTCCATCGCCTGATTGTAGCCGTCTAGGCGCGGCGCTCGGCGGGGACCACGGTGAGCCACCAGACGGCGCCGGTGAGGAGCTGGGCGGCGGCGAAGGCGGCGAAGCCCTGGCGCAGCCCCAGGGCTCCGGACTCGAGCAGCGTCGAGGCGAGCAGGATGGAGAGCGACTCGGCGGTAGTGAGCAGCAACCACTCGGTGGCGAAGACCCGGCCGCGGTAGCGGTCCTCGGCGCGGCGTTGCAGCTCGACCGTGGCCAGCACCCAGTTGGCGCCGCTGGCGGCGTGGGCGACGAGCACCGGCGCCACGATCCACCAGCGGGCGCCGAGCGCGGCCACGGTGGCGTAGGCGAGGCCGGAGAGGGCGATCGCCGAGCCCATCACGGCCGGCCAGCGCCGCGCGTCGAGGAAGAGACGCCGCGCCAACAGCGGGCCGAGGCCGGTGCCGAGCCCGCGCACCGCGTAGAGGACGCCGATCGCGGCGGCGGGGGCGAGCGGGGAGATCCGCCCGCCGGCCAGCGCCAGCATGTAGACGAGCCCGCCGCCCCCCACCGACCACGACGCCTTGGCCAGCGCGATGCGGCCCGCCGGCGGGTGGCGGCGCAGGTAGCGCCAGCCGTCGGCGATGGCGGCGAGCGCCGCGGGCAGCAGCGGTCCCGGCGCCTGCGGCTCGGTCGCCTGCGGGATGGTGGTGCGGTGGACGAACCAGGCCGACACCAGGTAGGTGACGGCGTCGAGGGCGAACACGGCGCGGGCGCCGAGCCACTCGGTGGCGACCCCGCCCGCCGCGGCTCCGAGCGCCAGCATCGCCGACCAGGTGGCGGCCGAAAGCGCGTTGGCCGTCAGCAGCTCGCGCGGCCGGGTGATGTTGGGGAGCGAGGCGGTGCGGGCCGGCTCGAAGACCGCGCCCGCCACCACCTGCAAGGTGATCAGGACGTAGAGCAGCGGCACGTGGCCGGGGCGGTCGACGAGCAGGAAGCCGAGCACCACCACCGCGCGCACCAGGTCGGAGCCGATCATCACCCGGCGGCGGTTCCAGCGGTCGACGATCAGCCCGGCGACCGGCGACGCCAGCCCCAGCGGCAGCAGCTTGAGGACGAAGACGGCGCCGAGGGCCAGGGGCGAGCCGGTCAGGCGGGTGACCAGCGTGTACAGCGCGATGGTGTTGAACCAGTCGCCGAGCAGGGAGACGATCTGGGCGATCCAGATGCGCCGGAAGTCGGGGTTGCCGCGCAGCAGCTCGCGGTAGCCCGCCGGCGGCTCGGCGGCCGGCGTCGACACGGCGTCTCCGCTCAGGCCCGGGAGAGGCGCTTGAGGCTGGCGCGCAGCAGGTCGGCGAAGGCGGCGCCGGGGCTGTCGCGGGCCGCCTCGGCCACCGCCCGCTCGGCCTGGGGTCGCTTGTAGCCCAGGTTGATCAACGCCGAGACCACGTCGCCGTCGCCCACCGCCGGCCGGGCCGGCAGCTCGGCGGCGAGGTCGGCGACCTTCTCGCGCAGCTCGAGCACCATGCGGTCGGCGGTCTTCTTGCCCACCCCCGGGATGGTGGCCAGGCGCGCGGCGTCGCCGGCGGCGAGCGCCGCCACCAGGTCGTCCGGCGGCATGCCCGAGAGGATGACCCGGGCCAGGCGGGGGCCGATGCCGGAGACGGCGATCAGCCTCTCGAAGAGCTGTTTCTCGCGCGCCGTCCAGAAGCCGAAGAGGGTCAGCGCGTCGTCGCGCAGGTGGGTGTGGACGTGGAGCCCCACCTCGGCGCCGTCGCCCGCGGCCTGCCGCCGCTCGATCTCGACGAAGGTGGAGACCGGCACCCACAGCTCGTAGCCGACCCCGCCGACGTCGAGCAGCAGGCGCTCGGGGGACTTCTCCAGCACCCGGCCGCGCAGGAAGCCGATCACGCCGCCGCCTCCGGGCAGGCGTCGAGCGCCGCGGCGAGGTCGGCGGCGAGGTCGTCGCCGTCCTCGATGCCGCAGGACAGCCGCACCAGCCCGTCGGCGAGACCGCGGTCGCGGCGCTCGGCGGCGGAGAGCTGGCGGTGGGAGGTCCAGGCGGGCACGGAGATCCCGCTTTCCACGCCGCCCAGGCTGGGGATGATGCCGAAGATCCGCAGGCTGTCGACGAACGGCCGCAGCGCCGCGCCGCCGCCGGCCAGCTCGAGGGCCAGCATGGCGCCGCCGCGCCGCATCTGGCGGCGCCCCACCGGGTCGCTTCCCGGGTAGCGCACGCGGGCGACCGCCGGGTGGGCGGCGGCGAGCTCGGCGAGGCGCGCGGCGTTGTCGCTCTGGCGCTCCAGGCGCAGCGCCAGGGTCTTCAGGCCGCGGGCGACCAGGAACGCCGCGTGGGGGTCGAGGCAGACGCCGGTGAGGATCACCGCCCGCCGCACCGCTTCCACCCGCTCGGCGTCGCCGGCCACGACGCCGGCGGTGACGTCGCTGTGCCCGGCCAGGAACTTGGTGGCGCTGTGCAGCACCAGGTCGGCGCCCAGCGCCAGCGGCGTCTGCAGCGCCGGGGAGGCGAAGGTGCCGTCGACGACCAGGGTCACCGGGCGGTCGGCGGCGGCCCCGGCGCGGCGGCAGGCCGCCGCCAGCGCCTCGAGGTCGCAGCAGGCGAGCAGCGGGTTCGAGGGCGTCTCGACGAGAACCACCTGCGGGGCGGCGGCCTCCACCCGCGCGGCCAGGCGCGCCACCGGGGCCCGTTCCACGATCAGCTCCGGGTGGTGGGCCGTGAGCCAGCCGAGCCAGGAGTCCGTGCCGCCGTACACCTCCGCGGCCACCAGCAGGCGGTCGCCGGAGGCGAGGAGCGCCCCAAGGGTGGCGGCGATCGCCCCCATCCCCGAGGCTGTCGCCACCGCGTCGCCGGCGCCCTCGAGCACGGCCACCTTCTCCTCGAGCGCCCGCACCGTGGGGTTCTCGTAGCGGCTGTAGAGGGCCGCCCGGCCGGCGCCGGAGAACGCCGTCTCCAGCTCGTCGGCGCTCGCGAACGTCCACGGCGCGGTCTGGAAGATGGGGACCGCCGCGGGAAGGCGCGGCGGCAGCGGCCGGCGCTCGCCGGCGTGGACGGCGCGGGTGGAGACGCCGCGCGGGGTGTCGTCGCGGGCTGTCGTCATCGGACCTCCCCTGCCGGCCGCCGGCGGTGCGCCGGCTCAGCCCTGGGCGCCGTTGTCCTTCTGGATCTGGTCGGCCACCTGGCGGCTGAAGGTCACCCCCAGCTCGTCGCGGCGCTGCTGGATCAGGGCCGCCTCGAGCAGGTTGGAGCGCTGCGCCGCCAGGCGCTCGCGCACCTCGTCGCGGTGCGCGGCCAGCTCGGCGGGCTCGAAGCGCTTGCGCTCGCTGACCTGGAACAGCACCGCCCCCTGCGGCGTGGCCACGGGGCCGCCCACGGCGCCCTCGTCCATCGTCAGGGCCTGCTGCGCCACCTCGGGGACGGAGCCCAGGCCGGCGACCGGCCCGTCGGCGCCGAACTCGCCGCTCTCCTGCACGTCGACCCCGAGCTCGGCCGCCACCTCCTCGAGCGTCTTGCCGTCGGCCATCTCCCGGCTCGCCTTCTCGAGGCGCTGGCGGGCGAGCTGCTGTCGCTTCTCCTGCTCGACGGCCCGCCGCACGTGCGCCTCCACCTCGGAGAGCTCGGGCTGCCGGGCCGGCAACGACTCCTCCACCTCGAGCACCGCCCAGCCCCGCGGCACCTGGACCGGGTCGGAGACGGCGCCCTCGGCCAGCGCGAAGGCGGCGTCGCTGAACGCCGGTACGCGGCCGACGCCCGGGACGATGCCCTGGCGGGCGAAGGGCTGGGTCTCGGCGAACGAGACCGCGTCGTCGCCCTCGGCGAGCTGCCGCATCGCCTCGACGCCGCCCTCGCCCTTGCGGAGCTGCGCCGCCAGGTCGGCGGCGCGCTGCCGCGCCTGCTCGGCGGACTTCTCGCCGGCCAGCTTGCGGGCGATCTCGTCACGGGCCTCCTCGAACGACCGCTGGCCCGCCTCGCGGCGGTCGGTCACCTCCAGCAGGTGGACCCCGAAGGGCGTCTCCACCGGGCCCACCAGCTCGCCGACCTTGGCGCCGAAGGCCGCCTGCTCGAACTGCGGCACCATCTGGCCGCGACCGAAGAAGCCGAGATCGCCGCCCTTGGCGGCCGAGCCGGGGTCCTCGGACACCTTGCGGGCGACCGCCGCGAAGTCCTCGCCGCCCGCGATGCGCCCGCGGAGGTCGGCGAGCTCGCGGCGCGCCTCCTCGGCGCTGCGCTCGCCGCCGGTGCGCAGCAGGATGTGCCGCGCCCGCACCTGCTCGGGCCGGCTGAACTCGTCGGTGTGCTGGTCGTAGTAGCTGCGCAGCTCCTGCTCGGGGACCGTGGCGGCGTCGCGCAGGCGGTTGGTGTCGACCAGCAGGTAGGCGGCCTTGCGCTGCTCCGGCTGGCGGAACTGGTCGGGGTGGGCCTCCAGGTAGGCCTGCATCTCCTCGCGGCCGGCCTTCGCCTCGGCGGTGAACCGCGTCTGCGGCAGCTGGACGTAGCGGATCGCCGCCCGCTCGACCTCGTGCCGGTAGGCCTCCTCGACGTCGCTCGGCGACAGGTAGACGTTCTGCGCCATGATCTGCTGCATCTTCTGCAGCAGCAGGTCGTCGCGCAGCTCCTGCTCGAAGCGGTCGGTGGTGTAGCCGTTGGACTGCAGCAGCTGCGCGTAGCGGGCCTGGCCGATGAACTTCCCGTCCTGCTGGAACGACGGGATGTCGAGGATGGCCTGGCGCACCTCGGCGTCGCTGACCGACAGGCCGAGGCGGTGCGCCTCCAGGGCGAGCACCTTGCGGTTGATCAGCGCCTCGATCGCCTGGCGGTTGAGGTTGAGCTGCTGCGCGAGCTGCGAGGAGAACTGGTCGCCGAACATGTCCCGGTAGCGCCGCTCGAGCGAGCGGTACTGCTGCTCGTACTCCGCGAAGGTGATCGTCTCGCCGCCGACCGTGGCGGCCGCGTCCTTGGGAGCGCCGACGCCGGTGACGCGGCCGAAGTCGAAGAAGATCGCCGCCACGAACGCGGCGATGATGATCCACAGCACCCAGCTCAGGTACTTGAGATTGTCGCGGAGGGCCTTGAGCATACGGAGAGCTCCTTTCGCCGCCGGAGCGGACGGAAGGGGGATGGTAGCAGGAGGCCCGCGGCCGGACAACCTCCGCGACGGCCGGGGGGATCGAGGACTTGCTATATTTCGTCGGATGAAACGCCGGCGGCTGCGGTGGTACAGCGTCTCGGTCGACACCTTGCGCGGCCTGGTGCTGCTGTCGTTCGCCGTGGCGGTCCTGGTGGCCCTGTTCCTGGCCTACCGGTGGTGGGAGGCGGAGGCCCTCCAGCGCGAGGCGCAGCAGCTCATCGTGGAGTCCCACGACCTCGAGACCCGCCTCGCCTCGCGCCCCGAGCTGCCCGGCTTCTCCGGCGAGCTGCACTCGGCGCGCGACGCCCTCGCCGACGCCGAGACGGCGTACAAGGGCGGCGACTTCCGCCACGCCTCCCGCTCCGCGCGCAGCAGCCGCAACGCGCTGGCGGCCATCCTCGCCGCCCTCGACCGCCGCGCCGAGACCGGGGAGGCGCACTTCATCACCGTCCACGGCGACGTGCAGTTCCGGCGTGGCGACGCGGCGCGCTGGGAGGAGGCGCGCAACCGCGTCGCGCTGCGCACCGGGGACTACCTGCGCACCGCCGCCAGCGGCTCCGCCGAGATCATGTTCGCCGACGGCACGCTCTACACCGTGCGCCCCAACACCTCGCTGATCATCTCGGGGCCGCGCGGCAGCGGCGGTGGCTCCGGGGAGCAGGCGATCCGCATGGACTACGGCTGGGTCAACCTGTCGACGGCGAACCGCCCGAGCCGGGTGGAGACGCCGGACGCGCAGGCGCGCGTGGCCGAGGACTCGGAGGCCTACGTCACCTACGACCACGGCTCCGGCCGCGGCCGCTTCGCCGCGGTGCGCGGCAGCCTGGAGGTCTCCGACCGCAAGGGGCAACGGCGCCGCGTGCGGGGGCTCGAGCAGGTGGTGCAGAGCGGCGGCGACCTGTCGGCGCCGCGCGGGCTGCCGCCGGCGCCGGAGCCGACGGCGCCGCGCGAGAACCAGGAGTTCGACCCGTCCCGGCAGCGCGTCCTGGTGCTGGAGTGGAGCGAGGTGGCGGGCGCCCGCGGCTACAGCCTGCAGGTGGCGCGCGACCAGCTCTTCGTCGACAACCTGATCGAGGACCAGGGGCGCGCGCGCCCCCGCGCCACCCTCGGGCTGCGCGGCGAGGGGTCCTTCCAGTGGCGTGTCGCCGCGGAGACCGCGGACGGCGGCCGCGGGCCCTGGTCGGTGCCGCGCAGCTTCCGCGTCGCCTCCCTGGCCGCCGAGGGCGACGGCGCCGACCGCACGCCGCCGGCGCTCGAGATCGTCGGCACCAACCGGTACGGTAGTATTTTCATCGTCGAGGGCAGGACCGACCCCGGTGCGGCCGTCGAGGTCAACGGTGAGGCGGTGGCGGTCAACGCCAGCGGGTCCTTCACCAAGACGATCCAGCTGCCCGGCGAGGGGTGGAGCTTCATCGTGGTGCGGGCGCGGGACGCCTGGGGAAACGTCAGCGAGCGGCGGCAGCGCGTCTATCTCGAAAGCGGGCCCTGACGGGCCTCTCCGAGCCGCTGGACGGAGGGTCCCGCACCTTCCGGGGGTCCGGCGGCACGACACGATTGGCAGTGACCTTGCGTGGGGAGCGCGCGGGCCGATGCGGCCGGCGTCCCGGCGTGTGCAGCGGGCGGGTCGGGGGGCGGGGCCGGCGCGAGCCGGCCGCACCCGCCCGGCCAGAGCATCTCAGCGAAGAAACGGAGAATCATGGCTTTCTCATTGTTGCGTCATTTTTCCAAGGACCTGGCGATCGATCTGGGGACCGCCAACACCCTGGTCTACGCCCGCAACCAGGGCATCGTGGTCCGCGAGCCCTCGGTGGTGGTGATCAACAAGCTGACCAACAAGATCGAGGCGGTGGGCAGCGAGGCCAAGGAGATGCTCGGCCGCACCCCCGGCAACATCGAGTCGATCCGGCCGATGAAGGACGGCGTGATCGCCGACTTCGAGGTCACCGAGAAGATGCTCGAGTACTTCATCCGCAAGGCGCACGGGCGCAAGATGTACGTCCATCCGCGGATCGTCATCGGGGTCCCCTCGGAGATCACCCAGGTGGAGAAGCGCGCCGTGCGCGACTCGGCGGAGCGGGCCGGTGCCTCCGAGGTCTTCCTGGTCGAGCAGGCGATGATGGCGGCGATCGGCGCCGGGCTGCCGATCACCGAGCCCTCGGGCAACATGATCGTGGACATCGGCGGCGGCACCACCGACGTCGCCGTCATCTCGCTGGCGGGCACCGTCTACAGCCGCTCGGTGCGCATCGCCGGCAACGAGATGGACGAGGCGATCATCCAGTACCTGAAGCGCAAGTACAACCTGCTGATCGGCGAGCGCACCGCCGAGCAGATCAAGATCGACCTCGGGTCGGCCTACCCCTTGAAGGAGGAGATCAAGATGGACATCAAGGGGCGGGACCTGGTCGAGGGGGTGCCGAAGACGCTCGTGGTCACCGACGACGAGATCCGCGAGTCGTTGTCGGAGCCGGTGGCCACCATCGTCGACGCGGTCAAGATGGCGCTCGAGCGCACTCCGCCGGAGCTGTCGGCCGACATCATGGACAAGGGCATCGTGCTGTCCGGCGGCGGCGCCCTGCTGCGCAATCTCGACCAGCGGCTGCGCGACGAGACCGGGCTGCCGGTGGTGCTGGCGGAGGACCCGCTGGCCTCGGTGGTGCTGGGCACCGGGCGGTTGCTGTCGGACTTCGACCTGCTGCGCAAGGTCTCGCTGCGGTGAGTCGGCGGCGGCCGTGGTGAACGAGCGGCGCACGGCCTGGCTGCTGTTCGCGGTGCTCGCCGGCCAACTGGTGATGCTGTCGCTGCAGGCCCCGTCGCCGGGGGCCGGCGACACCTACCTCGAGAACCTCCTGCTGCGCTTCGTCGCCCCGGTCACCCACTCGGTGGCGGCGGTCTCCACCGGCGCCGAGGGGCTGCGCGAGAGCCTCAAGAGCCGCGAGGAGCTGGCGCGCGAGAACCGCCGCCTGAAGGCCGAGCACGAGCGGCTCGAGCTCGAGGTGATGCACCTGTCGCAGGTGGAGGGCGAGATGGAGCGGCTGTCGTCGGCGCTCGACTACAGCCGCGCCGCGCCCGGCCGCCTGCGGGTCGCCGACGTGGTCTACGTCGACCACTCCTCCTGGCTGCGCACCCTGATCCTCTACACCGGGGACGAGCCGGCGGAGACCAACCAGCCGGTGATCAGCGACACCGGCCTGGTGGGGCGGGTGATCGCAGTGGTGCCGGGCTACGCCAAGGTGCAGCTGCTCACCGACCGCGCCGCCGCCGTGGGCGCGATGATCCGCCGCACCCGCCGCCAGGGCGTGGTGCGCAGCGGCGCCGAGGGGCTGTCGCTCGACTTCCTCCCCAAGCAGACCGACGTGGTGGCCGGCGACGAGATCGTCACCTCCGGGGTGGACGGCATCTACCCGCGCGGGCTGCCGGTGGGGCGGGTGCTGTCGGTCGGGGAGAGCGACGACCTGTTCCTCGACGTCGAGGTCGAGCCGGCGGTCGACTTCGGGGTGCTCGACCAGGTCTACCTGCTGCCGCGGCTGAACGTCCCCGAGGAGCCGGCGGCGCCATGAGCGCGCTGAGCGCCGTCCGCTACGCCGCGGGTCTGCTGGTGGTCCTGCTGGTGCACTCCGCCGGGGTGGCGCTGATCCCGGAATTCGGCCGTTCCGTGGACCTGTTCCTGGTCCTGACGGTGCTCTACGGCCTGCGCGGCGGCAGCTTCGGCGGCCTGGCCGGCGGGCTGGTGGCGGGGCTGGTCGAGGACGTCCTGACCGCCGGGCTCTTCGGGCTGCACGGTTTCGCCAACACCCTGGTCGGCTACGGCACCGCCCGCCTCGCCCAGCGGCTGGTCATCGAGCGTCCCAGCGGCGTCTTCCTGGTGGCCGCGGCCGCCTCCGTGGTCCAGCAGGTCGTCCTGGCCAGCCTGGTGCTGATCTTGCTGCCGGAACGTGAGCTGCCGGAGCCGCTGTGGATCGGGATCCGCGCCCTCGGCTGCGGCCTGGTGGCGCTGGTGGTGTTCGCGTCCGGCCAGCGCTGGCGGACCGGCACCCAGCAGCGCCGGCTGCACCGCGGCAAGCGGTTGCGCCTGTAGCCGGCGGCGGACGGAAGGAGACGATGGAGGTCCAGCGACAGAGCCGCGACGAGCTCGGCACCCGCGTGCGGGCGCTCTCCGTCGTGGTGGCGGCGGCGCTGCTGGCGGTCGCCGGCGGCTTCTGGTACGTCCAGCTGGTGCGCGGCGCCCACTACGCCGAGCTCGCCGAGAACAACCGCCTGCGCCGCCTCACGGTGCGCGCCCCGCGCGGCCTGATCTACGACCACGAGGGGCACCTGCTGGTCGAGAACACGCCGAGCTACAACCTGCTGATCGACCGCAGCCGGACGCCGGACCTGGCCGCCAGCCTGGGCTTCGCCTCGCACCTGCTGGGGCGGCCGGCGGCCGAGCTGCGCGAGAACCTGGTCAAGTCGGCGGGGCAGCCCGACTACCAGCCGGTGCCGCTGGCCCGCAACCTGACCCTCTCCGAGGTCGCCCGCTTCAGCTCGGAGGCGCTCGAGCACCCGGAGTTCGAGATCGACGTCGGGCACCTGCGGCTGTATCGCTACGGCTCCCAGATGGCCCACGTGCTGGGCTACCTCGGGGAGGTCTCCGAGCGTGACCTGGAGCGCGCCCGCGACGGCGACGGGCCGCACTACCGGCTCGGCGACCTGATCGGCAAGAAGGGGATCGAGCTCACCTACGACGGCGATCTGCGCGGCGCCAACGGCGAGCGGGCGGTGGTCGTCGACAGCCGCGGCAAGCTGGTGCGGGAGTACGGCCGCGAGGAGGCGCACCCCGGCCGCAAGCTGGTGCTCACCCTCGACCTCGGCCTGCAGCAGGCGGCCGAGCGGCTGCTGCGCGACAAGGTCGGCGCGATCATCGCGCTGGACCCGCGCACCGGGGCGATCCGGGCGATGGCCTCGAGCCCCGCCTACGACCCCAACATGTTCTCGCACGGCATCAAGGCGGCCGAGTGGCAGGAGCTGCTCGCCAACCAGAACGACCCGTTGCAGAACCGGGCGATCCAGAACGCCTTCTCGCCCGGCTCGGTGTTCAAGATCATCATGGCCTCGGGAGGCCTGCAGTCGGGGGTGATCACCACCGACACGCACTTCTTCTGCTCCGGCTCGACGGTGATCTACGGGCGCCGCTTCAAGTGCTGGAAGCCGGGCGGGCACGGGTCGATGGACGTCCGCAACGCCATCAAGCACTCCTGCAACGTCTTCTTCTACCACCTGGGGCAGGAGATGGGCATCGAGCGCATCGCCCACTTCGCCCGCGCCTTCGGGCTCGGGCACCTGACCGGGATCGAGCTGGTGGGCGAGAAGACCGGCCTGGTGCCCGACCCGCAGTGGAGCCAGCGGGTGCGCCACCACCCCTGGTATCCGGGCGAGACCATCTCGGTGGCGATCGGCCAGGGGGCGCTGACCGTGACACCGATCCAGATCGCCCGGGCCACGGCGGCGATCGCCAACGGCGGCCGGCTGGTGGTGCCCCACCTGATCGAGGGCGAGAAGGAGGCCCGCGTCCCCCGCGTGCCGGTCGACCCGTCGATCCTCGAGGTCGTCCGCGAGGGCATGCACGGGGTGATGTCGCCGGGCGGCACCGCGTACTGGCGGGCCCACATCCCCGGGCTCGAGTACGCCGGCAAGACCGGCACGGTGCAGGTCGCCGGCGGCCTCGAGGAGGACAACGACGACCGTCCCTGGAAGCTGCGCAACCACGCCTGGTTCGCCTCGTTCGCGCCGTTCGGCGACCCGCAGCTCGTGGTGGTGGTGTTCAACGAGCACGGCGGCTCGGGCTCCTCCGGCGCCTCGCCCATCGCCAAGGAGCTCTACGAGGAGTACTTCCATCTCCAGGAGGACCGGCCCGGTGGCGACCGCGCTTAGCGTCGGCGAGGAACGGCCGGCCTTCCGCAACTTCAGCGGCATCGACTGGGCGCTGCTGCTGTCGGCACTGGTGCTGTCGGCGATCGGCGCCGCGACGGTGCACAGCGCCAGCTCCGAGATGCCGGTGGACTACCTGCCGCGCCAGCTCGTGTGGATCGGCCTCGGGGTGGTCCTCATGGCGGTGTTGACGGCGATCAACTACCGCACCCTGGTCGACCTCGCGCTGCTCCTCTACCTGGTGGGTCTCGGGCTGCTGGTCCTGGTGCTGTTTGCCGGGCGGGTGGCCGGCGGCGCGCGGAGCTGGTTCACCGTCGCCGGCGTGGGCCTGCAGCCCGGCGAGCTGGCGAAGCTGACCACCGCCATCTTCCTCGCCCGCTACCTGGCCAGCGCCAACCGGCGCCACCTGACCGTCAAGCAGATCGCGGCGGCGCTGGGGATCGTCGCCCTCCCCATGCTCCTGCTCGCCCTGCAGCCGGACCTCGGCAGCGCGGTCATGTACCTGCCGATGTTCGCCGGCATGCTGCTGGTCGCCGGGATCCGCTGGCGCTTCGTCGCCGTCGTGGCGGTGGCGTTGACCCTGCTGGCCGTCGGCGGCTGGATGTTCGGCCTCAAGGACTATCAGCGCGAGCGCGTCCACACCTTCCTCAACCCGCAGAGCGACCCGCTGGGCGCCGGCTAC
Organism: uncultured Acidobacteriota bacterium; assembly: GCA_963843275.1. Lineage (GTDB taxonomy): Bacteria > Acidobacteriota > Thermoanaerobaculia > Multivoradales > JBCCEF01 > CAWJJM01. Next base: position 501,569 of record CAWJJM010000010.1, on the reverse strand, counting down.
CAGGTCCAGCAGTCGAAGATCGCCGTCGGCTCGGGCCGGCTCACCGGCAAGGGCTATATGCAGGGCACCCAGAGCCAGCTCCGTTTCCTGCCGGCCCGTCACACCGACTTCATCTTCTCGGTGCTGGCCGAGGAGTGGGGCTTCCTGGGCTCCGCCGCGGTGCTCGGGCTCTACGCCGTGTTCATCCTCAACGCCCTCCGGGTGGCGCTGCGCGCCCGCGAGCGCGTCGCCGTGCTGATCGTCGTCGGGCTGGTCTCGTTGTTCGCCTTCCACGTGCTCTACAACACCGCCATGGTGGTCGGCTACCTGCCGATCACCGGCATCCCCCTGCCCTTCCTCTCCTACGGGGGCTCGTTCACCCTGGTGAACTTCGCGATCCTCGGCTTGATCCTGGGGATCGATTTCCGCCGCTACGTCAACGCCTGAGCCCGGCGGCCGCCGGGCGGTGCGTCGTCCTGGCGCCGCCGGGGACCTCCGTCCCCGCTGTCGGCGGCTCGCGGGTCTGGCGGCGCTCTCCGGGGCCCGGCGGCCCGTGCGGCTACAATGCGGCGGCGCCCGCCCTGGCGGACCTCGGAGCGGCGGGCCGGGAGACCCAACCGGTGGCGGACGGACAGAAGATCCTGGTCGAGAGCGATCCGCACCAGACGCGGCTCGCGGTGCTGGAGGACGACCGCCTCACGGAGATCTTCGTGGAGCGCCACCGCCACCAGGGCCTGGTGGGCAACGTCTACAAGGGCCGGGTGACCCGGGTGCTGCCGGGGATGCAGGCGGCCTTCGTGGACATCGGCTTCGAGCGCGACGCCTTCCTCTACGTCAGCGACGTGGTGGAGAGCGTCGAGACGGCCGGTGACCTCGAGCTGGAGGACGAGGTCGACGAGGTGCCGCCGCACAACGAGCACCCCTCGATCAGCGACCTGCTGCGGGGCGGCCAGGAGATCATCGTCCAGGTCGTGAAGGACCCCTTGCCCAACAAGGGGGCGCGGATCACCACCCACGTCACCCTGCCGGGGCGCTATCTGGTGTTGCTGCCGACGGTGCGCCATCTCGGCGTGTCGCGGCGCATCGAGGACGAGGCGGAGCGCGAGCGGCTGGTCGAGCTGCTGCGCGAGCTGGCGGCGGAGCGCGGCGTGGGGGCGGGGCTGATCGTGCGCACCGTCGGCGAGGCCAAGGGGCGCGAGGAGTTCGCCAGCGACCTCGACTACCTCGAGGGGCTGTGGGGCCGCATCCACGAGCGCGCCAGCGGTGTCGGGGCGCCGACCCTGCTGCACCGCGACCTCGATCTCGCCCTGCGCGTGGTGCGCGACCAGCTCTCCGCCGACACCTCGGTGCTGTTGGTCGACGGCGAGGACACCTACCAGCGCATCGTCGAGTTCCTCGACCAGGTGCAGCCGTCGCTGGTCGCCAAGGTCAAGCTCTACCGCCAGGACGCCAACCTGTTCGAGCAGTTCGGCATCGAGGAGCAGATCGAGGCGGCGCTGAAGAGCAAGGTGTGGCTGAAGTCCGGCGGCTACATCGTCATCAACCCGACCGAGGCGCTGGTGGCGATCGACGTCAACACCGGGCGCTTCGTGGGCCGCACGAACCTCGAGGACACGGTGCTGCAGACCAACCTCGAGGCGGTGCGCGAGATCGTCCGCCAGATCCGCCTGCGCGACCTCGGGGGGATCCTGGTCATCGACCTGATCGACATGGCCGAGCAGGAGCACCGGGACGAGGTGTTCGCCCGCCTGATGGCGGAGCTGGCCCGCGATCGCGCCAAGACCAAGGTGCTGTCGATCTCGGAGTTCGGCCTCGTCGAGATCACCCGCAAGCGCAGCCGGTCGAACCTCGAGCGGCTGCTCACCCAGCCGTGCCCCTACTGCGACGGCCGGGGCCGGATCAAGGGCGTGGGCACGATCTGTCTCAACCTGCGCGGCGAGCTGCTGAAGTGGCGCCACCGGCCGATCGACGGCGAGCTGCTGCTGCGGGTGCACCCGGACGTGTCGGCGGCCCTGCAGGGGGAGGAGAGCGCCATCCTCGACGAAGTGGAGCGCAGCCTGGGCACGCGCGTGCTGATCCAGAGCGACCCGGAGTTCCACCACGAGCGCTTCGACATCACCGAGGTCTGACCCCCCGCCCGCCCCCACCGTCGCCTTCGGGTTCGACCCCTGGCACGGCGAGGCGGCGGGGAGCTGGGAGGTCGAGGCGCTGCTCCGGGCGGTCGAGCGCGTCGTCGACCCCGGCGTCTCCGAGCGCACCCTCCACTGGGGGCGCAACTACATCTACCAGGTGCGGGTGGAGACGCCGGACGGGCCGCGGGCCCTGGCCGTCAAGCAGTTCCGCAACGCCGGCCTGCGCGGCCGCCTCGAACGGCGCCTGAAGGGGAGCAAGGCGGAGCGCAGTTGGCGGGTGGCGCGGGCGCTGCGCGCCGCCGGGCTGGCGACGCCGGAGCCGTTGCTGCTGGTCGAGTCCGACCGCCCCGACGGGCCGTCGTACTACGCCTGCGCCGCGCTCGAGGACGCCACCGAGGCGCGCTACCTGCTGCGGGCGCTCAACGCCGGTCGGGCTGGCGAGGAGTTCCCCGGCGTCGACACCGACCGCTTCCTCGACGCCCTCGGCGCGACCCTGCGCCGCTTCCACGACGCCGGCTTCTGGCACCGCGACCTGTCCAGCGGCAACGTCCTGGTGCGCTGGAGGGAGGGGGCGCCGCCCGAGCTGTCGCTGATCGACCTCAACCGCGCCCGGGCGGGGCGGCCGCCCACCGTCAACGAGCGGTTGCGCGACCTGTCGCGGATGATGATCCACCGGCCGGCCGACCAGCGCCGCTTCCTGGCGGCCTACGGGCTCGCCGCGGGCCACGGGCTGCGCCACCGCCGCTACCTCGCCTACCATCACGGTTTCCGCTGGAAGAACGACGCCAAGCGCGCCGTGCGCGGCCGGCTCCGCGGCGTGCTGCGCTGGGCGCGCGACCTGGTGCTGCCGCGCGGTACCCACGCCCACATCCCCCGGGCGCCCGCCGGCGTGGCGACCCGCGACCGCACCGTCTGGGACCCGCTCTCCGACCAGCCCCACCTGCACGCCGGCAAGCTGGCCAAGCTGGCGAGCCGCGCCGCCGACGCCGGCCCGTTCCTGGTCCAGGCCGCCACCGTGGCGGCCGCGACGCCGCGGGTGTGGCGGCGCTACCGGGCCCTGCGCGCCGAGCGCGACGCGCGGCGGGTGCCGTTCGGTGTCGCCGGTGTCGCGGTGCGACCGCGCCCGGAGGATCCCGAGGGTCTGCTGGCGGCCGTCGCGGAGCTCGGGGTGCGCCACCTCCTGCTCCGCCTGCATCCCTGGGAGCGGGAGCACGGCGCGGCGGAGGAGCTGGCGCGCGAGCTGGCCGGGCGCGGCCTCGACCTCGCCTTCGCGCTGCCGCAGAGCCGAGAGCTGGTGCGCGACCCGCCGCGCTGGCGCGCCGCGGTCGAGGAGCTGGCCGAGCGCTTCACCCCCTGGGGCCGCTGGTTCCAGGTGGGCCAGGCGGTCAACCGCAGCAAGTGGGGGGTGTGGAACCCGGGGGAGTACGCGGCCCTGGCCGGCACCGCGGCCGAGGTGCTGCGCCGCCGCGACCCGGCGGTCCGCCTGCTGGGGCCCGCGGTGATCGACTTCGAGCCCCACGTCACCGCCGGACTGGTCAACCTGCCGGCGCTGCCGCGGCTCGACGGGCTGGCGTCGCTGCTCTACGTCGATCGCCGCGGCGCGCCGGAGAACCGGCAGGCGGGCTTCGACACCGTCGACAAGGTCACCCTGCTGCGGGCCATCGCCGAGACCTCGCGGCGCGTCGCCCCGGTGTCGTGGATCACCGAGTTCAACTGGCCGCTCTGGGAGGGGCCGCACTCGCCGGCCGGGCGCCTGGTCTCGGTGGACGAGGAGACCCAGGCCGACTACCTGGTGCGCTACCTGGTGCCGGTGCTGGCGTCGGGCCACGCCGAGCGCGCCTACTGGTGGCGGCTCGCCGCCCGCGGCTACGGCCTGGCGGCGCCGGAGGCCGACGGCACGCTGCGCCGCCGCCCCGCCTTCGCCGCCCTGCGCACCCTGCTCGCCGAGCTCGCCGGCGCCACCGCCGAGGGACGGGTGGCGGCTCCGGAGGGGGCCCGGCTGCACCGCTTCCGCAGCGCCGCCGGGACGTCGGTGGTGGTGGCGTGGGCGGTCGCCGGCGAGGTCGAGCTGACGCCCGGCTTCCCGGTCCGCGAAGTGGTCACCCGGGGCGGCGCCGTCTCGCGGCTCGAGCCGCGCCGCCTCCGCCTGGGCCCGTCGCCCGTCTACCTGCGCGGCGATCCGGTCGCCGCCGGAGGGTAGGATCGCCGGCGATGCGACGCGACCACGGAGCGGAGCCGGTCGGCGACCGCCGGCGCCTGCGCACGGTGCTCGAAGCGGTCGGCCTGGTGCTGTCGCTCGTCGTGCTGGCGAGCTCGGCCGCCGGCCTGGGCGGCCGGGTGCGGACGGTGGAGCTGGTGGGGCTGGTGGGCGGGGCCTTCGGCGCCGGCGCCGCGACGACGGCGTTCCTCGCCGGGCGCCGACGGCGCTGAGGGCGGGGCCTGAGGAGCGGCCGGGGGGGCGGGCGCCCCCCCGGCGGCAGGCCGGTCGCCTACTCGTCCAGCGCCTTGCCGGTCTCGAAGACCTGCCCGACGCCGACGACGGTCAGCTCGGTGGGCCGCACCGGCAGCTTCTGGATGGTCTTGTCGGCCTCCAGGACCTCGGGCGCGACCTCGGAGTTGTAGGTCATCGGGCTGGGCTGGTCGCCCTTCAGCGCCGCCTCCACCTCGTCGGCGTCGTCGGTGACGAACACCGCCTGGTAGTGGTCGGTCTGGAGGTACTTCTTCGCCGCCGCGTTGACCTGCTCGACGGTCAGGGCGTCGAGCTTCTTCTCGATCTCGTCGATGTAGTAGGGCATCCCGTAGTAGCGGCTGTCCATGTGGAAGCCGAGGCGGTCGGAGAGCGTCTGCGCCCACAGCTTCGAGTAGTTGACGAGGAAGTCGCGGGTGAGCTCGAACTCCTCCTTGGTCATCCCCCGGTCGTGCAACCGCTGGACCTCGTAGAGGGCGTCGCGGAGGGCGAACTGCGCCGTCTCCGGGCGCACCGGGCGGATCCAGACGCTGAAGTACTGCTGCCGCCGCGGCACGTTGGGCGACGGGTTGGAGGTGAACGGCGGCGCCAGCCAGTACTCGATGTAGGAGTAGTCGCCGTAGTTCAGGCCGCGCTGCGCGCGGAGCTGCTGCATCAGCCGGCCGTGGAAGGTGCGGTGCTCGCCCAGGAAGCTGTTGGCCACCATCAGCGGGTAGTAGTCGTCGTCGGACCGGTTGATCGGCAACGGGTAGCCGAAGTGGATCCCGACCGAGCCGGTGTCCTTGTCGATGAGGGTGAACTCGCGGCCCTCGACGGGTGGCGGAGCGGGCAGCTCCATGCGGCCGGCCTTCCCCGCCGGCAGCGCCGCGAGGCTCTTCTGGAGGCCGGCGACGTAGCCGTCCGGGTAGCCGCCGGCGACGCCGAGCATCAACGCCTTGCGGGTGTAGTGCGCCCGGTAGAACGCCTTGACGTCGTCGAGGGTGATGGCCGCCAGGCCCTGCACCGTGCCCTCCGGCGGATGGCCGTAGGGGTGGCCGGCGAAGATCGCGTCCTGCAGCGCCTCGAGACCCAGCAGCTCGTCGTTGGCGGAGCGCAGCGTGCTGGTCAGGTAGGCGACGAGCTGCTCCTTGTTGCGCTCGAAGTCGCTGCTCGCGAAGCCGGGCGACACGACCGCCTCGGTGAGCAGCCGGGTGTAGTCGGCCAGCTTGTCGCGGTGCACTCGGCCGGCGAGCAGCGTGACCTCGCGGTCGGTGGTGACGTCGATCGACGCCGCCATCGGGTAGAGGGCGTCGACCAGGTCGGCGTAGGAGCGCTCGGCGGTGCCGGACTGCCCGACCATCATCGCGGTGAGGGCCGCCAGCCCCTCCTTGCCCGGCGGGTCGTAGATCGAGCCGGCGTCGAACATCAGGCGGACGGCGACGATCGGCGAGCCCGGGCTGGGGACGGTGACGGTGTCGATCGCCGGCGCGCCGGCGTCTCCGGCCGCCGGCGCAGCCAGGGTGGCCGCCGCCGGCAGCGCGACGGCGAGCAGGGCGAGGGCGATTCGGAAGGTGCGGTGCACGGTCATCGGCTCATCCCCCCCTCGGCGGCCGGGGCCGCCGCGTCGGTCTTCGGCGGTTGGTAGGCGAGCGTCACCACCGTCTCGTTCGTGGGCTTGAAGATCTGCCCGGCCACCCGCTGGACGTCGGCCGGGGTGACCGCGTCGTAGTGCCGGTACAGGGTGTTGAGGGCCTCGACCCCGCCGGTCAGGTCGATCATGTTGGCGGCGGCGAAGGCCACCGCGCCGGGGCTGTCGAGCCCCAGGGCGAAGTCGTACCTCAGGTGCGATTTGATGCGCTCCAGCCGCGCCGCGTCGACCGGCTTCTCGGCGAGGCCGGTGAGCGCCTTCTCCACCGCCTGCCGCACCTGGGGGACCAGATCGTCGCTCTTGATGCGCGCGAAGACGGTGAACAGGTACGGGTCGCGGCGGAACGGCGCGTCCCCGTCGATCTGGTCGACCCACTGCTTGTCGACCACCAGCTCCTGGTAGAGCGGCGCCGACTCGGCGAAGACGAGCTGCGAGATGACGTCGAGGGCCGCCGTCTCGGTGGAGGCGGCGTCGAAGGCCGGCACGTGCCAGCCCATCATCAGGTGCGGCCGGGTGGGGTTGGGCCACGTCAGCTCGGCCGTCTTCTCCTCCCTCTGGGACGGCTCGGCGGCGATCGCGGCCGCCTTGTAGCCGCGCTTCCAGTCGCCGTAGTACTTGCCGGCGAGGGAGAAGACGTGGTCGGGATCGATGTCGCCCACCACCAGCAGCACCACGTTCTCGGGCCGGTAGAAGCGGTCGAAGAAGCGCAGGCTGTAGTCGTAGTACTGCGGCATCGCCTGGATGTCCGCCAGGAAGCCCATCGTGGTGTGCTTGTAGGTGTGCTTCTGGAAAGCCAGGTCGCGCAGCTTCTCGTACATCGGCAGGAACGGGCTCGAGGCGTTCTTGTTGTACTCGCCGAGCACCGCCAGGGCCTCGGTACGGAAGGCCTCCTCGGTGTACTTGAGGTTCTCGAAGCGGTCCGACTCGATCTGCATCATGGTCTCGAGCTGGGCCGAGGGTCCGATGATGTAGAAGTTCGTGTAGTCGTCGGTGGTGAAGGCGTTCGAGTCGGCCCCCATGCGCTTGAGGATGTCGTTGTAGGCGTCGGTCGGGTACTTGTCGGTGCCGCGGAACATCATGTGCTCGAAGAAGTGGGCGAAGCCGGAGTGGCCGGCCTCGACCTCCTGCCGCGAGCCGGCGCGGACGACGCTGAAGTAGGCCACGGTGCCCGGGCTGTCGTAGGGGATGGCGAAGACCTTCAGGCCGTTGTCGAGGGTCTTCTCGTGGACCGCGAACGGGAAGATGTCGGCGCTCTTCGCCGCGGTCGCCGGGGTGCTCTGCGCGGCGGCCGGGGGGGCCGCCACGAGGGCCGCGGCGGCCGCCGCGACCACGGCGCCGGCGAGCTGGATCCGGGATCTCACGTCGGGACGCTCCTTTCGCTGGGACGGTGTTGCCGGCTCCGGGGCCGGCGCGAGCGGTGCCAGGGCCGCGGTCGGGCCGCGGCCGCACCTCGTTTATCCTAACGGTGCATGCACCGGGCCACTTCCTCCGACCTCGCCGCCCCCGCCGCCCTCCTCGCCATCGTCCTCGCCGCCCGCACGGCGCCGGCCGCCGTCGCCGCCCCGCCGGCGGCCGGCGACGACATCCGGCGCAACCCGGTGGTCGACGTGGTCGAGAGGGTCTCGCCGGCGGTGGTGAACATCTCCGCCGAGTCGCTCGTCCGCGAGCGCGACCCCTTCTTCGGCGGCCTGCTGGGCCGCAGCCGCCGCGCCGTGTCGCTGGGCTCCGGCCTGATCGTCGACCCGGCCGGCGTGGTGGTGACCAACGCCCACGTCATCGAAGGCGCCTCGCGGATCACGGTGACCACCCTCGACGGCCGCGAGCTGCCGGCCGACGTGGTCGGCTCCGACCGTGACGCCGACCTCGCCGTGCTCTCGGTCGCCGCCCACGACCTGCCGGCGGTCGGGCTGGGCACCGCCTCGGACCTGTTGATCGGGGAGACGGTGGTGGCCATCGGCAACCCCTACGGGCTGTCGCACTCGGTGACCGCCGGCACCCTCTCCGCCCGCGGCCGGGCGCTGCCGACCCAGGGTGCGGGCGAGACCCGCTTCACCGACTTCCTGCAGACCGACGCCTCGATCAACCCCGGCAACTCCGGCGGGCCGCTGGTCGACCTGCGCGGCGTGGTGATCGGGATCAACACCGCCATCATCTCGGGCGCCAACGGCATCGGCTTCGCCATTCCCGCGGACCGGGCGCGCCGCGTGGTCGCCGACCTGCGCCGCTACGGCGAGACGCGGCCGCTGTGGAGCGGCCTGCGGCTGACCACCGTCGACGTGGCGCTGGCGCGGGCCGAGGACCTGCCGGTCGAGCGGGGGGCGCGGGTGGACCGCGTGGTGCCCGGCTCGCCCGCGGCGGCCGCCGGCTTCGCCGCCGGAGACGTCGTCGTGGCGATCGCCGGGCAGCCGGTCGCCGCCCGGGAGGACGTCACCACGGCGCTGTACTCGGCGCCGCCGGGCGACGCGCTGCCGGTCGCGGTGCGCCGCGGCGAGCGGCGCCTCACGCTGTCGCTGGCCGCCGAGCGTCCTCCCCGGGGGCTCGGTCTGGAGCTGCTCGAGCGCACCGTGGGGCTGACCGTCGCCGCCTCGGGCGGGCGGCTGGTGGTGCAGCGGGTGGCGCCGGGCACTCCGGCCGCGGCGCGCGGCCTGCGCCCCGGCGACGCCGTCCTGGCGGCCAACGGGCAGCGGGTGGGCGAGCCCGCCGCGCTCGGCCGCGAGGTGCTGCGCTCCTTCGATCGCGGCAGCCTGTTCCTGGTGGTGCAGAGGGGGCGCTTCGCCTACAACCTGAGCCTGCCGGTGTAGCGCGGCCGGCCGCGCGCGACCGTCCGGGCGGCTCCCGGGGCGGAAGGGGTATGATCGCCCGGTGGCCGCGAACTCCAAGCTCACCGTCCGCTGCCCCGAGTGCGGCAGCGACCTCACCGTCGACGCCGCCACCGGAGAGGTGCTCGCGCACCGGACGCCCAAACGGCCGCCCGGCGGGGGGCACGACTTCGACTCCCTGCTCGCCGGGCTCGAGAGCGACCGGGGCCGGGCCGAGGAGACCTTCGAGCGGGCCCGCGCCGCCGAGCGCGATCGCGACCGCCTGCTGGCCGAGAAGTTCCAGGAGGCCCTCAAGCGCGCCGAGGAGGAGCCCGACGAGGCGCCGCCGCCGCGTCCGTTCGATCTCGATTGAGGGTGCGCCGGGAGTCGGCTCCCCGGGCACGTCTGTTGACAGCCGCCGGGTGCTGCGCTACAAACGGGCGCGGTTCCGCGCCGGGCGTCGGCCCGGTGCCGGCGTAACCCGTTGAGGACGAGACGATGAGCCGGACCCTGAGAGTCATCACGAGCCTCGCCTGCACCGCCGTCCTGGCGGCCGGGATCGCCGCCTGCGGCGGCGGCCCGGTGAAGGTGGGGGCGGTGCTGCCGCTGACCGGCCAGTACTCGATCTACGGCAAGCCGATCCGCGACGGGCTGATGCTGGCCTACGAGCAGGTGCAGGCGGACCAGGAGATCGACTGGCAGGTCGAGCTGCAGGTCGAGGACTCGAAGAGCGATGCCGCCACCGCGGGCAAGCTCGCCGAGGAGCTCTACGACCACGGCGCGGCGGCGGTGATCGGCGGCGTCACCACCGACGAGGCGCTGGCGATGGTGCCGATCTCCGACGAGCAGGATCGCGTGCTGCTGTCGCCGTCGGCCTCCAGCCCGCGCCTGACCGGCATCTCGCGCAACTTCTTCCGCATCTTCCCCTCCGACTTCAAGGAGGGCTCGAAGATGGGGAACTTCGCCGCCCAGACCCTGGGCATCGACAAGGCGGTCATCCTGGCGGCGGAGTCGCCGTACGCGCGCGGCATCCAGGACGTGTTCAAGAGCGAGTTCGAGCGCTACGGCGGCAAGGTGGCGGACGTCATCGAGTACCCGCCCGACACCACCGACTTCGCGCCGCTGGTGGAACGGGCGCTCGGCGACGAGCCGGTGGCGGTCTACATCGCCGACTACGCGCGCAACACCAGCCAGATCGTCTCGGAGCTGCGCAAGCGCAACTTCGAGGGCAAGATCCTCACCACCTCCGCCTACGCGGCGCCGGAGGTGATCGCCGAGGCCGGCAACCAGGCCGAGGGCGTGATCCTCACCCAGACCGCCGTCCAGCCCGACGACCCCGCGGTCGCCGCGTTCATGAAGGCCTACCAGGAGAAGTACGGCGAGAAGCCGGGCATCTGGGCGGCCCACGGGTACGACGCGCTGATGGTGGTGATCCAGGCGTTGAACGAAGGCGGTCGCAGCCCGCGCGACCTGTGGAAGGGGATGCGGAGCATCCGCAACTACCACGGGGCGAGCGGCATGATCCAGTTCGACGAGAAGGGCGACGTGGGCAAGTTCCCGCGCACCTACCTGATCGAGGACGGCCAGCTGGTCGACTACGAGAAGGCGGTCGAGGACAAGCGGCAGGAGATCCTGCGCCGCATCGATCAGCTCAACCGCTCCCGCGGCGCCGCCGCCTCCGGCTCCTAGGCCGCCCGCGGGGCCGCCGGCCGGCGCAGCGGGTCCGCCCCGCCCTCCCATGCTGCGATCCGCCCGCGAGCTCCTCCGCTTCCGCAGCCTGCTCGGCACGCTGACGGCGCGGGAGCTCAAGGCCCGCTACCGCGGCTCGCTGCTGGGCTTCTTCTGGTCGCTGGCCAACCCGCTGCTGCTGCTCGGCGTCTACACCTTCGTCTTCGGCTTCGTCTTCCGGCGGCCAGTGGCGCAGGGGTCGACGCTCGAGCCCTACGCGCTGTTCCTGATCACCGGGCTGTTCCCCTGGGTGTGGGTGTCGTCGTCGATCCTCGAGGGCTCGATGTCGTTCATCACCAACTCGGGGCTGCTGCGCAAGGCGGTCTTCCCGCTGGAGGTGCTGCCCATGGTGGCGGTGCTCGCCAACCTGGCGCACTTCCTCCTCGCGGTGCCGATCCTGGCCGCGGGGCTGGTGGTGGGGCGACTCCTCGGCCACCCCCTCGGCGGCCCCTCCGCCGTGCTGCTGCCGGTGGTGATCCTGCTCGAGCTGCCGCTCGTCGCCGGCATGGTGCTCGGGCTGGCGGCGCTCAACGTCCACTTCAAGGACGTCCGCGACATCGTCGCCAACCTGCTCACCCTGCTCTTCTTCCTCACCCCCATCCTCTACCCGCTCGACGCCGTCACCCTGCGGCCGCTGTGGTGGCTGGTGCGGCTCAACCCCTTCACCCCCTACGCCCTCGCCTACCAGCAGACGCTGTTCTTCGGCGTCGTCCCCGACCTCTCGCTGTGGCTGCAGATGGTGCTGGTGGCGGTGGTCGCCTGGGGGGTGGGCACCTGGATCTTCGGCCGTCTGCGCGAGACCCTGGTGGAGGCGGCGTGAGCGGCGCGACGCCGGCGCTCCGGGTCGAGGGGCTGGTCAAGCTCTTCCGGCGCATGGGGGCGGGAGCGCAGCTGCGCACGCTCAAGAGCGCCCTGGTCGACGGCTCGCTGACCCGCGGCCTGTCGCGCCAGCAGGCCATCGTCGCCCTCGACGGCGTCGACTTCGCCGTGGAGCGCGGGGAGGCGTTCGGGGTGGTCGGCGGCAACGGCTCCGGCAAGTCGACGCTGCTCAAGGTGGTGGCGGGCATCCTCCAGCCCACCGCCGGGCGCGTGGTGGTGGACGGCCGGGTGGCGGCGCTGATCGAGCTCGGCGCCGGCTTCCACCCCGAGATCACCGGCCGGGAGAACGTCTACGTCAACGGCGCCGTGCTCGGGCTGAGCCGGCGCGAGATCGACCGCCGGCTCGACTCGATCATCGCCTTCTCCGGGCTCGCCGACTTCATCGACGAGCCGGTCAAGAACTACTCGTCGGGCATGTACGTGCGGCTCGGCTTCGCGGTGGCCGTCCACACCGACCCCGACATCCTTCTCGTCGACGAGGTGCTGGCGGTGGGCGACGAGGCCTTCGCGCACAAGTGCCTGCGCCGCATCGAGGAGCTGTTGGCCTCCGGGCGGACGCTGCTCTTCGTCAGCCACTCGCTGGACCTGGCGGCGACGCTGTGCGACCGCGTCCTGTGGCTCGACGGCGGCCGCCAGCGGCTCCTCGGCGAGCCGCGGCGGGTCGTCGACGCCTACCGCCAGGCGGTCGCGGAGGCCGAGGGCGAGGCGCACCGCGAGGAGCGCGACGAGGAGGCGGAGGCGCGCGACGCCGGCGACCGCGACGAGCGCCGCTGGGGCTCGCGCGAGGCGGAGATCGCCGCGGTCCGCCTGTTGGGCCCCGGGGGAGAGGAGCGCTACCACCTGGCGAGCGGCGAGCCGGCGACCTTCGAGCTCGCGGTGCGCAGCCGGCAGCCGCTCGACGACTTCGTCTTCGGCGTCCGGGTGGCGACCCCCCGCGGCGTCGAGTGCTGGGGGACCAACACCCACCTGGAAGGCTTCACGGCCGGGCGCCTCGAGGGTGCCGCGACGGTGCGCCTGGTGTGCCCGGCCCTGCGCCTCGCCCCCGGCGAGTACCTGCTCGACGTGGCGGTGCACAGCCGCGAGGGCGCGCCCTACGACTACTGGAGCCACGCGGTCCGCTTCACCGTCACCGCCCGCACCGGCGGCGTCGGGGTCTACTTCCCCGAGCACCGCTGGGAGTTCTCGGGCGGCGTCGAGTGGCGGCCGCCGGCCTGAGGCGCGGCGCGCGGCGCGGGAGCCCGGTGGAGCTCACCGACGAGCTGGTGCGCGCGGTGCTGGCCGCGGTCGATCCCGAGCCGCGGGTGCGCGCCGCGGTGGCGGCCGCGGCGACCTCCTGGTCGGGCGTCTTCGCCCTCGGCAAGGCGGCGGCGGCGATGGCGCGCGGCGCTGCGGCGGCGCCCGACGCCGGCGCCCCGGCGCTCGCCGTACGCCCGGCGGCCAGCCCGTCGCTGGACGCCGCCGGCTGGGAGGAACGGGTCGGCGAGCACCCGGTTCCCGGCCCCGGCAGCGCGGCGGCGGGACGCCGGCTGGCCGCCTGGCTCGCCGCCCTGTCCTCCGACCGGCCGCTCCTGGCGCTCGTCTCGGGCGGCGGCTCGGCCTGCCTGGAGCTCCCGGCCGCCGGCCTGACCCTCGCCGACCTCGCCGCCACCCAGCGCGAGCTGCTCGCCTCCGGGCTGCCGATCGGCCCGGTCAACGCGGTGCGCAAGCACCTGTCGGCGCTCAAGGGCGGCGGGGCGCTGCGCCGCGCTCCCGGGCGGGTGACCGTGCTGCTGGTCTCGGACGTCCCGGGGGACGACCCGGCGACCGTCGCCTCGGGGCCGTTCGCCGCCGATCCGACGTCGTTCGCCGAGGCGCTCGCCGCGGTGGACGGGCTGGCGGTGCCGCCGGCGGTCCGGCGTCATCTCGAGGCGGGGGCGCGCGGCGAGCTGCCGGAGACGCTGTCGCCGGGCGACCCGGCGGCCGCGCGGGCGCGGCACCATCTGCTGGCGGGCAACGCCACGGCCGTCGCGGCCGCCGGTCGCCTGCTCGCCGACCGCGGCTTCGCCGTGGAGCGCGGCCGGCTGGCGGGCGAGGCCGCGGCCGCCGGGCGCGACCTGGTGGCCGCCGGGCGGAGGCTGCCCGGGCGCGGGCCGGCGGCGCGCGTGGTGGGCGGCGAGACCACGGTCCGGCTGGCCGCCGAGCCGCCGGCCGGGGCGACCGGCGGCCGCAACCAGGAGCTGGCGCTGGCCGCCGCCGCGGCGCTCGCCGCGGACCCGGCCCGGGCGGGCCACGAGGTGGTCCTGGCGCTCGCCACCGACGGGGTCGACGGTCCGACCTCCGCCGCCGGCGCGGTGGTCGACGCCACCACCTGGAGCAGGTTGCGCGAGGCGGGGACCGACCCGGCCGCCGCACTCGCCGGCCACGGCTCGCACACCGCGCTGGCGCGGCTCGCCGGGACGCTGCTGGTCACCGGTCCGACGGGCACCAACGTGGCGGATCTGGCGGTGTACCTGCGGTGGTAGCATCGGCCCGCCGCCGCACCCCATCCGCCGTTCGCCCACCCTTCCCAGGAGGCCCCCCGTGAACCGAGCCGACGAAGCCAACCCGGCGGGCGCCGCGTCGCTGAACGTCAAGATCTCCGACGAGGAGCTGAAGGGTCGCTATACTAATCTGCTGCGGATCACGCACACGCGCGAGGAGTTCATCCTCGATTTCATCAACCTGGCGCCCCCGCAGGGGGTCGTCACCGCGCGTCTGGTCACCAGCCCGGGGCACCTGAAGCGCATCATCGGCGCGCTGCAGAGCAATCTGGCGCGCTACGAGGAGGCCTTCGGGGGCGTCGAGGAGGCGCCCGATCCGGGCGGCGACCGGGTCCACTGATCTCGGGGAGGGGCTGCCACGCGACCACCGACGCGCCTCGGGGGCATCGTCGCGGGGATGGTGTTGCTCGCCGCCTGCTCGGGAGTCGCGAACCCGAGGCTCAGCCGCCCGGTGCGGCAGTGGGCGGAGGGTCCCGTGCGTTGGCTGCTGCTGCCGGCGGAGGAGCGGGAGCTGCGGCGCCTGCGCAGCGACTCCGAGGCGGCGGTGTTCGTGGCCGAGTTCTGGCGCCGGCGCGATCCCGATCCCACCCTGCCCGGCAACCGCGCCCGGGAGCTGTTCGAGCAGCGGGTGACCGCCGCCGACCGCCAGTACCCCGAGCAGGGCCAGCGCGGCAGCCTCACCGACCGGGGCCGCGCCCTGGTCGTGCTCGGCCCTCCCTCCCTGCTGCGGGTCGGCCGGCGCACCTCGCCGGCCTGGGCCCCCACCCGCGCCTCGACGGGGCCGATGCCGGTCCGCCACCTGGTGATCGAGACCTGGGAGTACCGGCCGCAGGACCTGCCGCCGCGGCTGGCGGAGCGGCTCGCCGGGCGCGGCGAGGACGGGATCACCCTGACCTTCGTCCTCGGCGAGCACACCCGCCTGCTCGAGGGCGAGGAGGCCCTGCTGCTGGCGGCGGAGAGCGCGGTGCGGCTGCCGGACTGACGGGGCGGAGGCGCCCGGCGGCGCGCGGGACCGTCAGCCGACCGGTTCCCGGCGCCGGCCCATGGCGAGGATCTTCTCCCACTGCGCGGGCGTCAGGGGCATGGCCGACAGGCGCGGTAGGCGCACCAGGTCGAAGTCCTGGAGCTCGGGATCGTCCTTGATCGCCGACAGCGGGACGGGTTGCTCGAGCGCCTCGACCGGTTCGAGGTCGAAGACGACGAACGCGGCGTCGTCCGCGCGGGGGTCGGGGTAGGCGTCGGAGGCGGCGCGGGCGATGCCGACGATGCGGCGTTCCTTGCCGGTGTGGTAGACGAACGCCAGGTCTCCTTTGCGCACCTCCCGCATGTGCTTGAGCGCGGCGTAGTTGCGGACGCCGTCCCAGACGGTGGAGCCGTCGGCGCGGAGGTCG
Source organism: uncultured Acidobacteriota bacterium (assembly GCA_963843275.1). Lineage (GTDB taxonomy): Bacteria > Acidobacteriota > Thermoanaerobaculia > Multivoradales > JBCCEF01 > CAWJJM01. The sequence continues at coordinate 486,049 of CAWJJM010000010.1, read as the reverse complement.
TCCCAGCTGTAGGAGTCGGGCTCGGTTTTGAGGAGGTAGTGGGTCTGGGGGTGGGTGGTGGCGGGTTGTCGCATGGGGGGATCGTAGCGTGCAAGGGGTGGGCCGGGGGGGGCGTTTTCAGGGGTGGTGGGGGGCCGTGGGGGCGGCGTTCCCAGGGGACGTCGCCCTGTCGGTGGGGGATCGGAGGGGGGGCGACTCGGCAGGGTCCGCGCGCCACCGGCGGTGATCTCCGCGACGGCGAAGATTCTGGCGCGGCCCCTGACGCCCCTGGGAGCGCCGCCCCCCCGGCCCGTCACCGGTGGTCCGCCCGCTGGGGGGGTGGAGGCAGGACGCCTCGATTCTCGCTGGCGCTCGAATCTCGTGAGGCTCGGGAGGCGCGGGGGGCGGTGGTGTTGCGTGGGGTCGGGGCTCGGCTTCGCCTCGGGCCCGGTTCGACTCGATTCTCGGCTGCGCCTCGAATCTCGTGGGGACGGGCTCGATTCTCGGCTGCGCCTCGAATCTCGTGGGGAGTGGCCTCGCTTCTCGCTGCGCTCGAATCTCGTGGGCGCGGGGGTGCGGGGTTTGCAATGGGGGCTAGGATCGGGAGGAAAGGAGAGGTCATGGGCGATCGTGTCGCGTCGAAGGGTCTGCTGGGACTGGTGGTGGCCGCGGGGGTGGTGGTCGGGGGGTGCATGGCGCCGCTGGAGCCGCCGGAGCGGGTGGTGGTGGGGCCGGTGGAGAGCGGGCCGGTGAACGTCGGGCTCGGGCCGGAGACGTCGACGGCGGCCGGGGGCGGCACGGAGGGGATGGAGAACGCGGCGGGCGGCGGCACGGCAGGGACCCAGACCGCGGCGGAGAGCGGGATGGAGGGGATGGAGACGGCGACGGGGAGTGGGATGGAAGGGATGGAGACGGCGACGGGAGCGGGGATGGAGACGATGGCGGAGGGGACGGCGGCGGCGCGGGCGGCGGCGGCGGAGCTGACGGTGGCGCCGGACGTCGAGGAGCGGCTGGCGCAGTTCGCGCCGACGCCGATCTCGGCGGACCTCGCGGCGCTCTCGGACGAGGACCGGGAGGTGCTCGGCCTGATCGTGCGGGCGTCGCGGGAGCTCGACCCGATCTTCCTGCGCCAGGTGTGGCGCGGCAACCCTGAGCTGGCGGCACGGATCGACGCCTGGAAGGGCGGGCGCCGGGGGGCGGCGCGGGAGTACTTCGAGGTCAACTCCGGCCCCTGGGACCGCCTCGACGAGATGAAGCCGTTCCTCGACGACTTCGCCCATCCCGACGGCGCTGGCTACTACCCGGAGGATCTCACCCGGGAGGAGCTCGACGCCTGGCTCGCCGCCCACCCGGAGGACCGCGACGCCTTCACCTCCACCGTGACGGTGATCCGCCGCGACGGCGACCGGCTGGTGGCGGTGCCCTACTCCCAGGCCTACCGGCAGTTCCTCGAGCCGGCGGCCGAGCTGCTGCACCGCGCGGCGGACCGCACCTCCAACGCCAGCCTGAAGCGCTTCCTCGACGCCCGGGCCGACGCTTTCCTCTCCGACGACTACTACGCCTCCGACCTCGCCTGGATGGACCTCGACGCGCCGGTCGAGGTGACCATCGGCCCCTACGAGACCTACGAGGACGGGCTGTTCGGCTACAAGGCCGCCTTCGAGTCGTTCGTCACCGTGGCGTTGCCGGAGGAGTCCGCGGCCCTGGCGCGCTTCAAGAGCGAGCTGCCGTGGCTGGAGCGCAACCTGCCGATCCCCGACGAGGACAAGAACCTCGAGCGCGGCAGCGAGAGCCCGATCCGCGTGGTCGACGAGGTGTTCACCGCCGGCGAGGCCTCCGCCGGCGTGCAGACGCTGGCCTACAACCTGCCCAACGACGAGCGGGTGCGCGAGGCGAAGGGCTCGAAGAAGGTGCTGCTGCGCAACGTCATGCGGGCCAAGTTCGACAAGATCCTCACCCCGATCGCGCAGCGGGTGCTGGTGCCGGCGGACCTCGGCCGGCTGTCGTTCGACGCCTACTTCGACTTCACCCTCCACCACGAGCTGGCGCACGGCCTGGGCCCGGGGCGCATCACCCTGGACGGTCGCCAGACCGAGGTGCGGCTCGAGCTCAAGGAGCTGTACTCCACCGTCGAGGAGGCCAAGGCGGACGTCACCGGGGTCTACGACATCCTCTCGCTGGTGGACAAGGGGGTGATGGACGCCGGGCTCGCCGACACGCTGCCCACGACCTACCTCGCGGGCCTTTTCCGCTCGGCCCGCTTCGGGCTCACCGAGGCGCACGGCCGCGGCGTCGTCTCCCAGTTCAACTACCTGCTCGACAAGGGGGCCCTCGAGGTCGGCGACGACGGGCGCTTCCGGGTGGTGCCCGGCCGCTTCGCCGGCGCCATCCGCCAACTGGCGCACGACCTGCTCGTGCTCGAGGCGCGGGGCGACTACGCCGGCACCCGGACCTTCCTCGACCGCTGGGGCAAGGCCACCCCCGAGCTGGTCGAGGCGGTGGGCCGTCTCGGCGACGTGCCGGTCGACATCCGGCCGCGCTTCGTCGGTGCGCCGGGGGTGGACGCCGGGGCTCCCTGAGGCGGGTTCCACGGGCGGCGGCCCGCCGGCGGCCGCCCGCGCGATCGGCGGTCATTCGTGGCATCTGGCCGGCGACGAGGAGGCCGACGTCCGGGATCGCTGGAACCTGCTCTACGGCAAGGGACCGCTGGTGATCCACGGGCTGCGCCAGGAGCTCGGTCGGCGGCTGGGGCCGGAGAAGGGCGATCCGGCCTTCTTCACCCTGCTGCGCAGCTTCATGACCAACTTCGCGGGCAAACGCGGCGAGACCCGCCATCTGGTGGGACTCCTCAACCAGATGACGGGAAGCGACTGGCAGCCCTGGTTCGAGAGGTACGTCTACGGCACCGAGATGCCGCCCGTCGAGCTGTAGCCGGGCGCGGCGCGGTGGACCACGCGGCCGTCCTTGACCACCGCCGCGACGGGGTTGACGCCGTAGTGGTAGGCGAGGTGGAGCAGGTTGGGGGCGTCGAGCAGCACCAGGTCGGCGCGCTTGCCCTCCTCGGCCGAGCCGACCTCGCCGCCCAGCCCCAGGCAGCAGGCGGCGTTGAGGGTGGCGGCGGTCAGCGCCTCCTCGATCGACAGCCCGAGCTCGTAGACGGCGAGGACCAGCACCGTCGGCATCGACTCGGTGTTCGAGGAGCCGGGGTTGCAGTCGGTGGCCAGCGCCACCGGTACGCCGGCCGCCACCAGGCGCCGCGCCGGTGCGTAGCGGTGCTTGTGGAGGAAGAAGCTGGTCCCCGGCAGCAGCACCGCGGTGACCCCGGCCGCCGCCAGCGCCTCGATGCCGGCCTCCGACACCGCCACCAGGTGGTCGGCGGAGAGGGCCCCGAGCTCCGCGGCCAGCGCCGCGCCGCCGGAATCGACGAACTCGTCGGCGTGGAGGCGCGGCGCCAGGCCGTGGCGGGCGCCGGCGGCGAGCACGCGCCGCGACTCGTCCGGGGTGAACACGCCCCGCTCGCAGAAGACGTCGCAGAAGCGGGCCGTCCCGGCGGCGGCCGCCGCCGGGACGATCTCCTCGCACACCCGGTCCACGTAGCGCTCCCGGTCGCCGCGGTGCTCGGGCGGCACCTCGTGGGCGGCGAGCAGGGTCGGCACCAGGTCGACGGCGTGCTCGCCGGCGGCGCGACGGATCGCCCGGAGCTGCTTGAGCTCGGTGTCGCGGTCGAGCCCGTAGCCGCTCTTCGCCTCGGCGGTCGTGGTGCCGTGGGCGAGCATGCGGTCGAGCCGCACCCGCACCGCGCTCCACCAGCTCCTCCTCGCTCGCCGCGCGGGTGGCGGCGACGGTCGACAGGATGCCGCCGCCGGCGGCGGCGATCTCCATGTAGGTGGCTCCGGCCAGCCGGCGGGCGAACTCGTCCTCGCGGCTGCCCGCCCAGGGCAGGTGCGTGTGGGGATCGACGAAGCCGGGGACCACGGTGCCGCCGCGGCCGTCGAGGCGCTCGGCGGCGGGGAGCTCGCCGAAGCGCCGGCGTCGTTCCTCGGGCGTGCCGACGAAGGCCAGCCGCCCCTCGCGGCACAGCGCCTCGCCGCCGGGGATCCGGCGCACGCGGCCCTGCTCGGCGCCGGCGCGCGGGGCGCTCCCGGCGGGCGTGGCGATCTCGCCGAGTCCGGTGATCAGCAGGTCGGCCATGGCCGGGCGAGCTTACCCCGCGTGCGGTGGGGTCGCCCGGGTCAGGCTTCGCGCTTCTTGCGCGGCAGGGTGCGCACCACCGCGGTCTCCTGCTCGTCGCGGGTCTCGGCCTCGATGACCCGGTCGAACAGGTCGACGGTGTTGCGGAACTTCAACAGCAGCTCGCGCCGCATCAGGCGCAGCTCCTCGATCTTGCTCTCGACCCGGGTCGCCTGCTCGGTCGCCTGCTGGACGATCCGGTCGGCGGTGATCTCCGCCTCGCGCACGATCACCCGCGCCTCGCGCTCGGCCGCCTCGGTGATCTCGTCGGCCACCTTCTGGGCGCGCACCAGGGTCTCCTGGAGCTGGTGCTCGCGGCGCTCGCCCTCCTCCACGCGCTGCTGCAGGTAGCGCAGCTCGCGCTGCTGCCGGTCGATCTCGCCCAGGCGTCCGGTGAGCTCCTCGGCCACCAGCTCGAGGAACTGCTCGACCTCCCGGGGGTCGAAGCCGCGCATCTTGACGGTGAAGCGGGTCTTCTGGATGTCCAATGGGGTCAACGGCATGACGGTCTCCAGATCCTCGGCGCGGCCGATGTATAGAAAACGGTGCATTCTACACCGTTCCGACCGATTCGCCGCGGAGCGCCGGGTCGCGGGGCCCGCGGCGGCATCCGGCCCGGCCCCGGCGGCGGGCGGTCAAGCGGGCCGGCGGGGTCCGAACAGGGCCGAGCCGATGCGCACGTGCGAGGCCCCCTCCTCGACGGCGACTTCGAAGTCGTCGCTCATCCCCATCGACAGCAGGCCGGGAGGGGCGGTCCAGATGCCGCGGTCGGCGAGCTCGTCGCGCAGCTCGCGGGCGCGCCGGAACCAGCCGCGCGAGGCCTCGGGGTCCTCGCCCGGCGGCGGGATCACCATCAGCCCGACGACCTGAAGGTGGGAGAGGCCGGCCAGCGGCGCCACCGTCGCCGCCAGGTCGGCCGCTGCGAAGCCGTGCTTGGACGCCTCGCCGCCGAGGTTCACCTCGATCCAGGCCGGCGCGGTGCGCCCGGCGGCGCCGAGCTCGCGGTCCAGGAGGCGCGCGATCCTCGTCCGGTCGATCGCCTCGAAGGCGTCGAAGAGGCCTGCGGCGAGGCGTGTCTTGTTGGACTGCAGCGGCCCGATGAGGTGCCAGGCGAGGCGCCGGGCGCCCTCGCCCAGGGCCTGCTCGACCGCCTGCCGGTGCGCGGCGGCCTCCTGCACCCGGTTCTCGCCGAACACCGCCAGGCCCGCGGCGGCGGCGGCGACGAGACGCGCCACCGGCTGCCCCTTGGAAGCGCCCACCAGGGTGACCTCGCCCGGATCGCGTCCGGCGCGGTGGCAGGCGGCGGCGATGCGGCCGCGGACCGACGCCAGACGGGCGGCGACGTCCTCGGCGTCGTGGCCGATGGGGGGCTCCATGGAGGCATGATACCGGCCCGGGCCGTGCGTCGGCGGTAGACTGCCGCCGTCATGCGCCCCGGAACCCGACCCCTGCCCGCCCCCCGGTCCGCCCTCCCCGCCCTGCTCGCGATCGCTCTCGTCGGCGGAGTCGCCTGCCGCGCCGAGCGCACGCCGGTGGCGCACGTCGGCGTCGAGCCGGCCGCCCTGACGCTGCCGTATCCCGGATCGAGCCGCCTCGACCTCACCTGGGAGCCCGCCTCGCCGCTCGGCGAGGTCGAGGGCGAGCCCCGCGTCTTCGTCCATCTGGTCGACGGCGACGGACGCGTCGCTCGCACCTTCGACCACCCGCTGCCGGACGGGTGGGAGGCCGGGGCCCGGATCGTCGACCCGGTCGTCCTCTACCAGTCGGCCCTCGGGCCGCCGCTGGCGGCCGGAGAGTACGGGTTGACCCTCGGGCTCTACGATCCGTCGGGGCGGCGCTGGCCGCTCGCCGTCGACGGCGAGGACGTCGGGCGGTTGGAGTACCGGGTGGCGCGGGTCACCGTCCGCCCGCCGGGCGAGGCCACGTTCCCCGAGCTGCTCTTCGCCGGCGGCTGGCAGGGCCTGCGGCCGGGGAGCGACCGCCAGATCCTCGGACGGCGCGGCGTCCTCGGCGACGCTCGCGTGGTGGTGGGCCGGGCGGAGGCGCCGGCGCGGCTGGTGCTCCACCTGGAGGTCGCGCCGCCGCCGGCGGGGAGCCACCTGCAGCTCGCGGCCGACGCCGCCGAGCCCGGGGTGCGGGTGACCTCCGACTGCGACGGCAGCGAGCACCTCCTGGTCGGCGACGGCGCGCACCGTGTCGCGGTGGCGGTCCCGGCCGGCGACCGCTGCGAGGTGCGGTTGGTGCCCAACTTCCGCGTCGAGGCGGCGGCCGGGGCGGCCGCAGGGGATCTGCCGGCGGCGCAACTGTCGAACGTGTTCTGGCAGGAGCCGGCGGAGTCCGGCTAGCGGCGGTCCCGGGGAGGAGCCGGCGCCGGATCGCGTGACGGCCCCGATCCCGAGGGGTCGACCTCGGCCCGCCCCGTCCACGTCCGGCCCGAGAGCGGGTCGTCGAGCGTGAACACCAGCTCGTGGTGGGCGCGGCGCAGCTCGAGCACCGTGTGGACCGTGCGCACGGCTCCCGGATCCGCGTTCCCGCCGCCGCCCACCTCGACCGGCAGCTCGGCGGCGACGGCCCGCCGGCCGCGGGCGTCGACGGCCTCGATCCGCAGGTGGGGGCGCGCCACGCCGTCTCCCTCGACGGGCAGGAAGACGAGCTCGCCGAGGGGCAAGGTGACGTCGATCGGGACCCGCATCCGGTCCTTCTCCTGCAGCTCCGGCTTGCCGGTCTCGACCGTCAACCGGTTCGCGTCGGGCACCGTCTCCAGCAGGCGACCGGCCTGGGCCCAGATCTGGCTGCGGTGCTCGCGGTCGAGGTCGACCAGGTGCGGTCGCACCCGGACGCGCGCACCGGGGCGGAGCACCTCCACCTCGAGGTCGAGGGGACCCTCGGGAAGGCCGGGGCGTGCCGTGATCCCGAGGACGTAGGTGGCCGCGACGTCGCGGGAAGCGAGGGCCAGGGCGCCGAGCCCCCGGGAGTTGAGCGCCGCCTCGCCCCCGGTCGCCTGCGCGAGGTAGCGCAGGTTGGTCTCGACCTCTTTCTCGTCGAGGTAGGTGCCGAAGGAGCCCTCCCGGCCGAGGCCCGCCTCGACGTCGATCGAGCGCATCTGCCAGCCGCCGCCGGTCAGTCCGGGCACGTCGACGAAGGTCACCTGGTAGGCGAGGGCGGCGGAGGCGTCGATCAGGGGGCGGAAGATCTCCTGCGCGCCCGGCAGGTCGAGCGGCAGGTAGCGGGGGAACCGGTCGGTGCGCGTCAGCCCCGCAGGCAGGTACGGCCAGCCGCCGCTGAGGACCAGCACCGCCCGCCGGCCCGGCGGCTGCCCGAAGCGCAGGAGGGCCGCGGCGACGGCCCACGCCTCGCCCTGCATCTGCCCGGCCAGCCGCACCACCTCGGGACGGTCGGACAACTCCTCGAGGGCCTCGCCGGCTCCTCGACGCGAGAAGCTGCGGTCCTCCGGGTCCTGGCTCACCACGGCGACGCGCGGGTCCACCGGCTCCGCACCGTCGACCGGGCTCCCGGACGCCTGGTCCGCGAGGAGGGCGATGCTCTGGCGCAGCTCCTCCGCTCCGACCGCGAACCCCTCGCCTCCCCACTCGACCAGGCGCTGCAGGCCGAAGGCCGGGCGGCTCCGCGCCGCCGCCAGCGCCTGTGCGATCGCCGCGCGGTCGGCCGTCCAGTCGAGCAGCACCTCGAGGCGCTCCCCGTCGAAGCGCGCGATGCCGACCCGGTCGCCGGGCGGAAGGATCGCGAGATCCTTCCCCAGGCCGTCCAGCACGGCGTTGCGGTCCCAGGGGCGGGAGAAGAAGTCGTCGAGGAAGACGAGGTAGCTCGACGGCGGCTGCTCCACCGGCGCGTCCGGCGCCGTCGCGTCCTCGCCGGCTGTCCGCGGCCGCGGGCCCCCAGGTCACCGCCTCCACCGGCACCTCCTGCTCCCTCGACGCGGACCCGGAAATCGGCGGGGCCGAGGCCGCGAAGCGTATTTCCCTGGGCGTCCGTGACCACGACCGGGACGTCGAAGGCGCGGACCTCGACGGTCTCGTTGAAGGCGCCGCGACGGCCGGGATCGGGGGTCGGCTCCGGAGTCTGGGCGGCGGCCTGTCCCGCCACTGGGCCGACGAGTGAGATCAGGACCGCCATGGAGACGAGCGTCGTTCGCATCCGATCACCCTCCGCGGCCGCCGCGGCCGTGAGGCCGGACGGCCCGAGTTCCAGTTCGACGCCGATCGGGTGTCTTCAAGAGGCGTTCCCGCTCCGGCAGCGACCCCTCGCCCCCGGGGATCGCGCCTGCGGAACGGGGCGCTTCCCGCCCGCGGCGGGCCCGACCCTGCGTGCCGCGGCCGTCTCCGGCGGCGGACACCATCGTCCTCCGCTGCGCGCGGAGGCGTGGGGTCGGGAGGGGTCGGGCTAGTGGACGACGGCGAGGCGCTTCGCGCCGAGGGCGAGAAGCGACTCGACCGCTTCCCGGTCGGGGGCCTCGGGCTCGACCCGGAGGTAGCGGCCGAGGTCCTCGATCGCCGCGGTGAGGTCGCCGCGGTGGAGCTGCAGCAGTCCGCGTTCCCGCAGGTGGACCGCGTCGTCCGGCGCCAGCAGCAGGATGCGGTCCAGCGCCGCCCGGGTGCCGTCGAGGTCGCCGCGCGCCAGGTGGGCGGCGCGCAGGTTGTTCAGCAGCCGCTGCAGGATGCAGCGGTTCGACACCGGCGCCAGCAGCCGCGGGTGGAACGGGATGTGGCCGCCGCCGACCCGGTCGAGGATCTGGCGGCAGTCGTCGCGGGTGACGAAGCGCCCGTCGAAGGGGTCCAGGAGCACGTGGACCTGCAGCGCGTGACGCACCAGGAAGTGTCCCGGGAAGCCGACGCCGAGCAGCGGCACGCCGGCGCGGCGGCCGACTTCGAGCAACACCACCGCGAGGGTCAGCGGGATGCCGCGGCGCCGCTCGAGCACGCGGTCCAGCCGGCTGTTGTCGGGATGCAGGAAGTCGTCGCGGTCGCCCTGGAAGCCGAGCTCGTCGAACAGGTAGGCGCGCAGGCGTTCGAGGCGGGCCAGCTCGGCTCCCGCTCCGGCGAGCGCGGCGAGCGACGGTGACACCGCCGCGGCGAGGGCGTCGAGGTGGTCGAGCCAGCCGGCGACGTCGACCTCCGGGTCCTCCTCGGCGCTGATCAGCAGCGCCGCGAGGGCGAGGTCGGGCTCCGCCGCCGAGCCTTCCACCAGCTCGGCGAAACGGCGGCGGGGCGCGCACGCGGGCCGGGGGTCGAGGTGAGGGAAGGGCTCGGTCATGGCGGGCGGGAGCGGTGTGCGTTCCGAGGGAGCCAACTCCCCCCGCCGGGGAGAAATTTCAACCGCCGCCGGGGAAGGCCGACGTGTCGCCGCGGCTGGCGAAGGTGCCTGCGGGGTTGGAGTACCCGACGGGCTGCCCCGTCGTCGTGTCGGTCACCACGAGGTGGAACTCGACGTTGGTCAGCGAGCCGTAGAAGACCCAGTAGTGGCCGTTGACGGCGCGTCCGTCGAGGACCTTCACCACCACCTCCGGGTTGTCCGGGCCGAAGAACCAGAAGAACCCGCTGTCGCCGGTCAGCGCAACGGCGCGTCCGGGCCCGGCGCCCCCGAGGGGGTCCTGCCAGTCGATCTCGACGGCGAAGCGGTTGTCCGCGAGGCAGAGCGTGGCGGGGGGGCCGGGGCAGGTGGAGGGGCCGGCGGGCGCGACGGCGCGACCGGCGGCGGCGGGCGCGGCGGCGTTCACGGGGACGTCCGGTCCGAACGCCGCGGTGTCGCCGCGGCTGGCGAAATGGCGGGCGGGGTTGTGGTAGAGGCGGCGGATTCCGCTCAGCGTGTCGAGCACCTCCAGGGTGTACTCGACGTTCGACAGCGACGCGTAGAAGAGCCAGTGGTGGAGATTGATCGAGCGTCCGTCGAGCACCTTGACCACGAGCTCGGTGTTGCCGGGGGTGAAGAACCAGAAGGTGCCCCAGCCGTCGCCGCCGTCGGCGCCGGCGACACCGTCGCCCCGGTTGCCCTGGAAATCGCGCCAATCGACCCGCGCCGCGAAGCGGTCTTCCCCGGCGAGGCAGAGAGTGCGGGCGTCGGGCGCGCAGGGCGGCACGAGGCGTCGGGCCCGGCCCAGCGACTGGCTGTCGTACCCGGCGACCATCTCTCCGTCCGCCGCGACCGCGAGGCTCGGCGAGTGCTGCGGCCCGACCGGGTCGGCGTTGACCCTGAGGGCGTCGCCCGCCGGCACCAGGTCCGCGCTGAAGGCGCGCCCGAAGACGCCGTCGAAGCTGCCGTCGCGGCCGTTCTCCGGGAGGCTGCAGTCCGGTGGCGTCGGCCCGCTCGAGTACAGGGCGCAGCGGTCGGTCCACAACGCCACGAACCCGCCGTCGGGCAGCGCCGCGACCACCGGGTCGACCTGGTCCCCCGCCGCCCGGTCGTTGAGGACCTGGTCGCCGGGCGCGGGCGTGCCGTCGGCGGCCACCGCGACGCCGACCACGGCACTGGTGTCGTCCTCCCGGTAGTCGGAGGCATAGGCGATCAGGTACCCGCCACCGGCCAGCCGCGCCAGCGCGGGCGAGTGCTGGTGGACCCACTGGGTGTTGTCGTGTACGGCCACGTCGCCGGTCAAGGGCGTGCCGTCGGCGCGGAAGCGGCGGAAGAAGACGTCCTCGAAGCTCCCCTCGCCCTCGAAGGCCTCCCAGACGACCGCCAGCGTGCCGTCCGGCGACAGCACGATGCCGCCGGGGGTCTTGTCCCGGTTGACGCCGCCGAAGCCGTGCGCGTTGACCTGGAAGCGCGGGCTGGAGGGGGTGCCGTCGGCGAGATAGGCGCGCGCCACGACCGAGAAGTCGTACCCGTTGGTGGCGAGCACCCCCCAGGCCACGGCGAAGCGCCCGCCCGGCGCGACCGAGAGGACCGGGTGGAAGGCACGCTCCGCGCTCGCCGCGCTCACCGGGAAGGCGCTGGCGCGCGGCCGGCCGGCGGCGTCGAAGCGGCGGGCGTAGACCGTGGGAAGGCGGTCGGGGCCGCGCGGCCCGGTCCAGGCGACGACGAAGTTCCCGGCCGCGTCGGCGCCCACCACCGGCCGGCTCGCCAAGAAGTCGGGTGCCGCGACCAGGCCGAGAAACGCCGGATCCGCGAGCGGGGCGTCGGTCTCCCCGGAGACCCGCTGCAGCCAGACCTGGTCGCCGAGCAGAGTGGGCCGGAGGCCGACCGCGACGCCGTCGCCGTGCGGCTGGAGGGCGACGCCGGTGACCGACCAGGCCAGGGGGATCTCCGGTCCCACGGGCCGCGGCGGAGGTCCCGCCGCCGCCGGAAGCCCCACGACGGTGAGAACCAGAGCGAGGACGGGAACCCGACGGGCGACGACACGGCGCATGGTGACCTCCGGAAAGCTCGGACTCCGCGGCGTTCCGCCCACCGCTTCAGTCGTCTTCGTCGAAGGGGTCGTTGGGCCGTCCCTCGCGCCAGGTCCGGCCGGTGGGCTCGCTGTGCCGGTAGTGGCGGTGGCGCAGCTCGGTCGACGGATCGCGGGGCGGCAGGTGGTACGCCGCCGCGGCGTCGGGCTCCGGGAGGGGGTCGCGGCGCGCCGCCAGGCGGTCGCGCAGCCGGTCCACCAGGTCGGTCACCGCGATCACCGCGAGCACGACGCAGATCAGGCCACCGACCCACCAGATCAGGTGCGAGGCCGGGTTGTAGGCGAACCAGCTCCCCGGAGTGGGCTGCATGACGACCTTCCCTTCGAGCTCATCGACCGTGCCCCCGGGCGGCGTCCTATTTCAGAGTATAGAGGATCGTTGACGCAGCGCCACGACGCCGGGTCGGGAGGGCGGCCCGCGCCGGCACGGGGGCGCAGGCGCCGGGGAGGATCGCGGGGGAGCGGCCCGCGCCGAGGGTCGCCGGGGGCCGGAGGTCGGCACGGCGGCCGGTGCGTGCCGCCTTCGACCCGGCCGCCGGCCGCCGCCGCGCGCCGGGCAGCCTGGCCGCCTAGCGGACGCGGCTGCGGACGCTCTGGTAGGCCGGGTCGTGCTCGATCAGGCCGCTCTTCGCCGGGAGCTGGGCGATCTCCTTGCGGGTGGCCGAGATGCGGTCCTCGGTCAGCGGGTGGCTGGCGAAGAACTGGTCGACGCTCGACGGACGCTGCTGGCGCTGCGTCAGCAGGGTCTGGAACATCTCCACCATCCCGCGCGGGTCGTAGCCCGCCTGGTACATGTAGCGCACCCCCAGCTTGTCGGCCTCGCTCTCGGCCTCCCGGGAGAAGCGCGCGATGGCGCCGGTGCCGAGGATCTGGGCCAGGATCTGCTGGTAGGCCTCGGGGTTCTTGCCGAGGGCGGCGGAGGCCAGCAGGTTGAGGCCGTAGACCTTGGTGAGCTGCTCGGTGCCATGGCGGGCGACGCCGTGCGAGATCTCGTGCGCCATGACGCCGGCCAGCTCGGTGACGTCGCCGGCCGCCGCGATCAGGCCCGTGTTCACGTACACCTGGCCGCCGGGGATGTTGAAGGCGTTGATCTCCGGCGAGCGGACGACGTGGAACTTCCACGGCAGGTTGGCCATCTCGGTCTGGCCGACGATGCGCTGGCCGAGGCGGTCGACGTAGCCGGTGACGACGGGATCCCGGACCAGGTCGAGCTTGGTCGCCAGGTCCTGCTCGAGCTGTTGCCCGAGCTGCCACTCCTCCTGGATGGAGACCAGGTTGATGTCACCCTTGTTGACGCCGGTCGAGGCGCAACCGGTGACGAGCGACAGCGCGAGCGCGACGGTGAGGGCGGCCGTCCAGGAGGGCGGCCGCCGGCAGCGGAGGGGGGTTGCGCGGTCGTGGCTCATCATGCCCCTTCGCGAAGCAACGCGGGTGCCAGGCCGCCGGCACGCCGGCGGAATGGCCTGCCGAGTGGGCCGTAGGGGTTGTAAGATCGCGGCGCACTCTCGCTGTGGACAGTTCTCCGGGGCGCCGGCGGACGGGCGCGAAAGGAAGGGTTCGATGGAACTCTGGTGGAGCTCGATGGGGACCGCCCTGCAGGTCTTCTACGGCATCGCCATCGTGACCTCCGCGCTGCTCGTGCTGCAGCTCGTCCTGGCTGTCTTCGGCTTCGACTCCGACCACGACGCCGGCTTCTCCGTCGACGTCCACGACAGCGGCCTGCCGGTGGTCTCGGTGCGCTCGGTCACCGCCTTCTTCACCGGCTTCGGCTGGGGCGGGGTGGTGGCGGTGCGGCAGGGGATGACCCTGTGGGCCTCGACCCTGGTGGCGGTGGCGGTGGGCGGGGTGCTGATGACCGCGGTGGTGCTGCTGGCGCGGGCGATGATGTCGCTGCGCTCGAGCGGCACGCTCGACTATCGCAACGCGGCGGGGGCGGTCGGCAGCGTCTACCTGCCCGTCCCGGCCGCCATGGAAGGCCCCGGCCAGGTGGAGGTGATGGTGCAGGGACGGCTGTGCGTCGTCCAGGCCTTCACCCGCTCGCCGCACCGCATTCCCAACCGCGCCCGGGTGCGCGTCGTCGAGGCGCTCGACCAGCAGACCCTGCTGGTCGAGCCGATCGACCCGCCGCCGGCCGCCGCCGAGGAGAGCTGAGATGGACATCCTCCTGCTGACCGTCGCCGCCGTCCTGCTGCTGTTCGTCACCCTGCTGACCTTCGCGCGGCGCTTCAAGCGCTGCCCCTCGGACCGCATCCTGGTCGTCTACGGCAAGATCGGGGGCGGCGGCCGGGGCGGCATGTCCGCCCGCTGCACCCACGGGGGCGCCGCCTTCATCTGGCCGCTGCTGCAGGACTACGCCTTCCTCGACCTGCACCCGCTGGCGATCGACATCAAGCTCGAGGGGGCGCTGTCGCTGCAGAACATCCGGGTCAACACGCCCTCGACCTTCACCGTCGGCATCTCGACCGAGCCGGGGGTGATGGAGAACGCCGCCGAGCGCCTGCTCGGGATGGACATGAAGCAGGTGGCCGAGCTCGCCCGCGACATCATCTTCGGGCAGATGCGCGTGGTCCTCGCCACCATGCCCATCGAGGAGATCAACGCCGACCGCGACAAGCTGATCGAGAACATCTCCCAGGGCGTCGAGGTGGAGCTGAAGAAGGTCGGCCTGCGCCTGATCAACGTCAACATCCAGGACATCACCGACGAGTCGGGCTACATCGACGCGCTCGGCAAGGAGGCCGCCGCCCGCGCCATCAACGAGGCGAAGGTGCAGGTGGCGCAGAAGGAACGCGACGGCGCCATCGGCTCGGCCAACGCCGAGCGCGACCGCCGGGTCAGCGTCGCCGAGGCCGGCGCCACCGCGGTCGACGGCGAGAACCAGGCGGCCATCAAGGTGGCCCAGTCCAACGCCGTCCGCCGCGAGCGGGAGGCCGAGGCCGAGCGGGCCGCCTCGGCGGCCGAGAAGGTCAAGGCCGCGCAGGCTCTCGAAGAGTCCTACCAGGCGGAGGAGAACGCCGAGCGCCAGCGGGCCCAGCGCGAGGAGGCGACCCGGCGGGCCGACATCGTCGTCCCGGCGCAGATCGAGAAGGAGCGCATCGAGACGCTCGCCGAGGCCGAGGCGGAGCAGACCCGGCGCCTCAAGCGCGGCGAGGCGGACGGCCTGCGGGCGGTGATGGAGGCCCAGGCGGCGGGCATCGAGGCGGTCCTGACCCGCAAGGCGCAGGGTTTCGACAAACTGGTCGAGGCGGCGCGCGGTCTGCCGGAGCTCGCCAGCCTGCTGCTCGTCGTCGAGCAGCTCCCCCAGCTGGTCGAGGAGCAGGTCAAGGCGATCTCGAACCTCAAGATCGACCACGTCACGGTCTGGGACGGCGGCAAGGGCGGCGACGGCAAGACCGCCACCGCGGAGTTCGTCTCTGGCCTGATCGGAGCGCTGCCGCCGCTGCACGAGCTGACCCGCAACGTCGGCGTCCGGCTGCCCGAGTATCTCGGCCGGATGACGCGCGCCGACGGCGACGGCGACGAGCTGCCGCCGTCGTCGGGTGGCGGCGGGCTGGCCGGGTCCGGTGGCGGCGGCGGCCGTCTGAGCGCGACACCCGCCGCGGGCGGCGGCGGAGCGGCGGCCGCGGGCGGCGGGGCGGCCCCCGCCGCTTCGGCGGAGCCGGCACCGGCGGCCGAAGGCGAGGGTGCGCAGCGTCCGGGCCGCCCGGCCGCGCCCGCCGCGGCGGCGGCCGCCACCGGGGAGGCCGCGCCCCCGGCGCCCGCGCCGGCGGCCGAGGTGGCCCCCGGTGCGGGTGCCGAGCGCCGGGCCGCGGCGCTGCGCGCGCGGCTGCGCGACCACCTGACCGAGCGGCCGGGCCTGCTGCGCCAGCTCGACACCGACCGCGACGGCAGGATCGACCACGACGAGATCGAGGCGGCGGTCGAGGCCGCGCTGGCCTGGGCCCGGCGGACGCGGGACGCCGCGGCCGCCTGGTACTACGCCGACGGCGGCAAGGCCACCGGCCCGGCGCCGTGGAGCCGGATCCGCGAGCTGGCGAAGCGCCGCCCCGACCTGCCGGTCAACCTCGACGGCGCCCCGCTGTGGCTGCCGTTCGGGATCGTGGCCGAGGCGGAGAAGCGCCCCTAGCGCGGCGTCCTCACCACCCTCCTGGTGCGGCCGCGGATCCGGCCGCGTCGGCCGGCGTCCCGCTCGGTCGCGCTCCTCGGCGTACCGCGCGAGTCCGCCCGCGTCACCCTGCGGTCGCATCCCCTCGGTCCACGGCCATCTCCACGGCCCGGCGACGAAACGTGGTGAGAGGTCTCGCCGAGGTCGGGCGGGGTCCGATGGGGATCGACCCCGCGAGAGCTCCGGCTCGACAGGCGGGCGACGACGGCGTCGAGTGGGCCGCCGGCGCCAGCGCCTCCCGCCGCGCGGGCGGGAGGACGGCGCTCCTTCTCCGGCCGCTTGCCTTCTCGCGCCTACGCATGTACGTTCCTGCGATCCGGTGCAGCGTCGCCCCGGGCGACTCTCAACCATCCTGAGGAGGAGATCTGGATGAAGAAGCTCTGTACGGCGATCGTCGTGGTCGCGCTCGGTGCCACCGCCTTCCCGGCCCTGGCGGCCCAGTCGGTGGACGAGTTCCTCGCTTCCCTCGACGCCCGCCAGGCGTTCCCCGAGCGGGCCCCCGGCGCGTTCGATCGCGCCGCGGTCCGGCAGCACGTCCGCGAGCTGCACGACTGGCTCGTGTCCGAGCGGGTGGAGCAGGGACTCCGCGCTCCCGTCCGCATCCAGGTGCGTCGCGACGAGGTGCGCCAGATCCTGCGCGAGCGGGCCGGCGAGCGGCGCTTCAAGATCGGCCTCGACAAGGACGTCGACGCGCCCGTCGACCTCGGCGGGCTGGCCGGGCGGCTCGGACGCGGCGCCGAGCGGCTGGCCTACGGCGCCGCCCGCGGGACCGCCGACGGCGGCTTCGTGTGGACCGGCGCGGCGGCCTCCGACGGCGCCCTGGGCCTGCGTCTCCACTTCACCGGCTTCGACCTGCCGGCGCGCACCGAGCTCTACGTCTACAACGACGCCGGTGACGCCTTCGGGCCGTACACCGGCCGGGGGCCCGGCGGCAGCGGCGATTTCTGGTCGCACACCGTCGCCGGCTCGCTGGCCTACGTCCAGCTCCGCCACTACGGCGACACGCCGCCCGCGACCCTCGGCGCCGTCTCCTTCCGGCTCGCCGGCGTCGGCCACATCGACCCGGACCTGGTACCCACCCCCAGCCCCCGGGCCGGCTCGAACCTGTGCTCCTACAACGCCTCCTGCGTGGTCAGCGCCGCCTGCAGCTCGAGCTCGGCGGTCGCCGACGCCGAGGACGCGGTCGCCCGCATCGACTTCGTCTCCGGCGCCTACATCTACCTGTGCAGCGGTGGCCTGCTGGCCGACACGGATTCGTCGACCCAGATCCCCTACTTCCTCACCGCCCATCACTGCATCAGCAAGGGCAACGAGGCGTCCAGCCTGGAGGCCTTCTTCCAGTACCGCACCAGCTCCTGCGGCGGCGCCTGCTACGACCCGAGCGGCGTGGCGCCGCGCGTGCTCGGCTCGTCGATCGTCTCGACCTCGTCGAAGAACGGCGACTACACCCTGCTGCGCCTGTCGCAGGCGGCGCCGGCGGGCAGCGCCTTCATGGGCTGGAACAGCACCCCGGTCGCTGGCAGCGACAACACCCACCTGTACCGCATCAGCCATCCGCAGGGCGCGCCGCAGGCCTACTCCGAGCACGTCGTCGACACCAGCGCGGGGACCTGCCGGAGCTGGCCGCGCGGCGGCTGGATCTACAGCCGCGACGTGGTCGGCGCCACCGAGGGAGGGTCGTCCGGCTCGCCGGTGGTGAACTCCGCGGGGCAGGTCGTCGGCCAGCTCTCGGGCGGCTGCGGCTACAACGTCAACGACGTCTGCGACACCGCGTCGAACGCCACCGTGGACGGTGCCTTCGCCGCCTACTACAGCAGCGTCGCCCAGTACCTCGATCCCACGAGCGGCGGCGGCGGCGGTGGGGGTGGCGGCGGCAGCTGCAGCGCGAAGGGGGATTCCTGCTCCTCCGACGCCGACTGCTGCAGCGGCCTGAGCTGCCGCGGCGGTCGCAACAAGACCTGCCGGTGAGCGGACCGGCGCGCTCGCCGCGCGCCGACGACCGGGGCCGGGGCCGGGGGGTCCCGGCCCCTTTGTTTCCGCCGCCGCAACCTCCGGCGGGGCGCTCCCCGCGCCGCGGGCCCCGCGGCCGGGTGGCGCCGCGCCGCTCAGAAGCGCGAGGCGGCGCGCTCCTTGGCGGGGAGGATCTCCAGGCAGGTGGTCCACCAGCCGGTGAGGACGGTCTCGACGAACTCCTCGGGCAGCTCCTCGCGGCGCATCTCGGCCGCCAGCGCGACCTCGTCGTAGGTGAGCCGCACCAGCTCGACCCGCGGCGGCGCGCCGCCGGCGCCGGCCTCGAGCAGCGCGTAGCGCACCCGCGGGTCGCCGTCGTTGGCCGGGCGGCCGACCACCCCGACGTTGAGCGCCTCGCGGCCGGACGGCAGGCGGCGGTGCCAGGGCAGGCCGGTGTGGGTGCAGAGCAGGCCGTCCGCGCCCTCCTGGTCGAGCAGCACCTCGAGAAAGGGCACCGGCGTGGTCGACGCGAAGAGGAACTCGTTGACGCGGCGCGGCGAGCCGTGGACCAGGAGCAGCTCGCGGTCGCCGAGGCGGAGGCGGCGGCGCCGCGGCAGGTCGCCCATCCAGCGCTTGAACGCCGGCGCGGTGTGCGCCGCCGTGTAGTGGTAGGAGAGGTCGGCGAAGTGGTTGTCCCGCGGGTCGGTGTAGCCGCAGTTGCAGTCGTCGCGGCCGGCGGCCAGCGACTCCTCGTAGTTGCCCTGCAGGGTGCGCACGTCCCCGGCGCGCAGCAGCGGCCAGACGCGGTCGGGCGAGGGTCCGAAGGCGCCGAGGTCGCCGAGGCAGTAGAGCGCTTCGGCCCCCCGCCGGGCGGCGTCCTCGAGCAGGGCGGCGAGCGCGAGGTGGTTGCTGTAGACGCCGCCGAAGACGGCGATGCGGCCGAACGGCCCCTCCACCGGGGTCGGGTCGGGGTGGCGGCGCCGGTGGTCGGCGCGCCGGCGATCGGCCGCGGCGGCCGAGAGCTCGCGGCCGGCGGCCGCCGCCCGGCGGCGGAACTCCGCGAGCGGTACGAGCTCGTCGCCCTGGGTGGCCCTGCCGCGGTGGGCGGTCCGGCGCGCGCGCTCGGCCGGCGACGGCGCCGCGTCCTCGGGGGTCCGGCCGGTCATCGCGGTCGCCGCCGCCCTAGGTGCGGCAGCTCACCCCGTAGACGTGGCAGGTCCAGCAGGCGGGATGCGACAGCTCGAAGTCGACGAGGCCGTCGGCGAGCCGCCTCCCCAGCCGCGCCGCCGGCTCGTTGACCAGGATCGGGCACACCCACACGCCCTGGTCGGTGACCATGCGGCAGGCGCTGCACTGCAGGTGGTCGAACGCGTCCTCGGGCACCTCCCCGGCGCGCAGCCGCTGCCAGGAGGCGTAGGCCCCGGCACGCTCGGCCTCGGCACCCATCCGGAAGACGGGCAGGATCTTGAGCCGCGGCTTGTCGATGCCGAGCGAGCGCAGCAGCGAGAAGAAGCGCTCCTTCCCCGCCGCCGTGGCGTTCTCGGGCAGGACCTCGGTGACGGTGAGCACCGGGTTGATCCCCACCGCCGCCAGCCGCCGGACGCCGTCCAGGGCGCGCTCGAAGGCGCCGGCGCCGCGCACGGCGTCGTTGGACGCGGCGTTCCAGCCGTCGATCGACACCCGCAGATCGAGGGAGTACTCGGAGGTCGCGGCGAGGGCCGCCAGGCGCGCGCAGCGCGCCGCCGACAGGGGCAGCCCGTTGGTCAGCACCGTCGCCGGCCCGACCTCCAGCGTCGCCGCCAGGATCGCCTCGAGGTCGGGGTTGAGGAAGGGCTCCCCGCCCGTGAAGTAGTACTCCTTCACCCCCAGGGCCGCGCCTTCGGCGAGGAAGGGCAGGACCTCGTCGAGGCGCATCATCTCGTGGGTGTGGTTGGTGGGGGAGCAGGAGATGAAGCAGTGGGTGCAGGCCAGGTTGCAGACGGTGCCGCCGACCTGGAACCAGAGGGTGTCCAGGGCCGCGAGGCGGACCCGCGGCGCCGCCTCGCCGGAGGGTCGCCCGGCGCCGGAGCGACGCGGCCCGCTCACGCGGCCTCCGCGGGGCCGCCGAGCAGGGCGACGACGTCGTCCACCTGCCGCCAGCCGTGGCGCATCAGGAAGGCCGACGCGCGCCCGTAGCTCTTGGTCCCGAGCACGAAGAAGCGCGGTTCCGGATGGACCAGCACGTCGGCGCCGAGGTCGACCGGCGCCAGGCAGTCGCCGCCCCCGTCCGCCGCCAGCAGAGCCGCGGCGAGCTGCATCGGTCCCTCCGTCGCGTAGCACAGGTTCACCTGGAGCTGACGGTGCAGCGACAGGTCCCCCACGTAGCCGGTGAGCGACAGGATCCGGTCCACCTCGAGCTCGCGGCTCTCCGCCGACCTCGTCGTCAGCCGCACGGCGATGCGGCCGTCGCCGCCGGGCCCCAGCCGCTCGACCACCGCCCCGGCGAGCACCTCGAAGGCGGGCGAGGCGCCGCGACCGAGCGCGGCCGCCCGCTCGGCGAGGGCGCGGCGCGCCGGCAGCGGATCCTCGCGATCGGGCGGGGCCACGCCCGCCGCGGGCTGCAGCCACGCCACCCGGGTCCCCGGCGCCACGGCGGCGAGGTCGGCGAGGTCGCGCGCGGCGGTCTGGGCCGAGTGGCCGCCGCCGACGAGCAGGATGCGGCGGCCGGCCCAGGCGCCCGCCTCGGCGGCGAAGTCGGGGAGGTGGCGCCGCACCGCGCCGTCGGCGGCGCGCTCGCCGGGGGCCGGGATGCCGCCGTCGCCGAGGGTGTTGGGCTGGCCCCAGGTCCCGGTGCAGTCGAGCACCGTGTCGGCCGCGTCGATCCGCTCGCCGCCGTCCGGCGTGGTCACCAGGAGGCGGAAGGGTCGGGCGGCGCGGCGTTCGCTGCCGATCTCCTCCTGCTTGCGCAGCCCCGTCCGGCCCACCGCGCGGACGCGGTGCCCGAGCCGGAGGTGCGGTGCGACGGCGGCGCAACGGGCGATCGGCTCGAGCACCCGTGCGCGCAGCTCGGCTCCGGTGGGGCAGCCGTCGCCTCCGGGCACCCGCAGGCCCGAGCTCCGCAGCCGACGGCGCATGCGCCCGGAGACGTCCATCGACCAGGGGGAGAAGAGGCGCACGTGGCCCCATTCGCGGACGTGGGCGGCGGGCTCGTCTCCCGCCTCGTAGAGCGTGAAGGGCCAGCCCGCCTCGGCGGCGGCGAGGGCCGCCTCGAGCCCCACGGGCCCGGCGCCGAGGATGGCGAGCCGGCCGGGTCCCGGTGCCGGGCGGTCGGGGTCCTGGGGTGCGGGGTCCATGATGCCTGCCTGCCGGGTGCCGGCCTCCGGCACCCAATATATCCGCTCGCCCCCGGCCTTCCGGGCGGCCCGGGAGCCGGGCTCCGCGTCTCCCTGCGCTAACATGCCTCCACCTTGCGGCGCTTCCTCCTGCTCGCTCTCACCTCGCTGCTGCTGCTCTTCGCCACCTTCCACCTGGCCGTCGAGATGGCCGGCTTCGAGCCCGACCTTGGACCCCTGGTCGGTTGGCAGCCCGGCGCCCGCGGGTTGCCGGGCGGCTGGATCCTGGCGACCTGGGCCCTGGAGGCGCTCACCCTCACCGCGCTCTTCCTGCTGGTCGACGCCCGGGGCGGTTCCCGCCTCTTCGACGGCCTGATGGCCGCCTGGTGCGCCTGGGTGTTCCGCGGTCCGGTGCTGGTGATGACGGTGGTGGGCTTCGGCGGCCAGCCGCTCGGGCCGTGGTGGCGGCTGACCCTCCGCTGGTTCGTCCTCTACACCCTGGCGGGCCTGTTGCTGGCGCTGGTGGCGCGGGTCTCGGAGCTGCGCCGGCCGGTCCGCGGGCGGGTCGCGGCAGCGGCACCCGGCGCCGGCGCGGTCGGCGATCGCCCGCCGCCCGCGGTGCCGGACGCGCCGCGTCCCGCCGCAGGCCCGGTCGAACCGCGTCCCGCCACCGAACGGGTCGAGCCGCCGCCCGCCGCGGAGCCGGCCGGGGCGCCCCGACCGGCGGCGGAGCGGCGACCCGCCCCTCCGCCGCCGGCCGCCGGACCCGCGGACGAGCGCTGAGCGTTCGCGGCGCTCCGTTCAGCGCCCGGTCGAGCCGAAGCCACCGGACCCGCGGGCGCTCGGTCCGAGCTCCTCCGCCTCCTCCCACTCGACGCTCTCCACCCGCGCCAGGACGAGCTGGGCCACCCGGTCGCCGCGCCGGATCGTGAAGGCCGCCTCGCCGAGGTTGACCAGCAGCACCGCCACCTCGCCGCGGTAGTCGCTGTCGACGGTTCCCGGCGCGTTGGCCAGGGTGAGGCCGTGGCGCAGGGCGAGGCCGCTGCGCGGCCGCACCTGTCCCTCCCAGCCCGGCGGGATCTCGAGCACCAGGCCGGTCGGGATCGCCGTCCGCTCGCCCGGCGCCAGGACCACCGGATCCGCCACCGCCGCGTGGAGGTCGACGCCGGCGCTGCCGGGCGAGGCCGGGCGCGGCAGGGGCAGGTCCGCGGCGTGCGGCAGGCGGCGCAGGCGCACCCTCATCCGTCGGGGCGCTCCGCGGGCAGGCCGGTGGGGGTGGAGCCGGGCCGCCCGCCCTGGGGGCGACCGCCGCCGAGCTCCTGGCCGGGGACCCCGACCCCGGGGACGCCGCCCTGGGCGGGCATCAGCGACTGCGCCGACGGCATGTCGAGCTGGGGCGGCCAGGGGCGACCCAGCCACCGGGTCGACAGGTCCGGGGGGCCCGTGGACAGGGGCGGCGTCGGGATGCCCGGCATGTGGGGTGGCGCGGGTGGCTTCAGGCGTCGCTGGATGTTCGCCGTCAGCAGGTCGGCCGTGAAGCGCCACTGCGAGTACTCGTGTTGTTCCAGGAAGGTGAGGACGGACTCGCCCTTCGCCAGGCTGTAGACGCCGATGACGGGTCCCTGGGTGACCTGATCGCCGCCGCTGTGGACGCCGGGCAGCGCCACGCCGGTCGGTGTCCCGGGCTGCGCCTGGCCCGCCTGCCCGCCCGGCCCTGCCGCGAAGACGAGGCCCCACTCGGCCTTGCCGGTGATCGGGTCCTTCCACAGCCGCCGGATCGACCGGGGCTGCACCTCGATCAGCTCCTCGAGCCGGACCGGCGGCCGCCCGAAGCGCTGCCGGAAGACGCGGATGGCCTCGGCGTACTGGAAGCCGCGGAAGATGAGCTCCTTCTCCTGCTCGCGGCGGATCGCCGTGCTCCAGGCGGGCAGCGCCGCCGCCACCAGGATCCCCAGCACGGTCACCATGACCATCAGGATGACCAGGTTGTAACCGGCCTCGCCCCGGCGGACGGGGCGCGGCCGCCGCTGGCGTCGGGGGCTCACCATTCGTTGTACGGCGTGCCGTCGAGCGAGAGCTCCTCGGAGGTGGAGTGGACGTCGATGATCCCCGGCTCGCCGCCCTCGGGAGTGTCCGTCTCGGCCGGGATCTCCCCGTCGCCCAGCTCCTCGTACTCCACGTCCCATTCGGCCGACTTGGTGATCGGGTCGACCGGGACCTGGCGCAGGTAACCGTCGTCGACCAGCGTCTCCAGGGACGGCGGGTAGCGGCCGGTGTCCCCCCGGTACTGGTCGAGGACGTCGCGCAGGGTCCGCAGGTCGGTCTTGAGCACCGCCTCCTTGGCGCGCGTCGGGCGGTCCTTGAGCATCGGCATCGCCATGGCGGCGAGGATGCCGATCATCGCCACGACGATGATCAGCTCGATGATGGTGAAGCCCGCGGCGGTCGCTGACCGGCGGGCCGGTGTCGTCGTGCGGGTCATGGTCACCACTCCGAGTACGGGATGCCGTTGAGGCCCACCCCCTCCGAGAGCGAGTAGACGTCGTAGACGTTCTCGCCTCCCCAGGAGGTCGAGTCGGGCTCGTCCTGGTAGCTGCGCTTGCCCCACTCCGCCTCGCCGGTCATCGGATCGACCGGGATGCGGCGCAGGAAGCGCTTCTTCATGTCGACCTGACCGACCAGGTCGGCCGGCTCGACCAGGTCCTCGAGCTCCGCGGGATAGCCGTCGGTGCCCAGCTTGACGGGGAGCAGCCCGGCGTCGCTGTAGCGCTTGTACTCGTCGATGGCGTCGCGCATCATCCGCAGGTCCTCGCGCAGGTCGGCCTCCTTGCCACGCTTGGCCGCGAACTTCACCACCGGCAGGGCGGCGGCGGCGAGGATCGCCAGCACCGCGGCCACCACCACCGCTTCGACCAGCGTGTAACCGCGACCGCCGCGGCGGCGCCGCGCCCCGCCGGTCCGCCCCTCTGCGCCCCGCCGCATCCCGGCTCCCCTAGGAACGGGGGCCCTCTCCGCCGGGGGTCGGCCGCTCGAGGCGCTTCTCCGGGCGCTTGGGAAGGTTCGGGGCGGCGTCCGGAGCCGCCGCGGTCACCTCGATGTGGGCCGACTCGGCGGCGAAGGGGGTCAGCGGCTGCAGCAGCGGATCGAGTGCGCGGCTGTCGGCGAAGTGCAGCGCCGTGTCGCCCGGCGCCACCGCCCGGAAGGTGATGCGCGCCACGGTACCGGCGCCGCGCACGCCGCCGACCTCGCCCAGGCGGCTGGCGCCGATCACCAGCTGGCCCGGGGTGCTCGAGTCCGCCAGCACCTGCGCCTCGCCGCTGCCGCCGAGGAAGTCGCCGGAGACCACCTTCTCCACCTCCAGGATCCGCGGGTCGAAGGTGAGCGACACGGGCAGATGGGCCACCGGCCGCGCCGCCGAGGCCTGGAGCCGCACCTCGAAGACGTCGCCGGGCGCCACGGTGAGGCGCTGCGGCACCAGCCAGACGCGGGCCGCGGCTTCGCCGCCGGCGGCCGGTGCCGCGGTCGCCGCCGGCGCCGCGACGGCCGCCGGCGACGACGGAGCGGGGTCCACGGTCGTCGCCGCCGGCACCCGCGGCGCCGCGGCGGCGCCGCGGTGCTCGGCGGCCAGCGCCAGCGCCTGCCGCAGCTCGTCCGGGCTGACGAAGAGCGGCCCGTCGTCGGACGCCTGGTCGGAGTCCGGTGCGGGCTCGGCCGGCGGCTCGGGCGGCGGCTCGGCCTCGCCCTCGTCGAGCGGCGTCCGCGGCACCCCGGGCACCAGCTCCACGCCGGCGGGCGGCTGCGGCTGTCCGTCCTGCCCTTGCCCGCCCTCGTCCTGCTGTCCCTCGCGCAGACCGCGCGGCAGCCGTTCCAGGCGCCGGCGCATGATCTCCTGCACGTCCTCCGGGGTGGCGGTGTCGTCGAACGGTCCCTCGGAGTCCGACTCCAGGCGCGTGCTCTCGCCGCGGAAGGTGATGTTCGACTCGGTGCCGACCCAGATCGGCAGCAGGTCCTCCTCGGTGATCTCCGCCTGGCGGATGATGTGCGGCGTCAGGGTGAGGATCAGGTCGGTGCGCTGCCGGTCGTTGGACTTCGAGCCGAAGAGGTGGCCGATCACCGGGATGTCCGACAGCCCGGGCAGGCCCTGCGCCGAGTCGCTCTCGTCGGTGCGGATCAGGCCGGCGATCATGTTGGTCTCGCCGTCGCGCAGCCGGATCGTCGACTCGATGGTGCGGGTGCCGATGCGCGGCTGCTGCTGCCCGCCCGGCCCCTGCACGTAGCCGGAGATGTTCGACACCTCCACCCGCAGCTTGAGGGTGATCTCCTTGTTGTGGTGCACCCGCGGCTCGACCTCGATGGTGATGCCGACGTCGCTGGTACTGGAACGAGGTCACCGGCACGATGTTCGAGCCGACGGTGTTGGCGGTGTTGAAGCTGGTCACCGGGATCGGCACCTGGTCGCCGATCACCGCCCGCGCCTTCTCGCCCTCGCTGGATGCGCAGCTGCGGCTGGGCGAGCAGCTGCGCGTTCGACGAGCGCTTGACGAAGTTGTAGATGAAGTTGGGGATGGTCAGCACCCAGTTCGACTGGTTGAGGAACTCGAGGTCGGAGACCCGCAGCGGCACGTCCTCGCCGCCGAGGTCGAGGCTCTGGGTGATCGAGTACTGGGACAGCTGGGTGCCGAGCTCGCGCATGCGGCTGGTGTCGATCTGCAGCAGCTCGACGTCCACCACCACCTCGGCGCGGGCCTTGTCGTTGGCCTCGATGATGCGCTCGGCCACCTTCACCTTGTCGGCGGTGTCGCGCAGGATGATGGCGTTGAGCTGCTCGTTGGGGGCGATGCTGCCGCGAGTCGATCAGGCTGCGCAGGATGGTGATCATGTCCTTGACGTCGGCGTTCGACAGGAAGAACGTCTGGATCACCAGGTCCTCGTAGATCTTGCGGTTCTGCGGCGTGTCGGCGGCGATGATGATGGTGTGCTCGTCGATCACCTTGTAGAAGTGTCCGGCGGCGCGCATCAGGGTCTCGAGCGCCGTCTGCGCGGTGACGTCCTCGAGCGAGATCGAGATCTCCTGGTCCTTGAGGTTCTGGTCGAACAGGATGTTGATGCCGAAGGCGTCGCCGAGCGCCTTGTAGATCTGGAAGATCGGCGTCGGCTCGGGAAAATCGAGCGAGATCGGCTCGTTCGAGCGCGGGTTGAGCACCGGCGGCTGCGGCCGCGCGCCGCGGGTGCGCTCCTTCATCTCCGCGATGGTGTCGATCCGGGTGCCCTGGCGCGCCGCGGTGAGCTGCTCGCGGACCGACGCCAGCTCCACCTCGGCGTACTGGTTGGTGGGGTCGAGCTCGACCGCCTGCTGCAGCTCCACGAGGGCCCGCTCCGGGACCCCCGCCTGCTTGTACTGCTTGGCGCGCTCGAAATGGGCCTGCGAGGCCTTGATGCGCGCCCGCAGCAGGGCCGCCTGGTAGCGCAGGTTGGTGGGGTCCTTGTCGACCGCCTCCATGTAGCGGAGGACGGCGTCGTCCCAGTTCCCGAGCTGGGCGGCGATCTCCGCCTGCCGGAAGTTCCGGTGCGCCGCGCATCCGGTGGTCGCCACGATCAGGGCGACGGCCAGGAGGCGGCGGATGTTGCGTCGCGTCATGCTCGGGATCCCTCCACGGTCAACTTCCGATTCCCACCCGCGTCGGCGGCTCGTCGGGGAATCCGACGTAGCGGATGGCGACCGATTCGTAGCCGATGTCCGCGACGAGGAACTTCCCCGCCAGCACGTCTCCGACCACGGCGTTGTAGATCTCGTCGCCGTCCGAGAAGACGGCGATGCGCTTGCCCTTGGGGCCGAAGCTCCCCAGGTAGTGCAGCCCGAACTCCGGCGGCTGCGGCCGGGCGGGAACGGTCTCCTCCGGCGGCGTCGCCGCGGCGGTCTGCTCCCGCGCCTGCGCTTCGGCCTCGGCGCGCTGGCGCGCCGCCTCGGCGGCGGCGCGCGCCGCCAGCTCCTCCGGCGTCGGGCCGGGCGGGGGCGGCGGCTGACCGAACCCGAAGGGGTTGCGGCCGGGGTCGTAGACCCGCGGCTCGGCCGCCAGCAGGCCGGTCTCGAGCGGCGTCACCTGCACCACCTCGCCCGCTGCGCCGGCCCGGCCGCCGCGGTGGACGGCGGCGGTACCCGGACCCGCGGTGAGCCAGGGCACCAGGCGCACCCAGGCGGCCACCGCCACCAGGACCGCCAGCGCCCCGAGCAGCAGCCGCTGCCGGCGCTGCGGCGTCACGAGGCCTCCGCCAGGGGGTCTTCCCCGGTGGAGAACAGCGTCGAGATGCGGAGCTGGATGCTCAACGTCCCCCCGGCACCGGCCGACGAGAGCGACACCTGCTCGAGGGTGAGGAACGAGTCGGACAGCTCGAGCAGGTTGATCAGCTTGCGCAGGTCGGGGTAGGTGCCCTGAACGCTGAAGACGAACGAGCGCTTGCGCAGCCCGTAGGTCTCCAACGACTCCCGAGGATACGACACCGCCTGCGGCGTCAGCCCGGAGCGCGCGGCCAGGTCCTTGACCTCGGCGATCAGCCGGGTCAGGTTCTGCGCCTCCGTCCCCAGGCGCTCGGAGTACAGCTTCTCCACCGCCAGCCGCGTCTGCCCGATCGCCGCCGCCTGCGCCTCGAGGTCGCGGCGCCGCCGGGTGAGGCCGGCGAGCTCGGTCTTGGCCGCGGTGAGCTCTCCGGCGGTCACCTCGGCGCGGCCCGCGAAGCGCACGGGGTAGATCGCCAGGGCCGCCAGGTCGAGGGCCAGCAGGAGGGCGGCGGGCAGCCACAGCGCCAGGTGGCGGCGCCAGAGCGAGCGTCCGGCGACGTTGGGAGCGCTCATCGCGTCCCCTCCCCGGAGGCGGTGGCGCGGACCGCGCTCTCGGCCACCTCGGGCAGGTAGGCGACGTCGAGCGTGAAGTGCACCTCCCCGCCCTGGGTCGCCTCCTGGTGCAGGTCCGGATCGCGGAAGGCGGGGTCGGCGAAGAGGGCGTCGACCAGGGCGAGGACGGCTTCGGGCTTGCGCGACGTGCCCTGCAGGCCCAGGTTGACGCGGCGCTCCACCGGCGCCCGCGCTCCCTGGGCCTCCTTCGCGGCGGTGAACGACGGGCTCAGCGAGACCAGCCGGACGTCCGCCGGCAGCAGGTCCGACAGCCGGTCGAACAGCACGCTCCAGCCGAAGGCGCGGGCGGCGATCCTCTGGTTGAGGAAGGCGACCAGATCGTTCTGCCGCGACAGGTCGGCCTGTTCGAGCCGCTGGGCGGCGCGCCGCGCCCCCTGCTGCTCGGCGTCGATCGCGGCCTCGATCTGGCGCAGCTCGCGGGCGTTGTGGCGGCGATCGGTGGTGTAGCCGATGTAGAGGAAGAGGTTGACCACCAGCAGCACCGCCGCCGCCGCGGCCATCAGCAGGCCGATCCGGCGCACCGGCCGCTGGTTGACGAACGGGCGGCGCGCCAGGTTCAGCTCCGCGGGACCGCGCCGGCGCGGCCGGCGGAGTGCCGGCGTCACGCGACCTCCCGCGTGGCGGCGCCGAGCAGCGGCGCGAGCTGCCGCCACTCGGGTGCCGGCGTGATCGCGGCCAACGGCGGCAGGTGGTCGCGTCCCAGGCGCTCGGCCGCGGCCGCGAGCGACTCGGACATGAGCTCCAGCCAGTCGCGCTCGACGGCGGCCGGAGCGGCGACCAGGGCCCGCGCCACCGGCACCTCGGGGAGCTGCTCGGCGAGGAAGCTCCGGGTCAGGCGCAGGTCGCGCCCCACCAGCGGGCCGCGGCTGACCTCGGGCAGCCCCGCGGTGTGCCCCTTGTGGCGGTGGAGCACCGGTTCGCCGCCGCGGGCGAAGAGCAGCGAGTAGCCGCCGGCGTCGACCAGCGCCACGGCGAGCAGCTCGTCGGCGTCGGCGGGCCGCAGGGCGGCGAGCAGGGCCAGGCTCTCGCAGGTGATGCGTCCCAGCCGCACGCCGGCGGCGGCGAAGGCGTCCTCGACCTGGCCGAGCAGCGCCTCCACCGCGAAGCCCAGCATGACGCGGAACGGCTCCTCCGGGCTCTGCGCCGGCAGCGGCGCCACCTCCAGGGCGGCGAGCCGCAGCTCGTCGACGCGGAAGGGCACCTGGCGGCGCAGCTTCCAGCGCAGCACCTCGTCGCGCCCGGCGCCCACGGGCAGCTCGTTGAGGTCGGCGAAGGCCAGCCGCAGCCATCCCTCGGGCAGTACCAGCGACGCTTCCCGCGGCGGCTGGGGGAGCGAGCGCACCAGCTCGCGCACCGCCTCGGCGAAGCGTTCCGGCTCGCGCGCCGGCCCGCCGAGCAGCCCCTCCTGGAAGGTGTCGGCGGGCAGCTCGGCGCTGGCGCTGGCGGCGAGCGCGTAGACGTCGCCCTCCGCCCGGAAACCGGCGTAGGCGATCCCGTGAGGGCCGAGGCGGAAGGCGTGGGGTGGCGGCGCGACCGGCCCCAGGCCGACCAGGCGCTCACTCCACGAAGGTGACTTTGTTGATCTCACGGAGTGTGGTGATTCCCTGGAGGACCTTTTCGACCGCCGATTCGCGGAGGAACTGCATCCCCTCCTCCCTGGCGGCACGCTTGATCTCGGAGGCGGGGCGCTTGGCGAGGATCAGCTCGCGGATGCGGTCGGACAGGTCGAGCAGCTCGGAGACCGCCAGTCGGCCGAGGAAGCCGGTGCCGTTGCACTCGATGCAGCCGGTGCCCTCGTAGAGGGTGTGGTCGGCCAGCAGGCCCGGCTCGAGGCCGCTCTCCTCGAGCAGTTGGGGGGTCGGCTCGACGGGCCGCTTGCAGTGCGGGCAGATCTTGCGCACCAGGCGCTGCGCCAGCACGCAGTTGAGCGCCGAGACGAAGTTGTAGAGGTCGACCTTCATGTTGAGGAAACGGCCCAGCACGTCGACCACGTTGTTGGCGTGGACGGTGGTGAACACCAGGTGGCCGGTCAGCGCCGACTGGATGGCGATCTGGGCGGTCTCCTCGTCGCGGATCTCGCCGACCATGATCTTGTCGGGGTCGTGGCGCAGGATCGAGCGCAGCCCGCGGGCGAAGGTCAGCCCCTTCTTCTCGTTGACCGGGATCTGCGTGATGCCCTTGAGCTGGTACTCGACCGGGTCCTCGATGGTGATGATCTTGTCCTCGGAGGACTGGATCTCCGACAGGGCCGCGTAGAGGGTCGTCGTCTTGCCCGACCCGGTCGGGCCGGTGACCAGCACCATCCCGTAGGGCTCGCGGATGAACTTGTGCAGCTTGCGCAGCGTCTCCTCGTCGAAGCCGAGGATCTCCAGGCGGAGGTTCTTGAACTCCTTGTTCATCGACTCCTTGTCGAGGATGCGGATGACGCAGTCCTCGCCGTGGACGGTCGGCATGATCGAGACGCGGAAGTCGATGGTGCGGCCGCGCAGGCGCAGCTTGAAGCGCCCGTCCTGCGGGATCCGCTTCTCCGCGATGTCGAGCTCGGACATCACCTTGATGCGGCTGATGATCGTCTGGTGGTGGCGCTTGTCGATCGGCTCCATCGCCTGGTAGAGGACGCCGTCGATACGGTACTTGATCACCACCTCGCTCTCGCGCGTCTCGATGTGGATGTCGCTGGCCCGCCGCTGGATGGCGTTGAACACCGTCGAGTCCACCAGCTTGATGATCGGGCTGGTGTCGGCGGTGATGCGGTCGATCGACAGGACCTCCTCGCCCTCCTCGTCCTCCTGGACGAGCTGGATGCGGAAGTCCTCCGTCGCCTCGTCGAGCACCCGCTGGGCGCTCTCCGACTTCTGCAGCACCTCGTCGATCGCCGACGCCACGCCGACCTTGGCCTCGACGGGCTGGGCGAGCAGCAGCTCGAGCTCGTCGATCTTGACCACGTCGGTGGGGTCGGCCATCACCACCGCCAGGCGGCCCTCGAGCTGGCGCTCGGGGATGAACGAGTAGCGCAGCATCACGTCGAACGGGATGCTGCGGAACAGATCGTTGTCGATGCGGAAGTGACGGATGTCGACGAACTCGAGCCCGTGCCGGGCGGCGAGCTCCTCGGCGGCGCGGCGCTCGCGCTCCTGGCGGGCCCGCGACTGCTCGACGGTCTCCGCCTCCAACGGCTCGAGCCGCACCGGATGATCGACTGCCATGGTCATGCCCCCTGCCGCCAACGGACCGTCCGCGGGCAGCATTCCTTACTAACGGATTTCAGCCGACGAGCGTCCAAGCGGGCCCGCCCGCCGGCGGCCGCCCCGCCGCGCCGCCGGCTCACTGGATCTGCCCCAGCGCACCGAACATCGGCAGGTACAACGACAGCAGGATCGTCGCCACGACCCCGCCCATGAACACCAGCATCGCCGGCTCGACCAGGGTGAGGATGCGCCCCAGTCGCACCTCCACCTTCTCGTCGAAGAAGGTCGAGACGTTGGCCAGCATCTCGTCCAGCGACCCGGTCGCCTCGCCCACCTTGGCCATGTCCACCGCGATGGGCGGGAACACCCCGCTCTCGGCGATCGCCTCGTGGAACGCCTTGCCTTCGCGCACCAGCCGCACCTGCGGCTCGACGGCGGCGCGGACCCCGGCGTTGCCCACCGCCGCGGCGGCGATCTCGAAGGCGGGGACGAGGGGCATGCCGCCGGAGAGCAGGGTGGCGAGCGAGCGGGTGAACTCGGACAGCGCAAAGAGGTGCACCACCCCCCCGGCGAGGGGGACGCGCAGCAGGGCGCGGTCCACCGCCAGCCGCCCGCCGGGGGTCTGCTTCCAGCGCCAGAAGGCCACCCCGCCGACCGCGAGCGCCCCGGCGACCCACAGCAGGTTGTGGCGCAGCCAGGTCGCGACGCCCACCGTGATGCGGGTGATCAGCGGCAGCTGGGCGCCGAGGCTGGCGTAGAAGTCGGTGAAGGTCGGCACCACCTTGATCGACAGGATCAGCAGCATGACGAACGACAGGCCGACCAGGACGGCCGGGTAGACCAGCGCCGAGACCGCCTTCTTGCGGGCGTCGAGCACCAGCTGCTGGTAGCGGATGAAGCGCCGGATGACCGCCTCGAGCTCACCGCTGCGCTCGCCGGCCTTCAGCGACGCCGGGTAGAGCCGGGGGAACAGCTCGATGTGCTCGGCGAAGGCGTCGGAGAGGTCGGCGCCGGTGCGCACCCGGTCGCGGACGTCCGTCAGCACCGCCTGGAAGCGTTGGTTCTCCATCCGCTCGAGCATCAGGTCGAGGGCCTGCAGAAGCGGCAGCCCGGCGCGCAGCAGAGCGGCCAGCTCCTGGTTGAAGATCAGGAACTCCTGGGCCGAGACGGCGCGCCGCCGCCGCAGGCGCGGCAGCGCCAGGCCGGCGGCGAGGCCCTCCCTGCGCACCGTGAAGACATACAGCCCCTGCTTCTCCAGGTCGGCGCGCAGGGTCCCTTCGTCCGGGGCCTTGTAGGTGCGCTCGAGCACCTTCCCCTCCGGGGTCCCGACGCGGGCGACGAAGTCCATGGGTCGCCTCCTACCTCGCGTCCGGCCGGTAGTGGGCGATCAGCACGACCATCAGGGCCGTGGGGCTGTCCTTGCTCTTGGCCAGCCCGAGGGCGTAGGTCTCCTCGAGACGCACGTGCAGGGTGCTGTGGATCAAGGGCTGCTCCGCGGGGCCGTGGAAGAGCTGGAAGTCGCGGAGCTGCAGCTGGGCGCCGGCCTCGAGCCGGCCCACCTGGAAGCGCACCGAGTAGTCGTCGCCCACCTGGTAGGTGACCTCTTCGCCCTCGCGCGTGCCGAGCTCGGTCCGGGCGCGCAGCACGTAGCTACGATACGGCAACGTCCGCGCCAGCTTGCGGCCCAGCTCACGGGGCATCCGGTTCGGCGTGCCCGGCGGGCTGACACCGCGGCGCGCCTGGACGATGAGGATCTCGAGGTCGAGCGGCAGGACCTGGCGGTCGAAGGCGCGCAGCAGGGCGGTGATCCGGTCCAGGGCCCGGCGCTCGTCGCGCACCACCAGCGTCCGCCCGTCGTCCTGCACCCCGAGCGCTCCGGCCGCCGACAGCAGGGGCTCGACCAGTGGCACCGCCTCTTCTGCCCGGCGGTACTGCAGGGTGTAGGCGTGCAGCTCCAGCCGCGGCGGCTCGACCGGCGACTGGGCGCGCGCCGCCGCGGCGGACGACAACGCCAGGGCGAGGGCGAAGAGGGCTCGGTTCAGCGGCTGCATGACGGAGGATCACGGGAGCGTCGCCCCGGCCGGCGCGGCCGGGTGGGATGGGGGGCGTCGCGAGCGGATTCGAGAGGATCCCGGGACGGACGGGTGCCTCACACATCCAGGGTTTCGTCGACGACCATGACCACGCGGAGACCGTCGCCGTCGACCTGGTAGACGTCGGCGCGGCGCGGGCGGACGAGCCCGTCGACGACCGGCTCGGCCGGACCGCCCTGCGGCGTCGCCACGCGGGCGGGCGCGGGCCGACGCCCGCTCCCGGGACCGTCCGCCGGCACCGCCGTCGCGGCCGCGACCGGCGCGGCGTCGACGGCAGGCGCCGGGGCCGGCCGCTCGAGCCAGACGCCCAGGCTGGCCGCCGCCACCACCGCCGCCGCGGCGACCCGCCGCGCCGTGCGGCCGCTCGGGCGCAGTCGGCGCCAGCGCCCACCGGCGGCCGGCACCGTCGTGGCCACCCGCCGCGCCTGCCGCAGGGCGCCCACCGCCTGGCGCATCGCCGCCACCTCCGCGGCGTCGGCCTCCACCGCCGGCAGGTCGCGGAAGACCAGGCAGGGGTCGGCGCGGAGGGCGCGGGGCCGGCAGTCCGGGCACCCGTCGAGGTGCTCGAGGGCGGCCGCCCAGGCCTCCTCGTCGCGCCCGGCCTCGCGCGCCGTCGCCAGCCGCTGCCAGTCCGGGCAGCTCACGCCGTCTCCTCGACGCCCCGGGGGGCGTACTCGGGGTAGCGCGCCAGCAGCTCGCGGCGCAGGACCTTGCGGGCGTTGAACAGGTGGTTGCGGACGGTCGACTCGCGGCAGTCGAGGACGCGGGCGACCTCGGGGGACGACAGCCCCTCGACCTCGCGCAGCAGGAAGACGGCGCGCTGCTTCTCGCTGAGCTCGGCGGCGAGCTCGCGGAAGATCGCCATCACCTCCGACTGACGCAGGCCGGTGAGCGATCCCTCGCTCCGGGCCTCGGCCGCCCGCACCAGGTGGTGGCGGACCGGCTCGGCGCTCTTCTCGCGGCTGCGGCGCGAGCGCAGATGATCGATCGCCAGGTTGCTGGCGATCCGGTAGATCCACGTGTTGGGGCTCCAGCGCTCGTCGAAGCGGTCGCGGTGCTCCCAGATGCGCAGGAAGGTCACCTGCACGACGTCGCGCGCCTCCTCGAGGTCGCCGACCATGCGGTAGACCATCTGCACCAACGGCCCGGTCTTGCGCCCGATCAGCTCGTCGAGGGCCACCTCGTCGCCGCCGCGCAGGGCGAGGAGCACGTCGCGATCGCTCGCCTCGGCGAGCTGGTTGCGGTGGCGATGGACGGAGTAGGCGAGCTGCGGCATATCTCTTCCCGGCTGCGTATACGGACGGCAGCGGCGGCGCGTCTAGTCACCGCGGCGGCCACGGGCCCCGCCGCGGCCCCGTCCGGGGGCCGCCGGCCGGCCGGCGGGACGCGGAGCTGCCGGCGAATTATACTCCCGGCGCGTCCGCCGTCCGCGTGCACCGCGTCCGCCTCCTCCGCTCATGTGGCTCCTCTACCAGGCTCTCGCCGCCCTGCTGCTGGCGGCGGCGGCTCCCTTCCTGCTCCTGGCCCGCGGCCGTCACTACCTGCCGACCCTGTCCGGCCGGCTGACGCTGCGGCTCCCGGAGCCCCCGCCGCGCGCCGGCGGCGCGGCGCCGCTGTGGCTCCACGCCGTGTCGGTGGGCGAGGTCGGCGTCGCCGCGGCCCTGGCCCGGCACCTGCCGCAGGACCGGGCGCTGGTCGTCACCACGGTCACCCCCACCGGGCAGGAGCGGGCGCGCGCCGCCTTCGCCGGACGCCCGGCGGCGGTCGGCTATCTGCCGGTCGAGCTGCGGCCCGCCGTGGAGCGCTTCTTCCGCCGCCTCGCGCCGGGCGCCCTGATCCTGGTCGAGGGCGACTACTGGCCGCTCGTGCTGCGCGCGGCGCGGCGCCGCGGCGTGCCCGTCGCGGTGGTCAACGGCCGCGTCGGCGACGCCAGCTTCCGCCGGCTGTCGCGCCTGCGGCCGCTGCTCGGGCCGCTGCTCGCCCCGGTCGACCGCTTCGGCGTGCAGAGCGCGGAGGACGGCCGGCGCCTGCTCGCCCTGGGCGTCCCGGCGGAGCGCGTCACGGTCACCGGCAACCTCAAGTACGACGTGCCCGAGCCGCCGGAGAACGCCGCGCTGACCGCGCGGTTGGAGGCGCTCGCCGGCGGGCGGCCGCTGCTGGTGGCCGGCTCCACCATGCCGGGCGAGGAGGAGCAGGTGCTGGAAGCGTTCGCCGCGGCCGGCGGCGGCACCGCCGCGCTCCTCGTCCTCGCCCCCCGCCACCCGGAACGCTGGGAGTCGGTGGCCGACTTCCTCGCCGACCGCGGGGTCGCCGTGGTCCGCCGCAGCGCCGTCGCGGAGCGCGCGGGGCGGGCGGACGTCGTACTGCTCGACTCGCTCGGCGAGCTCGCCGGCCTCTACCGGCGGGCGACCGCCGCCTTCGTGGGCGGGACGCTGGTCCCCACCGGCGGCCACAACCCGCTCGAGCCCGCCCGCTTCGGCGTGCCGCTCGCGGTCGGCCCGTCGATGACCAACTTCCGGGACATGGCGGCCGAGTTCGACGCCGCCGCCGCCTGGGAGCGGGTGGCCGACGGCGCGGCCCTGGGCGCCGCCTGGGGGCGGTGGCTGGCCGACCCCGCGGCGGCGGCCGCGGTGGGCGACCGCGCCCGCGACCTGGTGGAGCGCAACCGGGGCGCGGTCGGCCGCACGCTCGCCCTCCTCGCGCCGTTCCTCGGCGTGGACGGGGCGAGCCGGTGAACGCGCCGCTGGCGCCGCCGCCGCCGCCGCGCTCCCCCTGGCAGCTGCTCTACGGCGGCGCCCACCGGCTGCGCCGCACCTGGTACCGTCGGCACCACCACCGCCTGCCACGCCCCGTGGTGAGCGTCGGCAATCTGCACTGGGGCGGCGCCGGCAAGACGCCGCTGGTCGCCGCCCTGGCGGCCCACCTGCGCGACGCCGGCCGCTGGGTGTGCGTGCTGTCGCGCGGCTACGGCGGCAGCGGGCAGGGCGTCCGCGTGGTCTCGGCGGGGGACGGACCGCTGCTCGGCCCGCGCAGCGCCGGCGACGAGCCGGTCCTGCTGGCCGGCGATCTCCCCGGCGTCGCGGTGGTGGTGGGGCCCGACCGCTGGCGGGCCGGTCTCGCCGCCCTCGAGCGCCTGGCCTCGCCGCCCGAGGTCTTCGTGCTCGACGACGGCTTCTCCCACCTGGCGCTGGCGCGCGACGTCGACCTGCTGACCTTCCCGGCGGCGGACCCGTTCGCCGGCGGCCGCCTGCCGCCGGGCGGTCGCCTGCGCGAGCCGCTCGCCTCCGCCGCCCGCGCCGACGCGGTGGTGCTCACCGGTGCCGACCCGGCCGCGCCCGGCGCCGGCGCCGCGCTCGCCGCGGCGCTCCGCGCCTACGAGTTCGCCGGCCCGGGCTTCTCGAGCGCGGTCCGCGCGTCCCCGCCGCGGCTCGGCCGCGGGCGACCGTTGGCCCCGGGGGCGCGGGTGCTGCTGGTGGCGGCGATCGCCCGGCCGGAGCGCTTCCGGGACGCGGCGCGTGCGGCCGGCGTCGAGGTCGCCGGGGAGCTGCTCTTCGCCGACCACCACGCCTATCCGGAGGCAAGCCTGGAGCGGGTGCGCCGCGCCTTCAGCGAGAGCGGAGCCGATGCCGTGCTCGTCACCTCCAAGGACCGGGTGAAGTTGCACGGGCGCCTCGACCTGCCGCTCGCCGAGCTGCCGGTGCGCGCGGAGCCGGAGCCGGCGTTCTGGGAGTGGCTGGACGGACGGCTGGCGCCCGAGGGGAAGCCGTGAAGGACGCGCCGCTGCTCCACGCCGTCGAGTACGCCGCCTACCGGGTCGTGCGCGCCCCGCTGGTGGCCCTGCCGCACGCCGCCGCCCGCGCCGTCGGGCGCCGCCTCGGCGACCTCGGCTGGTGGCTCGACGGCCGCCACCGGCGGGTGGCGCTCGGCAACCTGGCGCTGGCACTGCCCGAGATCCCGGCCGCCGAGCGACGGCGCCTGGCGCGCGCCTGCTTCCGCCACTTCGGCTCCGCCGTCTGCGAGTCGATCTCGGCCAGCCGCTTCGGTCTGGTCGAGCTCTGCCGGCGGCTGACCCTGGAAGGATGGGACCACTTCGAGACCGCCCGCGCCGCGGCCGGCGAGCGCGGGTTCTTCCTGCTCACGGCCCATTTCGGCCTCTGGGAGGTGGCGGCGCACGCCATGGGCGCCTACGCGGGGCCGCTGTCGGTCGTCGGGCGCCCGCTCGACAACCCCCGTCTGGACCGCGAGCTGGCCGCCCTGCGCGGCCGCTTCGGCAACCGGCTGCTCCCCAAGAGCGGCGCCGTGCGCGGCATGGTGCGGGCGATCCAACGCGGCGAGTTGGTCGGGATCCTCATCGATCAGCGGGTGCAGCGGGCGCAGGCGATCGACGTCCCCTTCTTCGGCCACCCGGCCTGGACCACGCCGGTGCTGGCGCGGCTCTCCCGCCGCCTCGCCGTGCCGGTGGTCCCCGTCTTCGGCTACCCGGCGCCGGGCGGCCGCTACCGGGTGGTCATCCGGCCGCCGGTCTTCCCCGGGGACGGTGCGGCGGACGAGGAGGCCGCGGTCGCGGCGCTGACCCGGCGCTACCTCGCGGTGATGGAGGACGAGATCCGCGGCCGTCCGGAGCTCTGGCTCTGGATGCACGACCGCTGGCGCCACTCCTGACGGTGGATGCGGGGGCGGGACGCGGGGGATCTGCGGTGGTGCGCCCGAGCGGCCTGCCGGCGGTGCCTGGCGGGCGCCCCCGTCGGCCTCCCTGCGCCAGCCCGGCATCTTCCCCCGCCTCCACCGGGGCCGGGCGCACCCCGGGGGGCTAGCCGATCTCGAAGAGGGGGTCGCCGCCCTCGACGGCCTGGCCGGGCTCGACGAGGATGCGGCGCACGGTGCCGGCGTGCTCGGCCTGGATCTCGTTCTCCATCTTCATCGCCTCGAGCACCACGACGCCCTGGCCGGCCGCCACGTCGGCGCCCTCCGCCACCAGGATGGCGGCGACCCGCCCGGGCATGTAGGCGGTCACCTGCCGGCGGGCCGGCCCGCCGGCCTTGGCGTGCGCCTGGCGGGCGAGGTGGGTGAGCGGGTCGAGCACCTCGAGCTCGGTGGCCACGGCGCCGCCGCCCGCCGAGACGCGGTAACGGTCGCCGCCGCCTCCGGGGCCGGGCAGGGGGGAGACCGCGATCTCGCTCTGCGCGCCGTCGATGCGCAGGCTCATCACCCCGTCGACCACCGCCGCGGCGTCGACGCGGTAGTCGCGGTCGCCGACGGTGACCCGGTAGCCGGAGCCGTCGCGCTCGACGACGATCTCCTCCTCGCGGCCGCCGCCGGCCACCACCAGCCTCACGAGATCCCCCGGGTCGCTTCGCGGCGCCCCACGGCACCCCAGCGGCCGCGCGCCGAGGAGGCGGTGCCGCCGCCCCCGGCGGCGCGGCGGTTGGCCCGCTCGAAGTGGGTCAGGGCGGTGGCGACCAGCGCCACGTCGGGGACCTCGCCGGCCGCGGCGCGCAGCTCGCCGGCGGCGAGCTTGCGGTCGAGCATGCCGATGTCCAGGCGCCCGGCCACGAAGTCGGGATCGTCGAGCAGCGCGAGGAACAGCGGCGCGGTGCTGTGGATGCCGTCGACCCGCAGCTCGCCGAGGGCGCGGCGCAACCGGGCGAGGGCGCGCGGGCGGTCCTCGGCCCACACCACCAGCTTGGCCAGCATCGGGTCGTAGTGCACGGTGACCTCGGCGCCGCTGTAGACGCCGCAGTCGTTGCGCACGCCCGGCCCCTCGGGCAGCCGCAGCAGGCGCAGCAGGCCGGGCGAGGGAGCGAAGTTGCGGTACGGGTCCTCGGCGTAGAGGCGCACCTCGACGGCGTGGCCGCGCGGCTCGATGTGCTCGCAGGCGGCGGGCAGCTCCTCGCCGCGGGCGATGCGGATCTGCCAGACGACCAGGTCGAGCCCGGTGACCGCCTCGGTCACCGGGTGCTCGACCTGCAGCCGGGTGTTCATCTCCAGGAAGTAGAAGCGGCCGTCGCGGTCGAGCAGGAACTCCACGGTGCCCGCGTTGGTGTAGCCGACGGCGCGGGCGGCGGCCACCGCGGCCTCGCCCATGCGCCGCCGCAGCTCGGCGTCGACCACCGGCGAGGGCGCCTCCTCGACCACCTTCTGGTGGCGCCGCTGCAGCGAGCACTCGCGCTCGCCGAGCGACACCAGCCGTCCGTGCTCGTCGCCCAGCACCTGGATCTCGACGTGGCGCGGGTCGACGATGTACTTCTCGAGGTACACGGAGTCGTCGCCGAAGCTCGCCGAGGCCTCCGAGCGGGCGGCGCGGAACGCCGAGGCGAGGTCCTCGGGCGCGTCGACCCGGCGCATGCCCTTGCCGCCGCCGCCGGCCGCCGCCTTGAGCATCACCGGGTAGCCGATCGCCGCCGCCTCGGCGGTCGCCGCGTCGAGATCGGCGACCGGCTCGGTGCCGCCCGGCACCACCGGCACGCCGGCCTCCTGCATCCTGCGGCGGCTCTCGGTCTTCGAGCCCATGGCCGCGATCGCCTCGGACGGCGGGCCGATGAACGTCACCCCGGCCTCGCGGCAGCGGCGTGCGAAGCCGGCGTGCTCGGAGAGGAAGCCGTAGCCGGGGTGGATCGCGTCGGCGCCGATCTCGCGCGCCAGCTCGACGATCGCGTCGCCGCGCAGGTAGCTCTGGCTCGACGGCGCCGGGCCGATCGGGTAGGCCTCGTCGGCGAGCAGCACCGCCAGCCCCTTGCGATCGGCCTCCGAGTAGACGACGGCGCCGCGGATCCCCATCTCGGCACAGGCGCGCAGCACGCGCACCGCGATCTCGCCCCGGTTGGCGATCAGGATCTTGTCGATGCGGCGGCGCGCCGGACGCGCGGGGGTCTCCATGCGAGCGGCCTATCTTATCGTCGCTCCGCCGGGGCGACCGCCGCGCCGGGAACCGCGGCCGGAGGCCGGCGCCGGCGGCGCAGGTCGAGGCCCGCCAGCGCCGCCAGCAGCAGGGCCCCGGCACCGGCGCCGAGGGCGGAACGGGCCAGCGGGCGGCGGTCCACCCAGACGCGCACCCGGTGCGTCCCGGCGGGCACCGGGACGCCCAGGTGGTGGAGGTTTGCCGCCACCGGGCGCACGGCGTGCCCGTCCACCGCGGCGCGGTACAGCGGGGTCCACAGACGTCGCCACACCACCACCCCCGGTTGCGGCGCGGCCACCGCGGCGCTCATCGACTCGTCCGCCAGGCGGAGGTCCGACACCCTCCCGGGGCGGCCGCTGCCGCCGTCGGCGCCCGCCCCGACCAGCACGACGTCGCGACCGGGGCGGAAGGGGGCGGCGGCGAGCGCGCCGCCACCGCCTGCTGCCGCGGCGCGGTCAGCACCCGGGTGGCCAGGTACACCGGCGGCGCCGGGGCCGTCAGGCGGTAGACCCACACCTCCTTGCGGAAGCTCTGCGCGCCGGCCGCCGGAGCCGCCAGGCCGGCCAGGTCGGAGTCCTCCAGCCGCCGGTTGAGGATCAGGCGGTCCACCCCCCACGCCGCGAGCAGGCGCAGGCGCTGCCGGTCGCCGGCGTTCTCCACCGCCGAGAAGGCGCGGCGCAGCGGCAGCGGGTCGAGGGCCTCGGGCGAGGTCACCAGGTCGTAGCGCCGGTTCCACAGCGTGCCGCCCAGGGGGTAGAGCTCCGCGGCCGCGCGGCGGTAGATCCACCGTGCCGCCGGCTCGGGGAAGACCGCGTCCGAGACGGCGGCCGGCCCGAACAGTCCCTGCGCGACGCCCTGGACCACCACGGCGTCCGGCGGGACGGCCTGGAGCAGCCGGCTCGGCAGCCGGTACGGCAGCACCGCGTCGGTGGGCATCGCCGGGTGCAGGAAGAAGAGCTGGGTGGCGGCGTGCAGGGTCAGCAGCAGGGCGCCCCCGGCGGCCGGCCGCCGGCCGCTCCACCAGAGCGCCAGGGCCAGCGCGGCGGCGACGACGAGCGAGCTCCGGCACAGGCCGCTCCAGCGGATCACCTCGGCGGCGGCCATCGAGGCGGGGGTGTCGCGGGGCATCCAGGCGGCGAAGCCGGCGGCCGCCGCCTGCGGCGCCAACCGCAGCACCGCCGCCGACAGAGCGAGCGCGGCGGCGGCCAGCGCCAGGGCGGCGAAGGCGCGGCGGCGGGACGCAGGCTCGCGCGACACCAGCGCGCGCTCGAAGCCCAGCCCGCAGAGCAGCGCCAGGCCGACCGCCGCGGGCAGCCAGAACTTCGACGGGTAGCGCAGCACCGCGAGACCGGGGAGCTCGAGCAGCCAGGCGGCCACCGGGTTGAAGGCGCCGAGGGCGAAGAAGGCCCCGGCCGCCG
Source organism: uncultured Acidobacteriota bacterium (assembly GCA_963843275.1). GTDB lineage: Bacteria > Acidobacteriota > Thermoanaerobaculia > Multivoradales > JBCCEF01 > CAWJJM01. The sequence goes on along the minus strand of CAWJJM010000010.1, from coordinate 444,508 downwards.
CCAGCCCCCAGCCGGTGAGCAGCAGGCCGCGGGAGACGCCGCCGCGGCGGCGGGGCAGCCCGGCGGCGGCGAGCAGGGCGAGGGCGCCCAGGCCCGGATACAGGGAGTAGTAGAAGGCCCAGCTCCCCTGGTGGAACGGGTACCCCCAGTACGAGCCGGGCCCGAGCCGGTCGGGCCGGCCGAAGGGGAAGGGGAGCAGCCAGCCGATCGCCTGGCGCGGATCGAGGCTGCCGGCGGTGCGGACCCCCGGCTGGAACCCCAGGTGGCCGCGCGCCGACGACGGCAGGATGCGCAGGAACTCGACGATCTGGGGCAGGGCCACCAGGGTGCCGGCCAGCGCGGCGACGGCGAGCAGCCCCCACGCCAGCCGCCGCGTTCCGGGCGCTCCGCCGCCCGCGCCGAGCAGCCGGGGGAGGGCGACGGCGCCCGCCACCGCCGCCGCCAGGGCGGCGGTCATCGGGTCGCCGCCGAGCAGCAGGAGGGTCCACAGGAGGCCGGCGGCCGCCGCGTACGCCGCGGCCGCCCCGCCGTGACGGGCCCGGCGTGCAGCCCCGGCGGTGGCGGCGGCCAAGGCCGGAGCCAGCGCCACGCCCGCGATCAGGTTGAAGAAGGTGAGCTGCGACACCAGGAACCCGGAGAAGCCGTAGCACACCCCCGCCGCCCAGGCGCCGCGCCGTCCGAGGCCCAGCTCGCGCCCCAGCCAGGCGGCGGCGAAGGGCGCCGCGAACAGGTGCAGCCAGAGGTGGGCGTCGAGCGCCCAGACGAGCGGCGCCACCAGGTGCAGCAGGACGGTGGGGTAGAAGGCCACCGCGTTGGGGTTGCCGGCCAGCGGCTGCCCCAGGCGCAGCGGGTCGACCAGCGGCAGGCGGCCCTGGGCGAGGCCGGCCGCCACCGCGTGGCGCAGCTCCAGGTGGACGGTGAACAGGTCGCGCAGGAAGAAGGTCTCGCTGCCGCGCACGACCGGGAAGAGCACCCAGGCGAGCGCGGCGAGCGGGGGGACGACGAAGGCGAGCGCCCGCCAGCGGCGGCTCATCGCGCCGGGGTCCGCCCGCGCCACGCCGCCGCGGCGAGGGCCGCGAGCGCGACCGCCGCGGCGAGGGCCCCGGCCAGCGCCTCCGGCCAGCCGCTCACCGACACGGTCACGCGGTGCTCCCCGGGGGGGACGAGGACGCCGAGCAGGGTGAGGTCCGCGGGAAAGGTGGAGAGGGCGCGCCCGTCGTCGCTGCGGGCGCGGAGCAGGGGGTGGTAGGTACGCTGGACGACCGCCACGCCGCCGTCGCGGCTGCGCACCGCGAGCTCGAGCCGGTCGGGCGCGGCGCGCAGGAGCCGCACCGCGCCGTCGCGGTCCTGCGGCACCACCTGCGGCACCACGGCGGTGGCGACGGGGTCGGGCAGCCGCCCGACGGCCTCGAGCGCCGACAACGGTCCGCGGGCCGCCACCAGCCGCCGCGGCCACCAGGCGGGCGGGGCGGCGTCCCGCACTGCCCACAGGAAGGTGTCCGCCCCGTCGCGCGACACGCGGTCGAGGAGCGCCAGGTCGGCCGGCAGCGGGCGCGGCACCGCGTGGGTGACGAGGGCGTCGACGCCGGTCACCCGCAGCCAACGGCCACGCACCTCCCAGCCGTCGCGGGCGAGGTGGCTGACCAGCAGCGTGTACAGCGGCGAAGTGAAGCCCTCGACGTCCGGCCACAGCGGGTAGGTCAGCCCGGCGAGCAGGCCGGGTGCCGGCTCGAGGTCGAGGCCGAGGCGCACCCGGTTCCGCGCCCGCGTCCCCGGCGGCTGGCGGTACGACGGCGGCGGCTCCCAGGTGGGGCGCGGGGTGAGGGTGTTGAAGACGGCCGCGCCGGCCCCCAGGCGTTCCACCCACGGCGGGGTGCGGAAGGCCGCGGTGGGCGCGGTCCGCACCAGCGGCGCGAGCTGCAGCAGGGCGGCGACCTGCAGCGCGACCAGCAGCGCCGGCCACCCCCGGCGCAGGGCCCAGGCCGCGGCGGCGAGCAGCGCCGCGGCGGCGAGGAGGTAGGCGATCCAGACGACGGACTGGGTCGAGACCATGGCGCGGGGCGAGAAGGCGGCGCCCCGGGGTCGGCCGGCCAGCTCGCCAGGAGGCGGGGCCGCAGGACGGCGCCGACGGCGGCGAGGAGGGCGCAGCCGATCGCCCCGCCCAGCGCCGCCCGCACCGCGCCGCGCCGGCGCTCGGCGCTGGCGTCGAGCCCCCAGCCGGCGAGCAACGGCAGCGCCAGCGCGTACCAGAACAGGAAGCGCTGCGGGAAGCGGAACAGCCCGCCCGTGAGGCGCTCGAGCAGCGCGCCCTGGCCCCCCCAGAGCCAGGCGAAGAGCAGGCCGGCCGCCGCCAGCGCCGCCCAGACGGGCCGCCGCCGCACCGCGAGCAGGGCGAGCAGCAGGCCCACCACCCCGGCGTAGAGGCTGAGGTAGTAGGAGAGGTTGGCCTCGGAGGCGCCCAGCCACCAGCCGTGGGGCCCGACGTCGAGCGGCCAGCCGAAGGGCAGCGGGACGAACAGCTCGAGGAAGCGCAGCGGTTGCAGGGCGAACATCGTGACCTGCTCGGAGGTCATGCCGTGGGCGCCGCGGAAGGTGAAGTCGAGGACGCGCAGGGTGGCGACCATCTGCGGCGCGGCGACGGCGAGCCCGACCGCACCGACGGCGAAGGCGACGCCGAGGCCCCGCAGGGTACCGTGGCGGCGGGCCGCGACCAGCAGGACCGGCGCCATCCCCAGCGCGGCGGTGAGCGGCTCGCCGGCGAGCAGCGCCAGGCCGCAGGCCAGCCCGCCCAACGCGATGCCCCGCCGGCCGCCGCGGGCGGCGCCGAGCAGGACGAGCGGCCACCAGGCGACCACCGCGATCAGGTTGTAGAAGCTCAGGCAGCTCAACACCACCCCGCAGCCGGCGTAGGTGGCGCCCGCCAGCAGCGCCGCGGCCGGCGACTGGCCGAGCTGGCGCGCCAGCGCCCACATGGTCAGCAGAGCGAGCAGCCAGTGCAGCGCGTAGTGGAGGTTGAAGGCGCTCCACAACGGCAGCACCAGGTAGAGCAGGTTGTCGGGGTAGAAGGCGAGCGCGCTGGGGTTGCCGCGGAAGGGCTGGCCGAGGCCCAGGGTGGGGTTGAAGGCCGGGATCCGCCCCGCCGCGAGCTCGGCGGCTCCGAAGGCCTTGAGCGCGAAGTGGTTGCCGAGGACGTCGCGAAAGAACAGGGTGCGCTGGCCGAGGCCGAGGGGCACGGTCACCCAGAGCCAGATCGCCAGCAGGGCGAGGGCGATCCAGGTCTCGGGACGGCGCAGGGCGGACCGCGCTGTCGGAGCCCCGTCGCCTGTCCGTACAATACCCGCCATGCTCCGAGGTCTCCTGCGCTCCATGCGCCCGGCCCAATGGGCGAAGAACCTCTTCGTGCTGGCGCCGCTGGTCTTCGCCCACGGCCTGCTGTCGGGCGCGCTGGTGGGCCGCGGCCTGGCCGCCTTCGGCGCCTTCTGCGCCGCGTCGAGCGCCGTCTACCTGTTCAACGACCTGCGGGACCGCGAGAGCGACCGCCACCACCCGTTGAAGCGCCACCGTCCGATCGCGGCGGGAACACTACCAGCTTCACTGGCGGCGGCGGCCGCCGCCCTGCTGGGGGCGGTGGCCGTGGCGGTGGCGCTGTGGCTGGGGCCCGCCTTCGCGCTGATCCTCGCCCTCTACCTGGCCCAGAACCTCCTCTACAGCATGGGGCTGAAGGAGGTGGTCATCCTCGACGTCCTGCTGATCTCGGTCGGCTTCGTGCTGCGGGTGCTGGGCGGCGGCGCCGCCGTCGGCGTCGAGGTGTCGCGCTGGCTGCTGCTGTGCACCATCTTCCTGGCGCTCTTCCTCGCTGCCTCGAAGCGCCGCCACGAGCTCGAGCTGCTCGACGAGCGGGCCCGCGACCAGCGCCAGGTGCTGAGCCACTACAGCCCGGCCTTCCTCGACCAGATGATCAACGTGGTGACCGCCTCGGCCGTGGTCTCCTACGCCCTCTACGCGGTCGCCCCCGAGACGACCGAGAAGTACGACACCCAGAACCTGGTCTACACCATCCCGCTGGTGCTCTTCGGGATCTTCCGCTACCTCTACCTGGTCTACCAGCATCCCGGCGAGGAGAGCCCCACCGAGGCGCTGCTCACCGACCGCCCGTTCCTGCTCAACCTGATCCTGTGGGGCGCGGCGGTCGTCTGGATCGTCTACGGCGGCTGAACGGCGGGGGCGGGCGCGTCCCGGGCGTCGCGGCCCTTCCTCCGGCTCCGCTCAGCCGGGCGGAGGCGGCGGCGGGTGGCGGAGGCGGTAGAGGCGCCAGAAGCCGTCGGCGGTGACCGGCTCCACCTGGGGGTCGGCGGCGATGCGGTCGTGCAGCGGCGGCGGGGCGTCGACCAGCAGGTAGTCGAACCAGGCGAGGTCGGTCGAGCGCAGCCGGTCCGGGTACCACTCCAGGCCGCCGGTCCACGGCGCCCGGCGCGGCGGCGCGTAGACCACCGGGCTGGGCGGGAAGTCGGCGAACGAGAAGTTGAGCGTCCCGCCGTGCAGCACCTGCGCCCAGGCGAAGGTCTGCAGGAAGGGCTGGTGGTCGATCCAGCGGCTGGTGCGCCGGTAGTCGAGCCCCAGCACCCGGGGCGCCGCGGGCAGCGCGGCCAGCGCCGGTCGCAGGCCGGAGAGGTCGACCCGCTCGAAGCGCCGCCAGGTCAGGGCGGTCACCAGGACCCAGACGGCCAGCGCCGCCGCGGCGAGGGCGCGGGCGGCTCCCGGCCGCAGCCGCGGCGCCGGGGCCGCGAGCAGCAGCGCGACCAGGGCGGGAGGCATCCAGCGGGTGTCGAACTCGATGGTGTTGGTGTACTTGTCGGGCCCGAGGAGGACGACGGCGAGAAAGGTCGCGCCGAGCAGCGCCAGGGCCGGGTCGGACCGCTCGCGCAGGTCGTCGCGGTGGGTGAGGAAGGCGGCCAGCAGCCAGCCGAGGATCGCCACCAGCCCCAGGGTCTCGAGGTTGCCGCGCAGGCCGCCGAAGGCCGCCTCCACCCACCACCGGGGGTCGAGGCGGCGCAGCGGGAAGACCCACAGGGGCGGCGTCGAGAAGGCGCTGCCCGAGAGGTGGGCGAACCAGACCGCCGCCGCCACGGCCACCGGCGCCACCCCGGCGAGCCGTGGCAGCAGACGACGCCAGGGGCGACGGAAGGCGACCGCTTCGACGGCCAGCCAGCCGATCCCGGCGGCGAGCCACAGGGCGTGGCTGACGTAGAGCAGCGCGGCGCCGCCGAGGAACAGCGCCGCTTCGCCGGCGGCGCCCCCGCGCGGCGGCGCGCGGCGCACGCTGAGCAGGAACCAGAGCACGAACGCGGGCCAGCCGAGGAGGAACGGGGCGAACCCCCAGTAGAGGCTCTGCGAGAAGACCAGCACGCTGGCGAGAACCGCCGCCGCCACCGGCCGTCCGCGCCCAGCCGCCAGCAGGTGGACCGCCCCCACCCAGAGCACCGCCACGACCAGCAGTCCCACCCGCCCCGCGGCCAGCGGCCCCACCGCCGCCCAAGCCAGCCCGAAGATCAGGTAGACGAGGCTGTACGGCGTCGCCCACTGCACCGCGTACGGCGACCCGCCGCCCATCGCCTCCGCGAACAGCCGCACCTGCGCCACGTGCTGCGCCAGGTCCGCGGCCGGCGGGAAGGTGACGACGAGGAAGGGGACGGCGACCAAGAGGGCGCTGGCCACGAACGCGATGCCACCGGGTGGCTGTGCGGGCCGGCTCATCGGTCAGTCGGCGGGGTCGGCGAGCGCTCTGGCGCCGCGGGCGAGGCTCAGTCGATGTGCGGTGTAGAGGAGCCCGATCCCGCCGAGCAGTCCGGTGAGCACGAGCAGGACCGCGCGCTCCAGCGTGGCGCCGAGGAGGCTCTGGTCGAGGTCGGCGCCGAGGAGGGCGGCGGCGGCCCCGATCGCGAGCTCCCGCAGCCCCATCGCGGCGGGCGTGAAGGCGAGGAACGTCACCACGCCGGTCACCGCGGCCAGCACCAGGAAGAACGGCAGCTTCGCCTCGAGGCCGATCCAGGAGAACGCGATCTGCATCCGCCAGGCGGCGAGGAGGTACTTGGCGGCCTCGAGTGCCGCCACCGCCGCCGCCGCGCCCGGCGCCGCGGTGATCTCCCGCCAGCCGGAACGGAACGACTCCCAGGTCCGTGCCAACCGGCCGTCGCCGCGCGCGAACGGCAGCCGCACGAACAGCGCCGCCGTCGCCGCGACCAGGAGCACGGCGAAGGTGGCCAGCACGGGGAGCCCCGCCCGGTCGTGCCAGCCTCCGACCAGGGACGTTCCCGTCAGCCCGAGGGCGCCGCAGGCCAGGGCGGTGATCACGAGGTCGGTCGCGTAGACGCTGGCGGACCGTGCATAGGAGACGGCGTGGACGCTCCGCAGGTACTCGAGACGGTAGAGCGTCCCGACCCGGCCCGGGACGTGGTTGAGCAGCTGTCCGGCGGTGAACAGCAGCCAGTTCTCGGTGGCCCCGATCGGGGTGCGCAACCGCCGGTAGAGGAGCCAGAACTCCAGCGAGTTGAGCCAGTGTCCGATCGCGAACAACAGGGCGACCAGGACCACCTGGTCCGCGGGGACTGCGACGAGTTGGACCAGCTCCGCCCGGCGGTGCCAGAGGTAGAGGAGGATCGCGCCGGTGGTGACGATGCCGGCCGCGCCCTGCAGGAGGCCGCGGCGGGACCGGGGCGTCGCGGTCACGTCGACCGCCCCGTGAAGGCGGCGTACGAGGCCAGCAGGCCGATCGCCTGGAAGGCGTGGGGCGACAGCGCCACCCGCCGCCGGTACCAGTCCTCGACCGCCTTCGGGGCGAGGATCTCCTCGACGTAGCGGCGGTCGTACCGGAACGGCAGGCCGTCGAGCAGCTCGTAGACCGTGGGGCGCAGCGGGCCCGCGTACCAGGCGTCGATCGGCGAGGTGGACGGGGAGGCCTTGGGTTGGAGAACGACCTCGCGGGGCAGCAGATCGTGCCGCAGGACCTCCTCGATCAGCGCCTCCTTCCCGATGCTCCCGAAGCGGCTCTTCGCGGGGCGCAACGACTCGACGGGCAGCCGGTGGACGGCTTCGCGAAGGACGGGGTCGCCGTACGGCGTGAACTGCGCCAGCCCGGTGTGCAGGACGGCGCCGTCGACCTTGACCCGGCTGGCGCCGGTCGCGGCGTTGCCGGCGAAGGCGAGGCGGGTGGGGTGGAGGTCGTCGAGGCCGGCGGCCAGGCGCAGCCGGACGGCCTCCACGGCCTCCTCCTGCGCGGGCGGTGGATCGAGCCGGAGGCGGCGCAGGCTGCGCGCGTCGAGGTACTGGCTGGGGAGGTGGCCGCCGGCGGGCCACGGCAGCAACGACGCCCGCAGCGCCGAGCGCCCCATCCGGGCCACGTGGCCGAGCCGGCGCTCGACCGGCGACAGCCCGAGCAGGCGGAGGAGCGCCCGGCTGGACCAGCGCGGCAGCCGGCGGAGCGACCGGTTGAGATGCGAACGGCGGTTGACCGTGGGGTAGCCGAGGAAAGCGGCGTCGCAGCCGTCCCCGGTGAAGACGAGCGGGAAGCCCCGCGCCGCGATGTCCTCGCAGGCGAGCACGGTGTGGAGCTGGTAGTGGGGCTGCGCTCCCGGACCGTTGACCCGGTCCGGCAGCCCCCTCAGCGCCTCGCGCATGCGCTCGGGGTCGACCGGGACCCAGACGTGCTCGAGCTCCAGGCTGCGCTGCACCAGGTCGACGTTGGCCTGGTTGAGCCTCGCGTCGCCGAAGTCGAAGGTGAAGGCGGTCACCGACTTGCCGAGCCGCCGGAGGAGGGCGCACACCAGCGCCGAGTCGAAGCCGCCGAGGAGCACGGCATGGTGGTCGCGGCCGGCGGCGCGGCGGCCGGTGGCGGTGAGCAGCAGGTCGAGGAGCTCCGAGCCGGTGTGCTCCTCCCGCTCGGGGGCCGGCGCGGCCAGCGCCAGCCGGGTGGGCGCGTCCCCATCGGTCCGCCACACCGTGCCGGGCGGGAGGACGTCGACCCCGCGATACGGTGTGCGGCCGTCGGGGAAGAAGCCGAAACCGAGGAAGAAGTCCTCACGCGTCCGGTCCACCGGGGCGGCATCGCCCGCCAGGGCGACGGTCGCCAGGTGGTTCGAGACCACCCAGCCACCGCCCGCGAGCCGCCGCCGGTGGAGGCGATGGGCCCCGTGGCCCGCGACGGCGGTGACCGCGCCTTCCGGGTGCAGGCAGAGGGCGACGAGGTCGCTCGCCGGCGGGGAGACGGCGGACCCCTCGAGGGCGCGGTCGACCTCCCGGGCGAGCTGGGACCGCGCCAACCCTTCGACGCTCGATCCGAAGGCGGCGATCCGCCCGTGGCGGGACTCCCAGGTCGCGACGACCGCCGTGTCGCCGCCCACCCGGAGGAGGCTCGAGACGCCCCCGCCGGCGGTCGTCGCCACGGCGACCGTGCGGCCGGCGCCGCGGTGACGCCGGAGGATGCCGTCGGCGACCTCCGCGGGGGCTCCGACGACGGCGGCGAGAACGTGCACGTCAGGGTCCCCCCAGCGCTGCGAGGGCCACCGCGGTGCTGCGGCGGGCGGCGCGCACCAGGCCGTCGCGGCGTGCCTCGATCCGCCCCCGGACCTCGTCGAGGGAATCGAGCAGTCGGTCGAGGGCGACCGCCAGCCGGTCGCCGGCGGCTTCGCTGACGTCCACCGCCCACGCGTCGATCCCCGCCGCCTCGGCCAGCCCCCAAGCCTTGTGCTCGTAGGGGATGACGAGAACCGGCGTGGCGGCCGCCACGGAGAACACTGCGGGGTGGTAGCGGCCGGCGATCACCAGGTCGGCGGCGGCGACGAGCGCCCGCTGGCCGTCGCTGTCGAGGCGGTCCTCCGCGACGACCCGCACCGAGGCGGCGCCCTCCACCCGGCGCGCCAGCGCTTCGAGGTACGGCTGGTCGCGGTGGCGGGGGCCGTGGAGCTGGGGCAGGAAGACGACGTGGAGCCGGACCCGGCGGCAAGCGGCCCGGAGGGCGGCGACGACGGCGTCGTCGTGCGCGGCGTCGCGCCCGCCGCCGGGGCGACGGACCGAGACCACCAGCAGCAGGCCCGGGTCTCCGTCCGGGACCCACCCGTCGCGGGAAGCGGTCGCCGACCCCTCCTGGAGCGCCGAGTCGGCGGTGACCTCGGCCGGCACCGTGCCGCCGGTGAGCTCCCGGAGCATCCCGGCGGAGATCTCCTCCCGCAGGGTGACCGACTCGAACCAGCGGAAGCCCCGCCTGCGCAACGGGTTGAGCAGCCGGTGCCGGAACGGGCCCACCGAGGGAGCGTACAGGACCACCGGGCGCGACAGCGCCACCGCCAGCCAGACGTAGAACCAGTGGACGACCTCGTGGTTCGAGTAGGTGTCGCCGAAGTAGGGCCCGCCGGGGGCGGAGACGACCAGGCGGGCGCGGCGGTAGGCCTCGACCACGCGCCGTCCCCGACGGCCGGGGAGGCGCCGGACCTCGAGCCCCGCCGCGCGGAGCGCCGCAAAGAGCACCAGCCGGGCGGCCTCGATCGCCGGGAGGCGGAGCGGCAGGTAGGTGACGGGGACGCCCGGATCGACCTCGCTTCCAGGGTCGGCGAACTGGTGGACCACGGTGAACCGGCAGCCGGGAAGCTCGGCGGCGATGCGCCGAACCATGGCCCGCATCGCGGCCTCGTCGCCCCGGTTGTCGCCGTGCTGGTTGACGATGACGACCGCCGGCTCCCGGCCCGCCGCCGGCGCTCCCCGATCGCCGTCGCGCATGGTGGTGCCCCGAGGCTAGCGGCCGCCCCGGGCGCGCGCCGCGATCCGCTCGGCGGCGTCCCCGGCCGGAGGCCCGGCGACCGCCGACGGGGACGGCGCCGGTCCGCCCGTCCGGTCGGCCGCTCCGGCGGGGGGCGGCAACGTCTGGCGCCGCAGTCGGAACTGGACGTCCTCGAGGAGCTTGCGGTTGACGGCGACGAGGTCCGCCAGCACGCCCAACAGGGCGAGCTGGAAGCCCATCAGCAGCAGCACCGCGGCGAGGATCAGCGACTGCACCATCCCGGCGCCGCCGGTGGTGAGGTAGTGGACCAGGAAGCGCACGCCGAGGGCGACGCCGGCGAGCAGGAGCACCGAGCCGAGGGCCATGAAGGTGCGGAACGGCCGGTAGGTGATGAAGATGCGCACGATGGTGAGGACCGACCGCACGACGTAGGCGGGGACGCTGCGGACCAGGCGCGAGGGCCGCAGGTCCTCGTTGACGCGGATCGGTACCGTCTCGACGGCGATCCCGACCTGGCCCGCCTGGATGATGGTCTCCAGCGTGTAGGTGTAGCGGCTGAAGACGTTCATCCGCAACGCCGCCTCGCGGCTCAGCGCGCGGAAGCCGCTCGGGGCGTCCTCCACCTCCATGCCGCTCGACTTGCGCACCACCCAGCTCCCGAGGCGCTGCAGGAGCTTCTTGAGCCGGCTGAAGTGGGCGATCTCGCCGATCGGCCGCGTCCCGATGACCATGTCGGCGCGGCGGGCGAGGATCGGCTCGATCAGGCGCGGCACGTCGTCGCTGCAGTACTGGTTGTCCGCGTCGAGGTTGACGATGACGTCCGCGCCGCGTTCCAGCGACGCGGCGAGGCCGGTCATGAAGGCGCGGGCGAGGCCGCGGTTGCGGTAGTGCCGGATCACCTGGTCGGCGCCCATCTCGGCGGCGACCTCGGCCGTGCGATCGGTGCTGCCGTCGTCGATCACCACCCACTCGACCGCGTCGATCCCCGGCACCGTGCGGGGCAGGGCGGCGAGCGTGACGGGCAGGGTGTCCTGCTCGTTGTAGCAGGGGATCTGGAGCACCAGTTTCATCAGGTTCTCGCTGGAATCCTATCACCGCACCGCCCGCCGGCGAGGGCCGCGGAAGCGCCGCGCGGCGGGCGGATCGGGCCGTCCGGGGCGGCGGGGACGGCCTCCTCCGCGGGCTGGTCAGGCCGCGCTGCGGCGCCGGGCGAGGAGCAGGAAGCCGGTCCCCAGCCCGGTGCCCAGGAAGGGCAGCTGCAGCCAGCCGAACGGCGCGATCAGGGCTGGCCGGGCCAGCCAGCGCAGGCGGTGCTCCGCCGTCCGCTCGATGCCGCTGCGGGCGGTGCGCTCGGCGCGGCCGAGCGCCGGGTCGCGGGCCAGCCGGCGACGGTTGAGGAGGTTCCGCACCGGCTCGATCAGGTTGCCCAGGGGGAAGCCGTAGCAGAGCAGCCGCTCGATCTCCAGGCCCGCCCCGGCGGCGAGCCGCACGAGCCGCTCGCGATCGTAGCGGCGGAAGTGGCCGGCCCAGGCGTCCGAGGCGCCGAAGCGCCGGGGGTGCGCGGGCACCGTCAGCAGCAGGCGCCCGCCCGGCGCCAGGCGGGAGACCCAGGCGCGGAGCGCTCCGGCGTCGTCGCGGATGTGCTCCAGGACCTCGCAGGCGAGGACGACGTCGAAGCTCCCCGCCACCTCGTCGAGAGCGGCGGCCGGGCGCGTGGCGAGGCCGTGGCGCCGCAGCCTCGCGGCGGCTTCCTCCCGGGCCGGTGGCGAGGTCTCGACGCAGCTCACCGCGAAGCCGGCCGCGGCCAGGCGGACCAGCAGGTCACCGGCGCCGCAGCCGATCTCGAGAAGGCGGCCACGGGGCACCGGTCCGAGCTCGCGGAGCACGGTCCAACGCCGCAGCAGATAGCTCGGAGACTCAACCCAGGCCATCCCGCCTCCCGCCGCCCCGGGCGGCCTCCGCGAGGTGGCTGCGCAGTGCCTCGGCGAGCACCTCGCCGCGATAGTCGAGGGCGAAGCGCCGGCGGCCGGCCGCGGCGACCGCTTCGACCCGGCGCGGATCGTCCGCCGCCGCGCGGATCGCGGCCGCCAGGGCGCCGGGGTCGCCGGCAGGGACGGTCAACACCTCCCCGGGGTCGAAGGCGCTGGCGATGGCCGGCGTCGCCGCCGTGAGGACCGGGCGGCCCACCGCCAGGCACTGGAAGACCTTGTTGGGGATCACCCGCGCCGCCTTCTCGGAGGTGCCGAAGATGCCGAGGCACAGCCAGGTGCGGGCGATCTCGTCGGGCAGCCGCTCGAGCGGCACCGGGTCGGCCAGCTCCACGTTCGGCAGGCCGTGGCGCTGCACGAAGGCCTCGGCGTGCGCCCGCTCCTGGCCGGTGCCGATCAGCCGGAAGCGGAACGGATGGTCGCGGAGCAGCTCCGCCGCCCGCAGGATCACGTCGATGCCGTGCAGCGGGATGTAGGTGCCGTAGAACAGGATCCGGCCCGGCTCCGGCGGCTGGTCGAGGGGCCGGAAGAGGGTCTCGTCCGCTCCCACCCAGAGCACCCGGAAGCGTTCGGCGGGCACGCCGGAGAGGTCGCTGAACCGGCGGGCGTGCTCGGGGGTGTCGGCGAGCAGGAGGTCGGCCGCGCGGCAGGCCCGGCGATCGAGGAAGGCGAGAGCCCGGCCGAGCGCCGAGCCGGGCCGGGCGAGGCCGCGGTCCTCGATCACGGTGTCGAAGAGCGAGAGGAAGGGGTCGAAGACCACCGGCACGCGGCGCCGCCGCGCCACCAGGGCGAGCAGCGGCATGTCCAGGTGACCCGGGTACGGAACCAGGAGGACGTCCGGCCGCGGGGCGCAGCGCAGCAGGCGCCCGGCGATCCGTGGCAGCACCACGACCGCCCTGGCGGCGAGTCGGAGGCGCCCCCGGCGCACCACGCGATCCTCCCGGAACCCCCAGAGCGGGAGGTGGACGACCTCGGTCTCCAGCCCCGCCAGCGCGAGCAGACGGAACAGGTGGCGGTTGCGATGGAACGCGGGATCGAACGTACCGGCGACGCAGACGCGCATCCCGCGGGAGGGCATGTCGGCGGCATCGTAAGCGGCGCCCCGGGGCGTGTCAAAGGGCGCCGGCGGCATGGCGCTCCTGGGGAGGCGCGGTCCCGGCCCCGGTGCAGGGCCTCCGGGGCTTAGGGGGTCGCTCGCGGGGTGGCCGCGGCGCTGGCGGGGGCGTTCGCGCGCGGAGCGGGCAGGATGCGGAGGATCGGCGCCCCGGGCCCTGCCGGTCGCAACAGCAGGCCGTCGAGGAGGCCCGCCTCCCCCAGGCGGCTCCACATCGGCCGCGGCAGCGCGGCGTAGACCGGCCGCCCGGCGTCGAGGGCATGGCCGACGAGGCGGCGGAAGTCGGCGAAGCCGTCCCTGCCGGGCACGGCGATCGACACCCCCTCGATCTCCATCAGGGAGAAGAAGGGGTCGGGATAGGGCACGATGAGCAGCGAGTCCGGCTCGAGCCAGGGGGCCACCCGCTCCGAGACGGCGAGGTTCTCCGCCCGGTGTGCGCGCGCGCGCGGCGCGTCGTAGACGAAGGTGACGAGGGCCGCCCAGGCGAAGGCGGCGCCGGCGAGTGCGGCGACGGTGTGCCGCAGGACCCCGGAGCGGCGGCGGCCCAGGAGGAGCAAGGCGACGAGGCCAACGGCGAGCGCCGCGGCGAGCGCCAGCGGGAGGTCCAGGAGGGGGCCCTCCTGTTCCGGCGGCGTGCCCCACATCCGCGGCAGCAGCAGCCGGGAGGCGATGCCGGCGGCCAGCGCTCCGGCCCCCGCGGCCACCCACGGGCGGGGGAGGGAGGCGGTCAGCTCGCACCAGCCGGCGGCTCCCAGCAGGGCGAGGCACGGCAGCGCGGGCAGCAGGTAGCGCAGGTTCAGGCTCAGGCCTCCGTGCCACGCGAAGAACGAGTAGGCGCCGAGGTACCCCAGGGGCAACGGGAGCAGGAGCAGCCAGGCGGTCCACCTGCGGCCCGTCCGCAGGGCGAACGCCGGGAGCAGGGCCAGCGGCAGCCACGGGCAGCTCTGCAGCAGCGACTTCTTCAACGCCCCGAGGTAGACGAGGGCGCCGTCGGGTGTGCGATGCAGCGCGGGCTCCTGGATCGAGAGGTCCCGGAACCGCAGGTCGACGACGAGCTGGGCCGCGCCTTCGCACACGCGGCGCAGGACCTCGCGTGTCGCCGGGAGCGCGAGGGCGAGCAGGGCGATCGCCGCCAGGCCGGCGACGACCCACACCGGCCGGCCGGCCAGCCGCTGGGCCAGCCGGCGTCGGCTGAGCCCCCAGAGGACCGCGAGCGCCACCGCTCCGGCCGCCACCAGCGGGAGGTAGGGCGAGGGGCCGCTGGTCGCGCCGTTGCCCCGGGCGCCGTAGTGGAACGGGGACCAGACGCCGAATTTCTCGGCGTTGAGGAACGACATCAGCGCCAGGCCCGGCAGCAGGGCGAGCGCGGTGACCGCGGCGCGCTTCCAGCGCGGCGGCCATGCGAACAGCGCCGGCAACAGGATCGCCGGCCAGGCGAACGCGGCGTCCAGCCGGACCCCCGGCGCGAGGCCGGCGATCAGGCCGGCCGCGAGCGGCCAGCCCCAGACGCTGCCCGGCTGGAGCCCGCGGACCGCGCACCAGAAGGCGGCGAGGACGAGCAGGGTCGTCGAGGCGTGCGGCCAGGCCGCCTGCGAGTAGTCCCAGAGGAATGTCGAGAGGCCGAGCACCAGCGCGGCCACCGAGGCGACGTGGGAATCGAACAGCCGCCGGCCGAGGTCCCAGGTCAGCGCCACGATGCCGAGGAAGGCCAGGGCGTTGAGGAGGAAGAGTCCGCGGTATCCCCAGGCCGCGTAGAAGGGCAGGGCCAGGAAGGTGAACAGCTCCGGATACTGCGAGACGAGGCGCCCGTCCCGCTCGCGGAACATCCCGGCCCGCAGCTCCGGGGAAGGGAGCTCGCGGTAGCCGTTCTCGATCTCGAGGGGACGGCCCCGCTCCAGGCTGTGGACCATGAAGTGGTAGGTCCCCTCGTCGATGCTCAGGTGCCCCGGGACCACGGCCAGAAGGCTCCAGGCCAGGTGCGCGACCGCGAGGCCGGCGAGCACCCACGGGAGGAGCCGGCGGCCAGGGGCCGGGCCCGGCCCGCTCGGCGCGTTCGGGGCGGTCTGCGGCGAGAGGCTCACGCCCGCCTCGCACGGCGGACCACGCCGGGGAGCGCGACCAGCCCGAGGGCGACCGCGAACCACAGGGTCGCCGCCCGCGTCACCAGGGTCGCCGATGCGGCCGCGGCGGCGCTCAGCCCCTGGGCGTCGAGGAGGGCCACCAGGCTGCCCTCGGAGGCGAGCAGCCCCCCGGGGAGCATCGACAGCGCGCCGGCGAGCGTGGCGGCCGCGTAGTCGAAGAGGGCGGCGAGCGGACCGAAGGAGCCGCCGCCGGCGTGGTGGCCCCGCACGACGAGCAGGAAGCCCATCGCCTCGGCTCCCCACGCCGCCGCGGACAGGGCCACCCCGGTGGACAGCAGCCGGGGTGAGAGCAGGGTGCGGAGGCGCTCGGAGAGCTCCTCGAGCGCCGGGACGTGGCGCCGGATCCCGGGGATGCGGGCGGAGAGGGCGAGGACGCCCCGGGATGCACGCCGCCAGCCCGCCAGCAGCGCGACGGCAACGGTCAGCGCGATCGCCGCGACGGCCAGCCATCCCCCGTGGGGCAGCACGAGGCCTCCGAACCCGGCGAGCAGCACGACCCCGAGGATATCCGTGAGGCGCTCTCCGACGACGGCCGGAACGCTGTGGAGGGCGGGTCCGCCGCCGAGCCTGCGGACCAGCCACGCCTTGCCGAGCTCCCCCGCCTTGCCGGGCGTCACGGAGAGGACGAAGCCCACCAGCAGGGTGCCGAGGCTGTCGCGGAGGGCGAGGCGCACTCCCAGGGTGCGCAGGTAGAGGTCCCAGCGGATCCAACGGAGCGTGTAGTTGACCAGGGAAAGGGCCAGGACCGGGACGAGGAGACGCGCGTCGAAGCCGGCGAGCTGTGACCCGACCTCGCCGAGGTCGCCGTACAGGGCGAGGCCGAGGAAAGCGGCCACCGCCAGCAGCGCCGGGATGACGAGCCGCCGGCCGAGGCGGTCGAAGGCGGTGGTGGTGCCCTGGTCGCGGCCCGGCGGGGGGAGGGATCCGGTCGGGCGGGCATCGGGGCTTCGTCCGGGGGACGGCTCAGGCGACGGCGCTGCGCTCGGTGTGCTCCGGGTACTGCTCGAACAGGCGCATCCACTTGCTGGTCTTCTTGTAGCGCTCGATGCGGCGCCGGCCGAGGGTGGGGTACCACAGGAAGTCGTGGTAGAAGAACGAGCCGAAGACGAAGAAGTAGACCAGCCCGGTGCGGAAGAGGAGCTTCTGCAGGCGGTGCAGCGGCCCGAACCACACCAGGTCGCCGAAGCGCGACACCGCGTTGTCGCCCACGGTGAAGCGGAAGTTCCAGCTCGACACGTCCTCGCCCACCACCTCGATCTCGCGCGGGTCGCCGACCCCGAGGCCGCGCTCGTGGGCGAGCCGGATGTACTTGATCGACAGCGGATCGAAGCCCATCATCTTCGCCGCCACGGCGTCGATCGCCACCTGGTCGGCCGACGCCAGCAGCACGTCCTTCTCGACCGGAACCATGGTGCGCGGCCCCGGGCCGTTGCCGCAGGTGGTGCCGTCCATCACCGCGAAGATCCCGGAGTGGATCTCCTTCTGGATGGTCAGCAGGTCGACCAGCGTCTCGTGGATCCACGAGTGCGTGTAGTGGCGGCGGGTGTTGAGCAGCCCCCCGAAGGCGTTCTTCATCGCCCCCGTGGTGGTGGTGTAGATGTGGCACTTCACCGTCGGCAGGTGGACGACGTTCTTGCCGAGGAAGAACTCGGGGATGGTGATGCCCTCGGGGAAGATCTGCGGTAGCACCAGCAGCTCCCCCTGCGGCTCGTAGCGCACCCAGGCGAGGTCCTCGGGGAAGCAGTTGTAGCGCACCGGCACGTCGTAGCGCTCGAGCACCGGCAGGTAGCGGTTGAGCCGCTCGCCCTTCTTCGGATCGGTCACCACGGTGTCGTTCTGCACGCACACCAGGTCGGCGAGTCCGTCGGCGCGCAGCTTCCGGATCGTGCCCTCGAGCTGCCAGGGCGTGGTGTTGGCCCCCGGGTAGGGGAAGTGCCAGGAGATGTTGTCCTTGAGGATGGTGGTCGCCGACGGGTCGAGGTGCCGCCGGGCGTCGGCCAGCTCCATGGTGCGGGCGACGTCTTCGAGGACGGTCTCGGGCTGCGTCTTGAGGACGGCGACCTTGGCTCGGATGGGCATCGGGGGACCTCTCTCTCGGGGATCTTCCGGCGGCGGCCGGGACGGTCGATTATAAGCGGCCGTGCCCCGCCTCCATTCCGCGCCGCCGGCCGGGGAACGCGGCGCGTGGGATACTGCGGGTCGATCCGAACGACATGCCCCGGGTCCCCTTCCTTCGCCGTGGCCGTGCCGCCGCCGGCCGGCCCGCGAGGATCCGTCTTCCCGGGGCCAGGGAGGTTCCATGCGCCGCATCCTGCCGCTGCTGCTCGTCCTGGTGGCCCTGCCGGCCTCCGCCGGCGAACCGATTCCCGACATCGACGTGATCCTCGAACAGAATCCCGGGGGAGCGATCCGCATCGACGCTCCCCGCGGCGGCGCCTTCGACGAGGTCATCCTCGACCTGCCGAGAGACGCGGCGCGGGCGCTCCGGCCGGGGCGCCGCCTCCCCGACGGTTGGGACCTGTCGCGCAAGGGGCGGCGGTTGACGGTCGCGGGCCCGGACGTGACGCCCCCGGTCCGCCTCCGCCTGTCGCTGGGCGACGCCGACCTGCCCCACGAGCTGGGCTACGAAGTGCGCCGCGACGGGCGGGTGCTCCTGCGGCGGCAGGGGGTGGTGCCGCCGGTCGTTCCGGCGCCCCAGGCCCGGGGCAGCCTCGAAGGGATCGTGCAGCTCCCCGAGCGGGTGTCGCCGGGGGAGACGGTCGCGTTCCGCGCCCTGGGCTCGACACTCTCGAGCCCGGCCAAGGGAACCGCCCGCCTGCCGCCGGGAGGCAGCTTCGTCCTCTCCGGCGTCGTCGCCGAGCCCTTCGACGAGGACGAGTGGCCGTCGATCGCCCGCGGCCTGGTCAACACCACGCGGTCGAACATCAAGTTGGAGGCGGCCTTGCCGCCGGACTTCGAGCTCACCGGTCTGCCCGGTGCCTGCGACGAGTTGGCGCCCGTGGCGGCGGCGCTGGCCGCCGCCGGCGAGCTGGGCGACGGCGGTTCGATCCCGGTCTCGCCCGCCGACGACGCCGGAGGTGCCGCGACGGGATGGCTCCTCCGCGACCTCTCCCCGCGCACCCGGCAGAGGCTGTCGAACGTCCTGAAGCCGCGGCACGACCCCGCGATGGGATCGATCCGCAACATCCGCTACGCGATCGCCGTGGCGCCGGAAGGTGGCGGCGCGGCGACGGGCGCGCCGCGGCCCGCCGGAGGCGAGGGTCTCCAGACCTGGCGCGCCGCGGTCCCCGGCGCCGCGCCGGCGACGGTGAGCTGGGCCGACGATCCCGGGCTGACGACGGACGGCGAGGCGGTGCGGCTGGTGGCGCTGCGCGCCGAGCCGACCGCGGCCGGCTGCCGCTTCGGACCGCGCGATCCGGCCTGGAGCGAGATGGCCGCGGCGTCCCACCCGCCGCGCGGCGGCCGCCCGACCGGCAAGCCGCCGCAGCCGGAGTCCGCCGACCTGCTCTCCGGCACCGTCTACGTGGCCGAGGTGCCGGAGGACCTGGCGCCGGGCGCCGCCCTGTCGCTCCAGTACGTCGACCTGTACGGGGACGTCTGGCTGGACGTTCCCCGGGTCCCGGGCGTGGAGGTGGTGCCCCCACCGCCGGCCGCCGAGCCCGGCGCGGCGCCGGCGCCCTGCTTCGAAGCGGCGACCCGCTTCGCCCAGCCCGGCGAGCTGATCTGCGTCTGCGGCCGCTTCCCGACCCCGGCGGCCTGGCAGGGTCTGGCGATCGGCGGCCACCCGGCCGGCGTCCCGGTGTCGGCGTCCCAGCGCACCGTCTGGCTGCGCCTGCCCGCCGACCTCGGCCTCGGACCCCAGGCGGTGTCGGGGACGGGTGAGGCCGGGTACGCGCCGAGCTGCCGGGCGGAGGTCGAGGTGATCGAGATCGGCGGCGCGCTCGACAGCGAGCGGCTGCTGCGCGGCGAGTCGACCCCGATGCGCCTCGAGGTGTCGGGCACCACGGAGCCAGTGCCGCTGCGGGTCCGCAACCTGACCCCGTCGATCATCGAAATCGAGGGCGGCGCCGACCAGTCGGTCGAGACCTCCGGCGGCAGCCCCAACACCCTGACCCGCCCGGTGCGCGGGTTGACCCGCGGCAACTTCGACGTCGAGTGGACGCTGGCGGTTCCGAGCTGCCCGTGCGACCCCTCCGGGTCGACGGGGCGCTGAGCCGGCCGCAGCCGCCGCCACCGCACCTCCACGGGCTCGGTGAGGTCGGGCGCGGCCGCCGGGTCGGGGCGGCGCACGACCACGCGGACGCTCCAGATCTCGGCGCGGGGGAAGGCGGCGGCGGCGCGCCCCCGCAGCGCCGGAACGTCCCGCAGGTAGACCGGTCCGCCGGCCGCGGGAGCGAGCGAGTTGCGGGGGAAGAAGGCGGTGTAGCACCAGGGGGTTCCGGAGACGAAGACGAGCGCGTCGGGCGCCACGCCGGCGCGCCGACCGGCCTCGAGCGGCGCCGGCGAGACCCCCAGGTACCAGCCCGACAGCCGCGCCATCTGCCCCGGCAGGCCCCGTCCCAGCGGGAACCACAGGAAGACGGCGGCCGCGGCCGCCGCCACCGCTCCCCACGGCGGGCGCCGCCGGCCGCTCCCGCCGGCCGCCGCCGGCAGCAGCGCCCGGAGCCGCTGCGCGGCGCGCGCCGCCAGGAGGCTCAGGGGGATGAGGACGGCGAAGGCGTAGCGGGGGCCGGAGTAGAGGACGTCGTGGTAGCCGTACGCAGCGTAGCCGGCGACGAGCGCCAGCCCGGAGAGCCCGAGCAGCGCCTCGCGGCCCCGGCGGCGCGCCGGCAGCAGCAGGGGGAGCAGGACGAGGAGGTCGGGGACGGGCAGGCGCCACGCGGCGCGCGACAGCTCGACGAGGTGCCAGCCGACCCGGCGCCCCCAGCCGGCGGCCACCGCGGCGGCGCCGGCGCCGGGGAAGAAGTCGTCCGCGTAGTAGCGCAGGCCGCCGCGCAGGGGGGCGGCGAAGAGGAGGCCGTTGTAGAGCAGGTCGGCGGCCACCCAGGGCGCGACGCCCGCCGCCGCCCAGCCCAGCGCCACCCGCCACCGGGCGCGCAGCGCGGCCAGCGCCCAGAGGACCCAGGGGGCGAGGAAGAGGACGGCGCTCAGGGGCCGGACGACCAGGGCGAGGCCGCCCAGGGCGCCGGCCAGCGCCAGGTCCCGCGGCTCGGACCGCTCGACCGCGCGCGCCAGCGCCCACAGCGCCCAGGCGAGGGCGGCGAGCTCGGCGGGATGGGAGAGGTGGCTCCCCGACATCATCAGGGCGAAGGGCGAGGCCGCCAGCAGCACGGCCGCCACCAGTCCCGCCGGCGGGCCGAAGAGGCGGTCGCCGGCGGCGGCCAGCCCGACCACCGCGAGGCCGAGCAGCAGCGGGTTCACCAGCCAGGCGGCGTCCGCCAGGACGCCGAGCGCCAGCAGCGCCGGCCAGCCGAAGGGGTAGTACGTGTGCCAGCCGCCGGCGGCCACCACCACGCCCTCGTGGGCGAAGAGCGGCGCCAGCGGCGGCGCGGGCGCGCTCGCCTCGCCGGCGGCGAAGAGACGCGCCTGGAAGAGATACGCGGCCCCGTCGGTGACGTGGGGGATGCGGCCGAAGACGGCGCTCGAGATCGCCGCAGCGGCCCCTGCCGCCGCCAGCGCGACGAGGAGCGGTGCGAGCCGGGCGGCACGCCGCCGGAGGGCGCCGGCGGATCCGGCGGTCGGCGCCGGGCCGCCCCGGGGAGCTAGCGTGGAGCCTCCGGCGCCGCGGCGTCCGGTGCCGGGCCCGCCGCCCCGCCGCGCTGGCGCGCCAGCCGCGCCACCACCGCGGGGAAGGCGCCGCGCCGCAGCAGCACCGCCGCCTGGCCGTCGGCGTAGACCGGCACCCAGCGGCCGCTGGCGAGCTCCGGCGCGAGGTCGTCGAGCTCGCGCGGCGAGAGCACCAGGTGGTCGACGTGGTGGCGCCGCGCCACCTCGACGAACGGGGTGGTCGTGACCTCCCGGACGAGCGGCGCGAAGAGCAGGTTGCGGCCGTCCCAGAAGACCGGCTCGTCGAGGCGCCAGCCGAGGTAGCCGCCCCAGTTCTGGTGGTTGAACATGCGCCCGCGGATGCCCTGGGCGGCGAGGAAGTCGGCGGCGCCGGCGGGGAACGCCGGCGACAGCAGGCCGGGAGCGCGCTCCGACCAGACGCCGGCGGCGAGCATCAGCGAGGCGCCCCAGGTGAAGGCGGCGAGGACGCGCAGCCCGCAGCCGGGGCTGCGCAGCGCCGGCCGCGCCGCCGCCGCGCCGCCCTCCGCTCCGGCGCGTTGCGGGGCCTGCGTCCCGGTCTCCGGCACCGGCGCGCCCTCGGCGAGCCGGGGCGCCCACAGCGCGAAGACGGCCGGCACCGCCAGGACCGCCAGCTCGACACCGAGCCGCGACGAGGTCCACGAGAGGACGGCGAAGATCGCCAGGGCGGCCAGCTCCCAGGGCGCCGGAAGGCGCCGCCGGCCGCTGCGCAGCTCGCCGAGGACGCCGGCGAGGACGTACAGCACCAGCAGCCCGAGGATCGCCTCGCGGCCGTGCCAGCCGCCGGCGAAGTGGCCGAGGGTGAAGCCGCTCTCCGGGTCCGCCAGCAGCCGCGCGATGCGGAAGGGATAGGCCAGGGCCGCGATGCCGTTGGGGTTGGCGAGCGCCGCCAGGAGCGCGACGGCGGCGAGGCCGAGGTGGGCCAGCGCGTCGCGCCGCCGCACCAGGGCCTCGAGGGTGACGAGGCCCACCAGGAGGAGGCCGAAGACCACCCCGGAGTGCAGGTTGGCCCAGACCAGCACCGTCGCCGCCACGGCGGCTCCTCGGCGGGCGTCGGGACGGCGCTGGAAGGCGGGCAGGAGCCACAGCGCGAGCAGGGCGAAGGGCAGCGCGCCGACCAGCGCGGCGCGCAGGATGAGCAGCCGCGAGACCGACCACAGGGCGAGCGCCCCGACCGCCGGCAGCAGGGGCAGCGCCCACTGGGCGGCGGCCGGGGGGACGCGGCGGCGTGCCGCGGCGAGCACCAGCGCCATCAGGGCCACGACGAGGAACGAGCGGAAGACGATCAGCCCGGACAGGCCGCCGATGCGGTCCACCGCCCAGACCAGCACGGAGAAGCCCCACTCGTGGGTGACCCACGGGGCTCCGGCGCGGGTGAAGGAGAAGGGGTCGGTGTGGAGGACGGCGTGCCCGGCGACCATCCGGGCGCCGGCCCGCAGGTGCCAGAACAGGTCGTCGTGCGACAGCGGCATCGCCCCGAGCACGGCGGCCAGCACCAGCACGCCGGCCAGCGCGAAGCGGCCATGGCGGTCCAGCGAGATCGGCGACGCCGCGGCGGGCGCCGGTGCGGTCGCGCCTGCGGCGCCGGAAGTCATCGGGCGGCGAAGAAGTCGGCGACCGCGGCGCAGACCTCGTCGACCTCGGCGTCGGTCAGCTCGGGGAACATCGGCAGGCAGAGCAGCTCGGCGGCCGCGGCGTCGCTGGCCGGCATCTCCTCGCCGGCCTGCGGGTGGTCGGCGAAGGCGGGCTGCCGGTGCATCGCCTCGGGGTAGTGGACGGAGCTGCCCACGCCGCGCTCCGCGAGGTGGGCGGCGAGGGCGGACCGCCGGGCGGTGCGGACCGCGAACTGGTGGTAGACGCAGAAGGCGCCGGGCGGGTCCGCGGGGAAGCTCAGGTCGCCGACGCCGGCCAGGCCGCCCTGGTAGCGGCAGGCGATCTCGCGGCGGCGGGCGTTGTCGTCGGTGAGCTCCGGCAGGCGGCAGTTGAGCACCGCGGCCTGCAGGCTGTCGAGCCGGCTGTTGGTGCCGATCAGGAGGTGGTGGTAGCGGTGGTCCTGACCGTGGTTGGCGAGCAGCCGCACCCGCTCCAGCAGGTCGGCGTCCCGCCCGGTGACGGCGCCGCCGTCGCCGAAGGCGCCGAGGTTCTTGGTGGGGTAGAAGCTCCAGGCCGCCAGCCGCCCCAGGCTGCCGGCGCGGCGTCCCTTCCAGGAGGCGCCGTGGGCCTGGGCGGCATCCTCGACCAGCCACAGGCCGTGGCGCTCGCAGACCGCGCCGAGGGCGTCGGGGTCGAACGGGCGGCCGTAGAGGTGGACCGCCAGGAGGCCCACCGTCCGCGGCGAGACGCGGGCCGCGGCGGCGTCGGGGTCGAGGTTCAGCGTCTCCGGATCGACGTCGGCGAAGACCGGCGTGCCGCCGGCGAGGACCACCGCCTCGGCGGTGGCGAAGAAGCTGAACGCCGGCACGATCACCTCGTCGCCCGGCCCCACCACGAGGGCGCGCAGAGCGAGCACCAGCGCGTCGGTGCCGTTGGCGACGCCGACGCATCCGGCGGCGCCGGCGAAGCGCGCGAAGCCCTCCTCGAGCTCCCGGACCTCCGGGCCGAGGACGAAGGCGGTCGTCTCGAGGACGCCTCGCCAGCGCTCCTGCACCTGCGCCCCGAGGCGGCGGCGCATGCGGGACAGGTCGAAGTACGGGACGCTCACCGGGTTCCTTTCCGCCGGGGGCCGGCCCGAGGGCGCCGCCCGTGCGGCGGCATCATAGCGGGCCGGGCCGCCCGGCGGCGCCGCGAGGAATAGGATCGACGACCGGAACCGTTCGTGGCCCGGGATCCCCCCGACGGCCGAGCGGCGCCCGCCACGGATGAGCCGACACCTCCGCACCCCCCTCGAGCGCCGCCGCCGGGCCAGCGCCCGCGTGGCCCTCTACGCCAGCGGGGCGCTGTGCGCCGGCGGCTTCGTCGGCCTGCTGTTGGTGATGTTCCCCTCGCTCGACTTCGGTGCCGCGACGCGCTGGGCCGACGTCGACTATGCGGCCCGGCCCGAGGTGCGGCGGCTGCAGCAGTACGTCGCCATCGACACGCACACGGAGGGAGGCGACGAGCTGGCCGGGGCGCGATGGGTGGCGGAGCAGCTCCGCTCGATGGGTCTCGAGCCGGTGGTCGAGCGGGTCGGCGACCAGGCCAACGTGTGGGCGGTCCTCGAGGGGCGGCGCCGCGAGGCGGTGGTGCTCCACCACCACATCGACGTCGATCCGGTGCCCGATCCCGAGCACTGGACCTACGAGCCCTTCGCCGGGACCATCGACGGGCCGTGGCTCTACGGGCGCGGCACCTTCGACATGAAGAGCGTGGCGGTCGCCCAGCTCGAGGCGCTGCGGGCGCTGGTGGCGAGCGGCCGGCGGCCGGAGCGCTCGGTGATCCTGCTCGCCACCACCGGCGAGGAGGTCGGCAGCGACCTCGGCACCCGCTGGTTCCTGCGCCGGCACCCGGAGCTGGTCGAGCGCTTCGGGGTGGTTCTGACCGAGGGCGGCGCGGTCGAGACCACCGGCTTCGGCCAGCTCAAGTACTGGGGGACCGAGTTCGGCCAGGACCGCCTGGTGCGGGTGCTGGTCTGCTCGTCCTCCTTCGCCGTGCTGCGCCTGGTGGGCCGTTCGCTCTCCCTCGGCCACGGCGAGTCGGAGCCGCGCCTGGTGCCCGAGGTCGAGACCTTCCTGCGCGCCTACGCGCCCACCCGGGCGATCGACCGCCTGCGCGAGCTGCTCGTCGATCCGCGCCGGTTGATGCGGGACCGCGCCGCGTTCAAGAACCTGCCCGCCTACCTGCGCGCGTTCTTCGTCGACAAGGCGATGCCGCAGGGGATCGAGCCGGCGCCCGGCGGCGGGTTCCAGCTCCGCCTCCATCTCCTCGTCCTCCCCGGCGTGGACCTCGACGACGCGGTGGCGGAGCTGGTGCCGGAGTGGGCGACCCACGGCGTCCCGGTGCGCGTCGAGGTGGACGGCGGGGCCGACCACGGCAGCCCCCTGGACCACTGGGCCTTCCGGGGAATCGACCGGGCGGTGCGACGGCACTGGCCCGGGGTGGTCCACGGGCCGCTCTTCCTGCCGCTGACGCTGACCGATGCGCGGTACTTCCGCGCCGCCGGCATCCCCACCTACGGCTTCTCGCCGTTCGGCGGGTTCGACCCCGACGTGATCGAGCTGCGGCTGGCGCGCAGCATCGACGAGCGGATCCTGCTGCCCGCCTTCGTCGACGGGGTCGAGCTGTACCGGGAGACGCTGGCGGGCCTCGCGGGTTGACGCATTTTGTCGTTCGGACTGACATCCAGTGTCAATCGAGGGTAGCGGAAGACATGGATCTATCAGATAACAAAGGACTTACTTTCCGGGCACGGAAGGTGCACCGTACGGACCCGGGTAGGAACTGGTTCCACGTCCGGCAAGGAGGACAGGTACATGATGAGAAGACTGATGAAGCGGCAGCGCGGCTTCACCCTGATCGAGCTGCTGATCGTCGTGGCGATCATCGGCATCATCGCGGCGCTGCTGATCCCGAACTTCCTGGAGTCGCTGCAGAAGGCGAAGCAGAAGCGGACCATGGGCGACATGCGCAACGGCGGCACCGCCATGATGGCCTGGCTGACCGACGAGGTGGGGGCTGCTTCCGCCGGCTACAACGTCGACCTGAGCGTGTGGTCGGGGACGACGGCGGCGACCACCCACGCCGAGGTGCAGAAGGTCCTGGCGCCGGAGTACGTCCAGGAGCTGCCGGTCCTCGACGGCTGGAAGCACGCCTTCTTCTACTACCTCGACACCGGCAACCCGCTGGCCAAGAAGGTGATGGCGATCTACAGCGGCGGTCGCGACGAGACCACCCTCAACAACAGCGATTGGACGTCGCTCTCCACGCCGTCCCCGGTGACGTCCGGTCCCTACGACCCGACGAGCTACGACAACGACATCGTCTGGGCCGACGGCGGCTTCGTCATCTGGCCGGAGAAGGTCACCCCGGTCCAGACCGGCGGCGGCAGCTAGTCGAATCGATCTGCTGTAACTCCACGCGCCGGGGCGCCCGCGAGGGCGCTCCGGCGTCGTCTTTTTCGGGGGGTCCACCGTGCGGCGCCTCGGGCTGAGCCTCGGTCTCCTCCTGCCGCTCACCGCCGTGGTGGCGGCCGGCGCCGCCCCCGTTCCTGAGGGCGACACTCCCGTCGCCTGGCTGGCGGGGTACCTGCGCCTCGACACGAGCAATCCTCCGGGTCACGAGGAGCGCGCCGCCGCGTACCTCGCGGCGATCCTCCACCGCCACGGCGTCGCCACCACCACCTGGGTCACCGCCGCCGGCCGCACCAGCCTGTCGGCGCGCCTGGCCGGCCGTCACCACGACGGCGCCCTGCTGCTGCTCCACCACCTCGACGTGGTGCCTCCCGGCGACGGCTGGAGCCACGACCCGTTCGGCGGCGAGGCCGTGGACGGCGAGCTGTGGGGCCGCGGCGCGCTCGACGTCAAGAGCCTCGGGGTGGCGCAGCTCGCGGCCTTCCTGGACCTCGCCGCCCGCCCCGAGCCGCCGGCGCACGACGTCGTCTTCCTGGCGGTCGCCGACGAGGAGAACGGCGGCGTGCTGGGCACGGCCTGGCTGCTCGACCGCCACCCCGAGCTGTTCCGCGGCGTCGCCGCGGTGCTCGGCGAGGGGGGCTCGAACCGGCGGGTCAACGGGCGGCTCGCGTGGTGGGGCGTCGAGGTGGCGCAGAAGCGCCCGCTGTGGCTGGAGGTGCGCACCACGGGCCGGGGCGGGCACGCCTCGGGGCTGCACCCGCACAGCGCCGTCCACGAGCTGGTGTCGGCGCTGGCGCGCATGGTCGAGCTGCCTCCGGAGTGGAAGGTCACCGCGCCGGTGCGGCGCTACCTGCGGGCCCTGGCTCCCCTGCACGGCGACGACTGGCGCCGGCGCTTCCTCGATCCGGACGCCTGGGTGGGGCCGGAGGGGCCGCGCGGACCCATGCTGCCGGGGCAGGCCAACCTCTTCCTCGACAGCGTCCAGGTCACCGAGATCCGCGCCGGGGACCGCATCAACGTGGTGCCCGACCACGCCTCCGCCCGGGTCGACGTGCGGCTGCTGCCCGGCACCGATCCGGCGCGCTTCCTCGACCGCTTGCGCGCGGCGCTCGGCCCCGAGGTCGCGGTCGAGGTGCTGCTGTCGTCGCCCCCTCGCCGCCGTCGCCGGTCGACTCGCCGGTGTTCCGCGCCGTGGCCTGGGTGCTCGGCGAGGAGGCGCCGGTGGTGCCCAGCTTCATCTCGGGCTTCACCGACTCGCGCTACTTCCGCGAGCGCGGCGTCCCCGCCTACGGCGTCTCCCCCTTCGCCCTCGAGCCGGAGCTGCTGCGCGGCATCCACGGTCCCGACGAGCGGATCCCGGTGGCCGAGCTGCGCCGCGGCGTCGAGCGGATGCGGCGCATCGTGGCGGCCTGCGCCGGGGCGGCGCAGTAGGATCGGGCCGATGCCCGGCCCGTCCACCGGAGCAACGGCGGGCCGTCCGGGCCCGCCGGCCGAGCCGCGGCGCTTCACCCGCGGCCGCGGCCTCCTCGAGCCCTGGCTCGCCCGCCGGCGCGCGCGGCAGGCGGATCGCCTCCTCCCCGCCGCGTTGCGCGGCGGCCGCATCCTCGACCTCGGCTGCGGCTCCTACCCCTACTTCCTGTCGCACACCTCGTTCCGCGAGAAGTTGGCGATCGACCGGCAGCGGCCGTCCGGATCGCCGCCGGACATCGAGTGGCACGCCTTGGACCTCAACACGGCGCCCCGCCTGCCGCTGCCGGACGCCCACCTCGACGCCGTGACCATGCTGGCGGTCGTCGAGCACCTCGATCCTGCCGGCCTGGTGGTGCTGTTCGGCGAGATCCGCCGCGTCCTGCGGCCCGGCGGCCGGCTGGTGGTGACCACCCCGGCGGCGTGGTCCGACGGCCTGCTGCGCGTCCTCGCGCGGCTGCGGCTGGTGAGCGCCGAGGAGATCGAGGAGCACGTCTTCGCCTACACCCAGCCGCTCCTCGGCTGGTACTTCGGGCGCGCCGGCTTCGCCATGGAGCGCCTGCGCTTCGGGTACTTCGAGCTCGGCCTCAACCTGTGGGCCACCGCCGACCGTTGACCCGCCGCCCCCGCGGCGCCGGCCCCGGCGCGTAGAATCGCCGCCGGTGTCCCCCGACCTCCTCGTCGCCGTCTACGTCGCCCTCGCGGGGCTCATCGTGGGGAGCTACCTCAACGTGGTGATCCACCGCGTCCCGCGCGGCCTCTCCACGGTGCGGCCGCGCTCGCGCTGCCCCGGCTGCGGGGTGCCCATCCGGGCGGTGGACAACCTGCCGGTGGTCTCCGTGGCTCCTGCTGCGCGGCCGCTGCCGCCACTGCGGCGCCGTCATCGCCTGGCGCTACCCGCTGGTCGAGGCCGCCACGGCGGGCCTCGTTCGATCGCCTGCTTGCTGCGCTTCGGGCCGACGCCCCGGGCGGTGGTGGCGGCGGTCGGGGTCTGCTTCCTCCTCGCGCTCGCGGTGATCGACGCCGAGCACTTCCTCCTCCCCGACCGGTTGACCCTGACCGGCACGGTGGCCGGCCTGGCCGGCGCGGCCTGGCTGGGCCCGGGACCGGCTGCTGGCGGCGTCGCTCGGCGTCGCCGCCGGCGCCGGGTTCCTGCTCGTCTTCTACGGGCTGTGGTGGCTGCTACGGCGGGAGGAGGGCCTGGGCCTGGGGGACGTCAAGATGCTGGCGATGATCGGTGCCTTCGTCGGCTGGCAGGGGGTGCTGGTCACCCTGCTGGTCGCCTCGATCGCCGGCTCGGTCGTTCGGCCTGGCGCTGATCGCCCGGGGGCGGGGCGACGCGCGCACCCGGTTGCCCTTCGGCGTCTTCCTGGCGCTCGGTGCCGGCGTCTCCCTGTTCTGGGGCGAGGCGATCGTGCGCGCCTACGCGAGGCTGCTGTGACGGCGGCCGCGCCGCGCCGC
Organism: uncultured Acidobacteriota bacterium; assembly: GCA_963843275.1. Lineage (GTDB taxonomy): Bacteria > Acidobacteriota > Thermoanaerobaculia > Multivoradales > JBCCEF01 > CAWJJM01. The sequence goes on along the minus strand of CAWJJM010000010.1, from coordinate 415,718 downwards.
CGCGCCCTCGGCCTGCGCCGCGAGGTGGCGGTGCTGGTGCCGGCCTCGTTGCTGCTGTTGATCGCCCTCTCCGCCTACACGCTGCTCTCCTACCGCAGCGCGGTCGGCCTGCTGCTCGACGCCCACCGCAGCGACGCCCTGCGCACGGCGCGGGCGCTCGCGGCGGAGGCGGCGGTGGCGTCGCCCGGCGGCGCGGGGCCGACGCTCGCCCGCCTGCGGCGCGCCGCTCCGGGGGTCGCGGCGTTGGCGCTGCTCGACGACGACGGGGTCGTGGTGGCGGCCAGCGGCGAGCTGGCGAGCCTGCCGCTGGCGCCGTTCGCGCCGCCGGACGTCCCGGCGGCGACGTTGCGGGCGACGGTCGGCGGCGGCGTCGCCGGGGGCCCGGATCCGACGCTGCCGGACGCGGTGGCGGCGCTGGCGCCGCTGGCCGTCGGCGGCGAGCGCCGCTATCTGCGGGTCGAGCTGCCGGCGGTGCTGCTGGCCTCGCGCCGCCGCGAGCTCGGCGTCCTCACCGTCCTGGTGGTGGGGATCGACCTGGCGGTGGGCCTGCTGCTGCTCTTCTTCGTCCGCCACCTGATGGCACCGTACGACGCGATGCTGGCGACGGCGCGACGCCTGGAGGCGGACGGGGACGGCGAGGCGGAGGACGACATCGAGCTGCTGGTGCGGACCTTCGAGCGCGGCATCGCGGCGCTGGCCGGGCACGCGGACGACGAGCCGCGGTCGGCGGCGGGGGACGCCGACCTGGCGGCGCTCGAGCGCACCCTCGCCGCCAGCCTCGAGAGCGGCCTGCTGCTGCTCGACGGCGCCGGGAAGGTGGTGTCGCTGAACCCGGTGGGCGCCGAGCTGCTCGCCCTCGCGCCACCGCCGCCGGGGACGCCGGTCGAGCGGGCCCTGGCCGCCCGCCCGCCGCTGGGGGAGCTCCTCGCCGCGGCCGTCGCCTCCGGCGGCGGCATCCAGCGCCGCGAGGTGGAGGTGGACCTGGGCGGGTCGTCCCCGCGGACGCTGGGACTCACCGTCCACCCCCTGCGGCGGGCGCCGCGGGAGGGTGGAGGCGCGCCGCGGCTGCGCGGCTTCCTGGTGCTCTTCGCCGACCTCACCGAGGCCCGCCGCCAGGCGGAGGAGAGTCGGCTGGCCGACAGCCTGGTGCGGCTCGGGGAGCTGGCCGCGGGCGTGGCGCACGAGCTGCGCAACAGCCTGGCGACGCTGCGCGGCTACCTGACCCTGCTCGAGCGCTCGCCGGACGAGGCCCGGGAGCTGCTCGCCGAGCTGCGCCACGAGAGCGACCACCTCGAGCGCGTCCTCGACGACTTCCTCTCCTTCGCCCGCCCCGGCAGCGTCCGCCTCGAGGACGTGCGGTTGGGCGTCCTGGTGGCGCGCGCCGCGGCGGACCCGGCGCTCGAGGGCGTCGCGGTGCGGGTGGAGGACAATGGTCTCGGCGGCACCGTGCTGCGGGGCGATCCGCAGCTCCTCGAGCGGGCGCTGCGCAACCTGCTGCACAACGCCCGCGAGGCGGTGTCGGAGGCCGGCCGCGGCAGCGGCGACGGCCCGGCCGTCGAGGTGCGGTTGACGGCCGCCGCGGACGAAGTGGAGATCGCGGTGGGCGACCGCGGCCCCGGGGTGCCGCCGGAGCTCCGCGATCGCCTCTTCCACCCGTTCGCCAGCGGTCGTCCGGGCGGCGTCGGCCTGGGGCTGTCGCTGGCCCACCGGATCGTCTCGCTGCACCACGGCTCACTGCGGCTGGAGGACCGCCCGGGGGGCGGCACCGTGGCGGTCGTGCGGCTTCCGATTGGCAGAGTTGTTACGATGGGTAGCGAAACAGAGGAAGGTGCGGAGCCGGGAGGGAACCCTCCGCTTCCCCCCGATGTCGTGGATCGACAGTGACTTACGGTCTGCCGGGGGGGAGCGGCCGGCGCTGGCCCCGGCTTTGCGAAGAAGGAGATCCGGAATGAGCACGTCCCGACGGTCTCGGTGCGCGGGGTTCACCCTCGTGGAGTTGTTGGTGTCGATCGCCATCGCCGCGATCCTGATGGCGATCGGGGTGCCCGCGCTGCACAACCTCTTCGCCCGGCGCACCCTCGAGGGCTACGCGCGCAGCGTCGCGATGCTGACCCAGCGCGGGCGGTACGAGGCGCTGAACCGCGGCGTCCCGGTGGTGGTGTACGTCTCCGGCGGCAGCGTGGTGGCGTTCGCCGACGTCCACGGCGCCGCCGCCACCGATCCCCCGGACGGCGTCTACAACCCGCTGGCGACGCCGCCGTCCGCCACCGGGACCGATTACGAGGTCGGCCGCCAGCCGATGCCGGACAAGCTCGAGCTCGCCGCGCCCGGTGGCGGCAGCGGCATCGTCGGGTTCACCTCCGTGGGCGGCGATCAGCGGGCGATCTTCCAGCCCGACGGATCGGTGAGCGATACCGGAGGTTTCATCTTCGGCGACCCGCGGTCGAACTTCCTCGAGGTGAAGGTCAGCCCGCAGGCGACCGGCCGCGTGGAGATCCTCAAGTGGGACGGTTCGGCCTGGCGCGCCAACGGGGAGGGAGGTCACGCGTGGGAGTGGAACTGAGGCGCTCCGCCGCCGGCTTCAGCCTCATCGAGGCCGTGATCGGGGCGCTGATCCTGCTGATCGTCGCCCTCGGCATCATCCCGCTGTTCACCCAGGCGATGGGGTCGAACGTGGCGGGCGCGGAGGCCACCTCGATGTCGAACATGGCGGCCACCCGCGCCGAGGAGCTCTACCAGTACCCCTTCGACAGCCCGTTCCTCACGGTGCCCGGCGGCAAGACGGAGCTCGACACGCCGGAGGTCTGGACCGAGGAGGACGGTCGCTGGATCGCCGGCACCATCGCCGACGCCGAGGGCGCCGGCAAGACCCCGCTGTGGCAGCGCGACACCCGGATCCGCCAGTTCGCCGTGCTCGACCTGCTCGACACCTCGGGCACCCCGACGCCGCTGGACGGCAACGCGCCGCCCGGCTCGGTGCAGATCAAGGAGATCCAGGTGACCTTGACCACGGCGCGGCAGGCGGGCGGCATCCTCCACAAGCCCGAAGACCTCGTCGTCCGGCTCTACAAGTCCCAATGAGGAGCGCGCGGCCCATGTCCCGACCCCCCGCCGCGAGGCGCCGCCGGCAGGCGGGCTTCACCTTCGTCGAGCTGCTGGTCTCGCTGATCATCGTCATCTTGGTGGTGCTCGGGGTGCTGGCGGTCTTCGACCTCAGCAGCCGCACGGCGCGGCTGCAGACCCACCTCGCCGAGATGCAGCAGTCCCAGCGGGTGGCCCAGCAGGCGCTGGTGCGCATGGCCCGCATGGCGGGCCGCGGCGGCCTGCCGACGATCGACGGCGGGAACCTGCTCCCCGCCGGGCTGGCGCTGGCGATCCAGGACAACGTCGGCGGCGGCACGCCGCTGTTGATCGGGGGGGACGCGAGCGCCAAGGCCCTCCAGGGGACGGACGTGCTCACGGTGCGCGGCGTGTTCTCCACGCCGATCTACCAGAACAGCCCCACCGCGAACACCTTCAGCGTCGCCGGCGACACCGGCAGCCTGAAGCTGTCGAACGTCACCCCGACCGGCGCGCCGCAGTCGCTGGTGCCGCTGCGCGACGCCATCCAGCAGGTCACCGCCGCGGCCGGCGGCTCGCACCCGGAGGCGCTGCTCCTGGTCAGCCCGCTGGGCCGCTGGGCCGTGGTCGAGATGGTCCCGGGCGGCAGCGTCGACATCTCCGGCGGGGACGTCACCGGCGTCACCATCCAGTTCCAGGTGGACAACGGCGTCTTCACCGACAGCTACCGGGCGCTGTCGAGCGGCGGCGTGTTCAACCTGCAGACGGTGGCCTACGCCGGCCTGCTCGAGGAGTACCAGTTCTACGTCCGCGACGTGCGCGAGGTGCCGAGCGACCCGAACAGCGCGGTGATGCCGGAGCTGGCACGGGCGCGCCTCTACCCGAACACCGGAGTGGCCTACGCCCGCGACGCCGCGAACCTGCGGGAGATCGTGGCCGACAACGTCCTCGACCTGCAGCTCGCGCTCGGCATCGACAAGACGCCGGGGGTCCCCGGGGCGCAGCCCGACGAGCGCATCGACGAGGGCGACGGCACGACGCTGGCGAAGAGCCAGGACGAGTGGCTGTACAACGATCCCGCGGACGACGACACCGAGGCGGCGTGGAACGCCGGCAGCTCGCTCTACTACCTGCGCATCAACACCCTGGTGCGGACCGACCGCCCCGAGCCCTACTACGAGACCGCCGAGCTGACCACGATCGAGGACAAGGACTACAGCGTCAGCCCGTACGACCAGTACAACGCCGAATGGCAGCGCCGCTACCACCGCCGCGAGCTGCGCACCGTCGTCGACCTGAGGAACCTGTGATGCGACCCCCCCATGCCGCCGGCCGCCGCGGCGAGTCCGGCAGCGCCTACATCGCGGCGTTGCTGGTCCTCGTCATCCTCACCATCATCGGCCTGTCGTTGGCGCTGATCACCCAGAGCGAGCGGCAGATCGGGGCCAACGAGCGGGTGGGCGAGCGGCTCTTCTACGCCGCCAACTCGGGGATCGCCGCGTCGACCGCCCGCGCCCTGACCGATGCCGACTACTCGAGCGCGACGTACCCGTTGGCCGACCCGGGGAGCCGCCTGTCCGGGATGACCTTCCAGGTCGAGACGTCGCCCTTCTACCCGATCCTCGACTCGCCCTGCAACCTGTGCGAGATCAACCAGATGGGCTCCTACAGCGAGCACTCCTTCCGGGCCATCAACCACGCGATCACCGCCACCGCCGTGCGCCGTCGCGGCGCCGCCGGCACCCCGCTCGGCGAGAAGACCGTGACCTCGATGATCGAGGTCCAGCCCTGGCGCCAGACCCCGGAAGCGTACGAGGCGCTGACCAAGCCGGACGAGCTCAAGAAGCTGCGATTCTGAGACGGAGGCCCCTGATGCGCGCCACCCGCTCCATCCCCCGCCGGGCGCTGGTCGCCGCGGCACTGTTCGCCACCGCCGCCGTGCTGCTGAGCCTGGTCGCCGGCCCCACCTGGGCCGACGACCGCGACCTGCTGCGCTTCAGCGGCGCCACGCCGTACCTGTTCGTGGTGCTCGACACCTCGGGATCGATGGCGATGAAGATGGGCGAGCAGCGCTGGACGCCCGGCGGCGCCGACGGCCCGGACTCGCGCCTCTACCAGGCCAAGCAGGCGCTGTACAACGTCTTCAAGGACGTCAACGACGTCCATTTCGGCTTCGCCACCTTCAACCAGGAGCACGCCCACGCGGTCAGCGCCCACTGGATCTACTACAACGAGACGGCCCTCGACGCCGATTGGCCGATCGCGTTCCCGCGGCCGGACCCCGACGCCGACGGCGACGGCTCGGCGCTGACCGAGCTGATCCAGGTCCCCGACGTCGACGAGAACGGCAACATCATCCCGATCGCCAGCGACCCGACGCCCCCCGACTTCGACACCCGGGTCGCCGAGATCACCGGCGACGTGATGACCTTCGGGCCGCCGTTCGTCGCGGGCAGCTTCATCGAAGCCGGGAGGTGCGGCACCCCCTTGGACCTGGACACCGCGGCCGGCCGCGACCAGGCGAGCAGCTTCGCCGTGGGCGCCACCGACCACAGCTACCTGTGGCTGAAGACGGGCGGCAGCACCTACCTGATGGAGGTCGGGCGTCCAGGCAACCGCCCCGACAGCTCGTTGAGCAAGATCGGCGAGGACTACCTGCACGTCGAGTTGGAGCTGAAGAAGTTCGTCGGCAACGCGAAGAAGGACTGCGGTACCCCGACCTCCACCCCCTTCGACTCCAGCTTCGGCACCAAGACGGCGCGCCTCGACCTCCGCCTCGACCCGTACGTCAACCGCTTCTTCTACGTCAACGAGCCGGAGTGGGGGCCGGGCGGCGACGACGAGGAGACCGCTCCCGTCTGGGAGTGGAGCGACGTGCTCAGCGACGCGGACTACAACGCCGGCGCCCACCCCTTCACCGGCAAGGGCTGGGAGGGCAACTACGACTCCGGGGTGATCACCGGCGACACCGGGTTCGACAACGACGTGACCACCGTCGACCGCTTCTGCGCCAGCGGCGGCCCGGCGGCGACCTGCCCGGCCGCCGACCTGGTGGTGCTGAAGCCGGTGCTCCAGACCGTGGTGAGCAGCGTCGGGCGCGCCATGGACAAGGGCGACGTGCTGCCCTTCCACTGGACCAACAGCTGGAAGACCGACTTCCTCAGCCGGCTGGCGCCGAACTACGACCCGTCGGGAACCGTCACCCCCGACTTCCGGGCCGCCTCCTACTTCTCGACCAGCAGCTCCGGCGTGCTGCAGCCCTCGGCCCCGCCGCCGTTGCTCGCCGCCGACCGCAGCCCGCTGGCCAAGGCGATCAACGACGTGCGCTGCTGGTACCTGGGCGAGGAGGGGCAGGCCGGCTCGAACAAGTGCAAGGACACGAGCTTCGTGGAGTACGCGCAGGGCTGGGAGGACCTCGCCTGCACCAACGACCCGGAGTTCGGCTGCCGCCGGCCGTACATCATCCTGATCTCCGACGGTGAGGACTCCGGCGGGAGGGGCGAGGACGCCAACGGCGACATCGGCGCGCTGAACTCGCACTCCGGCATCCAGACCTGGGCGCTGAACCTCGGCGATCCCAGCCGCTGCGGCGCCGGCGGCGGCCTGCACCCGATCGTCCAGGCCGGCAAGGGCGAGTGCATCAACGTCGACAGCCAGGCGAAGCTGCGCCAGGCGCTGCAGCAGATCCTCGGGAAGATCCGCACCGAGGCCCGCTCCTTCGCCTCCGCCGCCGTGCCGTCGGTGCAGGCCACCGTCGAGCAGAAGATCTTCCTCACCAGCTTCAACCCGATGAACGACTCCTCGGTGTGGGAGGGCTCGATCTTCGCCTTCCTCAAGCCGTTGCCCACCGACAACACCGGCAAGCCGGCCACCCAGGCGCGCTGCGACCAGACGGGCAGCATCACGGTGAGCGACCGCACCCAGGGATGCCTGCTGTGGGACGCCGGCAAGGTGCTGCACGACACCCAGCTCCCGGCCTCCGGCACCGACTACCTGGACCTCTCCGACCCGGACCTGCGGCGCGTGTTCTACGCCCGGCGGGCGACCTCGCCCGGGGAGTGGGCCAACAGCCGCCGGCTGTTCGACCCGGTGGTCACGACCGTCGGCTCGGAGACGCCGCAGGCGGTGCGCTTCGACCTCTTCGACGGTTTCCAGGTGGGCTACAACGCGAACGAGGGCTCGCCGGCCGACGCCACCGTCAACCAGGGCGCCGCGGACATCGTCAACAACGTGATCGACCACACGCTCGCGGAGAAGACCGGGACCGTCAGCGTCGTCGACCCGGTGACCGGGTCGACGACCGACCGGACCGACCACTTCCTGCTCGGCGACATCTTCCACTCGACGCCGGTGGTGGTGGGCACGCCGGCGAACACGGTCTACTTCGCCGGCGACACCAACGGCGAGGCCGGGGGCACCTGCGAGCCGGACGACGGGCTGAGCAACCGCGGTTACCGCTGCTTCTTCTCCAAGCAGCGGCTGCGCCGCAAGATGCTGATCGTGGGCAGCGACGACGGCATGCTCCACGTCCTCGACGCCGGCATCTTCCGTGAGACGGGCAGCGACCACTTCTCCAACAAGACGCTCGACAACGAGTTCGACAACGGCACCGGCAAGGAGCTGTTCGCCTACGTGCCGCGGGTGGTCTTCCCGACGCTCAAGCAGCTCGCCGGGGCCGACGGTCAGCAGTACACGGTCGACGGCACGGTGACCGTGGCCGACGTCTTCATCGATCCGGTCAAGGAGGCGGCGAGCACGTTCCCCGATCCCGACGAGCGGGAGTGGCGGACGGTGGTCGTCGGCGGCTTCCGCGAGGGGGGCCTCGGGTACTTCGGCCTCGACATCACGCAGCCCGACCCGGTCGACACCGACGCCGACCTCGGCTTCGTCCCCACCAACACGAGCGGCAACAACGGCCCCGGCGGCGATCCCCTGCCGGAGTGCACCACCGACTACGACCCCACCGTCTGCGGGCCGGTGCCGTTCCCCTCGGTGCTGTGGGAGTTCACCGACGCCCTGTGGGACCCCAACCTCGACGGCGGCCTCGGCAGGTGGCTCTACGCCGACGAGGAGTGCTTCGCCCGTGACCCGGACGACGGCCACTGCACCTCGGTGGGCAACCAGACCCTCGACCTGGGATTCTCCTGGTCGGTCCCCAACATCGGACGGATCCGGGTCTGCAAGCTCGACGGCACCAAGTGCAACCCCGACATCAGCTCCGACGAGACGGCCGACGACGACCTCGTGGACCGTTTCGTGGCGGTGTTCGGCGGCGGCATGGACGTCGGCAACAAGACGCTCGACTGGCGGCGGCTGAGCGGCGAGACGGCCGCCGCGTACCAGGCGCGGATCGAGGGTGCCGACGTGCGCGGCAACTGGATCTACATGGTCGACATCGAGACCGGCCAGGTGATCTACAAGCAGCAGCTCGCCGGGGCGGTGCCGAGCGAGCCGGCGGCGGTCGACACCGACGGCGACGGCTACTTCGACCGCATCTACGTGGGGACGCTGGCCGGGTACCTGTACCGCGCCGACCTGGGGACGATCGCCGGCGAGTACCCGGCGGTCGAGATGCTGGACAAGAACTACTTCGATCCGACCGACAACACCGCCTACTCCGAGCCGGTCGTGCGCCTGCCCGACGACGTGTGGAAGCCGGTGGTGATCTTCGACGCCAACTGGGACGATTCCTCGCCCACCGTCGACCCGCGTCCGATCTACCAGCGCCCCTCGGTGATCTTCGTCGCCGACCAGGGCAAGTACGCGCTCGCCTTCGGCACCGGCGACCGCGAGAACCTGTGGAGCGTCGACACCCAGGACGACCGCTTCTACGTCTTCCTCGACCAGGTCGTCTCGACGGCCTCGGTCGGCTCGCCGCTGACCGAGGCGTCCCTCGAGCCGATCGCCGCCGCGGCGAGCCCCAACGACGTCGCCTCGAACTACCTGGTGCTGCCCGGCGGCTGGTCGATGGACCTGGCGGAGAACGAGCGGGTGATCACCGACGGGTTCGCGCTCTCCGGGCTGATGATCTTCTCGACCTTCGTCCCGGACTGGAGCGACGACGAGGGCAACCCGATCAATCCCGGCTGCACCCAGAACAGCGGCGGCCAGGGAGCCAACAAGGACACCTCCCAGCAGACCTGCGCCAAGGTCGGGACCAGCAACGTCTACGTGGTCAACGCCACCAACGGCAACGGCCTGCTCTTCGACAGCACCGGCGCCGCGACGCGGTCGAAGGAGATCCCCACCTTCGTGACCAACCCGTTCGCCGAGCCCGGCACCACCAAGCAGGCGGGCGACTCCAACAGCACCCAGAAGACGGCCGACGACCTGACGCCGGACCTGATCAAGGTGATGGACTCGCTCAAGGCCCTGTTCCCGGCGCAGTGCAAGTTCGCCAACTACCGGATCGACGTCAAGACGATCGCCGCCGACACCTCGCTGCAGTTCATCGCCCCGGTGCCGGTGTGCATCATCGAGCGCAACTGGAAGGAGTTCTGAGCATGCGCCTGCGAACCGCTCTCGCCCTGACCGTGCTGTTCGCCGGCGTCGCCGGCGCCGGCGCCGACCAGCTCGTCCTGCGCGACGGCTCGCGGATGGAGACCCGCGGGCCGTGGCGCCAGGAGGGCCGGCTGGTGGTGTTCACCTCGGCGGACGGGCGGCTGGCTTCGCTGCGCGCCTCGGACGTGGACCTCGAGGCGAGCCGGGCCGCCACCGCCGCGGCGGTGCGGCCGGCCGCTCCGGAGGCGGCCCCGGCGGTCGCGGCCGCGCCGCGCTCGGTGCGCCGGATCACCAACGCCGACATCCCCCGGGGCGAGGCGACGCCCGCCGGCGGCGAGGACGAGGCCGCGGAGCCCACCGCCGGCGGGGCTGCCGCGGCGGGTGCCGGTGAGGCGGCGGCCGCCGTCCTCACCGTCTCGAGCAGCGACCAGACGAAGGACCCGGCCGACGGGCACGTCGTGGTCACCGGCACGCTGGCCAACGACTCCGACGACACCGTCGCCGGGGTCCGCCTCACGGTCCACGCCTTCGGCCCCGAGGGGCACCTGCTGGCGTCGCGTCCCGCGGAGCTCGACGCCGACGCCCTGGAGGGCGAGGCGACGACCGAGTTCCGGGTCGACTTCCCGGACGTCTACGAGGTGTTCGCGCTGCGCTTCGACACCGCCGGGACCCGGCTGCGAGCGGCCGCGGGCGCGGACGCGCCGGCCGAGTCGGCGGCACCGCCGGCCGAGCCCGAGCCGAGCCCGTAGCTCCCGGGCGCCGGCGTCCCGGGGGCGCTCAGCTCCGGTACTTCGGCACGCCCTCGAGGTCGTGCTCGCGCACCTTGCGCTGCAGGGTGCGGTAGCTGACCCCGAGCAGCTCCGCCGCGCGGCGCTTGTCGCCCCCGGCCTCGGTCAGCGCCTGGCGCACGGCCTCGCGGTCCCCCTCCGACGCCGGGCCGGCCAGCAGCGCCCGCAGGTCGCCGGCCCCCAGCCGCTCCCCCTCGCCCAGGATCACCGCGCGCTCGAGAACGTTGGCGAGCTCGCGCACGTTGCCCGGCCAGGGCTGGGCGGCGAGCAGCTCGGCGGCGTCGGCGGCGAGCCGCGGCGCCGGGCGCCCGTGGCGGCGCGCGTGGCGCGCCAGCAGGTGGCGCGCCAACAGCGGGATGTCGCTGGCCCGCTCGCGCAGCGGCGGCAGCTCGATCGGGAACACCGCCAGCCGGAAGTAGAGGTCCGAGCGCAGCTCGCCGCCGGCCACCATGTCGTCGAGCGGGCGGTTGGTGGCGGCGACCAGGCGCACCTCGGCGGTCAGCGTGCGGCTGCCGCCCACCCGTTCGAAGGTGCGCTCCTCCAGCACGCGGAGGACCTTGGCCTGCACCGCCGGCGCCAGCTCGCCGATCTCGTCGAGCAGCAGCGTGCCGCCCGCGGCCGCCTCGAAGCGCCCCGCCTGGCGCCGGTCCGCGCCGGTGAAGGCGCCGCGCTCGTGCCCGAACAGCTCGTTCTCCATCAGCGGCTCGGGGATGGCGGCGCAGTTGACCGCCACGAAGGGCCCGTCCCGGCGGGGCGACAGGGCGTGCAGAGCGCGGGCGAAGAGCTCCTTGCCGGTCCCGCTCTCCCCGGTCAGCAGCACCGTGCTCCCGGTGGGCGCCACCCGCTCGAGCAGCCGGACGGCGGCGCGCAGCCGGGGGTGCCGCCCCACCAGCGGCGGCGCCCCCGGTGCCCGCAGGCAGATCTCGTCCGGCCCCTCCTCGGCCACCGCCGCGGCGACCAGCCGGAACAGGTCGTCGAGCTCGACCGGCTTCTCGAGGAAGTCCAGGGCGCCCAGCTTCATCGCCTCGACCGCGGCCGGCACGGTGCCGTAGCCGGTGAGGACCACGACCGGGGTGGCGGGCTGGGCGCGGCGGCTGGCCGCCAGGACCTCGAGCCCGCCGGCGCCCGGCAGCTTGAGGTCGGTGAGCACCAGGTCGAAGCTCTCCGCCGAGACGCGGGCGACGCCCTCGGTGCCGTCGGCGGCGCTGCTCACCCGGTAGCCCTCGCCGGCGAGGGCGCGCTCGAGCATGCGGCGCAGCGCGTCGCGGTCCTCGACGACGAGGATGTGGGCCGGCATCCGCTCAGCCCTCGGCCCGGTGCGCCGCCGCGACCGCGGCGATCAGGGACTCGTCGTCGCCGGCGGCGACGGTGCGCAGGTCGAGGACCACCCGCCCCTCGCGCAGGTAGCCGACCACCGGCGGCCGGCCCCGGCGCAGCCGGGCGAGCAGCTCCTCGCCGCCCGGCAGGGCGAGCGCCTCACCCGGGATCGGGCGGTCCGGCGCCGAGCCGCCGCCCACGAAGGCCTCCGCGGTGACGACGGCGGCACCGAGCCGGGCCGCGGCGTCCGCCAGGCGCCGGCGGTGCGCGAGCGGTTCCGGCCACAAGCGGTCGAGCGGGACGGGCTCGCCGGCCAGGTGGCGCCGCAGGACCCCGTCGAGGGCGGCCAGCGTGGCGCGGTTGGGGCGCAGGGCGCGGTAGAGCGGGTGCCGCCGGCAGCGCTCCACCGCGGCGGCGCGCCCCACCAGCAGCCCCGCCTGCGGGCCGCCGAGCAGCTTGTCGCCGCTGCCACAGGCGAGGTCGACGCCGGCGGCGACGAGCTCGGCGAGGCTGGTGTGGTCCGCGAACACCGGCTCGGGCCGGGGTGCGAGCAGCCCGCTGCCCTCGTCGACGACCACCGGAACGCCGTGACGCGCCCCCAGGTCGGCCAGAGCCGCGGGCCCGACGGTGGCGGTGAAGCCGCGGATCCGGTAGTTGCTGGGCTCGACCTTGAGCAGCAGCGCCGTGCCCTCCTCGAGAGCGGCGGCGTAGTCGGCGAGCCGGGTGCGGTTGGTGGTGCCGACCTCGACCAGATCGGCGCCGGCCGCGGCGAGGATCTCCGGGATGCGGAACGAACCGCCGATCTCGACCAGCTCGCCGCGCGACACGATCACCCGGCGCCGGCCCGGCGCGAGGTGGGCGGCGAGGGCCAGGACGACGGCGGCGGCGTTGTTGTTGACCACCACCGCCGCTTCGGCGCCGGTCGCCGCGGTCAGCAGCCGCGACGCGCGCAGGTTGCGGTCGCCGCGCCGGCCGCTGTCGAGGTCGATCTCGAGGTCGCAGTAGGCGTCGAGCAGCGGCGGCAGCCCGGCGGCGACCTCCGCCGGGAGCGGCGTCCGGCCGAGGTTGGTGTGGACCAGGATGCCGGTGGCGTTGAGCACCCGCTCGGGGGGCCGACCGAGGTCGCGGGCCAGCCGCTCCGCCAGCCGCTCGGCCAACGCCGCGGCGAGCTCCGCCTCGTCGGCGGGAGGCGGCGCGCCGCCCGCGCGCAGCCGATCCACCTCGGCGCGCAGTTGGATGGTGACGGCGGGGCGTCCGTATAATGCGAAGAGACGCCCGATCGCCGGTGCGTCCAGGAGCCGATGGATCGGCGGGATCTGGCGCCGCGGGTCCACCGGCAGATCTTATCCTTCGGGCCCGCCATGACCCCGCAGCAGCGGATCGAGCAGCCTGGAACGGGCGCTCTCCGACCTGAAGGTGGAGTACGAGAAGTTCTTCAACGGCGCCCGCGAGACGCCGCCCCAGGACCTGCGGGACGAGATCCGGTCCGAGATCCGGGGGCTCCGCAACGCCAACCTGCGAGGCCACGCCGACAACTGGCGACTGTCCCAGCTCGAGGCGCGGTTCACCAGCCTCTCCGAGCTCTTCGGACGCCGGCTGCGGCGGCAGGAGGAGGGCGCGGCGCCGCAGGCGGTGGGGGCGGGGACGCGACGACCGGATCCGAGCCGGGGCATCGTCCTCGGCAGCGAGCTGGCGAGCGACGGGGTGGAGGCGCTGTACGCCGGGCTCGCCGCCGGCGGGGACCGACCGGGGTTCGACCTCGAGAGCTTCCGCGCCTACCTGGGCCGGCAGGTGCGGTCGATCCGTGACCGCACCGGTTGCACGCAGGTGCGCTTCCGGCTCGAGCCGGTGGGCGACAAGCTGAAGCTGAAGGCCAAGCCGCTGGGAGCGGCGGACCGATGACGATGAGGAGCGCAACGTGAGGCGGATTCTTCTGTGGACCCTCGGAATCACTGTGTTGATCGCTCTCGTGGGGCTCGCCGCCACCCCGGCGAAGCTCCCCGAGGCCCTGGCCGCGCAGCGGCAGCTCGTCGCGGAGAACCCCACCGACGCCGGGGCGCTCAACGACCTCGCCAACCTCGAGGCCCTGTCCGGCGACTCCGCCGGCGCCGCCGCGAGCTACGCGCGGGCCGTCGAGCTCGCCCCCGGGCGCGCCGACGTGCGCTTCAACTACGGGCTCCTGCTCGAGGGGAGGGGCGAGCTCGGCGACGCGCTCGAGCAGTTCCGCAAGGTGGTCGAGGCGGAGCCCGACAACGCCTGGGCGCACTACGAGATCGGCGCCATCCAGGAGAAGCGGGGCCGGCGCGCCAAGGCGGTCGACCAGTACGCCACCGCGTTCCGGCTCGATCCCGACCTCGCCTTCGCCGACGTCAACCCGCACGTCATCGAGAGCGAGCTGACGGCCGAGGCGATGCTGCGGGGCTACGCCTCCGGCATGGAGTCGCCGCAGGTGCCGCGGGTCTACGCCGAGCCCGGCCGCATCAGCGCCCTCCTGGTGCCGGCGCCGGTGACGGCGGGCGGGGAGCCGGAGGCGGTCGCCGGCTCGACCGGCGCGGAGCCGGAGGCGCGCGGAGGCAGCGGACAGGTGCGGGCGGCGGGCGCCGGGACTCCGGGCGGCCTGGTGCCGCCGCGGGTCCTCACCGAAGAGGATCTGTCCTCGGGGCCGGTCAACCAGGCGACGCCCGGCGCGGGCCGCACCGCGGGGGCCGGGCGGCGCAGCGGCCGCGCCGTGCAGACCTACGTGGCGCCCGGCTACCCGCCGCAGGCGCCGGCGGCGCCGTCCGCCCAGGGTCGTGCGGGGGCGCGGGTGCCGCGCCAGACCCGCGGCACCGAGCTGGTCCCCTACCAGCCGGTCCGTCCCAGCAGCAGCCGCCTGGAGATGCGGCTCGAGGACCCGACCTCGACCTGACCCGGGGCGGCGGTCAGACGTTGAAGCGGAAGTTGACCACGTCGCCGTCCTGCATGACGTAGTCCTTGCCCTCGAGGCGCAGCAGGCCCTGCTCGCGGCAGGCGGCCAGGCCGCCGAGGCGCAGGAGGTCGGCCGCCCCGACGACCTCGGCGCGGATGAAGCCGCGCTCGATGTCGGAGTGGATGGCGGCGCCGGCCTGGCGGGCCCGGGTGCCGCGGCGGATCGTCCAGGCCCGCACCTCGTCCTCGCCGACGGTGAAGAAGGCGATCCGTCCCAGCAGCTCGAAGGTGGCCCGGATCACCCGGGCGGCGCTGGGCTCCTCGAGCCCGAGATCGGCGAGGAACTCGCGCTGCTCGGCCTCGGCGAGGCGGGAGATCTCCTCCTCGATCGGCGCGCTGACCACGATCACGTGCCGCCCCGGGTCGGCGGCCAGGCCGAAGCCCTCCGGGTCGGCGGTCGCCACCTCCTCCTCGCCCACGTTGAGCACCACCAGCGACGGTTTGGCGGAGAGGAGCTGGAAGCCGCGCAGCCGGCGCTCGTCGTCGTCGTCGAGCTCGACCGCGCGCAGCGGGCGCTCGGCCTCGAGCGCGGGGAGCACGACCTCCGCCAGCAGCCGGCGCTCGCGCTCCTCCTCGGCGGACAGGCCGCGCTTGCGCGCCTTGTCGAGCCGTTCGAGCCGCCGCTCGACCAGCGCGTGGTCCGCGAGGATCAGCTCGAGGTCGACCGTGGCCACGTCGCGGGCCGGGTCGATGCCCCCCTCGGGGTGCGGCAGCTCCGGGTCGTCGAAGGCACGCACCACCAGCATGAGGGCGTCGACGTCCTTGAGTTTGTCGAGGTCGACGCTGACCCCTCCCTCGCCGCGCTCGATGCCGGGGATGTCGACGTAGCGCACGGTGGCTGGGGTGTACTTGCGCGGCCGGAAGAGGTCGCGCAGCCGGGCCAGGCGGGGGTCGGGGACGGTGGCCACGCCGACGTGGGTCTCGCCCGAGCGGACGAACTTGTCGGTGGCCTGCCGCGCCGCGGTCAGGATGTTGAACAGCGTCGTCTTGCCCGACTTGGGCAGACCGAGGATTCCGGTTTCCATGGCGGCTCCAGGCAGAGCGGGTGGGCCGTCGCCGGCGGGCGGCGGGAGGGGCAGGATCGCATCCCTGCCGCTCGGCGGTCAAGGCACGGCGCGCAGCTCCAGCCCCTGGACCCGCGCCGTGGGCGCGCCGATCATGCCGTCGAGCGGGAACCAGGCGAGGTCGCGGGCCACCGCGACGATCCCCTGGAGCAGTGCGCCGACCCCGCCGGCGAGATGGACCCCGGACAGCGGTGCCGTGGCGCGCCCCGCCTGCACCGCGAAGCCGCAGACCGGCACCGTGAAGGTCGCCGCCGCCGGGTCGACCCGGGGCGGGCCGGTCGCCTCGAGCAGGTAGAAGCCGCGGGCGAGGTCGGCCACCAGGTCGGCTGCGGCGGTGCGCCGCGGGGCGAGATAGAGGTGCGTCGGGCCGGGCGCCGGCGGGTCGCGCCAGCTCGCCCGGCGGCTGCAGCCGCTGGGGCGGCCCTCGGCGCCCCGCGCCTCGTGCCAGGCCAGCAGCGGTTGGCGGAAGGCGCCCTCCTCCACCAGCACGACCTCGCGGGTGGGCAGCCCCTCGCCGTCGACCGGCGCCTCGAGCAGTCCCCCCGGCAGCCGTCCGTCGTCGATCAGCGTGACCGCCTCGCTGCCCAGCCGGCCCCGCCGGTCGCGCAGCGCGGTGGCGAGCGCCTGCGCCGCCGGACCGACGAGGAAGGGCCTGAGCGCCGCGAGGAGCCGGGCGACGAGCGGCGGCGCCAGCACCAGATCGCCGCGGTCGCGGCCGGTGAAGCCGGGCGGCGGCCCGGCGGCGGCGACGGCGAGGCGGTCGGCGAGCCGGCGGGCCACCGCCCCCGGCGCGAACCGCCGCGCCTCGCGCTCCCCCAGGTCGACCGCCGCGACGGTGCCTCCCACGGCCGCCTCGGCGTGGAGCAGGGCGACCCGGCTGCGCCAGGCGGCGGCGACGCCGCGGCTGCTCGCCAGGCGCGAGGTGCTGGCGCCGTCCTCGAGCACCGCGGCGAGCAGCCGCCCCCCCGGCAGCTCGCCGGCCAGCTCGTCGGCGATCGAGTCGAGCAGCCGCATCCCCTCGCTCTCGCCGACCAGCGGCAGGTCGAGCTCGGCGGGCTCGCTCCACGGTCCGGCGCGGCCCGCCGCCCCGGCCCCGGGCAGCCGCAACGGCAGCCCGTCCGGCTCCGGCCAGGGACCGCCGGTCGGAAGCTCGCCGCTGCCCGTCGCCAGCAGCGAGGCGCGCGGGGTGGTGGCACGCACCGCCCACCCCTTCTCCTCGTGGGTCGAGACGCTGCCGGTGGCCGGTCCCCGGGACAGCCGGCGGGAGCGCCCCTGCTTGACGTAGACCTCGGCCGCGCTGGCGCCGTGGCGGGCGAGGTCGGCGAGCGCCGCCTCCAGGGGATCGGCGGGCGGCCGCGGTGCGCTCACGGCCCCACCTCGACGCCGTCGAGCCGGATGGCGGGGCAGGTGGCCCACACGGCGAGCTTCTGCCCCCCCTTGGCGCACCAGCCCGCGCCGCCCGGGTGCGCCTGCTCGCCGACCGCGGCGACCGCCGCGAGCAGATCGGCCACCCGGCCGGTGAGCCGACAGGGGCCGGTAGCCTCGGCGAGGGCGCCGGAGCGGATGCGGCGGCCGCACGGCAGGTGGAGGGCGAAGGTCCCGGTGAGGGGGTCCAGCCGGCCGCTGGCCGCCTCCGGGAGGTAGAGACCGCCGTCGGCGGCGGCGAGCAGCTCGTCGTCCTCCTCGCCGCCCGGCAACAGCTCGAGGCAGGTCGAGCGCGGCCCGGGCAGGTGGTGGCGGTCGCCGCGCCGCCCCGCCCCCGGCGCCAGCACCTCCGAGGCCGCGGACCACAGCGCGTCGGCCAGCGGCTCCTGCACCTGCCCCTCGCGCAGCAGCCAGCGCCGCCGCACCGGCCGCCCTTCGTCGTCGCTGGTCCGCCGTGCCCCCGGGGGGGCCGACGCCGGGTCGTCGAGGACGTTGAGGGCGACGGATCCCAGGCGCACGCCCACCGCCAGCTCCGGGTCGCCGCCGAGCGCCAGGACGTCGGCCTCGAGCGCGTGGGCGACCGCCTCGTGCAGGAGCACAGCCGCGGCGGCGGGGCCGAGCACCACGGCGCTCGGCCCCGCCGGCGGCGCCGCCGCCTGCCGGCAGCGGAACAGCTCCACCAGCACGTCGGCCAGCCGCTCCGGGGCGGTGTCGCCGAGGTCCGGCAGGAGCGTGCCGTAGCGGCACCAGGGCAGCTCGACGTCGCAGCTGTAGAAGCTCTCGGCCTGGGGCTCCGCGACCAGCCGCTCGCTGCTCACCACCTGCAGCCAGCGCCGGTGGCGCCGCACCGTCACCCGCAGGGCGAAGGCGGCGTGACGGGCGCGGATGGCGCGGTGGAGACGGGCCGGGAGCTCGCGCACCTCGGGAGCCGCCGGCACCGCTCCCCAGCCCGGGGCCGGCAGCCGTGGCTCGGGGTAGGCGGCCGGCGGCAGGGCGCGGGCGACGCGGCGCAGGGCACCGGAGAAGGCCTCGCTGTCCAGAGCGTCGCGGGCCGCCATCCAGCAGCGGCCGCCGCGCACCAGCCGGACCGCCAGTCCCTGCTCGCGCCGCAGCCGCACCCCCGGGTTGCGCCCCCGCGGATCCTCGGGGCCGAGCTCGATCTCCTCGCGCCGCTCGAAGTAGGCGTCGGCGAAGTCGCCGGGCCGGTCGGCGATCTGCGACAGGGCGCGGGCGACGGCGGCGCGGTCCATCTCGGCGAAGGGTTCGGGGGCCGGAGTCATGAACCTGCAATGCTACGCTGACGCCGACGACCATGCCTTCCGTCGCCGATCTGTTGCTGCCGCGGCGCGCCCCGGACGGTGGCTTCGGCGGCCTGCCGGGGGAGCCGGCGCGCGCCGACGCCACGGCCTGGGCGGTGCTGGCCCTGGAGCGGTCCGGAGCGGCCGCCACGGCGGTGGCCGCGGGGCGCGACCAGCTCGTCGCCCACCAGGCCGCCGACGGCGGCGTCACCCCCTATCCCGGGGTCGAGGGCGCCATCTGGCCCACCGCGCTGGCGGTGCTCGCCTGGACCGGCTCTCCCCGGCACGCCGAGCCGCGGCGCCACGCCCTGGTCCGCCTGCTCACCACGAGCGGCCGGACCGCGCCGCGCGAGCCGATCTTCGGCCACGACCCCTCGATCCCGGGCTGGCCGTGGACGGCGGGCGCCCACCCGTGGGTGGAGCCGACGGCACTCGGCCTCGCCGCGCTCCGCGCGTCGGGCTTCGCCGACCACGCCCGTGCCGGGGAGGCGCAGCGGCTGCTGCTCGACCGCCAGCTTCCCGGGGGCGGCTGGAACTACGGCAACACCACCGTCTTCGGACACCTGCTGCCGCCGATGCCGGAGTCCAGCGGACCGCCGCTGATGGCGCTGGCAGGGCGGGTCGAGGAGCGGCAGGTGGCGGCGAGCCTCGAGCGCGCCGCCGCGGGCGCCGGGTCGCGCGCACCCCGGGCCCTGGCCTGGACGGTGCTCGGCCTCGCCGCCTGGGGACGTGGGGCGGCGGCACTGCGGGACCGCCTCGGGAGGCTGCTCGCCGCCGCGCCGCCCCGGCCGCCCTACGACACCGCCGAGCTGGCGCTGGCGCTGCTCGCCCTGGCCGCTCCCACGGGGCTGCTCGCCGGGCTCGAGGGCACCCGATGAGGGCGCGGGGCGGCGGCGGCCTCACCCGGCGCGGCTTCCTCGGCGGTGCGATCGCCGGCGTCGCCGGGCTCGCGGCGGGCGGCGTGTGGGGGTCCTGCGGCGGCGGCCGCGGCGAGCCGGTGTTCGTCGGCCGCGCCGGCGGCTACGGCGGCGACCTGCGCTCGGTGCTGCTGCGCGGTCTCGGGGAGCTGGGGATCGGAGCCGGTGGGCTGCGCGGCCGCCGCGTCCTGCTCAAGCCCAACCTGGTGGAGACGCGGGCGCACGGCGAGCACGTCAACACCCACCCGCTGCTGGTGCGGGCCGCCGCCGAGGCGTTTCTCCACCTCGGTGCCGCCGTGCTGGTGGCCGAGGGCCCCGGGCACCGGCGCGACACCCGCCAGGTGCTCGCCGAGTCGGGGCTCGAGGAGGTGCTCGCCGAAGACGCCCTGGCCTTCCACGACGTCAACTACCGGCCGGTGCGGCGGGTGGCGAACGCCGGCGGCCGCACCGGCCTGCGCCACCTGGTCCTGCCGCGGCTCCTCGACGAGGTGGACTGGGTGGTGTCGATGCCGAAGATGAAGACCCACCACTGGGTGGGGGCGACCCTGTCGCTGAAGAACCTCTTCGGGTTGATGCCGGGCGCCTGCTACGGCTGGCCGAAGAACGTCCTCCACGAGGTCGGGATCCCGCAGGCCATCCACGACGTCGCCGCCACCGTGGGCGCCGACCTGGCGATCGTCGACGGCATCGTGGGGATGGAGGGGGACGGGCCGATCCTCGGCGACCCGCGACCGGTCGGGGTGGTGGTGATGGGGCGGGCGCTGGGCTCGGTGGACGCCACCTGCGCCCGGATCATGGGGATCGATCCGCGCCACCTCTCGTACCTGGCCCACTCCGGCGGGCGCTTCGGCGCCATCGACCCGGACGCGGTGCCGCAGGTCGGCGAGCGTCCGGCCGCGGTGGCGACGCCGTTCCGCCTCCTCGACCGCATCCCGGCGCAGCGGGGCATCGCCTGGGGGGCGCCCGGCACGCTGTGATAGGAAAGGCGCCTCCGGCGACCGGCCGGGAGGGAGCCCTGCGATGACCGACCCCGAGACCCCGTCCCAAAGCGCCCTGGCCGAGCTCAACGCGCGCCTCGAGCGGGCCCGCGCCGGCGGCGGTGCGGAGCGCATCGAGCGCCAGCACTCGGCCGGCAAGCTGACCGCCCGCGAGCGTGTCGACCTGCTGCTCGATCCCGGCTCCCTGGTCGAGATCGACGCCCTGGTGACGCACCGCTGCACCGATTTCGGCATGGAGGAGCAGGTCGTCCCGGGCGACGGCGTGGTCTGCGGCTACGGCACCGTCGATGGCCGCCTGGTCTACGTCTTCGCCCAGGACTTCACCGTCTTCGGCGGCTCGCTGTCGGAGACCAACGCGCGGAAGATCTGCAAGGTGATGGACCTGGCGGTGGAGAACGGGGCGCCGGTGATCGGCCTCAACGACTCCGGCGGCGCCCGCATCCAGGAGGGGGTGGCGTCGCTGGGTGGCTACGCCGACATCTTCCTGCGCAACACGCTGAGCTCGGGGGTGGTGCCGCAGATCTCGGCCATCATGGGCCCGTGCGCCGGCGGCGCCGTCTACTCGCCGGCGATCACCGACTTCGTCTTCATGGTCGAGGACACCAGCTACATGTTCGTCACCGGCCCGGAGGTGATCCGGACGGTCACCCACGAGGAGGTGACCAAGGAGGCGCTGGGCGGGGCCGCCACCCACGCCTCGAAGAGCGGCGTCGCCCACTTCACCGTGCCCAACGACGCGGCCTGCCTGGCGGCGATCCGCGACCTGCTGTCGTACCTGCCGTCGAACAACCTGGACGACCCGCCGGCCCAGCGCAGCGACGACCCGGTCGAGCGCGAGGACGAGGCGCTCGACCGGCTGATCCCCGCGGATCCCAACAAGCCCTACGACATCAAGCGCCTGATCGCGGGCGTCGTCGACGACGGGCGCTTCTTCGAGATCCACGCCGCCTACGCGCGCAACATCGTGGTCGGCTTCGCCCGCCTCGGGGGGCGTAGCGTCGGGGTGGTCGCCAACCAGCCCGGCTACCTGGCGGGCGTCCTCGACATCGACGCCTCGCTCAAGGGCGCCCGCTTCGTGCGCTTCTGCGACGCCTTCAACATCCCGTTGGTGACCTTCGAGGACGTCCCCGGCTTCCTCCCCGGCACGCAGCAGGAGTTCGGCGGCATCATCAAGCACGGCGCCAAGCTGCTCTACGCCTTCGCCGAGGCCACCGTCCCCAAGATCACCGTCATCACCCGCAAGGCCTACGGCGGCGCCTACTGCGTCATGGCGTCGAAGCACATCCGCACCGACGTCAACCTGGCGTACCCGACCGCCGAGATCGCGGTGATGGGCCCGGAGGGGGCGGTCAACATCCTCTACCGGCGGGAGATCGAGGCGGCGGACGACGCGGCCGCGGCGCGCGCGGCGCGGGTGAGCGAGTACCGGGAGAAGTTCTCCAACCCCTACGTCGCCGCCGAGCGCGGCTTCGTCGACGCCATCATCCAGCCGCGCGAGACGCGGCCGCGCCTGGTGCGCGCCCTGCGCCAGCTCGCCGGCAAGCGCCAGAGCAGCCCGCCCAAGAAGCACGGCAACATCCCGCTCTGACCCCCGGCCCGCCGCCCGCGCACCCGACGGGGTGCTCGCGGTAGACTAGCGGTCGACCCACCGCCCGGGCGCGACCCGCGGCGACCCATCCCCTTCCAGGAGGCGACCGAAGTGAGAGAGAAGGATCGCAAGCTGCGCCGCCGGCGCCAGCGCCGGGAGAAGCGCCTGGCCCGTCGACGCCGGGAACAGATGTCCGGCGCCACGCCGGCGCCGCGCCGGCAGAGCTCGAAGCGCTCGCCGAAGAAGGCGGCGGCCGGCGCCAAGCCGAAGGCGGCGAAGGCGACCGAGGAGGCGACGCCCGAGGCGGTTCCGACCGACGCCGGCGAGGCCGTCGACGCCGGCGCGGAGACCAAGACCAGCCTGCCCAAGGCCAGCCGCAAGAGCAAGAAGGCGGAGACCGCGGAGCCGGTCGCCGAGGACGCCGACGCCGCCACCGAGGCGGTCGCGGTGGAGGAGACCGCCGCCGAGCCCGCCAAGGGCAAGGCGACCAAGAGCGCCAAGCGGAGCAAGAAGGCCGCCGCGAAGGCCGAGGGCGGCTCCGAGGAGGAGGGCGACGAGACCGCCGAGGCGGGGTCGGACGACGCGGCTGAGGCCGGCGAGGAGCCGGAGAGCAAGTAGGCCCGGCGCGGGCCGAGGGGGGGAGATGACGTTCTACCAGGAGCTCGCGGCGGTCGATCCGGAGATCTACCGGGTGCTCGCCGACGAGCGCGCCCGGCAGGGCTCGGGGCTGGAGCTGATCGCCTCGGAGAACTTCGTGAGCCCGGCGGTCCTCGCCGCCACCGGGAGCGTGCTGACCAACAAGTACGCCGAGGGCTACCCCGGACGGCGCTACTACGGCGGCTGCCAGTTCGTCGACGTGGCCGAGCAGCTCGCCATCGACCGCGCCAAGGCCCTGTTCGGCGCCGAGCACGCCAACGTCCAGCCGCACAGCGGCACCTCCGCCAACACGGCCGTGTACTTCGGCTTCCTGAAGCCGGGCGACAAGCTGATGGGGATGGACCTCGCGGCGGGCGGCCACCTCACCCACGGGCACCGGCTGTCGTACTCGGGGCGGGACTTCCAGGTGGTCTCCTACGGCGTCGACCGCGAGACCGAGGCGCTGGACTACGACGAGATCGAGCGGCTGGCGGTCGCCGAGCGGCCGCGGCTGATCATCTGCGGCGCCAGCGCCTACAGCCGCACGATCGACTTCGCCCGCTTCCGGGAGATCGCCGACCGCGCCGGCGCCCTGTTGATGGCGGACATCGCCCACATCGCGGGGCTGGTGGTGGCCGGCCTGCACCCCTCGCCGGTGCCGCACTGCGACTTCGTCACCTCGACCACGCACAAGACCCTGCGCGGGCCGCGCGCCGGCCTGGTGCTGTGCAAGGCCGAGCACGCCAAGGCGCTGGACCGGGCGGTCTTCCCGGGGCTCCAGGGCGGGCCGCTGATGCACGTCATCGCGGCCAAGGCGGTGGCGTTCAAGGAGGCGCAGGGCGAGGACTTCCAACGCTACCAGCGGCGCATCGTGGCCAACGCGGCGCGGCTGGCCGGCCGCCTCGCCGGGCGCGGCCTGCGGATCGTCTCCGGCGGCACGGACAACCACGTGTTCCTGGTCGACGTGGCCGCCGGCGGGCTCACCGGCAAGGTCGCCGAGGAGGCGCTCGGCGCGGCCGACATCACGGTCAACAAGAACACCATCCCCTACGACTCGAACCCGCCGATGGTGGCCTCGGGCATCCGCATCGGCACGCCGGCGCTGACCACCCGCGGCATGGACGAGGCGGAGATGGACGAGGTCGGGGACCTGATCGCCGACGTCCTCGACGCCCCCGAGGACGCCGCGGTGCAGGGCGCCGCCCGCGAGCGGGTCCACGCCCTGACGGCGCGCTTCCCCCTCTACCCGCCGCTGCCGTAGAGGCTCGCCGGCGCAGCGTCCTTCACGCCGGGGCGGGCACGCCCCATCGCCGGCGCAGCTCGGCGCGCAGCGCACCCACCAGGTAGATCGAGCCGCAGACCACCACGGTGTCCGCGCCGCTCGCCGCGGCGGCGCCCAGGACGCGGTCGAGCGCCGCCGCGGGATCCGCTTCGACGCGGGCCGCGGTCCCCGCCGGCAGAAGCGGTCGCAGCTCCTCGGGATCGCGCCCCCGGCCGTGCGGCGGCCGGGTCAGCACCAGCTCCCCCGCGGCGGGGGCGAGCACGGCGAGCATCGCCCGGGCGTCCTTGTCGCCGAGCACCCCGGCCAGCATCGCCGGGGGCGCCGTCCAGGCGACGGGCGGGGCGGCCAGGAAACGGGCCAGGCTGGCCGCGCCGTCCGGGTTGTGGGCGGCGTCGAGCAGCACCCGTCGCACCGGCGCCGTCGCCGGCAGCGCCACCGCCTCGAGCCGTCCGGGCCAGCGCCAGCGGGCGGCGCCGCGGCGGATGGCCGCGGCGTCGAGGCGCGGCCAGCCGGCAGCGCGCATCTCCTCGGCGGCGCGCACGGCGAGGGCGGCGTTGGTCGCCTGGTGGGCGCCGAGGAGCGGCACGGTGAGGCGGTAGCGGGCCCCGGGGGTCTCCAGGTCCAGGCGTTGCCCGGACCAGGGGTCGGCGGCGCGCGGCACCGCGGAGCGACGCACCTCGCGGTCGGCGCGCACCAGGCGGGCGCCGGTGGCGGCGGCCGCCGCGGCGAGCGCCGCGCCGGCCTCGGCGGGCTCGCCCCACACCACCGCCGGCCGGCCCGGGCGCAGGACCCCGGCCTTCTCGCCGGCGATCGCGGCGAGCGTGTCGCCCAGCACCTCGCGGTGCTCCAGCGCGATCGGGGCGATGACCGACACCGCGGGATCGGCGGCGTTGGTGGCGTCGAGGCGACCGCCCAGCCCCACCTCCAGCACGGCCAGCTCGACCTCGCGGCGGCGGAACCAGAGCAGCGCGGCGGCGGTCAGCGCCTCGAAATAGGTCGGGGGCGCGGCGAGCACCCGCTCGGCGGCCGCCACCGTCTCCAGGACCAGCTCGCCGAGCTCCTCCCCACGGATCGCTTCGCCGTCGAGACGCAGCCGCTCCTCGACCGTCTCCAGGTGCGGCGAGGTGTAGAGCCCGGTGCGGTAGCCCGCCGCGGTGCCGCAGGCGGCGAGCAGCGCCGCCGTCGAGCCCTTGCCGTTGGTGCCCGCCACCAGCACCGCCGGCAGCCCGGCCTCCGGGGCCCCCAGGGCCGCCAGGAGGCGCCGCACGTGGTCCAGGCCGAGGTGGACGCCGAAGGTCTCGAGCCGCGCCAGGGCCCGTGCGGCCGCGGCGGGCAGGCTCACGGGGCGCCGCGCCGGCGGACCGGCGCCGGGAGAGGAGCGCTCAATCGAGGAAGTGACGGA
Source organism: uncultured Acidobacteriota bacterium (assembly GCA_963843275.1). Lineage (GTDB taxonomy): Bacteria > Acidobacteriota > Thermoanaerobaculia > Multivoradales > JBCCEF01 > CAWJJM01. The sequence goes on along the minus strand of CAWJJM010000010.1, from coordinate 390,475 downwards.
GGCAGCGCGCCAGGGTCGCCTTGAGCTCGGCGCGGGGCACCACCAGGTCGAGGAAGCCGTGCTCGAGCAGGAACTCGCTGCGCTGGAACCCCTCGGGGAGGCTCTGGCGCAGGGTCTGCTCGATCACCCGCGGCCCGGCGAAGCCGATCAGCGCGCCGGGCTCGGCGATGTTGAGGTCGCCGAGCATGGCGAAGGACGCGGTGACCCCGCCGGTGGTGGGATCGGTGAGGACCGACAGGTAGGGCAGCCGCGCCGCGTGCAGCCGCGCCAGGGCGGCGGAGACCTTCGCCATCTGCATCAGCGACAGGACGCCCTCCTGCATGCGGGCGCCGCCCGAGGCCGAGACGATCACCAGGGCGTGCCGGCGGTCGAGCGCGGCCTCGGCCGCCCGGGTGAGGCGTTCGCCGACCACCGAGCCCATCGATCCGCCCATGAAGCGGTACTCCATCGCCGCCAGGACCACGGGGATGCCGTCGAGGTGCCCCTCGACGACGCGCACGGCGTCCTTCTCGCCGACCGCCTCCTGGTAGGTCTTCAGGCGGTCGCGGTAGCGCTTGGTGTCCTTGAAGGTCAGCGGGTCGGTGGGCGCCACGTCCTCGAACAGCCGGCGCGGCTCCGCCTCGTCGAGCAGCAGCCGGACGCGCTCCGGCGCGTCGATGCGGAAGTGGTACCCGCACTTGGGGCACACCCGCAGGTTGGCGTCGAGGTCCCGCGAGTAGACGATCTGCTTGCAGCCCTCGCACTTGACCCACAGGCCTTCGGGCACGCCGCTGCGCGGGCGGTCCGGCCGGACCGGCTTGGGCTTCTTGTCTTTCTTGAACCAGGGCATGCGAGGGGCCCCGCCGGCCCCTCACGGTCCGCCGGCCGGGCGGCGGGTGCCGCCGGAGGGAGGCTCAGGCCTCGCTGTCGCCTTCGGCGGCTTCCAGCTCGTTGGGGACCCCGAGGCGCAGGCAGGCGGCGTCGTACATCTGGCGGGCCGCCTTCTTGGCCGCCTGCAGCTCGGCCAGGCGGTCCTTGACCTTGGCGAGCTCGGCCTCGATCTGGTTGTCGAGGTCCTCGATCTCGTGATGGGTCACTTGGAGGGTGTTCTCGTAGAACTTCCGCTGCTCCTCGGTGAGCGTCATCTTGTTCTCCAGGGCCATCGGCCGAGCTGCTGCTTCGAAGCCGTCAGGGAATCCTCAGGGTCCGTCGATCGGGCCGTCGTCGGCGAGGCCGCTCCCCCGGGAATGCCGGGAGGTTCCTGCTGGCGAGCCGCGGGCCACGGGCCAGGGGAGGATACTGCGCTTTCTCCGGGCTGACAAGCCGCGGCGGGCGGTCGCGGGGCGGCCGGCGGCGGGGAGGCGCGGTCGGCTCCGCTCCGGTACGGTGGGGACGGCTTCAGGCCGCGGCCGGGGGGGCGTCGCCGCTGCCGGCCGCCGGGGGGGCGGTGTCGGCCGGTGGCGGCTCCGCGGGCTCCGGTTCCGTCGGCGCCGCGCCGGCGGCGGGCGGGGTCGTGGCCGGTGGCGGCGCAGCCTCCCGGACGCGGGCGATCTCGGCCTCGAGCCGGCGCTGGCGGCTCTCGTACTCGGCGCGGATCTTCTCCTCGCGGCGGGCCAGCTCCTGGTCGATCAGGGTGCTCAGCTCCTCGTCCGTCGGCCCGCTCTCGGGCGGCGCCGCCGCGGGCTGCACCGCGCCGGCCTGCCGCGGCGCCGGGGCGCCCGCACCGCTGGCGGCGCCGGCCGGCGGACCCGCCTCCGGAGCGGTCTCCCGGACCGGCGCCGGCGCGGCGCCGGCGGTGGGCTCGGCCGGCGCGCTCGCACCGGGCGCCGGGGCCGGCGTCGCGGGCGCGGGCCGCCCGAACAGCAGCCAGGCGGCCACGACCACCGCCACCAGGAGCAGGATTCCGGCGACCAGCAGCCAGCGGCCGCGGCTCCCGCCCTCCTCGACCTCGACGGCGCCGGACGACGCCAGCGCCGGGGTGGAGCCGACGGGATGGTCGGTGGGGGCCCAGGTGCCGGTCCAGGCGTCGGTGCGGGTGATCGTGGAACCGGTGCGCTCGGCGGCCGGCTCCTCGGCGGGCTCGCCGTCGCCGCCCGCCCCCGGTGGCACGGCGGCCGCCTCGACCCGCACCGCGGAGCCGGTCCCCGCCGCCGGCGGTGCCGCCGCCGCGGCCGCGGCGCCGCCCGGCACCCGCGCCTCCATCTCCTCCGGCGGCGCGGCGGGCGCCTCCTCGGCGGCCGCCGCACCCTCCCCGCCGCCGGCGAGCGCGGCCAGGTAGGCCGTCAGGTCGCCCGGGTTCGGCATCGGCTTGAGGTCGTGGAGGATGCGGTCGAGCTCCTGGCGCATGGCGCCGGCGGTGGCGAAGCGGTCCTCGGGTCGGGCGGCCAGCGCCCGCAGCACCAGGGCGTCGGCCGCGGCGGGCACCTCGGCGCGTACCTCGCGCGGCGAGCGGACGCGGCAGTCGCGCACCGCCTCGAGCACCGACAGCTCGCTGTCGCCGGTGAACAGCCGCTGCCCGGTGAGCATCTCGAAGAGCAGGGTGCCGAGCGAGAAGATGTCCGAGCGCGCGTCGACCGGCTTGCCCCAGGCCTGCTCGGGGGACATGTACTGGAGCTTCCCCTTCAGGGCGCCGGTCTCCGTCTGGCTCACCTTCGCCACCGCCTTGCTGATGCCGAAGTCGCAGAGCTTGATGTCCCCTTCGTCGCTGATCAGCACGTTCTGCGGCGAGACGTCGCGGTGGACCAGCTCCAGCTCGCGGTCGTCGAAGTCGCGCTTGCGGTGCGCGTAGTCGAGCGCGGCGGCGAGGCGCGCGGCGATCAGCAGGGCCAGGCCCACCGGCAGCGGGCGGTGCTGGCGGCGCCCGTCGTTGAGGATGGCGCGCAGGTTGCGCCCCTCGACGTACTCCATGGCGATGTAGTAGTCGTCGCCGAGCTTGCCCAGGTCGTAGATGTGGGTGATGTTGGGATGGTTGAGCTGCGCCGCCAGCTTGGCCTCGTCGATGAACATCGAGACGAAGTCCGCGTGGTCGGTCATGTGGGGCAGGATCTTCTTGATCGCCACCGTCTTCTGGAAGCCCTCGACACCGGTCATCCGCGCCTTCCAGACCTCGGCCATGCCGCCGACGGCGATGCGCTCGAGCAGCGTGTAGTGGCCGAAGCGGCGGCCCTCGCCGGCGGCGGCCGCGGTCTCGGCGACCGCCTCCTCGGCGGGCTCGGCCGCTGCCTCGTCGGGCTCCCCGTCCGCCTCGGCCGCCTCCTCCCACACCGCCGGCTCCTCCTCCCACACCGCCGGCTCCTCCTCCGGTCCCTCCGCAGCGGCCACCGGCCCGCCCTCCCGCTCCCCTCGGGCCGCCGCCTCCTCCGCGGCCGCGTCCGCCGCTTCCGCACCCGGTCCCCCGGCGGCCGGCGCCGCATCCGCCGCGGGGTGGGACGCCGCGACCTCCGCCTCCGCGGTGGCGGCCTCGTCGGGCCCCTCGGCCGCCACCGGCGCCGGGGCGGTCGCCGGCGGCTCCGCGGTGGCCGCGGCCGGTGGGCGGGGGCGCCGCCCGCGGTGACCGGCGAGCGCCTCGAGCTCGGACAGGTCGATCGGCTCGCCCTCGAGGGCGCTGCGGCGGGCGGCGGCGGAGCGGCGTTTCTCCAGCTCCAGGCTCGACAGCGTCATGTCGAGGAGCTCGTCGACCTCGTCGCGGGGCGGGCGGGCGGCGGGGGCGGCGGCGCCCTCGGCCCGGCGAGCGGCGGGGGCGCCGCCGGCCGCGGCGGCCGGCCTGGGCGGGGTGTCGAACAGGCCGGAGAGGGTCTTCTCGATGCGGCGCTCGATGTCGGCCGCGGTCCCCTCGCGGGGATCGGCGCCCGCCGCGGCGGGTGTGGGCGGCGGGGTCGTCGGCCCCGGTGGCTCGCCCGCCGCCGGCGGCTCCGCCGCGTCGGCGGCGAGGTCGGCGGCCTCCTCGCCCCCGGCGGCGGCGAGCTCGTCCTCGACCTCGGCGAGCAGATCGCCGAAGATCTCCTGCGAGGTCAGCTTGTGGTCGTCCCCGCCGGCGCCGGCCGCCGGCCGCTCGCCGGGCCGGCCCTGCAGGCTGCCGGCGAGGCCGCGCCGCACCACCAGGCGCAGGTCCTGGTCGGTGAAGGGCTTGGCCAGGATCTCGTCGGCCTCGAGGCCCTCGACGGCACCGCGCTCGGGGACCAGGGCCACGGCGCCGGGGCCGCCGTTGCGGCGGGCGAAGGAGCGCAGCAGCTCGGCCGCTCCCGGCAGCTCGGCGTTGACCAGCACGAGGTGGGGCGCCTCCGAGGCGGCGGCGCGCAGCGCCTCCGGGCGGCCGGCGACGAAGCGGGGTTGCCACCCCTCGGCGCTCAGCGCGTCCTGGATCCGCTCGATGTAGCGGCCTTCGTGCTCGACGACGAGAATGGACGGCATCAGCGGGCTCAGCGGTGTCGAAAGGGAGCTGGAGTTGGCTTTCTAGCACCGCGGGGTAGGGGAGTCAACGCGCGCCCCGCCGGCGCGCCGTCCGGAATAAGCGCGCCGGCATTTCGATTATGCTTGCGTCCGTGCGGTCGCTCCGGCGGCCGATCGGAACACCTCCGCAGGTCTGTCAGCTCCCAGGGAGTCGAACGCGATGTCAGGGCACAGCAAGTGGGCGGGCATCAAGCACAAGAAGGCCGTCCTCGACCAGAAGCGCGCCAAGCGCTGGACCAGGCTCCTCAAAGAGGTCACCGTGGCGGCCCGCCTGGGCGGCGGGGACCCGGGCGGCAACCCGCGCCTGCGCGCCGCGATCAACGACGCCCGCGCCGACAACGTGCCCAACGACACCATCGACCGGGCGGTCGCCAAGGGCACCGGCGACCTCGAGGGCACGTCGTACGAGGAGATCACCTACGAGGGCTACGGGCCCGGCGGGGTGGCGGTCCTGGTGGAAGCGATGACCGACAACCGCAACCGGACGGTGGCCGAGCTGCGTCACCTGTTCTCCCGTCACGGCGGCAGCCTCGGGGAGACCGGCTGCGTGGCCTGGATGTTCGAGCAGCGCGGGTACTTCGCCGTCGAACGCTCGGCGATGGACGAGGAGGCTGCGATGGAGCTGGCCCTCGAGCTCGGGGTCGAGGACCTCGAGACCAGCGACGAGGGCTACGAGCTCTACACCGGCAAGGAGGACTACGGCCGGGTGCGCGAGGCCCTCGAGGAACGCGAGGTGCCGCTCAGCGCCAAGGAGCTGGCGATGATCCCGCAGACCTCGCTCGAGGTGGACGCCGACGCGGCGGGGAGGGCGCTGCGCCTGCTCGAGGCCCTCGAGGACCACGACGACGTGCAGAACGTGTGGGCCAACCTGTCGGTCGACGAGGCGGCGATGGCCGCGGAGGCCTGAGGCGGCGTGCGGAGCCCGGGCGGATGCTGATCCTCGGCATCGATCCCGGCAGCCGGGCCACCGGCTACGGCGTCGTCCGCCGCGACGGCCCGGCCCTGAGCGTGGTCGAGGCCGGCACGCTGCGCCCACCGGCCGCGGCGCCGCTGGCGCAGAAGCTGGCGGAGCTGGCCCGCGGCATCGGCGCGGTGGCCGACCGGCTGCGGCCGGGCACCGCCGTCCTCGAGTCGCCGTTCCACGGAATGAACTCTCAATCCTTGATTGTTTTGGCGCAGGCGAGAGGTGCCCTGCTCGCCGCCCTGGGCGAGCGGGGCCTCGAGGTCCGCGAGTTCACTCCCGCCGAGGTCAAGTCGGCGGTCGCCGGCAACGGGAGGGCGGGAAAGGACGAGGTGGCGCGGATGGTGCGGCTCCTCCTCTCCTTCCGGGGCGAGTGCTCGCGCGACGCGAGCGACGCCCTGGCGGTGGCGGTCTGCTGCGCGCAGCGCTTGCGGATGGACCGGATTTCGGAGCTTCATGGTCGATCTAAATGACCGGTCGCAAAGGAGATAGCGGGCCGTTCGCGAGTTCAGCGACGTTCGCGCGCCTGTGGTAGCATCGGCTGCACGCTTCCGCCAGCGGTGGTCGTTCCCGGCCTGTGGAACCACCGTCAGGGGCGTTCTGGCCTATTTTTGCGCGGGCCTCTCGGGGGCCGAGGCGCGGCACGGGAACTTGACCCGCCGCCGGCGGGTCTAACCAATGGCAGAGGAGGAGAGCAAGTGCCTGATATCGGCGGAACTTTCATGGGTTACATGGACAAGGGTGGTCCGGTCATGTGGTCCTCCTTGCCTTCTCGATGGTGGCGCTGGCGTTCATCATCGAACGCTTCATCGCGCTACGGCGGGCGAAGATCAACGTCAACGAGTTCCTGGCGAAGATCCGCAAGGCGCTGATCGTCAACCACTCCGTGCGCGAGGCGATCAAGATCTGCGAGCAGTACCGCGGACCGGTCGCGTCGATCATGAAGGCCGGCCTGCTCAAGTACGGCCAGCCCAAGGAGGACATCGAGAAGACGATCGAGAACGCCGCGCTCTACGAGATGGGCCGCCTCGAGCGGGGTCTGGTCGTGCTCGCCACCGTCGCCAACGTGGCTCCTCTGCTCGGCTTCCTCGGCACCGTCACCGGCATGATCAAGTCGTTCGACGCGTTGCAGGAGGCGGGCCTCTCGAACCCCGGCCTGGTCGCCGGCGGCATCTCCGAGGCCCTGATCACCACCGCCGCCGGTCTGTTCATCGCCATCCCGGTGCAGATCGCCTACAACTACTTCATGAGCCGCATCAACCAGCTTCGTCCGCGACATCGAGACGGCGACCAACATGCTGCTCGAGACCTTCACGGAGATGGACCGCAGCGGCGTCACCGCCGAGCGCGCCGCCGCCGAGGCCGCGCCCTCGATGACGCCGTCGCCGGCCGCCGCCTCCGTGAACAAGAAATAGGCTGACGGGAGCGTCATGCATCTCCATGCCCGCAAGCGCCAGGACGCCGTCATCCCGACCGCGTCGATGGCGGACATCGCGTTGCTGCTGATCATCTTCTTCATGGTCACCTTCCAGATCGAGGTCGACAAGACGCAGGTGGCGCTGCCGACGACCGACATCCGGGTCGAGGTGCCGGAGAAGTCGGCGTACATCTCGATCACCGAGGCCGGCTTCATCCGGGTGTCGACCGGCGAGGAGATCAGCGTGCAGGTGCCGGGGCCGGAGGACGTGCTCTCGTTCGCCACCAGCGTGGTGTCCAAGGACCCCAACCGGGCCTTCGTGCTCAAGGCCGACGAGCACGTGCCCTACCGCGTGGTCGACCAGGTGATCGACGCCCTCAAACAGGCGAAGGTCCACACCATCTACCTGCTCTCGGAACAGGAGACGGTCGACCACCAGCCCAGCGGCCGGTAGTCACGGAGACAGCGATGAAGATTTCCAAGAAGAGCCGCGTCAGCGAAGAGATCCCGACCGCGTCGATGGCGGACGTCGCCTTCCTGCTGATCATCTACTTCATGGTGACGTCGTCGTTCGCGGCCACCCGTGGCCTCGACTTCGCGCTGCCCGAGCAGGAAGACAACCCGCCGATGATCGAGAAGGAGGAGTCGGTCCTCATCGAGATCCAACCCAGCGGTCAGATCGTGGTCGACAACCAGCCGATGAAGCTCGACGACGTGCTCGACTACCTCAAGCCGAAGCTGGAGCGGAACCCGATGAAGCCGGTGATCATCCGGCCCGACCCCAACGCGCCCTACGGCTACATGGTCGACGTGTTCGACATGCTGCGCGAGGGCAAGGAGAAGGGGGTCGAAGTCAAGAACATCTCGATCCCGACGCAACGCGAGATCGAGGCCTTCTGGTACTGATAAGGAGGATCCATGGCCGACAACGAGAGCAAGCGCACCGCCGTGACCACCACGGCGAAGAACGCCCCCGGCTCCTCCCTCGACACCTTCGCCGCGGAGTACGAGGAAGACCGCAAGACGATGCGCGTCGCGGTGATCGTGGCGCTCGTCTTCCACCTGGTGCTGCTCGCCATCCACCTGCCGGAGCTGGTGAGCGCCAAGCCGCCCGAGCCCGACAAGCAGAAGGTGTACGTCGTGCAGCAGGTGCGGTTCAAGCCGCCACCGCCGAAGAAGCAGCAGGAGATCCCCAAGCCGAAGGCGAAGAAGGTCCCGATCCCGGACCCGACGCCCGACGAGCCGGAGCCGATCCGCACGCCGGATGAGATCCAGCCGGAGATCGATCTGCCGGAGACGGACATCATCTTCGACATCCCCGAGGGCCCGCCGCCCTCGGAGCCGGAGGGTCCGATCCACGTCGGCGGTGACGTCAAGGCGCCGGTGAAGACCTTCGCGCCGCAGCCGCAGTACACGGAGATCGCGCGCAAGGCGCGCATCCAAGGCGTGGTCATCGTGCAGGCGATCATCGACAAGCAGGGGAACGTCACCAACGTCAAGGTGCTCAAGGGGCTGCCGATGGGGCTCGACAAGGCGGCCGCCGATGCGATCCAGACCTGGAAGTTCCAACCGGCGACGCTGAACGGCAAGCCGGTGGACGTCTACTACAACCTGACGGTGAACTTCACCCTCCAGTAGAGGGGTCCCATGGCGTTTCAGGGCTCGCTGCGCGAGCTCCCTCTGCCCGACATCGTCCAACTGGTCTCGGTGTCGGGCAAGACCGGCCGCTTCGCTCTCCGCCGGGAAGGACATCCCGGCGGCGAGATCTATCTGCGTGGCGGCCAGATCGTCCACGCCCGCACCGGGGACCTGGAGGGCGAGGAGGCGATCTACGAGCTCGCCATCTGGCCGGAGGGCGACTTCACCTTCCACGCCGGCGAGGACAGCCCGCGCCACACCATCCAGAAGTCGAACACCAACCTGCTGATGGAGGCGGCGCGGCGGATCGACGAATGGCAGGTGCTCTCCAAGCGCATCCCCTCCACCCGGCTGGTGCCGGTCTACACCGACCAGACCACCACCACCTCGGTGTCGTTGACGCCCCAGGAGTGGCGGCTGGTCTGCCGCATCGACGAGCGTCGTTCGATCGAGGAGATCGCGACCGGGATGGGGCTGAGCCCCTTCGACACATGCAAGCTGCTCTACGGCCTGATCACCTCGGGCCTGGTCGACCTGAAGGAGGACCTGGTCGGGCTGGACGTCGACCGTCTCCGCGGGATGACACCGGAGGAGCTTCGGGAGGTCTTCGCGGCGATCCACGCCGAAGCGTCGGCCCTGCTCGCCGAGGGCGGTCGCGTCGACGAGCTCGCCGCCATCCACCGCTCCGCCGCGGCGACGCTGGAGGCGGGCCGCGGCGCCGACGCGGTCGTCGACCTCGTGCGCGGCGAGGAGAAAGTGGTCTCGGGCGCTCTCGGCCCCAACCAGTCGAAGTCCTTCCTGGGGCGCGTGAGGCGCCTGATCGAGAGCCGCTGAAGCGGTCCTGTCGCAGATCGGAATTTTGGCATATTTCTTGCCGTTTGCCTTTGCGGACGCGGCCCTCCGGGGCCGCTTTGAAGACTCTGCGGATCGAAAGGAGACGCGCTGCATGAGAAGGACCACCCTGACGACGACACTCGTGGCGCTCCTGCTGCTGGTCGGGGCCGGTGTGGCCCGCGCCGGTTGGGAGGAGGGCGTGGCCGCCTTCAAGGCCGGCAAGTACGACCAGGCGGCCCAGGAGTTCTCGGCCGTGGTCGAGAAGCAGCCGGAGTACGACGGTGGCCAGTACATGCTCGGCCTCACCCTGCTCAAGCTCGACCGCAACGCGCCCGCCCTGGCGGCGCTGAAGAAGGCCTACGAGCTGCAGCCCGACAAGGTGGCCTACCAGATCGCGCTCGGCCAGGCCTACCTGGCGAACCAGCGGTACAAGGACGCGGCGGGCATGCTGCAGCGCATCAACCCCGCCTCGCTGCCGAAGAGCCAGCAGGCGAGCTATCAGCAGATGCTGGCCCTGGCGCTCGACAAGAGCGGCAACAGCGACGCCGCGCTGGGCGCCCTGAAGAAGATCACGGAGTCGTCGCCGAACGACGCCGACGCCTGGTACCGCTACGGCACCGCGGCCTTCAACGCGGGCCAGACGTCGCAGGCAGTGAGCGCGCTGGAGAGCTCGGTGCGCCTCGACGGCCAGGATCTGCGCAAGCGCGAGGCGCTCGCCAAGGCGCTGGTGCGCCAGGCACGCGAGGCGCCCAACGGGGATCGCAAGAAGGCGATCTACGGGCACGCGGTGCAGGTCGCCGACGCCCTGGCGACGGCGCGGCCGGACTACGACAACCTCCTCCTGCTCGGTGAGCTCCAGCTCGGCGCGGCCGAGTACCAGGATGCCGTGCAGACGCTGAAGAAGGCCGCCGCCAAGGGCGGCTCGGCCTGGTATCCGCACTACTACATGGCCCAGGCGTACACCCTGCTCGGCCAGTACGACAACGCCGACAGCGCGGCGCAGTCGGCGCTGCAGAAGGCCCAGGACGACAAGGCCCGCAAGATGGTGTGGCGCCAGATCGGCTTCGCGAAGGAGAAGATGAAGCAGTTCGACGCCGCCCGCGAGGCGTACCTCAAGGGAGGCGACCCGCAGAGCGCGCAGCGCGTCCAGGAGAACCAGAAGATCTCCCAGGAGAACAAGGAGATCGAGGCGGAGAACGAGGAGATCCGCCAGATGGAGGAGGAGCGCAAGAAGCTCGAGCAGCAGCTCAAGGATCTCGGCGGGCCTCCCCACCGCTGATCCCGCGCCACCCGCACGAGCCGCAGAGCGAGGGCCGGAGCCGGCGAGGCTCCGGCCCTTCGTGTCTCCGGGCCCCCCGGGCGTCGCGGCGCCGGCCCGCGCTGCGGGTCGCGGGCTAGAATGCGGCGCGATGACCACGCCGTCCCGCCGGCCGCTCCCCCTCGCCGCCGCTCCGCTCGTCGCGCTCCTCCTCCTCGTCCTGCCGGCGGCCGCCGCGGTCGCCCGTGCGCAGGAGCCTGCGCCCGCCCCGCCCGGGGGGCCGGCGGAGGGTCCGCCGGCGGGCGGACCGCCGCCGGCCGCGGCCGGCGAAGAGACGGCCGAGCCCGAGGGGGAGCCGGCCGAGAAGTCGCAGGCGGCGTTCCTGCCGCGCCTCGACGTGTTCTTCCCGGAGGGCGAGCTCGACCTGCGCGCCAGCCGCCTGGCGGACAAGGTGTACTTCGAGGGTCAGGTCAAGTACAGCTTCGTCAACGGGGACATCACCGCCTTCCTGCGCTACCGCTACTACGGCCTGAGCCGCATCTACCAGCTCACCGGGTTCGACGCCGTCGAGTTCCAGGGGGTGGAGAAGCTGTCCACCGAGTTCGAGCGGGTCCGCGGCCTGCTCTTCCTCACCGAGTGGCCGCTCGACGTCCAGCACCGCAGCTTCCTGCTCGGCGAGGTCGACCGCATCACCTCCAACAAGGAGGCGCTGCGCTTCGACAACGACAAGACCAACACCTTTCTCCGCCTCGGCTACCAGATCGGCACGCCCTACGATCCGTCGCTCAACGCCATCGTCGGCGAGCGCCGGGCGCAGGTGCCGCGGCTGTTCACCGCCTTTCGCGACCTCGGGGAGGGCGACTTCGGCGTCACCGCGGCGGCCACCTACGGCTTCGACTTCACCGGCGGCGACTTCTCCTACGTCAAGGTCGAGGCGGAGGGCCTGAAGAGGGTCGACCTCCCCGCCGACCTCTTCCTCGTCGGCCGCGTGCACGGCGGCTCCTTTCCCTACAAACGGCGGCGGCAGGATGTGCCACCCGATGCCGAGCGGGCGGTGCGCTACACCATCCCGCGCCAGGAGCTGTTCCGTCTCGACGGGCGCGACAACCTCAAGGGGGTGAGCGAGCGGATCCGCGGCACCGAGCAGCTCTACACCACGTTGGAGCTGTTCGTGCCCTGGTTCCTGGCCGAGGACCGGCGCGCTCTCGGGCTGGTGTGGGACAACTGGTACTGGATCTTCTACTCCGGCTACGGTGCCACCGGCTTCGAGACCTCGGTGTACGGCGATCCGAACGCCTGGTACCCGGATGTTGGCATCGGGTTTGAATCGTCGTTCCGTCTGAGGAAGTACAGGTTCTTCCTCTCCGGGATCGTCGCCCAGGCCTTGGAGGGAACGGGCGGTGTGGAGGCAAGATTGTCGGTCAAGTCCTATCGTTAGATTGGCCGAACGCCCTGCCGGCAGACCGACAGGGCTGTGCTAGTGTGATCGAGCATCGTCTGTACGGAGACCATGGGCGCCGACCGCTCGTGTGGGGGGACGGCGGCGCTGGAGGAGGAGAAGGTCAATGAACGCGCGCAGAGTCATCAGCATCGGAATCGCCACCTGCCTGCTCGCCGGGTTCGCATTCGCCGGCGAGGAGGCCAATGCGCCGACGGTGACCGGCGAGACGGGTCTGTTCACCCTGTTCACCGGCCGGACCCTTCCCGCCCAGGGTTGGTCGTTCGGCGCCTACTACAACAACTGGGACCGCGTCTTCAAGAACGCGGGCGACTCCGACGCCGACTGGCACCGCCTCTCCGCCAGCGTCGGCTACGGCATCACCGACAACTTCGAGCTCAGCGTCATGCTGCCGTGGGAGAAGTACCACTTCGGCTGGGACCGCTCGGTCGTCGGACCCGGCGAGGACACCGACGTCAGCGGTCTCGGGAGTGCCCGGGTCGGCGCCAAGTGGATGATCTCCGGGGACGACGCCGGAGCCTTCGCGCTGAACGCCTTCGTCGAGCTCCCCACCGGTGACAAGGACGTCGGGGCCGACGACACCGGCTACGGCCTCGGCGCCGACTGGAGCCGCGGCAACTGGGTGTTCGACGTCGGGTACCACCAGCCCGGTGACGTCGACGGCAACAGCCGCTCCGACGCCATCACCGGTGGCCTCGGCTACGCGGGCCGGGTCTCCGACAGCCTCGACTGGATCACCGAGCTGGCGGGGCGCTTCCCGCTCGACAGCGACACCGCCGTCTTCGACGACTCCGTGGACTTCACCACCGGCGGCCGCTACTGGTTCGGCGAGAACTCCAACTGGGCGTTCAACTTCGCCGTGCGCACCGACCTGTTGCAGCTCGACCAGACCGATCAGCACTGCCCGATCGGCGGCCTGATCGGCCTGACCTACTTCCCGTTCGCGGCCTTCCGCACGCCGCCGCCGCCGCCGGAGATGCCGGCGGTGCCGGTCGACTACCAGCTCAGCGTCAGCACCGCGGGCGACTGCAGCGGGACGGTGACGTCGTCGCCGGCCGGCATCGACTGCGGCTCCGACTGCGACGAGGTCTACGCCGAGGGCACGGTGGTGAACCTGACCGCCACCCCCGACGAGGGCTGCCGCTTCGCGGGCTGGAGCGGTGACGCCGACTGCAGCGACGGCTCGGTGACGATGGACGGCTCCCGGATGTGCGTGGCGACCTTCAACGCCATCCCCGCGCCGCCGCCGCCGCCGGCCGCGCCGCAGAAGCGCGAGGTCGAGCGCGTCTGCCAGTTCTCCGGCGGCAGCGCCCGGGTCGACAACGCCTGCAAGGCGATCCTCGACGAGGTGGCGCTGCTGATGAAGGACCAGTCCGACGCCACCACGCTGGTCATCGGCTACACCGACTCGCAGGGTTCGCAGACCACCAACCAGCGGATGAGCGAGCGGCGCGCCGAGGCGATCAAGAACTGGCTGGTCACCCGCCACGGGATCGATCCCAGCCGGATCACCACGGAGGGTCGCGGCTCGGCCGAGCCGGCCGCCCCGAACACCACCGCGGCGGGCCGCGCCAAGAACCGGCGTGCGGTCATCCGGGTGACCATCACCGAGGGATAGCGGGTCTCTCGACCCGCCTCGAGGGGCCCCGTCGGGCGACCGGCGGGGCCCTTCTGCGTCTTGGGTCGGGGTCCGGGGCCGTCAGCCGGCCTCGCCGCGTCCGAGGTCCTCGCGGCGTAGCGACACCACCGCGCCGAGCAGGCCGGCCCCGCTCCCCAGCGCGACCAGTGCCAGCCCCTGCGGCCAGCCCAGGGCCGACCGCGACAGGGCCTGGGCCAACAGGCCGGTCAGCTCGGGCGCCGCGGCGCGCAGCGCCAGCCAGAGCCCGCCGGCCGCCAGCGACCCGCCCAGCAGTCCCTGCAACAGGCCCTCGGCGTAGAACGGGCCGCGGATGAAGAACTCTGTCGCCCCCACCAGGCGCATCACCGCGATCTCCTCCTGGTAGAGGAAGGCGGTCAGCCGGATGACGCTGGCGATGGTGAAGATCGCGGCGCCGAGGAGCACGCCGCCGATCAGCAGACCGCCGCCGCGGACCAGGGCGATCGCGGTGTCGAGGCTCGACAGCCAGTCGCGATCGTCGTCCACCGTCTCGACGGCGGGGTTGCGGCGCATCGCCGCGATCCACTCGCCCACCGCGGCAGCCGGCGCGCCGCCGGAGCGCGGCGTGATCTCGATCGAGGCCGGCAGCCGGGGCGCCTCGCCGCCGCCGGCGGGCTCGAGGAGATCCGCGAGACTGGGGAAGGTGCGCCGGAAGCGCTCGGCGGCCGCTTCCGGATCGACCTCCTCGACCCGTTCGGCCCACGGTGCCGCGCGCGCAGCACCGACCAGCTCGGCGCGGGCGGCGGGCGAGGCGTCGGGCGCCAGGTAGAGCACCACCCGCGCCTGCTGCCGCCACCCCTCGACCAGCCGCCCCAGGTTGTCGGCCACGAGCAGGAAGCCGGCGCCCACGAAGAGGCTGATGGCGATGGTCAGGACGGCCAGGGCGCCCACCTTCCAGCTCCGGCGCAGGCTGGTGAGCGCCTCGCGGAAGAAGTAGGCCAGGGCGGCGAACAGACTCACGGTCGCTCCTCCGTGCCGGCGGCCGCGTCCGTCGCCGCCGCGTCCGGCGCCGCGCTGCGGGTCTGCGCCGCCGCCTCCTCGTTCGCCCGGGGCGGTCCGGGCGCCGCCGGAGCCTGCGCCGGCGACAGCCGTTCGTCGCCCACCAGCCGCCCCTGGTCGAGGGTGAGGACGCGCCGACCCATGCGCTGGATCAGGGCCCGGTCGTGGGTGGCCAGCAGCAGCGTCGTCCCGCGCAGGTTGATCTCCAGGAACAGCCGCAGGATCTCCGCGGAGAGCTCCGGATCGAGGTTGCCGGTGGGCTCGTCGGCGATCAGCAGCTCCGGCTCGTTGATGATGGCCCGCGCGATGGCGACGCGCTGCTGCTCGCCCCCGGACAGCTCCGCCGGGAAGGCGTTCATGCGGTGCGCCAGCCCCACCCGGCGCAGCGCCTGGTAGGCGAGCTTGCGCTGCGCCGACCGATCGACCCCGAGGACCCGCGGCAGGTAGCTGACGTTCTCGAACGCCGTCTTGCGCGGGATCAGCCGGAAGTCCTGGAACACCACCCCGAGGGTGCGGCGCAGGTAGGGGATCTTGCTCCGCGGCAGGGAGGCGACGTTGCGCCCGTTGACCAGGATCTGCCCTTCGCTGGGCACCTCCTGGCGGAAGATGAGCTTGAGCAGGGTGGTCTTGCCGGCGCCGCTGGCCCCGGTCAGGAAGACGAACTCGCCGCGGGGGATGTGGAAGCTCACCTCCGACAGGGCGGTCTGGCCCCCGGGGTAGAGCTTGCCGACGTTGAAGAAGCGGATCACCGGCGTACGGGGGTGGCGTCGAGCCGTCGTTCGAGGGCCTGGCGCGCGCCGCGGGGGTCCGCCCGGCCACCGGACCGCGCCATCACCCGGCCGACGAAGAAGCCGAGGAGCTGGCGGCGACCCCGGCGGTAGCGCTCCGCCAGCTCGGGGTGCTCGGCGAGCACCTCCTCGGCCCAGGCCTCCAGGCGCTCCGGCGTGCCCACCCGGGCGAGCCCCAGCCGGGCCGCGGCGGCGTCGGGCGTCTCGTCACGGCCCCAGATCTCGCCCAGGACCCGGGCCGCCGCCGGGCGCGACAGGCGGCCGGCGGCGAGGCTCACCAGCAGGGCCGCCAGACGCCGGGGGGCAGCGCCTGCTGCGCCGCCGTGCCGCTCTCCTTCTCGTGCTGCCGCACGTCGCGGAGGATCCAGCGGGCACACTCGCCGGGCGGCGGCCCGCCGGCGGCCGCCAGCACCGCGTCATAGTAGTCGGCCAGCTCGCGCCGGGCGCAGAGCGCGTCGGCCGCGGCGCGGCTCAAGCCGTGCTCCGCGACGAGGCGGTCCCGCCGCGCCCAGGGCAGCTCGGGGAGAGCGGCGGCCAGCTCGGCGAGCCGGTCGGCCGTCACCTCGAGCGGTGGCAGGTCGGGCTCCGGCAGGTAGCGGTAGTCGGCGGTCGCCTCCTTGTCGCGCAGTGGCACCGTGCCGCCGGCGGCGTCGTCCCAGCCCCGCGTCTGCGCCGTCACCGCGCCGCCGGCCGCGTGGACCGCCCGTTGGCGCTCGATCTCCGCCGCGAGCGCGCGGCCGAGGTGGCGGAAGGAGTTGAGGTTCTTGATCTCCACCCGCGGGCCCGCGGTGCCGTCGGCCGCCGGCAGCGAGACGTTGGCGTCGCAGCGCAGGCCGCCCTCCTCGAGGTTGGCGTCGGCGACGCCGGTGTAGAGGAGGAGGCGGTGGAGGCTCGTCAGGGCCTCGCGGGCGTCCTCCGGGCCCGCCAGGTCGGGTTCGGTCACCACCTCGACCAGGGGCACGCCACAGCGGTTGAAGTCGATGCGGACCGAGCCGGCGTCGGGACCGTCGAGCAGCCGGCCGGCGTCTTCCTCGAGATGGAGGCGGCGCAGCCGCACGCTGCGCCGGGGGTCGGCGAGCGGCAGGGTGCCACCGGTCGCCAACGGCTCGTCGTGCTGGGTGATCTGGTACCCCTTGGGAAGGTCGGGGTAGAAGTAGCTCTTGCGGGCGAAGGCGGAGCGCGGCCGGACGTCGGCGCCGAGGGCGAGTGCCAAGCGGGCGGCGAGCTCGACGGCGCGCCGGTTGAGGACCGGGAGGGTGCCCGGATAGCCCAGGCACACCGGGCAGATCAGCGTGTTGGGCGCCGCCCCGAAGCGGTTCGGGCAGCGGCAGAACATCTTCGTCGAGGTGCGGAGCTGGATGTGGACCTCGAGGCCGATGACCGGCGGCGGGGGCATCGGCGGTAGTCTACCGCGCCACCCCCGCTCCTCCGGCCCCCGCGGGTGGCCAGGTGGGGGGCGCGACGGCGTCGGGCGGCGTAGGATCGGCTCCGTGCGAGCGCTCGCCCCGACCCTGGCGCTGGCCGCCCTGGCCCTCGCGTGCCGCGGCCCCGCCGTCCCCAACCTGGCCTCTCCGGGTCACGGGATCGTCTGCCTCGGCGACTCGATCACCGCCGGCACCGGAGCCGCTCCCGACGCGGCCTACCCGGCGCGGCTCGCGGAGATCCTCGGCGTGCCGGTGGTCAACGCCGGGGTGCCCGGGGACACCTCGGCGCAGGCGCTGCGCCGGCTCGACGGGGTGCTGGCGCGCGATCCCTGGCTGGTCGTCGTCGAGCTGGGCGGCAACGACCTGCTCCGCCGGGTCCCCGTGGCCGAGACCGAGGCCAACCTGCGCCACATCGTGCAGGGGATCCTCGACGCCGGCGCGGTGCCGTTGCTGCTCGAGGTCCACGGGCCGTTCGGCGGCGACCACCGCGCCATGTTCGAGCGCCTGGCCGACGACCTGGAGGTGCCGCTGCTCGCCGGCAGCATCAACCGCATCCTGCGCAGCCCCGAGCTGAAGAGCGATCCGATCCATCCCAACGCCGCCGGCTACGCCCGCCTCGCCCGCGACGTGGCGAGGGTGGTGGCGCCGTGGATCGAGCAGCGCCGCCGCCTCGGTCTCGCCGCCCGCCGGGCCGCCCCGCCGCCGGGCCCCGCCCCGCGGAGGGCGGCGTGACGGCGGGGGGCGACGGCCGTCTCCGCGGCCCGCGGCGGCGGGGCGGCCACCCGGTGTGGTCGGCGCGGGCGGACGGGGTCGAGGTGCGCTTCGTGGGCCGCGGCCCGGCGCACGGTCGCGCCGCCGTGCTCGCGGCGGTGACCTCCGCATCCTCCCGGCCCGCAGGCCCGGCGACCGCCCGTCAGGTGCACTCGGCGACGGTGCTCGAGGCGGCGGGTGCGGGCGCCTGCGGCACCGGCGACGCCCTGGTCACCGACCGCCGCCGTCTCGCCCTGTCGGTGGTCACCGCCGACTGCGTTCCGGTGCTCCTCGTCGGCGGCGAGGGGATCGCCGCCGTCCACGCCGGCTGGCGGGGGATCGTGGCCGGGGTGGTGGGCGCCACCTGCGCCCGGCTCCGTGCCGCGGGGGCGCCGGATCCCGGCGGCTGGCGCGCCTGGATCGGCCCGGCGATCGGGGTCGAGTGCTACGAGGTGAGCGCGGAGGTGGCGGCGCAGGTGGTGACGGCCTCGGCGCCGGAGGTGGTCCGCGAGCGGCCGGGGGCGCGGCCCCACGTCGACCTGGTCGGCGCCGTGCGGGCGCAGCTCGCGGCCGCCGGGGTCGGGCGCGTGGAGGCGGTCGCCGCCTGCACCCGCTGCCGTCCCGACCTGCTGTGGAGCTACCGCCGCGACGGCAGCGGGGCGGGTCGCAACCTCGCCTTCATCTGGAGGTCTTGAGCCGGGACGGGGCCTGGCCGCCCAGGGAGCGGCCGGCGAACCCGCGCGGGGCGCGGCCGAAGGCGCGGAGTTGGCCGCAGGCCGCCGCGACGTCGTCGCCGCGCGGCCGGCGGACGGTGGCGATCAGGCCGTGGTCCTTCAGCCGGCGGTGGAAGGCGTCGACCGTGGCCGCCTCGGGGGGCACCATGCGGTCGCCCAGCACCGGGTCGGGGTTGACCGGGATCAGGTTCACCTTGGCGCGCAGCGGGCGCAGGCGGCGGGCCAGACGGTCGGCGTCGGCGAGCCCGTCGTTG
Organism: uncultured Acidobacteriota bacterium; assembly: GCA_963843275.1. GTDB lineage: Bacteria > Acidobacteriota > Thermoanaerobaculia > Multivoradales > JBCCEF01 > CAWJJM01. Next base: position 371,874 of record CAWJJM010000010.1, on the reverse strand, counting down.
ACGCCGCGGATGAGGATGTACTCGATGGTCAGCCGCCGCCCCTTCTCGAGCGGGTAGGCGCGCAGGGCGGTGAGCAGCCGGTCGAGCGGCCAGGTGCGGTTGATCGGCATCAGCTCGTCGCGCTGCGCCTCGTCGGCGGCGTGGAGCGAGATCGCCAGGTTGGGCCGGGCGGGCCAGCCCGCCATCGCCTCGATCCCCGGCACGATGCCGGAGGTCGAGACGGTCATCCGCCGCCAGGAGATGCTCTCGGCGAGGATCTCGAGCGACCGCCGGACCGCGTCGAGATTGAGCAGCGGCTCGCCCATCCCCATGAACACCACGTTCACCGCCTCCGGCAGCTCCCGCTCGCGCCGCACCGCCAGCACCTGCCCCACGATCTCGCCGGCGCCGAGGTTGCGCCCCGCTCCCCAGAAGCCGGTCACGCAGAAGGCGCACGCCAGGGCGCAGCCGGCCTGGCTGGAGATGCACAGGGTGTGGCGGCCGTCGCCGCCGTCCGCCGGCGGGATGTCCACCGCCTCGATGGTGGCCCCGTCGGCCAGGCGCAGCAGCAGCTTCACCGTGCCGTCGGCGGCGGGACGCCGCTCGACGATCTCCGGCTGGCCGACGCGGAAGCGCTCGGCCAACCGCTCCCGCAGGGCGGCGGGCAGCTCGGTGATGTCGCCGAGCGCGGTCACCCCGCGCCGGTGCAGCGCCTCCCACACCTGGCGGGCGCGGAACGGCCGGTCCACCCACGGCGCCAGGGCCGCCGCCAGCTCCTCGCGCGACAGTCCCAGCAGTGCCGGCCGGGGCGCGACGGGCGGTGGCGTGACGGCGGTGGGTGGGGTCGGGGCGGTCATGGGAGCGCGGGCGGGTTCCTCCGGCTCAACCGCTGCGTGGGGCGGGGGATTCCCCTCCCCCGCGGTCGGCCGCCGCACGGGCGGAGGACGCGGTGGAGGATCGACCGCGCGGGCCGTCAGTGGCCGGGCGCGCGGCGCCGGCGCAGCGAGCGGGTGGGGTCGATGCCGAGCGAGCGCAGCAGAACCAGGTCCCGCCCGTTGATGCGGAAAGAGGGCTCGCGGCCGTCGCCGGGCGCCGGGCGGCGGTCCGCGGCACCGTCCTCGGCCGGCTCGCCGGCGGGCTGGCGCACCGTCTCCTCGCCGCTGCGGCTCTCCAGCAGCAGGTAGAGCGAGAAACCCTCCTCGCGCAGCTCGTCGAGCTGCCGGCTCACCTCGGAGGAGTCGGCGATCACCTCCGACAGGGCGCGGCCGAGGTCTTCGAGCTTCCTGCGCAATCGCGGATCCAGGGCGTTCTCCTTCGCGGGCCTCTGCGGGCGCGGCGTGGGGGGATTATCCCGCCCGCCCGCGAGGGGTGTCAAACCACGGCGGCGTGATAACTTCGAGCGCTTGAGGTCCGCCGTCCCCCCCGTTCCCCGGGCGCCCGCCTCCCCCGCCGCGCCCTGCGCGCCTGGCTCGACGAGGCCGGTTTCCCGGGCGCCCGGCTGCACCCGCTGCCGGGCGACGTGAGCCGGCGGTGCTACCTGCGCCTCGAGCTGGCCGGCGGCGCCACCGCCGTCCTCGCCGTCTACCCGCCCGAGCAGAGCGACGTCTGCCGTCGCTTCCTGGCCACCGCGCGGCTGCTCGCGGCGGCCGGCGTCCGGGTCCCACGCGTCCTCGCCTCCGACTGCGACCGCGGCTGGACGGTGGTCGAGGATCTCGGGGAGCGGACCCTGCACGAGTGGGCGGAGGGGCGCGGTTGGGACGACCTCGCGCCCCGCTACCTCCGGGTGGTGCCGGCGATGCACCGGATCGCGGCGCTGCCCCGGCCGGCGATCGCCCCGCTGTCGCCGCCGCTCGACCGGGACCTGCTCGGCCGCGAGCTCGAGCAGACCTGGGAGACGTTCCTCGAGCCGGAGGGGCTGACGGGAGGTCCCGGTGACGCCGCGGCGCTGCGCCGGGCGCTCGAGGAGCTCTGCGCCGCGGTGGCGGCGGTTCCCCCCGTCCCCTGCCACCGCGACCTGACGCCGCGCAACCTCGTGCCGCTCGCCGACGGCGGGGTGGGGATCCTCGACCACCAGGACCTGCGCCTGGGGCCGCCGCTCTACGACCTCGCCTCGCTGCTCAACGACACGCTGTTCCCACCCCCGGAGATCGAGGCGGCGGTGCGGACGGAGTGGGGGATGGAGGGGGCGGTGCGCGTCGAGTACCACCGGGTGGCGGCGCAGCGGACCCTGAAGGCCGTCGGCAGCTACGCGGCCGCGGCACGCCAGGGGAACCGGCGGCGTCTCGACCTGGTCGCTCCGACCTTGCGGCGGGCCCTCGAGCACCTGTCGCAGGCGCCGGAGACGAGCGGGCTGGCCGCGGCGCTGGGGGAGCGCTGGCGCCCGGCGCTCGCCGAGGTGCAGCCGGCCGGGGGGGGACCTCGATCTGTGGGGTGAGGAGGGAGGGGCCCGACTCAGGCCGGTCGGCTCTTCTTCTCTTCGCGGCTCTCGTCGAGGGCCGCAGGCGGCTCCTCGCCGCCCTTCAGCCCCGACTTGAAGTTCTTGATGCCCTCGCCGATCCCGCGGCCGATCTGGGGCAGCTTCGAGGCGCCGAAAAGAAGCACCAGGATGAAGAAGATGACGAGAAGCTCCGGGACGCCGAATGAACCCAGCATGAGATCGCTCCGTTGGGACACCGCCGAACATCGGCGGGTTCCTCCGGCGAAGTCTAACAGATCCCCTCGCCGCGGCCTTCCCGGGCGGCGCCGGCCGCGGCGGCGCGGTCCGGGCTAGCGCAGGAAGAGCCGCGCCGCGGCCCCGCTGTCGTCCCACAGCCGGCGGTGGAAGCCGACGTACGCCGACAGCACGCGGTCGACGTAGGCGCGGGTCTCGGGGAAGGGCGGGACGCCGCCGTAGCGCTTCACGTTGCCGGGGCCGGCGTTGTAGGCCGCCAGGGAGAGCTCGATATCGCCGCCGTAGCAGGCCAGCAGGTCGTGGAAGTAGCGGCTGCCGGCCTCCAGGTTGGTCGCCGGGTCGTGCAGGTCGCCGCCGATGCCGTAGAGCTCGGCGGTGGCCGGCATCACTTGCATCAGTCCGACGGCGCCCACCGGCGAGGTGGCGGCGGCGCTGTAGCCGGACTCCACCTCGACCACCGCCGCCAGCAGGAGGCTGTCGACGCCGTGGCGCTGGGCGGCCCGGAAGATCTGCCGCCCGTAGGGCACGTGGACGAGCAGCGCCTCGCGGTTCTCGCTGCCGTTGAAGCGGCGGAACAGCTCGAAGCCGCGCGGCGCGCGGCGCAGCGCGGCCGGCAGGTCGCCGGGGCCGAGCACGGTGAGGGCGTGGTCGCCGGCGACCCAGTGCGACAGCTCCTCGAGCGAGCGGATCTCCTCGCGCGTCGGGGCGGGCGGCAGCGGGCCGGGGGTGGACGGCACCGAGGTGGCGGAGTTCAGCGTCACCACTAGGAACAGCAGGGTCGACAGACCCACGAAAGGACGGCTGGGGCGGCTCGGCATGTCGGTCGTCTCCAGGTCGGGTCGGAGCCTGCGGTGGTCGCCCGTCGCGCGGCGCTGGCCGGGAACGGTGACCGGCCCCCGCGGACGGGGGCGTGATCTCGGATCGGGGTGGGGTGCGGGCCTCCTCCGGCTGGCGGCGGCTCGCGGTGGCGGACGAAAGCTCGGGCGCTTCCTCGTCGGCTCAGTTGTCGTGGATGCCGCTGCGCGGGGCCTGGCGACGGCCGGGACCCCGGCGGGCATGCTCGTCGACGTCGATCCCCAGGCGGCTCACCTTGTTGCGCAACGTGTTGCGGTGCACTCCCAGGCACTTTGCGGAGCGCCCGAGGTTGCCGCCGTTCGAGCGGAGCGACGCGACGATGAACTGCTTCTCGAACTCGCGACGCCCCTGATCGAGGGTGACTCCGTGGCGGACCAACTCGTCGACGATCTTGCAAAGACGTCCATTGAGACTCTCTTCCGCCACGCCACTCTCCTCGCGAGGAGCGAAGCTACATGATCGCGGGGCGGGGGGTCAACCCGCCCCGGGGGCCCTACTGCTTGAGCTCGAGCCGGTCGCCGATGTAGATCGTGTACCGGGAGCTCAGGATGCGGGCCACGGAGGAGCGCGGGTGGACCGACAGGATCGCCAGCTCGCCCAGGACCAGCGGGGGCAGGCCGCTGCGGTTCATCCGGTAGATGGTGAAGACGTCGCCCGGCACCACGTCGTCGCCGGCCCCCTGGTCGATGTAGACGATGTTGTCCTCGCCGAGGGTGATCAGGTCGTCCTCGGCCCGCACGATGACCGGCGCTCCGGCCAGCGACTCGGCGGGGGCGGGGTAGTTGACCGGTCGCAGGCCGGTGCGGCGGCCGAGCGGCACCGGCTCGGGCTCGAAGGGCTCGAGCGTGGAGCCGACCGTGATCGGGTCGCAAGTGAAGACGATCTCGGCGATGGCGGTGTCCTCCTGCACGGAGAGCACCTGGACCCGTCCCAGGTAGCGGTAGAAGCGCCCCAGGACGTTCTTGCTGACCGGGTGCCGGACCAGCTTGCCCGGCGCCACCGCATTGAACACCTGGCCGGCCTCGAGGCCGCCGGCGCGGCCGCCGTCGAGGTAGACGATGTCGCCGTTCATCAGCCCGTACTTGAGCGTGTCGGTGCCGTAGAGCGAGTGGTAGCCGGGCGTGCTCCCGGTCGCCGCCACGTCGAGGTGCGGGGAGAGCGCCTGGTACTCGGAACCGACGATGGAGAAGGGGAAGCTGCGATCGTCGTCGTCGATGAAGCCGCTGCAGTAGATGTCGCTCTCGCTCCCCAGCGGCACCGGCGAGCCGGCCGCCTCCTCGGCGCTGAGGATGCCGCCCTCCCCGCCTTGGCCGGTCGCCTCCTCGGGCACCGGAGCGGCCGGCGCCGTCAGCTCGGTCAGGCTCTCCACCGGCTCGACCTCGACCGAGACCACCAGCGGGTCCCCGGGGTAGATCCAGTGCGCGTCGAGGACGTACCGGTTCTGCTCCCACAGCTGCGGCCACAGGTAGGGATCCCCGAAGTAGCGTCCCGCCAGGTCCCAGAGGGTGTCGCCGCGCTGCACCACGTGCACCTCGGCGCCCTCCGGAGGCTGCGGCGGGTCCCAGGCGGTCCAGTGGTCGCCGACCTTGTGCAGGTCGCGGGGTGGCTGGTCGGCGGCACCGGCCACCGACGCCGCGAGCAGCGGCAGGACGGTGAGGGCGAGGGTGAGGAGCGGTCGTTTCATCGCGGGACCCCCGGGACGCCGGAATGCCGGCCGGAATGGCTGAGAAGACGCGCCACCTATAGGTAATTCGCTATAGGAAGCTACACGCTGGCAGTCTCACTGTCAAGGTTTAGGGGCTCGGACCTCAAGCATCGCTTGAGCTTTTCCACGCCGGCCCGCTGCCCCCGCGCCGCGCACCTCAGGGCAGGCGCGCCAGGCGCTCCTCGGCCACCACCGCGGCGGCCGACGTCGGGAAGCGCTCGGAGACCTCGCGGTAGCTGGCCCGCGCCCCCTCGGTGTCGCCGAGCTGCTCGAGGCTCTGCCCGGCCTTCAGCAGGGCGTCGGGCACCTTGTTGCCGCGCGGGAAGCGGGTGACGGTCTCCCGGAACGCCGCCAGGGCGCCCTGATAGTCGCCGCGCGAGTAGCGCGACTCGCCGATCCAGTACTGGGCGTTGTCGGCCAGGTCGGTGTCGCCGTGAGCCTGCAGGAAGCGCTGGAAGGAGGCCTCGGCGTCGAGGTAGCGGCCCTGGTGGTAGAGGGTGTAGCCGCGGTCGTAGAGCGCCTGCCCGGCCGGCGGGATGGGCACCGCGGCGGCGCTCTCGGCGGGCGCCGGAGCGGCGCTGGCGGGCGGCACCGCGACCGCGGCGGCCGGCGGCGTCGCCGCGGGTGCCTCGATCTCGGACTCCTCGATCGCGTCGGCCGGGCGCGGGCGGACCGGCACCGGCTCGGCGGCGGGCTCGGTGACGGCGGGAGGGCGTCGCTCCGGCGCCGTGCGGGCCGGCGCCGCGGCGGGCGGGGTCGCCGCCCGGCCGGCGGCCGCGCCGGGCCCCGCCATCGCCTCCACCCGCTCGCGCAGCTCCTCCAAGGCGAGCTGGTTCACCGTCTGCTGGCGTTGGATCTCGACCATGCGGCGCTTGAGCTCCTCGATCTCGGCCCCGAGGTCGCGCTGCGGCGGCCGCACCAGGGTGCTGCCGCAGCCCGCGGCCAGGGGCAGCAGCAGGGCGAGCGCCCACGGGGCGCGGCGCGGCAGCCGGATCAGTGTGCTCATCGGCCGGGTTCTCCTTCCTTCTCGGGGCTGGCCGCCGCCTTCTCGATCACCGGCAGTGGCTTGGCCTTGGGCTCTTCCGGAGAGGTCGGGATCTTGGCGATCCAGGGGCTGTCGGGAAACTCGCGGCGCAAGCGGTCGAAGACCTCCTGGGCCTTGCCGGCGTGCTCGGGCAGCCGGCTGCGCCGGTAGGCGATGCCGAGGTCGTAGAGCACCTCGTCCTTGCCGCTGTAGGCGGGGTACTCGTCGAGCAGGTGTTGGAGGCGGGTCACGGCGGCCGGCGGGTAGCGGTAGTCGAGGTAGAACTGGGCCACCACCAGCTCGTGCTTGGCGAGCCGGTCGCGGACCTCCTGCATCTTGTCGCGGCCCTGGAGCGCGTAGTCGCTGGTGGGGTACAGGCGCAGCAGCTCCTGGTAGGCCTCGAGCGCCTTCCGCGTCGGCGTCTGGTCGCGGTTGGCCTTCTCGATCCGCTTGGACAGGCTGTTGGCGATCTGGTACTGCGCGTAGGCCGCCTGGTCGCTGGTCGGGAAGCGGTTCAGGAAGTCGCGGTACTTGGCCTCGGACTGGATCCAGTTGGCCTCGCCGCCGTCGAGGTAGTAGCTGTCGGCGAGCAGCAGCAGGCCCTCGCGGCCGGCCGCCGAGTTGGGCTCGGCCTCGTAGGCGTGGGACAGGAAGGGCCGGGCCTTGCCGTACTTCTTGTGCGCCATCAGGTCCTTGCCCTTCTCCAGCGACTCGGCGGCCGAGAGCCGCAGGATCGGGTCGTTGGCGGGACCGCTGCTGCGGCAGCCGGCGAGCGCCGCCACGGCGAGCAGGGCGACCAGGACGAGGCTGGGACGGGAGAGGGCTCTTCGCATCATCGGGACTCGTTTCCGGCGCCGGAGCGCAGCTGGGAGATGGCGGCGACGGGGTCGTCGCTGGCGAAGACGGCGGATCCGGCCACCGCGACCGACACACCGGCGGCCGCCAAGCGCTGGATATTACCGCGCCCGACGCCACCGTCCATCTCGATCTCCACCGGACGGCCGTCCGGCCCCGGCCGCGCCGCGGCCATCTCGGCCAGCCGCGTCGCCTTGTCGAGCACGTAGGGGAGGAAGCGCTGGCCGGCGAAGCCCGGGTTGACCGACATCAGCAGCACGAAGTCGAGCTCGGGCAGCACGTCGCGCAGCACCTCGACCGGGGTGGCCGGGTTCACCGCCACGCCCGCGCGCGCGCCGCCGGCGTGGATCCGCGCCAGGACGCGGTCCAGGTGCACGGTCGCCTCCCAGTGCACCGCGACGCGGTCCGCCCCGGCCTCGAGGTACCCGTCGAGCAGCGCCCCGGGATCGTCGACCATCAGGTGGACGTCGAGCGGCAGCCGGGTACGGCGGCGCAGCGCCGCCAGCACCGGGATGCCGAAGCTCAGGTTGGGCACGAAGTGGCCGTCCATCACGTCGAAGTGCACCAGGTCGGCGCCGCCCTCCTCGCAGACGGCGAGCGCTCCGGCGAGGTCGGCGAGGTCGGCGGCGAGCAGGGACGGGGCGATCTTCACGGGATACCCTCCGGCCGCGGGGTCGGCGCGGCGCCGTCGCCGGTGTCGTCGGACTCGGACCGCAGAGTGGCGACCACCAGCGACACGGCGTCGTTGCGGGTCAGGGGGTGCCCGGCGAGCGGGAACTGGCGCAGGATGGTGCCCTCGCGGGCCCCCTCGTAGATCTCGAAGGTCACGCGCCCCAGCCGCAGGCCGGCGCGCTCGAAGAAACGGCGCACGTCGTCGTAGTCGCGGTAGACCAGGTCGGGCATGACGTAGGTGGTGGCCGAGCCCGGCTGGGCGAGGAACAGCTCCACCTCGCCGGAGGGCGGCACCAGCGCCCCCGCCGAGGGCTGCTGCCCCACCACCGTGCCGGCCGTCGCGCCGGCGGTGAAGACGCGCAGCGCGCGGCCGAGGGTGAGGTCGGAGGCCGCCAGCGCCACCTGGGCCGACTGCAGCGAGCGCCCCGCCAGGTCGGGGACACGCAGCCGCTGCGGTCCCAGCGACAGCACGGCGCTCACCGCGCTTCCCCGCTTGACCAGGGTGTTGGCGGCGGGCTCCTGCTCGAGGACGTGGCCCGCCGGGACCCGGGGGTCCCAGCGCCCGTTGTCGGCGCTGGTCTCCAGCCGCAGCCCGGAGTCGGCGAGGCGGTCCCGGGCCTCTTCGCGGGCCAGCCCGGCGAGGGCGGGAACGCGGGTCGCCCCGCTGCGCACGAAGAGGTTGAAGGCCGCGTAGCCGCTGACCACGAAGAGCGCCGCGGCCGCCAGGGCGTAGACGCCGAAACCCAGCAAGCGCAGTGCTTTGCGGAGGATCGGCGACATGGGCGGTCAGTCTAGCACCCCGCGCCGCCGGGCCCCAGCCCGCGCAGCGTCTCGAGGTCGCGCCGGTGGCCGGCCCCGTCGTCGCCGGACTCGGTCTCGACCACCATCGGAACGGCGGCGAAGCGCGGGTCGGCGAGCAGGCGGGCGAACAGGTCGAGGCCGATGTGGCCGTCCCCGATGTGCTCGTGGCGGTCGCGCCGCGAGGCGAACGGGCGCAGGCTGTCGTTGAGGTGGAAGCAGCCGACCCGCTCGAGCCCGACCCCCTCCGCGACCTCGGCCACGAAGTCCTCGTAGCCGGCCGCCTCGTGCACCGCGTAGCCGGCGGCGAAGGCGTGGCAGGTGTCGAGGCACACCCCCACCCGGTCCGCCGCGGCGAGGCGCCCCCGGATCGCCGCCAGCTCCTCGAGCCGGTGGCCGAGGACCGTCCCCTGGCCGGCGGTGTTCTCGAGCAGCAGGCGGGTGCGGCCGGGCCGGGCGGCGAGCACCCGGTCGAGCGCCGCCGCCACCCGCTCGACCCCGGCCTCGACCCCGGTGCCGAGGTGCGCGCCCGGGTGCAGCACCAGGGCGTCGAGCCCGAGGCGCTCGCAGCGCTCGAGCTCCTCGCCCAGAGCGCGCTCGGAACGCTCCAGCACCCGCTCGTCGGTGGCCCCCAGGTTGATCAGGTAGCTGGCGTGCGCGACCGCGGGTCCCAGCCCGCGGGCGGTGCGGCCGGCGCGGAAACGATCCGCCTCCTCGTCGGCGAGCGGCGGGGCCTGCCAGCGGTTGGCGTTCTTGACGAAGATCTGGATCGCGTCGCAGCCCAGCGCCGCGCCCCGGTCGAGAGCGTTGGAGACGCCGCCGGCCACCGAGACGTGGGCCCCCAGAGGAGGCCGGCGCGGGGCGGGCACCCGGAGGATCGCCGTCAGGAGCCGGGCAGCAGGCCCGGCGGCAGGTTCTTGCTCAGGTCGAAGTAGATGACGGTGAGCATCAGCAGCATGATGAGGACGAAGCCGACCTGGGAGATGAGCTCCTTGAGGCGCAGCGACAGGTCGCGCCGCATCGTCGACTCGACGAGCAGGATGCCGATCTGGCCGCCGTCGAGGACGGGGACGGGGAGCAGGTTGACGATGGCGATCGAGATCGAGATGAAGCCCATCAGGTGCAGCAGATAGCGGAAGCCCACCCGCACCGCCGCGCCGCTGTAGGCCGCGATCTCGATGGGCCCGGCCAGCGCGTTGCGCGCCGACACCTGGCGGCTGAAGATCTTCCCCAGCACCGCGAAGGTCTGCTCGACGACGTTCCAGTTGTAGCGGGCGCTCTCGACGAAGGCGTCGAAGAAGCCGTAGCGCTGGAACAGGCCCAGGCCGACCCCGATGCGGCCGCCGCCCTCGGTCTGCCGCGGCACCACCGACACGGTCAGGGTGCGGGCGCCGCGCACCACCTGCAGCACGATCTCGCGGCCGGCGCGCGCCGACACGTAGTCGACGAAGTCCTCGGTCGAGGGGACGGGCTTGCCGTCGACGGTGCGGATCTCGTCGCCGGACTGGAGACCGGCGGCGGCGGCCGGCGAGTCGGGCTCGACGGTGGTCACGGTGGGCAGCAGCTTGGGGACGATCCCGGCGAGGTCGCCGATATTCTCGCCCTCGACCTTGCGCGGCGTGACCGTGGTCTCGAACCTCCGGTCGCCGCGCACCAGGGTCAGCGTCACCGGCCGGTCGACCGCGGTCATCAGGGTCAGCGACACGTCGTCCCAGGTGTGCGCCTCGTCGCCGTCGACCGCGACGATCCGGTCGCCGGCCGCCACGCCCGCGGCGGCGGCGGCCGAGCCCTCGACCACCGCTCCGATCACCGGCGGCACGTCGAGGTTGGGGATCGACGCGCCGACCATGAAGACGACGGCGATGAGCAGGATCGCCAGCAGCACGTTCATCGCCGGCCCGGCGAGGTAGACGAGGATGCGCTGCCAGCGCGGCTTGGCGACGAACTCGCGGGGGTCGCCGGTGGCCTCGTCCGGCTGCTCGCCGCCCAGCTTGACGTAGCCGCCCAACGGCACCAGCGACAGCCTGTACTCGGTCTCGCCGCGCTGGAAGCCCCAGATCCGCGGCCCGAAGCCGATCGAGAAGGCGTGCACCCGCACGTCGAACCACTTGGCGACCAACAGGTGCCCCGCCTCGTGGACGCTGATGATCACGCCCAGCGCGAAGGCGAAGGCGACGAGGTTGGTGAGGATGCCGGTCGCGGAGTGGAGGAGATCAGCCATGGTGTCTCGGGTGGTGGGCGGGGGTGTGGCGCCGGCGGCCGGCGTCAAGTGTTCGCAACGCCCTCCCGCCGGTCGCGATTCCCGCCCCGCCCACGGGTCAGGGCATCAGGGTCTCCGGCCCCAGCCACCACAGCGCGAACAGCAGCACCGGCAGGGCGAAGAAGGCGGCGTCGAGGCGGTCGAGCATGCCGCCGTGGCCGGGCAGGGCGCGCCCGGAGTCCTTGACCCCGGAGCCGCGCTTGAGCATCGACTCGATCAGGTCGCCGGTCTGCGCCACCACCGCCACGGCGGCCGCCAGGCCGAGCACCACCGGCGGCACCTCCCCGAGGCGGATCCAGCCCCAGACGGCGGCGGCGGCGACGCTGGTGACCAGCCCCGCCACCGCGCCCTCCCAACTCTTCTTCGGCGACACCACCGGCGCCAGCCGATGGCGTCCGAAGCGGCTGCCGAGGTAGTAGGCGCCGGTGTCGCCGAGGAAGACGATGGCGAGGCCGAGCAGCAGCAGCCACGGATCGATCTGCTGCAACCGCGCGATCGCCATCGCCGCCAGACTGAAGTAGGGCAGGGCGAAGGCGAACGCCCCGAGAGCCGGCAGGGCCTCGCGCACCGGGGTGCGTCCGAAGAGCACCAGCCAGCCCAGCCCCACGGTCAGGGCGAGCAGGACGGTGAACAGCCGCAGGTCGGCCACCTCGGGGGGGACGGTGCGCGGCGCGGTGGCGGCGAGCAGGCCGAGCGAGGCGAGCGGCACCAGCACCAGCAGCGAGCGCAACGGCGCCCCCGGAGCCGCCGGCTCGACGATGCGCACGTACTCGAGGACCGCCCAGTCGACCACCAGCAGGACCACGCCGAGGAACCAGGGCGGGGGCAGCAGGAACACCGCCGCCAACAACAGGGGGGAGGCGACGGCGGCGGTGACGAGGCGCTGCATCGACGGCGGGATCAGCCGCGCTGCCCGCGGGCGGCGGGGAGCCGGGCGGGGGGCAGGGCCTCCGGCGGCGCCACGTCGCCGAAGCGCCGCTCCCGCCCCTGGTAGTCGAGCAGCGCCGCGAAGAGCTCGCCGCGCCGGAAGTCGGGCCACAGGGTGTCGGTGACCCAGATCTCCGTGTAGGCGAGCTGCCAGAGGAGGAAGTTCGACACCCGCAGCTCCCCGGAGGTCCGGATCAGCAGGTCGGGGTCGGGCTGTCCGGCGGTGTCGAGCCGGGAGGCGATGGCCGCCTCGTCGACGGCCTCCGGCCCGACGCCGGCGGCCACCAGCCGGCGGCAGGCGTCGACGAGCTCGCCGCGGGCCGAGTAGTTGAGCGCGATGTTGAGCTGCAATCGGTCACCGTCGCGCGTGGCGTCGAGGGCCCGCTCGAGCTCGGCGACGACGCTCGGGTCGAGCTCCCGCCAGCGCCCCAGCAGGCCCAGGTGCACGCCGTTGGCGACGAGCTGCTCGAGGTCGCGCCGCACGTACTCCTTGAGCAGGTTCATCAGCGTCCACACCTCGAAGCGCGGCCGCTTCCAGTTCTCCTGCGAGAAGGCGTACAGCGTCAGGGTGCCGATCCCCAGGTGCCCGGCCGCCTCGACGGTGTCGCGCACCGCGGCCACCCCGGCCCGGTGGCCCTCCACCCGCGGGCGGCCGCGGCGGCGCGCCCAGCGCCCGTTGCCGTCCATGATCACGGCCACGTGGCGGGGCAGTCGCGCGAGGTCGAGACGGCGGACCGACAGCTCCTCCGGCGAACCGGGAGCGGCGAGCTGGGAGAGGTCGGGCATCGGCGGGCGACGGCGGGCGGCGGGAGCCGGATCGGGGCCGAAACTACCACAGGGGAGGGCGGGAACGCGGGCCTCAGCCCTCTGGGACGGGGGCCCATTCGGGCGGGTAGTGGACCCGTTCGAGCACCAGTCCGCGCGCCGGCGCGGTGGGCCCCGCGGCCCCGCGCGGACGCCCGCGGAGGAGGTCGGCGAAGCCCTCCGGGTCGCGCCGGCCGCGCCCCACCTCGAGCAGCGTCCCGACCAGCGAGCGCACCATGCCGCGCAAGAAGCCGTCGCCGGACACCCGGAACACCAGGCGCTCGCCGTCCTCCTCCCAGGCCGCGCCGGTGACGGTGCGCCAGGGCTGCCGGTGCGCCCCGCCGGCGAGGGCGAAGGCGGTGAAGTCGTGGCGGCCGTGGAGCCGGTCCGCCGCCGCCGCCATCGCGGCGAGGTCGAGCGGCTCCGCCGCCGCCACCGCGAACGGCGCGTCGAGGGGCGAGAGCACCCGCGCCCGCACCAGGTGATAGGCGTAGTCCTTGCCGGCGGCGTGCTTGCGGGCGTGGAACCCGGCGGGCATCGCGTCCGCCGCGAGCACCCGGACGTCGTCGGGCAGGCGCTGGTTGGCGCCGTGGACGAGGCCCGAGCAGGGGAAGGGACGGGGCACCTCCAGGTGCGCCGCCAGCCCGCGGGCGTGCACCCCGGCGTCGGTGCGGCCGGCGCCGGTCACCCGCACCGCCGTCCCGAGCAGGTCGGCGAGCGCCTCCTCGAGCGTGGCCTGGACGGTGCGGCCGCGCGGCTGACGCTGCCAGCCGGCGAAGTCGGTGCCGCGGTAGGAGACGGTGAGTCGGTGGGTCATGGCGATCTCCGGCGCCGCCGGCGCGCCCCACGGCCGCCGGTGCCGCTCCGCTACAATAGCCGCCTTCCCATGGCCGTCGCCCGGGCAGATGCTCCCCACCGCGTGTCGCTCCGCGCCGCCGTACCGCGCGACGCCGACCTGCTGCGCCGCTGGCGCGCCGAGCCCAGCGTCCGCCGCTTCCAGCCCCTCAACGAGCTCACCGTCTCGCAGCTCCGCGCCGACGTCGCCGGCCAGCGCCTCGCCGACCTCTACCGCGGCCGCGGCGAGAAGTTCCAGTGGATCGTCGAGGTCGACGACGAGCCGGCCGGCTGGATCACCCTGGTGGTCAGCAACTGGGAGCACGGCCTGGCCGAGGTCGGCTACGCCCTGACCACCGCCTGGCACGGCCGCGGCCTGATGACCCGCGCCCTCGGCGAGCTGGTCGAGGACCTCTTCGCCCGCACCGGCCTGGAGCGCATCGAGGCGCGTTGCGCGGTGGACAACGTGGGCTCGCAGCGGGTGCTGGAGAAGAACGGCTTCGCCCGCGAGGGCCGCCTGCGCCGCTACTTCCGCCTGCACGGCCGCCGGGTCGACAACTACCTCTACGCCCGCCTGCGCGGCTAGACGCCGGATGCGGGGGCCTCCGCCGCGTCGCTGCTCGCTCGGACGGGCCGCGGCGACCTCTCGGGTCGCGACGATGCCGAGGGACGGCCGGCGCCGCCATCGCTCCAGGTCCCGCTGTCAGAGGATCTCGAGACTGGCGTAGCGGGCGATCATCTTCTTCTTGCCGGCCTTCTTGAAGAAGACGGTGATCTTGAGCTGGTCGCCCTCGCCCTCGAGCTCCAGCACCACGCCCTCGCCCATCGTCGGGTGGCGCACCCGGCTGCCGCGCCGGGGTCCCGGGCCGGAGGCGGCGGGCTCGAGGAAGGGGGCGACGCGGTGGCCGGCACCGGCGCCGGCCGGGCGGCGGCCGAAGAAGTCGTAGACGCCGGCGCCGCGGGTGTCGAAGAGCGTCGGGCTCTGGCTGGCGTCGACCAGCGCGGCCGGGATCTCGGCCAGGAACGGCGACTCCATCTGGTCCTGGAAGCGGCCGGCGATGCGCCGGCGGCGGCAGCACGACAGCAGCAGGCGCTCCTTGGCGCGGGTCATCCCGACGTAGAGCAGGCGCCGCTCCTCCTCGACGTCCTCGCGCGCCCCCTGGGCGTTGAAGTGCGGCAGCAGCCCGTCCTCGAGGCCGGCCACCGCCACCACCGAGAACTCCAGGCCCTTGGCGCTGTGCAGGGTCATCACCGAGACGCCGCGGTCCGACTCCCACGCGTCGATGTCGGCGACCAGCGCCACGTGGTCGAGGAACGCGGTCAGCAGGTCGTCGTCGTCGGCGTTCGCGGAGCGCGCCTCGGTGAACTCCTGGGCGGCCGAGAGGAACTCGCGGATGTTCTCGAGCCGCGCCTAGCCCGTCCGGCGTCCTGGGCGTCGTAGAGGTCGCCGTAGCCGGTGGCTTCGAGCAGGCGGTCGAGCAGCGCCGGCAGCGGCAGCTCCTCGGCGGCCGCCTGCAGCCCCACGATCAGGTCGCGGAAGGCGGCCAGGGCGCGCGCCGCGCGCGGCGAGAGGTGGCCCAGCTCGTCCTGGGCGAGCAGGTCCCACACCGGGTGGCCGCGCCGGGCCGCCTCCGCGAAGAGCTGCTCCAGGGTGGTGCGCGCCGATGCCGCGCGGCGGCTGGTTGAGGATCCGCCGCAGCGAGATCTCGTCGCGCGGGTTGCGCAGCACCCGCAGGTAGGCGACCACGTCCTTGATCTCGGCGCGGTCGTAGAAGCGCATGCCGCCGACCAGCGCGTAGGGCACCTCCTGGCGCAGCAGCTCGTCCTCCAGCGCCCGGGTCTGCGCGTTGGTGCGCACCAGGATCGCCATGTCGGCGAGCTGGTGGGCGCCGCGCAGCCCCTGCAGGCGTCTCCACCACCCAGCGCGCCTCCTCGCCCTCGTCGCCGGCCCGGTAGAGCTCGAGCGGCTCGCCGGCGCCGCGCTCGGTCCACAGCCGCTTGCCCCGGCGGCCGCTGTTGTGGGCGACCAGCTCGCCGGAGGCGTCGAGGATGTTCTGGGTCGAGCGGTAGTTGCGCTCCAGCTTGCGCACGGTGGCATCCGGGAAGCTGTCCTCGAAGCGCAGGATGTTGTCGAGCTCGGCGCCGCGCCAGCGGTAGATCCCCTGGTCCTCGTCGCCCACCGCGGTCAGGTTGCCGTCGCCGCCCGCGAGCTGGCGACCAGCTCGAGCTGGGCGTGGTTGGTGTCCTGGAACTCGTCGACCAGCAGCTAGCGGGCGCGGCCGCGCAACCGGTCGCGCACCGTCTCGTCGCGCTGCAGCAGCCGCACCGCGAGGCCGATCATGTCGTCGAAGTCGATCCCCGAGGCGCGCTGCGAGCTGGCCCTGGTAGCGGCGGTAGACGCCGGCGACCTTGCGCGAGAAGTAGTCGTCGGCCTGCGCCGCGAAGGCGTCGGGGTCGAGCAGGCGGTTCTTGGCGCCGCTGATCGCCGCCAGAGCACGCTGCGCGGGGGGAACGCCTTCTCCGACAGCCCTTCGGCCTCGAGCGCCCGCTTGACCAGGTCGAGCTGGTCGTCGCTGTCGAGGATGGCGAAGTCGCGGCGCAGCCCGACCCGCTCGCCGTAGCGACGCAGCGGCGATCAGCGCCCAGCGGTGGAAGGTGCCGACGAAGGTGGCCAGCGGCTAGAGGCCCAGCAGCTCCTCGACCCGTTCGCGCATCTCCGCGGCGGCCTTGTTGGTGAAGGTGACCGCGGTGATCTCCGCCGGGTCGATCCCCTGCTCCTCGACCAGCCAGGCGATGCGGTAGGTGATCACCCGCGTCTTGCCCGAGCCGGCCCCGGCGAGCACGAGCTGCGGCCCGGTGCCGTGGGTGGCGGCCTCCACCTGCGCCGGGTTGAGGAAGCGCTCGAGGTCGAGGGCGGGGGGTGGGGACGCCATGGCCCCCGAGTCTCTCCGACCGTCGGGGCGGGCGCAAGCGCGATACATTCGCGCGATGAGCCAGGCCCCCCGGAGCGCCGCCGCGTCCCCGCCGCCGGCGATCGTCCTGGTGCGCCCCCGCGAGGAGGGCAACGTCGGCGCCGCCTGCCGGGCGATGGCGAACATGGGTCTCGCGGAGCTCCACCTGGTCGAGCCGGCGGCGGAGATCGCGACCTTCGGGCGCGCCATGGCCAAGGGGGCGGGGCACGTCCTCGACGGCGCCCGGCGCCACGCCTCCCTGGCGGCGGCGGTGGCGCCGTTCGCCCGCGTCGTGGGCACCACGTCCGCACGCGACCGCACCTGGGACCAGGGCCGTATCCCGGCCCGCGAGCTGCCCGCGGCGCTCGCCGCGGATCCCCCGGGGACCCGGACCGCGCTGGTCTTCGGCTCGGAGGTGGGGGGGCTGACCAACGACGAGCTGGCCCTCTGCGATCCGCTGGTCACCGTGCCCTGCGACCCCGTGCAGCCGACGCTGAACCTGGCCCAAGCGGTGCTGGTGGTGTGCTACGAGCTCTACGTCGACCGCCTCGAGCGGGGCGCCGCGGTGCCGGCGGCGCCGCCCGACGCGGCAGCGGAGCCGGCGTCCCACGAGCGGGTGGAGGCGATGTGGGAGCAGGGGGTGGAGATGCTCCACCAGATCGGGTTCGCCCGCGACGACACCTTCGACCACGTCCGGCGCGACCTGCGGCGGCTGATCAGCCGGGTGGGGTTGACGGAGCGGGAGGTGATCCTGCTGCGCGGGGTGTGCCGCCGGGTCGAGATCTCGTTGCGGCACGGGGAGCGGGAGGGGCACGAGGGGTGAGGCGCGCCGACGGGCCGGTGGGGACGGAGGCCCGGATCGCCGCGCCCGCCGGGCCGTTCCGGCCGCCGGGAGGCCCCGTGCCCCGGTGATAGAGTGCTTCCTCGCCATGCGACCGACCGCCGCCGTCTCCGACCTCCTCACCGCCGTCCGCCGCACCTTCGCCGAGACCCCCCTGGTGGGGGTGGTCCGCACCTCCTCGAGCGCCGAGGCGGAACGCCAGGCGCGGCTCTTCATCGCCGGGGGGATCGAGCTGGTGGAGGTCACCTTCACCGTGCCGGAGGCGCCGGCGCTGGTGCGCCGCCTGCTCGCCGAGCGCGACGCGGGCGAGGTGCACCGGGTGGGCATGGGGACGGTGACCGGACCCGGGCGGGCGCACGCCGCGCTCGACGCGGGGGCCGAGTTCATCGTCACGCCCAACGCCAGCCCCGAGGTGGCCGCCACGGTGCGCGCGGCGGAGGTGTTCCTGGTCATGGGCGGGCTCACCCCCACCGAGATCGTCACCGCCCGCGACCTCGGCGCCGACCTGGTCAAGGTCTTCCCGGTGCCGCTCCTCGGCGGCCCGGCGTACCTGCGGGCGGTCCGCGGCCCGTTGTCCGACATCCCGATGCTGGCCTCGGGCGGCTTCGGTCCGGAGGAGATCCCCGCCTATCGCGAGGCGGGCGCCTCGGCCTTCGGGATCGGCGCTCCGCTGCTCGCCGGCAGCGACGCCGAGACGCTGCGGCGGATCGGCGGCGCGGTGGCCCTGGCGCGCGGCGGCGGTTCCGGCGAGGGCGCGCGGTGAGGGGCGAGGCCGCGCAGCTCCCCCCGCTGCAGGTGGTCTTCGAGCCGACGCCGGAGATCTTCGCCACCGACACGGGCGGCGGCTTCAGCTTTCCCCTGCAGGTGGGGGAGCGCACCTACCTGGAGACCGGCGCCTACGACGAGGTCCGTTTCGTCTTCTCGGTCTGGCACCCGTCGAACCAGCGCTCGATCGACCTCGACCGCGCCTACGTCGAGCTGCGCGCCTCCTTCGATCCCGAGCACGAGCACTGGACGAAGATCGCGGAGATCGAGCCGGTGGTCCCGGCCTACGGCGGCGGCGAGGCGTTCGACGGCTGGATCGTCCTGCCGGTGCTGGGGACGCAGAGCGCCTTCGTCCTGGTGGGCAACGGCTTCGACCCGCGCGCCCGGCTGCAGGTGCGCGCCAGCGCCTACTTCGTGCCGTGAAGCACTACGAGCTCCTCGCCCGCCTCGCCCAGCCGGCCGCGAGCCGCATCGTGCTGCTGGTGCTCGACGGCGTCGGCGACCTGCGCACCGCGGGGCAGCCGCGCACCGCGCTCGAGGAGGCCCGCACGCCGCATCTCGACGCCCTCGCCCGGCGCGCCGCCCTGGGGCGGATCGTGCCGGTGGCGCCGGGGGTGACGCCGGGGAGCGGTCCGGGCCACCTGGCGCTCTTCGGCTACGACCCCACCACCCCCGAGGCCGACATCGGCCGCGGCGTTCTCGAGGCGCTGGGCGAGGACGTCGAGATCCGCCGCGGCGACGTGGCGGCGCGCGGCAACTTCGCCACCGCCGACGCCGCGGGCAACCTCGCCGACCGGCGCGCCGGCCGCATCCCCACCGCGGAGAGCGCCCGGCTGTCGGAGGCGATGCAGCGGGCGATCGACGCGGCGCCGGTCCCCGGGGTCGAGGCGATCGTGCGGCACGGCGAGGGACACCGCTTCGTCCTCCGCCTGCGCGGCGACGGCTTGTCGGCGGCGGTGGCCGACACCGATCCGCAACAGCTCGGGGTGCCGCCGTCGGAGGTCGAGGCGAGCGCCCCCGAGGGCGCGGCGACGGCGGAGAAGGTGGCCCGCCTGGTGGCGGTGATGAACGGTGCGATCGCCGACGAGGAGAAGGCCAACCGCGTCCTGCTGCGCGGCTTCTCGCAGCTTCCCCACCTGCCCGCGTTGGGCGAGCTCTACGGCCTGCGCTGCGGCGCCTTCGCCGGCTACCCCTTGTACCGCGGGGTGGCCTCGGTGTGCGGCATGGAGGTCGTGCCGTGCGGCAAGAAGCTGCCCGCCATCGTCGAGTCGGTGGCGGCGCGGTGGGACGACTTCGACTTCTTCTTCCTGCACGTCAAGCAGACCGACATGGCGGGAGAGGACGGCGACCTGGCGGCCAAGGTCGGCTACCTCGAGGAGGTCGACGCGGCGCTGCCCGCGCTGCTCGACCTGGCGCCGGACGTGGTCGCCGTGACCGGCGACCACTCGACCCCGGCGCCCGTCGCCGGGCACAGCTGGCACCCCGTGCCGGTCCTCCTCGCCGCCCCCCACTGCTTCATCGACGAGGCGGAACGCTTCACCGAGATCGACGCCCTCCGCGGCCACCTCGGCACCCTCCCCTCCTCCCACCTGATGGGTCTGCTGCTCGCCAACGCCGGCCGCCTCGCCAAGTACGGCGCCTAGGCGAGAGGGCGGGGCGGGGACGCGCTGCGCTCAGCGCGCGCGGAGACCCGGCGTCCGGTAGCGGCGGGAAAGGGGAGACCCCGGAGGTCCGAGCGTCCCGGCACGAGCGCAGCGAAGCCCGCCGGTGAACGGAGCGTCCCGGGACGAGCGCAGCGAAGTCCCCCGGTGAACCGAGCGTGAGGGCTGTGGAGGCGGGGTGAGATGCAAGGAGCGCGCAGTGAGCGCGAGGGAGGCGTACTTCAGTACGCCGCACCGAGGGCGATCAAGCGCGACGCCGCAGATCGCCCTGCATCCGCAGCCCTCACCGGAAGCCGCGGCGGAGCTCGCGTCGAAACGTCTGAAAGGCGTCGTCGCCGTGGAGGACGACGACGACCCGCTCGATCTTGGTGCCGCCCTGCAGGTAGCGGTGGATCTCGGTCAGCATGATCCGCGCGGCGCGGTCCATCGGGAACCCGAAGACCCCGGTGGAGATGGCGGGCAGGGCGATCGAGCGCAGGCCGTTGCGGTCGGCGAGCGCCAGGGCGGCGCGCACCGCCGAGGAGAGCTTGCGGTCCTCGTCGCCCTCGCCCATCCGCGGGCCGACGGCGTGGATGACCTGCTTGGCCGACAGGTTGCCGGCGCCGGTCATCACCGCCGTCCCCACCGGCGTGTGGCCGATGCGGTCGCATTCCTCCTGGATCGAGGGCCCACCCTTCTCCCGGATGGCCCCCGCGACGCCGGTGCCCAACTCGAGGTTCTCGTTGGCGGCGTTGACGATCGCGTCCACGTCGGTCTCGGTGATGTCCCCGTCGAGGATTTCGAGCTGCGTCTCCTCGAGGGTCAGGGAGATCCGGTTCTCTGCGGTCTTCTCTGCCATATCGACGATTCCCTCCGGCCGCGGAATCATATCAGGAGGCTCCCGGCTCCCCTGCGGGACGGGCCCGCCCGGCCGTCCCCGGGAGGTCGTGACGGGGTCGCGCGGACTGCTAGACTCCGCCGGTCATGCTGACCGCGCTCAAGCGCCAGGTGGCCGGAGCCCTGGCGGCGGCGGTGCGCGACCTCTACGGCGTCGACCACCAGCCCATCGTCGAAGTCCCCCCGCGGCGCGAGCTCGGCGATCTCGCCTTCCCGGGGGCGCTGCAGCTCGCTCGCGAGGTGCGCCGGCCGCCGCGCCGGATCGCCGAGGAGCTGCGCGACGCCGTGGCCCTGCCGGGCGTGGTGTCGCGGGTGGAGATCGCCGGGGCCGGCTACCTCAACTTCTTTCTCGACCGCAGCGCGGTGGCCGCGCGGCTGCTGCGCGAGCCGGTGCTGGCGCCGCCGGCGTCGGGGCGCGGCAAGGTCATCGTCGAGCACACCAACATCAATCCGAACAAGGCGGCCCACATCGGCCACCTGCGCAACGCCGTGCTCGGCGACGTGCTGGTGCGCACCCTGCGCGCGCTCGGGTTCGTCGTGGAGGTGCAGAACTACATCGACGACACCGGGGTCCAGCTCGCCGACGTCGTGGTCGGGTTCCTCGACCTGCGCGGCCTCGACCGCGCCGCGGTCGCGGCGCTGCCCGAGCCGTTCGACTACACCTGCTGGGACCTCTACGGCGAGGTCGGCCGCTGGTACGAGGCGGACCCCGAGCGGCGCGAGCACCGGCGCCGGACGCTGCACGCCATGGAGATCGGGCAGGGCGACCGGGCGGAGATGGGTCGCCTGGTGGCGCGGCGCATCGTCCACCGGCACCTGCGGACCATGGCGCGGGTGGGGATCGGGTACGACCTGCTCACCCACGAGAGCGACGTCCTCGGCGAGCGCTTCTTCGAGATGGCCTTCGGGCGGCTCCGGGACTCCGGCGCGGTCCACCTCGAGAAGGAGGGCAAGAACGCCGGCTGCTGGGTGATGCCGCTCGCCGCCAGCGAGGAGTTCGCCGGCCTCGAGGACCCCGACAAGGTGATCGTCCGCTCCGACGGGACGGTGACCTACGTGGGCAAGGACATCGCCTACCAGCTCTGGAAGTTCGGCCTGCTCGGGCGGGACTTCCACTACCGCCTCTGGGACGACGAGGAGGTCTGGGTCACGACCGGCGCCGACGACCCGCGCCGCGCCGCCGAGCATCCCGACTTCGGCGGCGGCGACCGGGTGATCAACGTCATCGACGCGCGCCAGAGCTACCTGCAGAAGATCGTCCGCGCCGGCCTCGAGGCGCTCGGCCACACGTCCGAGGCGGCCCGCTCGACCCACTTCGCCTACGAGATGGTGGCGCTGTCCGCCGCCACCGCCCGCGCCCTCGGCTACGCCGTCGAGCCGGCGGAGGGGGAGGCCGGGACGGATCCCGCGGCGCCGCCCGGCCGGACGCTCGAGATGTCGGGCCGCAAGGGGATCGGCGTCAAGGCCGACGACCTGCTCGACCAGCTCACCGCCAAGGCGCGTGACGAGATCGCGCGGCGCAACCGCGAGCTCGCCCCCGCCGAGCTCGACCCGCTGGCGGCGCAGATCGCCACCGCCGCCCTGCGTTTCCTGATGGTCAAGGCGACCACGACGCGGGTGATCGCCTTCGACCTCGACGAGGCCCTCAACTTCGAGGGCGAGTCCGGTCCCTACCTGCAGTACTCCGCGGTGCGGCCGCGCAACATCCGCCGCCGGCTGGCGGCGGAGGGGATGGCGGACGACGTCGGTGCCGACGAGGTGGCGGCGCTGCCGGCGGAGGCGTGGAGCGAGGACCTGTGGGACCTCGCCCTGGCCGTCGCCGACTCCGACGAGGTGGTCGCCCGCGCCGGCGACAGCCTCGAGCTGTCGCTGCTCGCCCGCCACACCCTCGAGCTGGCGCAGAAGTTCAACGCCGTCTACCACCGCCACCCGATCCTGCAGGAGGAGGATCCCACGTTGCGGACCGTGCGGTTGGCGGCGGTGCGGATCTACCAGCGCGGGCTCGAGGCGCTGACCGACCTGCTGGGCGTCCCGCTGCCCGAGAGGATGTAGGCGCCGTCGTGGAGGTCCGCCGACCCAGTACGGTGCTCGGGTGCGGCTGCGCCCTCGTCATCACCCTCTTCCTCACCGTCGTGCTGGGCGTGACGCTGGCGGCCTACCGGGCCGGCAAGCGCCTCGACGAGCTGGCCGCCGATCCGGCGGCCGCGGCCACCGCGGTGGGGCGGGTGCTGCCCTTCCGCCCGCTGCCGGCCGACTACCGTGCCTTCGGCACCCTGTCGGTGCCGTGGACGTTCCAGGTCGCCTTCCTGCTCGGCACCGCCGACGGACCCCCGGCGCCGTCCGACCTCGAGCGGGTCGACCGCGGCTTCGTCTTCGTCCGGGTGCGGGACTGGCTGGCCCGCGGCGACCGCACCCGCACCTGGATGACGGCGGGGGCCGGGGACGCCCAGCCGATCGAGCAGCAGGGCCTCGATTTCAGCCCCGGCCCGGTCGTCGGCCGCGGCCGGTTGCACAGCGGTGCGGCCGCGGTGACCTGGCTGGCGCGCCGCGGCGAGATCCGCATCGACGCACGTCACTTCGGGGGCAGCGGGGAGGGCGGTGTGGTGGCCGATCGCGCCCCGCGACCCGCGGCGGGCGACGACGGTCCCGGCGGCGCGGCGGCGGCGGGGCGACCGGCGCGGCCCGCCGTCCTGACCCTGCTGTCGATCGACTGCGGCGACGACCCCTACGAGCGCTTCGCCCTCTGGTTCGCGCCCGATCCCTCGCCCGCCCGGCCGGTCGCCGAGACCGACTGGTCGGGGACGCCCGGGGACGGTGCGGCGCTGGCCGACTTCCTCGCCCGGCTGGACCTCTGTGCCTGAGACGCTCGGCTGGCGCGCACGGTTCCGGGCGGCGCTCGTCGCCCGGCTGCTGCAGGCGGTCCTCGCCCTGCTCGGCGCCTCCACCCGCCTGCGCACGGTGGCCGGCGACGAGGTGCTCGCCACCTTCCACGCCGAGCGGCGGCCGGCGCTGTTCGTCTTCTGGCACGACCGGATGCTGATCGGGTCGTACTTCATGGCGCGCCGCTTCCAGGCCCGCGGCTACCCGATGACCGTCCTCAACAGCCCGTCGCGCGACGGCGAGCTGGGCTCACGGGTGGTCCGCTACTTCGGCGGCGAGTCGGTGCGCGGCTCGACCTCCCGCGGCGGCACCCGCGCCCTGCGCGGGCTGCTGCGCTCCGCGGCGCGCGGCAACGGGCTGATGCTGATGCCCGACGGCCCCCGCGGCCCCCGGCACCGCGTCAAGCCGGGCATCGTCGCCATCGCACAGCTCGCCGGCATCCCGATCGTCCCGCTCTCCTGGGCCGCCGCCCGCTCCTGGCATCTCGGTTCCTGGGACCGCATGGAGATCCCGCGCCCCTTCACCCGGGTGTGCGTGGCGGCCGGCGAGCCGATCGTGGTGCCCCGCCGTCTCGACGAGGAGGACTTCGCCCGCTACGCCGCGGCCGTCGAGAGCACGCTGGAGGATCTCGAGGAGCTGGCGCGGGGGCGCCTCGGCCGCGGCTGACCCGGCGACCGCGGGGGGCGTCGCCGCGTGCGTCCCGCCGGCACGGCCCGCCCCCGTCGTCCGGCGCCTGCAGGCGGGCGGCGGCCCACCGGTCGGCGTCGGCGGGGCTGCCCGCGGGGGTGGTCGCGGGCGCGGGCGCGGGACCTATGCTGGGCGCGGAGCCCTGTCCGCGATGATCGCCGAGCCCCGTGCAACCGCCGTCGCCGCGGCGCCGGGCCGCGCGCGCTGGGCGCGTCGGGAGCGCTGGGGGGTCGGCCTGATCGCCGCCCACAGCGTCGGCGTGGGGGCGATGCTGCTGCTGGCGCCGGCCTGGGCGGCGGCCTTCGCCGGTTGGCCCCACGCGGAACCGCTCTTCTTCCTGCGCCAGGCCGGGGTGTTCCACTTCGTGGTGGCCTTCGGCTACCTGCTCGAGCACCGGCGGTCGGGCACGGTCACGCTCCTGGTGTGCACCAAGGCCGCCGCCTGCCTGTTCCTGCTCGCCGCGGCGGCCGGCGGCGAGGCGGCGTGGGCGGTGCCGTTGTCCGGGGTCGCGGACGGGGCGATGGGCCTCGCCGCCTGGGGCCTCCACCGCCGGGCGGCGCGGCGCGGGGCACCCTGACCGGCGCGCCGCGGGACCGGCGGCGGAGCCCGGCGCGGCGGCCCGGACCATGCCGTATCATGCCGGGGTGCGTGCTCCCGCCGCCCAGCTCCTCCGCGCCGCCCGCCCGCTGCTCCTGATCCTCCTGCTCGCGCTGGTCCCCCGCCCGCGGACGGCGGCCCAGCAGCCCCCCGCCCTGCCGCCGGCGCCGCCGCCGCAGGGCATCACCCGCACCCCGGGCCAGACCGAGCGGCCCGCGCTGCCGCCGGAGGTGGCCGCCGCCGTGGTCCCGGCGCGGCTGGCGACGGCGACGGCCTTCGGGGAGCGGGTGCGGGTGGAGGTGCGGGGGATGGCGCGGGCGGACGCGGACGGCGCGCTGCGCGCCGCCGTCGAGGAGATCCGCGAGATCGAGCGTCTGACCGCGGTCGGCGCCGCGGCGACGCCGGGGACCCTGGCGGCGCTCAACGCCGCCGCCGGCGGCCCGCCGGTCCGGGTCGACCCGCGGCTGGCCGAGCTCCTCGCCCGGGCCGAGGGCTTCTGCACCTGGACGCGCGGCGCCTACGGCCCGCTCGGCGGCCGGCTCGACGACCTGTGGGGGTTGCCGCACGGCGCCGCCGCACGGCCGCCGGCCGACCGGCTGGCGGCGGCCGCCGCCAGCGCGGACTGCGCCGGCCTCACCGTCGACACCGCCGGGCCGAACGCCGCGCTCGCCGCCGGGGTGCGCGCCGACCTGTGGGGGTTCTCGCGTGGTTTCGCGGTGGACCGGGCGGTCGAGGTGCTCCGCGGGCGTGGCGCCGCCGACGGCTTCGTGGAGGTGGGCTGGGTGCGGCGTGCCTTCGGCGAGGGGCCCGAGCGCGGCGGCTGGCCGGTCCTGCTGCCGGCCTTCCCGGGCGTCGATCGCGCCCTCGACCGCGTGCGCCTGCACGACGAGGCGCTGGCGGTGTCTTCCACCGTCCATCGCCCGCTCCGCATCGCCGGCGACCGCTACGCTCCCTATCTCGACCAGCGCACCGGGGAGCCGGCGGAGGGGGTGGTCGGGGTGGTGGCGGTGAGCGGGCTGGCTGTGGACGCCGAGGGGCTGGCGGCCAGCCTCACGGTCCTCGGCAACCGCGAGGGCCTCCTCCGCCTCGGCGGCCTGCAGCCGGCGCCGTCCATCCTCTGGCTGCTCGGCGACGGCCGGGGAGCGCCGTTGGTGACCTACTTCCACTGGTCGCGGGTGGCGCTGGACTGATCCACCCGGCGGACCTGCGCGGCCCGCGGGTCCAGTGTCACCACCCAGTCGCCCGCCATCGTCGGGAAGGTCGTCCCGCGGGGGACCACGGCCCCCAGGTACTGGGCCGGCAGGTAGTAGGGGGCGAGGGTGGCCAGCCAGACGCCGTCCGTGGCCGGCGGCACCACCAGGTGGACCCG
The DNA here is from genome assembly GCA_963843275.1 of uncultured Acidobacteriota bacterium. Taxonomy (GTDB): domain Bacteria; phylum Acidobacteriota; class Thermoanaerobaculia; order Multivoradales; family JBCCEF01; genus CAWJJM01. Next base: position 345,863 of record CAWJJM010000010.1, on the reverse strand, counting down.
GGCTCCGGGCGGCAGCTCGACCGCGACCGCCTCGAGCTGCGCCAGCAGGCGCGGTTGCCGCACCACCCACGCGTGCCAGGTCCGCTCGCCCCGCGCCGTCAGGGTCCGGCCGCGGGCCAGATCGGCGCCGCGCAGCGCCACGACCGCCGCGACCGCGGCGACGGCGACGAGGGCGGCCCCCCAGGCGCCCGCCGGGCGCCGGACGGGGCGGGATACGGCGGTCGGGGGCGCGGCCATGGCGGCGATGGTATCGCTATGATCCGCCCGTGCCCGCCCCCCCCGCTCCCCGTTGGCCGGCCGCCGTGGCGGCCGGCGCGCTCCTGCTCTGGACGGCGGCGGGCTTCGCGGTGGAGGCGGCCCGCTTCGCCGCCGCTCCCGCGGCGCCGCGGAGCGGCTCCGTCGCCGACCTGAGGTTGGGCATGCCCGGGGCGCGCGGTCTCGAGCTGTTCTGCGACCAGGTGGCGCCGCGGCTCGGGCCGGGGGACGTGGTCGCGTTCACCGGCGGCAGCACGAACCCGCTGCAGGAGGACTTCTTCGCGCTGTGGGGTGCCTACCTGCTGCCGCGGCAGCGGGTCCTCGCCCTCCGCGACCCGCGCGCGCCGCAGCTCGCCGAGTGGGTCGCGGCCTTCGACACGCGCCTCGACCTGCCCCGCCTCGAGGAGGTGGAGCGCTTCCCGGGAGGAGTGCTCTACCGGGTGCGGCCGGCGCCGCGATGAGCGCTGCCGAGCTCTGGGTCCGCCTCCTGCGCGGGCTGGCCACGCTGCTCCCCCTCCTGGTGCTGCTGGCGGCGACCGCCGCGGTCGGTGCGGCGCTGGTGGAGGCCGCGGCGCCTGCCGCCGGGCCGCGCCGCCGCCGGCTGCCGCTGGCGGTCCTCGCCGGCCAGGTGGCGTTCGCGGTCCTGCTCCTCGGGCTCGACCTCGGCGGCGTCGCCTGGAGCCGCCGGACGCTGGCGGTGGGCCTGGGGCTGGTGCTGGCGGTGGCGGTCGCCGTCGCGCGCGCGCGCCGCTCCACGGCCGTCGCCGTCGCCCCCGCCCCCGGGCCGGTCCCCTTCGGCTGGGGAGACGCCCTCGCCCTGCTGCCGCTGGCCGCCTTCGCCGCCGCCGCGTGGAGCCGCCGCATCGCCATCCCCGACTTCGTCTACCACTGGGGGGTCAAGGGGAAGCACTCCTTCTGGGCCCACGGCATCGACTGGTCCTTCCTGTCCGATCCGCTCGGCCTCGCCAACCATCCCGATTACCCGAACCTGCTGCCCGATCTCTACGCCGCCACCGCGATCGTCCGCGGCCGCTTCGAGGAGCGGGCCATGCTGCTGTGGTCGGTGGTCTTCGCGGCGCTCGCGGTGGCCTTCGCACGCCGCGCGCTGGCGGCGGGGGGGGTCCGGCGCCACCCGTTGCAGGCCGGCGTCGCCGCGGTGGCCTGCACCGTGGCCTTCTTCGGCATCGGGTACGACGCCGCCGGCGGCGGCGACCTGCCGCTCGCCGCCGCGCTGCTCGCCGCCCTTCCGGCGCTCGTCGGGGCGCCGGCGGCGGAGGGGGCGGCGGCGGACGACCTGCGGGTCGGGCTCGCCGCCGCCTTCGCCGCGGGCGTCAAGATCGAGGGGATGGCGCTCGCCGCCTTCCTCGTGACCGCGCGCTTCGTGCACGGCCTCCCCGCCGGGGGCGGGCTCGCCGCGGTGCCGTCCCGGCGCGCCCTCCCCCGCCTCGGGCGGCTGGCGCTGCCGCCAGCGCTCGTCGCCGTCCCCTGGGCGGTCGGGGTCCTCGGCCACCACCTCTTCAGCCCGACCAACGCCGGCGCCCTCGACGCGGGGCGTTGGCCCGCGGTGGCCGAGGCGGCCCGCTCGGCGTTCTCCAGGCCGGAGTGGCACGGGCTGCCGTGGCTCCTGGCGCTGGTCCCGGCGCTCCTGGTGGTCCGTCGCACGCGCGCCGCCGCCGCCGTCCTCCTGCTGCAGGCCGGCTTCTACCTCTGGGTGTACCTCTCGGCGCCGCTCGACCCCGGGTTGCTGGTGCGCAACAGTCTGCCCCGCCTGCTGCTGCACCTGGTCCCCGCCGCCCTGGTCTGCACCCTGGTGGCGCTGTCGCCCGCGGTCCCGGCGGCCACTCCCCGGGACGGTTCCCCGGGCGGGCCCGAGGCTCTCCCCCGCGGCGCGTGAGCGCGACGCCGCGGACGCGCCCGCCGCCGCGCCTAGACGCCGCGGGCCGTGGCGCCCCAGAGCAGCTTGTGGAGCTGGAGCTGCACCCGCACCGGCAGCCGGTCGCGCAGCACCCACTCGGCGAGCTGCCGCGCCTCGAGGCGGCCGTGGACGGGCGAGAAGTGGACCGCACAGCGCTCCGCCAGGCGGCGCCGGCGGACCAGGTCCCGGGCCCAGCGGTAGTCGTCCTCGCCGGCGAGGACGAACTTCAGCTCGTCGCGGCCGGTGAGCAGGTCGAGGTTGGCCCAGCGGTTGCCGGCCAGCTCGCCGCTCCCCGGGCACTTGACGTCGACGATGCGACGCACCCGGGGGTCGACCGGCGCGATGTCGAGGCCGCCGCCGGTCTCCAGCAGCACCTCGTGGCCGCGGTCGCAGAGCCGCCGCATCAGCGTGTGCACCGCCGGCTGGAGCAGCGGCTCGCCGCCGGTCACCTCGACCAGGCGGCAGCCGAACGACTCCACCCGCTCGAGGACCTCCCCGACGCTCCACCACTCTCCCGCGTGGAAGGCGTAGGCGGTGTCGCACCAGGTGCAGCGCATCTGGCAGCCGGTGAGCCGCACCAGGACGCACGGCAGCCCGGCGCGGGTGGACTCGCCCTGGAGCGAGTAGAAGATCTCGTGGATCCGCAACCGTTCGCGCGACGGCAGGCGAAGGTGGGGGTCCGCGGCGCGGGCGGGCTCCGCGCGGCTCACCGTTCTCCCGCCGGCGGCTCGAAGACGGCGCAGGCGGTCTCGTTCTCCCACACCTCCACCCGGGCCACGTGCACCCGGCCCTCGGTGCGGGCTGCCAGGCGGGTGCCGACCTCCCTGCCGACGAACTCGGCGATCAGCTCCGCGGTGGTGTTGCGCCGGTCGAAGGGCGGCACCTCGTTGATCACCCGGTGGTCGAACGGGGCGAGCACCTCGCCGACCACCTCCTTGAGGTCGGCGAAGTCGACCACCATGCCGAGGTCGTCGAGCCGTTCCGCGGCGGCGTGCACCCGCACCCGGTAGTTGTGGCCGTGCAGGTGCCGGCACTCGCCCGCGTGGCCGCGGATCGCGTGGGCGGCCGCGAACGTCTGGTCCTTGAAGACGGTGAACATCGGAGGCCGATTCTCGCACGCCGGCCGGCGCGGTGGCGCCGTCTCAGCCGGCGAGCAGGTGCTCCACCGTGGGCGGCAGCCCGGCCGCCAGGCCGCGCGGGTTCCACTCGAGCTCGCGCCGGGCGCGGCCGTCGTCGAACGCCCAGTGGCGCCCGAGGCTGTCCACCTCGCCCGGGGTGGCGGGCGGGCGCCAGCCGCGCAACCGGTAGTACGGCGTGGCGACGATCAGCGCCGCCTTGACCGCGCCCACCGGCAGCCGCAGGCGGGGCGGCCGCGTGCCGGCGAGCGTGCACACCCGGGCGATCACCTCGTCGAGGCGGGCCACCTCGCCGGTCAGCAGGTAGTCGCGGCCCGCCGGGGCCCGCTCGACCACCCGCACGAGGCCGTCGACGAGATCCTCCAGGAAGACCCAGGAGGTGCGCCGGTCACCCCCCGCGAGCACCGGGATCCGGCCTTTCGCGAAGCGGCGCAGCAGGACGTTGGCGCCCCGCTTCTTGCCGGGCGGCCCGTAGACCAGGCTCGGCCACACCACGTTGAGGCGCAGGCCGCGGCGGGCCCAGGCGCGTACCGCCTCCTCGCCGGCGCGCTTGGTCGCCGCGTAGGAGGTGGGCGGGTCGGGTCGGCGCGGGGTCTCCTCGCGCGCCGGCGTCCCGTCGGCGGGGCTGCCGCCGAAGGCGGCGATCGAGGACAGCAGCAGCAGGCGTCCGACCCCCAGCTTGTAGGCCAGCGCGGCGACGTGGTCGCTGCCCTCGACGTTGATCCGCCGCATGGCGGCCTCGGGGCGGGCCGGGTCGAGCTCGGCGGCGGCGTGGACCACCAGGTCGGCGCCGGACATGCCCTCGCGCATCGAAGCGCGGTCGAGGAGGTCGCCGACGCACGGCGTCACCCCGGCGGCGGCGAGCTCCGCGATCCGCTCCCGGTCGCTCGAGCTCCGCACCAGGGCGCGCACCTCGTGACCCGCGGCGGCGAGCCGGCGGGCCAGCGGCAGCCCGATGTAGCCGGTGGCGCCGGTGACGAAGATGCGCTGGTTCATGAAAAAACGACCGGGTCCACCCCGCAGGCGGGCCGAGAGTCTGAAATCATTTCAAGATCGTCGCCCGGTGGCGACCCGCAGCGGGAATCGCCGCCCTCTCCGGACGGTTCTCTCGAATGGACGGGCCGCCGGGAGTTGGGCCCGTTCCGGAGTCTCGATGAGGCTCCGCTCTCCTTCAGCTCCCTCTCCTCCACCCCGTGCCGGATCCCTCCCCGGTACGGGGCTTTTTCGGTCGCCACGGCCGGTGCTCAGCGGAGCTGCCGCAGCACGTACTGCAGGATGCCGCCGTGGCGGTAGTACTCCACCTCCTGCGGCGTGTCCAGCCGTACGCGGGCGCGGAACGTCACCTCGTCGCCCTCGTCCGGGCGGGCCCGGACGGTGACCTCCCGGCCCGCGGCGAAGCCGTCGCCGACCCCGGCCGCGAGACCCTCCACGGAGTAGGTCTCGCGACCGCTGAGCCCGAGGCTCGCCGCCGATTCGCCGGACCGGAACTCGAGCGGGGCGACGCCCATGCCGACCAGGTTGGAGCGGTGGATGCGCTCGAAGCTCTCGGCCAGCACCGCCCGCACCCCCAGCAGCAGCGAGCCCTTGGCGGCCCAGTCGCGCGACGATCCGGTGCCGTACTCCTTGCCCGCGACCACCACCAGCGGCACGCCCTCGTCCGCGTACTTCATGGCGGCGTCGAAGATGGACATCGGCTCGCCGTCCGGGAGGTGGAGGGTGAAGCCGCCCTCGATCTCCGGGACCAGGCGGTTGCGCAGGCGCACGTTGGCGAAGGTGCCGCGCATCATGACCTCGTGGTTGCCACGCCGCGAGCCGTAGGAGTTGAAGTCCTTCGGGGCGACGCCGCGCTCGATCAGGTACCGGCCGGCCGGGCTGTCGGCCTTGATCGAGCCCGCCGGCGAGATGTGGTCGGTGGTGATGGAATCGCCGAGCAGGGCCAGCGCCCGCGCCCCCGTGATGTCGGTGACCGCCTCGGGCTCGGGGCCCATGCCGGCGAAGTAGGGGGGCAGCTTGACGTAGGTCGAGTCGTCGTCCCAGCGGTAGGTGGCGCCCTCGGGGACGGGCAGCGAGCTCCAGCGCTCGTCGCCCTCGAACACGCCGCGGTACTCGCTCTCGAACATGTCGGCGTGCAGCGCCCGGCCCACCGTCTCGCGGATCTCCCGCTGGCTCGGCCAGATGTCGCGCAGGTAGACCGGCCGGCCGTCGGCGTCCTCGCCGAGCGGTTCGCGGGTGAGGTCCAAGTCCACCGTGCCGGCCAGCGCATAGGCCACCACCAGCGGGGGCGAGGCCAGGTAGTTGGCGCGCACGTCGGAGTTGATGCGGCCCTCGAAGTTGCGGTTGCCGGAGAGCACCGCCGCGGTGACCAGGTTGCCGGCCTCGATCGCCCGCGAGATGGCGGGGTCGAGCGGGCCGCTGTTGCCGATGCAGGTGGTGCAGCCGTAGCCCACCAGGTGGAAGCTGAGCTCCTCGAGGTAGGGGGTCAGCCCCGCCTCGTCGAGGTAGCGGGTGACCACCTTCGAGCCCGGGGCCAGGCTGGTCTTCACCCAGGGGCGCACGCGGAGGCCCTTCTCGACCGCCTTCTTGGCCAGCAGGCCGGCGGCCACCATCACCGAGGGGTTCGACGTGTTGGTGCAGGAGGTGATCGCCGCGATCACCACCGAGCCGTGGTCGAGGACCATCTCGTCGTCGCCGCGGCGCACCCGCACGCCGCCGGCGGGGAGCACCTCGACCTCCGGCTCCGCCACCGCCACCCCGCCGCCGCCGTCGGCGGCGACGGTCGGCAGGGGCGTCGCGGCCCGCTTGCCGGCCGGGCCCACCATGCGCTCGAGCTCGCCGCGGAAGGAGTCGCCCACACGCGACAGCGGCACCCGGTCCTGCGGCCGCCGCGGCCCGGCCAGCGACGGCTCCACGGCGCCGAGGTCGAGCTCGAGGGTGTCGGTGTACTCGCACTCGCGCGAGTCGGCGGTGTGGAAGAGCCCCTGCTCCTTGGTGTAGGCCTCGACGAGCGCCACGCGTTCCGCCGGGCGGCCGGTGAAGCGCAGGTAGTCGAGCGCCACCGCGTCGACCGGGAAGATGCCGCAGGTGGCCCCGTACTCGGGCGCCATGTTGGCGATGGTGGCGCGGTCGGCGAGGCCGAGCTGCTCGAGGCCGGGGCCGAAGAACTCGACGAACTTGCCCACCACGCCGCGGGCGCGCAGCATCTGGGTGACGGTGAGGACGAGGTCGGTGGCCGTCGCGCCCTCGGGCAGCTCGCCCACCAGGCGGAAGCCGACCACCTGGGGGATGAGCATCGAGATCGGCTGGCCCAGCATCGCCGCCTCCGCCTCGATGCCGCCGACGCCCCAGCCGAGGACGCCCAGCCCGTTGACCATCGTGGTGTGCGAGTCGGTGCCGACCAGCGTGTCGGGGTAGGCGAGCGGCGCGCCGTCCGCGGCGCTGCCGCTCATCACCACCCGCGCCAGGTACTCCAGGTTGACCTGGTGCACGATCCCGGTGTCCGGGGGCACCACCCGGAAGTTGTCGAAGGCGGTCTGTCCCCAGCGCAGGAAGGCGTAGCGCTCCCGGTTGCGCTCGAACTCCCTCTCGGCGTTGATCAGGAAGGCGGCGGCCTTGCCGTACTCGTCCACCTGCACCGAGTGGTCGATGACCAGCTCGGCCGGTTGGATGGGGTTGATCTTCTCCGCGTCGCCGCCCAGGTCGACCATGGCGTCGCGCATGGCGGCGAGGTCGACGACCGCGGGCACGCCGGTGAAGTCCTGCAGCAGCACGCGGGCCGGCATGAAGGCGATCTCGCGGGAGGGCTCGGCGGCGGCGTCCCAGCGCGCCAGGGCCTCGACGTCGGCGGCGCTGACCGTGCCGCCGTCCTCGCGGCGCAGCAGGTTCTCGAGCAGGATGCGCAGGGCGTACGGCAACCGGGCGACGTCGAAGCCGTGCCGGTCGAGGGCGTCGAGGCGGGCGATGCGGTAACGGCGGTCGCCGACGGCGAGCTCGGCGAAGGCTCCGAAGGTGTCTTTCATGGGTCGCGCTCCATGGGATGGCCCGGGGTGGTGCTCGGGGAGACGAGCCCGCCGGGGAAGGCGGAATCGCCCGTCGAGATTATCACGCGCGGCCCCCGCCGCCCCGCGATAGACTGACCCGGGATGCTGCCCTCCGCGCCCGATCTCAGCCCGCCGGTGCTGCTGGTCGCTCTGCCCCAGGTGCAGGATCCGTTCTTCCGCAAGAGCGTCGTCCTGCTCATCCACCACGCCGACGAGGGCAGCCTGGGGATCATCGTCAACCGGCCGACCGGCATCCCGGTGGGAGACATCCTGGAGGGCATGGAGATTCCCTGGGGGGGCGACCGGGGCACCCTGACCCATTTCGGCGGGCCGGTGCAGCCGCAGCTCGGCAGCGTCCTGTTCGGCTTCGAGGACGGGGCCGGCGGCGCGGTCGGCACGGAGGCCGCCAACGAGATCTCCCAGGGGCTGGCGTTGACCCAGCACGTCGCCGACCTCGGGCGCCTGGCCGCCCACCCGCCGGCCCGCTTCCGGTTGTTCCTCGGCTACGCAGGCTGGGGCGAAGGCCAGCTTCTCGAGGAGATCCTGCGCAACGACTGGCTGATCGCGCCGGTGCAGGCCGACCTGGTCTTCGCGCCGGACGCGGAGGCGGCCTGGTCCGACGCCCTGCGCTCGGTCGGCGTCGAGCCCGACACGCTGCCCTCCTGGACCCCGGTCCCGGCCGGCGGCGACGACACCAACTGAGGCGGGCGGGGAGGCGGGTGACGACGTGAGGACCGAGCACCAGCGCTCGGCGGGCGGCGTGGTGACGCGGGGCGAGGAGATCCTGCTCATCGCGCTCAAGGGGGGCAGGCGCTGGCAGCTCCCCAAGGGGCACATCGAGGCCGGGGAGACCGCGCAGCAGGCGGCGGTGCGCGAGGTGGAGGAGGAGACCGGGGTGCGCGGCGAGCCGGTCGCCGAGCTGCCCCGGATCGCCTACTGGTTCTTCGAGGAGGGGCGCCGGATCCACAAGACGGTGGACTACTTCCTGCTCGACTACCGCGCCGGCTCGTGCCGGGACTTCGATCCCCAGGAGGTCTCCGGCGCCGCCTGGTTCCTGTGGGACGACGCGCTGCGCCACCTGAGCTTCGCCAACGAGCGCCGGGTGGCCGAGGCGGCCCGGCAGGCCTGGGAGAGCCGGCGGCAGGCGGCGGCCGGAAGGGAGGAGCGATGATCCGCGCCCTGGTGCAGGTGGTCCTCAACGGCCTGGCGCTGCTGCTGGCGGCCTGGCTGGTCCCCGGCGTGGCCTACGAGGGAGGCCTGCTCTACCTGTTCCTCGCGGGACTGGTCCTGGGGCTGATCAACCTGCTGGTCAAGCCGCTGGTGACGCTGCTCTCGCTGCCGCTCCTCGTCCTCACGCTGGGGCTCTTCTACCTGGTGATCAACGGCGCCATGCTGTGGCTGGCGGCGGCGCTGCTCGACGGCCTGCGGGTCGACGGCTGCGGCGCGGCGATCCTCGGCGGGCTGGTGATCGCCCTGTTCAACTGGCTGGTGCGGGCGTTCGGGAAGGAGGCGCGATGAGCGACGGGACGAGGATGGCGGTGGTGACCGGAGCCAGCTCCGGGATCGGAGCGGCGACGGCGGCGGCCCTGGCGGGAGCCGGCTTCTCCCTGGTGCTCGGGGCCCGGCGCCTCGACCGGCTGCAGCAGGTGGCGGCGCCGCTCGGCGCCCGCGCCCTCGAGCTCGACGTCACCGACCCGGCCAGCGTCGAGCGCTTCGCCGCGCAGTTGCCGCAACGGCTCCACCTGCTGGTCAACAACGCCGGCGGCGCCCTGGGGCTCGATCCGGTCGCCGAGGCGCGCGACGAGCGTTGGACGACGATGTACGAGACCAACGTCCTGGGGACCCTGCGGATGACCCGGGCGCTGCTGCCGGCGCTGATCGCCTCCGGCGACGGGCACGTCATCAACGTCGGCTCCACCGCGGGCTTCGAGGTGTACCGCGGCGGCGCCGGCTACACCGCCGCCAAGCACGCGCTGCGCGCCCTCACCGGCACCCTGCGCCTCGAGCTCCTGGGACAGCCGGTCCGCGTCACCGAGGTCGCCCCGGGGCTGGTCGAGACGGAGTTCTCCGAGGTGCGCTTCTTCGGTGACCGGGAGCGGGCGGCGGCGGTGTACCGGGGCCTGGAGCCGCTGACCGCGGACGACGTGGCGGACTGCATCGTGTGGGCGGCGACCCGCCCGTCCCACGTGGACATCGACCGCATCGTGGTGCGCCCGCGCGACCAGGCGACGTCGACCGAGGTCCACCGCCGTCCGGAGGGTTGAGGGCTGGCGCGCCGGGGGCGGCGGGGAAGGCGGGCAGCTCTGGGCGGCGCCCTGGCGATGGCGGCCCTGGCCCTGGCCTGCGGCCCGGGTGACGACACCCCCGCGGGCCTGTGGCGTCATCACTGCGCGCGCTGCCACGGGCTCGACGGGGCGGGCAATCCGCGCGCCGTGAGCGCGAAGCCGGAGCTCGACCTCACCACCTCCGACATGCTGGCCGCCGGCGACCGCGCCGCCATCACCCGCCGCATCGCCCGCGGCAAGGGCACCATGCCCGCCTTCGCGAAGAAGCTGACCGCGGAGCAGATCCGCACCCTCGTCGACTACACGCTCGAGCTCACCGGCAACGCGCCGCCCGCGGCGCCGCCCCCGAACGGAGGAAGCTGATGGATCCCCAGCGCTTCAAGAACGCCTACGACCGCCTCACCTCGCTGGACGAACGTCTGACCCACAAGGTGCGGCCGCGGGCGGGCGGGCCGCTGGTGCGCCCCAACGCCGAGCGCCTCGAGGAGCAGGTCCGCGACCTCGCCGCCTACACGGTCGAGCTCAAGGAGATCCTGGCCGAGGCGCTGCTCGCCATCGGCAGCCGCCCGCCGGCGCCGCCGCCGACCCGCGAGGTGTAGGCCGCCGCGTCGCGGCGTGCCATCTTGCCGCGCCGCGGCTTGCAGGGAAGGGCGGAGCCCGTCAAGAATACGGACCAAGCATTCGGTTTTTTTCGTGGAGGGTCCCCGATGGCGGCGCGCAGCCGGCAGATCGCGAAGTCCGAGGCCTCGGTCGAGGCGGTCCTCGACGCCGGCCTCGACCTGTTCTCGAACCAGGGCTTCCGGGCGACCACGCTGCGCCAGATCGCCGACCGGGCCGGCCTGTCGGTGGGCAACATCTACCACCACTTCCCCAACAAGCACGCCATCTACCAGGAGCTGATCGACCGCTACTGGCAGCGCTTGCTGGATCCCGAGCTCGAGCTCAACCGCCTGTTCGCGGAGGGCGACTTCCCCGAGGATCTCGAGAAGCTGGCGACGGCCATCGAACGGGTCGTCGAGGACAACGCGCAGCACATCCTGCTCGTCTACGTCGATGTCATCGAGTTCCGTGGCGAGCACATCCGGGCCTTCTACGAGGGGATGGCGCGGCGCTTCCAAGAGGCCTACGGACGACGCTTCGAGGAGCGCAGCATGGCCGGCGACTTCGGCGATGCCGATCCGATGGTCGCCGTGATGGTCGCCACCCGCTGGCTCTTCTACTTCTTCACCGTCGAGAAGTGCTTCGGCGTGCCGCTCCACCTCGGCATGACGCCGCGGCAGGCGGTCGACGAGTTCATCCGCCTGTTGCGCTTCGGCCTGCTCCCGCGGGAGCGGGACGGGGCGCGGCACTCCGGTTCCGATCCACGCCCGGCAGAGGTTCTGGGGAAGACAGAGGCGGCGCCCCGCGCGCGGCCGAAACGAGGAGGCTGATCATGACGCGTCACACCGATCCACGTCCGCCGTCGCGGAGCGCGCTCGCCGTCCGGGCGCTGCTGCTCGCGCTCGCCGCGGTCCTCTCCCTGCTGTCGCCGCCCGCGGTCGCCCGCGCCGCCGACGACGACGCCGTGGCCGCGGACCAGGCCACCGAGACCCCGGCCCCGGCCGCCGACGAGGGGGAGGAGAAGCCGCAGATCGGCGAGACCATCGTGGTCACCGCCCGCAAGCGGGAGGAGGACCTGCAGGAGGTGCCGGTGGCGGTGACCGTGGCCACCGGCGACGCCCTCGAGCAGTCCGCGACACAGGACATCTCCGAGCTGCAGGAGGACGTGCCCAATCTGTCGATCTACCCGGGCCGCAACCAGTCGACGACGCTGACCGCGTTCATGCGCGGCATCGGCCAGGCCGACCCGCTGTGGGGCGTCGACCCCGGGGTCGGCCTCTACTTCGACGACGTCTACATCGCGCGCCCCCAGGGCGCGCTGCTCGACGTCTTCGACGTCCAGCGCGTCGAGGTCCTGCGCGGACCGCAGGGTACCCTGTACGGCAAGAACACCATCGGCGGAGCCATCAAGTACGTCAGCCGGCCGCTGACCGACCGGACCGAGGGCAAGATCACGCTGGCGCCCGGCAGCTACGGCAACCAGGACGTCGCGGCGTCGATCGGCGGCGCCGTGGTGCCCGGCGTGCTGCGGTACCGGGTCGCCGCCGCCTCGCTCAAGCACGACGGCTACGGCACCAACCTCTACACCGGCCAGGACGTTTCCGACAAGGACACCAAGGCCATGCGCCTGTCCTTCGAGTGGCTGCCGAGCGCAGCGGTCCAGGTGACCCTGGCCTACGACAAGACCAAGGACGAGGCGAGCCCGAAGGGGCTGACCCGCCTGGCCGCCAACCCGTTCTGCCCGCTGTTCCTCGGCACCACCTGCCCGCCCAACGAGCACATCTTCGACACCCAGAGCGGCCTGGCGCCGCTCAACGGCACCGATTCGAGCGGCACCGCCCTGAACGTGCGCTGGGACCTCGGTCCCGCCTGGACCTTCAAGTCGATCACCGCCTACCGGGAGTCGAACAGCGAGAACAACATCGACTTCGACACCACCCCGGCGCCGATCGCCGACGTGGGCGCGACCTACTACGACCACCAGGCGTCGCAGGAGTTCCAGCTCATCTACGACGGCGGGGGCCGGTACGGCGGCGTCTTCGGCTTCTACTACTTCGACGGCAAGGCCGGAGGCCTGGTCAAGAACAACTTCCTCAACGCATTGTTCGGCACCACCGAGGGGGACACCACCACCGAGTCCTACGCCCTGTTCGGCGAGGGCAACGTGGCGCTGACCCCGCGCCTCAATCTCAACGTCGGCCTGCGCGCCACCCAGGAGAAGAAGACCACCCGGGCGTTCAACGCCGGCTACACCGACGCCACCTTCACGGTGATCAACGCCGTCGTCGCGGACTTCGACAAGAGCAAGACCTTCGACTCGCTGGCGCCGAAGATCGGCCTCGACTACCAGTTCACCCCCGACGTCATGGGCTACGTCAGCGCCAGCCGCGGCTTCAAGAGCGGCGGCTTCAACGTGCGCGCCCAGGCCACCGCCTTCCCGCAGTCGGCCGAGCCGTTCAAGGACGAGGTGCTCGACGTGGTCGAGGTCGGCCTGAAGACCGTGCTGGACGATCACCACCTGGTGCTGAACACCGCCGCCTTCTACGGCAAGTACAAGGACATCCAGGTGTCGACCTTCACCGCCTTCGACTCGAACGGAGACGGGGTCGACGACGCCTTCTTCGGCAACTTCGTCAACGCCGGTGACGCCACCATGAAGGGGGCCGAGCTGGAGTACGACTGGACCGCCCGCTCGCTGAGCTGGTTCGGCGTCTCCGGCAACGTGAGCTGGCTCAAGGCGACGCCCGACAGCTTCCTCGACGCCAACCACGACGGCTTCGTCGACACCCAGGTGATCACCAACGCGCCGGAGTTCACCGGGACGCTCAAGCTCAACGTCCACCTTCCGGCCTTCGGTGGCCTGGTCACCGCGTCGGCGGGGGTCAGCCACCGCGACGAGTCGGTCCTCACCAACGAGGGCGGCCCCGACCCGGCCCACCCCACCCAGCCGCTCGAGCCCATCGTGCAGCCCGCCTTCGAGCTCTACGAGGCGTGGATCAACTGGCTGTCGCCGAACGCCCGGTGGCGCTTCGGTCTCACCGGCAAGAACCTGACCGACGAGGAGTACCTGACCAACGGGTACAACATTCCGGTGCTGGGCATCCTCCAGGGGTCCTACGGCACGCCGCGGACGATCCTGGCCACGGTCGAGTACCGCTTCTGATGGCGGAGCCCTCCGATCGCGTCGTCGTGGTGACCGGCGCGGCCGCCGGGATCGGCCGCGCCGTCGCCCGGCGCTTCGCCCGCGAGGGCGCCCGCGTCGCGGCGTGGGACGTGGCGGCGGCGCCGGACCTGGTCGCCGAGCTCGAGGGGCTCGGCGGCCGGGCGGCGCTGACCCGCGTCGACGTTTCCGACCGTGCCGCGGTCGAGGCCGCGACGGCGGCGGTCGTCGACCGCTGGGGCCGCTACGACGTGCTGGTCAACAATGCCGGCATCGTGCGCGACGCCCAACTGGTCAAATGGAAGCAGGGGGAGGTCGTCTCGGTCCTCGAGGACGGACCCTTCGACGACGTGCTCGCGGTCAACCTCCGCGGCCCCTTCCTCTGCGCTCGCGCGGCGGTGCCGCACATGATCCGCGGCGGCGGCGGCGTCATCCTCAACGCCTCCTCGGTGGTGGGCCTGTACGGCAACTTCGGCCAGACCAACTACGCCGCCACCAAGAGCGCGGTGATCACGATGACCCGCACCTGGGCGCGCGAGCTCGGCCGCTTCGGGATCCGGGTCAACGCGGTGGCGCCCGGGTTCGTCGCCACCGAGATCCTGGCGGCGATGCCGCAGAAGATCCTCGACGGGATGGTCGGGCACACGCCGCTCGGCCGGATCGGCCGTCCGGAGGAGATCGCCGAGGCCTACTTCTGGCTCGCCTCCGAGGCCGCCTCCTTCGTCCACGGGGCCGTCCTGTCGGTCGACGGCGGGCTGGTCCCCGGCACCTGAGCACCCCGCACCGGCGGCCGGCCCCGGCGGGGCGCCGCCCAGGAGGTGAGATGAACCGGTACGGTCAGATCGTCGCGACCGGGCGGTACCTGCCCGAGATCGAGGTCTCGAACGACGCGCTGCGCGAGCGCTTCGCCCACCTCGGCGACTTCGTCGACAAGATGGAGGCGTCCACCGGCATCCGGCGCCGTTGGCACGCGCCGGAGGACTGGGCGGCGTCCGACCTCGCGGTGCCCGCGGCCCGGCAGGCGCTGGCGCGCGCCGGGCGGCGACCCGAGCAGGTCGACCTGGTGCTGGTCTGCACCGACTCGCCCGACTTCCTCACCCCGGCGACCTCGGTGGTGGTGCAGCACAAGCTGGGGGCGCGCAACGCGGGAACTTTCGACATCGGCTGCGCCTGCGCCTCGTTCCCCACCGGCCTGGCGACCGCGGCCGGCTGGATCGCCGCCAACCCGGCGATCCGGACGGTGCTGGTGGTCGGCGTGTACCTGATGCACAAGCTGGCGGACCCGGACGACCCGACCGTCTTTTTCTACGGCGACGGCGCGGGCGCGGCCGTGGTCGAGCCGGCGCCGGAGCCGGGATTCGTCGCCGCGGCGGCGCAGGCGGACGGCTCCTACCACCGCTACTGGGGTATCTACGCCGGCGCCACCGCCGAGCCGGCCACCGAGGAGGCGGTCCGCGCCGGCCGCACGCAGGTCAAGCTGCTCGAGCGCTACCCCCCCGAGGTCAACCACGAGGGCTGGCCGCGCCTGGTGCGCAAGCTGGCCGCCGACGGCGGGTTCGCCCTCTCCGAGATCGACCAGATCGTCTTCACCCAGGTGCGCAAGCCCTCGATCGAGCTGGTGATGGCCGACCTCGGGCTGCCCGTCGAGCGCGCCCCCACGGTGATGGAGGAGTGGGGCTACACCGGTTCGGCGTGCCTCGGGATGGCCTTCGACGACGCGGTGGAGCGGGGCCGCGTCCACGCCGGCGACCTGGTGGTCTTCGTCGGCTCGGGGGTGGGCTACAACCAGGCGGCCGCCGCCTTCCGCGTCGGCGAGCTGCCGCGGTGAGGGCGGCGCGGTGATCTCGGCGGACGTCCTCGGCGAGCGGGCGCGGCTCACCCCCGAGGCGCCGGCGCTGGTGGTGGTCGACCCGCCGCTGCGCCTCACCTACCGGGAGCTCGACGAGCGGGCGGTGCGCTGCGCCTTGGCGTGGCGCGGCCTCGGCCTGGGTCCGGGCGACCGGGTGGCGATCCTCGCCCACAACCGGGTGGAGTACCTCGAGGCCTTCTTCGCCGCCGGCAAGACCGGCTGCGTCCTGGTGACCCTCGGCACCCGCCTGACGGCGCACGAGCTGGCACCGATCGTCGCCGACTCGGGGGCGCGGGTGGTCCTCTACGACGGCGAGCTCGGCGGGGTGGTGGCGGCGCTCCGTGCGGCGGCTCCCGGCGTCGAGCGCTGGGTCGCCCTCGACGCACCGCAGGAGCCGGGCGACCCGAGCTACGCCGAGCGGGTCGCCGCGGCCGACCCGGCCGCCTTCACGCCCGGCCGCCCGGCGCCGGAGGACGTCTACTGCCTCCTCTACACCTCGGGCACCACCGGCCGGCCCAAAGGGGTCATGATCCCCCACCGCCAGATCGCCTGGAACGGCTACAACACCGTCTGCGGCTGGCAGCTCCGCGCCGACGACGTCTCGCCCGTGTTCACCCCCCTCTACCACGCCGGCGGGCTGATGGCCTTCCTGGGCCCCGTCTTCACCATCGGCGGGACCATCGTGCTGCACCGCGGTTTCGACGCCGGCGAGATCTGGCGCATCGTCGAGCGCGAGCGTGCGACCGTGGTCCTCGGCGTGCCGACGATCTGGAAGCTGCTCTCCGAGGCGCCGGAGTTCTCGCGCTGCGACCTGTCGTCGTTGCGCTGTCTGTACTCGGGGGGAGCGCCCCTGCCGACCTGGATCGCCGAGACCTACCAGCGCCGGGGCCTGGTGTTCAAGCAGGGCTACGGGATGACCGAGGTGGGGGTCAACTGCTTCGCGATGACGGTCGAGGAGTCGCAGGCCAAGCTCGGCTCGATCGGCAAGCCGATGATGCACACCGAGGTGCGGCTGGTGGACGCGGAGGGGCGGGACGTGCCGGACGGCGAGGTGGGGGAGATGTGGTTCCGCGGGCCCCACGTCTCGCTGGGCTACTGGAACCGCCCCGACGCCACCGCGGAGTGCTACCTGCCGGACGGCTGGTTCCGCTCCGGCGACCTGGCGCGGCGCGACGCCGACGGCTTCTTCTACATCGCCGGCCGGGCCAAGGAGATGTTCATCAGCGGCGGCGTCAACGTCTACCCGGCGGAGATCGAAGCGGTGCTCCTCGCCCACCCCGGGGTGCGCGACGCGGCGGTGGTGGCGGTCGACCACCCGGTGTGGGGGGAGGTGGGCGTCGCCTTCGTGGTGCCGCTCGCCCCCGGCAGCGCGGAGCCCGAGGACCTGTCGGCCTTCCTCGCCGAGCGGCTGGCGCGGTTCAAGCTGCCCCGGGAGATCGTGCACCGCGACGAGCTGCCGCGCACCGCCTACGGCAAGGTCGTCAAGGGCGAGCTGCGCCGCGGCTACCTCGAGGGGAGGCCCGGGTGAGCGCGGCGACGCCGCTCGACCACCGGCTGTCCGGCGACGGGCCGCCGGTCGTGCTGCTCAACGGCGGCATGATGACCCACGCCTCGTGGGAGCCGTTCGCGGCCCGGCTGCGCCCCCGACATCGACTGCTCACTTTCGACTTCCGCGGCCAGCTCCTCTCGCCCGGCGTTCCGCCGCCGGATCTGGCGGGGCACGCCGCCGACCTGGTGGCGCTGCTCGACGCGCTGGGCTGGGGCTCGGCGCACCTGGTGGGCACCTCTTTCGGCGCCCTGGTGGCCGTGCAGCTCGCGGCCGCGAGCCCCGACCGCGTCCGCTCGCTGACCCTGATCACCGCGATGGACCGGGCCACCCCCGAATGGCGGCGCGGCAGCGACGAGATGCGCCGGCTGCTCGCCGGGATCGACCGGCCCGGGGGGCGGGAGCGCTTCTGGGACGTCCTCGTGGACGGGGTCTACTCGGCGGCGTACCGCCAGCGCGAGGCGGCGACCCTGGCGGTGCGGCGTGCCCAGCTCGGCCTGCTGCCAGCCGCCTGGTTCGGCGGCGTCGCCGACCTGCTGGCGACGCTCGACGACTTCGATCTCACCCCGCGGCTGGCGGAGGTCCGCTCCCCGGCGCTGGTCGTCCGCGCCGCGGACGACCAGGTGATGAGCGGCGAGCGGTCGCACGCCCTGGCCGCGGCGCTCGACGCCGAGGAGGCGACCCATCCCGCCTCCGGGCACAGCCTGGTGGTCGAGGACCCGGACTGGCTGGCGGGCGTGTGCCTCGACTTCCTGGCCCGGCAGGAGGCCGCCCGGTCATGAAGCCGATCTACCTGGCCGCGTACCACCAGTCGCCCTTCGGCCGCCTCGGCGCCGTGGGGCCACCGGAGATGATCGGGTCGGCGGTGCGCGGCGCCTGCGCCGAGCTCGGCGTCGGGGCCGAGGACGTCGACGTCGCCTCGGTCGCCGCCGCCTGCGGCCTCACCCTCAACCGGCAGGGGCTGCTCGCCGGCCTCGTCGCCGGCGTGCCGGGGCTGGCCGGCAAGCCGATCGAGGCGGTCGAGAACGCCTGCGCCTCGGGCGGGCAGGCGGTGCTCTCGGTGGTGCTCAAGCTGCTCGCCGGGCTCGGCGACGTCGGCATCGCGGTCGGCTACGAGAAGATGCGCGGCGACGACGGCCGCGTCGACGGTGCGCGGGTCGGCGAGGTGCTCGGGTATTTCTCCCACCCCGACGAGCGCGAGGGCAGGACCTACGTCTTCCCTCACCTCTTCGCCGAGGTGATGGCGGAGTACATGGCGGCGTGGGGCGTCTCCGAGGAGGACCTGGCTCGCATCTCGGTGGCCGAGTACGCCAACGCCCGGCACAACCCGGACGCCCAGATGCGCGGCGTCGAGCTGACTCTGGAGCAGGCGACGACCCTCGCCGGGCCGAACCGCTACATCGTCGACGGCCTGCCGCTGAAGACCTACGACGCCTCGCAGATCACCGACGGCTACGCGGCGCTGATACTGGCCACCGAGGCGGGCCTCGCTCGGCTGGGCGTGGCGCGCGCCGATGCCGTGCGGCTGGCCGGCTGGGGCCAGGCCACCGACCCGCTGCGCAAGGCGGGGCGCGACGTGCTTCGGCCGGCCGGCGCCTACGCGGCCGTCGGCCGCGCCTACGCCATGGCGGCGATCGGCGCCTCCGACCTCGACGTCGCCGAGGTGCACGACTGCTTCTCGGTGATGGGGGCGATCGGCGTCGAGGTCCTCGGCCTCGCGCCGGCCGGCGGCGGGGCGCGCTGGTGGGGCGAGGGGGGCGCAGCGGTCGACGGCGCCTGCGCCGTCAACACCTCCGGCGGCCTGATCGCCAAGGGCCACCCCATCGGCGCCACCGGCGTCGCCATGCTCGGGTGGTGCTTCCGCCAGCTCACCGGCCGCGCCCCGGCACCGCTGCAGCGCCGCGGTGCGCGCCGCGCCGCCACCTTCAACATCGGCGGCCCGATCTGCGCCACGGTCGCCACCGTCCTGGTGCGCGACGCGGCATGACGACGGCCGCGCCCCCGCCGCTGCGGGAGGGCTTCGTGCCGCACCCCGGGCGGCCGGAGCACCGGATCTGGTGGGAGCTCCACGGCACCGGCGGCCGCGAGGTGATCTGCCTGCTCAACGGGCTCGCCATGCACACCAAGGCGTGGACCCCGTTCCTCGACGACCTGGCGGGCCACGACGTGCTGCTCTACGACTACCTCGGGCAGGGCGCCTCGTCGAGCCCGGACGAGCCGGTGACGATCCCCGAGCTGGCGGACGAGCTGGTGGCGGTGCTCGACGCCGCCGGCATCGAGCGGGTCCACCTGCTGGGCGTCTCCTACGGCGGCTTCGTGGCGCTCGACTTCGCGCGGCTGCACCGCGACCGGCTGGACACCCTCACGCTGTCCGGCATCCTGCTGTCGCGGGAGCGCACCTTCGAGCTCTACCAGGAGATGTCGCTGCGCTTCTACGCCGGCGGCCGCGCTCTCTTCCCCCTCTACACCCGGTACCTCTACGAGAAGATCTTCGGCGAGCGGTTCCTGCGCACGGTGGAACCGGCCACCCTCGAGGCGATGCGGCAGCGCTTCGAGGAACGCTACATCGACCGGATCCACAGCCTGGTGCGGCTGACCGAGGCCCAGAACCCCTTCTTCGCCGGGCTCGAGGAGAGGCAGGCCGGTTGCCGGACGGTCGCCAACCCCGTCCTCGTCCTGGCCGGCGCGCAGGACCGCTGCATCCCGCTGTGGGCCCAGCGCAAGCTGGTCGACGTCTTCCCCGCGAGCCACTACGAGGAGGTGCCCGAGTCGGGGCACGTCGTCTATCTCGAGCGCCGTGACCTGTTCTTCCCCCGCCTGGGGAGGTTCCTGTCGACGCGCGACCCCGTCGCCTGAGGAACCGAGATGACCGACCGGAACCCGCCCGCCGCGCCCCGTGCCGCCTGGGGGCTGCTCGCCTTCCTCACCCTGCTCAACGTCCTCAACTTCATCGACCGGATGCTGATCGCGGCCCTGGCGCCGCTGCTGATCGCCGACCTCGGCCTGACCCGCGCCCAGATCGGGCTGCTGGTCGGCTTCGGGTTCGTCTTCTTCTACACCCTGGTGGGGCTCTTCCTGGGGTTGGCAGCGGACCGCTGGCGGCGCATCCCGCTGATCGCCGCCGGGCTGACGCTGTGGAGCGGGATGACGGCGCTTTCGGGGCTGGCGCGCAGCTTCCTGCAGCTCGTCCTGCCCCGTGTCTTCGTCGGCGTCGGCGAGGCGACCCTGACCCCCGCGGCGCTGTCGATGCTCGGCGACACCTTCCCGCCCCGCCGCCTCGCCATGGCCACCGGCGTCTACTACGCCGGCATCCCGCTCGGCACCGCGGTCGGCCTGATCGCGTCGAGCTGGATCGCGCCGCACTACGGATGGCGGACCTGCTTCTTCGTGCTCGGCGGGCTCGGGGTGGTCGCCGCGGCGGTGCTGCTCGCCTTCCGCGAGCCGGTGCGCCGCGGCGTCGCGGCGACGGCCGAGCGCCCGCCGCTGGGACGCCTGGCGGTCGACGTCTTCCGCGCCCTGGCGGTGCGCCGCGATCTGGCGCTGACGCTGCTCGGTGGGTCGCTGCTGTGCTACGGCGCCGGCGCGGCGCTCCACGCGGTGACCTGGCTGGTGCAGGAGCGCGGCTACGGCTATGCCGAGGCCGCCTTCACGGCCGGGGTGGTGGCCGTGTTCGCCGGCTTCCTCGGCAACCTGGCCGGCGGCGCCTTCGGCGACTGGTGCGCCCGCCGCCGGCCGAACGGGCACCTGTGGAGCCTCATCCCGATGACCCTGTTCTTCACCCCGCTGGGCCTCGTCTTCTACGCCGCGACGCCGGGCACGCCCCTGTTCTACGTCTGCTGGTTCTTCGCCGCGGCGGGCACCGGAGCGTGGTTCGGGCCGTTGTTCGCCGCCATCCAGGAGCTCGCCCCCGCCCACGCCCGGGCCTCCACGGTGGCCTTCGCGCTGCTGGTGCTCAACCTGCTCGGCGTCGGTCCGGGACCGCTCGTCACCGGCATCCTCGGCGACCGCTACGGGCTCACCGTGGGGCTGCTGTCGAGCCTCGGCGTGGTGGCCCTGGCGATCGTGCCCTTCGCCCTGGCGCTGCGCACCCGGTCGTCCGCGACCGCCCTGGAGGTCGAGCCGGCGCCCGCCGACTGACGGCGCCCGCGGGTCGGCGCCGCGGCCGTCCCCCGGGGCGGGGTTCCCCGAGGCCACCAGACGACCGGGGGCCGCCGGACCTCGCCGGCGACCCCCGGGGACCGCTGGGCGGTGGCCGCCGCCCGCGGAGGGGTCAGAAGTTGATGCGCAGGCCCAGCTTCGCCTGCCAGCGCGAGCGCAGGTCGTCGATCTGGAAGCGCTGGTCGGGATCGGTGAACAGCAGCTGGTAGATCGGCTTGCCGGTGTCCTCGTCGGTGCCCTGGTAGCGCACCGCGTTGGACCAGTTGTTGAACCCGACGTAGCGCACCACCCCGGCGTTGCGGTCGAACAGGTTCGCCAGGTTGAGGATGTCCAGGGTCAGCTCCACGTTGGCGCGCGACACCGGGATCTTCTGCGCCAGCTTGAGGTCGAGCCGGTGCGCCCACGGGGCCGTGCTGGCGTTGCGCTCGGCGATCTGGCCGCGCGGCAGGCCGGCGGCGTCGGTCATGGCGTAGAACAGCGAGCAGTCGCCGTCCTGGAAGACGACCTCGTCGCAGCTCCCCGGCACGTAGAGCAGGTCGTTGGTGTACTGGCCGTCGCCGTTGACGTCGTTGTAGTAGGTGATCGAGTAGGGCTGGCCGGACTGCGCGTTGAAGAACAGCGACGCGGTGGTGTGCCAGCCCTCGCTCCAGTCGAACGTGTAGGTGACGTCGGCGATGAAACGGTCCTCGATCTCGAAGTCCGACCGCGCCACGTCGGGGTGGTTGGGGTCGGTCCGCACCGGCAGGTAGCGCCAGTTCGAGACCGCCTGGCTCGAGGTGCCCGGGTTGACGTCGTTGGCGTCGCCGTAGGTGTAGGCGCCCATCAGGTACCAGCCGTTGCGGAACGGCCGCTCGAGCTTCAGGGTGGCGTTGAGGCTGTCGCCCTTGTCGGTGTTGGTGAGGAAGATGACGTTGCCGAACGACGAGTTGCCGCGCTCGTAGGTGGGGCGGCCGCCGAAGGTGGTCTCCCCGGTGGGCACCGTGTTGAGGTCCTGGTAGAGGACGTCCTTCTGCACCTGGGTCCACACCACCTCGGCGGTGCCGATCAGCCCCAGGAGGTCGAGCTGCCGGTCGTAGCCCAGGCTGGCGCGCATCACCTGCGGGTACTCGAAGTCCGGGTCGATCAGGTTGACCTCGTTGGTGTAGGCGAAGCCGCCGAGCTGGGCGGGATCGGTGTACTGGCTGTAGGGGTCGGGGTTGAACTGGATGTGGTTGTCGGCGGTGATGTCGCCGCGCAGCGAGGCGCCGATGCGCATGAAGTCCACGCCGCTGTTGCCGTACTGGTTCGAGATCCACACGTAGGGCGGCCGCCCGGCGAAGTAGCCGATCCCGCCGCGCAGCTGCTGGCTGCCGTCCCCGGACACGTCCCAGTTGAAGCCCAGGCGCGGCGACCACTGCATGTTGCCGTCGGCGACCTCGTCGGTCCGGTAGCCGAAGGCGGCGTCGACCGCGTCGTTGTAGGACGGCGAGTCGGGGAAGTAGGGGACGTCGAGGCGCAGGCCGTAGGTCAGGTTCAGGGTCGGGGTCACCTGCCAGCGGTCGCCGCCGTAGAAGCCGAGCTTCTGGACGTCGAACTTCGCC
Source organism: uncultured Acidobacteriota bacterium (assembly GCA_963843275.1). Classification (GTDB taxonomy): domain Bacteria; phylum Acidobacteriota; class Thermoanaerobaculia; order Multivoradales; family JBCCEF01; genus CAWJJM01. Next base: position 323,342 of record CAWJJM010000010.1, on the reverse strand, counting down.
GACTGGCGCGGGTCGGAGGTCCGCGAGAAGCTGTGGTCGTAGGCCGCCGCCCAGCCCTTCTCGAAGTCCGCGAGCGAGTTGAAGGTGTACGAGCCGTAGTTGTCGCGGATGAACAGGTTGTCGAAGCTGAACAGCTCGTTCGCGGTGCCGAGGCTGATCTGGTGCTCGCCGAGGATCCAGTTGACCTCGTCGGAGAGCTCGAGGATGTCCTGGTCGAGCGAGTTCGCCGTCGAGTAGCGCTCGGTGCCCGCCGACAGCGTGCCGCCGCCGGGCAGGTTGCGGATGTAGACGTTCGGGAACACGTCGTCGCCGGCCCGCTGGTCGCGGATGGTCTGGTAGGTCACCCGCGCCTCGTTGAACAGCGAGCTGCCGAGGACGCTGTTGAGCTGCGCCACCGTGGAGTTCGTCTTGTCCTTGAAGTGGTAGCCGCTCTTCGAGTACAGCCACGAGGTGGTGCCGGTGAAGAGGATGTCGTTGTTGGCCTTGACGTAGTTGTGGCGCAGCACGAGCTGGTGGTTGTCGAGCAGGTTGAGGTCGAAGCGGCCGAAGAGCTTGTCGCTGTCGGTGGTGCGGGTGACCTCGGAGAGGCTGCCCGGGTCGTAGCCGTACCGGTCGATCAGCAGGTCGCGGAGGGTGGCCGCGGCGTCCGGGTTGATGAACTGCTGGGGGGCGCTGCCGTCGGCCGAGTAGCCGGTCGGGCGGTCCAGGCCGTTGATCTCGCCGCTGACGAAGAAGAAGGCGCGGTCGCGGAGGATCGGGCCGCCGACGCGGGCCCCGTACTCGTCCTGTGCGAACTCCCCGACCTCCCGGTCCAGGGGCCCCTTGCCGACCAGGCCCTGGTCGCGCGAGAAGTAGTACGCCGAGCCGCGGAAGCTGTTCGAGCCGCTGCGGGTGATGGCGTTGATGCCGCCCCCGGTGAAGCCGCCCTGCCGCACGTCGTAGGGCGAGACCAGCAGCTGCAGCTCCTGGATGGCGTCGTAGGCGATCGGCTGGGTCTCCGCCTGGCCGCCGGGGGTGCCGGTGTCGGCGAGGCCGAAGACGTCGTTGTTGACGGCGCCGTCGATCTGGATGTTGTTGTAGCGGTTGTTGCGCCCGGCCACCGCCACCACCGTGGCGCCGCCGTTGTTGCCGAAGGTCGCGAAGTAGGGCGACATCTTCGCCACGTCCTGCAGCGAGCGGTCGACCGTCGGCAGCGTCTCGATGTTCTGCACCGCAACGTTCGTGGCGGCGCCGGTGCGCGACGGGTTGATGATCGGGCTCCTCTCGCCGACCACCGTGAGGACGTCCTCCACCGACTGCAGGGGCATGGCGATCTCGAGGTTGCTCTCCTCGCCGAGGGCGACGAAGACCTGGTTCTTGGCGGTGTCCACGAAGCCGTCCATGGTGGCGGTCACCAGGTAGGGCCCTCCCACCCGGACGTTGAGGAGGTCGAAGCGGCCGTCGTCACGGGTCGTGGTCTGGTAGCGCGTGGCGGTGGGCTGGTGGATCGCGGTGACCACGGCCCCGGGCAGCGGGGAGCCGTCGGCGTCCGACACCACGGTCCCGCTGATGCGGCCGGTGGTGACCGCCTGCGCGGAGGCCGTCGGGGCCCAGAGGACCGCGAGGCAGAGTGCGACGACGCTCGCCGCGGTGAGGGCTCTCCAGTGGGATCGCATGTGCTCCTCCAGGAAAATGCGCGTTCAGATCGATCTTCGACTCGCGGGCGGACGCCACGGAATCGAGACGGACAGGCTCGGACGACGTGTCGGAGAGGACGGCCGTCCAGTGCGCGGAACGCTCGGAACCCACGGACGAGGCGCTTGCGGCCTCGCCGCCGACCCGCGACCTGCTCTCCCGGTCAGCCGACGCTAACCAACGCCGACGACCGCCGTCAAGGCGCTTTCGCAACCTGCCGGTGGGCGTTGCGGGTCCGGGTCGCGCTCCGTCCCGCGAGCCCCGGCGGCCCGCTCCGGGAGCGATTCCGGCGGGTCGCAGTGGCGGCCGCGGAGCGGTCGGTCGACCGGGGTGTGGCGGTGCAGCCGCGCCGCGCGGCTCAGCCGGCGCCGGAGGCGGTGACCACCACGCGGCGGCCGTCCGGGTCGCGGGTGGCGATCTCCGAGGGGGTCTCCTCGTCGCCGGCCGCGGTCGTCTCCAGCTCGATCCCCTGCGCCGCCAGGCGGTCGGCGACCGCCGCCACGTCGTCGACCTCGAAGCGCAGCTCCCCGGCGGCCGGGGGCGGAGGCTCCGCGGCCGGCGGCGCGGTCGGTGCGGCGCCTTTCGCGGCGGGCGAGGGGGCGGGGCGGGCGACGAGGACGAGGCGGGCCGGCCCGGAGGTGAGCTCGGCGCGCCGGAAGGGGGGCTCGGCGGGCTCGGTGAAGGTGACCTCGAACCCCAGGCCGTCGCCGTAGAAGGCGATCAGGGGCGCGACGGCGGGGGTCTCCAGCACCGGCACCAGCGGCGAGGGGGTGGCGGCCGCCTGCGGGCGGTCGAGATCCGCGAGGTCGGCGAGGTCGGTGGTCGCGGGCGGCCCGCCGGGCGCGTCGACCGGGTGGTCGACGACGATCTGCGGCTCGCCCTCCGCCGCCGCGGCGCTCTCCGCGACCTCGTCGCCGGCGCCCGCCCCGGGCGTGGCGGTCGTTCCCGGCCGGCGACAGGCGGGGAGGCCCGCCAGCAGCAGGGCCGCGAGCAGCGCGGCGGCGGCCTTCGCGTCGGGTGCCCGTTCGGGGGTCCTCACGGCCCCGGGATGCTACCACCGGGGCGGGCCGTCGCCCACCGCCGGCGCCGGGGTCAGGCGCCGGAGGGGAAGGGGCCCGGCGCGCGCGAGACCTCGACGATCTCGGGCAGCGGCGTGAGGTCGGGAAGGTCGCCCCCGGAGCCGCCGCTGTCGGACCAGTCGTCGGGGCGCCGGCGGACCAGCAGGAGGGCCTCCATCCCCACCGCCAGCGCGCCCTCGACGTCCTCCTTCATGCGGTCGCCGACGTGGACGGTGGCCTCGGCGGGCACGGCGAGGCGGGCCAGCGCCGCCTCGAAGATCCGCGGGTGCGGCTTCTCCACCCCCACGTCGGCGGAGAACACCACCGCGTCGAGCAGCTCCGCCAGGCCGAGCTCGGCCAGCAGGTCCGGCAGGCGGTGGTCCCAGTTGGAGATCACCGCCAGGGCCAGCCCCTGGCGTCGCAGGGCCTCGAGGGTCGGGCGCACCTCGGGGAAGACCTCCCAGGCGTCGGGGCGGGCGAAGCGGGCGAACAGCTCGGCGGCGGCGAAGGGGGAGGGCGGCGGTGCGCCGAGATGCTCGCAGAGCCGCTCCAGGAAGCGCTGCCACCAGCCGCGCGCCCCTTCCGGATGGGCGACGAAGCGGTCCTGCCCCATCGTCACGGTGCAGGCGAACTCCTGCCAGACCTGGCGGATCAGGCCGGCCAGGAGCTCGGGGTCGGCCGTCACGCCGTGGCGCCCCAGGACCTCGGCGTAGATGGTGGCCAGCCGCGGGCTGTGCAGCAGGGTGCCGGTGACGTCGAAGGTGATCGCCGCCGCCTTCATGGCCGCCGCCGGAAGATCTCGCCCAGGCGGGCCACCGTGCGCAGCGTCGCGAAGGCGAGGAGCCCCACCGCCAGCCCGGTCACCACCGCCAGCTCCAGGCGATAGTGCCTCCAGGTCAGCGCCGCGAGCATCCCCAGCACCCCCGCTCCGAGCGCCCACAGCGCTCGGCGCCAGGTGGGGCTCACCGGGCGGCTCCCCGCTCCGCCTCCACCGGGTTGGCCAGCACCCCGACGCCGCCGACCTCGACCTCCACCTCGTCGCCGTCGGCGAGCGGGCCGACGCCGGCCGGGGTCCCGCTGAGCAGCAGGTCGCCCGGCTCCAGGGTCATGATCTGGGAGGCGTAGGCGAGCAGCTCGGCGAGCCCCCAGGCCATGTCGCGGACGTGTCCCCGCTGGCGCTCCGCCCCGTTGACGCGCGTGACCACCTCGAGGTCGTCGAGGTCCGGCGCCACCGCCACGGCCGGCCCGAGCGGACAGAAGGTGTCGAAGCCCTTGGCGCGGGCCCAGACCACGTCGCTGTTCTGCAGGTCGCGCGCGGTGACGTCGCAGGCCGCGGTGACGCCGAGCACCGCCGCGGCCGCCTCGTCGCGGCCGGCGCGCCGCAGCCGGCGGCCGACCACCACCGCGATCTCCCCTTCGAACTCGACCCGCCGGCTCTCCGGCGGCAGCACCACCGGCACCCGCGGCCCGACCACCGACGAGGGCGCCTTGAGGAACACCACCGGCTCGGCGGGCAGCTCGTTGCCCAGCTCGGCGGCGTGGTCGCGGTAGTTGCGCCCGATGCCGACGATCTTGCCGGGCAGCACCGGCGCCAGGATCCCGGTGTGCTCGAGGTCGACCGCGCGGCCGAGCTCCCAGGCGGTCGGAGCGGTGACCAGCGGATCGGAGTGGAGCACGCGGGGGGTGCCGCCGGGTGCCTCGGCGGCGGCGAAGAAACCTTCGGGTCCGACGCGGTAGAGGAGCATGGGGAGATTCTAGCCCGCGCCGGCGGCGCCGGGCCCGTCGCGGCAGGGCGGAGCGCTCAGCGCCGCCCGCCCCGGCCGGAGAGCAGCAGCCAGAGGAAGAACGGGCCGCCCAGCAGGGCCGTGATCACCCCCACCGGGAGCTGGGCGGGGGCCATGACGGTGCGTGCACCGAGGTCGCAGAGGGCGAGGAAGACGCCACCGCCGAGCAGGCTGGCCGGCGCCAGCAGCAGGTGGTCGTGGCCCACCAGCCGGCGCAGCAGGTGGGGCACCATGAGGCCGACGAAACCGATCGGCCCGGTGACGGCGACCAGCGCCGAGACCATCAGCGAGGTGACGGCCAGCACCTGCAGGCGCAGGCGCGAGACGTCGACCCCGCGGCTGGCCGCCAGCTCCTCGCCGGTCAGCAGCTGGTTGAGCTCCCAGCGCAGGGCCAGCAGCACGGCGGTGCCGGCCGCCACCCACGGGGCCAGCCAGCCGACGTCGCGGTAGCCGACCACGGCGAGGCCGCCCATCATCCAGCGCACCATGCGGTAGGTCTGGTTCGCCTCCGAGAGGTACTGGACGAAGAGGATGAGCGCCGACGCCGAGAGCGACACCGCCACCCCGGCGAGCAGCAGGGTGCCGGTCTCGGTGCCGCCGCGCCGCGCCGCCACCCCGACCACCAGGGCGGTGGCGGCGAGGGCGCCGGCGAAGCTCGCCACCGCCACGGCGGCGAAGCCGAGCACGGTCGCCGGGTCCGCGAAGCGCAGCGCCAGCACCGCGCCGAGGGCCGCGCCGCTGGCCACGCCCAGGGTGTAGGGCTCGGCCAGCGGGTTGCGGAACAGCGTCTGGAAGGCGACTCCGGAGAGCGCCAGGGCGCCCCCGGCGAGCAGCGCCAGCAGCACCCGCGGCACCCGCAGGTGCCAGAGGATCAGCGTCGCCGTGGGCTCGCCGCGAGCGACCGCCGCGAGGTCCAGCGGCCGGCTGCCGGCCAGCGGCAGCAGCAGCAGGGCGGCCAGCCACAGGACCGCCAGGGCGGCCAGCGCCGTCCGCCGCCGCCCCGGCGCCCCTCCGCTGTCGCCCGGCCCCGTCATCGCTCCGCCAGGCGCAGCACCGGGATCGGGCGGTCGCCGTCGCCGGCCAGGGCGAAGCGGGTGCCGAACAGCGGCTCGAGGACCGCGGGGCACAGGATGTCGCGGGGCGGCCCGGCCGCGGCGACCCGGCCGGCGGCCAGCGCCACCACGCGGTCGGCGAGGAGGGCGGCGAAGGCGAGGTCGTGGGTGGCGGCGAGCACGGTGCGGTCGCCGGTTCGGGACAGGCGGGCGAGCAGCTCCGCCACCTCCGCCTGGTGCCGCGGGTCGAGGTGGGTGGTGGGCTCGTCGAGGACCAGCAGCTCCGCCTCCTGGGCCAGCGCCGCGGCGATGTAGACGGCCTGCCGCTCGCCGCCGGAGAGCTCGCCGACCGGGCGCCGGCGGAGGTCCCCGATGCCGACCTGCTCGAGCGCCCGCGCCACCGCCCGGTGGTCCGCGGCGGCGGGCGCGAGCTGGAAACGCCGCAGGTGCGGGTAGCGGCCCAGCAGGACCACCTCCTCGACCGACAGCGGCACCCGCGCGGGCCGGATCTGCGGCACGTAGGCGATGCGGCGCGCCCGCTCCCGGCGCGCCCCGCCGCGGGCGGGCCGCCCCCCGACCTCGAGGCGGCCGGCGGTGGGCTCGAGCAGGCCCACCACCAGGCGCAGCAGCGAGGTCTTGCCGGCGCCGTTCGGCCCGACGACGATCAGGCACTCGCCGGGCCGTACCTCGAGGTCGAGCGGGCCGACGATGCGCCGCCCGCCGGTCTCCCACTCCAGGCCGGTGGCGGCGACCAGCGGTCTCACGACAGCGCCTCGGCGAGGCGGCGGTAGAGCCGCGGCAGGTGCGGGCCCGGGATCAGCACGTCGGCGCCGTCGAGCACCTCGATCTCGACGTCCGGCCCGGCCAGCCGGCGCCAGGCCGCGGCGAGGGCGCGCCGGGTCGCGTCGTCGAGCGGCTCTCCCTGCAGCTCGACGACCTCCCCGGGATGGCGCGCCAGGACCTCCTCCACCGCCACCGTGGCGTAGGCCGATGGCAGGTCCGGGAAGGCGTTGACGCCGCCCAGCCGGGAGAGCAGCTCGCCGTGGAAGCTCTGCGGGCCCGCCACCAGCACCTGGCCGAGGGCGCCGGGACGGCTGCTCACCGCCAGGACGACCCGCCGCCCGTGCGCCACCGGGCGCGGCGCCAGGTCGCGGCGCAGCCGGGCCGCCAGCGCGTCGCCGGCGGCGGGGGCGCCGGCCCGTCGCGCCACCGCGCGCACCGACGCCTCGACGTCGGCCAGCGACTGGTTGCGTACCGCGAGCACCGGGATCCCCAGGGCCCGCAGCCGATCCGCCGTCCCGGCCTGGCCGGCGAGCAGGACCACCAGGTCGGGGTGCAGCTCCACCAGCAGCTCGAGGTCCGGGGAGTAGAAGCCGCCCAGGCGGACCGCGGAACGGCCGGCAGGGAGCCGGCTCGCGTCGTCCACCCCCACCAGGCGGTCGGCGAGCCCCAGAGCGACGAAGATCTCGGTGACGTTCGGCGACAGGCTGACCAGTCGGCGCGCGGCGCCGGGGGCGACGGCACCGGGCCGGGGATCGGCCGGCGGGGCGCCGGTCCCCGGGCCGCATCCGGCGGCGAGCAGCGCGGCGGCGGCGACCGCGGCGGCGGCGCGCCGGAGCGCGCCGGCCGACGGCGGGCGCCGCGGCTCGGGAGGAGGGGACATGTCGCGCGAACTCTAGCCTGCGCCGTCGCGCGGACGGGGGTGGCCCGATCGGCGACCGCGGATCGCGGCCGCGGGGAGGGCGCGGAGACCTACTGCGGCGGGACGCTGCTGCCCTGGGCGGGGACGCTCGTCCCCTGCGCCGGGACGCTGCTCGCCGGCGCTCCGAGGCTCGTGCCGCCGGTGATCGGCAGCGGCGCCACCACGGCGCCGGTCGCGCCGCCGCCGTAACCGTAACCGGCGGCCGGGAGGCCGCCCCCGGCCTGCGACGGGTCGACGAACTGGTCGACGTTGTAGTTCTGCTGCGGCGCCTGCTGCGACTGGATGAAGCTCTGCAGGAGCTGCATCTCGGGAGACAGCGAGGTCTTCGCGGTGTCCTCGGGCGCCGGCAGGTCGTTGGGCGCCTGGCCCAGCGAGATGGTCTTGTCGTCGATGACGGTGCCGAAGCCGCGGTTCTGGACGTCCGCGGTGACGCTCTTGATCATCGACCGCTCGAGACCGATGTGGTTGCCCTCCTCGGTCACCAGCAGCACCAGCCCGGAGTCCCAGCTCGCGGCCACCGGCTGGTAGCGGCTGGTGAAGCGGGTGCCGTTGTCGAGGTCGATGATCCACTCGGTGGCGAGGGCCGGCGCGGCGACGGCCAGGGCGGCGGCCAGCGCGACGGCGGGGGCGAGGGTGCGGGCGATGGAACGGCTCATGGCGTCACCTCCGGCGCGAAAGTACCAAGGTCATGCGAGTTTAGCACGGCGCCGGCCCCCGGCGTGACGCGGGCGGTCGGCGTCCTCGAAGGCGCCGGGGCGCGCATGGACGGAGCCAGCGAACCGCGCCGTCCGCCGGGGTCTCAGTCCGCCAGCGTCGAGAGGTCCCCGGGGTCTTCACCCAGCGACTGCGCCTTGAGCAGCCGGCGGACGATCTTGCCGGAGCGCGTCTTGGGCAGCGACGGGACGATCTCGATCTCGCTGGGCTGGGCGATCGGCCCGAGGTCCTCGCGGACGTGGTCCTTCAGGCTGGCGCGCACGCCGGTGCCCAGCTCGACGCCGGCGGCGAGGACGACGAAGGCCTTGATGCGCTCGCCCTTGACCTCGTCGGGCAGCCCGACGACGGCGCTCTCGGCGACGGCGGGGTGGCGCAGCAGCGAGCTCTCGACCTCGGCGGTGCCGATGCGGTGGCCGGCGACGTTGATCACGTCGTCGGCGCGGCCGAGCACCGCGAAGTAGCCGTCCTCGTCGCGGATCGCCACGTCGCCGGCGGCGTAGCAGCCGGGGATCTGGGTCCAGTACTCGGTGTAGCGATCGGGGTCGTTCCACACCGTGCGCAGCATGTAGGGCACCGGCTCGCGGACCACCAGCAGGCCGCCCTGGCCGGCCGGCACCGGGTTGCCCTCCCGGTCGACGACGTCCGCCTTGATCCCGGGCATCGCCTTGCCCGCCTTGCCGAGCCGCACCTCGAACGAGGGCAGGGTGCCGAGCACCGGGCCGGCGATCTCGGTCTGCCAGAAGTTGTCCACCACCAGTCCGTCGGCCTGCGCCACCAGCGACGACTGCGCCCAGCGGTGCGCCGCGGGGTTGAGCGGCTCGCCGGCGCAGGCGATCAGCCGCAGGCGCGACAGGTCGTAGCGCTCCGGCACCTCGCTGCCGTGGCTCATCCACATGCGCACCGCCGTCGGCGCGGTGAACATCACGTTGACGCCGAAGCGCTCGCACAGCTCCCAGGTGACGTCGGGGGTGGGGTAGTCCGGCACGCCCTCCCGGCACAGCACCGTGGCGCCGATCGACAGCGGCCCGTAGACGATGAACGAGTGTCCGACGATCCAGCCGATGTCGGACGTCGACCAGTAGATGTCGCGCTCCTGGATCTGGAAGAAGGCCCGCGACAGGTAGGTCACGCCCACCATGTAGCCACCGGTGGCGTGGACCACGCCCTTCGGTTTGCCGGTGGTGCCGGAGGTGTAGAGGATGAACAGCGGGTGCTCGGCGTCGACCATCTCCGGCTCGCAGTGGATCGCCCGCGGCTGCTGCATGTCGTAGAAGTCGACCTCGCGCTCGCTCTCGAACTCGACGGGGGCGTCGCCGGGGCGGGAGCCGCGCCGGTGCACCACCACGTGCGCGACCTGGACCAGGTCGCGCACCGCCTCGTCGACGGTCGGCTTGAGGTGCACCGCCTTGCCGCGGCGGTAGGTGTAGTCGGAGCACACCACGACCTTGGCGCCGGCGTCGAGGATGCGGGCGCGCAGCGCCTGGGTGCCCATGCCGGCGTAGACCACCGAGTGGATGGCGCCGATGCGGGCGCAGGCGAGCATGGTGACGATGCCCTCCGGCGTCAGCGGCATGTACAGCACCACGCGGTCGCCCTTGGCCACGCCGAGGTCCTTGAGCGCGTTGGCGACGCGGTTGACCTCGCGGTAGAGGCGGTTGTAGGTGTAGGTCTGCTCCTCGCCGTCCTCGCCGACCCAGATCAGCGCCGCCTTGTTGCGGCGCTCGCTGTGGACGTGGCGGTCCAGGCAGCTCACGGTGGCGTTGAGCTTGCCGCCCTCGAACCAGCGGTGGTGCGGCGGGTCGAAGTCGAGCACCCGGTCCCACGGCTGCGCCCACTCGACGAGCTTGGCCTTGCGGGCCCAGAAGACGCTGGGGTCGCCGGCCGCCAGGGCGCACTCCGCCTCGAAGTCCACGGCCGTCTGGTCCGCCAGCCAGCGCGGGGGCTGGAGGGTCCCCTCCTCCCCTTGTTGCAGCGCGTGAAGGGTCGCCTTCTGGGAGCCGGTCAGCCCCAGATCGGAATCGGAAACGCTCGCCATCGGTCCACCCCCGGTGGGTAGAGATCGTGAAGAAACGCGGGAACGTGCGCGGCAGCATAGCCGCCGGCGGGCGCGACCGCGCCACCCGTAGGAGGGGCCGCGGAGGGGGCCGACCTACCCGCGTGGGTTGGCGGCGCGGCGGGCGCGGACGTGCCCGGAGACGTGCGCGCCGTAGCGCTCGACGAAGGGCTCGAGGTGGTCGCCGCCGCGGATGACGCCGCGGCACTCCGGGGCGCCGCAGGCGCAGGCGAACTCCCGCATCGGCTCGGTGCAGAAGGTGGCGTAGTCGAGCGTGATCTCCTCGCCGGCGGCGAGGTCGCGCCGCGCCACCACGTCGAGCCCGTCGAGCCAGGCGGTGGGATCGCACGAGTGGTTGAGCGGCTTCCACTCCTGAGGATCGGGGCTCCAGGTGGCCCAGGCGTCCTCGCCCAGCGGCCAGGCGTAGCCGGCGAACCAGTCGCGCTCCGGCGCCTCCCAGGTGCGCTCGACGTGGCGCCGCGACACCACGTGGTGGGCGCTGCCCTCGTAGGCGACGATGCGCTCGCCGCGGCGCAGCGGCCGCCGTGCGAACAGGCCGTAGCGCCCCTCGCGGTCGGCGCGCACCTCCCAGGGGACCCGCCGGCGGTCGCGGCGCGCCAGGGCGGCGCGCACGGCGCGCTCGGCGAAGCCGCGGTGCCCGCCCGGGGAGTGGTGCAGGATGAGGTCCGCGGTCCCCGGATCCTCGGGTGGGTAGAAGACGCCGCAGTTGGGGTTGATCTCCAGGAACCAGGGCGTGCCGTCGGCGTCGACGCGGACGTCGCAGCGCCCGTAGCCGGCGCCGCGCAGGCCGCGGAACAGGCGCCGGGCCCCCTCCTCCACCCGTTCGGCCAGGGCGTCGTCCTCCACGGGGACGCAGTCCATCCCCTGGTAGTCGCGCCACTTGAGGTCGAAGTGCTTGAAGCTCTCGCCGGGCGGGAAGACGATCTCCACCGGCCGGTAGGCGTGCGGCCGGCGCGGGTCGTCGGGGTCCTCGGCGACCAGCACCGACACCTCCCGCTCCCCGACGAACTCCTCGATCCGCGCCGCGGCGTAGGCCGCCAGCGTCCGCCGCGCCTGGTCCATCAGCGCGGCCGGCGTCTCCACCCGCGAGGCGCTGGTCATCCCGATGCTGCCGTAGCTCGACGGGTGCTTGACGATGAGGGGGAAGCGCAGGGTGGCCGCGGCGCGCTCGACGTCCGCTTCGTCCGCCGCGGTGACGGCGGCGGGGGTGCGCACCCCCCAGGCGTGGCAGACGCGCGCCATCGCCTCGCGGGAGGGCTCGTAGAACTCCGGGGTGGCGCCGGTGTAGGCGGCGTCGAGCCGTTCGAGCGCCTGCACCACCTCGAGCCCGGGCCGGTCCTCGTCCCAGGCGCCGTCGCAGAGGTTGAAGAAGACGTCGTGGCCCTCGCGCACCAGGGCGATGAGGTCGCGCACCGCGGTCGACTTGGCGAGGTCGACGCGCCGGACCTCGTGGCCGGGCAGCCACGGCGAAGGATCGCAGCGGTCGAGGTCGACCTCTTTGAGTGGCGACACGGAGTCGCGGTAGACGTCGCTGAGGACGCAGATGCGCATCGCGGGGCTCCTGTGGGGTCGGGGGATCCTAACCTGCGCGGGGGCGGTGGTGGGGCCCTCGGCGACGGCCCCGCGGACCGGGGTCGGGAGAGCACGACGCCTCGATTCTCGGCTCAGGTCGCCGACCGCCGGCCCTTGGGGAGCACCACCTGCAGCGCGATGCCGACGGCGGTGAGGGCGAGGAGGAAGACGGCGGCGGGCTCGAGGTGCAGCGCGTCCACGATCAGGCCGGCGCCGACCAGCGAGGAGATCGCGATCAGCGCCGCCTGGAAGAGCAGGCCGGCGAGCAGCCCCGCCAGCAGGCCGCCGAGCAGGAAGGCGACCCAGGCGTGACCCGGGGTGACGACGCCGGCGGCCACCGCGGCCTGGGCGGCGGCCCAGCCGCCGACGACGAATCCCGCCAGACCGACGGCGACCTTGACGAGGAGCACCGCCAGCAGCGCCGCGGCGAGCCCGGCGGCGATCCCGACGCCCAGCGAGATCCAGGGCCCCCAGCCGCCGATCTCCCCGGCCCAGCCGAAGGCGGCGAGGAAGGCGGCGAGGCCGACGGTGAGCCAGAAGAGGCGGCGGCCGAAGGCGAGCAGCAGCGCGCCGGCGATCACCGCCGCCGCGGTGGCGCCGGCGCCGGGCAGCGGGAAGGGGACGAGGTGCGGCATGGCGCTCGGGGCGGCCGCGGCGGCACCGCCGCCGGGTTCCGCTCCCCGACTTTAACGCCGTGCCGCCGATGGCGTCCGCGGCGACCTCGGTTGGCGCGACCGGATCCGGGGGCTCCTCCGGCGCCGCGCCGGAGCGGCGGCCGGCGACGAGGAGGTCATTCCGGCGGAGTGAGCGCACCGGCTGGCGCGGCGGTTGCTTTCCGGGCAGATGTCCGGCCGCTCGTCGCGGGCCGGAGAAGGGAGCGCCGATGGCCGAGGTCCTGCAAAGCTACGATGCCCTGCTGCGCCGCGACGGCGGTGCCACCTACGCCGCCCGGGCCTGCGGCCGCGAGGTCGACGGCGGTCGCTGGGAGGGCTGGCTGGAGTTCCTGCCCGACGACGGATCGCCGGTGCTGCGCAGCCAGCGGGAGACCACGCAGCCGAACCGCACCGACCTGGCCTACTGGGCGGGCGGGCTGACCGCGGTCTACCTGGAGGGCTCCCTGCGCCGTGTGCTGGAGCCCCGGGAGCCGGCCCCGCCGCCCGTCGAGGAGCGCCCCGCCTACGACGCTCCGGCGCCGCCCCGGCCGCCGCAGGCGAGGCGCGCCGCCGTGCTCGACCCCTTCGCGCTGGCGGCGCGCAACCCGCACCAGCTCGAACAGGAGCTCGGCGCCCTCGCCACCCACCACCTGCGCGACATCGTCCGTTTCCACGGGCTGGTGCCCGACGACGGCGACGACGCGGCCGAGCTGTCGCGCGCCGGGCTGATCGCCCTGATCCTGCGGCGCGTGCGCGAGCGCCGCGAGGCCGCCGCGGCACCCTGAGCCCCGGCCTCCCGCCGCAGCGCCCGGGAGCAGGGGGGCGTGGGCGGATGCCGCTGGCCGCGGCGGGCGCGGCGAGCCCGCGGGGAGAGGCGCAGGCCGGGCCGGCGCGGCGCGAGGTCAGGGCCCGTCCCCGGGGTCGCCGGCGGCGAGGGCGGCGGGGAGCACCCAGGTGCGGAAGATCTCGTCGGCCTGGCGGTGCATGTCGGGGGTGTTGAACGCCACCGAGGTGACGACGGCGGCGAGGTCGAGGTCGGGCACCACGAAGAGCCGGTTGCCGCCGTTGCCGCTGGCGTACCAGGTCTCCCAGGTGCGGCCGCCGGCGGGGTAGTCCTTGGTCCACCACAGGTAGCCGTAGCGGGTCTCGTCGTCGACCGCGGCGTGGGGCGTCAGGCAGCGCCGGATCCACCCCGCGCCGACCAGCTGCCGTCCGTTCCAGCGCCCGCCGGCGAGGACCAGGCGGCCGATCGCCAACAGGTCGCGGCTCCTCATCCGCAGGCCGCCGCCGGCCAGCGCCAGCCCGAGGGAGGAGTGCTGCCACTCGACCCGCTCGATACCCAGCGGCCCGAGGAGGTGCTCGGCGGCGTAGTCCTCGAGCCGGCGGCCGGTCGCCGCCTCCAGCACCGCCCCGAGGGTGGCGACGCCGGCCGTGCAGTAGGAGAAGGCGCGCCCGTACGGGGACTCGGCGGGTTTCTTCTGCCAGGGCGCGAAGCCCTTGACCGGCAGGTCGAGGGTGAACGCCACCCAGTCCTCGAGCAGGTACATGCGCTCCTCGTTGCCGCGCGAGAACTCGTTCCAGTCGTCGCACTCGAGCAGCGAGCTCATGGTGAGGAAGTCCTCCAGCGTGATCGCCGCCTTCCGCGGGTCGGGGTGCGCCCAGCGCCGCCCCGGGAAGAAGCTCACCACCGGCGCCTCGACGCCGGCGATTTCGCCGCGGTCGATGGCGATGCCGACGAGCAGCGCGGTCAGGCTCTTCGACGCCGAGCGCAGGTCGTGCAGGGTGTCGGCGTCGCGGCCGGCGAAGTAGCGCTCGTAGAGCAGCTCGCCGCCCCGCTCGACGAGCACCGAGGTGATGTCGTGCAGCTCGCCGGCCGCGATGCGCCCCTCGAGGCCCGGCCAGCCGGTCGCGGCCGCGGCGCCCGCCGGGTCACCGGTCGGCGCGGCTCCCGCCGGCACGGCGATCGCCGTCGTCATCAGGATCCGGAGCAGGGCTCCCGCTTTCCGTCGCGTCGATGGCATCGGCTTCCCCTTTCGCCGCCAGGGTGACGGATCGGGGCGCCCGGGGCGTGAAGAAGGTCTGAAGAGTCGGTGAAAGCCGCGGTGGCCCGGGGGGTCAGCCGGCCGGCGCGGCGCCGCCCGGGTCGCCGTCCGCAGCCGTGCCGCGCGGGTCGCTGTCCGGGACGGCGTGCGCTCCGCCGGGCAGGCGCTCGGCGAGGGCCTCCTGGGCGCGGACCTCGCGGCCGATCCGGGCGAGCAGGGCGCGGAACCGCGGCGTCCCCCGCAGCCCGGCGAAAGCGGGATCGCGCGCCAGCCAGGCGGCGTCGCGGTAGCCCAGACCGACGGCCGTCGACAGCGCCGCCAGCGCCCCGGCCGCGTCGCCCCGGCCGGTCTGTGCCACCGCCAGCGCGACGGCCGTCCCGGGCCACTCGTCGCCTGCCGCCAGCCCGGCGGCCAGGCGCTCCGCCTGTGCCGCGAGGTCGTTCCGCCGGCCCTCGAGGAGGGCGAGGCGCGCCGCGGCCCCGGCGGCGCGCGGGTCGACGCGCACCGCCTGCCGGTAGGAGCGCACCGCCGCGTCCCGCCGACCCTCGAGCCAGGCGGCGTCGCCGAGCACCCGCCAGGGCTCGCCCCGCCGCACCCGGTGCGCCACGGCCCGGTCGGCCAGCGCCCGCGCCGCGCCGATCTCGCCACGCGCCAGCCGGAAGTGGGCGAAGGCGGCGTCGGCGAAGAGGTTGTCGGGCCGCAGCGCGACGGCACGCCGGAACCAGCCGGCGGCGGCGTCGTCGTGGCCGAGGGCGGCGAGCACCTCGGCCACCTGCAGCTCCACGTAGGGGAGGTCCGGCCCCAGGTCGAGCGCCCGCAGGTCCCAGCGCAGGGCGGTGGCCAGCTCGCCCCGCACCGCCAGCAGGTAGGCGGCGCTGGCCAGCGCGCCGGCGTGCCGGGGATCGAGGGCGACCGCCCGCCGGTACTCGGCCAGGGCCGGGCCCACCCGGCCCCGGGCGTCGAGCGCCAGGCCGAGAGCATGGTGGCCCTCGGCGAGCCGGGGGTCCGCGGCGAGGGCGTGCCGGGCCAGCGCCGCCGCCGCCTCCGCCCAGCGCTCGCTGCCGTTGAACTTCGCCGTGCGCTGGCTCAGGGCCAACGACAGGCCGGCGCGCGCCCGCTGGTCGGCCGGGTCCGCGGCCAGGGCGCGGGAGAAGAGCTCGGCGGCGAGCCGGTTGTCGGTTTCGCGATGGCGCGCCAGGTAGGTCCAGCCACGCCGTTCGAGGGAGCGGGCCCCGGGCGCGGGAGCCGCGACGGTCGTGACCTCGCGGGGGGAGGGCCCGTCGGCGGCACGGTGGGCGACGGCGGCGCCGAGGCCGAGCAGCCCGGCGGCGGCCGCCGCCGCGGCGAGCCGCCGCCCGACCGGCCGCCGGGGGTGCGGAGGGCGCCGCCGCGCCAGCGGAACCGGGTCGATCAGCAGGCGGTAGCCGCGCCCCCGCACCAGGCCGACGTAGCGGGGGGCGCGGCCGTCGTCGCCCAGCGCCCGGCGCAGGAGCGCGATGCGCTGGGTGATGGTCTCGTCGCCGAGGGCGGCGCCGTCCCAGACCTCGGCCACCAGCCGTTCGCGGGACACCGCGTCGGGCGCGTGCCGGAGGAGGCAGACCAGGGTGTCGAACGACAGGCCGGGGACGTGCAGCAGCGCGGCGCCGCGCCGCACCGTGACCTGGCCGACGTCGACGACGAGGTCACCGATCCGGTAGCGCCCCGGGGCGAGGTCTGCGGGCATGCGGGGCGATCCTACCGCCCGCCCCGGCCGGCCGGCCGCGCCGCGGCGCGACCGGCCGCCTCGTCAGGGCCGGTAGATGGTCCGCTGCGTCGCCGCACCCACCAGGTCGCCCCACCACTGGACCACCGGGTAGGCGTCGTCGGTGAGCCAGAGCGGCAGCAGGTTGGCGGAGTCGGGCGATCCGGGGACCCCGCTCTCGCCGCCCGGCAGGGCGGTGACGGCCTCGGTCCCCGCCGGGTGGTCGCCGAGCATGCCCACGTAGCGACGCACCGGTCCGCTGCCGAACATGAACTCGTTGGGACCGTCGGCGCGCACCGAGTGGCTGGACGCGTCGACGGTGCCGAAGCCGCCGTCGGTGGGGATCCCCGGCAGCGCGTCGGAGCCCAGCGCCAGGCCGAGCGGGCTGCCGGGCGCGGGGATCGACAGCGGCGGCCCCAGCGGGTGATCGAACACGATGCGGTGGAGACGTCCCCAGCGGTAGGTGCTCTGGTCGCCGGAGTGGCCGAAGGCGGGGGCGAAGGTGTCGCTGGCGAGCAGGTCGAGGGCCTTCTGGAGGGCGCCGAGCAGCACCACGTCGCGGCGCAGGGGGCGGTCGGCCACCGCCGCCGGCTGCGGGAAGAAGTCGACGCCGGAGGCGCCGACGCCGGCCGCGGCGTCGAAGCGGTCGAGCAGGTGGCGCAAGGCGATGATCGCCCCCCGGCTGCCGGGCAGCGGCAGGCCGCGGGCGGCGAGCGGGGCGTCGATCACGTCGCGCACCACCTGGCCGCGCCACACCGAGTAGATCGTCGCCGCCACCGAGGCGTCCTTCTCCGCCGCGCTCGGGGCGCCGCGCACGCCGTCGACGTCGGCGGCGTCGAACCCGCGGTGGAGGCCGGTCGGGGTGGAGAAGTCCCAGCCGCGGAGCCGGTCGATCGCCTCGCCGACCGCGGCCGACACCGCCGGCGCGCCGGGGGCGGCCGTGACGTGGTCGTAGGCGGCGACGAGCTGCGGCGCCAGCACCTGGGCGTCGAGCAGCACCACGTCGGCCTGGATCGACTGCGCCTCCGCGAAGGTCATGCCGCCCGCCGAGACGGCCTGCTTCACCCGCTGCGTGATGCGTCCGGCGCGGGTGCCGGCGTCGTAGCCCGGGTTGAGGTAGAACAGGCCGCCGGTCTCCCGGGGCTGGTTCAGCGGGTTGTTGTCGAGGGTGGTGCCGACGGGGTCGTTGTTGGCGTTGACGAACCAGCCGGCCGGCGGGTTCACGAGGTGGGGCATCTCGTCCATCGGCAGGACGGCGTAGGGGATCGCCTGGTCGGCGGGCCGGTCGGCACCGGCCGGCAGCCACTCGTTGCCGCCGGTCCCGTCGCGGATGAAGAACGGCGGCAGACCGTCGACACCGCCGGCCTCGAGGTCTTCGCGCAGCGGCATCTCGGCGCTGGTGAAGTAGGCGATGTTGCCGGCGACGTCGCCGTAGACCCAGTTCTGCGAGCCGACGTCGAAGGTGCGCAGCGCCGCCTCGAAGTCGGCGAGGTCGCGGGCGCGCAGCCAGGCCCGGAAGGTGTCGAGCTCGCGGGTGGCCGAGAAGCCGGTGTACTGCACCGACAGCCCGACGCCGGCGTCGGTGTCGAGGTCGAGGATCGGCCCCTGGTTGCGCCGCGGCACGATCAGCACCACCGCCGGCACGCCGCCACCCGGCGGGACGGCGAAGACGTCGTCGGGGCGACCGTCGAGCTGGTTGACGCGGAAGGTGACGGGCAGCGGGACGATCGGCTCCTCGTTCCCCTGGTACACCGTGGAGAGCCCGCTCGGCGAGGCCGCGTCGGCGACGATCGTCTCCTGGTAGACGTCGGTCACGTCCATCGGGTTGGTGGTCGCCCCCCAGGAGATGAACGGGTTCTGGCCGAGAACCACGTAGGGGACGCCGGGAAAGCTCGAGCCCATGACGTCGATCCCCACCGCCGGGGCGCGCAGGTGGACCTGGTGGAAGGTGGCGGGGGTGTCGAGGGCGAGGTGGGGGTCGTTGGCGATGATCGGCCGGCCGCTGGAGGTGAGGTGGCCGGCGACGGCGAACTCGTTCGAGCCCTGGTCGCGGTCGCGCGGCGCCAGCGCCCCGGCGAGCAGGGGGACGGCGCGTGCACGGTCGCGGACCCGCCGCGCCAGCTCCAGCGTGCGCGGGCGCAGCCGGCCGGCGACCGGCGGCGTCTCCGCGGCGGCCGCGGCGGCCGCGGCCGCCGCCGTGACCCGCCCCGGTGCCCCGGTGACCGCGTCGATCACCGTCGTGGCGGGATCGAAGGGCGCGCTGCGGAAGACGTCGTCGAAGTAGAGCGCCGTGCCGTCGAAGCCCCCGACCGCGCCGGCGGCCTGGTAGGTCGCCAGCGTCACGGTGGCGTCGACGTCGAGGTCGAACGACAGCCCGAAGGCGATCAGCTTGCCGATCGCCACGCTGTCGATCACGTCCCAGGGCGCGAACGAGGTCAGCTCCAGCAGCCCGTACTCGGGCGGCAGCGGGTGCGACGCGACCCAGGCGTTGACGCCGTCGCAGTAGGCGACCAGGTCGTCCTGCGTCGCCGCCGTCAGCGCCGCCCACGAGCGCTCCGCGGCGCGGCGCAGGCCGAGGGTGCGGAGCTCGACGTCGCTCGACAGCGCGGCCGGCCCCAGCAGCTCGGCCAGCGTGCCGCTCGCCTGTCGGCGGAGGGTGTCCATCTGGAACAGGCGGTCCTCGGCGTCGACGTAGCCCTGCAGGAAGAAGAGGTCGTGCTCGTCGGTGGCGACGAGGTGGGGGATGCCGCGCCCGTCGCGCAGCACCTGGGCCTGGCGGTGCAGGCCCGGCAGGTCGACGCGCGCCGTGGGTAGCGCGGCGGCGGGACGGGGCGCCGCCGTGGCGGCGAGCGCAGCGAAGGAGAGGACGAGCAGCGACAGCGGGCAGCGGCCCGACGGGCGCAGGCATGTGGACATGACGGCCTCCAGGCGGGTGATGGGAGAGTGCGTCTCCCGTCCAGTATCCCGCGGCGGAGGCCGTCCGGCAACCCGGCGACGGGGCCGGCTGGCGGAGAAGGGGGGGATGGTGCGCCCTAGAGGATTCGAACCTCTGACCTACAGCTCCGGAGGCTGTCGCTCTATCCAGCTGAGCTAAGGGCGCGAGGCGTGGGGTGAGCGAAGGGGCTCGAACCCTCAACCACTGGAGCCACAGTCCAGCGCTCTACCAATTGAGCTACGCTCACCACGCTCTGGTAAGAACCGGAAGAGGCCGCGGACGGCCTCCGGTGCGCTTTCTGGCCTGCCTGGAGGGATTCGAACCCCCGACCCGCGGCTTAGAAGGCCGCCGCTCTATCCAGCTGAGCTACAGGCAGAGGACCGTTCCCCGCCCGGCGGCGTGCGGCAGCGCCGAAGTCATCGGGGCGCCCAGATTTGAACTGGGGACCCCCTGCGCCCAAGGCAGGTGCGCTACCAGGCTGCGCCACGCCCCGACACGAAAGGCGGCGGTCAGTCTAGAAGACCCACCCCACCCTGTCAATTTGCCGCCAGGCCCGTCCCACCGCCTGCAACGCGCCGCCCCGGGGGCGGATTCCCTACCAGCTGAAGCTCACGTGACCGAGGGCGCGCCGGCCCAGGATGTCGCCGCCGAAGGCCTCCCAGTGCTGGTCGTCGAGCAGGTTCGCGACGTCCACGCCGACGGTGACCGCGGGGGTGACGCGGTAGTTGGCGCTCAGGTTGACCACCTCGTACGAGGGCACCGGGCCGCGGAAGACGCCGGCGCTCCAGGTGAAGCCGTCGACCCAGCGCACCTTGAGCGAGCCGTCCCAGCGGTCGGCGATGTAGGAGAGGCCCGCCGAGGCCTGGTTCTCCGGCGCGTTCGGCAGCACCGGGTCGTCGGCGAGCTCCTGGCGGACGGTGAAGTCGAACCAGGAGTAGGTGAAGTCGAGCTGCCACTGCGGCGTGGCGTAGTAGTGGGCGCCGACCTCGACCCCCTGGGTCTCCACCTTGCCGAAGTTGACGTAGGAGACGGCGGCGAGGATCGGCGAGCCGTCCGGGGCGTTCGAGAGGATGTAGAAGCTCGGCCCCAGGGCCCCCTGCAGGGTGGCCAGGAGGAGCTGCTGGATGGCGGCCGGCAGCTCGGACGGCGGCTGGTAGGGGCCGAACGCGGGGTTGATGTTGCCGCCCAGGGTCGGTTGGATGCGCCCGATCAGGTCGGTGACGAAGTTCTTGATGTCGTTGCGGTAGTAGTCGACGGTGACGTAGGCGCGCCGCCCGAAGATGCCGGTGTAGCCGGCCTCGTAGCTGGAGATCTCCTCGACGTCGAGAGTGGGGTTCCCCACCGCCAGGATCGGGACGCTGCCGAACCCGAGCGGCACGCCGCCCAGGTACGGCGCCAGCGCGGTCTCCACGGCGGCCAGGCCGGTCAGCGGTGGCGCCACCGGGGCGCGCAGGAAGTACTCGGAGTAGTTGGGCGTCTGGAACGCCTCGGCGTAGGTGACCCGCAGCGTGTGGTCGGGCGCGGCCGCCCACACCAGCGAGCCGCGCGGCGAGAGCTGCGAGTCGTGCAGGCTCGAGTCGTCCCAGCGCAGCGCCACCACCGCCTTCAGGGCGTCGGTGAGGTTGTACTCGACCTGTCCGAAGAGCCCCTGGAAGTCCTCGTCGCGCGGCGCGAACATCAGGGTCTGGACCCCGTTGCGGTCGGCGGAGTCGATCTTCTCCTCCTTGTACGAGACGCCGCCCACGAGGCGCCCGCGGCCGCCGGCGAAGCCGCCGTGGCCCTGCACCTCGAGCTGCCAGTTCTCCGAGTCCAGCGCCAGGTTGGCGCCGGAGCGCAGGGCGAGCTGCTCGGGGGCGTCGCGCTTGTTCCAGTAGCCGAGCAGGTTCCAGTGGTGGGTGTTGTAGTTCGCCCGCGCCCACGGCCGGGAGACGTCGACGAGCTGTACCCGCCCGATCCCGGTCTGCGCCACCGGGCCCTCGATCGACGCCGTGCCGCCCTCGACGGTCAGCACGTGGCCGCTGGCGCCGAAGTACTTGTCCAGCCGCACGCCGCCGAAGGCGAGGCGGTCGTCGTCCTGCCGTCGCAGCGGTACCGGCTCGGGCGTCAGGCAGTCGGTGGCCTGGCCCGGCCCGCAGGGGCGGTACTCGGGGCCGCCGTGCGCCGCGTCGCGCGAGACCGCGAAGTCGCCGCTCTGCATGGCGCCGCCGGTGGCCTTGTAGTACCAGCCGCCGGCCAGCTCCCCCGCGACGCGGAAGTCGCCGCGGAGGGTGTCGAGCTCGCCGCCGGTGGCCTGCACCCTGCCGCCCTGGGAGAAGCGCGGCGCCTTGGTGGTCATGTTGAGGACTCCGTTGAAGGCGTCGGCGCCGTAGAGCGCCGAGCCGGGGCCGCGCACCAACTCCAGGCTGGCCAGGTCGTCGAGCGGGAAGGACACCGCGGCCCACTCCTGCGAGCCGAGGAAGGGCACCGAGGGATCGCGGCCGTCGATCAGGGTGAGGACGCGGCGGTTCAGCGAGCTGTTGAAGCCGCGGGTGTTGAAGTTGAAGTCGTACAGGCCGCTCTGCGTCGTCTCCGCGCCCGGGGTGAACTCGAGGAGCTTCGGCACCTGCCCGGAGGCGCCCTCGCGCTCGATCTGCTCTTCGGGGATCAGCGTGATCGCCGCCGGCGCCTCGGTGATGCGCTCGGTGCGGCGGGAGGCCGAGAAGACGGTGATCGTCTCGAGGAACGAGACGTCCCAGTCGACCACCGGCTCCAGGGTCGCCACGCCGCCGGCCCGCACCTCGACCGCCTCCGACGTCGTCGAGCGGTCGCCGAGGGTGAAGGTGACGGTGTAGCTCCCCGGCGGGACCTCGTCGAAGTCGAAGGTGCCGTCGGCGCCGGTCAGCCGGGTGCGGCCGAGCTCGGCGACCACCACCGCCACGCCGGCGAGCGGCCGGCCCCCCTCGCGGACGATCCGCCCCTCGATCCGGCCCACGCCCTGGGCGCCGGCCGGCGGCGCGGCGAGCAGCAGCGCGGCGACCGCCGCCAGCCAACCCATCCCGAGCTTCGTGCGCATGCGTCCTCCCCTTTCCGGGGCGCGGAGCGCGCCTGCCGCCGACACCTCGACCCGCGGCGGCCGCTGCGCGCCCGGTCCCATGAAAACTGAAACGCCGAAACGTTGGGCGGTTTCTAGCAGAGGGGCCGGGAGCGGTCAAGGACGGCCGCGGCGCGAGCCGGCCGGCGGCACCGCGCCGCCCCCTCGCGGTGCCGTAGACTCCGGCGAATGCCGCTCCTGCGCCGCACCACCCGGGCGATGAAGGCCCACGGCACCACCCCGGGCCGGCTCCTGATCACCAGCTTCCTGGGCATCATCCTCGCCGGGACGCTGCTGCTCAAGCTCCCCGTCTCGACGCCCGACGAGGCCCCGATCGGCTGGATCGACGCCCTGTTCACCGCCACCAGCGCCACCTGTGTCACCGGCCTGGTGGTGCGCGACACCGGCGCCGATTTCACCCCGTTCGGGCAGTTCGTGATCCTGCTGCTGATCCAGGCCGGCGGCCTCGGGATCATGAGCTTCTCGCTGCTGGTGCTGACCCTGTTCCGCTCGCGGGTGCCGCTGGCGCACCGGGCGATCTACGAGCAGACCCTGGGCGGCCCCGGCGAGATGCTCCCCCTGGTGCGCCTCGTCTTCGTCTTCACCTTCGCCACCGAGGCGCTCGGGGCCGCCGCGCTCTTCCCCCGCTTCCTGGCGCGGATGAGCGTCGGCGAGGCGGCCTGGGCCGCCGTCTTCCACGCCATCTCCGCCTTCTGCAACGCCGGCTTCGGGCTGTGGCCGGACAGCCTGGTCCGCTACCAGGGCGACGCGATGGTCAACGCCGTGGTGATGCTGCTCATCATCCTCGGCGGCCTCGGCTTCTTCGTGGTCTTCGACCTCATCGAGAACCATGGGCGCTGGCGGCGGCTGACCGTGCACAGCAAGCTGGCGCTGACCGTCACCGCGGTGCTGATCGCGGTCGGCGCGGCCTTCTTCTGGATCCTCGAGACGCACCACGTGCTGCTGGGGATGCCCTTGGGGGAGCAGATCCTCGCCAGCCTCTTCCAGAGCGTCACCACCCGCACCGCCGGATTCAACACCGTCGAGATCGGCGTCCTGGCGCCGCCGACCCTGTTCATGATGTCGATCCTGATGTTCATCGGCGGCTCGCCCGGCTCCTGCGCCGGCGGCATCAAGACCACCACCCTCGGCATCCTGATGGTCACCATGCGCACCCGCCTGCGCGGCCACCAGTTCGTCAACGTCTTCCGCCGCTCGCTGTCGCGCGACACCGTGGGCAACACGCTGGCGATCGCCCTGGGCGGCGTGCTGCTGGTGGTGCTGGCGCTGTTCGCGCTGCTCCTGTCGGAGCTGCCGGTGCGCACCGTGGCACACGAGGAGGCGGTCTTCATCGCGCTGTTCTTCGAGACCATCTCGGCACTGGGCACGGTGGGCCTGTCCACCGGCATCACCCCGGCGCTGGAGCCGGCCTCGCGGGTGCTGGTGTCGATCCTCATGTTCGTCGGCCGGCTCGGGCCGCTGACCGTCGCCACGGCGCTGGCGCTGCGCGACCGCAGCTCCGACTGGCGGCTGCCCGAGGAGGACGTGATGGTGGGCTGACCCCCCCGGGTCGGCCTTTGGGATAGCCTTCGCCCCCATGGCACACGTCGTCGTCATCGGGCTCGGCCGCTTCGGCTACCACGTGGCCCGCGTGCTGTACGAGAACGGGCACGAGGTGCTGGCGATCGACTCGGACCCCGAGATCGTCCAGCGCATCCGCAACCACTGCTCGCGGGCGGTGGTGCTCGACGCCCGCGACGCGGAGCGGCTGGCGGCGCTCGGCATCGGCAGCTTCGACGCCGCGGTGGTCAGCCTGGGGGAGCTGATCGACGTCTCCAGCCTGGTGACCCTGCACCTCAAGGAGCTCGGGGTGCGCAAGATCATCACCAAGGCCGGCTCGGAGGACCACGGCAAGCTGCTGCGCCAGCTCGGCGTCGACGAGGTCGATCTTCCCCGAGCGCGAGTCGGCGGAGCGGCTCGCCCACCGCTTCACCCGCGCCAACGTCATGGACCACCTGCCGCTCGGCGATCGCTACTCGATCGACGAGATCGCGCCGCCGGACAGCGTCGTCGGCAAGAGCCTCAGCGACCTCGCCCTGCCGCGCCGCTTCGGCATCCAGGTGCTGGCCATCCGCGACGTCCTCACCGGGGAGATGCACGTCAACCCCGGCGCCGACTTCCGCATCAAGGAGTCCGACGCCCTGATCGTGCTCGGCGACAACCAGCAGATGGAGCGTCTGCGCAAGCTGTAGCCCGGGCCTGGCGGCGCGGGCGCACCGGCGAGCGGCCATGGAGGCGCAGCGCTTCGTAGTGATGGGGGCCGGCGAGGTCGGGTTCCACCTCGCGCGGTCGCTGTCCGCCGACGGTCACCACGTGACCGTCATCGAGCTCTCCGCCGCCCGCCGCGGCCGCATCGAGGAGGAGCTCGACGTCCAGGTCGTGGGCGGCAACGGCGCCCACCTGCCGGTCCTCGCCGCGGCCGGGGTCGACGGCTGCGACCTCTTCCTGGCGGTGTCGTCGGCCGACGAGGCCAACCTGGCGGCCTCGTTGCTGGCGCGGCGCATGGGAGCGCGGCGCACCGTGGTGCGGGTGGCGGCGGCCGGCGAGGTCATCCGCCACCGCCGCGAGTACGAGGACGCCTTCGCCGCCGACCTGCTGCTGTCGACCCAGCTGCTCACCACCACCCGCGTCCTCAACCTCGTCCGCGGGCACACCACGGTGGCGGTGGAGTATTTCGCCGAGGGCAAGGTCCAGCTCCGCAAGGTGCACGTGGAAGAGGGGTCGTTGCTCACCCGGCGCCCGCTGCGCGAGCTCGAGCTGCCGGCCGGCAGCCTGGTGGTGGCGTTGTTCCGCGGCGACGAGCTGATCATCCCGGCGGGCGACGACCGCGCCGAGACCGGCGACGAGACGCTGATCCTCGCCGCCACCGAGGTGATCGACCGGGTCGAGCGGATGGTGACGCCGCGCCCGGCGGTGGTGGGCGGCGTGGTGCTGGCCGGCGGCGGCCTGACCGGGGCGACGGTGGCGGAGGCGCTCGCCGCCGGCGGCGTGGAGACGCGGATCATCGAGCGCGACCGCGGGCGCGCCCGCGAACTGGCGGCCGCGCTGCCGTCGGTCCAGGTGCTGCACGGCGACGCCACCGACCTGGCGTTGTTGAAGGCCGAACGGGTGGAGGCGGCCGGCTCCTTCATCGCCCTGACCGGTCACGACGACACCAACCTGATGGCCTGCCTGCTGGCCCGCGAGCTGGGCGTGCCGATGGTGGCGCCGCTCGTCGAGCGCGCCGAGACGTTCGCGCTCTGGCAGCGCCTCGGGCTGACCCAGGTCTTCTCGCCGCGGGTGCTGGCCTACGAGCGGATCTCCGAGTACATCGGCAGCGGCTACAGCGCCAACATCGTGTCGCTGTCGCACGGCGCCGCCGTGGTGGTGGAGCGCCAGCTCTACGAGGCGAGCCCCGCCGCCGGGGTGACGCTGGCCGAGATCAACCCGCCGCGCGGCCTGATCGTCGGCGCGGTGGTGCGCGGCCGCCGCGTCTTCGTGCCGCGCGGTCCCGACCGGCTCGAGGTCGGCGACCTGGTGATCCTCTTCGTGCGCACCGAGGAGATGGGCACGGTCCAGCTCCTGTTCCCCGGCGCCGACCGGGAGCCCGGCGCCGCCGTGGAGCCGCCGTGAGGGCCGGGGAGCGTCCGTGAACCTGCGCCCGGTCCTGCGCTTCCTGGGGCGGCTGGTGCTGGTGGTCGGCGTGGCGCAGCTCGTCCCCGGCTTGGTCAGCCTGCTCTACCGCGAGCTGGCCACCGCCGCCGCCTTCGGCGGCTCGGCGGCGTTGACCGCGGCGTGCGGCGCCCTGCTGCTCGCCCTGGGGCGGCGTCCCGGCGCCGTCGAGCTGTACCGCCGCGAGGGCATCCTGGTGGTCGTCTGCGGCTGGGTGCTCGCCTCGGCCTTCGGCGCCGTGCCCTACCTGGCGGCCGGCGCCCTGAGCTCGCCGGCGGACGCGTTGTTCGAGTCGGCGTCGGGCTTCACCACCACCGGCGCCACGGTGTTCCTCGACATCGCCTCGGTGGAGCGCGGCGTCCTGTTCTGGCGCAGCTTCACGCAGTGGCTGGGGGGCATGGGGATCATCGTGCTGTTCGTCGCCCTGCTGCCCGAGCTCGGCCCCGGCGCCCGCTTCCTCTACAAGCTCGAGGTCCCCGGCCCCACCGCCGAGGCGCTGAGCCCGCGCATCCACGACACCGCGGTGGTGCTGTGGCGCATCTACCTGGCGATGACGGTGGCCGAGACCGCGCTGCTGATGGCCGCGGGCATGTCGCTGTACGACGCGCTGACCCACACCTTCTCGACCCTGTCGACCGGCGGCTTCTCGCCGCGCAACGGATCGCTGGCCGAGTTCCCGTCGCCGGCCGTCCAGCTCGTGGTGATCGTCTTCATGATCCTGGCGGGCGGCAACTTCTCCCTCTACTACGGGCTGCGCCGCCACCGCGGCTGGAACCTGCTGCGCGACTTCGAGTTCCGCATCTACCTGGTCATCCTGGCGGCGGCGACGGCGGTGGTGGCCGTCGACCTGGTGGCGAACGGCGTCTACGCGCCCGGCGGCCGGGTGGTGCTCGACGCCCTCTTCCAGGTCTCCTCGATCCTCACCACCACCGGCTTCGCCAGCGCCGACTTCGAGGGCTGGCCGGCGCTGTCGCGGATGCTGCTGGTGGTGCTGATGTTCATCGGCGGCTGCGCCGGGTCGACCGCCGGCTCGATGAAGGTGATGCGGATGGTGGTCGGGGTCAAGGCGGCGCTGCGTGAGGTGCGGCTGACCTTCAGCCCGTCGACGGTGGCGGCGGTCTTCGTCGGCGGCAAGGCGGTGCCCGAGGGCGTGGTGCGGAGCGTCGCCGGCTTCTTCATCCTCTACCTGACGAGCTGGGGGCTGGGGGCGCTGCTGCTGACCGTGGACGGCCCGGGCCTGGTCACCGCCGGCACCGCGTCGATCGCCACCCTGGGCAACGTCGGCCCCGGCCTCGAGGCGGTGGGCCCGATCTACAACTACGCCTTCTTCAGCGGGCGGGACAAGCTGGTGATGGTGCTGCTGATGTGGCTGGGGCGGCTCGAGGTGTACTCGATCGCGGCGTTGGCGACGACGCGCTTCTGGCGTCGCTAGGGAGCTCCAACCGGGTTTCGTGGACCGCCTTGCCGAGCTGCGAGCGGATCCGTGGACGGCCTTGCCCGGCGGCGTCAGCCATCGTCCTCCGGCCGCCGGTCGGCCGCCGCGGCGCCGCGGCGGCCCAGGGGCCGCGGCGCACCCCGGGTCGTGTCGCGCACCGTCTGCAGCTCCATCTCGGCGTTGACCTCGGCGCCCAGCAGCACGACGAACGCCGACAGGTTCAGCCACAGCAGCAGGACGATCACGGCGCCGAGCGAGCCGTAGGTGGCGCCGAAGCTGCCGAAGTGACGGACGTAGAGGGAGAACAGGCCGGAGGCGGCCAGCCACAGCACGGTCGCCAGCGCCGACCCCCAGCTCACCCAGCGCCACTTCGGCGGCGTGCGATCGGGGCCGCGCCGGTAGATCACCACCAGGCCCGCCATCGCCAGCGCGGCGAGCAGCGGCCAGCGCAGCCAGCGCACCGCCCACCGGGCTCCGGCGCCGAGGCCGAGGCGGTCGATCAGGGCCGGCACCAGCGCGATCAGCGCCAGCGCCACCACGACGCCGACCACCGCCGCCAGCGTCGACAGCAGGGCGAGACCGCGCACCTTCCAGCCCGGGCGTCCGTCGGGCTCGTCGTAGGCCACACCGACCGCTTCGATCAGTCCCTGCATGCCCTTCGAGGCGCTCCACAGCGCCCCGGCGAGGGCCGCCACCGCGCCCCAGCCGAGCGCCGACGGCGAGCCCGACACCACGCCGGCGAGCTGCTGGCCGAGCAGGTCGCGCACCTGCGGCGGCAGCAGGCGGGCCAGCGCGGCGATCTGCGCCGCCAGCTCGGCGGGATCGGTGAACAGCCCGTAGAGCGTGATGCAGGCGATCAGGGCGGGGAACAGCGCCAGCATGGCGTAGAACGCCACGCCGGCGGCCATCAGGCCCACGTGGTCGGCGGCGATCTCGGCCGTGACGCGGCGGGCGATCTCGCGCCGGCCGCGCCGCCCGATCTCGCGGGGGCGCTCCGCCCGCCGGCCGCGGGGGTCGTCGCCCGGGTCCTCGACTGCCGGTTGCATGCCCTACCGGCGGTGCAAGCGCGGGACCAGCGGTCGCGCCGGTAGGCTACTTCCCGTCGCTCTCGAACAGCGGCAGGAAGCGTCCGTAGCCCTCGGCGGCGAGGCGGTCGACCGGCACGAAGCGCAGCGCGGCGGAGTTGATGCAGTAGCGCAGGCCGGTGGGCGCCGGCCCGTCCGGGAAGACGTGGCCGAGGTGGGAGTCGGCGCCGCGGCTGCGCACCTCGGTGCGCGCCATGAACAGCGAGCGGTCCTCGCGCTCGACCACGTTGTCGGCGACCAGCGGCCGGGTGAAGCTGGGCCAGCCGGTGCCCGAGTCGAACTTGTCGGTGGAGCTGAACAACGGCTCGCCGGAGACGACGTCGACATAGATCCCGGGCGCGTGGTTGTCCCAGTACGCGTTGTGGAAGGCCGGCTCGGTGCCGTCCTCCTGCGTGACGTGGAACTGGATCGGGGTGAGGCGGTCGAGGTCGGCCTGCGCGGGGCGCTCGGCGGCGGGAAGTTCGGCGGCGGTCTCGCCGTCGCCGCGACGGCTGAGCAGGAACAGGCCGGCCACGGCTCCGGCGACGACGAGTGCGGCGAGGGTCTTGGTGGGCATCTGCATCTCCTTCGGGTCGGGCCGACGACGCGACGGTCCGCGCGACGCCGGCTCACCCAGGGTAACCGCGTCGCCTCACGCATTCCTTCCGGAAAGCTCACGAAGCGCTCACGGAGCCCGTGCCCGGGGTGGGGGGCGGAGATCGGCCATCTCCATCCCTTCGGGTGGGGCGCTCCGCCGCGGTCTCCCGTAGTCTGCGCACTGGAGAGCACCCCCCCGGCCGACCCTGTGCACCGGGCGCGGCCGTCGGGGGCGCGGAAGATCCGGAGATCGGGACCGGGGACGTCGCCGGGGCTCGCCTCCGACACGAAGACGAAGGGAGATCCGATCCAATGAAGAAGATGATGGTCGTCCTGAGCATCGTCGTCCTGGCTCTGGTGGCGGCGGTCGCGTTCGCCGCTCCCCACCACGGTCCCGCGGAGATCACCATCGACAAGGCCGCGGCCAAGAAGTCGGCGGTGGTCTTTCCGCACGAGAAGCACCAGAAGATGGTGGAGAGCTGCGACACCTGCCACCACACCAACAAGGGCGTCACCGCCGACACCGCGTCGGACGTCAAGGCGTGCTCCAGCCTGCCACCTGGATCCCGAGAAGGCCGAGACCCCGAGCATGCGCGAGATGAGCATGAAGAAGAACCCCTTCCACATGCTCTGCATCGACTGTCACAAGGAGAAGGCGAAGGGTCCGACGAAGTGCGCCGACTGTCACAAGTAGGCCGCTGAAGCGGCGGCCTCCGATCTCAACCCGCCGCCGCCGCCCCCGAGGCGCTTCCCGGCGCTCGTGCGGCGGCCGATGCCACAGCGGTTTCCCACCCGCCGGCCGGGTCGCGACGCTGACGTCGCCCCGGCCGGTCGGCCGTTCAGGGCTCGCGCCGCCTCCGGCCGGGCGCTGGATCCGGGCTAGACTGGCCGCCGCCATGCCGAGCTCCCCGTCCCCGCCGCGGCACCTCCGCGGCACCGCGCAGGCCGCCGCCTGACCGTGCCGATCGCCGACGCCGAGGTGGCGCGCAACGCGGAGGTGCGGGCCCGCGTGCTCGCCGACCTCGAGCGGCGCCGCGAGGAGGACCCCTCCTTCGCCGTCCTCGACGTCGGCGGCGGCGCCAACGCCTGGGCCGACCCGGTGGTGACCGCCTACGTCGACATCGTCCCCTTCGCCACGGAGCGCGAGCTCTTCCTCGGCGACGTCTGCCAGCCGGGGGTGTGGGACGAGGTGGCGGCGGCGGTCGAGCGCCGCGGCCGGCGCTTCGACTTCTCGATCTGCACGCACGTGCTCGAGGACGTGCGGGACCCGCTGTTCGTGGCGCGCCAGCTCGTCCGCGTCTCGGCCGCCGGCTTCGTGTCGGTGCCGACCAAGCACAGCGAGCTGAGCCACGTCGAGTCGGGGGCCTACCTGGGCTACTGCCACCACCGCTGGATCTACACCGTGCGCCCCCGGGCCGGCGGCTCGGAGCCCCGGCTGGCGGCGCTGGCGAAGCTCCCGGTGGTCGAGTACTTCAACAGCCGCCGGCGGCCCTGGCGCAAACTCCTGCACCTGGTCGGGCGGTGGCCGCTGGCGGCCAGGGCGGAGCGCCGGCTGGGGGTGTTCCCCGCCGGGCCCGGCGTCGACTGGGTCGACCGCTCCCGCGCCGGGCACGGCTGGGAGCTCGCTTTCCGCTGGCGCGACGACTTCGCCTTCGACCTGATCAACGGCGACTTCGCCGGCACCAGCTGCCTCGAGCTCGCCGACCTCTACCGGCACGAGCTGCGCGCCGGTCTCTGAGCCGCCGGGTCGGCGGGGCGCGCGGGGGGTCCGTCGTCGTAGAAGCGCAGCACGGTCTCGATCCCCGCCTCGCCCCCCGTGTGGTGCAGCCCGAAGGCGCCGCCGTCGTGCAACGTCCCGTGCGCGGTGAGCGACAGGCCGGGGTGGTCGGCGCCGTCGGTCGGCCGCAGGTTCTCCCGGTAGAAGGTGGCCGACCCCTTGCGCAGCGAGGGCAGGGCCTCGAGCTCCGGGAGGGTGAGCACGTCGTCGGCGACCGCCGCCTGCAGCTCCGGCCAGGCGACGAACCAGATCGGCACGTCGCCGAGCCCGCGGAAGCGCGCGAACATCGGGATCGGGTCGGCCGGCGGCGGTCCGCGCCGCCAGACCTCGAAACCGTCGACCGTGAGCGCGCAGCCGAACGCGGCCGGAGCGTCGAACAGGTCGAGCAGGTTGAAGTCCGGCGGCACGCACGCCGGCGACCGGTAGAAGACGATCGCCGCCCAACCGCCGCTGTGCGGAGCGATGTCGGTGTGCACCGCGTGGCGCTCGATGCGGGCGTAGAACGGGGGCCCCGGGTCGTCGCGGGGGATCTCCGTCCGCACCTGCGCCGGCGCGGACGCCGGCAGCGCGGCGAGCAGCAGCGCGGCGGCGAGGCAGACGCGGAGTCGGCTCCGCCGGCACGGTCGGCGGGGGGCGATGGCGCTCGTGGATCGTCGCACGGCGTTCTCCTCGTGGTCGGTCGGTGGAGGTCGCCGGCCGGCGGGGCCGGCGGTCCGCTGTGGGACAATCCTCCGGGCGGCGCCGCCGCCGGGTCTTCAACGGTCGGTCAGGAAACCCTCAGCGGTCTCTCAGCGCGGGCATGGTGAAAGCTCTCGAGCGCCCGATCCGCTTCGGGCCGTTCACCCTCGACCCCGCCGCCCATCTCCTGCGGCGCGACGGCGAGCCGGTCGCGCTCAAGCCGAAGGTCTTCGACCTGCTCCTCCTGTTGGCGGGGAACCCGGGGCGTCTGCTGAGCAAGCAGGAGCTGATGGTGGGCCTGTGGGGGGGGCGGTTCGTCGAGGACTCCAACCTCACCCAGAGCGTCTACGAGCTCCGGCGCGCCCTGGGCGGGCGCCGCGACGGCGTGCGCTACCTGGAGACGGTGCCCCGGTGCGGCTACCGGTTCGTGGCGCCGGTGCGGGAGGAGACCGCGGCCCCCGGGGCGTCCCCGGTCGCGGCGGCGCCCCGGTCGGTCGCGGTGCTGCCGTTCACCCCGCTCGGCGTCCCCGGCCCGGCAGCGGGCGACGCCCCGCTCGAGCTCGGCCTCGCCGAGACCCTGATCGCCGCCCTCAGCCCGCTGCCAGGGCTGACGGTGCGGCAGCCGGGCTCGATCCGAGGCTACGGCGGCTCGCGGGACAGCCTCGCCGCCGGTCGCGACCTGGAGGTCGAGGCGGTCCTCGACGGCGCCGTGCAGCGGGCCGGCGAGCGGTTGCGGGTGACCGTCCGCCTGCTCCGGGTGACCGACGGGGCGGTGCTGTGGGCGCAGCGCTTCGACACCACCTTCGCCGACATCTTCGCGGTGCAGGACACGATCTGCGAGCAGGTGGTCGCGGCGCTCCGCCTCCGCCTGCCGGCGGCGGCGCGCGCCCGGCTGCGGTACCGCCACACCGAGGACCCGGAGGTCCACGCCCTGTTCCTCGAGTGCCGGGACCAGTGGCACCGGTGGACCCCGGAGGGCTGGTGGCGGTCGATCGACCGCGGCCGCCGAGCGCTGGCCCGCGACCCGGCCCACGCACCGTCCCACGCCTGGATGGCCGCCTCCTGGTGCGCCCTCGGGATCGCCGGCGCGGCGCCGCCGCGCGAGGCGTTCCGCCAGGCGGCGGAGCTGGTGGAGGTCGCCGTCCGGCTCGACGCGGACCTCTCCGAGGCCCACGAGGTGCGCGGCGCCATCGAGCTCTTCCACCGCTGGCGGTGGGGGCGGGCGGAGCGGGCGCTGCACCGCGCGCTCGACCTGAACCCGAGCAACGCCGGAGCCCGCGACCTGTTGGCGCTGCTGCGCATCGTCGAGGGCCGGCCGGAGGAGGCGATCCGCGAGGTGCGCCGTGCCCTGGCGGCCGACCCGCTGTCGCGCCTGGTCAACACCGACGTCGGCAACGTCCTCTATTACGCGCGCCGCTTCGAGGACGCGGTGGCGCGGCTCCGGCACACCCTCGAGCTCGATCCCGGCTTCGCGCACGCCCGTTTCGGGCTGGGCTACGCCTGGCTGCAGAGCGGCCGTCCGGCGGCGGCGGTGGCTGCGATGAGGGACGCGGTGGAGGCCTCCGGCCGCGACCCCGAGACCTCTCCCGACCTCGGGTATGCGCTGGCGGCCAGCGGCGACCGGCGCGGCGCGGAACGGGTCGCCGCCCGGCTCGCGGAGCGCGCCGCCGAGCGCTTCGTCGATCCGTTCCACCTCGCCCTCGTCCACCTCGGGCTGGGCGACCTCGACGCGACCTTCGAGTGGCTCGACCGCGCCCTCGGCGCTCGGTCGCGGGAGCTGATCTACCTGGGCGCCGACCCGGTCTTCGATCCCCTCCGCTCCGATCCCCGGTTCACCGCGCTGACGGCGCGCGTGGGCCTGTGAGGCGCGGCCGGCGCCCGGGGCCGGCGGATGCGGCGCCGCCCCGCCGGTCGCCTCAGAGGGTGAGGACGAGGTCCCCGGCGGGTCCGTGCAGCTCGACCTGTCGGCGGCCGATGGCGACGACCGTCCAGCCCTCGACGGCGTCGCCCACGCCGACCGCCCGCCCGTTGACCATCGCCAGGGCGTGGTTCTCGGACCAGGCGATGCCGTCGAGGCGCAGGCCGCGCGCCGCCGCGGTGGCGGGGGCGGCGGAGCGGGCGGGCGGTGCGGGGGTGGCGGCGGGCCGCTCGGAGGGTGCCGCGGCGGCGGGCGGGGGTGCGGGTGCGGCGGCGCGGGGTCTCTCCGGTGCGGCCGCCGGCCCGGCGGCCGCGGCGGGGCCGGGGGTGCGCTCGGGGGCGGGCGCCGCGATCCCGGGGGTCGCTGCCGGTGCCGGCCGGGGCGCCGGCGCCGCGGCGGGGGCGGGCCGATCGACCACCGCCGTCCGCACCGCCGCCGGTGCCGTCGCCGCGGCGGGACGGCCGGCCGTGGCCGGCGGCGGGGCGACGCCGCGCAGCCGCCCGGCGCCGAGCAGCAGGGCGGCGGCGGCGAGCCCCGCCACGCCGACGGCGGCGAGCGCGGCGGCCAGCGGCAGCCGCCGGCGCGGGCGGTCCGGCAGGTGAGAGGGGGCGTAGGCAAAGGAGCGCCGGCCCGCGGCGGCGGCGCGCCCGGCCGCCTCGAGGTGGGCCTTCTTCAGCGCCTCGTTGATCAGGCTCACGTGAAGTGGCCCTCGAGCTCGCGGATCGAGCGGCGGACGTGGCGGGCGGTCAGGTGGTCGGTCCCCGCCACGTAGCCACAGAGCAGCGCCTTGTCGCAGACGGCGTTGATCAACCGCGGCACCCCCTTCGAGTAGCCGTGGATCTTGCGGATGGCGCGGCGGTCGAAGCTGGGGCGGGAGTTGCCGCCGGCGACGTGCACCCGGTAGCGGATGTAGTGCTCGGTCTCCCACGACGACAGCGGCGTCAGGTGGTAGCGGACGGTGATGCGCTGGCGGAGCTGGCGCAGCTCCGGCCGCTCCAGCTTCGCCTTGAGCTCGGGCTGGCCCACCAGGACGATCTGCAGCAGTTTGCGCTGGTCGGTCTCCAGGTTCGACAGCAGGCGGACCTGTTCGAGGAGCTCGTCCGTGAGGTCCTGCGCCTCGTCGATGAACAGCACCACGTCGTGGCCGGCGGCGACCTCGGCGAGCAGGAACTCGTTCAGCCGCGCCAGGCAGCCCTGGCGGTCCCGCGCCGGGCGCAGCCCGAGCTCGACCAGGATGGCGCGCAGCAGCTGGGTGGCGGTGAGGCAGGGGTTGAGCACCAGCGCGGTGCGGAACCCCGGCCCGAGCTGCTCGAGGATCGCCCGGCACAGGGTCGTCTTGCCGGCCCCGACCTCGCCGGTGAGTTGTATAAAACCTTTTCTTTCCTGAATGCCGAAGAGGAGGTGGTTGAACGCCTCGCGGTGCCGATCGCTGAAGAAGAGGAAGCGCGGATCGGGCGTCAGGTTGAAGGGTGCTTCGCGGAATCCATAATACTGGGCATACATTGGCCTGGCCCTGCGGGAAGGCGCGACCCGCTCCGGCGCCATCTGCAAACGTTTATATTTGCAAATGACTGACTGTTTCGAATCTCCCCCGGAGCGTAGCACAACTTTCGAAGGCGGGAGTGGCTGCTGGGCGGGTCGGCTAGAGTCGGGCCCGGCCCTCTGCGCCGGGTGGGATGGGCCCGCCGGTGTCCGGAGGCGCGCGAGGAGAGACGCATGATCCCGGCCGCCGAGGCGCTCGAACGTCTGCGCGAAGGCAACCACCGCTTCGCCGAGGGCCGTCCCTCGCGCGGCCCCCTCGCCAGCCGCGAGCGCCGCGACGAGCTGGTGGCGGGCCAGGAGCCGTTCGCCATCGTCCTCGGCTGCTCCGACTCGCGGGTGCCGGCCGAGCTGGTCTTCGACCAGGGGCTCGGCGACCTCTTCGTCATCCGCGTGGCGGGCAACATCGTCGCCCCCTCCCAGGTGGGCTCGGTCGAGTTCGCGGCCGAGAAGTTCGGCACCCGGCTGGTGGTGGTGCTGGGCCACTCGGGCTGCGGCGCCATCCTGGCGACGGTGGAGGAGCTCGAGCGGCCCTCGGCCGGGCGCTCCCCGAACCTCGCCGCCATCGTCGAGGCCGTGCGACCGTCGGTCGAGACCCTGATGGAGACCGACCTCCGCCACGACCGCGAGGCCCTGCTCCGCCACGCGGTGCGCGCCAACATCCGCGCCTCGGCCGACCACCTGCGCCACGGCTCGCGGGTGCTCGAGCGGCTGCTCCGCGACGAGGGCCTCGTGGTGGTGGGGGCCGAGTACGCCCTCGACACCGGCCGGGTCGACTTCTTCGACGGCGTCGCCACGCCCTGAGCCGGGGACCGGTCCCCCGAGGGACGCGGGCCCGGGCCGGCGCGGCTCGCTCAGCCCCCCGGCAGGCGGCAGGTGACCACCAGCCCGCCGCCCCGGCGCAGGGCGAGGTCGAGGCTGCCGCCGTGGCTCTCGAGGATCTCCCGGCACAGCGCCAGCCCGAGGCCGGACCCCTGCGGTTTCGACGTGTAGAAGGGCAGTAGCGCCTGCGCGAGGGTGCGCTCGTCCATGCCCGAACCGCGGTCCTTCACCTGGACGGTGAGGCCGCCGTCGCCCAGGCGGTCGATCGCCAGCGCGATCTCCTCCGGCGGGCTGCCCGCCTCGCGCGCGTTCTTCAGCAGATTGACCAGGACCTGTTGGAGCTGCGCCGGATCGACCCGCACGAGGGTGTCCGGGACGTCGCCTTCGAGGCGGAACGGCTCTAGCTGCGCCAGGTGCTCGAGGAAGGGGCGCAGTGGCACCTCTTCGAGGCGCGGGTCGGGCAGGCGGGCGAAGCGCGCGTAGCCGGCGACGAAACGGTGCAGGTGGGCGGCGGACTCGTCGATGCTGGCCAGGGCCTCGTCCAGCCGCTCGAGGTCGTCGGCGGCACGCAGCAGCCGGGCCGAGCGCACCAGCGAGCGGATGGGCGCCAGGGAGTTGTTGAGCTCGTGGCCGATCACGCGGATGACGCGCTTCCAGATGGCGGCCTCCTGCCGCCGCAGCTCCGGGGTCAGGTGCCGCACCATCACCAGCCGGTGGCGTCGCGCGTTGAGCTCGAAGTGGCGCCGGGTCACGTGGAAGGTCTCGTCGGCGCCGTCGACCGCGAGCGACAGCAGGCAGTCGCGGCCCGCGGCGAGGGCCTCGGCGAGGGCCGGCGGGCAGCCGGCGAGCAGCGCGGCGAACCCCTGACCCTCGAGGCGGCGGCCGGCGAAGAAGAGCTCGCGGGCGGCGCGGTTGGCGAACAGGATGCGGTCGGCAGCGTTGATCAACAGGACCGCCGCCGGCGAGGTCTCCAGCGCCGTGTGCAGGAGGAGCTCGCGCTGCCGCAGGTCGCCGCGCTCCCGGCTCAGGGTGCCGGAGAGGCGGTTGTAGACGCGGACCAGGTCGCCGAGCTCGTCCTCCCCGCGGCCCGGCAGACGGAGGCTGAAATCGCCGTCCTCGAGGCTGCGCACCCCCTCGCGCAGGCCGAGCAGCACCTCGCGGACCGGGCGCAGGAAGCGCGCCACCAGGACCAGGCCGAGGGGCAGGCCCACCGCCACCGCCGAGAGCCCCACGGCCCAGGGCGGCAACGCCGCGGCGGCGGCGACGGCAGCGCCGCCGCCGGCGGCGGCGAGCGCCGCCGCCAGGCGCAGCGCCAGACGTCCGGCGAGGCTGAACCGGGGGCCGCTCACCGCTGCGGGCCCGCACCCCGCAGGCGCCGCTCGATGGCGATTCCGAGCCGCTCCATGCGCCGGTACAGCGCCTGCCGGCTGATGCCGAGCTCCGCGGCGGCATGGCTCAGCACCCCGTGGTGCGCCTCGAGTGCGGCCACCACGCGTTCGCGCTCCGTGCCGGCGTCGGCCGCCGCCGGGGTCCGCCCGCCCTCCGGCGGCCGGGGGACGCCGGCGTCCGCCGCCGGCAGCCCGAGGTCGGCGGGCTCCAACGTGGTGCCGCGGGCCACCAGCCGGGCGCGCTGCACCCGGTTGCGCAGCTCGCGGACGTTGCCGGGCCAGGGATGGGCGAGCAGCGCCCGCCGGCTGGCCTCGGAGAGCTGGCGGGGCGCGTCGTCGGGAGCGCCGTCGATCTCCTGGAGGAAGTGCTCGGCGAGCGGCAGGACGTCGGCCGGCCGCCGGGCGAGCGGCGGGAGGTCCAGGGCGATGACGTCGAGGCGGAACAGCAGGTCCTCGCGGAAGCGGCCCGCCGCCGCCTCGGCGCGTAGATCGGCGTGGGTGGCGGCGAGGACGCGGACGTCGACGCGGGCCTGGCGCGACGCTCCCAGGCGCTCGACCTCGCCGGTCTGCAACACGCGCAGCAGCTTCATCTGGCCGGCCGGGGAGAGATTGCCCACCTCGTCGAGCAGGAGGGTGCCGCCGTCGGCGGCCTCGAAGCGGCCCAGCCGGCGGCGGGTGGCACCGGTGAAGGCGCCCGCCTCGGCGCCGAAGAGCTCGGCCTCGAGCAGGCTGTCCGGGATGGCGCCGGCGTTGACCTTGACGAACGGCCCTCCGCGGCGGGCCGAGTTGGCGTGCAGGACCTCGGCGAGCTTCTCCTTGCCGGTGCCGCTGGCGCCGGTGATCAGGACCGGCACGTCGGCCTGCGCCACCCGCACCGCCAGCGCCAGCACCTCGTGGACCGCCGCGTCGCGGTAGACCATGCCGCAGAGGTCGGCCTCGCGGGCCAACCGCTCGCGCGCCCGGCGGAGGTCGTCGTCGTGCCGGTCCCTCTCGCCTTCCCGGTGGCCGAGGCGCAGCAGGTTGCGCACCGTCGCCACCAGCTTGTCGTCGTCCCAGGGCTTCTCGAGGTAGTCGGCGGCCCCCTCCTTGACCAGGCGGACGGCGTGCTCGAGCGACGCCCAGGCCGTCATCACCAGGACGGGCAGGTGCGGCACCTCCCGGCGCAGTCGGTGGAAGAGCGCGAAGCCCTCGGCGCCGTCGTGCGCCCCGGGGGAGAAGTTCATGTCCTGGATCACCAGGCCGACGCGCCGCCCGGCCACCGCCGCCAGCGCCGCCGCCGGCGTGCGCACGGTGACCGAGGGCAGCCCGTGCAGGTCGAGCAGCAGGGCGATGGCGCGGGCCACCGGCTCCTGGTCCTCGACGATCAGGACGACCGCGGATTCTCCCATCGGCATCGTCAGTCTACGACCCGTCCCCCGCACCGGCCCCCGCGGCCGCCGCCCGCCCCGGGGAAGCGCCGCCGCGGCGCCGCCGCGCTCACACGCTGCGGGTGGCCAGCGCCGGCGACAGGCCGGCGGCGCGCCGCGCCGGCAGCACGGTCGCCGACAGGATCAGGAGCCACAACAGGGCGGTGCCGGCGATCGCCAGATCCGCGTGCAGGGGTGCGCTGCCGAGCCGCGTCACCAGCAGCAGGTTGAGCCCGTAGGCCCCCGCCAGCCCGAGGGTCGAGCCCAGCGCGGTGACCAGCGCCGCCTCGAGCAGGAAGTAGCGGACGATGGCCGCCCGCGAGGCACCCAGGGCGCGGCGCGTCCCCACCTGTTTGGTGCGCTGGGTGACCGAGAACGAAGTGACGCCGTAGATGCCGAGCCCGGTGACGAAGAGCAGCAGGAAGACGATGCTCGACAGCACCCGGATGACGAGGCGGTTCTGGAGGTAGGCGGCGCCCTTGATCTCGGCCAGGGTCTGGACCTGCAGGGTGCGGTCCGCCTGCGTCGCGAGGAGCGCCGGCTCGAGCGACGGCAGCACCGCCCGCACCTCGCCCGGCTCGGTGCGGACCACGTAGGAGATGGCGGCGTCGTAGCCGGGCTTGCCCGGGTAGAAGGTGATGCGGCTCTCCATCGGACCGCCGCCGTAGGGGGTCAACATGTGGTCGAGGACCCCGACGATGAGGTCGGGGTACTCCTCGCTGCCGGTGTCGACCGTCTTGCCCAGCGCGTCGCCGTCGGGGAACAGGGCGTCGGCGAGGTCGCGGGTGACGAGGATGTTGAGGATCTGCGGCCCGGGCTGCGCCGGCACGTCGTCGTCGGTCAGCGCCCTCCCCGCCACCACCTCGAGGCCGAGGGTGTCGGAGCACGTGGGGGTCCGCGGTGTAGACGGGCGAGGAGACCTTGGCGCTGTCGGGAGCGCCGAGCGGCTTGATCTTGAACGAGCTGCCGCCGCCCTGGAGCGGGAAGTTGCTGATCGCCGAGGCGTCGACCACCCCGGGCAGGGTGCGCAGGGCCGCGAGGTCGCGATCGATGATCTGGCGGCGGTAGTTGCGGTCGCCGTAGGCCTCGCCCCAGGCCCTCGAGGTGACGCCGATCAGGTTGTCCTCGTCGATGCCGCTGGGCCGCTCGATGGTGGCCCGCTGGTCGAGGATCATGCCCAGGCAGTTGAGCACGATGACCAGGGTGAAGGCGATCTCGAGCCACCAACAGTCCCACCCGCATCCGGCTGTGGCCCATCGCGCGCAGGATCGGTCCGAGCTGCATGGTGACGACTCCTTTCGCTCTACTGCAGTTTGAGTTGGACGGCCGGGGCGATGCGGCAGGCTCGCCAGGCGGGATAGATGCCGGAGAGCAGCCCGGCGACCAGGGCGAGGCCGAGGGCGACGACGAGAGTGAACGCGTTCGCCGTCAGCAGGCCGTGCGCCGCCAGGAAGCTCGGCAGCATGCGGTCCAGCGTCCCCATCGCGAGCGCCGCCAGGCCGAGGCCGAGCAGGCCGCCGCCGGCGCCGACCAGCTCGCACTCGACCAGGCGCTGCACGAAGACGTCCCGGCGCGACGCGCCGAGCGCGCGGTGCACGCCCAGCCGCCCGGCGCGGGAGAGGAACTTGGCGAGCAGCAGGCCGACCAGGTTGAGGCAGCACACGGCCAGGAAGAGGAAGGCGATGACCACCATCGCCCGCGTCGCCGGCGGCACGACCTTGCGCACCTGCAGCCACTCCATCAGCGGCGTGACGCGGTTGTTGAGCGGCCGTGGGAAACGGCCGAGGCGCTTCTGCGTCGCGGGCGTAGTCGTCGACGTAGTCGCGGTAGGCGGCGAGGCGGTCCGGCGGCAGCTCGACCCAGTACTGGATCCAGGTGCTCTCCGAGGCGGTGAAGTAGGCGTCGGTACCGCCGGCGCAGTCCTTCCAGCAGTCGGACTGGCCGCTGCGGACGAGCCCGGAGGCCGGGCTCGCGGACGAGGTCGAACGGGACCAGGAACTCGCGCGGCAGGCCGAAGGGGTTGTTGAGGATGTCGAAGTAGACCGGCGTCGGCCGCCACTCGGCGAGCACGCCGACGACGGTGAGCTCCTGCCCCCCAGCCGCACCCGGCGGCCGACGCTGTCGGCGCCGCCGAAGAGCTTCTCGTTGGCCTCACGGCTCAGCACCACCACCCGGTCGCGGCGCTCGTCGGCCTGCCGGGTCCAACCGGCGCCGTAGGCGAAGGGCGCGTCGAACATGGGGAAGAAGTCGGCGTGGCAGAGCTGCACCCGGGTCTGGTAGGGGCGGGCGTCTCGCCCTTCGGGAAAGGCGAAGGCCACGGCCGTGCCGACTCCGGTTCGGTGCGTGGAGACGGTGTCCTGGCGCATCAGGCCGGCCATGTCCTGGTAGGTGATGTGCTTGGGCGGGTCGCCGGGATCGACGTCGAAGAACTCGCTGTGCGGGTCCCAGCTGTCGACGCGGACGTTGAACAGGCGATCGCTCTTGCCGGGGATCGGGTTCTGGGCGAAGACGTGGTGGATGCTGAGGATGCCGCTCGGCACCGCGATTCCCAGGCCGATGGCGACCACCGTCAGCAGCGTGGTGCCGGGGGTGGCGACGAGACTCTTGGCGGCGAGGCGCAGGTAGTAGCCGATCACGGGAGCGTCCTCTCAGGAGACCGTGGGTGCGGGTCCGGTGACGAGCTGGGAGAGCCCCAGGGCGGGGAGCTTCTCCTCGCGCAGGTCGATCAGCCGGCCGTCGAGGATGTGGAGCTGGCGGTCGGCGTAGGCGGCGCAGCCGGGATCGTGGGTCACCATCAGGATGGTGGTGCCCTCTTCGTTGACCTGCTGCAGCAGCGCCATGATCTCCTGCGCCGTCGCCGAGTCGAGGTTGCCGGTGGGCTCGTCGGCGAGGATGCAGCCGGGGCCGCGTGGCCAGGGCCCGGGCGATCGCCACCCGCTGCTGCTGGCCGCCCGAGAGCTGCGACGGCAGGTGGTGGGTGCGCCCGGTGAGGCCCACCACGAGACAGCGCGTCCTCGATCCGTTGCCGGCGCTCACCGCCGGCCGACCCCCGCGTAGCGCAGGGGCACGTCGACGTTGTCGAAGACGTCGAGGTCGGGGATCAGGTTGAAGCTCTGGAAGATGAAGCCGATCTTGCGGTTGCGGACCCGCGACTGGCGCCGGTCGTCGAGCCGTGAGACGTCGTCGCCGTCGAGACGGTAGGTCCCTTCGTCGAAGGTGTCGAGCAGCCCGGCGACGTTGAGGAAGGTGGTCTTGCCCGAGCCGGAGGGGCCCGACAGGGCGACGAACTCGCCCTCCTCGACGGTCAGCGTCAGTTCGTCCAGCGCCCGGGTCTCCACCAGTTCGGTGCGGTAGCTCTTGGTGACGTCGCGCATCTCCAGCATCGCCATCGTCCGTCTCTCCTTCGCTCTCGGGTTCAGTCCCGGATCAATACGGTGGAAGAGCCTTCGAGGGTTCCCAGGTCGGAGAGCACCACCTGCTCGCCCTCCTCCAGGCCGTGCGCCACCTCCACCTCGGTCACGCTCACCGCCCCGACCTCGATCGGGCGCCGTCGCGCGACGCCGTCGGAGACCACGTAGATGGCCTTGCCACCGCCGCTCTCCAGGAAGGGCCCGCGCGGCACCTTGAGCACGTCGTGGCGCTGGTCGAGGATCAGGCGGACGCTGAGGCGCTGGTTCTGGCGCAGGCCCGGCGGCAGGCCGTGGGTGAAGGCCACCCGGCCCTCCACCTGGCTGTCCTGGACCTCGGGCGCCACCCGGGTCAGCCGCCCCGCCACGTTGGCGCCGTCGACCAGGACGGCGGCGGCGACCCCGGGTGTGGCGTCGTCGGCATAGGCCTCGGGGATGTTGACCGCCACCTCGAGCTCGCCGAGGTCGACGACCCCGAGCAGAGCCTGGCCGGCGACCACGGCGTCGCGATCCTCGGCTTCGAGGGTGGCCACCAGGCCGGTGAAGGGCGAGCGGATGGTGAGCTGGGCGACGCGGCGCGCCGCCTCCTCCACCGCCAGACGCTGGCCCTCCAGACGGTGGCGGGCGTCGGCGACCTGGAAGGCGAGCATCTCGCGGGCGAGGCCCTTCGAGCGGCTGGACTGCTCGAGCTCGAGGGAGGCCACCCGCAGGGCGTCGCGGGCGCGCTCGAGCTCGATGTCGTTGAGCAGGCCCTGCGCGGCCAGCGCCTCCGAGCGCTGCGCCTCGCGCGCCGCGGCGTCGCGGCGGACGCCGAGGAGGGCCTCCTGCTGCTCGTTGGCGAGGTTCTGCTGGCGCTCGGAGAGCTCGAGGCGCGAGACCTCCGAGCGCAGCGCCTCCCAGGTCGCCTTCTCCTGCTCCAGCCGGCTGTCGAGGTCGGGGCTCTCGACCACCGCCAGCACCTGGTCGGCGGCCACCGCCTCGCCCTCCTTCACCCGCAGGTCGACGATCCCCGCCGCCGGGCTGAACAGCGTCGGCCGCGACGCCGCCACCACCCGCCCCTGGACCGCCACGTCGTGCACCAGGTCGCCGCGCTTCACCGTCGCCAGCCGCAGCCGCGAGCGCTCGATCGACCGGTCCGCCGACCCCCAGCGCGCGATCAGCGGCCGGGCGGCGACCAGGGCGACGACCAGCGCCAGCCCCGCGGCCGTCCACAGGACGATCCGCCGCCGAGCCGGCGGCGGCTCCAGGACCCGATCCATCCCCACCGTGTCGCGCATGCCGGGAGGATGGACAGCAACCGCCGGGCCAGCCGCGCCGGCGCCGGGCAGCCTTCCCTCCGGCGTCACGGAAGCCACTCGTGGGAAAGGCTTTATCTGAGGATGCCGGCCGTCCTCGGGGCGTCCCCGGCGTCCGCTCCGGACGCCGGCACCCGGACACCTGTCGCGGCCGGCCGGACAGGTGTCCGGGCGTCCGGCGCGGTCTCCGAGGCCCGGGGACCGTCCACCGACCGCGGTCGAGCCGCGGGAGCTCTCGTCGCCGCCGGCGCCTCTCCACCCCGGTCGACGGCGACGTCCGGCCCATTACTCTCGTCGGCAGCCGGGCGCCCCGCCGGCCGGGTCTCCCCGGCGCTCGGAGGCCTCCGAGCCCGCGACGCCCGGCACTCGGCGGGCGGACTCGTCCGACGGCCTCACCGCGCTCTCCGCCGGGCGCGGTCCGCCGGAGCGGTCCGGCGCGGACCCGGTGCTACGCTCGCTGCGGGGTGGGAATCGCCCCTCCCCGCCGTGGGCGCGAGGTCGCCGAGGAGGCCCGGATGCGGATGTTGATGATCACGAAGAGCTCGACCACGCGGTTCAACGCCGGCGTGCGCGACGGCAGCGCGGACCGCACCCTGCGCAGGATCGTCGACGAGCTGCGGCCGGAGGCCGTCTACTTCACCGAGTTGGAGGGCAAGCGCGCCGCCATCCTGGTGGTCGA
This sequence comes from uncultured Acidobacteriota bacterium, assembly GCA_963843275.1. GTDB lineage: Bacteria > Acidobacteriota > Thermoanaerobaculia > Multivoradales > JBCCEF01 > CAWJJM01. The sequence continues at coordinate 279,555 of CAWJJM010000010.1, read as the reverse complement.
CGTCCAGGACGCCGCGGAGATCCCCCGCTACGCCGAGCCCTTCTTCCTCGCCTTCGACGCCGAGGTCGAGTTCCACCCGGTCATGTCCGCCGAGGACCTGGGACGGGCCGGGATCGCCGAGCTCGGCGAGAAGTGGGCGTAGGGGGCCCGGACCCCGCCCCGGTTCCGGGCCGCCCTGCTCCCGGGGACACCGCCCCTGGCGGATCGTGACGCGCCGGCGCGCCGCGCCGAGGCGGCCGCCCGGCGGCCCGACCCCGCGGGCCGGTCCCGACCGACCCGCGGGCCGCAACCTCTCGTGCGAGACTGCGTACCTGCCCCGTTCGGACCCTTCCGTCCGCAGAGGAGGAGATCGTCTTGCGCCAGCCGCGACTCGCCCGTCTCGCCCTTTCGCTCGCCCTCCTGGGGGCGGCCCCGTTGCTCGCCCGCGCCGCCGAGCCGGCCCTGTGGATCCGCTACCCCGGCGATCTCGCCGGACGGTCGCACCATCGCCTTCAGCTACCGCGGCGACCTGTGGACGGTGCCGGCGGCCGGCGGCGTCGCGACGCCGCTGACCGTGCACGAGGCCTACGAGGGCCACGCCGGTCTGGTCGCCCGACGGCAGCCAGATCGCCTTCGCCGCGGACCGCTACGGCAACTTCGACGTCTACGTCATCGCGGCGGCGGGCGGCGCCGCGCAGCCGCCTCACCTTCCACTCCGCCGACGACGTGCCCGACCAGCTTCACGCCCGACGGGCAGTCGGTGCTGTTCGAGTCGGCCCGGCTCGACGCGGTGACCAACGTCCAGTTCCCCACCGGGGCCCAGCCCGAGCTCTACCGCGTGGCGCTCGCCGGCGGCATGCCGGAGCAGGTGCTGACGACGCCGGCCGAGTACGCGGTGTGGAACCGCGCCGGCACCGACGCTGGCGTACTCGGACCGCAAGGGCTACGAGATGCACTGGCGCAAGCACGACGACTCGTCGTTCGCGCGCGACGTGTGGACCTACGACGCGGCGACCGGCCGCCACACGCGGCTGGACCGCAGCTCGGCGCCGACGACCGGCAGCCGGTGTGGAGCCCCGACGAGGCGTCGCTCTACTACCTCTCCGAGCGCAGCGGGAGCTTCAACGTCTGGCGTCTCGACCTGGCCGGGACCCGGGCAGCCGGAGCAGATCACCCGGCACGCCACGCACCCGGTGCGGTTCCTGTCGATCTCGCGCCAGGGGGACCTCTGCTACACCTGGGACGGATGAGCTCTGGCTGCGGCCGGCCGGAGCCGCCGAGAGCCACCGGGTCGAGGTCGGGGTGACGACCGAGCCGCGCGGCGGGTTGGTCGAGTGGACCGACGTCGGCGACCAGCTCTCCGAGTTCGACGTCTCGCCGAGCGGCAAGGAGATCGCCTTCGTCGCCCGCGGCGAGGTCTTCGTGACGGCGACCGACTACCCGGTCACCAAGCGCATCACCGACACCCCGGAGCAGGAGCGGTCGGTCAGCTTCTCGCCCGACGGCCGCAGCCTGATCTACGCCAGCGAGCGCAACGGCAGCTGGAACCTCTACCGCAGCGACCTCACCGACGACGACGAGCCCGCCTTCTTCAACGCCACGGCGATCGTCGAGCGGCCGGTGCTCGAGACCCCGGACGAGACCTTCCAGCCGCTGTTCTCGCCCGGACGGCAAGCAGGTGGCCTACCTCGAGAACCGCACCACGCTCGAGGTCCTCGACCTGGCCACCGGCGCCAGCCACCAGGTGCTGGCCGGCGACCGCAACTACTCCTATGCCGACGGCGACCAGTGGTTCCAGTGGTCGCCCGACGGCCGCTGGCTGCTGGTGCAGTTCCTCAGCGACGGCCGCTGGTCGTCGGAGGTGGGCCTGGTGCCGGCGAGCGGCGAGGGCGAGCTGGTCAACCTCACCCGCAGCGGCTACGAGGACGAGATCCCGCGCTTCAACCGCGACGGCACGATGATGTACTGGGCCACCGACCGCCAGGGCATGCGGCGCCACTCGGGCTGGGGGAGCCAGGACGACGTCTACGCCATGTTCTTCACCGAGAAGGCGTGGGATCGCTTCAACCTGTCCCCGGCCGAGTTCGAGCAGGTGAAGGCCAAGGAGGACGAGGCGAAGGACGACGCGGAGAAGGGGGAGGAGAAGGGAGCGGCCGAGGGCGAGGCCAAGGGCAAGAGCAAGGCCAAGGGCAAGAAGGGAGAGGCGAAGGGCGCCGCGGAGGGGAAGGGCGGCAAGGAGGCGCCCGAGCTCGCCGATCCGGTGGCGATGGAGCTCACCGGGCTCGAGGACCGCACGGTCCGGCTGACCCACGCGCCGGCCGACCTCGCCGACGCCCGGCTCAGCCCCGACGGCGAGACCCTGGTCTACCTGGCCCGCTTCGAGAAGGGGTTCGACCTGTGGGTGGCGCGGCCCGCGCAAGGACGAGGTCGAGCTGCTGGCGAAGCTCGACGCCGAGCGCGCCGGCGGGCTGAGCCATCGACCACGACGGCAAGAAGGCCTTCGTGCTCGCCGACGGCAAGCTGACCACGGTGGAGCTCGAGGGCGGCAAGGTCAAGCCGGTGGCGCTGCGGGCCCGCATCGAGCTCGACGCGGCCGCCGAGCGGGCCTACCTGTTCGAGCACATCTGGCGGCAGACCAAGGAGAAGTTCTACGTCGAAGACCTGCACGGCGTCGACTGGGACGCCATGAAGACCGCCTACGCCCGCTTCCTGCCGCACGTCAGCAACAACCGCGACTTCGCCGAGCTGATCTCGGAGATGCAGGGCGAGCTCGACGCCTCGCACACCGGGGGCCGCTACCGGCCGCACTCCGAGGACGCCGACGCCACCGCCTCGCTCGCCTTCTTCCCGCGCCCCGACCACACCGGCCCCGGGGTCGAGATCGCCGAGGTGGTCGAGGGCGGGCCGCTGACCCGGGCCGGCACCCGGATCGCCCCCGGCGTCGTCCTCGAGTCGATCGACGGCGAGGCGATCGCGCGCGGGCGCCAACTGGTACCCGCTGCTCAACCACAAGGCCGGCACCCCGGTGCGGCTGGGCCTGCTCGATCCCGCGACCGGCACCCGCTGGCAGGAGACCGCCAAGCCGATCGACGGCCGCGAGGAGTCGCAGCTGCTCTACAAGCGCTGGGTGCGCTCGCGGCGCGCCGAGGTCGACCGGCTGTCGAACGGCCGCCTCGGCTACGCCCACATCCGCGGCATGAACGACGCCTCCTACCGCCAGATCTTCGAGGAGATCTTCGGCCGCGCGGTGGACAAGGAGGCGATCGTCCTCGACACCCGCTTCAACGGCGGCGGCAACCTCGACGAGGCGCTCACCGTCTTCCTCACCGGCAAGGTCTTCGCCCGCAACGTGCCGCGGGGGCAGAAGCTGGGCACCGAGCCGTCGCTGCGCTGGACCAAACCGTCGATCGTGGTGATGAACGAGGGCAACTATTCCGACGCCCACTGCTTCCCGGCCGCCTACACCGAGCTCGGCATCGGCGAGACGGTGGGCATGCCGGTGCCCGGCACCTGCACCTCGGTCTGGTGGGAGCGCCTCCAGGACCCGACCCTGGTCTTCGGCATCCCCGAGGTCGGGCTGGTGGACAACGAGGGCGACTTCCTCGAGCGCAAGCACCTGGCCCCCGACCACCAGGTCGACAACGATCCGGCGCTCGAGGCCCAGGGCCGCGACCAGCAGCTCGAGGAGGCCGTGCGCGTCCTCCTCGCCGAGCTCGACGCGGGGAAGTAGGCCTGGGATCGGGCGGCGCGGGCCGCCGGCGCCGCCCTCGGCACCCGCGGCGCGTCGAGCTGAGCCCCGCGGCGACCGGCCGCGTTCCGGCGGTCCACGCCGCGAGCGGGCTCCGTCCGGCGTCCCCGGGGCGTCCGCGGGTGGAAGGGCGATCCCGCCAGCGGACGGGCCGCTCGCTCCGGTGCCGGGCGGAATCGCTTCTCCGGCAGGCGTTTGCGCGGCACCGGTGCGTGGCATCGAACGTGCCTCTTCTGCCTCGTGGGGACGGTGGTACGGAGGGCGAAGATGTCCGCAATGTGGAGGGATGTCCGTCACGCATTCCGCTCGCTCGCCGCCGGCCCCGGCTTCACCGTGCCGACGGTGCTGGTGCTGGCGTTGGGGATCGGGGCCACCACCGCGATCTTCAGCGTCGTCGAGCACATCCTCTTCAGGCCGCTCCCGCTGGCCGCTGCGGCCCGGGTGGTGACCCTGTGCGAGACGCACGAGGGCAAGGGGCCCTATTGCAGCGTCTCACCGCCCGACGCCGAGGACTGGGCGGCGCGGAGCGCGGCGCTCGAGGTGCTGGGCGTGGCGCGCAGCGACGCCGTCTCGGCGCGGCCCGCCGACGGGGGGAGCGTCGCGCTGGTCGACAGCGCCGTCGCCACCCCCGGGTTCCTGCGCGCGCTGGGCGTGCGGCCGCTGCTGGGCCGGTCGATCGAGGCCCGTGATCTGCCGCCCCGGGGCGACGCGCACGTCGTCGTCCTGACCTGGGACGCCTGGCAGGATCAGCTCGGCGGCGACCCCGAGGTGCTCGGCCGGAAACTGCTGCTCAACGACGAGCCGTACCGCGTGATCGGCGTGCTGCCGCGCGCGGCCTATTTCCCGCGCCTCGGCCACGCGCGGCTGTGGACGCCGCTGCCGTTCGACCCGCGGGACGAGGAGACCCGCTCGTGGCGCGGCTTCGTCGCGGTGGGCCGCCTGCGCCCCGGGACCGACGTGACGCGCGCCGAGGCGGAGCTGACGGCGATCGAGGCCGGGCTCGCCGCGCTCCACCCGGAGACGGTGGGCGGCTGGGGCGTCCGGGTGGTTCCGATGCGGGAGTTCCTGGTGCGCGACGCCCGGCCGATGCTGCTGATCTTCTTGGCGGCGGCGGGCCTGGTGCTGCTGATCGTGTGCGTCAACCTGGCCGGGTTGCTCCTGGTGCGCGCGACCTCCCGCCGGCACGAGGCCGCGATCCTGCTGGCCTTGGGCGCCGGGCGCGGCTCGATCGTGTGGCGCTTGCTGGCGGAGAGCGCGCTCCTGGGCATCGCCGGCGGGACCCTCGGCGTGCTGCTGGCGGTGTGGGCGACTCCGGCCTTCGTGCGCATGGCCCCGGCCGGCGTCCCGCGCCTCGACGAGGTCACCCTCGACCTCCCCCTGCTCGCCCTCGCGTTGTCGGTCTCGCTGCTCAGCGGCCTGGCGGCGGGCCTGGTGCCGGCGCTGCGGCTGGCCCGCGTCGCCCCCGCAGGGGCGCTGGGGGAGGGCCGGCGGTCCTCCACGGGCCGGCCGACGACCCGGGCCCGGGAGCTGCTGGTGGCGGGCCAACTCGCCCTGGCGGTGGTGTTGCTGGCGGCGGCTCTGCTGCTGCTGCGCAGCTTCGCGGGCCTGCTCGACTGGCGTCCCGGCTTCGAGACTCGACACCTGTTGACCTTCCAGGTCTTCCCCTCGTCCGGCCGCTACGGTTCCGCGGAGGAGGTGCTGGGCCTCTACCGCCGGGTGGAGGAGGAGATCGCCGCGCTGCCCGGGGTGGCCGCGGTCGGCACCATGTCGGCGGGACCCATCTTCGGAGGCGACGGCACGACCCCCTTGTTGGTCGACGGGCGCGGCGACGCGGTGCAGGACGCGCCGACGGCCGCCTGGTTCGACGTCGGGCCCGGTTACTTCCGCACCCTCGGCGTCCCGGTGGTCGACGGCCGCGGTCTGCGGGAGGACGACGTCGCGGGCCGGCCGCGGGTCGCCGTGGTCAACGAGACCCTGGCGCGACGACTGTGGCCGGACCGCTCCCCGGTCGACGCCACCGTCACGCTGCCCCAGCTCCAGATGCAGGTCCGGGTGGTCGGCGTGGTCCGGGACGTGAAGTCCTTCTTTCCGGGGCGACCGCCGGTGGCCGAGATCTACTTCTCCAACCGGCAGTACACCCGTTGGGCGACCTACTTCGCGGTGCGGACCGCGGTCGAACCGGCGACCCTCGTGGGGCCGGTGCGCGCCACCCTGGAACGGATCGACCCGGATCTCCAGCCGGTCTCCCTACGGACCCTCGCCGCCGCCGCGGCCGATCTCCGTGGCGAGCCCCGCTTCCAGCTCGTGCTGGTCGGGCTCTTCGCGTTCGTCGCCCTGGTGCTCGGCGTCGCCGGCGTCTACGGGGTGATGGCCTACACCGCCCGCAGCCGCACCCACGAGATCGGCGTCCGCATCGCCCTCGGAGGGCGGCGCGACCAGGTGGTCCGCGGGGTCCTGCGGTCGGGTCTGCGGATGCTGGGAGCGGGTGTCGTGCTCGGGCTGGCCGGGGCGCTCGCCGCCTCGCGGCTGCTCGCCGGCGCCCTCTACGGCGTCCGCCCCACCGATCCGGTGGCCCTCTCCGCCGCGGCGCTCCTGCTGTTCGCCGCGGGCCTGGCGGCGGCGCTCGGCCCGGCCCTGCGCGCTGCCCGCACCGATCCCGTGAGGGCGTTGCGCGAGGGGTAGGGACGGCGACGGCCACCGGGCTCCTGCCGTCCCACGAGCGCGGAGACGGATGCCTGCGCCGCGCGGCGGTCCACGGTCGTTGCGAGCGCGCTGCCGCGCCCGGGTCCCGTCAACGGGGGTGGAAGGGGGGTGGTGGAGCCGATCGGGATCGAACCGACGACCTCTTGAATGCCATTCAAGCGCTCTCCCAACTGAGCTACGGCCCCACGCGTCGGGACCCGGAAGTGTAGCCGGGGGCGTCGGCGGCGGTCAAGGCGCGGGGGCGCCCGAACGTCGGGCCGGGGCGAGGCCGGCCCCTCTCCGCGAGCTCGAGATCGGAAGCAGAACGGACCTGGGGACCGTCGCCGGTAGGATGGGGTGTCGAAACCACCCTCGACCTCGCCTTGCGAGGCGCAGGTCGCACTCTCCAGGAGGATCGTGTCATGCGCGAAGATCGCACGCGGGTCGATCTCAGGTCGGTCGCACGGCGAGGGCTGGTGGCCGCCCTGCTCGTCCTGGGTCTCGCCGCCGCTGCCGGCGCCGCGACGGGCGAGCCCGAGGTGAGCGGTACGTTCGTCGTCAACGGCAAGACGATCGAGCTCCCCTACGCCTATGTCTGGGCGGCGGAGAAGGGCTTCTACGAGGAGAGCGATCCGACCTGGACGCTGCTCTTCGTCGAGCATCCGGTGGAGCCGAGGGAGCTCGGCCATTTCGTCTCCGACACCGCCTGGATCGAGCTCGGCGTGACGCGGACGGAGGAGTTCGGCGACACGCCGGAGCTGCAGGTGTACTCGCAGTCGCTGAAGCTCTCGGCGGACGCCGGCGGCAACGTCACGGGGGGCACCTATCCGAAGATCGAGCTGCGGAGCACCGGTCCCGACCGGTTCGTCGGCCGCGTCCACCACGACGAGCCGCAGAAGATCTTCGACGACACCTTCCAGTACGACCTCACCTTCGACCTTCCTCTCTCCGACCCCGACGCGCCGATCGGAGAGGCGTTGCCGGCCGACGGCGGCGAGCCCGGACGTGCCTATCTCCGCTGGGTGGCGGCGGTCCACAGCGGTGAGCTCGCGGCCTTGAAGCCGCTGGTGCCGGCGGAGATGGCGGCGGCCCTCGAGGGCGACGACGCGCAGGAACAGCTGGACTTCCTGCGGGAGCTGACGCCCACCGACGTCACCATCCTCGGGGGGTCGAGCGACGGCCAGACCGCCCTCCTGAAGATCGAAGGCGTCCTGGCAGGCGAGAAGGCGCAGGGCGAGATCACTCTGACGAAGATGGGGGAGCTCTGGGTGCCGACGAGCTCGTCGTGGTGAGGCGCGCGGCCCGGGCTCGGCGCCCCGAGGCGCGCGCGCACTCACCAGGACCGACGTCCCGGTAGCGGCTCCGGGCCGAGCGCCTCGAAGCGCGGAACGCCGCCGCTGCGCGGACGATTCTCGCCATCGCACCGTGCCGCGCGCGATCTCCTGCGCCGCGGCTCCGGAGTCGTACCGGTCGTGCCGGACCCCGCCGTCGACGTCAGGGGTCCGGCCGGCGGGGCGAAGGGGGATCAGGCGGCCGCGGAGCCCGCGAGCACGCGCTCGACGGCGGCCTCCAGCACGCCGGGCTCGAGCTCCTCGAGCTCGTAGCGGACGTTGGCGATCGGCTTGTCGACCGACAGCACGCGGCGCAGGTCGATCGGGGTGCCCTCGACGACGACGTCGGCCGGGGTGGCGCGGATGGTCTCCTCGAGCTCCTGGATCTGCCGCTCGCCGTAGCCCATCGCGGGCAGGATCTTGCGCGCGTTCGGGTACTTCTCGTAGGTGGCGCGGATCGAGCCGACGGCGTAGGGCACGGGGTCGACGATCTCGGCCGCCCCGGCCTCCTTGGCGGCGAACCAGCCGGCGCCGTAGGTCATGCCGCCGTGGGTGAGGGTGGGGCCGTCCTCGACCACCAGCGCGCGCTTGCCGCGCACCTTCTCGGCGTCGTCCAGCGTGATGGCGGAGCGGCACTGCACGACCCGGGCGGAGGGGTTCTCCCGCCGGCAGTTGGCGAGCACCGTCTCGACGTCCTTCGGGTCGGCGGTCGACACCTTGTTGACCACCAGCACGTCGGCGAGCAGGAAGTTGGTCTGCCCCGGGTAGTAGGTCAGCTCGTGGCCGGGACGGTGCGGGTCGACGCAGGGTGATGTGGAGGTCGGGGCGGAAGAACGGGGTGTCGTTGTTGCCGCCGTCCCACAGGATGACCTCGGCCTCCTTCTCGGCCTCGCGCAGGATGCGCTCGTAGTCGACGCCGGCGTAGACCACGAAGCCGTTGTCGATGTGGGGCTCGTACTCCTCGCGCTCCTCGATCGTGGTGTCGTGGCGGTCGAGGTCCTCGTAGGTGGCGAAGCGCTGGCAGATCTGGCGGGACAGGTCCCCGTACGGCATCGGGTGGCGCACCGCGACGACCTTCTTGCCCATCCGGCGCAGGATCCGCGACAGGTAGCGGGTGGTCTGCGACTTGCCGACGCCCGTGCGCACCGCGGTGACGGCGATCACCGGCCGGCTCGAGCGCAGCATGGTGCGCTGGACCGAGCAGACGCCGAAGTGCGCCCCCCAACCGATCACCCGGCTGGCGACCTGCATCACGTAGAGGTGCGGCACGTCGGAGTAGGAGAACCACACCTCGTCGATCGCCTCGTCGCGCACGATCGACTCGAGCTCGCTCTCGGGGCGGATCGGCACGCCGTCCGGGTACAGCCCGCCGGCCAGCTCGGCGGGGTACGTGCGCCCGTCGATGTCGGGGATCTGGGCGGCCGTGAACGCCACCACCCGGACCCGGTCGTCGCCGCGGAACAGCGTGTTGAAGTTGTGGAAGTCCCGTCCCGCCGCCCCCATGATGACGACTTTCCTGCGCTCCATGCGGATCCTCCCTCCGTTCGGTTGGCCTCGGGGTGTCGCGTGCGGAGCCCGCGGCCGGGAACCGACCGGCCGGCGCGGCGCCGGAGCCCAGCCTGACAGCTTCGGCCGCCGCGGCAAGACGCGACGGGGCGGGACCGCCCACCCGCGCGGGCGGCCCGCCCGGCCCGCGACGATTCTAGGATGTCCGAGGGGACGGTCCCGGCACGCGCGAGACGCGGAAAGGAGGCCCGAGATGATCCGGCTCGAGGTGACCGAGGAGGAGCGCCAGGTCCTGGTGGCGGTGCTGGAGAGCTACCTGTCCGACCTGCGCATGGAGATCGCCGACACCGACCGCATGGAGTTCCGCGAGGGGCTCAAGGACCGCAAGGCGGTGCTGCTGAAGGTGGTCGGGCAGCTCCGCGGCGCGGCGGTCGCCGCCCCGGCGTGAGGCGCGGCGTCGCGCGCGCTCAGTCGAACCACAGCAGGACGGCGAAGACCACCACCGCGCCGGTGACCACGGTGCGCACCCAGTCGTGCCCCTTGAGCACGGTGAGGCGGACGCCGAGCTGGCTGCCGGCGAGGTTGCCGGCCGCGAGCACCAGTCCGACCCCCCAGGCGACCACCCCCTGGGTGGCGAAGATGGCGAGCGACAGGGTGGTGAAGGCGAGGATCGCCAGGACCTTGACGGCGTTGCCCCGCACCAGGTCGAGGCCGGCGAACGAGGTGGCGGCGAGGATCAGGAAGCCCACCCCGGCCTGCACGAAGCCGCCGTAGATCCCCACCGCGAAGAAGCCGGCGGCGAGGAGCCACCGCCGCGGCCCGCGGCCGCCCTCGCCCCCGCCGGCCGCCGGCGGCCGCCCGCGGCCGCGCAGCAGCGTCCACAGGCTCAGCGCCACCATCAGCACGGCGAGCACCTTCTTGAACGCCTCGTCGCCGATCGCCAGGGCGCCCCAGACACCGAGGGCGGCGCCGGCGCACGCCGGCACCGAGGCCCACAGCGCGAACCGCCAGTCGAGCACCCGGTGGCGGTGGAAGCCCCAGACGGCGCCGACGTTCTGGATCGCCACGCCGACCCGGTTGGTGGCGTTGGCCACGGTGGGCGGCAGCCCGAAGAAGATCAGCACCGGGAGGGTGAGGAACGAGCCGCCCCCCGCGATCACGTTGAGGGCGCCGGCCACGAAGCCGGCGGCGAGCAGGGCGGGGTAGAGCACCCAGTGGGGCACGCGCCGGCGCCTACCGCTTCGCGCGGCGTCGGCGCCGCGCCGCCAGCCGCCGTGCGGCGGCCGCCGCCGAGGCCGCCAGGGGGAGCAGCCGCTCCGGGTCGTCGATCAGCTCCGGCGGCACCTCGTGGTAGGGCATCGTCCCCTCGCGCCGCGGATCGGGGCGGAAGCGGGCCATCCCCATGGCCTCGAAGTCGGGCCGGTTGACCTCGTCGGCCTTCAGGTAGAGCACCCCGTCGTCGACGATCGCGGTCATCACACCGTCGACGTAGACGCCGTACGCCCCGAACATGGCGCGGTAGCGGATCTCGCCCAGCGGGGACAGCAGGTCGGCGAGGTGGTCGCAGAGCTCGTCGCGGGCCGCCATGACGTCCGATCTTAGACCGGGCGGCGGCGCGACGCCGGCGCGGCGGGCCGGAGCTCCCCGGCGGCGGCGGGCCGTACGCCTGGCAGGGATCTTGAAATCCAGACGGCCGTCGCCGCGGAGGCGGGCGCCTCCGAGCGGCCAGGAGGTGACCATGGCGGACAAGTACGAGAAGACCGGAAACCCGTACATCGATGCCCGGCAGGAGCGCATCGCGACGAGCGGCGGCCGCGACCGCCGGCGCCTGCGCTGGGCCCTCGGCATCGCCATCGCCGTGCACCTGGTCTTCCTCGCTCTCAAGCTCCCCAACATGCTGGAGGCGCAGACGCCTCCGAAGCCGGAGCAGGAAAAGCCGTACGTCATCCACCAGGTGAAGTTCCGGCCGCCGCCGCCGCCCGAAGAGAAGCCCAAGCCGAAGCCGAAGAAGGCGGAGAAGAAGCCGGCACCGAAGCCGGAGGCGAAGAAGCTGCCGGTGCCGGACGAGACGCCCGACGAGCCGGAGCCGGTGGTCGAGCCCGAGCCGCCGCCGCAGCCGGACGAGGTGATCGAGTACGCCGACGAGCCGGAGATCACCCCGGAGCCGCAGCCGGACCTGCCCGCCCCCGACCTGGCGATGCAGATCCCCGGTCCGCCGCCGCCGGCCGAGCCGACCGGCCCGATCCGCGTCGGCGGCGACGTGAAGGCCCCGGTGAAGGTGAACGCCCCCGATCCGAAGTACCCCGACCCGGCCCGTGCGGCCAAAGTGGAGGGAGTCGTGGTCATCGAAGCGATCATCGACCGGAAGGGCAACGTGACCCACACCAAGATCGTCAAGGACCTGCCGATGGGGCTGGGCGACGCCGCCCAGCGCGCCATCAAGGGTTGGAAGTTCAAGCCGGCCACGCTCAACGGCAAGCCGGTCGAGGTCTACTACAACCTCACCGTGAACTTCACGCTCGACTGACCGCCGGCCCCCTCCCCCCGGCCGCGCCCGGCGCGGCGCCGGGTCGGCCGGCCTCGCCGGCCCGGCTCGGCCCCGCCGCCTCCGCTATCATCGCCGCGCTCCGCCCGCCGCGCCGGCCCTCCGCCGGCGGGCGGCGGAGCCCGCGAGCCAGACCGGTGACCCCGATGCCCTCCCGCGACGATCCTCCCTCCGGCGTGCCGCTCGCCTACGGGCCGGGGTTGCCGGAGGACCCGGCGGTCGAGGCGTTGATCGCCCGCACCCAGGCGGCCGGGCGCCCGCTCGACCGCGCCGTCGCGGTGGCCGACGAGATGCTGGTCTGGCCGCGCGAGCAGAGCTTCGGCAGCCAGCACCAGGCGCTGGTGCGCTACTTCCACAACGGCGCCTCCGCGGCCCGCACCGTGGAGGCGGCGCTGGGCTGGCGGTTCGGTGCCGGCGGCGATCCCCGCATCCTCGACTTCGCGGCCGGCTACGGCCGGGTGACGCGGTTCCTCCTGCTCGACCACCCGGCGGCGTCGGTGTGCGTGTCCGACATCGACCCGGTGGCGGTGGACCACCAGCGGCGCCGGCGGGGGGTGGACGGTTTCGTCTCCACCCCCGACCCCGACGCCCTGCCCTGCGACCGCCGCTTCGACGCGGTGGTGGTGCTGTCGCTGCTCAGCCACCTGCCCGAGCCCACCTTCCGCCGCTGGCTCGCGCGCCTCGTCGGGTCGGTGGCGCCGGGCGGGCTGCTCCTGTTCTCGACGCTCGGGGAGCCGGCGCTGCTGCCGGGCCGCCGGATGCCTCCCGGCGGCTTCCACTTCGAGCCGATGAGCGAGACCCGCCGGCTGGACACCGCCAGCTACGGCTCGGCCTGGGTCAGCGAAGCCTTCGTCGCGCGCGAGCTCGCCGCGCTGGCGCCGGCGGCGGCCTGGAGGCGCGTGCCGCAGGGGCTGTGGCACCTCCAGGACGTCTACCTGGTGGTCCCCGACGGCAGTGCCGACCCCGGCGGCTGGCAGCCCCCCGACGAGGCCCGGGGCGACGTCTACAGCTGCGAGATGACCACCGCCGGCGACCTCGCGATCGGCGGCTGGGCCGCCTTCCGCGACGCGCCCGCGGAGAGGGTCGAGGTCCGCCTGGGGGAGCGGGTCGTCGACAGCGTGGAGGTGGCGGGGGCGACCCCGGACGTCGGCGCCCAGCTCGGGCCGGGTCTCGCCCGCTGCGGCTGGTTCACCACGCTGCCCCGGGCGGCGTTGGCGGGGCCGCACCAGGTCCTGCTGCTCGAGGCGGTGTCGCGGCGCGGCGACCGGGGGGTGCTCTTCGCCGGCACGGTGGAGAGCGCCGGGCTGATGCCGCGGCTCGCGACGATGCAGGCCGAGTCCGAGCGCCTGCGGCAGCGCCTCGCCGCCCTCGAGGCGAGCCGCTTCTTCCAGCTCTTCCGGCTCTGGCACCGGCTGAAGGGGCGCTGAGGGCGCGGCGCCGGCCGCGCCCGGTCCGGCCGCGGCCGACCTACCCCTGCGCCGCCCGCCGCCGGCGCACGATCATCCGGTGGGTCATCCTCTCGACCGGGGCGAGGTCGTCGGTGAACACCGGCGCCGCCGACCCGCCGGGACGGGGACGCACCCGGCCCGCCGCGGCCCGGGCGACGATCCGGACCGCCGCGGGCACCCCGGGGGAGGCGAGCCTCGCCACCAGCTCCTCCTGCCCGACCGGGCGGCGGAAGCCCAGCAGGATGCTCTCCTCCTCGAGGGGGACCTCGAAGACGCTGGGATAGACCGCGTTCATGGTGGCGGCGACGGCGTCGACGAGGGTGCGGTCGCCCTCCGGCGCGAAGACGTTGACCGCCACCACCCCCGAGGCGGCGAGGCGCTCGCGGGCGGCGGCGAAGAACTGGCGCGTCAGGCAGTAGAAGGGCGCGTACGGACCGCCCGCGAAGAGGTCGACCTCGATGGTGTCGTAGACCCCCCGGTCCTCGGCGAGGAAGCGGCGGGCGTCGGCCACGTGGACGTCCAGGTCGGGGCCGGGCGTCACGCCGAAGTACTCGCCGGCGAGGCGCGCGACCAGCGGGTCGATCTCGACCGCGGTGATCCGGATGCCCGGGTAGAGCTGCCGATAGCCGCGGATGGTGGTGCCGCCGGCCATGCCGAGCACCAGCACCGAGCGCTGGCCCGACAGCCAGGGCGCGAGGTAGAGGATGTCGTAGTAGACGCCGGTCAGCAGCCCGGACGACGGCCGGATCGAGTGGAAGCCCGCGGCCACCTGGTTGAGGCGCAGCAGCCGGTAGCCGTCGCCCTCCTCGACGAACACCGTGTTGTAGGTCGACTCGCCCCGGAAGACGATCCCGGGGCCGAGCGCCGGGGCGGGGGCGAGCGACGGCGCGCCGACGAGCAGCAGCGCGGCGACGATCCGGCGCGGCCCGGTGCCGTGCGCCAGGAGGCCGGCCACCGCGGCCAGGGCCAGCGTCGCGATGACCAGGCGCAGCGTCGACCGGTTGCCGTAGCTGGGGATGAGCCAGAAGGCGGCGAGGAAGGTGCCGCCGAGGCTCCCCGCCGTGCCGAGGGCGAAGATGCTGCCGGTGGTCACCCCCAGCGAGCCGAGATCGGCGTCGAGGCGGACGACGAACGGGGAGACCGAGCCCAGCAGCACCATGGGGACGGCGAGCAACAGGCCGGTGGCGAGCACCGGCCCCCACGTGGGCCCCAGCGGATCGCTCCAGGCCAGCACGCGTTCGGCCAGCCACAGGTCGGCGGCCACCCAGAAGGCGCTCGCCGCGAGCAGCCAGAACACCGTCGCCGGCCGCGGCCTGCGGTCGGCGAGCCAGCCGCCGAACAGGTAGCCGCCGGCCAGCCCCGCCATGATCACGGCGAGCAGGCCGCCCCACACGTAGGTCGAGGCGCCGAACCGCGGCGCCAGCAGGCGCAGGCCCACCAGCTCCAGCGCCATGATCGTCGCGCCCGACACCAGCGGGCTGGCCAGCAACACCAGGCGGCGGGAGCGGGCGGCGCGGCCGGTCGGGCGGGCTCCCGTCGCCGGCGTCTCCGCCGTCCGGGGAGCCCGTGCGGCCGTCGGGCGCGATGCCGGCACCTTGCTCATCGGGCCGCAGCGTACGCGAAGTCGACGTGGACCAGGCCGACCGACCGGGTGGGAGGGAGCCGCCGACCGGCCAGGCAGGCGGTCTCCCGCCCGGCCGGCGGGGCGCTCGCGGGCGGGGCGGTATGCTCCGGGGGTTCCCGTGAGGCCTCTCCACACCGCGTTCGTCGTCCTCCTCTTCGCCGCGCCGGCGCTCGCCGCCGCCGCCCCGGAGCGCCCGCCGGGGGCCGGCGGGGCGTCGGCGCCGCTGGTGGTGGGCACCAAGGAGGCCCCGCCGTTCGCCATGAAGGACCCCGCCACGGGCCGCTGGACGGGGCTGTCGATCGAGCT
This sequence comes from uncultured Acidobacteriota bacterium, assembly GCA_963843275.1. Lineage (GTDB taxonomy): Bacteria > Acidobacteriota > Thermoanaerobaculia > Multivoradales > JBCCEF01 > CAWJJM01. Next base: position 264,386 of record CAWJJM010000010.1, on the reverse strand, counting down.
GTGGAGGCAGGTCGCCGGGCAGCTCGGGGTGCCCTACGAGCTGCGCGAGACCGACCTGCCGGGTCTGCTCGGCGGGCTCGAGGAGGGCCGCTTCGACGTCGCCGCCGCGGCGCTGACCGTCACCGCCGAGCGCGAGGCGCGGATGGACTTCAGCCACCCGTTCTTCACCTCGGGGCTCGGCATCGCGGTGTCCCGGAGCGCCCACGCCGGCCTCGGGACGCTGCTCGGCAACCTGCTGTCGCGCCGGCTGCTCGGCGTCCTCGGCGCCCTCTTCCTGCTGATCTTCGCGGCGGGGCTGCTGGTCTGGTCGGTCGAGCGGCGCCGCAACGAGGGCTTCGGCGGCCCGGCCCGGCGCGGCCTGGGCAACGCCTTCTGGTGGTCGGCGGTCACCATGACCACGGTGGGCTACGGCGATCTCGCCCCGCGCACCTTCGCCGGCCGGCTGGTCGGGCTCGTCTGGATGTTCGCCGGGGTGATCACCATCTCCTCCTTCACCGCCGCCATCACCTCCTCGCTGACCCTGGCCCGCCTGTCGCTGCCGGTGTCCGGGCCGGAGGACCTGCCGCGGGTGACGGTGGCGACCGTGCCCGGCTCGACCTCGAGCGCCTACCTCGAGGCCCACGGCATCCGCAGCCGCGGCTTCCCCGACCTCGACCAGGCGCTGGCGGCGGTGGCCGACGGCGACCCGGTGGCGGTGGTCTACGACGCCCCGATCCTGCGCTACCTGGTCAAGCAACGCTACCCGCGCGTGGAGGTCCTGCCGCAGACCTTCGATCGGCAGGACTACGCCTTCGGGCTGCCGGAGGGGAGTCGCTGGCGCGAGGCGATCAACCGCGAGCTGCTCGCCGACATCGCCGCCTCCCGTTGGCGCCGACGGGTGGCCGACACCCTCGGCGAGCCCTAGCCGGTCCCGGAGACCCGGTGCGGGCCCGGCCCGCGCCGCGCTCTGGCAGAATGGAGGCATGACCTCCGATCCACCGTCGCCCACCGTCTTCGACCGGATCCTCGCCGGCGAGATCCCCTGTCACCGGGTCTACGAGGACGACCGCGTCCTCGCCTTCCTCGACATCGGTCCGCTCGCCGACGGGCACACCCTGGTGATCCCCAAGGAGCGGGCCGTCCAGCTCCACCAGCTCTCGGACGAATCGGCCGCCGCCCTGGGGCGGGTGCTGCCGCGGCTGGCGCGCGCGGTGCTCGCCGCCACCGGCGCCACCGCCTACAATGTGCTGCAGAACAACGGTGCCGAGGCGCATCAGGCGGTGCTGCACGTACATTTCCACATCATCCCGCGGAGCGCGGGGCGCGGCCTCGGCATCGGTTGGCGCCCCGGGGAGCTCGCGGGCGAGCGCGCGGCGGAGCTGGTGAGCCGGATCCGCGCCGCCCTCGCCGACGACGGCTGACGGCGGGCGGCGAACCTCGTCAGGGTTCGCGCGTAGACGACGGGGGGCCGCCGCGCCCGGCGGGCGCCCGGCCCCCCGGTGACCACCCACTCTTTCCCACACCCCTGGAGGGATGATGTCGAGATCCCGTTCGATGCTGTTCGCGCTCGTCGCGACCGCGGCCTGTCTGTTGCCGGCCGCGGGCGCCACCGCGCAGACCAAGCTGCTGCGCTTCCCCGACGTCCACGGCGACCGCGTCGTCTTCACCTACGGCGGCGACCTGTGGACCGCCCCCACCGCCGGCGGCACCGCCCGCCGGCTCACCGCCCATCCCGGCGTCGAGCTGTTCGCCAAGTTCTCCCCCGACGGCCGCTGGATCGCCTTCACCGGGCAGTACGACGGCGACGAGCAGGTCTATGTCATGCCCGCCGACGGCGGCGCGCCGCGCCAGCTCACCTACTACCCGGCCCGGGGGCCGCTGCCGCCGCGCTGGGGGTACGACCACCTGGTCTACGGCTGGAGCCCGGACGGCAAGCAGGTGCTGTTCCGCTCGCTCCGCGAGGGCTGGGACATCGGCGAGGGGCGCCTGTTCGAGGTGCCGGTCGAGGGCGGGCTGCCGCAGGCCCTGCCGATGCCGGTCGCCGGCGCCGGCGACTTCTCGCCCGACGGGACCCGGGTGGTCTACTCGCCGCTGTTCCGCGACTTCCGGAGCTGGAAGCGCTACGCCGGCGGCTGGGCCCAGGACCTCTACATCTTCGACCTCGCCTCCCGGCGGACGACGCGCATCACCGACGACCCGCGCACCGACCGCGACCCGATGTGGATCGGCGACCGCATCTGGTTCGCCTCCGACCGCACCGGCACGCTCAACCTGTTCGTCTACGACCCCGCGAGCGGCTCCACCGAGCAGGTGACGAAGTCGACGCTGTGGGACGTGCGCTGGCCGAGCGCCGGCCCGGAGGGGCAGATCGTCTACGAGCTCGACGGCGAGCTCGAGCTGCTCGACACCGCCAGCGGCGCGACGCGGAAGATCCCGATCGAGGTGCCCAGCGACCTGGTGGCGGCGCGGCCGCACCGCCGCGACGTCTCCGGGTTCGTCGAGGACGCGGCGCTGTCGCCGCACGGCGAGCGGGCGGTCGTCGTGGCGCGCGGCGACGTCTTCACGGTGCCCGCCGAGCACGGGCCGACCCGCAACCTCACCCACTCCTCGGGCGCGCACGACAAGTGGGCCCGCTGGTCGCCGGACGGCTCGCAGATCGCCTACCTCTCCGACGCCGACGGCGAGGACGAGCTCTACGTCGTCGCCCAGGACGGCTCCGGCCCGCCGCGGCAGATCACCGACGGCGGCCACGCCTTCCGCTACGACCCGGAGTGGTCGCCCGACGGCGAGCGCATCGCCTTCTCCGACAAGGACGGCAAGCTCTACGTGGTGCGCCTCTCCGACCGCTCGGTCACCGAGGTCGCCGACGAGCGGCGCGGCCAGCTCCGCGACGTACGCCTGGTCGCCGGACGGCCGGTACCTCGCGCTGACGCTCTCGGGCGACACCGAGTTCGGCTCGATCTGGATCTGGAGCCTCGCCGACGGCGCCCTGCACCGGGTCACCGACGACGGCTTCAACGAGTTCTCGCCCGCCTGGGGAGCGGAGGGCAAGTACCTCTACTTCCTCGGCGACCGCGAGTTCGCGCCGCAGATCGGCTCGTTCGAGTGGAACTACGTGGTCGACCGCGAGAGCTACGTCTACGCGCTGGCGCTGCGCAAGGACGTCGCCGATCCCTTCCCGCCGCGCAGCGACGAGGTGATCGTGCAGTCGACGGCCGACCAGGACGAGGCGGCGAAGCAGAAGGCCGAGCCGAGCTCGGAGAAGAAGGGCAAGAAGGGCAAGAAGGGCGCCGCCGCCCCCGCCGAGGAGGAGAAGAAGGCCGCCGGCGGTGCCATCGCACCGTTCGCGATCGACTTCGACGGGCTCGGCGAGCGGCTGGCGCGGGTCCCGGTGGAGGCGGACAACTACGGTGGTCTGAGCGCGGTGAAGGGCCACCTGCTCTACGTCCGCGGAGCGCCGTTCTACTACGGCCGCCGTCCCGACGTCGACAACGAGCTGCGGATCTTCTCGTTGGAGGACCGCGAGGCGAAGGTGCTGGCCGACGACGTCGCCGGCTACAGCGTGGCGGCCGACGGCAGCAAGGTGCTGGTGCAGCGCCGCGGCGGCGGGCTGGCGCTCTACGACGCCAAGCCGGGGGGCCAGGACTCGAAGCAGGACGTCTCCACCGCCGGCCTGGTGACCACGGTCGACCCGCAGGCCGAGTGGGCGCAGATCTTCGACGAGGTGTGGCGCCGCTACCGCGACTTCTTCTACGTGCCCAACATGCACGGCTACGACTGGGAGGGGCTGCGCGACCGCTACCGGCCGCTGCTCGCCTGGGTGGCGCACCGCTCGGACCTCAACTACGTCCTGTCGGAGATGATCGCCGAGCTGTCGATCTCCCACGCCTACGTCGCCGGCGGGGACTTCGAGATCCCCGACCGGCCCGAGGTGGCCCTGCCGGGAGCCCGCTTCGCGCCCGATCCGGCGGCCGGCCTCTACCGCATCGTCAAGATCTTCCACGGCCAGAACGCGGAGCCGAAGTACCGCGCCCCGCTGTCGGAGATCGGCGTCGACGTCGCGGCGGGGGACTACCTGCTGGCGATCGACGGCGAGCCGGTGGCGCCGCCGGACAACCCGTACCGGCTGCTGCGCTACAAGGCGGACCGCCCGGTCACCCTGACGGTGAGCCCGAAGCCCTCCCGGGAGGGGGCGCACGACGTCACCTACCGGCCGGTCACCAGCGAGTCCGAGCTCGTCTACCTCGACATGGTGCAGACCAACCGGCGCAAGGTCGCCGAGATGTCGGGCGGCAAGGTGGGCTACCTCCACCTTCCCGACATGGGCGCCGACGGGATCTACGAGTTCATCAAGTGGTTCTATCCGCAGATCGACAAGCAGGGCCTGATCGTGGACGTGCGCGGCAACGGCGGCGGCAACGTCTCGCAGATGGTGCTCGAGCGGCTGAGCCGCAGCCTGCTGGCGGTCGAGTACCCGCGCACCAGCGAGGTGCCCGGCACCTACCCGTCGACCGTCTTCCACGGCCACCTGGCGGCGCTGCTCAACGAGACCTCGGCGTCGGACGGCGACATCTTCCCGGCGATGTTCCAACAGGCCGGGCTGGGGCCGCTGATCGGCAAGCGGTCGTGGGGCGGCGTGACCGGCATCACCGGGCACGGACCGCTGATCGACGGCGGTTCGGTGTTCGTGCCGGAGTTCGGGTTCGCCTCCACCGACGGCGCGCTGGATCATCGAGGGCCACGGCGTCGACCCCGACATCGAGGTCGAGAACGACCCCGGCGCGGTGCTGGCGGGCCGCGATCCGCAGCTCGAGCGCGGGGTCGCCGAGGTGATGAAGGCGATCGAGGCCGACCCGCGGATCCTGCCCGAGCGGCCGGCCGCGCCGGTCAAGACGCCCTAGGGTCGGCCGCCGCACGGGCGCGCCGCGGCGGGCGGGCGGCGGGCCGCGGGGGCGGCGCCGCCCCCGCCCGCGTCCGCCGCCCGGGCCGCCGGCACGGCGTCTGCTTGCTCGGCTGTCGTCACGGTGCGCCCGCGCCGCCGTGGTGGCGGGCCGTCCTCGGCTGCTAGCATCCGCAGCGAGCCGACCGGCCCCGCCGTCCGCCGGAGCCCTCGCATGGCACGATCGGAAGCCGCCTCCACCGCCGCCCCCCGGACCGCCCGCCGCCGGCGCACCCGCCTGCGCCCGCTGTGGACCCTGGTCGGCCTGTTCGGCCTCGGCGTCCTCGCCACCTGGTTGTCGAGCCGGCGGATCGAGCCGCTCGACGACTGGAACGGCCTGCTCGACGCCGAGGACCTGCCGCCGCGGGGTCGCGAGCCCTATCCGTCGACGCCGTTGGAGGTGGCCGGGCCGGCCGGCCGGCTGTACGCCGAGGACGGCGGCAGCGGCGGCATCCCGGTCGTCTTCGTCCACGGGCTGGGCGGCAGCCTGCGCCAGTGGGACGCGCAGCTCGCCCACCTGCGGCCGGCCCGCCGGGCCCTGGCGCTCGACCTGCGCGGCCACGGCCGCTCGGCGCCGGCCGAGGACGGCGGCTACGGCATCGAGGAGTTCGCCGACGACGTCCTGACCGTGGCCGACGAGCTCGGCCTCGAGCGCTTCGTCCTCGTCGGCCACAGCCTGGGCGGCTCGGTGTGCGCCGAGGTGGCGGGCCGGGCCGGCGAGCGGGTGGCGGGCCTGCTGCTGATCGATCCCAACGGCGACCAGACCGAGATCCCGCGCGCCGAGATCGACGCCCTGCTCGAGTCGCTGCGCGGCGACCCCGCCGAGGAGATGCGCTGGTACACGCGGCAGGTGCTGGTGGGCGCCGAGCCGGCCACCGCCGACCGCGTGCTCGCCGACCTGGCGGCGACGCCGCCCGCGGCCCTGCTCGGCGCCCTGGAGTCCTCGTTCGCCTACAGTCCCGTCGGCGCGCTGGAGAGCTACCCCGGCCCCGTCCTCTCGGTGATCAGCGACATGAACACCCTCCCCTACAGCCTGCACAACCTGGTCGAAGAGCTTCCCGTCCGCCTGATCAGCGGCACCAGCCACTGGCTGATGCTGGACCGCCCCGAGGAGCTCGCCCGGCTCCTCGACGCCTTCCTCGACGCGCTGGCCTGAGGCCGCGCCCCGCCGGCGGCGGGTCGCCCGGTGGCGCCGGCACACCGCGCGGGGTGCGCCGCCGGCGGGTACGGCGCGCGCCTGCCTCCGTGCATCGATCCCCGGCGCCGCGATGTAAGGGTCGCGGGAAGGGAGCGTACTGATGGGTGAAGACGACACACGGAAGGAGGAGACCTTGCAGATGGCATTCGACAGCGTTCCCCCCGCCGCGCCGGAGGCGGCCCTCGCGGCCTCATCCGTCGGCCTGGAGGAGCTGTTCCGCGAGCACCACGACCGGGTGTTCCGTGCCGCCTACCGGGTCACCGGCAACGCCTCGGATGCCGAGGACGTCCTGCAGACCGTCTTTCTCCGCCTGCTGCGCCGCGAAGCGTCGATCGAGATCCAGCGCGACGGGGCGGCCAGCTATCTGCACCGCGCGGCGGTCAACGCCGCCGTCGACCTGCTGCGCCGGCGCGCCCGGCACGGCACCGGCGAGCTGTCGGGGGCGGAGGAGACGGTCGAGGACGTGCGCCTGCCGGGACCGGAACGCCGTCGGCGTGGCCGTGAGCTGACCGCCGACCTGCGGCGGGCGCTGGCCGAGCTCAACCCCCGGCACGCCGAGATCTTCGCCCTGCGTTACTTCGAGGGTCACGCCAACAAGGAGATCGCCGGCATGCTCGGCGTCTCCCAGACCGCCATCGCCGTCACGCTGCACCGGGTGAGGGGGCGGCTCCAGCGCGAGCTGGTCGCCCACCGAGGAGGTGAATCATGAGCCGCAAGAACGAGGAACTGCTGGACCGTGCGATCACCGAGGTGCGGAGCGACGCTCCGGACGCCGAGGTGGTGCGCCGCGCCGCCGACCGGGTGTGGCAGCGGCTCGCCGCGCACGTCGCGGCCGCTCCCGCGGGCGACGTGGAGTCGATCTCCGGGTGCGACGACTACCGGGCGCTGATCCCGGCCTACCTGGCCGGCGAGCTGATCCCGGCGCGCCGCCTGCTGCTCGAAGACCACAGCCGCGAGTGCGTCGGCTGCCGGCGTGCCCTCGTGGTCGCCCGCACCGGCCGCGCCGCCGCCGCCGCGGCGCCGCCGCCGGCGGTGCACCGGCCCCTGGGCCGGCGCCTGTGGCTGCCGATCGCGGCCGCCGTGCTGGTGGCGGTCGGGCTGGCCGGGTGGTTCGCCACCGACGGCATGTTCGCCGGCCAGGTGGCGTACGTCGACGACGTCCAGGGGACCCTGCTCGCCGTCGGCACCCACGCCGCCGGCGGGGTGGCCCCGATGGCCGCCGGCAGCGCGATCGCCGCCGGCGAGCAGGTGCGCACCGGCAAGGGCTCGCGAGCGGTCGTGCGGCTCGACGACGGCTCGCGGGTGGAGCTGAACGAGCGCACGCAGATCTCGGTCCGCGAGCGCCGCGCGGGCACCACGATCACCGTCGACCGCGGCGCGATCATCGTCGAGGCCGCCGACCAGAAGGCGCGCCACAAGCACCTCTACGTCGCCACCGACGAGGCGCTGGTCTCGGTGACCGGCACCATCTTCGCGGTCGACCACGGGGTCAAGGGCTCGCGGGTGTCGGTGGTCGAGGGCGAGGTCCACGTCCGCCGCGGCGGCAGCGAGACGATCCTCCACCCCGGCCAGCAGGTGACCAGCCGGGCCAGCCTGGCGACGGTGCCGGTGGCCGACGAGGTGTCGTGGAGCGAGAACGTCGACAAGTACCTGGCGCTGCTCCGTGAGCTGACCGAGCTGCGGCAGGAGATCGCCCGCCGGGTGGCCCCGGCCGAGACCCGCTACGCCAGCGAGCTCGCCCCCCTGGTGCCGGCGGCGAGCGTCGCCTACGTGGCGCTGCCCAACATCTCCAGCTCGCTGGCCGACTCGTGGCAGGTCTTCCGCGACCGCCTCGCCACCAGCCCCCAGCTCGCCGAGTGGTGGTCGAGCCACGCGGGGAGCGGCGGCGCCGCCGAGATCGACGACGCCGTCGGCCGCCTGCGCGACTTCGGCGGCTACCTGGGCGACGAGGTGGTGGTGGCGCTGACCCTCGACGCCACCGGCTCGGCGCAGGGTGTGGTGACCCTGGCCCGGGTCGACCGTCCGGACTCGTTCCGCGCCTATCTCGAGCAGGAGCTGGCGCGGCGGACCGCCGACGGGGGCACGGCGCCGTTCGTCCTGGTCTCCGATCCCGCCTCCGCCACGGCGTCCGACGACCACCTGCTGATGTGGGTGACCGACGGGTTGATGGTGGCCAGCAACTCGCCGGAGCTGCTCGGCGAGGTGGCCGCGGCGCGCGGCGCCGGCGGCAGCGGCTTCACGGCCACGCCCCTGGGCGAGGCGGTGCAGCGCGCCTACGCCGACGGCACGCAGTGGCTGATGGCCGCCGAGCTCGCCCGGCTGATGGGCGCCGGCGGGACGGACGACGCCGAGCTGACCGCCTCCGGCCTCGGCGACGTGCAGCGGCTCCTGGTGGAGCGCTGGGACGAGGGGGAGCGGGCGGTGATGAGCGCCGAGCTGACCTTCGCCCACCCGCGCAGCGGCATCGCCTCGTGGTTGGCGGCGCCGGCGCCGATGGGCGCGCTCGACTTCATCTCCTCCGACGCGCACGTGGCGGCCGCGTTCGTGGTCAAGAACCCGGCCCAGATGGTCGACGACCTGCTGGCCCTGGACGGTGCCGACGCCGACCTCGCCTCGATGGAGGGCGAGCTCGGGCTGTCGCTGCGCGAGGACCTGGCGGCGCCGCTCGGCGGCGAGGTGGCCTTCGCCATCGACGGGCCGGTGCTGCCGGAGCCGGCCTGGAAGGCGGTGGTCGAGGTCTACGACCCGGCCCGGCTGCAGCACACCGTCGAGGTGGCGGTGGCGCGGCTGGCCGACGCCGCCCGGGCCGACGGCGCGACGCCGCCGCAGCTCAGCGCCGAGACCGTCGGCGGCCGCACCTACTACCGGCTGGTGTCGGCCCACGGGGTCGAGGTGAACTACCTCTACGTCGACGGCTACCTGCTGGCCGCGCCCAGCCGGGCGCTGCTCGACCGCACCCTCGAGGTGCGGGCGGCGGGCGCCACGCTCACCGGTTCGGCGAAGTTCCGCGACCTGCTGCCGCGCGACGCCCGCACCGACTTCTCGGCGGTCTTCTACCAGGACGTCGGCCCGCTGCTGGCGCCGTTGGCGGGAGGCTTCTCGCGGCTCGAGGGCGGCAGCCTGACCGACAGCCAGCGGCAGGCTCTCGCCGACCTGGCCGCCGACGCCGAGCCGAGCGTGGCCTACGCCTACGGCGAGTCCGACCGCATCCTCTTCGCCGGCACCGGGCCGGGCGGCCCCTTCGGCCTCGGCTTCGGGACGCTGTCGGGCTTCGGCGGCCTGGCGGCCCTCGACCAGGTGCTCGACCAGGCCGCGGCGGAGCAGGGGCCGGGAGGCCAGAGCTGAGCCCCGCGGCGCGTCCGGTCCACCGCCGCGGCGGGTCCGTCCGCCGCGGCGGTGGCGCTCTGCGGCCGGCGGAACAACCGCCGGCGGGACGCGTAGAGTGGGGGCGATCCCCGGAGATGCAGCGATGACCGTCGAACCCCTCGCGCCGTCCGCCCCCACCCCCGTCCCGGCGCCGTCCGAGGCGCCGGTGGTGGAGCTCGACGCACTCTCCGTACGGCTGGGCGGGCGGCCGATCCTGCAGGAGCTCGGCGCCACCCTGCGCGGCCGCTGTCTCGGCCTGCTCGGCCCCAACGGCGCCGGCAAGACCACCCTGCTCCACACCCTGCTCGGCTTCTACCCGCCCGCGAGCGGCACGGCGCGCGTCTTCGGCCACGACGTGCGCCGCGAGCTGGGCACGGTGCGCTCGCTGATCGGCTACATGCCGGAGAACGACGCCTTCGTCGGCAATCTCTCCGCGGTGCGCCTGGTGCGCCTGATGGGCGAGCTCTCCGGCCTGCCGTCGGAGGTGGCGCTGGAACGCGCCCACGAGGCGCTGTTCTACGTCGGCCTGGGGGAGGCGCGCTACCGCGACATCGGAACCTACTCGCAAGGGATGAAGCAGCTCGTCAAGCTGGCGCAGGCGCTGGTGCACGGCCCCCGGCTGCTGCTGCTCGACGAGCCCACCAACGCGCTGGATCCGCCGGCGCGCGAGCGCATGCTCCGGCACGTCCAGGAGATCCGCGACTCGGGCGAGGCCCACATCATCCTGTCGTCCCACCTGCTGCGCGACGTCGAGCGCTGCTGCGACGAGGTGCTGGTGCTCAAGGACGGCCGGATCGCCGCCTACCGCGACCTGGCGGCCGAGCGACGGGCCAACCGCAAGTTCCTCGAGCTCGAGCTGCGCGGCGACGGCGACGCCTTCCTCGACCGCATGCGCGGCCTGGGCGCCGAGTGCGCCGCCGCGGCGCGCCGTGGCCGGCCGCGCGTGAAGATGGTCCTTCCCGAGGGGGTCGAGGTCGCCGACCTCTACCGCCAGGCGGCGGCCCACGACGTCCAGATCCGGCGGCTCTCGTTCAAGCGCGACTCGCTCGAGGAGATCTTCCTCAAGGCGATGGAGGACGTTCCCGAGGAGGTGGCCGATGGCCGTGCGTGACCGCTCGTTCCACCGCTACGCCGGCGCCGTGACGCCGCGGCGCGGACGCTTCCTGGTGCTGTGGCGCTACGGCCGCCGCGAGGTCTTCTCGACCAAGATCGTCACCGGCCTCTTCGCCCTGAGCTTCGCACCGGCGCTGGTGGCGGCGGTCGTCATCTACCTGCGGCACAACCTGTCGGCGCTGGCCGCGATGGAGCTCGACGTGGCCGACATCGTCCCGATCGACGCCAACTTCTTCTACGTCCTGCTGCGCGTCCAGGCGGCGTTCTCCTTCCTGCTCGGCGCCCTGGTGGGCCCCGGCCTGATCTCCCCCGATCTCGCCAACAACGGCCTGCCCCTGTACCTCGCCCGCCCCTTCTCGCGCGCCGAGTACGTGCTCGGCAAGCTCTCGGTCCTGGTGATCCTGACCTCGTCGATGACCTGGCTGCCGCTGCTGGTGCTGGTGGCGTTGCAGGCGGGCCTCGAGCCCGGCTGGCTGGGCGCCCACGCCGCCGTCCCGTGGGCGATCTTCGCCGGCTCCTGGGTGTGGATCCTCTTCCTGTCGCTGCTCGCGCTGGCGCTGTCGGCGTGGGTGAAGTGGCGCATCGTCGCCGCCGCCATGCTGTTCGCGGTGGTGCTGATCGGCAGTGGCCTCGCGGAATGGATCAACGCGCTGTTCGACACCGGCTGGGGGGACGTGCTGAGCCCGGGCCGGCTGTTCCTCGGCGTCTGGCAGGGCCTGTTCTTCGGTGACGCCAGCCTCGTCCGCATCCCGCTGTTCGCGGCCTGGACGGCGCTCGGGGCGATGGTGGTGCTGTGTCTGCTGATCCTCAACCGCAAGCTGCAGGCCTACGAGGTGGTGCGATGAGCGTCGCCCGCCCCGCCGCGGCCCGTCCGGTCGCCGAGGCCGCCGCCCCGCCGGCGCCGGCCACGACCCCGGCGCCGGCCGCGCCCCACATCGTCTTCGAGGACGTGTCGAAGTTCTACGGCGAGGTCCTCGGCGTCAACGCCGTCCACCTGGAGCTGGCGCCGGGCATCACCGGGCTGGTGGGCCCGAACGGCTCCGGCAAGACGACCCTGATGAACCTGATGGCCGGCCTGCTGCGCCCCGACCGGGGACGGGTGACGGTGCTGGGCCTCACCGCCGACCAGCCCGAGGAGCTGTACCGCCTGATCGGCTACTCGACCCAGTACGACGGCTTCCCCCGCGCCGCCACCGGGTTCGGGTTCGTCTACGGCTACCTGCGCGTGCACGGCTTCCGCCGCGAGGAGGCCGAGCGTCGGGCCTGGGAGTCGATCGAGCGGGTCGGCCTGGTCGAGGCGGCCAAGCGCAAGGTCGCCGGCTACAGCAAGGGGATGCGGCAGCGCATCAAGCTGGCGCAGGCGATCAGCCACCGCCCGGCGGTGCTCATCCTCGACGAGCCGCTCAACGGCCTCGACCCGATGGCGCGGGCCGAGATGATCGACCTCTTCCGCCACCAGGCCGACGAGGGGTTGCACGTCCTGGTGTCGAGCCACATCCTGCACGAGGTGGACGACATCTCCGACCGGGTGGTGCTGCTCAACGGCGGCTACGTCGTCGCCGAGGGCGCCATCGAGGGGGTGCGGGAGGAGGTCGAGGAGCAGCCGCTGCAGGTGCTGGTGCGCTGCGCGCAGCCGGCCCGGCTGGCGGCCCGCCTGTTCGCCGAGGACCACGTGACCGAGGTGGCGCTCCACGAGGACCGCCGCGGCTTGATGGTGCGCAGCCGCGACGCCGACCGGCTCTACCTGGCGCTCAACCGCCTGGTCGTCGAGGAGGGGCTGGCGGTGGAGGCCGTCGCCCCCGCGGACGCCGACGTCGGTGCCGTCTACCAGTACCTGATCGGAGAGGAAGGGGTGCAACGATGAGCGCGCCGTCTCCGGGCTCCCCCCTGATCGCCGCCCCCGGTAGCCGTCGCCTGCGCTGGAGCCAGGCCGCGGCGGTCTTCCGCCTCGAGCTGGCGACCCTGCTGCGCGGGCGTGCCGCCGTCGGGATCGCCGTCCTCGCCGCCTTCCCGGTGCTGCTGATGCTCCTGTGGGCCGCGGGCAAGGCCTTCCACCGGGCGCCCCTGGGCGACGCCACGCTCGTCTACGCCGCCGTCTACCGCGGCTTCCTGGTGGCGATGATCCTGTTCTTCGGCTGCGTCGCCGTGTTCACCGGCCTGGTGCGCCGGGAGGTGCGCGGGCGGACGCTGCACTACTACCTGCTGACCCCGGTGCGCCGCGACCTGCTCATCGCCGGCAAGTACGCCGCCGGGGTGGCCGCCACGTTCCTCTTCTTCGGCGCCTCCACGGTGCTCTCGTTCGCGCTCATCTACGTGCCGTTCCTCGACCAGGATCCGGTCGGGCTGCGCCGCCTCTTCCTCGAGGGGCCGGGGTTCGCCCACCTCGCCGCCTACCTCCTGGTGACCTTCCTCGCCTGCGTCGGCTACGGTGCCGTCTTCCTCACCTTCGGGCTGGTGTTCAAGAACCCGGTCCTGCCGGCGCTCCTGGTCTACGGTTGGGAGTGGGCGAACTTCCTCCTCCCGCCGGCGCTCAAGCAGATCAGCATCATCCACTACCTCGGTGCGCTGACCCCGGTCCCGGTGTCGGAGGGTCCCCTGGCCATCCTCGCCGCGCCGGCCTCCCCCTGGCTGGCGGCTCCGGGGCTCTTGGTGGTGGCGCTGGCGCTGCTCGCGGTGTCGGCCTGGCGCGTGCGGCGGATGGAGATCCTCTACGGCGAGGACTGAGGACGGGGAGGGGCCCGGGCGGCCGGCGGCGGCTCGATGGGGTGTGGGTGGTGGGGGCCGCGGGGGCGGCGCGGGACCGGGGGACGTCGCCGCTTCGGTGGGGGATCCGGGGGGGCGGCGACTCGGCAGGGTCCGCGCGCGACCGGGAGGGGTGGCCGAGGTTCCGAGATCCGGGCGCGGCCCCTGACGCCCCCGGTCCCGCGCCGCCCCCGCGGCCCCGGCACCGTTTGGGGGCTCGCCTCCGACGGCCGGTCGGGTTTCGGGGGAGAGCGAAAACGGCGGCGCTCGGGACATGCTCCGCTCCGTGGGGGATCCGGGGGGGCGGCGACTCGGCAGGGTCCGCGCGCGACCGGGAGGGGTGGCCGAGGTTCCGAGATCCGGGCGCGGCCCCTGACGCCCCCGGTCCCGCGCCGCCCCCGCGGCCCCGGCACCGTCGGGGGCTCGTCTCCGACGGCCGGTCGGGCGGAGCTGTCCCTCAGCCGGGCGGAGCGGCGGGAGGGTCCCCCGGGGCCTGGCAGGAGTGCCAGGCGGCGAGCTGCCAGCGGCCGTCGCGCTGGACGTAGACGGCGGTGTAGCGCAGCGTGGGGCGGTGCTCGGCGCCGCCGGCGCGGACCCGGAAGCGGGCCGTGCCGGTGATCACGCCCACGGTTCCGTCGCCGTAGAGGCGCGGTGGCGCCTCCTGCCGGTCGTCGATCGCCAGATAGCGCAGGCCGCCGCCTTCGAGGGCGGCGAGCAGGGAGTCGCGGGTGTCGATGCGGCCGGTGGAGTGGACGTAGGTCAGGTCCTCCGCGAGGCGCTCGCGCAGGGCGGGGAGGTCGCCGTCGACCATCGCCCGCAGGCGGGCCGCGTGGGCCGTGGCCAGCGCCGCGGCGGTCGCCGGCTCGCCGGCGCCGGCCGCCGCGGCCAGCAGCAGCAGGATCCCCGTCGCCACCGGGCGCACCGTCCGTGCGTTCATCGGATCTCCTCCATGCGGGGTCGGCCACGCCGGGCCGCCCCGCCCGGCCGCGGCTCGGGCTCCCAGCGGAAGCGCTCCAGGTCGATCCGGCCCGTCGGGCCGAAGACCACTCCCTCGGCCTCGAGCAACGCCCGCTGCAGCGGCTCGTCGAAGGGATCGGCGCGCCGGCTGACCTCGCCGCGATGGTTGATCACCCGGTGCCAGGGAACGTCGGAGCCGTCGCCCAGGGCGTGCAGGGCGTAGCCGACCTGGCGGGCCTGGCCGGGCCGGCCGGCCAGGGCCGCGACCTGGCCGTAGGTCGCCACGCGGCCGCGCGGGATCCGGCGGACGACGGCGTCGATGCGCCGGTAGGCCGGCGAGCGCGGCGGTGCGGCGGGCACCGGCCGAGCCTACACCCGGCGCACGTCGGATCCTCGGGCGGCCGGGCGCCCGCCCCGCCGGCCTTCACCTCCGGCCTCGCGCGGGCGACGACGTCGCGAGACGGGGGTCAGCGCCGGGTCAGCCCGCCGGCAGGTGGAGCTCGTAGAGGAGGAAGGGGACGACGGCGTCGCGCCACGGCTTGCCGGTGCTGCCGGCCGCGGTGAAGCCGAGGCGCTCGGCGAGGCGCAGGGACGGCTCGTTGCCGGGGTGGATCTCGGCGACGACGCGGAGCGGCCCCATGCGGGAACGGCCGAACGCCAGGATGCGGCGCACCGCCTCGGCGGCCAGGCCCAGCCCGCGCGCCGCCGGCACCAGCTCCCAGCTGATCCGCGCTTCCCGCCGCCGGTGGTTCCAGGCGTGGAAGCCCACCGTGCCCGCCACCCGCCCGGCGTCGCGCCACAGCAGCGTCCAGCGCCAGCCCTCGCCGCGCCCGCTCACCGACACCATCGCCCCCAGCAGAGCGCGGCACTCGTCGCGGTCGCGGCAGGGGTCGCGCGGGTACAGCGCCGTGATCCCCGCGTCACCGTAGATCGAGAACAGCTCGTCGGCGTGGGAGGGCAGCGTCTCGATCAGCTCCAGCCGCGCCGTCGACAGGCTGGGGAAGGCGGTCTGCGCGAGGCTCGTCATCGGGCGGCTCCGCCGCGGGACGATGCAGGAAGAACGCCAGAGCGGCGGCCTGCGCCGCGGCACGCAGCGGCCGCCGCCGCGGCCCGGGCGGCGGGCGCTGCGCGCGGCCGGGGCCGCCCGCTGTCGGTCCGCGTCCTACAGCGACGGCGCGCGGTCACACAGCTCGTCGAGCCCCCGGGCGTTGAGCCCCACGCTGTAACGGCCGGAGGCGTCGAGGACGGTGAGCATCCACGACTGCCGCGGGTTGTTGAGGGCGGGTGGGTCGCCGAGCCCGAGCTGGATGCGCCCGAAGTTGTACGGCAGCGCGAAGTCCGCCACCGCGACCTTCTGGGTCGCCAGCCGGAAGTAGTGCGTGCCGCCGGTGCCGACGAAGACGCGGTTGGCGTCGGAAGCGCCCTCGTCGCGGGCGGTGATGAAGCTCTCCGGCAGCGGGTACCAGGCCGGGTGGTTGCCGCAGGTCACCGGGGCCACCGAGGCGGCGCCGGTGTCACGCCAGACGATCAGGCTGGTGCCGCCGTCGAAACCGCCCCCCTGGGCGAACCGGGTGGCCCACCAACTGGGCAGCGGCACGCGCTCGTCGCGGCCGGCGTAGCCGCTGAAGCGGCCGTAGAAGGTGAAGGTGGGGTCGTCGGTGAAGCGGCCGGGGTCGGCCCACAGGCTGACCGCCTCCGATCCCTGGGCGAAGTTGTTGAACGCGTCGACGACGAAGAAGTCGCCCCACAGGCGGTTCTGGGCGATGGCGATGGCCCCGCTGCCGCCGCCGCCCTCGGCGAAGTACCCGCCCCAGGCGGGGCTGAACAGGCTCCCGATCTGGACTCCGCTGCACTCGTCGACCACGTCGATGGTGATATAGCCGCGCACCACGCCGTCGCCATGGTTCTCGCCGGCGCAGTGGGCGTCGAGGGGACCGCCGAGGCCGGAGTGCCAGTTGCGGAGCTGGCTGCGGTCGTCCGCGTCCAGCACCGGGTTGAGATGGAACGGGCGGTAGGCGGGGAGGGAGCAGTAGTCGAAGCCGGACAGGTCGGCGCTCTCGCCGGTCGAGGGGATGTTGCCGGTGAAGAGGTCGCGCACGTTGATCGTCTGGACGTCGAACGCGTCGAGGTAGATGTCGAAGCCCAGGGTGGGGATCCCCCAGTCCGTCCACAGCACCACCCGGGCGACGGTCGGTGTGCTGCTCTCGTTGGTGACCGAGAAGAGGGTGACGACGGCCTGGTTCGCGGGCACCGTGGGGTCGTACTCGAAGTACGGAATGAGCAGGGTCGCTCCCAGGCGGGTGCCGATCTGGCAGTCCTGTGCGCGGACCGCGGCGGCGGGGAGCAGCAGGGCGGGCGGCGAGGGCGACGAGCCGACGTCTGGACATTGGGACCTCCTCCTCGAAGCAGAGGTGGTGGAAGGAGAACCGCGGGGGAACGAAGTCCCAAGATACCACCCGGCCCCCGCCTCCCCCTCCCGCCGCCACCCGCCGGCCCGGGCCGGGCCCCGCGGGAGGGTGGCGCGGGCCGCCGCGGCGGGGTGCTACGGTGCCCGCCGGAGGGGTGGCCGCCGGCGGCCGCCCGGGAACCGCTGATGGCCCATCTGCCGCGTCTGATCGTCACCGGCGCCTCCGGCTTCCTCGGCAAGCGCCTGCTCGAGCAGGTCAAGCTGCGCTACCGGGTCGACGCCATCGACCGCCACTCGCAGGCGGAGAGCCAGGTCCCCCGCCACCCCCATCTGCACTGGCACCAGTTCGACATCGGCCACCGCGAGCGCCTGGCGAGCCTGTTCCGGCGCATCCGGGACGAGGGCGGCGCCGACGCCCTGGTGCACCTGGCGGCGTACTACGACTTCACCGGCGAGGACCACCCGGAGTACTGGCGCTCCAACGTCGAGGGGACCCGCAACGTCCTCGAGACCGCGCAGGGTCTCGGCCTGCGCCGGTTCGTCTTCGCCTCCTCGACCGCCGCCTGCGCCTTTCCGCCTGCGGGGCGCGCCCTCGACGAGTCGTCGCCGCCCGACGGCGACCACCTCTACGCCCTCACCAAGCGCCTCGGCGAGGAGATGCTGCGCGACGCCGCGGACCGGGTGCCGTCGTGCATCGTGCGCTTCGCGGCGCTGTTCTCGGACTGGTGCGAGTACCCGCCGCTGTACGAGTTCCTGGGGACCTGGCTGTCGCGCGGCTGGAACGCCCGCGTCCTCGGCGGCCGCGGGGAGTCGGCGGTCACCTACCTCCACGTCCGTGACGCGGCCCTCTTCCTGCGCCGGGTGCTCGAGCGCATGGACGACCTCGACCCCGCCGAGGTCCTCCTGTGCAGCCCCGACGGCGCCGTCTCGCACCGGCAGCTCTTCGCCGCCGCCACCGGCTACTTCTTCGGCCGTCCGCGCCGCCCGATCCGGGTGCCCAAGGCGTTGGCGCTCCCCGGCATGTGGCTGCGCGACGCCGCCGGACGCCTGCTCGGCCGGCGGCCCTTCGAGCGTCCGTGGATGGCGCGCTACCTCGACCTGGCGCTGACGGTGGACGCCCGCCGCACCCGCCGGCGGCTGGGCTGGGCGCCGCGTTCACGGCTCGACGTCGTACGCCGCATCCCTTTCCTGATCGAGAACTTCCGCAGCGACCCGGTGGAGTGGGAACGGCGCAACCGCGCCGTCCTCGAGATGCGCCAGCTCCATCCCAACCTGCGCATCTACGGCCTGCTCGACCTGCACGAGGAGGAGATCGGCGCCGCCTTCACCCGCGCTCTCGCCGCGGGCGGCGCCGCCCTGCCGCACTACCGCGAGCTGGGCGCCGACGAGCACCGCTGGAACCACCGCCTCATCCTGCGCAACCTGATGCACGCCGTCCGCACCCGCGAGAAGGGCGTCTTCATGGCCTACTGCCGGGACCTGGCGCAGCACCGCTTCTCGCAGGGCTACGGCATCGCCGAGCTGAGCACCGCGCTCGCCACCCTCGACCGGCTCTGCGTCGAGACCCTGGCGCGCGACCCGGCGGCCTCCGACCTGTCGCTGCGCGACCTGCACCACACCATCACCATGACCCTGCAGTTCGGTCTCGACCAGATGGAGGAGGTCTACGAGGCGCTGGGCGAGACCGGGGAGGTGGCGCGGTTGGACGCGCTCGGCGGAGGGCTGTGGACGGCGCACCCCGAGCTCGCCCCGCCGCCCTGACGCCGGGAGCCGGAGTCGGGGCCGGGGCCGCCTCCCGGGGTGGGCCGGGTGCGGGCGGAGGCTGCTAGCCTGGGGACAGGCATCCGTCGGGACGGACACACCATGGAGCAACCGGCGCGGCTCATCGTCACCGGGGCCTCCGGCTTCCTCGGCAGCCGTCTGGTCGACCAGCTGAAGTCCCGCTATCGCGTGGTGGCCCTCGACCGCCACGCCCAGGTGGAGAGCGGCGTCCCCCGCCACCCCAACGTCGCCTGGCACCAGCTCGACCTGCGCGACACCGAGGCGGTGGCCGCGGTGTTCGCCGACCTGCGACGCGACGGGGGCGCGGAGGCGGTGGTCCACCTCGCCGCCTTCTACGATTTCACGGGCCGCGACGATCCGGAGTACTGGAGCACCAACGTCGGCGCCACCCGGACCCTGCTCGAGCTCTCCGCGGGCCTGGGGTTGCGGCGCTTCGTCTTCGCCAGCTCGGTCGCGGCCTGCGGCTTCCCCCCGCCGGGGGCCGCCCTCGACGAGTCCAGCCCCCCGGACGGCGACCACCTCTACGCGGTGACCAAGGCCCGCGGCGAGGCGCTGATGCGCGAGCTCGCCGACCGCGTGCCGTCCTGCATCGTGCGGCTCGCGGCCCTGTTCTCGGACTGGTGCGAGTACCCGCCGCTGTACGTCTTCCTCGGCACCTGGCTGTCGCGGCGCTGGAGCTCCCGGATCCTGGCGGGGCGGGGCCGTTCGGCGGTTCCCTACCTCCACGTGCGCGACGCCACGGCGATGCTGGTGCGGGTGCTCGAGCGCGCCGGCGAGCTGGGCGATGCCGAGGTGCTGCTGGCGAGCCCGGACGGGGCGACCTCCCACGCCGAGCTGTTCGCCGCCGCCACGCGCTACCGCTACGGGCATCCGCTGCGCCCGCTGCGGCTGCCGAAGCCGCTGGTCGGGCCGGGGCTGTGGCTGCGCGACCTCGGGGGCCGGGCGGTGGGGCGGCGGCCGTTCGAGCGGCCCTGGATGGCACGCTACGTGGACCTGCGCCTGGAGGTGTCGGCGGCGCGCACCCGCCGGCGCCTCGGCTGGCGGCCGCGCTCGCGGCTGGCCGTCCTCGAGCGCGTGCCCTTCCTGGTCGAGACGATGAAGTCGGACCCGGTGGGCTGGGAGCGTCGCAACCGGGCGCGGCTCGAGGTGCGCCGCCTGAGCCCGGCCCAGCGCATCCACAGCCTGCTCGACGAGCACGCCGAGGCGATCTGCGACGCCTTCACCACGGCGCTGACCACCGCGACCGGCGAGCAGCGCCTGCCGCACTACCATCGCGTCTCGGAGGAGGACCACCGCTGGCACCACCGGCTCTTCCTGCACAGCCTGATGAACGCGGTCCGCACCGGCGAGCGGGTGCCGTTCCGCATCTACTGCCGCGACCTCGCAGAGCACCGCCGGGCGCAGGGCTTCGCGCAGGAGGAGGTGGTCCACGCGCTGTCGACCCTGGGCCGCATCGCGGTCGAGACGCTGGCCTCCGATCCCGCGGCCGCCGGCCTCACCGTCGCCGACCTCCACGAGCACGTGACGATGACGCTGCAGTTCGGGATCGACCAGGTGGAGGAGGTCTACGAGGGGATCGACGGCGACCACCGACCGGCCGGCGACGTCTGGCGCCGGCGCCCCGAGCTGGCCCCACGGCGCTGATCGCCGGAGCGCGCCGGAGGGCCGCGCGCTCCGCCCCCGCCGTCTAGCCGTCCGCGACCACGACCCGGGCGAAGCGCCGCTTGCCGACCTTGAAGACGTAGCCTTCCGGGCGCGCCGGCAGCTCCGCGAAGGGGTCGTCGAGCCGCTCGCCGTCGACGCTGACCGCCCCCTGGCCGACCAGCCGGCGCCCCTCGCCGTTCGAGGCCGCGAGGCCGGCCGTCGCCAGCAGCTTGAACAGCGGCAGACCGCTCTCGACGCGCACCTCGTCGAGCTCCTCGGGCACGCCGCCTGCCGCGAACACCTTCTCGAACTCCTCCTCGGCCGCCCGCGCCGCCGCGGCGCCGTGCAGCCCGGCGGTGAGGCGCCGCGCCAGCTCGAGCTTGGCCTCCTTGGGGTGGTCCTCGCCGGCCTCCACCCGCCGCCGCCGCTCCGCGATCTCCTCCTCGGCGACGTCGGTGAGCAGGAGGTACCAGTCCCACATCAGCGGGTCGGGGATCGACATGGTGCGGCCGAACACCTCGCCGGGAGGGTCCTCGAGGGCGATGGCGTTGCCCAGGCTCTTGGACATCTTCTCGTGGCCGTCGGTGCCGACCAGCAGCGGCACGGTCAGCACCACCTGGGGCTCGAGCCCCTCCTCCTTCATCAGGTCGCGCCCGACCAGGAGGTTGAAGATCTGGTCGTGACCGCCCAGCTCGACGTCGGCCTCGAGCGCGATCGAGTCGTAGCCCTGCACCAGCGGATAGAGGAGCTCGTGGACGTGGATCGGCTGCCCGTTGGCGAAGCGGGTGCGGAAGTCCTCGCGCTCCATCATCCGGGCGAGCGTGTAGCGGCCGGCCAGCCGGATCAGCCCCTCCGACCCCAGGGCGCCCAGCCAGCGCGAGTTGTAGTCCACCACCGTGGCGTCGCGGTCGAGGATGCGGAAGACCTGGTCCTGGTAGGTGCGGGCGTTGGCCTCGACCTCCTCGCGGGCGAGCTGCGGGCGGGTGGCCTTCTTGCCGGTGGGGTCGCCGATCAGCGCGGTGAAGTCGCCGATGAGGAACACCACCCGGTGGCCGAGCTCCTGGAAGTGCCGCATCTTGTGCAGCAGGACGCTGTGACCGAGGTGGAGGTCGGGCGAGGAGGGGTCGAACCCGGTCTTGACGGTGAGCGGGACGCCGCGTTCGCGCGACCGCGTCAGCTTGCTGCGGAGCTGCTCCTCGTCGACCAGGTCGACGGCGCCGCGGCGCAGGTGGGCGAGCTGCTCGTCGACCGGGGCGAAGCGCTGTGCGGCCATGGGCGCAGCAGCTTAGCAAACCGCTGGCGGTGCCTCGCGCCCTGCCGGCGGAAGCGCCCGCTGGTCGCAGACTTGCACCGCAGCCGGGGTGGGGGGCCGCGCGGCCGGCGGCCGCCGGACCCCTGCTATGATCGCGGCGCCGTCTCGCGGTCGTCGCCCCCCCGGCGGCGCCTCATCTGCCGTTTGCAGCTCCCTGGAGATTCCATGGCCAACGCAAGACTGATCCTCGAGGAAGGTCGGGAGATCGAGCTCCCGATCGTGGAGGGAAGCGAGGGGGAGAGGGCGGTCGACATCACCTCGCTCCGCGCGGAGACCGGCTACATCACCCTCGACCCCGGGTACGGCAACACCGGCTCCTGCACCAGCGACATCACGTTCATCGACGGCGAGCGGGGCATCCTGCGCTACCGCGGCTACCCGATCGACCAGGTCGCCGAGCACGCCGACTTCGTCGAGGTCTGCTACCTGTTGATCTACGGCCACCTGCCGACGCGCGGGGAGTACGACGACTTCCGCGAGAAGCTGACCTACCACAGCCTGCTCCACGAGGACATGAAGAAGTTCTTCGAGGGCTACCCGCCGACGGCGCACCCGATGGCGATCCTTTCCTCGATGGTCGCCTCGCTGTCGACCTACTACCCGGACGACGAGCGCGAGAACCTGGGGCTGAACATCGTGCGCCTGCTGGCGAAGTCGAAGACCATCGCGGCGTTCTCCTACAAGAAGACGATCGGGCAGCCCTTCATCTACCCGCGCAACGACCTCGACTACTGCTCGAACTTCCTCTACATGATGTACGCGGTGCCGGCCGAGGACTACGAGGTGCCGCCGGTGCTGCGCGACGCGCTGAACCTGCTGCTCATCCTGCACGCCGACCACGAGCAGAACTGCTCGGCGTCGACGGTGCGCATGGTGGGCTCGAGCCAGGCCAACCTGTTCGCCTCGATCGCCGCCGGCATCTGCGCCCTGTGGGGGCCGCTGCACGGCGGGGCGAACCAGAAGGTCATCGAGATGCTCGAGATGATCCGCAACGACGGCGGCGACTACAAGAAGTACGTCGACCTGGCGAAGGACCGCGACTCCGAGTTCCGGCTGATGGGGTTCGGTCACCGGGTGTACAAGAACTTCGACCCGCGCGCCCGCATCCTCAAGCAGACCGCCGACCGGGTGCTCGAGGACCTGGGGCGCAACGACGCCCTGCTCGACATCGCCCGCAACCTCGAAGAGGTCGCCCTGTCGGACGACTACTTCATCGAGCGCAAGCTCTACCCCAACGTCGACTTCTACAGCGGCATCATCTACCGGGCGATGGGCATCCCCACCCAGATGTTCACCGTCATGTTCGCCCTCGGGCGGCTGCCGGGCTGGATCGCCCAGTGGCGGGAGATGCGCAAGGACCCGAAGTCGCGGATCAACCGCCCGCGCCAGATCTACACCGGGGCGACGGAGCGGGAGTACGTCCCCCTAGACTCCCGCGACTGACCCTCGCGGCGGATGCGGGGGCGTCTGCGGCGTCGCTGCTCGGTCGGCCTCCCTGCGGCGTACTGGTGTACGCCTCAGTCGGCCTCGCTCGCGCTCCTTGCAGCCACCCCCGCCTCCACCGCGAGGGTGCCTTCGATCACCGGGCGGGGCGTCGCTGCGCTCGCCCCGGGGGCCTCGCGCGGGCTGCGCCCGCTCTCGGCCGAGGGGCGGCTCTCGCTGCGCTCGCGCCTCTCGGCGCCTCGCGCGGGCTGCGCCCGCTCTCGGCCGGGAGGCTGAGGCGCGGATCGGACCAGGGGGGCGGTCAGGTGTCGCTGCGGCTGCGGTGGTGGAGCCAGCTGCGGGTGCGGTCGCGGCGGCGCTCGACTTTTTCGAGGAGGCGGGGCCAGGGGGAGAGGGACCAGCGGAGGAAGCGGTCGGCGGTGGTGCTCACCATCGACAGCAGGGCGACGCCGAGGACGATGGTGAGGATGCCCTGGATGCCGGGCAGGACCAGGCCGGCGACCCCCACCACGAGCAGGACGATCCCCAGGGTGAGCAGGCCGACCCGCCACCAGACCCCGACCCGGGGCGCCGGGGCGCGCTCCGGCTCGGGCGGCGCGGGGGGCTGGAGCTGGCGGCCGAGCTCGCCGAGCTGGGCGTCCTGGGGCAGCGGTGGGTACATCGTGTCGGTCTCGCGCAAGGTCGTGGTCTCCGGCCGCTCGGCGGCCTAGTACACAACAGGACGGCTGCAGGTTCCGTTCCCGCCGCCCCCCCTTCATACGTCGTCCGCCCGTCCGGCGTTGCACGTTCCCGCCCCCGTCGCGAGGCCGCGGCTCGGGTTGTTGACAAACCGGACCAGATCGGTCCAGAATGTCCTGGAGCTATTGAGAATTCGTCTCAAAAACGACCTCGACGCCCAGCCGAACGACCCACGATGACCGACCGCAGGGAACGCCAGGAGTTCGTCGATTGCCTGCGGCGGCGGGGGATGCGGGTGACCCGCGAGCGGCTGGTCCTGTTCGACGAGATCTTCTCCCGCCACGGCCATCTCGACGCCGAGGACCTGCTGGCGGGACTGCGCGGCGCGGGGATGAAGATCTCCCGCGCCACCGTGTACCGCAACCTCGATCTGCTGGTCGAGTGCGGCCTGGTGAACAAGCACCGGCTGGGCCGCAACCGCTTCCTGTACGAGCACGTGCACCGCGGCCAGCGTCACGACCACCTGGTCTGCGCCGAGTGCGGCCGGGTCGTCGAGTTCGTGAGCCCCGGGATCGAAGCGCTGCAGACGGAGATCTGCCGCGCCCACGGTTTCGTCACCGACGTCCACACCCTGCAGATCTCCAGTCTGTGCGCGGCCTGTGCCGAGGCCGAGCCGGAGGCCGCCGCCCGCGTGGCCGCCGGCGGCCGGAGCGGCGCGGCCGGGAGGTAAGAGCATGTTGGAAGCCCTCGTCCTGACCCTTCGCGAAGGGATCGAAGCCGCCCTCGTCGTGGGGATCATCGTCGCGTTCCTGCGCAAGCAGGGCCGCACCGAGCTGCTCGGCTCCGTGTGGGCCGGGCTGGTCGCCGCGGTGGCGGCGAGCGCCGCCGGCGCCTGGGTGCTCTACCGGGTGGCGGTCAACGAGGAGGTGTTCGAGGGTCTCCTCTACCTCGCCTCGGCCGTCGTGGTCGCCTCCTTCCTCCTCTGGATGTGGCGCCACGCCCGCGGCCTCGCGGGGGAGATGCGCGGCCGGCTCGGACGCATCGTCTCCCGCGAAGGACGCTGGGCGGCGCTCGGCGGGCTCTTCGTCTTCACCTTCCTGATGATCTTCCGCGAGGGGGTCGAGACGGCGTTGTTCCTGTCGGCACTGTCGCTCAACACCAGCGGCGTGATGGCTCTGTTCGGCGCTCTGGCCGGGACGGCGGCGGCGGCGGTCTTCGGGGTCGCCTTCGTGCGCGGCAGCGTGCGGGTCGACCTGTCGCGCTTCTTCCGGATCACCGGCATCGCCCTGGCGATCTTCGTGGTCCAGCTCCTCTTCAACGGCTATCACGAGCTGTCCGAGGCGCAGTGGGTGCCGGCCAACCAGACCAGCATGGCGGTCATCGGGCCGCTGGTGCGCTACGAGCTGTTCTTCGTCGCCGCCGTCCTGCTGCTGCCGCTGCTGATGCTGTGGATCCCCGGCCGCGCCGCCGCCGCGCCGACGACGTGGCCTCCGCCGCGGACGCCCGCCTGGCGCGGGCGGCCGCCCTGCGCCAGCGCCGCGCCCGGGTGGCGGCCGGCGCCCTGGGACTGGGGATCCTGGTGGTCCTGACGGTGGGCTTCACCTACGCGCAGCCGGCCAGCACCCGGCCGCCGGCGGTGCCGGTGGCGGTGGCCGCCGACGGCGCCGTGCACCTGCCGCTGGCCGGCCTGCGGCAGGACGAGCTCTACCACTTCGCCGCCGAGGTGGACGGCCGCCCCGTGCGCTTCCTCGTCCTGCGGCTCGCCGACGGGCGGGTGGTCACCACCTTCGACGCCTGCCTGATCTGCGGCGACGCCGGCTACGTGCAGGACGGCCGCGGGATCACCTGCCTGAACTGCCACTCGGTGATCTACCCGGCCTCGATCGGGCACGAGGGCGGGTGCAACCCGATCCCGTTGGCCTCCCGGGTCGTCGGCGGCGAGCTCCGCATCGCGGCGGCCGACCTGGCGGGGAAGAAGGCCGCCGCCGGCCACCACGGCCACCACCGGATGTAGGCGGCGCCTTCGTGTTCCTGCGTCTCCTCGTCGAATCGCTGCGCCGTGGCGGGCGCCGCAAGCTGTTGGCCGCCGTCGCGGTCGCGGTGGGCGTGCTCGCCTCGACCGCACTCGTCGAGCTCCTGCTCGCCTCCGGCGACCGGATGGCGGCCGAGCTCGGCGCGTACGGGGCCAACCTCGAGGTGCTGCCCGCCGCCGGCCACGACACCTTCGACGCCGCAGGCCTGGCGGCGGTGCGCCACATCTTCTGGCGCAACAACGTCGTCGCGCTGGCGCCCGGCCTGGAGCTGCGGGTGCGCTTCGCGGCGGCCGGCGAGGTCGCCCCCCTGGTCGGGACCTGGTTCGACGTCGACCTCGGCGACGGTTGGCGCACCGGCCTGCCCCGGGTCCGCCCGACGCTCGAGATCGCCGGCCGCTGGCCGCGCGACGGCGCCGACGAGATCGCCCTCGGGCGGCGGCTGGCGGCCGCGCTGGGGTCGGCCGCCGGCGAGCGGGTGACGGTGGAGCTGGGCGAGCGGCGTCGGGAGCTCGCCGTGGTCGGGGTGGTGACCAGCGGCGGCGACGAGGAGGAGCGCGGCTGGGCGCCGCTGGCGGTGGTCGAGGGCCTGGCGGGTCGGCCGCCGGCGGACGGCCCGGTGCCCGGTGGGCCGGTGACCCGCGCCGAGGTGTTCGCCCTGACCAATCCGGAGAGCGGCAACCGGCGCGATCCGGCGACCATGACCCAGGAGCAGTACGACCTCTGGTACTGCACGGCCTACCCCTCGTCGGTGGCACACCAGATCGGCGAGGCGGTCCCTGGCGCGCGCGCCGAGGTGGTCCACGGCGTCACCCGGGCCACCGCGCAGCTCCTCGGGCGCCTGCGCGGCGTGCTGCTGGCGGTCGCCGCGCTGTCGCTGCTCGGCGCCGCCCTCGGGGTGACGGCGGTGATGACCGCCACGGTGCTCGAGCGCCGCCTGGAGGCGGGGTTGATGGTGGCGCTGGGGGCGGAGACCGGGCGCGTCGCCGCCTTCTTCCTCGTCGAGGCGGCCCTGCTGGGGACGGCGGGCGGCCTGGTGGGCGGCGCCGCCGGGCTGGCCGGCGGCGTCCTCCTCGGCCGCCTCGTCTTCGGCGTCGCGGTGCCGTGGTCGCCGGTGCTGCTCCCGGTCGCCGTCGCCGCCGGGGTCGCGATCGCCCTCGCCGGCGGCGCCGCGCCCGTGGTGCGGCTCTTCGCCGAGCGCCCGGCGCTCGCCCTGCGGAGGGCGACGGCGTGATCCTCCGCCTGCTCTCGGCCAGCCTGCGCCGCCGCTTCCGCCAGCTCCTGTTGATGGGCGTGGCGGTGCTGGTGGCGGCCGCCACGGTGGGCGCCCTCGCCGCCTTCGCCGCGCGGGCCCGCGCCGGCCTGGGCGACCAGCTCGCCGCCTTCGGGCCCAACCTCGCGGTGCGCCCCCAGGTGGGAGGTCCGGCGGCCCTGCCGCCGTCCGCGGCGGCCGCGGTGCGCGGGCTGCCGGGCGTCGCCGCCGCGGCCGCGGTGGCCGACGTGACGTCGCACCCCGCGGCGGTGCCGCCGGAGCTGCGGCCGCTGCTCGCGGCCGCTCGCGCCGCTGACCTGGCGGTCTGGGCGGTCGAGCCGGAGCTACTCGACCTGCACCCGGCCTGGCGCCTGGAGGGGCGCTGGCCGGCACCCGGCCAGGTGGCGGTGAGCGCCGAGGCGGCGCCGCGCCTGGCGTCGGCGCTGCCCCCCGGCGCCCTCGCCGGCACCCTGTCGGACGGCGGCGCGGCCGTGGCCGCGGTGCTGCTGCCGCTGGCTGCGGGCACGGCGGGCGGGTCGCCGGGCGTCGACCGGATCGAGGTGCGCGCCGATCGCGAGCGGCTGGGCGCGGTCGCGGCCGCCGTCGAGCGCGCCGTCCCGGGGGCCGAGGCGCGGCCGTTGCTGCGGGTGACCCGCGCCGAGCGCGAGCTCGTGCACCGCATCACCCTTCTGCTCGCCGCGGCGGCGGTGGTCGCCTGCCTGCTGGCGCTGATCTCGGTGGGAGCGGCCACCGCCGCGCTCGTCGACCAGCGGCGGGTCGAGGCGGGCCTGCTGCTCGCACTGGGGATGTCCGGGCGGCGGGTCGCGGGCCTGTTCGCGGCCGAGTTCCTGGCCGCCGCGCTGCTCGCCGGACTGGCCGGCGAGGCGATGGGGCAGCTCGCCGGCGGTCACCTGGCGGCCGGGGTGCTGGGGCCCGGTGTCGTCGGCGCGTCCTCCGCCTGGGGGCTGGCGGCGGCGCCCGCGGCGGCGGTGGCCGTGGCCGGGCTGGCGATCACGACCGCCCTGCGGCGGGTCGGACGCACCGACCCGGCGCGGGTGCTTCGAGGGGAGTAGCCGATGGGGTTCGTGGAGATCGAGGAGCTCAGCCGGCGCTTCGGCGAGGTGCTGGCGCTGGCCGGGGTGTCGTTGACCCTGGAGCGCGGCGAGTGGGTGGCGGTGACCGGGCCCTCGGGCTCCGGCAAGACCACCCTGCTCAACATCCTGGCCGGGCTCGACCGGCCGACCGGTGGTCGTGTGCGCGTGGACGGTGACGAGATCACCCGCCTGGGCCGCCGCGAGCTGGCGCGCTACCGTCAGCGCCGGGTGGGGCTGGTCTTCCAGCAGTTCCACCTGATGCCCTACCTGACCGCGGTCGAGAACGTCATGCTGGCCCAGTACGTCCACAGCGTCGCCGACCGGGCGGAGGCCGCGGCGGCGCTCGAGCGCGTCGGCCTGGGCGACCGGCTCGACCACCTGCCGAGCCAGCTCTCCGGGGGCGAGCAGCAGCGGGTGTCGATCGCCCGCGCCCTGATCAACCAGCCGGCGCTGCTGCTCGCCGACGAGCCCACCGGCAACCTCGACGCCGCCAACGAGGCGGTGGTGGTCGACCTGCTGGCCGAGCTCCGCGAGCGCGGCCACACGGTGGTGCTGGTGACCCACTCGGCAGCGCTGGCCGCTCGTGCCGACCGCGAGATCCGCCTCGATCACGGTCGCCAGGTGCCGGCCTCCGACCGGCGCCTGGCGGTGGCGAGGGGCTGACCCCCGTGGCCGCCGCGCCGCTGCGCGCCGCGCGCCGCCGCCGGCGCTGGCTGGTGCTGGCAGGTCTGGCGACGCTGACCCTGCCGCCCACGGCGCGGAGCGAGGGCGCCGTGCCCCGCCTGGTCTGCTCTGCCGTCGCGCCGTCCGCCGCGGTCTCCCGGCCGGCGCCGCCGCGCGGGCCCGAAGGTGCGGTCGTGGCGCGGAGGGTGGCGGCCATGGGGACCCTGCTCGACCTCGAGGTCGCCGGGCGCGACCGCGCCGCCGCCCTCGCCGCCAGCGAACGGGCGGTGCGGGCGGTCGAATCCGCCGAGGCGCGGCTCAGCACCTGGCGCGAGGACGCCGAGCTCGCCCGCCTCGGGCGGGCTCCGGCCGGCGTCGCGGTGCCGTTGAGCGCCGCGCTGGCGGCGGACCTGGCGGCGGCGCGGCGCTGCTGGCAGGCCACCGGCGGCGCCTTCGACCCCACGGTCGGGGCGCTCGCGGAGGCCTGGGGCCTGCGCCACGGCGGGCGCCGGCCGAGCGCCGCGGAGCGGCGGCGGGCACGCCGGGAGACGGGCTTCTCGCGGGTCGAGCTGAGGGCACGCGCAGGACGGTGCCGTGGCGTTGCTGACGCGACCCGAGGGCTGAGCTTCGACGCCGGCGGTTTCGGCAAGGGAGCGGCCCTGGCAGACGCTCTGGGCGCCCTCGGGACGGCGCCGGGGATCCGGCGCGCCGACCTCGACTTCGGAGGCCAGGTCGCCTTCTACGGGCCGGGTTCACGGCGTGTGGCCCTGGCGGACCCGCGCCGGCGCGATCGGCCGGCGGTCGTCCTGACGCTGGAGGCCGGCTCGCTGGCGACCTCGGGCAACAGCGAGCGTGGCGTGCGGGTCGCCGGCATCCCCCGCTCCCACCTGCTCGACCCGGTCCGCGGCGGTCTGGTGCCGGACTTCGGCAGCCTCAGCGTGTGGGCCGCCGACCCCTTGTGGGCCGACTGCCTGTCGACCGGCCTGTACGTGCTCGGTGCGCAGCGCGCGCTGGCCTGGGCGGCGGCGACGCCCGGCGTGGAGGTGATGGTGCTCGAAGCGGAGGGCGACGGTCTGCGCGCCCGCGCCACCCCCGGCCTGGCGCAGCGTGCCGTCGCCGTGCCGGGGGGACCCGCGGTCGAGTCGTGTACGACCCTCTCCCAGGAGGCGCCGGCGGGTCCGCCCGCCGGAGAACAAACCAGGGCGGCGGTCCCTCTTCCCCAAGAGCACGGACCGGCCGCCCTGCCGGACCCCGCGCCGTCGAGGACGGCGCAAGACCCTGAGGGCAGTATAGATGATCGATCTGCGATCCCGACCGGGCGGGCGGCGCCCGGGTGCGGGGCAGCGGGCGACGCGATGGACCGCGACGCTGCTCGTCCTGCTCGTGTGCAGCCTGCCGTCGGCTCCTGCAGCGGCTGACGAACCCACCGATCCTGCGGACGAACCCGCGCCGGCGGCCACCGGCGAACGGCTGGAACGACTCGAGCGCGAGGTCGCGGAGCTGCGCCGGGAGCTGACGGCCCTGCGCACCGCGCCGCCCGCCGCGCCCAGCGGGACGGCGGCGGAGCAGGGCGCCGAGCTGGAGCGCCGCATCGACCTGCTCGCCGAGGAGATCGAGCGCCTGCGGCTGGGCTCCTCCGCGGCGAGCGCCGACCGTGTCGAGCACGGGCTGGCGCCCGCCGCCAGCAAGGTGTACCGGACCGAGCGCGGCGTCTCGCTCGGAGGGTACGGCGAGCTGGTCTACCACGATCTCGCCGGCCGCGGTGACGGCGACCCCGGCGGGGACGACGGCGGCTCGACCCTCGACCTCGAACGGCTCGTCCTGTACGTCGGCTACCGGTTCGACGAACGCTTCGTCTTCAACTCGGAGATCGAGATCGAGCACGCCAAGGTCGAAGGGGACGAGGGCGAGGTCGCCGTGGAGCTCGCCTACCTCGACTTCCTCTGGCGGCCCGAGGCGAACCTGCGGGCGGGCCTGGTGCTCGTGCCGATGGGCCTGGTCAACGAGCTGCACGAGCCGACCGTGCTGCTGACGGCCCGCCGGCCCGAGGTCGAGCGCCGGCTGCTGCCGTCGACCTGGCGCGAGAACGGTCTGGGGCTGTTCGGGGAGGCCGGCGCACTCTCCTACCGGACCTACGTGCTGGCGGGGCTGTCGGCGGAGGGCTTCTCGGCCGACGAGGGCCTGCGCGGCGGTCGTCAGGAGGGCGCCGAGTCGTCGGCCCGGGATCTCGCCTGGGTGGGGCGGGTCGACTGGGCGGGGGTCCCCGGGCTGCGCGTCGGCGGCTCCCTCTTCCGCGGCGACTCCGGCCAGGGCCTGGTCACCGACGGGCGCCGGCTGCGCGTCGGCACCACCCTCGGCGAGGCGCACCTCGACTGGCGACGGAGCGGTCTCCGGCTGCGCGCGCTCGTCGCCCGCGCCGAGCTCGACGAGGTCGCGGCGCTCGACCGCGCGCTCGGTCTCGCCGGCGTCGAGTCGATCGGCAGCGTGCAGACCGGCGGCTACCTGGAGGTGGGGTTCGACCTCCTCGCCGGGCGCGGCGCGCGCTCGCTGACCCCCTACGCCCGCTGGGAGTGGGTGGACACCCAGGCCGCGGTGCCCGCCGGCTACGCCGCCGACCCCGCCAACGACCTCGAGATCCTGACCGTCGGGCTGGCGTTCCAGCCCGTCGACCGGATCGTCCTCAAGCTCGACTACCAGGACTTCGACGATGCAGGCGGCGATGCGCGCGATCGCGTCAACGCGGCCCTCGGCTGGTCGTTCTGAGGCCGCCGCGAGATCCCGGTGGCGGGCTGCCGGCGCCGTCCTGCTCGGCCTGACGATGGCGCTCGCCACGGCCGCGGCGACGGCGGAGCCGCTGTCGCGCGACGAGGCCCTCGCGCTCGCCTTCCCCGGCTGCCGGGTCGAGCGCCGGACCGAGTACCCCACGGCCGCGCAGCTCGACGCCGCCCGGCGCCTGGCCGAGGTCGAGATCCCGTCCGTTCCCGTGCACGCGTACCGTGCCCACTGCCCGGACGGACCCGGCGGGACGGCGTACTTCGACGTCCACCGGGTGCGCACGTTGCCGGAGACCCTGATGGTGGTGGTGACCCCGGACGGGACGGTGGGTCGCCTCGAGGTGCTGTCCTTCGCCGAGCCGGGCGAGTACCGTCCGCGCCCGGGGTGGTACGAGCAGTTCCGCGGGCGACGGTTGGACGCCGGCCTGCGCCTGGACCGCGGGGTGCGGCGGGTGGTGGGGGCGACGCTCACCTCGCGCGCGACCACCGAGGCGGTGCGGCGGGTGCTGGCGCTCGACCGCGTGCTCTCCGACGGCGACGGGGACGGCACCGCGCGGGACGGCGACGGGGACGGCGGATGAGCCGCGCCGAGGCCTGGGCGATCCACCTGTCGACCCTGCTGGTCGGCGGGACCGGCGTCGTCTACGCCTGGATGCGTTACGCGCTGGAGCCGCCGGACCCCTGGGCGGTGGTCCACCACCCCTGGCAGCCGGCGGTGCAGCATCTCCACGTCTGGCTGGCGCCGGCGCTGGTCTTCGCCGCCGGCGCGGTGTGGCGGGGGCACGCGTGGCCCCGGTGGCGTGGCGGCGGGCGCCGGCTCGCCAGCGGCGTCTCCCTGATGGCGGGTCTGGCGCCGATGGTGGCGTCGGGTTACCTGCTGCAGACCGCCGTCGAGCCCGCCTGGAGGAGCGTCTGGGTGGCGGTCCACCTGGCCGCGTCGGGTCTGTGGCTCGTCGCCTGGGGGATTCACGCGCTGCGGCCGCTTCTCGGCGGCCGCCGGACGGCGCACCAGCCGCCGCTCCCCGGATGACCGCCGGAGCGGGTGCTATTCTTGCTTCATGCCGTTGCCGACCCTCGCCGAGGTGCTGGCCGAGGCGAGCCGGGCGGTGGTCGCCGACGGCCGCGCCGTCCTCTGCCAGATCGTCCGCACCGAGGGATCGACCCCGGGCAAGGTGGGCTGGCGGTTGCTGGTGCGCGCCGACGGCAGCGCCTACGGCAACCTCGGAGGCGGCGCCCTCGAAGCGATGGTGGCAGCGGACGCCGCGGCGAAGCTGGACGCCGACGCCGAAGCCTCGGAGCTGAAGCGCTACTACCTCACCGAGACGGCCGCCAAGGGCCAGCCCACGGGGATGGTCTGCGGCGGCATGATGGAGGTCTTCCTGGAGCGGATGGTGGCGGCGCCCGTGCTGGTGATCTGCGGCGGCGGCCCGGTGGGTCAGGCGCTGGCTCGGGCGGGCGCCCTGGCCGGCTTCGACCGCCTGGTGGTCGACGACCGGCCGGAGTTCCGGCGCCCGGAGAGCTTCCCGGAGGGTACCCGCACGGTGGCGGTGGACCGCGACTTCGGCGGCGACTTCCTGACCCCGTGGGGGCGCCGCGAGCTCTACGCCGCGATCGTCAGCCGCTGTTGGGAGACCGACGCCGCCGCGCTGGCCGGCCTGCTGCGCCAGGCGCCGGCCGATCTGCGCTACCTCGGGCTGATGGGCAGCCGACGCAAGGTCGAGCGCGTCCGCGACGAGGTCGCCGCGCGCGGCCTGTCGCTCGAGGGCGTCGAGCTCCGCGCCCCGATCGGCCTGCCGGTCGGGGGAGATTCGCCCGGCGAGATCGCCATCGGCGTCCTCGCCGAGATCCTGCAGACCCGCTATCGGACCGTCGTATGACCCGGAAGATCCTCCCGCTCGTCCTCCTCGTGTGCTTCCCGGCCGCCCTCGCCGCCGCCGCCGGGCGCCCGCGCCCTCCGTGCCCGCGTGGCACCGGGCCGCGCTGTGGGGCGGCGACGTGCGCACCGTCGTCTTCGACCCGGCCGACCCCGAACGCGCCTTCGCCGGCACCAGCGGCGGCCAGGTCTACGTCAGCCACGACGCGGGCGCGACCTGGTCCGACGCCGGGTTGACCGTCCCCTTCCGCGGCTGGGTGGTGAGCGACCTGGTCTTCGACCCGGAGCGTCCGGGGCGGCTGTGGGCCGCCCTGTGGGGGCTGTGGGGCGGCGGCATGGTGGCGGCGACCGACGACGGCGGGCGCAGCTGGGACGTGCGCTCCGCCGGGCTGGAGGGCACCCAGGTCTACACCCTGGCCGCGGTCCCGGGGCGCCCCGACCGCCTCTACGCCGGCACCCTGTCGGGGGTCTACCGCAGCGATGACGCGGGGACCACCTGGCGGCACGTCAGCGCCCTGCTGCCGGAGGTCTACAAGGTGACCAGCCTGCTGGTGGGGCCCGACCCCGAGACGGTGATCGCAGGCACCTGGCAGCGCGCCTACCGCAGCGACGACGGCGGCGCCGACTGGCGGCCGGTCTTCGACGGCATGGTCCCGGACAGCGAGGTGTTCACCTTGCGGCCGGTGCCGGGCAGCCCGGGGGAGATCTGGGCCTCGACCTGCGGCTGGGTCTACCACACCACCGACGGAGGGGCCCACTGGCGGCGCCACCGCGAGGGCTTCGAGAACCGGCGCACCCCGAGCTTCGCGGTGCTCCCCGGGGGGCGCCTGCTCGCCGGCACCGTCGCCGGCCTCCACCTGTCCGAGGACGGCGGCGCCACCTGGCGCCGGGTCGGGCCCGAGGGGCTCGGCATCCAGGACATCGCGCTGCAGCCCGGGCACCCGGGTCGCGTGCTGCTCGCCACCGAGGGCGCGGGGTGTGGGCGTCGGACGACGGCGGCGCGACGCTGGGCGCCTCGTCCCGCGGCATGAGCGGGCTGCGGGTGGCGGCGCTGCTGCGCCTCGGCGACCGGGTGCTGGCGGCGGTCAACCACGCCGGCCCGCTCTCCGGCGTCTACGCCTCCTCCGACGGTGGCGCCCGCTTCGACCGGCGGCCGGCGGCCGTCCCCACCGTGCTCGGGCTGGCCCATCACGGCGCGGCGCTCTACGCCGCGACCGAGCGCGGCCTGTGGTGGAGCCGCGGCGCCGACTGGCAGCTGGTGGGGGAGCTGGGACAGCGCCGGGTCGACCAGGTGCTCGCCTCGTCCCGACCGGCTCCTGGCCCGCACCGCGGACGGCTTCTGGGAGCTCTCCGGGAGCCGCTTCCAGCCCCTGACCGCGTACAAGCACGGCGCGCCGCGCTCGGCGGCCCTGCTCGGCGATGCCGTCTGGGTGACCGACGCTGCCGGCCTGTACCGCGTCACCGCCGGCTCCAACCACACCGTGGCGGCGCCGGCTCCCGACGGCCGCCTCGAGCGGCTCGGCGACGCGGTGCTGCTGTGGGGCCCGGCCGGGACCTGGGTGCGTCGCGACGACCTCGACGGGTCGTGGCGGCGGGTCGCCGAAGGGCCGCTGCGGGTGGTGCCGACGGGCGACCCGGGGCACCCGGCGCTGCTGGTCTTCGCCGATCGCCTCGAGCTCGCCGACGCCGCGGGGCACCCGGTGCCGATCCCGTTCCCGCACCCGGCGAGCCAGGTGATCTCGGCGCTGCTCACCCAGGGCCGCCTCCTGGTGGGCACTTCCGGGCTCGGTCTGCTGTGGACCGACCTGGCGCCGTCCGAGGGGCCCTGAGCGCCGCGGTCGCCGGGGTGACGGCGGCCGGAGGGGTACGGCGTCAGCCGGCTCCGCCCGCTTCGTCGTCCGCCTCGTCGCTCCCGGTGATCCCGGCCTTCTTGGCGTAGTAGCGGAACGAGCGGAAGGTCATCCCGAGCAGCTCGGCGGCGCGGGTCTGCACGCCGTCGCTGCGCTCCAGCGCCTGGCGCATGAGGTCGGCGCGGACCGCGTCGAGGTGGGCTTCGAGGTCGAGGCCCTCCGCCGGCAGCTCCGGGGCGTGCGCCGGTGGCCGGCGGCCGGAGGACAGGTGGGCGGGGAGGTCCTCCCGGCCCAGCGCGTCGCCCGTCGCCAGCGCCACCGTCCGCTCGATGACGTTCTCGAGCTCGCGCACGTTGCCCGGCCAGTGGTAGGCCTCGAGCACCCGCATCGCCCCGACGGAGATCCGGCGCGGCGGCACCCCGAGCTCGCCGCAGTACTTGTCGATGAAGAAGTCGACCAGCGGCGGGATGTCCTCGCGGCGCTCGCGCAGCGGCGGCAGGTGCAGCGGGATCACGTTGATGCGGTAGAAGAGGTCCTCGCGGAACTCGCCGGCGGCGAGGGCGGCCTCGAGATCCTGGTTGGTGGCCGCGAGGATGCGCACGTCGACGGGCTCCTCGACGTTGCTCCCCACCTTGCGCACGACGCGCTCCTGCAGCACGCGCAGGAGCTTGACCTGCATCGACAGGGTCATCTCGCCGATCTCGTCGAGGAAGAGGGTGCCGCCGGCGGCCTCGGCGAAGAGCCCCTTCTTCTCGCGCACGGCGCCGGTGAAGGCGCCCCGCTCGTGCCCGAACAGCTCGCTCTCCAGGAGGTTCTCGGGCATCGCGCCGCAGTTGATCGACAGGAAGCGCTGCTGCCCGCGCGGCGAGGAGAAGTGGATGGCGCGGGCGATCAGCTCCTTGCCGGTACCGCTCTCGCCGTGGATCAACACCGTCGAGGTGGTGCGGGCGACGCGGTCGATCAACGAGAAGATCGCCTGCATCCTGGCGCTCTTGCCGATGATGTTGGCGAAGGTGTACTTGCCCTCGAGCTCGCGCCGCAGGTAGAGGTTCTCGACGCGCAGCTCGGTCTGCTCGAGGGCGCGCTGGCACACCACCTTCAGCTCCTCGACGTCGAACGGCTTCGAGACGTAGTCGAAGGCGCCCGCCTTCATCGCCTCGATCGCCGAGCGGGTCGAGGTGTAGGCGGTCATCACGATCACCGCCGTGTCGGCGCCGGAGGCCTTGATCTCGCGCAGCAGGTCGAGGCCGTTGCCGTCGGGCATCAACAGGTCGCACAGGCAGAGGTCGTAGCCGCGGTCGAGCCGCTGGCGGGCCGCGGCGACCGAGCTCGCGGTGTCGACCTCGTAGCCCTCCTCGCGGAACAGCAGCCCGAGGAAGTCGAGCATGCTCTCCTCGTCGTCGACCACCAGCAGGCGCGCCGCGGGCCGCGGCGCGGGCGTCACCACGGCGCCTCCTCGCCGGCGGCCGGCACCGGGGTGCGCGCCAGGGGGAGGTCGATGGCGATCGTGGTGCCGCCGCCCTCGGCGCTCTCCACCTCGATCTTCCCGTTGTGCTCCTCGACGATGCGGTAGACGATCGCCATGCCGATGCCGGTCCCGCTGTCGAACAGCGAGTGGAACGGGTGGAACAGGTTGGCGCGCTCCGCCTCGGCCATGCCCCGGCCGGTGTCGCGGAAGCGGATGCGGTAGGTGCCGTCGCGGGCCTCGCCGCCGACGTCCAGCCGCCCGCCCTCCGGCATCGCCTTGAGCGCGTTGCGGGCCAGGTTCCAGAAGATCTGGCTGACCTGGTCGGGGTCGGCGACCATGCGCACCGAGGGCGGCTCGACGGTCAGCTCCAGCCGGTGGTGGGCGGCCACCTCGTCGCTGTTGCGCAGCAGCTCGAAGTTCTCGCTCAGCAGGTGGGCGACGTCGAACTCCACCACCGACCGCTCGCGCGGGCGGGCGAAGCGCAGGAACCCCTTGATGGTGCGGTCGAGACGCTGGCTCTCCTTGAGCAGGATCGCCAGCAGCTTCTGGTGCGCCGGATCGCCGGAGAGCGAGCGCGACAGCATCTGCACCGAGCCGGAGATCGCCGCCAGCGGGTTGCCGATCTCGTGCGCGATGCCGGCCGCCAGCTCGCCCACCGCGGCCATCCGGTCCGTGATCCGTACCTGCTCCTCGAGGCGCCGCCAGCGGGTGAAGTCCTGGAAGACCACGTTGTAGCCGCGATGCGTCCCGGCCGCGTCGGTGAGCCGGGAGATCGAGAAGCCGAGGTGGACCGCCTCGCCGTCGCGCACCAGCTCGAGCTGCGAGCGCAGCGGCTCGCCGGGCGCGCCGGGGCGCTCGACCAGGCTCGCCCACGGCAGCGGCCGCAGCACCTCCTCGATCGGGCGGCCGATCAGCTCGGCCTCGCGCTGCCGCAGGATCCCCTCGCCGGCGCGGTTGAGGCTGGTGACGCGGCCGCCGGTGTCGGTGGTGGCGAGGCCGCTGGTGATCGACTGGATGACGTCGCGGTGCACCACCTCGAGGTCGGCGAGGCCGCGCCGCTTCGCCTCCAGCTCGCGCTCGGCCCGCGCCGCCCGGCCGGCCAGCATCGAGGTGAGGACGGCCACCAGGTAGAAGGCGACGAAGTTCACCACCAGGTTGTAGAGCAGCCGGAACAGGGTGTCGCCGCTCTCGAGCGCCGCGTCGTGCGGCGCGATCCAGCCCAGGTAGAGGCACAGCAGCAGCGCCGCGTACTCCCCGTAGGCGACGGTGGCGACGGAGAAACCCGCCTCGCGGCCGAGCAGGGTCGAGGCGACGGCGATCACCACCAGGTAGAAGATGGAGAACGGGCTGGTGATGCCGCCGGTCAGGTACACCAGGGCGGTGATCAGCAACGTATCGCCCACGAACTGGACGTAGGCGTGGAGCTGGAGGCGGCGGCGCAGGACGCGCAGCAGCACCAGGTAGAAGAAGCTCGCCAGGTAGGTCAGGCCGGCGATGCGGTAGACGGTGGGGGAGCCGAGGGCGGCGACCGGGCTGGGCGCCGGGGCCGCCGGGGCGGGGGCGGCGACGTCGGGTCCCGCCGCGGCCGGCTCGGCGACGGGCGCCGGCAGCATCCCGAGCAGGAAGTAGGGCACCACGATGCTGGTGACCACCACCAGCCGGATGGCGACCAGCCACTGGAGCTGACGGGACAGCGCGGTCATCGGGTGGCGGGAGGCTCGGGGGGGCCCGCGGACCGGCCCCCCCCGCGAACCCGGGTCGTCCGGTGCGGCATCGCCGCCGCCTAGACCGGGGCGCCGCGGCGCCCGGCGCGGCCCCCCCGCGCCGCTCGCGTGCGGGCGCCGGCTCCCTCTCGGGCGCTCAGCCGATCTCCTTGAGGATCGAGTAGAGCGGCAGGTACATGGCGGCCACGATGGTGCCGATGATCGCGCCGAGGACCACGATCAGCAGCGGCTCGATCAGCTTGGTGAGGCCGGTGACGGCGGTGTCGACCTCCTCCTCGTAGAACTCGGCGATCTTCTGCAGCATCTGGTCGAGGGCGCCGGTCTGCTCGCCGACGTTGATCATCTGCACCACCATCGGCGGGAAGACCTTGGTCTCGCCGAGCGGCTGGGAGATGGTGCGCCCTTCCTCGACGCTCTTGCGCACCGCCATCACGGCGTCCTCGATGATCGCGTTGCCCGAGGTCTTCGCGGTGATCTCGAGGCCGTCGAGGATGGGGACGCCGGAGGCGGTCAGGGTCGACAGGGTCTGGCAGAAGCGGGCCACCGCGACCTTGCGCAGCAGCATGCCGATCACCGGCACCTTGAGCAGCGCTCCGTCGATCACCCGGCGTCCGCGGTAGGTCTTGTAGTAGCGGTTGAAGGCGACGACGCCGAGGACGCCGACCAGCAGGATCCAGATCGTGTAGCGGCCGAGGAAGTTGCTGGCCCCGACCACCACCTTGGTGATCAGCGGCATCTCGCCGCCGACGCTCTCGAGGAGCTGCTGGAAGACCGGGATCACCTTCCACAGGATGATCCACACGACGCCGACGGCGATGGTGATGACCGCCGCCGGGTAGATCAGCGCCGACTTGACCTGGCTCTTGAGGCGGACGACCTTCTCGATGTAGAGCGCCAGGCGCTGCAGGATGATGTCGAGGATGCCGCCGGCCTCGCCGGCCGCCACCATGTTGACGTAGAGGTCGTCGAACGCCTTGGGCTGGCGCCGCATCGCCTCGGCCAGCGACGAGCCGGCCTCGACGTCGGTCCGCACCTTCTCGATGGCCTGCGCGAAGACCGGGTTCTCCTCCTGCTCGCCGAGGATCTCGAGGCACTGGACGAGCGGCAGGCCGGCGTCGAGCATCACCGAGAACTGGCGGGTGAAGACGGCGATGCGCTTCTGCGAGATGCCGCGCGTCAGGCGCGGCAGGATGCGCACCTCGCGCCCCTTCTCGCGGATGCTGGTGACCTGGATCTGCTGCCGCCGCAGGCTGGCGACGGCGGCGTCGCGCGAGTCGGCGAGCAGCACCCCCTCCTGGGACTGCCCCGCCCGCGTCCGGCCCGACCACACGAAGCTCGGCATCCTTCAGCTCCTCAACGGTTCGGCGCGGCGCTGGCCGCCGCCCCGGACGTGACGCCCATCGCCGGGTTCAGCGCCCCCGGCCCACGCGCGATGATCTCCTGCAGCTCGTCGGGGTACGACGAGCGCGCCATCGCCGTCTGCAGGGTGATCATGCGCTTGAAGTACAGCGCCGCCAGCGACTGGTTGAAGGTCTGCATCCCGAAGCGCGCCTGGCCCGACTGCATCATGCCGTAGATCTGGTGGATCTTGTCCTCGCGGATCAGGTTGCGGATCGCCGAGTTGGGGACCAGGATCTCCATGGCCAGCACGCGTCCCCGGCCGCCGGCGCGGGGCAGCAGCGACTGGCACAGGATGCCCTCGAGGACGAAGGAGAGCTGCACCCGGATCTGCCCCTGCTGGTGGGCCGGGAAGATGTCGACGATGCGGTTGATGGTCTGCGCGGCCGTGTTGGTGTGCAGGGTGGCGAAGGTCAGGTGGCCGGTCTCGGCGATGCGCAACGCCGACTCGACCGTCTCGAGGTCGCGCATCTCGCCGATCAGCACGACGTCGGGATCCTGCCGCAGCACCGAGCGCAGCGCGTTGGGGAAGCTGTGGGTGTCGGCGGCCAGCTCCCGCTGGTTGACCAGGCACTTCTTGTGGCTGTGCAGGTACTCGACCGGGTCCTCGATGGTGACGATGTGCTCGTGGCGCTCGCGGTTGACCTTGTCGAGCATCGCCGCCAGGGTGGTGGACTTGCCGGAGCCGGTGGGGCCGGTGACCAGCACCAGGCCGCGCGGCTTCTCGCACAGCTTCTCGGCCACCTGCGGGACCCCCAGCTCGCGGAAGCTGCGGATCTCGTAGGGGATCTGCCGGAAGGCGGCGGCCAGCGCGCCGCGCTGGTGGAAGACGTTGGCGCGGAAGCGGGCCAGCCCCTTGATGCCGAAGGAGAAGTCGATCTCCAGGTTCTCCTCCAGGCGGTGCTTCTGGTTGTCGGTCAGGATCGAGTAGGAGAGCTGCTTGGTCTGCGAAGGGGTCAGGGGCGGATGGTTGAGCGGGCGCAGGATGCCGTCGACCCGGATCTGGGGCGCCGAGTTGGTGGTGATGTGGAGGTCGGAGCCGCCCTGGTCGACCATCTCCCGGAGCAGCTCGTTCAAGCTCGCCGTCGCCGTGGCCATCGCTGGTCGCTCCTCACAGTCCGCCGGACGTCGTCTGTGCAGCCGGATCGTTCGCCGCCGAGTCTACACCACCAGCCTATAGAAGAAAACGGATACATCCGCCGGGCGGACCCCACCAACGCCCGGTCAGGCGACCTCCTGGTCCTTGTACTGCAGCAGATAGAGCCGGTGGTAGATGCCGCGCCGGGCGAGCAGCTCCTGGTGGGTGCCCTGCTCGCGCAGCCGGCCCTTGTGCATCACCAGGATGCGGTCGGCCCGCTGCACCGTCGACAGGCGGTGCGCGATCACCAGGCTGGTGCGGCCGGCGAGCAGGCGCCCGAGGGCCCGCTCGATGAGCTGCTCGGTCTCGGTGTCGACCGACGAGGTGGCCTCGTCGAGGATCAGCACCCGCGGGTCGAAGGCGAGGGCGCGGGCGAACGAGATGAGCTGCTTCTGCCCCACCGAGAGGCCGGCGCCGCGCTCGCGGACGGCGGTGTCGAAGCCCTGCGGCAGGCGCTCGATGAAGGGCAGGGCCGAGACCTCGCCCGCCGCCCAGCGCAGCCGCGCGTCGTCGATGGCCGGCGACCCCAGGCGGATGTTGCCGCCCACCGTCCCGGAGAACAGGAAGACGTCCTGCAGCACCAACCCGATGGTCTCGCGGAGCCGTGCCAGGTCCCAGCGGCGTACGTCGACGCCGTCGACCCGCACCGCGCCGGCGTCGACGTCGTAGAAGCGCAGCAGCAGGTTGGTGAGGGTGGTCTTGCCCGCCCCGGTGTGGCCGACCACCGCCACGGTCTCGCCCGGGGCGACGCGGAAGGAGACCTCCTCGAGCACCGGTTCGCCGGGCTTGTAGGAGAAGCCGACGCCGTCGAGCTCGAGCTCGCCGCGCACCGCCTCCGGCGGCGGCGCGAAGGCGTCGGGGGGCGAGACGATCGCGGGCACGCGGTCGAGCAGCCGGAAGATGCGCTCCGACGAGGCCATCGCCGCCTGCAGGATGTTGTACTTCTCCGACAGGTCGGACAGCGGCTGGTAGAAGCGCTGGGCGTTCTGCAGGAACGCCACCAGGGCGCCGATCGACAGCGCCCCCGCCATCACCTGCCCGCCGCCGTACCAGATGATCAGCCCCAGCCCGAGGGCGG
Source organism: uncultured Acidobacteriota bacterium (assembly GCA_963843275.1). GTDB lineage: Bacteria > Acidobacteriota > Thermoanaerobaculia > Multivoradales > JBCCEF01 > CAWJJM01. The sequence goes on along the minus strand of CAWJJM010000010.1, from coordinate 222,484 downwards.
TGATCAGCTCGACCAGCGGGTAGTAGACCGCGTAGTAGAAGATGGCGCGCACGTTGGCGTCGCGGTGGTCGCGGTTGATGGCGCTGAACTCGGCGTAGGCGCGCTGCTCGCGGTTGAACAGCTGCAGCACCGACATGCCGGTGATGTGCTCCTGCAGGAAGGCGTTGATGCGGGCGATCTTCACCCGTACGTCGCGGTAGGTCTGGCGGGCGCGGATGCGGAACCACAGGGTGACGCCGCCGAGCAGGGGCAGGATGGCGAAGGTGACCAGGGCGAGGCGCCAGTCGAGCCAGAAGAGCACGCCGACGATGCCGGCGAGCAGCACGACGTCGCCGAAGATCGACACGATCCCCGCGGTGAACAGCTCGTTGAGGGCGTCGACGTCGGTGGTCACCCGGGTGACCAGCCGGCCCACCGGGTTGCGGTCGAAGTAGGTGAGCGGCAGGCGCTGCAGGTGGCCGAAGATCTGGCGCCGGAGGTCGCGCATGATGTGCTGCCCCATCAGCAGCATCAGGCGGCTCTGCAGGTAGAGCACGGCGAAGGTCGCGGCGAGCGCCGCGAGGTAGACCAGCGAGACGGCGGCGATGCCCGCGAAGTCCCCGGGGTGCCAGCCGGCCGCCTGCATCCAGTGGGCCGTCCAGCGGCTCGGCGCCGACAGCCGGGTGGCCGCGCCCTGCGGCCGCACGAACAGGTCCAGCGCCACCGCCGTGGCCAGCGGCCCGACGAGCTGCAGCAGGGAGGAGAGGACGATCAGGGCGACCGCGGCCACGGCGGTGCCGCGGTAGGGCTTCACGTAGGCGAGCAGCCGCCGCATCAGCCGCGCGTCGTAGGCCTTCCCCAGCGCCTCCTCTTCGTGCAACGCGATCGGCTCGGCCATCGGCAGCCGAGGATACAGCAGCCCGCCCCGCCACCCGGCCGTGCGGGCCGTGTCCCGCTTTTCGGGGTGGTGCGCACCTAATTACTGTAGCTCGGTAGTTGCTTCTATCCTGCAATCCGGACGGGGTGGGCGCGTGCCCCTGGACCTCCCAGTCGGAGGATCCGGGCGGCTCCGGCTGCTCGGGGGAGTACTACATCGAGGGGGTGATGGTGCACGAGGCGGGGCACGGCCTCGGCCTGGCCCACACCACAGTCAGCGGCGCGACCATGTACCCCTCGGTGTCGGCGTGCAACAACGGCCCGGCGTCGACCGCCTCCGACGACGAGGCGGGCATCGTCGCGCTGTACGGCGGAGGTGGTGGCGGCGGCGGTGCGGCGGCGGTGCGCCGTGCGACGCCTGCGACCACTACAGCGGCTCGCTCAGCGGCACCGGCGATTCCGACTACCAGCCGAACGGCACCTACTACTACTCCTCGTCCGGGACCCAGCGCGGTTGGCTGGAGGGCCCCGGGAGCGCCGATTTCGACCTCTACCTGTGGCGCTGGAACGGCCGTCGCTGGGTGACGGTGGCGAGCTCGCTGTCGTCGAGCTCGTCGGAGGCGATCACCTACGACGGCAGCGCCGGCTACTACGTGTGGAGGATCCTCTCCTACAGCGGCAGCGGCGGCTACGACTTCTGGCTCGACCGGCCGTAGCCCGCCGGCGGCGCCGGCCGCCCGCTCCCGCGCCGGGGGCGGGCGGCCACCCCGCCGCGCCACCCCCTGCGGCCGGGGCTCAGCCCTGGCCCGGGGCCGCCGGCGCGGCGGGCGCCGCACCCTCCGCCCCGCCCTCCCCCGCGTCGCCGGCGCCGGCGTTCTCCGCCGCGATCCAGCCCATCACCTCGAGCGCCTGGTCGACCCGTGCCCGGGTCTCGCCGGGGCGCGGCGTGTAGCGGTAGGTCAGCCAGAGGAGGCGGTCGCCCGAGGGGTGGACGGCGAAGATGCGGATCTCCTCGACCTCCTGCCCGCCGTCGGCCGGCAGCCGGCCGCGCGTGCTGTAGGCCGGGCCGAGCTGGCTGCCGAGCTCGATCTGCCCGAGGAACTGGCCGCCGGCGGCCTCGATCTCCTGCTTGCGGTCGTTGACCGCCTCGACCAGGTTCACGCCGGCGGTCCGCAGCGGCCCGGCCGCGAAGGTGACCGTGCCCGGCCCGAGGTCCGCGCCGCCGGCGGAGGCGAGGCGCAGGACGTCGCCGCGATTCTCCGCCACGGTGAACCCCGCGTCGGCGGGGATGTCGAGGGCGATGCCGAGCTCCTGGTTCACCACGTGCTGCGGCGCCGTCTCCTCGCCCGGTCCACCGCCGCAGGCGGCGACCAGCACCGCGGCGACGGCCGCGGCCAGGGCGGGACGGGGACGGCGGAAGGCTCCTCGGGATGCTCGGGTCATGGGGTCTCCTCCTGGGGGGATTCTAGCCGCCGCGGCCGGCGCCGCCGACGGCCCCGCGGCGGGCGTGGAGTGCGCGACGCGACCGTCCACCGTCGGCCGACGGCGGACGGCCACGCTCCCGTGGGGGCCGCGATCAGAGGTGGAACTTGATGCGCAGCACGTGGTACATCTTCACCCGCACCCCGTCCTTGGTCGCCGGCGTGTAGCGGGCGCCGCGGGCGGCCTCCAACGCGGCGTCGTCGAAGCCGAAGCCCGCCTTCTGGTTGCCGATCAGCTCCGCGGTGCGCACCTGGCCGTTCTCGTCCACCAGCACCCGGACGTCCACGTCCGCCTCTTTGCCGAGCTTCTTGGCCATCGGCGGATAGCGCAGCTGCGGCTCGCGGAGCAGCTCGGGGGGACTGACGCCCGGGCCCATGGTCACCAGGTCGCCGACCTTGACCTTCGGCGGCTCCGGCTTCGGCGGCGGCTGCCGGGCCGCCGTCTTCGTCCCGTCGGGGCCGGTGGCCTCGACCGGCGGCGTCCCCGGCGTCGCCACCGGCGGCGGCCGCCGCGGCGGCCTCCTCGGCGGCCTTCTTCTCGGCGGCCGCCTTCGCCGCGGCGGCGGCGTCGGCCTTCCGCTTCTCCTCGGCCAGCCGCTGTTCCTCCGCCTCGCGCGCCGCCTGCTCGGCGGCCAGCCGCTGCTGCTCGCGCTCGGCCGCCGCGCGGCGGTTGGCCTCGTCCTCGGCCTGCTGGAGCTGCTTCTGCAGGTCCTTGATCCGCTCGTCGTACTGGCCGCGCAGCTTGTCCTCCATCGCCTGGCTGCGCTCGTCGATCATGTTGGTGATCTGGCTCTGGATCTCCTCCGGCGAGGGGCCCTGGGGCTCGGGCGGCGCCGTCTCCGCCACCTGGGCGGCGGGCTCGACGGGCGTCGCCGCCTCCGGCGCTGCCCCACGGAAGAAGAAGTACCAGCTCGCGGCCCCGACCAGCGCCAGGACCAGCAGCGCGGCCAGCGCTCCCACCAGGCCCTTGCGCGAGCCGGCCTCGGGAGCGGGCTCGGCGGGCGGCGGCGGGGCGGCGCCGGCGGCGGGCTCGGCGGCCGCGCCCGCGGCGGCGGCTGCCGCCGCGGTGGCCGGGGCCACCTCGATCGCCTTCTCCTCCTCGATCTCCCGGCTCTCCTCCTCGATCTCCTGCCGGAAGAGGTTGTGCATGAAGAAGGCGAGGTTGAAGGTGGTCGCGGCATAGCCGCCGTCCACCATCAACTGGGCCAGCGCCTTGTGCCAGGCGGCGGCGTCGGGCAGGCGCTGCTCGCGCGGCGCCAGGCTGCGACCGAGCAGCGCCGCGATGGCGGGCGGGAACGGCGTGCTGTCGAAGGCCACCCGGCCGTTGGCGATCAGGTCCCCGAAGCCGGCCATATCCGACTCCGGGAGGGGCTGGCAGGCGAGCAGCTCGAACAGGGTGGCGCCGAGCGTGAAGACGTCGTCGGAGCGCTGGGCGACGCCGCTCTCCACCAGCTCCGGGGCGAGGTAGCGGGTGATCTCGGGGCCGAAGCTGGCGGCCTGCTCGATCAGGCCGGGCGCCACCTCGAACCCGAGCACCCGCGTCTCGCCCTCGTTCGACACCATCACCAGGTGCGGCAGGGCGAAGCCGTGCATCACCCGCTGCTCGGCGACCCGGGTCTCGGCGGCCACCGACAGCGCCAGCGACAGCCGTTCCGCGACCAGCAGCGCGTGGTCGGTGGGGATGGGGGAGTTGGTGTTGGAGGCCTGGATCAGCAGGCTCTCGAGGTTCTTTCCGGAGATGTAGTCGTAGGCGGCGTAGGGGACGCCCCTCTCCTCGCCGAGGCCGGCGCCGTTGCCGATGTGCGGGCTCTTGAGCGCCTTCTGCACCGCCTCCCGCTCCGCGATCGCCGCCGCCAGCCTCGTCCCGTCGAGCGCGCGCCCGTTGAACACCCGCAGCAGGACGACCTGCTCGACACCGCGACCGCCGATGCGGCCGGCGCGGAAGGACTCGCCCAGGGGATCCTCGGAGAGCTTCTTGAGCAACAGATAGGGACCGAACTCCTCACGACTCCTCATGGCTCACCTCCGGCACGACGGGCGGCCCGCGAGCCGCCCCGGACGACCCGGGTACGCCCGAGCCTGAAAAAACGTAGTCTGTTGATATACCAGGGGATTCCGCAAAGTCAACGCGCGCCGCGGCGGACCGTGTGCTGCGCCGCGGAGCCGCGCGGCCGGTTCAGTCGCGGCCGTCGCCGGCCCGCGGATCGGGGGCTCCCCCGCCGTCCGCGTGGCGGGGCGGCGGGGTGTCCCCACGGCGGCCGCGGCGGCGCTGCCAGCGGGTCACGTTGCGGTTGTGCTCGGCGATGTTGGTGGAGAAGACGTGCGTGCCGTCGTTGCGGCTGACGAAGTAGAGGTAGGGCACGTCGGCCGGGTCGGCGGCGGCCCGCAGGCTGGCCAGGCCGGGCGAGCAGATCGGGCCGGGCGGCAGGCCCGGGTTGCGATAGGTGTTGTAGGGCGAGTCGGTGCGCAGGTTCTCCCGCGTCAGGTTGCCGTCCCAGCGGTCCAGGCGCTTCAGCGCGTAGATCACCGTCGGGTCCGCGTAGAGCGCGATGCCGCGCGCCAGCCGGTTGGCGTAGACGCCGGCGATGAGGGGCCGCTCGCGGTCGACCTTGGCCTCCTTCTCGACCACGCTGGCCAGGATGACGACGTCGTGCACGCTGCGGGGCGCCGGACCCGGGGGCGCCACCGCGCCGCCGCCGGCGGTCTCCGCGCCCGCGGTGGCGGCGGCTTCGGCGGGGGCGTCGCCCGGCGGGCCGCCCGCGCCGTCGAGGCCGTCCTGCGGCGGTGCGGCGGGCGGCGCCGCCGGGGCGGCGGGCCCCGGAGCGGCGGCGGCGAGGACCGGTTCCACCTCGCGCTGCCACGCCTCGCGGAAGGTGCGCACCAGGGTGGCCACGATGTCGGCTTCCGCGGTGCCGCGGACGAAGCGATAGGTCGACGGGAAGAGGTATCCCTCCAGGGTGTCCGCCCCCGGGTCGAGGTCGGCGATCGCTGCCGGGTCGCGCATCGCGGCGAGGAAGGCGTCGCGGCCGCCGAGGCCGGCGGCGACCAGGGCGTCGGCGGTCTCCTCGAGCGTCAGGCCCTCGACGATCGTCACCGGGTGGTCCATCACCTCGCCGCGGATCAGCTTGTCGAGCACCCGGCGCGGGGTGGCGGGACCGGCGAAGCGGTACTCGCCGGCCTGCAGCGGCGGCGAGCCGAGGCCGAGCACCAGGTAGAGGCGCAGGAGGCGCGCGTCGGCGACCACGCCGGCCGCCTCGAGCTGCTCGAGGATGCGGGTGGACGGGGTGCCGGGGGCGATCACGACGACGCGCTCGTCGCCCGGGTAGCCCTGGTACGGGCTGGCGAGGAACCGCGTCGACCACCAGGCGCCCGCCGCCGCGGCCGCCGCGGCGGCGGCGAGCAGCAGGGCCAGGCAGCCCAGGAGCTTCTTGCGGCGTGGGCTCGGCATCAGGGTTCCGCGACCGCTGCGGCGGCGACCAGCCCGCGGTCGAGCGCCTCCTGAAGCAGGATCTGCGCCGCCACCGCGTCGACCGGGGCGCGGCGCGCGGCGCCGGCACCGCGCAGCCGCCGCTCGGCCTCGACGCTGGTCAGCGCTTCGCCGACCACCACCAGGGGCAGTCGGGCCGCCCGTGCCAGGCGCGCGGCGAAGCCCCGCGCCCGCTCGGCCGCGGCGCCGCGCTCGCCGCCGAGGCCGACCGGCTCGCCGGCGACGACGACGGCGATGCCCTCGCGGCGCACGACCTCGAGGATGGCGGCGATCGCGGCGCGGTCGGAGGTGCGGGGGACCACCGTCAGCGGGGTCGCCACCCGCCCGTCCGCGTCGGCCACCGCCAGGCCGATCCGGCGCTCGCCGAAGTCCACTCCCAGTGCCCGGCCCGGACGCTCCACGCGCCGATCCTACCGGACCCCGGACGACGTCGGAAAAGCCCCGGGACACGGGCGATTCGGCGGGCTCCGGCGGGCCGCCCGCGGGGCCGGCCAGGGGCGTCGCTATGTTACGATCGTGCGACCCACCCGACCCGACCGGGACCGGGTCTCGAGGCGGTCCAACCGAGGCAGAGAACGCAGAGGAAGAGGAGTTCCTGCGATGGAAGATATCGTCATCCTGAGCGCCGTCCGGACGCCCATCGGGGCGTTCCAGGGCGCCCTTTCGACCCTCCCCGCCCCCGCGCTCGGCGCGCGGGCGCTCGCCGCCGCCATCGAGCGCGCCGGGCTGCAAGCCGACGCGGTCGACCAGGTCAACATGGGATGCGTGCTGACCGCGGGCATCGGCCAGGCGCCGGCCCGGCAGGCGGCGCTCGGCGCCGGCTGCCCCCAGTCCACCGGCGCGCTCACCGTCGGCAAGGTGTGCGGCTCCGGCATGCGGGCGGTGATGATCGCCGCCAACGACCTGCGCTGCGGCGACTTCGGCATCGTCGCCGCCGGCGGCATGGAGTCGATGAGCCTGGCGCCGTACCTCGCCCCGGGCGTCCGCGAGGGCCTGCGCCTGGGCCACGGCAAGCTGATCGACTCGATGATCTTCGACGGCCTGTGGGACCCGTACAACGACCAGCACATGGGGAGCTGCGGTGAGCTCTGCGCCCGCGAGTACGGCTTCTCGCGCGAGGACCAGGACGCCTTCTCGCGGGAGAGCTACCGGCGGGCGCGGGCGGCGGCCGAGTCCGGGGCCTTCGCGGAGGAGATCGTCCCGGTCGAGGTGCCGCAGCGCAAGGGGGATCCGCTGCGCGTCGACCGCGACGAGGAGCCCTTCCGCACCGACCTCGACAAGATGGGCAAGCTCCGGCCCGCGTTCGCCGAGGAGGGCACCATCACCGCCGCCAACGCCAGCAAGATCGACGACGGCGCCGCGGCCCTGGTGCTGACCACGGCGAGCCGGGCGGCCGAGCTCGGGGTCGAGCCGCTGGCGCGGATCGTCGCCCAGGCGTCGGCGGCGCAGGCGCCGGAGTGGTTCACCACGGCGCCCGGCAAGGCGGTCGGCGGGGTGCTCGAGCGCGCCGGCCTGACCGCCGGGGACATCGATCTGTGGGAGGTCAACGAGGCCTTCGCCGTGGTCGCCATGGCCTTCCTGCGCGACGTGGGCGTGGCGCACGACGTGGTCAACGTGCGCGGCGGCGCGGTGGCGCTGGGGCACCCGATCGGCGCCTCCGGGGCCCGCATCCTGGTGACGCTGCTCCACGCGATGGCGGAGCGGGACGCCCGCCTCGGCTGCGCGGCGATCTGCATCGGCGGGGGCGAGGCGACGGCGATGGTCGTGGAGCGCAACCGCTAGGTGCCGGCCCCGTCCTCCAGGTGCCGCCGCGGCGGCGGCCGTCGGGCCTCGCCGGGGGCGCTGGCGCTCGCCGTCCTGCTGTCGGCGGCGGCGCTGCCCGCCGTGGCGCAGACGCCGGTGCCGGCGCCGCAGGAGAAGCCCGACCAGCCGGTGCCCCAGCCGGAGATCGACCGCGAGCGGCCGGTGGCCGGCGACGCGGCGGCCGGGTCGCCGGCGACGGCGCCGCCGGCGGCGCCCGCCAGCCCCACGGCGGCTGCGGCCGCGGCGGAGCCCGAGGAGCCCGAGACCGCCGAGCGGCCCACCTTCCGCCTGCCGATCCCGGAGGCGAACGGCGGCGGCGAGGTCAGCGGCAGCGCCGACGAGCTCGAGTTCGTCCGCGAGGACTACGCGGCCGCCTCGGGCCACGTCGAGATCCACTACCAGGACGTCGACCTCTCCGCCGACCGCATCGACCTCGACCTGGCGTCGAGCACCGCCACGGCGGTGGGCCACGTGGTGCTCGACCAGGGGCCCAAGCGGCTCACCGCGGAGTCGGCCGTCTTCCATCTCGAGACCAAGACGGGGGACTTCGTCGAGGCCAACGCCTTCGTCTCCCCCGACTACTACTTCAGCGGCCACAAGGTGTCGAAGATCGGCGACGACCTCTACACCGTGGAGGACGGCGTCTTCACCTCGTGCTCGGGCGAGCACCCCGCCTGGAGCTTCCGGCTCAGCCGCGCCCGCGTCGAGGCGGAGGGCTACGCCTACGTCCACAACGCTTCGATGCGGGTCAAGCGGCTGCCGATCCTCTACACGCCCTACATCGTGTGGCCGGCGAAGTCGGAGCGCACCTCCGGGCTGCTCATCCCGGAGATCGGCTACTCGGCGCGCCGCGGCTCGGAGCTGGGGCTGGCCTACTACCAGGTGCTGGGGCGCAGCTTCGACACCACGCTCCACGTCGACACCTACTCGGCCGGCTACCTCGGGGTCGGCGACGAGTTCCGCTACCGGCCCAGCGAGGGGACCTCCGGGACGTTCATCGGCTACGCCATCCGCGATCCCAACGCCGACCAGGAGGTGGGCCTCGAGCAGTGGCGCTGGAAGCTCGACTGGGAGCACCGCACCGACGACCTCCCCTGGGGCCTGCGCGGGGTGGTGTCGTACCACGACTTCTCGGACTTCCAGTTCTTCCGCGACTTCGAGCGCGATTTCGACCGCAACACCATCCGCTCCCTGGAGAGCCGCGGCTTCGTCAGCGGCAACTGGGGTCCGCACTCGCTCAACGTCCTGGTGCTCGACCGCGAGACCTTCCTGGCGCCCGCCACCGCCACGACCGCCGAGCGCACCATCCGCCAGGTCCAGGCGCCGGAGGTCGAGTACCGCCTGCGCCCCACCAAGCTCGGCGCGCTGCCGGTCTACCTGCAGGCGCTGTCGTCGGCGTCCTGGCTGGTGGTCGACCGCCAGCGCAACTACAACCAGAGCTACGGCCGCTTCGACCTGTTCCCGCAGCTCACCCTCCCCTGGCGCCCGGTGCCGTGGATGTCGCTCTCGGTCTCCGGGGGCGGCCGCCTGACCTGGTACAGCGACTCGATCTGGTCCGACGCCGAGCTCGCCCAGCTCGACCCCGAGCGGCGCGACGAGATCCTCGCCACCACGCGGTTCAAGGGCGAGGCGCTGACCCGCGCCGTGCCGTTCGCCGGCGCCGAGATCGTCGGGCCGTCGGTGGCCCGCATCTTCGACGCCCACGTCGGTGGCTTCGGCCGCTTCAAGCACGTCATCGAGCCGCGCTTCAACTTCCAGTACCTCGGCGCTTTCGACCAGCAGGGCGAGGTGCCGAACTTCGACGAGGTCGACAACCTGCGGCGCACCGTCTCGGGCTTCGGCCTGGGCTCGACCCAGAGCGGTCGCTGGTCGCTGGTCAACCGCCTGCTCGCCAAGCCGGCGGCCGAGGAGGGTGGCAGCGCGCGCGAGATCCTCGCCTTCGAGATCGGCCAGGAGATCAGCTTCGACAGCGACCAGCCGGAGCAGCGCAGCGCGGCCGGCGACACCACCCAGCAGGGCCCGTTGCAGGCGCTGCTGCGTTTCAGCCCCTCGCTGGAGACGAACCTCAAGGTCCAGGTCGACTACAGCACCTTCTTCTCGAACCTGCTCGGCACCTCGCTCACCGGTGCCTACCGGTTCCGCCGCGGCTCGACGACGGCCACCTGGTTCACCCGCTACGACGGCGAGACCGGCGCGACGCGCTCGGACCAGGTGCGGCTGTACGGGAGCCTCAACGTCCTGCCGCGGCGGCTGCGCTTCGACGCCCAGGTCAACTACGACCTCGAGCAGAGCCTGCTGCAGCAGCAGAGCTACGTGCTCAACTGGACCTCGCAGTGCTACGCGGTGCGGCTGGAGATGCGCGACTTCCGCGCCGGCTCGCGCCGCGACACCGAGTACTACTTCACCCTCAGCCTGAAGAACGTGGGGACGTTCCTGCCGCTCACCGCCCGGACGACGACCACCGTCCCCTGAGCCGGCGCGCGGGCCGGGGTCCGGGGTGGCCGGCGGCGCGCGCTGCCACCAGAAGGGAAGCACGATGAAAGGACTCATCCTCTCCGGCGGCAAGGGCACCCGGCTCCGGCCGCTGACCTACACCTCGGCCAAGCAGCTCGTGCCGGTGGCGAACAAGCCGGTGCTGTTCTACGGCATCGAGTCGATCGTCGCCGCCGGCATCTCCGAGATCGGGATCATCGTCGGCGACACCGGCGACGAGATCCGCGCCGCGGTGGGTGACGGCTCGCGGTTCGGGGCGCGGGTCACCTACATCGAGCAGGACGCGCCGCGCGGCCTGGCCCACGCGGTGATGATCGCCGAGGAGTTCATGGCCGGCGACCCGTTCGTCATGTACCTCGGCGACAACCTCATCGCCGGCGGCATCACCTCGCTGGTGGACGAGTTCCGGTCGGTGGGCGCCAATGCCGAGATCCTCCTCGCCCGGGTGCCCAACCCCGAGCAGTTCGGCGTCGCCGAGCTGTCGGACGGCGGCAAGGTGCGGCGCCTGGTGGAGAAGCCGGCCGAGCCGAAGAGCAACCTGGCGCTGGTCGGCGTCTACATGTTCGACTCCAACATCTTCGAGTCGGTGCACCGCATCCGGCCGTCGGCGCGCGGCGAGCTGGAGATCACCGACGCGATCCAGGACCTGGTGGACCGCGGCTTCGACGTCCACCCGCACGTGGTGCGCGGCTGGTGGAAGGACACCGGCAAGCTCGAGGACATGCTGGAGGCCAACCGGATCGTGCTCGAGGCGCTGGAGAGCAAGCGCCGCGGGCCGTTCGAGGACGGCAGCCGCATCGAGGGGCGGGTGGAGCTCGGCGAGGGGGTAGAGATCGTCGACTCGATCATCCGCGGCCCGGTGGTGATCGGCGAGCGCACGGTGATCGAGCACGCCTTCGTGGGGCCCTACACCTCGATCGGTGACGACTGCCGCCTGGCGCGCTGCGAGATCGAGAACTCGATCATCCTCGCCGGCAGCGAGATCCGCGACATCCCGTTGCGCATCGACGGCTCGCTGGTGGGGCGCAACGTCCGCATCGTCAAGACCGACTTCAAGCCGCGCGCCTACCGCTTCATGGTGGGCGACAACTCCGAGGTGGGGATCACCTGAGATGCGCGCGCTGATCCTCGGCGGGCGCGGCATGCTCGGCCGCGCCGTGGTGCGCGAGGCCCGGCGGCGCGGCCAGCCGGCGCTGGCGCTGTCGGCGGCCCAGGCCGACGTCCGCGACCGCGACCGACTGCTCTACTGGGCCGACGCCTTCCGCCCCGAGCTGGTCGTCAACTGCGCCGCCTTCACCCGGGTGGACGACTGCGAGAGCCGGCGCGACCACGCCTTCGCGGTCAACGCCGAGGGGGTGGCGCACGCCGCCGCGGCGGCCGAGCGCGTCGGGGCGGCGCTGGTCCACGTCTCCACCGACTACGTCTTCGACGGCCGCGGCGAGACGCCGTACCGGGAGGACTCGGCCACCGGCCCGGCCACCGTCTACGGCCAGTCCAAGCTCGCCGGCGAAGCCGCGGCGCTGGCCTCCCCGCGCAGCCTGGTGGTGCGCACCAGTTGGCTGTTCGGTCCGGGGGGACCGAACTTCGTCGCCTCGCTGCTGCGGGTGATGGGAGAGGGGGTCCGGCGGCTCACGGTGGTCGACGACCAGCGGGGCGCCCCCACCTACACCCGCTTCCTGGCGCGCGCCCTGTGGGAGCTGGCGGAGCTCGGCGCCTCGGGGGTGGTCCACTACCGCAACCGCGACCCCGACACCTGGTACGGTTTCGCGCGCGAGATCGCGGTGCTGTTCGACCGCTCGGTGGAGGTCGTGCCGGTGACGAGCGCGGAGTACCCGCGGCCGGCGCCGCGCCCCTCCTACTCGGTGCTCGACGTGGAGCGCTACGAGGCCCTCGTCGGCCGCCGCGTCGAGCCGTGGGGCCTGGGACTGATCGAGTACCTGGCGGAACTGCAAGGGAGAAGCTGACCGAAATGCGCGCCCTGATCACCGGAATCACCGGCTTCGCCGGCTCCCACCTCGCCGAGCTGCTGCTGAGCGAGCACCCCGAGGTGGAGGTCTACGGGACTTATCGTTGGCGCAGCCGGCGCGAGAACATCGCGCACCTGGACCACCGGGTCCAGCTGCGCGAGGCCGACCTGCGCGACTACTCGTCGTTGCACACGCTGCTCGCCGAGGTGCGGCCGGACGCCGTGTTCCATCTCGCGGCGCAGAGCTTCGTCCCCTCGAGCTGGCGGGCGCCGGCCGAGACGCTGACCACCAACATCACCGGTCAGACCTACCTGTTCGAGGCGGTGCGCTCGCTGGGGATCGACCCGACGATCCAGATCGCCTGCTCGAGCGAGGAGTACGGCCTGGTGCGCCCGGACGAGACGCCGATCACCGAGGACAACCCGCTGCGGCCGCTGTCGCCCTACGCGGTGTCGAAGGTGGGGCAGGACTTCCTCGGCTACCAGTACTTCCAGAGCTACGGGCTGAAGGTGGTCCGCACCCGCGGCTTCAACCACACCGGCCCGCGGCGCGGCGACGTCTTCGTCACCTCCAACTTCGCCAAGCAGGTCGCGTCGATCGAGCTCGGGCTCCAGGAGCCGGTCATCCGCGTCGGCAACCTCGACGCCGTGCGCGACTTCACCGACGTCCGCGACATGGTGCGCGCCTACTGGCTGGCGGTCGAGAAAGGGCGGCCGGGCGAGGTCTACAACATCGCCACCGGGCAAGGCCACCGCATCCGCGACGTGCTCGACCGCCTGATCGCCATCGCGGGCGCCGAGGTCGACGTGCAGCTCGATCCCGACCGGCTGCGGCCGTCGGACGTCGAGATCCTCATCGGCGACGCCACGAAGTTCCGCGCCGACACCGGCTGGGAGCCGCGCATCCCGTTCGAGCAGACCTTGCGCGACGTCCTCGACTACTGGCGCGAGCGGCTCTCCGGCCGCTCGGCACCCGGGCGCGACGACGGCTGATGCACCTGTTCATCACCGGCGTCACCGGCTTCGTCGGCGCGCGCCTGGCGCGCGACCTCGCCGCGGCCGGCGACCGGGCCAGCGGCGTGTATCTCGACGGGCCGGCGCCGCGCCCCGCGGCGGCGGCGTGGGAGGTCGACCTGCTCGACCTGCCCGGCCTCGAGCGGGCGCTCGACCGGGCGCGCCCGGACGCCGTCCTCCACCTCGGCGGCCTCTCGCACGTCGGCGACTCGTGGCGTCGCGTCGCCGACTACTTCCAGGTCAACGTCCTGGGCACCGAGAACGTGCTCGCCGCGGCCGCGAGCCGGGGCTTGCCGGTGCTGCTGGCGTCGAGCGGCGAGGTCTACGGCGCGGTGCCGGCCGGCGAGCAGCCGATCGCCGAGAGCCGGGTGCCGGCACCGGCCAGCCCCTACGCCTTCAGCAAGGCGGCGGCGGAGCGGCTGGCCCTGGCGCGCGGCGCCACGGTGGTGCGCTGCTTCAACCTGATCGGCGCCGGCCAGGCGCCCCGCTTCGCCCTGCCGTCGTTCGCCCGCCAGCTCGCCGCCATCGAGCGCGGCGACCGCGAGCCGGCCCTGGCGGTGGGCAACCTCGAGGCGCGGCGCGATTTCCTGCACGTGGGGGACGGCGCCGCCGCCTACCGGCTGCTGGCCGAGCGCGGGACGGCCGGCGAGGTGTACAACCTCGCCTCCGGCGCGACCTGCTCGATCCGCGAGCTGCTCGACCGCCTGCTGGAGATCAGCGGCCTCGAGGTGCGGGTGGAGCTCGATCCGGAGCGCGTACGGCCGGTCGACGTGCCGCTGCTGTCGGGGGACGCCGGCCGCCTGCGGGCGCTGGGTTGGCGGCCGCGGCTCGGCCTCGACGCGGCGCTCGCCGAGCTGTGGGAGGAGGCGCGTCGGGCGGTGGCGGAGAGCTCCGCGCCGTGACCCGGGCCGCCGGCCGCCGGTGAGCCCCGCCGCGCCGGAGGGGCGGACCGGCCCGGAGACGGTCCGCAAGCTCCTCCACGCCGCCTTCGGCCTCGGCGCCTTCACCCTGCGCCCCCTCGGGCCCGGCGGCGGCGCGGCGCTCGCCGCGGCGGCCCTGGCCTTCAACGTGGCGCTGCTGCCGCGGCTCGGCGGCCGCCGGCTGTGGCGTCCCGCCGAGAGGGCCGCGGGGCGCTCGGCGGGCATGATCCTCTACCCGGCGGCGGTCCTCGTGCTGGTCGTCGCCTTCGCGCGCCGGCCGGAGGTGGCGGCCGCGGTGTGGGGCATCCTGGCCTTCGGCGACGGCGCGGCGACCCTGGCGGGCCGCGGCCTGGCGGGGCGCCCGCTGCCCTGGAACGCGCGCAAGACGTGGTGGGGCACCCTCGCCTACGCCGTCTGCGGCACCGCCGCGGCGTGGGCGCTGCTCCTGTGGACCGCCCCCGGCCGTTGCCCGCCCGGCTTCGCGCTGGCCGCCGCGGCGACCACCGCCCTGGTCGCCGCGGCCGTCGAGTCGCTGCCGCTGCGGCTCGACGACAACCTCACCGTACCCCCGGTGGCGGGCCTCTTCCTGCTCGGCGTGCTGGCCGGGGCCGGCCGCTGGGGCGCCCTGCTCGCCTCCCCCGAGCTGGCGGCGCGGGCGACGGCGGGCGCGGCGGTCAACCTGGCGCTCGCCGTGGCCGGCGTGGCGGCGCGCGCCCTCTCCCCCGGAGGCGCCGCCGCCGGCGTGCTGCTGGGCACCGTGGTGTGGGCCGGTCTCGGCGCGCCGGGGTACGTCCTGCTGGTGGTCTTCTTCGTCCTCGCCTCGGCCGCCACCCGCCTCGGTTACGCGCGCAAGCGGGTGGCCGGCCTCGCCCAGGAGGCCGGCGGGCGCCGCGGGGCGCGGCACGCGGTGGCCAACGCCGGGGTGGCCGCGGCGTGCGCCGCCTTCGCCGCCGCCAGCCCGGCGCCGGCCGTCTGGATCCTCGCCTGCGCCGGGGCGCTGGCCACCGCCGCCGCGGACACGGTGGCGAGCGAGATCGGCCAGCTCTGGGGCCGGCGGACCGTCCTGCCGACGACGCTGGCGCGGGTGCCTCCCGGCACCCCGGGCGCCGTGTCGGTGGAGGGCACGGCCGCCGGCCTCGCGGCCGCGCTGGCGGTCGCCGCGGCCGGGGCGGCGACGGGGCTGTTCGGCTGGACGGCGCTGCCGGTGCTGGTGGCCGCGGCCTTCGTCGGGACGGCCGTCGAGAGCGTGCTGGGAGCGACGGTCGAGCGCCGCGGCCTGCTCGGCAACGAGGCGATGAACTTCCTCAACACGCTGGTGGGGGCCCTGTGCGCCGCGTGGCTGGGGAGCCGCTGAGAACCCGGCCGCCGCGGCCCCCTCTGCTAGACTCCCCGCGCCGCGAATGGCCATCCCTCCCCCTACCAGATCGCCGCGCCGCGGGCCTGTCGCGGTCCGGGCGTGGGCCGTCGCCCTCGCCGCGGCCGCCGGCGCCTCGCCCGCCCTCGCCGCCGAGGGTGCCGGCGAGCCGCTGCACATGGACCCTTGGCTCGGCCTGCTGCTGGCCTTCGTGCTGGTGCTGCTCAACGGCTTCTTCGTGGCCGCCGAGTTCGCCCTGGTCAAGGTGCGCCCGACGCAGCTCGACCCCCACGTGGCGCGCGGCTCGCGCCGCGGCGGGTTGGCCCGCCACATGCTCCACCACCTCGACGCCTACCTGTCGGCGACCCAGCTCGGCATCACCCTGGCCAGCCTCGGCCTCGGCTGGGTGGGCGAGCCGGCGTTCGTCTGGCTGATCGAGCCGCTGGTCCTGCGCATCCCCGGCGCCGGCCCCGCCCTGCTCCATTCCGCGGCGCTGACCATCGCCTTCCTGCTGATCACGATGCTGCACATCGTCCTCGGCGAGCTGGCTCCGAAGTCGCTCGCCATCCGCAAGCCGGAGGGCTCGGCGCTGTTCACCGCGATGCCGCTGTGGCTCTTCTACAAGCTCACCTACCCGGTGATCTGGCTGCTCAACCACGCCGCCAACGGCCTGTTGCGGCTGGTCGGCGTGCACCCGGTGGGGGAGGCGGAGCTGGCGCACGACGAGGAGGAGCTGCGGCTGCTGCTCGCCTCGAGCTCGGCGGCCGGCCTGTCGAAGCAGAAACGCGAGCTGCTCGACAACATCTTCGATCTGTCCGCCCACGTGGCGCGGCAGATCATGGTGCCCCGCGCCGACGTCGTCTACCTGTCGACCGCCCGCAGCGTCGCGGAGAACCTCGAGGTCGCCCGGTCCAGCGGCCACACCCGGCTGCCGCTGTGCGAGGGTGACCTCGACCACGTGGTCGGCCTGATCCACATCAAGGACCTGTTCCGCACCGAGGCTCCGCTGGCCTCGCTGACCGAGGTGGCGCGGGAGATCGCCTTCGTCCCCGAGACCCTGACCGTCGACCGCCTGCTGCGCCGCATGCGGGTCGAGCGGCTGCACCTGGCGGCGGTGCTCGACGAGTACGGCGGCGTCTCCGGCATCGTGACGCTGGAGAACGTCATCGAGGAGATCGTCGGCCAGATCCAGGACGAGTTCGACCTCGAGCAGCCGGAGGTGGTCAAGAAGCGCGACAACGTCTATGTCATCGCCGGCTCGCTGTTGGTCGAGGAGCTCGAGGACGCCCTCGGCGTCGAGTTCTCCGAGCGCGACGAGGACACCGTCGGCGGCGTGCTGCTCTCCGAGCTGGGCCGCAAGCCCAGCCAGGGCGACGAGGTGCGGCTGGCTCCGGTCACCCTCACCGTGCTCGAGGTGGAGGGCAACCGGATCCAGCGCGTCCGCGTCACGGTCGACCCGGCGCCCGCCGCCCCGGCCTGAGCGGTCGCCCGATGTCCCCGCGTCCCCCCCGTGTCCTCGTCGCCGGCGCCGGCATCGGCGGCCTCACCGCGGCGGCGGCGCTGCGCCGCGCCGGTTGCGAGGTCGAGGTGTTCGAGCGGGCGCCGGAGCTGCGACCGGTGGGAGCGGGGATCGTGCTGGCCCTCAACGCGCTGCTCGGCCTGCGCAGCCTCGGCCTCGACCGGCAGGTGGCGGCGGCCGGCGCGCCGCTGGAGCGGGCCGAGATCCTCACCGCGGGCGGCCGCCGGATCGCCCGCACCGACTTCTCCGCCCTGGTCCGCGAGCTGGGGGTGGCCGCCGTCGCCTACCACCGGGCGGAGCTGCACGCGGCGCTGCGGGCGGCGGCGGGCGGCGGCGTCCGGCTCGGCGCCGAGGCGGTCGGCTTCCGGCAGGACGGCGGCGGTGTCCGGCTGGTGCTGGCCGGCGGCGAGGAGGTGGCGGGCGACGTCCTGGTGGGAGCCGACGGTCTGCACTCCGCGGTCCGCCGCACCCTGCTCGGCGCGGCGCCGCCGCGCTACTCCGGGACCACGAGCTGGCGGGCGGTGACCCCGCCCGGGACGGGGCTGGTCGCCGCCGGCGCCAGCGCCGAGTCCTGGGGGGCCGGCCGGCGCTTCGGGACCGTCGGCCTGACCGGGGGCCGGGTCTACTGGTTCGCCGTCGAGGGGGCGCCGGAAGGCGGCGCCGACGCGGGCGATCCCCGCGACCGTCTGCGCGAGCTCTTCGCCGGCTGGCACCCGCCGATCGCGGAGGTCCTCGCGGCGACCCCCGGCGCGGCGATCGTGCGTACCGACCTTCACGACCGCGACCCGGTCGACACCTGGGGCGAGGGTCGGGTGACCCTCCTCGGCGACGCCGCGCACCCGATGACGCCGAACCTGGGCCAGGGGGCCTGCCAGGCGGTGGAGGACGCCGTGGCGCTGGCGGACGAGCTCGCCGCCGGCGGCGAGCCCGCCGCGGCCCTGCGCCGCTACGAGGCGCGGCGGCGCGAGCGCACCCGGGCGGTGGTCCTCGAGTCGCGGCGGCTGGGCCGCCTGGCGCAGTGGTCGAACCCGCTGGCCCGCGCCGCCCGCGACCTGGCCCTGCGGGCCGTCCCGGAGCGGGCGATCCTGGCGCGCCTGCGGACCTTCGTCAGCGGCGCGCCTCTCTTCGGTCGCCCCGCCGGCCCCCGAAGCCCGTAGAATCGCGCCGTGTCCCCCTCCCCTTCCCTCGTCGTGGTCCGCCTGGCCCCGGGCCGGGACAAGGCGGTGCGCGACGGGCATCCGTGGGTCTTCTCCGGGGCGGTGGCGACGGTCGAGGGGCCGGCGGAGGCGCCGCTGGCGCGGGTGGTGGCGGCCGGCGGCGAAGTGCTGGGGACGGGCCTGTACAGCCCGCGCTCGCAGATCCGGGTGCGCCTGCTCACCGGCCGCGAGGCGCCGGAGCGCCCGATCGACCGCGAGCTGTTCGCCGAGCGCCTGGCGGCGGCGACGCGGCTGCGGGAGGCGGTGGTGCCGCCGGAGACCACCGGCTACCGGGTGCTCAACGCCGAGGGCGACGGCCTGCCGGCCTGGACGGTCGACCGCTTCGGCGACACGCTGGTCTCGCAGGTCACCTCGGCCGGGCTCGAGCCGCTGCGCGAGGAGCTCTACGCCGCCCTGACGGCGGCCTTCCCGGGAGCGGCGGTGCTGCAGGCCAACGCGGTGCCGTCACGGCGCGCCGAGGGCCTGCCGCAGGCGGACGAGGTGATCGCCGGCACGCCGCCCGCGGAGGCCCCGTTCACCGAGAGCGGCCTCGCCTTCACCGCCGAAGTGACCGGGGGCCAGAAGACCGGGTTCTACTGCGACCAGCGCGACAACCGGCGCCTCGCGGAGCGGCTGGCGGGCGGCCGCGACGTCCTCGACCTGTTCGCGGCCAGCGGCGCGTTCGGGCTCTACGCCCTGCGCGGCGGGGCGAAACGGCTGGTGGCCGTGGAGTCGTCGGCGCACCAGCTCGACCGGGCCGGCCGCCAGTTGGCGCTCAACCCCGCCCTGCCGGCCGACCGCGCCGAGTGGGTGCACGCGGACGTCTTCGCCGAGCTGCGCCAGCGCGACGACCGCTTCGGCCTGGTGGTCTGCGACCCGCCGCCGCTGGCGCGGCGCCGCGGCGACGTCGAGCGCGCCGCCCGCGCCTACAAGGACCTCAACCGCCTCGCCTTCGCCCGCGTCGCCCCCGGCGGTTTCCTGCTCACCTTCTCCTGCTCGGGCGCGGTCGACACCAAGCTCTTCCGCCAGATCCTCTTCGCCGCCGCGGTCGAGGCCGGGGTCGCGGTGCGCCTCCTGGCGCCGCTCGCCGCGGCCCCCGACCACCCGGTGGCGATCACCCACCCCCAGGGCGAGTACCTGAAGGGCTGGTGGTGCGAGGTGGCGGATGCGCCAGGGCCCGGGGGCTCGCGCCGCCCGTCCTGACGTGCCTGCCCAGGATTGACACGAGCGCCCAGCGTTTTTTAGAATTTCCATAGTCCATAGAGCTTGTCGAGGATTCGGAAAGGGATCTGCTCGTGTCACCGAGGAACGTCCTCCTCGCACGGTCCACCCTGCTGCTGCTTCTGGCGCTCTGCACCCCGGGGCTGGCGCGCGCTCAGTCGAGCGACGAGGTTTCGGTGGTCGCCCTCGAGGGTCATCGGGATCCGACCGGGGCCACGACGCTGGGCCTCCGACCGGGGCCGGTCGCGACCCACGCGATCGCGGTCTATTCCGAGCCGAGCCACACGCTGCTCACGCTGGTCGTCGACGAGGCGTACGCCGCATCCCCCGCCGGGCTCTCCTGGCTGGACGGAGTGCATGCCGACGAGGCCTTGGCGCGGGTGACGACATCCCTTCCGGCGGCGCAGCCGCGGGTGGTGGTGGGCGGCCGTCCCGAGGGGGACCGGCGCATCGCGGTCGAGGTCTACGGAACGTGGCCCGACGGCTCGGTGGAGGAGCGACTCGTGGCGGACACGCCAACCCCTGGTGACGAGTTCGCCTTCCAGACCTTCGTGTCGGCGGACGGCTCTTTTCACCATTGCTGCTCAGGAGAGCACTGCAGCCAGAAATGTACGGACTGCCCGGGCCCACGGTTCTCGTGCTGCCTGCTGGAGGGTTGCTGCTCGATCGCCTGTGGCTGGGGAGATCCCGCGAGCTGCACCTGCGCGGAGTGCATCTGCTGAGGGGCGGCGCCCTGCCGCTCGCCGCCGCGCGGGGTGGTCCCGCCCCCGGGGTGCCGCGCACGCACGTTGACACCCCCGGGGGCCTTTGCTAGCCTCTCTTGCTCCGCGGGGCCGGCCGCGCGGTCGGCCCCGGAGTGGAGCCGGAACCGGGAACAGGCCCGTAGCTCAGTTGGTTAGAGCGCTACGTTGACATCGTAGAGGTCAGCGGTTCGAGTCCGCTCGGGCCTACCACCTTTTTTCTTGGCAGGACAGGCGCTTAGCTCAGCTGGTTAGAGCGCTACCTTCACACGGTAGAGGTCAGCGGTTCGAGTCCGCTAGCGCCTACCAGTTCCCCCGCGTGCCCCCTCCGTCCGGCCGAGGACTGCCATGACGACGACGACCGAGGCGATCCGCCTGACCCTGCCCGACGGCTCCGTGCGCACCGTCGAGGCGGGCACCACGCCGCTCGAGGTGGCGCGGCAGATCGGTCCGCGCCTCGCCCACGACGCGGTCGGCGCCGAGCTCGACGACCAGCCGGTCGACCTGCGCCAGCCGCTCGGCCGCGGCGGCCGCTTCCGCCTGCTCACCCTGCGCGACCCGGAGGCCGGCGACTTCGTGCGCCACAGCGCCGAGCACGTCCTCGCCGACGCCGTCAAGCGGCTGTGGCCGGAGGTGGAGATCGACGCCGGGCGCCAGGACCACTCCGAGAAGTACCAGTACGACTTCCGCTTCTCCCGCCCCTTCACGCCCGAGGACCTCGAGCGGATCGAGGAGGAGATGCGCCGCATCCTCGCCGAGGAGGCGACCTTCGAGCGCCTCGAGGTCTCCCGCGAGGAGGCGGAGAAGATCTTCCGCGACCTCGGCGAGAACCTCAAGATCGAGCGCCTGCGCGACATCCCCGAAGGCGAGACGATCACGCTCTTCCGCCACGGGCGGTTCCTCGACCTGTGCCGGGGGCCGCACGTGCAGCGGCTGGACCAGATCGGCGCCGTCAAGCTGCTCGAGTCGTCGGCCGCCTACTTCAAGGGCGACGAGGCCAACGAGCGGCTGCAGCGCATCTACGGAACCGCCTTCGCCACGGCGGCCCAGCTCGACGAGTACCTCGAGCGCCTCGAGCAGGCGCGCGCCCGCGACCACCGCCGGCTGGGCCAGGAGCTCGACCTGTTCAGCTTCAACCCGCTGGCGCCGGCCTCGCCGTTCTTCCACCCCAAGGGGGCGGAGATCTACAACCGGCTGGTCGACTACGTGCGCGAGCTGTACCGCGAGTTCGGCTACGGCGAGGTGATCACGCCGCAGATCCTCGACGTCGAGCTGTGGCACACCTCCGGCCACTACGACAACTACCGCGAGGCGATGTTCTTCACCGAGGCCGACGAGCGGGCGATGGCGGTCAAGCCGATGAACTGCCCGGGGCACTGCCTGATCTACCAGACGGCGCTGCGCTCCTACCGCGACCTGCCGATGCGCTACGCCGACTTCGGGCGCCTGCACCGCTACGAGCGCAGCGGCGTGACGGCGGGCCTGTCCCGGGTGCGCAGCTTCGCCCAGGACGACGCCCACATCTTCTGCACCGACGAGCAGATGGAGGCCGAGGTCGTCGGGGTGGTGGAGATGATCCTCCGGGTCTACGACGTCTTCGGCTTCGACGACGTCGACGTCGAGATCTCCACCCGCCCCGAGAAGAGCCTGGGGACGGCCGAGATGTGGGAGAAGGCGGAGGCGGCGCTGGCGGCGGCCCTCGAGCGGCGCGGCATCCCGTTCCGCGTCGACGCCGGCGACGGCGCCTTCTACGGCCCGAAGATCGACTTCAAGGTGCGCGACGCGCTGGGCCGCCAGTGGCAGCTCGGCACCGTGCAGCTCGACTACTCGATGCCCGAGCGCTTCGGGCTCGCCTACGTCGGCGCCGACGGCGACGAGCACCGGCCGGTGATGATCCACCGCGCCATGCTGGGCTCGATCGAGCGCTTCCTCGGGGTGCTGATCGAGCACCTGGCCGGTGCCTTTCCGGTGTGGCTGGCCCCCGTCCAGGCGGTGGTGCTGCCGGTGTCGGAGAAGTTCGCCGCCTACGGCGAGCGGGTGCGCGAGCGCCTGGCCGCCGCCGGCCTGCGCGCCGAGCTCGACGACCGCAACGAGAAGCTCGGCTACCGGATCCGCGAGGCCCAGGTGCAGAAGGTGCCCTACATGCTCGTCGTCGGCGGCCGCGAGGAGGAGTCGGAGACCGTGGCGGTGCGCCTGCGCACCGAGGAGGACCTGGGGGCGCAGCCGATCGACGCCGTCGTCGAGCGGTTGCGGGAGGTCGACGCGGCGCGCCGCCGCGACCTCTGAGGGGTTGGGGAATCGACTCCGCTCGTGTAAAATCGATGTTTCGCGCCGTCCGCGGAGCGGGCGGCCGTCGAACGACGCGACCCGAAGAACCCGTGGCCACCGGTCGGTGGCCCGCAAGGGGGTGAGTCCGTGCCGAAGCAGAAGACCCACAGGGGGGCGGCCAAGCGGTTCAAGGTGACCGGCACCGGCAAGGTGCGCCGCGGCCACTCCATGCACAGCCACATCCTGACCAAGAAGACCACCAAGCGGAAGCGCAAGCTGCGCAAGTCCACCCTGGTCAAGGGCAAGTTCGCCAAGACCCTGAAGGAGATGCTCCACCTCTAGGAGCCGCTCCCTCTCCGGGCTGCCGCTGGGTGGACCTGTCCAGCGGGGCCCCGGCCGCGTCGCTCCCCGTGCGGGACGGCGCCGGCCCTGACCGCTCCCCCCGCCGTGGCGGCGAGCAGAAACGAGGTTCGAGATGTCCCGTGTCAAGCGCGGCACCGTCCGCAAGAACCGTCGCAAGAAGATCCTCAAGCGGGCCAAGGGCTACTACGGCCTGAAGTCGCGCGGCCACCGCATCGCCAAGCAGGCGGTGGATCGCAGCGGCGTCTTCGCCTACCGCGACCGGCGCCAGAAGAAGCGCGACCTGCGCGGCCTGTGGATCGTCCGCATCAACGCCGCGGCGCGCCTCAACGGCCTCTCCTACAGCCGCTTCATCGCCGGCCTGAAGGCGGCCGGCAACGCGCTCGACCGCAAGGTCCTGGCCGACGTGGCGGTGCACGACCCCGAGGGGTTCGCGAAGCTGGCCGACGTCGCCCGCGAGGCGCTGGGGGAGCAGGGGTAGCGGGGCCGCGATGGGCGAGTCGGCGGTGACGCCGTCGGGCGTGGCGGGCGTCGGCGAGCTGGCACGCCGCTTCGAGGAGGAGGCGGCGGCCGTCGCCGCGCGCCGCGACCGGGCGGCCTGGGAGGCGCTGCGCCTCGACTGGCTGGGCCGCAAGCAGGGACGGGTGCGGGCGCTGCTGGCCGGGATGAAGGACGTCGCCCCGGCCGAGCGCCGCGACTACGGCCAGGCGGTCAACCGGCTCAAGGAGTCGGTCGAGGCGCGGCTCGCCGCGCTCGACGCCGAGCTGGCGGACGCCGAGCGGCAGGCCAGCGCCCGGGCGGCGGCGGTCGACGTGACCCTGCCGGGGCGCCGTCCGGTGCTCGGCAGCCTCCACCCGGTCACCCGTGTCGTCCACGAGATGGAGCGCATCTTCTCCGAGCTCGGCTACAGCGTCGCCGAGGGTCCGGAGGTGGAGACCGACTACCACAACTTCGAGGCGCTCAACTTCCCCGCCGACCATCCGGCGCGCGACACCCAGGACACCTTCTTCGTCGACGCCGCCGACAGCCGCGGCACGCCGCTCGTGCTGCGCACCCACACGTCGCCGGTGCAGATCCGCACCATGCTGTCGCGCAAGCCGCCCATCCGGGTGATCATCCCCGGCCGCGTCTACCGCTTCGACAACGACCTGCGGCACTCGCCGATGTTCCACCAGATCGAGGGCCTGGCGGTGGACCGCGGGATCACCTTCGCCCACCTCAAGGGCACGCTGCAGGCCTTCCTGCAACGGCTCTTCGCGCCCTCGATCCAGGTGCGGCTGCGGCCCAGCCACTTCCCCTTCACCGAGCCCTCGGCCGAGGTCGACGTGAGCTGCCAGAACTGCGGCGGCAGCGGCTGCGAGGTGTGCTCGCAGACCGGCTGGATGGAGATCCTCGGCGCCGGCATGGTCGACCCGCGCGTGCTGGCCGAGTGCGGCGTCGATCCCACCGTCTACAGCGGCTTCGCCTTCGGCCTCGGCGTCGACCGGGTGGCGATGAACCGCTACGGCATCCCGAACATCCGCATGTTGTTCGACAACGACGAACGGCTGTTGCGGCAGATCCCGGTCTGATGCCGGCGCCCGGAGGCTGAGCGTGCTCTTCTCCCGCCAGTGGCTCGGCGAGTACGTCGACGACCTGCCGGCCGACGCCGGCGAGGTGGCGGCCGCCCTGACCGCCGTCGGCCTGGCCGTCGAGGGGCTCGAGGAGCGCGACGGCGACACGCTGCTCGACGTCGACGTCACCACCAACCGCCCGGACTGCATGTGCCACCTCGGCCTCGCCCGGGAGGCCGCGGTCAAGCTGCGCCGCCCGCTGACCCCGCCCGTCGCGGCGCCGCCGGAGGACCCCGAGGCCGCCGCCGGCGCGGTCCGCGTGGAGATCGAGGATCCCGAGGGCTGCCCGCGCTACGTGGCGCGGGTGGTGCGCGGCGTGCGGGTGGGGGAGAGCCCGGAGTGGCTGCGCCGCCGGCTGGGCGCGATCGGGCTGCGGCCGATCAACAACGTCGTCGACGTCACCAACTTCGTCCTCTGGGAGAGCGGCCAGCCGCTGCACGCCTTCGACCTCGCCCGTCTCGCCGGCCCCGCCGTCGTCGTGCGGCGGGCGGCGGAGGGCGAGCGCCTGACCACCCTGGACGGCGAGGACCGCGCCCTGTCGCCGGAGGTGCTGGTGATCGCCGACGCCGAACGGCCGGTGGCGGTGGCGGGGGTGATGGGCGGCCGCGACAGCGAGGTCACCGCCGCGACGGTCGACGTGTTGATCGAGAGCGCCCACTTCGACCGCCGCCGGGTGCGCATCGGCGCCCGCGCCCTCGGCATGCACACCGACGCCTCGCACCGCTTCGAGCGCGGCGCCGACCCCGGCGCCTGCGCCGCCGCCGCCGACCGGGCCGCGGCGCTGCTCGCCGAGGTGGCGGGCGGCCGCGTGCTGGCCGGCGCTCTGGACGTCCGCGGCCGGGAGATGCCGCCGCCCCGCGGCCGGCTCGACCACGGCCGCGCTGGAGGCGTTCTCCGGCGCCCGCATCGACCCCCGCGACGTGGAGCGCTGGATGACCGGCCTCGGCTTCGAGCTGACGGCCGAGGCCGGTGGCGACCTGCCCGTGTGGCGGGTGACGGTGCCCTCGTGGCGCTGGTACGACGTGCCCGCCGAGCCGGCCAACGGCGGCGAGGTCTACGAGGCCGACCTCTTCGAGGAGGTGCTGCGGCACCTCGGCTTCGACCGCATCCCCACCACGCTGCCGGCCGTCCCCGGGTCCGACGGACCGCGTACCCCCGAGCAACTGCGCCGCGACCGGGTCCGCGACCACTTCGCGGCGTGCGGCTACGCCGAGGCCATCGACTACGCCTTCGGCTCCCGCGAGGCCGACGCCGCGCTGCCCGCCGCGCTGGCGCCCGGCGACGCCGTGGCCCTGACCAACCCGCTGTCGGAGCGCTACGCCGTGCTGCGCCGCTCGCTGCTGCCGAACCTGCTCGACGCGGCGCGCTTCAACCGCCGCCGCGGGGCGCCGGCGGTGCGCCTGTTCGAGATCGGCCACGTCTTCTGGCGCAACGTCAAGGGCGGGGTGAGCGAGCGCGAGACCGTGGCGCTGGTGGCCGGCGGCCGGGTGGGCTCGCCGTGGGATCGCGAGGTGGAGCTCGACCTGTTCGACCTCAAGGGAGCGATCGACACGCTCGGCGAGGCGCTGGCCACCCCGCTCGCCTCCCGCCCCGCGGAGCTCGCCGGCCTGGTCCCCGGGACGGCGGCCGAGATCCTCGCCGGCGGCGAGCTGGCCGGCTGGCTCGGGCAGGTCGACGACCGGGAGGGCGACGGGCCGCTCTACGCCGCGGAGCTCGCCACCGGAGCGCTGGGCTCCGGCGCCGGCGACCTCGACGTCGTGGTGCCTTCGCGCTTCCCCGGCGTCGAAGCCGACCTCACCCTCACCCACTCCCGGCGGACCGCGTGGGCGGAGCTGCGCGCGGCGGTGGAGGAGAACCGGCCGGCCGACCTGGCGAGCTTCGGCCTCAAGGACCGCTACGCCGGCGAGGGCGTGCCGGAGGGCGCGGTCAACACCACCCTCGGCTTCCTCTACCTGTCGGCGGAGCGCTCGCTCACCCAGGACGAAGTCAACGAGCGCCAGGCCGCCCTGCGCGCCGACTCGAGCGCCGCTTCGGGTGGACCGGCTGAGCGGAGATCGCGAGATGCCGAAGAGCGACCCGGACTGGCTCGCCCCCCTGGAGGACCGGGTGCGCCGCGCCGCCGAACGGCTGCGCGAGCTCGACGCCGAGAACCAGCGGTTGGCGGAGCGGGTGGACGAGCTCGAGCAGCGGCTGGCGGCGGCCGGCGGCGACGCCGCGGCGGCCGCCGACGGGCGGCGCGAGCGGCAGGAGATCCGCCGTCGGGTCGAGCGCCTGGCCGCGGACCTCGAGGTGCTGCTCTCCTAGGCGGCCCACGAGCGCCCGGCCGCCGCCGGTGCCTGTGCTATAGTGTCGCGGCAAACCCCTGGTAATGCGACACTTGTCCCGCCGGGGGCGAAGTGGAGTCGCCGTGGACGATGACGCTGCCAACAGCCCAGACACCACCGAGGTCGAGATCTTCGGTGCCGTCTATCGCGTCCGCGGCCGTGACGACAGCGGGTACCTCCAGGAGGTGGCCGGGCTCGTCGACCGCAAGATGCGCGAAGTGGCCCAGAAGGCGGCGACGGTGGAGCCCTTGAAGATCGCCATCCTGGCGGCGCTCAACTTAGCGGACGAGCTTCTGCAGAGCCGCGAGCTACGGGACGGGGAACGGGTCGAGATCGAGGAGCGGGTGAACGCGCTGGCCGGGGAATTGACGGCGGCGCTCGGTCGTTGACGGCACTACGGAAGGAAACGGCACCCGCCGTGTTTCGAGAAGCGAGGTCGTGAGGAAAATCGGTTTCCCTGCGGGGTACGTGATCGGGTTACTTAGCGGTAGAGCCAACACTCTTTACTCGGGAGTCCCATCTCCCGCGGCAGCCTGTGCAAGCCCTGCTCGGACAGGGAGTCTAATGGCCCGCGGGGCGGACACCCACCTGGCGCTCCGGTTCTAACCAGCGTCGGCCCGACACGGCTCCGCGGGGGATGTTCTTCCTCCGCCTCACCCGTCCCCCCTGTGGCAGAGCTGCCTGGCAGGGGGTGGACGTGACGGACTATTACCTCGCGGCGGCGATCGTCTTCGCCGCCCTCGCGATCCCACTGATCTGGTGGCTGGTCCTGCGACGGGCCGGCCGGCGGATCCTCGCCCAGGCGCGCCGGCAGGCCGCCCGCACCCTCGAAGAGGCCGACCAGAAGAGCGAGAACCGCCAGCGCGAGGCGGAGATCGCGGCGCGAGGAGAAGCTGCTCCAGGCGCGCAGCGAGTTCGAGACCGCGTCGCGCAAGCGGCGCGAGCGAGCTCGAGGCGCTCGAGCGGCGGCTCGACCAGAAGGAGGACATCGCTCGACAAGCGCCGGCGACGAGTTGGACCGGCGCGAGCGCGAGGCCGGCCAGCAGGAGCAGCGACCTGGCGGCGCGGGGGAAGAGCCTGGAGGGGCGCGAGCGCGAGCTCGCGGCGTTGCTCGACGAGGAACGCAGCAAGCTCGAGCAGATCGCCGGCCTGACCGCGCAGCCAGGCGCGCGAGGAGCTGATGCGGGTGATGGAGAGCGACGCCCGCATGGAGGCCGCGCACCTGGTCAAGCGGCTCGAAGACGAGGCGCGCGAGCAGCGCCCACCGCAAGGCGCAGATGATCATCGGCCTGGCGGTGCAGCGCGCCGCCTCCGACTACGTCTCCGAGACCACCGTGTCGGTGGTGATGCTGCCCAGCGACGAGATGAAGGGCCGCATCATCGGCCGCGAAGGACGCAACATCCGCGCCCTGGAGGCGGCCACCGGCGTCGACCTGATCGTCGACGACACCCCGGAGGCGGTCATCCTCTCCGGCTTCGATCCCTTCCGGCGCGAGATCGCGCGGATCGCGCTGGAGCGCCTCATCGCCGACGGCCGCATCCACCCGGCGCGGATCGAGGAGGTCGTCGAGAAGGTCAAGCGCACGAGTTCGACCAGCAGATCCTGCAGGAAGGGGAGGCGGCGCTGCTCGAGCTCAACATCCCCGACATGCACCCGGAGCTGGTCCGGCTCCTCGGGCGCCTGCGCTACCGCACCTCCTACGGCCAGAACGTGCTGCACCACTCCAAGGAGGTCGCCTTCCTCGCCGGGACCATGGCGGCCGAGCTGCAGCGCCGACGTCGCAGGTCGCGCAGCGCGGCGCGGCCTGCTGCACGACATCGGCAAGGCGGTCGACCGGGAGATGGAGGGCACGCACCTCGAGATCGGCATCGACCTGCTGCGCAAGTACGGCGAGAGCGAGCGAGGTCATCCACGCCATGGCCTGTCACCACGGCGACTACGAGCCGCAGACGGTGGAGGCGGTGCTGGTCACCGCGGCCGACGCGCTCTCCGCCGCTCGCCCCGGCGCGCGGCGCGAGATCCTCGAGACCTACGTGCAGCGGCTGGAGAAGCTCGAGGAGCTCGCCGGCGGCTTCAAAGGGGTGCAGAAGAGCTTCGCCATCCAGGCCGGGCGCGAGATCCGCATCATCGTCGACTCGGAGAAGATCGCCGACGAGCAGGCGATGTGGCTGTCGAAGGACATCGCCCGCAAGATCGAGCAGGAGCTGACCTATCCGGGACAGATCAAGGTGACGGTCATCCGCGAGACGCGCTCGATCGACTACGCGCGCTGAGACGACGGGGACCGGGATGAAGCTGCTCTTCGTCGGAGACGTCGTCGGCAAGCCGGGACGCCGCGTGCTGCGCGACCTGCTGCCGCGCCTGATCGACCGCCACCGCGTCGACTACACGGTCGTCAACGTCGAGAACTCGGCCGGCGGCTTCGGCGTCACCCCCGGGTCTTCGCCGAGCTCGACGAGCTGCCGATCGACTGCTTCACCAGCGGCAACCACATCTGGGACAAGCAGCGAGGTCCACGACCTGCTCGCCCGCGAGCCGCGGCTGCTGCGGCCGGCCAACTACCCTGCCGGCAACCCCGGCGCCGGCCTCTACGTGGGCGAGACCGCCGCCGGCGTGCCGGTGGCGACGATCAACCTCCAGGGCCGGGTCTTCATGGACCCGCTCGACTCGCCCTTCCAGGTGGCCGACCGGCTGCTCGCGGAGCTGCCGCCCGAGGTGCGGGTGATCTTCGTCGACTTCCACGCCGAGGCCACCAGCGAGAAGACGGCGCTGGGCTTCCATCTCGACGGGCGGGTGTCGGCGGTGGTCGGCACCCACACCCACGTGCCGACGGCGGACGAGCGCCTCCTGCCGGGCGGCACCGCCTACCTCACCGACGCCGGCATGACCGGTCCCTACGAGTCGGTGATCGGGGTGCGCGCCGACCGCGTGCTGCCCCGCTTCCTGCTGCAGACCCGGTCCTCGTTCGACGTCGCCAAGAACGACGTGCGCCTGGCCGGCGCGGTGATCGACGTCGACGAGTCGACCGGCCACGCCCGCTCGATCGAGCGCCTGCTGCTGCCGGAGGCGGGCTGAGCGCGCCGCCGGCGGCTCAGCGCGGCGGGTCCGCCGGCTCCTCGGTCGGGTCGCGGCGCCCGTAGATGAACCACAGGTTGCGGGCGTAGATCACCAGCCCGGCCGCCTGCCCGACGATGAACACCGGGTCACGGCGGTGGATGGCGTAGGACAGCAGCACCAGGCCGCCGCCGACCGAGAAGAACCAGAACGCGGTGGGGACTACGCTCTGCTTGCGCCGCTCGGAGGCGAGCCACTGGACGAAGAAACGGGCGAAGAAGAGGCCCTGTCCGGCGAATCCGATCCAGACCCAGAGGGTGGCGTGGTCCACTCGTCCTTCTCCTCGACGATGCGGGGGTCGATCCAGCGCCGCTGCATCCAGCGCACGGCCAGGAGGTCGACCATACCGCGCCACAGGCGGTTGTGGATGCCGTACTTCGGCTGGCCGTGGAGGCGGGGACGGTGGTGGACCGGCACCTCCCGGATGCGCGCTCCCGACATCCGCAGCAGGGTGGGCAGGAAGCGGTGCATGCCGGTGAACATCGGCAGGTGGGTGAGGTAGGCGGTGCGGTAGACGCGGAGGGTGCAGCCGACGTCGGTGATCGACTCGTCGGTGGCCCAGTTCCGCACCGCGTTGGCGATCCGCGACGACACCCGGCGCACCCAGTTGTCGCGCCGGCGGGCGCGCACGCCGCAGACGACGTCGACGCCGTCGAGCGCGGCGAGCAGGCGCGGGATGTCGGCCGGGTCGTTCTGCAGGTCGGCGTCGAGGGTGGCGGCGAGCTCGCCGCGGGCGTGACGGAAGCCCGCGGTCAGCGCCGCCGACTGGCCCGAGTTGCGCGCCAGCCGCAGCACCCGCAGCCGCTCGTCCGCCGCCGCCAGGTGCGCCAGCACCGCCGGGCTCCCGTCGGTCGAGCCGTCGTCGACGAACAGCACCTCGTAGGCGACCCCGGTCGGGGCGAGGGCGCGCGCGATCTCCTCCGCCAGGACGGGCAGGTTGTCCTGCTCGTTGTAGACCGGAACGATGAGGGACAGCAGCGGGGGCGGGCTCACCGACCTATCTTATCCGCCCCACCCGGCGGCGGCTTGCTATGATCCTTCCCAGTTTCGGACACGTTTCTCGGGGGCCGCATGAAGGGGTGGGCTCGGTGGATCTGGATCGGCTGGCTCCTCGCGCCGGCGCCGGCGGCTCTCGCCTGGGCGCCCCATCTCACCGGCGTGGCGGCCAGCGTCGGCGTCAGCGACCTGCTCGAGCGGCAAGAGGCGGCGGCCGCCGCCGTCGAGACCCGCTGGACGCCGTTCCGCGTCCCGTGGGTGGCCGGCGAGCTGCCGGTCGAGCCGGCGGTCGGCGCGGTGGTCGACGACCGCGGCGCCACCTACGTCTACGCCGGGCTGCGCCTCGACCTCGCGGAGAGCTGGGAGCGCTGGCGGGCGGCGCGGCACGGCGAGGGGGGCGCGGCGCCGGTCCGGTCGTCGTCCCGACGCTGGCACGCCACCGCGTTCACCGGCGCCGGCGGCTACTCGGCCGGGGAGGGCAAGGAGCTCGGCGGGACGCTCGAGTTCCGCAGCGGCCTCGAGCTCGCCTGGCAGGTCCGGCCCGGCGCGCGCCTCGAGGTCACCTTCTTCCACCTGTCCAACGCCGGCATCTACGGGCACAACCCCGGCTCGGAGGGCCTGATGCTGGGCTGGAGCTGGCGGCCGTGAGGGCGCCGGGAGGCTCGCGGCTTGCGCCACCCGCGACCACGGGGTATGCTGCGCTTCGCCTCATAGCTATAGGAGCATTTGGTCCTTGACCGGTTAGGTTTTTGTTGCTAGGCTCCAGCGAAGCTTTAAGTTTTCTGCCCTAAGGTGGCATCGCCACGAGGTTTTTTGGGGGGGTACCGCGATGCTCTTCACGCGTTCGAAAGGACTGGTCGGGCTCGACCTCGGGAGTTCTGCGGTCAAGCTGGTCGAGCTGCGTGAACGCAAGGGCGAGTACCACCTCGAGCGGCTCGGCGTGGAGCCGCTCTCCCCCGAGGCCATCGTCGACGGCTCGATCATGGACTCCTCGCTGGTGGTCGACGCCATCCACAAGCTCAACGACGAGACCCGGGTGAAGGCGACCTCCTACGCGACCTCGTTGTCGGGCCACTCGGTGATCATCAAGAAGATCCAGGTTCCGGCGATGAACCCCGAGGAGCTCGGCGAGTCGATCCAGTGGGAGGCCGAGCAGTACATCCCCTTCGACATCAACGACGTCCGGCTGGACTACGTGGTGCTGCCCGACGGCGGCGAGCGCGACACCATGGAGGTGCTGCTGGTCGCCGTCAAGCGCGACAAGGTCAACGACTACATCTCGGTGATCAGCCAGACGGGCAAGTCGCCGGTGCTGGTCGACGTCGACGCCTTCGCGATCCAGAACTGCTACGAGGTCAACTACGACGTCGACCCGCTCAAGACGGTGGCGCTGGTCAACATGGGGGCGGCGGTCACCAACATCAACGTCATCGCCCGCGGCGCCACCGTGTTCTGGCGCGACATCTCCTTCGGCGGCAACCAGTTCACCGAGTCGCTGCAGCGCGACCTGAACCTCTCCTTCGACCAGGCGGAGGCGCTCAAGCGCGGCGAGGCCCAGGGGCGCTACAGCCCGGCCGACGTGCGCCAGGTGCTCGACGAGGTCTCCGCCGAGATGGCCGCCGAGATCCGCAAGACCTTCGACTTCTACACCGCCACGTCCTCGGAAGGGGCCGCCGACGAGCTCGTCCTGTCGGGCGGCTGCTCCCTCACCCCCGGGCTCCAGGAGGTCCTGCGGGACCGCTTCCAGGTCCCGGTCGAGCTGATGAACCCCCTGCGTCGGATCCGCTATCGGGAGAGCGAGTTCAGCGCCGGGTGGTTGGAGACCATCGCGCCGATGCTGGCGGTCGCCGTCGGTCTGGCGGTCCGCCGAGTCGGGGACTGATCCCGGAGCCCACCGTGATCAAGATCAATCTGCTCGCCGAGGGGAAGCGGCCGACCGCGGTCCGCCGGGTCAAGCCCGCGTCCTTCTTCGAGAGCCCGAACATCGCGCTGTGGGTGCTGCTCGCCGCCTTCGTCCTGGTCGGCGTGCTCCCCGCCGCCGCCTGGTGGTGGCAGAAGCGCCTGGCGATCTCCCACAACCGCGACCAGATCGCGGAGGCACAGCGGGAGGTCGACGAGCTGGCGCCGATCATCCGCGAGGTCGAGGAGTACAAGGCGAAGCAGGCCGAGCTCGAGCACAAGATCCAGGTGATCACCGACCTGCGGCTCAACCAGAAGGGCCCGGTGCGGCTGATGGACGCGATCTCGCGCGCGTTGCCCGAGCTGCTCTGGCTGGACCGCCTGGACATGCGGGGCAACACCATCTCGCTCGCCGGGCGCGCCTTCAACACCAACGCCGTGGCCGCCTTCATGGACAACCTCGACAAGGTGCCGGAGTTCCAGGAGCCGATCCTGCGCGACACCCAGCAGGGTCGGGGGAGCGTCTACTCGTTCTCGATCACCTTCAACTTCAGCTTCAAGCCGACCCCCGCGCCCGCTCCGGCGGCCACCGGTGCCGCGGCGCCGCCGAAAGCGGCGCCCGCCGCCCCGGCGCCGGCGCCCGCGGCCGGGGACCTCGCGGACGAGGCGGGGGGCTGACGCGATGGCCATGCAGACCGGTCTCGAAGGCAAGCCCTGGTACTACGGCCTCGTGGTGGGCCTGGTGCTGGCCGCGGTGGTGGTGGGCGTCGTGTGGTACACGCTCGTCAAGCCGATGAACGAGGAGATCGCGCGCCAGGAGGTGCGGCTCGAAGAGCTGCAGAAGAAGATCATCGAGGGGCGCGCCGCGAAGGCGCAGCTGCCGCAGTTCCGCGAGCAGGTCCGCACCCTCGAGCTCGAGCTCGACAAGCTGCTGCGCATCCTGCCGGCGCGCCGCAACACGCCGGACCTGCTGCGCCGGATCCGCGCCCTCGCCGAGCAGGGTGATTTCGGGTTCCGCCGCTTCACCCCGGGCGGTTTCGTGGACCGCGAGTTCTTCAGCGAGTGGCCGATCTCGATCGACCTGAGCGGCGGCTACCACAACCTGGCCATGTTCTTCGACCGGATCAGCCGGCTGTCGCGGATCATCAACATCGAGGACCTCCACATCACCGCGCAGCAACGTGGCGACCAGACCATCTCCGCGCACTTCATCGCCAAGACCTTCGTCTACAAGGAGCCCGAGACCGATGCCCAGGCACCGCCCGCGTCCGCTCCGTAAGCCGGCGGCGGCGCTGCTCGCCGTCCTCGCGCCGTGGCTCCTCGTCGGCGTCGCGCCGCGCGTGTCGGCGCAGCAGGAGCCGGCGTCCGACCGTCCCGACGCCGAGGCGCCGGCGGACGAGGGCGAGGGGCGGGTGCCGGACATCGACCAGATCCTCCAGGGCGACGAAGATGTGCTCTCCGGCTCCGGCGGCTACTCCTACGACCCGGGGGGACGGCGGGATCCGTTCAAGTCGTTGCTCGAGGCGCGGAACCAGGTGGAGCGCCAGGGCCCGCGGCCGGAGGGCGTCCCCGGCCTGTTGATCGACGAGATCACCGTCACCGGCATCTTCGACGTGCCGAGCGGCTGGGTGGCGCAGGTGCGGGCGACCAACAAGGACAAGAGTTTTCTGATCCGGGAGGGAGACCACCTCTACGACGGCGAGGTCATCTCGATCGGCAGGAACGAGGTGGTCTTCAAGCAGGTCGTCAACGACCCGACGGCTCTCAAGCCGTTCCACGACGTGGTCAAGAAGCTGAATCCGTGAGCCGGCGAGCGGCGCGCGGCTTTTCGCGGGTCCCGAACATGGGAGCGAGTGCCATGGCAGACATCGGCATCAGGAGATCGGGGAAACCGCTCGGGCGGACGTTGCTCGCGTCGATGGTGGCGGCGGCGGCGGTGGCGGGGCTCTTCGCCTGCGCCTCCGCGCCGTCCTCGCCACCGGCGCCGGCGGCGGAGCCCACCCTCGCCGCGGCGGCGGACAACCCTGCACCGGCGGCGGCGACCCCGGCCGCGGCGCCGGTCGTCCTGCGCTCGGTGGACCTGCGCGAGGGCACGCCGGAGACCCGGGTGGTGCTCGAGGCCGACGGGCCGCTGGTGTGGACGAGCTTCCGGGACGCGGAAGGCCGCCTGGTTCTCGAGCTGCCCGACAGCGTGCCGGGCGCCGGCGTGCACGACCTGTCGCCCGGTGCGGGCCCGGTCTCGGCGGTTCTGGTGGAGCGGGACCGACGCGCCGATCGGCCCTTGACCCGCGTCGTGGTGGCCACCCGCGAGGAGGTGGAGCACTCGGTGGTGGGCGAGGGCTCCCGGCTCGAGGTGCGGCTCGACCCGCTCGACTCGGCGGGCGCGGTGGCGCTGTCCTACGAGCCGCTGCCCGACGACACGCCCGCCGCCGCGCCGACCGCCGGGCCCGAGCCCGCGGCCGCCAGCGAGCTCTCGCGGCTGGTCGCCGAGGAGCCGGCCGCTGAGCCCGCCGCGGCCGGCGGCGAGCGCGCCGCGCTGCCCGTCGGCACGGCCGACGCCCCCTACGTGGCGCCGCCGCCCACCGGCCCGGCCGCGAGCGCCCTCGACCGGGTGGCGGTGGAACGGACCGACCACGGCACGGTGGTGCGGGTGGTCGGCGACGGCCAGTTCGCCTACTCCACCTTCGCGCTCGACAACCCCCACCGCTTCGTCATCGACCTGGCGGGGGTGGTGAACCAGACCCCGGTCGCCGTCACCCAGGTGGCCAGCGACTCGCTGGAGCGGGTGCGGGTGGCGCAGTTCCAGGCCCGCCCGGCGCCGGTCGCCCGGGTCGTCTTCGACCTCAACCGGCCCTCGGTGCCGCGGATCGAGCGCACCCCCGACGCCCTGGTGGTGCGCTTCAACGGCAACGCCGACGGCCCCGTCGCCGCGGCCCGCATGGCGTCGCTGACCCCGGCCCCGCCGGCGGCGAGGAGCTCCGCGCAGGAGCCGGAGGAGACCCCGGCCGAGGAGGAGACCGAGCAGGCCACGGCCCGCGCGCTGGCGCAGACTTCCCCGTCCACGCCGCCGCCCGCGCCGCCGACCGCGCCGGCCGGCGAGCAGGTGGAGGTCACCAACGAGCCGCAGCAGCCGGCGGACCGCGACCTCGAGATCCAGGTCCGGCCGCAGCCGATGCCGGCCGCGGCGGCGCCGGCCGCCAGCAGCGACCTCGACCTCTACTCCGACCAGCAGGTCGAGATCACCACGCCGCAGGCCCCGGCGGACGCCTTCGCCACCCGGGCGGTGGGCGGCACCACCAAGAAGTACGTCGGCGAGCGCTACAGCTTCAGCCTGCGCGACGCCGACCTGGTGGAGACGCTGCGCTCCTTCGCGGTGCTGTCGGGGCTCAACATCGTGATCCAGCCCGGGGTCAAGGGCACGGTCACCATGGAGCTGACCGACGTGCCGTGGGACCAGGCCTTCGAGCAGGTGCTCAAGATCAACGGCCTGTCCTACGAGGTCGAGGGCAACATCATGCGCATCGCGCCCACCAGCGTGCTGCAGCAGGAGGCGCATCAGCGCCAGCAGCTCGCCCAGGCGCAGGCGCTGTCGATTCCGCTCAACACGGTGATGCGGCGCCTCTCCTACGCCGACGCCAACCAGGTGGCCAGCCTGCTGCGCTCGGTGCTCAGCCAGCGCGGCAGCGTCATCGTCGACCGGCGCACCAACACCCTGATCATCAAGGAGCTGCCGAACTACCTCGACACCGAGATCGCGGTGATCGAGAACCTCGACATCCCCGAGCCGCTGGTGATGATCGAGGCGCGGATCGTCGAGACGCGGAAGAACTTCAGCCGCACCCTGGGGGTGAGCTGGGGGTTCGACGGCGTCTCGGCCCCGGAGCTGGGCAACACCACCGGCCTGCAGTTCCCCAACAACGGCACGGTCTCGGGCGGCGTCAACCTCGAGACGGGCGGCCAGAACGGCTTCCTCAACCTCACCATGGGGAACGTGCTGAACACCTTCAACCTCGACCTGGCGCTGCAGGCGGCGGAGAACGAGGGGCTGGTCAACATCCTCTCGGCACCGAAGGTCCAGGCGCTCAACAACCAGCGGGCCTCGATCCAGTCGGGCTTCCAGATCCCGATCCAGACGGTGGCCAACAACACGGTGAGCGTGCAGTTCGTCAACGCCACGCTGAAGCTCGACGTCACCCCGCAGGTGACGGCCGAGGGGACGGTGCTGATGGACATCAACATCCAGAAGCGCAATCCCGAGTTCGGCCTCGCCATCGCCGGGTCGACCAACGCGCCGATCTCGACCAAGGAGGCGCAGACCCGCGTCCTGGTGCGCGACGGCGGGACCACCGTCATCGGCGGCATCTACGAGGTGTCGACCAACCAGGGCGAGGACCGCGTCCCCGGCCTGGCCAACATCCCCATCATCGGCCACCTCTTCAAGAACAAGCGCCGAGAGGACCAGAACAACGAGCTGCTGATCTTCATCACCCCGCGGGTGATCAAGTTCTAGCGGGTTCCCGTCCAGGAGCCGAACCCATGAAACGACCGCTCATCGCCCTCTTCGCGCTGACCGCCCTCGCCGCCCTCGCCACCGGCTGCGCCGGTTCGCGGGTGGAGGACACGGCGGGGAGCGTGATCCTGTCGGTCTCCGATTTCGACGGGCTGCCGGTCCGCGTCTCGGTGAACAGCACGTCGTTGCTGCAGATCGACTCGATCACCATCCAGAACCTCCCCAAGGACCCCTTCGGCCAGACCAGCCAGCTGATGGACGTCGAGATGCGCTCCTATCAGGTCACCTACACGCGCGTCGACAGCGGCTCGCGTGCGCCGACGCCGCTGGTGCGGACGGTGTTCGGGGTGGCTCCGGTCGGCGGCACGGTGGTCTACGACAACCTGGTGGTGATGTCCGCCGACCAGCTCCGCAACGCGCCGTTGACCGACCTGCTGGTGGGCAACGGCGGCATCGACTCGGAGACCGGCAGCCAGTTCATCACCCTCGAGCTCACCATCCGGTTCTACGGCCGGACCATCGCCGGTGACGACGTCGCCACCGACCCGATCCGGTTCGACGTCGAGTTCACTCCGTAGGCTGGGAGTATCGTCATGCGCCGAAAGCCCCTTCTCCGATCCCTGTCGCTCTGGATGGCGGTTGGCGTGCTCGCCCTCGTCGGCTCCTGCACGTCCAACTCGCCGACCGAACCTTCGCGGACGCCGGCGCCACCGCCCAACACCGGTGGCGGCGCGGCGACGTACAACGTCACCGTCACCCTGAACCCGGGGCAGATCCCCGCCGGCGCGACCGATCCGGTCACGGTCACGGTACGGGCGACCCGCACCGACAACGGCCAGGTGGCGCCGAACGGCACCCTGGCCGTGGTGAGCGTGCTGCAGGGCCACCTGGGGACGGCGACCGGCGAGACCTCGGTCACGATCGAGCTCAACGGCGGCACCGGCAGCGTCCTGTACTACCCGCCGGCGGACGCCGAGGGGAGCCTGCTGGTGCAGGCCAGCGTCGCCGGCAGCGTGGGCCAGGCCAGCCTCGACATCGAGGGGACCGCGACATTCTTCATCTCCTACGTCGATCCCAGCTTCGGCTCGCCGCAGGGCGGCGACACGGTGACCATCCACGGCAGCGGCTTCGACACCCCGGCGCGGGTGACCTTCGGCGGCAGCAACGCGCGCGTCCTGTCGGTGAACCCCGGCAGCATCCGCGTGGTGACGCCGGCGGCCGCGAACAAGACCGCCCAGACGACCGTGCCGGTGTCGGTCACCATCAACGTCAACGAGGCCGAGCAGGCCACCGACACCCTCTCCGGCGCCTTCACCTACACCCCCGGCGGCAACCAGCCCGACCAGCCGGCCGTCTACTCGATCACCCCGACCAGCGGCCCCAACGAGGGCGGCACCCAGGTGTCGATCATCGGCGCCGGCTTCCAGGCCCCGGTCGAGGTCGACTTCTGCAACGGCGACTGCGTGGCGGCGACCGTCCAGTCGGTCAGCTCCGGGCGCATCGAGGTCGTCTCGCCGCCGGCCACCGGCTTCGGCGCGGTGCTGCGCAACAGCGCCGTCGAGGTGCGGGTGCGCAACGTCAACTCCGGCCTGTCGGCGGTCAGCCCGCTGGACTTCCGCTACGGCATCGGGCTCACGGTGACCGGCCTGTCGCCCGACGTCGTCGACGCCGACGACCCGGGCCTGGTGACCATCTTCGGCGAGGGCTTCGAGTCGCCGCTGCTGGTGCTGGCGAACGGCACCTCGCAGCAGGTGGTGTCGGTGAGCGGGACCGAGATCGTCTTCCGGCCGTCCGCGATCACCGTCAACGGCTGCCCCGAGCCGGGCGCGGTGGTGGCCAGCCGCAACATCAGCGTGCGGCTGCTCAACACCAACACGGAGACGGCGAGCCCGGTGGCGCTGAAGTACACGGCGAACGTGCCGCACCCGCAGCTCACCGGCCTCAGCCCGACCTCGGGCCCGGAGGCCGGCAACACCCTGGTCACGGTCACCGGCAGCGGCTTCGTGGCGCCGGTGCGGGTGCTGTTCGGCGGCGCCACCGGGACCACCCAGAGCGTCGGCGCCACCCAGGTGCAGGCGCGGACCCCGGCCTACACCGGCGACTTCCCGACCACGGCCTGCACCGCGGACGGTGGGGTGCCGGGAACGAGGAAGACGCCGGTCTCGGTCGACGTCGAGGTCAGCAACCTCGACAGCGGCTGCTCCGACACCCTGCCCGGTGCCTTCGTCTTCAACCCGACCGACAGCACCTGCGTGCCGAACGAAGCCCCGGCGGCTCCGCAAGCGAGCTTCACCTACGCGATCGCGGGGATGACGGTGCAGTTCACCGACACGTCGTCGAACGCCACCACCTACACGTGGAGCTTCGGCGACGGGTCGCCCACGAGCAGCCAGCAGAATCCGAGCCACGTCTATGCCGCCCCGGGCGACTACCTGGTGACCCTCCACGTCACCGGGCCCGGGGGCTCGAGTCAGACGACGCAGACCGTGACCATTCCGTAGTCGTCTCGACGCCTCCTCCCGGTGCGGTTGCCGGGAGGGGGCCGGCGGGTGTGTCCGCAAGGGGCGCGGGGGAGGGACGCCGCGGCAAACGTCGGGCCGCCGCAGGCCGCCCGAGCGGGCAGCGCGACGCCGCAGACGCGCCCGCATCCGCCCTCTCGCCTAGACGGGCGGCCGCCCCGCTCCGTATACTGAATTCGCGATGGAACCGAAGATCGTCCGAACCGCGTGTGCCCTCCTCGTCCTCTCGGCCCTGGGCTGGCTCGGCTGCGACGCCGCCAGCCCGGTGGCGCCGGCGGGGACGGTTCTCGCCGTCACCGCCAGCCCGTCCCAGATCTCCGCCAACGGCACCTCCAACATCCGCGTCACCGCGCTGAAGCCGAACGGCACGCCGGTCAACCCGGGGACGATCGTCCGGCTCTCCACCACCCTCGGCACGATCGACCCCACCGCCGAGGTGGACCGCGACGGCCTGGCGACGGCCACCCTCGAGGGCGACGGGCGCATCGGCACCGCCACCGTCACCGCGACCGCCGGGACCGACGCCCAGGCGACCGTGGACGTGGAGATCGGCAAGGCGGCGGCGAACATCTCGCTGCAGGCCAGCCCGGCCCAGGTGTCCGACGGCGGCGGCGACATCCAGCTTCTCGCCGTGGTGCGCGACGACACCGGCGAGCCGCTGGCGAACGCCGCGGTCAACTTCCAGGCGGAGGTGGGCACGCTGACCTCGCGCGGCGCGGTCAAGCGCACCGACGCTGACGGCCAGGTGCAGGACAAGCTGGTCGTCGAGGCGCAGGACCTGGACGCGATCACCAGCAACTCGTTCACCGCCACGGCGGTGGTCGGCACCAGCGGCGGCGGCACCAAGGAGGACACGGTCGAGATCCGCATCAACCGGTGCCGTCCGGAGGTCTCCTTCACGGTGACCGCGGTGGGCAACAACCGGGTCGAGTTCGTCAACGACACGACCGGCCAGGAGCCCATCGACTGGCTGTGGGACTTCAACGACGACGGCGTCGTGGACTCGACGCTGCGCAGCCCGGCGCCCTTCGAGTACGCCAGCCCGGGGCAGAAGACGGTGCGCTTGCACGCCACCAACAGTTGCGGCGAGGACGAGGACGCACGGACGGTCAACGTCGTCTCCGGAAACGTCTGAGGCGGGCGCCGGGCGGGTCCCGGTCGCGGGGAGCGGGGGCGGCCGCGAAGGCCGCCCTCTGCGTCTCTGGGGTTCCCCGGAGAACGCCGCTATAATGCCTGTCGCCGAAGCCATCTGGCCAGGATCCGCGGCCATCCGATCCACGACCGCCCGAGGCCGTCGCCCGTTCCCATGAGTCCCGAGCCCCCCGCCGACGACCACCTGGCCGACCTGCGCCGGCGCTGGGAGGAGGATCCCGGCTCGCGCGTCTTCCTGCAGCTCGCCGACGAGTACCGGCGGACGGGGCAGCACGGCGCGGCGGTGGAGGTGCTCGAGGCGGGGCTGGCGCGGCACCCCAACCACGTCTCGGCCCGCGTCGCCCTGGGGCGTACCCGGCTGGAACAGGGCGACGCCGCGGCGGCCGCCACGGCGCTCGAGCGCGCCCTCGAGCTGGACGCCACCAACCTGGTCGCCAACAAGGCCCTGATCGAGGCCTACCTCGCCCTCGGTGACTCCGGACGGGC
This sequence comes from uncultured Acidobacteriota bacterium, assembly GCA_963843275.1. Lineage (GTDB taxonomy): Bacteria > Acidobacteriota > Thermoanaerobaculia > Multivoradales > JBCCEF01 > CAWJJM01. The sequence continues at coordinate 181,193 of CAWJJM010000010.1, read as the reverse complement.
CCGCGAACGGCTGGACCTCTACACCGTCCTCAACGACGTCGACCCGGACCTGCCGGACCTGCGCCGCCAGCTCGACGCGCCCGACGACGGGAGTGAGGAGACGGCCGCCCCGTCGCCGGCGGCGCCCGAGCCCCCCTTCGCGCCGCCCGAGCCGGGCATCGCACCGCCCGAGCCGGCGACCGCCGAGCCGGCGGTCTCGCCGCCGCGGCCGGAGGTCGCGGCGCCCCCGGCGTCGCCGCCGGGACCGGAGGGCGAGCCCTTCGGCGAGCTGGGGGGCGCCGCGGCGCGCCACCGCTACCTGGCCGCCCTGACCGCGGAGGGTCTCTTCCCGGTGGCGCCCGCAGTGCTCGCCGCCGCCGCCGCCGCCGCGGCGCCCGCGCCCGCCGAGCCCGAGGCGGCGGCGCCCGATTTCGCGGCACCCGAGTTCGCCGAGCCCGAGGTCGCCGAGCCCGCGGTCGCGGAGGCCGAGTTCGCCGAGCCCGAGGTCGCGCAGCCGGGAGCCGCGGAGCCCGAGGCGCTCGCGATGGAGGCGTCCGGTTCCGGACCCGAGGAGGCCGTGCCGGAGGATCTGCAGCCGCCCGGCGCCGCGGCGGAGGACGAGCGGCCGACCGTGACCCTCGGGCGCCTCTACCTCGACCAGGGGCATCCCCGCCAGGCGCGCGGCATCTTCGCCGCGGTGCTGGATCGCGAGCCCGGCAACGAGGCGGCGCGGCGCGGCTTCGAGGAGGCCACCGGCGCGGCCGCGGGCGCTCCGCCGGCAGCGCTGACCGCCGCCGAGCTGCTGCGGGACGCGGACCCCGACCTGCCACCGCGGCAGGCCCTGCTCCACGCCTACCTGGCCCGCCTGCGCCGGCGCCGAGGGAGCGCCGCGTCGGATGTTCGTTGACCGGCTCTCCCGGATCGCGGAGCGCATCCCCGGCTGGCGGGCGCTCTGCCTGGTCGACGCCGACGGCATCCCCGTCGAGTCGGTGAGCGCCGACGCCTCCGTCGATCTGGAGCTGCTCGCCGCCGAGCTCGTCGCCCGCGTGCGCGCCATCTCCGACGACCGCACCGGCCTGGCGGTAGGCGAGGTGCACCAGCTCTCGGTGTCCACCGACCGGCTGACGCTGATGGTAAGCTCCGTCGCCGACGACTACTACCTCCTGCTGGTGATCGGTCCCGACGAGGGCTACGGTCGCGCCCGGTTCGAGCTCCGCCGGGCGCGTCTGGTGCTGGAGGACGAGCTTTCTTGAGTGCCGGCCGCCGGGGCGCGGCCGGAGGGGTGTGGACGTGCTGACCTTCGAGCAGATCAAGGACCTCATGGAGCTGGTCTCCGACCGCGGCCTGGTCGGCCTCGAGGTGGAGCGCTCGGGCTTCCGCCTGCGCATCGACGGGCGCGCGCCGGAGGTGCACGCCACGACCGACGGGGCGGCCGCCGCGGCCGCCGCGCCGCCGCCCGCCGCCGCGCCGCCGCGACCGGCCGCCGCGCCGCCGGCCGCGGCCGAGCCCGAGGAGGAAGGGCCGCCGGAGGGCGCACACGTGCTCCCGTCGCCGATCGTCGGGACGTTCTACCGGGCGTCCTCGCCCGAGGCGGACCCCTTCGTCGCGGTGGGGGACCGGGTCAAACAGGGGCAGGTGCTCTGCATCGTCGAGGCGATGAAGTTGATGAACGAGATCGAGTCGGACGTCGACGGGGTGGTGGTCGAGATCTACCCGGAGAACGCCCAGCCGGTCGAGTTCGGCGAGCCCCTGTTCGCCATCCGCTCCGACTAGCGCCGCCCGTGTTCAAGAAGATCCTGATCGCCAACCGCGGCGAGATCGCCCTGCGGATCATCCAGGCCTGCCGCGAGCTGGGCATCCGGACGGTCGCCGTCCACTCCACCGCCGACCGCGACAGCCTGCACGTCACCTACGCGGACGAGGACGTCTGCATCGGTCCGCCCCCGTCGGGCCAGAGCTATCTCAATCTCACGGCGCTCATCGCCGCCGCCGAGATCACCGGGGCCGACGCCGTCCACCCCGGCTACGGCTTCCTGGCGGAGAACCCGCGCTTCGCCGAGGTGGTGGGCGAGTGCAAGCTGACCTGGATCGGTCCGCGGCCGGAGACCATCCGCCTGATGGGCGACAAGGCCAAGGCGCGGCAGACCGCCGAGGCGGCCGGCGTGCCGGTGCTGCCGGGGAGCCGCGAGCCGCTGGCGGGCACCGCCGACGCGGCGCGGCGGGCGGCCGAGGTCGGCTACCCGGTGATCCTGAAGGCGGCCGCCGGCGGCGGCGGCCGCGGCATGCGCATCGTCTCCGGCCCCGAGGGGATCGAGGGCCAGTTCTCCACCGCCGCCGAGGAGGCGCTCAAGGCCTTCGGCGACGGTTCGATCTACCTCGAGAAGTACCTCTCCGAGCCGCGCCACGTCGAGTTCCAGGTGTTCGGCGACCGCCACGGCGCCGCCGTCCACCTCGGCGAGCGCGAGTGCTCCATCCAGCGCCGGCACCAGAAGCTGCTCGAGGAGTCGCCCTCCCCGGCCCTCACCCCCGAGCTGCGGGCGGAGATGGGCGCGGCGGCGGTGGCGCTGTGCGACGCGGTGGGGTACGAGAACGCGGGCACCATCGAGTTCCTGCTCGACCGCGACGGCCGCTTCTACTTCATGGAGATGAACACCCGCATCCAGGTCGAGCACCCGGTGACCGAGATGGTCACCGGCATCGACCTGGTGAAGCTGCAGATCCGGGTGGCGGCCGGCGAGCCGCTGGACCTGCCGGCGGCCACCGCGCCGCGCGGTCACGCCATCGAGTGCCGCATCAACGCCGAGCACCCGGAGCGCTTCACCCCGTCGCCCGGGAGGATCGCCGTCTTCCATCCCCCGGGGGGCCCCGGAGTCCGTCTCGACACCCACGCCTACGAGGACTACGTGGTGCCGCCGCACTACGACTCGCTGGTGGCCAAGCTGATCGTCCACGACCGCACGCGCGACGAGGCGGTGAGCCGGATGCGGCGGGCGCTCGACTTCTTCGTCATCGAGGGGATCGACACCACGATCGACCTGCACAAGCGGATCGTCCGCGACCCGGACTTCCGCGCCGGCAAGCTGTCGACGCGGTTCATGGAACGCTTCCTCGACCGCCGCCGGCAGGCCACCGGTTGAGCGCCGCCGCCGCGCCGCGTCCGCCCGCCGCCCGCCGGCGTCCGCCGCGCCCCCCGGCCGTCTACGCCATCGCCGACGCCGCCGCGCTCGGCGCGGCGGCGCTGCCCGGGGCGGTCGCCGCGATGGCGGCCGCCGGGGTGAGGTGGATCCAGGTGCGTCCCAAGCCGCGGCCGCCGGCGCCGCCGCTCGACGACCGCGAGCTGCTGCGGCTGGTGGCGGCGTCGCGCCAGGCCGCCGCGGCCGCGGGCGCCGACCTGTGGGTCGACGACCGCGCCGACGTGGCCGCCCTGGTCGACGCCGCCGGACTCCACCTGGGCCAACGCGACCTGCCGCCCGCCGCGGCGCGCCGGCTGCTGGGGCCGGAACCGTGGATCGGGCGCTCCGCCCACGACGAGGACGAGCTCGCCGCCGCCGCGGACGACCCGGAGGTCGACGTGGTCGCCGTGGGGCCGGTCTTCCCGACCCGCAGCAAGCCCGATCCCGACCCGGTGGTGGGGCTCGAGCTCGTGCGGGTGGCGCGGCGCCGCACCGCCAAGCCGCTGGTGGCCATCGGCGGCATCGACGCGGGCAACCTCGGCGCCGTGCTCGCCGCGGGCGCCGACACGGTGGCGGTGCTCTCGGCCGCCTGCGGCGACGACCCGGGGGCGAGCTGCCGGGCGCTGCTGGCGGCCGCCCGCGCCGCGGGGAGGGAGCGGTGAACCCGGCGACGGAGGCCTTCAGCAGCCGCTGGGGACTGGTGCTCGCCACCCTCGGGATGGCGGTGGGGACCGGCAACATCTGGCGCTTCCCGCGGGTGGTGGCGTCCAACGGCGGCGGCAGCTTCCTGGTCGCCTGGGTGGTCTTCCTGCTGCTCTGGTCGGTGCCGCTGATGATCGTCGAGTTCGCCTTCGGCAAGCGCACCCGCAAGGGGACGGTGGGGGCCTTCGCCACGCTCGGCGGCGAGCGCAGCGCCTGGATGGGCGGCTGGGTGGCCCTCTGTGCCACCGCGATCATGTTCTACTACTCGGTGGTCTCCGGCTGGTGCCTGCGCTACCTGTGGGGGTCGCTCAGCGGCGCGGCGAGCCGCGACCCGCGGGCGCTGTGGAACGGCTTCGCCGGCTCGCCGGCCGCCGTCGGGTTCCACCTGCTGGCCCTCGGGCTGGCCTTCGTGGTGGTGTGGTTCGGGGTGCGCGGCATCGAGCGGGTCGCCAAGGTGCTGATCCCGCTGCTGGCGCTGCTGGTGGTCGTGCTGGCGGTGCGGGCGGTCACCCTGCCCGGTGCCGTGGCCGGCCTGGAGTTCCTCTTCACGCCCGACTGGGCGGCTCTCGGCCACCCCCGCGTCTGGGTGGAGGCCCTGACCCAGAACGCCTGGGACACCGGCGCCGGCTGGGGTCTCATCCTCACCTACGCCATCTACATGCGCGTGCGCGAGGACGTGCCGCTCAACGCCTTCCTCATCGGCTTCGGCAACAACTCGATGTCGCTGCTCGCCGGCATCATGGTGCTGTGCACCGTCTTCGCCATCCACCCCGAGGCGCAGGCGGAGATCGTCGGCGCCGGCAACGAGGGGCTGACCTTCGTCTGGATGCCCGAGCTCTTCGCCCACATGCCGGGTGGCTCCTTCTTCATGGTGCTGTTCTTCCTGGCGCTGTCGTTTGCGGCGCTGACCAGCCTGATCTCGATGCTCGAGCTCGCCACCCGGGTGCTGGTGGACCTCGGGCTGCGACGCCGGCGCGCCCTGGTCTTCGTGGGCCTCGGCGGCTTCGCCTGCGGCCTCCCGTCGGCGCTGTCGATGCCCTTCTTCCAGAACCAGGACTGGGTGTGGTCGCTGGGGCTGATGCTCTCGGGGCTCTTCTTCGCGCTGACCGCGGTACGCTTCGGCGTCGACCGGCTGCGCCGCGAGGTGGTCAACGGCCCCGGGGTGGACCTGCCGGTGGGACGCGGTTGGGTGGCGGCGGTGGCGGTGCTGGTCCCGATCGAGGCGGTGGTGCTGCTCGCCTGGTGGTTGCGCCAGGCGGCGCAGGGCGACCCGGCGCGCTGGCTGGCGCCCTGGTCGACGTTCAACGTCGGCACCGTGCTGGTGCAGTGGGGGATCGCGCTGGCGGCCCTGGCGCTGGCGAACCGCTGGCTGGCGCGGCGCAGCCTCGCCCCGCGGCGGGCGGAGGGCGGCGCGGTGCCGGCCGGGGAGGTCGGATGAGCCCGCTCGCGGTGACGGTGATGGTGCTGGTGTGCGGGACGGTGTGGGGTGGCTTCGCCGTCCTGCTCCGCCTCGCCCTGCGGCGCGAGGGCGGCAAGAGCGCCTCCGAGGAGGGGGCGGGACGGGCGCGGTGAGGATCTTCATGACGGGATTCATGGGAGCCGGCAAGACCTCGGTGGGGCGTGCCCTGGCGGCGCGCCTGGGGGTCCCCTTCGTCGACCTGGACGACGAGATCGAGCGCCGCGCCGGCCGCTCGGTCCGGGAGATCTTCGCGGCGGCCGGGGAGGCCGAGTTCCGGCGGCTCGAGCTGGAGGCGCTGGCCGAGCTGCTGGCGCGGCCCGATCTCGTCGACCCCGTGGTGGCCACCGGCGGCGGCACCGTCGCCCTCGAGCCCACCGCGCGGCTGCTGCGCGGGGCGGGGCTGACGGTGTGGCTCAACCCGCCGTTCGGCACCATCGTGGAACGCATCGGCGGGCTCGGCAAGCTGGACCGGCCACTGTTCCACGACGAGGCGGAGGCGTGGGCGCTCTACCGCCAGCGCCTCCCCGCCTACCAGCGCTGCGACCTGCGCATCGACGTGGCACCCGCGGAGGGTGTCCAGGAGGTCGCGGGTCGGGTCGCCCTGCGGCTGGCGGAGTGGCGATGAGAACGCTGATCCTCTCGGACATCCACGCCAACTACGAGGCGCTGGAGGCGGTGCTCGGCAAGGTGCGCCGCAAGCGCTTCGACGTCGTGCTGATGCTGGGCGACGTCGTGGGCTACGGTGCCTCGCCCAACCAGGTGGTGGACGTGCTGCGCCGCATGCGGCGCACCATGTACTCGATCCGCGGCAACCACGACAAGGTCGCCACCGGCATCGACGACGGCGCGACCTTCAACGACGTCGCGCTGACCGCGGCGCGCTGGACCCGGGAGCGGCTGACGGCGACGAACCTGCGCTGGGTGCGCGACCTGCCCCAGGGGCCGCTGGCGATCACCGACGACCTGGCGATCTGCCACGGCTCGCCGCTCGACGAGGACGCCTACGTCTTCTCGGACTTCGACGCCGAGCAGATCTTCGCCGCCCACCCGGCGCCGCTGACCTTCTTCGGGCACACCCACATCACCTCGCTGTTCGTGGCGACCCCGCGCGGCGTGCGGGTCTCGCCGCTGCGCGACAGCGGGCGCCTGGAGCTGGTGCCGGGCTACCGCTACCTGCTCAACCCCGGCTCGATCGGCCAGCCGCGGGACCGCGATCCACGGGCCTCGTTCATGACCTACGACAGCGAGCGGGCCCTGGTGCGCTGGTACCGGGTCCCCTACCCGATCTCCGACGCCCAGGCCCGGATCCGCCGCGCGGGGCTGCCGGACGTGCTGGCGGAGCGCCTCTCCGTCGGCGCCTGACCCCTCCGATCACCGGGGGGGCGTCGCTGCGCTCGCCCCGGGGGCCTCGCGCGGGCTGCGCCCGCTCTCGGCCGGGGGGCGGCTCTCGCTGCGCTCGCGCCGCTGGGAGACCTCGCGCGGGCTGCGCCCGCTCTCGGCCGGTGAAGGGCGCGAGCGTGCCTCGGGCCACCCGGTGTGGCGGGTCAGGCGGTGGCGGGGGGTGGGGGGGTGAGGCGGGCCTGGCGGAGGCGTTTCCAGGCGGAGAGCAGGCCGCCGAAGAGGACGACGTAGAGGCCGTACCAGACGAGCTGGATCAGCGGCTTCTTGGTGACGTCGATCGACAGGCGTGCCGGCTCGCCAGGGGAGCCGCCGGGGAGGCCGACCACGTCGAGCTGGACCCGGCCGTCGTTGGCGTTGATGCCGGAGACGCGCACCACGCCGCCGCCGGGGAGCGTCACCGGGGGCGCCGACACCTGGCCGTTGCCGGTGAAGGCGTAGATCGGCATCACCTGGGAGGTCTGGCCGTCGCGGGTGATCTCCACCGCGGCGCCGACGCTGATCGTGCCGCCGGCGGCGAGGATGGCGTTGGGGTCATGACCGCCGGCCGCGCTGAGGTCGAAGCCGGCGAAGCGCAGCTCGACCCCGCCGGAGGAGAAGCTCTCGCCCTGGGCGAGCTGGATCTCCTCCGCGGCGCCGGGCTGGCGGCCGGGGTCGAACTCGATCGGCGAGATGTAGAGATCCTGCAGCGGGTAGCTGCGCACGTGCGGGTTGGCCATCACCTGGCGGGTGCGGTCGTTGACGAAGAGCTTGGGATAGGCGTAGTACTCGCTGCCGTCGGCCCGCACCACGTGCACCTCCATGCGCTCCTTCTCGCGGCCCTGCCGCGGCAGGTAGCGGGTGAAGGTCAGCGTCATGTCCTCGACCTTCTGGGGCTGCCCCTGGACCAGGGTCACCTTGGCGCTCTGGTCGTAGGCCGAGCTGGCGAGGAAGCCGAGCAGCATGATGCCCACGCCGACGTGGGCCAGCCAGCCGCCGGCCGCCCCCAGGCCCTGGGTGGAGGCGCGCCGGTAGGTCTTGATCAGGTTGGCGACCAGCGCCGCGGTGGCGAAGAGGACGAAGGCCAGGTGCAGCGGCTCGTGCACCCGCCACAGGAAGGCGCCGGCGGTGACCACGGCGCCGACGGCGAGCGGCACGATCATCTTCCGCCCCACCGCCGCGGGGGACTCGCCACGCCAGGTGAGGAAGGGCACCACCGAGAGCAGGATGCCGATCAGCAGGGCGATGGGGAGGTTGACCTGGTTGTAGAAGGCCGGCCCCACCTGACCCGGGTTCTTCATGAAACCGGTCAGCAGCGGCGCCGAGGTGCCGATGGTGATGACCAGCGCCGCCGCCAGGACGGTCAGCGTCGACATCACCAGGAAGGCGCCGCGCGAGAGCACCGGGTCCTCGTTCTTCACCCGCGGCACCTCGCGGAAGCGGGCGATCATCAGCGCCGCCGGAAGGGTGATGAACACCACCATCGGGGCGATCAGCCAGCCCGAGATCCCGAGGTCGACGAAGCTGTGCACCGAGAAGTCCGCCAGCACGCCGGAGCGGGTGAGGAAGGTGCCGTAGAGGACCGACAGGTAGGCCAGCGACGCGAGCACGTAGTTGGCGCGCCGGTAGCGCCCCTTGCTGCGCTCGAGGTAGAGGCCGTGGATGAGCACGGTGAGGAAGAGCCACGGGATCAGCGAGGCGTTCTCGACCGGATCCCAGCCCCAGTAGCCTCCCCAGCCGAGCGTCTTGTAGGCCCAGTACCCGCCCATCAGGATGGCGGCGCCGAGCACCAGGAAGCCGGCCAGGGCCCAGGGGAAGGCGCGGCGCGCCCAGCCGTCGTAGTCGCGCCGCCACAGCGCCGCGATCGCGAAGGCGAACGGCACCGCGGACAGCGCGTAGCCGACGAACATGATCGGCGGGTGGATCACCATCCAGTCGTTCTGCAGCAGCGGGTTGAGGCCCTCGCCGTCCGCCGGCGTCTGGCCCAGCATGACGAACGGGTTCTGCCGCACCAGGATGAACAGCAGGGCGAGCAGCGACAGGGTGTAGACGCCCATCACCGGCGCCTCGGCCTTGCCCGACGTGCGCATCACGCCGAGCCCGATCAGGCTGCCCCACAGCAGCCAGAGCAGGAAGCTGCCCTTCTGCCCGGCCCAGAAGGCGCCGAGCTGGTAGTGGAGCGGCAGGTCGAGCCCGGAGTACTGGTAGACGTACTCGATGCGGAAGTCGCGCCGCAGCAGGGCGATGGCCAGCACGACGGCGGCCAGCACGACGGCCACCGTGAAGAAGGTGTAGGCGCGGCGGGCGAAGGTGCGCGCCTCGGCGTCGCCGCGCAGCACCAGCGAGTATCCCCACAGGGTGGCGAGGGCGAACACCAGCGCCGCCCACACCGCGACGGCGCCCGGCAGGTAGAGGTGCGACAGGTAAGCCATCAGCTGTACTCCTTGACCTCGGCGCCCTGGTACTTGCTGGGGCACTTGACCAACAGCTTCTCCGCCTGGAAGACGCCGCCCGGGGCGTCGTAGCGGCCGATGGCGACGATCGAGATCGCGTCCTCGAAGTTCGCCGGTTTCACGCCGTGGTAGCGCACCGTCATCTGCGACTTCGTCTCCGGGTCGGTGAGCGTGAAGCTCAGCGCACCGTTGCGGTCGTCGTAGGAGGAGCTGCCGTGCACCAGGCCGCCGGCCACCTGCACGGTCCGGCCGGTCGCCTGGCGGGCGTCGGCGTACGACACGTAGGGGGTGAGGGCGCTCCGGAAGGACGCCATCGAGAAGCCGGCGAACACGGCCAGCAGCACGCCGCCGAGCAGATAGGTGGTCTTCTTCTTCATCGCTCGCTCCTGTCGCTCCCGGGGAGGGTCTCGCGGCGCCCCAGCCGCTCGGCCTGCCGCACCTCGCGGTGCAGGCGGAGCAGGTAGAGGAACAGCCCCGTCCAGATCACCAGATTGACCGCCACCACCCAACCGAGTCCACCGCCGAGCTCTGTCATGGGTCCTCGCGCTCCAACAGGTCCGCCGGCTCCGTCATTCCGCGCAGCGCCAGCCGCCGCAGCCGCCAGGCGAGCTGGTGCAGCCAGAAGAACAGCACCGTGAAGCCCGCCGAGCCGCCCAGCAGCACCCAGAGGATGCGCGGGTCCATCGCCACCTTCCCCTCGGCGTTGACCACCGGCTGCGGGTGCAGGGAGAAGGTCAGCCGCGGCAGCACGAAGAAGAGGAACGGCGCCACCACCAGGCCGAGGACGGCGTAGGCGGCAGCGAGGCGGGCGCGGGCCTGCTCGTCCTCCACCGCGCCGCGCAGCACCAGGTAGGCGGCGTAGAAGACCAGCGCCAGCACGATCGACGTCTGCCGCGGGTCCCAGTTCCAGAAGGCCCCCCACTCGAGCCGCGACCAGATCGACCCGGTCAGCGTGGCGAGCAGGCCGAAGACCAGCCCCAGCTCGACGGCCACCGCCGCCGCCAGGTCGTGGCGCGGCCGCCGCCCGCGGGTGAGGTAGACGATGCTCCAGGCGCCGGCGGTGAGGAAGGCGACCAGCGACACCCACGCCATCGGCACGTGGAAGAACAGGATCCGGCTGGAGAAGACGTTCTTGAAGCCGCGCGCCGGCGGCGCCCACAGGAAGGCCGCCACGATCACCAGGCAGATCCAGGCCCACAGCACGGCGGCCAGCGCCGTCCGTCCGGCCCCCAGGCCGCGGCCGGGCGGCGGGCTGATGGAAGCCGGGGTCATGCGGGGAGAGTGGCTCAGGGGTTCCAGATGACGGGGAAGAGCATCGATCCCGCCACCGCGATCGAGCCATCATACAGGAGCAGCTGGCGCAGGGCCATCGGCGCCGGGTCGCCGCCGGCGGCGTTGCGGGTGATCTCGACGACCAGCAGCAGCAGCGGGATCAGCAGCGGGAACGACAGCACCGAGAACAGCGTCGAGCGCGCCCGCGCCTGGGCGATGATGGCGGCGATCACGGTGCTGGCGGCGGCGAGCCCGAAGCCGCCGGCGGCCAGCCCGGCGACGAACAGCGCCGGCCGCGCCACGCTGAGCTGCACCATGGCGAGGAACAGCGGGGTCACCAGCGCCTCGAGGCCCCAGGTCAGGCTGAGCCCGAAGGCGAGCTTGCCCCAGAACACCGCCGAGGGCCGCGCCGCCAGGCGCAGCGCGGTGGCGGTGTGCGTCTCCTCCTCCTGGACGAAGGCCCGGGGCAGGCCGGCGGCGGTGGCGAACAACAGCACGATCCACAGCAGGAAGGGGAGCACCTGGGCGCCGGCCGCGGAGACGCCCATCGGCCCGAGGCCGACGCTGACCAGCACCAGGGTGGTCAGCGCGAACAGCGCCAGGGTGTTCAGCGCGTAGCGGGTGCGCGCCTCGCTGCGCCAGTCCTTGGCGAAGATCGCGGCCGCCTCAGCCAGCCAGCTCGACATGTCCCGCCACCTCCCAGTCGCCGGCGAGCGGTGGGCCCGCCGGTTGCGCGATCACCGCCAGCCCATCCCCCGCGAGGTGCGCGGCGAGCAGCTCGCGCACCGCCGCCTCCCCGGTCGCGTCGAGGTTCTGGAACGGCTCGTCGAGCAGCAGCAGGCGGGGGCGGTGCAGCACGCCCCACGCCCAGCGCAGCTTCTGGCGCATGCCCGACGACAGGGCGCCCGCGGCGCGGTCGCGGGGCAGCGCGAGGCGGTCGAGCAGCGCGCCGCCGCGCGCCGCCGGCACCCCCCGCAGGCGCGCGAAGAAGGCCAGGTTCTCCATCGTGGTGAGCTCTTCGTAGAGGGCGAGGTCGGGCGCCACGTACCCGACGCGCAGGCGGCGGCCGGCCGCGTCGAGCGGCGCCCCGTCCTCGCGGTAGTCGACGCTGCCGCCGTCCGGGGCGAGCAGTCCCGCCAGGCAGCGCAGCAGGGTGCTCTTGCCGGAGCCGTTGGGCCCGGTCACCAGCAGCACCTGGCCGGCGTCCACCGCTCCGTCGACGCCGCGCAGCACCGCCAGCCGCCCGTACCGGCGGCGCAGGGCGGAGAAGCGGAGGACGGCGGACACGGCGCGGATTATAGGGGGCCGCCCCGGACCGCCCGCGGCGGCCGCGTCCGTTCCCACGGCTCCGGCGCCGCCGCGGGCGCGCCGGATGGCAAGATAGACACCGCCGGGCGTGGGCCGCGGAAGCCCGGCCCGATCTCGCGTTAGGGGTGCGATCCTAGGAGGCGCCCGGGCAACAGCAGCACCGCCCGCAGCAGCGAGAAGACGCCGTCGACCGCGATCCCGAGCAGCCGGAAGGGCAGCAGCAGCAGCCAGACGAACGGGTAGGCGACCAGCGCCAGCAGCGCGAGCGGCCAGCAGACGACGAACAGGACGAGCCAGAGGAGAAACGCGGCCATGGTGACACCTCCAGAGTCTCCCTACGGCGGGCGGATGCGGCGGGTTGCGTGGGCGGCGGGGTGGCTGCTCGCCGCGGTCGCGGCCGGTTGCGCCTCGACGGGCCCGGCGCCGCCCGGAGCCGGCGCCACCGCGGCGCCGGCGGCGGCGGTCCCCGACCTCGAGAGCCGCGCCCTGCTGTTGCTGATGGTCGACGTGCAGAGCTTCGAGCCGGTGATCGTCGAGCACGCCGCGCACGCGGCCGACCCGGCGCTGCGCGAGGCCACGGCGACCGCCCTGGGACGGATCGGCGAGCCCGCCGGGGTGACCTACCTGAGCGAGCTGCTCGGCGATCCCGAGCCCGCCGTCCGCCGCGCGGCGGCCTTCGCCCTCGGCGGGATCGACGCGCCGCCGCCCGGTGTCGAGGAGGCGGAGGAGGCGCGCGGTCGCGCCCGCCGCGCCCTGTTGCTCGCCGTCCCCGACCCCGATCCCGAGGTGGGGCGCCTGGCCGCCGAGGCCCTCGGCAAGTTGGGGGCGCCGCTGGCGGACGTGGTGGCCGCGCTCGCGTCGCAGGAGCCGGCGGAGCGCGACCGCCGGTTGCTGCCGGCGCTGTTCCGGTTCGACGACGAGGCGGTGGTCGGGCTCGCCACCGCCGGCCTGGCGGCGGACGACCCCGAGCTGCACCGCTGGGCCGCCTACGCGCTGGCGCGCAACCCGCGGCCGGGCGCGCTGGAACGGCTGCGCGACCTCGTCACCGATGCCGATCCCCGGGTCCGCGCCTGGGCGGCGCGGGGGCTGGGGATCGTCGGCGGGGGCGAGGACCTGGCGCGTCTCGCCCCGCTGCTCGCCGACCCGGATCCGGGGCCGGTGATCGAGGCGCTGCGCGCCGGGTCGGCGCTGGCGGCCGCGGTGCCGGACGCGGCGGCGGGAGCCGGCTGGGAGGGGGAGCTGGTCCGGTTGCTCGCCGACGCGCGGCCCCAGGTGCGGTTGGCGGCCCTGGAAGCGGCCGGTCCGTGGGCGGGCACCGCCGCGGTGGGCGCGGCCCTGCTCGCGGCCGTGCGCCGGGACGGGGACGCCGGGACCGCGGGCGCGGACGGAACCGCCCCGGCGCCCGCCTGGGAGCGTGCGGCCGCCCTGCGGTCCCTCGCCCGCGCCCCGGGGAGCGCGGCGCGCCCCGAGGTGGTGGCCGCCGTGGAAGGAGCCGCCGGCGCGGAGCGGCCCCTGCGCCAGGCCGCCGCCGACGCCGCCGCGGCACTCGCCGACCCGGCCGGCGCCGCCGTCCTCGCCCGCCTGCTGGTCGATCCGGACGCGGCGGTGCGCTCGACGGCGACGGCGGCGGCACTCGGCGCCGAGCGGCCGGCCGCGGCGGCCGATGCGGCCGCGACCGCCCTGGTCGACCGGGTGCTGCGCGACGACCCCGACGCCGGGGTGCGGGCGGTGGTCTTCGACTGGCTCGGCGAGCATCCCGTGGTCCCCTACGGCGAGCTGACGAAGGCCGCGGCGGAGACCCTCCGCGACGGCAACGAGGAGGCCTCGCTCGGGGCGGTCGGGGCGCTGGTGGCGCGCGGGCAGGCGACGGCCGGCGAGCGCGGTGGGGTGGTGGCCGTGCTCGAACAGCTCCTCGATCACCGCCGTTGGCTGGTGCGCCGGGCCGCGGCCGACGGCCTCGCCGCGCTGGGACGCCCGCGGCCGGCCGTCGAGGCGCCCGACCCGAAGCCGGGCTACGCCTACGAGGAGGTGCTGGCGCGCACCGCCCGCGAGCGCGAGGTGGCGGTGGTCACCGGCGTCGGCACCCTGCGGCTGCGGCTCGACTGCCCGCGGGCCCCGATGACCTGCCTCAGCTTCCTCGATCTCGCCGAGCAGGGCTTCTTCGACGGCCTGGTCTTCCACCGCGTCGTGCCGGACTTCGTCGTCCAGGCCGGCGACCCGCGCGGCGACGGCTACGGTGGTCCCGGCTACGCCCTGCGCGACGAGATCAATCGCCGGCGCTACCGGCGCGGCACGCTGGGCATGGCGCTGGCCGGGCCCGACACCGGGGGCAGCCAGTTCTTCCTCTGCCTGGCGCCGCAGCCGCACCTCGACGGCGGCTACACCGCCTTCGGCGAGGTGGTGGCGGGGGACGACGTGCTGGACCGCATCGTCCCCGGGACGGTGATCGAGCAGATCCGGGAGGTGGAGTGAGCGGTCGCCGCGGGAGCCTCCGCTATGATCGTTCCATGTCCCGCGACCCCGCTCCGCGCTCCGTCGTCCTCCTCCTCGGCGCCGCCCTGGCGCTCCTCGTCACCACGGCGGCGCCGGCCGCGGTCGGGCCGGACGAGGACGGCATCCTCGTCGGGCCGGTCGAGCGACAGGAGGTCGAGCAGGCGCGCCCCGACTGGGTGAGCGAGGAGGTCGAGTCCCATCCCGACGCGGCCTCCGCCCGCGCCCTGACCGAGGTCCCGGCGGGGGCCGAGGTGACGGTGTTCCTGGGCACCTGGTGCAGCGACTCGCGCCGCGAGCTGGCGCGGTTGTGGCGGGCGCTCGACGAGGCGGGGGTGGCGACGGCGGACGAGCTGCCCTTCCACCTCGAGTACATCGGGGTCGATCGCCGCCGCCAGGAACCGACCGGGCACGTCGACGGCGCCGACCTGCGCTTCGTCCCCACCTTCGTGGTGCGCCGCGGCGGCCACGAGGTGGGTCGCATCGTCGAGAGCTCGCCCCACGGGGTCGAGCGCGACCTGCTGGACCTGCTCACCGGCGAGGCGTCGGGGGTGCTCTCCACCCGCGCCGACCTCGGGGGCGGCGCCTCCTGAGCCGAGCCGCCGGCCGCGCCCGCGGCGCCGGCGACCGACGGCCTTCCCCATGTCGCTCCCCCCGACCCCCCCGCCCGCGGGTGACGCCCGTCCGCGGGTGCTGGTGCTGACCGCCCTGCCCGCCACCCTGCGCGAGCGGCTCGAGGCGGTCTGCGAGGTCGAGGTGCGGCCGGCGGACGACCTCGGGGAGGCGGAGGTCGCGGCGCGCCTGGGCGACGGCTTCGACGGCCTGCTGACCCTGCTCGTCCACCAGGTCGGGGAGCGGGTGTTCACGGCCGCGCCGCGGCTCGCCATCGTCGCCAACCACGCCGTGGGGGTCGACAACGTGGACCTGGAGGCGGCGGAGCGGCACGGGGTGGTGGTGACCAACACCCCCGGCGTCGTCACCGAGGCCACCGCCGACCTCGCCTGGGCGCTGCTGCTGGCGGTCTCCCGGCGCGTCGTCGAGGGCGACGCCTTCGTCCGCGCCGGCCGCTGGACCGGCTGGCGGCCGGACCTGATGGTGGGGCGCTCGCTGGCCGGCGCCACGCTGGGGGTGGTCGGGGCCGGCCGCATCGGCCAGGCGTTCCTCGAGCGGGCCGCCGGTTTCGGCATGCGCCTGCTGTACGCCTCGCGCGGCGCCCTGCCGCCGCGACGCGAGGCCGCCCTCGGGGTCGAGCGCCGCTCCCTCGAGGAGCTGCTGGCGACGGCGGACTTCGTGTCGCTCCACGTGCCGCTCGGCGCCGCCACCCGTCACCTGATCGACGCCGCGGCGCTGGCGCGGATGAAGCCCACCGCCGTGCTCGTCAACACGTCGCGGGGGCCGGTGGTCGACGAGGACGCCCTGGCGGCGGCGCTCGTCGCCGGGCGGCTGGGCGGCGCCGGGCTCGACGTCTTCGAGCGCGAGCCCGAGGTCGATCCCCGGCTGCGCGAGCTTCCCAACGTGGTGCTGCTGCCGCACGTCGGCTCGGCCACCGCGGAGACCCGCTTCCGCATGGCCGAGACCTGCGTCGAGGACCTCGTCGCGTTCCTCGGCGAGCGGCGGCCGGCGCCGCGGGCGCTGACCGCGCGCGACCGGCCTCCGGGCCCCCGTCCGGCCGGTGCAACCTTGCCTTCCGACCTGCGTAACTAGGCTGCGAAGGATGGCTCCGCCGACCGACGAAGAGCTGGTGCGGACCGTCCTGGACGGGCACCAGGAAGCCTTCGGCGATCTGGTGGAGCGCTACCAGGGGCGCCTCGTCAACTACCTGTTCCGCCTGGTGCGGGACGTCGACGAGGCGCACGACGTGGCGCAGGAGGTCTTTGTCAAGGTGTACCAGGCGCTCGATCGGTTCGATCCGCAGTACCGGTTCTCCACCTGGCTGTTCCGGGTCGGGCAGAACGCGGCGATCGACCTGATCCGCAAGCGGCGGCTCAAGCTGGTGTCGCTCCACCGCGCCGACGACGGCGAGGAGGGGCGCGACTGGGAGCTGCCCAGCCCGGACCGCGATCCCTACGGCGAGGTGAGGAACCTCGAGCGGGGCGCGGCGATCGAGCGGGCCATCGCGGCGCTGCCGGACGAGTACCGGGAGCTGATCTCGTTGCGCCACTTCGGCGAGCTGTCGTACGACGAGATCGCGCGGCTCAAGCGGATGCCCCTGGGCACCGTGAAGAACAAGCTGTTCCGGGGGCGACAGATGCTCAAGGAGAAGCTGGCCGACTTCCTGACCGACTGAGCGCGGGAGCCGGCTTTGCAGGCCGAGGACGTGACGACGATGAGCGGCGACGACCACACGATCTACCGGACCTGGCTCGATCTCGAGCCCGAGGGGGTGCTGCGGGCCGACGAGCTGCAGCGGCTGGAGGCCCACCTCGCGGTCTGCACCGCGTGCCGCGAGGAGCGGCGCCGCAGCGCCGCCCTGCACGCGATGCTGGCCGCGGCGCGGGTCCCGGTGCGCCCCGGCTTCCGCGGCGCCGTGATGGCGGCGCTCCCCGCTCCGGCGTGGGCGGCCCGCCGGCCGCCGCTGCGCAGCTGGGCGTGGGCCTTCGCCCTGCTGGCGGTGCTCGCGGCGGGCGCCGCGGCGCTGCTGGCCGGCCGGGCGCCGGCCGCCGCCGGCGGCCCGCTGGTGGGTGTCCTCGCCGCCCTCGGCGAGCTGGCGGCCGCGGCGCTGGTCGCCGGCGCCGGGCTGCTCGGCGCCTCCTGGTCCGGGGTCGGGCTGATCGCGGCCGACCTCTTCGTGCGCACCCCGGGCACGCTGGTCGCCTTCGCCCTGCTGGCGGTCTTCCTGGCGCTGCTCGTGGTCAGCCTCCTGCGCCGCCCGCGCCGCGCCGCCGCCCGCCGCCGCCGCTGATGCACCGCCGGCCGCCCCCGCGCCCGGCCGCCGCGGCCGGGTTGACCGGGGCGGGCGGGTGGAGGAGAGTGGCGGGGTGCTGGCCCGTCTCGCGCTGCTCTTCGTCGCCGTCCCGATCGCCGAGCTCGCCCTGCTGGTGTGGCTGGGACGTCACGCCGGTCTGCTGCCGACCCTGGCCCTGATCCTGCTGACCGGGGTGCTGGGCGCGGCGCTGGCGCGGCACCAGGGCCTGGCCACGCTGACCCGCTTCCGGGCCGCCGTGGCCGCGGGGCGGCCGCCCCACCGCGAGATCGTCCACGGGTTGCTGATCCTGGTGGCGGCGGCGTTCCTGCTGACCCCCGGGCTGCTCACCGACACCGCCGGGTTCCTGCTGTTGGCGCCGCCGGTGCGCCGTCAGGTGGCGCGGCGGCTCCTCGACGGGCTGCGCCGCCGGGCGACGGGCGCGCCCGCGGCCGGCGCACCGGCGGCCGGCGCGCCGGGGGCCGGGGGCGCCCGCGGCGGCGCCGCCGTCGACGTGGACTTCCGGGTGGTGGACGGGCCGACGCCGCCGGAGCGGCCGGAGTAGCGTGGACCCGGCCGACGCCCTCCGCGCCTTGCTGCCCCGCCCGCTCGAGGCGGCGGCCACCGGGGAGGTGTGGCGCTGTGCCGGCGGGGTCCCGCTCGCGGCGCCCGGCGGCGAGGTGGTGGCGACGGCGGTCGAGCGGCTGCGCGCCGGGCTCGCGGCCGCGGGGATCACCGTGGAGCGCGCCGCCGGCTCGCCGGCCGCCGTGCGCCTCGAGCGGCGGGAGGGGGCCGGTCTGCCGCGGGAGGGCTATCGCCTGACCGTCGGCCCCTCCGGCGTCGTCGTCGAGGCGGCGGACGAGCCCGGCCTCTTCCACGGCGTCTCGACCCTTCCTCCAATGGCTGCGGCTGGCGGGCGACCGCCGGGGCCACCGGCTGCGGGTCCCCGGCCTCGCGGTGGTGGACCGCCCCGCCTTCGCCCGCCGCGGCGTGCTGCTCGACGTCTCCCGCGACAAGGTCCCGACGCTGCCGACGCTGTGCGCCCTGATCGACCGGCTCGCCGGGCTCAAGATCAACGAGCTGCAGCTCTACCTCGAGCACACCTTCGCCTATCGCGGGCACGAGGTCGTCTGGCGGCGGGCGAGCCCCCTGACCCCGCAGGACGTGCGATCGATCGGCGACTTCTGCCGCCGCCGCGGCGTCGAGCTGGTGCCGAACCAGAACAGCTTCGGCCACTTCCACCGCTGGCTGGTGCACGAGCCCTACCGCCGGCTGGCCGAGTGCCCCGAGGGGATCGAGCACCCCTTCTCCGCCGTCCCCGAGCCGTTCAGCCTGTGCGCCGTCGACCCGGACGTCCCCGCCCTGCTGGCGGACCTCTACGACCAGTTGCTGCCCTGCTTCTCGAGCCGGCGCTTCAACGTCGGGCTGGACGAGAGCTTCGACCTGGGGCGCTGCCGGTCGCGGCGGGCCTGCGAGGAGCGCGGGCGGCACCGCGTCTACCTCGAGTACCTCGCCGCCGTCCACCGGCTGGTCGCCGAGCGCGGCCGGCGGATGGAGTTCTGGGGCGACATCGTGCTCGAGGAACCGGCGCGGATCGCGGACCTGCCGCCCGACGTGACGGCGCTGGTCTGGGGCTACGAAGCCGATCACCCGTTCGCCGAGCAGGCGGCGGCCTTCCGCGCCTCCGGCCTCGACTTCGTCCTCTGCCCCGGGACCAGCAGCTGGGCCAGCCTCACCGGACGCACCACCAACGCCCTGCTCAACGTGGCGGCGGCCGCGGCGGCCGGCGAGAGCAGCGGCGCCTCGGGTCTGCTGATCACCGACTGGGGCGATTACGGTCACCTGCAGCCGCTGCCGGTCTCCTATCCCGGGCTCGCGGCGGGCGCCGCGGCAGCCTGGAACCCGGCCGCACCGGTGACCCGCGACGAGCTTCCCGCCCTGCTCGACCACCACGTCCTCGAGGATCCGGCGGGATGCGCCGGCCGCGCCCTGGCCGATCTCGGCGACACCTACCGGGCCGCCGGCGGCGGCAACCGCAACGGCACGGCGCTGTTCTACCTGCTGCTGAAGCCCGGGCGGCGCATGGACGAGCTGCGCTCGCGGAGCCTGGAGCGGGACGGGCTGGAGGCGGCGCGGGCCGCCAACGCCGCGGCCCGCGCCCACCTCGACGGGGCGCGGATGCAGATCCCCGACGCCGCCCTCGTGGGCGACGAGCTGCGCTGGGCCGCCGACGCCGTCGACCTGGCCTGCGACCTCGGCCTGGCGCGGCTGGCGGCCGGGCGGCGGACGCCGGTCGGTGGCCTCGACGCCCCGACCCGGCGCCGGCTCGGCCGCGGCCTCGAGGCCCTCGTGGAGCGCCGCCGCGTCCTCTGGCGGGCCCGCAACCGGACCGGCGACCTCGAGCACGCGCTCTCCTTTCTCGCGCCCCTGCGGCAGGCGCTACGCGGCGCCGCGGCGCCCGGCGGCACCGATCTGTAACCTCCTGCGGGTTGTCGACTCTCTCGAACCGAAAGGAGTCGACAATGGACCGACGGATCGTGAGAGTGTTCTGGACCCTGAGGATCACCTTCGGGCTGGTGCCGATCGTGGCGGGACTGGACAAGTTCACCAACCTGCTGGTCGACTGGACGAGCTATCTCGGCCCCGCGGCCGCGCGCCTGCTGCCCGTGGCGCCGTCCACCTTCCTCGAGCTGGTCGGGATCGTCGAGATCGCGGTGGGAGTGCTCGTCCTCAGCCGTTGGCACCGCATCGGGGCCTACGCCGCGGCCGCCTGGTTGGTGGCCATCGCGGTGAACCTCCTGCTGGCCGGCCGGGCGGACATCGCCGTGCGGGACCTGGTGATGGCGGTGGCGGCGTGGAGCTTGGGCCGGATCGGCGAGGTGGTCGCGGCGGAGCCTGCACTCCGCGCGCGGGTCCGGGAGGCGCAGACCTGAGATGCCGCGACCTGCGCCCCTGGCCGCGTCTCTGCCCGCTGCCGAGGTCGGGGACGAGGCGCTCGTCGCGGGGGCTCGGGCCGGCCGCGCGGACTGTTTCGAGGCGCTGATGCGGCGGCACAACCGGCGGGCCTTCCGCTTCGTGCGTTCGCTGGTGCGCGACGACGACGAGGCGGAGGACGTGGTTCAGGACGCGTGGGTCCGGGCTTTCGAGCATCTCGATCAGTTTGCCGGCCGGGCCCGCTTTTCCACCTGGCTGCTGCGGATCGCCCACCACGAGGTCCTGGCCCGGCGGCGCCGCGGAGCGCGCTTCGTCCCTCTGCCGGAGGAGCTCCCGATGATCGACCCCGGGGGAGGTGTTCCGAGTGCCGTTCCCGATCCCGAACGCGCCGCCACCGGACGGCAGATCCGCGGTGCCCTGGGCGCAGCGGTCGACGCCCTCCCCGCGTCTCACCGGGCGGTCTTCGTCCTGCGCGACGTCGAGGGGGCGTCGACGGCCGAGGTCGCCGAGCTGCTGGGGCTTTCAGAGGGCAACGTCAAAGTGCGCCTGCACCGGGCTCGGGCGGCGTTGCGCGGCGATCTCGAGCGCCGCTTCGGAGCCGAGCTGCAGCGCCTCTGGGGGTTCGACGGCGTCCGCTGCGACCGGTTGGTGGCGAGCGTCCTGGCCCGGATCCGGTCCGGCTGAACGTCGGGGGGCGGGAAAAGAGACCCCCGGCGGCTGGAGGGGAGAGGGCCGCCGGGGGTGGGCGGGGCGGCGGGGCGCCGCCCCGTCGTCAGTCCACGTTGTCGCTGAGGTCGGCGGCGGCCTGCCGCACCCGGGCGAGCTGGTCCTCGGGCAAGGGGATCAGGCCGATCTCGGGCAGGTAGCCGTCGGCGCCGATGGCGCGGTCGCTGACGAACTCGGCCACGTACTCGCGGATCCCCGGCACCACCCCGAGGTGGGCGTCCTTGACGTAGAAGAACAGCGGCCGCGACACCGGGTAGCGCTGCCCGGCGATGGCTTCGAAGGTCGGCTCCACCCCGTCGACCGTGCTGCCCTGGAGCTTGTCCCCGTTCTCCTCGAGGAAGCTGTAGCCGAAGATCCCCAGCGCGTCGTGGTTGGCGTCGAGCTTCTGCACGATCAGGTTGTCGTTCTCCCCCGCCTCGACGTAGGCGCCGTCCTCGCGCAGGGTGTGGCAGATCTGCTGGAAGCGGCCCTCGTCGTCCTTCTTGAGCTGCTCGATCCAGTCCCACTGCTGGCACCCCTCTTCCATCACCAGCTCGACGAAGGCGTCGCGGGTGCCGGAGGTGGGCGGCGGTCCGAGCACCTCGATCTTGACGTCGGGGAGCTTCGGATCGACGTCCTTCCACGTCTCGTACGGGTTGGCGACCAACTTCTCCTTGCCCTGCGGCACCTGCTTGGCCAGCGCCAGGAAGAGGTCCTTGCGGGTCAGGGCGTAGCGTGGCGCCTGGTTGGAGTTGGCGACGACGATGCCGTCGAAGCCGATCTTGACCTCGGTGATCGCGTCGACGCCGTTCTCCCGGCAGAGCTCCACCTCCGACGGCTTGATCGCCCGCGAGGCGTTGGTGATGTCGGGATGCCGGGTGCCGACGCCGCCGCAGAAGAGCTTGAACCCGCCGCCCGACCCGGTGGACTCGATGACCGGCGTCGGGAACTTCGTGGTGCGCCCGAACTGCTCGGCGACCTTGGTGGCGAACGGATAGACGGTGGACGAGCCGACGATGCGGATCTGATCGCGGGCACCCGCCGCGTCGCCGGCGGCCGGCTCCTCGCCGGAGCCGGCCTGCCGCGGCGCGTCGGTGCAGGCCGCCAGGGCCAGAGGCACCACCAGCAGCAGGGCCGGGATCAACGTCTGGGTCTTTGCCTTCATCAGGATCTCTCCTCTTCGGACGGTGGCCGTTGGGTCCCCGACGCCGCCGGCGCCGGTCGACGTGCCCCGCCCGCCGTGCCCGGCGGGTGGTCGAACCCCGCGGCGGCGGTTCGGCGGCAGGTGGTGTCTATCGCCCCGAGGTGACGCCGCGGTGACGGCGCGGCGTCACCCCCGCGACAGCCTACGCCCGAACGCGCCGCGCCGGGCGGGCCGGCCGGGGCCCCGGCGGCGCCGCTCCCGGCCGTCCCTCAGCCGCGCGCCCCGACGTGCTCGACGCGGTCGCCGAGGACGTCCTCCACGTACAGGGTCTGGATCAGCACCAGCGCCGCGGCCAGCAGCGGCGTCGCCAGCACCAGGCCCAGCAGCCCGGTGAGCACCGCGATCAGCACCTGGGAGAGGATGAGCAACGCCGGTGGCAACCGCACCGCCCGGCGCTGGATCAGCGGCGTGATCAGGTAGCTCTCCAGGGTCTGGATCCCGGCGTAGAGAGCCAATACCCAGAGCGCCCGGGTCGGGCTCTGCTCCAGCGCGAGCAGGGCCGGCGGCACCACCGAGACGATCGGCCCGAAGTTGGGGATGAAGGTCAGCAGCGCCGCCAGGATCGACAGGGTCAGGGCGAGCGGGATCGACAGCGCCCACAGCCCGACCAGGGTCATCACGCCGATCACCGCCATCGAGCTGAAGCGGCCCACCAGCCACCAGCTCAGGGTCTGGCCGAGCTCGCCGAGCACCTCGCGGGCGCGGTCGCGCCGGCCGGGGGGGATCAGCCGCACCAGGCCGTCGCGGTAGAGGCGCCACTCCGCCGCCAGGTAGACGCCGAGGAAGAGCACGATCACCAGATCGACGAGGGCGCCGAGGGTGGCCGAGGCGACGCCGGTGGCGCTGGCGAGAAAGTCGGGCGCGGCGGAGGCCGAGCCCAGCCGGTCCCCGAGGTCGGAGGTGCGGGCGAGGAGCCAGTCGCCCCAGCGGGTCCGGTGGATCTCGTCGCGCAGCCGGGCGGCGGCGCGCGGCAGCGTCTCCGTCAGGCGGTCGACCTGGTGCGAGACGCGCGGCGCCGCGAACCACCCCGCCGCCGCGGCCAGCAGCACCAGGGTCACCAGCACCGCCGCCAGCGCCAGGCCGTGCGAGAGCGGCGTGTGGCGCTCGATCCAGCCGGCGATGCCGTGCAGGAAGAGGGCGAAGAGGACGCCGGCGAAGACCAGCAGGACGACGTGGAAGGCCTTCCAGATCAGCAGGAGCACCAGGACGACGGCGACGGTGATCGCCACCGCCTCCCGCACCCGGTGGGCGAAGGAGTCGTGGCGCAGCTCCGGCGTCGGTCCGCTCACCCGCTCGGCGCTCCCGGTGCGGTCCGTTCCCGCGGCGACGGCGGAGCGTGGTCGGCGCCGTCCCCGCCGCCGCCCGCGGGCTCCCCGGCGGCTCCGCCGTCGCCGTCCTTCCGCGGCGGCTCGCGGTCGCCCTTGCCGGGCTTCTCGCCCTTCTTCGCCGCGTCGCCGCCGGGCGGCGACGACTCCGGAGGCGTGCGGTCGGTGGGGATGCGCTCGATCTCGATCTCCCCGTCCGGCGCGTCGGGGTCGGGGGGCAGCGGCCGCAGCGACGGCGCGGCGGGCGCGGTCCCGGCGGGGGCCTCGGTGGACGGCGCCCCCGGCTCCGCCCCGGGTGGCGCGGGGACCGCCGGGGCGGGGGGGCCGCCGCCGGGAGGCGCGGTGCCGTCCGGGCCCGCTGGCCGCGGCGCCGGGCCGGTGTTCTGCAGGCGGATGGTCCCGTCCGGCTGCCGCTCCATGCGGATCCCCTCGCCGTCGCCGTCCGCGTCCACCACGATGCCGTCGGCGGCGCCGCCCTCCGGGTGGCTGGTGTCGTTCCAGCCGTCGATCCAGGCGTGGAAGGCGGAGCGCCACCCCTCGTCGAGGACGCCGCCCCCCTGGGGGAGGTTCGAGGACGGGCAGATCGTCTGCGGCTCGGTGCCCACCAGGAAGAACTCGTGACGCGCCGCGGCGCCGACCGGCTGGCAGTTCGCCGCCAGCAGCAGCCCGGTGGCCGGATCGACCGCCCGGCGCACCACGTCCCCCGGCGGCTTCCAGGCGGCGGGGGTGGGCCGCTCGCGGTAGATGCGCCGCATCATGCGCCCCCACACCGGGGCGGCGAGGTGACCGCCCTGGGCGCCGGGGACGATCGGCCGCGGCGTGTCGAACCCGATCCACACCGCGCCGACGAGGTCCGGCGTGTAGCCCACGAACCAGGCGTCGCGACGGTCGTTGGTGGTCCCGGTCTTGCCGGCCGCCGGACCGCGGAAGCCGACGGTCCGCACCCGTGCCCCGGTGCCGCGGCGCACGGCGTCCTCGAGCGCGTCGGTGACCAGGAACGCCACCGCCGGGTCGACGACCCGGTGGCTGTCGACGTCGGACGTCCACAGCACCTCGCCGTCCGGCCGCGCCACCTCCAGCAGCAGCCGCGGCTCGACCCGGCTGCCCAGGTTGGCGAAGGCGGTGTAGGCGGTGGCCATCTCGAGCGGCGAGAGGGTGGCGGTGCCCAGCGCCATCGAGGGGGTCCGCGGCACGCGGTCGTCCGGCAGGCCGAAGTCCCGGGCCGTGCGCGCCACCGCCACCGTGCCCACCTCCTGGGCGAGGCGCACGGTGGGGACGTTCTTCGAGCTCACCAGGGCGTCGCGCATCGACACCGAGCCCTGGAAACGGCCGGAGAAGTTCTTCGGCGACCAGGTGTGCCGGCGGTCGAGGGGGATCTCGAGCGGCCGGTCGATCAGCCGCTCCGACAGCGGGTGCCCCTGCGCCAGGGCGGTCGCGTAGACGAAGGGCTTGAAGGCGCTGCCCACCTGGCGGCGGGCGTCCTCGACGCGGTCGAAGCGCGACTGGACGAAGTCGCGCCCCCCCACCCAGGCGAGCACGTCGCCGGTCTCGGCCGACAGCACCACCACGGCGCCCTGGAGGTACCGGGTGACCTCCTCCGGCGCCGCGCCGGCGGCGTAGCGTGTGCCGCGGAAGCGGCCCCACACCCCCCGCTCGATGCGCTCGAGCTGGTTCTCGAGCGTCTCCTCGGCCGCCTTCTGGGCGGTGCGGTCGAGGGTGGTGCGGATGCGCAGCGGCTCGGTGTAGATGGCGTCGCCGAAGCGCTCCTCGAGCTGGCGGCGCACCTCCTCCACGAAATAGGGAGCGAAGGGCACCTCGCCCCTCGTCAGGCGGCTCTCCCGCGAGACGCCGAGCTTCGCCTCGCGGGCGTGCTCCGCCTTCTCGGGCTCGATCCGCCCCTGGTCGGCCATCAGCTCGAGGACCAGGTCGCGGCGCTCCTTGGCGCGCTTCGGGTGGCGGCGCGGGTCGTAGTTGCTGGGCGCCTTGGGGAGCGCCGCGAGGAGCGCCGCCTGCGGCAGGGTCAGGTCCTCCGGCGCCTCGTCGAAGTAGAGGTGGCTGGCCGCGTCGATGCCGCGCGCGCCGCCGCCGAAGTAGATGTAGTTGAGGTAGAGCTCGAGGATCTGGTCCTTCGAGAAGCGGTGCTCGATCGCCTTCGCCACCCGCATCTCGAGGAGCTTGCGCGACAGGGTGCGCTTGCTGCCGGGGATGCGGTCGGGAAACAGGTTGCGGGCGAGCTGCATGGTGATGGTCGACGAGCCCTCCTCGACGCCGTGGGCGCGGAGGTTGGCGAGCAGCGCCCCGCCCACCCGCGGCCAGTCGATCCCGTGGTGCTGGCGGAAGCGGCGGTCCTCGACGGCGATGAAGGCCTCACCGACGTAGTCCGGCAGGGAGCCCAGCTCGACCACCTGCTGGCCCGCCGGCTTGAGCTCGGCGAAGGGCTCCCCCGAGGCGTCGAGCAGCACCGGCGCACCGTCGGGGGTGTAGGAGGTGAGGGTGCGGACGTCGGGGCAGCCGTGGATGCCGCAGCGCTCCCACAGCACCGAGCCGCCGACCAGGGCCACGGCGAGGCCGGTCAGTGTCACCAGCGCCAGGCGCCGCAGGGTCCCCGGGCGTCGCCAGCGCGGGCGCCGGGGCGCCGGGGGCGGGGGCGGCGGGGTGGCGTGGGGGGGGTCGCGGCGCAGCGGCTCGGCGCGTAGGGGTTGGGGTCGGCTCCGCTCCATGGTGTCTCCCGGCCCGCGCCGGCGACGGCCACGTCGGCCGGCGGCGGGCGGTGCTCACGGCAGGTGTGGAGCAAAGGCGCTGCCAGCGCGCCGGGGGGCGGTCACCAGGGGTGCCGGCGCTCCTCGATCTGCACGTAGGCCAGGTAGCGCTCGTTGATCTGATCGACGTAGTCCACCGCCTCGGTGCAGCGGCAGTAGCCGTAGCGCGCCCGGCGGGCGTAGCCGTTGCGGGCGAGCAGCGGCATCACGCGCTCGACGTTGTCTCCCCAGCGGTCGGGGTCGAGGCCCTTCTCGCGGGCCAGCCGGCGGGCGTCGAGCAGATGGCCGCGGCCGGCGTTGTAGGAGGCCAGCGCGAAGCGCAGGCGCTCGGCGAGCGGCAGCCCCGGCTCGTCGTAGCGGGCGAGCAGCCAGTGCATGTACGCGGCGCCGGCGGCGACCGAGGTCTCGGGGTCGCGGAGGTCGCCCTCGACCCCCATGTGGCGGGCGGTGCGCGGCATCACCTGCATCAGGCCGATCGCTCCGGCCCAACTGCGCGCGGTGGGATCGAAGCGCGACTCCTGGTAGGCCTGCGACACCAGCAGGCGCCAGTCGATCGACACCCGCAGCGCGACCTCGCGGAAGACGTCGTCGAACGGGCTGAGGCTCCCCTTCGCCAGCGGCAGGGCGCGGGCGCGGCGGGAGACGGTCTCGCGGTCGGTGAAGTACTTCTGACGCAGCACCCGGAGGAAGCGGCTGCCCTGCTGCTCTTGGAGGAAGCGGTCGGCGGCGGCCAGCAGGCGCGAGTCGCCGGGCCGCACGGCCCAGCCGACCGGCAGGGGCGGCCCCAGGGCGAAGGCCGACTCCACCTCGTCGCGCCAGGTCAGCTCGACGTCGAGCATGTTGCTGTCGACGACGGTGACGTCGTAGGTGCCGTCCGCCACCGCGGCGATCATCTCGTCCGCCTCCATCCGCTCGGGCGCCGCGCGGATCCGGAAGTCGACCTCGCGCCGCAGCGCCTGCAGGCGGGGAAAGTAGGAGCTGCTGCGCGCCACCCACACGGTGTGGCCGGCGAGGTCCGCCGGCGTCTCGATCGCCGCGCCGGTCCGCACCACGACGAGCTCGCTGGCGTGGGCGTAGGGACGGGTGAAGGCGGCCTGGCGGCGGCGCCCGGGGTTCGCGGTCAGCGAGGCGGCCACCAGGTCGCCGCGCCCGGCGCGCAGCCAGTCGAGGAGGCGACCGGGCTCGCGCGGCACCACCACCTGCACCCGGACCCCCAGTTTCTTGGCGAAGCGGCGCACCAGCTCGTAGTCGAAGCCGAGCTGCTCGCCCCGGTACAGGAAGTAGGTCGTGGCGTTGTTGCGGGTCAGCACGCGCAGCACGCCCCGCCGACGGATCTCGGCGAGGTCGGCGTGGTAGCGGCCCGAGGTGTCGGCGGTCAACGCGGACTCGGTGAGGAAGCCGTCGAGGGCCTCCTCGAGCTGCGGGCTGTCCCGCCGCAGGGCCCACGCCACCGGCCGTTCGCGGGACAGGGCGAGCGCCCCGGCGACGTCCTGCCGGTAGGTGCGCGCGGTGTCGAGGAAGTCCTCGTCCACCACCGTCGCGTCCACCTCGCCGCGGGCCACCCGGTCGAGGAGCGCGCTCTCGTCCGCGTCGGGAGCGGTCAGCGAGACGGTCAGGTCCGGCACCTCGCGCTCGAGGTTGCGGAGCGAATCGAGCACCGGGGCGCCGGGCGGCACCGCCACCGTCAGCCCGGCCAGGTCGTCGGCGCTCTCGATGCGGGCGGCGCGGTCGGGCCGCGTGACGAGCATCTCCCGCACGTGGTCGACGGCGACCGAAAAGGCGAGGCGGCGGCGCAGCTCGGGGGTGGGCCGCAGCCGGGCCACCACCAGGTCGCCGCGCCCGTCGGCGAGAGCGTCGACAAGCAGCCGCCGGTCCGGGATGTAGACCACCTCCGGCGTCAGCCCGAGGCGGCGGGCGAAGCTCTCGGCGAGGCGGCGGTCGAGGTCGAGCGGGAAGGCGCGCTTCGCCAGGGCCTCGGCGTGCCGGGGCGGCATGAGGATGCGCAGGCGGCCGCGGCGGCGGAGCGCGGCGAGGTCGCCGGTCTCGACGTAGTGCGAGGGCGCGGCGGCGGCGCCGTTCCGCCCCGCCGGGCTCCGGTGGCAGGCGGCGGCCGCCGCCAGAGCGGTCAGCGACAGGGCGAGCGCACACCGCCACGGGGCGCGGCGGCGGTAGAGTCGCGGCTTCGGGGGAGTCGGCACGGGCGGTCGGCGGGGGTCGTCGGCGGTCGCCCCCGGGTTCTGCAAGGACCGTGCGGCGCCCGGTGGTGCAGGCCTTGCACACCGACGCTCGCGGCGAAGAAAGGAGAGGGGATGAGGAGTCGAGCGATCGAGGGCCGGCGGGCGGCGCCGCGGCGCCGCGCGGCAGCCTGCGGGCGGGTGCTGCTGACCGTCGCCGCGCTGGTGGCGGTGTCGGCGGCCGGCTGCCGCGGCGCGCGGGAGCAGGAGGGGCGCGGGCCCGGGGTGGAACCCGGGCCGGGCGCGATCGACCACGCCGAGGTGGCCCCCGGGACGCGCCGCGACGGCGGCTACTTCGCCGGGCAGGCGGCCGCGGTCGAGCCGGAGGCGCAGGGGGCGGCGAACGTCGAGGTGCGGCTGGGCGACCATTCCATCGTCATGCCCGGCTCGCTGCCCGCCGGCGTGGTCACCTTCGTGGTCACCAACGAGGGCGACGCGGCGCACGGCTACCGCGTCGCCGGCAACGGCGTCGAGGCCCAGCTCGACGCGCCGCTCGCGCCCGGCGACACCGCCGAGCTGGCGGTGGACCTGGTCCCCGGGCCGTACACCGCGGACTGCCCCGACGAGGGTCACCGCGAGGACGGCATGGTGGCCCGCTTCGAGGCGATCCGCTGAGGGGGTGACGGTGCGCAGGCGCACCCGGCTGCTCGGCCGCGTCCTCGGTTGGCTGGTCGGCCTGGTCATGGTCCCGGTGGTCGCCCGCGAGCACCGTCCGCGCGTGGCGCTCGGTTGGCTGGCGCTGATCTTCGCGGTGCCCTGGGTCGGCCCGGTCCTCTACTTCCTGTTCGGCGAGCTGAGCCTGCGGCGCAGCGTCCGGCGCCACGCCCGCATCCGGGAGCGGCTGGAGGGCTCCGACCTGCTGCGGGAGCAGGCGCCGTGGGCGATCCGGCGGCCGGAGGAGGAGCCGGACGGCGGACCGCCGGGCCGCGACCTCGTCCCGGACGACTTCGTGCGCCTGGTCGACCGGATGACCGACCGGGTGGACGACCTGCCGGTGCTCTCCGGCAACCACGTCGAGGTCTTCCGCGACACCGCCCCGGCGATCGACGCCCTGGTCGCGGACATCGAGAGCGCCCGCCACCACGTCCACCTGCTGTTCTTCATCTTCAACCCGGACGCGGTCGGACGCCGGGTCGCGGCGGCCCTCGAGCGGGCGGCCGGTCGTGGCGTCGCCTGCCGGGTCCTCGCCGACGCCTTCGGCTCCGGACGGGTCGCCGAGCCGTCCTTCTTCACCGCCCTCGCCCCCGACCTGCGCCGCGCCGGCGTCGAGGTCCACGAGTCGCTGCCGGTGCGGCTGCTGCGCCGGCCGCTGGCGCGTCTCGACGTGCGCAACCACCGCAAGCTGGCGGTGATCGACGGCCGCAGCGCCTTCGCCGGGTCGCTCAACGTCCACGCCGAGGACTTCGCCCTCGAGACGGGCCGGTGGCGGCAGATGACCCTGCGGCTGGAGGGCCCGGCGGTGCACCAGCTGCAGACCCTGTTCGCCGAGGACTGGTACTTCGCCACCGAGCAGACCCTCGACCGCGGCTGCTTCCCGGCGCCCGAGCGGGCCGGTTCGGTGTGGGTGCAGGCGGTCCCCGGCGGCCCGACCTACGAGTCCGACTTCATGGAGCAGATGGTGATCGCCGCGCTCAACCGCGCCCGCGAGCGGGTGATCCTCACCAGCCCCTACTTCGTGCCCACCGACGCGGTGCTCATCGCCCTGCGGCTGGCGGCGCTGCGGGGGGTGCGGGTGCAGGTGATCGTGCCGGTGGCGAGCGACCGGCGGGCCGCCGACCTCGCCGGCCGCGCCTACTTCGCGGAGCTGTTGGCGGCCGGGGTGGAGATCCACCTGCACGACGCGGGTCTCCTCCACGCCAAGTCGCTGTCGGTCGACGACCGCTTCGCCATGGTCGGCTCCGCCAACCTCGACCGCCGGTCGTTCTACCTGAACTACGAGGTGAACCTGGTGCTCTACGGCGACGGCGCCGCTGCCGACGTCTGCGCTTGCCAGCACGTTTACCTGGAGGAGGCCCGCCGCGTCGACGCCGAGCGCTGGCGCCACCGCGGCCGCTCCGAGCGCCTCTGGGAGGAGTCCGCCAAACTCCTCAGCCCCGTCCTCTGACCCCCGGCACGGCCCACCGCGAGGCGCGGCGCCGGGCGGCCGCGCTCAGGCGCGGGTCTGCGCGAGGAGGGGGGCGGGAGCCCGCGCCGTGGAGGTGTCGGGAGCGAGCGACGCGGCGGCGAGCACCACGAGCGCGATCCACACCAGGTCGGCGGTCACCAGGTGGACGAGCTGCATCCACACCGGTGCGGCCAGCGCCAGGTTGACGACGCCCACGACGAGCTGGACGACGAACAGCCAGGCGAGCGCCAACGCCGGACGCCGGGCCGCGGGGAGCGGTCGCAGGCGGGGGACGAGCAGCGCCGTGGCGGTGAGGTAGAGCCCCATCCCGAGGGCGATCGCCGGGTGCAGCACCCGCAGGCGCAGGAGAAGGTGGGCCGTCGGCGAGAAGTCCTCCGCCATGCGGGCCGCCGGGTACAGCGTGTCGCCGAGCGCCGCGACCGCGCCGCTGACGCCGAGCAGCGCCATCCCGGCCAGGGCACCGCCGAGGAGCCAGGCCACCGGGTCGCGGGGCGAAGCGCGCAGCGGCAGCCGTCCCGCCGCGGCGCCGCGCGCCGCCCAGACCACGGTGAGGGCGAGGCAGGCGAGCAGGAGGAAGGTGTTGAGCAGGTGGAGCGACATCACCACCGCGCGCGCCGGGGAGGCGTTGTCGGTGACCAGGCCGAACAGCACCAGGCCGGCGCCCACCAGCGCCTCGGTGATCAGGAAGACCAGCGACAGGGCGGCGGCGGTGCGCGCCGGGTGCCGGCGCGGGAAGGCACGCCACGCCCAGACCACCAGCGCGACGACGAGGAGGACGTCGAGCCCGCTGGTGAGCCGGTGGCTGAGCTCGATCGCCGTCTCGATTCGCTCCGGGCGCGGCACGACCTGCCCGTTGCAGAGCGGCCAGTGGTTGCCGCACCCGGCGCCCGAGCCGGTGGCGCGGACGTACGCTCCCCAGGCCACGACCCCGAGGTTGTAGGCGAGCACTCCACCGGCGGCGCGGCGGAAGCGGAGGGCGGAGCGGGACGGCGCGGACTCCATGGCGGGAGACGACTCTAGCAGCCCCCGGGGCCGCCGGCCCCCGATGCGTCGCGGCGTCGCGCGCGCCGTGATCCCTCCTCGGGGGCCCCGGTGCCGCCCCGGGCCGCGGCGGGCCGCGGTGCGGCCCGTCGCCCCCCCGCTCAGGGCATGGCGGCGGATTCCCCGCCGGCCGCCGGGACGTAGCAGTTGCGGGCGTAGTCCATCACCATCCGGTCGGCGTTGAAGCGCCACGACAGGGTGCGCATCGCCCGCTTCATCCGCGCGATCCAGCCGCGCGGCAGCCCCTCGGCGTCGCGCTGGTAGTAGAGCGGGACGAGCTGGTTCTCGAGCACGTCGTAGAGGGCCTCGGCGTCGCGCTCGTCCTGCACCTCGGGATCGGCGTGGATCTCGCCCGAGCCGATGGCGAAGCCGTTGGCGCCGTCGAAGGCCTCGGCCCACCAGCCGTCGAGGATCGAGACGTTGGGGACGCCGTTCAGCGCCGCCTTCATGCCGCTGGTGCCGCAGGCCTCGAGCGGGCGCCGCGGCGTGTTGAGCCAGGCGTCGACGCCGGGGACGAGCTGCCGGGCGACGTGCATCGAGTAGTTCTCGACGAACACGATCCGGCCCGCGAAGCGCACGTCGCGCTCGAGGGAGGCGAGACGCTGGGCCACGCGCTTGCCCGGCTCGTCGCGAGGGTGGGCCTTGCCGGAGAAGACGAGCTGGACGGGGCGGTCGGGGTCGGACACCAGGGCCTCCAGGCGCTCCGGCCTCCGCAGCAGGATGTCGGCCCGCTTGTAGGTGGCGAAGCGGCGGGCGAAGCCGAGGGTGAGGGCGTCGGGATCGAGGATGCCACGCGCCGGCGCCGGGAGGCCGAGGCGCTCGCGTCGGGCCGCGTCGCGCCGCCGGACGTAGCCCAACATGCGCGACTTCAGGACCTGGTGCACCTCCCACAGCTCGGCGTCGGGCAGGGTGTCGAGCTTGCTCCACATCCCCGGGCGGGCGATCGACTCCAGCCACTCGGGCCCCAGGTACTGGCGCAGGAGATCCTGCAGGTCGCCGGCCATCCAGGTGCGCGCGTGGACGCCGTTGGTGATGTGCCCGATCGGCACCTGGTGCTCCTCACGGCCGGGGTACAGGAAGTGCCACATGCGGCGCGCCACGCGCCCGTGGAGGGCGGAGACCCCGTTGACCCGTTGCGCCAGGTGGAGGGCGAGCACGGTGGGGCAGAAAGGGCCCTCGGTGCCGTGCTCGAGGCCGAGGGCGATCAGCTCGTCGACGGGGACGCCGAGGCCGCGCGCGATCGGCTCGAGGTGGCCGGCCACGAGCTGGGGATCGAAGCGGTCGTGCCCGGCCTCGACCGGCGTGTGGGTGGTGAAGACGCTCGACGCCGCCACCGCGCGCAGGGCGTCGGCGGCGGCGATGCCCTGTCGTTCGACCAGGTGGCGGGCGCGTTCGAGCAGGGCGAAGGCCGAGTGGCCCTCGTTGAGGTGCAGGACCGACGGGTGGATGCCGGCCGCCACCAGCGCCCGGTGGCCGCCGACCCCGAGCAGCATCTCCTGGCGGATGCGGGTGAGCTCGTCGCCGCCGTAGAGCCGCCCGGTGAGCTCGCGGACGGCCGGCGGGTTGTCCGGGTCGCGGGCGTCGAGCAGGAACAGCCGGGTGCGGCCCACGGCGAGCTTCCACACCCGCAGGCGGACCGGGCCGTCGGGGAGCTCCACGGTCACCCGCAGCCGCTCGCCGCCGTCGTCGGGGGCGTCCGGGGGCGGGCCGTAGGAGCCGTCGGCGAGGACCGGGACGATCGCCAGGTCGTCGTCGCGCACCGGCTCGTAGGCGTCGCGCTGCCAGCCCTCTTCGTCGATGAGCTGGTGGACGTACCCCTCGTGGTAGAGGAGCCCGACCCCCGCGGCCGGCACCCCCAGGTCGCTCATCGCCTTCAGGTGGTCGCCGGCGAGGACGCCGAGGCCCCCCGAGTAGATGGGAATCGACTGGTGGAGCCCGAACTCGGCGGAGAAGTAGGCCACCGGGAAGGCCATGATCGGGCCGACGTGGTTCATCCCCCAGCTGCGGCTCGGGTTGCAGTACTCCTGGAGCCGGCGGTGGGCCTGGTGGATGCGGGTGGCGATCTCGAGGTCCTGGACGCGCTCGGCGATCTCGTCGCGTTCCATCGCCCGCAGCAGGGCCACCGGGTTGTGGTGCAGCGCCCGCCACAGGCGCGGGTCGAGGCTGCGGAAGAGGGCCCGGATGTCGGGCTGCCAGGACCACCAGAGGTTCTGCGAAAGGGCGATGAGCTCGTCCACCACACCGTCGTGCGGCTGTCGTCGGTCCATTCCGGTCTCCACGAGAGGTACGAAACGTCGGGCGGGGGATGGGGCCGGGGACGGGGCGCCGCCACCGGCTCGCGGCTGCGCAGTCTACCGCACGGAACCCGGCCTTTCGCGGGGCGGGACGGTATGCTCCCGGCGAATGCTCCTCGACGTCGCCCTCATCGTCGCCGGCATCGGACTGCTCTACGGAGGCGGCGAGCTGCTGGTCGGCGGGGCGCGGTCGCTGGCCCGCGCCCTCGGCGTGGCGCCGCTGGTGGTCGGGCTGACCGTGGTGGCCTTCGGAACCTCCAGCCCCGAGCTGGCGGCGACGCTCGCCGCTTCGCTGCAGGGCGCGCCGCAGGTCGCGCTGGGCAACGTCCTGGGCTCGAACATCGCCAACCTCGGGCTCATCCTCGGAGCGTCGGCGTTGGTCGCGGCGTTGGTCGCCCGCGCCGCCTTCCTGCGGCGGGAGATCCCGTTCATGGTCCTCACCAGCGCGCTGGTGCTGCCGCTCGCCGGGGACGGGGTCTTCGGCCGCTGGGACGGCCTGCTGCTGGTGGCCCTGCTGGTCGTCTACCTGGTGGTGCTGGTGGTCGAGTCGCGGCGCGCCGGACCGCCCGCGGCGTCGGCGACGGCGGACGGCCTCCCCGGCGGCCCGACCTGGCGGCCGGCCGTCTCGCTGCTGGCGGTGGCGGCCGGCGTGCTGCTCCTCGCCGGCGGGGCGCAGCTGCTGGTCGCCGGCGCGGTCGGCATCGCCCGCGGCGCCGGCGTCCCGGAGCGCGTGGTCGGCGTGTCGCTGGTGGCGCTCGGCACCAGCCTGCCCGAGCTCGCCTCCTGCCTGGTCGCGGCCCGCCGGCACGAGGGGGACATCGTCCTCGGCAACCTGGTGGGGTCGAACGTGTTCAACGTCCTCGGCATCCTCGGCACCGCCGCCCTGGTCCGTCCCCTGCCGGTCGCCCCCCGCGAGTTCCTCCCCGACTACCTGGTGATGCTGGCCTTCAGCGTCGCCGTGGTGCCGCTGCTCACCCTCCGCGGCCGCCTGGGCCGCTGGGAGGGCGGCCTGCTCGTCGCGGGCTATCTCGCCTACATCGTCTGGCTGTACGCCTGACGCCGCAGCGGACCCGGAGAGGGGCGGGGACCGCCGGCCGAGGAGGGGCCGGGGCGGGACGGGGCCGCGGTGCACCGGCCGTCAGGACGGACGGCGCCCGACCGGAGAGACCGGCCGGGCGCCGCCGGCGAGCCGAGGGGACGGCCCTAGCTGCGGCGGATCTCCTCGATGATGGCGTCGGCGAAGCCGGAGGTGTTGACCTTCGTCGCCCCCTCCATCTGGCGCGCGAAGTCGTAGGTGACGATCTTGCGCTGCACCGTCGCGGGATAGGCGTGGTTGATCAGCTCGGCGGCCTCCTCCCAGCCCATGTACTGCAGCATGAGGACGCCGGAGAAGAGCAGCGACCCGGGGTTCGCGACGTCCTTGCCGGCGTACTTGGGGGCGGACCCGTGGGTGGCCTCGAACAGCGACACGTGGTCGCCGACGTTGCCGCCCGGGGCGATGCCGACGCCGCCCACCTGGGCCGCCACGGCGTCGGAGAGATAGTCGCCGTTGAGGTTCGGCGTCGCCAGCACGTCGAACTCCGAGGGCCGCAGCAGCATGTGCTGGAAGATGATGTCGGCGATGCGGTCCTTGATCAGCAGCTTGCCGGCCGGGAGCTGCCCGTCGTGCTCGCTCCACAGCTCGTCCTCGGTGACGGTGACGTCGCCGAACTCCTCGCGCGCCACCTCGTAGCCCCAGTTGCGGAAGGCGCCCTCGGTGAACTTCATGATGTTGCCCTTGTGCACCAGGGTCACGCTCTGGCGCCCGCGGTCGAGGGCGTACTGGATCGCCTTGCGCACCAGGCGCTTGCTGCCGAACTCGCTGATCGGCTTGACGCCGAGGCCGGCGCCCTCGAAGAAGTCGGCGCCGAGCTCCTCGCGGAGGAAGCGGGCCAGCTTGGCGTTCGCCTCGGTGCCCGAGGCGTACTCGATCCCGGCGTAGACGTCCTCGGTGTTCTCGCGGAAGATGACGAGGTCGACGAGCTCGGGATGGCGCACCGGCGACGGCACGCCGGCGAACCAGCGCACCGGGCGGATGCAGGCGTAGAGGTCGAGATCCTGGCGCAGCGAGACGTTCAGGGAGCGGAAGCCGCCGCCGACCGGCGTGGTCAGCGGGCCCTTGATCGAGACCACCAGGTCGGCGAGAGCCTCGCGGGTCTCCGCCGGGTAGACCTCGCCGCCGTAGCGCTCGATCGCCTTCTCGCCCATGTAGAGCTCGGCCCACTCGATCCGCCGCCGCCCGCCGTACGCCTGCTCCACCGCGGCGTCCCAGATGCGCAGCGAAGCGCGCATGATGTCGGGGCCGATGCCGTCGCCCTCGATGAAGCCGACGATCGGACGATCCGGGACCTTCAACCGGCCGTCCTGGATGGTGATCTTCTCGCCTCCCTCGGGAAGCCGGATGTGCTGGTAGCTCATGGGTCCTCCTCGCTGCCTGGATCTCGATCGGAAAGCTGCCGGGACCGCTTGCGCGGCGGGGCGGCATGTTACCCCAGGGGCCGCGGACCGGCCCCGTCTCGCGGGGTGGGCGACGGGTGGGCGGAGGGCGGCGCCGCGGCGGGCCGCCGCGTGCGGACCGTCGGGTGCGGGGCGCTCCGCGCGCGGCGCCGTCGGGGAGGCGGTGCGCCCGAGGACGGGTGGTAGTGTCGTCCTCGAGCACCGGAAGCGGAGGCGGCCCATGGAGATCAGCGAGCGCGGATACGCCCACCCGGAGGTCCTGGTGTCCACCGACTGGGTGGCGGAGCATCTCGACGACCCCGGGGTGAGGGTCGTCGAGTCGAACGAAGATCCGCTGCTCTACGCCTCCGGGCATCTCCCCGGCGCGGTGGAGGTCGACTGGACCCGGGACCTCAACGATCCGGTGCGCCGCGACGTCCTCGACCGCGAGGGCTTCGAGCGGCTGATGCGCCGCATCGGGGCCGGCGAGGGGACGACGCTGGTCTTCTACGGCGACAAGAACAACTGGTGGGCGGCCTACGCCTTCTGGATCTTCCAGCTCTTCGGGCACCGGCGCGCCCGGGTGATGGACGGCGGGCGCCGGAAGTGGCTCGACGAGGGGCGGCCGACGAGCCGCGAGACGCCCGCCCCGGCGCCCTCCGACTACCGCGCCCCCGACCGCGACGACGCCCGCATCCGCGCTTTCCGCGACCGTGTGCTGGCGCACGTCCGCGACGGCCTGCCGCTGATCGACGTGCGCAGCCCGGAGGAGTACACCGGCGAGCGCCTGCACATGGAGGACTATCCCGACGAGGGGGCCCTGCGCGGCGGGCACATCCCGGGTGCCCGCAACGTCCCGTGGGGGCGGGCGGTGGCCCCGGACGGCACCTTCAAGCCCGCCGGCGAGCTGGCCGCGATCTACCGCCAGGAGTGCGGCCTCTCCCCCGCCGACGAGGTGGTCGTCTACTGCCGGATCGGCGAGCGCTCCAGCCACACCTGGTTCGTGCTCTCCTACCTGCTGGGCTTCGAGCGGGTGCGGAACTACGACGGCAGCTGGACGGAGTGGGGGAACCTGGTGGGCGTGCCGGTCGAGAAGGGGGCGGGGGCGCGCCTGCCGCGCTGAGCCGGATGCCGCCGAGGATCCCCGCGCCGCTGGCGGAGCTGCTCGAGAGCCTCGACCTGCTCCCCGATCGCAACGACCGGATCGCGCTGCTGCTGGACCTCGGGGAACGGTTCCGCGAGGTGCCTCCGGAGGTGGCGCGCCGTCCGTTCGCCGGGTCCCATCGGGTGCCGGGCTGCGAGTCGGAGGCGTTCGTGTGGGCGTCGCCGCGCGGCGACGGCACCTTCGACCTCCACTTCGCGGTGGAGAACCCCCAGGGCGTGTCGGCGAAGTCGCTGGCCGTCCTCCTCGCGCGGGGCCTCTCCGGCCAGCCGGTCGAGGAGGTGCTCGCCGTGCCGCAGGACGTCGTCTACCGGATCTTCGGCCGCGAGCTGTCGATGGGGAAGTCGATGGGCCTGATGGGCATGGTGACCAAGGCCCAGTCCGAGATCCGCCGGCAGGTGGCAGGAACCGGAAGCGCCGCCGCCGGGTCCAATCCCTAGCAAGTGGTCCGAGCGCGGCCGCGCTCTTCCTCGCGACGTCGTCCAGGCGCCGGGCTCCGCCCCGGCCGGAGAGGAGGAGCGGCATGCACGACGAGGACGTCCGGTTCGATTCCGCCGACGAGTTGCACGAGCGGCGGCGCCTGCGGCTGGCGCTGGGGGTCGCCGTGGCCTTCCACCTCGCGTTGCTGCTCGTCCCGCACCCGGGCGGCGGCGAGATCGCGGCCGCCGAGGAGGCGCCGCGGTCGCTCTTCGTGGTGCGCCCGGTCCGCTTCCGGCCGCCCCGGCCCCCCGCCGAGCGCCCGCCGGAGGAGGAGCGGTTGCGGGTCCCGATCCCCGACCCCACCCCGGACGATCCCGAGCCGCTGCGCGAGGTCGCGCTGCTCGACGAGCCCGCGCCGGCCCCGCTCGGCGACTGGATCGTCGACGTGCCGGACCCGCCGCCGCCGGAGGAGGAGGAGGTCTCCGGCCCGCTGGTGCTGGGCGGCGCGATCGCGCGGCCGCGGGCGATCGACGCGCCGCCGCCGCTCTACACCGAGGCCGCCCGGCGGGTGCGGGTCCAGGGCGTCGTCGTGCTCCGGGTGGTCCTCGACGCGCGCGGCCGCATCGGCGACGTCGAGGTGCTCGCGGGGCTCCCCTTCGGCCTCACCGAGTCGGCCGTCGACGCGGTCCGCCGGTGGCGCTACGAGCCCGCCACGCTCCACGACCGCCCGGTGCCGGTCCTGATGACGATCAGCGTCCGGTTCGAGCTGCGCTGAGGCGGCGCCGGGGGACCCGGGCGGTGGGGTCCGCCGGAGGCCCCGCCGCCCCGCCGTGCCGCGGCGGGGGGCTCAGCCCTCGCTCTCGAGCTCCATCCCCATCACGTGGAACCCGGCGTCGACGTAGACCGTCTCGCCGGTGATGCCGCCGGCGAGCGGGGAGAGCAGGAAGAGGCCGAGGTCGCCCACCTCGCGATGGGTCACGTTGCGGTGCAGCGGGGACATCTCGGCCACCCGGCCGTACATCTTGAGGAACCCGGGGATCGAGCGCGCCGCCACGGTGCGGACGGGGCCCGCCGAGACGGCGTTCACCCGCACGTTCTTCGGCCCCAGCTCGTAGGCGAGGTAGCGCACGCTGGCCTCGAGGGCGCTCTTGGCGATCCCCATCACGTTGTACTTCGGCACCACCTTCTCGGCGGCGTAGTAGCTGAGCGTGACGATGCCGGCACCGTCGGCGAGCAGCGGCTCGGCGTGGCGCGCCACGGCGACCAGCGAGTAGGCGGAGATCTCGAGCGCGGTCAGCCAGTCCTCCCGCGTCGTCTCGATGTAGCGCCCGTCCATGGCGGCACGGGGCGCGAAGGCGATGGCGTGGACGACGAAGTCGAGCCGTCCCCAGGCGCTCGCCAGGTCGCCGAACATCGCGTCGAGCTGGTCGGGCCGGGTGACGTCGCAGTCGTACAGGCGGCGTCCGGCCTGCTCGGCCGTCAGCTTCTCGAGCTCGCCGCGCAGCCGCTCCCCCTGGTAGCTGAAGGCGAGCTCGGCGCCGGCCTCCCGGAGCCGCTCGGCGATCGCCCAGCCGAGGCTCCTGCCGTTCGCCACCCCCATCACCAGCCCCCGCTTGCCGGAAAGGTCGATCTCGATCATGCGGGGGATCTTACCCCGCGCCCCGGGCGGGCCGGCCGATCGCGCCGCCCGCCCGGCGCCCCGGGCGGCGGGGGGAACGCGCCTTGCAGCCTCCCGCCGCGAACGGCACGGGAGGTGACCATGCAGAGCAGCCAGAACTTCACGATCTACCTGATCGGCTTCATCATCCTGATCGGCGGCCTGGCCTACGGCGCCTTTCTCGCCGGCGTGCCGCCGGTGTGGATCGGCGTCGGGGTCGTCTGCCTGGTCGGGATCGGGATCCTGTCGGCGGTGAAGAAGACGCAGGCACCGGCGGCGCCGGTGGACCGCGAGGAGACGCCCCGCCGCTGAGGCGGCCCGCCGCCGCGCCCGGCCGCTCGGGAGATCGGCCGTCGCGCGCCCGCCCGGAAGCCCGGCGGGGTCAGCGCGGGGCCGGCACCAGGTCGGCGGAGATCAGGAAGCGGCTGACCGCGGCGGCCGCGCAGCGGTGGCCGCGGGCGTTCGGATGGTAGCGGTCGAACGCCAGCCGCCCACCGTCCCGGGCGCAGCGCTCGAAGGCGTCGGTGAGGTCGAGGTGGGCGAACCCGTGCCGCTCGGCCAGCTTCGCGACGTGCTCGCGGTGCTCCGGGTACCGCTCCTGGAAGAGGTCGCGGAGGTAGGGGAAGACGACCACTGCGACGCGGAACGGACGCCCCGCGGCGGCGGCCTCCCGGGTGAGGTGCGCCAGGCGGTCGAAGGCGGCCTCGACCGCGGCGGGTCCGGCGACCGGGCGCCCGTCCGCCCAGCGATCGCCGACCTCGTCCGGCCGCGGGGGCCGCCGCTCGGCTCCCGCGGTGCCTGCCGCCAGCGCCTCGGCGGCGTCGCCGTCGTCGAGCCAACGGAAGCGGACGGTGCGGTAGAGGGCGCTCGCGAACAGGGCGCGGCGCAGGTCGGAGGCGAGGCGGGAGGGAGCGACCGCCCCGGGACGCGCCGCCGCCTTCTCGAGCGCCGCGACGATGCGGGGATCGGGCGGCCGGCGGTCGTTGAGGCAGTAGGTGACGAGGACGAGGTCGGGGGCGTAGGGCAGGGCGCGGGAGGCCAACGTCTCGACCTCCTGGTCGGTGTTGTAGCCGGTCACCGCGAAGTTGAGGACCTCGGTCGGCCGTCCGCGCTCCGCGAGGTCCCGTTCCAGCCGCGCCGGCAGCGTGTCCTCGCGCCGCTCGACGCCCCAGCCGGCGGCGACCGAGTCCCCCAGGACGACGATCCGGAAGGTCCCCGGCGGCTTCTCCAGCCTGTGCTCGCGGTCGCGGTAGCCGAGCCGGTTCGCCGCGCCGGGGTACTCGTCCCAGAGGTCCGCGGCGCCGGCGACCACCATGCCGGGGACCGGCTCGAAGATCAACCGCGGGTCGTCGGAGAGCTGCAGGCGCCCGCGCCGGATCGGGCTCACCTCCGGCGCCACGCCGGCGACGCGTACCACGAGCTCGGCGACCCCGAGCCCGGCCGTCAGCCCGAGGAGGAGGGCGAGGAGTCGGGCGACCAGAGGGCGGCCGCGTCTCATCGTGGACGCGGCGGCGGCGCCGGGACCGGCCGCGGGTCGGGAGGCTTCATCGCAGGGGGCGGGGGGGTGTCTGCTCGTCGGGGCCGCGGAACACCGGCGCGGCGCTCCCGGGCGCGGTCGGCGCGGCCTGTCGACGCGGTCGCGGCTGCCGCCCGCGCGGACGCCCGGGGGCCTCCGGACGCCGCCGGCGGCGGTCGATCCGGCGTCGGGTGCGGGGATCCCGGGTCTACGCGAACGTCTCGCGCATCACCTCTTCGGCGGTGGTGATGCCGTCGCGGATCTTGCGGCGGCCGCTCTCGCGCAGCCCGATCATGCCGTCCTCCAGCGCCTTCTGGCGCAGCTCGACCGCGGAGGCGCCGGAGAGGATGAGCTCGCGGATCTCGTCCGTCACCCGCATCACCTCGTAGAGCCCGATCCGGCCCTTGTAGCCGGTCTGGCTGCAGCGCTCGCAGCCGCGCCCGCGGAACAGCTCGAGCGACGCGATGTCGCGCTCGGTGAAGCCGAGCTCGGCGAGGGCCACCTCCGGCACCTCGAGCGGCTCCTTGCAGAACGAGCAGATCCGCCGCACCAGCCGCTGGGCCACGATGAGGTGCACCGACGTGGCCACCAGGAACGGCTCGATGCCCATGTTCATCAGCCGGTTGATCGACGACGGGGCGTCGTTGGTGTGCAGCGTCGAGAGCACCAGGTGCCCGGTCATCGCCGCCTTGATCGCCACCTCCGCCGTCTCGAAGTCGCGGATCTCGCCGACCAGGATCACGTTGGGATCCTGCCGCAGGAAGCTGCGCAGGGCGGCCGCGAAGTTCAACCCGATCTGCTCCTTGGTCTGGAGCTGGTTGATCCCGGCGATGTTGAACTCGACCGGGTCCTCGGCGGTGATGATGTTGGTCTCGGTCTTGTTGATGCGCTGCAGCGCCGAGTACAGGGTGTTGGTCTTGCCGGAGCCGGTCGGACCGGTCACCAGCACCATGCCGTAGGGCCGCAGGATGGCGTGCTCGAACGACCGCAGCGACTCGGGGTCGAACCCGAGCTTGGTCATGTCGAGCATGAGCTTGTCCTTGTCGAGCAGCCGCATGACGATCTTCTCGCCGAAGATCGTCGGCAGCACCGAGACCCGGAAGTCGAGGTCCTTGACCCGTCCCCCGATCCGCGTCTTGATCTTGATGCGGCCGTCCTGCGGCAGGCGCTTCTCGGCGATGTCCAGCTTCGCGAGGATCTTGATGCGGCTGGTGATCGCCTCCTTCAGCTTCAGCGGCGGGTGCATCATCTCGTAGAGCAGCCCGTCGATCCGGTAGCGCACCCGGTAGTCGCGCTCGTAGGGCTCGATGTGGATGTCGGAGGCGCCGCGCTTGATGGCGTCGGTCAACACCATGTTGACCAGCTTGATCACCGGCGCCGTCTCGGACTCCTCCTCGAGGCTCGCGAGGTCGAGCTCCTCCTCCTCGTCGAGCACCTCCAGGTCGGAGTCGACCTCCTCCGTGAGGTCCTCCATCACCTTCTTCAGCTCGATGGCGTGGGTCGAGCCGTAGTGCTCCTCGATCGCCGCGCGCAGCACCCGTTCGGAGGCCACCACCGGCTCGACCCGGTAGCCGGTCATGAACTTGACGTCGTCCATGGCGAAGACGTTGGTCGGGTCGATCATCGCCAAGGTGACCGTGGCGCCCGCCTTCGAGACCGGCAGGATGGTGTACTTGCGCGCGATGTCGGGGGGGATGATCTTCAGGACGCCCGGGTCGATCTCCATCTGCTGGAGGTCGACGGAGGGGACGCCGAAGTGCTGCGAGAGGAGCTCCATCAGCTCCTCCTCCTTCAGGCGCCCCAGGCGCACCAGGCAGGTGCCGAGGCGGCCGCCCTCCTCCTGCTGCAGAGCCAGGCCCTGCTCGATGTCCTGCGCGGTGACCTTGCCGCTCTTGAGCAGCAGCTCGCCGAAGC
Organism: uncultured Acidobacteriota bacterium; assembly: GCA_963843275.1. Lineage (GTDB taxonomy): Bacteria > Acidobacteriota > Thermoanaerobaculia > Multivoradales > JBCCEF01 > CAWJJM01. The sequence goes on along the minus strand of CAWJJM010000010.1, from coordinate 138,313 downwards.
GGCTCGGGGCGGCTTTGGAAGGTCTGGCCATCGATCCTAGTTCCCTTTGGACGGACAAAACTATCACCTTCGCGCCGTCGCCCGGCCAGCGGCCGCCTCCCGGTTCCCCCCGGGGGCGAGCAGGCGGACGGCGCGTTCGACGATCGCCTCGACCGGGACCGCCCACAGGCAGGCCTTCGTCTCGGCGAAGCTCTTGTAGCAGAAGCTGCACGGCAGCTCCCGCCAGAGGGCGCGCTCCGGCGCACCGTACGGCCCGTGGCGCCGCGGGTCCGTGGGGCCCATGACGGCGAGCACCGGGACCCCCAGAGCGTGCGCCAGGTGGAGCGGGCCGGTGTCGCCGGCGAGCACCAGGCGCGCCCCCACCAGCTCGCGCACCAGGGCCGCGAGGTCGGGGGCCGGCACCGCCACGGCCGCCCCCGCCGCGGCGGCGACCGTCGCCGTCGCCAGCGGCTCCTCGCCGGGAGCGACCGGCACCCGCGTCGGCAGGCCGGTGCGGTCGGCCAGCCGTCGCGCCACGCTCCCCCAACGCTCCGGCGGATAGCGCTTGTTCCCCCAGCCGGCGCCCGGGTGGATCAGGGCGTAGCCCGGACCGCCGCTCGTCGCCGCGCCGCCGTCGCCCTCCGGGGCGCGCGCCGCGCGGTCGCGGTCGAAGCCGGCGCCCGCGATCGGGACGCCGAGCGCCGCGGCCAGGGCGAGGGCCCGGTCGACGGCGTGCGGGGGAGGCGCGACGGCGACCTCGCGGAGCGGCTGTCGGCTCGCCTCGCCGGGGGCCGGCTCGCGGGACCCCGCGGGGGGCGGCGCGAGCGGCAGCGGCTCGGTGATCCACAGGGCGCTCGACGGCTCGCGGCGCCACGGGCGGGCCGCCCCGACGACCCGCGGCGCTCCCGAGGCGCGGGCGATCAGGGCGCCCTTGTGGTTGCCCATCAGGTCGAGGGCCACGTCGGGAGCGAAGTCGCGCAGGGCGGCGAGGAAGGCATGCACCTCGTCGCGCACGCCGCGGCTGAGCGCGGCGTGGCGCCAGGGGCGCAGCCGGGCCTCGATCACCTGGTCGAGGTCGGGGTGCCCCTCCAGCACCGGCGCGATCGCCGCCTCGACGACCCACGCGATGCGGGCTCGGGGGCGGTGACGCCGCAGGGCGCCGAGGACCGGCAGGCAGTGGACCACGTCGCCCAGGGCGCTGGTGCGCACCAGCAGAACCCGGACGTCCTCCGGCAGCGGGATCATGCGGCCCTCAGCCGTCCCCGCCCCGCCCGTCTCCCGCCGCGCCGCGGGCGCGCCCCTCCGTGCCGCCCGCCGGCGCCGCGGGGAGGTCGCGGGCGCGGGCGATCAGGTCGCGGGTGGCGTGGTCCTTCGGATCGCCGACCAGGCGGGTGGCGCCGCCGTAGGCGCGCACCGTCTCGTACTCCGGTACCCGCTCCGGGGCGCCGTAGTCGGGCCCCTTGCAGTGCACGTCGGGACGCAGCCGGGAGAGCAGCGGGGCCGGGCTGTCGCCGGAGAACACGGTGACGAAGTCGACCGGGTCGAGCGCGGCCACCAGCTCGGCGCGCTCGGCGGCGGGCACCAGCGGCCGCCCCGGGCCCTTCAGGCGGCGCACCGACGCGTCGTCGTTGACCGCCACCACGAGGACGTCGGCCTCCTGCCGGGCGGCGCGCAGGTAGCGCAGATGGCCGACGTGCAGCAGGTCGAAGTGGCCGTTGGCGAAGGCGATGCGCCGTCCCGCCGCGCGCAGGCGGTCGAGGGCGGCCGCGAGCTCGTCCGCGGCGACCACCTCACCCACGGGGCCGCCTCCCCGGGGCGGCGGGCGCGGTCGCCGCCCCGACCCCGGCGGCGGGCCTCACCAGCCCACCCACCGCAGCTCCTCGCGCGGCGCCGGATCGCCCGCCACGGCGTGGGCGAGCTCGGCGGCGTCGAGCGTCGCGGTCCCCATCTTCATCACCACCACGCCGCCGGCGTAGTCGGCGAGCAGGGCGGCCTCCAGCGGCGTGGCGCCGGCCGCCAGCGCCAGGGCGAAGGTGCCGATGACGGTGTCGCCGGCGCCGGTGACGTCGGCCACCTGGTCGGTGCCGTGGACCGGCAGGTGGGCCACCCCGGGCGCCGCGAAGAGGCTCATCCCGTGGCTCCCCTGGGTGACCAGCAGGAAGCCGATGCCGAGCCGCCGCCGCAGCCGCTCGCCCGCCGCCGCCGGCCCTCCCTCGGCGCCGTCGAGCGGGCCGCCCAGCAGGGCCTCGGTCTCCTCCTCGTTCGGGGTGGCGCCGTCGCAGCCGACCGTGCAGAAGGCGTCCAGGCGGTAGCGGCTGTCGCACACCACCCGGCCGTCGCCGCCGAGGGCCGCGCGCAGGCCGGGAACGAGCGCCGGCTCGACGCCGCCGTAGCCGTAGTCGGAGACGATCGCCACGCGCGGACGCTCGCCGCCTGCGGCCCAGGCGTCGAGACGGGCGGTGAAGGCGGCGCGCTCCGCCGCGGTCAGCTCGAGGCGGTCCTCCACGTCGTAGCGGACGATCTGCTGCTTGAGGGCGTGGCGGGCGCCGCCGACGATCCGCACCTTGGTGGGCGTCCGGTAGCCCTCGCGGACCAGGATGCCGGTGGTGTCGACGCCGCGGTCGGCCAGCGCCGCGACCAGCTCGCGGCCGCTGTCGTCGGCACCCACCACGCCGAGCGGCAGCGGCCGGCCGCCGAGCGCGGCCACGTTGGCCACCGCGTTGGCGCCGCCGCCGGGTGTGAGGTGCTCGCCCTCGTAGCGCAGGATCAGCACCGGTGCCTCGCGGCTGATGCGCTTCGGCGTGCCCAACACGAAGCGGTCCGCCACCAGGTCGACCAGCATCGGGACCGGGCGGCCCGCCATGCCCCGCACCAGGGCGAGCAGGCGATCGCTGGAGATGTCGGGGGATCGGCTCATGGGCGGCGCCGCGGTGTGGCCGGGCCGCCGCGGTGGCCCGGCCGGCGGGACCGGTTCGACGGGGCAGGATATCAGCGTCCGGCCCCCGCCCCCGGGGCCGGGGTGTCACACCGGCACGTCGGCCGCGCCGTTTCCGCTGCCGGCCGTCGCGCTCCGTCCCCTGGCGAGGACGCGGCGTCGCCCGCCAGAGTGACATTTCCGCCCGCGCGAGCGTATGCTGAGAGGATTCTCCCGGCTCGGCCGGGAGCCCCATCCGTTGGCACCGCTTGTGCGTATTCAGTGCATGGAGGCGTTTCGGATCCGGTCTGCAGGGGGTTGAAACATGGTGAAAGAAGCGGCATCTCTCCATCAACAGGGTTGGAACTTCGAGGCGGCGGCGATGCCGTTCGTGGACTCCCTGTACAACACGGCGTACCGCATGACCCGGAACTCCGAGGACGCCGAGGACCTGGTGCAGGAGACCTACCTCAAGGCCTACAAGTACTACGACAAGTTCGCCGAGGGCACCAACTTCAAGGCGTGGCTCTTCAAGATCATGAAGAACACGTTCATCAACAACTACCGCAAGAAGCAGCAGGTGCCCCCGCAGAGCGACTTCGCCGCCATCGAGGAGTCGTTCGAGACGCAGGTCAGCGACCAGCACAAGCGGAAGATCAAGGACCCCGAGGAGGAGCTGCTCGAGAACGTCCTCGACGAGGACGTGCAGCGGGCGCTCGACCAGCTCCCGCCCGACTACCGCATGGTCGTGCTGCTGGCCGACCTCGAGGGGTTCTCCTACAAGGAGATCGCCGAGATCCTCGAGGTGCCCGTCGGCACGGTGATGAGCCGCCTGTACCGCGGCCGCCGCCTGCTCGAGCGCGAGATGCTGCGCTACGCCCGCGAGCACGGCTACATCCGCGAGGGCGAGCAGCCCGCGAAGATGCGCAGCCGCGACGCCGCGAGCGACGCCGGACCGGCCCCCGACCCGGGCGGAGACGGCTCGGAATATCCCTCCTGAAGGGCCCGGTTAGAGGGGGATGAAGCGGCCGGCGCGGGCCCCCTGCGAGGGTGGCGCCGGAGGCCGGAAGCGAGATCGCCTGCGGGAGAGCACCATGGATTGCGAGCGGGTCAGCGAGATGATGTACCTCTTCTTCGACAACGAGATGGAAGAGGAGCTGCTGACCCCCTTCCGGAACCACCTGGACGGTTGCTCTCCCTGCGCCCACCGCATGGACTACACCCGCAAGATGCTGACCACCTTCCGCGAGCGGTGCACCCGACATCAGGCCCCGGCCCGTCTGCGGGCGCGGATCCGCGCCGGCCTGTCGCTCGCCGTCCTGGTGCTGGTGCTGGTGGGTCTGGCGCTGCCGGTGTTCGCCCAGGACGTGCGGCTGCGCGGGCTGCGCGGCGAGGAGCTGCGCGACGCCGACCTGGCGCAGGGCACCACCATCGTCGTGGTGTGGGCCTCGTGGTCGCCGCGCGGCCGCGACATCGTCGAGCGGGTCAACCACCTGGTCGATCGCTGGGGCGGGCGGGCGCGGGTGATCACGGTCAACTTCCAGGAGGACCGCGGCACCGTCGAGGGCTTCCTGAACGGCAAGAGCCTGCGGGCGCCGGTCTTTCTCGACACCGACGGCTCGTTCTCGAAGAAGAACGCCGTCACCACCCTGCCGGGCCTGCTGGTGATCCAGAACGGGGAGGCGGCCTACCGGGCCAAGCTGCCCGACGATCCCGACGCCGTCCTCGCCGAGATCATCCGCTGATCTTCCGGGGCCCGCCGGGCTCCGTCTCTCCCCCCTTCCGCCGCTCCCCTCCCCGCGGGTCGCCCGGCCGGCCGCCGGTCGCACCGCGCAACCCCTTGAAACAGGACGTTCGTTCCGGGTACGCTGTCGCCCGGTAGCCGGTTCGTTTCACCACCAACGTCGAGCGAGAGGCCCGCGAGCGCGATGGGGACCCTCCGAGGGGAGAGGCGCGTGCACCCAGCCATCCGGATCGTCCTGCCGGTGGGCCTCGCCCTGGCGGCGGGTGGGCTCACCCTGGCGACGCGCCAGCTCGACCAAGTCGTCCGCTCCCCCTACCCGCTCCCCCGCACCGTCCCCTACCGTGTCGCCGTGGCCGCCTTCCCCGCGGTCCCCGAGGTCGACCTCGCCGCCGTGCGCCAGATCCCGCCGGTGCCGGTCGAACGGCACTTCGATCGCGGGCAGACGCTGGGCTCGGCCCTGGCCGACCTCGGTCTCGACGCCTCCGACACCGCCGCGGTCAGCGCCGCGCTGACCGGCTACGTCGACGTCCGGCGGATCCGGCCGGGCGACCGCTACGCCGCCTATCTCGGCCCCGCCGGCCGCGTCCGCGCGCTGCAGTTCGTCGTCGCGGGCAAGGGCCGGGTCCGGTTGGAGCGCGCCCGCGACGGCTGGGATCCCCGCTGGGTGCCCTTCGAGCGCGACGTCGTCCGCCGCAGCCTGAGCGGCACGGTGGACGGCTCGCTGGTCGGCGCGGTCGCCGCCGCCGGCGGTCCGCTGGAGCTGGCGTACCGGATGGCCGACGTCCTGCAGTGGGACATCGACTTCACGCGCGACCTGCGGGCGGGGGACCGCTTCGAGGTCGCCTACGACGAGGTCGAGCTCGACGGCCGGCGCTCGGGGATCGGCGAGGTGTGGGCGGTCGCCTTCGACAACGGCGGGCGCCGCCTCGAGGCCTACCGGTTCGGGGACGACGGCGCCTACTACGACGCCGAGGGCCGTCCGCTGCGCAAGATGTTCCTGCGCTCGCCGCTGCGCTTCTCCCACGTCACCTCGCGCTTCTCCAGCCGTCGCCTCCACCCCGTCCTCAAGGTCTACCGCCCGCACTTCGGCGTCGACTACCGCGCCGCCGTCGGCACCCCGGTCCGCGCCACGGCGGGCGGCGTCGTCACCTTCGCCGGCTGGAGCCGCGGGGGCGGCAAGATGGTCAAGGTGCGTCACCCGAACGGCTATCTCACCGCCTACCTGCACCTGTCCCGCTTCGGTGCCGGCGTGCACCCCGGGCGGCGGGTCGCCCAGGGCGACGTGATCGCCTACTCGGGGGCGACGGGCATGGTGACGGCGCCGCACCTCGACTACCGGGTGCAGAAGGACGGCCGCTGGATCGACCCGATGTCGCTGCGCAACGTCCCCGCCGAGCCGATCGCCGAGTCCAGGCTGGCGGCCTTCGTGACCTGGCGCGACGCCTGTCGCGCCGCGCTCGATGCCGGTGCGCCGCTGCCGGCGGTGGAGACGACGACCGCGCTGGCGGAGCAGCCGCCGGGGGAGGCCCCGGCGCCGTCGCCGGCGGTGGTGCCGATGACCGCCGCCGCCACCTCCGCCCGCTGAGCCCGCGTGCGGCTCCTCCCGTCGCCGCCGCGCCCGGTCCGCGCGTGAGCCCTCCCGCCCCTGCCGCCGTCGCCGCCCGGGCCGGCTGCCGCGTCGACCTCGCGGGCGGCACGCTGGACATCTGGCCGATCGGCCTGCTCCACGCGGACGCCTGCACCGTCAACGTCGGACTCGATCTCGTGGTCGCCGTGGAGCTGCGGCCGCGGGCGGCGGGCTACCGGGTGGTCCAGGACGGCGCGGCGGCGGAGGCGCCGACCCTCGCCGAGCTGGCGCGCGCTCAGGGGGCGGCGCTGGCGGCGACCGTCCTGACCGCCTTCGCGGCGCCGCCGCTCGAGGTGCGCCTGCACAGCGACTCGCCGCCCGGAGGCGGCCTGGGGGGGAGCTCGGCGCTGACCGTCGCCCTGATCGCCGCCCTGGAAGCGCACGCCGGGCGGCCGGCGTCTCCCCCGAGGCGCGGGTGGCGCTGGCCCGCGATCTCGAGGCGCGCTTGATGCGCCTGCCCACGGGCACCCAGGACCACTGGGCCGCCCTCCTCGGCGGCGCCCTCGCCCTCGAGCACGGTCCGGGCGGCACCACGGTGCGGCGGCTCGACGCCGACCTCGGCGCCCTGGGCGACAGCCTGCTCGTCGCCTACAGCGGCGCCTCCCACTTCTCGGCCGGAAACAACTGGCAGGTGCTGCGCCGCCACCTCGACGGCGACGCCGCGGTCGCGGCGCTGTTCGACGACATCGCGGCGGTGGGGTCGGCGACCGCGGACGCCCTCGCCGGCGGCGACCTGCCACGCGTGGGAGCGCTGATGGGCCGCGAGTGGTCGTTGCGCCGCCGCCTCGCCCCGGAGGTCTCGTCGCCGGCGGTGGAGAAGCTGCTGGCGGCGGCGACGGCCGCGGGCGCCTGGGGCGGCAAGGTCTGCGGCGCGGGGGGCGGCGGCTCGGTGGCGGTGCTCGGCCCGCCGGAGCGTCGCGACGACCTGGCCGCGGCGCTCGCCGCCGCCGGCGGCCGGGTGCTGCCGGCCCGTCCCAGCGACCGGCCGCTCGCCGTCACGCGGAACGGCTGAGCCGAGCGGTGGACCGCCGGGGCCCTCCGGGCCCGGCGCCGGCGGAAGGCGGGGACGTCCTCTCCGTGCTTCCCCGGACGCGGACGGGGCGGCCCCCGCCGTGCCTCCTCGCCGCGTTCGACCCCTGCCGGCCCCCCGGCGCGGTGCGGCCCGAGGCGGCGCGAGCCGGTGCGGGAGCGCGGCGGCCGGGACCGCCGCCGGTGCGGAGCCGGGCGTCGCCGGTAGAATCCCGGCGATGCCGGCGGACCTGTACGAGGTGTTGGAGGTGGCGGCGGACGCGGACGAGGGCGAGATCCGCCGTGCCTACCAGAAGCTCGCCCGGCGGCTGCACCCGGACGTGCGCCCCGGCGATGCCGACGCCGAGCAGCGCTTCGCGCAGGCCGCCCGGGCCTTCGAGATCCTCTCCGATCCCGAGCTCCGGCGGCGCTACGACCGCCTGCGCGAGGAGGGGCGGGCCGGCGCCTGGGCGGAGAGCTGGAGCCGGTCGGACGAGCTGGTCACCCCGCTCGCCGGCGGCGGCTTCGTGCGCTCCAGCCGCCGCGTCGAGGTGCGCCGGGAGCGCGGACCCGGGCGCGAACCGGGCGCCGGCCGGCGCCCGGCGGCGCAGCCTCCGGCCCCGATCGAGGTGACGCTCGAGCTCGCCGAGGTGGTGCGCGGCACGACGCGCTCGTTCCCCCTGCAGCGGGAGGTCGCGTGCGCCGCGTGCGGTGGCGGCGGCCGCGACGGCGGCGAGCCGTGCCCGCGCTGCGGCGGCCGCGGCGCGGTCGTCGAGCTCGAGCGGGTGCGCCTGCGCATCCCGCGCGGCATCGAGGACGGGGCCCGCCTCCGGGTGCGCGGCAAGGGCGAGCCGCTCGGTCCCGGCCGGCAGGCCGACCTGACGCTCCAGGTGCGGGTGCGGCCGCACCCCTACTTCCGGCGCCACGGGAACGACGTCCACGCCGACCTGCCGGTCACCCTGGGCGAGGCGATCCTCGGCGCCGAGGTGGCGGTCCCGACGGTGGACGGGCCGGTGCGCGTCAAGGTGCCTCCGGGGACGTCGGGAGGGCGGGTCCTCCGGCTCCGCGGCCGCGGCATCGCGCCGCCCGGTGGAGATCCGGGCGACCACTACTGCCGGTTGGTGATCGCGCTGCCGCGGCGGATCGACGACGCGGTGCGCGAGCTGCTCGAGCGGCTGCCGGAGGAGGATCCGCGCCGCGACCTGCCCGCCGAGCCGCTCTAGGCGGCGCCGGGCCGCAGAGGGGGAAGGCGCGTGGACCGCGCCGAACGTCCGGGAGGCCGGTGGGTCGCGAGGACTAGCGGTCGACGACGCGGTTGCGCACCACGTCGAGGGCCTGCTCGAGACCGAAGCCCGGCTGCAGGGGCAGCGCGAAGCTCGGCGACCAGCCGTCGCCGCGGCTCTCGCGGTAGCGGAGCTTGCTCCCCTCCTGCCAGGCCACCAGGGCGGCCGTGCCACTCGACGACAGGAAGACGCTGGGCTCTGCGGCGCTGGTGAGCTCCGGCGCCGGACGCGCGGCGGTGACCCGCACCGCGAGAAGATGGGCGGGGAGCGGTGCGGAGGTCCGGGTCGGCGACGCGTCCAGGGTCCAGGCCTGCGAGCTGGCATAGACGCGCCGCAGGCCCTTGTCCGACAGCTTGACGCCGATGTCGATGATGTGCGCCCGGGCCTCGCCCGCCAAGGTGGGGAGCTCCGGGACCTCGCCCTTGTCGAGGGCGCGGAAGCCGATGTCGATGATGTGGGCCCGCGCTCCGTCGGCGATGGCGCGGACGATCTCCGGGTGGAAGCTGACGCCGATGTCGATGATGTGGGCGCGGGCCGCCTCGGCGATCGCGGTGATCCCGCTGCGCGTGCGCGGATCGAGCGTGACGCCGATGTCGATGATGTGGGCCCGGGCGCCGTCGGCGAGCCGCGACACGTCGTCCGGAAGGACGGTGAGCTCCAGGGTGACCATCCGCCCGGTGGTCGGCGAGGTGAACTCGACCACCACCCGGCGGCCGTCGGTGCCGGTCTGCAGCCGGGGCGAGCGGAGCAGGGCGTCGGGCGGCGTCGCCGCGGTCTCGCCCTCTGCCAGCGCGGGCTCGAAGTCGTTCAGGTGGAAGATGCGCGGGTCGCCCGCGAACTCCCCGTCGACCAGGATGATCGGCGCGTAGTAGGTCTGGGAGTCGGGGGACTCGAGGTCCTCGGCCCACACCAGGTGCAGGATGGTCGCGGCGCCGGGCTCCGCACCCCGGGTGATCGCCAACTGCGCCAGGCTCTTCGAGAGGAAGGCGCTGTGGTTGATCTCCAGCGGCTCGCCCCAGCTCTCGCCGTCGAAGCTGCGCAGCTCGAGCACCGGGTGCAGGCCCGAGTACATCCGCTCCCAGACCAGGAACACGCGCTGCGAGCTCTCGTCGACGATCAGCGCCGGCTGGGTGTCGTAGTCGTCACCCTCGGTGCCCGGGACCAGCAGCCGGGTCGTCCCGCCGTCGGGGTGCCGGACGTCGAGCGCCAGCACCGGCGCGTCGGCCTCCGCCATCGCACCGTCGGGGAACAGATCGCCGTAGCGACCGACCTCGGCGCTGTACATCTCGCCGTCGCTCCCCAGGACGAGCTGCGCCGGCGCGGCCGCGGCGACGGCGGCACCCGCCAGCAGGACGGTGCCGGCGAGCAGGAGGGTGCGGAGGGCGCGGAAGCGTCTCATGCGTGCAGGTTGATCAGCTTGCGGACGTCGACCGACATCAGGAAGCCGGGGAGGTAGTCCGCGGTCGGGAAGAACCGGTGGTGGAGGCGGTCGAAGAGGCCCTGGGCCGTCTCGTCGTCGCCGCGCAGGCTGGCCGTCTCCCCGAGCAGGAAGAGGGCGTTCTTCTCGGCGTCGGCGTCGCCCAGGGCCTCGGCCATCCGCAGGGCCCGCTCGCCGTGCCGGCGGGCGTGGCCGTAGCGTCCATGCTCCAGGTGGGCGTAGCAGAGATCGAGGCGCACCCGTACCTCGTAGGGCGAGCCGGCGGGCGTCCGGAAGGTCCGCAGGCTGGCGTGCAGGCAGCGGAAGCCCTCGACGGGGTCCTCCTGCAGCACGCGGCAGTAGCCGATGTTGTTGAGGATGCTGGCGCGCCACTGCCGGAACCTGCCCGGCATCAGCTCCAGCGCCTGCCGGTAGTGCTGCAGGGCGAGCTCGATCTGGCTCTCCGCGAGCAGCGCGTTGCCGACCAGGTTGTGGCTCGAGGCGAGCCAGTCGGGACGGTCGAGCTGCTGCGAGCGGTCGAGCGCGATGCGGGCGTAGAAGAGGGCCTTCTTGTAGTCCTTGGCGAGCTCGTAGTAGCGGCCGAGGTGGTAGGCGGCGAGCCGGCAGTTGGCCACCCCGCCGTTGCGCACCAGGATGGCGCGCAGCGCCGGGACGCCGGGGTCGGCGCGACCGAGCTCGATGGCGACGGCGGCGCGGTTGCACAGGGCCAGGTCGCGCTGGGCGTCGTCACCCTCCGCCTCGGCCCGCGCCATGGCGCGGTCGAACCAGTCGAGCGCCTCCTCGAGACGCCCCGCCTCGACCGCTTCCAGGCCGGCCTCGCGCAACCGATCGGGCCCTCGCTCCGGCACTCCGCTCTCCTCCGCCGCGTCCGTCACGCCGTCCGCCGTTTCAGCCCGACCGCCCGGGCGCCCCCGGGGGCTGGGTCCGCTTGAAGGCGATGAAGCTCTCGACCTCGCGCTGGGCGTCGGGGTCGAGCGCCTTGAGGTCGCGCAGCAGCTTGACGTCCTGCGGGGTCACCGTCTCGCGGTTCACCTCGTCGAAGAACTCGCCCATGCTCATGTGGAACTCCGCCAGGATGCGGAACAGCGTGTCGAGGCTGACCCGGTACTCGCCCTTCTCCATCCGCGAGAGATCCGACTGCTGGATCCCGATGCGGGAGGAGAGCTCGGTCTGGGTCAGCTTGCGCTGCTTGCGCAGCTGGCGGATCTTGCGACCCACCAGCTGGACCTGTCGGATCTTCTCGGCCGCGGCCATTCTGTCGTCGTCCCGGTCCGATTATGTCAGAATGACATGAGAGGCGGACTCGGATCGGATGTTATGCCGGTCCCGGCCGACTGTCAATCGGGAGGGCGGGCGCGACGCGCCCCGGGCGGCGCCGGTCCGCCGGCCGGGCCGGCGGACCGGCCGGCGCGGCTCGCTGAGCACCTCTATAATCGCGGCGCCCATGGCCCGGCACCTGTTCCTCCTCAAAGAGCTGGTCAAGCGCGACTTCCAGGGCCGCTACGCCGGCTCGGTCCTCGGCTTCGTCTGGTCGTTCGTCCAGCCGCTGTGGCTGCTCGTCCTCTACAGCTTCGTCTTCTCCACGGTGCTGAAGATCCGGCTGACCGGGGAGCACACCGACAGCTTCGGGATCTTCCTGTTCGCCGGCCTGCTGCCGTGGATGGCGATCCAGGAGGGGGCGCTGCGCGGCGCCACCGCGATCACCGACAACGCGCAGCTCGTCCGCAAGCTGAGCTTCCCGTCGGCGATCCTGGTGCTGACCGTGGTGCTGGCCTCGCTGCTCCACGAGGCGATCGCGCTGGGGGTGTTCGGCGTCGTCCTGGCGGTGTTGGGGCAGCCGCCGCTCGCCGCGCTGACGCTGCTGCTGGTCGCCGTGCCGTTGCAGTTCGCCCTCACCTTCGGCCTGGCGCTGGTGCTGGCCGCGACCAACGTGTTCTTCCGCGACGTCTCGCAGGTCCTCGGCCTGGTGTTCAACGCCTGGTTCTACCTGACGCCGATCGTCTACCCGCTGTCGCTGGTGCCGTCGAGATTCCAGCCCCTGGTCCTCGCCAACCCGCTCACCCCGCTGGTCGAGCTCTACCGCCAGGCGCTGCTGGGCGCCCGTCTCGAGCTCTCGCCCGGCACGGCGGTGCTGGCGGCCTTCGCCGTCGGGCTCCTGGGGGCGGGCACCTGGCTGTTCCGCCGCCTGCAGCCGGGGTTCGCGGATCAGGTGTAGGGTACCCCTCCGGTTGGCGCGTCCCTTGCTCATCTGACGTCGCCGGTCGCTCAGCGTCCGCCCGGAGCGCCGTTTCGGCATCCGGCCCGGCGCGCCGGCGAACATCAGGGTCGAGGTTGGAAGAGTCCACCCATCGGAGGAGGTCACGGTGACGACACAGGATCAGGGGAAGCACGGGAAGGGCGCGGGAGCCCGGCGCCACCTCGCCGCGCTGCTCGCGGGGCTGGCGGCGGTGGCCGCGGGCGCGGCGTGCGCCAGCGGGGGAGCCAAGATGCCGCCGGCGACGGCGGACGGCGCGGCCGCCGCCCAGGAGGCGCCGGCGGGCGGGGCCACGGCGCCGGCCGCTCCGGCGGCGGCCGCGACGCCCGAGCAGAGCGCGGCGGCCACGGCACCCGCCGCGCCGGCCGCGACGAGCATCCGTGTGAAGGTCGACCCCGACACCGACCCGACGGCGGTGAGCGGCTGGCTCGTCGACCCGGAGAACGGCGAGCGCTACTACATCGCGAGCATGCCCAAGGGGGCGCTGGACAAGAAGCTCCCGGACGGGACCTACCGGACCCGCTACGGCGGCATCGCCGTCGCCGTCGATTCCATGGACGAGGACTTCGTGTACTACCGCGTCTACGACGTCAGCGGCATCGAGACCATGCCGCGCCGCAAGCAGCCGACCGCCGAGGAGCTGGCCGCGATCGCCGCGTCCTACCAGGTCGACACCCCCGAGGTCGACCGCGTCTCCCTGCGGCCGTTCGACCGCGGTCTGCCGCGCTCCGGGCAGTGGCGCAACGGCTTCGTGCTCGTGGACATCAACGGCGACGGGAACCTCGACATCGTCCACGGGCCGCCCCGCAAGCACCCCGGGTCGCCGCGCATCTTCCTCGGCGACGGCGCCGGCGGCTGGACGCCGTGGCGCGAGGCCACCTATCCGCGGCGCGCCTTCGACTACGGCGACGTGGCGGTGGCCGACTTCGACGGCGACGGTCGGCCCGACATCGCGCTGGCCATGCACCTGCTGGGCTCCGCGGTGATGGTGCAGCGCGAGCCGGGTCGGTTCGTCGACTGGAGCGCGGGTCTGGACTACGAGACGCCGAGCAACCGGGGCACCGCTTTCTCGTCGCGGGCGCTGGCCGCCGCGGACTGGAACGGGGACGGGCGCCCCGACCTCGTCGAGTTCGGCGAGGGGCCCCGCCTGGCGGTCCAGGCCGGCACGGTGGAGACCCGCAACGGGTCCTACGGCCCGCGCGTCTACCTGAACCAGGGGGACGGCTCGTGGGTCCCGTACACCGAGGGACAGGAGACGCGCCAACAGGCCTTCGGCGATTCGTTGGCCGTGGCCGACCTCGACGGGGACGGCCGCCTGGACTTCACCACCTCCACGGGCCTGATGAGCTACCGGGAGGTCGTCTACCTGGGGCAGGACGGCAGCGGGTGGAAGCCGGTCGAGATCGACGGTCTGCGGCGCTCCGCCTACCTCACCGGTACGGGGACGGGCGACTTCGACGGCGACGGCGTCGCCGATCCGGCCTACGCCTACCGGTCCTACGAGGGCGGGACATGGCGGAGCGGGATCGACGTCTTCCTGCACCGCTCCGACGGCTGGGCGCGCGCCCCGGTGACCATGCGCGAGGACCGGGTCGCCTTCACCGGCCTGGCCACCGGGGACGTCGACGGCGACGGCCACACCGATCTGGTGGCCCTCGACGAGGACGGCACGCTGTCGATCTTCCTCGGCGACGGGACCGGGGGCTTCGCCCGCGAGGCGTCCCCGGAGATCGACGCGTCCCCCGGGCGTTGCGAGGGCTACCACGCCGTCGTCCGCGACATCGACGGGGACGGCCGACCCGAGATCGTCGCCTCCTTCGCCTCCGAGCCGGGGAGCGAGGTCATGCTCTCCGACGCGCGCTGCCCCTCCGAGGGCTCGTTGCGGGCCTGGACCGTGGCCCCGCGCTGAGGGCGGGCGTGAGGGCACCGGCCGCCGGTGCCCTCACGCCGTTCGACCCCCCGCCGTCCGGAGGTTGACAGTCGTCGCGGGCGTCGTTATAGTGCATCCGCATAAACGGACCTGTGGATGCTCGCCGCCCCGGAGGTCGCTTTGCTGGACACCACATGGATTGAGGGGTAGGCTTCTGAGATTGCGCGGGCTCCGACGTGACCGACGTGTCGGAGACCGAGAGACAGGACCAACACTGCGGCACACACACGGCCTTTCAGGACCGAATCCTTGATCAGGAGGTGATGCACCCGCTGCAGGACGAGCGATCTCGAGAGACACCGATTCGTTTCGAGGAGAGATGGAGTGAAAACCAGCCCCCGCCGGCTCGGTGGGGGCGAAACAGGAGACTTGATCCAATGAAGAAGACCATTGTCTGCCTGGCCCTCCTGAGCCTGTTGGCCCTGGGTGGTCAGGCCTTCGCCGAGATCTGCACGGTCGACAACGTGCCGGCGGCGACCCTGCTGCTCCCGTATTTCGAGGTCGACCTCGACAACCCGAACGCGCTCACCACGCTGTTCTCGGTGAACAACGCGTCGGCGGCCCCGGCCCTCGCGCACGTGGTCGTGTGGTCGGACCTGTCGGTTCCCGTGCTCGACTTCAACATCTACCTGACCGGCTATGACGTGCAGACGGTCAACGTGCGGGACATCCTCAACGGCGTCCTGCCCGACACGGCCGACGACGACACCGACAGCAGCGACACGATCTCGCCGCAGGGCGCGTTCTCGGACGACATCCACTTCCCCGGGTGCGACGACGGCCAGCCGCCGTACAACACCCTGCCGGCCAACTACATCAACCACCTCCAGTCGACCCTGACCGGTGGTCCGTCCCCGCTGACGGCGTGGAACGGCCGCTGCGCCGGTGTCGATTACGGCGACAACATCGCCCGTGGCTACATCACCATCGACAACGTCAACAACTGCACCCTCGACTTCCCCGGCGACGCGGGCTACTTCGTCGCTGGCGGCCAGGGCACGGCGATCAACGTCAACCAGCTCTGGGGTGACTACTTCTACGTCGACCGCGACAACGCGTTCGCCCAGGGCGAGACGCTCGTGCACGTCGAGGCCGACGCGCTCAACCCGGAGACGGCCACCCCGGGTGACTACACCTTCTACGGTCGCTACGTCGCCTGGTCGGCCGCGGACAACCGCGAGCCGCTCGTCGGCACCTTCGCCACCCGCTATGCCCAGGGCGGCGGCTTCGACGGCGGCACCGACCTGATCGTCTGGCGTGACTCCAAGGTCCAGATGAACGGCACGGGCTTCACCTGCGGCACGCTGCCGTCCCCGTACCGTCTCGGTCAGGAAGACATCGTGATCTTCGACGAGCAGGAGCAGCCGGTGGCGCCTCCGGGTTGCCAGGTGTCGCCCTGCGACGAGAACGAGGAGCTGACGCCGTTCCCCTGGGAGGCGCAGCGGGTCGCGGTCGGCGGTCCGGCGCTGCCGGTGCCGTACGACTTCGGCTGGCTGTACCTCAACCTCAACTTCAACAGCGTCAACGAGCCGCCCGAGGACATCAACGCCATGCAGAACTGGGTGACCACGGTGATGAGCGCTCAGGGGCAGTACAGCGTCGGCTTCGATGCCATCGCGCTGGACAGCACCTGCAACGCGAACCACTTCAACCCCGGCGTCCTGTAGGGAGCTCTCTCGGGGTGGGTCCGCTCGGACCCACCCCGTTTTCGCTTTCCCCGTTCGGATCGTGCAGCCTGGGGACCGGCACCTGACACAGCGGGTCCGCAGACTGGACGACCCGACCTCCCGCGGGGGGGGTTCTGTACGGTAACGATTAGAGGAATGGCGATGCCTCTAACTGACGGTGCGAGTGCGTCGCGAGTTGTTCTTCCAGCGCCTCCGGAGGGGAGACCGGTCGTCCGTCCCCTGCGGGGCTCCTACAGGAGTTGGTTCCCCATGAAGGCATCCTCTGACGTCCTCCCGCGGGCCCGCCGGGCCGGCGGTTTCGCACTCCTCTTCCTGGCGGTCGCCTTCGCCTCGTCCGATCCCGCCGCGGCGCAGAGCTGTGTCCGCTCCGGCTGCGCGGCGATGACCTGCGGCTCGCCGGCCACCCCCGTTCCCTCGAACCTGTGGGACGAGCTGGAGGCGGCCGACGTCGGCCCCACGATCCCCGGGGACCGCGACTCGACGGCCTTCAACGAGTTCACGACGCCGGAGTGGCGTCTCCCCTGGTTCAGCTCGGTCGACGTCGAGAACGGCTGGATCTTCACCACCAACGGCTACGGCATGACGGTGTGGGACGGCCGCACCGACCCGGTGTCGATCGTGCGCTCGGGCAGCCTGGGGAACACCAGCTTCGCCTACATGCCCGGCGGTGAGGACAGCACCCCGGTGCAGGACCTCGACGCCCCGGCGGGCGTCGACGACCGGGTGGCGCTGAGCGGCTACTTCGGCTTCGGCGTCGCGGTGGTCGACACCTCGTCGAAGGGCTCCCCCCGGGTGGCCTACCAGGACAGCGGCAAGGGGACCAACGAGGTCTACGCGGCGCGCATCGGCGGCACCGACTACGCCTTCGCCGCGGTGCCGCAGAGCGGCCTGGTCCTCTACGACATGACGAAGGCGTTGACCTACAACAACTGCAGCGAGTCGTGGCCGGGCGCCGTCCACTGCAGCGGCGTGGTCAAGGGCGCGATCAGCGTGCGGACCGGCGCCCAGTACGTCGACGGCGTCGGCAACTACGTCGTCACCTCGTACGCCTCCTCCAAGGGCTTCGAGATCTACGACGTGAGCAACCCGCTCTCGGCGCAGCTCAAGCTCTCCGGCCTCGCCGACCAGCCGATCTACGGCGTCGCGCTGTGGAAGGAGTCGACCAAGTACTACCTGGCCCTGGCGACGTCGTCCTTCGTCCCCGGCGTCGGCAACCAGTACGAGGGCCGCATCTACGACGTGAGCTGCATCGCCGGGAGCTGCGGCGCCCTGGGGTCGCCGCTGGACTCGATGACCATCGGCACGCCGAGCGTCCGCTCCTTCGTCACCTTCTCCCGCTCCGGCTCGCGGCCGTTCGTGCACTTCGGGAACGACAACCGCTGCGCCGGGGGCACCCGCGAGTACCTGGTCGACGTCTCCGATCCGCACGCCATGCGCGACATCAGCCCCGCCGGCTACTGGGCCTTCACCACCCGCTGGAACCGGCTGTGGCCGGGGCGCGCCAAGTTCTACAACGACTACCTCTACCGGGCGGCGAACAGCGTCTTCGACGTCCACCACCTGGCCGGCGGCTCGCCGCCCAGCGCCAGCTTCACCCACTCGAGCCCGGTGTACGCCGGCTTCCCGGCCAGCTTCACGGACACCTCCACCGGGCTGGTGAACGGGCGCACCTGGACCTTCCCCGGCGGCACGCCGTCGTCGAGCAGCGCGTCCACCGTCAACGTCACGTTCGCCAGCCCCGGCTCCAAGTCGGTCAACCTGCACGTGACCAACAACGCCGGCTCCGACGACGCCACGCAGAACGTCAGCGTCGTGGACCCGACGCCCTCGATCGCCAGCATCACCGCCTCGCCGGCGGCGCCCAACGTCTGCCAGCCGGTCACCTTCACCGCCACCGCCAGCGGGCCGAGCCTCGGCTACGCCTGGTCGGTGAAGGAGGGCAACAACGACAGCGGCGGCAACCAGGTGGCCTCGGGGAGCGCCAACCCGCTGCTGTGGAGCCGGGGCACCATCCCGGCGGCGGGCACCTACACGGCGTTCCTGACCGTCAGCAACACGCAGGGCCAGGCCTCGAGCTCGCTGCCGATCACCCTGGCGCCGGCCCCCGACCTGGTCACGCCGGTGATCTCGAACGAGACCTTCAGTTACGGCTCGGTCATCTTCCACGCCACCATCCCCGGCGCCAGCGAGTGGCGCTGGGACTTCGACGGCAACGGCTTCGGCGACGACGCGTGGACGGCGGTGGTGCCGGACGGCCAGAACCAGGCCTCCGTCACCCACCAGTACACCAGCACCGGGACGCGCAACGTGGTGCTCCAGGTGCGCAACTGCGCCAACCTCGGTGGCGCGACCAGCAACGTGCTGCCGATCAACATCACGCAGGTGGATCCGCTGGTGGCCAAGTTTCGACTCAAGCGCAGGGGTCCTTCTGCTCTGGCGCCACGTGCGCCGCGAACGCCGGCACCACCATCACCTTCACAGACAAGTCATCCGGCAATCCGGAGATGTACTACTACGCGTGGAACAACACGACTGCCGGTTCCTGCGCTTCGGCCGACTACGACGGCGGCCATGCCACGCCGGTCGTACGACGCACACCTACACGCACGCGCCGGCAGCTACCACCCGTGCCTCAAGATCACCCGCGGCAACGAGGTGAGTGACTTCCCGCACGCTCATCTCGATCGACATCTCCGCGGCCAACCCGGCCTCGATCTCGGTGAGCGGACCGACCTCCGGCACCACCGGGAGCTCGTACAGCTTCAGCGCCAGCGCCTCGAACTGCTCGCCGTCCTCGAGCGGTTGGACCTGGTCGGTGGGCAGCGGCGGCTCGATCTCGGGCGCCGCGACGGGCGCGTCGATCTCCGTCTCGTGGTCGAGCACCGGCACGAAGAGCGTCACCGCCCACAACTCCTCCTGCGTCGGTGCGCTGGGCTCGCGGACCATCGCCATCACCAGCCCCACGACCGGCGGCAACATCGCCGCCCACTTCACCTTCTCGCCGGCGGCCCCGAAGGCGGGCAGCCCGGTGAGCTTCGACGGCTCGAGCTCGACCGGCAGCGGCTTCTCCTACGCCTGGAGCTTCGGCGACGGGGCCTCGGCAACCGGCACCAAGCCGGCGCACACCTACGCCGCGGCCGGCTCCTACCAGGTCGTCCTCACGCTCGAGCCGTTCGACTGTTCGTCCCCCGGCTGCCTGCGGTCCACGGAGAAGACCGTGACCGTCTCCCCGGGGGGGGGCGATGACGGCGGCGGAACGCTGGCGGCGAAGTTCACCTACTCGCCGGAGCAGGTGGTGGCGGGCTCCCCGGTCGCGTTCGACGGCAGCTCGTCCACCGGGTCGCCGGTGGAGTTCGACTGGAGCTTCGGCGACGGTGCCTCCGGCCAGGGCAAGACCATCGAGCACACCTTCGCCAAGCCGGGGACCTACACGGTCCTGCTGACGGTCGCGCCCGCCGGGTGCGCCTCGCCCGGGTGCCTGCGCAGCACGTCGAAGGACATCGTGGTCGCGGGCAGCGTCGGGGTCGGGGCCAACGGGTGCCGCGGCGAGGACAGGGACCAGCCGAACACCCTCTGCCTGCTCGACGGCCGCGTGCGCATCCAGGTGGACTGGAACGACCAGTACAACCACAAGACCGGCTTCGGGCACGCGGTGCGCGGTGCCGGCGGGGACACGACGGGCTTCTTCTGGTTCTTCAGCCCGGACAACATCGAGCTGATCGCCAAGGTCCTCGACGGCAGCACCGTCAACGGCAACCTGTGGTTCTTCTACGGCGCGCTGTCGACGGTGGAGTACGAGATCCGGGTCACCGACCTGGAGAGCGACACCACCCGCACCTACCACAACCTGCCGGGCACCATCTGCGGCAAGGGCGACACCACCGCGTTCCCGGTGACCGTCGCACCGCTCAGCGGCGGCTCCGGGGCGTCCAGCGTGGGCGGTGCCTACGCGGCGCTGGCGATCGATGACCCGGCGTCCGCCGCCGGCCCGCAGAGCGTCGCCGCCGCGGCGACCGATCCCAACGCGCTCTACCTGTTGGGCGGGCGCTTCGAAGTGTCCGTGGACTGGACCGACCAGCACCACGGCGACGCCACCGGCATCGGTCGCCCGGTGCCGGGAACCGACACCGCGGGGTACTTCTGGTTCTTCAACAAGGACAACCTCGAGCTGGTGGTCAAGCTGATCGACGCGCGGACCGTCGACGGGAAGTTCTGGGTCTTCTGGGGCGGGCTCTCGGACGTCAAGTACCGGGTGAGCGTCCACGACCTGGTGACCGACAAGACGTGGACCTACACGAACCCCGCGGGCTCGATCTGCGGCGGCTACAACGGCAATCCGTTCGGCGACTGACGCCGACGGCGGCGAGCTCCGGGGCGGCGGCCGGCGGACGTCGGCCGCCGCCCCTTACTTTGTGGCGGCGCGGTAACATGGGGAGCCGATGGCGGAGACGGTGATCACGGCCCGGGGCGTGACGAAGGTCTTCCGCGCCTACGCGAACCCCTGGAACCGCTTGGCGGAGCTGGTCACCGGCCGCGTCCGCCATCGCGAGATGCGGGCCCTCGACGGCGTGGACTTCGAGCAGTCGCGGGGGGCCGGGTTGGCGCTGATCGGCGAGAACGGGGCGGGCAAGAGCACCCTGCTCAAGATCCTCGCCGGCATCACGCCGGCCACCTCGGGCACCGTCTCGGTGCGCGGCAAGGTGACGTCGATCCTGGAGCTGGGCTCCGCCTTCCACCCCGAGTTCACCGGCCGGCAGAACATCGTGCTCAACGCCGCGCTGCTCGGCCTCGGCCCGGAGGAGCTGGAGAGCCGCACGCCGGACATCATCGCCTTCAGCGAGCTCGGCGAGTTCATCGACCAGCCGGTGAAGGTGTACTCGACCGGCATGGCCATGCGGCTCGGCTTCGCCATCGCCACCCAGCTCGATCCGGACGTGCTGATCATCGACGAGGCGCTGTCGGTGGGCGACGGCTACTTCCAGAAGAAGTGCATGGACCGTCTGATCGCCTTCCTCGACGGCGGCGGCACGCTGCTCTTCTGCTCCCACGCCATGTACTACGTCTCGGCCTTCTGCCAGCAGGCGCTGTGGCTGCGCGGCGGCCGGGTCGAGGCGCTGGGGCCGGTCGGCGAGGTCGTCGAGCGCTACGAGAGCTTCCTCGCCGCCAAGAGCGGCGCGGGCAGGGCGGCGCCGGTGCCGCAGCCGGGGGGGAAGATCGAGGAGCCGCCGGCGCGCCAGTTGGCGAAGATCCGGCGGGTGCGGGTGGCCTCGGAGGGCGCGGTGGACGGCCCGCTGCGTGCCGGCGACCCGCTCGTCGTCGACGTCGAGTGGGAGGCGGAGAGCGCCTCGCTGGCCTTCCACCTCGGGGTCGGCATCAACCGCAGCGACGAGGTCGAGGTCTGCGCCTTCGGTACCCGGGAGGACGGCCTGTCGCCGATGACCGGCCGGCGCCGCTACCGCTGCACCCTCAGCCTGCCGGACCTGCCCCTCGTCAAGGGGGAGTTCACCCTCTACGTCTTCCTGCTCGACGAAAGCGCCCTGCACGTCTACGATCAGCACGTCCGCCGCGGCGCCTTCCGCGTCGAGAGCCCCGACTACCGGTTCGGCCTGGTCCGGGTGGGCCACCGGTGGGCGGAGGCGGAACCGACGGCGCGCGAGCGCCGCCCGCTCCTCGCCAACGCCTGACCCCGCGCCATGTCCATCCTCTCCTCAGACGCCGCCCCGCGACCGGGCCGCCAGACCTCCTCCTGGGGAGGGTGGCAGCTCACCCCCTTCCTGCACGTCGACGAGGACCGCGTCTACAACCCGCTGACCGACCTCAGCCTGGTCCGCGGCGAGGGGGAGGCCTGGGCCGACGTCGCCCGGCTGCTGGCGGGCACCGCCCCCGCCGCCCTGCCCCCGGACGCGGCGGCCCGGCTGGCGCGCGCGGGCTGGTTGGTGCCCCCGGAGGCCGAGCCCGAGAAGGAGTTCCTGCTCAAGTACGTGTCGCTCGAAGCGCACACGGTCTGCAACCAGTCCTGCTACTTCTGCCCGGTGTCGGTCAGCGCCCGCGACAGCCACTTCATGCCGACCGAGCTGTACCAGCGCATCGTCGATCAGCTCGTCCCCTACCGCGACACCCTCGAAGGGGTCGCGATGATCAACTACAACGAGCCCACCGCCGACCCGCGGTTCCTCGACCAGGTGCGGACCCTGAAGGAGGCGGGCCTGCCGCCGGCGGTGCTGACCAACGGCACCGGCCTGACGCCGCGGCGGATCGACGCCATCGTCGCCCTGGGGGGCCTGAGCTATCTCTCCGTCAATCTGTCGACGCTCGACCGCGACCGCTACCGGAAGGAACGCGGCAAGGACCACCTCGCGCAGGTGCTGCGCAACCTGGACCACGCCCGCGACCTGCCGGTCGCCGAGCAGATGGAGATCGTCGTCCTGGGCACCGGCGACGCCACCCACCGCGAGGACGAGCGACGGATCGCGGAGCGCTTCGCCGGCAGCCGCTTCAAGGTGAGCGGCCACGTGGTGATGGACCGCGCCGGACTGTTGCAGATCGGCAGCAAGCCCGCCGCTCCCCACCCGCGGCTCTGCGGCTGCGACAACCTGGGCTCGCGCCCGCTGCAACACCTCCACGTCACGCCGCAGGGGCGGTGCCTGCTGTGCTGCGAGGACTACGAGGAGCGGTACGTGGTGGGCGACCTGAACGAGAGCACCGTGGAGGAGGTCCTCACCGGCCCCCGCCTGGCGACCCTGCGCCGCTGGATCTACGGCATCGAAGACGCCCCGGCCGACTTCATGTGCCGGCACTGCATCTTCGCGAGGACCCGGTGAGGGCCGGCCGCCGCCGGGGGGCCCCGAGCCCCCGCCCTCCCGCGGGATGACCGGCGGCACGCCGTCGCGCTGGCGGCCCGCCGCCCGGGGGCTCCTGCTCGCCCTCGCGCTGCTCCTCGTGCTCGCGGCGGGGTCCGAGCTCGCCCTGCGGCTGGCCGGCCGGGTCGGCTCCGGCGCCTGGCCGCGGACCCGCGCCGAGCTGACCGCCGAGCGCCGTGCCCGCTTGGCCCACCTGTTCCGCCTCCACCCCTTCCTGGGCGTGGCGCCCCGCGAGGGTGCCGCCGTCGAGCTGGGGGGCAAGCGCGCCTCCTTCAACAGCGCCGGCTACCGCTCGCCGGAACGGCCCGTCGCGAGGCCGCCGGGGATCCGGCGCGTGGTCTGCGCCGGCGGTTCGACGACCTTCGACAGCCTGGCGCCGGACGACCGCTCGACCTGGCCGTGGCGCCTGGAGGACCGTCTCCGGGCCCGCGGCGTGGAGGTGGAGGTGTGGAACGCGGGCGTGCCCGGCTGGACCAGCCTGGAGAGCGTCGTCTCCCTGCTCACCCGCGACCTCGACCTGCAGCCCGACCTGGTGGTCTTCTACCACGGCATCAACGATCTGCAGCCGGCCTCCCACCATCCCTTCGAGGCCGACTACGAGACCGGGCACGCCGAGCTGGTGCGCCGGGCGCTGGGCCTGACCTCGCCCGCGCCCGGGATCCTCGGCCACAGCCTGCTGCTCGACCGCCTGCGCGCCGCACCGGCGCCGCCGTCGCCGCCGCCGGGGGGCGGCTCCCTGGCCCCGGGCGCGCTGGCGGCGTTCCGCCGCAACGTCCGGTCGTTCGTCGCGGTGGCGCGCGCCGGCGGCGCCGCCACGCTGCTGGTGACGCAGCCGATCCGCCTGCGGGCGGGGCAGCGGCGGGCCGACGAGGCCTACCTGGAGGAGTGGATCCCCACCCTCTCCGGGGAGGTCGCGGCACGGCAGATCGAGCGCTTCAACGACGTGCTGCGCCGGCAGGCGTGCCCGCAGGGACCCTTCCTCGCCGACGCCGCGCGGGGCATCGAGTGGTCGGACGCGGACTTCGGCGACCCGGTCCACTACACCCGGCAGGGCGCGGAGAAGCTGAGCCGCTTCCTGGCCGACCGGATCGCTCCGCTGCTCGGGCGGCTCGGCGCGGACGGGGCGCCGCGCCCGCCGGGCTGCGCCGCGGGGGCGCCGCGGTGACCTCCGGGGCGCCCGCCGGCGAGCCGGAGGAGCTCTACGGCGAGGCCTACTTCGACACCCTGGCGGACTGGCACCGGCGGAGCTACCCGACCTTCGCCGCCTTCGTCGCCGCGGCCCTGCGCGACCGGCCCCCGGGGAGGATCCTCGACCTCGGCTGCGGCGCCGGGACCTACGCCGCCGCCCTGCGGCCCCACGCCCGGCACCTGACCGGCTGCGATCGCGCCGACGCCGCGCTGGAGCGCGCCGCGGCGGCGGGGTACGACCGCCTGATCGGCTGCGATCTCGACCGCGCCGTGGCGGCGGACCTCGGGGGTCCCTACGAGGTGGTGTTCAGCACCGAGGTGGTCGAGCACCTCGACGACGCGGCGGGTTTCTTCGCGACCGTCGGCGAGCTCCTGGTCCCGGGCGGGCGGCTGCTGCTCACCACCACGGCCTACCACTTCTACCTCTTCTACTACCTCGCCCTGGTGCGGCCGCGCCGGGCTCGGGCGGTGGGGCAGTGGCTGGCGGGGTTCGCCTCGGCGAGGTCGGCGGACCGCTTCGTCGAGCGGCTGTGGCGGGTCACCGGGGGCCACCGCCACGGCTTCGCGCGCCACCGCCTCCGCGCCGCCGCCCGCGCTGCCGGGCTGCGCGTCGACCGCTGCCGTCACGTCAACGTCCAACCGGTGGTGCCGGTCCCGGAGCTGGTGGCGGCCTCGCCCCGGGCGCTGCGCCCGGCGGTCGCCCTGGCGGGCCGCGCGGTCAACGCGGCCTGCCGGCGGACCGGCCTCTACGGCCCCAACCTGCTGCTGGCGGCGACCCGGCCGCGGTGAGCCGTGGACGGCCGGCGGCAGGGCTCACCCGGGGACGCCGGGACCGGCCAGCCGGGCGAACGACGACGCCAGCGCCCGCCGCGTCGCCGCTTCGTCGAAGCGGCCGGCGGTCTCGCGGGCGGCCAGCCGCATGCGCGCCAGGCCGGGGTCGTCGCGGTCGGCCGCCGCCATCGCCTCGAGGGTCCGCTCGACGAGCGGGAAGACGTGGTGGTTGGGGAGGACGAAGGCGTCCACGCCGTCGGTGAGGAAGTCGCGTCCACCGACCGCTTCGTAGCACAGCGGCAGGCATCCGGCCGCCATCGCCTCGGGCACGGTGGTGTTGAAGGCCTCGTGGGTGTTGAGGTTGATCAGGAAGGCCGCCTCCGCCATGCGCGCCGCCGCCTGCCGGTGGCTCAGGCCGTCGAGCTCCTCGAGGCGCCAGCCGTCCGCGCCGCCCCGGCGCCGCAGATGGCGTCCGACGAGATGGGTCAGGATCGCGTGGTCCGGGAAACCGGCGCGCCGGTACTCGGGCTTGGCGGCGAGCAGCAGCAGGCGCGCCCGCGGGCGGCGCCGGATCTCCTCGGGGTCGCGCAGGAAGTACGGCGCCACGAACGGCGGGACGAGGTCCGCGGCGAGCCCGAAGTGGCGCTCGACGATGCGGGCGACGTGCGGCAGCACCGCCAGCGCGAAGGAGTAGCCGAGGGCGGGGTAGTCGTCGGCGCCGCCGAGCCCCGCGACGGTGAGGAAGCTGCCCTGGACGAAGACCCCCCGGCGGCCCGGCCATCCGAGCTGCGCCCCCTCCGCCGCCAGCACCTCGGGAACGACCAGCAGGTCGTCCGCCGCGGCGGGCGCGGCGAGTCGGTCGAGGTGCTCGACGGGGACGCCGCTCTCGAACCAGGGGAGGCGGAACGGCGTGCGGTGGTGGAGGACCCGGGCGTCGTGCCCGAGCTCGCGCAGCAGGCGGACGTGCTCGTAGAGCAGCGCCGTGCCCCAGCTCGGGCGCTCGTAGTCGGGGACCAGGTAGCGGATGCGCATCGGCACGGGGCGGCGGTGCCGCGGGAGCCCTCCACGTCGGGGACGACGCCCGCCGCCGCGGCGCCGGAGGGATCCCGCCGGCCACGGGAGGGGGCCGGCGGCAGGCCGGGATCCGACCCGGCGGCGGCCGCTCCCGAGGCGGGAACGCTACCACGCGGCGGCCGCCGACCCCCGGCCGGCGGAGGGTACAATCCCGGCGTGCCCGGGCCGGCGCTGGCAGCCTCCCACCCTCCCTCCGGCCGCCGGGCGGGGCACGGGCCCCGGGAATCGTGACCGCCCTCTCCGTCAGCGCCGTCCTCGTCCACTACCACGCCGCCGAGCTGGCGGCGCGGGCCGTCGAGTCGCTGTACCGCGGGGCGGCCGAGGCCTCCCCGGGCGGCGGCCTCGAGCTCGAGGTCCTGGTCGTCGACAACGGCAGCGACGCCGCGGGACGGGCGCGCCTGGCGGCGCTCCCCTGCCGGCTCGTCGAGCCCGGGGAGAACCTGGGGTTCGCGGGCGGCGTCGACGTCGGGGCCGCCGCCGCCCGCGGCGACGTCCTGCTGCTCGCCAACCCCGACGTGGAGCTGCTCCCCGGGGCGTTGGCCCGCCTGCTGGCGACCCTCGGCGAGGGCGCCGACGTGGCCGGGCCGCGTTTCTTCTGGGACCGCGACGCGCCGCCTGCTGCTGCCGCCCGCCGAGGCGCGCGACCGGACCAGCGCCCTGGCGGCGCGGCTGGCGGAGCGCGGCGGACGGTGGGCGGCGTGGGCGCGGCGGCGCTGGCGGCGGCACGCCCGGCGGCACTGGCGGGCGACCGGGGCGCTGTCCAGCCACCACCTCTCCGGCGCGCTGCTGGCCCTGTCGCGCCGGGCCTGGGAGCGCACCGGCCCCTTCGACGCCGGCTACCGCCTGTACTTCGAGGAGACCGACTGGCTGCTGCGGGCGCGGGCGGCGGGCCTGCGCCTGGTGCACGAGCCGCGGGCCGCGGTGCTCCACCGCTTCAACCAGAGCGCGGCGGGCGAGCCGCGCGCCGCCGAGTGGTTCGCGGAGTCGGCGGAGCGCTTCGCGCGGCGGCACTACGGGCCGCTCTTCCGCGCCCTGCTGCGCCGCCTGCCTCCGGCCGCTCCGGCCCCGCCGGCCGCGGCGGCGGCGGGCGACGATCCCTTCCACGTCGACCTGGCGCCCCTCGCCGCGGCGCGGCCGTGCTGGATCGAGGTCTCGCCGCGGCCGGCGGGATTTCCCGCCGCCGCCGAGCGGCTGCCCGCGGAGGCGACCGCCTGGCGCCTGCCGGACGAGATCCGCGACCGGCTGCCGCCGGGGCCCTGGTGGCTGCGGGTGTGCGACGACGGCGGCGGCGAGCTGTCGTGCCGGACGGCGCGGGCGTGAGGCGGCGGAGGACCACCCCGTGACCGCGCCGGCGGCACCGCGTGAGCCCGTCCTGCGGCCCTACCGGCCCGGCGACGAGGAGGCGATCAACCGCGCCTTCAACGCGGTGTTCGGCGCCGCGCGCCCGCTCGCCGAGTGGCACTGGAAGTTCCCGCCCGGCGCCGGGCGGCGGCACATCCTGGCGGGCTGGGCCGACGGCGAGGTGGCGGTCCACTTCGCGGCCCAACCCGTGCGCCTGCAGCTCGACGGCCGCCGGCTGGTGGTGGGGCACGCCGTGGACGCCTTCTCCCGCCGCCGCCGCGGGCTGGCCCGCCGCGGGCTGTTCGCGCACGCCGTCGACACCTTCTACTCGACGTTCTGCGGCCCCGCGGGCCTGCCGCTGCTCTACGGCTTTCCCGGCCGCCGGCACCTGCTGCTCGGCCATCGGCTGCTGCGTTACGCGGACCCGCGGCCGGTGCCGGTGTGGCGCTGCGACCTGGCGGAACCCCGCCCGCGACCGGGGCGGTGGGCGCGGCGCCTCGCCGGGGTGCGGGTCGACGAGGGCTTCGACGCCGGCGCCGTCGACGCGCTGTGGCGCCGCGCCGCGGGGCGCTACCCGGTGGCCGCCGTGCGCGACGGCGCCCGCTGGACGGCGCGCTACGCGGGGCGCCCGGGCGTCGACTACCTCCACCTCGTGGCGCGTCGTCGCGGCGTGCCGGCCGCGGCCGGCGTCGCCCGCCTCGAGGGCGAGCGCCTGCGCTGGGCCGACCTGGTGTGGGACGGGCGGTCGCGCGCCGCGCTGGGAGCGCTGGCGCGGGAGCTCGGCGAGCGCGGCCGTGCGGCCGGCGCGGCCGAGGGGGAGCTGTGGCTCGGTGGCGACCTCGCCGCCGCGGCCGAGCTGAGCGCCCTGGGCTGGCGCCGCGGGGTGCATCCGCAGGGCCTCGAGCTCACCGCCGTCACCCTGGTCGACGACCTCGACCCCGGGGCGCTGGTGCGCCGCCTCTACTTCACGCTCGGCGACTCCGACCTGGTGTGAGTCGCCCACTATGATCGCCCCCGTGCGCCCCGAGCTGTCGATCGTCGTCCCCGCCTTCGACGAGGCCTCGCGCCTCGGCCCCAGCCTGCGGCGCATCCTCGACCACCTCGCCCGGCGGCCGGAGCCGGCGGAGGTGCTGGTGGTGGACGACGGGTCGAGCGACGCCACCGCCGAGGTGGCGGCGGCCTTCGCCGGGGAGGGGGTGCGGGTGCTGCGCCACCCGGTCAACCGTGGCAAGGGCGCCGCCGTGCGCACCGGGCTCGCCGCCGCGGCCGGCGCCTGGGTGCTGGTCACCGACGCCGACCTCTCGGCGCCGATCGAGGACCTGGCGCGCCTGGAGGCGCACCGCGACGAGGCCGAGGTGGTGCTCGGCAGCCGCGCGGTCGCGGACTCGCGGATCACCACCCACCAGCCGCTCTACCGCGAGCTGATGGGGAAGACCTTCAACCTGATGGTGCGGCTGGCCGGCGTCCGGGGCATCCACGACACCCAGTGCGGCTTCAAGCTGCTGGCGGGGGACGCGGCGCGCCGGCTGGCGGCGGAGCTGACGGTCGACCGCTTCGCCTGGGACGTCGAGCTCGTCTGGCTGGCGCGGCGCCGCGGCTACCGGGTGGTGGAGGTGGGGGTGAGCTGGGCCAACTCCCCGGCGTCGCGGGTCGACCCGCTGTTCGACTCGCTGTCGATGCTCCGCGACCTGGTGCGCTTCCGCTGGCGCCACCGGCGCCGCCGCTGACGCGGCGCTCAGCGCGGCCCGGGGGAGCGGCCGGCCATCGCCACGGTGGTCGCCGGCAGGCGCAGCCGCAGGTGGCGCAGCGCGCGCGGCACCGCGAGCCCCAGCTTCTCCGCCACCAGGTCGAGCGGGAAGACGCTGGCGTAGGGCAGCGTCCGCACGTCGCGATATCCTGCCGCCGCGAACAGCCGCCGCAGCGTCGAGCGATCGAAGTAGGTCACGTGCTCGGGGATCTTGAAGAACGTCCAGCGGCGCCCCATCAGCGGGCGCCAGAAGGCGCCCATGTCGGGCGTCGCCAACACCGCCCAGCCCCCGGGAACGAGGTGCTCGCGCAGCCGGGCGAGGAAGGTCACCGGCTCGTAGACGTGCTCGATGACGTGGATCGCCGCGGCCGTCTCGAAGCGCTCGTCGGGGGCGAGCTGCTCGAGGCCGCCGAGCAGGATGCGGTGATCGCGGCCCTCCGCCCGGTCGGCGGCGCGGGCGGAGAACTCCGTGCCGACCCGCGCGGTGAAGTGGCCGGCCGCCTCGTCGAGGAAGAAGCCGTAGGCGCACCCCACCTCGAGCAGCCGGCCGCCGGTCATGCCGCGGCGGTCGAGCTCGCCGAGGAAGCGGCGGAAGGTGTGGCGCAGCGTCGCCTCCTGGGCCAGGTAGCTCGAGTAGCCGGCGCCGGCGCCCTCGAAGTAGGAGTCGTCCACGTAGCTCTGGCGCATCGCGTCCTCGGCGAGGCGAGGCGCCAGATACCACAGACCGCAGCGCCGGCAGCGCACCACCGCGTGCGGCGCGAAGCGGTAGCGCGACGGGCGCGGGTCGTCGCCGCCGCACAGCGGGCACGGCGGCGTCTCGAGCCGCGGCGCCGGGCGTTCGGCTGACGGGGGAGCGATGAGCGGCTGCGGCGTCATGGTGCGGGTCGGGGAGCCGCTCCGGGGAGGCGCCCCGGGGGCGGGACGCGGCATTCTACCCGCGGCGGAGGGCGGGTGCACCTGAACCCCATGCTGCCGGCGCTGCTGGCCGCCGCCGCCGCCGGCCTGCTCCGCCGGCGTCGTGGCGGGACCGCCTGGCTGTTCGTCGGGTTGGCCGGGGTGGCGCTGCTCGCCCCCGCCCTGCGCCTGCCGGACGGCATCCCCAGCCCCGCCGCCAGCCTGGCCGCCCACCCACCGTGGCACGGGCGTCGCCGATCCGGCGGCCGGCAACCCGTCGCTCGGCGACGTCACCTACCAGGTGCAGCCCTGGCTGCTCTTCCTGCGCCACGAGCTGCGCGCCGGCCGGCTGCCGTTCTGGAACCCCTTCCAGTCCTCGGGGACCCCGTACTGGAGCAACGGCTCCTCGGCGCCGCTGTTCCCCCTGCACCTGCTGTTCGCAGCCCTGCCGGAGCGCGTCGGATGGCTGCTCCTGCCCTGGCTGCGGGTCCTGGTGGGCGGGCTCGGTGCGTGGCGGTTGGCGCGCGAGCTGGGCCTCTCCGAGCACGCCGCGCGCCTCGCCGCGGTGGCGTTCCCTCTCGCCGGCATGCCGGTGTCCTTCCTGCTCTTCCCGATGGGGAGCGCGGTGGCGCTGGCGCCCTGGGTGCTGTGGGCCACCGAGCGCCTGGCCGCCGGCCGCGGGGGGATCGCCGGGCTCGCCGCCGCCAGCGGCTTGCAGCTCCTCTCCGGCCATCCCGAGACCTGCGTGCACACGGCGCTGTTGACGGCGCTCTACCTGGCGGTGCGCGGCGCCGCCCCGGCGGTGGGCGCGCTACGCGCCGGGCTGCGGTTCGCGGCGGGCTGGGCGCTGGGCGGCGCTCTGGCGGCGGTCCAGCTCCTGCCGCTCGCCGCCACGCTGCTGGCCAGCAGCCGCTGGCAGTGGCACCCGGCCGTCTCCTACCCGCCGCTGGGCCTGCTGCTGCGGCTGCCGCTGCGCCTGGTCCTCCCCGAGCTCTTCGGGAACCCCGCCCGCGGCACCTGGTGGGGTCCGTTCTACTACCCCTCGACCGCGGTCTATGCGGGTGCCCTCACCCTGCCGTTGGCGGTCGCCGGGGTGGCGGCGCTGGCCCGCCGCGGCGCGGCCGCGGGCGACCGCCGCCGCTGGGCGCTGCTGGCGGTCACCGCCTTCAGCTTCGCGGCGGCCTACCACCTGCCCGGCGTGCGCGAGGCCCTGGCGGCGCTGCCGGTGGCGGGCCGGGCGTTGCACCACCGCCTGCTCTTCGGCCTCGACCTCGGCCTGGCCCTGCTGGCGGGGTACGGTCTCGACCGCTGGACGGCCGGCCGCGGCCGCGGGCTGGCGGTCGGCGCCGCCGGGGTCGCCGCCGCCCTCGCCGTCGCCTGGGGGCTGTTCGCGGCCGATTGGCGGAGCCACGGCCTGCTGCCGCTCGAGAGCTGGTGGACGGCCGGGGTCGCGGCGGCGGCGCTGGCCGCGGCGGCGGCCGTCGCCCTGCCGCGCCGGTGGCGGCCGGCGGTGGCGGCGGCGCTACCCCTGGTGGTGGCGGCGGACCTGCTGGCCGCCCACGCCGGCTTCAACCCCGGTCTGGCCGCCGGCGACCTCTACCCGCGGACCGGCGCGGTGCGCTTCCTGACCGGGCGCGACGGGAGAGTCGCCGCCACCGGCGAGGTCCTGCGTCCCAACGCGGCGATGGTCTACCGGCTGCGCGACGTGCGCGGCGACGACTCGGTGAAGCTGGCCCGCTACCAGGCGGCCTGGACGGCGGCGTTCGGCGGCGGGCACCCCACCTACTTCACGCCGGTGGAGCGCTGGGACGCCGCCGCCCTCGACCGCCTCGCGGTGCGCTGGGTGATGGCGCCGCCGGGCCGGCCGGCGCCGGTGGCCGGGTGGCGCCTCGCCTACGACGGTCCCGACGCCCGGGTGTGGCAGCGCCCGGGCGCGGCGCGCTGGCTGACCTGGACGCGGGGCGCCGACGCCTGCCGCGCCCGGGCGGTGGACCGGGAACCGGGCCGGTGGAGCATCGACTGGCGCTGCGCCGGCCCCGGGCGGCTGCGGGTCGCCGAGGCCTGGGACGCCGGCTGGAGGGGACGCAGCGACGGTCGCGGGGTGGCGGTCGAGCCGGACGCCGCGGCGCTGCTGGAGGTCGCGTTGGGTCCGGGCTCCGGCCGCCTGGAGCTCGCCTACCGGCCGGTGGGCTGGGTGCCCGGCGCGCTGCTGTCGGGCGCCGCGCTGGCGACGCTGCTGGCCGCGGCCTGGTCGGCACGGCGCCGCGTCCCCGCCCAACCGGCGGCGCCGCCGCCGGCCGCGGCCGCGGGCTGCTAGCATTGCGGCCCGGCCCGCTGCCCATGCCGCCGCTCCGTCGATCCCCGCTCCCGGTCCGCGATCCGACGCGGGGGCTCCGTGCGGTCGTGGCCGCCGTCGCCGCCGCCGCCCTCGCGGCCGGCGGGTGTCGCCCGGCGCCGGTCGGTGGCTTCCTGATCCCGCCGGCCGGTGCCCAGGGAGCGCTGGCGGCCGACGCCTGGCAGGGGCGGGGGGTGCGCTTCGCGGCCCCGGCGCGGTCGACCACGGTGGAGATCGACGGACAGCGACGACCGGTGTTGGTGACCACCCCCGCCGGATGGAGCTGGCAGGGGCGGTTGCCGCAGGGGGCTCGCCTGGCGGTAGGCGTGGGGGTCTCGCCGGCGTTCCGGGAGACGGCCCGTGACTGCACGGCGCAGGTCGGTCTGCGGCGCGACGAGCGGGAGGTGGAGGTGCTCGAACGGGTGGAGATGGGGAGCGAGGGGGGCGGCGGGTGGACCGACTTCGCGGTCGACCTGTCCGGGCACGCCGGCGAGGGGGTGACCCTGGAGCTCGCCGCGTCCTGCCCCGGCCTCGGGGCGGAGGCCGGCGCGGAGCCGGGGATCGCCTGGGGGCCGGTGGCGCTCTACGGCCGCGCCGCGGTCCGCCGCGGCGACCGCCCGAACGTGCTGCTGATCGTCGTCGACACGCTGCGCGCCGACCACCTCGGCGCCTACGGCTACGGCCCCGACACCTCGCCCAACCTCGACCGCCTGCTGGCCGGGCGTGGCACCGTCTTCGAGGACGCGACCTCGCAGGCGCCCTGGACGTTGCCGTCGGTGATCTCCTACCTCACCGGCCGCTTCCCGGGCGAGCTGGCGCGCGCCCGCTCCGGGGAGATGGGGGTGCCGGACGGTGTGCCGACGCTGGCCGAACGGCTGGCGGCGGCGGGTTATCGCACCGGCGCCTACGTCGCCAACCCGACGGTGAGCGCGGCCGGTGGGTTCGCCCGCGGCTTCGAGACCTTCTGGGTGCCGCCGGCCGTGGTCGCGTCGCTGTCGCTGCACGCCGACGAGGTGGAGCGCCGGGCCCGCCCCTGGCTCGACGCCCACGCGGCGGAGCCCTTCTTCCTCTACCTCCACTTCCTCGACCCGCACGATCCCTACGCCAGCCCGGACACCGGCGGGCGGCGGTCGCCCTTCTACCCGGCCTACAAGGGGAAGATCACCGGCGACATGGTGCACGGCGTCGCGCTCGGTCAGGTGGAGCTGAGCGATCCGCAGCGCGACCGTGCCCAGCTCCGCGCCCTCTACGACAGCGAGATCGCCTATGTCGACCGCAAGATCGGCGAGCTTCTCGAGGCGATCGATCCGGAGGTCCTGAGCCGCACCCTGGTGGTGCTCACCGCCGACCACGGGGAGGAGCTCTACGACCACGGCGGCTGGAAGCACGGCCAGACGCTCTACCAGGAGCAGATCCACGTGCCGCTCATGGTGCGCTGGGACGGGCGGGTGGCGGCCGGGCGCCGGGTGTCGGGAGCGGTGCGCCTGCTCGACCTGGTGCCGACGGTGCTCGACGCCGCCGGCCTGCCGGCGCCGGACGAGCTGGACGGCGTCGACCTGCTGCCCACGCTGCGCGGCATGGAGACGCTGCCGCGCCGCGCGGCGCTCTCCGAAGGCCTGAGCTGGGGTCCCCTGCGCGCCGCCGCCGTGCTCGACGACTGGAAGCTGGTGCTGTTCAACCGCCAGGCGCCGTTCACCCCCCACGACGCGCTCCAGGAGGCGCTCTGGCCGCTCGACTTCCGGCGCCTGGAGCGCATCGAGCTGTACGACCTGGCGACCGATCCCGCCGAGCGGCACAACCTGGCGGCGGAGCGCCCCGACCGCCGCGACCAGCTCGCCGCCCTCCTGCACGCCCAGCTCGACCGCGAGCTCCCCGGCCTCGAGGTGGTCCTCGACGAGGTGGAGAGCGGCCGGCGGGTCGCCGGGCGGCTCGCCTTCGAGCACCCGCCGGAGGGCTGGTGGCCGTACTTCCTGGCGCCGGCCGACCGGGTCGAGCTGGAAGGGGACGAGATCACCTTCGAGCTCACCGGCGAGGACCTGCAGAAGGGCTTCCGGGTGCTCGGCGACGTCGGGGCGCTGCGCGCCGCCGAGGTGTCGATCGACGGCGCGCGGCAGGCGCCGCGCCGCATCGCGGTGGGCGACGGCGACCCCTACCGCGGCGGCGCCGTGCCGCCGGCCGCCCTGCTCGCCCAGGAGTGGCCGCTGCGCACCTCGGTGCCGCTGGCTCCGGCGCTGCGCATCTGGCGGCACGCCCCGGCGCCGGCCGCCGCCGCCGCGGCCCCGCACGCGGGGCCCGGTGCCGAGACCCGGCGGCGGCTGAGCGCCCGGGGGAGCGACCGGTGAGCGATCCCCTCCACACCCCGCCGGACCGTGCCGAGCAGGTGGTCGCGTCGAGCGTCCTGGTGCTGGCGCCCCACCCCGACGACGAGGTGCTCGGCTGCGGCGGCCTCGTGGCCCAGCTCGCCGCGCGGGGCGCGGCGGTGCGCGTGCTCTTCCTCACCGACGGCGGGGGCGGCGTCGCGCCCGCCGAGAGGTCGGAGTACGTCGCCACCCGGCGGCGCGAGGCGGCGGCGGTGGCCGACCTGCTCGGGCTCGCCGGCGTCGAGCACCTGGATCTTCCCGACGGTGGCCTGGGCGAGCACCTCGAGGCCGCGGCCACGGCGGTGCGCCGCGCCCTGCTGAGCCAGCGCCCCGAGCTGCTGCTGGTCCCCTCGCCGCTCGAGATCAGCCGCGACCACCGCGCCGCCTTCGCCGCGCTGCACCGGCTGCTCGGGCCGCTGCGGGCGCGCGGCGGCGACCGTGCGCTCGCCGAGCTGGCGGCCGAGCTGCGCATCCTGGTGTACGAGATCAACCACCCCGCCCACCCCGATCTCCTCGTCGACGTCGGCGACGAGCTGCCGCGGCTGGCGGCGGCGATGGAGCTCTACAGGAGCCAGGGCGAGCGGGCCGGCTACTGGCGGGCGGCGCAGGGGCTGAAGCGCTTCCGCACCCTCACCCTGGGCGACGACCGGGAGGGACCGGCCGCGGCCGAGGGCTACCGGCGGCTCGCCGCCGCCGACTTCACCACCCGCAGCCCCGCCCAGCTCGTCGCCCACCTGGGCGGCCTCGCGGAGCTGCACGAGGTCCGCGAGGGGCCGCGGATCTCGGTGGTGGTGCGGACGCTGGACCGCCCGGCGCTGCTCGCCGAGGCCCTCGCCAGCCTGGCCGCCAGCACCTACCGGCGCGCCGAGGTGGTGCTGGTCAACGACGGGGGCGAGCCGCCGCAGGTGCCCGAGGACTTCCCGCTGCCGGTGGTGCGGGTGGATCTCGAGGAGACCGGCGGCCGGGCGGCGGCCGCCGACGCCGGGGTGGCGGCGGCCGGCGGCGACGTCGTCACCTTCCTCGACGACGACGACCTGGCGGCCCCCGAGCACCTGGCCACGCTCGCCGGCCTCGCCGCGGCGGCCGGCGTGCGGGTGGCGTACAGCGACGCCG
Source organism: uncultured Acidobacteriota bacterium (assembly GCA_963843275.1). GTDB lineage: Bacteria > Acidobacteriota > Thermoanaerobaculia > Multivoradales > JBCCEF01 > CAWJJM01. The sequence goes on along the minus strand of CAWJJM010000010.1, from coordinate 102,765 downwards.
CGGTGGGCGTGTACGAGCTGACCGGCCCGGGCGATCCGGGCGAGACGGGCGGCTGGCGCTGCGTCGAGCGCCGCCTGCCGTACAGCCGCGACTTCGATCCCGACCTGCTGCTGGTCGACAACTACATCCCGTTCAACACCGTCGTCGTCGAGCGGGCGCTGCTCGCCGAGGTCGGGCCGTTCGACCGCGAGCTCCCGTTCTTCGAGGACTGGGACCTGCTGATCCGGCTCGCGGCGCGCAGCCGTTTCCACCACCTCGCCGCGGTCACCTGCGAGTACCGGCACTTCCGTGGCGGCGGCCACCACGTGCTGGGCGACGCCCCCCGCCGGCGCGCCGACTTCCTGGCGATGAAGGAGCGGGTGCTCGCCAAGCACGCCGAGCGCCTCTCCCCGGCGGCCCTGGCGCGGGTGGTCGACACCCTGCGCGCCGAGCAGGTGGACGCCGCCGAGGCGGCCGCGCTCGCCGACCGGCGGCGGCGCGAGGCGGCGCTCGACCATCGCGAGGCGGCGCGGCGAGCGGCGGCGCAGTTCGCCGACCTCGAGGCGAGCCACCAGCAGCTCGCCGAGCGCTACCACCAGCTCGACCAGCGGTACCACGAGCTCAACGGAGAGCTCGACGCGCTGCGCGGGGAGCGGCAGGCGATGGCGGTCGAGCTCGAGCGGCTCTACGCCGCCGAGGCGGCGCTGCGCGCCGTGGTCGCCGACCAGGACGCCCACCTGGGGCGGACCTACGGGGAGATCGAGCGCCTCGGCGGGCGCATCCGCGAGATGGAGGGCAGCCGCGTCTGGCGCCTGCACCTCCAGCTCGAGCGGCTGCGAGGGGCGATGACGCGCATCGCCCTGGTCTCGAGCGAGCCGATCCGCGAACGGATGGCGGGCATCGGGCTCCGCTACCTGGAGCTGGCGCGCCGGCTGCCGGCGGCGTCGCGGGGCGTGGAGACCGTGCTGGTGTCGCCGGCGGAGCCGGACGTGGCCGCGCGCGCCGTGGCGGCCGCCGGCGCGGCCGGCGCGCCGCTCCCCGAGCCCGCCGGGCGCTGCCCGGCGGCTTCGCCGCGGCCCTCGCCGGCGTGCGACGGGGCGGTGGCCCAGGGGCAGCTCGCCAACGACCTGGTGCTCGAGCTGCCCGGCTGCCCGTGGCGATCGACCTCTACGACCCCTGGCTGGTCGAGAACCTCCACTACCGCGACCGCTCGGCCTCGACCCCTACCGCAACGACCACGCGACCTGGGTGCTGCAGCTGTCGCGCGGCGACTTCTTCCTCTGCTGCCGGCGAGGAGCAGCGCACCTACTACCTGGGCTTCCTCGACCGCGCTGGGCCGGGTGCACCCCGGAGCGCCTGGCGGCGGACCCCGACCTCCGCGAGCTGGTCGCGACCGTGCCCTTCGGGGTCCCGGGGAGCTCCCGCCGCACCGGCCCTACCTGCCGCCGCCCCGCCCCGGGGAGCGCCGCGGCGCTCCTTTCGGCGGCCTCTACGACTGGTACGACCCGTGGACCCTGCTGCGCCGCGCTCGAGCGTCTCGACGGCGGTCGACTGGACGCTGCTGCTGATCGCCAACCCCAATGCCGCCGCCACGCCGCAGCGCCTCCTCGGCCGAGGTCGAGGCGGACTGCCGGCGCCGCGGCTGGTGGGGGAGCCGGGTCCGCCTGCTCGACTGGGTGCCGGCGGCACGCCGCTGGGACCTGCTGCGCGACGTCGACGTGCTCGCCGCCCCGCACCGGCCGAGCCTGGAGACCCGCCTGTCGCTGCGCACGCGCTTCCTCGACGCGGCTGGCCGCCGGCCTGCCGGCGATCACCAGCGAAGGCGGCGCGGCTGAGCCGGCTGGTGGCGGACCACGGCGCCGGTTGGGTGGTGCCGCCGGGGGACGCCGCGGCGCTGGCGGCGGCGCTGGCGGCGGCGCTCGCCGACCCGGCCGCCGAGACCCGGCGGCGCGGCGCCGCCGCCCTGGCGCGGGAGTTCACCTGGGAGCGGGTGCTGGCGCCGCTCGGGCCGTTCTGCCGCGCCCCGCGCCGCGACGCCGGCAAGGACCGCTTCGCCTTCCGCCCGCCGACCGTGGCGCCGGCCGATCCGCCCGGCTTCCGTCTCCGCCGCCGGCTGCGCCGCTTCGCCGCCCGCCTGGGCCTCGCCGCCGCGGCCGGCGGCCGGCCGGAGGCGCCGCGGTGAGCCGCACCCCGGCGCGGCGTCTCGGTGGCGGTGCTCTCGTGGAACGGCCGCCGCCACCTCGAGGTGCTGCTCGCCGCGCTCGAGGCGCAGGACGACCCCGGCGTGCCGTGGGAGGTGCTGGTCTTCGACAACGGCTCCCGCGACGGCACGGCCGAGTGGCTGCGCCGCGCCCACCCGCGGGTGCGGCGGGTCGAGAGCCCCGTCAACGTGGGCTTCGCGGCGGCGAACAACCGGCTGGTGGAAGCGGCGACCGGCGACGCCGTGGCCCTGCTCAACAACGATACGCGTCCGCGGCCGTCCTGGCTGGCGGCGCTGGTCGCGGCGCTGGCCGGCGCCGCGCCCGACGTCGCCGCGGTCTCCGGGATGATCGTCGACTGGGAGGGCGAGCGGCTCGACTTCGCCCGCGGCGCCATGACCTTCGACGGCCACGCCTTCCAGCTCGGCTTCCGGCGCCCGCTGGCCGCGGCCGCCGCCGACCTTCCGGCAGGACGGCGCCGAGCTGCCCTTTCCCTGCGGCGGCAACCTGCTGGTGTGGCGCGACGCCTTCCGCGCCGCCGGTGGCTTCGACGACGACTACTTCGCGTACCTCGAGGACGTCGACCTGGGCTGGCGGCTGTGGGCGGGAGGCCGGCGGGTCACCTTCGCCCGCGAGGCCGTCGTCCACCACCGGTCGAGCGCCACCAGCGACCTGCTCGGCCTGTTCAACCGCGGCTTCCTGTTCGAGCGCAACGCCCTGCTCACCGCCCACAAGAACTACGAGGCCGGGCTGTGGGAACGGATGATGCCGGCGGTGCTGCTCACCTATCTCCATCGCACCCAGCACCTCGTGGTCCACGGCAACCCGGGGGGCGAGGAGCTGGCCCGTGACCCCTACGCCGGCCTCATCGCCGACACCGGGCCGGGCGCGGCGGCGGCCGCCGAGCCGCCGGCGCGGCTGCGCGACCTCCCGGAACGCTGGCGGCGCTACGGCACCGGCGAGCTCGTCCGCCGGCTGGGGTCGCGCCTGCGCCGCGAGCTGGCGGCGTGGCGGCAGGGCCCGCCCGCTCCGCCCACCCTGACCGACGAGCGCACCGTGGCGCAGCTCCGCGCGACCTCCTACCTGCTCGCCCACCTCGACCGCGCCGGCGAGAAGCGCCGCGCCGTCCAGGCCCGCCGCCGCCGCCCCGACCGCCAGTACTTCGCCCGCTTCCCGCCCTACCTGGTCCCCACCTACCCGGGCGACGCGGAGCTCTTCGCCCGCCCGGGTTTCCGCGCCTGGCTGCCCGACGAGCCGGAGCTGGTCTTCGCCCGGCTCGAGGAGATCATGGAGACAGGGGTCGGGTAGGCAGGGCCCTACGCGTCCGCGGCGTCGTCCGCGAGCACCACGGCGGTGCCGTAGGCCATCAGCTCGGCGGCGCCGGACATCACCATCGAGGTGGAGAAGCGGGTGTCGACGACGGCGTCGGCGCCGAGCTCGCGGGCCTCCTCGACCATGCGGTCGATGGCCTGCTCGCGGGCCTCCGCGAAGAGCTTGGTGTACTCGGTGATCTCGCCGCCCACCACGTTGCGCAGCAGGGCGGTGATGTCGCGGCCCAGGTGGCGGGCGCGGATGGTGTTGCCGCGCACCATGCCGAGGGTGCGCACGGTGCGGCGGCCGACCACCGTCGAGCTGGTGGTGACGATCATCGCTGGATCCTCCGGTAGCGGTCGCCCGGCAGGGCCCGCAGCCGATCGAGCAGGATGGAGACGAAGAGCAGGCCGGCGCCGGTCAGCGCGGCGAACACCGCCAGCTTCTCCCACGGGCTCTCCGGCCCCACGGCGAAGCTCCACAGGGCGTAGCCGGAGAGGGCGAGCAGCCAGACGATCAGCAGCAGCCAGCCGGTGCCGCGGGCGACGCGGCTGGTGCGGGTGCGCGGGGCCTCGCCCCACTCCTCGGGCGGGGGAACGTCGAAGGTGGTCTTCATGGCAGCCTCCCGCAGCCGGCGCAGCGCGTCGAGCTCGGCGCGGCAGTCCGGACAGTCTTCGAGGTGGATGCGAACCCGCTGCTCCTCCCCCTGGGTGAGCGCGCCGTCGAGGTAGCCGGACAGCATCTCCTCGGGGAACCGGCGGCCGCAGGGGGCGGCCGCGGCGGCGGGGTGGCGGTCGGGCGTCTCACGCATCGGGCGGCCCTCCCGGTCGCGCCCGCTCCGGCGCCACCCCGGCGCCTCGGCGAGCAGTCGGTCGCGCAGCGCCCGCCGGGCGCGGTGCAGGCGCGACATCACCGTCCCCAGCGGCACGTCGAGCACGCCGGCGATCTCCTCGTAGCTCAGGTCCTGGTAGTCGCGCAGCACGAGGATCTCGCGTTGCGGCTCGGACAGCTCGCCGAGCAGGCGCCAGATGTGACGCTGCAGCTCGGCGAGCTCCGCGGCGGCCTCGGGGCCGGGGGCGGGATCCACCACCGGCCGGGGCGGCGCGTCGTCGTCGCGCTCCAGCGACTCGGTCCGCCGCACCCGCCGCCGGCGCGCCAGGTCGCGGACCCGGTTGCGCACGATCGCCAGCAGCCAGGGGCGCACCTCACGGCCCGGCTCGATCCGGTCGAGGTGGGCGAAGAGGCGCAGCAGGGCGTCCTGCGCCACGTCCAGGGCGTCGTCGGGATCGCGCAGGAGCTGCAGCGCCAGCAGGTAGGCGGAGCGGCGGCAGCGCCGCGCCAGCAGATCGCCGGCCGCGGCGTCCCCGCGGCGCGTCCGGACGACCAGCTCGGCGTCGGTGGCGTCGTCGGGCACGGCGCCCGGCGCGTCGGCGGCCGCGCGGCGTTCCCTCGCGGCGCTCGCTGCGCTCCGGGCCGGCAGGGTGGGCAGGGTCATCTCCGATTCCACAGCAGATGGTACGGGGACCGGCGGGCTCTATTCCACCCCCCCGTCCGCGGCGTGGCGGGGGCGCGACGCCGTCGTCGCCGCGCCGGCCCCGGGGCCGCCGTGCCGCGGAGTGTACAGCCCGTCGCGGCGCCCGTGCGCGGGCGGCGGGGTCCCGATGCGCGGGCCCGCGGGGAGGGGCGCCGAGACGATAGGCTCGCGGCATGTCGCCGCCGCCCCAGGCCTCCGTCGTCATCCCGACGCACGACCGCCTCGACGTGCTGCCGGAGGTGCTGGCGGCGCTCGAGCAGCAGGACGCGGACGCGGCCTTCGAGGTGGTGGTGGTCGACGACGGCTCGCGGGACGGGACGGGCGCCTGGCTGGCGGAGCGGCGGCGGGGCTTCGCCCGGCCACTCACCGTCCTCGCCCAGGAGAACCGTGGGCCGGCCGCCGCCCGCAACGCCGGCGTCGCCGCCGCGGCGGCTCCGCTCGTGGCCTTTCTGGGGGACGACACCGTCCCCTCCGCGGGATGGTTGGCGGCCCATCTCGAGGCGCACCGCCGCCGCCGCGGCGGGTCCCGGCCGACCGCCGTCATCGGCTACACCGGCTGGCACCCGCGGATGCGTCTGGACCCCTTCCTGCGCTACATCAACGAGCACGGCCTGCAGTTCGGCTTCGCCCTCATCGAGGACCCCGAGGACGTGCCCTTCAACTTCTTCTACACCTCCAACCTGTCGCTGCCGCGGGACCTCCTGCTCGCCGAGCCGTTCGACGAGGATTTCCCTTACGCCGCCTGGGAGGACATCGAGGCCGGCTATCGTCTGACCCGCCGCCACGGCCTGCGCATCGTCTACGAGGCGGCGGCCGTGACGGCCCACGACCACCCCACGGACCTGGCCCGTTTCGCGACGCGGCAGGAGCGGGCCGGGTACTCGGCGGTGGTCTTCCAGAAGCTGCATCCGGAGCTCGGTGGCTTCCTCGGCGTCGGCCCCGGCGGCCCGCCGCCGGTGCCTTCGCCGGCCGCCCAGCGATGGCGCGAGGCTCTGGTCCGCGCCTTGCAATTTTTTCCAGTCAGCCTCCCACGCACCTGGGAGCACGTCATGCGCTTCCACTACGTGGTCGGTCTGCACCGGGGTTGGAGGGACCTCGGGCCGAACGCGGGGGCCCGCGAGGGACTGGAGAACTCGACATGAACATCAAGAAGACCGAGAAGACCGCGGCCGGGCGTTGGGGCCGGCCACTGCTGACACTGATCGCGGCGGGGGTGCTGTGCCTCGCCACCGCGCTGACCGCCGAGGCGCAGGCGAGCCACACGCGTCCGGGCGGGGGCTCCTCGTCGGGGACCGTCTCCGGCTCGAGCTCGCACGGCTCGAGCTCGCAGGGCTCGAGCTCGCACGGCGGTTCGCCGTCGGCCGGCACGACCCGGCCCGGCAGCTCGCAGGGCGGCATCGTCGTCGAGAAGGACCGCCGCCGGCACACCCCGGACTACCCCGGCTACCGGGGCCGCGGCATCCGCTACGGCGGCTGGGGCGGCTACTGGGGCGGCTACTACGACCCCTGGTGGTCCCCGTACGGCTGGGGCTGGTGGGCCGGTTGGGGGCCCTGGGGCTACCCGTATCCCGGCGTCGCCTGGTACGGCCGCCGCGAGCGCGAGGACATGGGCGCCCTCGACCTCGACCTGCGGCCCGGCGACACCCAGATCTTCCTCGAGGGGCAGTTCATCGGCACCGCCGATCGCTTCGACGGCTGGCCGCAGTACCTCTGGCTCGAGGAGGGCACCTACCAGCTCGTCTTCTACAAGCCGGGGTTCGAGACCCTCGCCCGCGACTACCGCATCTTCCCCGGCGTCGTGATCGACGTCGACGACCGGCTCGCACGCGGCGAATCGACGCCGCCCGAGGAGCTCTTCGCGCCGCACCCGACGCCGCGCCGCGACGCCCGCATCCGGCGTGACGCCGAGCGCGAGGCGGCCGCCCGCGACGACTGGCGACGCCGCGCCGAGCAGGCGCCGCCGCCGCCCGCCCGGGTCGGTGAGCTCGGCAGCCTGCGGCTGCACGTCGAGCCGCCCGACGCCTCGGTCTACCTCGACGGGCGCTTCGTGGGGACCGGGGAGGAGCTCGCCCGGCTGCGGGGCGGCCTGGCGCTCGAGGCCGGCGACCACGTGCTCGAGGTGGTGCGACCGGGTCACCTCAGCGAGAGCCGCGAGCTGACCGTGGAGGCCGGCGATCAGCTCGAGCTGGACATCGAGCTCGCGCCGCGCTGAGCCGGCGCCGCGCCGCGCTTCGCGGGCCCCGGTCGCCGTCGCGGCCGGGGCCCTTGCCGTGTCCGCCCGCTCAGGCCCCGCCGAGCCAGTCGCGGGGGCGGAGGAAGTCGGCGGCGAGCCGCTCCTCGGGGCTCCCCGGCGGCGGGCGCCAGTCGTAGTCCCAGCGCACCAGCGGCGGCAGCGACATGAGGATCGACTCGCTGCGCCCGCCGCTCTGGATCCCGAACAGCGTGCCGCGGTCGTAGAGCAGGTTGAACTCCACGTAGCGGCCCCGGCGGTAGAGCTGGAAGCGCCGCTCGCGCTCGCCCCACGCCGTCGCCCGGCGGCGCTCGACCAGCGGCAGGTAGGCGGGTAGGAAGTGGTCGCCCACGCTGCGCAGGAAGGCGAACGTCCTCGCCGCCCCCCAGGTGTCGAGATCGTCGAAGAACAGGCCGCCGACGCCGCGCGCCTCGCCGCGGTGGGGGAGGTAGAAGTAGTCGTCGCACCAGCGCTTGAGCCGCGGGTAGACGTCGGCTCCGAACGGCTCGCAGGCGGCCCGTGCGGTGGCGTGCCAGTGGACGGCGTCCTCGACGAACGGGTAGTAGGGCGTCAGGTCGAAGCCGCCGCCGAACCACCACACCGGCGGCTCGCCCGGGCGCTCGGCGAGGAAGTAGCGCACGTTGGCGTGCGCCGTCGGCACGTAGGGGTTCTCCGGGTGGAGCACCAGCGAGACGCCCAGGGCGCGGAAGGAGCGCCCGGCGAGCTCGGGCCGGGCGGCGGTCGCAGAGGGCGGCAGCCGTGGCCCGTGGACGTGCGACAGGGCCACGCCGGCCTTCTCGAACAGCGCGCCGCCGGCGAGGACCCGGGTGATCCCGCCGCCGCCCTCGGCGCGCGACCAGCGGTCGGTGCGGAAACGGCCGCCGCCGTCGGCGCCCTCCAGGGCGCTCGAGATGCGCTCCTGCAGGTCGGCGAGGTAGGCCTCGACCGCACCGACGTCGGGAGCTTCCGGCATGCGCCGGATTGTAGCGGCCGCGAGGGGCGTCCCGCTCAGCGCGACGGCGGCGGGGACGGCGGATCATGGTCCGGGGGCGGCACCGGGGCCGCCGGCAGGAAGCCGGCGGCGACGGCGCTCGACACGGCGCGGACGTCCGCGGGCCGGTTGCCGAGATTGGAGAGCAGAGCCACGGCCACCCGGTCGTCCGGGTAGACCAGCAGGTCGGCCCGGCAGCCCTGCTGCGATCCGCTGTGGGCGAAGGTGCGCCGGCCCGCCGCGTCGCGGCCCACCCACCAGCCCAGGCCCACCGGGGTCGGCTCCCCGGAGTTGGTGTGCTGCACCCGGAAGATCTCCGCGTAGACCGGCGCGGGCAGGAACCCCGGGGCGAAGTGGAGGGCGCCGAAGCGGGCGACGGCCTCGGCGGTGCCGGTCAGGCCGCCGCCCGGCACCTTGTAGGCGGAGTTCAGCGGCGACGAGTTGACCACCGGCCCGTAGTCCTCCTGCGCCAGCACGCGCGCGAGGTCGGCCGTCGGGTCGTAGTTGCGGGCCCGGCCCGGGACGATGGCGAACCAGTCGTCGACCGCGATGCCGGAGATCCCCGCCGGCGCGAGGATCCGCTCGCGAATCAGGTCGAAGGTGCTGCGCCCGGTGGCCGCCTCGAGCACCAGGCCGGCCAGCGAGTAGCCGAAGGTGGAGTAGGAGAGCTTCTCGCCGGGCACCGCCACCAGCGGGTCGTCGGCGAAGATCGCCAGGATCGACGCCGCGTCCGGGTAGAGGCGCAGGTCGATCGAGCCCCCCGGTTGCGCCGGGTCGAAGTCCTCCGGCCGGTAGTGGCGGATGCCGCCGAGGTGCCCGAGGAGCTGGCGCAGGGTGATCGGCGTGCCCTTGTCGGGGAAGGCGGGCAGGATCTCGCGGATGTCGGCGTCGAGGTCGACGACCCCGTCGGCGGCGAGCAGCGCCGTGGTGTCGGCGGTGAAGAGCTTCGCGACGCTGCCCAGGCGGAAGCGGGTCTCCGGCCGGGCCGGGTCGCCGGTCTCGAGGTTGGCGGTGCCGAAGGCCTGCGACCAGACCAGCTCCCCGTCGCGGACCACCGCCACCGACATCGCGGGGATGGAGTCCGCCGCCATCGCCGCGGCGATCGCCCGGCTTGCGGCGGCGGCGGCCGGTTGGACGGCGGCGGAGACGGTCGCGGGCGCCGGCGGGGCGGCGGCCGGCGGCGCCACCGTGGCGCAGGAGGCCAGGGCGACCAGGAAGGGCAACGACGGCAGCAGGCTCGTGGCCCGCCGGGGGTGTGCTCGCATCGGGACCTCCTCCTCCTCGTTCGGCCCTGCACCTTGCGGGGTGGCGGCGTGGCAGCGGCCGCCGCGCCGCGGACGCCCCGGACTCCGGCCTCTAGGGCCAGCGGCGCCGGATGGCGGCCTCCACCTCGTCCCGGCGCTCCGGCGGCGCATAGACCCGGTAGCGCTCGATGCGGCCGAGATGGCGCATGAAGTGGCTGGCCTCGGTCATCGGCTCGAGCCGGCCGTCACGGTGCCGCACCAGCACGCGGCTCTCTTCCATGCGGTGCGGGTCCTTCGAGGAGCGGGAGACCAGCAGGGCCTCCGGCCCCAGCTCCTCGCCGACCGCCGCCAGCACGGCGTCGAAGCCGCGGCGCGAAGCCGGGTCGAGGTGCTCCTCGGTCTCGAAGGCGAGCGGGTAGTGGCGGCGGGCGACCACCGCGCGGGCGTGCGGCGCGTCGGCGCGGCGCAGCCGCCACAGCACCTCGACGTCGTCGAGCTCCAGGAAGGCCTCGGGCGCGGCGGGCCAGCGCAGCCCCGACGCGGCCAGCCAGGCGTTCAGGTGCAGCTCGAGCGCCTTGCCGGTGAGGTTGAAGTACACCTGCGTGAACATGTAGTAGCGGGCCATCACCAGCGCCTCGACGGCGTGGACGCCGCCGGCCTCCACCCCGACGCCCCACTCCCCGGTCTGCGGGTCCTCGAGCGGCACCGCGGTGTCGAGCAGGCGGTCGAGGTCGTAGCTGCCGTAGCGCACGCCGCAGAACAGGCTGTCGCGCAGCAGGTAGTCCATCTTGTCGACGTCGAGCTCCCCGGAGACGATGCGGGCGAGCAGGTGGCCCACCGGGCCGTCGCCGCCGCCGAGCAGCGCCGCCACGTCCTCCGGCTCGATCCCCGCCGCGTCGCCGCGCCGGTGGCGGGCGAAGAGGTCACGGACCTCGGGGAGGGCGAGCAGCCGCCGCCCCATCGCCTCGTGGTCGAGGCCCTCCTCGAAGAGCTCCTCGGCGGAGTGGCTGAACGGGGCGTGGCCGATGTCGTGGAGCAGGGCGGCGAGGCGGACGAGGCGGCGCTCGCGCGGCTCGGCGCCGCCCGGCAGCAGGCCGCCGCTGCGCGCCGCCAGGGCGTCGTAGAGGCGGCCGGCGAGCTCCATCGCGCCCACCGCGTGGCTGAAGCGGCTGTGCTCGGCGCCGGGGAAGACGAAGGCGGTCAGCCCGAGCTGGTGGATCCAACGCAGCCGCTGCAGCGGCCGGGAGTCGAGCAGGTCGGCCTCGAGGTCACCGGCGCGGACGAAGCCGTGGATGGGGTCGCGCAGCGTCAGCATGGCGGCGGCGCGAGCCTAGCAGCCCGGCGCCCGCGGCCGGGCCCGGAGGCTACCCGCCGCCCCCGGGGGGCAGGCCGAGCCGGCGCTCCGCTTCGCCGCCCCAGGGCACGCGGACCACTCCGGGCACCTCGCCCAGCCCGCGCCGCAGCTCCCCGACCGTCCGGTCCCCCGGCGGCACGCGGAGGTCCGCTGCCACCGCGGCCAGCGGCACCAGCACGAAGGCGCGCTCGCCCAGGCGCGGGTGGGGCACCACCAGATCCGGTGCGGCGATCACCTCGTCGCCGAGCAGCAGCAGGTCGACGTCGAGCTCGCGCGGCCCCCAGCGCGGACCGGGGCGGCGTCCGGCGGCCGCCTCGAGCGCCTTCGCCAGGGCGAGGATGTCCCGCGCCTCCCGGTCGGTGGCGCCGGCCGCGGCGGTGTTGAGGTAGTCGGGTTGGGGGAGATCGGAAGCGGGGGTGGTGCGGTAGAGGGGGGCGACGCGGAGCGGGCCGAGGTGCTCGCGGAGCGCCACGAGGGCGGCGGTGAGTGTCTCGCGCACCGGGCCGAGGTTGCCGCCCAGGCCGAGGGCGAAGCGGCGGGTCCCGGTCACGGGCGGGGAGCTGGACCCGGGGGAGGGGGCCTCAGTCCTCCTCCTCCTCCTCCTCTTCCTCGTCGTCCTCCAGCTCGCTGGTGTCGAGCTCGAGGTCCTCGGCCGGCAGCTCGTCCTCGTCGTCGATCTCGATCTCCTCGGCAGGGGCGGCCGCCGCCGGCTCGTCGTCCGGCTGCAGCTCGGCGCGCCGGCGGCGCTTGACCGACTGTGCGACCAGCGGGTTGTCCTTCGCCTCGGCGTCCTTCTGGTCGGCACCGCACTTCGGGCAGATCGAGGAGCCCCGGCCGAGGTCGTAGAACTTCACCCCGCAGTTGAAGCACTCGTACTTGTTGCCCAGTTTCAGCTCGGTCATCGGTCGGACCTCAGGCCGTTCGAGGATTCGCGAAGGTAGCACCTGCACCTGGGGCTGTCAACCGCGAAATTCTCCCTCCGGGAGCCCTGTTGTTCGGAGCGCGAGCCGCCGCGGCCCCGGTCGCCGGCGAGGCCTCCAGCCATCCAACGTACCCGTCTCCGAGAGCAGGAACACGCATGCGACGACGCCTCTACGCCCTCCCTCTCCTCCTCGCCGTCCTGGCCGCGGCCGGCGCCCGCGCCGAACCGGCGAGACCGCCCGACCCGACGGACCACACCCTGACCGGGAAGCAGCGGGTGGAGGCCCTGATGGACCGGGTCAAGGCGGCCCAGAAGGACGTCCGCACCCTGGAGGCGTCGTTCGTCCAGCGGCAGGACAGCTCGATGCTCGTCGAGCCCGACGTCTCCCGGGGCGTCTTCTCCTATTCCGCCCCCGACGACGTGCGCTGGGAGTACCAGAGCCCGAAGCCGATCTCGGTGGTGATCGACGGCGAGCACATGACGACCTGGTACCGCGACCTCGATCGCGCCGAGCGGCTCAAGGTCGGGCGCTACTCGAACCAGGTGCTCAAGTACCTCGGTGCCAGCGGCTCGCTCGAGACGCTGCTCGAGTACTTCAAGGTCCGCGTCGCCTTCCCGCAGGGCAGCGACCAGCCCTACCGCATCGAGCTGCTCCCCCGCTACGCGCGCATCGCCAAGCGCCTGCAGTCGATGACGCTGTGGATCGATCCCCAGCGCTTCCTGCCGGTCGGCCTCAAGTACGTGGCCGCCGATGGCGACGTCACCGAGTACCAGTTCCACGACCTCAAGGTCAACGAGGACATCCCGGCCGAGCGCTTCCGGCTCGATCTGCCGAAGAACGTCGAGGTGCGGGAGGTCGACCTCGACCGCCAGGGCTAGGCCCGGCCGGCCGTTGCTCCCGTTCCGCATCACCGCGACGAGCGGCGCCGCCCGCCGCGGCACCCTGAGCACGCCGCACGGCGACGTGGAGACGCCGGCCTTCATGCCGGTGGGCACGCTGGGCGCGGTCAAGGGCGTCGGCCCCGACGCCCTGGAGGAGGCCGGCGCCTCGATCCTCCTCGCCAACCTCTACCACCTGGCGCTGCGCCCCGGCGTCGAGGCGGTGGAGCGGCTCGGCGGCCTGCACGCCTTCACCGGCTGGCGCGGCCCGCTGCTCACCGACTCCGGCGGCTTCCAGGTGTGGAGCCTCGCCGGGCTGCGCCGCGTCGACGACGCCGGGGTCACCTTCCGCAGCCACCTCGACGGCGCCGAGCTGCGTTTCACGCCGGAGGGCGTGGTGCGGATGCAGGCGGCGCTGGGGGTCGACGTGGCGATGGTGCTCGACGAGTGTCCGCCGTGGCCGGTGGCGCCGGCGGCGGCCGAGGCGGCCTGGCGCCGCACCCGCGGCTGGGCGGAGCGCTCGCTCGCGGCCGCCGAGCGCTGGCGCGGCGAGGGTTGGCGCGGCGGCCTGTTCGGCATCGTCCAGGGCTCGACCCTGCCGGCGCTGCGCGCCCGGGCCGCCGACGAGCTCGCCGCGCTGCCCTTCGACGGTTTCGCCATCGGAGGGGTGAGCGTCGGCGAGCCCGCCGAGCTGCGGCGTGCGGTGGTGGAGTGGACGGCGCCGCGGCTGCCGGCCGACCGGCCGCGCTACCTGATGGGCGTCGGCTATCCCGAGGACATCGCCCACGCGGTGGCGCAGGGGATCGACCTGTTCGACTGCGTCCTGCCGGCGCGCAACGCCCGCCACGGGGTGCTGTTCACCCGCGGTGGGCCGCTGAAGATCAAGAACGCCCGCTACCGGGAGGACCCGGCGCCGGTGGAGGAGGGCTGCGGCTGCCCGGCCTGCCGGCGTGTCTCGCGCGCCTTCCTGCACCACCTGGTGCGCGCCGGCGAGCTCACCGGGGCGGTGCTGGCGACGCTGCACAACCTCCGCTTCTACCTTGACTTCATGGCGGATCTCCGCCAAGCTATCGTGTCCGGATCGCCCGTGGAGAGCGCCGCTCCGGCGCCTTCCGAGCGCCCGCGGCCGGCGCCCGGTGCCGTGCTCCCGGGCGCGGGACACGCCGGCAGGGCCCCCCGGGCGGCTCCGAAATCCCGCGGATCTCAGAGAGAAGCTGGCGCAGGAGCGCCGGAGCGACCAACCAGGAGCTTCGAAAGATGAATACCGCCTTCACCCTTCTCGCCCAACTCGGCGGCCAGGGCGAGCCCGGCAAGTTCTGGCTCAGCCTGCTGCCGATGCTCGGCATCTTCGCCATCTTCTACTTCCTCCTCATCTGGCCGGTGCGCAAGCGTCAGAAGGCGCTGCAGAAGGTCATCGAGGCCCTCAAGCGGGGCGACCGCGTGGTGACCAACGGCGGGATCTACGGCGAGGTCGCCGCCGTGGAGGGAGGCACGGTGATCCTGAAGGTCGCCGACAACCTGAAGATCAAGGTGGCCAAGTCGGCCATCGCCGGTCTCGAGGGCGAGGCCGAACCCGGGAGGACGACGTGAACCGGAGTCTTCTCTACCGCGGTCTGCTGATCCTCGCGGTGGTGGCGCTGTTCGCCATCTCCGCGTGGCCGCTCTCGGAGAAGCTCAAGCTGGGGCTCGACCTGCAGGGCGGCATGCACCTGGTGCTCCAGGTCAAGACGCAGGACGCCGTGGTGAGCGAGCTCGACCGCGCCGTCGACCGGCTGAGCCAGGCCGCCCAGGAGGCGGGTCTGACCGGCGCCCAGGTGCGCCGCGGCGACGACGACACGGTGGTGGTCGGGGGCGTGCCCGCCGACAGCCGGCAGGCGATCGACAAGGTGGGGGTCGACTCGCTGGGCGAGCAGGCGTGGAGCTGGGACTGGAGCGGTGACCAGGCCACCTTCCGGATGAAGTCGGCCTACGTCAGCCAGACCCGCGACATGGCGGTGCGGCAGGCGTTGCAGACGATCCGCAACCGCATCGACGCGTACGGGGTGACCGAGCCGGTCACCCAGCAGCTCGGCAACTCCGACCGCATCGTGGTGCAGCTGCCCGGCGTCGACGACCCGGAGCGCATCCGCGAGCTGATCAAGAACACCGCCTTCCTCGAGTTCCGCATCACCGAGTACCCCGAGGCCGGGGGCCGCGGGCTGCCCAGCCGGGATGCGATCCTCGAGCACTACCACGGCACGCTGCCGCCGGACGTCGAGATCCTGGACGGCGACATCACCTCCTCGGAAGGCCGCAAGATCGGCACCCAGTACTACGCCGTGCAGCGGCGCTCGGTGGTGACCGGCCGCGAGCTCAAGAACGCCCGTCCCAGCCTGGGGCAGTTCAACGAGCCGGTGGTCCACTTCACCTTCTCCGCCGAGGGCGGGCGCATCTTCGGCGAGGCGACCGGCGCCAACATCGGCCGTGGCCTGGCGATCATCCTCGACCACCGCGTCGTCTCGGCGCCGGTCATCGAGGACCAGATCCGCGACCAGGGCGTCATCCGCGGCAACTTCACGCAGCAGGAGGTCGAGGATCTGTCGCTGGTGCTGCGCTCCGGCGCCCTGCCGGCCGGCATCACCTACCTGGAGGAGCGCACCGTCGGCCCGTCGCTGGGCCGCGACTCGATCCGCCAGGGCCTGCGGGCCGGCCTGATCGGCTCCATCCTCGTGGTGCTGTGCATGCTGGTGGTCTACCGGCTCTCGGGCGTCAACGCGATCCTCGCCCTGGGCATCAACATCGTGCTGATCTTCGGCGCGCTCGCCTACTTCGGGGCGACGCTGACGCTGCCCGGCATCGCCGGCATCGTGCTCACCATCGGCATGGCGGTCGACGCCAACGTGCTGGTGTTCGAGCGCATCAAGGAGGAGCTGCGGGCGGGCAAGACGGTGCGCTCGGCGATCGACGCCGGGTTCGCCAAGGCGCTGTCGTCGATCCTCGACGCCAACGTCACGACGCTGATCGCCGCCCTGTTCCTGTTCCAGTTCGGCACCGGACCGATCCGCGGCTTCGCGGTGACCCTGTCGATCGGCATCCTCGCCTCCGTGTTCACGGCGGTCTTCGTCAGCCGCTGGATCTACGACCTGGTGCTCTCGCGCCGCCAGCGCGTCGAGAGCCTCTCGATCTGAGGCCCGATCCCGGACTCTCATCCGCGTCAAGGAGCGGACATTGAAGATCTTCCAAGACACCCACATCGACTTCATGAAGTACCGGAAGTTCTGGATCGTGGTCTCGGTGGCCCTGGTCCTGGTCGGCATCTTCGCGGTCTTCGTGCACGGCAAGCTCAACCTGGGCATCGACTTCGCCGGCGGCACGCAGCTCACCCTGCGCTTCGCCGAGGAGCCGAAGGTCGACCAGCTCCGCAAGGTGGTGGAGGGGGCCGGCTTCCGCGAGGCCATGCTGCAGCGCTTCGGCGAGGCCGGGGAGCACGAGGTCCTGGTCAAGACCCCGGTGGCCGAGGGCAGCGAGGAGGGGAGCCGCGACGCCATCGTCGGCGCCCTCGACAAGGTCTACAACCAGGGGATGGACAAGCCGCTCGACGTCAACCGCGACGGCGCCGACGCCCTCGCCGCGGCGCTGCGGGCGGCCGACCCGGACCAGGTGGCGTCGCAGGGCGCCGAGGAGGCGCAGGCCCACTACCAGGGGATCGCCGAGTCGATCCTCGACGTCCGCCGCCGCGAGGGCATCCTCGCGTCGCTGGGAGCAGGTGGGCGCGGTGCCCGGGGTGAGCCCGGCGGCGCTGTCGGTGCTGCGCGAGCGGGCGCAGCTCGGCAACTTCGCGGTCGTCGGGGTGGAGAACGTCGGCCCGCAGATGGGCCGCGAGCTGCGCGAGAAGGGCATCCTGGCGGTGCTCCTGTCGCTGCTCGGCATGATGGGCTACATCTGGCTGCGCTTCGAGCTGCGCTTCGGCATCGGCGCCCTGATGGCGTCGATCCACGACGTCCTGGTCTGCCTGGGCCTGTTCGCCCTCTTCGGCTTCGAGTTCAACCTGACCACGATCGCCGCCTTCCTGACCCTGGTCGGCTACTCGGTCAACGACACCGTCGTCATCTTCGACCGGGTGCGCGAGAACATGCGCAAGACCCCGCAGCGGCCGCTGGTCGAGGTGATGAACGAAAGCCTCAACCAGACGCTGTCGCGCACCGTCCTGACCTCCGGCACGACCCTGCTGGCGGTCGGCTCGTTGCTCGCCCTGGGCGGCGACGTCCTGCGCGGCTTCTCCTTCGTGATGACGGTGGGCGTGTTCGTCGGCACCTACTCGTCGATCTACATCGCCAGCCCCTTCGCGCTGCTCTGGGAGCAGCTGTTCGGCAGCAGCCGCGGCGGCGCGCGCCGGCGCGGCGCGGCGACGTCGCGGGCGACCGCGAACGGGCGCGGGAGCAGCCGCAAGGCCTCCTAGGCGCGGTCCCCCGACCGGGCGTGCCCGGTCCCGCCCGGCGCTGCCGCCGCCGGGTCCGTCCCTGCCCGCGGGCGGCGCGCCTGCGCCCCCGCCGCGCCCTTCCGCGGCGGGCCTTCCTCTTGCAGAAGGGGCGGGAGGGGATGGCGTGACCGTATAATGGTCGCTTCCTCCCGGCGCTCCCGGCGGGGCGGGTCTCCCTCCCGGCCCCGCGCGGTGGCGCGGCACGGGGGCTCATGGCGCGGGCGAGGACCAAGATCAAGCCGCCGGTGGCGGCGCAGCGGGCCGGAGGCCTCGAGGACATCCTGCGCCGCCTGGAGGCCCGCGGCCGGGTCTACGACGAGGACCTGCTGCGCTCGGTCTACGAGTTCTCCGAGGAGATGCACGCCGGGCAGCGGCGGCGCTCCGGCGAGCCCTACTTCACCCACCCGGTCAACGTGGCCTGGCTGCTCGCCGACCTGCACTTCGACCATCTGTGCGTGGCGGTCGGCCTGCTGCACGACGTCCTCGAGGACACCCTGACCACCCGCGAGGTGCTCGCCGAGCGCTTCGGCGAGGAGATCGCCGAGCTGGTCGACGGCGTCACCAAGATCGGCCGCCACGAGTACGTGCGGCGCGACGAGGCGCAGGCGGAGACCTTCCGCAAGATGATCCTGGCGTCGGCCAAGGACGTCCGGGTGGTGCTCGTCAAGCTCGCCGACCGGCTGCACAACATGCAGACGCTCGAGCACCTGCCGCCGGAGGCGCGGCGGCGGATCTCGCGCGAGACGCTGGAGATCTACGCCCCGCTGGCCCACCGGCTGGGGATGAGCCGGGTCAAGGGCGACCTCGAGGACCTCGCCTTCTTCTACCTCTACCCGCTCCAGTTCTCCGAGCTGCACTCGAAGATCCAGCAGGAGATCAAGGTCGGGCAGGGCACCATCCGGCGCATCCGCGAGCGCCTGGTCGAGGCCCTCGACCAGGCCGGCATCGAGGCCGAGATCACCTTCCGGGTCAAGCGCTACTACTCGATCTACCAGAAGCTGCGCCGCCAGGGCATCGACATCTCGCAGCTCTACGACTACCTGGCCTTCCGCATCATCACCGAGCGCGAGCGGGACACCTACGCCGCGCTGGGCATCGTGCACCAGACCTGGCGGCCGATCATGGGGCGCTTCAAGGACTACATCGCCGATGCCCAAGCCGAACGGCTACCAGTCGCTCCACACCACCGTGGTGGGCGAGCGGGGCCAGCACGTTCGAGGTGCAGATCCGCACCCGCGAGATGGACCTGGTCGCCGAGGAGGGGATCGCCGCCCACTGGCAGTACAAGGAGAGCGACACCGCCGACCGCTGGCAGGGCGACCCCAACATCCTCTGGCTGCGCCAGCTCCTCGAGCTCGCAGGACGTCCACGATCCGCGCACCTTCATGACCACCCTGAAGATCGACCTCTACCCGGACGAGGTCTACGTCTTCACCCCCAAGGGCGCGGTCTTCGCCTTCCCCCGCGGCGCCACGCCGCTCGACTTCGCCTACAAGGTGCACACCGAGGTCGGCCACCACTGCGCCGGGGCGCGGGTCAACGGCCGGCTGGTGCCGCTGCGCACCGAGCTGTCGAACGGCGACATGGTCGAGATCCTCACCAACCCGAGCCGCAACCCGAGCCGCGACTGGCTGGGGTTCGTGGTCACCTCGCGGGCCAAGGCGAAGATCCGCGGCTGGCTCAACACCGAGCAGAAGAAGCGCGCGGTGGAGATCGGCCGCCGGCTGCTGGAGAAGGAGGCGCGGCGGTACGGCACCAGCGCCAAGAAGGTCCTCGAGCGTCCCGAGCTCGTCGCGCTCCTCGAGTCCGACGGCATCCCGGGCGACGAGGAGCTGCTGAGCCGCATCGGCTTCGGCAAGCTGGAGGCCCGCAAGCTCCTCGAGCGGGTCCTCCCCGGCGGCGAGGTCACCGAGCCCGGGGAGGAGACCGCCGGCGGCAAGCTGCGCGACGCGATGACCCGCATCCTGCCGTTCCGCAGCACCCCCGGGCCGATCGTGGTCAAGGGGCACGACGACCTGCTGGCCTACCTCGCCAAGTGCTGCAACCCGCTGCCGGGCGACGACATCGTGGGCTTCGTCACCCGCGGTCGTGGCGTCTCGGTGCACTCGGTCGACTGCCCCAACGTGCAGAACCTGCTCTACCACCCGGAGCGCGAGATCGCGGTGGAGTGGGGGCGCGCGCGCGACCGCTCCGACAGCTACCGGATCGCCCTGGTGGTCGAGACCCAGGACCGTCCGGGCATGCTCGCCCGGCTGGCCGAGGCGATCGCCAGCCAGGAGTCGAACATCGCCCAGATCGAGGCCGAGACGGTCGAGTCCGGACGCGGCCTGATCGACGTCACTCTGCAGGTGCGCGACCGCAAGCACCTCGAGCGCATCCTGCGCCGGGTGCGCACGCTGCCCGGCGTGCTGCGCGTCGACCGCCGCATGAGCGGCTCCCACCTGGGCTCGGAGGCCGGCTGAGGGGGCGCGGGAAGAGGCCGCCGCGGAGTCGGGTTGAACAGCGCGGGAGCCCCCGCTTCCCGCGCCCGAGAGCCTTGCGGATCGGGCCGTACCCTGCTACATTTGCGCGTCCTTGTGAGCGATGGCACCGAGGAGTCGAGAGATCATGTCCAAACAGTGTGAATTCTGCGGCAAGGCGACCACCTTCGGACGGACGGTCAGCCATGCCCACAACGTGACCAGCCGGCCCTTCCGGCCGAACCTGCAGAAGGTCCACGCCCTCGTCGACGGCGTTCCGCGACGGGTCTACGCCTGCACCCGCTGCATCCGCAGCGGCCGGGTGATCAAGCCCCCGGTGCGGACCTGGAAACCCGACGAGGCCACCTCCTAGCGCCTCCCATGGCGGTCGATCCCGAGCTGCTCGAGATCCTGGTCTGTCCCAAGACCAAGGGCGAGCTCGAGGTGGTCGAGCTCCCGGAGGACGTGCGCCAGATGCTGCGCGAGAAGTACCGCGAGCACTTCCGCGACGAGGAGCCGGTGGTCGAGCAGGGCCTCTTCTGCGCCCTGTCGGAGCTGGTGTACCCGGTGGTCTCGGACATCCCGATCATGCTGATCGACGAGGCGTTGCCCGCCTCGGCGATCGGCCGCTGAACCGCGCGGCGGGGCGCACGCCACCGGTCACCGCGGCGCGGGAGCCCGACCCCCGCCCCGCCATGGCCGCCCCCCTCGCCGAGCCCCCCCGCGACGCCGCTGCGCCGTCCCCCGCCGCGCCGGCCACGGGACGCGCCGGCCGCGTCGCCTTCTGGCTCTACGCGGGGCACCTCTACACCCTCTTCGGCATCGCGCTGTCGAACACTCTCGCCGGGCTGACCGTGCTGGCCACCGGCTGGCTGGTGGCGCGACGCGGTGCGGAGCGGCTGGCGCCTCAGGTGGCGCTGCCGCGGGCGCGCCGCGCCCTGCTCGTCGCGCTCGGCCTCTACGTGCTGGCGTTGGCGGTGGCGATCGCCGCCTCCACGGACCCGGGCCACAGCGTGCGCGCCTTCGGCGAGCTGTTCGTCCTCGTCACCCTGCCGCTCGGCCTGCTGCTGCTGCGCGACGAGCGCGACGTGCGGCGGGTGGTCGACGGGGTGGTGATGGTCTCGGCGCTGGTGGCGCTGTGGGGGCTCGCCCAGTACCTCGGCGACTACGGCCAGCTCGACCGCCGCATCCGCGGGCCGTTCTCGCACTGGATGACCTTCGCCGGCTTCCTGCTGCTCGCCGACCTGCTGGGCGTCGCGGCGCTGCTCTTCGGCCCCCACCGCCTGGGTCGCGGCCGGGCGCCGGGGGGACGGTGGGGGATGGCCTGGCGCTTCCTCGCGGTGGTGGCGATCAACGCGGCGCTGGTGGGCTCGCTCACCCGCAGCGCCTGGATCGCCGTCGCGGTGGCCCTGACCCTCGCCCTCGGCCTGCGCTCGCCGCGGGCGTTGCTCGCCCTGGTCCCGGCCGCGGCGCTGTTCGTGCTGCTGGCGCCGGTCTCGGTCGTCGGGCGCCTGCGGTCGATCGGCGACCTCTCGGATCCCTCGAACTACGACCGGCTGTGCATGACCGAGGCGGCGCTCGAGATGGTCGCCGAGCGCCCGCTGACCGGCATCGGGCCCGACATGGCAGCGGTGCGCTATCCGATCTACCGCCCTCCCAGCGCGCCGCGCTACGACGTCCCCCACCTCCACGACACCTTCCTCCAGCTCGCCGCCGAGCGCGGGCTTCCGGGGCTCGCCGCCTACCTGGCGATGACGGCGCTGGCGCTGCTCGCCGCCTGGCGCCTCTACCGCCGCGAGGGCGGCCGCGACGGACCGCGCGCCGACCTGCACCTCGGCGTGGTGCTGGCGCTGGTCGCCTTCAACCTGGCCGGACTGTTCGAGAACAACTGGGGCGACACCGAGGTGCAGCGCCTGGCCGTGTTCGTCCTCGCCGTGCCGTTCTGCCTCCCTCCCCTGCTCGCGTCGCAGCGTTGAGCGCCGCCGGCGCGTGGCTATACTGCACGCCGTGGGCGGGTCACCGGCATGCCGCTTGCTGGACGACGTTCGACTCGGATTGAAAGCCATCCGCCGATCCGGCCCCCGACCAGGAACCGCGTGGTGCGCCTCGACCAGCTTCTCGTCCAGCGTGGCCTCTTCCCGTCGCGGGAGCGGGCCCGGCGTGCGGTGATGGCGGGCACCGTGGAGGTCGGCGGGCAGCGGGTGGACAAGGCCGGCGCCGAGGTCGGCGCCGACGCCGAGGTGACCGTGCGCGGCCCCCGCGAGCCGTACGTGTCCCGCGCCGGCCGCAAGCTGGAGGCGGCGCTCGATCACTTCGCGCTGGACCCCGTGGGCTGGGTCTGCCTCGACGTCGGCGCCTCGACCGGCGGCTTCACCGACTGCCTGCTGCAGCGCGGCGCGCGGCGCGTCTACGCCGTCGACGTCGGCTACGGCCAGCTCGACTACTCCCTGCGCCAGGATCCGCGGGTGGTGGTCATGGAGCGGGTCAACGCGCGCTACCTCGGTCCCGACGCCCTGCCGGAGCCCTGCGACCTGGCGGTGGTCGACGTCTCGTTCATCTCGCTGGCCAAGGTGGTGCCGGCGCTGCTGCCGCACCTCGCGCCGGGGGGTCTGTTGCTGCCGATGATCAAGCCGCAGTTCGAGGCCGGCCGCGGCGCGGTCGGCAAGGGCGGCATCCTGCGCGACCCGGCCCTGCGCCGGCGGACGGTCGAGGAGACCGTCGCCGCCCTGGCGTCGCTGGGCCTGGTCGCGCTCGGGGTGGTGGACTCGCCGGTCGCCGGCAGCGGGGGCAACGTCGAGAGCTTCGCCCTGCTGCGCCGCACGCCGGCGGGGGAGCACGGGGAGGAGGGGGGATGACGGGTGCCGCGGGGGAGCAGGGGATCTTCCAGCACGTCGGGCTGGTGGCCAAGAGCGGCAGCCGGGAGGCCGTCCACACCGGCCGGGAGCTGACCGCCTGGCTGGAGCGGCGGGGGATCGAGGTGGCGCTCGACGACGCCACCCGCCGGGCGACCGGCTCGGCGCAGCCGCCGTTCGACGCCGCCGTCGCCTACGACCTGGTCATCGTCCTCGGCGGCGACGGCACGCTGCTGGCGGTGGCGCGGTCGCTCGCCGAAGGGGTCCCGATCCTCGGCGTCAACCTCGGTAGCCTCGGCTTCCTCACCGAGATCAGCCGCGGCGAGCTGTACCCCGGGCTGGTGCGCGTGCTCGAGGGCCGCTACGAGATCGAGGAGCGGCCGCTGCTCGACGTCCACCTGGTGCGCGGCGGCGCGGTGCGCGCCCGCTACCGGGTGTTCAACGACGCGGTGGTGACCAAGGGCGCCCTGGCCCGCATCATCGAGCTGTCGCTGCGGGTGGACGGCAACCTGGTGGCGCGCTTCCGCGCCGACGGGCTGATCATCTCGTCGCCGACCGGCTCGACCGCCTACAACCTGTCGGCCGGCGGTCCGATCGTCCACCCCCTCCTGCCGGTGGTCATCCTCACCCCCATCGCCCCCCACGCCCTGACCCTGCGCCCGGTGGTGGTGCCCTCCACCGGCTCGGTCGAGGTGACGCTGGAGACCGACCAGGAGGAGGTCTTCCTCACCCTCGACGGCCAGGAGGGCACCACCCTGTCGGCGCGCGACACGGTCGCGGTGACGCGGTCGGCGCGGGTCAGCCGCCTGGTCAAGGTCTCCGGCCGCACCTTCTACGACAGCCTGCGCGGCAAGCTCCGGTGGGGGGGCCTCAACGTCGCCGCCCACCTGGGGTCGCGGCCGCAGCCGAGCGGGGAGCCCGGCCCCGAGGAATGAACGAGCGGCCGACGTGGAGCCGGCGCCGCCGCCTGCTCGTCGCCGCGGGCGCGACGGTGGCGGCGGTCGTGGTGGTGGCGGCGGTGGTGGTGCTGCTCGCCCAGAGCCCGTGGACGCAGGAGAAAGTCCGCTCGCTGGTCGAGGCGCGGCTCTCCGAGTACCTGCACCGCGACGTGTCGGTGGGCTCGGTCGAGGTCCGCCTGCGGCCGGGCACCTTCATCCTGCACGACCTGGTCATCCCCAGCCCCGACCCCGACGATCCGCCGTTCGCCACCGTCCCGCGGCTCGAGCTGCGCTTCTCGGTGTCGGGCTTCACCCACCTGTCGATCGGCATCCAGCGGGTGGAGGTCGACCGGCCGGTGGTGACCACGATCTTCCACGAGGACGGCACCACCAACCTGCCGGAGTTCCCCGCCTCCGGCGGCGGCAAGGGCCGGGTCGAGGTCACCGTCGACCGGCTGCTCGTCGCGGGCGGCGAGCTCCACCTCGACCAGCGCGAGCTGCCCCTCGAGATCGACGCCCGCGCGGTGCGCGCCCGCTTGCGCGGTGCCGGCGAGACGCCCGACGGCGGCGATCGCTTCGAGACCCTGGTGGTCGCCCAGGACGTGCGCACCGTGCTGCCCGACGCCCGGCCGTGGAGCGGGGCGCTGTCGGCGAAGGGGATCTTCGCGCCGGGCCGGATCGAGGTCGCCGGCGGCCGCGTCTCCGGGCCCGACCTGACGGCGCGGTTCTCCGGCACCACCACCTGGAGCGGCGAGCACCGCGAGAGCGCCATCCACGTCGACGCCACCGGCGCCGCGGAGCTCGCCCGCCGCCTCGGCTACCTCGACCAGCCGCTGAGCGGGCCGTTCCGCTTCGCCGGCGACGTCCACCTCGACGACGACGCGCTCACCTACCGCGGGACGGTGCGCTCCGACCGGTTGCGCCTCGCCCCGCGGGTCTTCACCGATGTCGTGGCCCGGGTCTCGGGCGATCGCGACGGGGTGCAGGTCGAGGTCGAGCAGGCCACCTACGCCCGCGGCGCGGTGACCGCCGACGTCGACGTCGACCTGACCGGCGAGGCCGACGGCAGGCCGGTGGACCTGACGGCGACCTTCCACGGGCTGTCGGTGCGGGAGCTGGTGGACGACCAGGAGCTCGACAGCGAGCTGCTCTCCCGGCTCACCGGCGCCGCCAGCGGCGAAATCACCTACCGCTTCACCAGCGACTCGCCGTTGACCGGCTCGGGGCGCGGCGAGGTGCGGTTGGCCGCGGTGCGCGGCACCCCCGTCGAGCTGCCGCTGGCCGGCCGGGCGACGGCGACGGTCGAAAACGGCGTCGTGACCACCCGCGACGCCGTGGTGACCGCGCCGGGCCAGCGGGTCACCGGGGCGGGCAGCTACGACCTCGAAGCCGCCCGCGGCGCCTTCGACCTCCAGCTCGAGAGCCGCGACCTGGGGCGGCTGGCCCGCGCCCTGCCGCTGCCCCCGGCCGCGGGCGGCGGCGCACCGCCGTGGCAGCCCACGGCCGGCACCGGCACCGCCACGGGCCGGCTCGAGATCGCCGACGGCGACGCCGCCTTCCGGGGCTCGATCGACCTGCGGCAGGTGGAGACCCCGGCCCTGGAGCTGGCCCGGATCACGGCACCGGTGGTCTACGAGCACGGCGTGGTGTCGAGCGGCGACCTGGTGGCCGTCTCCGCGCAGCAGCGCCTGATGGCCTCCGGATCGTTCGACGTCGAGGCGGCGACCGGGAGCTTCGACTACCGGCTCAACAGCGGCGACCTCGGCGAGCTCGCGGCGCTGGTGCCGGTCGCGGGCGAGCGGCCGCCGTGGCTGCCCACCGGCGGCAGTGGCAGCGCCGAGGGCGACCTGGCGATCGGCCCCGCCGGACTCTCGGGCAGCACCCGGTTCGACCTCTCCGACGTGACCGCCGCCTCCGCCGAGCTGACCCGCGTGTCCGGGTCGCTGCGCTTCGCCCCCGACGCGATCCGCGACCTGCGGGTGGAGGCGGCCAGCGACGGCGGCGCCCTCATCGCCAGCGGCAGCGTCCCCCTGCCGCTGACCGCCGGCGAGCTCGACGTGTCCGCGGTGCTGGTCGATTGGCCGCTGGCCACGCTCGCCGGCTTCGTCCCCGGCGTCACCGAGCTGTCCGGCGCGGCGAGCGGGCGGCTGGACGTGGCCGGCCCTGCCGACCGCCTGCAGGGGAGCGTCGAGCTCGAGGCCGCTCCGCTGACGGTCGACGGCTGGTCGCTCGACCGGGTCGCCGCGCGCGGCGACTTCGCCGGCACCCGGGTGGAGGTGGAGAACCTCGAAGTCGCGGCGCCGGCGGGAACGGTGACCGCCCGGGGGATCTGGGACCGTGCCGCCGGCGATCTCGACTTCGTCCTCGCCGGCCACGACCTGGAGCTGGCCGCGGCTCCCTTCGCCGACGTGATCCCGGCCGATCTGACCGGCACCGCCGACGTCGACGCCAGTGTCGGGGGCACCCTGGAGCAGCCGGTGGTGCGCGCCCGGGTGGCCGCCCGCGACCTCCGGCTCGCCGGCCGGGAGCTCGGCGAAGGTGGCGGCGCCACCGCCACCGTGGACTGGAACGGCCAGCAGCTCCAGGCCGCCGGTTCGCTGCTCGGTCTGGTCGAGTTCCAGGGCGGCGGGCCGCTGACCCGCGAGCGCGCCGACGTCACGCTGCAGCTCGCCAGCGACGACCTCGCCGGCCTGCTGGCCTTGAGCTCCGAAAGACCTCTGGTCGAAGGGCTCCAGGGCTCGTTCCGCGGCACCCTGGCGGTCCGAGGGCCCTTCGCGGGCGGAGGGCTCGGCGCCACCCTGAGCCTGTCTCAGCTCGTCGCCACCTACCAGGAGCGGCGCATCGAGAACCTCGAGCCGGTGGTGGTGCGGTGGAGCCCGCAGGAGATCACCGTCGACTCGCTGTACCTGGGCACCCCCGGGGGGGGAGCGAGCTCTTCGCCACCGGCACGGTCGGCCTGACCGGCCAGCGCCCCCTCGACCTGCGCCTGCAGGCCGACATCGACCCGGCGTGGCTCGAGCTCTTCGTCCCGAACGTGCACCTGTCGGGCGAGCTCACGGCGCTGGCGGTGGGGCGGGGCACCCTCGCCGATCCGCGCCTCAGCGGCCAGGCGGAGCTGGCGCACGGCCGGGCCATCGTCGACGGCTTCCCGCACGCGCTCGAGCACCTCGACGCGGTGGCGCTGTTCTACCCGGACCGCGTCGTGCTCGACACGCTGACCGCCGAGGTGGCGGGCGGCGACCTGCGCGCCGCCGGCCGGGTCGACCTCGTCGACCTCGCCGCCGGCGACGTGAGCTATCGCATCCAGGCACAGGTGCACGACGTGTCGGTGCGTTACCCCGAGGGCTTCCTGATCCGCGGCAGCGGCAACGTCAGCGTCAGCTCGACCCCGGACGGGCGCCTGATCGCCGGCACCGTCGACCTGCAGCGGGCCTTCTACCTCCAGGACGTGCCGGCGGGCCTCGGCGACCTGTTGCAGGGCGTCTTCCAGCGCAGCCGGCTCGAGGCCGGCGCCGCCGACCCCACCCTCGCCGCGACCCAGCTCAACGTCGCCATCGAGGGCCCCGACGCGCTACGGGTGCGCAACAACGTGGCCGACCTGCGGGGCGACATCGACCTGGTGGTCCGCGGCAGCCTGGCGCAGCCGATCCTCTTCGGCCAGGTCGAGCTCGACGAGGGCGGCAAGGTGGTGTACGTGGACAACGAGTACCGCGTCGAGCGCGGCCTGCTGACCTTCGCCAACCCCTACCGCATCGATCCGGTCGTCGACCTGGCCGCCACCACCGAGGTGCGCGACTACGACATCACGTTGAACCTCGCCGGCACGCTCGAGCGGCTCAACGCCACCTTCACCTCGGACCCGCCGCTCGCCGACCTGGAGATCGTCTCGTTGCTGACCACCGGGCAGCGCATCGCGGAGAGCGGCCGGGTGTTCTCCGGCGAGAGCGGCGGGCAGCCGGGCGCCGGGGCGGCGCAGCGCTTCCTCTACGGCCAGGCCGCCTCGGTGATCAGCGAGCGCGTCAACACGCTGTTCGGCTTCGACCGCTTCCGCGTGGCCCCGGTGGCGGCCGCCGGCGCCGGGCAGTCGTCGCTGGCCTTCACCGTGGG
This sequence comes from uncultured Acidobacteriota bacterium, assembly GCA_963843275.1. Taxonomy (GTDB): domain Bacteria; phylum Acidobacteriota; class Thermoanaerobaculia; order Multivoradales; family JBCCEF01; genus CAWJJM01. The sequence goes on along the minus strand of CAWJJM010000010.1, from coordinate 75,308 downwards.
CAAGCAGATCTCCCGCGACCTGTTCGTCACCTACTCCCGCGACCCCTCGACGTCCGAGCGCGACCTGCTCTCCGTGGAGTGGCAGGTCAGCGACAAGGTGGTGGTGGTGTTCACCCAGCGCGGCGACAACGCCTACTCGGTCGACGTCCAGGTGGAGCGGCGCTTCTGATGGCGTCCGGCCGCCCGCTCGTGACGCTGCTGCTCGCCGGTGCGCTGGCCCTGGGCGGGGCGCCGCCCGCGGCGGGCCAGGGCGAGCCGCCGTCCCCCGGGCCGGCCGTTCCGCCGCCACCCGCCGCCGAGCCGGCACCGGCCGGGCCGGCGGCGGTGGCGGCCCCTCCGGTGGTGCGCGGCATCGACGTCCACAGCGACGCGGTCTTCTCGCGCGAGGACCTCGAGCGGGTGCGCGAGCTGCTGGCGTTCGAGGTGGGCGAGCCGCTCACCCAGGAGAGCGTCGACCGCACGCTGCGCAACGTGCAGGCGAGCGGCATCGCCTCGCGGGTGGCGGTGCTCAGCCGCCCGGCGCCCGGGGGCGACGGCGTGATCGCGGTGGTCTCGCTGCGCGCCAACCTGCTGGTGACCGAGATCCGGGTCGAGGGCGACAGCGGGGCGGTGGCCCAGGACCGCCTGCGCGGTGCCCTCTATCAGCGCGCGGGCTATCCGCTGATCGAGTCGCGGTTGGTGCGCGGCGTCTACGCGATGCAGGACCTGCTGCGCGACGAGGGCTACTTCGAGGCCACGGTCCGGCTCGAGCCGCAGATCGACGACGAGCGCAGCCGCGCCACGGTGATCTACCACGTGGAGGCGGGTCCGCGGGCGACCATCGGGCAGGTGACCTTCGACGGTCCGCCGGCGCCCTTCACCGCCGACCAGCTCCGCGAGCACCTGCGCGCCCGGCCCGGGGATGCCTTCCGGCAGTCCCGGGTCGAGGGCGACGCGGAGCGGCTGCAACGCTGGCTCGTCGACCAGAAGTACCGCATGGCGCGGGTGGACGACGCGCGGGTCGACTACCGCGCCGCCGACCACACGGTGGAGCTCACCTACCCGCTCGAGGTCGGCCCCCGCGTGGTCGTCGAGATCGTGGGCGCGGACCGCAAGAAGCTCGAGAAGCACGACCTGCTGCCCGTCCTCGACCCGGAGGGCTACGACGAGGCCCTGCTCCTGCTCAGCGTCCAGCGGGTGCGCAGCCACTACCAGGAGCAGGGGTACTACGACGTCGAGGTCGACAGCGACGAGAGCCGCCAGGAGGACACCCTGACGGTCCGGCTGACGGTGACCCCCGGCGCGCAGTACACGCTCGAGAGCGTGGAGTTCACCGGCAACGAGCAGATCGACGACGGGCATCTCCGCGACCTGATGCAGACGGCGCCGAAGAACCTGCTGTCGTCCGTGCCCTTCCTGGGGGAAGGGGGGACGCTCGTCGACGACGTCCTGCAGGCCGACCTCGACAACATCCGCTCGTACTACGCGCTGCAGGGCTTCTCCGAGGCCCGGGTCGGGCCCGCCGCGATCGACCGCCGCGACCACCGCCTCGCGGTGACCATCCCGATCGAGGAGGGCGAGCGCCAGCGGGTGGTGGACCTGCGCTTCACCGGCATGGACCACCTCGATCCGGGCGAGGTGCGCGACGAGTTCCCGCTCCACGCCGGCGGCCCGTACCACCCCGCGCTGGTCGACGAGAGCCTCAACACCCTGCGCAGCCGCTACGACCGGCTGGGGTACAACTCCGCCCAGGTCTCCGCCCACAGCGACTGGAACGAGGACCACACGCTGGCCGACGTGACCTTCGACGTCCTCGAGGGGCCGCAGACGGTGGTCGACCGCATCATCGTGCGCGGCAACTCGCGCACCGACACCACGGTCATCCGCCGCTCGATGGCGCTGCGCCCCGGGTCGCCGGTGTCGACCGCCGGGCTGCTCGAGGCGGAGCGCGACCTCTACCGGCTGGGGATCTTCCGCCGCGTCGACGTCGAGCTGACCCCGGCGCCGCTGGGCGCCTCCACCCGCGACGTGGTGGTGCGGGTGGAGGAAGGCGACGTCCAGCGGCTGGTCTACGGCGCCGGCTACGACTCCGAGAGCGGCTTCGGCGGCCTCGCCGGCTACAGCCACAACAACCTCTTCGGCAAGGCGATCCACGGCTCGATCGACCTGCGCATCCGCCAGGAGCGCAAGGAGTACCGGCTGTTCGTCGACCAGCCCTACCTGTGGCGCTACAAGATCCCGGTCACCTACTCGCTGTCGCGGCTCGAGGAGCGGCGGTCGTCGTTCGAGGTGGTGCGCCGCGGCCTGCGGATCGAGGGGGTCAAGGAGCTCGGCCGCACCCGGCTGGGGCTGGCCTACGACTACCGCATCGTCAAGAACCGGGCCCTCGACCTACCGTCGTCGCCGGACACCCCGCCCGACCAGACCGACCTGCGCCGCGAGTTCCAGGAGCTGCGGGTCGCCAGCCTGGTGCCGAGCGTGCTGCTCGACCGCCGCGACGACCCGATCAACCCCACCCGCGGCTGGAACTCCGTCCTCCAGCTCCAGTACGCCTTCCCCGCCTTCGCCGCCGAGGCCGACTTCTTCAAGCTCTTCCTGCAGCAGGTCAACTACTTCCCACTCGGCTTCGGCACCGTGGCGGTGAGCGCCCGGGCGGGCGGCATCGAGCCGCTGTCGCCGCTGCCCTCCGACATCGTCGATCCGTTCATCCCCGCGGGGGTCGACGTGGCGAGCAAGGACGTCTTCCTGGCCGAGCGGTTCTTCGCCGGCGGCTCGACGAGCCACCGCGCCTACGAGCAAGACGAGCTGGGGATCCCCTACTCGACCTGCCTCGATGCCGACGGCCACCTCGACGCCTCGATCGACTGCAAGGCGACGCTGTTTCCGGTCGACGGGTCGCTGCGCCCGGCCGGCGGCAACGGCCTGGCGCTGCTCAACCTCGAGTACCGCTTCCCGGTCTTCGGCCCGGTGGAGGGCGTGGTCTTCTACGACACCGGCAACGTGTGGGCCGACTGGCGCCAGATCGACCTCTCCGACTTCCGCAACGGCATCGGGGTCGGCGCCCGCTACCTGTCGCCGATCGGTCCGCTGCGGGTCGACCTCGGCTATCCCCTCGATCCGATCGGGGACAAGCGCGGAATCGTCTGGTTCATCTCCCTCGGCAATCCCTTCTAGCCCGGGCCGCGACCGTTTTCACCTCTTCCGCGCCGCGGGCCGTGTCCGGGGGGACGGAACGTCTCGTGCACGGTTGGCGATAAGATGCAGCCGAGCGCCATGCCTGCGACCACCCCTTCCCCGTTCACCCCGATCCCCGAAGCGATCCAGCGCTTCCGGAGGGGCGAGTTCGTCATCATCGTCGACGACGAGGACCGCGAGAACGAGGGGGATCTGGCGATGGCGGCGGAGCGGGTGACGCCGGAGGCCATCAACTTCATGGCCCGGGAGGGCCGGGGGCTGATCTGCCTCTCGCTCACCGCCGAGCGCTGCGACGAGCTCGAGCTGCCGCTGATGGTGGCCGACGGCGCCAACTCGACCCCCTTCGGCACCGCCTTCACGGTGTCGATCGAGGCCCGCGGCAAGATCACCACCGGCATCTCCGCCGCCGACCGGTCGGCCACCATCCGCACCGCCATCGACCCGGCGACCCGGCCGATCGACCTGCTGCGCCCGGGGCACGTCTTCCCGCTGCGCGCGCGCCGCGGCGGCGTGCTCAAGCGCGCCGGCCAGACCGAGGCCTCGGTCGACCTGGCGCGGCTGGCCGGGCTGCGCCCGGCCGGGGTGATCTGCGAGATCATGAACGACGACGGCACGATGGCGCGGGTGCCCGAGCTCCGCCGCTTCGCCGACCACCACGGGTTGGCGATGATCACGGTGGCCGACCTGATCCGCTACCGCCTCGAGCACGAGACCATCGTGCGCCAGGTCGCCGTCACCCGCCTGCCGACGGCCTACGGCGCCTTCCGCATCCACGCCTACCGGTCGGAGGTGACCGGCGAAGAGCACATCGCCCTGGTGATGGGCGAGATCGACGCCGACGACGCCGTGCTGGTCCGGGTCCACAGCCAGTGCGTCACCGGCGACATCTTCGGCTCGGAGCGCTGCGACTGCGGGCCCCAGCTCCACGAGGCGATGGCCCGCATCGGCGAGGCGAAACGCGGCGTGCTGCTCTATCTGCTCCAGGAGGGCCGCGGGATCGGGCTGCTCAACAAGCTGCGCGCCTACGAGCTGCAGGAGCAGGGGCACGACACCGTCGAGGCCAACGTCCGCCTCGGCTTCCTCCCCGACCACCGCGACTACGGCGTCGGCGCCCAGATCCTGCGCGACCTCGGGGTGCGCAGGATGCGGCTGATGACCAACAACCCGAAGAAGTACGTGGCGCTGGCCGGCTACGGCCTCGAGATCGTCGAGCGGGTGCCGCTCGAGGTCGCCCCCACCGACGAGTCCCGCGAGTACCTGCGCGCCAAGCGCGACAAGCTCGGCCACCTGCTCGAGCTGGTGTAGGGGCCGGCCGCCGCGAGGCCCGCCGTGCGGATCCTGCTGGTCGTCTCCCGCTTTCCCTGGCCCTCCCGGCGGGGCGACCAGGTGCGCGCCGTGCAGTTCGCCGACCTGCTCGCCGACGACCACGAGGTGACCCTGCTGGCGCCGGAGCCGGGCGACCGCGACGAGGCCGAGGCCGGCGACCCGCGGGTCCGCCGCGTCCTCTACCGGGTGGAGCGGCCGGCGGCGGCCGCCGGCGTGGTCCTCGCCGGCCTCCGCGGCCAGCCGCTGCAGTCCGGGCTCTTCCGGCAGCCCCACCTGGGCCGCCGGCTGCGCCACCTGGCGCCCACCGCCGACCTGGTCGTCCTCCAGCTCGTGCGGCTGGCCGCGCACGCCGCCGACCTCGGGGCGACGCCGTACGCCGTCGACCTGATCGACTCGCTGTCGCTCAACTTCTCGCGCCGCGCCTCCTTCGACCACCTGTGGATGGCGCCGCTGCTGGCCCACGAGGCGCGCCGCCTGGCCGCCGCCGAGGACCGCTTGCTGGCCGGCGCCCGGGCCGGCCTGCTGGTCAGCGCCCGCGACCGCACCTGGCTCGGCGAGCGCCTGTCTCCCGACCTGGCGCGCCGTCTCGCGGTCGTGCCGCTGGTGGTGCCGCTGCCGCCGCCCGCCGGCGAGCCGGGGGGCGCGGCGGCCGACGACGCGCCGCGGCTGGTCTTCACCGGCAACCTGGGCTACTTCGCCAACGCCGACGCCGTCACCTGGTGGCTGCGGGACGTCTGGCCGGCGGTGCGGGCGGGACGGCCGGAGCTGGAGCTGGTGGTCGCCGGGGCGCGACCCCCCGCGCGCGTGCGGACCGCGGCCCGGGCCACCGGGGTGCGGCTCGTCGACTCTCCCGCCGACCTGGGGACGATCCTCGCCGGCGCCTCGGTGGCGATCGCCCCCCTGCGCGCCGGCTCGGGCGTACCGGTCAAGGTGCTCGAGGCGTGGGCCGCCGGAGTGCCGGTGGTGGCTTCACGCTGGGCCGCGGCGGGGGCGGCCGGCAGTCCCGACCGCGACCTCCTCCTGGCGGAGACCGTCGAGGAGTGGCGCGAGGCGATCGGCCGGCTGCTCGACGACGACGCGCTCCGCCAGCGGCTCGTCCGCTCGGCCCGCCATCGCGTCGCCACCGAGAACAGCCGCGAGGCGGTGCGCGCGGCCCTCGGCCGCGCCCTGGCGGGCTGAGCGGGGCCGCCGGCGCGGGACAGCGCCTACCGCAGGTAGCCGAGGGCGCGCAGCCGCTCGCGCTCTTCGGGGGTCAGCTCGGGCGCCTCCCGGTCGCCGGCCCCGGCGGCCAGCCGCTCGCGCCGCCGCTCCCCCTCGGCCCGTCGCGCCTCGACGCGGTGCCGCAGGGCCGCGAACACGTCGGGGTGCACGTCCTTGAGGTCGTGCGCCTCGCCGGGGTCGGCGGCGAGATCGAACAGCACGTCGCCGTCGGGCATCCCCACCGCGGCCTTCCAGCGGCCGTCGCGCACCACCGTCCAGCCGGAGTCGGAGAAGACCGGCCCGGACCGCGGGCTCCGCAGGTCCCGGCCCGGGAGCTCGGCGGCGGGCGCCCCCGCCAGGTCCAGCAAGGTCGGCACGACGTCGAGGGCGCTGGTCAGGCGCGCGGTGCGCCGTCCGGCCCGCTCGCCGCGGGGCCACTTCACCACCAGCGGCACGCGGACCACCTGCTCCCAGTGCCGGCCGTGCAGGGTGTCGCCGTGCTCGAGCAGCATCTCGCCGTGATCGGCGGTGAGCACGATGGTGAGGTCGTCGTAGATCCCCATCGCCCGCAGGTCGTCGAAGAGCTGCCCGAGGCCGGCGTCGGTGGCGGCGACGCCGGCGGCGTAGAGGTAGCGCAGGATCGCCGGGTCTTCGGGGATCGGGTGCACCGTCCCGTCGTGCAGCGCGATCAGGAAGCCGGAGCCGCATTCGCCGTCGCGGCAGCCGTACTTGGGGACGCCGAACAGCCGCTCCAGGAGCCCGGTGGTGACGTGCGATCCCTCGTAGGGCAGGCGGTGGAAGTCCGAGTGCACCTCGAAGGTGTGCAGGAAGAAGAAGAAGGGCCGGTCGCGGTGGCTGGCGATCCAGTCGGCGGTGGCGCGCCCCAGCCGGGCGGTCTGCCAGCGCACCGAGCGGTAGTCGTCGAAGCCGCGGTCGAAGCCGAACTTCGGGTTGAGCCAGGTGCAGTCGTAGACCAGCCCCCCGGTCGCCAGCCCGGCGCGGTGCAGGCGCTCCGCCAGGGTCGGGATCTCCGGGTGGATGGCGCCCATCGCCAGGGTGCCGTTGGCACTCGGCAGCAGGCCGGTGAGCAGCGCGCCGTGGGAGGGCTTGGTCCACGAGGCGCCGGCGTAGGTCGGCGAGAAGACCTCGCCGTCGGCGACGAACCGGTCGAGCGCCGGCGTCGGGAAGATCGGCTCCCGCGGCCGGCCGCCAGGCGCCAGCGCGGCGATGGCGTCGGTGCGCAGGGTGTCGATCGAGATCAGCAGGATGCGCCGGCCGGGCGCCGGCTCGTCGCGCCGGCGCTCGGCGGCGGGCACGCGTTGGCGGACGTAGGCGTCCGAGATCCACACCGGCCGCGGCCGCCGCTTGTGCCACCGCCTGGACGGTCCCACCGCCACGCGCACCGTCCCCAGCTTCCCGGCGAGCGGCCCGAGGTCGAGCTCGCCGTGCCGCCAGCCCGGCCCGTCGAGCTCCAGCCGCCCGCTGCGGGTCTCCCCGCCCGCGCGCACCGTCACCGTCAGGGTGGCGGGGCGGCGGTCCTCGTCGCAGGCCGACACGAAGAACCGCGGCGCATCGCGCAGCTCGATCGGCACCTCGAACGACTCGCCGGGGCGCACCGGGCGCGCAGGGCGCGTCTCGTTGGCGCAGACCACTTCGGCGCCGCCCGGCGGGCCCGGCGGAGGATCGGTCGGCAGCTCGCTGTAGCGGACGGCGTCGGGGGTCGGGCGGCAGGCCGCGGCGCCGGCGAGGAGCAGGGCCGCGAGGCGGGGGAGACGGGGGAGCATCGGCGCGGCGCATCCTATCCCGTGCCCCCGGGAACGCGGGTTGCACCCGTAGGTGGGCCATGAGAACCGTACTCCGCCGTCCCCGCTCCCTCGCCCTCGGCTGCGCCGCACCGCTCCTCGCCATCCTGGTCCTGACCGTCACCGGCGCCTGCGTGGTGCGCGACGCGGACCACGACACCACCGGGTCGGGCCCCCAGGCCCCGGCGCCGCCCGCGGCCCCGGCCGCCGCGCCCGCGGTCGACCCCAGCACGCCGGCCCGGGGGTACCGCCAGGTCGACGAGGCCCGCCTCGACCGCGAGCGACTCGACGAGTCCTGGCGCGCCGCGGCCGATCGCGATCTGGAGCGGCGGCACGAGGCCGGCGAGGCGGGCGGCGAGACCGGGGCGGCCACCGGTGGGAGCGGCTCCGCCGCGCCGGCGGGCGGGGAGGCCGGCGGCGCCGCCGAGGCCGGCGCGTCGGAGGGTGCGGGCACGCCCGGCGGTGCCGTCGCGGCTCCCGTGGAGGCGATGCGGTCCGGCGGCGCCCCGCCGGCCGCCGGCTCGGCTGCGCCGGCCGCGTCCGGCCCGGCCGGCGCCGAGTCCTGGGACGACATCTCGCCGGACGCCTACGACGACTTCCAGCCCGTCCTGCCGGTGGACCGCGAGGGCGGGGGGCCGACGATCCTGGCGCTGCAGCGGATGCTCGACCGGGTGCGCTTCTCGCCGGGGGTCCTCGACGGCCGCTGGGGGAAGAACACCGAGAAGGCGGTCTACTGGCTGCAGGACGCGCTCGGTCTCGAGGCGACCGGAACGCCCGACCGCGCCCTGTGGGACCGCCTGGTCGCCCAGGTCGGCACGGCGGACCCGCTGACCGAGATCACCCTGAGCGCCGACGATCTCGCCGGTCCGTTCGTCGACATCCCCGAGGACGTCGAGGCGCAGTCGGAGCTCGACTGCCTCTGCTACGCCTCGGCCCGCGAGGAGCTGGCGGAGCGCTTCCACACCACCCCCGAGCTGTTGGCGCAGCTCAACCCGGACCTCGACCTCGCCGCGCTGGCCGCCGGAGACCGCCTGGTGGTGCCGGACGTCGAGCGGGTGGAGCCGCGGCAGGGGGGCGGCGGACGGGTGGCCCGGATCGAGATCTCCAAGGACGGCTTCTACCTGCATGCTCTCGACGACCGCGGCCGTCTGCTCTACCACTTCCCGTCGACGGTGGGGGCGGGCTACGACCCGTCGCCGACCGGTGAGCTCCGCGTCACCGCCCTCGACTACCGGCCCGAGTTCCACTACCAGCCGAAGCTCTTCCACGAAGTCCCCGACAGCCGGCCCGACGCGCTGCTGCCCGCCGGCCCCAACTCCCCGGTGGGGCTGGTGTGGATGCAGCTCTCGAAGGAGAACTACGGGATCCACGGCACCGCGGCCCCTGCGACGATCGGCTACGCCACGTCCCACGGCTGCGTCCGGCTCACCAACTGGGACGCCCTCTTCCTCGCCAACCACACGACCGCGGGGACGCCGGTCCGGTTCCTGGGGGGCGGGGAGGCCGCCGCGGGCGGCTGAGGCCGCCGGCGGGCTCCGCCTGGTTCCCCCGGAGCGCCGGTCTTGTGGTCGGCGCCGCTCTGGTGTCTAATGTTGGGCGATCCGTTTCCAGCGACGGCGCCCGAGGGAGCTTCGTGCGGCTGGCTGTCAATGCAGTTCGGGGAGCGGCAAACCGAGAGGACGAGAGGAGGAGGAGACGATGCGACGTTGGATGACGGTGTTCGCGATGACGTGTCTGGCGGCCGGTCTTCCGGCCCTGGCTCAGGCCGCGGAGGATTACGAAGCGACGGTTCCGAGCTACGGCCTGGGAGTGGCGTTGGGCATCGCCGACACCGAGGGTCCCGCCGAGCCGTACTACTCGGTTTCGTTCCGCATCCGCCTGGGCGACCGCGGGATGACCCGCGAGGAGCTGCAGCGCGGGGGCATCCAGGGCTACATCGAGCCCGAGGTCGCCTACTGGTCGCACGACAGCGACAACAGCGACCTGCTGGCCGGCGTCAACCTGATCGGCCTGGTGCCTTTCCGCCACGTCGACTACACCTTCGGCGTCGGCGCCGGCGTCCACTTCCTCGACTACCAGACGGCCGAGGAGGTGCGGGTCAGCACCAACCCCACCGTCTTCCGCACCGACATCACCGACAACAGCGACGAGCACGTCGGCGTCAACGCGCAGTTCGGGCTCGACGTGCGGATGACCGACAACGTGGCTCTCTTCGGGGTCGGTCGCTACGACCTGGTCGAGGGCTCGGTCTACGAGAACCAGACCAAGGCCTACCTCGGTCTGCGCTTCAGCTTCTGAGGTCTCCGGCGCGGTGGCGCCTCAGGCGCCGCCGGCCGCCGGCTGCGGGCCGCGCCCGGCGGCCCGCAGCACCGCCTCCCGCTGCCGCTCCATCTCCCGTCGCTCGCTGGCCGAGGCGTCGCCCTCCAGCCGGGCGATGACCGCCAGCGCCTGGTCCGCCAGACGGGCCGCGGTGGAGGCGTCCCCCCAGCGGGCGGACTTCTCGGCCGCGGCCCGCAGGTAGGGCAGCGCCGGCGCCGGCTCTCCCGCCTCCAGGTAGTGGTAGGCGACCTGTTCGACCGCCGGCTCGTGCTCGGGCTCGAAGCGCTCGGCCAGGGCGCTGGCCACCTCGCGGTGCAGGCTGCGGCGACGCAGCGGGTTGACGTCCTCCCGGGCCGCCTGGCGGATGCGGGCGTGGGCGAACTCGAAGCTCCCCCGCCGCGCCCCCTGCGCCCACAGCACCAGGTCGCGCTCGCGCGGGCTGTCGCTCCAGCGCCGCGCGTACTGCCGGACCATCCAGCGCTCCAGCATCAGCTCGATGCCGATCTCGACGACGCCGATGTGCTCGCGCGCCGCCCGCTGCAGCAGCTCGACGTCGAACGTCTGGCCGATCACGGCCGCCAGCGTGAGCAGTCGCCGGGTGGAGGTGGGGAGGCGGTGCAGCCGCCGGCTGATCAGCTCGTCGAGGTCGATGCCGACCACCCGCGCCATCCGCGGTTCGCCGGCCAGGCTCCAGCGCTGCCGGCTGCCCGGGGTCAGGATCCCTTCGTCGCACAGGTAGTTGATGTGCTCGACGACGTCCAGCGGCATCCCGCCGCTCGCCGCCGACAGGTGGGCGGCGAGGCGGGCGGCGTCGTCGCCCTCGCCGACCAGGGCGGCGCCGACCCGTTCGAGGTCCCGTCGGCCCAGCCGGTCGAGCAGCACGTGGTCCACCGCCGGGTGCTCCAGCAGGTCGTGGAGCGGTGACGACGCCTCGAGCTGGGCGCTGTCCACCGCGGCGACCAGCCAGAGGGGCCGTCCGGCGACGCCGTCGAGCAGCGGCGGGAGCAGCGCCAGACTGCTCTCCCCCGCCCAGTGGAGGTCGTCGAGGAACACGACCAGGGGGCGGCCGGCGTCGGCGGCGGGGGCGGCGGCGCGGAAGGCGGCGATGGCCCCGGTCACGCGCTCCTCGAGGGTCGCCGGCGGGGTGGCGGCGGCGGTCCCCGGCTCCGCCGTGCCGGCGACGCCGGGCGCGGACTCGCCGTCACGGCTCAGCCACGCCAGCGAAAGCACCACCTCGGCCCACGGCTGGGCCGCGGTCTGCGGCGCCGGGCCCAGGCACCGCCCCTGGACCACGGTGGCGGTGCGCTGCGAGGAGATGCGGTCGAGGAAGGAGCGGACGAGGCGGGTCTTGCCGATGCCCGGCGGCCCGTCGACCAGGGCCAGGCGCGGCGTCCGCTCGACCGCCGACTGCCAGCTCTCGGAGAGCTCGCCGAGCTGCCCGCCGCGGCCCACCAGCGGGACGAAGGGGCCGAGCGGCGGCCGGACCGGCTCGTGGCGGGCCGCCGGCAGGTCCTCGGCGAGGATGCTCTCGTACAGGGCGCGCGTCTCCGGCAGCGGCTCGACGCCGAGCTCACGCTCGAGCAGCTCGGCGAGCTCCTCGAACTGGGTGAGGGCGCGCCGTCGCCGACCGCCCAGGACGTAGAGCCGCATCAGCTCGCGGTGCGCTTCCTCCGACAGCGGGTCGATCTCGATCAGGCGCCGGGCGTGGCCGAGGGCCGCGTCGTACTCGCCGCGTGCCGAGAAGTGGTCGACCAGCACCCGGAGGCCGCCGATGGCGGCGTCGCGCAGCCGCTCCTGCTCGGCCACCAGCCACTCCTCGAAGGCGCTGCTCTGCTTGACGTAGAAGCCGGCCAGGAACTCGCCGCGGTAGAGCTCCACCGCCCGCACCAGGTGCGAGACCAGGACCTCGTCGCCGCCGGGGAGGCCGCGCCGCCGTTCGCGCTCGAACTCCTCGACGTCGACGCGGTCGTCGGCGCCGGCGCGCAGCCGCACCTGCTGGTGGTCGGCCTCGAGGATCTCGCCGTCGTCGCCCAGGGTCTGGCGCAGGTTGTAGAGCGCCTGGCGCAGGTTGCGGCGCGCGCTGTCGCCGTCGGACTCGGGCCAGAGCAGGGCCGAGAGGTGGTCGCGGCTGAAGGCGTGGTCGGGGCTGGTGGCGAGGTAGGCGAGCAGCGCCCGCACCTTCTGCGACTCGAAGTGCGCCTCCGGGGAGCGTGACGACCGCACCTCGAAGCCCCCCAGCAGCCGGATCTCGAGTCCCATGCTGACGTCACACCTCGGGCGATTCGGAGGAAAGAGCTTTCCTGACGCCGGAGTCTATCGCGAGGGGCGGTCCGCCGGCTCCGCGATCCCCCCGGCGGCACGGGTGGCCTCCGCCACGGCCTGGCGGCAGGCCGCCGCCGTCCAGCGGTCCCCCAGCGCCCGGGCCCGTGCGGCGCACGCCCGCAGGTGGGGTAGGGCCGCGACGGGCTCGCCGGCGGCCAGCCAGTGGTGGGCGAGCCGCGCCCGCCGGCGGTCCTCGTCGTCCGCGGTGCGATCCTCGAGCGTTGCGGCGACGCGCCGGTGCAGGGCGGACCGCTCGGCGTCGTCGAGGTGCCCGTAGATCGCCTCGCGCAGGGCGCGGTGGGAGAAGGCGACCAGGCCGCGGCGCGCCCCACCCGACCACGAGCAGGAGATCGCGCGGACCGGGCCGCTCGCGCCACTGGTGCGGGACGCGCCGCACCAGTCCGCGCTCGATCGCCAGCTCGAGGGCGATCTCCACCACGCCGGGGTGCTCGTCCGCGACCTCGGTGAGCAGGTCCACCTCGAACGAGGGGCCGAAGACCGCGGCCAGCGACAGCAGCTCGACCGTCGAGTACGGCAGCGCCCGCAGCCGCTCCACCACCAACTCGTCGAAGGTGCCCGTGGGCGCCGGCGGCAGCGGTGCGGCGAGGCTCCAGCCGCGGGCCCCGTCGCGCTCCAGGATCCGCTGCTGCCACAGACCCTGCACCAGCTCGGCCAGGCGCACCGGCACGGCACCCCCGGCGCGCTGGAGGAAGCGCGCCAGCCGCGCGGCGTCGTCGGCCGGCACCAGCCCGGCCGCGGCCGCGGCCAGGTCGGAGCGCTCGAGCGGGCCCACCCGCACCGTGTCCAGCCGCCCTCCCAGGGCCGCCGCCAGCTCCGGGGGATCCAGGGGGTGGTCCGCGCGGCGCGCGGCGACCAGCCACAGCGGTTGCGACCCGAGGGCGCGGACCACCGCGGTGAGCACGTCGCGGCTGCCGGGGTCCCAGCGGCGCAGGTCGTCGAGGAAGAGGATCAGCGGCACGCGCGGCAGCAGCGGTAGCGGCCGGATCAGGCCCTCGAGGCGCTCCGTCAGGGCTGCCGCGAGCCGTTCCCGCGGGCCGCCGTCGGTGCCCGCCGTGAGGGTCGCGAGGTCGTCCTCGCCGGGCAGGTCGCCGCTCCGTGGCGGCAGCGAGTCCAGCAGCCGGCGCAGCGCGGCATAGGGAAGCAGCCCGGCCAGGTGCGAGGCCCGCCCCCGCAGCACGGTGGCGCCGTGGATCGCCACCGCGCGGTCGAGCGCGGTGTGGACGAGCCGGGTCGTGCCGGAGCCGGTGGCGCCGTCGACCAGGGCGAGGCGGGGTGCCGCGCCGAGGGCCGCGGCGCAGCTCTCGGCCAGCCGCTCGAGCGCCGCGTCGCGGCCGACCAGCGGGACGAGAGGGGCCAGGCGCGAGCGCACCTCCCCGTCGCCACCTGCGGCTCCCGCCGTGCCGCGCAGCGTCGAGCCCAGCGAGCGCGTCTCCTCCATCGGCTCGCTGCCCAACCGGCGCCGCAGCTCTTCGCGCAGGCTCTCGAAGTGCGCCAGGGCGCGCTCCCGCTGCCCCCCTTCGACGTAGAGGCGGAGCAGCCGCCGGTGGGCGCGCTCGGACAGCGGGTCGAGCTCCACCAGGTGGCGGGCGCGGTAGAGGGCGTGGGCATGCTCGCCGTGCCGGGCGTGGTGCTCGACCAGGGCCTCCAGCGCCGCCAGCGCCAGGTCGCGCAGGCGCTCCTGCTGCGCCAGCACCCAGCCGTCGAGCTCGTCGCTGTCGGTGGGACGGAACCCCTCGAGGAAGCGGCCGCGGTAGAGCGGCACGGCGCGCACCAGGTGCCACGGCGCTCCGCCGAGGCCCTCGCGGGCGGTCGCCTCGAAGACGTTTCGGCGTCGACCCGGCAGCGGGCGGCGTCGAGGCCCACCTCCTCACCGCGCAGCCGCAGCGGCCGGTCCTTCTCGTCCTCGCTCATGGCGCGGCCCAGATCGTAGAGCGCCTGGCGCAGGTTGTGGCGGGCGCGCGACGGCTCGTCGTCGGGCCACAGCAGGCCGGCCAGCCGCTCGCGGCTGAAGCGCGTGCCGGCGTGGCAGGCCAGCCAGGCGAGCAGGGCGCGGCCGCGGCGCGACTCGAGACGCCGCGGCCTCCCCGCGGCGTCGCGCAGCTCGAAGGGCCCGAGCAGGCGGATCTCGATCGGCGCCGGGGCCGCGGCGGTGGGAGGTCGTTGTTTCATCGGAAGCTGAAATGGGGCGCTGACGCTGCCCTGACGATCATAGTGGACTCTGGGCGGACCGAAGGGAGCGGGAGACCATGCGAGGAGAGACACAGCAGCGGCCACAGCGGACCCGACCGGCGGCGGATCACGCCCCCGAGCGGCGCCGCTCCTACCTGCTGCGGGTGTGGGAGGAGCCCCGGGAGCTTCCCGGCGAGACCCCCCTCCCGCGTGCCTTGCTCCGCGACCTCGAGACGGGGGAGGAGCGCTGGTTCGGTGGGCGCTCCGCGATCGGCGACGAGCTGGCGGAGTACCTGTTCGCCCTCGGCGCCGGCGCCAGGGATGCGGAGGGGGCCCCGGCCGCCGCCGAGCCGGCGGGCCGGGACGAGGCCGAGCGCGACCCGAGCAGGGGATGACGTTTTCCACAGGAGTTGCCGCGGCGGCGAAGGCCGCGCGGCGTACCGGAGGGAGAGAGATGCGTACGAAGTCGATGTTTCGAGCGGGGTGGATCGTCCTGGGGGCTCTGCCGCTCCTCCTGTGGCCGGGCACGGCCGCGGCGCAGATCCTCATCAACAGCGGTCAGTGCGTCGACGCCAACTCCGTCACCCAGGGTGTGCTCAACGCGGGCGACACCAACAACTGCACGTCCAACGACGTCACTTTCGTCGTCGTCGGCCTGGGTACCCAGACGGACGGCTGCGTCAACACGAACGACAACGTGTCGATCAATCTCCAAGGACGCCTGCACAACAGCACCGCGCAGGACCGCTACGATCTCGGCATGTACATCTCGAAGAACGGGCAGAGCGCCAAGACCGGGACGGACTGCGCCCGCGCCATCCTCAGCCCGGTGGCCACCCAGGGCCTGGCGATGTGCACCGGGGCGAACCTCCTCGACCTGGCGCGGCTGGACCCGCCGGGCAATCCCGACAACGGGCCGTACCTGAACACCGACGGTGACGCTTGCGGCGACCTGCGCGCCCACGACAACGCCGGCTGCGATCGCGACCCCAGCGACAACGTCGCCTCCGGCGGGGACAAGGGCACCTGGGACGACTCGGTCATCATCTTCACCTCGCCGTTGACCTTCCCCTGCGGCGACGGCGACTCGAACGGCTTCGTCGACATCCCCACCTGCGCGACCTGGGGCAACCAGACCGAAGAGGTGCACAGCAAAGGCGCCGGCACCAACAACACCTGCGATTCGGCGACCGAGGTGGTGCCTGGCACCAAGGCCAAGTGCAACTGCTCGACCCTGCAGTCGACGATCCCGGTGGCGAAGCTGTTCTGCTCGTCGACCGGCAACATCGCGACGCAGGGCCAGATGAGCTGTGTCCTCCACGACACCAACAGCAACAACACGCTGGACCCGATCCCGGGCGAGTACACGCGCTGCACGGTGTGGTACACGAACGCGGTGACGAGCTGCACCGACCCGTCGCCCACCCCCGCCGAGCGTTTCCGCTGCGGCACGGCGTCATACACCTTCTTCCAGGTCGACTACGACGAGACCCGCGGCGGCGTCTCGAAACGTCGTCGCGAGCGACGGGGGCGCCACCTCGATCGTCAGCGGCGTTTCGCCGGCTAGCGGCAGCGTCCTCCAGTGGCAGCCGAAGAGCGCTTCGAACACCCTCAACATCATCGGCCCGAATCGGACAGCTTCCCTGCAGTTCGACTACGCCCTGACCGACACCACTTCCCAGGCGCCGGTGGCCTTCACCATGCGGACTTTGTGGTCGAACAGCTCGAGCCTCACCATCGCCGGTGGTTCAGGGCATCACCTGCGGCGCCTCCGCGGGCACGACTCCGGTGACCGTGGCCTCGGTCGCCTCGCACCGTGAGCCCGGCGGCGGCGGCACCGTCCGCTGGTCCACCGCCACCGAGACGGCCAACGTCGGCTTCAACGTCTACGTGCGGCACGGAGACGCGTGGCAGAAGGCGAACGACGAGCTGATCCCGTCGCGGGTCGGCTCCTCGCTCGACACGGTCGACTACGAGCTCGACGTGGCCGGGCTGGGCTCGGAGTTCCTCATCGAGGACGTCGACGCCACCGGACAGGCCCGGCGCCACGGACCGTTCAAAGTCGGCGCCGCCGCGGGCCAGCGCCCCGAGGCGCCGGCGATCGACTGGAGCGCCGTCCACTACGACCTCGACCGCGGGCGGCGCGGGCGCGGCCGCCTGGTCGCGGTGACCGCGGCGGCGAAGGGCGGTGTCAAGGGCAAGCCGCCGAGCAACGACCCGCAGGTCGGCAAGCACGACCTCGCTCTCGACCTGCGGCTCGACCGCGACGGCCTGTACCGGGTCAGCTACGAGGACCTGGCGGCGGCCGGCTTCGACCTGTCGGCGGTGGCGGCGGGCGACCTCGCCCTCTCCAACCGCGGGCACGCGGTGCCCATCGACATGGAGGCGAGCGGCCGCACCTTCGGCCCGGGCTCGTGGTTCGAGTTCTACGGCGAGTCGGTGAAGGGCAGCCTCTACACCGATACCAACGTCTACCACCTGGTCGTCGACAAGAAGGCCGGCGCAGTCGATGGCCACCGCGGCGGGCGGTCCGACCGCCGCCACCCCGGTGACCTGGGGCCTCGCCGACAGCGTGGTCGACGACCGAGAAGGCCTGGTCGGTCAACTCGCCGGTCGACCCCTGGTACTACGCCTGGCTCACCACCGGCAAGAACGCCAAGTCCTACAACTTCGCGCTTCCGGCCGACGGGCTGACCGGCGCCGCGGGCGTCGCGCCGACGCTCAAGGTGGTGCTGGGCGGCAACAGCGCCTTCCCGGCCAACCCCGACCACCACGTGCGCTTCAAGATCAACGGCACGCTGATCGGCGAGGGCACCTTCGACGGGTTCTCGGGCTACACCTTCGAGGGTCCCGTCCCGGCGGGGGTGCTGGCGGCCAGCAACACCCTGACGCTGGAGGTTCCCGCCGACCTCGGCCTGGACTTCGACTACTTCTTCGTCGACAGCTTCAGCCTCACCTATCCGCGGAGCCTGGTGGCGAGCGGGCCGCAGTTCCGCTTCCGCGCCGCCGGGGACGTGCTGCAGGTGAGCGGGGCGGGCGCCGGCGCGCGGCTCTACCGGCTCGACGCCGGCGGGCCGGTGCGGCTGACCGGCGTCGACGCGGCCGGCGGCACGCTGACCTTCCGCGGCACCGCGGCGATGGCCGACTACGTGCTGGTGGCCGACGGCGCGCTCCTACGCGCCCGACGCCTGCGGCGACGCGGCCGGTCGCCGACCTGACCAGCGGGTCCGCCGACTACCTGATCGTCGCCAACGGCGCCTTCCTCGACGGCCTCGGGCCGCTGGTCGCCCAGCGCCAGAGCCAGGGGCACAGCGTCCGGGTGGTCGACGTGGCCGACATCTACGACCAGTACAACGACGGCATCGTCGACGCCGAGGCGATCCACCGCTACGTGGCAGAGGCCGCGGCGAACCAGGGGGTGCGCTACCTCCTGCTGGTGGGCGGCGACACCTACGACTACCGCGACAACCTGGGGATCGGCTCGGTGAGCTTCGTGCCGACGCCCTACGGCCCGACGAGCGACTTGGTGTTCTGGTCGCCGATCGACCCGCTCTACGGCGACGTCGACGGCGATCGCAACCCGGACATCGCGGTCGGGCGCTTCCCGGTCCGCTCGCTCGGCCGAGCTCGGCCTGCTGGTCCAGAAGACGCTCGAGTACGAGGCGCGGTCGGACAACGCTTCGGCGATCTTCGCCGCCGACGCCGCGGAATCCGACGGGGTGTCGTTCGCCCAGGAGAGCGACAACATGATCGCGCTGCTCGGGGGCGACTGGCTGGTCGACCGGGCCTATGTCGACGCGCTCGGGCTTCTCCGGAGCCCGGCGCCTGCTGCTGCAGTCACTCAGCTCCGGGCCGGCGGTGGCGTCCTTCGTCGGCCACTCCGGCCCCACCACCTGGAGCTTCGGCGGCCTGCTGACCTACGGTGACGTCGCCGGGCTGACCAACTTCGGTCTGCCGTCCGTGGTTCTCCAGTGGGGCTGCTGGAACACCTTCCACCCGGCGCCGAAGTTCAACACCCTCGGCCACCAGTTCCTCCTCGCCGGGGACCAGGGCGCCGCGGCGGTGCTGGGGGCGTCGACCCTGCTGGAGACCACTTCGGCGCGCGCCCTGGCCGGCCCGCTGGCGGTGGAGCTGCGGGCAGGGTCCGGTGGCGCTGGGCGACGCGGTCCTCGCCGCCAAGCACCAGCTCCCGATCGACGGCAACGACTACCGCGACGTGGTGCTGGGCTGGTCGCTGCTGGGAGATCCGGCCCTGGTGGTCGGCCCGTAGGCGCACACGTTGTCCGCTCCTGCCCCGGGGGAGGTGCTCGCCTCTCCCGGGGCTCGCTCCTTCCGGCCCGCCGGCCGATCCAGCGAGCCCGCCGTCCGATGACCGTCTTCTTCGCCGCCGTGGACACGGCGGGGGCCCTCCCGACCGTGGCTGGGCGGAGGCCGCCGCTCGCCGCCCTGGCGCCCTGCGGGGCACGGTGGCGGGGTCGGGCGTACCGGGGGAGCGGTTCTCGCCGTCGGAGACCTGCCGTCGACGGCGGCGGAGACCGCGGAGCCGCAGCCGCTCCACGGCGCCTCGGGTAGTTGCTCTTCGACGGCCGGCTGGACAACCGGGAGGAGCTTCTCGCCGCGCTGGAGGCGCCGGCCGACGACCCCCGCTCCGACGCGCGGCTCGCGTCGCACGTCCTCGAGCGCTTGGGGTGGAGGGCCTCGGACGCCTGCTGGGGCCGTTCGCCTTGGTCCGGGTCGAGGCCGGGCGGGAGGCGGCTGCTCGCCGCCCGGGACCCGGTCGGCGATCGCCGTCTGGTCGTCGCGCGGAGGGGCGAGGTGCTCCTCCTCGCCACCCACGAGCGGGCGCTGTTCGCGGTGCCCGGCGTCGGCCGCGGCTGCCCGACGACACCAGCGTCGCGCCGCTACCTGGCCTTCCGCGCGCCGCTGCCGGGCCGCACCTTCTATCGCGCCATCGACGAGCTGCTCGCCGGTCGGTCGCTGCGCTGCGAGGAGGGCGGGGCCCCGCGCACGGCTCCTTCGCCGAGTCTTCGAGCCGGCGCCGCTCCACGGCGGGGCGACGAGGAGGCGGTGGAGCGTTTCCGTTCGGCCGCTGGACGCCGCGGCGGCCGATTGCCGCCTGCGCGCCGGCGGACCGGGCGGCCGGGATTCTGCTGAGCGGCGGGCTCGACTCCACGTCGCTGGCGGCCCTGGCCGCCCCGCGTGCAGCGTCCCCGCTGGCGGCGGTGTCCTGGGTCTTCGACCGGCTGCCGCAGTGCGACGAGCGCGAGCACATCCTCCCGGTCGTCGAGCGCCTGGGCTGCGCTGGCTGCCGGCGCCGGCCGATGGGCTGACCCCGCTGGACGCCGCCGGCGCGCCGCCCGTCCCGCCTCCGGAGTTCCCCTGCGAGGATCCGTTCCTGGCGCTGCTTGGGACCGCCTTCGCCACCGCGTGCCGTGGCGGCGTCAGGGTCCTGCTCACCGGCCACTTCGCCAACCAGGCTCTGGGAGGGTGGCGACTACTGGCTGCGCGACCTGCTTGCCCGTGGCCGCTGGGGCCAGCGGCAGCGGCCTGTGGCGCCTGCTGCGGGTTGGTCCCGCGGTGGCGGGTCGCCGGCGCCGCCTGCGCGCCGCCGCCACCGCCTGGCGGGTCGCCGCGGCGGGCCGTTCCGGGCGCCGGCGTGGGCGACCCGGAAGACCCGCGAGAGCCTCGCGGCGGGCCCGCTCGGTGCGGAGCGGCCCGTCGGGGCGCGGCGAGATCGACCGCTGGGGCGCGGCCGCGCCGTTCTGGAGCCTGGCGCGGCGCAGCTCCGCACCGCCGGGCTGGAGGCGGGTGTCGACCTCCGCTTTCCGTACCGCGACCGCCGGCTCGTGGAGTTGGTGCTGGGGCTCCCCGCGGCGATCTGCTCTACCGGCCGCCGGCGAGCAAGTGGCTGCAGCGGCAGGCGCTCGCCGGCCGGCTCCCGGAGGGTCGTGCGGTGCCGCGAGCGTCCCACCGACATCCTGCGCTGGGCGTACCAGGGCCTGTCTCGGGGAGCAGAGGGATCCGGCTTTCGCGATCAACTGTGTCGGCCGAGCCCGGACTCTGGGGCCGGTTTGTGCAAGCCGATTGGCTGCGACCGACGTCTCGATCGGCGCTGGAGCAGCCGGAGGCTGTCGCTCTGGCCTGGCGCTGTCGCGGCCTGCCGGCTTGGTGCGACTCGGTAGGCGCGTGCTAGACTACGAGGAACACTCGATGAACGGGGATGAACGGGACCGGATGGGAGACGAATTTGCGCCAGAAACAGAACGAGACCCCCCAGCGGGCCGCTGCCGAGGACTCACCGAGGCGGTGCGAAAGCGCCGCTACAGCGAGCCCCGGCTCCGCAGACTGGGCGATCTCCGCGACGTGACCTGCGGCTCGACGGGTCCGTCGATCGAGAGCGGATCGACCCGCTTCACCGGGCCTCTGACCGGCGGCCCTCGCCGGGGGTCGGCACCTCTGCCGTCCTCTCCCGATCCTCCTCCGCGGCCCCGCTGCTCGCGGGGACCGTCGAGCCGGAGCGGCGCTTCGCTGCCGGGTCGCTGGCCGCGATCTCGGTGCGCGCCGCCGCTCGGCGCTCTGGCGCCGTTCGGATCGGCCTCCCGTCCGGCGGCTCCCGTCTGTCTCCTCCGAGGAGAAGCCTCTCGCTGCCGCACCCCGGAGCGCCCGCTCCGGAGCTGCTCGCGTCTTCCTGGCTGGGCGCGAGCGCCCTGCGTCGCGCAGCGCTTCCCGCGGCGGGGGCCTCCGCCTCGGATTCGAGGGCTGCGGCGAGCTCGCGATCGCCGCCGACGGGCGCCGCGTCGACGGCCGGCTCCCTGGCCCCCGGCCTCCCCGTCGCGCAGCGCGAAGAGACCCTCCTGGGTCCGGGGCTCGTCGTCGCCCTGGCCTTCGGAGGCGCCTGGTGCCTCCACGCCAGCGCCGTGACGACCGAGCGCGGCGCCGCCCTCTTTCTCGGCGAGTCGGGCCGTGGCAAGAGCACGCTGGCGGCCGCCCTGGCCGCCGGCGGTTGGCGCCGCCTGGCCGACGACGTGGCCGTGATCGAGCCCGGCGGCGCCGGCGCCGAGCTGCTCCCCGCCTTCCCCCAGCTCAAGCTGCCGCCGGCGGCGCAGCCCGCCGGCGGCCCCGAGCGCCTGCCCCTTGCCGCCCTCTTCGTGCTGGCGGGCGGCGACGAGGTCACGGTGTCGCCGCTGGCTCCTGCCGCGGCGCTGGCGGCGCTGGTCCGTCACACGGTGGCGGCCCGGTTGTTCGACGAGGACCTGCTGGTGCGGCAGCTCGCGGACCTGGGGCGGGTGGCGGCGGGCGTCCCCGCCTACGAGCTCGTCGTCCCGCACCGCCGGGAGCTGCTGCCGGCGGTGCGGGAGACGGTGGAGCGGTGTCTGGAGGAGACCGGCGGCCGGCCTACGGAACGTCCACCGGCCGGGTGACGCTTGCCGTCTGGCCGGCCGTGTCGGTCACCGTGAGGGTCACCTGGTAGGTGCCGCTGGAGCCGTAACGGTAGCGCTCGTCGGAGGTGGTGTTCAGCGCGCTCGCGCCGTCGCCGAGATCCCACGTCCAGGTCGCCAGGTCCCCGCTCGAAGCCGAGGCGTCGAACGAGCAGGTGCGGTTCTTCGGGTGGCAGGAGACGCTGAACTCGGCGCCGGGCGCACCGGCCGCCGCCGGAGGCTCGCTCGACGGGGAGGAGTCGGGGTTGAGGAACCCGGAGTAGAGCAGCGGCGTTCCGGGGGCGCTGCCGGCGTTGACCAGCAGGGCGCTCTCGACCTCCGCCGGGGACGCCTTCGGGTGGTCGGCCAGGTAGAGGGCGGCCACCGCGGTGGCGTGCGGCGCCGCGACGGAGGTGCCGGCGAACTGCACGACGTCCGTGTCGCTGCGCCCGTAGGTGGTGGTGATCCCGTAGCCCGGCGCGTAGAGGTCCACACAGGGACCCCAGTTCGAGAACGACGACATCGTGTCGTCGGGGTTCGTCGACCCGACCACGATGGCGCTGTCGGTCGAGGACGGGCTGTACCAGCAGGCGTCGTCGGCGTCGTTGCCGGCCGCCGCGACCGCGGTGATGCCGTCGCGGACCAGGCTGTCGACGGCGCCGTTGACGGCGGAGTAGAGCAGCACCTCGAAGCTCATGTTGACCACGGCCGGCGCCCCGCCGACGATGCGCTTGCCCTTCTTCACCCGCGAGGCGGCGAAGTCCGAGGCCACCCAGTCGAGCCCGGCGAGGATGTCCGAGATGGTTCCGTTGCCGGAGCAGTCGAAGACGCGGACCGGGTGCAGCGTCACCTGCTTGGCCCCGCCGTAGGTGGCGGCGCCGATGACGCCGGCCACCGCGGTGCCGTGGCCGTTGCAGTCCTCGGAGCCGTAGCCGTCGGCGAGGGTCGAGAAGGCGCGGCTCGTGTCCACCCGGCCGCCGAACTCCTCGTGGGTGCTGCGGATGCCGGTGTCGACCACGTAGACGTCGACGCCGGCGCCGCCGTTCGGGTACGCGTAGACCCCGTCGAGGTCCACGGGCCGCTGATCGATGCGGTCCAGGCCCCAGGACGGGGGCGCCACCTGCATGCCGGCCAGGTCCACCCAGGCGTCCGGCGTCACCGCGGCCACCCGCGGGTCGTGGCGCAGGCGCTCGGCGCCGGCCTCGTCGGTGAGGGCGACGTAGCCCTCGAGCGCGTGGTCGAAGCGACGGCCGACGGCGCCGCCGTGGGCGAGCGCCAGGCCGCGGGCGACCTGGTCGACGGTCGGCAGGACGGCCACCGACTCCTTGGGGCTGCGGATGCTGCGGACGGCGTCCGGCCGCAGCGTCACGATGTAGCGGCCGGGGACGGTGCGCGCCTGCGGCGCGGCGAACAGCGACAGGGCCGGTGCGACGGCCAGGGCGGCGATCAGGATGCGGCGGGCTCGGGCTTTCATCTGTGTCTCCTCCAGCGTTCGGTTGCGAGGCCGCCTCGCGCTCGTCGGCGGTGCGGCGACCTGCCGATAGGGCAAAGGAGGTTCCAGCGCGTGCCGAGGGGAAGGAGAGTCCTGCAACCGATTGACAATGTGCGACTTACGTCATTCTCCCGAACGGGTCAGGGAGGGGTCGTGGCCGGCGGGTTTCTCCAGCCGCTGGCCGAGCCGTCCAGAGACTGGACGGTGGGTGACGCCCGTCACCACCCACCGGGACGGGCCGGTTGACAGGCCGGGGTGGTTCGCCTACACTCTTAGCACTCACTCCCGCCGAGTGCTAACAACCGCGGGAGGCGTGAGAGAGGCTGCCGCGCCGCGGGGCCTGCTCCCCAAACCCGAATTCAGGACCGCAAGGAGGAACCGAACGTGAACATCCGTCCGCTACACGATCGCGTGGTGGTCAAGCGCCTCGAGGCCGAGGAGCAGGTGCGCGGGGGGATCATCATCCCCGACACCGCCAAGGAGAAGCCCCAGGAGGCCGAGGTCGTCGCCGTGGGCCCCGGCAAGCTCAACGACGAGGGCAACCGCGGCGCCGATGGACGTCAAGGCCGGCGACCGCATCCTGATCGGCAAGTACTCCGGCAGCGAGATCAAGATCGACGAAGACGACCTCGTCATCCTGCGCGAGGACGAGATCCTCGCCGTCATCGGCTGACCCATCCACCAAGCTCAGAGGAGAACGACAGAACATGGCCAAGCAGATCATCTACGCCGAGGACGCGCGCGCCGCGATCCTGCGGGGCGTCAACAAGCTCGCCGACGCGGTCAAGGTGACCCTCGGTCCCGAAGGGCCGCAACGTCGTGATCGAGAAGAAGTTCGGCTCGCCGACGATCACCAAGGACGGCGTCACCGTCGCCAAGGAGATCGAGCTCAAGGACGCGCTCGAGAACATGGGCGCCCAGATGGTGCGCGAGGTCGCGTCGAAGACCTCCGACGTCGCCGGCGACGGCACCACCACCGCCACCGTGCTCGCCCAGGCGATCTACCGCGAGGGCTCGAAGAACGTCACCGCCGGCGCCAACCCGATGGAGCTCAAGCGCGGCATCGAGGCCGCGGCCCGGGCCGCCGTCGACGCCATCGACAAGATGGCCAAGCCGGTCGAGGGCGACGAGATCGCCCACGTCGGCACCATCTCGGCCAACAACGACGCCGAGATCGGCGAGATCATCGCCGAGGCGATGGAGAAGGTCGGCAAGGACGGCGTCATCACCGTCGAGGAGGCCAAGGGCCTCGAGACCACCCTCGAGGTGGTCGAGGGCATGCAGTTCGACCGCGGCTACCTGTCGCCCTACTTCGTCACCGACGCCGAGCGCATGGAGACGGTGCTCGAGAACGTCAAGATCCTGCTCCACGAGAAGAAGATCTCGTCGATGAAGGACCTGCTGCCGATCCTCGAGCAGGTCGCCAAGCAGGGCCGGCCGCTGCTCATCGTCGCCGAGGACGTCGAGGGCGAGGCGCTGGCCACCCTGGTGGTCAACAAGCTGCGCGGCACGCTGCAGGTCGCGGCCGTCAAGGCGCCGGGCTTCGGCGACCGCCGCAAGGCGATGCTCGAGGACATCGCCATCCTGACCGGCGGCAAGGTGATCACCGAGGACCTCGGCATCAAGCTCGAGAACGTGCAGTGGGAGGACCTCGGCGAGGCCAAGAAGGTCGTCATCACCAAGGACGACACCACCATCGTCACCGACTCGGACGACAAGCCCGCCGCGAGGCGATCGCCGGCCGCGTCAAGCAGATCCGCAACCAGATCGAGGAGACCACCTCCGACTACGACCGCGAGAAGCTCCAGGAGCGGCTCGCCAAGCTGGTCGGCGGCGTGGCGGTGATCAAGGTCGGCGCGGCCACCGAGACCGAGATGAAGGAGAAGAAGGCTCGCGTCGAGGACGCCATGCACGCCACCAAGGCGGCCGTCGAGGAGGGCATCGTCGCCGGCGGCGGCGTGGCCCTGCTGCGCGCGATCCCGGCGGTCGACGCGGTCGAGGGCACCGGCGACGTCAAGGTCGGCGTCAAGATCGTGCGCCGCGCGCTCGAGGAGCCGACGCGCCAGATCGCCAACAACGCCGGCGTCGAGGGCTCGGTGGTGGTCAAGGAGCTGCTCGGCGAGAAGGGCAACATCGGCTACAACGCCGCCACCGGCAAGACCGAGGACCTGGTCAAGGCGGGCGTCATCGACCCCGCCAAGGTCACCAAGACGGCGCTGCTCAACGCCGCCTCGATCGCCGGCCTCATGCTCACCACCGAGGCCCTGGTCGCCGAGGTCAAGGAGGAGGAGAAGGGCGGCGGCGGTGGCGGCGGGATGCCCGGCATGGGCGGCATGGGCGGGATGTACTGATCCGCCTGCGCTCCGCGCGATCCGACGATCGCTCCGAGGCCGGTCCGGCGCTGCCGGGCCGGCCTTTTTCTTGGCCGCGGGCGCGGCCGGCCGCGGCGCTTCAGGCGACCCGGCGCACCGCCAGCGAGGCGATCTCACCGGCGGTGAGCGGCGGGGCCAGGTAGAAGCCCTGGCCGAGCGTGCAGCCCAGCTCGCGCAGGTGGCTCGCCTGCTCGCCGGTCTCGATCCCTTCGGCGATCACCGTCTGGCCCAGCGCGCGGGCGAGGTCCAGCACCGCCGCCGCCATCCCCTCCGACGAGGGGTCGTGTCCCAGGTCGCGGACGAAGCTGCGGTCGATCTTCAGCAGGTCGGGCACGAGCTGGCGCAGCGAGGACAGCGACGCGTACCCGGTGCCGAAGTCGTCCAGCGCGACGCGCAGCCCGAGCTTGCGCAGAGCCGCCACCGAGTCGAACGAGGTGACCAGGGCGCTCTCGGTGATCTCCACCACGATCTGCTCGGCCGGCGCCCCGGTGGTGGCGAGGATGCGGGTGACCCGGTCGAGCAGTCCCGGATCCTCGAGCTCCCGCGCGGAGAGGTTGACGCTGAGCCAGAAGTCCGGCGCCACCACCCCCAGGCGCCGCCAGCGGGCGAGCTCGCGGCAGGCCTCGCCCAGGACCCATTCGCCGATCGGCACGATCAGCCCGGTCTCCTCGGCGAGGGGCAGGAACTCGCCCGGCGGGATCAGCCCGCGTTCGGGATGCCGCCAGCGCAACAGCGCCTCGGCCCCGACCAGCGAGCCGTCGGCGAGCCCCACGACCGGCTGGAAGTGCAGCACGAGCTCGTCGCCGTCCGCGGCCTGCGCCAGCTCCCCCTCGAGCTGCAGGCGCGACGCCTCCGGCAGGTCCGAGCCCTCCTCGAACAGCACCACGCGGCCGCCGCCCTGGGACTTGGCCCGGTACATGGCGATGTCGGCGAAGCGCAGCAGGTCGTCGAGCTCGATCGCGCCGGGGCGGCCGAGCGCCACCCCGATGCTCGCTCCGACGCGCAGCTTGCGCCCGTCGATCTGCAGCGGTTCGTCGAGGGCGTCCAAGAGCCGCTCGCCGACGCTCACCGCGCGCGCGGCGTCCGGCACGTCCTCGAGCACCGCCACGAACTCGTCGCCCCCGAAGCGGGCCAACAGATCCTCCGGGCGCAGGGCGCGGCGCAGCCGGGCGGCGGCCTGGCTCAACGTCTCGTCGCCCAGCCGGTGGCCGAGGGAGTCGTTGATCACCTTGAAGCGGTCGAGGTCCACGAAGAGGACGGCGGTCTGGCCGGTCCGGGCCCCGTCGCCCCCCAGCGCCTCGGCGAGACGGCGCTCGGCCTCGGCGCGGTTCGGCAGCCAGGTCAGGGGATCGTGGAAGGCGAGCTGCCGCAGCCGCTGCTCGAGCTGCCGGTGCTCGGTGATGTCCTGGGTGATGCCGGTCCAGGACAGCAGGCGCCCCTGCTCGTCGCGCTCCATCCGACCGCGCGAGCGCAGCCAACGCACGCTGCCGTCGACGTGCCGCATGCGGTACTCGAAGTCCGCCTCCTCGACCTCGCCGGTGCGGAAGCGTGCGGTGGTCTCCTCGAAGCGCGCCTGGTCCTCGGCGAGGACGAAGCGCAGATAGTCGTCCCGGTTCGCGATCTCCTCGGAGGTGCGGCCGGTGAGGGCCAGCAGCGCGGGCGAGAGCAGCTCCTGCGGCGGCTTCTCCGGGTGGTCGGGGTCGAAGCGGAGCTCGAAGACGCCGGCTCCCGAGATCTCCACCGCGAGGGCGAGCTGACGCTCCCGGTGCCGCACCATGTCTTCCGCCCGGCGTCGTTCGGTGACGTCGCGGGCGGCCAGGGCGATGCGGATCGCACCGTCCTCCGGGGGTAGCAGCCGGCCGGCCAGCTCGAGCCGCCGCCAGCCCTTCTCGCGATGCCGGGCGCGGACGTCGCGCCGGTGCCCGAGGCTGCCGCCGTGGGCGACCTCGCGGAGGGTCTCGGCGAGGGAGGCGCGGTCGGCCGGGTGCACCTGCTCGAGGAGCGGGTAACCCAGCAACTCGGTGGGGAAGCGGCCGAGCACCGCGAGGGCGGAGGGGCTGAGGTAGCGGGCGGTGCTGTCGACCTCGACCACCGCGATCATGTCCGAGACCCCGGCCAACAGGGTGCGGAAGAAGTCCTCGCGCTCGGCGAGGGCCCGCTCGGCCCGCCGCCGGCGCTCCCAGTCGGCGAGCTGGCCGGCGATGGTGCGCAGCAGCGCGGCTTCCTCGGCCAGGAACGGCTCGCGCAGGTGCGCGACCCCGGCCGCCGCGTACTCCACCTCGACCCGGCCGACGACCTCCCCCGCGATCGCGACGTCCGCTCCGAGGCGCGGCCCTCCGGCCGGCCAACGGGAGGTCGTGACCTCGCCGCCGGCGAGCTCGATCCGGGCAGAAGCCGCGGCGGGGAACTGGAAGCTCGGGGGCAGCAGGTCGACGATCCGCTCGAGGACGGCTTCGTCGTCGCCTCCGGCGAGCGCCTCCGAGACGCCGTACAGGCACTGCAGCTCCTTGACCCGCTCCGCCAGCGCCGCGCGGTCGCGGGCGGCGGACCAGCCCGGCGAGGTCGAGACGGGGATGCTCGTCTGGGATGGGCGGACCATGGGATCCCTCCTGGTCGAAGTGCCGGCGGTCGCTGGAGTCGGTCCTCGCACGGGGTCAGTCGGTGACGAAGATCTGGGTGATCCAGTAGGTCGTGCCGTCGGTGACCACGCCGACCCCGATCGAGGTGAAGCGCGGCTCGAGGATGTTGGCGCGGTGCTCGGGGCTGGCCATCAGGTTGCGGTGGGCGGTGCCGGCAGGGTCGGTCCGGTCGGAGACCGCCGCGAGGTTCTCGCCGACGACGCTGAAGCGCACGCCGGCGGCGGCCAGCCGGCTGTCCACGGCCCCGCCGGACTCGTCGAAGTGCGAGATGTAGCCCTGGGCCTTCATCTGCTCGCTGTAGGAGCGGGCGACGTCGGCGATCCGCGGGTCGACCATCAGCGGCCCGACGCCGTGGTCGCGCCGGGCCTGGTTCGCCAACCCGGCGGACGCCGCTTCGATGGAGGACGTCTCGAGCCCCATCGGTTCGGTGGGGCTCGAGGCGCCGCCGCAAGCGGCGAGCAGGGGCAGAAGGGCGCCGGCGAGGAGGACGAGACGGGCCGGTCGGAGGGTACGGTGGGGGCGGGGGGGCATGGTCGGTCTCCTGTTGCGTGCCGGAGCCCGTGGATTCGGGCGCTGTCCTCGGCAAGGGCAAGCCGGGTGCCACGCCTTATTAGCGATGAAGTCTTTTATTTGCAACGTTTAGCTGCGTCCTCCGAGTTCTGTGATCGTCTCGCCTCTGGACTCGGAGTCCGACCGCTGGACGGCGCGTCCCGAGCGCGGCCCGCCCGGATCGAGGCCACCGTGCCGCCGGACGCGGGAGCGCTCGGTCGCCCGGGCGTGCCCGCGGAGCCTGGGTGACGCCGTGCGCCCTCGCGGGCGAGGAACAGAGAGACGCCCGGCGGTCCCGCCCCGCCGGCCGGCAGCGTGCGCGGCAACACGCGGCGTGGGGTCGATCGGCCCGGCACGGGGCGACGCCGCGGCGGGGGCCGGGGGCGCAGCGATCGTCCGAGAGCTGGATGTGGAGTCCAGCGATCGGATGCGACCGCGGGGCCGGCGACCCGAGGGATGCCCGTGCCGGTTGGGTTTCTCCGGCCTCCGGGGGCGGTACGGAGATTGCGCAAGGCGGGTGCGACGGCGCCCCGGGCACCCCGGGGACCGGATGCGAACGACGGGAGACCGACCGATGGCGGCGATCGACAAGCTGGTGGAAGCGTTCCTCACCCCTCCGAACGAAGCGGTGCTGCTGGCGCCCGGACGGCCGCCGGCGGTGGTGCGCGAGGGGGTGGAGGAGCCCGCGGCGCGCACCGCGCTCGCGCCCGAGGTGGTGCGCCGCCTGGTCGGGGAGATCGCGCCGCCGGGTCTGGCCCTCGACGGCGACGGCTGGCGCTTCGAGCGCGCCGTCGGCAGCCGCCGGATCCTGGTGGAAGGGCGCCCCGGACTCGACGGCCCCACCGTCTGGATCGTGCGTCTCGACACCACCGCCGCCGACGGCCCGCCGAGCGCGGCGCGGCGCGGCGTCGAAGGACCCACGGTCCCGCGGGGCTCCGCGAAGCCCGTCCCGGCCGTCGCCGCGGCTCCCGACCCCGCCGTCTCCGTGGCTGCCACCTCCGCCCCGCGGGCCTCCGCGACCCGGGGGCCGGCCGGCGCCGAGGCACCCGACCCGGCGGTCCCGGCGGCCGCCATCTCGTGCGGCCCGCCGGCGGCGGTCCGCCCCGGAGCGATGCACCAGCTCACCTCCCTCGAACCGCTGCTCGCCGAGCTGCTGGCCCGCGGCGGCTCCGACCTTCACCTGACCTCGGGGGAGGCGCCGCGCCTGCGCCTGGACGGCGACCTGGTGCCGGTGCGCGGCTACTACCCGCCCACCGCGGACGAGCTGCACCGGCTGCTCTTCGCCGTCACGCCGCCGAAGAACCGCGAGGAGTTCGACCAGCGGTACGACACCGACTTCGGCCTCCAGCTCGGCGACCGGGCCCGCTTCCGCGCCAACCTGTTCCGTGACCAGCTCGGCGTCGGTGCGGTGTTCCGCCGCATCCCGGTCGACATCCCCTCGGCGGAGGATCTCCGCCTGCCGGTGTCGGTGCAGGAGATGGCCGCCCTGTCGAAGGGGCTGGTCCTGGTCACCGGTCCCACCGGCTCGGGCAAGTCGACCACCCTGGCGGCGCTCATCGACCTGGTCAACCGCACCCGGGCGGACCACATCATCACCATCGAAGACCCGGTCGAGTTCGTGCACCGCTCCAAGCGCTGCCTGGTCCACCAGCGCGAGGTGGGCAACCACACCGCATCCTTCGCCGCCGCGCTGCGCGCCGCCCTGCGCGAGGATCCGGACGTGGTCCTGGTGGGGGAGATGCGCGACCTCGAGACCACCCGCATCGCGGTGGAGACGGCAGAGACCGGCCACCTGGTGTTCGGGACCCTGCACACCACCTCCGCCGCCGGCACGGTCGAGCGCCTGATCAACCAGTACCCGGAGGGCGAGCAGGCCCAGATCCGCCTGATGCTGGCATCGAGCCTCAAGGCGGTGGTGGCCCAGACCCTGCTCAAGAAAGTCGGCGGCGGCCGGGTGGCCGCCTTCGAGGTGCTCCTCGCCACCCAGGCGGTGTCGAACCTCATCCGCGAGGGCAAGGTCTTCCAGCTCCCGTCGGTGATGCAGACGGCGCGGGGCAAGGGGATGCTGCTGCTCGACGACTCCCTGCTCGCCCTGGTGCGCGAGGGGTTGGTCACGCCGGAGGACGCCTTCCGCAAGGCGAACGACAAGACCGAGCTGGCCTCGCGCCTGCGCGCCGCGGGCGCCGACCTCTCCTTCCTCGGCGAGGAGGAGCCGACGGCGGTCGACGAGTCGCCGCGCCTGCGCAAGGTCGGGTGAGGTCCCGGCCGAGGCTAATCGGCGGCGAGGAGGTCCGACAGCCGCCGGTGGAGGACGTCGAGCGGTTGGGGCTTCTGCAGGAAGGCGGCGACCCCCAGGCGCTCGGCCTCCGCCTCGACCTGGGCGGTGCCGCACGCGGTGAGCAGCATCACCCGGGTGGCGGGCCAGCGCTCGCGGATCCGGGCGACCAGCTCGAAGCCCTCGGCCTCGTCCTCGGCTCCCGGGGAGAGCCGCAGGTCGACGACCGCGGCGTCGAACGGCCGCGCCGCGAGCTCGCCGAGGGCCTCGGCGACGCTCCCGGCGGTGGCCACCCGCCAGCCCCGCGACTCCAGGTAGTCGGAGAGCGCGAACAGGATCGCCGCCTCGTCGTCGACCAGCAGGATCGACCGGCCCCGGGGCGGCGCCGTCGCCGCGCCGCTCATCCCTTCTTCCGCGGCAGCTCGATGCCGTAGGTCTTGATCTTCATGTAGAGGGTGGAGCGCGGCACGCCGAGGCGCTGCGCGGCCGCCACCACGCGGCCGCCCTCCGCCTCCAGCGCGCGGGCGATCTGGCGCTTCTCCATCTCTTCGAGCGTCTGGTCGGAAGGGGCGCTCCCGGCCCCGCCGACCGGCCCCATCGGCGTGTCGAAGCGCAGGTCCCCGGCCTGGATCTCGTTCCCGTCCGCGGCCAGCACCGCGCGCTCCAGCACGTTGCGCAGCTCGCGGATGTTGCCCGGCCAGGAGTGGCGGCGCAGGCCCTCGACCGCGTCGCGCGACAGCCCCAACGGGCCGCGCTTGAGGTCCGCCGCCAGCCGCCGCAACAGGTCGGCGGCCAGCACCGGCAGGTCCTCGGTGCGGTCGCGCAGCGGCGGCACCCGCAGCGGGATGGTGCTGATCCGATAGTAGAGGTCGATGCGGAACTCCCCCTGCCGGGCCCGCTCGGTGAGGTCGCGGTGGGTGGCGGCGAGGAGCTGGACGTCCACCTGGCGGTCGCGAACGTCGCCGAGGCGGCGGAAGGTCTTCTCCTCGAGCACCTTGAGCAGCTTGCCCTGGATCTGCGGGTCGGTGTCGCCGATCTCGTCGAGGAACAGGACCCCGCGGTGGGCGATCTCGAGGAGCCCCTTCTTGTCCGCGACCGCGGTGGTGAAGGCGCCGCGGACGTGGCCGAAGAGCTCGCTGTCGAGCAGCTCCCGCGACAGCCCGGCACAGTTGAGGTCGACGAAGGCCTCGTCGGCACGCGAGCCGTGGGCGTGGAGCCAGCGCGCCAGCACCCCCTTGCCGCTGCCCGTCTCCCCCCGCACGAGGATCGGGCTCTCCGACTGCAGCGCCCGCGTCGCCTCGTCGCGCAGGCGGGCGATGGCCGGGCTGGTGCCGAGGAACGGATCGATCCCATCGCGCGAGTGGCGCACCGCCACGGCCTGCTGGGTCTGGCGCAGGCGCTGCGAGTCGAGCGTGCGCTCCAGCACGGCCGCCAGGGCCGCCAGCTCCACCGGCTTGGTGAGAAACTGGTCGGCCCCCGCCTTCACCGCCTGGACCGCCAGCTCGATCGAGCCGTGTCCGGTGAGCACCAGCACCACCACCTCGGGGTCGATCTGCCGGAGCTGCTCGAGCGCCTCGATGGCGTTGCCGTCCGGCAGCCGCTGGTCGAGGATCATGGCGTCGGGGTGGACGCGCAGCAGCGCCTCCTTGGCCTCCGCCAGGTTCGACGCCGCCTCGACGGCGTAGCCCTTGTGCTCCAGGAAGTCGCCCACCGCGAAGCGGATCGCCGCGTCGTCGTCGACGAGGAGGATCTTGTTGCGCGTCACGACCCGGCTCCGCTCTCCGGCAGGGGGAAGCGCAGGCGCACCTCGGCGCCGCCCTGCGGCGCGTTGCCGGCCTCCACCCGGCCGCCGTGCTTCTCCACGACCTGGGCGACGATGGGCAGGCCGAGGCCGGTGCCGCCGGCACGCCGCGAGAAGAAGGGCTCGAAGATCCGCGTGAGGTCGGCGGGGGCGAAGCCGGGTCCGCTGTCGCGCACGACCACCTCGCGCCAGCACCGGCCCTCGCGCTGCACGGTGCCGGTGGCCACCGTGATCACGCCGTCGGCCGGGGTGTGGTGAATGGCGTTCTCCAACACGTTGACCAGCGCCTGCGTGGCGCGGTGGGTGTCGAGGTGGAGAGTGCGGCCGCGGTCGGCGTCCCCGCTGAGGCCCCGCTCCACCGTCACGCCCTTCTCGGCACAGCGCGCCGAGCAGGCGACCAGCGCCTCCTCGATCACCCGCTCGAGCGGCGCCGGGCGGGGCTCGGGCCGGACCGGGCGCGAGAGGTCGAGCAGGTCGGCCATCAGCTTCTCCAGCCGCGCCACCTCGTGCCGCAGGAAGCCGAGGTGGCGGGCCAGCTCGTGCCGCTCGCCCACCCGACGCTCCAGGGCGTCGACCGTCGCCGAGATCCCGAACAGCGGGTTGCGGACCTCGTGGGCCACGCCGGCCACCAGCGAGCCCATCGCCGCCATCGTCTCGCTGCGGCGCAGCGACTCCTGGAGCTCGACGAGGCCGGTGACGTCGCGGATCACCAGGATCGTCGGGCGGGCCTGCGACAGGTCGGGGAAGCCGGGGCTCGCCGCCAGCGTCCAGGTGCGCCCGGTCGCCTCGTCGTGCACCTCGGCCGCGGCGGCGCCGGCCCGCTGGGCCTCCTCGGCGACCCGTCCGGCCGTCTGCCACAGGCGG
The DNA here is from genome assembly GCA_963843275.1 of uncultured Acidobacteriota bacterium. GTDB lineage: Bacteria > Acidobacteriota > Thermoanaerobaculia > Multivoradales > JBCCEF01 > CAWJJM01. Next base: position 41,565 of record CAWJJM010000010.1, on the reverse strand, counting down.
CCCTGCCCCATCTGCTCCAGCCGGCGGCCGAGCAGGTCGCGGAAGTCGGCGCCGGCGAGCTGCCGCGCGGCGCGGTTGAGGCGCTCGGCGCGGCCACCGGTGCCGAGGATGAAGATCGGCATGTCGATGGCGTCGAAGGTGGCCCGCCACTCGGAGGCGGCGGCCCCCAGCAGGTCGCGCAGGGTACGCTGCTCCTCGTCCATCCGCCGCCGTTCGCCGGCGTCCTCGAGCAGGACCAGGGCGGCGGTGCCGCGAGGCGGACGTCGCCCGGATCGGCAACGGCGGCCCACAGCTCGTCGCCCCCGGGCCGCGGCATGCACGCCTCGAGGTCGTAGCGCGGCCGGCGCCCCGCCGCCACGGCGGCGAGCGCCTCGGCGTCGACCTCGGGATCGCGGACCAGCTCGGCCAGGGGACGGCCGCTCAGCTCGTCCGCCGGGCGCTCCAGCAGCGTCGCGAAGGCGGCGTTGACCTGGCCCAGCCGACCCGCCGCGTCGAGGATGCCCACCGCCACCTCGGCACCCGCCAGCAGGGCCGGCAGGGGAGGGGGAGCGGGCGGGGCCTGCGATCGGCTCTTCGGCATCGGTGGAGGGAGAAGCGCGCGGTGAATTGCGAAATCTATCACCCGATGCTCAGGGGCCGGTTGTTTCGCGGGGACGCGTCGAAGGGGGCCGCGGGCTCCCCGTCGTAGGGCGTCCCCGCCGTCGGCCCCGCGGCGTCCGCCTGGCGGCGGGACGGTCCGAGCAGCGGCCGGAACGTCGTGCGGATGTCGAGGATCTCGTCGAGGTGGCGCTCGAAGAGGTCGAACAGCTCGGGGTCGAAGTGGCGCCCGCGGTCCTCGGCCATCATGCCGAGCGTGCGGTCGACCGCGAGCGCGCCGCGATAGGGGCGGTCCGTGGTCAGGGCGTCGAAGACGTCGGCCACGGCGCAGATGCGTCCCCACAGGGGGATGGCCTCCCCGCTCAGACGCCGCGGGTAGCCTTCGCCGTCCCAGCGCTCGTGGTGGGTCAGGGCGATGACCTCGCCGGCCTGGAGCAGCCGCGAAGGCGACCCGTGGAGGATGCGCGCCCCGACCACCGTGTGCCGCTCCATCGTCCGCCGCTCCAGCGGGGTGAGAGGCCCGGGCTTGAGCAGGATGGCGTCGGGCACGCCGATCTTGCCCACGTCGTGCATCCGGCTCGCCTGGCGCAGCAGCTCCACCTCGCTCGCCGGAAGTCCGGCCGCACCGGCGATCACGGCGCAGTACTCCCCGATCCGCTGGATGTGACCGGCGGTGTCACGGTCCTTGTGCTCCGAGGCCAGCACCAGGCGGCGGATGGTGTCGACGTTGGTGTCCTCGAGCTCGGTCACCAGGCGGTGGCGTTCGATCGAGTAGCGGATCGAGCGCAGCAGGATCCTGCCGTCGAAGGCGCCCTTGACGAGGTAGTCCTGGGCGCCGTGCCGGGCCGCCTCGCGTGCCAGCTCCTCGTCGGCGAACCCGGTCACCACCACCAGGGGCAGGTGCGGTGCGGCGGCGCGCAGCTCCTCGAAGGCCCGGAGCCCCTGCGCGTCGGGGAGCGAGAGGTCGAGCAGGCCGACCTCGAAGGAGGCGGCGGTGAGCTGCGCGAGCGCCTCGGCGAGGCTGCCGGCCAGCGCCAGGTCGACCTCGTCGGCGCCGCCGGCGTCGCGGAGCATCTCGCGGACCAGGCGCTGGTCGCCGGGGTTGTCTTCGACCAGCAGGGCCCGGAGGCGCGACCGACGGCCCAGCGGCACCTCAGTGCCCCTTCCCGTCGCTGGGGCAGCTTGACCACGGCGAGCCAGAACTCGTCGATGGCGCGCACCACTTCGAGGAACTCGGCGAGCCCGACCGGTTTGGTGATGAAGCAGTTGGCGTGCAGGTCGTAGCTGCGCATCACGTCCGCCTCGTCCTTCGAGGTGGTCAGCACGACCACGGGGATCCGCCGGAGGTCGGGATCGTGCTTGATCTCGGCCAGCACCTCGCGGCCGTCCTTCCGCGGCAGATTGAGGTCGAGCAGCACCAGGTCGGGTCGGATCGCGTCGACGTGCGGGCCGCGCCGGTAGAGGAAGTCGAGCGCCGTCTCGCCGTCGCCGACGACCTCCAGCCGGTTGGCGACCTTGCCCTCGCGGAGGGCCTCGAGGGTCAGCCGGACATCGGCGGCATTGTCCTCCACCAGCAGGATGCTCAATGGCGCAGTCCTCGGTTCGTCGCTCATGCCGCCTCCTGGTGCTTCGCCGGCAGGGTGAAGTGGAAGGTCGTTCCCTCGCCCGGCGTCGACTCGACCCAGACACGGCCGCCGTGGCGCTCGACGATCCGCTTGACCAGCGCCAGGCCGATGCCGGTGCCGGGGTACTCGCTGACGGTCGTTGAGGCGCTGGAAGATGACGAAGATGCGCTCGAAGTACTCGGGGGCGATGCCGATGCCGTTGTCGCGCACGGAGAACACCCATTCCCCACCGCGATCGGGCGGCGCGGACCTCGACCCGGGGCGGCTCCGCGCCGCGGAACTTGAGGGCGTTGGCCAACAGGTTCTGGAAGAGCTGCACGAGCTGTCCGCCGTCGCCGCGCACCTCGGGGAGGCCCTCCCAGGTGATCTCGGCGCCGCTCTCCGCGATCGCGTGGCGCAGCCGGTCGACGGCCTCCTCGACCACCTCGTTCACCGCCACCGGCTCCGGCTCCCGGCCCCGGGTCTGCACCCGCGAGTAGGCGAGGAGGTCCTCGATGAGCTGCTGCATCCGCCGGGCTCCCTCGGCGGCGTAGCCGATGAAGTCGTCGGCGTCGGCGTCGAGCCGTCCACGGTAGCGCCGCCCGAGGAGCTCGACGTAGCTCGCCACCATCCGCAGCGGCTCCTGGAGATCGTGCGAGGCGACGTAGGCGAACTGCTCGAGCTCCCGGTTCGACCGCTCCAGCTCGAGCTCGAAGCGCTTGCGGGCGGTGATGTCCCGGGCCACGGTGTAGACCACCTGCACCGCGGGAACCGCGCGGGAGTTGCCCGACAACCAGCGATAGGAGCCGTCGCGGGCCCGGAAGCGCCCTTCGAAGGAGGCGGTCTCGTCGGCGCCGCGGTGCAACCGGTCGAGGAACTCGGCCCGTTCTACGCGGTCCTCCTCCGGGACCAGGTCGGCGATCGCCGGGCGGCCCGCCAGCAGGTCCCGCACCGGGTAGCCGAGCACGTCCTTCCACGCCCGGTTGAGCTGCTGGAGCCGGCCGTCGAAGCCGACGATGGCGAAGAGATCGGGCGAGAGGTCGAAGAAGAGCTGCAGCTCCCGGGCCGCCCGATCGCGCTCGGCGCTCGCGACGGTCAGCGCGACGAGCGCGACGCGGGCCTCCGCCTCGTGCTTGCGCGCCGCCCGGCCGCGGCGCAGCGCGAGGGCGAGCAGGAAGGACATCAGCGTGCCGCTGAGGCCCACGGTCCAGGGCAGGAACACCCCCTCCTCGGCCGTCCGCGAGGGGCGCCCCAGGAGGATCGTCCAGCGCGCCCCGGCGATCTCGACCGGCGCCCGGTGCGGACGGCGGCGACCCTCCGGGGCCTCCGACCCGGGACGCTCGTAGAGCATCCGCTCGCCCACGGTCAGCGCGACGTACTGTCCGGAGACCTCGTGCCGCAGGCTCGCCCCGAGCACGTCGGTCGCCCGGAACAGGGCGACCAGGGTCCCGGTCGGCGAGGGCACGACGACCACCAGGTACGGCGTCTCCGCCGACCAGACGGCCCCCAATCGGGTGGTTCCCCGCCGGTGGGCGTCGGCGACGAGCTTCTCGACCCCCGCTCTCCGGACCATCTCGGCGGGGTCGAGAGCGGCGAACGAGGGGCTGCGCTCCGCCAGCACGCGGCCGTCGAGGTCGAGCCAGGCGATACTGTCCCAACCGGGCAGATCGGTGAGGTAGAGGTCGGCGAGCCGCGCCGCCGTCGGGCTCCCGTCCGCCGGTCGCGGCAGATGGGCGAGCGGAACGAAGTAGGTGCCGAGGTCGTCGCGCAGCTCGGAGCCGAGCCGCTCGACGCGCCGCTCGGTGAGCGCGGACAGATCCTCCTGCTGGGCCCGCCACAGCGCGTAGCCGAGCACCACGCTCACCGCGGTGCCGGCGAGCGCCACCGTCCAGGGGGCCCATACCGGCATCCCGGCGAGGCGGACGACCGCGCGGACCCAGACCTCCGTCACGAGGCCGGTCCCGAGCAACAGCAGGCAGAGGGCGGTCGCGGGCGCCATCGGCGTGAGCTGGCCCCAGCCGTACGCCGCGGGGAGGCCGGCGCCGTAACCCAGCAACGCCACCAGGCCGAAACCGCCGGCGACGGCGCCAGAGAGCGCGGAGACGGTGCGGGCGCCGCGGCCGCGCCAGGCCGGCGCCAGCACCAGCCCGAGGCCGGCCAGCAGCAGCCCCACCGCGGTGTTGGGGGCCATCTTGGCCGGCGGCACGAAGCGCGGCGCGAAGAGGACGTCGAAGCTGGGGCCGCTCCCGGTGGCGTAGCCGATCGCCGACAGGCCGCCGAGCAGGAGCACCACGACGCCGGCGGCGCCCGCCCAGCGGGGACGGCCGAGCGCCGCCGCGATCACCGCCAGCGCCCCGGCGAGGATCCCGAGGGCCGTGTCCGGCTGCATCGGGATCAGCCCTGGCGCGAGCTGCACCACGGCCGCCGACCGGGCGAACCAGCCGGCGAGCACCGTCGCCCCGAGCGCAGCGCGGCGCCGGAGGTCCGACAGCGCCAGCCAGCGCGCGGCACGGAGCGGCGGCTCCGCGTTCCAGGATCGCGCCGTTGTTCTCCCATCCATGCAGCGAACCCAGTGAAGAACCCGGCAAGTCACGCGTTCACTCCGAACACCTGTACAGCGTTCGACACTACCCGATCGTCCAGGAACTGGATAGCGGCGGGACTCCGTCGCCTCCTGTCGGCGTTCCTCCGACAAACGGCCTGGAAAGTCCCTACTCCGCCAGACCCTGCTCGAAGGCGTACCGCACGAGCTCGGCGTTGGTCGACAGGCTCCATCTTCTCGAGCAGCCGGGCGCGGTAGGTACTCACCGTCTTGACGCTGAGGCCGAGCTGCTCGGCGATCTCGCCGGTCGTCCGACCGCTGGCGATCAGCCGCAGGACCTGGAACTCGCGGTCGGACAGGGCCTCGTGGCGGGGCGCCTGCTCAGCCTCTGCTTGCCGCACCAGGCGCTCGGCGAGCGTGGAGCTGAAGTAGCGGGTACCGGAGGCGACCATGCGGACGGCGCGGACCAGCTCCTCCGGGGCGCTCTTCTTGTCCAGGTAACCGCGGGCTCCGGCGCCGAGGCAGCGCACGGCGTACTGCTCCTCGGGGTGGATCGACAGGACGAGGATCGGCAGGTCGGGCCAGCGGCGGCGGATCTCCTTCAGCAGGTCGAGTCCCTGATGGTCGGGCATCGAGAGGTCGAGCACGAGGACGCTCCAACCGTCGGCGGAGAGCTGCGCCAGCACCTCGTCGCCGCTCTCGGCGGCTCCCGCCACCTCGAGGTCGGGCTCGTCGTCGAGGATCTGCGCGATCCCCCTCCGGACGACCGGGTGGTCGTCGGCGATCAGGATGCGGATCATGACGAGCTCTCCGGACGCGCCGGACGCCAGGGGACCCGCGCGGTGACCCGCGTCCCGCCCGCCCGGCGGCGCGCCACCTCGAGACGCCCTCCCACCGCCCGCGCCCGCTCCTCCATGCCGAGCAGGCCGAGCGAGGCGGCGGGCTGCGGGGCGATGCCGACCCCGTCGTCGCGGACCTCGAGCAGCAGCTCGTCCCCGCGACGCCGGAGGTCCACCTCGACGCGCCGGGCTGCCGCGTGCCGCGCCACGTTGGTCAGGGCCTCCTGGAGGATGCGGAAGAGCGCCACCGAGATCTCCGGCTCCATCCGCTGCTCCGCCAGCGTCGAATCGAGCCGGGTGTCCAGCCCGGAGCGCCGCTCGAGCTCGCCGAGGGCCCACTCCACCGCCGCCTCGAGCCCGAGGTCGTCGAGCACCACCGGGCGGAGCTCGAGCGCGAGCCGTCCGACCGCGCCCAGGGTGCGGTCGAGGGCCTCGGTCATCTCGGCCACCCGGGTCCGCAGCTCGCCGTCGCCGCCGTCGTCGCGTCGCCCGAGCCGCCGCTCCAGCCAGGCCAGGTCGAGCTTGAGCCCGCTCAGCCCCTGTCCCAGCTCGTCGTGGACGGCGTGCGCGAGCCGCTTCTGCTCCTCCTCCCGGGCGGCGTCCAACCGCCGGGTCAGCGAGCGGAGCTGAGCGCGGCTGGTCCGCACCGCCTGCTCCGCGCGCCGCCGCTCGGTGATGTCGGCGACCATGCTGATGGCGCAGCGGAAGCGGCCTTCCGGGTCACGGATCGCGGAGACCGAGGTCTGCGCCCAGAGGGTCGATCCGTCGCGGTGCAGGTAGCGCTTCTCCAGGTGGTAGTCGTCGCGCGCGCCGGCGACGAGCTCGGCGAACAGGGCGGCCTCGCGCTCCCGGTCCCCCGGGTGGATGACGTCGAGGAAGTGCCGGGCGGCGATCTCCTCGCCGCTGAGCCCGAGCAGGGTCTCGGCGCGGCGGTTCCAGCGCAGCAGGCGACCGTCCTCGGCGCGCAGCACGACCGACAGCGGAGCGTGGTCGAAGATGGCGCGGAACAGCTCCTCGCTCTCCCGCACCCGGAGCTCGGCCTGCTTGAGGGCCCGGAGGTCCGTGGTCACCCCGACGACCCCCGCCACCGCGCCGTCGGCGTCGAGGAGCGGGCTGTCGGTGACCAGCGCCTGGATCTCCTCCCCGGCGCGGCTCTTGAGCGGGAACTCGCCGCTCCAGGTGCCGCCCGCGCTCACCGTGGCGAAGATCTGGGCCGCCTCCTCGCGGGACAGCTCGCCGGGCAGCAGGTCGACGATCTGCTGACCCCTGGGCCTCGCCCTCGCTCCAGCCGTAGAGCGCCTCGGCGGCGCGGTTCCAGTAGGTCACCCGGCCGGCGAGGTCGGTGGCGATCACCGGCTGGTCGACGGCCTCCAGGAGCTGGGCGCGGAACAGCAGCTTGGCATCGCGCTCGCGCTCGGCGGTGATGTCGCGGGCCAGGCCGGCCACCCAGCGGCCGGTGCCGTCGGCCACCTCGCGCCAACGGTCCTCGACCCAGCGCACGGCACCGTCCGGCTGCACCACCCGGTAGCGGAAGACGCCCGCGCCCTTCTGGTCCGCCTGCGCCCCCACCACCTCGCGGTCGTCGGGGTGGAGCGCTTCCCTCCAGGAACCGGAGTCGCGGTAGAGGCTCTCCACCGGGCGGCCCCAGACGTGCTCGTAGCCACCGGTGGCGAAGATGCAGCGGCCGCCGCGGCGGGCCAGGTAGAGAACGATCTCCGGATCTTCGGCGAGCGCTTCGAACCAGCCCCCGAAGGCGGCAGCGAGCAGCTCGTCGAGCAGCTCGGGATCGACGTCGGCGGGCGTACCACGCGCCACGGCGCGCAGCGCGCTGCGGACCAACCGCTCGCGGTCGTCTCCCATACGACACCGTTCCAACAGAAAAATCGCCCCATTATGGGACATCTGCCGTTTCGCCGCCGGCGGCGATGGAGTAGGGTGCTCCGCCATGAGCGGCGAGTCTCCACGGCCGCAGCGGACGGCGACGGCGGCGGGACGCCTCGTCTTCGCGCTGGCGGCGTTGCCGGCGATCGCACGGGCGGCGGCGCGGGCCCGCGGCGCCGTGGCCGCCGTCGGGCTGCGCGAGCTGCCCGACCGTCTGCGGGCGGTGCCGCTCTTCCGGGCGCCCTGGCTCCGCCGCCCCGCCGATCTCGACGGGGTCGTGGCGCGGCTGCTGCCCTGGCTGCCGCCGCGGCGGACGGGCCGGTGCCTCAAGCGGTCCCTCCTCCTCCTCGACCTCTGGTCGCGGTGCGGTCTCGCGCCGCGCCTCCACCTAGGAGTGCGTCTTCCGGGCGAAGGATTTCTGGAGGGCCACGCCTGGGTGACCACCGGCGACGCCGACCTCGACCTCCGGACGGGCCCGGAGGGCCACGAGGAGATGTGGTCGGGCTAGCTGGCGGCGGATGCGGGGGGATCTGCGGCGTCGCCGCTCACTCGGGCCGCCTGCGGCGACCTGGTGGTCGCCTCGGCGTCCCTCCCTCGCGCTCCTGGCATCTCCCCCCACCTCCGCCGCCAGTGCCTCCGACCAAGGCAGGTCTCGCGCTCGCGGCGCGGACGAGGGGGTGAAGGTCGGGCGGACTAGGAGACGTCGGGGCCGGGGAGGATGCCGCGGTCCTCGAGCTCGGCGACGACGCGGGCGACGGCCTGCTCGACGTCGAGCTCGTGGGTGGGGATCTCCAGCTCGGGGGACTCGGGGGGCTCGTAGGGGCGCTGGACGCCGGTGACGTTGTCGATCTCGCCGGCGCGGGCGCGGGCGAAGAGCCGGTCGCGGTCGCGCGCCTCGCAGACCTCGAGCGGCGCCGAGCACCAGATCTCGAAGAAGCGGTCGTCGCCGACGGTGCGCCGGGCCAGCTCGCGGTCCTCGGCGGCCGGGGAGACCAGCGCCACCAGCGGCAGGATGCCGGCGTCCGCCAGCAGGCCGGCCAGCTCGGCGGCGCGGCGCACGTTCTCGCGCCGGTCGCGCTCGCCGAACCCGAGGTCGCGGCTGAGGCCGAGCCGCAGCGACTCGCCGTCGAGGACGGCTGCCACCACGCCGCGGGCGGTGAGCTCCGCCTCCAGCGCGTAGGCCAGCGACGACTTGCCGGCGCGCGGCAGCCCGGTCAGCCACAGGCAGGGCGGGCGCAGGCCGAAGCGGGCGGCGCGGTCCGGGCCCGTCGAAGGTCCGGCCCCCGGCCGCACGTTGGTCGCCGCGTCGGGAGCGGCGCGGGGCGCGTCGAGCTCCTCGGCGTCGTGCCGGTCGAGGATCATCCCGGCCGCCACCGTGGCGTTGGTCATGCGGTCGACCAGGATGAAGGCGCCGGTGCCGCGGTTGCGGACGTAGGGGTCGAAGGCGAGCGGCCGGGCCGTCTCCAGGGTCACCCGGCCGATCTCGTTGAGCTCGAGGTGCGGCGCCGGCCGGCGGTGCAGGTCGTGGGTGTCGATCCGGTAGCGCAGCTCCTCGACCGTGGCGCCGGTGCGGGCCGCGGTCTGCTGCAGCAGGTACTCGCGGCCGGCGGCGAGCGGCTCCTCGCCCATCCACACCAGCATGGCGTCGAACGAGGCGTCGAGGTGCGGCACGTTGGCGACCGGCACGATCATGTCGCCGCGCGACACGTCCACCTCGTCCTCCAGCGTCACGGTCACCGCCTGGGGCGCCGCCGCCTCCTCGACCTCCCCGGCGGGCGTGCGCACGCTCGCGACGCGGCTGCGGCGCCGCGACGGCAGCACCAGGACCTCCTCGCCGCGGTGGATCACCCCCGAGGCGAGCGTGCCGCAGTAGCCGCGGAAGCCCTGGTCGGGGCGCAGCACGTACTGCACCGGCAGCCGCAGGTCGATCAGGTTGCGGTCCGAGGCCACGTGCACCGACTCGAGGTAGGCGAGCAGCGGCGAGCCGCGGTACCAGTCCATCCGTTCGCTCGCGCGACACCACGTTGTCGCCGCCCACGGCCGAGAGCGGGATGAAGTGCAGGTCGCTGACCTCGAGCTTGGCGGCGAACTCCGAGAAGTCCTCGCGGATCGTCTCGTAGACCTCGCGCTCGAAGCCCACCAGGTCCATCTTGTTGATCGCCACCACCAGGTGCCGGATGCCGAGCAGCGAGGCGATGAAGGCGTGGCGGCGGGTCTGCGGCAGCACGCCCTTCGAAGCGTCGAGCAGGATGACCGCCAGCTCGCAGCCGGAGGCACCGGTGGCCATGTTGCGGGTGTACTGCTCGTGGCCCGGCGTGTCGGCGATGATGAACTTGCGCCGCGGGGTCGAGAAGTAGCGGTAGGCGACGTCGATGGTGATGCCCTGCTCGCGCTCGGCCTCCAGCCCGTCGACCAGCAGGGCGTAGTCGAGCTCGCCGCCGCGGGTGCCGTGGCGCGTCGAGTCCTTCTGCGCCGCCGCCAGCACGTCGTCGTGCACCGCGCCGGCGTCCGCCAGCAGCCGCCCGATGAGGGTCGACTTGCCGTCGTCCACCTAGCCGCAGGTGAGCAACCGCAGCAGGTCCTGGCGCTGGTAGCGCGCGAGCAGCTCGCTCAGAAGTAGCCCTCCCGCTTCTTCGCTTCCATCGAGGCGGCGCCGTCGTAGTCGATCACCCGGTCCCGGCGCTCGGAGCTGCGGCTCTCCAGCATCTCGGCCACGATCTCGGCCACGGTGGTGGCCTCCGACTCCACGGCCCCGGTCAGCGGGTAGCAGCCCAGGGTGCGGAAGCGCACCCGCCGCATCGCCGGCTCCTCGCCGGGCTCGAGCGGCAGGCGCTCGTCGTCGACCAGGATCAGGCTGCCGTTGCGCTCCACGATCGGGCGCTCGGCGGCGAAGTAGAGCGGCACGACCGGGATCCCCTCGCGACTCGACGTACAGCCAGACGTCGAGCTCGGTCCAGTTCGACAGCGGGAAGACGCGGATCGACTCGCCGCGGTCGATGCGCCTGTTGTAGAGGTTCCACAGCTCGGGGCGCTGGTTCTTCGGGTCCCACCGGTGGTTGCGGTCGCGGAACGAGAAGACCCGTTCCTTGGCGCGGCTCTTCTCCTCGTCGCGCCGGGCGCCGCCGAAGGCCGCGTCGAAGCGCGTAGTGCTCGAGGGCCTGCTTGAGCGCCTGGGTCTTCATCACCCAGGTGTGGCGCTCCGAGCCGTGATCGATCGGGTTGATGCCCAGCCGCCGCCCCTCGGGGTTGACCCACACCAGCAGCTCCGAGCCCAGGCTCGCCGCGACCCGCTCGCGGAAGGCGTACATCTCGCGGAACTTCCACGGGGTGTCGACGTGGAGCAGCGGGAAGGGCAGCCGGCCCGGGCGCGAAGGCCTTCTGCGCCAGGTGCAGCATCACCGAGGAGTCCTTGCCGATCGAGTACAGCATCACCGGCCGCTCGAATCGGCCGCCACCTCGCGGAGGATGTGGATCGACTCGGCCTCGAGCTGCTCGAGGTGGCTCATCAGGCGCCGGTCACGCCGTCTCCTTCCCGGCCGCGGCGCGCGGCGAGCATGCCGCGGCGCTCGAGCAGCCCGACGATGGCGGCGGCGCCGGCGGCGGCGATCGCTGCCGGCGGTGGCGACCACCAGGTCGGGACGCTCCGGGGGCTCGTAGGGCGCCGAGACGCCGGTGAACTCGGCGATCTCGCCCGACCGCGCGCTGGCGTAGAGCCCCTTGGGATCGCGCTCCTCGCACACCGCGACCGGCGCGTCGACGAAGACCTCGAAGAAGCGGCCGCTCGCGGCGCCGCCTGCGGGCCACCGCGCGGTCGGCGCGGTAGGGCGAGATGAAGAGCGGTCAGGACCACCGCTCCGGCGTCGGCGAGCAGCGCCGCCACCTGCCCGACGCGGCGGATGTTCTCGGCTGCGGTCGGCGGGCGAGAAGGCGAGGTCGGCGTTGAGCCCGTGGCGCAGGTTGTCGCCGTCGAGCACGTAGGCGAGCCGGCCGCCGGCGACCAGGCGCTCCTCGACGGCCCGCGCCAGCGTCGACTTGCCGGAGCCGGAGAGCCCGGTCAGCCACACCACGCAGCCGCGCTGGCCGAGCAGGCGCTCGCGGTCGGCGGCGGTCACGGCACCGGCGTGCCAGGTGAGGTTGTCGGCGGGGACCATGGGATCAGGCGGTGGCGGCGGCGCGGCGGTGCGCGCGGCGCGTAGCGACTCGAGCCAGGCGGCCGGCACCTCGAGGTCGCCGCGGCCGGAGCCCAGGGCGATGTCGGGCTTGGCGGCGCCGTGGAAGTCGCTGCCGCCGGAGGGCAGCAGGTCGTAGCGGCGGGCGAGTTGCTCGGCGACCCGGCGGTCGGCGGCGGTGAAGGTGGAGTAGCGGACCTCGATGCCGTCGAGCCCGGCGTCGGCGAGGGTGCCCACCCACTCGGAGAGCTGGCCGGCGTCGCGGGCGCCGCAGTAGTGGGGATGGGCGAGCACGGCCAGGCCGCCGGCGGCGTGGAGGTGCGCGATCGCCTCCTCCGGGGTCGCCCGCAGGCGGTCGAAGTAGGCGGGAGCGCCCTTGGCGAGGTAGCGGTCGAACGCCTCCTGGCGGCTCCCCACGGCACCCTTGGCGACCAGCACCTGGGCGATGTGGGGCCGTCCCACCGCGCCGTCGCCGGCCACCGCCTCGACCTCGGCGAGCTCGATGTCGACGCCGAGCTCGCGCAGCCGCGCCACGATCCGGGTGTTGCGCGCGTTGCGGCCGCCGAGGATGGCGTCGAGCCACTCGGTGAGCTCGGGATCGCCGGGATCGATCCACAACCCCACGATGTGCATCTGGCCGGGCTTCCACTCGGCGCTCACCTCCACGCCGGGCACCACCTCCACGCCCAGCTCGTCGCCGTGCGCCACCGCCTCGGCGGCGCCGAAGGTGACGTCGTGGTCGGTCACCGCGACGGCGGCGAGGCCGGCGCGGGCGGCCTCGGCCACCAGCTCCCGGGGGAGAAGGTGCCGTCGCTGGCCGTGGTGTGGGCGTGCAGGTCGACGCGTGGGGTCATCGGTACGGCGGGGTCGTTCCCGGGCGAGCCGGAAACGCGGAGTGTACCACCCGGGTCCGGGCCCGGAAACCCGCCGGATCCACCTGACGGAATCCTGACGCTGGGGCCGCACAGTGTACGCGGAGGGACTTCCCTCACCGAAGCGAGGACGTGCCACCCATCGTTTCGCAGCCTCTTCCGACCTGGCGCCGTCCCTTCGGCTGACTTCACGGGATCGAGAGGAGATACAGATGCACCAGAGAACCCGCAGGACGACCGCCCTCGTGGCGGTGACGCTGCTGGCCTGCACCGCCGCGTTCGCCGGGACGCCGATCACACCCGACTTCGATGCTCTCGCCGTGGGGACCTCCGTCGAGGGCCCGGGTGCCGTCGACGCGAACCTCGAGATCCACAGCGCCACCGGTCAGGCGGTGGTCATCGGGACGGGGCTGGGTCCGAAAGGATTCGAGGCGCCGAAAGCGAGTCCGGTCGACAACAACTGCCTCGCCACACCGGGTTGTTTCGTGGACGTGACCCTCGCCTGTGCCTACGGCCAGGGGTTCACGGACCCGTCGCACAGCTGCGATCAGGGCAACCAATACACCTTCACCTTCCCTGGCCTTCCCTCCGTCGAGAGCTTCTCGATCCGGATGGTGGACTTCGGGGACCTGAACCGGTGCGGTGGCGACCTGGCGATCGCGGGGCTGTACGCCTACGCCGCGGACGGGAGCCTGGTCGACTCGGACGAGCTGGTGCTCGACACCGACGGCTCCACTCTGCCGGGGGCCGGCAGCTCGAGCTTCGGGGACCTGTCGATCGTGGGCGACGCCTGCACCGCCCTACCCGGCCAACCGGGGAACTACACCTTCCGCGTCACCGGCTCCGGGATCACCCGGGTCGAGCTGGCCTTCTCGGCCGCGGCGAACGACACCTACGTCGGCTTCGGTGCGATCGTCTTCGAGCCCGAGGACACGCCCGACGTCGACGTGAGGTTCGACGCCCATCCCACCTCCTGCCCCAACCCGCTCAACACCAAGGCGAAGGGAGTGTGGCCGGCGGCGATCGTGGGCGGGCCGTTGCTCGACGTCACCCAGATCGATCCGGGCTCGGTGCGGGTCGCCGGCCTGGCGCCGCTGCGCTGGGCGATCGAGGACGTGGTCTCTCCGTACGTGGGGCCGCTCGAGACCTGCGGTTCCTGCACCACGGCGGGAGCCGACGGCTATCCCGACCTGACGCTCAAGTTCGACCAGCAGGCCATCGTGGCCGCCCTGGCGGCGACCTACGGCGACGACCTCGCCGACGGCGCCTGTCTCGAGGTGGAGGCCACCGGGCAGCTCAAGGAGGAGTTCGGCGGCACCGCGTTCGCGGCCTCCGACGTGATCACCATCAAGATGAAGGGCAAGTAGATCGGCTCGACCGTCCGGGCGGGGACCCTCGTCTCCGCCCGGACGTTTTTTTTCCGTTCCGCGCCATCAAACTCCCATGCTCGCCATGTCCCGCCCCGACGAGCCCGGCGCGACCCCCGCCGAGCTCGTGGAACTGGGTCTCTTCGCCGGCATGGACGACGCGGCGCTGGAGTCGCTCGCCGCGAGCTTCCGGCGTCGCGTCTTCCCCCGTCCACCCGCATCCTCACCGCCGAGGAGCCCGGCGACACGGTCTACGTCCTGCTCTCGGGGACGGTCAAGATCTGCATCGAGCAGAGCAACGGCAACGAGGTGATCCTCGCCGTCCTCGGCCCCGGGGACACCCTCGGCGAGATGAGCCCGCTCGACGACGTCGGGCGGTCGGCCAACGTGGTCACCCTCGATCGCTGCGACTGCCTGTGGGTCGAGGGCCCGGCCTTCCAGGAGGCGCTGGTCGCGACCCCGCGGCTCGCCGTCAACCTGGTGCGCCTGCTGGTGGCCCGCCTGCGGCTCGCCAACGCGCAGATCCAGGCGCTCTCCACGCTCGACGTCCGCGGCCGGGTGGCGCGGCAGCTCCTCGCCTTCGCGGAGCAGTACGGCCGCCGCGGCGGCGAGGACGGGGAGACGCGCATCCCCCTGCGCCTGACCCAACGGGATCTCGCCGAGCTGGTCGGCGCCTCCCGGGAGCGCGTCAACCGCGTGCTGACAGGCTTCCGCGAGCGGGGCTACATCTCGCTGGGGCCCGGCTACGAGATCACCATCCACGACCGCCCCTCCCTGGTCGCGCGCTGCTACTGAGCGCCACGCTCCGCACCGCCGCGCTGTGACGCATTTCACAGCGCGTCTATGAAGGCCATCACTGACAGCTCCACCGTGGCGCGGTAGGTTGGCGACGTCGAATCCCGACGGACGCCGACCATGCCGCGCCACTCCAGCCGCCTTGCGCTCTTCGCCTCCGGGGCTCCCGCCCCGGTGGGCGCTTCGCGGCGCGCGGCCGGCTCCGCCGGGCTCCCTTCAACATCTGACAAGGGCAAACCCATCGAAAGGTGGGGGCGCAAAGTCTCCGGTCTAACGGGCCTCGTCGGCCCTACGACAGCGGGATTGCCGGATGTGGACCCCATCCTCCACTAGGCAACGCCGGCAACCTGTCGTCGCCGGAGGCGCGCCCGTGCGCCCGGGGGCCTGCGGGCCCGCGGAGCGCGCGTCGCTCCATCGGAGGTGTGGTCATGAAGACGTTCCGGCTCCTTCCTAGGTCTCTGTCCATCTGCTTCACCGGGGTCGCTCTGGTCCTCGGTGCGCTTCCCGCGGCAGCCGCGACGGCCGGCCGGCCGGCCTTCGCCGCCGGTCAGGTGGTGGTCCGCGGCGCGGCCGCCAGCTCCCTGGACGTGCCCGGTGCGCGCGTCGTCAAGGTCCTGCCCTGGTCCGGTCTCACGGTGCTCGAAGTCGCCGGCGGACAGGAGGCCGGCGCCGTCGCCCGGCTGCGCTCCCACGGGCGCGCGGCCTACCGCAACCGGCGGCTCGAGGCTCTGGAGGCGGTGGACGACCCCTACCGCTCCTACCAGTGGCACTTCGACAAGGTCCAGGCGGCGGCCGC
Organism: uncultured Acidobacteriota bacterium; assembly: GCA_963843275.1. Taxonomy (GTDB): domain Bacteria; phylum Acidobacteriota; class Thermoanaerobaculia; order Multivoradales; family JBCCEF01; genus CAWJJM01. The sequence continues at coordinate 26,103 of CAWJJM010000010.1, read as the reverse complement.
CTGGGACGTCACACACGGCGAGGGCGTGGTGGTGGCGGTCGTCGACACCGGCCTCGCCCTGGGCGGCCGCGACGGCCTGGGGTGCGCCTACAACGGGTACGACGCCGTCGACCTCGACGGCAACCCGGACGATCCGGTGGGGCACGGGACCCACGTCTCCGGCACCATCGCCCAGGCCACGGACAACGCGGTCGGTGTCGCGGGCCTGGCCTGGGGCGCTTGCGTGCTGCCGGTCCGCGTGCTGGATTCCAACGGCGACGGTACCGCCGCCGACATCGCCGAGGGACTGTACTGGGCGGTCGACCACGGGGCGCAGGTGATCAATCTCAGCCTCGGCACCCACACCTCCGACGGCGTGGTCAGCGATCCGCTGATGGACCCGGCGCTGGACTATGCGCGGGCGCACGGCGTCACCGTGGTCGCGGCGGCCGGCAACGACGGCGACCGCACGACGCTCTCCTACCCGGCGATCCACCCCGGCGTGATCTCGGTGGGCGCCACCGACTTCACCGACGCGGTGGCCTGGTACTCCAACGGCGGTCCGCAGCTCGACCTGGTGGCCCCGGGCGGTGACGTCTCGGTCGACCGCAACGGCGACGGCAACGGCGACGGGGTGCTCCAGGAAGTGCGCAGCGGCGGCGTCTGGCTCTACGGTTTCCTCCAGGGGACGTCGATGGCGACGCCGCACGTCGCCGCGGCCGCCGCGATGCTCTACGCCGTGGGCGTGGACGATCCCGACACCGTGCGCACGGCGCTGACGGCGACCGCGAGGGACCTCGGGCCGGCGGGCCGCGACAGCGGCTACGGGAACGGCCTGCTGCAGATCGCCGACGCCCTCGCCTACGCCACCACCTCGAGCCCGCCGCCGCCACCGCCGACCAACCAGGCACCGGCGGCCGCCTTCGGCTTCGACTGCAGCGACCTGAGCTGCGCGTTCAGCGACGCCAGCACCGACGCCGACGGATCGGTGGTCGGGTGGGCGTGGAGCTTCGGCGACGGTGGGTCGAGCGGCCAGCGCGACCCGTCGCACGGCTTCGCCGCCGGCGGCAGCTACCAGGTCACCCTGACGGTGACCGACGACGACGGGGCCACGGCCTCGACGGCGCGCACGGTGACGGTGACCGCGCCGCCGCCCCCGGCCCCGGGCATCACCCTCGCCGTCGCCGCCCGCAAGGAGAAGGGGCGCCGCTACGTCGACCTGTCGTGGAGCGGCGCCGGCACCGCGCAGGTCGAGGTGTGGCGGGACGGTCAGCTCGTCGCCAGCACGGCCAACGACGGCGCGGCCACCGACGCCCTGCCGGGGCACGGCGGAGGCACGTTCAGCTACGAGGTGTGCGAGACCGGACGCGCGGCCTGTTCGCCGGCGCGGACGGCGTCGTTCTAGAGTCCTCGGGCCACACCTCCGAGGCCGTCGCGGCCGTGGGACGGCGGGGGTAGGCGCTCCCGCCGTCCCCGGCCCGGCGATTTTCTCCGGCCGGTCGCGGGGACGCCGGGGGTCGACTAGTACGAGAGGTGCGGCGTCGGGTCCGAGGGAGCTCGGCGGCGAGCCGCTCCTCCTCGTCGCGTCCGGTGAGCTGGGCCTCCGGCAGGAGCCGCGCCAGGCGGTCGCGGATCCGCTCGGCGGTGCCGGCCCGGGCCAGCGCCGCGAGCTCTTCGAGCGCCCCGTCCAGCCCGTCGTCGGCCTCGGCGCGGAAGCGGCCGACGAAGATCTTCGGGTGGCGGGTCTTGTCCATCCCCTCGCCCGTCCAGCTCGATCTCCTCGAACAGCTTCTCGCCGGGGCGCAGGCCGGTGAACTCGATCTCGATGTCCTCGTCCGGGCTCGGAAGCCCGAGCAGGCGGATCATGCTTCTCGGCCAGGTCGAGGATGCGCACCGGCTCGCCCATGTCGAGGACGAAGATCTCGCCGCCCTCGCCCATGGCCCCGGCCTGCAGCACGAGCTGCGCCGCCTCCGGGATGGTCATGAAGTAGCGCTGCATGTCCGGGTGGGTGACCGTCACCGGCCCGCCGTGGGCGATCTGGTCCCGGAAGATCGGGACCACCGAGCCGGTCGAGCCGAGCACGTTGCCGAAGCGCACGGCGAGGAAGCGGGTCGTCGGGGTGGCGCTGGTCGAGGTCCTGGACCACCAGCTCGGCGACACGCTTCGTGGCGCCCATCACCGACGTCGGCCGCACCGCCTTGTCGGTCGAGATCAGGACGAACGCCTCGGCTGCCGCACTCCGCCGGCCAGCCGGCCGACGCACCTCGGTGCCCAGGACGTTGTTCTGCACCGCCTCGGCCGGGTTGCACTCCATCAGCGGCACGTGCTTGTGGGCGGCGGCGTGGAAGACCACGTCCGGCGCCGGCAGCTCGGCGAGGATCGCGCGCACCCGCGTCTCGTCGCCGACGTCGGCCACCAGCGGCACCGACCGCCAGGTCCGGGCCACAGGCGAGCGCAGCTCGCGGTGGATGTCGAAGAGGGCGAACTCGGCGCGCTCCAGCAGCAGCAGCCGCGCCGGGCTGGAAGCGGGCGATCTGGCGCGCCAGCTCGGACGCCGATCGAGCCGCCGGCGCCGGTGACCATCACCGCAGCGGCCGGCCAGGAAGCGCTCGAGGCGCTCCTCGTCCAGGCGCACCGGCGTCGCGGCCCAGGAGGTCCTCGATCTCGACGTCGCGGAAGCGGGTGATCGCCACCTTGCCCTGGAGCACCTCGAAGAGGCCCGGGATGATCCGCACCTTGAGGCGCCACGCTGCGCAGATCTCGACGATCCGCCGGATGTCTGCAGCGGCTCGGCCTCGGCGATGGTGACGACCACCTGGTCGATCGGCCAGCTCGCGCGCCGAGCCGCGGGATGTCCCGGGTGCTCCCCAGCACCTTGACGCCGTGGATCGACCATCCCCTGCTTCAGGGGATCGTCGTCGACGAAGCCGAGCGACCTCAGATGTCGACGTCGCCCCGGCCCTGGATCTCCCGCACCGCCAGCACCCCGGCCCGGCCGGCGCCCACCAGCAGCACCGGCTTGACCTGCCGGCGGTCGCCGTCGCGGCGGCGCGCCCGGTGGTCGCGCTCGTAGCGCTCGTAGACGCTGCGCCGCAGCACGCGCAGGCCCAGCAGGCCGCCGAAGGCCGAGGAGGGTGTCCATCACGATGACCGACAGCGGCACCCGCCAGGAGCCCCAGGCTTCGGGGAGGCCGATGCGCAGGACCAGGAGGGGCGCGACGGAGTAGAGCGCCGCGCGGAGGAAGACCCCGACCTCGCGCATGCCCACGTAGCGCCAGACGAAGTTGTAGACGCGCAGCAGGAACAGCGCCGAGAACTGGACCAGCACCACCAGCGGGAGCTGGATGCAGCGCCCGTTCGAAGGCCGACTCGGTGAGCGAGAAATCGAAGCGCAGCAGGTAGGCGAGGACGAACGACGCCGAGAGCGCCACCAGGTCGAGGAGGAACTGCGTGCGCCGGTTGAGCGAGCTCCCCCAGGGGACGCGGGGCAGAGACACCCCTCCCCCTTGCCCCTCGACGTCCCGTTGTCCGCTCACTGCGTCTTCGCCCCTCACCGACCGGCCGATCATATCCGACGCGGCCCGCCGCCGCGCGGCCATCTCGCGGCTCTTGGCGGCGACGAAACCGGCCGCGTCGCGGGGGTGGTCGGCGAGCAGAAGGGCGCCCAGATTGTGGCGCCACGGCGTGGCCAGCCGCCGGGCGGAGAAGGGTCGCGCGGCGAGCCCGGGCCACACCGTCGCCTCGTGGAGGCGCAGCAGCGCCCCGGAGAGGCCGGAGAGGGCCTGCGGGATCCCCGGCAGCAGGTCGGGCCCCACCAGGCGGCGCAAGGCGCGCGTGCCGGCGACCAGGGAGCGCGCGCCGCCGAGATGCCGGGCACGCTGCCAGGCCCGGCGGTCCCGTCGCCGCCGCGCGCCGCCCAGCGCAGCACGTCCTCGACCCAGCGCAAGGCGGTGAACGGGACGTGCTTGACCAGGTGCGTCACCAGGTGGACCAGGGTGGTCTCCTCGTCGAGAGCGTGGACCGCGCGGCCGTGCACCCGGGCCGGCAGGGGTGCGAGCTCGTCCCAGCTCGAGCGCGGCAGGTGCTTGACGCCGAGCCGGGTGTGGATCTCGAGCAGCATCTGGCCGTCGCTCAGCGACCGCTCGTGCCAGCCCGGCCCGAGGGCCCGCGAGCCGGGGGTCTCGTGCCACCCCCGCTCGGCCAGCCGTGCGATCAGGCGTTCCTCGTCCCCCGGTGGCACCAGCAGATCGAGGTCGCCCAACCGCCGGGCGCCGGGATCCTCGCGGTAAACGGTGTCCAGAAGATACGTGCCCTTGACGGGGCAGATCGGGACATCGCCGGCGGCGTCGCAGACCTCCTGGAAGCGGCGGATCAGCAGGAGGTTCGCGGCCAGGTTGTGGCGCGCCGCCTCGGCGAGCCGCCGCCGCACCGCCGGCCCGAGCGCGGCCTGGCCGGCGAGCGCGTAGAGCCCGTGGTCCTCGGCCCAGGCGACCGCGGCGTCCTCGTCCAGGCGCGTCGCGTACGCGGCGACGCGGTCGTAGAAGCGCTGGAGGGGCGGGTTCATCGGCGCCCGCGGATCATCCCGTCCGGGCCAGGGAGCTCCGGTACCAGTCGGCGCACGCCGCCAGCCCCCGGCCCAGGTCGTGGCGCGGCGCGTAGCCGAGCTCGGCGCGGGAGCGGGTGAGGTCGGCCAGCGAGTGGCGGACGTCGCCGGGTCGCGGCGGGCCGTGCTCGGGCGGCGGCGCCCCGCCCACGGCGTCGGCGATCGCCCGCGCCAGCTCGTTGACCGTCGTGCGGCTGCCGGCCGCCACGTTGTAGGCGCGGCCGCCCACCCCGGGCGCCGCGGCGGCGAGCAGGTTGGCCGCCACCGCGTCGGCGACGAAGGTGAAGTCGCGGCTCTGCTCGCCGTCGCCGTGGATGCGCGCCGGCTGGCCGGCCAACGAGGCGGCGAAGAAGCGCGGGATGACCGCCGCATAGGGGCCGGCGGGGTCCTGTCGCGGGCCGTAGACGTTGAAGTAGCGCAGCCCCACGCAGTCCAACGGGTAACAGCGGCTGAACACCCGACCGAGCCCTTCGTCCATCGCCTTCGAGGCGGCGTAGGGTGACAGCGGCTCGCCCTCCTCGCCCTCGCGCTTGGGCAGCCGGTCGCTGTCGCCGTAGACCGACGACGACGACGCGAAGACCACCCGCCGCACCCCGGCGTCGCGCGCCGCCGCGAAGACGTTGGCGGTGCCGCCGACGTTGACCGCCAGCGAGGTGGCCGGGTCCTCCATCGAGCGGGGCACCGAGCCGAGCGCGGCCTGGTGGAAGACCAGCTCCGCACCGGCGCAGGCCGCGCGGCAGGCGCCGAGGTCCCGGATGTCCCCCTCGACGAGGTCGACGCGGCCGCCGAGGTGCGCCAGGTTCTCGCGATGCCCGGTCGACAGGTCGTCGAGCACCCGCACTCGCGCCCCCGCCGCCACCAGGGCGTCGACGAGGTGCGAGCCGATGAACCCGGCGCCGCCGGTGACGAGGACGTGGACGTCGCTGAGGTCGGGGAGGGTCATCGTGGACAGGTGATCCGGGGACCGGAGGTCGCGGGAATTGAATGCAACGCGCAACGTTACATGTTACAGTGAGGCGTGATCAAGAGCTTCCGACATCGGGGCTCGAGAAGCTCTACGAGCAGGGCGATTCCAGGAGACTCCGCGCCGATCAACGCCAGCGCATCGCGGACGTCTTGTCTCATCTGGACCAGGCGAGCGCACCGCGTGACCTCGATCTTCCGGGGTATCGGCTCCATCCGCTCAGGGGCCGCCGCAAGGGAAGTTGGAGCGTGACGATCTCCGGGAACTGGCGCATCACCTTTCGCTTCGAAGACGGCGAGGCCTTCGACGTCGATCTGGTCGATTATCACTGAAGGAGTCCCTCGATGAGCATGAAGAACCCGCCCCATCCCGGACGTTCGATCAAGGACGCCTGTCTCGATTCCCTCGGCCTCAGCGTTACCGAGGGGGCCGCGATCCTCGGAGTCACCCGTCACACTCTCTCGCGCGTGATCAACGGACGGTCCGGCATCTCTCCGGAGATGGCGATCCGCCTGGAGAAAGCCGGTTGGTCGAACGCCGACCACTGGCTCCGCCTGCAGACGGCGTTCGAGCTGGCCGAGGCGCGCGCTCACCAGGACGAGATCCATGTCGAACGCTACGAGCCCGCAGCCGCCCGGTAGGCCGTGAAGGATGATCGCACGGTCCGTTCAACAGCAGGCGGTTGAGCGCACGATCCCCGCCACCCGCTCGAGGTCGTCGTCGCCGAGGTTCGACCCGCTCGGCAGGCAGAGCCCGCGGGCGAAGAGGTCCTCGCCCACGGCACCGCCGAGCACCCGCCGTCCGGCGAACAGCGGCTGCAGGTGCATCGGCTTCCACACCGGTCGCGCCTCGACGTCCTCCGCCTCGAGCGCGCGGCGCACCGTCTCGCGGTCGCCTCCGAAGGCGTCGGGGTCGAGCAGGATCACCGTCAACCAGCGGTTGCTCCGCCCGTAGGCGGCCTCCGGCATGAAGGCCAGCCCCGGCAGGTCGCCGAGGAGCTCGCGGTAGCGATCGAAGTTGCGCCGGCGCGCGGCGACGCGCTCGCCGAGCGTCTGGAGCTGGCCGCGTCCCAGGGCCGCCAGCACGTTCGACAGCCGGTAGTTGTAGCCCACCGTGGTGTGCTCGTAGTGCGGCGCGGGTTCGCGCGCCTGGCTGGCCAGCGTGCGGGCGCGGGCGATCGCCGCGGCGTCGTCGCTCACCAGCGCCCCGCCGCCGGAGGTGGTGATGATCTTGTTGCCGTTGAAGGACAGTGTGGCGAAGCGTCCGAAGCTGCCCGCCGGCCGATCGCCGCAGGACGCGCCGAGCGCCTCGGCGGCGTCCTCGATCAGAGCCACACCGTGCTCGGCGCAGGCGGCTTCGATCCGCTCGTAGTCACAGCACTGCCCGTAGAGGTCGACCGCGACCACCGCCCGCGGCGGCCGCCCCCGCCGCGCGGCGTCGGCCAGGCCCTCCTCCAGCAGCGCGGGGTCGAGCGTCCAGGTGGCCGCCGAGGCGTCCACGAACACCGGCTCGGCGCCGCAGTAGAGGGCGGCGTTGGCGCTGGCCACGAAGGTCAGGTCCGAGCACCACACCGCGTCGCCCCGCTCCACCCCGGCCAGCAGCAGCGCCAGGTGCAGCGCCGCCGTCCCCGACGACAGGGCCGCGGCGTGCGCCGTTCCCGTCGCCGCGGCCAGCTCGGCCTCGAAGGCGTCGACCTGCGGCCCGAGCGGAGCGATCCAGTTCGACGCCATCGCCTCCTCGACCAGCTCGAGCTCGCGGCCGCTCAGGTGGGGCGGGGAGAGGTAGAGGCGCGGCATGGGCGGATTGTAGCCGCGGGGACGGGCGCCTACCGCTCGGGGGAGCCGGGCAGGGGGCGTGCCGGCACGCCCGCCACGATGGCGCCGGTGAGCACGTCCCGCAGCACCAGGGAGCCGGCGCCGACCACCGACCAGTCGCCGACGACCGCGCCGGGCACCACGGCGGCGCCGATGCCGACCAGCGCCCCCTCGCCGACGGTCACGCCGCCGGCGAGGTGGACGCCCGGCGCCAGGTGGACGAAGTCGCCGATCCGGCCGTCGTGGTCGACGGTGGCACCGGTGTTGACGATGGCGTGGGCGCCGACCACGGTGTCGGGCTGGACGACCGCGCCGGCGAAGACCACCGTCCCGGGACCGAGCTCCACGCTCGGGTCGACCGTGGCCCGCGGGTGGACCGCGACGACCCACTCCGGCGGCCCCGCGGCCTCGGCCCCGGTCGCCAGGCGCCGCCGGTCGCGGTTGTCGCCGACCGCCAGCACGGCCCGGTCGATGCCGCGCCCGCGCCAGCTCCCGATCGGGTCCCGCGATCTCCACGCCGAGCAGCTCGCCGCCCCACAGCGCCGGGTCGTCGTCGAGCGCCACCGCGACCTGCCAGCCGGCCTCGCGCAGGGTGGCCACCACCACCTTGGCGTGCCCGCCGGCGCCGAGCACCGCCACGGGTCCGCGCCCCCGCATCACGCCGCTCCCCCGCTGCGGGAGCCACGGAACTCCGGCATGGTGGCGTGGCCGGCCGCCGCCACGCCGCGGCCGTGCAGGATCTGGCCGACGGTCCGCGCCAGGATCGCCAGGTCGAGGCGGAGGCTCAGGTGGTCGACGTACCAGACGTCGAGCGCGAACTTCTCCTCCCAGGACAGGGCGTTCCGACCGTTGACCTGGGCCCAGCCGGTGATCCCCGGCCGCACCTCGTGGCGGCGGGCCTGCTCCGGCGTGTAGCGGTCGAGGTACTCGCATCAGCAGCGGCCGCGGTCCCGACCAGGCTCATGTCGCCGCGCAGCACGTTCCACAGCTCCGGCAGCTCGTCGAGGCTGGTGCGGCGCAGCAGGCGCCCGAAGCGGGTGAGGCGCTCGGCATCGGGCAGCAGCTTGCCGTCGCGCGTCGCGGGCGTCGGTCATGGTGCGGAACTTCAGCAGGGTGAACGGCCGGCCGCCGCGCCCCGGGCCGCTGCTGGCGGAAGAGCACCGGCGCTCCGAGCAGCAGGCGCACCACGGCGGCCAGCAGCAGGCACCAGGGTGCCAGCGCCGCCGCGAGCGGCAGAGCCAGCGCCAGGTCGAGAAGACGCTTGCCGAAGCGCGGGTAGAGGCCCCGCGGTGGGCCGGTCCGGCCGCCGGGGGCGGTCAGCTCGGCCTCCATCGCCTGCCACACCCGCTCCGGAGCGAACCGCTCCCGGGCGCGCCGACCCGCCGCCGCGCCGTGGCGGCGGGCGAGCTCGGGATCGTCCAGGTAGCGGCCCAGGGCGGCGGCGAGCGCCGCGGCGTCGCCCGGCCTCACCAGGGCTCCGGTCACCCCGTCGACCACCGCGTCCACGGTGCCGGTGACCGCGAACCCCACCGTGGGGATGCCGGCCGCGCCCGCCTCGAGCGGCGCATTGGGGAAGCCCTCGCGATGGGAAGGAAAGGCGAGCACGTCCATCAGCCCGTAGTACGGCGCCGGGTCCGCCACCCAGCCGGTGAGGACCACCCGCGGGTCGTCCCGCAGGCGACGCTCGGCCGCCGCCGGCACCGGGTCGCCCGCCTCGAAGCCGCCCACGACGAGCAGGCGCAGCTCGGGGCGGTCGCTGCGCGAGCCCGGCGAACGCGTCCACCAGCTCGACGACCCCCTTGTCGCGGGTCAGCCGACCGACGAAGCCCACCACCCGGCAGCCGGCCGGCAGGCCGAGCTCGCCGCGCAGCCGCTCGCCGCCGGCGGCGTCGGCCGCAGCGTCGGCCCAGCGCGCCGCGTCGATGCCGTTCGACGAGCCCTCGCCCAGCACCCGGAGCTTGCCGGCCGGCGCCAGGCCCAGCTCGAGCGCCCGCCGGCGCAGGCTGGGGCTGACGCAGAGCACCCGCGTCGCGGCGCCGGCCGCGAGCCGCTCGGTGACCCGCAGCAGGCGGCGTGCAGCCCGCCCGCCGTCTCCAGCCGCAGGCCCCGCAGGGTGTAGAGCCGCACGGGCACGCCGGCGAGCCGCGCCGCGACCGTCGCCAGCAGGCCCGCCTTCGGCGTGCCGGCGTTGACCGCGTCCGGCCGCAGGCGGCGGAGCAGGAGGGTCAGGCGGAGCAGCGCCACGAGGTCGGCGAGCGGCGCCATCTCCCGCCGCATCGGCACCGTCCGCACCTCGACCCCCTCGCGCTCGGCCACCTCCGCCAGCTCCGGCCCGGGGGCGCACACCAGGGTCACCCGGTGGCCCGCGCTCCACGAGATGGCGGAGCTGACCGCGCAGCAGCCAGCGCGCGGTCATCGGATGGGTCACGGCGTAGACGAGGTGGGCCATCGGAGGGCCATTCTCTCGCAAGCGGGAGAGGAAGCTCAGTCGGTGCGGCGGCGCGCGAGGCGTGCGAGCCGCCGCACGCGGTCCGCGATCCACTCCTCGAGCCAGACCGGTGCGGCGAGGAGGGGCCGCAGCGAGGCGGGGCCGTCGCGGCGTACCGGCACCCGGGGCAGGCGGTGCGGGTGCAGGGTCCGCCGGGTGAGCCGGCGGCCGCCGGCGACGGTGGCAAGCGTGTACGTCTCGGCGACCCTGCTCTCGACCCGCGGGCTCCAGATCGCGCGCGGGTAGCAGAAGGACGTCACGGGACGGTGGAGCTCCTCCTCCAGCCGGGCTCGCGAGCGCGCCAGCTCGTCCCGCAGCCGGCCGTCGGGGAGAGAGGGAAGCTCGGCGTGCGACCAGGAGTGGGAGCCGATCTCCACGCCGGCTTCGGCCAGCGCGCCGAGCTCGCTCCAGGAGGCCGCGCGGAGGTGACCGGTGCCGGTGATGGGTGCCGGCTCCTCGCCGGCGACGAAGCCCACCGGCACGAACAGCGTGGCGGGCAGGCCGCGCTGCGCGAGCACGGGCTGGACGACCTCGGGGAAGTTGGCGTAGGCGTCGTCGAAGGTGAGGACGACCAGCGGGCGGGGACCGGCCGCGCGCGCCGGCGCCCACCCGTTCGACCGCCGCGGCCAGCGGCACCACCTCCGCCCCTTCGGCCAGCTCGTCCATCTGGCGGCGGAAGCGGTCCAGCGGCAGGTCGACGACGGAGTCGGTCCCGGCGCCGACCAGGTGGTAGGCGAGCAGGGTGGCGCCCTCCCCGCGGGCCGCCGGCAGCCAGCCCTGGGCGCGGCGGACCAGCCGCCGCGCCAGGCTCACGCCGCTCTCCGGCCCGGCTCGGCGGAGACCTCGCCGGCCGACCGCTGGCGCCGGGCGGCCGCGGGGTCGGGCGCCGCGGCCACGAAGAGCAGCATGAAGGGGAACATCGGCGCCCGTTGGCGGGCGATGATCCCCAGGTTGCCGAAGGCGAGGCCGATCATCAGGGTGTAGGCGCCGAGCAGCGGCAATGCGAAGCGCAGCAGGCGGTGGCGGCGCCAGCGCCGCAGGGCCAACCAGACCGCCCGGCGGCGGCGCACCACCAGGCCCCAGAAGAGCAGCATCTCGAGCGCGGCGACCGCCGCCGTGGCGTTGTGCGCCTCCCAGGGGAAGGGGCGCATCCACACGTTGACGAACGCGAGGGGGATGCCCTGCGGGCCCAGGGGCACCGTTCCGATGTTGCTGCCGCCCTCCAGCGTCTGCTCGCCGCGGTACTCGACGAACTCCTTGACCCCTTCCAGGTCGGCGTCGCCGAGCCCGAACTGCGCCAGCATCCCCTGCACCGCGAAGATCGCCAGGCCGATGGCGACCAGCGCCTCGACGACCCGGCGCGCGGTGAAGCGCTGCCAGCTCCCCAGCCAGTGGGCGGTGACCGCGGCCATGGCGAGCACCGCGGCGACGTGCGGCCGGATGCAGAAGGCGAGGCCGATGCCGGCCAGGAAGGGCAGCCAACGGATGCCGTTGCGCCGGCCCGGCGTAGCCGAAGGTGGTCAGGCCGACGGCCAGCATGATGATCGCCTCCTTGCCGACGCTCGACGGCCAGAACCAGAGCGAGGGCCAGAGGAACAGCCAGAGGGCGAAGCGCCGGTGGGCTGTGACGCCCGGCTGGACCTTGGGAAGAGCACTTCCGACCAGGTAGACGCCGAGGAAGCCGAGCAGGGCGAAGAGCACGAACTCGGCGCGGAAGCGACGGGCCGATCATCGCCAAGAGGACACCGGACAGATGCTTGATGAACGGAGTGCCCCACCACCCCCGGGACGGGAGCCAGTACCCGACGGACAAGCGGCCAGATCTGTCCACGCCAGATACCGCGTGCGAAACCGACGCCGGCGTAGTAGTAGCCGAAGGCATCGCCGAGACCGTGGTAGAAGCGGAAGATGATCTGGTAACGGACCGCGGCGCCGAGCAGCCGCAGGCCGACGGCCGCCGAAGAGCAACCGCGTCGAGATCGGCAGGGCGTGCCGGCGCGCCAGGAAGAGGGCGAGGAGCAGTGCCAGGAGGCCGACGACGCAGGTGGCGAAGAGACTGTAGATCATCGGTCGCGTCAGAAGAGCTCGAGGTCCCCGACGGAAGGGCACCAGTGTCGCACGTCCGGGGCGTCCGCCGCGCCGGCGGCGGGGAGCGGCCGCACCACCAGCCGCGGCGCCAATCGCCTCGCCGGGAGGAAGCCGCCGGCGAGGAGGGCCCGACGCTCGGGACGCCCCGACGCCGCCATCGCCACCGCGTGGTCGACGCCCGGCACCCGTCCGGCGGTCGCCGCCAGGCGTGCTCCCGCGCGCCGCCCGGCCGCGTCGTCGCTCACCAGGAGCTCGGCGAGCGCCAGCTCGCGCAGCCCGCGGCGCTCGCGCAGCCGTCCCACCGCCAGCGCGCCGCTCTCGCCGTCGAGCTCCCACAGAGCGCCGTAGGAGAGGCCCGGGACCCGATCGTAGCGCCAGCGCAGGTAGGCGGCGTCCCGCGGCGTGTGCAGGCGCTCCTCGCCCCGGCTCCAGCGGGCGAGGAAGCCGGGAAGCTCCGGCTCGGCGAGGAGCTCGCCGACCGGGCGCAGCGGCGCCGGCGGCGGCGAGGCCGCGGAGCTTCTCGCCGCTCCCGTCCGCAGCAGGGCCGCCAGCATGCGGAGCGGCCGCCGGGGCCGGACGAGCAGCGGTGGTCGCCCCGCGTCGCGCCACCCCATGGTGAGGTAGCCGGCGCGGCTCGTGCGGTTCGGGGTGTTGAACACGAAGGCGGCGCCCTCGTCGGCGAGGCGTTCGATGAGCCCGAGGGTGAGCCGGCGGAACAGGCCCCGGCGTCGCCAGTCGGGACGGGTCGCGGTGTCCACCGCCCGCAGCGCCGGGACCGTCCGCTCGCCGGCCCGCCAGCGCCAGCGCATGAAGACCCGCAGCGCCACCAGCTCGTCGCCGGCGACCGCCGCCAGGCCCGGCGAGCGGCCGAACGGGTTCTCCGCGTGCTTCCAGCGCCAGTAGGCGGGGCTCCGCTCCACGGCGCCGGGACCCAGGGCGGCGCCGAGGAGCTCCACGATCCGCGTCTCGGCGATCTCGTCGAGCGGCACCAGCGCGGCCGCCACCTCAGGGGCCCTCGTCGAGCGCCCGCCGGTAGACGGCCTCGACCTCCGCGGCCATGCGCGCGGCGCTGAAGTCGCGCCGGACGCGCTCCCGGGCGGCGGCGGCCATCGCCGCGGCCGCGGTCCGGTCCGCCAGCAGGCGCCGGACGGCGCCGGCCAGCGCCTCGACGTCCCCCGGCGGCACCAGCAGGCCCTCGACGCCGTCGGCGACCACCTCCGGGATCCCTCCGACCGCGGTCGCGACCAGCGGTACCGCCGCCGCCATCGTCTCGAGCAGCGCCAGCGGCAGCCCTTCGAACTGCGACGACATCAGGTACACGTCGAAGTTGGCCAGGAACGGCCGCACGTCCTGCTGCAGGCCGGGGAAGCGGACCCGGTCGGCGAGGCCGAGCTCCCCGGCGAGGCTCTCGAGCGCGCCGCGGAGCGGCCCGTCGCCGACCAGGACGAAGCGCAGCGCCGGGTCGTCCGCCGCCAACCGGGAGGCGGCGCGGAGCCAGAGATCGAGCCGTTTCTGGGTGCGGAAGACGGCGACCGTGCCGACCACCGGGGAATCGGGCGCCAGGGCGAGGCGCTCCCGCACCGCCGCGGCTTCCTGCGGCGCCACCGGGGGATGGTCGACCTCGATGCCGTTGCGGACGGTCTCCACCGGAACCCTCCCCCCGGCATGGCGGCGGATCGACTCCGCGACCTCCGCCGAGACGGCGATCACCCGCCGTTGGAGGCGCCAGGTGGCGAGGTTGGCGCGCCGGGTGAGCGGATGGTAGCGTTCTTGGAGGTTGTGCTCGGTGTAGACGACCGGCACGCTGGCGAGGCGCGCCGGCAAGACGGGCCACGACGCCCGGCCACGGGCAAGTGGGCGTGGACCAGGTCGGCCCCTTGCTCCTCGAGCCAGCGCGCGACGTCGGCCACGCTGAGGAGGAGGCGCACGGTCGTCGCGGTGTCGAAGCAGTGGACCGGCGCGCCGGCGGCGCGCACGGCGCCGACCAAGGCGTCCTTGTGGGGGAGGAAGTAGCCGACCGAGTAGGTGAAGTCCGTCGCCGGCGACGGCGGATCGTCTGCGGCAGGAGGCTCTCCGCGCCCCCACGCCCGAGCCCCTTGATGAGGTGGCAGATATGGAGGGTCTCGACCATCGGGGCGTCGGCAATCGGGCTCGGCGCCCAGCGATCGTAGCATCGGGCGGCGGCCCCGCTCGTCCGCTGGCGCTCCGCGTCCCGATGGACTAGGCTCACCCCCCGTCCGATGCACCTCTCGGCCGCGTCGGAAGCTGACATTCCACCTTGTTCACGAGCATATTCTCCGTGTCGGCAGCCCCTGATCGCCTGCATCGCCTCCGTCGTCGTTCCGGTGGGACCGCGAGCGAGGGACCTTCCCGAGCAGCTTGCAGGCCCTCTGCGCGCAGCAGGTCGGCGGCGCGTTCGAGGTCCTCCTGGCGCTGAACCACGCGCAGGCGGCAGAGGAGGTGGCGAACGCAGGGTTGCCGTCGACGGACGGGGACGCCCGTGAGCGACTTCCGCACGGTCGAGGCGATGGACGCGGCCGGGCCCGAGCCATGCACGGAACACGGGCGCGCGAGCCGCGACGGCGGGGGCCCTGCTCTTCTGCGACGCGGACGATGCCGTGGGTCCGCGGTGGGTCGCGAGCCTGTCTGGAGGCGCTGGTCGAAGCGGACGTCGCGAGCGGGCCCGTTGGATCTCGACCGGCTGAACTCCCCCCGCTTCGCCTCCAGCCGCGGCCGGCGATGGGCGACCGAGCCGATTCTCTTCCGCGGCGTGTTTCCCGCGGCCAGTGGGTGCAATCTCGGAGTGCGCCGAGAGGTCTTCTTCGACCTCGGGGGTTTCGATTCTTCGTGGCCGCCGGCCGAGGACCTCGAGCTCTGCTATCGGGCGTGGCGTTCGGGCTATCGGTTCGGCTGGAACCCGGCGGCCGTGGTGCATTACCGCCTTCGCGGACACGTGGGCGGGCATGATGAAGCAGGGACTTCGCTACGGCCTGTCGACCGCCAGGCTGAGTGACGCCTGCGCGCCGACGGAATCGGTCCTCTGGCCCCGACCGGCGGCATGCGCCGCTGGTTGTGGTTGTTGCGCAAGGTCGGCCACCTCGGCTCTGCGCGAGCGGCGGCCCGCGCTGGCTGTGGACGCTGAGCGTGGCGAGCGGACTGGCCGCCGGCAGTCTGCCGCTGCGGGCGCCGATCCCGACCGTTCCGCCGGGAGGCGCTGTGAGCGACCGATCGCGACCTCTGGCGCTTCCTGCGCGAGCTGCCCTGTCCGCGGGGCACCCTGATCGCCATCGTCGTGCTGTCCGGGCCTGGCGGGGGCGGTCCAGGCCGCGCTGCTCGTGCTCATCGTGAAGCTGGCGGTCTCCGCGGCCGGGCTTGGCAGCTTCGACGTACCCGCCTTCCGGTTCGACCTGTCACTCACCGAGGCGTCCCTGCTCGGGCTCAGCGCGGTCGTGGTGATCTTGCTGCTCGAAACCGGCGCGAGTCATCTTCTCGCCCGCGCCGCGGCGAGAGCTTCACCGCCATCCGGTTGCCGCGCGCTCCACGCCTACCTGGCGCCCCGCTGGGAGGTCCAGGCTGTGGACGCCGAGGGTCACCTCCAGGAGCTCCTCACCACCCAGTCCTCCCGCGTCGCGAACGCCCTCACGATTTTCGCATCCGGCCTGGTCAACGCCGCGAGCTTCCTCGTCATGGCCATCGCCGCGTTCATCGTCGACTTCCACGCCGCGCTCCTCGCCGTGGGGGCCGTCGTCGTGCTGCTCGGCCTCTCCCGTCCGCTGACCCGCGCGGCGCGCCGGCAGGCCGCCGTCCAGACCGGCGCCAACCTCGAGTTCACGGAGGCGGTCGCCGAGAGCGTCGCCCATGCGCGGGAGATCCGGCTCTTCGATGTCGGGTCGCGGGTCGAGCAGGCGCTGACGCCGGTCATCGAGCGGTCGTCGGCCGCGTACTACTGGAGCCGCTTCCTGCTCCGGGTGGCGCCGGTGCTCTTCCGCGCCGGCGCCGCGGTGATCGCGATCGGCACCATCCTGCTGGTTGCGAAGACCGCCACGGGCAGCCTCGCGTCGGTGGGCGCGGCGGTCCTCATCCTGCTGCGGGCGCTCGGCTACGCCCAGGGCGTCCAGAACACCTATCAGCAGATCGGGGAGGCGTTGCCGTGGCTCGAGAGCCTGCAGCGCAAGCTCCATCTCTACGAGAGCAACCGCGACCCCGAGGGGATCGAGCGGCTGGCGGAGTTCGAGGAGATCGCCTTCGACGACGTGACGTTCCGCTACCCGCGGGGCGATGCCCCGGCCCTGCGGTCGGTGTCCTTCCGGCTGCGCAGGGGGGAGGTGGTCGGCGTCATCGGCCCCTCGGGGTCCGGCAAGACCAGCCTCGTCCAGCTCCTGCTGCAGATGTACGAGCCGACCGAGGGCGAGATCCGGGTCGACGGGGTGCCGCTCTCGGAGATCTCGCGCCGGGACTGGCGCTCGCGGGTGGCCTTCGTCCCCCAGGAGTCGCGGGTCTCCGCGCGGCACGATCTCCGACGCGATCCGCTTCTTCCGCCGCGAGCACCCCCAGGAGGCCGTCGAGCGCGCCGCGACGTCGGCGCACGTCCACGACTTCGTTGCGCCGCTGCCGCTCGGCTACGCCGCCGAGATCGGCCCCCGGAGCGAGGGCTTCTCGGGCGGTCAGCGGCAGCGGCTGAGCATCGCCAGGGCGCTTCTCGGCGACCCCCAGCTCCTGATCCTCGACGAGCCGACGAGCGCGCTCGACCGCGAGTCCGAGGCCGCCATCCTGGCGACTCTCGCTCGCTCAGAGGAAGGTGACCCTGGTCATCGTCTCCCACCGGCCGCAGCCGCTCGAGGTGTGCGACCGGGTCTTCGTCATGGACCACGGCCTGCTGGTCGAGCGCTCGCCGCGGGCGATCGAGCCGAGCGTGCGGGCCGCCGGGGGACGGCGAGCCCGAGCCGTGAACGAGCGTCCCGCCGCTGCTGCCGCAGATCCGCAAGGTCCTGCGCGACCCGCGCCGGCTCGGCCGGCTGCGCTCGCCCGAGGTCCGCCGCTCGGTGGGGCGGCTGCTCTATCGCTCCCTGAGCTACTTCTTGGTCCGCCCGCGCTCCCGGCCGTGGCAGGAGACCGACGTCCCCGGGGTCCGCAAGCGTGCCTTTCGCGACTACGACAGTTACCTCCGGGTGCAGCGCAGCAAGCTCAAGCTGCTCAACCTCTCGGCGTACGACGAGAAGTTCTCGAGCGCGCTCGAGGCGCGGCTGGCGACTCTCGGTCTCGACCTCGCCGGCATCCCGGTGCTCTGCCTGGCGGCGCGCAGCGGCGCCGAAGTGCGGGCCTTCCAGCGCCGCGGCGCCTTCGCCGTCGGCATCGATCTCAACCCCGGCGAGGACAACCGTCTCGTCCTGCCCGGCGACTTCCACGCCCTCCAGTTCCCCGACGGCTCGGCCGGGGTCGTGTACTGCAACAGCCTCGACCACGCCTTCGACCTCGACGCGGTGCTGGGCGAGGTGCACCGGGTGCTGGCGCCCGGGGGCCACTTCCTGATGGAGGTGATGCGGGGCGAGGAGGAGGGCAACGAGTTCGGGCGCTGGGAGGCGTCGAGCTGGGACTCGCCGGAGGCGCTGCTCGCCATCGTCCGCCGCAACGGCTTCGCCGACCCGGTCGGAACGGTGGACTTCGAGGTGCCGTGGCGCGGTCGCTGCTTCGTCCTCACCCCCGCCCCGGGAGCCGCGGATGGGGCTTAGCGTCGTCATCCCCTGCTACAACGTGGAGGCGACGATCGGCGAACAGCTCGAGGCGCTGCTCGGGCAGGAGTGGCCGGGGGAGTGGGAGGTCGTGGTGGTCGACAACGGATCGACCGACCGCACGCGGGACGTCGTCGGCGCCTTCGCGGCGGCCCATCCCCGGCTTCGCGTCGTCCAGGCGACCGCGGGCCAGAGCATCAGCTACGCCCGCAACGCCGGCGTCCGGGCGGCGCACTTCGACGCTATCGCGATCTGCGACGGCGACGACGTGGTGGGGCCGGGGTGGGTGGCCGCGATGGGCGACGCGCTGGCAAGCGTCACCAGCTCGTCGCCGGCCGGTTCGAGGTCGACCGGCTCAATCCTCCGTGGCTGGCTGAACAGCCGGGGGCGTCCCCGCGACGGGCTCGATTCGTTCTGGGGCATCTTCCCTCGTGTCCCGGGCTGCAACCACGGCTTCCGCCGGGCCGTATGGGAGCGCATGGGCGGCTTCGACGAGTCGCTTCCCCAGTCGCCGAGACCGTCGAGGACCAGGATTTCTGCCTTGCGCGCCTGGGAGGCCGGGCTCCCGGCTGACGTACGTCCGGGACGCCCTCGTCCACTACCGCTACCGGCCCGACGCGCGGTCACTGTGGCGGCAGGGGCGGTCCTACGGTCGAGGCCGGGTGCACATCGCGCGCCTGCTCCGGGATCGCGGCTCTGAGCTCCCGGGGTTCGCCGGCTGGAGGTCCTGGCTCGGCTGTTGTTCTCGGCTCCTTTCGCCCTGACCCCGAGGCGCTTCAAGGCCTGGCTCTGGATCGCAGCGAATCGCCTCGGCCAGCTCGACGGCAGCGTTCGTTACCGCTCCCTCTTTCTCTAACGCTGGGGGCGTTGCCGGTGTCAACCCTGATCGCCAAGAAGCTCCATTCGGGCCGCTCGCCCGATGTTGACGCGGCCAGGCGTCGGCAATGATGGCTGCAAATCCGGCCCCGTCTCGTGGCTGTCCGAGGTTCGTCGCTTGACGCAGCCGGGTCTGGCCCGACGACGGATCGCGGTCCACCCCGGGGCGGCCGCTGCCGTGCTGCGCGCTGTCTACGGACATCCGGCCAACCGGGGTCGCCGGTTGCGCGCTCTGTGGAGAGTGCTCCTCTTTCAGATGCGCTGGCGACTGCGCGGGGTACCGTCCGTGGTGCCCTACGGTGGGTCGAGCCGAATGCTCGCCTACGGCGGCGACGATGGCTCCAAACGCGCCGCATACGCTGCCTTCCCCGACTGGGTCGAGATGCAGTTGTGGCGTCGCCAGCTCCGCGGCGGTGACCTGTTCGTCGACGTGGGCGCCAACGTGGGCCTCTACACAATCCTCGCGGCGGAGCTGGGGTGCGAAGTGATCGCGCTGGAGCCGCAGGCGCTGGCCCGAGATCGGTTGATTGCCAACCTGCAGCTCAACGGCATGCGGGCTGAGGTCATCCCCGCTGCCCTCGCAGAGCGTCCGGGATCCGTGCGAATGCGGGGTCCGGACAGTCTGCGGCAGCACCTGTCCGCCGCGGCCGATGCGGGACCCTTGGTGGAGGCGAGGACCTTGGACGACGTGTTGGGCGATCGTTTTGCCGCCGGCGTGAAGATCGATGTTGAGGGCGCCGAGCGACGGGTGCTCTGCGGTGCGGAGAGAGCTCTCGGCAACGGACGCATCGGGCTCCTCCAGCTCGAGTGGAACGAGATGTCAGAGGTCAATTTCGGGGAGACGCGGGCCGAGCTGGCCGAGCTGGTCTTGTCCCACGGTTACGAGCTCCACCGACCGGGGTCGGACGGTACACTCCGGCAGGTTCCCGATCTCTCCTACGGTTCTGACATCTTCGCTCGGCCGGTTGCCGGATCGCGGCTCGCGGGCAGTTCCACCACGGCCCTCGGGAGCTCGAGCAACCCGAGCCGACAGTCTTGCGGTCGCTGACGGATACCGCGTGCGCATCCTCTTCGTCAACGGCACGTCCTGGGGCGGTTCCCTGGCCAGCACGCGGCAGCTCGTCGCCGCTCTTGCGCACCCAGGGCCAGGAGGTCCACCTGCTCTCGCGGACGCCGCTCCGCGGCGACCGCCTGCAGCCCTGGCTCCACAAGCGCCTCGAGAACGTCGCGGCCCACCTGGCGGACGGTCCGCTGGCCCCCGCGGCGGCCTTCGTGGCGGCCCTTCCGGGCTCGCGCCCCGGCCCCGGCGCCGGCCAAGGCGGAGCCCGTGGAGTGGCGGTCGCCGGTCCCGGGCAACGCCGGCGCCGCGTCTCGCGCGCCGCCTGGGCTGCGACGTGGTCGTCGTCGCCAGCATCCTGCGACCGCAGTGGCGGCGCTTGCGTCGGGACCTGATCAGGTCGGGGATCGCGAGCGTGCTCTATCTTCGCGAGGATGCCGCGATCGACCATCTGCGGGCGCTGTTCGCGCCCGACCTGCTGCTGGCGAACTCGGAGGTGATGCGCCGGCGCGCCCACGACCGCGGCTTCGAGTGCGCCTTCGTCCCCTCGCCGATCCGCGAGCCGGGGGTGCCCCGCGACCGCCCTCGCGATCACGTCCTGCTGGTGAACTTCCACCCGGTGTACGGTGGCGACCTGGCGCTGGAGATCGCCGCGGCCTGCCCGCGCATCCCGTTCGTCTTCCAGGACTCCTGGGACAGCCGCCCGCACCGCGCCGAAGCGATGTCCGAGCGGATCGCGGCTCGGCGGCTCGACAACGTCCAGGTGCGCCCCTTCAGCGCCGACCCGGTCGAGGTCTTCGGCGGCGCCCGGTTCCTCCTCGTCCCGTACAGGGAACGGATCGCGAGCGCCCGGCCACGCTCCGTGCTCGAGGCCCTGTCGTGCGGCATTCCGGTCGTGGCGAGCGACCTTCCCGGCCTGCGCGAGGCGGCCGGCGAGGCGGCGATCTACGTCCCGCCCGACGCTCCGGTCGAGGCGTGGCGGGCGGCCCTCGAAGGCGCTCTGGGAGGACGGCACCTCGTACCCCGATCTCACGGCGCGGGCCCGCGCGCGCTTCGTCGCCGCCGGGGTGGACTCCGCAGCGGTGGCCCGGCGCTTCCTCGACGCCCTCGCCCGGGGAGGACTGGGTTGATGCGGGCTCTGCTGCGCCGCCTCTGGCGCGCCTACCGCCGCGTCCACCTGACGCTGGTGCGCGACCGCAAGGGCGACCGGTTCGTCCCTCACTGGGAGGCCCGTTGGACGGACGACGTCCGCGCCAACCGGGTGCTGCACCTGGCGCTGCGCCCGCTGCGCCGCCTGGCCCTGCGTGCGCCGGACCGCCGCCGCTTCTCGATCGTCATCGTCAACTGGAACTCGCAGCCCTTCCTGGCCGACGTGCTGCGGGCGATCCGGCGCTTCAGCCCGGACGAGGTCGAGATCCTGGTCGTCGACAACGGCTCTGCGGACGGCAGCCGGTCGTTCCTGCGCGCGCAGCGGGACGTCCGGGCGGTCCTCCTTCCCTGGAACCTCGGCCACGCGCCGGCGCTCGACCTCGGCTTCGTGCTGGCGCGCGGCGAGTATCTGGTCGCCCTGGACGTCGACGCCTTCCCGGTGGCCGAAGGTTGGCTCGAGCGGCTGGCCGAGCCCTTGGAGCAGGGCGAGGCCGAGGTCTCCGGGGCCAGAGCGCTCCGCGGCTACGTGCACCCGTGTTGCCTGATGATCCGACGGCGGCGGTTCCTCGCGATGCGCCACACGTTCGTCAGCCGCTTCCGGGCGGGAGCTGGGTTGGGGCGCGACTACTGGGACACCGGCGAGAGCATCAGCATCCGGGAGGGTGCGGAGCGGTTGCGGGGGATCGAGCGGACCTCGGTGAGGGGTCCCTACGCTCTCGGCGCGACCTTCGACGGCATCGTCTTCCACAACGGTTGCTCCACGCGGGGACCGGATCCGGCGTTTCCCGAGTTGACGATGGACGAGATCCTCCGCTCATGGCACGAAGCCGTCGAGCGGATCGTCGGTTCCCCGGAGGAGGTCCGATGAGCTGCGCGGCCCTGGTGGGGACACCCTCGGCGAGCCTGCCCTGGGAGGGGGCCGCCGCTCCCGTCGCAGCGGTTCGCGGGTGACCGATGCGGGTCCTCTTCGTCAGCGCGAACGCGGTCAACACGGGCAGCGCCTACGAGCACCGGCTCGATCGTCTCGCCGGGGCCCTCGCCTCGCGCGGGGTGGAGACGGCGAAGCTCCACCTCGACCTGAGGAGCCGTGTCCTCGGCTCCGGAGGCCTGGGCCACCTGTCGGCGGCCTGGTCGCGGGTGCCGTGGGACGACTGGGACTGGTTCCACGTCGGAGGCGCTATCGTGCCGGGGATGTTGTCGCTGCAACGACGGCGGGGGGCCCGGATCATCTTCGACGCCCACGGGCTCGTCCACGCCGAGAAGGCCCTCGATCCGGCGCGGCCGTGGCACCACCGGCTGCGGGTGCCGATCCTGTGGGCCGCGGCGGTGCTCTCGGCCCGCCGGGCTCATCTCTGCGTCACCATGTCGCAGGGGATGAGGAAGCGGTTGATCGCCTGGAGGGGGAGCGCCCGCGGCGTCGGGCTGGTCCGCAACGGCGTCGACGCGGACGAGTTCTCCCCCGGCCCTCCGAGGCTCGATCCGGCGGCGCCGTTCCACGTGGCCTACGCCGGCGGAACGCAGCCCTGGCAGGCGGTCGACCTCTTCGTGGACGTGGCGGCGCGCCTCGGTCGGCGGGACGACCTGCGGTTCAGCCTGATCGGGCTGCGCGCGGAGGACGCGCCCCTCCGGGAGCGCTGCGCGCGGCGGGCACCCCACGTGGACCTGGTCGATCGCATGGACCGGGCCCGCCTCATCGAGACGCTGCACGGCTGCGATCTTCTCGTCCTGCCCCGCCGGGACCACCCGGCGACCCGGGTCGCCCTGCCCACGAAGTTCGCGGAGTACCTGGCTCTGGCTCGCCCCGTCCTCGTGAACGACGTCGACGAGACGCGGGACTTCGTCCAGCAGGAGCGCTGCGGCTTCGTCGCCCCGCCGGAGGTCGAGGCGATGGCCGCTGCCGTCCTCCGCGCCGCGTCCACGCCCCGGACCGAGCTCGTGGCGATGGGTCTGCGCGGCCGCGCCTTCGTCGAGCGCGAGCTCTGCTGGCCGGTGATCGGCGAGCGCTACCGGGCGCTGTTGCGGGAGAGCGCCTGATGAGCGTCGGATCGCCGATGAAGCGGCTGCGCCGAAGCGCCGTCCGCGGCGCCGGTCTCCTTTGCATCCGCTGGATGCGATGGCGGGCCCCGGCCGTCGACCAGCCGGGCGTGACGGTCGTCACCGTCAACTGGAACAGCCGACGGTACCTCGAGGGCCTGGTCGCCGCCGTCCGCGCGACCAGCCCACCCGACACCCGCATCCTGGTGGTCGACAATGCTTCTTCCGACGGCTCACGGGAGGCGCTCCGGGCCTCGCGCGAGGTGGAGTCGGTGCTGTTGCCGGTCAACTTCGGCCACGGCGTCGCGCTCGACATCGGCCTGAGCCGGGTTCGGACAGAGTACACGGCCCTCCTCGACGTCGAAGCTTCCCGATCTCGGAGGAGTGGCTGCCGCAGAGCCTCGAGGCGCTGGCCCGCGGCGCCAAGGTAGCCGGCGCCCGCATGCACCGCAACTACGTGCATCCCTGTTTCCTGGTGGTGCGGACGGCCCTGGTCCGCGAGCATCGCCTGAGCTTCGTGCCGGTGGGTTCTCTGCGCGGCGGGGAGCGCCGCGCCGCTCTTCCTGGACGTGGGAGAGGCGCTCTCGCAGCGGATGCTGATCAAGTTCGGCGGTGGGGGCGCGCTCCATTTCTTCCCCGCAACCTCGGTGCGGGGCCCCGGGGGCGCGGGAGCCGTCTACGGTGGACCTCGTCTACCACAACCAGTTCGCCACGCAGGGAGCGCATCGGGAGGTTGCTTTCGACCTCTGGAGGGAAGCGTTCGAGGAGTACCATCCGGGCGTCTTCCCCGCGCTGAGAGGCGTCGAGACCGGGGGATCGGGAGGAGCGTCGGTGTTCCAGCGACCTGAGCCCCTCCGCGTCGACTCGGCTGGACGGGGCGAGGCACCCTCGGGTCTTCCCGACGGCAGGGTCTGGCCTGCTACGATCCGGCTTCGGCCGCAGAGGATGGATCACCCGTGGCGGGTCGTTCGCCTCGGGGACGGAGGAAACCGATGAGGGCCATTGCGGGGCTCGATGGCATCAGGGGACTCGCCATCCTGATGGTCCTCGGATACCACCTGAACTTCCCTGGGTTCGGCGGGGGCTTCCTCGGCGTCGACGTCTTCTTCGTGCTCTCCGGCTCCTGATCACCGGTCTCCTGCTCGACGAAGCGCAGCGGACCGAGGGGATCTACCTCGCCGGCTTCTACATGCGGCGAGTGCTGCGGCTCGTCCCCGCCCTGCTTTGCGGCATCGCTTTGACGCTGGCCATCTTCGCCCTCCGTCCCCTACTTCTCCCTGTCGGGTGGGACAAGCTTGAGCGGGCGGTCCACGCCACCCCCTACGTCCTTCTCTACTCTGCGAACTTCCTGCGCGCTTTCGGCGGCGATGCCGGTGCTTTCGGCCACACCTGGTCGCTGGCGATCGAGGAGCAGTTCTATCTCGTCTGGCCCGCCCTCGTCCTGGTCCTGCTCGGGAGGCGCCGCTCCGGGACGCTGCTGGCGAAGCGCCTGTTCTGGGTCTCGGCAGTCGGCTGGGCGATCTCGGTGATGTCGCGCGGAGTCCTGCTGTCGTGGGGCGAGCAGGCGATTCCCCTCGCCTACAACTTCACCCTGACCCACTGCGATGGCATCCTGCTCGGCTGCGGGCTCGCCAGCGCGCGACGGGCCTGGTCCTGGCGGCTCTCCCCTCGCCTCGCAGGTCTCGCGGCGCTCCCGCTGGTCGCACTGCTCGCCTGCGTCGTCTTCGGTTCCTACCACTCCCCACTGTCCCACGCCGTGGGCACCGTCCTCGCCACGCTCAGCACCGGCTTTCTGATCGAGGTCGTCGTCCTCGAGCGGCCGGCTCCCCTCGCCGCGTCTTTCCGAAGCCCATTCCTGAGCGCCACGGGGAAGCGGTCCTATGGCCTGTACCTCTACCACTGGCCGATCTTCCTCGGCCTGGGGATCGGGAGGGGCGAGTGGGCCCTCGCGGCGATTGGGACGGGGCTCGCCTTCCTAGTGGCCTGGATCTCGTTCGTATGGGTCGAGCAGCCCTTCCTGCGCTGGAAGGATCGCTGGCGGAGCGATCGGACGCGCTCCCCGCACGAGGCCGTGGAGATCCGCCCGGCAGCGGATCTCCCGGCGCCGCTTCCTGAGCCCGGTCCAGGGGATCCGACCGGTCGGTTCGCGGGTCGGGGAACGAAGGAACCACCGGTCGCGGAGCGGGCCGACGGTCCGCGAACGACTTCTAACCCGGGGAATCGAGCATCCAGGAGTAGGGAGTGCCGCGGAAGGCACCCGCGACCTCGGCGAAGTTCTCGATCGTGGCCTCCATCGGGAAAGGATTCGTCTTCTGGATTCGTACCCGGAAGGGGCACGGGGAGAGGCCCATGTACTCGAGCCCCCGCCGCGCGCCCGTTGCGGGATCGGAGGAGACGTCTTCCTCGTAGGTGAGGCTGAGGACATGCGATCGGCAAGTGCGTGTTCGAGCTCGCCGTAGTCCGCCTCGAGTCGACGGACCTCCGCGAGGGCCCGGGCGGGGTCCATCCGGACCTTGACCAGTTCCGCCGTCGGACCCGAACTCCGCAGATGGTACCGGCCTCTCTTGTCGCCGACCTGGGCGGAGACGATCCTCTTCAGGAGGTTCCTCCTCCGGAGGACCACCAGATGGTGGACGCCGAGAGCCTCGATCCTCTCGACGTAGGTGCGAAGGGGATAGCCGAACGCACGGAGGTCCTGGATCTTGAGGTCGTATCCGAACCAACGGCGTCCGGACCGGCTCAGTCGACGGGCGATGTATCGGGGGGCATCGAAACCCGCGCTTCCCGGTTCCGTTCCGGAGCGCTGGAACCGTTGAACGACCCGGACGTAGCTCTCCCCATCCCAGTAGATCCGTGGATGTTGTTTGAGAAGGTCCGACAGGACGGTGCTCCCGCACCGGCCGACATGGAACACGGCGATCGCCCCGGGCCTCCAGGGTGCTGCGAGTCGGGCCACCATCCGATGGCGCACATAGCTGCGGAGGTACTTTCCAACGAGAACGGGATCGCGTCGGATCAGGTCGCTCCACTCACGGAGATTCTGTGGTCTCAGCGGCATGGAGAGAGGTGGGGAGTTATTCGAGGGCGACTGCGCCACCGGAGGCCTCGTCCGAGCACTGCAGCGAGACCGCCCCGCACTGCGCTGACCTCGACGTCGCCCTCCTCACGCTGAGGTGACCCGTGCGTCGCGCGCGACCACCCGGCGCGAGTCGATGACCAGCCGGGCGCGTTCGACCACTTCAGCGTAGTCCACCGCGCTGTGGTCCGTCACCACCACCACCGCGTCCTGCTCGGCCAGCCGCTTCTCGGTCAGCTCCACCG
>CAWJJM010000009.1:0-450896 GCA_963843275.1 uncultured Acidobacteriota bacterium | reverse complement strand
CAGATCAAGCTCGGCACCAGCCAGTACGGCATGCAGACGTTCGACCAGTCGCTCTACCAGTTCTACAAGAACGGCCTCATCACCCTGGACGAGGCCATGCGCCGCGCCTCCAACCCGGACGAGTTCAAGCTCAAGATCCAGGGGGTGCAGTTCACCGCCGACATCTCCCGCGAGCAGATGGAGGAATCGCTCCAGATGGCTCCGGGAGAGGACCTGCTCTCCGAAGGCTCGCCCTTCGAGATCGAGCACGGCTGACCGGTCGCACCGGCGACAGCGGGAGAGGCGCGACGTGGCGACCGAACGACGGATGCGGACCCTTGTCCCCGCCGCCGCGGGGAGGGCAGGGTCCGGTGACCCGGGCCTCCTGCTACCAGAAGGCCGTCGAGCTGCTCGGCCAGCGCGCCCCATTCCCGTGCCGAGCTGGCCGCCAAGCTCGCCTCGCGGCGCTATCCCCTGGCCGAGGTGGAGGCGGCGTTGGACCGCCTCGAGGCCGACGGGTACGTGGACGATCGGCGGACGGCGCGGGAGTTCGCCACCGGTCGGCTGCGCCGCGAGCCGCTCGGCCGGCGTCGCCTCGCCGCCGAGCTGGCGCGCCGCGGCGCCGCCGAGGAGGTGGTCTCCGAGGTCGTCGAGGAGATGCTCCCCGGCGACGACCGCGAGACGGCGCGGCAGGCCGCCGAGGTCTGGCTCGGCCGGCGCGGCAAGTCGGCCAACCCCGCCTCGCTGGCGCGCTACCTCGAGCGGCGGGGCTTCTCGGCCCCGGCCATCTGGGCGATGCTCGAGGAGTTCGATCCCGGCGGCGACCTCGACGACTGAGCCCGACGGGGGCGCCCCGGGGGTGGAATCGCCCGGCCCGGGACGTCGGTTAGTTACCCTTTCGCCCACGAGCGTGCCGCGCCGCAGCGCCACGGGCTCCGATCGGCAGAGGACGGTGAGGTGATGAAGAGCCACGAGATCCGCGACAGCTTCCTCGACTTCTTCCCCGAGCGGGGGCACCGCCTCTGCCCAGCGCCCCGCTGGTGCCGCACGGCGATCCGACCCTGCTGTTCACCAACGCCGGCATGGTGCAGTTCAAGGACGTCTTCCTGGGCGTGGAGCGAGCCGCCGGCGCCGCGCGCCGTGACGTGCAGAAGTGCATGCGCGTATCCGGCAAGCACAACGACCTCGAGAACGTCGGGCCCAGCCCGCGCCACCACACCTTCTTCGAGATGCTCGGCAACTTCTCGTTCGGCGACTACTTCAAGCAGGAGGCGATCGCCTTCGGCTGGGAGCTGGTCACCGGCGTGCTGGGGCATCGCCGCGGGAGCACCTGTCGGCCACCGTCTTCCAGGAGGACGACGAGGCGTTCGACGCTCTGGCGACGAGCTCACCGGCCTGCCCGCCGGAGCGCATCCTGCGCTGCGGCGCGAAGGACAACTTCTGGGCGATGGGCGACACCGGCCCGTGCGGTCCGTGCAGCGAGATCCTCGTCGACTTGCAGCCCGGACGCGGCCGCCGGTCGGCTGGGCAGGAGGGGACCGAGTGCGGCCGCTTCCTGGAGATCTGGAACCTGGTCTTCATGCAGTACACGCGAGGCGCGACGGCGACGCTCACGCCGCTGCCCAAGCCGGCGTCGACACCGGCATGGGCCTCGAGCGCGTGGCGGCGGTGCTGCAGGGCGTCGATTCAACTACGACACCGACCTGTTCCGTCCGATCCTCGAGGCGGCGGCCGACGCTCGCCGGCGCCTCGCTACGGCGCCGACCGCGGAGGCCGACGTCGCGCTGCGCGTGATCGCCGACCACCTGCGGGCGGTCGCCTTCCTGCTCGCCGACGGCGTCATCCCGAGCAACGAGGGCCGCGGCTACGTGCTGCGCCGCTTGCTGCGCCGCGCGTTCCGCTACGGCATGCGACCTGGGCTCGAGGGCCCTTCCTGC
Source organism: uncultured Acidobacteriota bacterium (assembly GCA_963843275.1). Lineage (GTDB taxonomy): Bacteria > Acidobacteriota > Thermoanaerobaculia > Multivoradales > JBCCEF01 > CAWJJM01. The sequence continues at coordinate 448,980 of CAWJJM010000009.1, read as the reverse complement.
ACCGGCTGCTGCCCGTGGTCGCCGAGGTGATGGGCCCGGCCTACCCGGAGCTCGGCGGCCACCCGCGACGCCTCGGTGGCCATGGTGCGGCGCGAGGAGGAGAAGTTCCTCGACACCGTCGCCCACGGCGCGCGGCGTGCAGGAGGAGATCGAGGTGGCTCGAGCGGCGGGCGCGCGGCCGATCCCCGGCGAGGCGGCCTTCCGCCTCTACGACACCTACGGCCTGCCGCTCGAGATGATCCGCGAGATCGCCGAGGAGGAGCGCTTCGGCCGTCGACCAGGAGGGCTTCGAGCGCGAGCTCGAGGAGCAGCGCGAGCGCTCGCGCGCGGCGACGCAGGAGAGCCAGGCGCGGCTGCAGGCCATGCAGCAGGCGCTGGCCGCCGAGCTGGCGAGCTGGCGACGACCGAGTTCGTCGGCTACGGCCGACCTGAGCTCGCAGGCGCCCGGGTCGTAGCGGTCGCGCGTCCTCGAGGGCTCGAGCGGCCGCGCCGGCGCCGCAGGCGCTGCGCCGCCGGCGAGCCGCGGGGGCGGTGGTGCTCGACCGCACGCGTCTTCTACGCCGAGCGCGGCGGCCAGGTGGGCGACCGCGGGATCCGCTGACCTGGGAAGGCGGCCGGGCGCGGGTCGAGCGACACCCAGAAGGACGCCGCCGGCACCTTCTCCACTTCGTCACGGTGGAGGCGGGGCGGCTCGCGCCAGCGGCGACCGCGTGGACGCTGGCGGTGGACGCCGACCGGCGCCGCGCCATCGAGCGCAACCACACCGCCACCCACCTGCTCCACGCGGCGCTGCGCGAGGTGCTCGGCGAGGGCGTGCGGCAGGCCGGCTCGCTGGTGGCGCCCGACCGGCTGCGCTTCGACTTCACCCACCCGCGGCCGGTCGACCGACGCCGAGCGGGCGCGGATCGAGGCGCGGGTCAACGAGCTGGGCGCTGCGGACGGCGGTCGACACGTCGATCGGGGAGCGCGCCTACCGACGAGGCGATGGCCGCGGGCGCCATGGCGCTGTTCGGCGAGAAGTACGGCGAGCGGGTGCGCACGGTGGAGGTGCCGGGCCGCTCGCTGGAGCTGTGCGGCGGCTGCCACGTCCGCAACACCGGCGAGATCGGCCTGTTCCTGCTCACCGCCGAGCGCGGCATCGCCTCGGGGGTGCGGCGCATCGAGGCGGTGACCGGCGAAGAGGCCTACCGGCGGGCCCGCGAGCACGAGGCGCTGCTCGCCGCGGTGACCGCGGAGACAGGCGTGCCCGCCGAGCGCGCCGCCGCCGAGATCGCCGACCTGCGGCAGCGCCTGAAGGAGCGCGAGGCGGAGCTGGCGCGGCTGCGGGTCGAGCTGGTCTCGGGAGGGGCCGGCTCCGGCGTGGCGGCCGGCGACGGCGCCACCGAGGTGGACGGCGTGCGGGTGCTGGCGCGGGAGGTGCCGCGCGGCGCCGCCCCACGAGCTGCGCAACCTCGCGGACGTCCTGCGCGGCAAGCTGGGCTCGGGCGTGGTGGTCCTCGGCAGCCGCGAGGAGGAGAAGGTGACGCTCCTCGCCGCCGTCACCGCCGACCTGGTGGAGCGGGTCTCCGCCGGGAAGCTGGTGCGCGCGCTGGCGCCGCTGGTGGGCGGCGGCGGCGGCGGGCGGGCCGACTTCGCCCAGGCCGGCGGCCGCGACCCGGAGAAGCTCGAGGCGGCGCTCGCCGCGGTGGCGGACGCGGTCCGCAGCCAGCTCGCCGGCGGAGCGGATGCACTATGATCCGAGGGCAGTGAGCCTCTCGATGGAGCGGGCCCGTTCCGGCCGGCACGCCGCCGGCCGCCGGCTGGCGCTGGCCGCCGCCCTGGCGGTCGTCGCGGCGGCCCCGGCGGTGGTGCGCGCCGAGGTGCGGGTCGAGCGCCTCCCCGACGGCACCCGTGTGGTCCGCAACCTGCCCGCCCAGCGACCGGCCGCCGCCCCCGTGGCCGTGGCGGCGCCGCGGCTCGCCGGCGTCGTCCCCGCGGTCGACCGGACGGTGTCGGCGCGGCCGCTCTTCCCGCCGCGCCCGGCCACGCGCCGGCGCCTGGCGCCGGAGGAGCTCCACCCGCTGGTCGCCTCCCACGCCGCGCGCGAAGGCCTCGACGCCGAGCTCGTCGAGGCGGTGATCGGGGCCGAGTCGGCCGGCGATCCGGCGGCGCTCTCCGCCAAGGGTGCGATGGGCCTGATGCAGCTCATGCCGGCGACCGCCCTCGACCTCGCGGTGGCGGATCCCTGGGACGCGGAGGACAACGTCCGCGGCGGCGTCACCTACCTGCGCCGCATGCTCGACCGCTTCGGCGACCTCGACCGGGCCCTGGCCGCCTACAACGCCGGCCCCGGGGCGGTCGACCGCTTCGGCGGCGTGCCGCCGTATCCCGAGACGCGCGACTACGTGCGCCGCGTCCTGGCGCTGTACCGCGGCGAGCCGCTGCCCGCCGGCGGCCCTGCGGCGCGCAAGGGCCCGCCACCGCGCCTGGTGCGCGGCGCCGACGGCCGGCTGACCCTCACCAACACCCGCGGCCGCTGAGCCGCCGGGGCCCTCCGCTCGGGGGCGGGCTGACGTAGAATGCCGCCGCCCGGCGCGCCCGCGCGCCGGATCCCCCCGTCGCCCGCATGCTGAACCTCCCGAACGCCCTGACCGTCTTCCGCATCCTGCTCGTGCCGGTGCTGGTGGTGGTGCTGCTGACCTCGATCGAGGGCAAGGAGTGGTGGGGGCTGGGACTGTTCCTGCTCGCTTCGCTGACCGACCTGCTCGACGGCTTCATCGCCCGGCGCTGGGGCAAGATCACCCGCCTCGGCAAGCTCCTCGACCCGGCCGCCGACAAGATCCTCACCTCTGCCGCCTTCATCTCCCTGGTCGAGCTGGGGGTCGCCCCGGCCTGGATGGTGGTGGTGATCATCGCCCGCGAGTTCGCGGTCAGCTCGCTGCGCGCCTTCGCCGCCGCCGAGCACCTGGTGATCCCCGCCGGCTGGTCCGGCAAGGTGAAGACGGTGGTCCAGATCGTCGCCATCTCGCTGCTGATCATCTACACCCAGCTCGGTGAGTTCGCCCACCTGGCGCCGCTGTCGCTGTGGATCGCCGTGGTGGTCAGCGTGTACTCCGGCGTCGAGTACTTCGTCCGCTTCGGCCGCATGATCCTCACGGGCGAGGCGCCGCGCCTCTCGTGAAGGCCCTCGACCACCCGCTGCGCCGGCTGGCCTTCTTCGCCCGCCGGCGCTACCGGCCGATCTTCGCCGCCTTCGCCGTGGCGATGGCGGTCTCGGGCGCGCTGCTGGGGCGGCTGTCGCTCGACACCGACCTGCTCAACCTGCTGCCGCAGAAGGATCCGGTGGTCACCACCTTCCGGCAGACCATGCAGCGCTTCGGCACCATCGACTACCTGCTGGTCGTGGTGCGGGTGCCGGAGGGTGCGGTGCTGGCGCCGTACGAGACCTTCGCCGACCAGCTGGCGGGCCGCATCGAGGCCCTCGACGAGGTCGGCTCGGTCGAGTACAAGCTGGGGGAGACCGAGGAGCTGCTGCACGAGCTCTACCCCAAGGCGGCCCTGTTCCTCGACGCGGCGCAGCGCCGCGAGGTGGAGGCGAAGCTGTCGCCGCGCGGCATCCGCGAGCGCGTGGCCGAGATGCGGCGGCTGCTCGCCACGCCGCAGGGCACGGCGGCGAAGCGGTTGCTGGCCCTCGACCCGTTCGGGCTGATCGACGTCTTCCTGGGCCGGCTCGAGGAGTCGCGCGGCGCCCTCCGGGTGGACTGGACCAGCGGCTACTACGTCTCCCGCGACCACCGTCTGCTGCTGCTGCTCGCCAAGCCGACCGGCCCGCCGCAGGACGTCGATTTCGACGGGCGGCTGGTGGCGGCGGTGGACGGCGCGGTGCGGGACGCGGAGACCGGGTGGGCGGGGATCCTCGGCTTCGACGACCTGGCCGAGGCGCGGCGGGAGGGCTTCCCCGGGCCGCCGCGGGTGGACCTGGGCGGCAGCTACCTGACCGCCCTCGACGACGCCCGCTTCATCATCAGCGACGGCGTGCTCGGCTTCGCCACCGCGGCGGCCGGGGTGCTGCTGCTGTTCCTCTTCGCGTTCCGGCGGCTGGGCCCGCTGCTGTTCGCGGTGGCGCCGCTGGCCTGCGGGCTGTTGCTGACCTTCGGCTTCGCCGCGCTGGTGATGCCGCAGCTGTCGACCGCCACCAGCGGCACGGCGGCGCTGCTCATCGGCCTGGGGATCGACTTCGTGATCGTCTCCTACGGGCGCTACGTGGAGGAGCGGCGGCGGGGGGCCGACCTCGAGCAGGCGCTGGCGGCGATGTCGGGCTCCTCCGGACGGGCGGTGGTGGTGGGCGCGGTGACCACCGCCGCGACCTTCTTCGCCTTCACCATCACCGACTTCGCGGGCCTGCGCCAGATGGGTCTGCTCACCGGCAGCGGCATCCTGTTCTGCATGGTCTCGGTGCTGTTGCTGCTGCCGGCGCTGATCGCCTGGCGCGAGGACCGCCACACCCGCCGCCGCACCGGCCCGCGCCTGTACCTGCACAGCTTCGGCACCCGCCAGCTCATCGGCTTCTCGATGTCCCACCCGCGCGCGATCCTCGCCGCCGGCGCGGCGATCACCGCCGTCGCCTTCGCCCTGTCGTTCGGGCTCCGCTTCCAGGAGTCGACGGCGGCGATGCGGCCGGCCGGCAACCGCGGCATCGAGGTCTCGCGCGAGGTGGGGGAACGCTTCGGCGCCGGCTTCGACTACATGATGCTGGTGCTCACCGGCGACACGCCGGGCGCCACCGTGACGCTCGCCGACCGCGCCGCCGAGGAGGCCCAGAAGCTGGTCGACGACGGCACCCTCTACCGCTACAGCGCGATCACCTCGCTGCTGCCGCCGCCGGCGCAGCAGGCGGAGGTCCTCGCCTGGCTCGAGCGCGAGCGGCGCGACGGCCTGCGGCCCGAGCGCGTCGAGGGCGACTTCCGCGCCGCGCTCGCGGCCGAGGGGTTGCGGGCGGAGCCCTTCGCGCCGGGCCTGGAGCTGTTCCGGCAGGCGGTCTCCCCCGAGCGGCCGATCACCGCCGACGACCTGGCCGGCAACGAGCAGACCCGCAAGCTCCTCGAGCGCTACCTGCAGCCCGCCGGGGAGCGCTGGCAGTCGATCGTCTACCTCTACCCGCCGGAGAACCGCTGGCGCCGCGAAGCGCCGCCCGAGGCGCTGGCCGCCGCCGAGCGCCTGGGGCCCGACGCCGCGCTCACCGGGACCAACCGGCTCAACCAGCGGCTGCGCACCATCGTGCGCCGCGACGCGTGGGTGGCGGGGATCCTCGGCCTGATCGCCGTCGCGCTGCTGCTCTACCTCGACTTCCACCGGCTGCGCCACACGCTGCTGTCGCTGATCCCCCTGACCCTGGGGATCGTGTGGATGCTGGGCGCCATGACGGTGCTCGGTCTGCAGCTCAACTTCATGAACATCTTCGTCACCACCATGATCATCGGCATCGGCGTGGACTATGGTCTGCACGTGGTGCACCGCTACCGGGAGGCCGGGGCGGCGGGTCCCGCGGAGCTCCAGCGCGGGCTGGTCGAGACCGGCAACGCGGTGGTGGTGGCGGCGCTGTCGACCGTCGCCGGCTTCGGGTCGCTGGTCTTCTCGCACTACCCGGGCCTGCGCTCGATCGGGCTGGTCGCCATCCTCGGCGCCGTGTTCACCGCCCTGGTGGCGATCACCCTGCTGCCCGCCTTCCTCGCCTGGCGGAAAGGAGTGGCCGACGGATGAACGACACGATCCCGCGGGGCTTCCGTTTCGCTTCCGCCGCGGCCGGCATGCGCTACCGGGGCCGCGACGACGTGGGGCTGATCTTCGTCGCGGAGCCGGCCCCCTGGGCCGGGATGTTCACCACCAACGCGGCCGCGGGGGCGCCGGTGCTGCTGGCCCGCGAGCGCCGCGAGCGCCAGCGCACCCTGCGGGCGCTGCTGGTCAACGCCGGCATCGCCAACGCCGGCACCGGGCGGCAGGGGCTGGTGGATGCCCGCGCCACCGCCGGGCTGGCCGCCGGGGCCCTCGGCGTCGAGCCGGACGAGGTGTTGTGCGCCTCGACCGGGTCGATCGGCGTGCGCCTGCCGGTCGACCGCTTCGCCGCCGTCCTCCCCGGCCTGGCGGAGGGTCTCTCCGCCGACCGCTTCGCCGACGTCTCGCGGGCGATGATGACCACCGACACCCGTCCCAAGACCGCCTTCGAGAGCTGCTCGGTCGACGGGTGCCAAGTGCGGCTGGCGGGGATGGTCAAGGGGTCGGGGATGATCGAGCCCCACATGGCGACGATGCTCGCCTTCCTGCTCACCGACGCGGCCGCCGACGGCCCGTGGCTGCGGGCCGCCCTCGCCGACGCGGTCGACACCAGCTTCAACGCCCTCACCGTCGACGGCGACACCTCGACCTCGGACATGGTGGTCCTGCTCGCCTCCGGCGCCGCGGGGAACGGCAGGCTCGACCGTCGCCACCCCGACGGCTCCGGGTTCGGCGAGGCGCTCGGCCGCCTGTGCCGCGACCTGGCGCGGCAGGTGGTGCGCGACGGGGAGGGCGCCACCCGCGTGCTCACCGTCACGGTCCGCGGCGCCCGCAACCGCGAGGAGGCGCGCACCGCGGCCCGCGGCATCGCCCGCTCCAACCTCTTCAAGGCGGCGCTCTCCGGCGCCCGGCCGGCCTGGGGGTTCGCGGTGGCGGCGCTGGGGGCGGCGGGCGTGGCGCCGACCATGGAACGCTTCGGGGTGCACTTCGGCGAGGTGGAGCTGGTGCGCTCCGGCATCCACCGGGGGCCGGAGGCCGACGCGGCGGCGCGCCGCCACCTCGCGGGCACCGATCCCGCGATGACGGTCGACCTCGGGCGGGGGCGGGCCGCCTTCACCTACACCACCTGTGACCTGAGCGCCGAGTACGTGGCGATCAACGCCACCCCGGCGGTTCCCGACCCGACGCCGCGACTGTCGTAGTCTGTCGTCCGTCGGCGGTCGCCGCGTGGCGGACTTCTTGCTTCGAGGGACTGCGATGGCGGAGAGACGAGACAGGACCCCGGTCGCGGTGCTCGGCGCCACCGGCGCCGTCGGGCAGCGGCTCGTCGAGCTGCTGGCGGACCACCCGTGGTTCGAGCCCGCCGAGCTGGTGGCGTCGGAGCGCTCCGCCGAGCGGCCCTACGGCGCGGCGACCGCGTGGCGCGGCCGGCGGCCCCTGCCCCCGGAGATCGCCGCCGCGACGGTGCGGCCGGCCGGCGCGCCGCTCGCTTCGCGGCTGGTCCTCTCGGCGCTCGCCCGCCAGGCCGCCTTCGAGCTCGAGCCGCTCTACGCCGGACGCGGCCACCTGGTCGTCTCCAACGCCTCGGCGTTCCGCGACGACCCGGAGGTGCCGCTGCTGGTCCCCGAGATCAACCCCGACGCCCTCGATCTGCTGCCGCGCCAGCGCTGGGCCGCGGCCGGGGGGGGCCTGGTCACCAACCCCAACTGCTCCACGGTGGGGCTGGCGCTGGCGCTCGCCCCCCTCCACGACGCCTTCGGGGTGGCTGCGGTGACGGTGGTCACCCTGCAGGCGCTGTCCGGGGCGGGCTATCCTGGGGTGCCGTCGCTCGACGCCGTGGGCAACGTGATCCCCTACATCCCCGGCGAGGAGGAGAAGATCGAGAGCGAGCCGTTGAAGATCCTCGGCGCCGACTTCCCGATCTCCGCGGCGGTGCATCGCGTGCCGGTCGTCGACGGCCACACGGAGGCGGTGTTCGTCCGCTTGGCGCGTGCCGCCCCCCTCGCCGAGGTGGCGCGCGCGCTGACCGACTTCCAGGGCGAGCCGCAGCGCCGCGGGCTGCCCTCCGCGCCGGAGCGTCCGTTGGGCCTGCTCTCCGAGCCCGACCGGCCGCAGCCGGCCCGCGACGCCGAGCGCGACGCCGGGATGCGGGTGTGGATCGGCCGTCTGCGCGGCGACCGCTCCTTCGATCTGCGCTTCACCCTGCTGGTCCACAACACGCTGCGCGGCGCCGCCGGCGCGGCGCTGCTCAACGCCGAGCTGATGGCGGCGCGCGGCCTGCTGCGCCCCGCCGCCCGCCTGGCGGAGGCGGTGCGGTGATCGTCTGCAAGTTCGGCGGCACCTCGGTGGGGAGCGCGGAGCGCTTCGCCGCCGCGGCGGCGCGGGTCGAGGAGCGCCGCGGGCGCGGCTGCGTGGCGGTGGTGTCGGCGATGGCGCAGGTGACGCGCGAGCTGCACCGCATGGGCGCGCTGGCCGCCGCCGGCGACCTCGCCGCCGCCCGGGCGCAGCTCGCCGCCACCCTCGACCACCACCGCGAGACGCTGGCCGCCCTCGAGGTCGGGGACGGCGCCGCGGCCTGGGTGGACGCGGCGATCGCCCACCAGCGGTGGCGTCTGGACGAGCTGCTGGCGGCGGTGGCGGCGCGCCGGGCGCTGGCGCCGTCGGAGTCCGACCGCCTGCTGGCCAGCGGCGAGCTGCTGTCGTCGCGCCTGCTGGCCGCCGCCTTGCGCCGGCGTGGCGTGGCGGTGGCCTGGGTCGACCGAGGGACCTGGTCGTTACCGACGCCCGCTTCGGCCGGGCGCGGCCCGACGAGACCGCCATCGCCGCCGCCGTCGAGCGCTGGGTGCGGCCGGCCGTCGACGGTGGCGAGGTCGTGGTCACCGGCGGCTTCGTGGGCCGGACGCCCGCGGGCGAGACCACCATCCTCGGCTGGGAGAGCTCCGACTACACCGCCACCTTGCTGGGCGCGGCCCTGCGCGCCGACCTGGTCGAGATCTGGTCGGACGTCGACGGCGTCTTCACCGCCGACCCACGGCTCGTCGCCGGGGCGGTGCAGGTGCCGCTGCTTCCTACCGCGAGGCGGCGGACCTCGCCTTCTTCGGCGCCGAAGGTGCTCCACCCGGCGACGATGGAGCCGGTGGCGCGCGACGGCGTGCCGGTGCGCATCCGCAACAGCTTCGCGCCCGAGCGCGAGGGCACGCTGGTCACCCGCGAGGGCGCCGGGCTACATCGAGGCATCGCCGCGGAGGAAAGCGAGCGGCGGCGCCGCGACAACAACGCGGCGTCGCCGCATCGCTTCCTCGGCGGCGATGCCGCGGATGCCGAGCCCGGCGCCCTCGCGGGTGACCAGCGTGCCCTCGCGCTCGGGCGCGAAGCTGTTGCGGATGCGCACCGGCACGCCGTCGCGCGCCACCGGCTCCATGGTCGCCGGGTGGAGCACCTTGGCGCCGAAGAAGGCGAGGTCCGCCGCCTCGCGGTAGGAGAGCAGCGGCACCTGCACCGCCCCGGCGACGAGCCGTGGGTCGGCGGTGAAGACGCCGTCGACGTCCGACCAGATCTCGACCAGGTCGGCGCGCAGGGCCGCGCCCAGCAAGGTGGCGGTGTAGTCGGAGCTCTCCCAGCCGAGGATGGTGGTCTCGCCCGCGGGCGTCCGGCCCACGAAGCCGCCGGTGACCACGACCTCGCCACCGTCGACGGCCGGCCGCACCCAGCGCTCGACGGCGGCGGCGATGGCGGTCTCGTCGGGCCGCGCCCGGCCGAAGCGGGCGTCGGTGACGACCAGGTCCCTCGGGTCGACCCAGGCCACCGCCACGCCACGCCGGCGCAAGGCGGCGGCCAGCAGGCGCGACGACAGCAGCTCGCCGCTGGCCAGCAGGCGGTCGGACTCCGACGGCGCCAGCGCCCGGCGCGCCGCCACCGCCGCCAGCAGCTCGTCCAGACGCCACCGCTGGTGGGCGATCGCCGCGTCCACCCAGGCCGCGGCGCCGTCCCCGACCTCGAGGGCGGCCAGCGTCTCGCGGTGGTGGTCGAGGGTGGCGGCGAGCTGCGCCCGGGCGGCGGCGAGGTCGCCGGCGGCGGCCAGCGCGCCCATGCGGTGCAGCTCGCGCGTCACCTGCGCCATCGCCGATACCACCGCCACGCAGCCGCGCCCGCGGCGCTCCTCGACCCGCGCCGCCGCGGCGGCGAAGCGCTCCGCGCTCCCCACCGAGGTGCCGCCGAACTTGCAGACGATCACCGCACCGCCTCCGCCAGGCGGGCGGCGGGGCGCAGCAGGCCGCGCGCCGCCATCAGCTCGGCGTTGAGCAGCGCCGCGCCGGCGGCGCCGCGCAGCGTGTTGTGGACCAGCAGGGTGAAGCGCAGATCGAAGGAGCGGTCGCCGCGCAGACGGCCGATCCACACCCGCATCCCGGCGTCGCGCTCGGCGTCGCGGGCCGGCTGCGGCCGGTCGGGCTCGGAGAGCAGGCCCAACGGACGCTCCGGCGCGGAGGGCAGCCCGCGGCGCTGCGGCTCGCCCTGGAAGTCGGTCAGCGCGCGCGCCACCTCGGCGAGGGGGGCGGCACGCGCCAAGCGGACGAACACCGCCTCCGTGTGGCCGTCGACGACCGGCACGCGATGCACCGCCGCGGAGATCGGGAAGTCGGCGCCGAGGATCTTCAACGGCTCGCTCTCGATCTTCTCCTCCTCGCCGGGGATGTAGGGGATCACGTTGCCCACGGCGTCGAGCGACGGCACCCCGGGATAGCCCGCCCCGGACAGCGCCTGCAGGGTGACCACCGTCACCGCAGCCACCCCGAAGGCGTCGTGGAGGGGGGCGAGCGCCAGCGCCAGCCCCACCGTGGAGCAGTTGGGGTTGGTGACCAGGCCCCCCCCGGCCGCGGCCCAGCGCTGGCGCGGCAGCAGATCGAGGGCGTCGGGGTTGATCTCGGGGACCAGCAGCGGCACCTCCGGGTCGTCGCGGAACGCCGAGGCGTTGGAGACGACCAGGTGGCCGCGTCCGGCGTAGAGCGGCTCGAGCTCGAAGGCGGCCTGGCGGGCGAGCGCCGAGAGGACCAGCCGCGAAGCGAGCGGCGCGCTGGCCGGCCGCACCGTCGCGGCGGCGATCTCCGGGGGCAGGGGCCGCCGGCCGCGCCACGCGGTCGCCGCGCCGTAGGGCCGCTCGGCGGAGCGCTCCGACGCCACCAGCTCGGCGGGCTCGAACCACGGGTGGTCCGCCAGCAGCTCGACGAGCCGCTGCCCGACGGCGCCGGTGGCGCCGAGCACCGCGACCGGGGTCCTGTCTCGTCTCTCCGCCATCGCAGTCCCTCGAAGCAAGAAGTCCGCCACGCGGCGACCGCCGACGGACGACAGACTACGACAGTCGCGGCGTCGGGTCGGGAACCGCCGGGGTGGCGTTGATCGCCACGTACTCGGCGCTCAGGTCACAGGTGGTGTAGGTGAAGGCGGCCCGCCCCCGCCCGAGGTCGACCGTCATCGCGGGATCGGTGCCCGCGAGGTGGCGGCGCGCCGCCGCGTCGGCCTCCGGCCCCCGGTGGATGCCGGAGCGCACCAGCTCCACCTCGCCGAAGTGCACCCCGAAGCGTTCCATGGTCGGCGCCACGCCCGCCGCCCCCAGCGCCGCCACCGCGAACCCCCAGGCCGGCCGGGCGCCGGAGAGCGCCGCCTTGAAGAGGTTGGAGCGGGCGATGCCGCGGGCCGCGGTGCGCGCCTCCTCACGGTTGCGGGCGCCGCGGACCGTGACGGTGAGCACGCGGGTGGCGCCCTCCCCGTCGCGCACCACCTGCCGCGCCAGGTCGCGGCACAGGCGGCCGAGCGCCTCGCCGAACCCGGAGCCGTCGGGGTGGCGACGGTCGAGCCTGCCGTTCCCCGCCGCGCCGGAGGCGAGCAGGACCACCATGTCCGAGGTCGAGGTGTCGCCGTCGACGGTGAGGGCGTTGAAGCTGGTGTCGACCGCGTCGGCGAGGGCGGCCCGCAGCCACGGGCCGTCGGCGGCCGCGTCGGTGAGCAGGAAGGCGAGCATCGTCGCCATGTGGGGCTCGATCATCCCCAGCCCTTGACCATCCCCGCCAGCCGCACTTCGCACCCGTCGACCGAGCAGCTCTCGAAGGCGGTCTTGGGACGGGTGTCGGTGGTCATCATCGCGCGCGAGACGTCGGCGAAGCGGTCGGCGGAGAGACCCTCCGCCAGGCCGGGGAGGACGGCGGCGAAGCGGTCGACCGGCAGGCGCACGCCGATCGAACCGGTCGAGGCGCACAACACCTCGTCCGGCTCGACGCCGAGGGCCCCGGCGGCCAGCCCGGCGGTGGCGCGGGCATCCACCAGCCCCTGCCGCCCGGTGCCGGCGTTGGCGATGCCGGCGTTGACCAGCAGCGCCCGCAGGGTGCGCTGGCGCTCGCGGCGCTCGCGGGCCAGCAGCACCGGCGCCCCCGCGGCCGCGTTGGTGGTGAACATCCCGGCCCAGGGGGCCGGCTCCGCGACGACGATCAGCCCCACGTCGTCGCGGCCCCGGTAGCGCATGCCGGCCGCGGCGGAAGCGAAACGGAAGCCCCGCGGGATCGTGTCGTTCATCCGTCGGCCACTCCTTTCCGCCAGGCGAGGAAGGCGGGCAGCAGGGTGATCGCCACCAGGGCGGTGGACACGGCGCCGAGGATCGCGACCAGCCCGATCGAGCGCAGGCCCGGGTAGTGCGAGAAGACCAGCGACCCGAAGCCGGCGACGGTCGACAGCGCCGCCACCACCACCGCGTTGCCGGTCTCGACCAGCCCGCGCTGGAGCTCCTCGGGACCCGCCGCCCCGGCCTCCCGGTAGCGGTGCAGGATGTGGAGACCGTAGTCCACCCCGATGCCGATGATCATGGTGGTGACGAAGATGTTCATGAAGTTGAGGTGGAGTCCCAGCAGCGTCCATGGCGCCCAGCATCCAGACGATGCCGAGGGTCAGCGGCGATCAGCGACAGCAGCGTGTGGCGCAGACGGCGGAAGTCGAGCCAGAGCAGCAGCGCCACCAGCGACAGGCCGAGGATCCCCGCGACCACGCGTCGCGGCGCACGTCGGCGCGCAGCCGCTGTTGAGCACGTTGGTCCCGGTGAGCGCGGCGTCGGGCCCCAGGCGCTCGGCGGCGGCCAGCGCCTCGGGCGGCGCTTCGCGGCGCCAGGGTTCTCCGGCGGGTAGAGGTAGACGACGCTGCCAGCCGTCCCCGGCGGGCTGCAGGTAGCGGTCGAGGAGCTTGCGCGTCTGCTCGTTGCGCGGCCAGGTCGTCGGCGGTGATCGGCCGCTCGGGGAGACGCCTGCCCGAGCAGGTCCAGGCCCGGCGCGAAGGGCTCGGGACGCATCCCCTCGGCCGCGCAGCGCCGCGCGGAAGGTCGCCTCGACGCGCCCGGGTCGCAGGCCGTCGCGCCGCTCGTCGCCGAGCCAGGCGAGCACCTCGCCTGCTGCGCGCGGCGGCGGCATCAGCGAGGTGACCGCGCCGTAGCCGGTAGAGGATGCCGTCGTCGACCAGCTTCTCGGCCCCCTCGGCGGCGCGGTCGGCGAGCGTCACGGTGGCGCCCGGCGTGTCGCCGCTGAGCACCAGCATCATGTAGTCGAAGCCGGTGCCGAAGCGTTCCCCCACCTCGCGCGAGACCTCGATGCCGCGGTTGCCCTCCGGCCGCATCGCCGACGTCGACTCCTGGAAACGGAGCCGAACGCAGGGCGAAGGCGCCGGCAGTGATCGCCGCGCCGGCGACGAGGACCGCGCGCGGGTGCCGCATCGAGAAGCCATGAGTGGCGGGTGCCGAAGCTGTGCAGGTAGAGACGCGGGCCGGTCTGGCGGCGGCGGTGGCGCTCCTCGCGCCAGGCGAGCAGCGCCGGCAGCAGCAGCAGCACCGAGACCATGCAGAAGAGGATGCCGGTGCCGGTGAGCAGGCCCATCTGCCGCAGGCCCGCGAAGTCGGTGACCATGAAGGCGTAGAAGGTCGCGGCGGTGGTCACCGCGCCCACCACCACCGCCCGTCCGGAGGAGCCCGCCATCGCCGCCAGCGCCCGCTCGAGTCGACCCCCCGCCGCCGCTCCTCGACGTAGCGGCCGTAGGAGACGATGACGAAGTCGATCCCCAGGCCGATGAGCAGCGCCGCCGTGCCGCTGGTCGGCGGTCTCAGCTGCCGAGCGCGAGCGCCGAGAAGCCGAAGGTCAGCATCAGCCCGCAGGCCAGCGGCACGAAGGCGAACAGCAGCGGCCCCAGCCGCCGGAAGGCGAAGAGGAACAGCAGCAGCACCCCGGCAGCGAGGTGGCGACGCCGAGCACGACGTCGCGCGGATGAAGCGGGCGTCGTCGAGGGCGGTCATGTAGCTGCCGCCGAGCGCCACCTCCGGCGGCCCGGCAAGCCCGCCGCCGCGCCTCGGCCAGCTCGTCGAAGCCGAGGATCCCCGCCCACCCGGTCCCGCGTCCCGCACCGCGCCGTCCACCGCCGCCACCAGCCGCCCGGTCGAAGTCGACGTCCTGCGGCGGGCCGTCGGCTTGGCCAGCAGCAGCAGCAGACGGTGGTCGCGCGAGAGTAGTAGCCGCTGGTCCAGTCGACCCGGAGGGCGCCGCGCGACTCCTCGCAGCCGGCCGAGGAAGACGTCGGCCAGCCCGAACGGGTCGAGGTCAGCAAGCCGCTTGGCCGCCATGCGCCTGCGGCGTGGCGAGCAGCCGCCGCATCTCGGCCGCGCGCTCGCGGATGCCGCGTCGGCGAGCAGCTCGCCGCCACCTCGCGGCGCTGCGCCTGCGTCGAGGAAGAGGGTCGCCTTGGGGTAGAGCTCCTCGCAGCAGCTCGCTCGGTATCACCGAGCCGATACTCGACGTAGCCGACCTCTCGAGGGCCTCGATGCCGCCGCGGCCAGCCGGTCGGCGAAGGTCTCGTAGGGGTCGAGCACCGCCCCCTCCGGAACCCGCACCACGACCAGCAGATAGTCGATGGTGCCGAAGAGCTGGAGGTCTCGGAAGGTCGTGCACCGCCGGCTCGTTCTGCGGCAGCAGGTGGAGCACGTCGGTGTCGAAGCGCAGCCGCGCCAGCAGCGGCCACGAGACCACCAGCAGCCACGGCGAAGGCGGCGAAGACCGGCCGGTAGCGGCGGCGGGCGAAGCAGAGCGAGCCGGCGCAGCGAGGTGCGCGAGGCGCGCGTCAGCGAGCCGGCGGGCGGCGTCCTCGCCGGTCGCGAGGATCAGCGGCCGAAGCGGACGAAGTACTCGACCGCCGGAGTAGACGCTGACCACCAGCGCGACCACAGCGAGAGCGGCGCCAGGTGGCGAGAACTCACCGAGCTGATTGTAGATGATCAGCAGCGCGATCGCGACCACCTGGACGCACCGTCTTGACCTTGCCGGCCAGCCGGCGGCGATCACCACCTGCTCGGCCGCGGCGAAGCTGCGCAGCGCGCTGACCGCGAACTCGCGGGCGATGATCACCACCACCATCCAGGCCGGCGCGACCCTCAGCTCGACCAGCGAGATGAAGGCGGCCGAGGTGAGGATCTTGTCGGCGGCCGGATCGAGCAGCTTGCCGAGCCGGGTGATCTTGCGCAGCGGCGGGCGATGAAGCCGTCGAGAAAGTCGGTCAGCGCGGCCAGCAGGAAGAGCGCCGAGCGCCGACGAACTCCTTGCCCTCGAACTTGGTGAGCAGCACCACCACCAGCAGCGGCACCAGCAGGATGCGGAAGACCGTCAGGAGAGTTCGGGAGATTCAGCTGCGGGCGACGGGCGGGATCCGGCGCGCGGGCGACGCCGGGCGGCGGCATTCTACGCCAGCCCGCCCGCCGAGCGGAGGGCCCCGGGGCTCAGCGGCGCGGCGTGTTGGTGAGCATCAGCCGGCCGTCGGCGCGCGCACCAGGCGAGGTCGGCGGTGCCCTTGCGGCCGCAGGGCCGCCGGCGGGCACGCTCGCCGCGGTAGAGGCTCAGGACCCGGCGCACGTAGTCGCGGGTCTCCGGATAGGGCGGGATGCCACCGTAGCGCTCGACCGCCCCGGGGCCGGCGTTGTAGGCCGCCAGGGCCAGCTCGAGGTCGCCGAAGCGGTCGAGCATCGGCGCAGGTAGGTGGTGCCGCCGCGGATGTTCTGCTCCGGGTCGTAGGGATCGTCCACCGCCAGCTCGAGCGCGGTCTCGGGCATCAGCTGCATCAGGCCCATCGCGCCCTTGCGCGGAGACGCGCCCGCGGTCGTAGGCCGACTCGACCTGGATCACCGCCTGCACCAGCCCGGGTCGAGGCCTTCGCGCGCGGCGTGGGAGGCGACCAGCGGGTCGAGCTCCTCCGGCGCCAGGCGCCGGCGCGTGGCCGGGCGCGGCGGGAGAGCGGCGCGTCGACACCGTCCGGTCGACCGCGGCGACGACGCCGGCGAGCCGCGGCGCCGCCACGGCCAGAGGGCGGCGGCCGGTCGCTGGGCGGGCAGGTTGCGGACCACACGGGTGCCGTCGGGGAGGCGCTCGATCCGCACCTCGGCGCCACCACCGCCGGGGCGCCGCGACGACGGCCAGGGCGGCGGCCAGCGCCAGCCGGCGGCCGCGGCGTGTCGGCCGCGAACGGGCCCGCTCCATCGAGAGGCTCACTGCCCTCGGATCATAGTGCCTCCGCTCCGCCGGCGAGCTGGCTGCGGACCGCGTCCGCCACCGCGGCGAGCGCCGCCTCGGCAGCTTCTCCGGGCTCGCGGCCGCCGGCCTGGGCGAAGTCGGCCCGGCCGCCGCCGCCGCCGCCGACCAGCGGCGCCAGCGCGCGCACCAGGCTGCCGGCGTGCGACCCGCTCCGGTGAGGTCGGCGGTGACGGCGGCGAGCAGCGTCACCTTGCCGTCGCTCGCGGCTGCCGAGCACCACCACGCCCGAGCCCAGCTTGCCGCGCAGGACGTCCGCCATGTTGCGCAGCTCGTCGGCGCGGCGCCGGCGGCACCTCCCGCGCCAGCACCCGCACGCCGTCCACCTCGGTCGCGCCGTCGTCGGCCGCCACGCCGGCGCCGGCCGCCGCCGGAGACCAGCTCGAGCCGCAGCCGCGCCAGCTCCGCGCTCGCGCTCCTTCAGCCGCTGCCGAGCTCCGCGATCTCGTCGGCGGCGCGCTCCGCGGGGCACCCAGGGCCTCCGCGCACCGCCGCGAGCAGCGCCTCGTGCTCGCGCGCCCGCCGGTCAGGCCGCCGCGCCGGTCACCGCCTCGATGCGCCGCACGCCCGAGGCGATGCCGCGCTCGGCGGTGATCAGGAAGAGGCCGATCTCGCCGGTGTTGCGCACGTGGCAGCCGCCGCACAGCTCGAGGCGAGAAGCCCGGCACCTCCACCGTGCGCACCCGGTCGCCGTACTTCTCGCCGAACAGCGCCATGCGCCGGCGGCCACCGCCTCCTGGTAGGCGCGCTCCGGATCCGCGTCGCACCGCCCGCAGCACCCACTCGTTGACCCGGTCCTCGATCCGCGCGCGCTCGTCGGCGGTCGACCGGCGCGGGTGAGGTGAAGTCGAAGCGCAGCCGGTCCGGCGCCACCAGCGAGCCGGCCTGGCGCACGCCCTCGCCCAGCACCTCGCGCAGCGCCGCGTGCAGCAGGTGGGTGGCGGTGTGGTTGCGCTCGGTGGCGCGGCGCCGCTCGGCGTCCACCGCCAGCTCCACCGCGTCGCCCGGGCGAGCCGTCCCCCCTCGACCGCGACGAAGTGGAAGAAGATGCCGGCGGCGTCCTTCTGGGTGTCGATCGACCCGCGCCCGGCCGCCGTCCCAGCTCAGAGCCCCGCGGTCGCCCACCTGGCCGCCGCCCTCGGCGTAGAAGACGCGTGCGGTCGAGCACCACCACGCCGCGCTGCCGGCGGCCAGCGCCGCGGCGCGAGCGCGGGCCCTCGGCGCCCTCGCAGGACGGCGAGCCGCGCGACCCGGGCGCCTGCGAGCTGAGTCGCCGTAGCCCTCGAACTCCGTCGGCCGAGCTCGCCGTCCGGCGGCCAGCGCCTGCTCCAGGGCCGCCAGCCGCGCTGGCTCTCCTCGGTCGCCGCGCGGGAGCGCTGGCGCTGCTCCTCGAGCGCGCGCTCGAAGCCCTCCTCGTCGATCCCCATGCGCTCCTCCTCGGCGATCTCCCGGATCACTTCGAGCGGCAGGCCGTGGGTGTCGTAGAGGCGGAAGACGTCCTCGCCCGGCAGCGGCCGCGATCCCGCGGCGTCGGCCCCCTCGATCTCCTCCTGCACCTGCGCGCGCGCCGGCGCGAGGGTGTCGAGGAACTTCTCCTCCTCGGCCCGCACCGTCGCGACCGAGGCGTCGCGGGTGGCCGCGAGCTCCCGGTAGGCCGCGCCCATCACCTCGCCGAGCACCGGCACCAGGCGGTGCAGGAAGGGCTCCTCGAAGCCCAGGCGCATGCCGTGGCGCACCGCCCGGCGCAGGATGCGGCGCAGCACGTAGCCGCGCCCCTCGTTGCCCGGGATGACGCCGTCGGCGAGCAGGAAGCGCGACCGCCCGCAGGTGGTCGGCGATCACCCGCAGCGAGACGTCGGCTTCGCGGTCGCCGCCGTAGGCGGTGCCGGCGAGCGTGGCCGCCGCCGCCAGGATCGGCGTGAACAGGTCGGTGTCGTAGTTCGACTCGACGCCCTGCAGCACCGCCGCCACCCGCTCGAGGCCGGCGCCGGTGTCGATCGACGGCTTGGGCAGCGGCGTCAGCTCGCCGTCCGCCTCGCGCTCGAACTGCATGAAGACCAGGTTCCAGATCTCCAGGTAGCGGCCCGACTCGGTCCCCTCGTCCCAGCGCCTCCGGCGGCCGCTCCGGGTGCGAGGTCGACGAAGATCTCGCTGCACGGGCCGCACGGGCCGGTGTCGCCCATCGCCCAGAAGTTGTCCTTCGCGCCGCAGCGGTGGACGCGCTCGGCGGGCAGGCCGGAGAGCTCGCGCCACAGCTCGCACGCCTCGTCGTCCTCCTCGAAGACGGTGGCCGACAGGTGCGGCGGGGTCGAGGCCCCACACGCCGGTGACCAGCTCCCAGCCGAAGTCGATCGCCTCGCGCTTGAAGTAGTCGCCGAACGAGAAGTTGCCGAGCATCTCGAAGAAGGTGTGGTGCCGCGGGCTGGGCCCGACGTTCTCGAGATCGTTGTGCTTGCCGGAGACGCGCAGGCACTTCTGCACCGTCACCGCGCGGCGCTCGGGCGGCACCTCCTCGCCGAGGAAGTAGTCCTTGAACTGCACCATGCCGGCGTTGGTGAACAGCAGGGTCGGATCGCCGTGCGGCACCAGCGGCGCGCTCGGATAGCGGCGGTGCCCCCGCTCGCGGAAGAACTCGACGAAGCTGTCGCGGATCTCGTGGCTCTTCATCACCTCACCGTCCTCTGCCGATCGGAGCCCGTGGCGCTGCGGCGCGGCACGCTCGTGGGCGAAAGGGTAACTAACCGACGTCCCGGGCCGGGCGATTCCACCCCCGGGGCGCCCCCGGCGGGCTCAGTCGTCGAGGTCGCCGCCGGGATCGAACTCCTCGAGCATCGCCCAGATGGCCGGGGCCGAGAAGCCCCGCCGCTCGAGGTAGCGCGCCAGCGCGGCGGGGTTGGCCGACTTGCCGCGCCGGCCGAGCCAGACCTCGGCGGCCTGCCGCGCCGTCTCGCGGTCGTCGCCGGGGAGCATCTCCTCGACGACCTCGGAGACCACCTCCTCGGCGGCGCCGCGGCGCGCCAGCTCGGCGGCGAGGCGACGCCGGCCGAGCGGCTCGCGGCGCAGCCGACCGGTGGCGAACTCCCGCGCCGTCCGCCGGTCGTCCACGTACCCGTCGGCCTCGAGGCGGTCCAACGCCGCCTCCACCTCGGCCAGGGGATAGCGCCGCGAGGCGCAGCTTGCGGCCAGCTCGGCACGGAAGTGCGCGCGCTGGCCGAGCAGCTCGACGGCCTTCTGGTAGCAGGAGGCCCGGGTCACCGGACCCTGCCCTCCCCGCGGCGGCGGGACAAGGGTCCGCATCCGTCGTTCGGTCGCCACGTCGCGCCTCTCCCGCTGTCGCCGGTGCGACCGGTCAGCCGTGCTCGATCTCGAAGGGCGAGCCTTCGGAGAGCAGGTCCTCTCCCGGAGCCATCTGGAGCGATTCCTCCATCTGCTCGCGGGAGATGTCGGCGGTGAACTGCACCCCCTGGATCTTGAGCTTGAACTCGTCCGGGTTGGAGGCGCGGCGCATGGCCTCGTCCAGGGTGATGAGGCCGTTCTTGTAGAGCTGGTAGAGCGACTGGTCGAACGTCTGCATGCCGTACTGGCTGGTGCCGAGCTTGATCTGCTCGCGGATGTACTTGGTCTTGTCCTTGTTCTCCATGCAGTCGCGGATGTAGGGCGTGCTGATCATCACCTCCACCGCCGGCACCCGGCCCATGCCGTCCGCGCGCGGCATCAGGCGCAACGAGATCACCGCCTTCAAGACCTGGCCGAGCTGGATCCGGATCTGCTTCTGGTGGTGCGGCGGGAAGACCGAGATGATGCGGTTGATGGTCTCCGTCGCGTCGAGGGTGTGCAGCGTGGAGAAGACCAGGTGGCCGGTCTCCGCCGCCAGCAACGCCGTCTCGATGGTCTCGTAGTCGCGCATCTCGCCGACCAGGATCACGTCGGGGTCCTGGCGCAGGGCGCTGCGCAGCGCCGGGGCGAAGGCGCGGGTGTCGACGTCGATCTCCCGCTGGTTGACCAGCGACCGCTTGTCGCGGTGCAGGAACTCGATCGGGTCCTCGATGGTGATGATGTGCTCGGAGCGCCCGCCGTTGATGTGGTCGATCATCGCCGCCAGGGTGGTCGACTTGCCCGAGCCGGTGGTGCCGGTGCACAGCACCAGGCCGTTGCCCTCGTCACAGATGCGCTCGAGCACCGGCGGCAGCGTCAGCTCGCGGAACGACAGGATGCGCGCCGGGATGACGCGCAGCACCAGCCCGACCGTGCCGCGCTGCTGGAAGATGTTGCAACGGAACCGCCCCAGGCCGGGGACGGAGTAGGCGATGTCGATCTCCAGCTCCTCCTTGAAGCGCTGCTTCTGCCGCGCGTTCATGATGGAGAACGCCATCGCGATGGTGTCTTCCTGCATGAGCCGCTTGAGCTCGGGGAGTGGATGCAGCTGCCCGTCGATCCGGATCACGGGGTGGGACCCCACCTTGAGGTGGAGATCCGACGCCTTGCGCTCCACGGCGATCTTGAGCAGGTCGTTGATGTTCACGCTGCACCTCCTCGGAGGAGTTCGTCAAACGCCCATGCTAGAACGCCTTTTGCCGCAACGCAACCGTTCCCGGCCGCCCGGCGGCGCGGGGCTCAGCGGGCCAGCAGCCGGGCCGCGCCGACCAGGGCGGCGGTCTCGATGCGCAGGACCGTGGGGCCCAGCGACAGCGGCCGGCAGCCGCGGGCGACCAGGTCGTGCCGCTCGCCGTCGGTCCAGCCGCCCTCCGGGCCCACCAGCAGCGCCGCCGACCCCGCCACCGCCGCGCTGCCGGCGCCCGGCGCCGCGCCCGGGTCGAGCAGCCAGCGCGCCGCCGGCGGCGCCGCGGCGTCGAGCAGGCCCGGCACCTCGCGCCACGGATGGGTGCCGGAGAGCTCGGGGAGGCGCGCCCGGTGGCACTGCTCGAGCGCCGCCGCCGCCACCCGCTCGAGGCGCTCCAGACTGCCGGCGCCGAAGCCGCGCGGCGTGCGCTCGGCGGCGAGGAAACGCACCGCGACCACCCCGAGCTCGGTGGCCTTCTCGACCAGCCAGGCGGCGCGCGCCTTCTCCGGCGCCGCCACCAGCAGGTGGACGGCCAGGGCCGGCTCGTTGGCCGGGGCCGGCTCCCCGGGGACCAGCGTGCCGCCGGCGCGATCGACGGCCACCACCTCCGCCCAGCGGGCCCGCCCCCGGCCGTCGGCGAGGCGCAGGCGCTCGCCCACCGCCACCCGCCGGGCGCGGAACAGGTGCCGGTAGGCGTCGCCGCGCACCGCCACCCGGTCGGCGGCCAGCTCGGCGGGCGAGACCAGCAGCGTGATCACGCCGCCGCCCCCCGCCGCAGCCACAGGGCCACCCACTCCCCCTCCACCCGCCGCGCCGCCGCGCCGAAGCCGAGGCGGCGGGCCGCCGCCAGGACGGCCCCGGCGCGCTCGACGAGGATCCCCGACAGCAGCAGCCCGCCGTCCGCCGCCAGCCGTCCCGCCACCGCCGGCAGCAGCGGCAGCGCCAGCTCCGCCACCAGGTTGACCAGGGCGAGATCGAAGCGGGCGCTCGGGGCGAGGGCGTCGACGGTGCCGGCGAACAGGCGGGGCGCCATCCCGTTGAGCGCCGCGTTGGCGCGCGCCTGCAGCGCCGCCGCCGGGTCGAGGTCGAAGGCGACCGCGACGCGGGCGCCGCACGCCAGGGCGGCGAAGGCGAGCACGCCGGTGCCGGTCCCGACGTCGATCACGGCGCGGCCGGCGAGCGGCAGCCCCTCGAGCAGCTCGACCGCCAGCCGGGTGGACTCGTGGCTGCCGGTGCCGAAGGCGTCGCGCGCCGGCAGGCGGAGCAGGCGGCGGCCGGGCGGGGCGGCCGCGGCGGGGTCCGGCTCCCGGGGGTCGGCCCAGAAGCCCAGGCCGAGGGCGAACGGCCGCGCCCGCTCCCGGTAGGCGGCCAGCCAGTCCTCCTCCGCCACCGTGTCGGCGCCCAGCGCCTCGACCCCCGGACGCGGCGCCACCGGCTCGGCGTCGGCCCCGGCCTCGAACCAGGCCTCGACGCGCACCAAGCCACCCCCCTCCTCCACCGTCTCCAGGCCGAGCGTGCCGGCCGCCCACAGCTCCGCGGCCACGACCTCCTCGAGGTCGGCGGGGAGCCGGTAGCGGCGGCGGAGATACCCCCTCATCGGATGCCGTCGCGGCGCCGGCGTCGCGGGGCCCCTAGCCGAACATCTTCTTGACCCGATCGAGGACCTTCTCCCGCACCGGGTGGTCGCCGATCTCGGCGAGCCGCCGCAGCAGCTCCCCCTCCTCCTCGGAGAGCTCGCGCGGATGGGGGACACGCACCGCGACGCGCACCACGTGGTCGCCGCGCCCGCCGCCGCCCAGCCGCGGAATGCCCTGGCCGCGCAGCCGGAACTCGCGCCCGCCGGGCGAGCCGGCCGGCACCTCGAGCGGCACCTCTCCGTGCAGCGTCTCCACCCCGACGGTGCCGCCGAGCACCGCCTGCGGGTAGGCGATCTCCACCTCGCTGAAGACGTCCGCGCCCTGGCGCACGAAGCGCTCGTGCGGCTGCACCCGCAGCACCACGTAGAGGTCGCCGGCCGGTCCGCCCAGGCGGCCGTGCTCGCCCTCGCCGCCGAGGCGCAGCCGCGAGCCCTCGTCGACTCCGCCGGGGATCTTCACCTCGATCGAGCGCTCGCGCTCCCGGCGCCCCTCGCCGCGGCAGGTGGGGCAGGGGTCGGTGACCCGGCTCCCCTGGCCGCCGCACTGCGGGCAGGTGCGCGCGACGGTGAGGAAGCCCTGCGAGAACGCCACCTGGCCGCGGCCGCCGCAGGCCGAGCAGACCTTGGGGGCGCGCTGCCCCTCGCTGCCCGTGCCGGCGCAGTCCTCGCAGGTCTCGAGCCGCGGGATGCGCAGCGTCTCGGTGGTGCCGAACGCCGCCTCCTCGAAGGAGAGCACCAGGTCGTAGCGCAGGTCGGCGCCGCGGGTGGCGGCGCGGCCGCCGCGGCGGCGGCCGCCCCCCATGCCGAAGCCGAACAGGTCGCCCAGGATGTCCGCGAAGTCCCCGAAGACGGTGGGGTCGAAGCCGCCGCTGAACGGGCTGCCGGCCGCCCCGCCGACGCCGGCGTGGCCGAAGCGGTCGTAGCGGGCGCGCTTGTCCCCGTCCGAGAGCACCGCGTAGGCCTCGGCGGCCTCCTTGAAGCGCTCCTCGGCCGCGGCGTCGCCGGGGTTCTTGTCCGGGTGGTAGCGCACCGCCAGCCGGCGGTACGCCTTCTTGACCTCCTGGATCGAGGCGGTGCGCTCGATGCCGAGGATCTCGTAGTAGTCGCGTCGGGAAGTCGCCATGCTGCGGAAGGGGAAGCGCCGGGGTTCAGCCGCTGGACCGGCGCAGCATCACGTCGGAGAGCGTCCGGGACACGGAGTTGAGGTCGTAGATGGCCGCCTCGAGCTCCGCCCGGTCGTCGTTGACCAGGGCCGCCCGGGCCTTGAGCAGGTTCTCGTGGATCCCCTGCTGCTCGTTGTCGGCCAACAGCCGGCGGAACTCCTCGAACACGCGCTCGTTGTTGTAGATCAGCCCTTCGACCCGGTTCTTGATCTCGAGCACCTCGCGCTTCTCGCGGTCCGAGTGCGCCTGCTGCTCGGCCTCCGCCACGAGCTGTTCGATCTCCTCCGGGGACAGGCCGCCCGCCGGGGTGATCTGGATCGACTGCGAGCGGTTGGTCGCCACGTCGCGCGCCGACACGTTGACGATGCCGTTGGAGTCGATGGCGAAGTTCACCTCGATCTGCGGCACGCCGCGCGGCGCCTCGGGGATGCCCACCAGCTCGAAGCGGCCCAGCGACCGGTTCTCCTTGGCCAGCTCGCGCTCGCCCTGCAGGACGTGGATCTCGACGGTGTCCTGGTTGTCGGTCACGGTGGTGAAGATCTGGCTGTTCTTGGTCGGGATGGTCGAGTTGCGCGGGATGAGCTTGGTGAACAGGCCGCCGTGGGTCTCGATTCCCAGCGACAGCGGCGTGACGTCGAGCAGCACGACGTCCTTGATCTCTCCCGCCAGCACCGCGCCCTGGATGGCGGCGCCCATCGCCACCACCTCGTCCGGGTTGATCGAGCGGTTGGGCTCGCGGCCGAAGATGCGTCGCACCCGCTCGACCACCAGCGGGGAGCGCGCCTGGCCGCCGACCAGCAGCACGTCGTCGATCTGTCCGGGGTCGAGGCCGGCCTGCGCCAGGGCGTCGCGGCACGGGCCCTCGGTGCGGTCCACCAGCTCCTCGACCAGCTCCTCGAAGAGCTCGCGCGCCAGGCGCCGCGACAGGTGGCGCGGCCCGGACTCGTCGGCCGAGATGAAGGGCAGGTTGATGGTGGTCTCGTCCGCCGACGACAGCTCGCACTTGGCGCGCTCGGCGGCCTCCTTGAGCCGCTGCAGCGCCATGCGGTCCTCGCCCAGCTCGATCCCCGTCTCGGTACGGAACTCGGCGATCAGCCAGTCCATGATCCGCTGGTCGAAGTCCTCGCCGCCCAGGTAGGTGTCGCCGCTGGTCGCCCGCACCTCGAAGATCCCCTCGGACAGCTCGAGGATCGAGATGTCGAAGGTGCCGCCGCCGAGGTCGTACACGGCGATCACCTTCTTGTCGCGCTGCCGCTCGAGCCCGTAGGCGAGCGCCGCCGCGGTGGGCTCGTTGAGGATGCGCAGCACGTCGAGGCCGGCGATCTGCCCGGCGTCGCGCGTCGCCTGGCGCTGCGAGTCGTCGAAGTAGGCCGGCACCGTGACCACCGCCTCGGTGATCTCGCCCTCGAGCTCCTCCTCGGCGCACTCCTTGAGCTCGCGGAGGATGAACGACGAGATCTCGGCGGGGCTGCAGCGGCGCTCGCCGATCAGCAGCTCGACGTCGCCGTTGCGCGCCCGCACCAGCCCGTACGGCAGCACCTCCGCGGCGCGCTGCACCGCCGGGTCCTCGAACTTGCGTCCGATCAGCCGCTTGACCGCGTAGACGGTGTTCTTCGGGTTGGTGATGGCCTGCCGCTTGGCGATGTGCCCCACCAGCCGGTCGCCGTCCTCCGCGAAGGCGACGATCGACGGCGTGGTGCGGCTCCCCTCGCGGTTGGCGAGCACCCGCGGCGCCAGCCCGTCCACCACCGAGGCACAGCTGTTGGTGGTGCCGAGGTCGATGCCCAGGATGCGGCTCACGGCGACCCGTCCCCTCCCGCTCGGCCGGCGCCGGTCACCTCACTCCTCCTCGGGCGGCACCGCCACCACCACGCGCGCCGGCCGCAGCAGGCGCTCGTGCAGGCGGTAACCGCGCTGCAGCTCGTCGACCACGGTGGCGGTCGCGACGTCGGGGTCCTCCAGGCGCGACACGGCCTCGTGGACGGCCGGGTCGAAGCGCTCGCCGCGCGCCGCGATGGCCTCGACCCCGTGGCGCCGCAGCAGCTCCTCGAGCTGGCGCAGGATCATCTCCACCCCGGTCTTGAGGTCGTCCGCCGAGCCGCCGGCGGCCAGCGCCCGCGCCAGGTTGTCGGTCACCTCCAGCAGGTCGCGCAGCACGCCGAGGGCGGCGAAACGCTGCGCGTCGCGCCGCTCGCGCTCGGTCCGCTTGCGGAAGTTGTCGAAGTCGGCCAGGGTGCGCATCGAGCGGTCGCGGAGGTCGGCGATCTCGCGGCGCAGCGCCGCCACCTCGTCGCTGTCGTCCCCTGCCGGGCCCTCCGGCGCGTCGTCGGCCGGGTCGAGGGCGTGGCCGTCGTCGTCGAGGTACTCGAGGACCTCGACCTCCTGGTCGCCCTGCCCGTCGTCGAGGACGGCGTCCTCCGCTGTCGTGTCCCGGATGTCTCTCTCGTCCGCCATGCCTTCTCCGCTCGCTCCGGCGAGCTCAGATCTCCTGCCCGTACACCTCGGCCAGGGCCCGGCTGAGGGTCTCGCCCAGGTAGTGGACCAGGGGGATCACCTTCTCGTACTCCATCCGCGAGGGGCCGAAGATCCCGAGCGTGCCGAGCGTCTCGTCCCCCACCCCGTAGCGGGTGGCGACCAGGCTGAAGTCCAGCGGCGAGGTCAGGTCGCTCTCGTCGCCGATCGTCACCCGCACGCCGTTGCCCTCGATGCACTGCGACAGCATGTTGACCAGCCGCGCCTGGTTGGCGAAGGTGTCGAACAGCACCCGCACCCGCTGGATGTCGGAGAGCTCCGGCTGCGCCAGCAGCGACGAGGCCCCGTCGACGATCACCTTGGGGGCGCCGGCGAAGTCCAGCCCCTCGCGCGCCAGGTCGATGGTCAGCGCCAGCAGGCGGTCGACCTGCGCCCGCTCCTCGGTCATCTTGGCGAGCAGGCGGTCGCGGATCTCGCGCAGGCTGGAGCCCGCGAAGCTCTCGTTGAGGTAGTTCGAGATCCGTACCAGCTCCTCGCGCGACACCGGCGCGTCGGTCTCCACGACCTTGTTGTCGACGAAACCGGTCGAGGACACCACCACGCACAACACCTTGCGGTCCGACAGCGGCAGGAACTCGACGCTGCGCAGCACGGTGTCGCCCATCGCCGGGGTGACGACGATGCCCACCTGGTGCGACAGCTCGGAGAGCAGGTGGGTGGTGACCTCCATCAGCTCCTCGGAGTCGGAGGGCACGGTGCGCAGGTTCTCCTGGATGTAGCGCCGCACCCGCGCCGGCACCCGCCGGCCGCGCATCATCGACTCGATGAACAGGTGATAGGCCGCGGCGGTGGGGATGCGGCCGGCCGAGGTGTGGGGCTGGGCCAGGAAGCCCGCCTCCTCGAGATCGGCCATCACGTTGCGGATCGTCGCCGCCGACAGCCCGAGGTCGCTGCGCCGCGCCACCGAGCGCGAGCTCACCGGCTCGGCCTCCACGATGTAGCTGACGATGACCGCCTTGAGGATCTCGCGGTCCCGATCGGTCAGCTTCGCCTCACCTCGCTGCTCTGTCATGCGCTCCGTCCCGAGCCGGCGCTCCGCGCCGGGCGATCCGCCGTTCCAACCGTGGAAAGGGCGCGAAAATGCCCTCGGGCGGCGTCCTCGGCGGCACCGGCGCACCCCGCGCACCGAGGCCGCTCCGCCGATTGCGGCAGGGCCGTGCGGGCGGCTATTGTAGCCGAGTGCTGGACGAGCCCCAGAGCCTGGCCGGCCTGACGTTCTCGCTGCTGGGAGCGGGCCGGGTGGGTTCGAGCCTCGCCCGCTGGGCGGCGGCGCGCGGCGCCGCGCTGCGCGCGGTGGCCTACGGCTCGTCGCGGCGGCGTGCCGAGGAGCTGGCCGGCGAGCTCGGCGGCCACGCGGTGCCGGCGGACGATCTCGCCTCGGGAGACGAGGAGCTGCTGCTGATCGCGGCCTCCGACCCCGCGCTGCCCGAGGTGGCCCGACGGCTGGCCGCGCGGCCGCAGGCCCGGGTCGTCCTGCACACCTCGGGCAGCCGCGGCGCCTCGGTGCTGGCCCCCCTGCGCGACGGCGGCTCGGCGGTCGGCTCGCTGCACCCGCTGCGCGCCTTCCCGCGCGTCGAGCCGCACCCGGCGGCGGGCCGCGGCGTCCTCTTCGCGCTCGACGGCGACCGCGCGGCCCTGGCGCTGGCCGAACGGCTGGTGGCGGCCTGGGGCGGCGTCGCCCGCGAGGTCCCCGAGGAACGGCGGGACCTCTACCACCTGGCCGCGTCGCTGGCGGCCGGCGGCGTCGTGACGCTGCTGGCGACCGCCGCCCGCATCGCGGCGGCGGGCGACCTCCCCCGAGGTGATCCCGGGGTACCTCGAGCTCGCCCGCGGCGCCGTGGCCGCGGCCGGGGAGAGCGTGGAGGCCGGGGCCGGGCCGGCGGCGGCCCTCACCGGGCCGGTGGCGCGCGGCGACCGGGGCACCGTCGAGCGCCAGCTCGCCGCGCTGCGGCAGGCGGCGCCGGAGCTGGTTCCGCTGGTGGTCCTCCTGGGGCGCGAGGCGCTGGCGCGCATCGCCGAGACCGCGCCGCTGACCCCGGCGCAACGGGAGCTGGCGGAGGCCTTCTCCGACGGGTCCCTATGCTAGGCTGCTAGTCCCCCTGCGAAGGGTTTTCCGCCCATGGTCTTCTTCAACTACAGCACCATGCAGATGGCGGCCAAGATCGTCTACTACGGTCCCGGCCTGTGCGGCAAGACCACCAACCTGCAGTGGATCTACAACCGCACCGCCGAGGCCTCGCGCGGCGAGATGGTGTCGCTGGAGACGGAGACCGACCGCACCCTGTTCTTCGACCTGCTGCCGATCGACGTCGGCCAGGTGGGGGGCTTCAACACCCGCATCCAGCTCTACACCGTGCCCGGGCAGGTCTTCTACAACACCACCCGCAAGCTGGTGCTCAAGGGGGTCGACGGGGTGGTCTTCGTCGCCGACTCGCAGCGCGCCATGCTCGAGGCCAACGTCGAGTCGTTCAAGAACCTCGAGGAGAACCTGGCCGAGCTGGGGATCGCGGTCGACTCGATCCCCCTGGTGCTGCAGTTCAACAAGCGCGACCTGTCCGACCTGTGCAGCCCCGAGGAGCTCGACGGGGCGCTGAACCGCAACGGCTGGCCGACCTACGAAGCGGTCGCCATCCAGGGCAAGGGGGTGTTCGAGACCCTCAAGGGGATCTCCCGCGCCACCCTGCTGTCGCTCAAACAGCGCCTGGGGCGGGGCGACGCAGCGCCGTTGCGGCCGGCGCAGCGCGACCGCCCGCCCGCCGCCGCGGTGCCCCGCGCCGCCGCCGCGCAGAGGCCACCGACGGCGGCCGCCCCCGCACCTCCCCGGGCGCCCGCGGCGACGGCCGCCCCGCCGGCGCGCGGGCCCCGGCGCCGCGTCGACGTCGAGGGCGAGCTGGCCCGGCTCCGCGAGCACACCCTGGCCGGGGTGACGCCACCGCGCCGGACCCCGGCCGCCCCGGCGGCGGCCAACGGGCACCGCGAGCTGTCGCGCGACATCAAGCTGACCCTCTCCGCGCCCGACTTCCGCCGCGCCCGCCGCTTCACGCTCAGCTTCCAGGTGGAGGACGACGAGCGGCGGGTGGTCGACGGCGTCGAGGGGTTGGAGGTGGACCTCGGCGACCCGGAGGCGCTCACCCGGCTGCTCCTGCGGCTCAACATCGCGCTGCAGGCCAAGGAGTAGGCGGCGCGGTGAGGTGCCCCTTCTGCGCCGCCAACCGCGATCGGGTGGTCGACTCGCGGGAGAGCCGCAACGGCGCCACCATCCGGCGGCGCCGCGAGTGCCTCGGATGCGGTCGCCGCTTCACCTCGTACGAGCAGATCGAGGACATCCCCACCATGGTGGTCAAGCGCGACGGGACGCGTCACGAGTACAGCCGCAAGAAGCTCCTGGCGGGTCTGTACCGGGCCTGTGAGAAGCGCCCGGTGGCGCCGCGCCGGCTGGAGGAGATCGCCGACGAGGTCGAGGCGCGCCTGCAGGACCGTGAGGAGCGCGAGATGTCGACCCAGGAGATCGGTGCCCTGCTGATGGAGCGGCTCCGGGAGCTCGACCAGGTGGCCTACGTCCGCTTCGCCTCGGTGTACCGGCGCTTCGAGGACGTCGACGCCTTCCTCGAGGTGCTGCGCGGCCTGGGGCCGGCGGCCGCGGTCCTCGGCGGCGGGGGGGCCCGGCGCCCGTGACCGCGTCCGGCGAGCCGCTGAGCCCCGACGACGAGCTGGTCCTGCCGGACCTGCTGCCGGTCCTGCCGCTCAAGGACACCGTCGTCTACCCGTACATCATCGTGCCGCTGTCGGTGGCGCGTGACTCCAGCCGCGCCGCCGTCGACCGGGCGCTGGCCGGCGACCGGCTGGTGCTGCTGGCGGCGCAGCGCAGCGCCCACGCCGACGACCCGGAGCCGGGCGACCTGTTCGGGGTCGCCACCGCCGGGCAGATCATGCGCATGCTCAAGCTGCCCGACGGGCGGGTGCGCATCCTGGTCCAGGGGCTGGCCCGGGTCCGCGTCGAGCACGTTGCGGCGGGAGAGGACTGCCTGCAGGCCGAGATCGCCCCGCTCGACGAGCCGCCGGCCCCGGCCGGGACGCTGGAGAGCGAGGCGCTGGTGCGCAGCGTCAAGGACTCCCTCGACCGCGCCGCCAACCTCGGCAAGGGGATCTCCCCCGAGGTGCTGGTGATCGCCGCCAACCTGACCGATCCGGGACGGCTGGCGGACCTGGTGGCGAGCAACCTCGAGCTCAAGCTCGGGGAGGCCCAGGAAGTGCTCGAGACGCTCGAGCCCGCCGCCCGGCTGAGCCGCGTCTCCGAGCTCCTCAACCGCGAGATCCAGGTGCTCACCGTGCAGGAGGAGATCTCCTCGCAGGCGCGCGGCGAGATGGACCGCAGCCAGCGCGAGTACTTCCTGCGCCAGCAGCTCAAGGCGATCCAGGGCGAGCTGGGCGACGACGACGAGCTGGCCGAGGAGATCGCCGAGTACCGCCAGCGCGCCGAGAGCCGCGCCATCCCCGCCGAGGCGGTCGAGGAGATGGAGCGCCAGATCCGGCGGCTCGAGCGCAGCCACCCGGAGAGCGCCGAGACCACCATCCTGCGCACCTACCTCGACTGGCTGACGGCGTTGCCCTGGGCCACCCGCAGCGAGGACGACCTCGACCTCGACCACGCCCAGCAGGTCCTCGACGAGGACCACTACGACCTCGAGAAGGTCAAGGAGCGCATCCTCGAGTACCTGGCGGTGCGCAAGCTCAACCCGGCGGCGAAGGGGCCGATCCTCTGCTTCGTCGGGCCGCCCGGGGTGGGCAAGACGTCGCTGGGACGGTCGATCGCCCGCGCCCTGGGGCGCCGCTTCGTGCGCCTGGCCCTCGGCGGGGTGCGCGACGAGGCCGAGATCCGCGGCCACCGCCGCACCTACATCGGGGCGCTGCCGGGGCGCGTGCTGCAGAGCATGCGGCAGGCCGGCACCGGCAACCCGGTGTTCATGCTCGACGAGATCGACAAGATCGGCGCCGACTTCCGCGGCGACCCCTCGGCGGCGCTGCTCGAGGTGCTCGACCCGGAGCAGAACTCCACCTTCGTCGACCACTACCTGGCGGTGCCGTACGACCTGTCGCAGGTGCTGTTCATCACCACGGCCAACCTGCTCGACCCGATCCACCCGGCCTTCGTCGACCGCATGGAGGTCATCCGCCTGACCGGGTACACGGAGGCCGACAAGCTGACCATCGCCCGCCGCCACCTGGTCCCCAAGCAGGTGGCGGAGAACGGCCTGCAGACGGACGAGATCGCCTTCACCGACGACGGCCTGCGGCGGGTGATCTCCGACTACACGCGCGAGGCGGGGCTGCGCAACCTCGAGCGCGAGCTGGCCTCGATCTGCCGCAAGATCGCCGTCCAGGTGGCCCGCGGCGAGAGCGCCCGGCCGGCCGCCGCCGTCACCGTCGACCCGGAGCGGGTCGCGGAGCTGCTCGGCCCGGCCCGCCACTTCAGCGAGGAGCTCCTCGACCGCGACCGGGTGGGGGTGGCCACCGGACTGGCCTGGACCGCCGCCGGCGGCGACCTGCTCTTCGTCGAGGTGGTGGCGGTGCCGGGGAAGGGCAAGCTCCTCCTGACCGGGCAGCTCGGCGAGGTGATGCGGGAGTCGGCCCAGGCGGCGCTGTCCTACGCCCGCGTCTACGCCGGCCGCGAGCGCCCCGACCGCAGCGACTTCTTCAACCACCACGACGTCCACGTCCACGTCCCGGCGGGGTCGATCCCGAAGGACGGGCCGTCGGCGGGCATCACCATCGCGGCCGCCATCCTCTCGGTGCTGCTCGACCGGCCGGTCGACCGCAGCGTGGCGATGACCGGCGAGATCACCCTGCGCGGGGACGTCATGCCGATCGGCGGGCTGAAGGAGAAGGTGATGGCGGCGAAGATCGCCGGCGTCCGCCGCGTGCTGCTGCCCAAGCTCAACCAGCGCGACCTCGTCGAGGTCCCCGAGGCCATCCGCGAGGG
The DNA here is from genome assembly GCA_963843275.1 of uncultured Acidobacteriota bacterium. Taxonomy (GTDB): domain Bacteria; phylum Acidobacteriota; class Thermoanaerobaculia; order Multivoradales; family JBCCEF01; genus CAWJJM01. Next base: position 416,765 of record CAWJJM010000009.1, on the reverse strand, counting down.
GATCGAGTTCGAGCTGGTCGACGACATGCAGCAGGTCCTCGAGGTCGTCTTCGCGCGGCCGCCCCGCCGGCCCGCCGGCCGCACGCCGGGCACCGCCCCGGCCCGCCGCCCGCGCCCCCGCCCCGGGGCCTGAGCCCGCCGATGGAGGGCGAGGACCGGCTCGTCGCCTGGCTGCGGGAACGGCTCGGGCCCGACGACCTCCTCGGCGACGACACGGCGCTGCTCCCGGCGCCGCCGGGCGGCGCCTGGGTGGTCACCGTGGACAGCCAGATCGCCGGCGTCCACCACCCCCGCGGCCTCGACCCCGCGCTGGTGGCGCGGCGGCTGCTGGCGGTCAACCTCTCCGACCTGGCGGCGACCGGGGCCGACCCCGCCTACGCCCTGCTGGCGCTGTCGGCGCCGCCCGGCTACGACCACCGGCGCTTCTTCGCCGGTCTGCTGGCGGCGCTCGGCGGCGCCGGCGTCACCCTGGCGGGCGGCGACCTGGCGCGCAGCCCGGAGCGCACGGTCGCCTCCCTCACCCTCCTCGGCACCCTGCCCGAGGACCGGCGGGCGCTGCGCCGCGACGCCGCCAGGCCCGGGGACCGTCTGTGGCTCGGGGGGACGCTGGGCGAGTCGGCGGCCGGGCGCCACCTGCTCGCCCGCGGCGCGGCGCCGACGGCGGCGGACGACGGGGAGCCGGCCGAGCCGCTGCCCGACGCCCGGATCGCTCTTGCCGCCGACCTGCCGCCGGGCCTGGCCCCGGCGGCGCGGCGCGCGGTGCGCCGCCACCTGCTCCCCACCCCGCAGCTCGCCCTCGGAGGTGCCCTCGCGCGGGCCGGCGCGGCCGGTGCCGCGCGTCGCCGCCCTCGACCTCTCCGACGGCCTGGCGCGCGACCTCCACCGGCTGTGCCGGGCGAGCGGCGTCGGCGCCGAGGTCGAGGCCGCGGCGCTGCCGCTGGCGCCGGACCTCGAAGCGCTGGCCGCGCACCTCGGGCGCGGGGCGCTCGACCTCGCGCTGACCGGGGGAGAGGACTACGTCCTGTGCTTCACCCTGCCCCCGGACACCGCACCGCCCTCCGGCTTCGCGGTCACCGCGATCGGACAGGTCACCGCCGCACCCGGCGTCACGCTGCGCGGGCCGCACGGTCCGCGCCCCCTCCCCGCGGCGGGCTGGGACCATCTTTCTGACTGAAACTCAAAATTCTATGAATATAAAGATAAAGAACCCCGCCGGCCGGGGCCGGCGGGGTCCGGGTACCGCATCGCAGCGCGCTGCCGCCGCTACTTGCGCTGCACCGTGACGGTCATCGGGCGGCGCACCAACTGGATCAGCTCGCGGATCTGTTTTTCCAGGCGGTCCTGCGAGCGCTCCAGCGAGGCGACCCGCTGCGCCAGGCGTCCGTCACCGCCCGCCGCCGCGCGGCCCGCCGCCGCGGGCTTGCCGCCGCCCGCCGCCCGCCGCTTGCGGCCCCGCCCGCTCTGCGAGCGCAGCCGCTCGAACACCGCCACCGCCTCGGGGTGGTAGCGGCGGCGCCGGCCCTCGCCCTCCGAGGGGATCTCGTCGCCGTGGAGCTTCACGTAGCGGACCAGGGTGGGATAGGAGATCCCCGTCCGTTCGCTCACCTCGGTCAGGGTCAACAGGTCCGCCCGCGCCTTCTCGGCGCCGCCCTCGCGCCGCGGAGCGCGCCGCCCGCCCGCGGCCTTCCCCGACGACTCCTTGCGCGGCCGCCCGCGGCGCTTGATGTTCTCCTTCTTGATCTGCTCGAACACCGCCAGCGCCGCCTCCGGGTAGCGCTGCCGCCGGCCCTTGCCCTGCGCGGGGATGCGGTCCTGGTACTCCTTCTTGTAGCGTTGCAGGGTCGGCATCGAGATGCCGGTGCGATTCGAAACCTCCGTCAGGGTCAGCAGCTCCCCACCGGCGCCCCCGGTTTTCTGATCGTTCGCTGCGGCCATCTGGTCTCCTGGTCGGTCCCTGGTCGGGAAATCGCTTCTACGACGGCTTCTCACCCGCGTCTCGACCGCTCCCGAGGCCCCTCGGATGATCGAAACGTGACGACTCATTATCAAAAAAAAAGATGTGCATTGTCAACCATGTTGCCATAACAATACGCTGGCGGCGATGTCGCCGCCGTGGCCGCCGGGCGAGCTATGATCCCGGCATGGAGCCCGCCGGCAAGCGCGAGACCTACCGCCGCCTGCGCGGCGAGCTGGCCGCCGTGCTCGACGGCGTGGACGACGCGGTCACCGTGATGTCGACCACCGCGAGCCTGCTCCACGCCGCCCTGCCCTACGCGTCCTGGACCGGCTTCTATCGCGTCGTCGCCCCCCGCCTGCTGCGGGTGGGCCCGTACCAGGGGCCGCTCGGCTGCCTCGAGATCCCGTTCGACCGGGGCGTCTGCGGCGCCGCCGCCCGCTCCGGCGCCACCCAGCTGGTGGCCGACGTGCACGCCTTCCCGGGCCATATCGCCTGCGACGCCGGCGCCCGCTCCGAGATCGTCGTGCCGGTGCGGGACGCCGCCGGCGAGCTGGTGGCCGTCCTCGACCTCGACTCGCACCAGGAAGCCGCCTTCGACGACGCCGACCGCGCGGGGCTCGAAGGGATCGTCGCCCTGCTCGGCCCCCACCTCCCCGCCGCTCCCTGACCGCACGGCGGCACGGCCGCCCGCTCCGACCCGCTCAGCGCAGCTCGAAGCGCCGCACCAGGTAGGAGAGCGCCTGCCGCGACAGGCCGAGGCGCCGCGCCGCCACCGCCTGCACGCCGCCGGAGTCCGCCAGCGCCTCGCGCACCAGGCGCCGGCGCAGGGTGTCCACCTGGACGTGGTAGCCGGCCGCGGCGGGCCCGCTCGCGGCCGGCAGGTCCAGGTGCTCCGGCCGCACCACGCCGCCGTCCGCGGCCGCCAGCACGGCGGCCGAGGCGAGGACGTTCTCCAGCTCGCGGACGTTGCCCGGCCAGCGGTGCGCGCGCAGCCGCGCCCGTGCCGCCGCGCCGAGCCGCGGCGGCGGCCGGCCGCAGCGGTCGGCCGCCGCCCGCAGCAGGTGCTCGGCGAGGAGCAGGACGTCGGCACCCCGCTCGCGCAGCGGCGGCAGCTCGACGGCGGCGCCCTTGAGCCGGTAGTACAGGTCCTCCCGGAAAAGGCCTTCCCCCACCCGGGCCGCCAGATCGCGGTGGGTCGCGGCCACCACCCGCACGTCGACGCGCCGCGCCAGGCTCTCCCCCACCCGCCGCACCTCCCCCTCCTGCAGCACCCGCAGCAGCATCCCCTGGGCGACCGCCGGCAGGTCGCCGATCTCGTCGAGGAAGACGGTGCCGCCCTCGGCGGCCTCGAAGACGCCGGCGCGGTCGCGGTCGGCGCCGGTGAAGGCGCCGCGGACGTGGCCGAACAGGTCCGAGGTCAGCAGCGTCGCCGACAGCGCCGCACAGTTGACCGGCAGCAGCGGCCGCGCGGCGCGGGCGCTCGACCGGTGGAGGTGCCGGGCCAGCAGCTCCTTGCCGGTTCCGCTCTCCCCCACGATCAGCAGCGGCAGGTCGGTGGGGGCCAGGCGCTCGACCCGCTCGACCGCGGCGCGGAGCGCCCGCGACCGCCCGACCAGGCCGGCCGCAGGATCGCCCGCCGGCGCGACCGGGCGCCCCGCCGGGAGCGCCGGGAGCTCGCGGCGGAGCAGCCGGAACAGCGCCCGCAGCGGCGGGTCGACCACCGAGGCCCGGAGGACCAGGCGTCCGCCGCGCGCCGGCGCCGTGAGCTCCTCCGCGCCGCCCGGACCCGGGACCAGGACCCGGGCGTCGTCGCGGCCCTCCCACCACAGCCGCGCCTCCGGGTAGCCGGCCGCCGCGAGCAAGGCCTGCCAACCCTCCACCCCGACCTCGCCGTCGAGCCATCCCGCCAGCGCCTCCCAGGGACCTCCCGCGTCGTCCTCGAGGCGCCGCGCCGCGCCGGGCGCGCCGAGCCGGCGGAAGGTGGCGATCGCCGCCCGCCGCCAGCTCTCCGGTGCCGTCCCGGGCGCGAAGGTCTCGACGTCGGCCACCAGGCGGGCACGGCGGAACGGTTCCAGCGCCCCGAGGGGCGCCCAGGCCTCCGCACCGGCGGCACCGCCTCCGGGCGCCAGCAGCGCGCGCCAGACGGCGCCGAGGTCTCCGGCCGCCGCCGCCGCGCGCCGTGCCTCCTCCAGGCGGCCGGCGAGGGCGAGCACCGCGGGCCGCTCCTCCGGCTCCAGATGGGCGAGGGCGGAGCCGCCGGCGGCGGCGAGCTCGGCGGCCGCCGCCGCGGCGCGACCCTCCCCGCCGAGGACGCGCGCGGTCAGCACCCGCGCCTCCGCCCGCGCGCCGCTCAGCCGCAGCCGCTGCGCCGCCGCCGCGGCCCGGCGCAAGCGGTCCAGGGCCGCCGCCGGGCGGCCCCGCACCATCTCGTAGCGACCCTGCAGCAGCTCGTCGAAGACGCCGCCCCGCCGATTGCCCGCGGCGCGGTCCGCGGCCGCGCTCCGCGCGAGGATCTCCTCGACGCCGAGCAGCCGTCCCCGGCGCAGCCGGATCTCGGCCAGGTTGGTCGCCCCGAGGGTGAGGGCCCGTGGGCCGTCGCAGCGCCGGTGGAGGTGGAAGGCGTGGAGGAACGCCCGCTCGGCCCCGGCCAGGTCGTCGCAGCGGGCGCGGGCGAGGCCGAGATCGTTCCACACCCCCGCGGCCTCGAAGCGCCGCAGCCGACGCCGCTGCGTCCGCAGCGCCGCCGCGAGCTGCCGGCAGGCCTCCTCCGGCGCTCCCCGCTCCAGCGCCAGGAGCGCCCGCGCCTGGCGCCAGCGCCACCCCGCACCGCCCCCCGCGCCGCGGGCCGCGGCGGCGAGGTGGCGCTCCATCGCGGCGAGGTCGCCCCCGTCCCACGCCGCCTGGGCGGCGAGCACCAGGGCCCGCACGCGCTCGTGGCCCGAGCGCCGCTCCGTCCGGTGCAACGTCTCGCGGCCGTGACGGCGCGCGGCCGCCGGATCGCCCGCGTTCGCCGTCAGCCGCACCGCCAACTCCGCCAGGGGGATCTCCTCGCACGGCGCGACGCCCGCCGCCAGCAACCTGCGCACGGTGGCGCGGGCGGCGCCCGCCCGCCCGAGGTGGAGCTGACAGGACGCGCGCAAGAGGTCCGCCGCGCCCGTCCGCCGGCGCACGGTGGCGAGGACGGCCAGAGCCTTCTCGAAGCGTCCGAGCGCGAACCACGCGTCGGCGCAGGCCCGGCGTGAGGCATCGTCCCGCGGGGGTTCGAGCCGCCAGTGGGCGACCGCGGCCCGCCAGCGGCCGGCGGCGGCGAGCCGACAGGGGTCGCCGCCCGGCGCCGGCGGCCACCACAGCCGCCGGCCGGCGCTGCCCGCCAGCAGCTCCCGTAGCTCCTCCGGGGTGGCGGCCGCCGCCAGCAGCCGGCGGCGCGCTCCGCCCGGGCCCGCCACGCGGGGGCGGCCGCGCACCACGGCCACCAGAGCGAGGCGGGCGGCGGCGAAGCGCGGCTCCCACAGGAACGGCGCTTCGTCGAGGAGCTGGCCCACCGCGTCGTCGGGCGGCAGCGCGACCAGCGTGGGGGCCCAGCGGCGCTGCAGCGCCCGCGCCGCCCGCCGCGCCTCCCCCCGCCCCGGCACCGGTCCGCCGCGCGGCACGGCGAACACCCGCGCCAGGAACTCGCGCAGCTCCTCCTGCGGCAGGCGCGGCGAGCGACCGGGGCGTGGCGCCCCGGACAGGCGCAGCCGCCCCCGGCCGTCCACGCCGGCGCCGCGCCAGCCCGCCGCCAGGCTGCCGCCGGCCTCCTCCAGGTGGGCGAGCAGCGCTGCGGCCTGCAGCGTCGCCGCCAGCCGCTCGCGGTCCGTGCGCAGCCCGTCCAGGAGGGAGACGACGCGGCCGTCGGCCGCCGTGGGAACCTCCCAGGCCGGATGGTCGATGTCGACGCGAGGGGCCATGCGACGCGCAATCTTTCGGATTTGCGCGAATAGTGTACTACAAGTCCCCCCGCCCCGGACCCTCCGCCTCCCGCGACCCGGCGAGCAGGCTCTCGAGGTCGGACCAGAACGCCGGATACGACTTGGCCACCACCTCGGGCGCACCCACCACCACCCCCGGGCGGACCAGCCCGACCAGCGCCAGGCTCATCGCGATGCGGTGGTCGTCGTGCGGGTCGACCCGCAGCGGGCGGGGCGGGGGGGGCGGCACCGCCGCGGCCCACACCCCGGGCACCTCCAGGCCGTCCGGCCGCTCCTCCGCGACCGCTCCGAGGCGCCTCAGCCCCGCCGCCATGGCGGCCAGGCGGTCGCTCTCCTTGATCCGCAGGTGGGGGACACCCCGGATCCGGGTCGTGCCGCGGGCGAAGGGGGCCAGGGCCGCGAGGGTGGGAACCTGGTCGGGCAGGCCGGAGAGGTCGGTGTCGAGAGCGCGCAACCGGCCGTCCCCGCGCACCCGGGCCACCTCTCCGCCGGCGGGCCAGGAGACCGTCGCGCCCATCGCCGCGAGGCGGTCGAAGAAGCCGCGGTCGCCCTGCCGGGACTCGGCCCGCAGTCCCTCGAGGGTCACCTCGCCACCGGTCAGGGCGGCGGCCGCCGCCGGGTAGCAGGCGGCCGAGAAGTCGCCCTCGACGACGAACCCCTCCGCGGGCGCCGCCAGGGGACCGGGTACCACGCGGAAGCCGGTCCCGACCCGCTCCAGCCGGCCGCCGAAGCGCGCCGCGGCCTCCAGGGTGAGGTCGACGTAGGGGCCCGAAGTCAGCGCCGCCACCTCCACCTCGACCGGAGCCGCGGCGGTCAGCCCCGCCATCAGCAGCGCGGAGAGGAACTGGCTGGAGAGCCCGGCGTCCAGCACCACCCGCCCGCCCGGGAGGCGGCGACCCTCGATGCGCAGCGGCGCGAAGCCTTCCGCGCCCTCGCACTCGATCCGCGCCCCCAACCCGCGCAGGGCCGCGAGCAACGGCCCGACCGGGCGCTGGCGCAGGCGCGGCGTGCCGTCGAGGCGCCAACGGCCGGGGAGCGCCGCCAGGCTGGCCGCCAGGAAGCGGAACAGGGTCCCGGCGTTGCCGCAGGCGAGCTCCGCCGCGGCGGGCCGCGCGCCCGGCCACAGCTCGAGAGCGTCGCCGTGCGGCTCGACGCGCCAGCCCAGGCGCTCGAGCGCGGCGCGGAACAGCCGGGTGTCCTCGGCGTCGAGGGGCCGCACCAGCCGCGCCGGACGCCCCGCCAGCAGAGCCAGGTTGAAGGCGCGATGGGTGAGGCTCTTCGACGGCGGCACGCGCAGCCGTCCGGCCACCCGGCGGCCGGCGGGGACCGCCACTCCCTCAGTCGATCTCGAGAACGAGGCCGTCATGGGCCAGCTCCACGCCGTCGGGCAGCGCACCGGGCGGCAGCGCCGCGTCCACCTCGTGCGACAGGTGGGTGAGCAGCGTGCGGCGGGCCCCGAGCTCCGCTGCCAGCGCCACCGCCTCGGCGACGCTCAGGTGGGTCGGATGCGGCCGATGGCGCAGCGCACCGAGGACCAGCACGTCGAGGCCGCGGAGGCGGTCCCGGCCGCCGGCCGGGATCCGGTGCACGTCGGTCACCAGGGCGAAGTCGCCGAGGCGGTAGCCGAAGACCTCCATCGAGCCGTGCTCGACCGCCACCGGCTCCACCCGCCGCCCGAAGAGGTCGAACGGCCCCGCCACCGGCACCAGGCGCAGGCGGGGCTTGCCGCCGCCCTCCGCGCCCGGCTCGAAGGCGTAGGCGAAGTAGCGGCGCAGGACCTCCAGGGTCGCCGCCGAGCCGTACAGGGGGATCTCCGCCCGCTGCAGGTAGTTGTAGATCCGCAGGTCGTCGAGCCCGTAGATGTGGTCGGCGTGGGCGTGGGTGAACAGCACCCCGTCGACGCGGCGGATGTCGTGCTCGAGCGCCTGCTGGCGCAGGTCCGGGGAGGTGTCGACCAGCACCACCGGGCCGCCCGGCGGGTCGAGCTCGAGGCGCACCCCCGCCCGCAGCCGCCGGTTGCGCGGATCGCTCGAGGTGCAGACCGGGCAGTCGCAGGCGATCCGCGGCACCCCGGTCGAGGTGCCGGTCCCGAGCAGCGTCACGCGCAGGCTCACGCGCCGTCGTCCCCCCGGTCCCACCCGCCATCGTCGCCGGCGCCGCCGCCGCGCCGCCGTCCGGCCCCGCGGGCTCCGGCGGCGGCAGCCAGACGGGCCGCCGGGCGTGGAACCACGCCGGGAGCAGCCACAGCTCGCCGCCCGCCACCTGCCAGCGGCGCTCCTCGTGGAAGTGGCCGAGGACGAGGACGTCGTGCCCCTCCGCCAGCCGGCGCTCGGCGTAGCGCCGCAGCATCCCCTCGGGGATCCGGCGCTTGTGCTCGAGGTTGGTCGCCGACAGCCGCCGCTCGGTGCCGGTGACCAGCCGCTGCGCCAGCCGACGGGGCAGCGACGACAGCACCCAGCGCGACAGGAAGCTCTTCGAGGCGGCGCGCCAGAAGCGGTAGCGCCAGTCGCGCTCGTCGAGGCCGTCGCCGTGGACGGCGAGGTAGCGACGCCCACCGGCGCTCAGGGCGACCTCCGTGGCCACGCGGTCGAAGGCGTCGGCGTACGGGCCACGGGCGAGGAAGAAGTCGCGGTTGCCCTCCACGTAGTCGACCCGCAGGCCGGCGGCCCGCAGGCGCCGCAGCGCCGCCGCGACGGCGGCGATGTCGGAGGTCTCGAAGCGGCGGAAACCGACCCAGCCCTGGAAGAGGTCGCCGAGGAGCAGGAGGCGGTCGCACCCGGCGCCCGGCAGCGCCTCGAGCTGGGCGACCAGCGGCGCCGCCGCGCCCCCGGGTCCGCCGAGGTGGGCGTCGGCGATGACGGCCACGGCCATGGCCCGGAGGCTCCTAGACGATCGACAGCCGGGGCTTGCCGGCGGCGCGCCCGACCTCTTCGACCACCGCCTCGGCGAGGTTGCGGAAGGCGGTGGCGTGGCTCCCCTCGCGCTGTTCGACCACGATGGGGACGCCGGCGTCGCTTCCCTGCACGATCTGGGGATCGAGCGGCACGCGGCCGAGGAAGCGGGTGCCGAGCAACTGGGCCGTGCGCTCGCCGCCGCCGCGCTTGAAGATGTCGGTCTCCTCGCCGCAGTGGGGGCAGACGAAACCGGACATGTTCTCGACGATGCCCACCACCGGCACGTTGACCTTGCGGAACATCGCCAGCCCCTTGCGGGCGTCGATCAGGGCGACGTCCTGCGGCGTGGTGACGATCACCGCGCCGGACAGCGGCACCCGCTGGGTCATGGTGAGCTGGGCGTCGCCGGTGCCGGGCGGCAGGTCGACGATCATGTAGTCGAGCGCTCCCCACTCCACGTCGCCCAGCATCTGCTCGAGCCCGCGCATCACCATCGGGCCGCGCCAGATCACCGGCGTGTCGGTGTCGAGGATGAAGCCGAGCGACATCAGCTTGATGCCGTACTTCTCGAAGGGGAGGATGCGGTTGCCGACGACGCGCAGCTTCTCGTCGACCCCGAACATCGTGGGGACCGACGGGCCGTAGATGTCGGCGTCGAGGAGCCCGACGCGGTGGCCGGCCTGGGCCATCGCCACCGCCAGGTTCGCGGCCACCGTCGACTTGCCGACGCCGCCCTTGCCGCTCGCCACCGCCACCACGTGCCGCACCTCGGGGATCAGGTCGGGGCTCTGGGTGACCGCCCCCTGGGCCTGCTGCTCGCGGGTGGCGGGGCGGTCGACGTGCAGCTCGACGCTGCCGCTCGCGAGCCCCTCGAGGCCGGCGAGCGCCTGCTCGACCTCGCTGCGCACCTGCTCGGCGGCCTCCGGGCGGTGCGTGGAGACGCGCAGCTTGACGGTCACCGCACCGCCCGCGTCCTCGACCGCCTCGACGAAGCCGAACGACACGATGTCGCGGCTCATCCCGGGGTAGCGGACCGTCTTGAGGGCCTCCCAGACCCGGCTCTCGAGCTCGCTCGCCATGGCCGGCGATGCTAGCACGCCCCCCGGCCCGGCTCAGGGCGCGGCGGGGGCGTCGGCGAGCTCGGCGCCCGCCAGGTCGGCGACCTGGCGGCGGACCTGTTCGGTGAGCCGGCCGCGCTCGGACACGCTCAGCCCGGCGACCTCCACCGGCGCCCCGAAGCGCACCCGGATGGTGCCCGGGGCGATGCGCAGCGTGCCCCGCGGCATCACCGCCCGGGCCCCGGAGACGCCGACCGGCAGGATCGGGGCGCCGGTCTTCAGCGCCACCAGGAAGGCGCCGCTGTGGAAGGCGTGCACCCGGCCGTCGCGCGAGCGCGTCCCCTCCGGGTAGAACAGCACCGAGGCGCCGCGCCCCAGCCGGTCGCCGGCCGCCTTCCAGATCTGCCGCGCGCCGCGGCGGTTCTTGCGGTCGACGGGGATGAAGCCGCCGGCCGCCAGCGCCCAGCCGAAGAGGGGGATGAAGAACAGGCTGCGCTTGGCGACGAAGCGGTAGGTGCCGGGGAGGACGGCGAGCAGGGCGAGAACGTCGAAGTAGCTCTCGTGGTTGGAGATCACCACGTAGCCGCGGGCAGGATCGACCGCCGGGTCGACCTCCACGGCCACCCGCGCCCCCGCGGCGGCGAGGATGCCGCGCGCCCAGATACGGGCGACCCAGGCGGTGAGATCGCCGCGCGGCGGCACCCAGGAGAGGACCATCGCCGCGAGCGCCATCGTCAGCGTCGCCGGCAGCACGTAGAGGACCGTGGCGGCGAACGCCAGCCACGAGGCGCGCGGCGCGTCGGCCCCGGCCGCCGCCTCCTCCCGCCCCGCCGGGCGCCCCCCCGCTGCGTCGCTCTCCCCCATGCCGCCCCTATTCTGTCGCACCTGTTAACCCGCCGCCCGCCCCTCCGTCTCACCCGGTCGAGGCGGACGCACCGTGCCGCCCGCCCCCGCCGGGAAGAGACCCGGCGGGACCAGTCCGCGGAGGACGCCATGCCCGAAGCCCTGATCGTCCCGGTCTTCTTCATCACCTTCTTCGCCACCCTGGCCTACTGGATCCACGTGCGGTCGCAGCGCGCCCGCGAGCAGCTCCAGGCGCAGATGGACCTGCAGACCCGGGTGCTCGAGCGCTTCGACTCGCCCCAGGAGCTCGCCTCCTTCCTGCAGACCGAGGGCGGCCGAAAGTTCATCGCCGGCGTGGTCGAGGAGCGCACCGGCTGGGCGCCGGCCAAGCGCATCCTCTTCGCCATCCAGACCGGCGTGGTGGCGACCGTGATGGGGATCGGCTTCTACACCCTGCAGGCGCTCACCGGCGAGCCGGACCTCATCTACCCGGCCACCATCCTGCTCTTCCTCGGCCTCGGGTTCCTGATCGCGGCGACGCTCAGCTACACGCTGTCGAAGAGCTGGGGGCTGGTGAAGCCCCGCTCGGCCGGCCCCGGGCCGCTCGCCGGACCGGAGGCGTGAGACCGCGTCGCCCGCACGCCTGCCGCCGTGGCGACCGTGACAAGCTGAGGGACCCCGAGGAGGGCTGAGGATGATCTGGGGTGGAGCGATGTTCCGCCAGATGGCGATGGAGGGGGCCGGGCCGGTCGGCACGGTGGTCTCCGGCGCCACGAGCTCCGCGGGCGACGCCGGCGCCGAACCGGCGGCGGCGCCGCTGCGGCTCGACGAGGAGGAGCTCACCGCCCTCTACGAGCGGGTCGCCCGGCCGTTGCGCGGCTACCTGCGGCGGCTGGTGGCGAACCCGGCGCTCGCCGACGACCTGCTGCAGGAGACCTTCTACCGGTTCCTGCGCGCCGCCCCGCCGGCCCTCGACGAGCGACAGACCACCACCTACCTCTACCGCACCGCCACCCGGCTGGCCCAGGACCGCTGGCGCCGGGCCGCCCACGAGCGGCGCTGGAGCGAGCGGGCCGGCCCGGTGACCGGGTCGGTGCCGCCCGGCGACGCCGCCCTGTCGCACGACCTCGACCGCGCCTTCCGCGAGCTCAAACCGAAGGAACGGGCGCTGCTCTGGCTGGCCCACGTCGAGGGCGCCGAGCACCGCGAGATCGCCGAGGTGCTCGGGGTGGGCGAGAAGAGCGTCAAGGTCCTGCTGTTCCGGGCCCGCAAGCACCTGGCCCGGATCCTGGAGCAGCGGGGGTTCCCCGTGGAGGACTGGAGATGACCGTGGACGACTGCCCCTTCGAGCGCGACCTGATCGAGGCCCTGCGCCCCCGGCGCACCGCGCTGCCCCGCCGCGACGCGGCGGGCGCGCCGCCGGCCGCCGCCGGTGCTCTCCCGGCGCCTCTCGCCGCCCATCTCGAGAGCTGCCCGGCCTGCCGGCGCAGCGCCGCCGTGTCGGGCGCCCTGGCACGCCTCGCCGACGCCCGCGACCCGGATCCGCTGCCGGACCCGCGCCGCCTCTACTGGCGGGCGCAGATCCTCGAGCGGTTGAGCGACAAGCAGCGGGCGGCGGAGCGCGCCACGCGACCGGTGCGGGTGGCGCAGGCCGTCGCCGCCCTGCTCGCCGCCGTCGCCGTCAGCGCTCTGCTGGGCGGGGTCTGGCAGGTCCTCGGACAGCACCTGACCGCCGTCGACCTGCCGCTGCCCGGAGCCAGCCCGTCCGACCTCGCGATGGCCCTGGTGGTGGCCGCCGGCATCGCCTTCGCCCTCGCCGCCGGCGCCGGCATCGCCCTGCTCGAGACCTTCAGCGAGCGCTGAGCCGGCCCGGCCGTGGCTGCCGACGGGCCGCGGCCCTGGGCGCCACCGTGCCGAGGCGACCACCCGGTCGCCGCAGGCGGCCCGAGCGAGCAGCGACGCCGCAGCCGGGCCCGCATCCGCCGCCCAGCAGCCTGTCGAACCAGCGGTGCGGGCTCGAGGCTAGGCGGTGGAGGTGGGTCTGGATGCAAGGAGCGCGAGGGAGGGACGCTGAGGCGACCACCCGGTCGCCGCAGGCGGCCCGAGCGAGCAGCGACGCCGCAGCCGGGCCCGCATCCGCCGCCCAGCAGCCTGTCGAACCAGCGGTGCGGGCTCGAGGCTAGGCGGTGGAGGTGGGTCTGGATGCAAGGAGCGCGAGGGAGGGACGCTGAGGCGACCACCCGGTCGCCGCAGGCGGCCCGAGCGAGCAGCGACGCCGCAGCCGGGCCCGCATCCGCCGCCTAGCCCCAGGCGAGCAGGACGCGGCGCACCTCGACGTCGCTGCGGCGCGGGTGCACCACCACCGTCTCGAGCTCCTCGGCCGCCGGGTCGAAGCGCTCGCCGAGCTCCGCCGCCTCCCGCTCGGCGTCGGCCTCCAGCGCGGCGAGCTCCTCCTGCCGGACCCGCAGCGTTTCGCCCGCCCGCTCGACGTCGGCGGACTCCTTGCCGCTGCGCGAGAAGCCGCGCATCACGGTGCCGGCGCGCCGCATGTTGGTCGCCGACAGCGCCTTGCGCCCGAGCAGGGCGCCGAACAGCGACGCGCCGGCGTCGACCCAGGCCTGGCGCTTGCGGTCGTCGGCCTGCTCGCGCTCGCGTCCGACCGCCTGGTCGGCGCGGCGGACCTGCTCCCGCTTGGCCTCCAGCCGGCGCGCCCAGCCTTCCCGTAGCCGCTCCATCTCCGCGTCCCGCGCCTGCCGCAGCCCCTCCGCCACGCGCACCCGGAAGTCGCGCTCGCTCTCGTCCGGCCGCGCCACCAGCTTCAGCCGGCGGCTGGAGAGCAGCTCGAGGCGGCGGCCGCGGTAGAGGGTGTCCGCCAGGTCCCGCTCCCAGCCGCGGTAGCTCCCGGGGTCGGCCGCCGGCCCCGGGACCGGGTCGAACGCGGCGGCGGCGGCGGGTGGGTCGGGGGCCAGCTCGCGCTCGTCCAGCTCCACCTCGCGCGCCGCGTCCCAGCCGGGCAGCTCGGCGGCCGCAGCGCCGCCCACCGGCACCAGCAGGGCCACGTCCTCGGCGTGCTCGATCCCGGCGCGCGACTCGACGAAGCTCACCCGGGCCAGCCCGAGCAGGTGCGGCCGGCAGCGCTCCGCCGGCCCGAACGAGGCCGGCAGGAACGCCTGCGGCACCCCCGGCGGCAGCACCGGGCGGCCGGCGCCGGCGGCGGGCCCGGACCTCTCCGCCGCGGCGGAGGGCGCCACCGCCGGCGGCGGGCTCCCGGCCGTTGGCGGCGGGTTCACGCGCCGGCGCCAGCGGGCGCCGCCGCCGGCGCCGCGGCCGGGGTCAACCGTCGGATCTGGTCGCGGGTCAGCGGCCCGGCCAGGTAGGACATCGCCCAGCGGGTGCGGAACAGCGTCGGCGCGCCGGCATGGACGTCGTGCAGGAGGAAGACCCGCTTGTCGAGCGACGAAAGCAGCTTGTCGAGCTCCCCGCGGTCGAGACCGGCGCCGCTCGCCGAGCTCTCCAGGCCGTCGAGCAGACGGTCCTTGTCGCGCTGGGTCTGCAGCCGCCCGAGGAACCAGGTGCCGATGTTGGCCAGGCCCTTGTAGTCGAGGTCGACCGGGTTCTGCGTCCCCAGCACCACCCCGACCCCGAAGGCGCGCGCCTGCTTGAGCAGGGTGAGCAGCGGCCGCTTCGAGGGCGGCTCGGCCACCGGCGGCAGGTAGCCGAAGACCTCGTCCATGCAGACCACCGCCCGCAGGCTCGAGGTGCCGGGCTGGGCGCGGGCCCAGCCCAGGACCTGCGACAGCAGCAGGGAGACGAAGAACATGCGCTCGGCGTCGGACAGGTGGGCGATCGAGAAGACCGCCACCCGCGGCCGTCCGTCGGCGGTGTGGAGCAGCCCGCCGACGTCGAGCGGCTCGCCCTCGAGCCAGGCGGCGAAGGTCGGCGAGGCGAGCAGGTTGTTCAGCGCCATCGCCAGCGCGAAGCGGTCGGCGGCGGGGTAGAAGGTCTCCAGCGGCATCACCCCCACCCGCTCCACCGGTGGGGTCTGCACCTGGCGGATCAGCTCGCCGAGGTCGAGGTCGCGGCCCTCGCCCCAGGCGCGCTCGAAGAGCAGCGCCAGGAGGATGTGCTCGCGGCTGCCCACCGGGTCGGCGGTGCGGCCGAGCAGGCCCAGCAGGCTCGCGACCGTGGTCTGCACCCGTTCGCGCAGCAGGTCGGGATCGCTGGCGGCGCCCGCCGGCGGCGCAGCGAAGGAGGCCAGCACCGAGACCGCGCGGCCGGCCGAGCTGCCCGGGGTGTAGACCGCCAGCTCGGCGCCGGCGCGCAGGCGGCGGATGCGCTCGCCGTCCTGGTCCCACTCCGCCAGGCCGCGGCGCCAGCGGTCGGCGACCCGCACCGCCAGCTCGTCGACCGAGATCCCCTCGCGGCGGGCCTCGTCCGGGTCCACCCAGGGCGCGAAGTCCGCCGGTGCCAGGTCGGGGAAGGTCAGCAGCAGATTGGCCATGTCCCCCTTCGGGTCGATCACCAGGGCGGGCACGCCGTCCAGCGCCGCCTCCTCGAGCAGGGCGATCGACAGGCCGGTCTTGCCGCTGCCGGTCATCCCCACCACCAGGGCGTGGGTCACCAGGTCGCGGGCGTCGTAGAGCAGCGGCGCCGGCGCCGTGGCGCCCGCGGCCGGGTCCCACGCCCGTCCCAGGTAGAAGACTCCGAGCTTCTCGTACGCCGGCGCCGTCGACGTCATCCCCCACCTCCTCGCCCCGAGAGATCCTCGGACCGTGCCCCGCCGGGCAGGCCCACGGTCACCCGCAACCTGGCCGGGTCGACGTGGCGCTGCAGCGCCGCCGCGACCTCCGCCGCCGTCACCTCCTCGAGCCGCCGCCGTCGCACCTCGGGACGGTCGAGCGGCAGGCCGTAGTGCTCCGCCTCCGCCAGCAGGTCCGCCCACTGCCGCGAGGTCTCGTGGCGGAACGGCTCGCGGCCCAGCAGCCAGGCGCGGGCGCTCTCCAGCTCGGCCGCCGTGGCGCCGTCGGTCACCAGGCGCTCGATCTCCTCGCGGGCGGCGCGCTCGGCGCGCTCCACCGTCTCGGGGGAGGTGCCGACGTAGACCACCAAGCGGCCGGGGTCGAGCCCGGCGCCGGCCACGATGGCGGCGCTCGCCGTGTAGGCCAGCCCCTCGCGCTCGCGGATGCGCTCGGGGACGCGCCCGGTCAGGCCGGCCCCGGCGCCCAGCACCACGCCGGCGAGCTCCAGCGCCTCGAGATCGGGGTGCCGGCGGTCGATCGTCAGGTGCCCGAGGTAGAGGTGCGCCTGCCCGGCCCCCTCCTCCGCCGCCGGCAGCGCCACCACCCGCCGCGCCTGCGGCCGTCCCGCGGGCGCGGGCGCCGGTGCCGGCTCCTCCGCAGCGCCGCCCGGGGCGACCCCGGCGAACAGCTCCCGGGCCCGCGCCGCCACCCGCCCCGGGTCGACCGGGCCGGCCACCGCCAGCCGCGGCCCGGCCGCCACGCCGCGGCGGTGGAAGGCGGCGCAGTCGGCCGCCGTCAGCCCGGCGAGGTCGGCCGCCGTCCCCTGGAGCGGCAGGGCCCGGCGGTGCGGATGGTAGAGCTGGTCGAGGAAACCCCAGGCGGTCCGCACCTCCGGCTGGTCGCCCAGGCTGTCGAGCTCCGCCGCCGCCTGCCGCGCCACCCAGGCGCAGCGGTCGGCCGGGAAGGCCGGCTCGAGGAGCAGCTCCGCGGCGAGGTCGAGCGCCGCCTCCCAGTCGGCCGCCAGGGCGTCGATCGCCAGGCCGTGCGACTCGAAGCCGCCGAGGGTCTGCAGGATCATCCCGCGGGCCTCGACGCGGTCGGCGATCTCGCGCCAGTCGCGACGTCGCGAGCCCTCCGCCAGCATGCGCCCGGTGACGTGGGCGAGGCCCGGCACCGCCTCGCCGCGGGCGCCGCCGGGCAGCCAGGCGCGCACCGACACGACCGGCGCGCCGGAGGTCCGCCGCACCCGCGCCGCCGGGGCGGCGACGGCGGGGCCGGCGACACCGCGGCCGGGGCCGGCGCTCACCGGCCGTCGCCCCCGTCCAGCAGCCGGCGGGCCGTCGCCTCGAGGTCGCCGTAGGCGGCGCGGTAGTCGTCGCGGGCGGCCTCGATCACCGCCCAGGCGTCGCGCCGCCCGTACACCTCGGCGATCTCGACGTCGACCTCCCGCCCGCCGGGCGGCTGCTTGTAGGTCAGGAAGTAGTGCTCGAGGCGCGCCAGCTGCGCCGCCGGCAGGTCGGAGACGTCGCGGTGGCCGCCGAAGACGGAGTCGTCCTCGAGCACGGCGACGATCTTGTCGTCCGCCTCGCCGCGGTCGACCAGGCGGAAGCCGCCCACCGGCACCGCCTGCACCAGCAGGTCGCCGTGCGACAGCGCCCGCTCGGTCAGCACGCAGATGTCGAGCGGGTCGCCGTCGCCCGCCACCTCGCGCCCGGTGCGCTCGCGGCACAGGGCGGCGGTGCGCTCGCCGCAGTAGGTCCGGGGCACGAAGCCGTACAGCGACGGGCAGACGTTCGAGAAGCGCTGCGGCCGGTCGACGCGCAGGTAGCCGGTGGCCTTGTCGATCTCGTACTTGACCGTGTCCAGCGGCACGATCTCGATGTAGGCGGCGACCACCTCGGGCGCCCGGTCACCGATCGGGATGCCGTGCCACGGGTGCGGCTTGAAGAGCTGGCGCAGCAGGTCCGCGCGGCCGCTCATCGTCCCCCCTCCGGCGCCGGCAGCGACCAGCCGACCACCGCCGCCTCCGGCCGCAGGTGGCGTGCCGCGGCGGCCACCACGTCGTCGGCGCCGGTGGCGAGCAGCCGGCACAGCTCGCGGTGCGGATGGCCGAGGTCGAACAGCGTCAGGGCGGAGCCGACCGCGAGCGCCTGCTGGTGCACCCGCTCGTGGCCGAAGACCCAGTCCGCCACGGCCATGCGCCGGGCCCGCTCGATCTCCTCCGGCGCGGGCGGCCGCTCGCCCGAGCCCAGGGCCGCCAGCTCGCCGCACACCGCCGCCTCGACCGCCGCCGGGTCGGCGCCGGGGGCGAGCTCCAGCGACAGCGCGAAGCTCCCCGGTCCGACGCTCTCCTCGACGTCGGCGGTGGCCCACACCGCGACCTGCTCGAGGTCGACGAAGCGACGGTGCAGGCGGCTGGCCCGCCCGGCCCCGAGCAGCAGCGCCGCCAGGCGCAGGGGGGCGAGGTCGGCGGCGCCGCCCGGCGGCGCCGGCAGGGCGACCAGCAACCGCGCCACCTCGCCCATCCGCTGCTCCACCCGGCCGCCGCCGGCGGGCGGCTCCGGCGCCGCGGCGGGCGCCGCCGGCGCCGGGCGGTCGGACACCCCGGCGAAGGCCGCCGCGACGGCGTCGAAGGCGTCCGGGCCGACGTCGCCCGCCACCACCAGGACGGCGTTCGAGGGCCGGTAGAGTCCGGCGTGGAAGCGCGCCAGCTCCGCCGCCCCGGTCGCCGCCAGCTCCTCGCGCCGGCCCAGCACCGGGCGGCCGTACGGGTGGGCGCCGAACAGCGCCGCGAGCACCCGCTCCTCGAGCGCGTCCCACGGCTCCGCCTCGTACATCGCGATCTCCTCGAGGATGACGCGCCGCTCGCTGTCCACCTCCGTCGGGTCGAGGGTCAGCGCCGCCATCCGGTCCGCCTCCAACGCCAGGGCGCTGCGCCAGCGGTCGGCGGCGAAGTCGAAGAAGTAGGCGGTGGCGTCGTGGCCGGTGAAGGCGTTGTTGTCGCCGCCCGCGGCCTGGGTGCGCCGGTCGATCTCGCCGGCCGGATGGAGCGGCGAGCCCTTGAACATCATGTGCTCGAGGAAGTGGGCCGCGCCGGCCTGGCCGGGCGGCTCGTGGAAGGTGCCGGCCCGGTACCAGAGCGCGGTGGTGACGACCGGAGCCTGCGGGTTCACCACGACCGCGACGGTGAGGCCGTCGTCGAGCCGCCGCACCTCGACCTCGCCGGGCAGCGCCGGGGCGGCGGGGACGGCCGCCGGCGCGGCGGCGCGGCGGGTCATCGCGGGTCCCCGGCGGCCAGCGGCGGCAGCGCCACCTGGATCCGTGCCCGGTCCTCCAGGGCTCCCGGCGTGACGTCGATCGCCAGGTCGATGCGGCGGTGGCCGGGGGCGACCAGCGACAGCCGGTGCATCCCCAGCGGCAGCTCCAGCCAGTTGCCGCGACCGAAACGGCCGCCCGGGTAGCGCGCCGCCGGGCCCCGGTCGACCCCGTCGACGACCACCCGGGCGCCGGCCGGCACCACCCGCAGCCCGAGCGCGCTGCGCACCCGGTGGGTCTCGAGCTCCGACAGCGGCGTGTCCTCGGCCTCGAGGGGGACGAGGCGCCCGACCAGCGGCGTCACCGCCGGGCCGCCGGGGCGGGCGCGCACCCGCACCCGGCGGTCCGCCATCCCCTCGCGCCGCACCACGACCAGGTGCTCCCCCGCCGACGGCAGGGTCAGCACGCGCCCGGAGCGCGGGTCGAAGTCCGCCGCCCGCCCGACCACGGTGCCGTCGACGAGCACGAAGGCGTCGCGGGGCTGGACCCGGAAGGCCAGCCCCATGCCGGTCTCGAGCTCCGCGTCGACCCCCTCGCCGCCGGGCGGGGCGGCCGTCTCCGGCGGGGCGGCCGGCGCGGGGCCGCCGGCTGTGGGGGGCGCCGTGCCGCCCCCGCCGGCGTCGCCGACCGGCGGCGTGCGGCGCGCCGGCGCGGCCGGCGGGCGGAGCGGGGTGGCGCTCTCCGGCGCGCCGGCAGCGCGCGACGCGGCCGGCGTCGCAGGCGGGACGGGAGGCGCCGCGGGCGTCGCCGCGGCGCCGCTCTCCGCGGGCGCCCGATCCGAACCGTCGCCGGCAGCCGCCGCCGCGACGGGGGTCTCCGGCGCAGCGCCGGGACCGTCGGGGGCGGCGGCGTCCACCGCCGCCTCCGGGGTGGGCACGGCCGCCCCCTCGGCCACCGGCGGGACGGCCGCGGGACCGGAGCCTGCGGCGACGCGGTCGGCGCCGCCCGGCCCGCGGACGAGGAGGACGCCGAGGCCGAGGGCGACCACCAGCAGGCCGGCGGCGCCCGCCGCCAGCCAGAGGGCGCCCCGCCGGCGCGGCGCGGCGGCCAGCGCGTACGAGCCGGAGGCCGGCAGGGCCCCGGGGACGGCCGGCAGCGCGGCGGGAGCCGACGCCCCGGGCACCGCCGGCGGCGGGGGCGGGGGCACCGCGGCGGCCGGCGGGGCGGCCGCCGGTGGGCTCGGCGGCGGTGGAGCCCCGGCCGCGGCCTCCGGCGCCGGAGCCGCCGGGGGGGCGGGGGGGGCGTCCACGGGCTCCTCGAGCCGGAGGGTCGCCTCGATCTCGCCGGCGGCGCCGCTGGCCGGTACGGCGAGCAGCGCCGTCGGCAGCGCCGCGGCGAGCTCGTCGAGCGCGGCCATCGCCACCCGGGCGTTCGGGAAGCGGGCCTCGCGGTCCTTGGCCAGGAAGCGGTCGAGCAGCGCCGGCAGGGCCGGGGCGAGGCCGGGGCGCAGGTCCGCGAGCGGCGGCGGCTCCTGGCTGAGGATCTGGAAGACCAGGGTGGTCAGCGTCTCGCCGTCGAACGGGCGGCGACCGGCGACCATCTCGTAGAGGACGATGCCGAGGGAGAACAGGTCGCTGCGGCCGTCGAGGGGCTCGCCGCGCACCTGCTCGGGCGACAGGTAGTGGGGGCTCCCCATCACCGTCCCCGTGACCGTCAGCTCGCTGGTCTCGCCGGCGATCTTGGCGATCCCGAAGTCGCTGACCTTCACCCGCCCCGCGGCGTCGAGCAGCAGGTTCGACGGCTTGATGTCGCGGTGGACGATGCCCTGGCGGTGCGCGCAGTCGAGAGCGTCGCACGTCTCGCGCGCCAGACGCAGCGCCTCGCCCAGGGCGATCGGCGGGCCGCTGCGCAGGCGCTCGGCGAGGTCGGAGCCGGGGACGTACTCGAGCAGCAGGACGAGCAGGCCGTCGTGGTCGGCGGCGTCGAACAGGGTGACGATGTGGGGGTGCAGCAGCCGGCCCGCGGTGCGCGCCTCGCGCAGCAGCCGGGTGCGCCGCTCGGCCTCCTCCTCCGGTCGGACCGAGGCCGTGCGCAGGGTCTTCAGGGCGATCAGGCGGTCGAGGCGGGGATCGCGGGCGAGGTAGACCTCCCCCATCGCCCCCGTGCCCAGCAGCCGCTCGATCCGGTAGCGGCCCAGGGTGTCGCCGCTGGCGAACGTCGTCATCGCGCGGCCGCAGCCGGCCTCCTCCGACCCCGGCACCGGGTGGCGGAGTCGGCGGGAGTCTAGGCGCCCTCCTCCGGGCCGCCGCCCCCCTCGGGCCCCTCGGCCTCGGTGGCCAGCTCGGCCTCCTCGGCCTCCTCGCCGAGGTCGTCGTCCTCGCGCGCGGAGAGCAGCTCGAGCGCCTCCTGGCGGAGCTCGCGCGGCACCCGCACCCGCACCTCGCCGAGGCTGCCGAAGTTGACCGGCCCCTCGTGGAAGCGCAGCGACTCGATCTCGGCCGGGATGTCGTTGGAGCGCAGGTAGCCGGCGATCAGCGTCGCGTCCTCGTCGTCACCGACCTCCGCCACCACCTCCCACGACTCGTCCAGGCTCCACTCCTCGTCGTCCCGTCCGGCGCGTTCGTCGCGTTCGTTCTCGTCGCTCATCGCTCCTCCAGAGAGAACCTCATGATACCGCGAGGCCGGGCGCTTCCCGGCGCCGCCGTCGGCCGGGCAAGGCGGCCGGTCCGGGTGTCGCCGCGCGCCGTCCTCAGACGCCCTGCGGCGGGTGGCAGACGATCTCCGGATCGAGGCCGGCCAGCGTGTAGGGCACCCGCCGCTGCCGCGGGTACCAGTGGCGGCTGTGCTCGGTGAAGCGCGCGAAGGGGTCGTGCCAGAGCAGGTGGGAGACGACGATCGACTCGTCGTCGAACTGGATCCAGTTGCAGGAGTTGCGCTCGCGCTCGCCGGCGCGGCCACGGTTGGAGGTCGTGGTGCCGGAGTGGACCACCACCACCGGCGGCCGGCCGCGGGGGTAGAACTCCTCGGAGTTGCCGATGTAGGACTGGTGCAGGTGCCCGGAGAGGATCAGGTCCACCCCGACGGAGGAGAACAGGTCCATCGCCTCCCAGGCGTTGGCCAGCACCGTCTGGGTGCCGAAGTTCGGCGGCGGGATCATGTGGTGGTGCGCGACCACCACCTTGAACACCTCGGGAGGCGCGGCGGACAGCTCCTCGCCCACCTCGAGCAGCCGCCGCAGCTTGATCCGGCCCTCCTTGATCGTCCAGTTGAACGCCGTGTTGACGCCGACGACGAGCAGCCCGTCGTCGCGGTAGACCGGCTCGAGCTCGGGGCTGAAGTTGCGGCGGTAGGCGCCGAACGGGGAGAAGATCCGCTCCCAGAACCGGTACATCGGCACGTCGTGGTTGCCGGGCACCACCAGGACGGGGCGGTCGATCGAGTCGACGAAGGCGCGTGCCGCGCGGAACTGGGCCGGCTTGGCGCGCTGGGTGAGGTCGCCGGACAGCACCACGACGTCCGGCCGCCGCGCGGCGATCAGGTCGAGCACGCCCTGCCGCACCCGCGGCAGGTGCGGCGGCCCGAAGTGGACGTCGGAGATGTGGAAGAGCGTCCGCACGCGGGACCCCGGGGGCGGGTTCACGCCGAGCGGGCCCTCGGGCGCGGCGGCCGGCGGGAGGACACGGGCTCGCCCGCCCTCAGAGGACCTCGTCGCCCACGAAGTCGTTGACCTTGCGGGTCATCTGCTGGGCGGCCCAACCGGCCACCGCCGCGGTCAGCACCGGACCCCGCCGCATCCCGAGCCAGAAGCCGGCGGCGGCACAGGCGATGAGGGCGGGGATCGGATAGGTGCGCACCAGGTGCTCCCAGTCGAGCTCGTCGGGCAGCAGCTCGTCGACGAGCTGGTCGGCCTTGTCGCCCCGGGCGGAGCCGGGCTCGAAATCGCTCACGTCGTCGCTCACCGTCATCTCCGGTTCCTCGGGTCGGTCCGCGGGCGCGTCAGTCGCGGCCGCGGATCAGCAGCCCCAGCAGGAA
This sequence comes from uncultured Acidobacteriota bacterium, assembly GCA_963843275.1. Taxonomy (GTDB): domain Bacteria; phylum Acidobacteriota; class Thermoanaerobaculia; order Multivoradales; family JBCCEF01; genus CAWJJM01. The sequence goes on along the minus strand of CAWJJM010000009.1, from coordinate 394,019 downwards.
GCCCACACCGGCGGCGAGGAGCACCGCCTGGCCGGGCTTGCGCTGCACGAAGTCGGCGACCGTACCGCTCACCTCGGTCGCCCGCTCCTGGGCACGCTCGTACCCGGCGCGCACCGTGTCGCTGGTCTCCGCGTAGCGCGCCCGGGCGGCCTCGGCCCCCTTGCGGGCCTCCGCGCCGGCGCGCCGCGCCCGCGACTGCACGTCGCCGCTGACCTTCTCGAAGCGGTCCTTGACCTCCTCGGCCACGCGGCCGAACTTCTCGCGCGCCTCGTCGATGGCCCGGCGGGCGTCGCCGGCCGCCGCCTCGGTCGCGTCGGTCACTGCGGTCTGCTTCTCGTCGTTTTCCGCCATGGTCGTTCCTCCTGCCGTCAACATAGCAGACCCGCCGGCCGCTCACAGGTGCCGTTCGAGCAGCTCCAGATTGCGCCGGTTGGCCTTGAAGAAGAAGTCGAGGACGTCGCCCACCAGGGGCAGCGAGCCGAGCAGCATGTCGAGCCACAGGTTGCCGAGCATGCGGGCGAGCACCCCGAGCGACGCGCGCAACCGCACCGCCTCGACCAGGAGCAGCGCGCCGATCAGGAGGCCGGCGAGGTCGCCGAGCCCCGGGACCAGCCCGATCAGCGCGTCGAAGCCGAAGTGGAAGCGGGTTCCCGGCAAGCGGAAGCGCTGGTCCATCAGCGTCACCAGGCGGCGCGCCGCGGGGGAGATGCGGCGGCGCCCCGCGCCGGCGGCGGCGTCTCGGGCGGTGACGGCTGCGGTCGTCATCGCCGCCGGGTCGATGCAAGAGGGGTGCACACCCCCGGCGGACCGACCGGCACGCCGGTTGCTCCGTCCTCCGGCATGTTCGACGACCACTCCCCGATCGCGCAGGACGACCTGTGGAAGCTCCTCTCCGCCGGCGCGGCCGTGACCGCCGCCCTGGCGGTGCGCGCCGGCCTCGCCGCCGGCTGGCGCGGCTGGCGCGGCGACGACCCGCCCCGCAACCCCGCCGACGGCGACACCGGATGGCGCGACGCCCTGCTGTGGGCGGGAGCCACCGGCCTGCTCGTGGCGGTCGCCAGGGTGGGAGCCCGGCGCGCCGCCGCGGCCGGCTGGGAGGCGGTCACCGGCTCGTCGCCGCCCTGAGCCGCTCGCCGCGGCCGAGGCGGTAGAGTCCGGGCCCATGCGCATTCTCCGTGGTCCCCGGCGGCGCGCCGCCGCCCCCGGCCTGGCCGGGGCGTGCCTGTGCCTCGCCGCCGCCTGCACCTCCGTCCCCGCCGCCACCGCCCCGGCGCCGGCCGCCGCCGCCGCACCGGACCGTTCCGCCGACGCGCTGCCCGCCCTCGCCGCCAAGGTGCAGGGTCTCGACCACCGCCCCGGCCTGCTCGACCTGTGGGTCGACGCCGACCGTGGCAAGGTGTGGCTGGAGGTTCCGCCGGTGCCGCCCGGCGCCGAGCGCGGCGAGGTGGGTCGCTACCTCTACGTCGAAGGGCTGGTCACCGGGCTGGGCTCGAACCCGGTGGGGCTCGACCGCGGGCAGATCGGCGAGACCCGGGTGGTGGTGCTGCGCCGGGTGGGCGGGCGGCTGCTGGTCGAGGCGCCCAACCTGCGCTTCCGCGCGCTGTCGGGCGACCCGCGGGAGGCGGCGGCGGTGCGCGAGTCGTTCGCGCCGTCGGTCCTGTGGGGCGGTGCGCTCGCCGCCCTGGCGCCGGACGGCCGGGCGCTGGTCGACCTCACCCCGTTCCTGCTGCGCGACGCCCACGGGGTGGCCGCGGCCCTGCAGGCGACCGGCCAGGGGAGCTACGCCGTCGACGCCGAGCGCAGCGCGGTCGATCCGGCCGACGTCCTCGCCTTCCCCGACAACCTCGAGTTCGAGGCGCTGCTGACCTACGCCGCGGCCGGCGCGCCGGGGCCGCGGGTCGCCGCCACCGTGCCGGTCGGCGACAGCTTCCAGGTCGCCGAGCACCAGTCGCTGATCCGCCTCCCCGACGACGGCTACACGCCGCGGCCCTTCGACCCGCGCGCCGGCTCCTACGCCGTCTCCTTCGCCGACTACTCGGCACCGCTCGACGCGCCGCTCGAGACGCAGTGGATCGTGCGCCACCGCCTGCGCAAGCGCGCTCCCGCCGCCGCCCGCTCACCGGCCGTCGAGCCGCTCGTCTACTACCTCGACCCCGCGACGCCGGAGCCGGTGCGCAGCGCGCTCGTCGAGGGCGCCTCGTGGTGGGCCGACGCCTTCGCCGCCGCCGGCTTCGAGGACGCCTTCCGCGTCGAGCTGCTGCCGCCGGACGCCCACCCGCTCGACGTCCGCTACAACGTCATCGAGTGGGTGCACCGCTCCACCCGCGGCTGGTCCTACGGCGGCGGCGTGATCGATCCGCGCACCGGGGAGATGATCAAAGGGCACGTGTCGCTGGGCTCGCTGCGGGTGCGCCAGGACCGCTTGATCTTCGAGGGGCTGCTGGGCACCGGCGAGACCGGCACCGGGGCGCCCGGCGACCCGGTCCAGCTCGCCCTGGCGCGGCTGCGCCAGCTCGCCGCCCACGAGGTCGGGCACACCCTGGGCCTGGCGCACAACTTCGCCGCCTCCACCACCGGCCGCGCCTCGGTGATGGACTACCCGGCGCCGCGGGTGGAGGTGGCGCCGGACGGCAGCCTCGACGTCTCCGCCGCCTACGAGACCGGCATCGGCCCCTGGGACGTCCAGGCGATCCGCTACGCCTACGCCGAGCCGCCGCCGGGCGAGGACCGCGACCGTTTCCTCGACCGCATCGCCGCCGAGGGGGCCGAAGCCGGCCTGGTCTTCCTCACCGACCAGGACGCCCGCCCCGCCGACGCCGCCCAGCCGCTGGCGGCCCTGTGGGACGACTTCGCCGACCCCGCCGCGGGGCTCGACAACGCCATCGCGGTGCGCCGGGTGGCGCTGGAGCACTTCGGCGCCGACCGCGTGGCGGCGGGGCGCGAGCTCTCCCACCTGCGCGAGGTGCTGGTGCCCGTCTACCTCTTCCACCGCTACGAGGTGGACGCCGCCGCGAAGTCGGTGGGCGGGCTGCTCTACACCTACGCCCGGCGCGGCGACCCCGAGCCGGCGGCGCGGCCGGTGCCGGCCGCGGCGCAACGGCGCGCCCTCGCCACCCTGCTCGCCACCCTCGACCCCGCCTTCCTCGACCTGCCGGAGGACACCCTCGCGCTGCTGCTACCGCTGTCCTTCGGCCACGAGCCGAGCGAGGAGCAGCTCGCCTCGCGCACCGGGGCCGTCTTCGACCCTCTGGGCGCCGCCGCCAGCGCCGCCGGGATGACCGTCGAGGCGCTGCTCCAGCCGGGCCGGGCCGCGCGGCTGGTCGACCAGCACCGCCGCCACCCCGACCTGCCCGGCCTCGGCGAGGTCCTCGACCGCCTGGTCGGCGCCGCCTTCGACACCACGCCGCCCGACCCGCGGCGCGCCGAGCTCGCCCGCACGGTGCAGACGGTCGCCGCCGAAGGCGTCCTCGCGCTCGCCCGCGACCCGGCCTCCCCGCCGGCCGTCCAGGCCCGCGCCGAGGCGGCCCTCTCCGCCCTCGCCGACCGCCTCGGTGCCCGCCCCGGCAGCGACGCCGCCGACCGCGCCCACCGCGCCTGGCTGGCCCGCTCCCTCCGCCGTTGGCTCGACCGCGACAGCGACTCTGCCACCCCGCCGCTGCCACCGCCGCCGGAGCCGCCGCCGGGGAGCCCGATCGGCTAGCGGACGGACGCGGGGAGGGCCGCATCCCGGATGCTCGACGCCTCGACCTATCTGCGCCGCGGTGCTCCGACCCTGATCGCGGTCGGAGCGGGCGGGTTCGCCGCGGACTACGCCCTCAACGTGGCCCTGTCGCGCCTGCTCCCGGCACATCAGTTCGGCGACTTCCGCGTGGCCTGGGAGCTGGCGACGTTGCTCTGCGTCGCCGTCCTGCTCGGCGGCGACCGGGCGGCCCCCCGGGCACTCGCCGGGCCGCTCGAGCGCCACGAATGGGCGCGGGTCTGCGAGTACATCCGCTTCTACCTCGGCCTCGCCTGGGCGCTCTCGGTGGTCGTCATCGCGGTCACCTGGACGGTGAGCTGGCTCCACGTCGGCAAGACCGACCCGCTGCACCACCACGCCATCGCGTGGCTGGTGGTGAGCGTGCCGATCCTCTCCGCCGGCGCCCTGGCCAGCCGCGGCCTGCAGTCGGCCCGGCGACCGTTCCGGGCCGCCTTCCCCTGGCGCGTCGGGCTGCCCGGCCTGACGCTGGTGCTCCTGCTGGCGGCGGCAGGGATCCGCGGCGGCGTCGCCCTGTACCAGGTCCTGATCTTCGCCCTCGCCAGCGGCGCCGTGGTCAGCGCGGTGCAGTGGTGGCAGCTCCGCCGGCTCGACCTGCCGGAGCTGCGCTGGGACCGTGGCGCACGTCAGTCGAGACAGTGGCTCCGGACGTCGTTGCCGATGATGTTCACCTTCGTGGTCGTCCTCGCCCTCGGTCAGTCCGACCTCTACTTCCTCGAGTGGCTGGGCGACGAGGGGGAGGTGGGCCGCTACGCCGCGGCGGCGACCACCGCCCATTTCCTGCTCCTCGTGCAGACCACGGTCGTCGGGCTGATGGCGCCGCTGCTGGGGAGCGCGATCGACGCCGGGGCGGAGGCGGCCCGCCGGACGCTGCGCCAGGGCCGACGCCTGATGCTCGCCGGCCTGCTGCCGGTGGCCCTCGGCCTCGCCCTGGCGGCACGGCCCATCCTCTCGCTGTTCGGGCCCACCTACCCGCGGGCGGCGAGCGTCCTCGTCCTGCTCGTCCTCGCGGACACCGCCTGGGCGGCCGCCGCCCTCTCCGTCCTCTGGCTCGAGTACACCGGGCGCGGAACCGCCATCGTCGTGATCGCCACGGCGACCCTCCTCGTCGACTCCGCCCTCAACGTCCTGCTCATCCCGAGCCACGGCATGGAGGGCGCGGCCGCCGGCACCGCCGCGACGATGACCCTGGCGGCCCTGGCGGTGGTCGCGGTGCGCCGGCGCAGCGAACGGGCTCGCCGCACCCGCCCCGCCTGAGCCGCCAGGGCGTCGCCCCCCCTCCGGCGACGCCTCCAGGCGCCTTGCCCGACCGCCGGGCCTCGCGGTATGATCCGCCTCCCGCAGGCGGGCCCCGCCCGCCGTGCGCCCGGAGTGGGGCAGTAGCTCAGCTGGGAGAGCACCACGTTCGCAACGTGGGGGTCGAGGGTTCGAATCCCTTCTGCTCCACCATCAACTCCCTCCGGTCGGAACCTGCAGTAGTACGGGATCCGTACGCTGCACCCCCGCCCCGCCTCTCCGCGTTCGAATCCCTTCTGCTCCACCATCAACTCCCTCCGGTCGGATCCCCTCGTGCCGCGGGATCCGTACGCTGCACCTCCGCCCTGGTCTCCAGATCCGGTGGTCGATGAAGAACAACTCCCACCGCTGACGGACACCCCCGCCTTCCGGCGACGGGATCCTCCGCGGGCAGCTTGCGTGCGGCTCCTCACCCGCCGAGTCCGGGGAGGTCCGGCCGCAACACCATGAGCGCGAGGGCCAGGAAGGCGGCTCCGATCGAGAGATGGGCCCAGAAGGACCATCGGCGGGCCTCCCGTCGGTACCGGCGCCAGTCGAAGGTCGGTTCCGGGTCGGCGGCCGTCCAGGAGGCGAGGCGGCTCTGGAGGGGGAGCACCCGGAGGAGGAAGAGCGCTCCCGAGATCAGGAAGGAGCCGAGAGACCAGAGGATCCAGCCGGTGGAGAGGAGCCCCAGGCCCGTTCGGACGGCGAGGGCGATGCCGCTGCCGACGATCGTGACGACGGCGATCGGCGTGACCCAGCGGTCCGCGGTCATCAGCCCGGCGAAGGTGTGGGCGACGACCTGGGGCCGTCCCGAACGGCTGGCGCGGTGCTTCCAGAAGAAGGCCGCCACCGCGTTCGAGAAGAACAGGACCGCGCCGCCGACGTGGAGGAGCAGGAGGAGTCGGGAGGTCACGTGGGAGCCCCCGTCATCCCGCGAGAAGGCGCCGCAGGGCCCAGACGCCGAGCACGGCGGGAAGGCCCCAGCGGGAGAGGATCAGATCGCCCAGCCGGGGCCAGAGAGCGTCGAGGCGCACCGAGAGCCCCAGAAAGACGGGGAACGTCCGCTGGGCGAATCCGCACCGGATGGTCCAGGCCACCTGCCGGGCCACCGCGGAAGGCGACAGCTTCGGCGACCAGCGCACCACCGGCGGCAGGCGGTCCAGGGCCACCTTCGCCGGATCCCAGAAGCCGGTCCGCACCGAGGCGGGGAAGAGGCAGGAGACCGCCACGCCCGACCCCTGGAGCTCGCGCCGGAGCGATTCCGACAGGGCGCCCACCGCGGCCTTCGACGCCGAGTAGCCGCTGGTGATCCCCAGCGGGAGCTTCCCCGACCCCGCGGCCACGCTCACGATCGCGCCCCGCCCCCGGCGCCGCATCCCCGGGAGCACCGCTCGGATGCAGTGGAACGTGCCCCAGTAGTTCACGTCCATCATGCGCCGGTGCTCGTCTTCCCCGATCCCCTCGAAGGGCCTCCAGACGTGCTCTCCCGCGCAGCAGACGAGGACGTCGACGGCGCCGAGCTCCCTCTCGATCCGAGCGACGATCTCCCGGAGGCGGCGGGGATCCGTGACGTCGCCGGCCGCCACCAGCGCCGCTCCTCCCCGGGCGGCGATCTCGGACGCCACCTCCTCCAAGGCTTCCTTCCGGCGGGCGACCAGCGCCACCCGGCCCCCCCGGCCCGCGAGATCGATCGCCACCGCCCGACCGATGCCGGCGGAGGCCCCGGTCACCAGCACCACGCTGTCCCGGATTCTCATGGTCTCTCTCCTCTCGTTCGTCGGGCGACTCTCGTGCCGCCGTCGACGTGGATCACTGTGCCGGATCGGAGATCGGCGCGCATGTGCCGGAAGGAAGAGAGCGCGCCCATGACTTTCGGCACTCCCGGTCGCCGCCGGGCTCCCTATACTCGGGAAGATGGACGAAACCCGTGTCCCCCGGCCGCTACGCTTCGCCGGACTCGGCGCCGGCATCTTCGCCGGGGTCCCCGTCGTCGTCTCGTTCCTCGGACGAGAAGAGCCGCTCGAGCCGGTTTTCCTCTCGTGGGCTGGAATGGCGATCGGGTTCCTGGGGCTGTTCTGGTGGCTGTCGGGGACCGGATGCGAGCGGCGGGGGCGGGCCGTCATCCTCGCTTCCCTGGGAGCGCTGACGGGTCTGGGCCTGGGTCTGGCCGCCCTCGGCGGCAGTGCCTTCGGAGGGGTCTACCCGGTGCTCGTGACGACGGTTCTGGGCGGCCGGGTTCGGGAGCGCGTGGCCGACGGCTGGATCCTGGCCCAGGGCGCGGCGCTCTGGCCCGTGTTCCGATGGGCCGGGTACTCCGGCGCGAACGCCCTGGTCCTCGCCTTCGTCTTCGCCGGGCTCTCCGTCTTCGTCCTCTACACGACCCGGGTCGCGGCCCGGGAACGGGACGTGCGACGGGAGCGGGAGGCGACGAACCGGGAGCTCCTGGCGACCCGGCGGGAGCTGGAGCGGCGCGCCCGGGACGCCGAGCGTCTGGCGATCGCCCGGGATCTCCACGACGTGATGGGCCACCACCTGACCGCGCTCAGCCTCACCCTCGAGGCCGCCGCCCGGGGCCCGGCGAACGGCGTCGACGAGCGGCTGGCCGAGGCCCAGGTCCTCACGAAGCGCCTGCTTCGGGACACCCGGAAGGTCGTTTCCACCCTCCGGACCGAGCCGCCCGAGGATCTGGACGCGGGCCTGCGCCGTCTGGCGCTCGAGGTGCGCTCGCCCCGGATCCACGTCGAGCCCGGGAACGCGTCCGGGCTCTCCGCGGCGGCGGTCGCGGCGATCCTGCGCTGCACCCGGGAGATCGCGACGAACGCCGCCCGCCACGGCGCCGCCGAGAACCTCTGGGTCACCACGGGGAGCGCCGATGGCCGTTTCGTGCTGGAAGCCCGGGACGACGGGCGAGGGGGTGACGACGCCGCGGCCGGCCATGGGCTGTCGGGGATGCGCGAGAGGGTGCAACCTCTCGGGGGCGACGTGGAGTGGCGCGCGGAGGCCGACGGGGGTTTCGTCGTAGAGCTCTGGGTCCCGGTCTCCGCGGGGGGGATCCCGTGATCCGGGTCTGTCTCGTGGAGGATCAGGCTCTGGTCCGACGGGGCATCCGGACCCTCCTGGAGCTCGTGGACGGCGTCGAGGTGATCGCGGAGGCGGCGGACGGTCCCTCGGCCGTGGAGACGATCGTGGGCTGCGAGCCCGACGTCGTGCTGCTCGATCTGCGACTGCCGGGCCTCGACGGGATCGGGGTGCTCCGAGCGCTCGCCGAGCGCGGATCGCTTCCACCCACGATCATCCTGACGACCTTCGACGACGAGACCCTGGTCCTCGAGGGAATCCGGGCGGGAGCGAGGGGCTTCCTCCTCAAAGACGTCTCCCTCGATCGTCTCGCGGAGGCCATTCGCACGGTGGCGACGGGAGGCACGGCGCTCCAGCCCGGCCTCACGGATCGCCTCCTGGAGGCGGCGGGCCGAGCCGGCTGGAGCTTCCCCAGCCTGGACCCCCCGGACCCCCTCACCGACCGAGAGGTCGAGGTACTGCGCCTCGCGGCCGGAGGCTTCAGCAATCGGGAGATCGCGGGAACCCTGGGGATCTCGGAGGGCACCGTGAAGAACCACGTCTCGTCGATCCTCTCGAAGCTCGGGGTTCGGGACCGGACCCGCGCCGTCCTGAAGGGGTTGGAGCTGGGCCTGGTCTGAGAGTCGTCCGGGCGGGCAAGGCCGCGATCAGGGGATACCGGGCACGATCGCTCATGGAGACCTCCCCGGGGCGCTCGGATGGAAGGGAACTGGGGCAGACGTTGCGAGGAGGACTTCCACCCGATCAGGTAGAATCTTCCTGTCATGCCCCTGAGCATCAAGAACCCGCAAGCGGAAGATCTCGCCCGTGAGCTCGCGGCCCGAACCGGCGAGTCCATCACCGAGGCGGTGACCAAGGCGGTCCGCGACAGGTTGAAGGGTCTGCGGAATGTGGGCGGCTCCGAGCGGGAGCGCCAGCGGGTCGAGCGCCTCCTGCGCGATTTCGACGCGCTGCCGGAAACGGATCCGCGCAGCCTGGAGGAGATCCTCGGCTACGACGAAGCGGGCCTGCCTTGAGCCGCGGCATCGTCGTCGACTCCTCCGCACTGATCGCCATTCTCTTCGCGGAGGCGGAGCGTGCCGCGGCTCTCGACGCCCTGTTCGGTGCCGAGCGGCGTCAGATGTCGGCGTTCTCGTTCCTCGAGGCGTCCATCGTCGTCACGGCGCGGAAAGGGCTCGCCGGCAAGGCCCTGCTCGACGGTTTCGTGCAGGACGCGGGGATCGAGGTCGTCGCGCTCGATCGCGACCAGGCCGAGCTCGGGCGCGACGCGTGGCACGACTTCGGGCGCGGCCGACATCCGGCCGGCCTCAACATCGGCGACTGCTGCTCCTACGCCCTGGCCCGCGCCCGCGGGCTCCCGCTGCTCTTCAAAGGCGACGACTTCTCTCAGACGGATCTGGAGTCGATTCGGCTGTGAAATCGCCGTTCAGGGAGGGCGTCGCCGGCGGACACGACCCGCGTCTCGAGGCTCCGGTCGGCGAGTTCCTGGGGCGGCTCGGCGAGGCGCTCCGGCCGCGCTGGTTCGGGGGCCGACGGGCTGCTAGCGTGGAGACATGGCGCGGAACGAGGCGCTGATCCGGGGACGGACGCTCTACGGCGAGCGGGCGTGGCGCGACGCGTACGAGGCGCTGTCGCGGGCGGACGAGGTCGAGCCGCTCGGGTGGGACGACCTGGAGAAGCTCGCGTGGGCGGCCGCGCTCAGCGGTCACGACGACGCGTTCCTCGCGGCTCTGGAGCGCCTGTGCGGCAGCCTGTGCGAGGCCGGAGAATCCGCGCGTGCCGCGCGCTGCGCGTTCTGGATCTCGCTGCGCCTGATGGACCTCGGCGAGCTCGGCGGCGCGTCGGGGTGGTTGGCGCGCGCGCGGCGGCTCGCCGAGCAGGTCGACGGCGAGTGCGTCGAACATGGGTTCCTGCTGGTGCCGGCGATGTTCCAGCAGCTCGGCGCCGGCGAACATCAGGCCGCCGAGCGCAGCGGCGCCGAGGCGGCGGCGATCGGCGAGCGGCTCGGGGAGCCGGATCTGGTCGCCCTCGCGCGCATGGGTCAAGGCCGCGCGCTGGCACGCCAGGGGCGCGTGGCGGACGCGCTGCCCCTGCTGGACGAGATCATGGTCGCGGCGACGACGGGCGAGCTGTCGCCGCTGGTCACCGGGGTGGTCTACTGCAACGTGATCTCCACCTGCCAGCAGGTCTACGTCCTCGACCGCGCGCGCGAGTGGACCCACGCACTCGCCACGTGGTGCGACGAGCAGCCGCAGCTCGTGCCGTTCACCGCCAGCTGCTGCGTCCACCGGTCCGAGGTGATGCAGCTCGACGGCCGCTGGCCGGAAGCGTTCGACGAGGCGGACCGCGCGTGCCAGCGCGCGGCGGAGCACGGCGCCCCCGCGGCTCATGCCGACGCCTGCTATCAGCACGGCGAGATCCATCGCCTGCGCGGCGAGTGGGATCAGGCCGAGGCGGCCTACCGAGAGGCGAGCGGCCTGGGCAAGGAGCCGCAACCGGGCCTGGCGCTGCTGCGCCTCGCGCAGGGGCAGGTGCGTGCCGCGGCGGGCGCGATCCGCCGCGTGCTCGACACCGCGACGGCGACCTGGCAGCGCGCTCGGTTCCTGCCGGCGTTCGTCGAGATCCATCTGGCCGACGGCGACGTCGACGCGGCGCGCGAAGCCGCGGACGAGCTCGAGCGGATCGCGAGCCGATACGGCATCGCGACCCTCGGCGCGATGGCCTCCAGCGCGCGCGGCGCGGTGTCGCTCGCCGCCGGCGACGCGACCGGCGCCGCCCGGCGGCTGCGCGACGCGTTCCGCGGCTGGCAGAGCCTCGGCGCGCCGTACATCGCCGCCCGCATCCGCGTCCTGCTCGCGCAGGCGTGTCGCGAGCTGGGCGACGCCGAAGGCGCCGAGCTCGAGCTGGCGGCGGCGCGCGACGTGTTCGAGCAGCTCGGGGCCGCGCCGGACCTGGCGGCGCTGGCGGGGCGTCCGCTTCGCGACCACGGTCTGACGCCGCGCGAGACCGAGGTCCTCCGCCTCGTGGCGGCGGGACTCACGAACAAGGCGATCGCGGCCGAGCTGGGCGTGAGCGAGCGGACCATCGACCGCCACGTGAGCAATCTGTTCGCGAAACTGGACGTGTCGTCACGCGCGGCGGCGACCGCGTACGCCTACGAGCACGGCCTCGTGTAGCCCGCGGCGTGGGTGGAATCACCCACACCGGCCGGCGCCGCGAAATGGGGAATTCTGCCGAAGCGGGCGTGCGGTGCGAGGCGCTACCGTGACGACATGAGCGAACACGATTCCGTCATCGCGAACCAACTCGTCGAAGAAGGCGCGGCGTTCGAGGCCCTCGAGGGGCGCTCGGCGCCGGCCGAGTCGTTCGACGTCCTCGTCATCGGCGGCGGGCAGGCCGGCCTGGCGGTCGGCTACCACCTGGCGCACCGGGGGCTGCGCTTCGTCATCCTGGACGCGGCCGAGCGCGTCGGGGACGCCTGGCGCACGCGGTGGGACTCCCTGCGCCTGTTCACGCCGGCGAAATTCGACGCGCTTCCGGGCATGGCGTTCCCGGCGCCGCCGAACACGTTCCCGACCAAAGACGAGATGGCCGACTACCTCGAGGCGTACGCCGCGAGGTTCGAGCTCCCGGTGCGCTCCGGCCTGCGCGTCGAGCGGCTGTGGCGGCGCGACGACGAGTACGTCGTGCGCGCCGGCGAGGTCGAGCTCCGGGCGCCGCAGGTCGTGGTCGCGATGGCGAACTACCAGCGCAAGACCACGCCCGCGTTCGCCCGCGAGCTGCGCGACGACATCGTGCAGATCCACTCGTTCGACTACCGCAACCCGAGCCAGCTGGCCCCCGGCGGCGTGTTGATCGTCGGCGCGGGCAACTCCGGCTCCGAGCTCGCGATGGAGCTGGCGCGCGAACATCGGGTCTGGATGTCCGGGCGCGACACCGGCCACATCCCGTTCCGGATCGAGGGGTTTCTCGGCCGGCTGATCCTCGTGCGCCTCGTGATCAAGGGGATCTTCCACCGCGTGTTGACGATCGGCAATCGGATCGGCCGCGCGATCCGGCCGAAGATGATCGGCAAGGGTGGCCCGCTGATCCGCGTCAAGCCCAAGGATCTGGCGCGCGCCGGCGTGGGACGCGTCCCGCGCGTCGCCGGCGTCGAGGACGGGCGGCCGCGCCTCGCCGACGGACGGGTCCTCGACGTCGCCAACGTCGTCTGGTGCACCGGATTCCACCCCGGATTCTCCTGGATCGATCTCCCGATCCTCGGCGACCGCGGCGAGCCGCGCCACGTCGGCGGCATCGTGCCCGACGCGCCCGGCCTGTACTTCGTCGGCCTGCACTTCCTGTACTCGGCATCGTCCGCGATGGTGCACGGCGTCGGCCGCGACGCCGCGCGGATCGCGAAGCTGGCGGCGACCGCCATGGCCTCCTCGCCGTCTCCGAGAGCGAACGCCGCGTCCGACCGTCGAGCCGGGGACGTCGTTTCTCGCCACTCGTCGAATGAAACCGTGACGGCAAGCGCCGCCGACTGACCCGGCGATCCCTCGATTCGCCCCCGGCCCCTCCGCGCGGCCGCGGCAGCGACCGGGTTCGAGGGGCCGGGAATCGCCGCGGCGAGACGCTGGAAGCCCACCCCGTCCGGCGGCCTGCCGCTTCGCCGCGACCTCCCTGCGGTCTCACCCCTCCTGCCGCGGGATCCGTACGCCGCGCCCCGGCGCGTCGCAGGCCGAGGTTGGTTGTAGACTGTCGGCGGTCCCGCCGCATCGTCCACGGTTTCCTGCCCGGTCATGATCGGCCGCACGCTCGCGCACTATCGGATCACCGCCAAGATCGGCGCCGGCGGCATGGGTGAGGTCTACCGGGCGACCGACACGAAGCTCGGTCGCGACGTGGCGTTGAAGGTCCTGCCGGCGGACGTGGCATCCGACCGCGACCGGCTCGACCGCTTCCGGCGGGAGGCGATGGCTCTCGCCGCTCTCGACCACCCGGGCATCGTCACGGTCCACTCGGTGGAGGAAGCGGAGGGAATCCACTTCCTGACCATGCAGCTGGTCGACGGCGAGCCGCTCGACCGGCTGATCCCGGAGCACGGCATGGCGCCGGACCGCCTGCTGGCGATCGCGTGCCAGCTCGCCGAGGCCCTCTCCGTGGCGCACGAGAAGGGGATCGTCCATCGCGACCTGAAGCCCGGCAACGTCATGGTGACGAGCGGCGGTCAGGTGAAGATCCTCGACTTCGGTCTCGCCAAGATGACCGCGGCGCCGTCGGACGAGGACCTCGGTGGAGACATGCCCACCCTGGCGATGACCCGGGCCGGCGCCGTCCTCGGAACCATGCCCTACATGTCGCCGGAACAGGCGTCCGGGCGGGCGGTCGACCCGCGCACGGACATCTTCTCGCTGGGTGTCCTGCTCTACGAGATGGCGACGGGGCGGTTGCCCTTCCCGGAGCGGGAGCCCGCTCAGCTCCTCGCTTCCATCCTCACCCGGGACCCCCGTCCTCCCCACGAGCTGAACGGGAGCGTCTCACCCGGGCTGGAAGCGGTCACCCTGAAGTCGCTCGAGAAGGACCCCGAGCGGCGCTATCCGACGGCGGGCGCCCTGAGCGCGGATCTTCGCCGGCTGAACGAGCCGGGGTCGCAGAGGATCCGTCCCGGGGCGGCGCGGCGCTGGGGACTGCTCGCGGGCGGCGCCGTGCTGGTCGCGGCTCTCCTCCTGGGGGTCGGCACCCGTCTCGGCGGGCTCCGGGAGCGGCTGTCCGGCGGCGGCGGGCCACGGATCCGTTCCTTGGCGGTGCTGCCGTTGGAGAACCTCTCGGCCGACCCGGAGCAGGACTATTTCGCCGCGGGCATGACCGAGGAGCTGACCACCGACCTCGCCAGGATCGGAGCGCTGAAGGTGATCTCGCGGACCTCGATGATGCGCTTCCGGGGGAGCCGGAAGTCGATTCCCGAGATCGCCCGTGAGCTCGGCGTCGACGCCGTCGTCGAAGGCTCGGTGCTGCGCGAAGGGAATCGCGTCCGGATCAACGCCCAGCTGATCGACGGCGAGAGCGACAAGGACCTGTGGGCGGACAGCTATGAACGCGAGCTGCGCAGCGTCCTCTCTCTCCAGGGGGAGATCGCAGCGGCGGTCGCCCGGAGCGTTCGGGTGGCGCTCACGCCGGCCGAGCGCTCCCGGTTGTCTCGCTCGCGCCCGGTCGACCCACAGGCCTACGACGACTATCTGAAGGGCAAGTTCCTCCTCGACAAGATGACGCCGGACGGGTTCAGGGAGGGCTTGGAGTACATGCAGAAGGCGATCGCGGAGGACCCGAGCAGCCCTCTGTTCTACGCCGGTCTCGCGCTCGGGTACAGCCGCCTCGGCCACGAGCGCTCGGTCGCCGCCTTCGCCAAGGCCAAGGAGGCCGCGTTGAAGGCGCAGGAGCTCGGCGAGCCGACGGCCGAGATGTCCCTCGCTCTGGGCACCATCGAGCTGTACTCGGACTGGGACTTCGTCGCCGCCGGGAGGAACCTGCGGACCGCGGTCGAGCTCGACCCCAGCCTGGGTGCGGCGCACCGTCACTACTCGTGGTACCTCGTCATGCGCCTGCGGCCCGCGGCGGCTGAGGCCGAGATGAAGAAGGCCCTGGAGGTCGAGCCGTTCACGCCGCTCTATGCCGCCGACCTGGGCTGGCAGTATTGGACCCTGGGGCGGTACGACGAGGCGATCTCCGCGGCCGAGAAGGCCCTCGAGCTGCAGGACGACTTCAACGAGGCCCTCGCCGTCCTGGCCTTCGTCCACCTGGACCAGGGCCTGGACGCGGAGGGCGTCGCGGAGCTGGAGAGGCTGGCGGCGACCGACCCCGCCTGGAAGTGGCTCCTCCCGTACGGGTACGCCCGCGCCGGCGACACCGCCGAGGCGCGGCGCGCGCTGGCGACCCTGGAGGCGGGGACGCCCAGACCGACGGGGGCCTGGGCGGGTTGGTTCCTCGCCGCGGGGTACGCGGCGGCGGGGGACGACGACCGCGCGTTCGAGTGGCTCGAAGCGGCCTACCGCGAGCGCCACAGCTTCTGCCCCTGGCTCAGGACCGATCCACTGTTCAAGCCGCTGCGCTCCGACCCTCGCTTCCGCAGCCTCGTCGAGCGGATGAACTTCCCGGCGAGCTGAGCCACCCTCGACGTCGCTCCCCGCCGCGCCCCGCGCCGGTACAATGGCGGTCTCCGCCGGGCGGGGTGGTCGGGTGGCCGCCGGCAGGCCCGGAGAGGAGAGGGGGTGCGGAATGAGCGAGCTCGACGAGGTACGGCTGGAGGGGGTCGGCGGCAGGCCCGGGGGCGGCGGCGGCGGGGAGCGGTCGGTGTGGGGCCGGGTGCTCGTGCTCCTGCTGGTGCTCGCCGCCGCGGGCGGGATCGCCTGGTACCTGCTCGCCGGGAAGCAGCAGCCCGCGCCGGCACCCGAGGCCACGACGCCGGCGCCGGCCGCGCCGCCGCCCGAGGCCGCGGCGCCCGTGGCGGAGGAACCGCTCGAGCTGCCGCCGCTGTCGTCGAGCGACGAGGCGGTGCGGCGTCTGGTGGCCGGCCTCTCGAGCCAGCCCGCCCTCGCCGCCTGGCTCGCCAGCGACGACCTGGTGGAACGCTTCGTCGTGACGGTGGACAACGTGGCGGTGGGGACGGTGCCGCAGAAGGAGATCGCGCCGCTGGCGCCCCAGGGAAGCTTCCGGGCGACCTCGGCCGAGGGCGAGCCCGCGCGGGTCGATCCGGCGAGCTGGAAGCGCTACGACCCCGCGGCAGCGGTGGTGGCCTCGCTCGACCCCCGCGGCACGGTCTCCCTCTACCGGCGCCTGCGCCCGCTCGTCGACGCGGCGGCTCTCGAGCGGCTGGGCTACGGCGCCGAGGTCTTCGACCAGCGGCTGCGGCGGGCGATCCTCCACCTCCTCGCGACCCCGGTCCCCGCCGAACGGCCGGCGCTGGTGCGGGCCAACCTGTCGTACCACTACGCCGACCCGCGCCTGGAGGGGCTCTCCGCCGCCCAGAAGCAGCTCGTCCGGATGGGCCCGGAGAACCAGCGCCGGGTCCAGGCCGAGCTGCGGGAGATCGCCCGGGAGCTAGGGGTGCCGGCGGACCGGATCCCGCAGGAGCGGGTGCTCCCCGCTCCGGCCTAGCGGTCACGGATCCCCTCCCCCGGCGCTTCGCCGACGGGCCGGCGCGACCCCGTCGGCATCCGGCTGCAGACCCCCCAGCCGGGGAGGATCCGCCGTGGCCTCGGCGTGCCGGGCATCGACGGTCGCGGCGCCCCGCAGTCCCGGCCGCGGGACGTAGTTTCTACCCACATCGCCGGCCCGGGTCGGGTAGTAAGTGCTCTTCACCCGGTGCGAGGGTCGCGGCTAGTGTGGCATCGACGTTCCAGAAAGGACGGCTTGTCACATGAAGAAAAGACTTCTCGTCGTTACAGCTTCCTTGCTCGGGGTCGGTGCCCTGGCGCTCGCCGGTTGCACCTCCTCGATGGTGGCGAAGAGCACGCGGCACTCCGACTCGGGAATCACCGACGTGCTGCATGAGTCGTTGACGGCCAACGACAAGGTGAAGGCGCGACAGGTGGACATCGAGACCCGCGAAGGGGTCGTCTACCTCACCGGAGTCGTGGAGACCGAGGACGCCCGCCGCGAGGCCGGGCGCGTGGCATGGCGGACGGAGGGTGTCCGCGGGGTGGTCAACGACCTCACGGTCGGTGAGATGACGGTGGGCAGCTGGCTCGACGACGTGATGATCAGCTCGAAGGTCAAGTCCAAGCTGATCGCCAACTCCGAGATCAAGGCGGCCGACATCGACGTCAGCTCGTCGCAGGGTGTGGTGACACTGATCGGGCGCGTCAGCTCGTCGCTGATCAAGAGTGACGCCGAGCGCATCGCGCGCGGCACCAAGGGTGTCACCGACGTCACCAACGAGCTCCTCGTCGGCAAGATCCAGCAGTAGGCCCGGCCGAGGCTCCAGGCCGTCCGACGCGACGGCCCGGAGCCTCGATCCCGTCGGGCGCGGCACCGACCCCAGAGAAGGAGGATGCAGGGATGAACGCACTCAAGATCGTGGCGATCCTGTTGATCGTCGCCGGCCTTCTCGGGCTCATCTACGGTGGCATCACCTACACGAAGACGACCCACGACGCCAAGGTGGGCCCACTCGAGCTCTCGGTCAAGGACAAGGAAACCGTCAACATCCCCGTATGGGTGGGTGTCGGAGCCATCGTCGCCGGAGCGGCTCTCCTGCTGGTGGGCAGGAAGGCCTAGCTCGAGCCCCCGCTTCGGCGCCAACGGCCGGTTCGAGCCGTGGGCCGGAGAGACCCGCAGGGCGGGGCAACCGATGACGACGGTCAACAGACGGATCACCCTGGCGGCTCGGCCCGTGGGCCTGCCGAGCGTCTCCGACTTCCGGCTGATCTTCTCGCCCTTGCCTACCGGTGGCCCCGGCGAGGTGCTGGTCCGCTCGGTGTTCCTGTCGCTCGATCCGTACATGCGGGGACGGATGGACGAGGGCGAACCCTCCGCGCTGCCCATCGCCGTCGGGGGCCTGATGATCGGCGCGGCGGTGGGCCGCGTGATGGCCTCCGCGGATCCGAGCTTCGAGATCGGGGACGTGGTCGAGGGGATGCTGGGTTGGCAGGACTACGCCGTCGCCGCCGGGAGGGAGCTGAGGAGGATCGACCCCCGCGTGGCGCCGATCTCCACCGCTCTCGGGGTGCTCGGCACGCCGGGGCTGGCGGCCTACTTCGGTCTCCTCGACGTCGGTCGCCCGCGGCGCGGGGAGACGGTGCTGATCTCCAGCGCCGCCGGCGCCGTGGGCGCCGTGGTGGCGCAGATCGCCAAGCTCGAGGGGTGCCACGCGGTGGGGGTGGCGGGCTCCGATGCCAAGCTCGCCTGGCTGCTCGACGACCTCGGCCTCGACGCCGCCTTCAACTACAAGCGCGAGGTGGACTTCGACCGCCAGCTCGAGCAGCTCTGTCCGGAGGGCATCGACGTCTACTTCGACAACGTGGGCGGTGCGATCACCGATGCCGCCATCAGGCGGCTCAACGTGGGGGCGCGCATCTGCGTCTGCGGACAGATCTCCCAGTGCAACCTTGAAGCGCCGGAGCGGGGACCGCGCTGGATGGGTCAGCTGATCGTCAAGGAGGCTCGGGCGCAGGGCTTCCTGGTCTCGAGCTACGCGGAGCGGTTCGCCGAGGGGCGTCAGCAGCTGACCCGGTGGCTCGGACAGGGGAGGCTCAAGTACCGGGAGGAAGTGGCCCTGGGCATCGAGGCCGCCCCCCAGGCCTTCATCGGCATGCTCCAGGGTCGCAACCTGGGCAAGCAACTGGTGCAGCTCTCCCCCTCGTCGTGGCCGGCGGGCCGGCCGCGGGGCGCGGTCCCGGAAGCCGGTGATCGCTGATCCGACGACGCCGTCCCGACCCCGCGATGCCTCTGCGAGAAGAGGTTCTCAGCCTCGAAGGTCTCGAGGATCGAGCCAGGGGGCTTGCCGCCGTCTTCACGCTGATGCCCGTCCCGCATGCGAGCGGACATGACGTCCTGCCGCGGCTGGACGAGAACCTCCGCGTCCTCGGTGCCGCGTATCGCGCCCTCGCCGCAGACGTGCACGGCGGTGTCGCCGTGGCGCCGGCCGCCGAGTGGCTGCTCGACAACTTCCACCTCGTCGAGTCCGAGGCCCGGGCCGTGCGTCGCGACCTCCCGGTGCGCTACTACCGGACTCTGCCCAAGCTCGCGGCAGGCGAGCTGGCCGGCAAGGCCCGCATCCACGCCATCGCGCTCGAGCTGATCCGGTGCGGTGACGGTCGGGTCGATGCGGAGCGTCTGACGCGCTTCTTCCTGGCCTTCCAAACCTCGGCGCCGTTGACGATCGGTGAGCTCTGGGCGGTGCCCAGCATGCTCAAGCTGGGGCTGCTCGAGAACCTGCGGCGGCTGGTCGACGGCATGGTCGTCGCGCGGGCGCAGCGCCAGGAGGCCGACGCCGCTCTGACCCGGCTGGAAGACGGTGCGCCCGCCGGTTCCCTGGCCGGCTCGCTTCCGAAGCCGCTGTCGACCGCCTTCGTGGCGCAGTTGCGGGAGCGGATGCGCGAGTACGGCCCCCGCGTCACCGGCCTCGCCCGAGCGGTCGAGGAGGCGCTGGCCGCCCGGGAGACGACGCCCGAGGACGCCGTCCGCCGGGAGAACCAGCGTCAGGCCACCGACCAGGTCTCGACCGCCAACACGGTCACCAGCCTCAGATTCTGTGCCGCCTTCGATTGGAGCCGCTTCGTGGAGCGGGTGAGCCAGGTCGAGGAGATCCTGCGCCGCGACCCGGCGGGGGTCTATCCGCGCATGGACTTCGCCAGCCGGGATCGTTACCGCCACGCGGTGGAGGAGGTCGCCGAGCGAACCGGCGAGGCACAGGTCCGCGTCGCCCTGCGCGCCGTCGAGAGCGCGCGGCGGGCCGCCGCCGAGCAGGGAGCGGGCGAGCGGGCGGCGCACGTGGGGCACCACCTGATCGGAGCGGGGCGGAGGGGCCTCGAGATCGACGTCGCGTACCGGCCCCACCTCGGCAAGCGGATCCGCCGTTGGATCTTCGCGCATCCGACCGCGGCCTACCTCGGCGGCATCGTCCTGCTGAGCGGCCTGGGCGTGTTCGCCGCCCACGGCTTCGCAGCCTCCGCCGGCGGTTCCCCGGGGATGACGGCGCTGGCCGCCCTGCTCGCGCTCGTCCCCGCCAGCGAGCTGGCCGTGCTCCTCATGCAGCGCCTGGTGGCCGCGCTGGTGCCGCCGCGCCGCTTGCCGCGCTTCGACTGGAGCGAAGGGATCCCCGAGGACTCCCGGACGCTGGTGGTGGTGCCGGTCCTCCTCGGCAGCGTGGAGGAGGTCGAGCGGATCCTGGCGCACCTGGAGGTGCAGGCGCTCGGCAACCTCGACCCGCGGATCGACTTCGCGGTGCTCAGCGACTTCAAGGACGCGCCGGCCCCTTCGGTGGCCGGTGACGCCGAGATCCTGAGCGCGGCGGTGGCCGGTATCGAAGCGCTCGACCGTCGCCGGGAGCCCCACGAGGGAGGGCATTTCTTCCTCTTCCACCGCGATCGCAGGTGGAACCCGAAGCAGGGAGCCTTCATGGGCTGGGAGCGCAAACGGGGCAAGCTCGAGCAGCTCAACCGCCGATTGCGGAGTGCGACCGACAGCGCCTTCTCCGTCGAGGTCGGAGACCTCTCGATCCTGCCGTCGGTACGCTACGTGCTCACCCTCGACGCCGACACCCGACTGCCGAGGGATGCCGCGAAGGCCCTCATCGGCATCCTCGCGCACCCGCTCAATCGACCGGTGGTCGACCCCGCGCTCGGCCGGGTCACCGCGGGGTACGGCATCCTCCAACCGCGCGTCAGCGTCGACCTGGCGAGCGCCGCCGGGTCGCTCTTTGCGCGGGTGTACGCCGGGCACACCGGGGTCGATCCCTACACGACGGCGATCTCGGATACCTACCAGGACCTGTTCGGAGAGGGCAGCTTCACCGGCAAGGGGCTCTACGACGTGGACGCCTTCCAGGCGACGGTCGGCTGGCGGGTGCCCGAGAACGCACTGCTGTCGCACGATCTCTTCGAGGGCCTGCACGCGCGCACCGCACTGGTCTCCGACGTGGAGGTGGTCGACGACTACCCCGCGAACGTCCTGGCGCACGCGCGGCGGGAGCACCGCTGGGTGCGAGGGGACTGGCAGATCCTCGCCTGGCTCCTGCCGCGGGTGCCGACGCCCCGAGGCCCGGTCAAGAACCGCCTGCCGCTCATCGGCCAGTGGAAGATCCTCGACAACCTCCGGCGCAGTCTGGTGGCGCCCGCGCTCCTCGCCCTCTTCGCCGCGGCCTGGACCGTGCTGCCCGGAGACCCCCTCGTGTGGACCCTCGGCGGCCTCGCGGTCGTGGCGTTCCCGCTCGTCGCCGCGCTCTTCCACATCCTGCAGCCGCCCTCTGCGCACGAGCCGGTACGCGTCCATCTTCGCGGCCTCCTGGAGGAGCTGGGAACCGCCGCGGCGCAGGCGCTGTTGACGCTCGTGTTCCTACCCTTTCGCGCCTGGGAGATGGCGCACGCCATCGCCCTGACGCTCGTCCGCATCCTCTTCACCCAGCGCCGCCTGCTCGAGTGGGAGACGGCGGCCGCGCAAGGGGTTCGAGCCGCCGGCCAGATGCGCACGGGGATGCGCTCGTTCTTCGTCGAGATGGCCGCCAGCCCGATCGCGGCGCTGGCGCTCCTCACCCTGGTGGGCGCCGTGCGGCCCGACGCCGTGCCCCTCGCCCTGCCGTTGCTCGCCGTATGGCTGGCGGCGCCCGCCTGTGCCTTCTGGCTCAGCCGTGCCACCGTGCCGCCCCGACGGCAGCTGTCCGCGCCGGACCGCGAGCTCCTGATGGAGGTGGCGCGCGGGACCTGGAACTACTTCGAGGCCCTGGCCGGCCCGGAGGACCACTGGCTGCCGCCCGACAACTTCCAGGAGGACCGGGAGCCGAAGGTGGCCCACCGCACCTCGCCGACCAACCTCGGGCTCGGTCTGCTCTCGATCCTCGCGGCCCACGACCTCGGCCTGGTGGCGGCGGAGGGGCTGGTCGAGAGACTGGACCGTTCGCTGACCACCATCGAGAGCCTGGAGCGCCACGAGGGTCACCTGCTGAACTGGTACGACACCCAGACCCTCGCGCCGCTGCCGCCGCGCTACGTGTCGACGGTGGACAGCGGCAACCTCGCGGGGGCGCTCGTCGCCCTGGCGGCTGGCTGCCGGCAGCTGGGCGCGAAGCGACCGCACCTCGAGGCACGCCTGTCCGACCTCGCCGAGCGCGCCGGCGCGCTGGCGGACGGCATGAGATTCGCCTTCCTCTACGACCGCCGGCGCCAACTCTTCGTCATCGGTTACCGCCTGGCCGACGCCGCGGGGCCGGGGCGCCCCGATGTCGCGGTCTACGATCTCCTGGCCTCGGAGTCGCGTCTCGCCAGCTTCCTCGCCATCGCCAAGGGCGACGTCCCGCAGAGCCACTGGTTCCGCCTCGGTCGGCTGGTGGTCAGCGTCAAAGGCGTGCCGACGCTGGTCTCCTGGAGCGCGACGATGTTCGAGTACCTGATGCCGCTGCTGCTCATGCGGACCTACCCGGGGACGCTGCTCGACCGGAGCTGCCGCATGGCGATCGGCAAGCAGATCCGCTACGGCCGCGAGCGGCACGTGCCGTGGGGGATCTCGGAGTCCGCCTACGACCTCGTCGACCGCTTCGGCAACTACCAGTACAAGGAGTTCGGCGTCCCCGGCCTCGGGCTCAAGCGCGGCCTCGCCGACGAGCTCGTCGTCGCCCCCTACGCGACCGCCCTGGCCGCTCTCCTGGAGCCGGCCACCGCGGTCGGCAACCTGCGTCGCCTGGCCGAGGCGGGTGCCGCGGGGCCCTACGGGTTCTACGACGCCATCGACTACACGCCGCGCAAGCCGGACGAAGGTGGCGACGCCGCACCACGACCCGGCCATGGAGTCGTGGTGAAGACCTACCTGGCGCATCACCAGGGGATGACCCTGGTGGCGATCGCCAACGTGCTGCTGGGCGACGTGATGGTCGAGCGGTTCCATGCCGACCGGCGCATCCAGGCCACCGAGCTGCTCCTGCAGGAGCGGATCCCGCGGCAGGCGCCCCTGATCGAACCGCATCCGGCGGAGGAGATGCGACGCGAGCCGCGCGCCCTGGTGCGCATCCCGCGACGTTTCCGCTCGCCCCACACCCCGTACCCGCATGCCCAGATCCTCTCCAACGGCAAGTACGTCGCCATCGTCACCAACAGCGGCGGCGGAACGAGCTTCTGTGACGGGCGCGCCGTGACGCGGTGGCGGGAGGACCGGACGCGCGACCCGGGAAGTCAGTTCCTCTACCTGCGCGACGTCCATAGCGGCGCGGTGTGGTCCGCGACCTACCAACCCACGGCGAGAGAGCCCGAGAGCTACCTGGCGGAGCTGCTGGCCGAGAAGGCGACCTTCGAGCGGCTCGACTTCGGCGTCGCGACGCGCCTCGACGTCGCCGTCTCCCCCGAGGACGACGCCGAGGTGCGCCGCGTGTCGCTGACCAATCGCAGCGAGAGCCCGCGCGAGATCGAGCTCACCAGCTACGTCGAGCTGGGTCTGGGGTCCCTCGCCGAGGACGTCGCCAACCCGGCTTTCGGCAAGCTCTTCGTCGAGACGGAGTGGATCGCCGAGAATGCGGCGTTGCTGGCACGACGGCGGCCGCGCTCACCGCGGGACCCGGCGCGGGTCGCCTACCACGTGCTCTCCATCGACGGGCCGGCGCACGCGCAGGTCGAATGGGAGACCGACCGCCTGCGCTTCCTGGGGCGTGGGCGCGGTCCGGAGCGGCCGCAGGCGATGGATGGGCGGGCGTTGTCGGGGACCACGGGGGCCGTCCTCGACCCGATCCTGAGCCTGCGCACGCGGCTGCGCCTCGAACCCGGCGGCTTCGTCCGCGTCTGCTTCACGACCGGCGTCTCTGCCGACGAGCCCGCCGCGCGCCACTGTGCGCAGAAGTTCCACGACCACGGCGTCGCGTCCCGCGTCTTCGCTCTGGCCTTCACGCACGCGCAGGTGTCGCAGCGCCACCTGGGGATCTCTTCCGAGGAGGCGCAGCTCTCCGAACGGCTGGCCTCGCGGGTCTTCTTCTCCGACGCCTCCCTGCGGGCCGACGCGGCGACGCTGGGGAGGAACACGCTCGGACAGAGCGGTCTGTGGACGTACGCCATCTCGGGCGATCTGCCGATCGTGCTGGTGAAGGTCGAGGAGCCGAAAGACGTCCGCCTGGTCCGCCAGGTGCTCTCCGCCCACGAGCACTGGCGCCTCAAGGGGCTGCGCGCCGACGTGGTGATCCTCAACCAGCATGCGAGGAGCTACCGCGAGGAGATCGACGAGCAGCTTCACCAGCTCCTCGACGCTGGCCCGTGGAGTGCCTGGAGGGCCCAGCCCGGCGGCGTGTTCCTGCTCCACGCCGACGCCATGCCGGAGGCTGACCGGGTGCTTCTCGACGCCGTCGCCCGAGCGGTGCTGCCGGGCGATCGCGGCACGCTGCGGCAACAGCTCGACCGGCCGCAGGAGGGGCCGCCACTGCCGCCGGATGCCCTGCCCGCGGACGAGGTGCCGGAGGGGGAGGTGGAGGCGGAGGCGGAGGCACCACCGCTCCTCCTGGGCAACGGCCTCGGTGGCTTCAGCCGCGACGGCGCCGCGTACGTCGTCGTCCTCGAGGGGGACCGCGAGACGCCGCTCCCCTGGGTCAACGTGCTCGCCAACGCCCGCTTCGGCAGCATCGTCAGCACTTCCGGGGCGGCTCACACCTGGTCCGAGAACAGCCGCGACAACCGCCTCACGCCGTTCGCCAACGACCCGGTCACCGACCCGACCGCCGAGGCGATCTTCGTGCGCGACGAGGAGAGCGGAGCTGTGTGGGGCGCCACGCCGGCCCCCCTCCCCCGCACGCCGCGTGCGCCCCGCTGGGTGGTCCGCCACGCCGCGGGGGTGACCCGCTTCTCCCGCGTCGCACGCGGCGTCGACCAGGAGCTGGCCGTCTTCGTGGCGCGGGACGCACCGCTGAAGCTGTCGTTGCTGACCTTGACCAACCGCTCCGCTCGGCCGCGCCGCCTCGGCGTGTTCTCGTACAACGAGTGGCTCCTCGGTCCACCGATGGCGAGCGGTCCGAGGTTCGTCGCCACCGAGCTCGACGCCGACGGCGGCGCGGTGCTGGCGCGCGACCTGTACGGCGCGGATCGCGAGCGCGTCGCCTTCGCCGCGGTCAGCGAGCCGCTGGTCTCCGCCACCGGGGATCGCCTGGCGTTTCTCGGCCGCAACGGCTCCCTCGCCCGTCCGGCCGCTCTCGCACTGCCACGGCTGGCCGACCGTTTCGGCGCCGGGCTGGACCCCTGCGCCGCCTTGCAGACGGCCGTCGTTCTCGAGCCCGGCGCCACGCGGCGCGTGCTGTTCGTGCTCGGCCAGGGGCGGGACGGCGCGGAGGCCGCCGCGCTGTTGCGGCGGTTCGGCCGCGAGGGCGGCGTCGCCGCGGCCGAGGCCGAGCTCGTCGCGGTCGAGGCCTTCTGGGAGGACACCCTGGGCGCCGTGCGCGTCACCACCCCCGACGACTCCTTCGACCTCCTGGTCAACCGCTGGCTGCTCTATCAAGATCTGGCGTGCCGCCTCTGGGCGCGCTCGGGCTACTCCCAGGCGAGCGGCGCCTACGGCTTCCGCGACCAGCTCCAGGACGTGCTGGCGCTTCTCTACACGCGGCCCGAGCTCACCCGCGAGCACCTCCTGCGAGCGGGTGCGCGCCAGTTCATCGAGGGGGACGTCCAACATTGGTGGAACAGCCCCGGGGGTCAGGGGATTCGCACCCGTTGCTCGGACGACCTGCTCTGGCTCCCCTACGCCACCGCCGAGTACGTCAAGGTGACGGGGGACCACGAGGTCCTCGACGAGCTGGTGCCCTACCTCGAGGCGCCGGCCGTCCCACCCGGAGACTCCGAGGCATATGGGCTCCCCACCATCTCGAGTCAGGCGGGGACGCTGTTCGAGCACTGCCTGAAGGCGGTCGAGCGGGCCCTCACTTCCGGCGCACACGGACTGCCGCTGATCGGCAGCGGTGACTGGAACGACGGCTTCGACCGCGTCGGCCTGCAGGGGCGCGGCGAGAGTGTCTTCGTCGGCTGGCTCCTCCACGCGGTCCTGGGCGCCCTGGTGCCCCTGTGCGACGAGCGCGGCGAGGCACCTCGAGCGGCGCGCTTCCGGACCGAGCGCGAGCGGCTCGCCACCATCCTGGAGCAGAGCTGGGACGGCGAGTGGTACCGGCGCGCCTACTTCGACGACGGCACGCCGCTGGGGTCGGCGCAGAACGACGAAGGGAGGATCGACTCGGTGGCCCAGACCTGGGCGGTGCTCTCCGGGGCCGCGCCGGCCAGGCGGGCCGAACGCGCCATGAGCTCCGTGCGCGCCCACCTGGTGCGCCGCGGCGCGGGGGTCATCCTGCTGCTCTCCCCCCCCTTCGATCGCACCGCGCTCGACCCGGGCTACATCAAGGGCTACATCCCGGGGGTCCGCGAGAACGGCGGCCAGTACACACACGCCGCGACGTGGGTGGTGTTGGCGCTCACCCGCCTGGGCAGCGGCGACGAGGCCGTCGAGCTCTTCCACATGCTCAATCCCATCAACCACTCGCGGACGGCGAGCGAGGTCGCGCGCTACATGACCGAGCCCTACGCGATGGCGGGCGACGTCTACGACCACCCGGCGCATCGAGGGCGCGGCGGCTGGACCTGGTACACCGGCGCGGCCGGCTGGATGTACCGGGTGGCGCTGGAGGGGATCCTCGGGCTCCGGCGCCGCGGCGCCTGCTTCACCCTCGACCCCTGCATCCCGTCGTCGTGGCCGAGCTATTCCATCGACTGGCGCTGCGGCACGACGCGCTACGCCATCGTGGTGGACAACCCGAGGCGGCGCTGCCGGGGCGTGGCCGGCGCCGAGCTCGACGGATCGCCCGTCGACCCAGCGGCGATCCCGCTCGCGGACGACGGCGGCGAGCACTGGGTGCGGGTGGTCCTCGGCCCGCGCCGCCACCCGCCTGCCGGCTCGGGGAAGGCGCCCGCGCTGCGCTCGATCGGCCAGGTTCCCTGACCACCGACCCTGCGGGGAGCGGCCGGCGGACCCGGGCGCCGGCTCAACGGCCGAACCGGACGGTGGGGGACGTGGCGCTGGGTGGTTTCCACCCGGTCGGGGCGTAGCGCCTGGGTAGTTCCTGCCCTTCTCGAAGGGCGACCGAACGGGGTAGATTCGTCCCCCTGAGAGTTCCACCATCGAAAGGAGGACGCGATGTCCGTAGCCAAGGTCTCCGAGATCAGCTGCACTTCGACCAAGAGCTTCGAGGATGCTGTCCATCAAGGGATCGATCGTGCCAACAAGACCCTGAGAAGGGTGAAGAGCGCGTGGATCAAGGAGCAGCAGGTGCGCGTCAAGGACGGCGCCATCACGGAGTTCCAGGTCAACATGATGGTCACCTTCGTCATCGACGACTGAAGAGCCGAGAGGTGCCGCCGCGATGACCAGGAGGAGCGCGATCGTGCCGATCGCGAGAGGCATCGCGCAAGGTCGGCACTGTTGGCGGCAGGGAACGAGGACCACGAGAGCGGGATGGCGCGGGTGGCGGGGACTTGCCCCGGCGCTCGCGCTAGCCGCGCTCGGGATCCCTGCCGGGGCCGAGCTCCCACCCGCGGCGTTCGTCGGCTCCTTCCGGCTCGCCACGGGTGAGATCGTCACCGGCGGGCCGTTCCAGGAGCGCGTCGACGGTCCGATGCGTTTCCTCTACATGGACACCGAGGGTCTCGAGAGGGCCGCCCTCTTCGAACGGGAGAGCGATCTGCTGTTGCGCTCGGTGCAGCCGCCCGGGCTCGCGCTGGAGGTGGTCCCCGGAGCTGACGGCCACGTCGACTCGGTGATCTGGAGGGGAGCCGACGGGCCGATCGCCGGCCGACGGGTCTTTCCTCACCGAGAGCATGCGTTGCCGGTGAGCGCCCCGGACGGCACGGACCTCACCACGCGCCTCCTCGTCCCCGACTGCCCGGGCCCGCACCCGCTCGTCGTCCTGGTGGGGGGGTCCGGTCCCACCACCCGCTGGGCCGGAACCTTCGAGACCTTCTTCCTGCAGCTCGGGATGGCCGTTCTGGTCTACGACAAGCGCGGAGTCGGGGCCACCGACTGGCACGAGCCGGACCTGTCCACCCTGGCCGGCGACGCCGCCGCAGTGGTCCGGGCGGGGGCTGCCCTGCCGGAGATCGATGCCGAACGTGTGGGGATCTGGGCTTCGAGCCAGGGAGGGTGGGTCGCCCCGATCACCGCTACGGAGGTCGCCCTCGACTTCCTCCTCGTCCGCGCCGGTCCCGGGGTGAGCGAGATGGAGGCGCACCTCCACGAGGTGCGGCAGGAGATGCGAGCCGAGGGGCTTACCGGCCTCGGTCTCGACCACGCCTCGGCGCTGCGCCGCGAGATCTACTCTCTGGCGGTGACTGGTGCGTCACTGGCGGGGACCGATGCGCGAGTGGCTCCCTATCTGGAGAAGGAGTGGTATCGGGTCGCGTTCGGCGAAGGGCCGGTCAGCGGCACGTGGTCGGAGTGGTGGTGGGGCTGGGTTCGACGGAACATGGCGGTCGCGCCCGGGCCCTACCTGGAAACGCTCGACGTACCGATCCTCTGGTTCCTGGGCGAGAACGACGAGAACGTCCCTCTCGTCCCCAGCCGCTCGAGCCTCGAAGCGGCCTTTGGCGTCTCGCCGGGAAGCGACGAGACGCTCGTCGTCCTCGGGGACACGAACCACGCCTTCTTCTCGCAGCGGCCCGATGGAGGTTTCCGCTACGTCGACGGTTTCTTCGACCGCATGGCGGAGTGGCTGGCCGCGCGCGGCTTCACCGCCCCCGAATGCTGGCACGGGGGCGGCTCCCCCGAGCGCGCAGAGGGTGCCGGCGGGACGGCCCGCCAGGGGTATCCTCCCCTCGAGCTGGACCCGAGCCGGGGTGGTTTCTACCTACGAGCCTCGGTAACTCAGGTAGTTGGTCCCCTTCCGGACCGGTTCCCGAAGGACCTAGCTGTCACTGCTCAAGACGTTGTTCACTCGAGCGGCGGGTGGTTGGCCGTGGTGAGCGGTGTGTAGTCGGTGGTGATTGTAGTAGTGGAGCCAGCGAGGTAAGGCCCGTGTTCGGAGCTCGGAGGAGGCGTAGGGGCGGATGTAGGCCCACTCTCTGAGGCGGGTCTGGATGAAGCGCTCCGCCTTGCCGTGGTCCTCGGCCGGTAGGGGCGGGTGCGGCGGTGGCGGATCCCGCGCCGCTGGCACAGATCGGCAAAAGGGACGACACGTAGGCCGCGCCGTTGTCGGTGAGGATGCGCCGCACGACGATTCCCCGAGCCTCGTACCACGCCAGGGCGCGCTCGAGGAAACCGACCGTGGTCACCGCGCGCTCGTCGGCGAGGACCTCGACGTAGGCCAGGCGGCTGCAGTCGTCGACGGCGACGTGGGCAAACTCCCAGCCGACGCCCCGGGCTCGGGCGGTGACCGACGCCGTCGATCCGGCCGAGCTTCTTGATGTCCAGGTGCACGAGATCACCCGGGTGCTCGTGCTCGTATCGCCGGGCCGGCAGCCGGGGCTCGAGGTCTCGCCAGCGCGACAGCCGATGCCGGCGCAGGATCCGGCCTACCGTCGCCCGCGGCAGCCCCACGGCGTGGCCGAGCTGGACGGCCGAGAGCCGATGCTCGCGGCGCAGCGCGACGACGAGCTCGGCGACCGAGTCACGGTGCCGCCTCGGGATCCGATGGGGCCGCGACGAGCGGTCCCGCAGCCCGCCCTCGCCCTCTTGCCGGAAGCGGACGATCCACTTGTGCGCCGTCCTGAGGCTGACGCCGAGGGCCTGCGCCGCCTCCCGGCGGCTCCAGCCCTCGGCGAGCACGCGCCGCACGAGGAGGGCTCGGCTCTGAGGCGTCGTCTTTGCTCTACTATGAAGCTTCACCTGGGTGGCCTCCGGAGGTTCGTGGTCGTGAAGCAACCACAGCTTCCCACAGCCACCCAGGTGAACAACCTTGTGAGCAGCTACAGCTAGCCTGGGGACATGGCAGAGAGCGGAACACCGACCCGGCGTCGACGCTGGTGGCGTCTCGTCGCCCGGCTCGGGGTCCTCATCCTCCCCTTGGTCGCCGAAGGAATGGTCCGCGGGCGCGGTGACTCGCGGGGTCCGGCGGAGCTCTCCGCCGGCCAGTGGCAGCGGCTGCGAGGGAGGATCGCGCAGTCCGCCGAGGAGGCCCGGATCCAGCCCACCGGGGCTCACGGGCATCGGCGAATCCGGGAACCGACAGTCTACCCGGTCTCGAAGCGGCGAACGGGGTCGGGTCGTCGGTTTCTCTGCGGTCCTCCCCGCTTTCTTCCTGCGTAGGAGACGTGGTCGGTGCCTGCGGCCGGGTCGCCGCCCCCGTGGTTTTCTACCTAAGACGCGGTCCGCTTTCGGGTAGTAAGTGCGCTTCCGGGGGAGGGGATCGCGTGGCTATCGTGGCCCTACGTTCGACGAGGGGGCGCCGAGCGCGCAGTCGCCGGTGCCCGACCCGGGCGAGCGGCGGACGGTGAGCTCGGTGCGGCCGCGGGTCGGGCGCGAAGTCGGCGTGGACCAACCTTCCCCTGCAGGAGAGGTGCACATGCCACAGAGCCCATCGGCCGCCTCCTCGGAAGGTCCGGCTGCCCCGCGACTCCTACCGGAAGCTGGTACTCGGGATGCCGCGCGAGTCGCGACCGCGGTGCAGGTGGCTCCCACGCCGTCGATCCCCCGCCCGGGCAAGGTCGGTCCTGCCTCTTCCACAGATGCGCCGACGCCGCGCCGGCCCGCCGGCAGCCCGACCGCCGACGAGGCGACGTGGCGCCAGCTCCTGGCACCCTATAAGCGGCGCAGCACGCGGGCCGCAACGCTGCAACTGGTCAACACCGCGCTTCCCTTCGCCGTTCTCTGGTACCTGATGGTGCGCAGCCTGGCGGTGTCCTACGCGCTGACGCTCCTGCTCGCGGGACCGACTGCATTCCTCTTCATCCGTCTCTTCATCCTGCAGCACGACTGCGGTCACGGCGCGTTCTTCCCGTCGCGTACCGCCAACAGCATCGTCGGCTCGATTCTGGGTGTGGTGACCCTCTTCCCCTACGGCTACTGGCGTCGCACGCATGCCATCCACCATGCGACGTCCGGCAATCTTGAGCGCCGCGAGCTGGGCGACGTGAAGACCTACACCGTACGCGAGTACCTGGACCTGTCGCCAGTGCGTCGGTGGCTCTATCGCCTGTATCGGCATCCGCTGGTGCTGCTCGGGCTCGGTCCCGTATACCAGTTCCTGCTCAAGCACCGCTTCCCGTTCGACCTCCCCTGGGCGTGGAAGCGCGAGTGGGCGAGCGTCCTGTGGACCAACCTCGGCATCGTGGCGAGCTTCGCCGCGCTGGCCGCGGCGGTGGGCTGGCGAGCCGTCGTGCTGGTGCACCTGCCAGTGGTGCTCTTGGCTGGCGCCCTCGGCGTCTTCCTCTTCTACGTGCAGCACCAGTTCGAGGACGCCTACTGGGAGCACGACCACGCGTGGGACTTCTACAGTGCCGGCGTCGTGGGGAGCTCGTACTTCGACCTGCCGCGGGCGCTCCACTGGCTCACCGGCAACATCGGCTACCACCACATCCACCACCTGGCGAGCCAGATCCCCAACTATCGCCTGGCCCAGTGCTTCCGCGAGAACCCCGGGCTGCAACAGGTCACTCGCCTGACCCTGCGGGACGGGCTGCGGACTCTCCGCCTCAAGCTATGGGACGAGGAGAGCCGCAAGCTCGTCGGCTTCGATGCCCTGCGCGGACGCGCCGCGGCCGAGACACGAAACCATCCCTAGAGCGGGGCACCCGGACGACGGGGGCCGCGATCCGCCGCTGCCGCGTGCAGCACGCCCCCGCGCCGCAGGTGGACCCCTCCTGGCGTTTACCGGCGCCGTCCGGAGACCAGGTTGAAGATAATGATGATCACTGCGATCACCAGCAGCAGGTGGATCAGACCACCCCCCACATGGGTGATGAGGCCGAGCAACCAGAGGATCACAACGACGGCCACGATCGTCCACAGCATCGCAGTCTCCTTTCTCGTCGACGGTGCGGGAGAGCCTCCCGGTCGGAGGCGCGTGTCATGAGATCCCGTCCCGTTCGAGGGGAGAGTCTAGGCCCCCTGGCGCCGCTCCCGGAAGAGCACTTTCCACCTGGGTGCCGGAGCCGCCTCTAGGTACAAAACCCCCAGAGCGCCGGCGACCGGGCCGGCGATGCCGACGTCCCGAGACCCGACCTCGGCGCGGCACGGAGGGTCGCCGCGACCCGTCGACGGGCGGCGAGCGAGCCGCCGGGCGGTCCTCCTCACGCGACACGGCCCGTCCGCGGCCCGACGGGAGCCGCCGCAGCGGTAGTTCCCACCTACTCCCCGGCTCTGCCTCAGGTAGTAAATGCTCTTCCGGATCGGGAGCCCGACGATCTAGGTTGGACCTGTCGAAGAGTCCCCGAAGGACTCCCACCAGGAACCCAAGGAGCCATCAATGATCAAGAACATCGAGCAGGTCCGGGACGGCGTGAGCCCGGTGATCGACAGCGCCCGCGACTCCATCGTCGGCGCCACCCAACGCGTCGAGCGCGGTGTCGAGTCGGCGGCGGAGCGCGTCGTCGAGGGGACCCGCGCGGCGGGCGAACAGGTCCGCGACGGGGCCGCCACGGCGTCCCGCGCCGCGCATCGAGGGCTGGACGACGCCGCCGAGGCGGCCGATCGCGGCTACAGCCGAGCCCGGGGCGAACTGTCCCGAGCGGCGAAGGCGGCCTCCGGCTACGTGGACGAGAACCCGGCCAAGGCGCTGCTGGTCGCGGCTTCGGCGGGCTTCGTACTGGGCTGTCTCGCTGCGTCCGCGGCGGGGATCGGGGCACGGCAGGTGGCCCCATGAAGCACTCGGTCGTCGCTCGTCTCCTCGGGGTGGCCGCCCTGGCGCTCGTCGCGGTGCCGGCGGCTGCAAAGGAGCTGCGGGTCGACGCGATCCTCGACGCCCAGCGGTCCGGCCGGTCGGTCGCGGACATCGTGTCCATGGTCGAGGACCCCGGCAATTCGATCTCCCTGCAGGCCGGAGACATCGCCACGCTGCGAGAAGCGGGCGTGGAGGAGAGAGTGCTCGGGGCGATTCGGGCCCGTACCCCGACGGCGTTCCCGGCGCCGGTGCGACCCGACGACTCCCGGCTCGTCGACCTCGTGCGCCTCATCCGGTCGGGGATCTCCGAGCCCATCATCGTCGAGCAGGTGAGGCAGTCGGGGCAGACGTACGACCTGTCGGTCAACGACCTCCTCTATCTCGAGCAGAACGACGCTCGGGAGTCGACGATCGCGGCTCTGATGGCGACCAACGCGGGGCCCTCGGCCGCCGTGCTGACCACGCCGCTGGTCTTCGACGACCTGGTGCTGGTGCGGGGTCTGCTGCATCGGAACCGCGTCGGCCGCCTGGTCCTGCGCGGCGACACCCTCGCATGGCTGGACCATCGCGACTCCGACAGCAACTTCGAGCTCCAGATCGCCGGCCTCGAAAAGGTCTGGTTCACCTGCGACGCGCGAGCCTCTGCGGACTTCTGCTTTCAGATCAACCTCGCGATCGTGAGGGGCGACAGCTACCGGTTCCGCGACGGCCGCAGCGCGTCGGGATCCAACGCGACCGTCGTCGCGGTCATGGAGGCGCTCCGGAAGTACCACCCCCGCCTCGTCTTCGCGGCGTCCGAGCAGGATTGACGGCCGCCGCCTCGCGCCCGCGGTCCGGCGGTTGGGTAATTTCTACGGATTCTTCGGTCCCTTGACGGGTAGAAATCACCCTTCCCCCGAAGCGGAGCCGACTGCTATTTTGACTCTGACGCTCCAGAGACAGGTCGGTGTCCGCGGCGAGACTCGGGAGAGGCTCCGCGGCGCCCAATCCACAGGTGCAAGGCGGAAACGATGCCCAGCAAGGTCAAGGCCACCGCGTCCACGGCTCCCGCGAAGGTCCCCCGACCGAGCCTCGTCGTCGGTGTCGGCGCATCAGCCGGCGGTCTAGAGGCGTGCCAGAAGCTCCTCCGGGGAGCCGCCGCCGATCGAGGCCTGGCGTTCGTCGTCGTCCTCCACCTGGCGCCCGCGGGAGAGAGCCACCTCGCCGAGATCCTGCAGAAGTCGACCGCCATGGTGGTCTCGGAGGTCAGGGGCAACGAGACGATCGAGCCGAACCGCGTCTACGTCATCGCGCCCGGGACATCTCTCGGTGTCGCCGCCGGGGAATTGCGGCCCGGGGCCCCGGAGGAGCCACACTACCGCGCCCGGCCGATCGACCAGTTCCTCTCGGCGCTTGCCGTCGACCAGCAGGAGGCGGCGGTGGGCATCGTGCTCTCCGGAACCGGCACCGACGGTGGTGCCGGCCTGACGGCGATCCGCGCGGCGGGTGGTCTGTGCCTCGTCCAGGACCCGGAGACGGCGGAGTACGACGGCATGCCACGGCACGCCATCGCTTCGGGCGCCGCCGACACCGTGGTGGCGCCGAACCAGATGGGTCAGATGCTGCTGCGCTATGCCGCGACCCCCCGGAAACGCCCGAGCGCCCCGGTCCCGCCGCGCCCTCACCTCTCGGCCCCGCGTGAGGCGCTTCCGGCGGTCCTCGAGCTCCTCGGCCGGCACTACCGCGTCGACCTCCGCGATTACAAGCCGGGAACCCTCGAGCGCCGCACCGAGCGCCGGATCGCGATGCACCAGCTTTCCGGATGGCCCGCCTACCTCGAGTACCTGGACGCCCACCCCGACGAGGTCGACCTCCTCTACCGCGACCTTCTCATCGGTGTCACCAGCTTCTTTCGCGATCCCGAGGAATGGGAGGCCCTGGCCGGCGACATCCTGCCGGAGCTGGTCGAGAAGCGGCAGGACGCCGGCGCGGTCCGGCTCTGGTCGGCGGGCTGCGCCACCGGTGAGGAGCCGTACAGCCTGGCCATGGTCCTGCTCGAGCACGTCGGCAGCCTCGGAGGCGGTCTCGCCGCCAAGGTGTTCGCTTCGGACGCGAGCGAGCGAGCGCTGTCCATCGCGCGGCGGGGCGAGTACCCCGCCAGCATCGAGGGGGCGGTCGGCTCCGGTCGCCTGCGGCGCTTCTTCAAACCCTGCGATCCAGGCTTCAAGGTGGACCGTCCCCTGCGCGACGCCGTCACCTTCGCGGCGCAGGACCTGCTCTCCGACCCACCGTTCGCCCACCTCGACATGGTGAGCTGTCGCAACGTCCTCATCTACCTCGAGGAACAGGCACAGGACCGCTTGATCGAGCTGTTTCACTTCTCGCTGCGGCCCGGTGGGATTCTGTGGCTGGGAAGCGCCGAGACGATCGGCAGGCGAGGCGACCTGTTCGCCAACGACAGCGCCGGACGGCGCCAGTTCTTTCGCTCCGTCGGGCCCCCCAGGGGGCGCCGCCGCCAGCGGCTGCGCCGGAGCGCCGGACCGGCACCTCCACGGGTGCTGCCCGAGCGGACCGCGCCGACCGAGAGAGCGAAGACCGCCCGGCTGGTCGAGAAGCTGGTGCTCGACCGCTTCGCTTCCGCCTGCGTCGTGGTCGACGAGCGGCTGGAGATCCGCTACCTCTTCGGGCCCACGCTGGACTACCTCCGCCAACCCCAGGGCGCGGCCCGCACGGACCTGCTCTCCTGGATGCGGCCAGAGCTCTACGCCAAGGTCAGGACGGGTCTCGGCCAGGCCCTCGAGCACCGCCGATCGGTCACCCTCAGCGGCCTGCGGCTGGAACGCGACACGGCGACCGTGCGGGTCGAGATCATCATCGAGCCGATCCGCTCGATCGCCGCGGCGGGCGAGCTCTTCCTGGTGGCCTTTCACGACCGGCCGGCACCGGTCGGGCACTCCGTCACCTCGGAAGAGGAGGTCGGGGCCGGTCCCTCGCACGCCAGCCGGCTCCAGGGGGAGCTCGAGGACACCCGCGAGGAGCTGCGTGCGGCGGTCGATCAGCTCAGGACCGCCACCGAGGAGCACGGGGCGGGGTACGAGGAGCTGCTCTCCCTCAACGAGGAGCTGCAATCGAGCAACGAGGAGATCGAGGCCTCGAAGGAGGAGCTGCAATCCCTCAACGAGGAGCTGACGACGATCAACCAGCAGCTCGAGGAGAGGAACGAGGAGCTGCGCACGCTCACCACCGACCTCAACAACCTGCTGGTGAGCTCCGACGTCGCGACTCTCTTCCTCGACCGCGAGCTACGCATCCGGCGCTTCACGCCCCCCTGCAGCGCGGTCATGCGGATCCTTCCCGGCGACGTCGGCCGGCCCCTGCGCGACCTCAAGATGCAGGTGCGCGACGACGCCATGCTCGTCGACGCGCGGCGCGTCCTGGAGCACCCTGCGGCGGTTGAGGTGGACGTCTCGACCGAGGACGGTCGCTGGTTCTGCCGGCGGGCTCTTCCCTACCGCACCGCGCACGGAGACGTCGACGGAGTCTGCCTCACCTTTCACGACATCACGGCGCAGAAGCGGGCGATCGCCGCCAGCGAGCACGCCCGCCTGTACGCCGAGGCGATCATCCGCACCTCGCGCACCCCGCTTCTCGTGCTCGACATGGACCATCGGCTGGTCTCGGCCAACGCCGCCTTCTACAGGATGTTCCAGGTCGCCGAGAAGGAGACGGAGGGGCGTCGCATCTACGAGCTGGGCAACGGTCAATGGGACATCCCCCGAGTGAGGGCGCTGTTGGAGAAGGCGCTGCTGCGGGGCCGTGAGATCCGCGACTACGACGTCGAACACGAGTTCGAGAGGATCGGCTGGCGCAGCATGCGACTCAATGCCCAGATGATGCCGCGGGGCGGCAGCTCCGACCTCATCCTGGTGTCGATCGAGGACGTCACCGACCTGCGTCGGGCACAGAAGGAGGCAGCGAGCCGGGCCGAGGTTCTGGCGCTGAGGGATCGGCGCAAGAACGAGTTTCTCGCCATGCTCGGCCACGAGCTGCGCAACCCGTTGGCGGCGCTCGACCACGGGCTCGAGCTGCTGCGCGCCAGCGACAGCGGCCCTGGCGAGCCGCTGCGGACGATGATGGAGCGGCAGACGCGGCGCATCGCCGACATGGTCGATCAGCTTCTCGACGTCGCCAGGGTCACTTCCGGAAAGCTCGTGCTCAAGCGCGAGGTGGCGGACGTCACCGAAGCCGCCCGCGCAGCGGTGGAGAGTGTGCAGCCGCTGCTCGGGGAGCGCCGGGACGACCTCGAGGTGAACCTGCCCCCGCTGGGCTCGGCCCAGGTGCTGGGGGATCCCGTGCGGCTGGCGCAGGTGCTGGAGAACCTCCTCGGGAACGCGGCGAAGTACAGCGACCCCGGGGACCGCATCCGCCTCACCGCCGAGGCCACGGAAGACAGGGTGCTGATCTCCGTACGGGACGAGGGGATCGGCATGGAGCCCGAGGTCCTGGATCACATCTTCGAGCTGTTCACGCAGGCGCCCGAGAGCCTGGCCCGCGCGAGCGGCGGGCTGGGGCTCGGACTGCCGCTCGTCCGCAGGCTGGTCGAGATGCACGACGGGGAGGTCGAGGCGCACAGCGCCGGGCCCGGCAAGGGCACCGACGTCGTGGTGACCCTGCCGCGGTTGCGGACCGGCGGTCTCGCGCCCGCCGCGCGCCGGCGGGTTGCCGTCCCCCCGCCGGCTCGCCGGAAGATCCTCGTCGTCGACGACGAGTTGGATACCGCCTTGGCCCTGGTGGAGATCCTCGGCCTCCAGGGGCACGACGCGCGGGCGGTGCCCGACGGGACCGGCGCCCTGGCGGCGGCGTCGGAGCACCGACCAGAGGTCGTGCTCCTCGACCTCGGGCTCCCCGGGATGGACGGCTACGAGGTGGCCCGCGAGCTCCGCGCCGCGCTCGGCCCGTCGGTGCTCCTGGTCGCCTTGACCGGCTTCGAGGGGGACGAAGTGAGGCTACGGGCAGCAGGCTTCGACGCCCATCTGCTCAAGCCGACTCCGCTGGCCGAGCTCAACGCCCTGCTGGCGAGCCTCGACGCCCGAGACCGCGCGGTGACCTCCGAGGGGCCGCCCCCCGACGGCGTAGTTTCCACGGAGTCGCGGCGCGGCGACCGGGTAGAAAGTGCGCTTCCCG
Organism: uncultured Acidobacteriota bacterium; assembly: GCA_963843275.1. Classification (GTDB taxonomy): domain Bacteria; phylum Acidobacteriota; class Thermoanaerobaculia; order Multivoradales; family JBCCEF01; genus CAWJJM01. Next base: position 356,235 of record CAWJJM010000009.1, on the reverse strand, counting down.
TCGCCCCACCGGATGGCTAGATTGCTCGTCAGAAGCGTGCACCCGAAGCACGCACCCAGGCACGGATCCGCAGAGGAGACGCCATGAAGAAACAGGAAACCCGCGGCAAGGTGAAGAAGCTCAAGGGGCGGGTCGAGCAGGCCGCCGGCATCGTCAGCGGCGACAAGTCGCTGGAGAGCAAGGGCGCTCGACTGCGGACGGAGGGTGCGGCCGAGGAGAGCCTCGGCAAGGCGCGTCGCAAGGTCGGCGAGCTCGTCGCCGGCGTCGGCGAGTCGATCGGGAAGTCGAGGCGCTGACCATGACCATGTCGCTCACCACCCTGTTGCTCCTGATCGTCATCGCGGCCGTGTGTGGCGCCGTCGGCAAGGCGATCGCGGGGAGCGCTCGCGGCGGCTTGATCGTCTCGATCGTGCTCGGCTTCATCGGCGCCCTCCTCGGACCCTGGGTCGCCGGCAAGCTGGGCCTCGGCGAACCCTTCATGCTCAACATCGGCGGCCACCCCTTCCCCGTCCTGTGGTCGATCATCGGCGCCGCGATCTTCGTCGCCCTCATCCACCTGGTCTCGCGGCGCTGGTGACGGCGGGGGCGGGCCACGAGACCGGGAGACCCACGCCGCGACGACATGGCGAAGCTGCGCGTGCAGGGTGGCGGTGGCCGGACTCGGCGTGAGCGTCCTCGCCCTCGGGACGGCGCCGACCGTCCTCCGGGGCCCGGCCGTCGCCGTCCTGTCCCTCGGCTCGGCGAGGCGGCCCGCGAGCCTCTCGACCCGCTCGGCCTCCGCGCCGCGCGCAGCGCCCGAGGGACGGTCCCGACCCGACGGACCCCGCTGCGGACCGGGACCCGAGGATCCGTCCTGGGGGCGAGACTTGCGCACTGCCGCGGCCCCGCGGAGCTCCGGTGGCGATCGAGCGTCCTCCGCGCCGCGGCGGCGGGTGCTATGTTCGGAGCCGGGGTGGCGCCTCCCCTTCCCTCCCGGGGCGCGGGACGGTGCGAAGACCGCTGCACGATCCGTCGCCAAGCGAGGAGGACCCGGTGAGGACGGCTCAGGCACCGCAGGAGAGGACGAACGGCCGCAGTCGCGACGTCGCGGCGCTCCTGGAAGCGGCGCGCGCGGTGCTGGAGAACCGGGTCTTCGCCGACGCGGCGAAGGACGTCCTGGCGGCCTGCAAGACCATCCTCGGTGCCGATGCCGGTTTCGTCGCCCTGTGCGCCAAGTCTGACCAGGGCCTCGACGTCGTCCACCTCGATCCCGGCAGTCTCCGGCTCGACCCTGCCCGGCTGCCCGCGTCTGTGCGTCGCTTGAGCGCTCGCGCCGCCAAGGGGCAAGCGGTCTTCGCCAACGACCTCTCGAAGGACCGGCCCACGAAGCCGGCCGGCCGGCAGCGCGCGGTCCGCAGCGCGCTCATCGTGCCGATCGTCATCGCCGGCGAGGTGACGGGGCTCCTCGGTCTGATCGACCGGCCCGATGGCTTCACGACGGTCGGCTCCCAACTGGCCGAGGTGTTCGCCGAGATGGCCGCCGTGGCGATGCTCAACAGCCGCACCGTCGGTGGTCTCGAGAAAAACCGAAGGGCCCTGGAACGGGACGTGCGCCGGGCCAAGGAGCAGTTGGAGACGCTGATCCAGAACCTGCCCGACCTGATCGCGCGCTTCGACCCGCAGCTGCGCTATCTGTACGTGAGCCCGGCGATCGAACGCACCACGGGGCGCACCGCGCAGGACTACCTGGGCAGGACGAGTCAGGAGGCGGGGATGGTGCCCGAGCTGGGCGATCGCTGGGACGATGCCCTGCGAAGGGTCTTCGCGAGCGGGCGTCCCGAGCGGTTCGAGCTCGCCTTCGCGGGCACCGAGGGGGTGCGGCACTTCGACTGCCGCCTGGTCCCCGAGATCGGGCCAACCGGTGAGATCCCGTCCGTTCTCAGCGTCTCTCGCGACGTCACCGAAAAGTGGCTGGCGCACCAGGCCGAGCTGCGGGCCCGCCACATCGCCGAGGCCCTGCGCGACGCGACCGTGGCGCTGACCCGCAGCCTCGATCGCGAGACCGTGTTGACGACGCTGCTCGACCGGCTGCGCGCCATGGTCCCCTTCGACCGGGCCGCCGTCATGCTGCTCGAGGCGGCCTCGCGGGTCTCGGTGCGGGCGGTCTTCGACGGAGAACGCGTGGTGCCGCTGCCCCCCGAGGTCAGGACGGAGCTCAACCCCACCGATCATTCGGTGGTCAAGAGCATCCTGACGACCGGAGCTGCGGTGGTCATCCCCGACGTCAGGGTCCGCCCGGACTGGAATCTGCCGACCGACCCGTCCTCCGAAGCGAGCTGGATGGGCGTTCCGCTGTTCGCGCGAGGGGACGTCACCGGACTGTTCTCGCTCTCCAAGCGCGAGCCCGGGTACTTCAACGAAGAGCACGTCCGGCTCGCCGAGGCCATGTCGTCGCAGGCCTCGGTCGCGGTCGAGAACGCGATTCTCTTCGAGCAGATGCAGGCGGCGACCGCACGCATGCAGGCCCTTTCCCGCCGGCTGGTCGAGGTGCAGGAGGAGGAGCGGCGCCGCATCGCCCGCGAGCTCCACGACGAGGCGGGTCAGGTCCTCACCTCGTTGCGCTTCGGCCTGCTCATGCTGAAGAAGGAGGCCGACGCGGGGGGGAGCGTCGACGATCGGGTGGTCGAGCTGATCCAGCAGACCGACAGCGTCATCGACGGCCTGCACCGCCTGGCGATCGATCTGCGCCCGCCGAGCCTCGACCACCTCGGGCTCGAGGCGGTCGTGCGCCAGTTGACCGGCACCGCGGCGGCCAACCAGGGCCTGGAGATCCGCTTCAAGGCTCGGGGCTTCACCGGCCGACGCCTCCCGCCGGTGATCGAGACCGCTCTCTATCGCGTGGTGCAGGAGGCGATGGCCAACGTCGCGCGGCACGCCCATGCGAGCCGGGTCGACCTCCTCCTGGAGCACCGTGGCGACCGGGCCATGGTGATGGTCGAGGACGACGGCGTCGGCTTCGAGCCGAGTCTGGTCCAACGAGGCAATCACTTCGGCCTGCTCGGTCTGAAGGAGCGGGCCGAGGCGCTGCATGGAACCCTGACGGTGGAGAGCTCCCCGGGGGCAGGAACCACAGTGGTCGTGGAGGTGCCGAGTGCCGATCCGCATCCTGATCGCCGATGACCACGCGGTAGTCCGCACCGGGTTGCGCGAGCTGCTGCGCGCCGGCGCCGACGTCGAGGTCGTGGGGGAGGCCGCCGACGGGGTGGAGGCGATGCGGCTCGTCGGGTCCTTGCAGCCCGACATGGTCCTGCTCGACATCACCATGCCCCCCGACAACGGCATCGAGATCGCCAAGCGACTCAAGCAGGCCTACCCGGACCTCATCGTGCTCTTCCTCACCATTCACGAGGAAGAGGGTCTGCTGCACGAAGCGCTGCGGGCCGGTGCTTCGGGCTACCTGATCAAGCGCGCCGAGCCGGGTGAGATCCTGCAGGCGATCCGCGCCGCGAGTCAGGGCGACATCTACGTCCACCCGGCGATGACCCGCGCGCTCCTGGAGCAGGCGATCGTCACGGAACACCGGCCGGGGTCGCCCGTCGAGAAGCTCACCCGCCGCGAGATCGACGTGCTACGGCTCCTGGCCCGCGGAAACACCAACCGCCAGATCGCCGAGCTGCTCGGCCTCTCGGTGCGCACCGTCGAGAACCACCGCGCCAACCTGCTCGGCAAGCTCGGTCTGTCCAGCCGGGTCGAGCTGGTGAACTATGCCGAGGAGCACGCCCTGATCTGAGTGGCCCCGCCCGCTCCAGGCGATCGGGATCAGCTCGCCCTCATCGCGCCACGGATTCCCTAGCTGTCGCTGTCTCGCGACGCTGTCCACTCGAGCCGCTGGCGGGTCGGGTCCGAGCCGATCGCCGAGGCCGCGGTCGAGGCGGTTGGACTCGACGTCCGCTCGTCGCGGGGTAGAGTGGCACGGATCGGCGCGCCTGCTCCGCTGCGACGCCTGGAGCCTCGATCCAGCCGGGACGCGGCGCCGGCCCCGACGAAGGAGGAGGCGGGATGAACGCACTCAAGGTCGTGGCGATCCTGTTGATCGTCGCCGGTCTTCTCGGGCTCGTCTACGGTGGCATCACCTACACGAAGACGACCCACGACGCCAAGCTCGGTCCCCTCGAGCTCTCGGTCAAGAAGAAGAAGACCGTGAACGTCCCCGTGTGGGTCGGGGTCGGAGCCGTCGTGGCCGGCGCGGCTCTGCTGGCGGTGGGCAAGAAGGGCTAGCCGGAGCCCCCCCGTGGCCCGGCAACTGCATCCACTCGGCGCGGTGGCCCGACGCGCCCTCGTGGTGGACGAGCCGCAGCGGCGCTGCCGCGGCCGCGCCGGGTCGTTCCTGTGCTCAGGGCCACCGGAAGTCGATTCGTCCAGCTGAAAGCTCCATTCTCGAAAGGAGGACGCGATGTCCGTCGCCAAGGTCTCCGAGATCAGCTCCACCTCGAGCGAAAGCTTCGAGGACGCCATCCATCAAGGGATCGATCGGGCCAACAAGACCCTGCGCCGGGTCAAGAGCGCCTGGATCAAGGAGCAGCAGGTGCGCGTCGAGAACGGCGTCATCACCGAGTTCCAGGTCAACATGATGGTCACCTTCGTCATCGACGACTGAAGAGCCGACCGCAGCGCCCCCGACCGGTGGCCCCCGGGGCCCGCCGCACCGGGAGGGGAGCGCTCCGGTTTCTCCAGCCCCTCGCTCATCCCCGCGGCGCGGCGGATGCCGGTGCGTGCGGCGCTCCAGCCCGCGAGCCCGGTGCCCTCGTCGGGGTCCTCGCACCGCGCCCCGCCCTGCCTCCCCGTCCCCCGTGGCCCTGTGGCGGCATCGGCGCGCCGGAAGAGCCGACCCTCGAGGCCCACGCCGTGCGGACCCGAGAACCGCTCCGTCCATCTCGACATCCTCCTCGTCGGGGTCCTCCTGTCAGCGGTCCCGACGATATTCCTCGTCGCTCACCTGCTCGAGCCAATCGACGACGACGCCGTCCCGGGCTTCCTGGATGGCGACGTGGGCCATGGCGTCGGTCGGCGTGGCGCCGTGCCAGTGCTTCACGCCCGGAGGGAACCACACGACGTCCCCGGTCCGCACCTCCTGGATCGGGCCGCCGTCCACCTGCACCCAGCCGATGCCGGAGGTGATCAGGAGGTGCTGGCCGAGCGGATGCGTGTGCCAGGCGGTGCGGGCGCCGGGCTGGAACGTCACGCGGGCACCGGCCACCTGGGAGGGGGCCTCGGCGCCGAACAGCGGGGCGACGGTCACCGAGCCCGTGAACCACTCGGCCGGACCCGGTTGCGAAGGGATCGAATCGGCTCGCGTGATCTCCATGGCCTTCTCCTTCACCTCTCGTGGGGCCTCGAGGCGCGCACGCCCGAGGCGGAAACGAACGACCGTCCCCGCGACTCCGCCTCAGGCGGGGCCGACGACGGCGAAGTTGAGCTCACCGTCTCCGCGCAGGCCGTAGAGGCGCAGCCACAACGGCAGCAGCATCTCGGTTCCGCGCGCTCCGGCGAGGTCGCCGAGGTCGACGATCTCCTCGCGGCGCCAGCCGAAGCCGGCGAGCAGGTCGGCCACCGTGGCCTTCGCCGCCGCATCGTCGCCGGCCATGAAGACGGCGTGCGTGCCCGCCAGACGGCGGGGGTCGACCATGACCCCGCACCACATGGTGTTGAGGGACTTCACGACGCGGAGGCGCGGGAAGGCGCGCTGGATGCTCTCGCCCAACGAGTCGGTGTTGCAGGGCGAGAGACTCGGCGGGAAGCCGTGCGAGAAGTCGAGAGGATCGGCCACGTCGACGAGCACCTTGTCGCCGAGGTTCTGGGCGCCGGCGAGCTCGAGGGCGGCCAGCGAGTGCTCCCCCGGGTGCAGTTGAACAGGACTTCGCCGAACGACGCGGTCGCGGCGAAGGTGCCGTGGGAGGCCCTGTCGTCGTCTTCGGCCGCGACCCAGGCGGCGGCCTGGTCGTTGGCGGCACTGCGCCCACCGAGCCTGACCTCGTGACCGAGCTCGAGCAGCTTCGAGCCCAGCGTCCGGCCCACCGTTCCCGTTCCGAGAATCCCGATCCGCATGGGGTGTCGCGCCTCCTCTTTCGGTTTCGTCGCCGTGCCCCGGGCGCCCGACGGCGGCCCCGGTCCATCCGCAGCGTAGACCACCGTGGCCTTCGGGACAACGCTCCGCACGCCCGCCTCCCCGGCGGCGACCCTCGCGGGTCCGCCTCGACCGGAGCCCGGCGGACGCCGGCCCCCGCTCTCCGCCTCGGCGGCGCCCTGCGGAGAGCCCATCCGCCATCGGTTACGATTTCCGCGCCATGCACCCCGAGTCTCGGCGCTCCCCTGCCCCGGAGGCGTCTCCCGACGACGCGGAGCTCGCCCGCCGCATCGCGGCCGCCGGCGGGCGACCCGCCCACGACGCGGAGGCCGAGCTCTGCCGCCGCTACGGACGGCGGCTGGTGGCGTTCGCCCGCCGCCGCGTGGACGGCGACGAGCTCGCCCGCGACCTGGCGCAGGACGCCCTGCTGCTCACGATCGACAAGCTGCGCCGTGGCGAGGTGCGCGAGCCCGAGCGGATCGGCGCCTTCATCCTCGGCGTGGCCCGCACCCTCGCCGCTCGGCAGCGCGGCAGGGAGGCCCGCTACTCGCCCCTCGAGGAGGCGGCGGTCGAGGTGGCGGCGGCGAGCGTCGCGCCGCCGGATCCGCTCGCCCGCGATCGCGTCCGCGAGTGCCTCCGGGCGCTGCCCGAGAAGCAGCGGGCCGTGGTGGTCCTGACCTTCTACGCCGAGCGGTCCAGCTCCGACATCGCCGCCTCTCTCGGGCTCAGCGCCGAGAACGTGCGGGTGATCCGCCATCGGGGCGTGGGCCGGCTCCGCGACTGCATGGGTCTGACGGAGGCGGCGGCGTGAACGACCGGGAGCGCGGCTGCGGCGTCCCCGCGGAGACGCTTCTCGACCACCTGCTCGGCGAGCTGCCGGCGGACGCCTCCGAGCGTTTCGAGGAGCACCTGTTCGGATGTGTCGACTGCGCCGCCCGCCTCGAGGCCCTCGAGCGCCTGCGGGCGGCGGTCTCCGCGTCGGCCCGGGCGGCCGAGGTGGCGCTCAACGCCGACGAAGCGCTGCTCGAGCGCCTGGCGCGCGACGGCCTGACGCGCCGCGAGTACCGCATCCCGGCCGGCGGGACGGTGCTCTGCCAGGCGGGCCCCGAGGATCTCGTCGTGGTGCGGCTCGCCGGCGACGTCCACGACGTCCGCGACCTGCGGCTCGACGCCGAGGTCCTCGACCTCGAGCGCGACTCCGCCGTCGACCTGCCGGTGCGCGAGGTGGTGGCGGACCGCGAGCGCGACGAGGTGATCCTGGTCTTCCCGGGCGAGGTGATCCGCGGCTACCCGCGCTCCCGCTGGACGATGCGCCTGCACGGCGAGGGCCCCGCCGGCCCGGCCGAGGTCGGCACCTTCGTGATGGACCACACGCCCTGACGCTTCGCCGCGATCTCTTCTCCGACTGTAACGGTCGGCCGGCCCACCGTACATCCCGGTCACGAGGCGGCGCGATGACCGCGCCGACCGATCCCGAAGACCCGGAAGAAACGGAGAAGACCATGCAAGCCACCGCCGCAGCGAAGACCACCCCGCAGACCCCGGCGTCCGCCGGCGGCCCCGTCGTCGTCCCGCCGGACAGCCCCGAGCGCGTCGACCTCACCGGCCTGGGTATCACCTGGAAGATCGACGGCGCGGCCAGCGACGGCCGCTTCGCGATCGTCCACCACCCGTTGGCGCCACGGGTCCTCGCCGCGCCGCTCCACCGCCACCACCGGGAGGACGAGTACTCCTACGTCATCTCGGGAACGCTCGGCGCCCTGCTCGGCGACGACGTGGTCACCGCCGGACCCGGCACCTGGGTGCACAAGCCGCGGATGCAGTGGCACACCTTCTGGAACGCCGGCGACACGCCGGCCGAGATCGTCGAGGTCCTCTCGCCGGCCGGCTTCGAGGACTTCTTCCGCGAGCTGCCGAAGGTGTGGGGCGGCGATCTCGACCGCTTCGTGGAGCTCGCCGCCCGCTACGAGCTCGACATGCAGTGGGACAGCGTGCCCGGCCTCTGCGAGCGCTTCGGCCTCCGCTTCGGAGACGCCTGAGGAGAGGGCGTGTCCTCTCGGGGTGGAGGCCGCGTCGCCGCGTGGCCTCCACCCCGCCCGCGTGCCCGGCGGGGATCCCGTCGGACCGGGTCCGCGCCTACGGGCTCCCCGCGACGAGGACGAGGAACCACCCGGTGGTCGCGAGCCGCGTCGCCAGGACCTGCCGCCCGTCGGAGTCGAAGGCGACCGGTTCGCCAGCGGGCGAGACGGCGGCCGCGGCGAGGATCCGCTCGGTGACCCGGTCGACCCACGCGAAGCGTGACGCCACCGCGTTCGTGCCTCCCAGCCTGGACGGATCCGCGGTGCGGTAGAACAGCGCCGCCTCTCCCTTGGCGCCGTTGACCGCCGCGAGCTCCTCCGCCAGCGCGGGATCGCTGGCGTCGATCGCCAGGCCCCGGCCGTCGACCAGGAACGCGACGCGGTCGGTCTCCGCGGTCAGCCGCGCCAACACCGACGCGGTGAGCTCGTCGAGGGTGATGTCGCGCGACGCCACCCCGAAGAGCTCGTCCCCCGTGTAGATCGGGACCGAGGCGGTGATCATCATCCCGGCGCCGACCAGGTCCAGGTAGGGATCGGTCCAGCCCACCTGGCGCCGCGCGAAGTCCGCCGCCCGGTAGTAGACCTGGTCGGTCGGGCGGTCGTTGTGGACCGCCTCCGCCAGCGGCACGAACGGGTAGATCAGCATCGTCCCGTCGGCGGTGGTGACGTAGACCCAGGAGAAGTCGAAGCTGCGGTACGCGGCCCGGACGACGGGCACCAGCCGCTCGAGCAGCTCGAGACGGGCCACAACGTCCCGCGTCACCGCCTCGCGGTCGTAGCTGTAGAGCGCGGGGAATTCGGCCTGGGAGGCCGGTTCGGGCCGGTCCGCCGGCCAGGTGCGGAAGCCGCGGGTGGTCCCGCGGGCCCGGCTGCGCTGCCGCCAGGCCGCGAGCTCCTCGTCCGACACCTCCGGCGGCCGCTCCGCCCGGGCCCGGACCTCCTCGCCCACCGCCCGCGTGCTCGCCGCGACCGCGGCGAAGACGCCGTCGATGCGGTCGGCGGCAAGCCGCAGCAGCGCCTCCCGGTGCCGGTCGCCGGCATCGGCGCGGGCCGGCGGCACCCCGGCGAGGGCCAGCGTGCCGAGAACCGACGCGGTCGCCAGGGACCGCCGAAGCCAAGCCGTCGTCGTCGTCATGCGGGTCGATCTCCCCTCGGAGTATAGCCAGCCGGCGCCGGGGCCGCGATCCTCGGGCGGTCGCCCGCCGCTCCCGGCGACCCTCGCTGCCCGTGGTCGCGACGACGCCCGCAGGGCGGGCGCGCCCGCGACCGCGGATCGGGCGTGCTACCGTCCGGAGAGTCCGCCTCCTCCCGTCCCGTGCGGGTCACCAGGATCCGGAGAGGGAACGTCATGGAACGTCGCCCCGCGAGGGTTCGCACGACGCCGGCAGGCTCGTCCCGCCTGCTGATCGCGTTCACCGTCGTCGCGGCCGTCGCCCTGGCGGGAGGCACGCCGGCGGCGGCGCAGCCGACCGCCGGGCCGGGCCGCGTCACGACCTCGGCGGCGGCGCAGATCGCGCGGCTGGAGCTCGACAAGTCGACCTGGAGCGAGGCGGAGAAGAAGCTCGACAGCGAGCTCCTGTTCGCCATCCGGCGCCAGCGCGGCGATGCCCTCTTCGCCGAGCTGCCCGACCTGCGGACCGGCAAGGAGCTCGCCGGCCGGGCCGTGGTCGAGGTGGAGATCTCCGGCCGGGTCGACCCGCCCCTCGAGGTCGCCGTCGCGCAGGTCGGGACCGTCCTCGCCTCCCACCCCGAGCGCTCGGTCCTCCGCGCCCGCCTGCCGCTCGGGCAGGTCCTGGCCCTGGCCCGGCGCTCCGACGTGCGGCGGATCCGCCGGGCACTGGGCTACGAGCTGCGCAAGGTCGACTCCTCCGAGGGCGACGTCGCGCACCGCGCCGACCTGGTGCGCTCGACCTTCGCGGTGGACGGCACCGGCGTCGCCGTCGGCGTCCTCTCCGACGGGGTCGACACCCTGGCGGCGCGGCAGGCGACCGGTGACCTGCCGTCCGTCCACGTGCTCAGCGGCCAGGCGGGCTCGGGCGACGAGGGGACGGCGATGCTGGAGATCGTCCACGACCTGGCGCCGGGCGCCACCCTCTGGTTCGCGACGGCGTTCGCGGGCCAGGCGCAGTTCGCCGCCAACATCGCCGCGCTGCAGGCGGCGGGTTGCGACGTGATCGTCGACGACGTCTTCTACTTCGCCGAGCCGACCTTCCAGGACGGCACCGTGGCGCAGGCGGTGAACGATTTCACCGACGCCGGAGGGCTCTACTTCTCGTCGGCCGGCAACTCCGGCAACCTCGACGACGGGACGTCCGGGGTGTGGGAGGGCGACTTCGCCTCGGCGGCGAGCGCCCCGCCGGCTCTCGCCGCCTACGACACCCACGACTTCGGCTCCGGCGGCGCCGCCACGATCACCGGCGACTCGCCGACCTACTTCATCCTCCAGTGGGCCGACCCGCTGGGAGGGTCGGGCAACGACTACGACCTCGTCCTGCTCGACCCGACGGGGAGCACCGTCTACGCCGTCGGCGCCGCGGCGCAGGACGGCGACGACGATCCGTTCGAGGAGATCGCCTCGCAGGCCTTCGACGACACCGGCAACCTCCTCGCCGTCGTGCGCTACAGCGGCGCCGGCCGCTTCCTCTGGCTGAGCGCCCACGGCGGCCGGCTGGCGCCGGCGACGGCCGGGCAGACCAGCGGACACGCGGCCGCCGAGGACGCCTTCGGGGTCGCGGCCGTGGACTGGTACTACGCCGCCGGCGGGGAGGGGGACGGCGTGCCGTTCGACGGCAGCGAGTCGGTCGAGACGTTCAGCTCCGACGGACCGCGTCGGGTGTTCTTCACGGCGGACGGCACACCCTACACGCCGGGGGACTTCTCGGCGACGGGCGGCACGGTGCGCCAGCAACCCAAGGTCGCCGGCGCCGACGGCGTGTCCACCGCGGCGCCCGGCTTCAACCCCTTCTTCGGGACCTCCGCCGCCGCGCCGCACGCCGCCGCCATCGCCGCGCTGCTGCTCCAGACCTCGTCGCTCACCGCCGCCGGCATGGAGCAGGTGCTCGCCGCGACGGCGCTCGACATCGAGGCCGCCGGCAGGGACCGCGACTCCGGCTACGGCATCGCCGACGCCCTCGCCGCGGTCGACCTCACGCTGCCGGGTGGCCTCGGGGGACCCGCGCCGTCCTGCCCCATCGAGGAGCTGGCGCTCACCGGTGTCCCGAACGACGGTCCGCAGACGTTCCGGGCCTGCACGTCGATCAAGGCCAGCGACGGACGGTTCGACGACCTCACCCTGATCGCCTACGACACCACGGCCGAAACCGGCGGCACGATCGTCCTCGGCTCCGGCTTCCAGAGCGCCGGCCCGCTCGAGCTGCGCACGGAAGCGCCGTAGACGGACGCCGCCGGCCGGTGCGCCGCCGCTCCCCCGGGACCGGGGCCGCGCCTCAGCGCGTCGCGGGGGAGCCGGCGCCGAGGTCGTCCAGCGCCAGCCCGAGCCGCCGCAGGCCCTCCTCGACCACCGGCGTCGCGGCGCCGAGCCCGAGGCGGAAGTGCCGCGGCTCCTCGAAGAAGCGGCCGGGGACGACGCTCGTCTCGAAGCGCTCCCGCAGCAGGCGGCAGAGCCCGTCCACGTTGCCTCCGGCGAGGCGGGGGAAGACGATCGTGCCGTGCGCCGGGCGCACCGCGTCGAGGTCGTCGCGTCCGTCGAGGAAAGTGCCGACCAGGGCCCGGTGCGCGGCGAGGCGCCGGCGGGCGCGGTCGGCGATCGGCCCGAGATGGTCGAGCGCCAGGACGCTCAGGCGCTCCGCCGGGTGCGCGGCGCTGGCGCCGTGGAGGTCGTCGAGCCGGCGCATGCGCGCCGCCAGCTCGGGCGCCGCCAGCACCCAACCGCAGCGGACCCCGGAGAGCCCGTACACCTTGGTCAGGCTGGAGGTGGCCAGCACGTTCGGGCCGAGGTGGAAGGCGGAGCGCGCCGCCGGGTCGAAGCAGGCCTCGAGGTAGACCTCGTCGACCAGCAGGCGGGCGCCCCGCTCCTCCGCCAGGGCCGCCACGCGGGCCAGCACCACGTCCGGCGTCCGCACCCCGGTGGGGTTGTGCAGGTTGGTGACGACGACCAGCCGGGTGCGCGGCGTCAGGGCCCGTTCCACCACCGCCGGGTCGATCGCCCAGCCGGCGGCGAAGCGGCGCGGGAAGCGCCGCACCTCCGCGCCGAGATAGCGCGCCGTCGACACCAGGAGCTCGTAGGTGGGGCGCTCGATCAGCACCTCGTCTCCCGGGTCGAGCACCGCGGCGAGCGCCAGGTGGTTCGCCATCGAGGTGCCGGTGGCGCAGACCACGTTCTCCACCGCGGCCCCGCTGCGCCGCGCCAGCCGCTCGGTCAGCGGCGGGTACCCGTAGCCGGCGGACCCGGTGAGCTCGAGCGCTGCCAGCACCTCCTCGCGGGGCACCGGCAGCTCGGCCAACGGCAGGCTGCCGACGCCGCTCGTCGCCAGGTCGAAGCGGGCGCCGGCGTGCAGCTTCGCCCACTCCATGTAGGGCGACCGGCTGAAGCGGCGCGGGGCCGTCAAGCCGCCCCCGCGCCGCGGCGCCAGGCGAGGTAGACGGGCACGCCGGCGACCAGGATGCCCAGGCCGACCAGCGAGTTGACCGGGTAGCGCGCGAAGGTGGCGGCGACGACCAGCCAGCAGGCGGCGACGAAGAGCACCGTCGTGACCGGGTGGCCGGGCACGCGGGCGAGCGGCGCGTCCGGCCCCCGAGCCGCCGCCGCCTCGCGGCGGCGGAAGGCGAAGAGGCAGGTCGCGGTGAGGCCGAAGAAGAGGAAGTCCATCGACACCACGTAGGAGAGGATCTGGTCGTAGCGGCCGGACAGCGCGATCGCGATCGCCAGCACCGCCTGCAGCGCGATCGCCGCCACCGGCACGCCGTGGCGGCGGTCGAGGCGGCCGACGGCGCGGAAGAAGAGGCCGTCGCGGCCCATCGCGTAGTAGACGCGCGGCGCGGTGAGGACCGACTGGCTGAGGAAGCCGAGGGTCGACAGGGCGATGCCGACCGCGATCCAGCGGGCGCCGGCGATCCCCAGGGCGCGCTCCATCACCGCGGAGGCCGGGGTCGTGGAGGCTGCGAGGCCGGCCGGCCCGAGCACGGCGACGCACACCGCGTTCACCGCCAGGTAGAGCACGACCACCCCGGCGACGCCGAGGACCAGGGCACGCGGCAGGTTGCGGCGCGGCGCGCGCACCTCCTCGGCGACGAAGCTCGCCGTCTGCCAGCCGCCGTAGGCGAAGAGCACCGGCACCATCGCCGCGCCGAGAGCCACCAGGAGGCCGGCGCCGGCCGGCCCGGTGCGCCCGGCCGCGACCGTCGGCGTCCCTCCCGCCGCCGCCGCCCCCGCCTCGCCGTGGCCGGCCACGAACCATGCACCGGCCGCCACCAGCCCGACGATCGCCAGGATCTTGAGCACCATCAGGGCGCTCTGCACCGTGCTCCCGGCGCGCACGCCGAGGCAGTTGACCAGCGCCAGGACGGCCAGCGTGCCCGCCGCCAGGGCCGCCGTCGACAGCGGCAGGCCGGTGAGCTCGCGGACGTACGCCGCGAAGGTGACCGCCACCGCCGCCATGCCGCCGGTCTGGATCACCAGCAGGAGCACCCAGCCGTAGAGGAAGGCGACGCCGGGGTGGTAGGCCTCGCGCAGGTAGGCGTACTGCCCCCCCGCCTCCGGCAACCGCGCCGCCAGCTCGGCGTAGACGAAGGCCCCCGCCAGCGCGATCGCACCGCCCAGCGCCCAGGCGCCGAGGATCCATCCCGGCCGCGGCAGGTCGCGCGCGACGACGTAGGGGTTGATGAAGATCCCGGCTCCCACGATGCCGCCCATCACCAGCATGGTGGCGTCGAACAGCCCCAGCCGGCGGCGGACGGTTCCCGGCCCGGCGGCGCGGCGCGGACCGGTCTCGGGAACGGCGGGTGGGCCGGGCACGGGTCTCCCTCGGGGCGATCGACGGTCGGAGACGACCGGCCGATCTTAGCCGCTCGGCCCGGCGGCGGGCGGCGCCGTGCCCGGCGTCGGCGCCGGCGCCCCGCGAAGCGCAGGAGCAGCCGGCGCTCGGGGTCGAGCACCCGCCGGGAGACCGGCCCGGAGAGCGGGATGGACACCTCGATCACCGGTTGCGCCGGCACCCGGAGGCGACGACCGCGGCGGTCTCGAGCCCTGCGTCGAGGGGCAGATCGTGGAGCGCGCCGAGCCGGTGGACGGCGAGCCGCAGGGCGGCCGGCTCGGGCCGGCTCCGGAGCCGCAGCTCGAACACCCCGGGACGCTCCGGCCGCTGCGCCCGCGTGCCGGCGACCGGCCGTTGCCCGGCCCGGGCGCCGGAGCCGACTCCGCGGGGCAGTGTGCGGCGGGCGCAGGGTTCGGCGCCCTCGCGGGTTGCACCCCGCGTCGCCCGACCCGATCGTCCCCGACCGAGGAGAAGCCCGTGACCCGTGTTCGCCCCGATCGCGCCACCCCGGACCGCCCCGGCGGCCGTCCCCGCCGTGCCGTCGCCCTCCCGGCGCTCGCCTGCCTCACCCTCGCCCTCCTCGCCGCGCGGCCCGCGCCGCCGCCTCCCGCCGAGGCCGAGAGCGGCTACGACGGGCGCACCAACGGGGTCAGCCCGCAGGCAGAGCTCGACCTCGACCGCGCCACCTTCGACGAGAGGGAGGAGCCGGAGGACGGGTTGGGGCCGACCTACAACGCCACCTCGTGCGGCGCCTGCCACGCGACGCCCCGGAGCGGCGGCTCGAGCCAGGTGGTCGAGCTGCGCGCCGGGCACTGGCGGGACGGCCGCTACGCCGACCATCCGGGCGGCGGCGTGGTCGCGGACCGGGCCCTCGACGCCGCCATCCAGGAGCACGTGCTCCCCAGCGACACGGTGCTGTCGCTGCGTCTCTCCACCTCGATCCTCGGCGACGCCTACGTGGAGGCGGTCGCCGACTCCACCCTCGAGGCGATCGCCGCCCACCAGCCGACCGCCGTGCGCGGCCTGGCGGTGAGGGTGCCGGTGCTCGAGGCCGGCGGGGCCCCGGCGGTCGGCCGCTTCGGTTGGAAGGACCAGCACGCCAGCCTGCTCTCCTTCGCCGCCGACGCCTACCTGAACGAGATGGGCGTCACCACCGAGCTCCTGCCGGTCGAGAACAGCTCCGACGGCCGGCCGGTCGACGCCTTCGACGCCGTCGTCGATCCCGAGGACGACGGCGAGGACCTCGACGCCCTGGTGCGCTTCATGCGCTCGAGCCAGGCACCGCCGCGGGACGCCGCCCGCGTCGACCGGCCCGAGGTGCTGGCCGGAGAGACGGTGTTCCAACAGCTCGGCTGCGCCGGGTGCCACCTCCCCGATCTCGTCACCGCGCCGGCCGGGACGGTGGTCGCCGCCGGCGCCTACACCGTGCCGCCGGCCCTCGGCCACCGGGTCTTCCACCCTTACAGCGACTTCCTGCTCCACGACGTCGGCACCGGCGACGGGGTGGTGCAGGCCGGCGGCGCGGCGACCCGCGACCTGCTCCGCACCGCCCCGCTGTGGGGGCTGCGCACGCGGTCGCACCTGATGCACGACGGGCTCAGCCTCACCGTCGCCGACGCCATCCGGCGCCACGGGGGCCAGGCGCGCCGCGCTACCGAGGCCTGGCAGGCGCTGCCGCCGGACCGACGGCGCCAGCTCCTCGAGTTCCTCGCCTCGTTGTGAGCCGCGCGCCGGGGCTCGCCGCCCCGCCGCCCGGTCCCTGCGCCCAGGGCAGCGTCTGCAGGGCGAAGCGCCAGCGCCCGCGGAGCAGGTGGAAGAGGAACGACCCGAGGCAGAAGCGGCCGAAGGCGAGGGCGGCGACCGCGGCCGCGAAGAGGGCCTCGACGACGAGGGCGGCGCCCCGGCGGGAGCGCCGCAGCAGCGCTGCGATGGCGCAACAGAACAGGCCGGCGAGGAACTGGGCGAAGCGCCGCGGCGGCGGCGCGGGGGTGAGCCGCACCGCGCCCGCGCGGCGGCCGAGCGTGCGATTGTAGACGGCGTCGAAGGGGCTGCGCCGGGGCAGCGCGGCGCTCCACCAGAGGACGGCACCGAGAGCGGCGAAGACGCGGGGCGCCTGGGTCAGCATGCCCAGCAGCAGCACCGCCGCCACGGCCCGCGGCTGGAACAGCAGCGCCGCGTACCGCGGCCGGCAGGCCCCCGGCGGCGGATCGTCGAAGCCCTGTTGCAGAACGAAGTTGCGCTCGCCGTCGGCGGCGGTCGGGTGGACCGCGCCCTCCCCCGCCAGCGCCGGCCCGCCGACCTCGCCCGTCATCCTCCCTCCCGCTCCCCGTCCCCGATCCGGCGCCGGTGCCGCTCCATCAGGTCGGCACCGGCGAGGAAGTAGTCGCGGATGCGCTCGAGGTCGCGACGGCCGAGCTTCCCGGCCGCCTCGGCGCCCTCCGCCGCCAGCGGCCCGTAGAAGCGGGCGGCGAGCCGGCGAGCGCCCTCGGTCATCTCGACCAGGACGCTGCGACGGTCGCCGGGATCGGGGACGCGACGTACCAGGCCCTTGCGCTCGAGCCGGTCGAGCATCGCCGTCGTCGCCGCCGAGGTCAGCCCGACCGCCGCAGCGAGCTCGCCGGCGCGGCGCGGGCGGCGACAGGTCACGTCAACCCGGCCCTGCCGGTGGCCGTCGAGCTGTCGGCACGGGGGCACGAGGTGGTCTGGCACTGCGGTCCCGGATACCGCGAGCGCATCGAGGCGGCCGGCGCGCGGTTCGTGCCCTTCGAGGCGACGCCCGACTTCAGCCGGATCCCGGTGCTGCCGGACCCGGGAACGCGGGGGCTCGCGGCCGGCATCTCGGTCCTGCGGCGCCTCCTCCTGGATCGGGTCCGCGGCCAGGTGAGCGACTACCGACAGATCTTGCACCGGTTCCCCGCCGACCTCCTGCTGGTGGACATGTGCTCCTACGGAGCGACCACACTACATCACCTCGGAGGCCCGCGCTTCGCCACCCTCGGCATCAACCCCCTGGTGACCTTCGATCCGGAGATCCCACCCTTCGGGAGCCGGCGCCCCCCCGCGACGAGCGCCGCCGGCCGACTCCTGAACCGGGTGCTTCACGCGCTCACCCGCCGATCGCTGATGGCCCCGCTGACCCGCGAGCTGCAGCGGATCCGCGGCGGCCTGGGGTTGCCGCCCCTGCCGGACGGCCGCGGCTTCGAAGAGCTCCGCCTTTCGCCCTGGCTCCACCTGATGCCCACCACCCCGGCCTTCGAGTACCCGCGCCGCGACCCACCGCCGCAGGTCCGCTTCGTGGGCCCGCTGCTGCCGTCACCCGCCGAGCGGTTCGAGCCGCCGGCATGGTGGAGCGAGCTCGACGGCCGGACCGTCGTCCACGTGACGCAGGGCACCGTCGCGACCGCCGTCGACGACCTCCTGCGACCGACCCTGGAGGCGCTGGCGGACGAGGACCTCCTCGTCGTGGCGACCACGCCGAACCCCGGGGCGCTCGGCGCGCTCCCCCACAATGCCCGGGTGCACGGCTTCCTCCCGCACTCCCGCCTGCTTCCGAAGACCGACGCGATGGTGACCAACGGCGGCTACAACGGGGTGCTCGCCGCGCTCGCCGCCGGGGTGCCGCTGGTGTGTGCCGGCGAGACCGAAGACAAGCCCGCCGTCGCCGCACGGGTCGCGTGGTCCGGCGCCGGCCTCGATCTCGCGACCTCCCGCCCGGGCCGGCGACGCCTACGGCGGGCCGTCGCGACCGTCCTCTCCGACCCCGCCTACCGCGAGAAGGCCAAGCGGATCCGGGACGACTTCGCCGGGCACCGGCCCGCCGCCGAGGCCGCCGACCTGCTCGAGGAGCTCGCCCGGCCCGCGTAGTCCCGGACCCCCGTCCGACGGTCGGGGAGGAGCCTTCGAGGGTCAGGCGGTCCCCGGTCGGCCACGGCCGGGGCTCCGGGTCTTCACCGCCCTGCCCTCCTCGCTCGTCCGTTCCGAGGCACCCGGCGACTCCGTGGCCTCGAGGCGACCACCCACCCCACCGCGGACGCCGCTGCCGAGCGCGACCCCGCTCAGCCCGCGGTCGCCGTCCGGCCGCCGCCGGCGCGGCGGGCCACCACCACCGCCAGCGCCGCCAGCGTCATCGTCAGCGCCGTGGTGGCGGCCGCGCCCTCCATCCCGTAGCGGGGGATGAAGAGAGCGTTGAGCAGCGAGTCGACGACCAGGGTCACGGCGGTGATGGCGACGAGGACGGTGCCGCGACGGGTGTACTGGAGCCAGAGCATCGACAGGGCGGCGGTGGCCCAGGCGGTGTTGCCGACGAGGAGGAAGGTGAGCGCCGGCACCGCCTGCACGTAGCTCGGCCCGAAGAGCGAGAGGATCGGCCGCGCCGCGAGCGCCAGGGCGAGGGCGGCGGGGAGCAGCGCCGCGAGCAGGAGGCGTTGGCCCCGCCGCAGGGTGCCGCGCACCGCCTCCGGCCCGGCCTCGATCGCCGGTTGGACGAGCGGCGCCACCAGCCCCACGACGGTGGTCTGGAGGAGCAGCAGGAAGTGGGCCGTGGTCACCGCGGCGGCGTAGTGGCCCACTTCCGCCTCGTCGCCGAGCCACTCGAGGAAGTAGAAGTCGGACTGGCTGAGCGCCAGGCCGACCAGGAAGACCCCCATCATCGGGACCGAGGTCTCGAGCCACAGCCGCCGCGCGCCGCGCACCGCCGGGTCGCGCGGCAGCTCGGGCAGCTCGCGCCGGCGGAGCTGCCACCACTGGGCGGCGCTCACCGCGGCGGCGCTGGCGAGGGCGCAGATCAGGGCGTGGTGGAGCTCGACGCCGCCGCGGATCCAGGCCGTCCCCGCCAACGAGGCGAGGATCAGCAGCGGCAACAGGACGCGCCACGGGAAGGCCGCCAGGAACGGCCGCCGGGCCGACTGCAGCGCCCGGCTCGCCAGCGCGCCGACGCAGAGCATCGGGACGCTGAGCACCAGCCAGGCGACCGCGTGGTGCTGCAGCGGGTCGGCGCTGCCGACGTAGAGCCCGCTCGCGGCCCAGACGCCGGCGATGACCAGGGCGGACAGCCCCAGTCCCAGGGCGAGGTAGAAGCGGAGGTACTCCCAGGCGTGCGCCCACTCGCCGCGTTCGAGCGGTCCGGCGAGCGCCTTCGGTGCCGCGCGGTCGCCGCCCAGCAGCACCGCGGCGCCGAAGAACGCCGCGAACTCGCGGGCGACCCGGAAGTCGCCGAACTGGTGCGGCGGCAGCAGGCGGGAGAGGCCGAGGTTGAGGGCGTAGTCCGCCGCGAAGCCGCCGATGCCGACCGCGACGAGGGCGAGGCCGCCGCGGCGCAGATAGGTCGAGACGTCGAACATGGCGGAGGCGGCCGCCGCGGCCGGGCGGGGGCCGGCCCGGCGCCCTCAGGTCGAGCGCGGGCGGCTACTCCCCCCCACCCGCCAGCGCGTAGAGGTACTCGACGAACGACATCACCGCGCCGTCGTAGCCCTCGACCTGCGGGTTCGACGACTCGATGACGTAGTACTCGTCGGGGGCGTGGGCGCCGGCGCCGTGGCCGAGGCCGAAGTGGCCCGAGGCGAGCGACAGCGGCGGGTTGGTGAAGACGTAGCCGGGGTAGGAGCCGGCGTTCCAGGGCCACATCACCGGGTCGATTCCGGCGCGCCGCAGCACCGCCACCTGGGCCTGGATCAGCGGCGCGTCCGCCGACGTCGTCGTGGGGTCGTAGCCGCCCGAGGCGGTGACCTCGAGGTCCCCGAAGCCGTGCTTCGCCAAGTGGGCGCGGAGCGCCGCCACCGCGCCGTCGAAGGTCATCCCCGGCACCAGCCGCAGGTCGAGCTTGGCCTCCGCCCGGTGCGGCAGGACGGTCTTGCCGCCGGGGCCGGTGTAGCCGCCGACCAGGCCCTGGATGTTCACCGTCGGCTGCCCCTCCAGGCGCTCGTTGGCCGCCACCCAGTCGAGGTCGTCGATCCAGTGCTCGACGCCGAGCTGCTTCTTGGTGTCGGCTTCCTCGCGGCGCGCCGCCGCGGCGGCGATCATCGCCTTCTCCTCGGCGGTCAGCGGCCGCGGCACGGGGTAGTCGTCGATGGTGATGGTGTTGCCGTCGGCGGAGACCAGGGTGTCGAGGGCCTTGACCAGGTGCCACGCCGGGCTGTCGACCATCGCCTTGAGCGACGAGTGGATGTCGTGGGAGGGGCCGCGCCCCCAGCGCTCCCCGCTGGCGACGAGCTGCGCCTCGACCACCCCCTTGGCGCCGAGGCTCACGGTGACGGCGCCGTCGAGGTCCTGCTCCGCGGCCGGCATGAACACCCCGACGGTGCGCGCCAGCGCCGCCTCGACCTCCGGGCGGTGCACGATCTGGCCGATGTGGGGCGAGCCGATCTCCTCCTCGCCCTCGGCGACCAGCACCAGGTTCACCGGCGGCTTGCGCCCCGCCGCGCGCAGCGCGTGGAGCGCCGCCAGGAAGGCCGACTCGGGCCCCTTCTGGTTGACCGCGCCGCGCCCCATGATCACCGTGCCGACGCCCGGCCGCTCCACCAGGCGCCCCTCGAGCGGGGGCGAGCTCCACTCCGCCGGCACGAACTGCTTGACGTCGTACATGAAGTAGACGCCCACGGTCGTCGCCGCCCCGGCGTCGAGGGTGGCGAAGACCCCCGGCTTGCCGTCGGTCTCCACCACCGTCACCTGCTGGAAGCCGGCGTCCCGGGCGAGCTGGGCCATGACCTCGGCCCCCTGCGGGAAGTTGCGGTCCTCGGCGGCGATCGAGGGCAGGGCGATCCACTTCTGCAACCGCTCGACGGCCGCATCGTGCCCGGCGGCGACGGCACGGCGCACGTCGGCGAGGTCGTCGGCCGCGGCGCGCGCCCGGGCGGCGGCGAGGACGGTGAGCACGGCAGCGAGGACGAAGAGGCTCCGCTTCATGGTTCCCTCCGAAGAAGACCTGGGGTGACGGGAGCGACGATGCTACTCCACGCGGCGGGCGGGCGGCGCCTCAGCGGCCGAGGTATCCGAGCGCTCCCAGCCGCCGGATTCCCCGGGGAGGCGGCTCGTCGCGCTCCGGGACGGCCTCGGCGGGCGCTACGGCGGGGGCGCCGGCGCGCCGGGCGGCGCGCCGGCGGCGACGAACCGCGGCGTGGTGCGCGGCTCGTCGAAGGTGCGGTCGTCGTGGTCGTTGTAGCGGAGGAACTCGGCGCGCAGCCGCGGGACCAGGTCGCGGTACTTCGGCTCGGCGACGAGGTTGTGCTCCTGGGCGACGTCGGTGGCGAGGTCGTAGAGCTCGGTCGCCCGGTTCTCGCGGTCGACGACGAGGACCATGTCGCCCTCGCGGATGGCGCCGTCGTAGGCGTAGCCGGCCTGGTAGATGACGAACGGGTGCAACGGGCCCCGCTGCCGTCCGGTGAGCAGCGGCAGCAAGGACGCCCCGTCCATCGCCTGGTCCTCGGCCATGTCCTGGCCGGTCAGCTCGTACATCGTGGCGACCCAGTCGGTCCCGACGATCAGCTCGTCCGAGACGCTGCCGGGGGCGATCTTCGACCCCGCGCGGGTGCCGTCCCCCCAGCGCACGATGAACGGCACCCGGTGGCCGCCCTCGTAGACCGAGGCCTTGTAGCCGCGGAACGGGCCGTTGTTGTCGTGGCGGGGATCGCCGTAGTGCACCACGTCCGGCCACAGCGCCCCGTTGTCGCTGGCGAAGAAGACGATCGTGTTCTCGAGCAGCCCTTCGTCGCGCAGCTTGGCGACGATCGCGCCGAGCTGGAGGTCGAGCTCGTAGACCATGTCCGACGTGGGGGCGCCGGTGACGCCCTCGACCGGCCGGTCGAGCACGTCCGGATCGCCGTCGAAGTCGACCGGCGGGGTGTGCGGGACGTGGATGGCCTGCGACGAGAAGTAGAGCAGGAACGGCCGGTCGCGCCCCTCCCGGCGGTTCCGCGCCAGGTGGTCGTCGAGGAACTCGAGCGCCTTGGTGGTCAGGATCCGGCCCACCTGGCTCGAGTCGTAGGCGGCGTCGCAGCGCGCCGGGATCTCGGCCGCCTCCACGATCTCGCAGACCCCGTTGCCGGACACCTGGTAGCGGCCGTTCTTGCGCAGCACGGTGCTGCGGTTGTCGGCCGGGGCGTGCGGATCGACCGGCACGTACCGGCCGTTCTCGAAGAAGGCGTAGGGCTCGTGCTGGATGCCGCTGGGCAGCAGCAGCGAGTGGTCGAAGCCGTGCGCGCCGAGCGAGTCGTGGATGCCGCGCGCGAAGTCCATGGTGTTGATCTCGCCCTCGGCGCGGATCACCTTGCCGGCGGTGTCGTAGACGTCGCCGCCGAGGTGGCCCTTGCCGAAGAAGGCGGTGCGGTAGCCGGCCCGCTGCAGCACGTCGCCGACCGTCAGGTGCCGCCCCTCCGCCAGGTGCGCCGCGCCGGCCCCGAAGGCCGAGCTGAAGTTGATGTTCCAGCTCCCCCCCGGGCGACCGTTGCGGTACGGGTAGCTGCCCGTCATGTAGCTGAAGCGCGACGGGGCGCACAGCGCCGCCGGGGAGTGCGCGTCGGTGAACCGCATGCCGTCGTGGGCGAGGCGGTCGATGTTGGGCGTGGGGACGAAGCCGCCGTAGACGCCGATGTCCCCGTAGCCGATGTCGTCGGCGAGGAAGAAGACCACGTTGGGCAGCGGCGGTGCGGGACGAGGGGCACCGCCGGCGGCGCCGAGCAGCAGCGCCGCGCTGAGCATCCCCAGGAGCACGAGTCTCTTGCGCACGGTCTGGATCTCCCTGGCGCCGATCCTACCGGGAAGCGGCGACCCGGACCCGGCCCACGGCACCTCCGACCGCCCGTCCGCGACACCGGAGGACCCGCGGGCGTGCGGGACCCGCTACTGCCGGTGCGCCACGCCGGTGACGACGCCCCCGCCGGCCAGGTTGGGGATCCGCGTCACCAGCAGCTCCACCTCGTTGCCCTTGTCGGCCAACGCACCGTCGAACTGGACGTCCGCCGTCGTGTCCCCGTCGTCGACGCACGGCCCACGGAAGGTGCAGCTCGGGCTCATCGCGTAGGTGCAGGTGAAGTTCGCGGTGCCGTAGAGCCCGTTGTCGGCCGAGGCACGGAATCCGGCCAGGTGTCCCGCTCCGTCGGAGGTGAAGGTGCCGACCGCCCCGAACGGCTGACCCAGCGGATTGACCCCGTGGAGGACGAAGGAGTAGGTGCCATGGAGGTCCCGGGCGTCGCAGCCCGGGGTCGCCTGCGCCGCCGGCTCCCAGAGGATGCCGGCGAGCACGGACAGGAGCACCGTCGTGGCCAGCAGGGCTACGGGTACGGAGGCGAGCTTCTTGATCTTCATCGAGATCTCCTTTCCATACAACCGTCCGACGGACAGCGACAGGCGACAGGGAACCTTGATCCTACCCCAGCTCTCCGCCGGGCGCACCGAGCGCACCGAGGAGCAGCGCCGCGCTCAGCGCCCCCACGGTGACGAGTCGTCTGCGCACGTTCCGGACCTCCGTGCCTCCGGTCCTACCGGGAAGCGGCGAGCTCGCGGACCTTCGCGGCCACCGCCGGGCTCCCCGGCGAGAGCCGCTCGAGAACGCGCGCCCAGCGCAGCGCCGCGACCCGATCGCCCCGCTCCTCCTCGAAGGAGACCAACGCCGTCACCACGTCGCGGCGCGCCGGGGTCCGCCGGTGGATCCGCTCGAGGACGGCGATCGCGCGGTCGCCCTGCCCGGACGACGCCAGCGCCACGGCGTAGACGTAGGCGAACCCGTCGTCGTCCGGCGCCAGCCGGGTCGCCTCCGCGAGCAGGGCGATGCCCCGGCTCCGCTCCCCCGAGCGGATCTCGAGGAGTCCGAGCGCGTGGACCGCCGCCGCCGGGCGCGGCGTCGCGCCGACCGCCCGCTCCAGCAGGGCGCGCCCCTCGTCGTCGCGGCCCTGGGCCCGGCGCATGTCCGCGAGATTGACCAGCGCCGGCACGTTGCCGGGAGCGAGCCGCAGGGCGGTGCGCAGCTCCCGCTCCGCCGCCGCGGTGCGCCCCCGGGCCAGTTCCAGCTCGGCCAGCCGGACGTGCGACGCGGGCCGCTCCCCGGTCGCCATCTCCGCCTCCACCGCCTCGGCGAAGGCGCGCTCGAAGGCGTCCGCCGTCGCCGCGTCGAGCAGCTCCGGCCGCAGCGGTGCCAGCACCGTGGCGGCGGCGATGCGCACGTGGCGCGACGGGTCGTAGAGCAGCGGCCCGGCCAGGGCGGCCACGGTCTCCTCCGGCACGGCGGCGAGGGCATCGAGCGCGGCGGCACGCACCAGGGGATCGGGGTCGTGGAGGCACGCGGCGACCGCCGGCAGCGAGGTCGGGCCGAGCCACGGCCGCAGCTCGGCGAGCGCGGTGGCGCGGACGATGGCGGGTCGCCCCGGGTCCGCGACCAGCGCCGCCAGCCGCGGCTCGGCGTCGAGCGCA
Source organism: uncultured Acidobacteriota bacterium (assembly GCA_963843275.1). Taxonomy (GTDB): domain Bacteria; phylum Acidobacteriota; class Thermoanaerobaculia; order Multivoradales; family JBCCEF01; genus CAWJJM01. The sequence goes on along the minus strand of CAWJJM010000009.1, from coordinate 331,663 downwards.
CCGTGGCGGCCGGCCGCGAGGGCCAGGGCCCAGGGCCGCGGGTCCGCGCGCTCCGCCCCGAACCACTCCGCGACGCGCTCGGCGGCCCAGGCCGCGCCCTCCTCCGCGTGGCAGTCGGTGCAGGTGTCGGGCGTTCCCAACCGCACGTGGAGGTCGGGACGCGGCACGCGGAAGCTGTGGTCCCGCCGCGGGTCGACCACCATGAACGTTCGGCGGAGCATGTGGCAGCTCACGCACCGTGCCCCCGCGCCGTCCGGCCGGTGGTGGTGGTGCGCGGCGACGTCGTAGCGCGACGCCCGATGGCAGCGCGTGCACAACGCGTTGCCGGAGGCGACCAGCGACGCGGTGTGGGGGTCGTGGCAGTCGGTGCAGACGACCCCCGCTGCGGCCATCCGGCTCTGCAGGAACGAGCCCCAGACGTACACCTCGCCCTCGATCTGCCCGTCGGCGTGGTAGAGCCCGGCGCGCAGCAGCTCCGGGCGGTAGGCGTCGAGGAAGGGCGCCGCGGGGTCGACCTCACGCCGCGTCGGCCGGCGCCGCGAATGGCACGGCGCGCAGGTGTCGACGACGGGGGAGGTGCGCCGCTCCCCGACCCACTCCGCGATGCCGTCGGCGCGGTCCCTGAACGTCCAGGCTCCCCGCGGCCGCCGCAGCGGGACGACCAGGCCCTTCGACGCGTCGGAGGCGTCGGGTCCGGGCCGCCGGCCGGCCCAGCGCACGTGGCTCGAGCCCGGCCCGTGGCAGGCCTCGCAGGCGACGGCGACGTCGCTGAACGTGGTCGCGTAGACGTCGCGCGCGAGATCGTAGTTCTCCCGCACGCCGGTCGAGTGGCAGTCCGCGCACATGAAGTTCCAGGTCTGCAGCGACCCGGTCCAGTGGAGGGGATCGCCCGGCGGGATGGTCTCGCCGGGATCGAGGTCGAACCAGCGCTGGCCTCCCGCCTGCGCGGGTCGCGTGTCCCACGCGAGCGGCAGGGCCTGGAGCCTGCCGCCGGGAAGACCGACGAGGACCTGCTGCAGCGGCTCGACGCCGAGGGTGTAGCGGACCTCGTACGTCGCCGGCTCGCCGTCGGGTCCCTCGGTGGTGACGTCGTCGCGGCCGTCGCGCGCCGCGAAGCGGAAGGTGCTCGCGCCCAGGCGGAGCGGTGGGGCGGCGAAGTCGCCCTCGACCGTATCCGGCGTCGCCTCCTGCATGGCCCGCGCGTGCTGCGAGCGCCTCCAGGCGGCCGCCTCGTGCGGGTGGCAGGAAGCACACGACGCGGCGCCCACGAACCCGGCAGGAGCCACCGCCACCGGTCCGCGACCCACAGGATCCCGCGAACAGGCCGTCAGGAGACAGGCGACGACGAGCGCCGGCCCGGCGCCACGCCTCCCCACCGCGAGCATCTCCGGATCCTAGCAGTCGGTCCGCCGGCGCCCCCGGGCCTACCGCCCGTATCCCGACCCCCGCCGCCGCGCCCACCCGCTCGGGTGGTGACGAGGGGACCCGCCGCGGCGATAATTCGTCACATGGCGAAACGACGAGCCGACGACGCTCCTCTCGGGGACCTGGTCGAGACCGCCAAGGGCCTGGCGCATCCGGCGCGGCTGCGCGTCCTCGGCATGCTGGCCTCGGGCGAGCTCTGCGTCTGCCAGCTGACCGCGGTGCTCGAGCTGGCGCCCTCGACCGTGTCGCAGCACCTGTCGGTCCTCTCGCGCGGCGGCCTGGTGGCCGACCGCAAGGAGGGCAAGCTGGTCTTCTACCGCCTCCACGACGGCGGCATCGCCGCCGCCCTGCTGCCGCCCCTGCTCGCGCTGCTCGCCGCCGACCCGCGGGCGCGGGCGGACCGGGCGCTGGTGGGCCGGCTGCGCCGCGTGCCGGTGGCGACGCTCTGCGCCGCCGACCTCGACCTGGTGGCGATCGGGATCCGCGCCGCGGCGGCGGGCGGGACCGGTCCGGCGGCGGCGGACGCGGGAAGGCAACGTTGAGCCGGGGCGCCGAGCTGAAGTGGCTGGGCGGACTCGCCGCGGCGTTCCTGGGGCTGTACTTCCTGCCCGTCGGCACGCCCCGCTTCGACGCCGCGCTGGTCGAGGCGTTCGGGCTGGCGCGCTGGTACGCCCGAGAGCACGTCCTGCTCTGCCTCGTGCCGGCCTTCTTCATCGCCGGCGCGATCGCCGTCTTCGTCCGCCAGGCCGCGGTGATGCGCTACCTCGGGCCGCGGGCGCCGCGCCCCGTCGCCTACGGCGTCGCCTCGGTCGCCGGCACCGTCCTCGCCGTCTGCTCGTGCACCGTGCTGCCGCTGTTCGCGGGCATCTACCGGCGCGGGGCCGGCCTCGGGCCGGCGGCGGCCTTCCTCTACGCGGGACCGGCGATCAACGCCCTCGCGATCATCCTCACCGCCCGCATCCTGGGGGCGGAGCTGGGGGCGGCCCGGGCCGTGGGCGCCGTCGTCTTCAGCGTGCTGCTCGGCCTCGCGATGGCGTGGATCTACCGCCGCGAGGAGCGCGGCCGGGCGGCGGCCGCCGCCGCCGACCCGCCGGCGCCCGAGCCCGGCCTCGGCCCCGCCCGCCAGGTCGTCTTCTTCGCGCTGCTGGTGGCGATCCTGGTCTTCGCCAACCAGGCGCCGGCGGCCGACGGCGCCTGGGCCGCCCTCCACGCCGCCCACTGGGCGCTCACCGCGGTCGCCGGGGCGCTGCTCCTCGCCGCGCTGGTCGGCTGGCTCGGCCTCGCCGCCTGGAAGGGCCTGTCGGTCGCCGGGGCGACCGCCGTGACCGCCGTCCTGGTGCCCGGCCACCCGGTGGTGCCCTTCACCGTCGGCTTCGCGGCGCTGGCGGCGGCGCTCGCCGGCGACGAGGGCGAGCTCGGCGAGTGGCTCGCCGCCACCTGGGGCTTCGCCCGCCAGATCCTCCCCTTGCTGCTCGTCGGCGTGCTGGCCGCCGGGCTCCTGCTCGGCCGCCCGGGCCACGAGGGCCTCGTCCCGTCGTCCTGGGTGGCCGCGGCGCTGGGCGGCAACTCGCCGGGCGCCAACCTGTTCGCGGCCGTCGCCGGCGCCTTCATGTACTTCGCCACGCTGACCGAGGTGCCGATCCTCCAGGGGCTGCTCGGCAGCGGCATGGGGGCGGGGCCGGCGCTGACCCTGCTGCTCGCCGGCCCGGCGCTGTCGCTGCCCGCCATGCTCGTGCTGCGCAGCTTCCTCGGCTGGCGCAAGACCGCCGTCTTCGTGGCCCTGGTGGTGCTGATGGCGTCCACCACGGGCTGGCTCTACGGCTCCTGGCCGCACGCGGCGCCGACCCCGGCGGCGGCGGTCGCCGCGGCTCCGGCGGCTCCCCCGCCGGCGGCCGCCGGAGCGCTCTCGTCCCTCCCCGCCGCGCATCCTCCGGCCGTCGCCGGGGCGGCGGGACGACCCCGGAGGCACACCCGATGACGACCCGTCTGCAGATCCTCGGCACCGGCTGTCCGAAGTGCCGGCTCCTCGGCGAGCACACCGAGCGCGCCGCCCGGCGCCTCGGCCTCGACTACGAGCTGGAGAAGGTCACCGCGATCGGCGACATCCTCGCCTACGGCGTGGTGGCGACCCCGGCCCTGGTGGTCGACGGCGAGGTGGCGGTCTCCGGCCACGTCCCGTCGGCCGCCCGGCTCGAGGAGATCCTCGCCGGGCGCCGCGTGCCGGTGTCGTGAGCCGCGGCGCGCTCTTCCTCTGCGTGGCCAACTCGGCGCGCAGCCAGATGGCCGAGGGGCTCGCCCGCGCCCTCGCCGGCGACCGCCTGCGGGTGGCGAGCGCGGGCTCGGCCCCGTCGCGCGTCCACCCCCTGGCCGTGCGGGTGATGGCCGAGATCGGGATCGACATCGCCGGCCAGCGCGCGAAGTCGGTCGACGAGATCGACCCCGCCGACGTCGACGTCGTCGTCACCCTCTGCGCCGAAGAGGCGTGCCCGGTCTTCCTGGGCCCCGCCCGGCGCCTCCACTGGGGTCTCCCCGACCCGGCGGGGCACGACGAGGGGGAGGCCGCCGCCCTGGCGCGCTTCCGCGGCGTGCGCGACGAGCTGCGGCGGCGGATCGCGGCCTGGCTCGCCGCGGAGGGGCTCGCCGCGCCGTGACCGCCCGGGGGGGCTCTGCGGGAACCCGGGGCGGCGCCCGCCGCGCCGCTCAGCGCACCCCGCTCGCCTCGTAGAGCTGCGACTGGGAGTCGCGCAGACCGAAGGCGTACGTCGTCGGGTCCGCGGCGCAGGCCAGCGAGCCGTCGTACCGGGTCCGCTGGGCGTCCGGCCAACTCCGTTCGATCAGCCGCACCCGGCTGCCGTCGGCGAGCTGCAGACGGTCGACGTAGAAGCCGTTCGGGGGGAAGCCTCCGACGACGCGGAGCGCCGTGCCGTCGGGCGACCAGCCGTCGACGTAGGCGTCCGTCGGCTTCAGACCCGCGACCGGCACCGGGTCGCTCCCCGGGACGAGCACCGCGACATCGGCGTCACCGCGATTGACGTTGTCGACCAACCGGCCGCCGTCCGGGGAGAGCCGCGCCAGGACCGCTCCCGGAATCGGCTCCGCCGCGGCGGGATCCCCGTCGAGAGTCTGCGCGAGACACCCGGCCCCGCCGTCGCGGAGCCGGCCGCAGACGAGGACCCGGTCCGCGGCGCCGAAGGTGGCGCTGTCGACGACGGTGAAGCGGCCGCCGTCGAGCCGCCGCGGCTGGCCCGGACCGATGGGGTACGCCCACAGCTCGGGCGGGTCCTTGCTCACCACGCCGAGGGCCCAGCTCCCGTCGGGCGAGAGATCCGCGCACCAGCCCGGGCCGACGCGGATCGCCGCAGAGCCGTCGGTGTCGCGCACGATCACCGAGTACCAGCGGCCCGCCTCGACCCGCTCGTCGGTGTAACAGATCCGGCTGCCATCCCGCGTCATCGCCAGCTGGTAGTAGCTCGCACCGGTGCGTAGCACGCGGTCCTCGCCGTGGCGGTGCACCAGGATGGACTTGACGGTCTCCTCGCGCAGCACGAGGAGGCGCCCGTCGGGGGCGACGTCCAGGAGCTGGTCGAGCCCGAACCCCACCAGCACCGCCCGCCGCGTCCCGTCGGGGCGGGCGGCGTAGGTCTTGGCGCCGACGCCCTCGCCCTGGTCGAGCGCGGAGAACAGGATCTCCTCGCCGTCCGCCGACCAGGCCAGGCCCTCGAGGAGGAAGAACTCTTCGGTAAGCCGGTGGACCTCACCGCTCGCGAGGTGGAGCAGGTCGACGTACCCGCGGTCGTCCCAGCGCCCGGGGTGCTCGAAGAAGGCGATCGTGCCGCCGTCGCGGGAGAAGCGCAGGTCGCTCAGGTAGCCCGAGGTGGTGTGCAGGACCTTTCCCACCGGGTACTCGAGCCGGTCGGTGCCGTCCACCAGCCGGACGATGGCCAGCCCCGACCCGTCGGGTGCCCAGTCCGCCTCGCGGACGTCCTCGAGGATCTCCTTGGGCGCCGCCCCCGCCAGCGGCATGCGGGCCAGCGTACCGGTGAACACCCGGTGGCCGATGTACTCCGCGTGGGTCAGCAGCGCCAGCTCGCCAGCGGGCGAGACCGCCAGCAGGTGCACGTCGTCGTAGGGCAGGAAGTCCGGCTCCGGCGCGCCCGGGCGGAGCACCCCGATGCGCGAGGCCCCACCGGCCTCCTGCTGGCTGAACACCACGCCGTCGGGCTGCCCCACGAAGCGGGCGCTCATGATCCAGCGGTGGCCGAAGGTGAGCTGGCGCACCGTGACCCGGCTAAGATCCAGCGCGTCCGGCACCAGGCGTCCGTGGGCCCACCAGCCGAGGGCGCTGGCCACGACCGCCACCAGCAGGGCGCCGGCGGCGGCCCGCAGGGCGCGCCCCGAACCCCTGCGGCCGGCGAGGGGCTCGACCCGCGCCGTCGACGACACGCCGCTGAGCGAGTCGAGGTCGAAGGCGAGGTCGCGCGCCGACTGGAAGCGCTCGGCCGGGTTCTTCTCCAGGCAGTGGCGCACGATCCGGTCGACCCCGGGCGGCAGCACGCGGCCGGTGGTGGACAGCTCGGGCGGGTCCTCCTTGAGGATCGCCGACATCGTCTCCACGGCGGAGTCGCCGCGGAAGGCCCGCTGCCCGGACAGCATCTCGTAGAGGACGGCGCCGAAGGCGAAGATGTCCGAGCGGGCGTCGGCCGGCTCACCGCGCACCTGCTCCGGCGCCATGTAGCCGACCGTCCCGAGCACCGTGCCGCGCGTCGGTGACCGCGCCGCCGAGCTCCTCGCTCATCGCCAGCGTGCGGTCCACCGGCGCGACCACCTGCTTGGCGAGCCCGAAGTCGAGGACCTTGACCCGCCCGTCGGAGGTGACGAAGACGTTCTCGGGCTTGAGGTCGCGGTGGACGATGCCCTTGTCGTGCGCCGCCGCGAGGCCGCGGGCGATCTGGGTGGCGATCTCGATCGCCTTGCGCGCCGGCAGGCCGCCGCCCGCCAGCCGCTGGCGCAGCGTCTCGTCCCTCCAGCAGCTCCATCACCGCGTAGGCGGTCCCGTCGGAGGTGCCGAAGTCGAAGATGGAGAGGATGTTCGGATGGGAGAGCGCGGCCACCGCCTTGGCCTCGCGCTCGAAGCGGGCCAGGGTCCTCGGGTCGCCGGCGACGTCCGTGGGCAGCACCTTGATGGCGACCGTGCGGTCGAGCCGGGCGTCGGAGCGCCCGGTAGACCTCGCCCATGCCGCCCGCTCCGATCGGCGCCTCGACGACGTACGGCCCGAGCCGCGTGCCCGCCGCCAGCGTCACCGGCACCTCCCCGGCGGTGCCGCCGTCTCCCGGCCGCCAGCCGTCCTGACACGCCCGCCCGACGTCGCCCGCCCGGGCCCTCCGGGCCGCAGGCGGACCGTGCTCGGCCACCCGGGGCCGCAGCCTCGTCTCCTCGCCACCCTCACCTCCGTGACGGCGATCCTATCGCGGCCTCCGCGCTCCCCCCGGCCGCCGCGGCCGCGGCGGCGACGCCCGCCGACGCCTAATCCAGGTGCGTGGTCATCCAGTCGACCCAGCGCCGGTACACGTCGGTGCGGCGCACGATGTCGTGCGGGAAATGGCTGTCGACGGGATAGGCGAAGAAGCGCACCGGAACGCCGTTGTCGCGCAGCGCGTGGTACCACTCGTAGGCGTTGAGGAGCGGCACGTTCGAGTCGCCCACGTCGCCGAGGATCAGGCTCGGCGCGGTGACGTTCCGGGCGTAGGCGATCGGCGACTGCTCGCGCCAGATGCGCTCGTACTCGGCGGTCCACGGCGAGCCGCCGAAGAAGTAGAGGTCGCCGCTCTGGTAGTAGGCCAGGGTGTAGTCCATCACCCAGTCGGTGAGCGGCGCGCCCACGACCGCCGCCTTCCACACCTGGTGGTGCGCGGTGAGCCACGCGGTCATGGTGCCGCCGTACGACCAGCCGCTGACGCCGATGCGGTCGGGGTCGACGACGCCGAGCTTCTCCACCGCCGCCAGGCCGGCCATCACGTCCTCGCCCGGGCCCGCCACGGTGTCGCGGCGGATGGCGTGCTGGTAGGCGTCGCCGCGGTTGGTGCTGCCGCGGTAGTTGGGCTGGAACACCAGGAACCCGGCCGCGGACAACAGCTGCGGGAGCGGCGAGAAGGCGACCGTGCTGGCGGCCTCGGGGCCGCCGTGGATCACCAGCACCAGCGGCGCCCGGGTGCCCTCCCGGTAGCCGACCGGGTAGGTCAGGACACCGTCCTCGCGGAAGCCGTCCGGTCCGTCCCACTCCACCGGCTCGGTGCGCCCCAGCGAGAGCCGGTCGACGAAGGCGTTGAGGTCGGTGAGGCGGCGGGGCGCACCGTCGACGCCGTCGAGGACGTAGAGCTCGTCGGGGTGGGTCGCGGTGCTGCCGACGAAAGCGATCGCCCCGGTCGGCGCCACGCTCATCTCCGGCTGCGCCTGCACCTCGCCCAGCTCGAGGCGGCGCGCGGCGCCGTCGAGCGGCTGCCGCCACAGCGCCCGACGGGTGCCGTCCGCGCCCGCCAGCAGGAGCCCGCCGTCCCCCGGCAGCCAGGCCCAGGCGTCGACGTTCCGCGCCAGCGCCGCGGTGGCGTCGCGGTCGCTGCCGGCACCGCCCACGTACACCGCGTTGCCGTTGTTCTGGTCGCCGCCGCGCGGCCGCAGGAAGGCGTAGCGGTCGCCGCCCGGCGCGTAGCGCGGGTCGCTCGCCCCCTGGGCGGTGACCAGCGGGCGGGGCGCGCCGCCCGCGGCGTCGACCACCTCGACGACGGACTGGAACGACGGGCCCCAGTACGGGCCGGGGAACCGGGTGTAGGCGATGCTGCGGCCGTCCGGGCTCCACTCCGGCCGGGGCGCGGCGTCCTGCTGGTCGGTCTGCAGGCTGAAGCTGCCCTCGGTGAGGCGCCGGGCCTCGCCGCCCTCGCTCGGCACCACCCACAGGTGCCAGGGGGTCAGCGCCTTGCGGGTGAGGAAGTGGTTGTCGGTGACCTCGAAGGCGTCGTCGTGCGCGGCGATCGCCGCGGCGTCGGGGGCCTCGTCCGCGGTGAGGAAGGCGATCCGCGAGTCGTCCGGGCTCCAGGCGAACTCCTCGACGCCGCGCGGGGCGTCGGTGATCCGCTGTGGGTCCCCGCCGGCCATCGGCATGACGAAGACCTGGCCCTGCGGTCCGTCCTCGTCCCCGGCGTCGGCGTCCGCCGGCGCCGCGGTGGGATCGGCGAGGGAGTCCTTGGCGATGAACCCCAGACGCGTGCCGTCGTGCGACCAGTGCAGCGCACCGAGGTCCGAGCGGTGCCAGGTCGCCGCGCGCCACCGGCCGGTCGCCACGTCGACGAGGACGATCTGCTCGCGGGTCTTGTCCGACGCCCAGACGGGGGTCGAGACCACCACCGCGACACGCCCACCGTCGGGCGAGATCCGCGGCTCGCCGAGGCTCACCAGCTGGCGCAGGTCGTCGAGCTGGAACGGCGGCGGCACCTTGGACGGCGGAGCGGCGGCCGCGGCGGGCAGGGCGAGGGCGATGCACACGAGCCGGGCGGAGCGACGCAGGATCTTCATCGGGAGTCTCCAGGGAAGGCGGGGAGGGGACGACGATCGGTCGGCGGAGATTGTACCGCCGGCGTGGGGAGCCGGTGGCGCGGTCCCGGGCCATCCGGCGATCCCCGGGGGCGGGCCGCCGGGCGCCATCAGGAAGCGGGTCGCGGAGCGCCGGCCTCGGGGGGCGCCTCGGCGGCGCGCCGGCGCGGCGCGCCGCGCACCCGGCTGAACAGCCCCACGCCCACCAGCAGGGTCGCCATGCCGGCGAGGTGCTCGCCGGTCAGCTCCTCACCGAGGAACACGATGTCGGCGAGCAGCCCCAACGGGGGGACCAGGAAGGCGTAGAGCGACGCGAAGTCCGGCCCGGCGCGGGAGACGAGAGCGTAGTAGGCGAGGTAGGCGAGCCCCATCCCCAGGACCCCCTCGGCGGCGAGGTCGGCGACGAGCGCCGGCGTCCAGGCCACCGCCAGCGGATCCTCCACCACGAGCGCCATCGCGGCGAGCACCAGGCCGCCGAAGCCGATGGTCCACGTCGCCAGCACGACGCCGTCGAGGTCGGCGGTCTGGCGCGACACGAGCAGCCCGTTGAGGGCGAACACCGCGCCGCCGGCCACCATGACGGCGACACCGTCGAGCTCCGCGGTGTCGCCGAGGAGGTCGCGCCAGCCGACGAAGACGACCAGCCCGGTGACCGCGATCGCCGCACCCAGCAGGCGCAGCGGCGAGACGCGGGCCTGGCGCGTCACGAACATCGTCAGCAGCAGGGTGAGCACCGGCACGGTGGTCCCCAGGACGGCGGCCAGGTCGGGCGACACCGACTCCTCGGCGGCGACCACCGCCAGGTTGGGGAGCGCGATGGCGGTCAGCGCCATCACCGCCGGCACCCAGGGGCGGCGCCGCGGCCCGCCCAGCGGCCGGCGCAGGATCCAACGGACCGTGACCAGCATCGCCAGCGCCGCGATCAAGGTCATCGCCGCGGTTTCGGTCACCGGGGGCAGGCCGCGGTCGGCGGCCCCGATGAACAGGTAGCCGACCGCCCAGGCGGCCGACGCCGCGACCAGGAGCAGCACGTTGACGAGCATCCGAGGACGCCCATCCTACCCGGCGCGACGCCCGGGGGGAACCCGCTGTCGCGCCCCGGGTCCTGCCCGACCCGGGAGCTACTCCTCGTTGCGGCGCGGGGCCGGGCCGGACGGCGGCGCGGCGGGATCGAGCGGGCGGAGCGAGCGGCCGCGGAGCCGCCGGTTCAGCGCCGGGAGGTCGGCGGCGACGGCCTGCCAGCGCCCGAGCGCCGCGCCCGCCTCGCGGTCGGCGTCCGCCACCGCCGCAGCCTGCGCGGCGGTCGGCGCGACGTCCGCCTGCCCGAGGTCGTCGTAGAGCGCGGCGACCCGCTCGCCCAGGGCCTCGAGGCCGAGGGTCGCCGCCGCCGCCCCCGACGCCTCGCCGCCCTCGAGCAGCTCCTCCAGCCGTGCGTCCAGCGCGGCGAGCTGGCGGCCCAGCCGCCCCTTCGCCCCGGCGCCCAACGCCGCGATCTGCTCGCGCACCGCGCGCGCCGAGCGCATCGGGGCGGCCAGCGCCTCCATCCGCGCCGCCAGCCGGCGCTCGAGCTCGAGCTGCCGGGCGAGCCCCTCCGGGGAGGTGTCGACGCGCGGGTCCATGCGCACCTCGAGCGGCGCCGTCCGCACGGCGCCGCCGGCGGTCAGGCGGACGGCGTAGCGACCCGGGAGCACCAGCGGCCCCAGGGGCACCCGCGGCGTGTCGTGCGGGATCGCCGCGATCGGGTAGGAGCGCGTCTCCACGGCCGGCGGCGCCTCCCGCAGGTCCCAGACCCAGCGGTGCATGCCGGGGGTGGCCGGAAGGCTCCGGAAGGGGCGCACCCAGTAGGTCGGGATCATCTGCCGGGCGAGCTCCTCGGCGGTCAGCTCCGGCTCGTCGCCGCTGTCCCAGCGCCGCAGAACCGCGCCGGCGGCGGCGAGGATCTCGAGGCTCACCGGCCCGCCGGCGCCGGCGCCCAGCGCGTAGTCGACGACCGCGCCCGCCGGCGGGTTCTCCCCCATCGGCTCGTCGGCGGGCAGCGGCGTGTCGGTGTTGAGGTCGCGGCGCACCCGCACCGCCGGCGTCGGCGTGAACAGGTGGACGTCCTCCGCGGCCACGGCGGCGGTGGCCTGGCGCAGCGGCGCCAGGTCGTCGAGGATCCAGAAGCCCCGGCCGTGGGTCGCCACGATCAGGTCGTCGTCGTGGATCCACAGGTCGCGCATGGAGGTGTGGGGCAGGTCGAGCTGCAGCGACTGCCAGTGGTCGCCGTCGTCGAAGGAGACCCAGACGCCGGTCTCGGTGCCGGCGTAGAGCAGCCCGGGCCGGACCGGGTCCTCGCGCACCGTGTCGACCGGCGCGTCGGCCGGCAGGCCTTCGACGATCCGCTGCCAGCTCGCCCCGCCGTCGTGGGTGCGGAAGATGTAGGGCCGCAGGTCGTCGACGCGGAAGCGGCTCACCGCCGCGTAGGCGCCGTCGGCGTCGGTGTGCGAAGCCTCGATCTGGGTGACCTTGCTCCAGGCGGTGACCTCCGGCGGGGTGACGTCCCGCCAGGTGGTGCCGCCGTCGCGGGTGACCTGGATGCGGCCGTCGTCGGTCCCCGCCCACAGGGTGTCGAGGTCGTGGAACGACGGCCCCAGCGAGTAGACCGCGCCCCGCTTGGTGGCCGCCTCCGGGTCGTCGTCGGCGAGGCGGCCCAGGCTGGGCGGGATGCCGGGGCGCTCCCGCGTCAGGTCCGGGCTGATCGCCCGCCAGGTGGTACCGCCGTCGCGGGTGGCGAAGACGACGTTGGCGGCGTAGTAGAGGACGTGCGGGTCCACCGGCGAGAAGATCAGCGGCTGGGTGCGGTCGACCCGCCAGGTGTCGCCCAGCACCGGGATCGGGGTCACGTTCTGCACCTGCCCGGTCGACCGGCGGTAGCGCGACACCACGTTGCGACCGGCGCCGTAGACGACGTCGGGGTCGAGCGGGTCGGGGGCGACGTAGCCGTACTCGATCGCCCCGACCGGGTGCCAGTCGCGGAAGGTGACGGCACCGTCGTCGCCGCGGTTGGCGATGCACACCGAGCCGCTCTCCTGTTGGCCGCTGCACACCCGGTAGGGGAACTCGTGGCTGGCCTGCACGTGGTAGAGCTGCGCGGTCGGCTGGTTGTACCAGGAGCTCCACGTCGACCCGCCGTCGACGGTGACCACGGCACCCTGGTCGGCGGCGAGCAGGACGACGTTCGGGTCCTCGGGGTCGATCCAGATGTTCTGGTAGTCGTCGCCGCCGGGCGCGCCGCGCAGGCTGGTCCAGGTGGCGCCGCCGTCGTCGGAGCGCACGGTGACGATCGAGGTGCTGTAGACGACGTCGGGATCGCGCGGGTCGACCCCCAGCATCGGCAGGTCGCCGCCGCCGATCCGCATCAGCGGCCGCGGGTCGTCGGTGACGCTCGTCCAGGTGGCGCCGGCGTCGTCCGAGCGGTAGAGCGCCTGCCCCTCGCCCGACTGGTAGGCGCTCCCCAGGGTGGTGGCGAGCACGGCGTACAGCCGCTCGGGACGGCTGGGCGCGATCGCCAGGTGGGCCTGCACCAGGTGGTCGGGCAGGCCGCCGCCGAGCCGGGCCCAGGTGTCGCCCCCGTCGGTGGACTTGTAGATCCCGCCGTTGCCGCCGCCGTAGTCGTTGCCGTACTCCCAGGGGCCCTGCCGCCCCTGCCAGAAGGTGACGTAGACGACGTCCGGGTGGGCCGGGTCGACGACGACGTCGTCGGCGCCGGTGTCCGCGTCGAGGAAGAGGACCTTCTCCCAGCTCGCGCCGCCGTCCGTGGTGCGGAACAGCCCGCGCTCGGCGTTGGGGCCGTAGGGGTGGCCGAGGACCGCCGCGAAGACCCGCCGCGGGTCGCGCGGGTCGACCGCCAGCGACGGGATCTGCTGGCCGTCGGCGAGGCCGACGTGGGTCCAGGTCGCGCCGCCGTCGGTGGAGCGGTAGACGCCGTCGCCCACCGACAGGTCCGGCCGCTGCAGCCCCTCGCCGGAGGCGACGTAGAGGGTGGACGGGTCCGACGGCGCCACGGCGATCGCCCCGATCGAGCCGGTCGGCTGACCGTCGAAGATGGGCGTCCAGGTCCGCCCGTAATCGGTCGAGCGCCACACGCCGCCGTCGCAGACCCCGATGTAGAGCGTGTCCGGGGTGCCCGGCACGCCCGCCACCGCCCGGGTGCGGCCGCCGCGGAAGGGGCCGATGGAGCGCCAGTGCATCTCCTGGTAGAGGCTCGGCGGCACCGGCTGGGCGGCCGCGGGGACGGGAACGGCGCCCGCCACCGTGGCGGCGGCGGCGAGAAAGGCGAACGTCGGCAGGGACGGACGGAGTCGCATCGATCGGGACCTCTCGGCGGACGGTTGGAGTCGGGGCTTCGCTGGACCGGGCGCCATTCTCTCGCCTCCGGCGGTCGAGCGCCAGCAGCGCCCCTCCGCAGGCGCCCGGCGTGCGACACTGCGGCATGCTCCGGCCGACCCCCCTGCCGATCGACGAGATCCTCGCCGGCGCCGCTCCGCCGCCCCCCGGCGAGGCGATCGGCCGCTCCCGCGAGGGGCGCCCGCTGCGGGGCCACCGCTTCGGCCGCGGCCCGCTCGCCGTCGGCTGCATCGCCGGCTGCCACGCCGACGAGCCGGTGGGCCCCGAGATGCTCGACCGGCTGGCCGGCTGGCTCGCCGGGCTCGACCGCGACCACCCGCTGCTGGCCCGCTTCCGCTGGCGCCTCGTCCCCCACATGAACCCCGACGGCGAGGAGCGCAACCGCCCGTGGGCCGCCGACCGGGTCGCCGCTCGGCGGAGGGCCGGACGGCGGCCCGCCGGATGCCGGCTTCCGCCTGGAGCGCTACGCGGTCGAGGCGGTGCGCGAGCTCCCCGGCGACGACGTCGAGTTCGGGTTCCCGCGCTCGCCGGCGGACGCCGGGGCGCGGCCCGAGAACCGCGCCGCCGCGGCGTTCCTGGGCGGCGACGGCCCGCTCGCCCTGCACCTCTCCTTCCACGGCATGGGCTTCGCCCACGGCCCCTGGTTCCTGCTCGAGCCGCTGTGGGTGGAGCGCACCCGGCCGCTGCGCGCCGCGCTCGCCGGGCGCTGCGCGCAGCCTCGGCTACGGGTCTGCACGACGTCGACCGCGGCGGGGAGAAGGGCTTCTGGCGCATCGCGCGCGGCTTCACCACCCGCCCCGACTCGCGGGCGATGCGGGACCACTTCCTGGCCTGCGGCGACCCCGGGACCGCGGCGCGCTTCCGCCCCAGCTCGATGGAGCACGCCCGCTCGCTGGGCGGCGACCCGCTGACGGCGGTCTCGGAGATGCCCCTGTTCCTGCTGCCGGGCGAGGGGCCGCTCGCCGATCCCGCCCTGCCGCGCCGCGACCGGCTCGGCCGGATCGCCGCCGCGGTCGCCGCGCACGGCGCCGCCGCCGCCTCTCACCTCGGCGTCCGGCCGATGCCGGTCCGCGACCAGATGCACCTGCAGCTCGCCCTGCTCGACGAAGCGCTGGCGACCGTCGAACGCCACCCGCCGGCGGCGCCCGGAGCCGCCGACGGAACCCTGCGCTAGACTGGGCCCGCGCTTCCCTGGAGGACACTCGAGAATGCTCCCCGTGCTCGGCGAGGCCGGCGACCCGAGAGCCTCGCGCCCCGTCCCGCCCCACCTCGCGACCGCCGAGCCGGTCGCGTTCGGCGACGGCTTCCACGACGAGGAGCGCGACGACGACGGCACCTTCCGGTGGATGAGCGCGGCCGGCCGGCTCGACCTGCCGCCGGCCGGCCACGAACGCTTCCTCGAGCTGCACGTCTACAGCGAGTTCCACGACCTGTCGCAGCACCTCGACGCCACCGGCGCGACACCCTCCCGGAGCGAGCTGGGGCGGGGGTGGAACCGGTTGTCGCTCGCCGTCGGGCCCGAGGTCGACCGGGTCGGGCTCGCCGCCGACCGGCTGTACCCGGCCGCCTACTACCCGACCGACCGGCGCCGGCTGTCGGTCCGCCTGCGGCCGCCGCGGCTGCACGCCGACGCGGAGCGGCACGCCCACCTCGCCCGGTACCACGCCAACGCGGTGGCCAACCGGCGCGAGATGCTGGCCGGCCGCCCGGTGCTGGCGTCGACTCCGCCCAGCCTGGGGATCGACATGTACGGCGTCTGCAACGTCAAGCCGCCGTGCGTCTACTGCGAGTGGGACACCAGCAAGGCGGCCGAGGGCGCCAACGTGGACCGGCCGTTCGGACCGGAGCTGCTGGCCGAGTGGGGAGCGCTGTTCGACGACGCCGCCCACCTGGTGAACTGCTCGATCGGCGAGCCGTTCATGATGAAGAGCTTCGACCAGCTCCTCGACCTGTTCGGCGAGCGCGCCAAGGCGCTCGAGATGACCACCAACGGACAGATCCTCACCGAGCGCAACGTCGCGCGGCTGCTCGGCCGGCCGATCGAGCTCTACGTCTCGCTCGACGCCGCCACCGCCGGGACCTACGCCAAGCTGCGCAACGACCGGTTCGACCGCGTCGTCGCCAACCTGCGCCGCCTGGTCACGGCCAAGGGCGGCCGCGGCGGCCTGCCCCGGGTGTTCGTGGTGTTCATGCCGATGCGGGTCAACGCCCACGAGCTCGAAGGCGTGGTCCGGCTGTGCGCCGAGCTGCGGCGTCGACCGCATGATCCTGCGGCCGCTCAACTACTCCGAGGCGATCGACCTCGACTGGCAGCGCGGCGGCCACCGGTTCGTCTACGCCGAGCAGCTCCTGCCTTTCGACGAGCTGATCGGGATCAGCGGGCGCGCCCGCGCCCTGTGCGAGCTCCACGGGGTGCCGCTCGCCGACCAGATGGACTTCGGCGAGTCGATGCGGGAGATGTTCGCCGACCGCTTCGCGGCCGGCTACCGGTCGGTGCTGGCGGACCCTCCGCCCCCCGCCGCGGCGCCCGACCCGGCGCCGCCGCCGGACCCGGCCCCCGAGGCCGTCGCGTTGGGCGCCGCGGCCCGGCCGTCGCTCGGCGCCGAGCGGCTGCCGCTCTGCGCCGAGCCCTGGAAGAGCCTCTACGTCCTGCGCCGGGGGGTCTATCCCTGCTGCTACGGCGGCGCCCCGCTCGCCCCGATGGACGCGGCCGCGGCGGCCTGGAACGGGGCGCCGATGCAGGAGATCCGCCGCGAGCTGGCGGCCGGGCGCTTCGCCCGCTACTGCCTGGAGTCGAGCGCCTGCCCGATCGTGCGCAAGGCGGCCGGCGGCGCCCCGCGACCCCCCAGCGCTCCCCCCGCCTCCCTGCGACGGGCCTGGAGACGTCTGGACCGCGCCCTCGGCGGCGTCCCGGGACGCTGGCTCGCCCCGCTCAAGCCGCTGGCGGCGCGCCTGCTGACCGGCCGGTGAGCCGCCCGGCGGCCTCGGCCGCCGCCTACGGCATCCCCGCCGGCCGCGTCTCCACGCCTCCGACCCGCAGCACGCCGTCGATCTCGCGGACGCGGAACGTCCACACCGTGGCGGCGCCGTCCCGCCGGGCCGGCACCGCCACGGTGGTGGTGTCGCCCTGCACGAAGGTGGTCATGGCGCCGGGATCGAGATCGAAGTCGGTCGCCTGGTAGGCGGCGGCGCGGCGGCGGAAGCCCGCCGCGTCGGTCCAGGTGCCGCCGTCCCGCGCCCACAACGCATCGACCCGGTCGCGGTCGCCCGCCCGGAAGGCCTCGACGAGCGCGACGACCGCCGCTCTCGGGTCCGCGGGCGCCGCCGCCGCGGCCGCTCGCTCGCCCTCCCCGGAAGGGGCGGGCGCCGGCGCCGCGACCGACGCGGGCGCGGCCGGCGGGCCGCCGGCCGCCGGCTCCTCCGCCGCACCGGGGGAGCCACCGCCCGCGCACGCCGCCAGCGCGAGCCCCACGAATCCGGCCGTCAACGTTCCGATCGCGCGCATGCTCGCCTCCCTCTCCGGGCCGCCACGCGGGCGATCGCCGGCGCCGGCCGCGCTGTCACAGGTGCGTCGCCCTCGCGGAGCTCGCCGCAGGGTAGCACGGCGGTCCGTGGCGGATCCGCGAGGCTGCGGCGCCGGCTCCGGCCCGGCGCCGCCGGAATGCGCTCCGCCGCGAGCCTGTTGTCCGGGATGACCGTCGCCCTCATCGGCTGCCGTCCTCGTCTCCGTCCCAGCCCGCAGCACGCACCCGAAGGAGAGACGTCCTGCACTCGACGACCGCCATCCGACCGCTCCGACATGCCGCCCGACCGGCCGCCGCCCGGAGCTGGAACCAGATCCTCGCTCCGTACAAGACGCCCCACCGAGGCCGCTCCCTGTTCCAGCTCCTCAGCACGGCGGCGCTGTTCGTGGCCGCCTGGGCCCTGATGCTGGCGAGCCTGCAGGTCGGCTGGTGGCTGACCTGGCTCCTCGCCGTGCCCACCGGCGGCCTGCTGACCCGGCTGTTCATCATCCAGCACGACTGCGGGCACGGCTCCTTCTTCCGCTCCAAGCGCGCCAACGACGCGGTCGGCGCGGTGTTGGGGGTGGTGACGCTGACCCCCTACCGCTACTGGCGGCGCACGCACGCCATCCACCACGCGACCTCCGGCGATCTCGACCGCCGCGAGCTGGGGGACATCGACACCCTGACCGTCGCCGAGTACAGAGCGCTCTCCCGCTGGGGCAGGCTGCGCTACCGGCTCTACCGCAGCATGTTCGTGCTGCTCGTGGTGGGACCGCTGTACCAGTTCGGCCTCAAGCACCGCCTGCCGCTCGACACGCCGCGCGGCTGGCGGCAGGAGTGGGCGAGCGTCCTGTGGACCGACCTGGCGCTGGCGGCCGTGCTGGTGACGATGGCGGCGACCGTGGGCCTGGGCCGCTTCTTCCTCGTCCACCTGCCGATCCTGACGGTCAGCGGCGCCTTCGGCGTGTGGCTCTTCTACGTCCAGCACCAGTTCGAGGACACCTACTGGGAGAACCACCCGGAGTGGGACTTCCACCGCGCCGGGATCGAGGGCAGCTCCTACTTCGACCTCCACCCGGTGCTGCACTGGTTCACCGGCAACATCGGCTACCACCACGTCCACCACCTGTCGAGCCGGATCCCCAACTACGCCTTGCGCCGCTGCTTCGAGGAGAACCCGGAGCTGCATCGGGTCACCCGGCTGACCTTGGCCGCCAGCCTGCGTTGCGCGCGGCTGAAGCTGTGGGACGAGGAGGCCCGGCGCCTGGTCGGTTTCCGCGACCTGCGGCGGATCGAAGAGCGCCGCGCCGCCGCCTGACGTCGTCCACCCCCTTGCGCCGCCCCCCCCTCCTGTGGCAGGGTCGGCCTCCTCGCCGCCGGCGCCGAACCGCCCGGCGGCACCACTGCCCGAACGGCAGCCTCCCGGCAGTCTTCCGTTCCCCGATCCAGTCCATCCCGCCGGAAGCACGCGGTGCGCCCGCCCGATGGCCGTTCGCCCGCAGAAAGAAGAAGTGAACCCATGACCTTCGAAAACCTCGGCCTCGACGCCCCGCTGTTGCGGGCCGTCACCGACCTCGGCTTCACCGAGCCGACCCCGATCCAGCGCGCCGCCCTGCCGCCGGCCCTCGCCGGCCGCGACGTGATCGCCTGCGCGATGACCGGCAGCGGCAAGACCGCGGCCTTCGGGCTGCCGTTGCTGCAGCGCCTGGCGCGTGGTCCGCGCGCCGGCACCCGCGCCCTCGTCCTCACCCCCACCCGCGAGCTCGCCGCCCAGGTCGAAGACAGCCTGCGCGACCTGGGCCGCCACCTGCGGGTGCGCAGCGCGGCCGTCTTCGGCGGTGTCGGCGCGGCGCCGCAGGAGCGCGCCCTGCGGGGCGGCGTCGACGTGGTGGTCGCCACCCCCGGGCGGCTGCTCGACCACATGGGCCAGGGCAACACCCGCTTCGACGACCTCGAGGTGCTGGTGCTCGACGAGGCCGACCGGATGCTCGACATGGGCTTCCTGCCGGACGTGCGCCGCATCCTGGGCGCCCTGCCCCGCCGCCGCCAGACGCTGTTGTTCTCGGCCACCCTGCCGCCGCCGGTGGTGGCGCTGTCGCGCGAGTTCCTCGCCGACCCGGTGCGCCTCGACGTGGAGCGGCCGGCGGCCCCGGCGACCGGCGTCACCCAGATCGTGATGCCGGTGCCGCAGGCCGCCAAGCCGCTGCTGCTGCTCGAGCTGTTGCGCCGCGGCGAGGTGGAGACGGCCCTGGTCTTCACCCGCACCAAGCACCGGGCGAACCGCCTGGCCCAGTTCCTCGACCGGCACGGCGTCGCCTGCGAGCGCATCCACGGCAACCGCAGCCAGAACCAGCGCCAGGCCGCGTTGGCCGACTTCAAGGCCGGGCGGCTGCAGGTGCTCGTGGCCACCGACATCGCCTCGCGCGGCCTCGACATCGAGGCCCTCCCCCACGTCGTCAACTTCGACGTCCCCGGCCAGCCGGACGACTACATCCACCGGGTGGGGCGCACCGCCCGCGCCCGGACGACCGGCGACGCCATCACCTTCGCCGCTCCGGAGGAGGGCGCCGAGCTGCGCGCCATCGAGCGGGCGGTGGGGCGGCGCCTCGAGCGCCGGCGGATCGACGGCTTCGACGAGACGGCGAAGCCGGCCGAGCGCTTCGAGGTCCCCATCGGCGAGCGCATCGCCGAGATCCGCGCCCGCAAGGCCCAGGAGAGGGCACGCGCCCGGGCCAAGGCGGAGCGCCAGGCGGTCGCGCCGGGCCGGACGGCGGCGGACCACCGGCCGCGCGAGCGGGAGGGCAACCGCCCCGCCGCGGCGCCGGCCCACCACCCTCGCGGCCGCGCCGGGCACGCCGTCTCTCCGCGGCCCGCGACGGCGGAGGGGAGGCGCGACCGCTCGCCCCGGCGCGGCCGCCGCTGAGCCTGCGTCCGGCCGCCGGGACCGGCACGGCGGGCCGCGCCGGCCCACCGCCGCCGCGCGGTCAGCCGGCGCCGCCGGCGCGCGGGCCCCGGGCACCCCCCGGGGCGTCGGCCCACTCCCGCGCCAGCAGGCCGAGCATCACCGAGTCCTGGATCTCGCCGGCGACGTGGTAGCGCTCCCGGAGCAGCCCTTCGCGGCGGAAGCCGAGGCGGGCCAGCAGGCCGAGCGAGCGGTCGTTGCGGGGATCGACGTCGGCCTCCAGGCGCGCCAGACCGAGCCGGCCGAAGGCGAAGCCGATCAGCTCGGTCAGGACCTCCCGCATCAGGCCCCGGCCCCACGCCGGCCGCGCCAGCGCGAAACCGATCTCCGCACGCCGCCCGCCGTCCGCGAAGTGGAACAGCGTGGTGGTGCCGACCACCCGGTCGTCGGCGCGCCGCACGACGACCCACTCGAACAGGTCGCGGGCGCGGTAGCCCGCGGCGATGCCACGGACCAGGTCCACCGCCTCGCGCGGCTCGCGCATCGCCTCCGAGCTCCAGTAGCGCACCACCTCCGCGTCGCTGAAGACCGCGAACAACGCCGGCGCGTCGGCCACCCGCGGGTGGCGGAGGAGGGCCCGCGGCGTCGCCAGGCGCGGTAGCTCCCTCCCCCATCGGTGCTCCGGGCTCACCCGGTCCTCGCCGTCCTGCATCGCTCGGGCGATCTTGTCAGAATCCGCCGCCCGAGCTCCGCCCCCGGGCGACCGGACGCCGCGGCTGCTAGGCTTCGGCGATGCGCCGCTTCCACCGTCTCCTCGCCGTCCTCGCCATCACCTCCGCCGCCGGCGCCGCGGCCGGGGCCCCGCCGGCGGCCGCCGGCGGGACGCCGCGCGAGGTGCCGCGCGGGGTGCTGATCGAGAAGGTGCCGTGCGTCCGCGACGCCACGCAGACGTACACCCTCTACCTCCCCACCGCGTACGACCCCGAGCGCCCGACGCCGGTGCTGCTGGTCTTCGACCCGCGGGGCCGCGGCACGCTGGCGGCGGACCTCTTCCGCCCCGCCGCCGAGCGCTACGGCTGGATCGTCCTGAGCTCGAACGACACCCGCTCCGACGGCCCCTGGGAGCCCAACGCCAAGGCCGTCAACGCGATGTGGCCGGAGCTCGGCCTGCGCTACACGGTCGACCCGAAGCGGATCTACGCCGCCGGCTTCTCGGGCGGCGCCATCGTCGCCTGGGTGCTGTCGCAGGAGACCCACCAGGTCGCGGGGATCATCGGTGCCTCCGGACGGCTGCCCGCCAACGTGCCGACCCGGCAGATCGACGCCGCCCACTTCGGGACCGCCGGGGAGGCCGACTTCAACTTCCTCGAGATGCGCCGCATCGACGACCTGCTGGCGGAGCGCGACGTGCCCCATCGCCTGGAGATCTTCGCCGGCCGCCACCAGTGGATGCCGCAGCGGCTCGCCACCACCGCCGTGGGTTGGATGGAGCTGCTGGCGATGCGACGCGGCCTGCGCCCCGCGGACCCCGAGCTGGTCGGCGAGCTGTTCGCGGCGGATCTCGCCGCCGCCCGCGAGGCCGAGTCGGCCGGCGAGCCGCTGACCGCGCTGCGCCGCTACGAGTCGATCGCTCGGACCTACGCGGGTCTCCACGACACCGCCGCGGTCGAGAAGGCGGCGCGGGAGCTCGCCGGCAGCCGGGGGGTCGCCGAGGCGCGGCGCGCCGAGGCCCGCGGCGACAAGTTCGAGCGCCAGCAGATCGCCTTCGTGGCCCGCCGCATCGACGCGCTCGGCGATCCGGACCGGCCGGTCTCGCCCGATCTGCTGGCCGGCGAGCTGCGCCTGGACGACCTCCGGGCCAAGGCGGCGGCCGGCGGCTATGCCGGCGCCGCCGCCCGCCGGGTCCTCGAGGAGATCTACACCCAGACCTCCTTCTACCTCACCCGCGAGGCGCTGGCGGCGGAGGACTACGGACGCGCCCGCCTGCTGCTCTCGGTGGCCCTGCGCATCCACCCCGAGGCGGCCGTGCCGTGGTACAACCTCGCCTGCGCCGAGGCGCGCCTCGGCCACTCGGGGCCGGCCCTCGACGCGCTGGCGGAGGCCTTCGCCCAGGGCTTCGGGGACCGCGAGAAGGCCCGCACCGACCCCGACCTCGCCAGCCTCCACGACGACCCCCGGTTCGTGGCGCTGGCGGGCGCCGGGGATCCGCCGCCGGCGCCGGCGGCGCCCACCCCGGCTCCCTGACCGGCCGGCGAAGCGCGCGGATCCGGACCGTGGCCGCCTAGCCGGTGCCGGGGGCGGCGCGCGGCAGCTCGTCCTCGGCGGCGGTCTCCCGCTGCTCGCGCAGGATGTGCTGCCACTCCCCCTCCATGTCGAGGTTCTGCCGGTGGGCGAGGGCGGCCAACCAGCGGGGGGGATGCTCCGGCAGGCGGCCCTGCGGCAGCGTCCGGCCGACGTCGATCACGGCCTTGAGACCGACCAACACGGCGAGCATGGCGGTCGGCGTCTGGAAGCGCATCATCGCGAAGGTGCCGAAGATCAACACCAGGTGGAGGACGAGAACGCGTCCGAGCACCTGCTCGGCGCGGGCCTTGACCCAGGCGAAGGGGCGGTCCCCCAGGGTCGGCAGATCGAGGAGGAGCTCGCCGCCGAGGACGGCGGCCAGCGCCAGGGCGCCGTTGCGCACCTGCGCCGGGTCGACGGCCCACCGCTCCGCCTCCCCGCCCACCTGCCCCGACCCGGCCGCCCACAGCAGCACCAGGAGGAAGACGCCGTGCGCGGCGGTGAAGACGCCCGCCGTGGTGACGTATTCGCGCAGGAACACCGGCCGCGGCGAGAGCGCCCGTGGCGCCGTCCGCCGCCGCCGCCGCTTCGCCGCGCCGCGGCGCTGGACCGAGCTCTCGCTACCGAGCTGTCCCGGGCGGTAGTGACCGCTCGCGCGGGTCCGGCTCCGGTGGAGCCGGATGCGCAAGGCGTTGGTGGCCACCGCGAGGACGCTCTCCACCCAGAACACCACCAACAGCGTGGCCGCCGACCAGCCCAGCCACAGCACCCCGGCCAGCGGCACCAGGTTGCCGGCGAGGGCGGAGCTGGCGCGCAGCAGCCGCGTCCCGGCCCCGGCGGGCTCGCCCGGCGGTTCTTCGAACGTCGGGACCCCAGGCACCGCGGATGCGCTCACCCCGGACTCCTCTCCCCGTTCTCCAGCCACGGATCGCGGCGCACGCTACCGCCCCACCGCCCGCTGCGCAAGGACCCGGCGCCCCGCGCACGGCTCTCCGCAGGCCCCGGCCTCCGGGGCCGGATCCAGGCGCGGTGGACGCCGCTGATCCCCCGCATCCGCCGCGCGGGGGTCAGGTCCAGGGGCGTTCCGAGAGCACGCCCGCGAACGCATCGACCACCCGGGGATCGAACTGGCGGCCGCTCTCGGCGCGCAGCTCCGCCAGCGCCGCTTCGACCGAGCGCCCGCGGCGGTACGGCCGGTCGGTGGTCATGGCGTCGAAGGCGTCGACCACGGCCACGATGCGCGATCCGAGCGGGATCTCGTCGCCGCGCAGGCCGTGGGGGTAGCCGGGGTAGCCGGTGCCGTCGTCGCCGTCCCAGCGCTCCTGGTGGTGGAGGATGATCGGCGCCGCGTCGCGCAGGATGTCGAGGCCGCCGACGATGCGCGCCCCGATCGCCGGGTGCTCGCGCATGACCACCTCCTCGTCGCCGTCGAGCGGACCCTCCTTGCGCAGCATCGACTCGGGGATGGCGATCTTGCCGATGTCGTGGAGCATGGCGGCGTAGTAGAGCGTCTCCAGCACCCGGCCGCGCAACCCCAGACGGCTGCCCACCGCCACCGCGTACTCGCCGACGCGACGCAGGTGCGCCTCGGTGTAGGTGTCCTTCTCCTCGACCACCGAGGTGAGCGCCTGCACGACCCGCAGCAGATCACGGCGCAGCAAGCGGTGGTGGACGACGAGCTCCTGTCGCAGCCCCACCTCCCGCTCGCGGGCCCGCCCGAGCAGGGCGCCCACCGGCGACAGCAGCAGCAGTTGGGCGTAGAGCGCCAGGCTCTGGTAGTCGGCGCCGAAGGCGACTCCGAGGAGCCGCGTCCCGCCCCAGGTCGCCACCAGGTAGGCGAGCCCGGAGACCGAGGCGGCGAGCAGCCCGCCGCGCAGGCCGTAGAGCTGCGCCGCCGCCAGGACCGGCAGCAGGTACAGCAGCGCCACCCACGAGCCGCCGGCGGGGAACAGCGGCGTCAACGGCGCCGCCAGCAGCGTGATGCCGAGGATGACCAGACCGGCCGCGACCAGGTCGCGGCGCGACTGCGGCCGCGCCGCCACGACGACGGTCGCCTCGGCGTCGTCGAAGGCGGCGATCGAGTCTTCCGCGAAGGCCTCCAGCCGCCGCAGGGGCGGCGACTCGCGCTCGCCGGGCAGAGCCACGCGCCAGGGGCGGAGCAGGCGGTCGGCGAGCATCAGCGCCGGCAGCCCCAGCAGCAGGATCGCGACCAGGTTGCCCACCGCGCACAGGCCGACGCCGTAGAGGAAGCGCTCGGCGAAGTCGATCCAGGCGAGGAACAGCCCGGTGAGCAGGCCGCCCACCAGGCCGCTGCCCAGGAACCACAGGTAGGACGAGAGGTTCGGCATGCCGCGGCCGATGCCGTCGACGTCGCGGAAGGTGAGGAAGGCGACGGCACCGAGGATGGCGTCCGACAGGGCGGTGAGCACCGCGACCACCGGCGGGGCCCCCAGCGCGAGTGCGGTGAGGCCCTCGGCCACCGCGAAGCCGACGATGCCCACCTCCCCGAACGCGGCACCGACGGCGAAGCCGACGCCGGCGGTGGGGCGGAGCGTCCCGGCGGTGCCGCCGATCGCGCCGGTGAGCAGAGTGGAGAGCACGCCGCCCACCGCGGCGAGGAGCGCCCGGGGCAGGGGACGGCCCGGGCGCAGCAGGCGGGCGGCGCGTGCGGACCAAGGCGGCACGGCGTCGGCGGAGCGTCGCGCCTCCTCGCCCCGGCCCACCCCACGCCCCCCTTCCTCGCCTGGCATCCCCCGCTCCCTGCCGCCCGCAGCTGCGGGCTGGCGCGTGCTACCCCGCGGCCGGCCGCGTCTCCACCGCCGCCTCGGTCGCGGGCGGCGGCGGCAGCACCACGACCGCCGCCTCCCACCAGTCGGCGCCGGGCTCGAACGGCTCCCCCTCGTGGCTGCAGGGGGAGGCGATGTGGTCCTTGCCGTAGAGCGGCTTGCCGCTATGGCGTCCGCGCAGCTTCGGATAGGTGGCGGTGCAGACCCGGCAGAACCTGCCCTCCACCGGCCCCCGGCGCTCCTCGGGGACCTGGCTGATCGGCGCGAGCCGCGGGTTGCGGTACATCAGCGTGCCCCCAACAGCTCGCTGCGCGAGAAGAAGAAGGCCAGCTCCAGGGCGGCGTTCTCCGCAGAGTCGCTGCCGTGGATGGCGTTGCGCTCGATCGAGCTGCCGTAGAGGGCCCGCACCGTGCCGGGGGCGGCCGCGGCGACGTCCGTCGCCCCCATCACCTGCCGCAGGTGGGCCACGGCGTCGGCCCGTTCGAGCGCCACCGGCACGATCGGGCCGCCGGTCATGAACTCGACCAGGCTGCCGTAGAAGGGCCGCTCGCGGTGGACGGCGTAGAACGCCCCGGCCTGCTCCGGGGACAGGCGCAGCATCTTCAGGCCGCGCACGGTGAACCCCTCGCCCTCGAGGTGGGCGAGGATCTCGCCGGCGTGACCGGCGGCGACGGCGTCCGGCTTGAGGATCGCCAGTGTCATCTCCATGATGGGTGCCTCTCCATTCTAGGTGCAGTCCGGTCCCGATCCGGGACCGCGACGTCGTTTCGTCACACGGGAGGGCCCGGCGGGCCGTCCCCTTCGTCTCCACGCCGGCCGGCGCCGAGGACCTCCAGGTCCGCGTCGGGGCCACGGGCCGCGAAGACCGTTCCGACCAGCTCCACCTCGCCGGCCGGGCCGAGCAGCACGGCCGAGCCCGACGGGACGCCCAGGCCCCAGGAGACGCCCGGCTGCCCGAGGAGCTGGCGCAGCCGCCGGTCGTGCGCCGGATCGAAGTTCGGCTCCACGACCCCGCCCGCCAGCCAACCCAGCCCGGCGACGACGCGGCCCGGCTGGATCGACCGCGCCACCCGCCCCAGCGCCTGGGCGGCGGCGGCGATGGCCGTCACCACGCCGCCGCTGCGCAGGCGCTCGAGGAGCGCCTCCGCGGCGGGCGAGCCGGACAGGGTCTCGATCAGGTGGTCGGCCACGCCGCCCCCCAGGTAGAGGGCGGCGCACTCGGTGAGCCGGGCCAGGTTCTTGCCGCGGCGGGCGTCGCGCGGACGGTACAGCGGGATCGTCTCCGCCACCCGCCCGTGCTCCGCCTCGAGGTAGTCCGCGAAGTGGTGGCCGTAGTCCACCGAGCCCGAGGCGGCGGGGACGAACCCGACCGGTCCGTCGGCGGCGTGGGACAACCACGCCGCGTCGGCCGCCAGCGTCTCGCCGAAGCTGAACTCGCCGCCCCCCAACAACGCCAGCCAGCCGTCGCCCGGAGGCCGCCGGATCAGGTCTCTCATCGCGCCCGTCCGCGCCCGGCACGGCGGCGGGGAGGCCGCCGCGCCGGCACCCGGTCAGCCCCGCCCGAGCGCCCGCGCCACGGTGGCGCCCATTTCGGCCGGCGACTCGACCACGTGGATGCCGGCGGCCGCCAGCGCCTGCATCTTCTCCGCGGCGGTGCCCTTGCCCCCGGAGATGATGGCTCCGGCGTGCCCCATGCGCCGGCCCGGGGGCGCCGTGCGGCCGGCGATGAAGCCGACCACCGGTCGGTCGAAGTTCTTCCGCACCCAGGCCGCCGCCTGCTCCTCGGCGGTGCCGCCGATCTCGCCGATCAGCACGACCGCCTCGGTGTCGGGGTCGTCGCGGAAGGCGGTCAGGCAGTCGATGAAGTTGGTGCCGTTCAGCGGGTCGCCGCCGATCCCCACGCAGGTCGACTGGCCCAGCCCCAGGTTGCTGAGCTGCCAGACCGCCTCGTAGGTCAGCGTGCCCGAGCGGCTCACCACCCCGACCCCGCCGGGCTGGTGGATGTGGCCGGGCATGATGCCGATCTTCGCCTTGCCGGGGCTGATGATCCCGGGGCAGTTCGGGCCGATCAGGCGGGTCGGCAGGTCGCGCAGGAAGGACTTCACCTTCAGCATGTCGGCGACGGGGATGCCCTCGGTGATGCACACCACCAGCTCGATGCCGGCCGCGGCCGCCTCCATGACGGCGTCGGCGGCGAACGGTGGCGGGACGAAGATCATCGAGGCGTTGGCCCCGGTCTCGCGCCGGGCCGCCTCGACCGAGTCGTAGACCGGGATGCCGTCGACGTCCTGCCCGCCCTTGCCCGGGGTCACCCCGGCGACCACGCGGGTGCCGTACTCGCGGCAGCCCCGGGCATGGAAGGCTCCCTCGGTACCCGTGATGCCCTGCACCAGGAGCCGTGTCTCGTCTCCCACCCAGATCGCCATCTCTACCGCCCTCCGTCCGCACCGCCGGCGGCGGCCACCACCTTCTCGGCGGCGTCGGCCATCTGCTCGGCGACGATGAACTCGAAATCGGCCTCGCGCAGGATGCGCCGGCCCTCCTCCACGTTCGTCCCCTCGAGGCGCACCACCACCGGCACGTCGACGCCGCCGAGGTCGCCGATCGCGCCCACGACACCGCGGGCGATGCGGTCGGTGCGGGCGATGCCGCCGAAGATGTTGATCAGGACCGCGCGCACCTTGGGGTCGGCCACCAGGATGCGGAAGGCGTTGCCCACCGCCTCCTGGCTCGCGGAGCCGCCGACGTCGAGGAAGTTGGCCGGCTCGCCGCCGTGCAGCTTGATGATGTCCATGGTGGCCATCGCCAGGCCGGCACCGTTGACCATGCAGCCGATGGTGCCGTCGAGCTGGATGAAGTTGAGGCCGTACTTGGAGGCCTCCACCTCGGCCGGCGCCTCCTCGGCGAGGTCGCGCATGGCGGCGATGTCGGGGTGGCGGAACAGCGCGTTGTCGTCGAAGTTCATCTTCGCGTCGAGGGCGAGCACGTCGCCCCCCGCGGTGACCATCAACGGGTTGATCTCGGCCAGTGAGGCGTCGGTGTCGAGGTAGGCGCGGACCAGGGAGGCGATCAGCCGGGTGGCCTTCTTGGCGCTCTCGCCGCTCAGCGCCAGCCCGGACGCCAGGCGGCGCGACTGGAACGGCAGCAGGCCGAGGAAGGGCTCGACCGGCTGGCGCAGGATGGCCTCCGGATCGCGGGCCGCCACCTCCTCGATGTCCATGCCGCCCGAGCGCGACGCCATGATCACCGGCTTGCCGCGCGCCCGGTCCAGGGTGATCGACAGGTACAGCTCGCGGGCGATGTCGAGGGCCTCCTCGACCAGCACCCGGCGCACCTTCTGCCCCTCGGGACCGGTCTGGTGGGTCACCAACTGCATGCCCAGGATGCGGCCGGCGAGCTCCTCGGCCTCGGCCGGCGACTCGGCGAGCTTGACGCCGCCCCCCTTGCCGCGGCCCCCGGCGTGGATCTGGGCCTTGACGACGCAGCGACCCCCCCACTCCTCGCAGATCTCCCGCGCCTCCTCGGGGCGATCGGTGACCCGGCCGCGCGGCGTGGCCACCCCGTAGCGGCGCAGGATCTCCTTCGCCTGGAACTCATGGATCTTCAAGGTGGATCTCCTTCAGCAGGGAACGAGCACGGCGCGGCCCGCGCGGCCGCGCAAGAGGCGTCCGCAGTGTATCAGTCCAGGGCGCCGGCGCGACCGGTCCGCGGCCCCCGCGCCGCGGCCGGGTTACCATCTGCCGATGCCCACCTATTCCGCAGACGGCGTCGAGCTCCACTACGAGCTGCGCGGCCCGGCCGGAGCCCCGGTCGTCGCGTTCCTCAACGGCATCCTCATGACCACCCGGTCGTGGGTGCTGCAGCGGCCGGTCTTCGAGCGCCGCTACCGCTGCCTCTACCACGACTTCCGCGGTCAGCTGCGCAGCGCCAAGCCACCCGTTCCCTACTCCTTCGAGCTGCACGCCGCCGACCTGCTCGGCCTCCTCGACCACCTGGAGATCCCCCGCTGCCATCTGGTGGGGACCTCCTACGGCGGCGAAGTGGGGATGACCTTCGCCGCCGCGCACCCGCGCCGCTGCCTCAGCCTGACGGTGATCTCGGCCGCCGCGCACGTCGAGCCGCTGCTGGCGCGGCAGGTCGACCTGTGGGCGGACGCGGTCGACGACCCCCACCACCTGTTCCGGGTGGCGGCGCCCTTCAACTACTCGAACCGCTTCCTGCGTCCCGACAACCCGCTGCTGGCGCAGGGCGAAGAGAGGATGGCCGGCTACCCCGCGGAGTTCTTCGCCGGCCTGGTCCGCCTCACCGACGCCTTCCGGCAGCTCGACCTGCGCGACCGCCTGCCGGCGATCCGCTGCCCCACGCTGGTCCTCTGTGGCGAGGAGGACCTGCTCAAGCCGCCCGCCTACAGCCGGGAGATCGCCGCCGCCGTGCCCGACGCCGAGCTGCTGCTGGTGCCGGGGGCGGGCCACGCCGTGGTGATCGAGCGCGCCGGGCCGGTCAACAGCGCCGTCCTCGGTTTCCTGGAGAAGCAGCGCCGCCCTGCCGCGACCGAGTAGGCGCCGCGCCGCGGCGGCCTTCAGAACGGGAGGTCGTCGTCGTCGTCCTCGTCGTCGGTCGCGGCCTCGCCGCCGGCGCCGGCCGCAACCTGCGGGTCCCCCGCCGGCGGCTCCTCCGCCGGCGCTCCCTCCTCGAGGTCCTGGACGATCTGCGTCACCTCCACCTCGGCGCGACGGATCTTGGCGCGGCACAGCTCGAGCAGCTCCGCGGCGCGGCGCAGCTCCTCGGCGAGCCGGTCGATGTCGATCTCCTCGCCCTCGATGCGGCGCAGGATCGCCTCCAGCTCGTCCATCGCCTCGGCGAAGGCCGGGGCGGGGACGGGATCGGCGGATTCGCTCATCGCTCTCCCTCGTGCCGCGCCGTGACGCGGCTGGTCAGCTCGCCACGGGCGAGTCGGGTGGTGAGGAGGTCGCCGGTCGCGGCGGCCGCGGCGTCGCGCAGCAGCCGGCCGGACCCGTCGCGGGTGACCGAGTAGCCGCGCGCCAGGATGCGGTCGGGGTCGAGGCCGCGGGCCAGGCGCCCGAAGCCGTCGAGACGGGCGCCGGCCTCGCGCAACCGCGCGCCGGCGACGGCGACGAGCCGGGCGGCGAGACGGGGCGCGGCGTCCGCGTCGCGGCCGAGCCGGCGCGGCGCCGCGGCGGCCAGGCGGCGGGCCAGCTCCGGAGGCCGCCGGCGTGCCTGGCGCAGGCAGGCGGCCCCGGCCCGCGCCAGGGCCCGCGCCCGCGCCTCGATCCGTTCGCCCGCCGCCCGCAGGCGGCCGCGCGCCAGGGCGACGCCGCGCTCGGCGCCTCCCAGCTCCTGCCGCCCGCCCCGCAGGCGCACGAGGGCCTCCCGCCCCAGCGACCGGCGCAGCTCGCCCAGGCGGCGGTCGGCCGCGGCGACGCGCTCGACCAGCAGCTCCGCCACCTTGGTCGGGGTCTTCAGCGCGGTGTGGGCGACGCGGTCGGCGATCGACTGGTCGATCTCGTGCCCGAGACCGGTGAGCACCGGCACCGGCGACCGCGCCACCGCCTCGGCCACCGAGCGGCTGTCGAAGACGGCGAGGTCGGAGCGCGCGCCGCCGCCGCGCACCAGCGCCACGCAGTCGACGCCAGCGCGCGACGCCACCCCCAGGGCCGACACCAGCTCCGGCTCCGCCCCCCGCCCCTGCACCGCGGCGTGGACCAGCAGCACCCGGAAGCCGTAGCCGCTCTCGGCGAGGGTGGCGAGGAAGTCGTGGTAGGCGGCGCTGCCGGCCGAGGTCACCAGGCCGACGGTCATCGGCAGCGCCGGCAGCGGCAGCGCCCGGTTGCGCTCCAGCAGCCCGGCGGCCTCGAGGGCGAGGAGCGTCTCGCGGCGGCGCCGCTCCAGCAGCCCGAGGGTGAAGGCCGGATCCACCTCGCGCACCACGAGCTGCAGCCGGCCGCCGGCGCCGTAGAAATCGACGCCGCCGCGGCAGCGCACCTCGATCCCCTCGGCGAGGCTCTGGCCGGAGGCGGCCAGAGCCCGCCGCACCCGCTCGTGGTCGCGGCGCCAGAGCACCGCGTCGAGCTTGCCGCAGACGCCGTCGCCGGCGTCCTTCTCGACCAGCTCGAAGTACAGGTGGCCGCGCTGCGACGCGCGGAGCCGCTGCACCTCGCCGGCCACCCAGACCGACGGGAAGGCCGCGTCGAGGAGGGTGCGGATCTCCGCGCAGAGCTCGGAGACGGTGCGGGTGGGGGCGAAGAGCGGCAGGCTCACGGCGCCCAGTCTACCGGTGCCGCGGCGGCGGGGTCAGTGGTAGGACTTCAGCTCGCCGACCGAGGTGAGGGGGAGCGAGCGGGCCCACTCGAGCGCCTTCTTGTCGCCCATGGTCAGCTTGTCGAGGAACTGCACCGCCTCGTCACGCTCCTGGAACAGCCGGAAGATGAAGGTGTGGCCGGCCGGGGCGGTGAAGTAGGTGAAGCTGTCGGCGCTCGCCGACAGGTCGAACCCGAGGTTGCTCTCGCCGTTGACGCCGACGCAGGCGGCGGCGATCGCCCGGCAGGCCAGGGTGAGCGCCTTGAGCGAGTCCTCGTAGTCGACCAGCTCCTCGCGCGACAGCGGCGAATGCAGCAGCGAGATGCGCGAGCCGTCCTCCTCGGCGAGGAGGTTGTAGTGGACGTCGCGGCGGTCCATGGCGTCCTTGGTCTCGGCGGTCATCACGAAGACGTCGTCGGTGTTGCGGACCTTGTAGGTGACCGCGAAGTGGTCCTCCTCCTCCATCTCGGCGAAGACCTCCGACAGCAGGTTCTCGTCGACCACGGTGAAGTAGAACAGGGGCTTGATCGAACGGCGCGAATTCATCGTCGGCATACCTCCGGTTCGGCGCGCGGCGAGTGGGGGCGGAACGTCGGGCGGTCGGCCGGCCGAACGGCCGGCGGCGCAACCACCAAAGGTAGCAGAACACGGCGCGCGGCGGAAGGCTTCCCCGCGGACCCGGTCCTCCCCTCCCCCTCCCCGTGGCCCGATGATACGATCGCTCCGCAGGATCTTCTTGAAAACGGGTTCGCTCGCAGGCAGTCGATTTCGAAAGGGCGGAGGGGATGGACGTCGCCCGCTGGAAGCAGAGAGTGCGTGAGGCGAGACCCGGCGAGGAGGGCGCGCTGCTGGCCCGGCTGGCCACCGAGGTCGACCGGGAGCGCACCGCCGGGACACCGCAGGCCACCGAGTACCAGCTCCTCTGGCTCCTCCTCTCGCTGGCCCGCCGTGCGGGCGAGCTGAGCCGTTTCCCCGGCGAGCTCGACCGCGCCCTCGAGCTGGCCGCGGACCGCCCCGGCGAGGAGCTGCTGGCGCTGGCGGGCCTGCGCGCCGACCGCCTGCTCGACGAGGGCAAGCTCGAGGCCGCCGAGGACACCCTGCGCGCCGCGCTGGGGAAGGCGGGCGGCCTCGAACCGCGGCGCAAGGGGGCCCTGCTGCTCAAGCTGGCCCACCTGCTCATCCGCCGCGAGCGCTACGATGCCGCCGCGACCCTCCTCGGCGATCTGCTGCCGGTGTTCGAGCGCGACGGCCTCGCCGCGCTGGCCGCCACCTGCCGCTTCCACCTGGGCAACCTCGCCCTCTGGCGCCAGCACCTCGAGCTCGCCAGCGAGCGCCACCGGGCCGCCCTCGACACCCGGCGCGAGCTCGGCGAGGCGCGCGGCATCTGCGCCTCGCTCAGCGCCCTCGGCGCCGTGGCACTGCGCGCCGGCAACTACCCTCGCGCCCTGGAGCGCTTCCACGAGGCCGAGGAGGCGGCCCGCGCCGCCGGCGACGACCGCGACCTGGCCTACGCGCTGCTCGGCCTGGGGCGCACCCTGTCCCGTCTCGGCGACCCGGCCGGAGCGGCGCCGCGGCTGCGCGCCGCGCTCGAGATCCGTCGCCGCAGCGCCGACGTCGAGGGCGTGGCGGTGGCGCGGCTGGCCCTCGCCGGCAACGAGCTCGACCTCGGTCACGCCGACGCGGCCCTCGAGCTGGCCAAGGAGGCGACCTTCCACCTGCAGCTCAGCGCTCCGTCGCCGCTGGTCGGCGACGCCGAGCGGCTGCTCGGCCGCATCCACCTGATGCGCAAGCGGGGCGTGGAGGCCCGCCGCCACTTCGCCAAGGCCCTCGCCCTGCACGAGGCCCGCGGCGACGCCGCGGCCGCGGCCTTCGACCGCTCGTGGCTGCTCCGCATGGCGCTCGACGTCCCGGTGCGCCAGGAGATCGAGCCGCTGGTCGAGGCGATCCGCGGCTTCCTCGCCGGTCATCCCTACCCGGAGCTGGGCGAGCGGCTCGACCTGGCGGTCTTCCAGGGCCTGGAGGCGCTCGCCGGCCTGGGCATCGCCTCGGACGCGGTGCGGGGACGGCGCCGCCACCTCGAGCGCGCCCACGAGACCCTGATGCGGAAGACCGGCTACCTGGGCGCCGCCCTGCGCGGCCGCTTCCTGCTCCAGGTACCCGACAACGACGCCATCCTGCGCAGCGCCGACGCCGCCGGGCTCGACGCGGCCGTGCCGGCGCCGGCCGACCGTTGACCGGCGGCGGGCCGCGCGGTCAGGCGCCGTCCGCGTCGCCGGGGCCGGCGGCCGGCCGCAGGCGGGGGCGCTCGCGCAGGAACACCCCGAGCACCAGGCCGACGGCACAGCCGCCGAGGTGGCCGGCGTTGTCGATGCCGGCGGCGCTGAACCCCAGGAAGACGTTCAGCCCGGCCCAGAACAGCAGCTGCATGAGGAGCGACCGCGCCTCCGGCCGCAGGCGCTCCCGGCGGCGCAGCAGGAAGGCGATCAGCGCCCCGAGCACCGCGAAGATGGCGCCCGACGCCCCGGCCGACAGGCGCTCCGAGCCGTGCAGGGTGAACGCCAGGCTCGCCGCCGACCCCGCCAACCCGCCGGCGAAGTAGACCAGCGCCAGGCGCGCCGCGCCGAGCCAGATCTCGAACAGTCCGCAGAGCTGGTAGAGGGCCCAGCCGTTGACCAACAGGTGGA
This sequence comes from uncultured Acidobacteriota bacterium, assembly GCA_963843275.1. Taxonomy (GTDB): domain Bacteria; phylum Acidobacteriota; class Thermoanaerobaculia; order Multivoradales; family JBCCEF01; genus CAWJJM01. The sequence continues at coordinate 297,788 of CAWJJM010000009.1, read as the reverse complement.
GGAGGCCGATGTGCAGGAACAGGCTGGCGGCCAGCCGCCAGTACTCACCGTCGAGCGGCCAGACGTTGGCCCCCAACGCCACCAGCACCCGCAGGTCGGTCGGCCCTCCGAGCCCGTCGCCGAGCCGCATCCCCCAGGCGATCTCCAGCAGGTAGGCGCCGGCGATCGACGCCAGGAGCGCGGCCGTCAGCGGCGCCCGCCGCAGGATCGACGGCACGGGGTCAGCCGGCGTCCCGGGCGCGCGCCAGGTAGGCGTCGAGGCGGGCGCGGTCGCCGGCGCTGAGCCGCTCGGTGGGGACCGGGAAGGTCTCGCCGGGGGCGGGAAGCGGCACGTTGGCGGTCGACAGGGCGCCGCGCACGGCAGCGCAGTCGAGGCCGAAGCCGGGCAGCAGCGCGAAGCTGCCGCAGAGGTCGCCCAGGCGTCCGGCGAGGCCGGAGTGCAGGGTCACCGGCAGGCTCGGCGGCATCTCGAGGGGCGTGACCCGGTAGCCGCCGTCGGCGTCACGGGCGATCACCACCCGGGCCACCACGGTGCGGGTCTGCGGCGGCACCTCCACGTCGTCGTCGAGTCGGGACACCGCTCCGGCGAGCTCGACCCGGGCCACCAGGTGCCCGGCGCCCGAGAAGTCGGCGACCACCTCGGCGCGGTGGCTGCCGTCGCCCAGCGGGGTGAGCCGCAGGCGGTGGCTGCGCAGGGTCAGGTGGTTGTCGGGCGACGACAGGTGAACGGTGAGCGGCCCCTCGACCACCGGGGCGAGCTCCAGCCCGTCCTCGCGGTAGACGTCGTTGAGCCCCGGCGAACGAGAACTCCTCGGTCGCCGCCGTCCCGGCCGCGCCGGCCACCCGCGCCCCGGCCGCCGCGCCGGCGACCACCAGGGCCGCCGCCAGCAGGCATCCGGCCGCCCGCCTCACGGGTAGTAGCCGCGGATGGTCCGCGCCTCCACGCCGCGCTGGCGCACCTTCACCTCCACCCGCCGGAAGCCGCCGTCGCCGCGCGGCTGGTCGGACCCGTAGGCGAGCAGGTAGCGGCTGCGCAGCTCCTCGCCGATCTCGTCGTAGACGCCCGACAGCTCCTCGGCCTTGGAGATGTAGAAGCTGCGCCCGCCGGTGGCCTCGGCGAGGGCCTGGAGCTTGTTGCGGACGCCGAGGTCGAGGCGGCCCACCCCGAGGCCGATCGTGTAGATGGCCACGTTCATCCGGCGAGCGTACTCCAGGGCGTCGTCGAACGGGACGTGGCTCGCCGTGTCGTCGCCGTCGGACAACAGCACCAGCGCCTTCTGCCCCTCCAGCCCGCGGGTGTAGTAGAGGCTGGTGACGATGGCGTCGTGCAGCACCGTGGCGCCGTTGGCGCGCAACCCGGCCAGCGACCCGGCCACCGCGCCGACGTCGTCGGTGGGTGGCATCCGCAGCGTGGGCACGTCGGCGAAGGCGACCGCGAAGGCGTGGTCGCCGGGCCGCACCAGCCGGTTGAGGAAGTCGTCGGCGGCGCGCACCGCCTCCGGCAGCGAGGTCTGCATCGACCCGGAGGTGTCGATCACCACCCCGAGCGCGAGGGGCAGGTCGTCGACCTCCTCGAACTTGACCACCCGTTGCGGACGGCCGTCCTCGAAGACCTGGAACTGGTCGGCGGCGAGCCCCTGCACCGGGTGCCCGTGCTCGACGGCGGTGACGTAGAGCTCGACCAGCGAGACGTCGACCTCCTCCATGAACCCGGGAGCGTTGAGGAAGCGGACGTCCTCCGCCCGCTGGCCGTCGTCGAGGAAGGCGGTCACCGAGAGGTAGGTGAGGTCGCCGCCGGCGGGCGGCTCGATCCGCGCCTCCCAGGGCGGGCTCTCCCGCGTCGCCACCAGCTGGTCGTCGACCCGGAACTCCACCCGCTCGACCCGGCGGCCGTCCGGCACCGTCACCTCGGCGCGGGCGTCGAGGGCGCCGGCGGCCCGGACGCCCCGGCGGGGCTCGACGATGCGCACCCGGAGCTGACCTCGCGGCTGGTTGACCACGACCTCGTCGGCGGCGACCAGGGCGCCCGCGTCGTCGTAGCCCTCGGCGCGGATGACCTGCTCGCGCGGGAACCGGTCGAGGCGCAGCTCGGCCGTGTAGGGCGGTCGGGTGCGGGTGAGCTGGGCGGTGCCGTCGACCAGGAAGGACACCTTGCTGATGCGCTCGCCGGTGACCAGCGCCTCGGCCCGCCACAGCCCCAGGACCACCGTCTCCTGCGGCGGCACCAGCAGCAGCGAGTCGACCCCGCCGGCGACCTTCTGGCGGGCCAGGTCGCGCCCCAGCGCCACCATGACGTCCTCCGGCGGCACCGTCGGCGCGACCGGCTGCGGCTCGGCCGGGACCCGGAAGGCGCGGTCGACGCGCGCCGTGCGGCCGGAGACCTGGTCGACCACGCGGAGCCGGGCCAGGTACGTCCGCTCCGGCCGCAGCGGCCGGTCGACGACCAGCGCCACCGGCACGTCGCCGGCGGGGGCGTCGGGCCGGAAGCGGACCCGGAAGGTGTCGTGCACCGCACCGTCGAGCTCGACGAGCCCCTCGACGACGAGCCGGAGCTCCCGCTCCCCGTCGGACGCGGCCGGCGCCGGCGGCGGGGCCGGCGCCGCGCCGTCCGCCGTCTCCACCGGCGCCGCGGCGGCCGCAGGGCCTCCATCGGCCGCTGCACCTCCACCGGCCGCTGCGCCTCCACCGGCCGCCGCGCCTCCACCGGCCGCCGCGGCGGTACCGTCCTCGTCGCCGAAGGCGGCATCCCAGTCCGGCGCGCCCGTGGCCAGCGACGTCTCGCGCGGCGCCGATACCGCCGCCGCCGGGGGCAGGCGCACCGCCAGGCGGGCCACGATCCGCTCGCCCTGCCGCTCGGGGAAGGTGACCTCCAACCTGCCCACCTCGAGCGGCGGCGGCGCCTCCGGGACCACCGTGGCGGCGGCGCTCCGCGCCCACGCCGCCAGGTCGGCGGGCGGCGCCAGGAAGGCGGTGTAGTCCTCGGCGCGCGGCCGGTCCTGGCGGTAGTCGGTGAGCGCCTCGACCCCGGTCACGCGGTCGACCCGCCGCGTCTCCTTGCAGACCTGGAGGTCGAAGCGCCGGGCGCGGATCATGCCCTGGGAGACCAGCTCCTCCCACTGCTCGAGCCAGTACTGCATCTCGTCGCTGTACAGGGCGCGCTTGGAGTCGATCGGCAGCCACAGGCGCCAGGGCTCGCCGGCCGCCGGCTGGTAGACCAGCACCGAGCGGGTGTCGCCGGCGCGGTCGCGGCGCCCGGGCTCGCCCCAGCTCCAGATCTCGAGCGGGCGGTAGGCGGTGCCGCAGTCGACCACCAGGCGCTCGCTGGGCGGGCCGTCGAGGAACAGCAGACGGGCGCGCACGTCCTCCGGGGTGGCGAAGCTGGCGGCGGCCAGCGCCTGCCGACGGGCGATGCCGACCGCCAGCTCGTTGACCGGGGTCTCCGGCACCGGGTCGGCGGCGAGGAAACGGTCGATCCACGCGGCGCGGCCCGCGGCGTCGAGGGACGTCAGCTCGGCGCGCTGCCCGGCGCCGAGCAGGGCGCCCGGACCGTCCTGCAGGAAGGCCCGCTGGTCCTCGGGCCAGGTCAGCGGGTCGTCCGCCGCCGCCGCGGCCGCCGCGCCCGCCATCCCCAGGACGAGCGCGGCGAGCACCGCCGCCGCGCCCGCGTGTCCGCCTCGCGTCTCGGTTCGCATCGCCACACCACAACCGGGCGGGGGGCCGCCCTGTTCCTCCCCGGCGCTGCCTCAGGCGCGGTGGTCGATCCGCCCCGCCAGCTCGAGATCCGCGGCGGTCAGCCCGCCCGCGCTGTGGGTGGAGAGCGCCAGCCGCACGCGGTCGTAGCGCACGTCGATGTCGGGATGGTGGCCCATCGCCTCGGCCTGCTCGGCCACGTAGGCGACGAAGGCCATCGCGGTGCGGAAGTCGGGGTGGTGGTAGGTGCGCTCGATCTCGTCGCCGCTCCGGCTCCAGCCGGGCAGCCTCTCGAGCCCCTCGCGCAGCGCGTCGTCGTCGAGCTTCTCCATCGTCTCCTCCTCGGTCGCGGGCACGGCGCCGCGCCGGCCCCGCACCACCCTCTCACACCGCCGCGGCGGCGCCGGCGCGGGCGGCTCCCGCACCGCCGGCGGGCGGGGGCGACTGCTAGACTGACGCCTCATGGTCGGCGTCCGTCGCAACGAACCGATCCGGGCCTGGGAGTCCGGAGACAGCGTCCAGGGCTTCGCGCTGGTCACCCGCAAGGAGCTGCGCCAGGACCGCAACGGCCGCTCGTTCCTGGACATGGAGGTGGCCGACGCCACCGGCTCGATGGTCGCCAAGGTGTGGGCGGACAGCCCGGCGCTCGAAGCGGAGTTCGAGGCCCACGACTTCGTGGCGTTGCGCGGCGCGGTGAAGCTCTACCGCGACCAGCTCCAGATCTCGATCGACGAGTGCCGCGTCGCCACCGAGGACGACCGCCGCTACGGCTTCGACGAGGCGCTGCTGGTGCCGTCGACCCACGAGGACGTCGACGAGCTCTGGCGCCGGCTGGAACGGGCGCCTGGGCCAGGTCGGACGGCCGGTGCTGCGCCGGCTCGCCGACCACGCGCTGGCGGTCCACGGTCGCCAGCTCCGCGAGCACCCCGCCGCCAAGCACATCCACCACGCCTACCGCGGCGGGCTGCTCGAGCACGTCGTGTCGATGGCCGAGCTGGCGCTGGCGGTCTGCGGCCACTACCGGCGCGTCGACCGCGACCTGGTGCTGCTCGGCGTGCTGTTCCACGACCTCGGCAAGATCCGCGAGCTCGGGGCGATGCCGGCGAACGACTACACCCTGGAGGGGCGGCTGATCGGACACGTGGTGATCGGCCGCGACCTGCTGCGCGAGTGCTGCCTGGCGCTCGGCGACGTCCCCGACGACCTGCAGCTCCACCTCGAGCACCTGGTGCTCTCCCACCAGGGCAAGCGGGAGTTCGCGGCGCCGGTCGAGCCGATGACGCCGGAGGCGCTGGTGCTGCACTTCCTCGACGACCTGGACTCGAAGCTCAACCAGTTCGAGCGGGTCCGCGAAGAGGGGGGCGGTCTGCAGTGGGTGCGGGGGCTGGGGCGCTACGTCTACCTGGCGGCGGAGGACGAGGCGCCCGGGCCGCCCGCGCCGCAGGCCGCGTCGGACGCCGCGCCCGCCGGCGCCGCGCCCGCGGCCGCCGGAGCCCCCACGATGGCGACGGTGCACGAGGTCGAGCGCGTCCCGCGCGGGGTCGCCGGACCGCCGCCGGCCGGCGGCGACGACGGCGACGACGAGGACGACGCAGCGGCCCCCACCCTGTTCGACTGATCCCGCCCCCGGCCGGGCGCTAGAATGTCCGGTCGCAGCCACGGAAAGGAGGCGGGATGGCCACGGTCGAGGAGGTGCTGGCGGCCAAGGGCCGGCAGGTGCACGGCATCGAGCCCGACGCCACGGTGCTGACGGCGCTCGAGAAGATGGCCGCCGAGGGGATCGGGGGGCTGGTCGTTCTCGACGCCGACGGTCGCATCGCCGGCATGGTCACCGAACGCGACTACGCGCGCAAGGTGATCCTCCAGGGTCGCATGTCGAAGGACACCGCGGTGCGGGAGATCATGACCCGCAAGGTGCTGTGCGTCGCCCCGCACCAGGAGATCGAGACCTGCATGGCGCTGATGACCGAGCACCGCGTGCGCCACCTGCCGGTGCTGGACGGCGAGCGGCTCGTCGGGTTGATCTCGATCGGCGACGTCGTGAAGGCGATCATCGAAAAGCAACGCTTCACGATCGAGCAGCTCGAGCACTACATCCGCGGCGGCTGAGGCCGCCGCCGGCTCAGCGCGAACGCCGCACCGGCGGGTGGCTCTCCATGCGCACCAGCGCGTGCCGCCGCTGCACCGCCGCGTCGCGGTCCATCAGGTCGCGACGCACCTGGTCGAGCAGCCGGTCCACCTCGAGCTGCATGCGCTCGAGCTGCTCGCGCAGGTTGAGGATGACCTCGACGCCGGCGAGGTTGACGCCCAGGTCGCGGGTGAGGGTGAGGATGGTGTCGAGCCGCCCCAGCGTCTCGTCGTCGTAGAGGCGGGTGTTGCCGGCGCTGCGCGCCGGGGTGATCAAACCCTCGCGCTCGTAGAGGCGGAGGGTCTGGGGGTGAATGTCGAACCGCTCCGCGACGGCACTGATCATCAGGTACTTCTGACCCCGCCGGCGCCGCGGTGGACGTTCCTCGGCCATCGCTCCTCCTTTCGGCGGCGAGCCGGGTCGCCCCGGGGGGCCGAGCGGCCCCCCGGGGCGGACCACCGCTCGCTCAGCCCTCCTTGTCGACGTCCACGTACTCGGCGTCGATGACCTCCTCGTCGCCGGCAGCGCCGCCGGCGCCGGCCGCGCCTCCCGTTTCGCCGCCCGGCGCCGCGCCGGCCGCCCGGCTGGCCGGCGGTCTGCTGGTACATCACCTCCGCCATCCGGTGCGACGCCTGCTGCAGCGCCTGCATCGCCTGCTCCATCGCGGCGACGTCCTCGCCCTCGAGCGCCTTGCGGCCGCCCTCGAGCGCGCTCTCCACCTCGCCCTTCGCTTCGGCGGCGAGCTTCTCCTTGTTCTCGTTGTAGACCTTGTCGGTCTGGTAGACGAGGCTGTCGAGCTGGTTGCGCGTCTCGACCTTCTTGCGACGCTCCTTGTCCTCGGAGGCGTGCGACCGGGCGTCCTGCACCATGCGGTCGATCTCCCCCTCGTCGAGGCCGCTCGACGCGGTGATGGTGATCTTCTGCTCCTTGCCGGTGCCGAGGTCCTTGGCGGACACGTTGACGATGCCGTTGGCGTCGATGTCGAAGGTGACCTCGATCTGCGGCATGCCGCGGGGCGCCGCCGGGATGCCGACCAGGTGGAAGCGGCCCAGCGTCCGGTTGTCGCGCGCCATCTCGCGCTCGCCCTGGAGCACGTGCACCTCGACCGAGGTCTGGTTGTCGGCCGCCGTCGAGAACGTCTCGCTCTTGCGGGTCGGGATCGTCGTGTTGCGCTCGATCAGCTTGGTGAAGACGCCGCCGAGGGTCTCGATGCCGAGCGACAGGGGCGTCACGTCGAGCAGCAGCACGTCCTTGACCTCGCCGCCCAGCACACCGCCCTGGATGGCGGCTCCGATCGCCACCACCTCGTCCGGGTTGACCCCCTTGTGGGGCTCCTTGCCGAAGAACTTCTTGACCAGCTCCTGGACCGCCGGCATGCGGGTCTGGCCGCCCACCAGCACCACCTCGTCGATGTCGGCCGCGGTCATCCCGGCGTCCGCCAGCGCCTGCTCGCAGGGCGGGATGGAGCGCTGGATCAGCGGCTCGACGAGCTGCTCGAGGCGCGATCGCGACAGGTTCAGGTTGAGGTGCTTGGGCCCCGACTGGTCGGCGGTGATGAAGGGCAGGTTGATGTCGGTCTGCTGCGTCGAGGAGAGCTCGATCTTGGCCTTCTCGGCGGCCTCCTTGAGGCGCTGCATCGCCATCGCGTCCTGCGACAGGTCGACCCCCTGGTCCTTCTTGAACTCCTCGAGCAGCCAGTCGATGATCCGCTGGTCGATGTTGTCGCCGCCGAGGTGGGTGTCGCCGTTGGTCGCCTTGACCTCGACCACGCCCTCGCCGACCTCGAGGATCGAGATGTCGAAGGTGCCGCCACCGAAGTCGTAGACGGCGATCGTCTCGTCCTTCTTCTTGTCCAGGCCGTAGGCCAGGGCGGCGGCGGTGGGCTCGTTGACCAGCCGGTCCACGGTGAGGCCGGCGATCTTGCCGGCGTCCTTGGTCGCCTGCCGCTGCGCGTCGTTGAAGTAGGCAGGCACGGTGATGACCGCGCGCTCCACCTTCTCGCCGAGGTAGTCCTCGGCCGCGGACCTGAGCTTCTGCAGCACCATCGCCGAGATCTCCGGCGGCGAGTACTGCTTGTCGTCGACCTGGATGCGCACGTCGCCGTTGTCGGCGCGCTGCACCGGGTACGGCACCATCTTCATCTCTTCGCTGACCTCGTCGAAGCGCCGGCCCATGAAGCGCTTGATCGAGAAGACGGTGCGCTTGGGGTTGGTCACCGACTGGCGCTTGGCCACCTGGCCGACCAGCCGCTCGCCATCCTTGCTGAACGCCACCACCGACGGGGTCGTGCGGTTGCCTTCCGTGTTCGGGATGACCTTCGCCTCGCCGCCCTCCATGACGGCGACGACGCTGTTGGTCGTCCCGAGATCGATTCCGATGATCTTGCTCAACGCTCTCCTCCTCGCTTGCCGTTGCGGTCCCCTGGGACCCCGAGGTTCACGGCGCCACCGCCTCCCGGGCGGACACCCGGCCGGCCGCGGCCACCGTCGCAGACCTTAGTCTAGCGCATTCACATCCTGCGCCACACTCTACCTGACAAAGATGCACTCAAGTTTATTCCGCCCAGAGCGGGCGCAGCCCGCGCCCCGAGCGGCGCGAGCGAAGCGAGAGCCGCCCCAGGCCGAGAGCGGGCGCAGCCCGCGCGAGGCCCCCGGGGCGAGCGCAGCGACGCCCCCGCGGTGACCGAAGGCACCCTCGCGGTGGAGGCGGGGGTGGCTGCAAGGAGCGCGAGGGAGGGGGGCTGAGGCGACCACCAGGTCGCCGCAGGCCCCCCGACCGAGCAGCGACGCCGCAGACGCCCCCGCATCCGCCGCGAGGGGGGGGTCAGTCGAGGAGGACCAGGGGCGGATCCTCCGGCACCGGCTCGGAGGACCGCAGGAAGGCGGGATCGAGGAGGAAGTTGCCGGTGATCGCCTCGACCTGGGCGGGCTCGGTGCTACCGCGCAGGCGCACCTCGTAGCTGTCCTCGCGGGCCTCCAGGACGAGCGCCCGGCCGCCTTCGCCGCGCAGGTCCGTGCGGTCGAGGAGACCGAGGGCGGTGAGCCGCTCCAGGCTGTCGGGAAAGCGGCCCTCGAGCAGGAAGAAGGTCTTCGCCGCGCGGTCGAGGACGATCTGACGGGCGACCCGCTGCACCTCGCCGAAGGCGGCGCGGTCGTCGCGCTGCCAGGGGAAGGGCAGCAGCAGGGCGGTCGGCCCGGCGAGCGTGACCGCCACCAGGGCGAGCGCGAGGGCGAGGGCGACCGCCGGTGCCAGCCAGGAAGGCAGGCGGGGCACCGCCGCCGCCTCCGGCTCGACCTCGGGCTCCGGCAGTGGCATCTCCACGACCACCCGCGGCGCGGCGGGAACGAAGGCGGGCGGCCGGTGCGCCACGGCCACGGGGGCCGGCTCGGCCGGCGCCACGGCGGGGACCCCGGCCGGCGCCACGGCGGAGACCCCGACCGGCGCCGGCGCCGGCGCCGACAGCTCCACCGGGCCCCCGTTGCCGAGCAGCAGCTCGTCGACCTGGATCGGCTCGATCCCCTCCTCGAACGACACCTCGTCGCCGCTGTAGAACTTGAACTCTCCCGCCCGCCAGTCGAGCAGCTCGGTGAGCAGCTCGTAGGTCTGCTGCCGCAGCGCGCGCAGCACCTGCTCGCGGCTGAGCGAGCCCTGCGAAACCAGCAGGTCGACCAGCCGCCCCTCGCCCGCCTCCTGGCGCGAGGCGATCTCGGCGAAGGCGCCGCGCCCCAGCAGCCCCTGCCGCACCAGCAGCTCGCCGAGCCGCTCCTCCACCGTCTCCGCCAGCGAGTCGGCCGCCACCACGCTGCCGCCGAGGAAGGTGAGGGCGACGATGGTGCTCTCGCTCTGGACGGTGAGGATCCCGGTCTTGTGCTGGTGGGCGACGCGCTGCAGGATCTCCGGCAGCCGGATGTCCTCGAGGGTGCCTTCGATCGCCATCAGGCGGCCCTCAGGGCGCGGGTGAACCGGGTCACCGCCAGCACCACCAGACCGGCCACGGCGAGGGGCAGGGCCAGGTTGCCGGTGTCGAAGCCCACCGGGATCTCGAAGCCGATCCGCTGCCAGGACGGCAGCAGCAGGCACGCCGCGGGCAGCCACAGGGCCAGCAGCGCGCGCAGGCCGTGGCCCGCCGCCAACGACGGCCACCCCGGCGTCGCCGCCCGCCACCACAGGTTGGGCGGCGCCGGGACGGGCTCGTCACCGCCGGACCCGGGGCCCCGCCGGAGCAGGGCGCCGAGGGAGATCGCAGCGGCGATCAGGAGCACCGGCAGCAGCAGCGCCCGGGCCCGGCGCACCACATCGAGCCGGGACCGGTCGTCGTCCGCGGGCCGCCAGCTCGCCAGCAGCCGGCGCCGGATCTGGTCGCGCCGCGCCAGGCCGCCGTCGGCGTTCAGCACCCGCCCGTCCCCGGTGGCGGCGACCCAGCGGCTCACCGCCGAGCCGCCGAGGGCGCGGGCGCGGTCGATCGCCCGCCGCATCTCGTCGAACAGGTAGCTCTGCGAGTACACCTGCGAGAGGTCGAACCAGGCCAGCCCGAAGGTCGGATCGGCCTCGGTGGCCTCCTCCAGGTAGCGGGCCGCGCTGCCGAGATCGCCGCGGTAGAAGTAGTAGGCGCCGAGATCGAGCAGGGCGGAGGCGTTGGCCGGCTCCGCCTCCAACACCCTCTGGTACATCGAGCGCGCGATCTCCCATTGGCCCAGGCGCCGGTGGAGGTCGGCGAGGAGCTGCTCGACGGCGGGATCGTCCGGGAGCACCCCCGGCAGCACCCCGAGGTCGCTGAACAGCCCGCCGTAGAGCCGGCCGCGCGCCAGCTCCTCGACGGCGCGCACCGGCGGCGAGAGCTCCACCGCGGTGCGGTCGCGCTGGGCGGCGACCGCCAACGGCACCGCTCCGGCCAGGAGCCAGAGCAGGGCCAGGACCACCCGCTCGCTGCGCCCCACCCTCCCCCACAGCCACACCGACACGTAGAGCAGCCCCCAGACCAGCCCGCCGGGCAGAGCCAGCGGCCAGAACAGCACGAGCAGGGCGGCGACCGCGGCCCCCCAGGGCGGCACGTGGCGCGCCAGCCGTCCGCGCAGCTCCTCGAGGAGCGGTGCGCCGTGCAGCGCCAGCTCCGCCAGCACGAACAGCGCCGCCGCCAGCAGCAGCGAGCAGAGCAGCCACAGCAGGGCGTCGTCGAGCCACAGCCGCCGCTCGAGCGGCAGGCGGGCGAGCCGGACCCATCCGTCCACCCAGCTCCGCGCCGCCAGCGCCCAGCGCCCGTCGAGGCGCTCGACGCGGGAGCGGGCGAAGGCCGTCTCCGGCCGCCCCGGATCGAGGCGCTCGGCGCTGGCCAGGGCCAGGCGGGCGCGCTCGAAGTCGCCGTCGCGGGCCACCTCCATCGCCTGCACCACCGCGGCGCGCGCCAGGTCGGGCAACGCCTGCATGCCGAGCGAGCGGGTGGAGGCGACGAGCTGATCGGCGATCCGGCGGACGCCGTCGGCGTTGCCCTGGTAGAAGGCGGCCAGCCACTGGTTCCACCGCTCCTGGAGCTGGAGCAGGGACTGTCGGGTGGTCGGGGTGAGCTCGATCTCGTCCCCCGCCGCGGGAGCCGCCGTGACGAGCGCGAGGACCAGGGCGCAGAGGAGGACGGCGCCGCAGCGCCTCGGGCGCCCCATGGCCTCAGCCCCGCTTCTGGACGTAGCGCATGCGGAGACGGTAGATCAGATCCTCGAGCACGGCCGTCTCCTGGGCGTCGAGGTTGCCCGCGGTCTTGCGCCGCAGCACGTCCAGCAGATCGATGTAGGCCCGCGCGGCGTCGAGGTTCTCGGCGCTGCCGCCGTCGCCGAGGTCGACGTCGCCGAGGTAGACCGACACCGGCTCGGCGAGCACGGCCAGGAGGTCGAAGAAGGACGGCCCGCCGTCCGGCGGCGCCCCGGGGATCTCGACCCGGGCGCCGCCCCCGGCCGGACCCGCGGCCGCGGCGGGCGGCGGGGCGGCCGGCTCCGGCTCCGGCCGGTCGGGGCGGCGGCGGCGCGGCCGCGGCCTCCGGTGCGGCCGCGGCGGGCTCGCCGGTGTCACGGTACGCCTCGCGCAGCTCCCCGTCCGGGGTGAACATCCGCCGGTCGGTGACCTTGATCTCGTGGGGTGGCTTCGGGTCGTCCGATCGGTCGCTCACGGCGCGCTCCGGCACTGGGTTCGAGGGCGGTCCGCGTCCGCGGGCCACGGCTCGGTGGTGGGTTATCGTACCCACCCGTGCCCGACCTCGGCAAGCTCCTCGACCTGGTCGCCCGTCTGCGCGCCCCCGACGGCTGCCCCTGGGACCGCGAGCAGACGCTGGCCGACGCCCGCGGTTACCTGCTCGAGGAGGCCCACGAGGCGGCGGCCGCGGCCGACCGCGTGCTGGCGGCCGGCGGGGACCGCGCCGCCGCCGGCGACGCCGCCGCGGCGGCCTGGGAGGGGCTCGCCGGCGAGCTCGGCGACCTGCTGTTCCAGGTGGCCTTCGTCCTCCGCCTCGGGGAGGAGGCCGGCGCCCTCAGCGCACCGCAGGTGGTGGCCGCCGAGCACGCCAAGATGGTCGCCCGCCACCCCCACGTCTTCCCGCCGGACGGGGCGGCGCGCGAGGAGCTGGCCGACGCCGCGGCCGTCGCCCGCGCCTGGGAGCGCCGCAAGCTGGGCACCGAGGGGACCGCTTCGCTGCTGGCCGGCGTGCCGGCCTCCCTCCCCGCCCTGCTCGGCGCCTACCGCATGACCCAGAAGGCGGCCGGCGTCGGCTTCGACTGGCCCGACGCCGAGTCCGTGTTCGCCAAGCTGGGTGAAGAGACCGCCGAGCTGCGCGCCGCCCTGGAGACGCCCGGAGAGGGCGCCGCCGAGGCGGTCCGCGAGGAGGTCGGCGATCTGCTGTTCACGGTCGCCAACCTGGCGCGCAAGCTGGGCGTCGACCCGGAGGCCGCCCTCGCCGGCACCAACGCCAAGTTCCGGCGTCGCTTCGGCGCCGTCGAGCGGGGTCTCGCGGCGCGGGGCCGGACGCTCGACGAGGCGGACCTCGAGGAGATGGAGCGGCTGTGGGAGTCGGCGAAGCGCGGCTGAGCGGCGCGGGCCGCGCCGGTCAACGCGCGGCGCCCGCGGTCGTCTCCGCCTCCGCCGCCGAAACCAGCGGGAGCAGATAGGGCGCCACGGTCGCCGCCACCCGCCGGTGGCCGGCCGCGTTCGGGTGCAGGCCGTCGGCCTGGTTCAGGTCCGGCTCCCCCCCGACCCCCTCGAGGAGGAAGGGCACCAGCGGCACGCCGAGCTCCGCGGCCAGCCGCGGGTAGAGGTCGTGGAAGCGCTCGGTGTAGCCGGGACCGTAGTTCGGCGGGATCCGCATGCCGACCAGCAGCACCCGCGCCCCGGCCCGCCGCACGCGGGCGACGATGCGCCGCAGGTTGGACTCCGTCATGTCCAGATCCAGGCCCCGCAGGCCGTCGTTGGCCCCCAGCTCGACCACCACCACGTCGGGCCGCGAGCGCAACGCCCAGTCCACCCGCGCCAGGCCGCCGGCACTGGTGTCGCCGCTCACCCCGGCGTCGACGCCGTGGAACGGGTGGCCCTCGGCGGCCAGCCGCTCCTCGACCAGCGCCGGCCAGGCCTGCGCCGGCTCCACCCCCAGGCCGGCGGTGAGGCTGTCGCCGAGGAAGACGACCACCGGCAGGTCGCCGCCACCGTCCGGCGCGGCCGGCGCGGGGGTGGTGGCGTCGCCGCGGGGAGCGGGTGGAGGCGCCGGCGGAGCCGCCCGTTCCGCGGCGCCCCCGGGGCCCGACCCGCCGCAGCCGGCACACAGCGCCAGCGCCAGCACGAGCGCGACCCCGGTGCCGCGGAGCGGCCGGCGGCGCGGAGCGGAGGGCGTCGGGGAGGGACGGCGGCGCACGGCGCGGCCAGTCTACCCGCCGGCCGGTGTCGCCGCCGGGGGCGGTGCGGCGAGAAGGACGTCGTAACCCCCGGCGGTCCCGGCGCGTACCAAGAGCATGCCGCCCGTCCGCCAGGCGTTCCGCCACCTCGCCAAGACCCCCTTCCTCACCGCCGTCGCGGTGCTCTCGCTGGCGCTCGGCATCGGGGCGAACGGCGCGATCTTCTCGCTCTTCGACCAGGTGCTGCTGCGCTCGCTGCCGGTCCGCGAGCCCGACCGCCTGGTGAACCTCTCCGCCCCCGGCCCCAAACCGGGCTCGACCTCGTGCAACGAGGCGGGCGACTGCGACGACGTGTTCAGCTACGCGATGTTCCGCGACCTCGAGGCGGCGCCGGGCGGCTTCCTGGGGATCGCCGGCCACCGCGCGACCGGGGTCAACCTGGCCACCGGCCAGCGCACCCTCAACGGCGAGGCGATGCTGGTGTCCGGCTCCTACTTCCCGCTCCTTGGGCTGCGGCCGGCCGTGGGACGGCTGATCTCGCCGGCCGACGACGGCGCACCCGGGCAGCACCCCGTGGCGGTGCTGTCGTACGGCTTCTGGAGCCGCGAGTACGGCTCCGATCCCGGGGTGGTGGGCCGCACCCTGACGGTCGACGGGCGCGCCCTGACCATCCTCGGCGTCGCGCCCGAGGGGTTCGCCGGCACCACGCTGGCCACTCTCCCCGACGTCTTCGTGCCGCTGTCGATGCGCGCCACGCTGAGCTCGTTCTTCGCCGAGGACGACTTCGAGGACCGGCGGAACTACTGGGTCTACCTGTTCGCGCGCCTGCGCCCCGGGGTCTCGCCGCAGCAGGCCGAGGAGCGCATCAACGCCACCTACCGGGCGATCCTCGCCGACGTCGAGGCGCCGCTGCAGACCGGGCATCAGCGACGCGACGATGGCCCGCTTCCGGGAGCGCCGCCTGGTGGTCGAGCCGGGCCGGCGGGGGCAGAGCACGGTGCACGCCGAGAGCCGCGTGCCGCTGACCCTGCTGCTCCTCGTCACCGGAGTGGTCCTGGTCATCGCCTGCGCCAACGTCGCCAACCTGCTGCTGGCGCGCGGCGCCGCCCGGGCGCGCGAGATCGCGATCCGCACCTCCCTCGGAGCCGGCCGCGGCCGCCTGATCGCCCAGCTGCTCACCGAGTCCGCCCTGCTCGCCCTGGCGGGTGGCGCCACCGGCCTGTTCGTGGCGCGGGGGACGCAGGCGATGCTGCAGGCGCTGCTGCCCGGCGACGTGACGGAGGACCTCCACTTCACCCTCGAGCCGCGCATGATCGTCTTCACCGCCGTGCTCGCCCTGGGGACGGGGCTGCTCTTCGGCCTCTACCCGGCCCTGCACGCCACCCGCCCCGACCTGGTGACGGCGCTCAAGGGCACCGCCGGCCAGGCCTCGGGAGCGCGGGCGGCGGCGCGCTTCCGGACCTCCCTGGTGGTGGTGCAGATCGCGCTGTCGATGGCCCTGCTCACCGCCGCCGGGCTGTTCCTCGGCAGCCTCGCCAACATCCGGCACATCGACCTCGGCCTCGACGCCGACGACGTGGTGGTGTTCTCGCTGTCGCCGGCGCTCAACGGCTACGAGCCGGAGCGCTGCCTGGCCCTGTTCCAGCGGGTCGAGGAGGAGCTCGCGGCGCTGCCCGGGGTCACCGGGGTCACCGACTCGCTGGTGCCCGTGCTGGCGGGGAGCAGCTGGGGAGGCAACGTCTCGGTGGAGGGCTTCGAGGCCGATCCGGACACCGACACCAACGCGCGCTACAACCGGGTGGGAGCCGACTACTTCAAGACCCTGGGGATGCGACTGCTGGCGGGCCGCGCGATCACCGTGGCCGACACGGAGGGGGCCCCCAAGGTCGCCGTCGTCAACCAGGCCTTCGCCCGCAAGTTCCAGCTCGACGAGCACGACACGGTGGGCAAGCGCATGGCGGTGGGCAGCGGCGGGGATCTCGACGTCGAGATCGTCGGCCTGGTGGCGGACGCCAAGTACAACAAGGCCAAGGACGAGGTCCCGCCGATGTACTTCACCCCCTACCGCCAGGGCTTCCAGCTCGGGTTCCTCACCTTCTACGTGCGCACCGCCAGCGCGCCGGGACCGGTGATGCGCGCCATCCCCGGCGTCATCGGGCGCCTCGACGCCACCCTCCCGGTCGAGGAGCTCAAGACGCTGCAGGAGCAGGTGCGGGAGAACGTCTTCCTGGACCGCATGGTCACCGCCCTGTCGGCGGCCTTCGCGGCCCTGGCCACGCTGCTCGCCGCGGTCGGCCTGTACGGGGTGCTGGCCTACTCGGTGGCGCAGCGCACCCGGGAGATCGGCGTGCGCATGGCGCTCGGCGCCAGCGGCGAACGGGTGCGCGGCATGGTCCTCGGGCAGATGGGACGGATGCTGGCGGTGGGCGGGGTGCTCGGCCTCGCCGCCGCGCTGGCCCTCGGCCGCGTCGCGCGCTCGCTGCTCTTCCAGCTCCAGGGGCACGACCCGAGGGTCCTGGCGGGCGGCGCCGTGGTGCTGGCGGCGGTGGCGCTCGCCGCCGCCTACCTCCCCGCCCGCCGCGCCTCGCGCGTCCACCCCATGGAGGCGCTGCGCTACGAGTGAGCCGCCCGCCGCCCCGCCGGCTGGCTATACTCCCGCGGTGTCCGCCGACGCCCCCGCCGCCGCCTTCCTCGAGCTGCGCGGCCTGACGCGCCGGCTGCCCTCGGGCGGCCGCCTGCTGACCATCATCGACGGCATCGACCTGCGGGTGGCGCGCGGCGAGTTCCTCGCCGTCCTCGGCCCTTCGGGGAGCGGCAAGTCGACGCTGCTGGCCCTGATGGCCGGCCTCGACCGCCCCGACGAGGGCGAGGTGTGGATCGCCGGCGAGCCGATCCAGGACCTCTCCGAGGACCGCCTGGCGCTGCTGCGCCGACACCGCGTCGGCTTCGTCTTCCAGTCCTTCCAGCTGCTCGGCAACCTCACCGCGCGCGAGAACGTCCTGCTGCCGCTGGAGCTGCTCGACGTCCGCGACGCCGGCGAACGGGTCGACACGCCTGCTCGCCGCCGTCGGCCTCGCCGACCGCGGCCACCACTACCCGGCGCAGCTCTCCGGGGGGAGCAGCAGCGCGTCGCCCTGGCCCGCGCCTTCGCCTCGCGACCGCCGCTGCTGCTCGCCGACGAGCCCACCGGCAACCTCGACAGCGCCACCGGCGAGCGGGTGCTCGACACCCTCTCGGAGCTCCGGCGCCGCGAGGGCTCCACGCTGGTCCTGGTCACCCACGACCCGGCGGTGGCGCGGCGCGCCGACCGCCGGGTCCACCTGCGCGACGGACGGGTGGAGCGCGAGGAGGTCGGCCCCGGCCCCACCGCCGGCGCCGGCGGCTGACCGCCGCCCCGATGCGCCCCGCCTTCTACCTGCGCAGCCTGGGCCGCGAGAGCCGCGGCTCGCGCGGCCGCCTCGTCTTCTTCGCCGCCTGTCTCGCCGTAGGGGTGGCGGCGGTGGTGTCGGTGGCGGGAATGTCCGCCGCCCTCGAGGACGGCATCCGCAGCCGGGCACGGCCGCTGCTGGCCGCCGATCTGGCGATCTCCGGGCACCGCGCGGTGCCCCCCGACGCCCGGCGCATCGCCGCCGCCGCCGGGGCCACCGCCAGCGCCGAGGTCCGCGAGCTGGTGACGATGGTGGCCGCTCCGGGAACCTCCCGGCACCCCGGCGCCAGCCGTCTGGTCGAGGTCAAGGCGGTGGGCCCCGGCTACCCCTTCTACGGCCGGCTGGCCCTGCGGCCGGACCGGCCGCTCGCCACCCTCCTCGACGCCCGCTCGACGGTGGTCGCACCCGAGCTGCTCGGCCACCTGGGGCTGGCGGTCGGCGACACGCTCCACGTCGGCGGCGCCGCCTTCCGGATCGCCGGCACGGTGAGCGCCGAGCCGGACCGCGTCGGGCTGGGGCTCGGCTTCCTGCCGCGGATCTTCCTGTCGCTCGGCGGCCTCGCGCGCAGCGACCTGGTGCAGAAGGGGAGCCGCGTCGACTACCGCCTGCTGGTGCGCCTGCCGCCCGCCACCCCCGACGCGGCGCTCGCCGCCGCCGCGGCCCGGCTGCGCCGCGACCTGCCGGCCGACCTCCGGGTCGAGACCTGGCGCGAGGCGCAGCCGTCGCTGCGCCGCGGCGTCGAACGGGTGGACCGCTTCCTCGGCCTGGTCGCCCTGCTGTCGCTGCTGGTCGGCGGCGTCGGCGTGGCGCAGACCGTGCGCGCCTGGCTCGCCGGCCGGCTCGACGCCATCGCGGTGCTGCGCTGCCTGGGCCTGCGCCCGCGCGAGGTCACCGCCCTCTACCTCGGCCAGACCGTCCTGCTCGGCCTCGCCGGCAGCCTGGCCGGAGCGGCGGCCGGGGTGGGCGTCGAGCTGGCCCTCCCCCGCGTCTTCCCGGACCTGCTGCCGGTGGCGTTGGTCCACCCGTTCCAGCCGACCGCCCTGGTCCGCGGGCTGCTGCTCGGCCTCGGGGTGGCGCTGCTGTTCGGCGTCCCGCCGCTGGCGGCGGTCTGGCGGATCCCGCCGGTCCGGGTGCTGCGGCGCGACGCCGAGCCGCTGCCCGCCCCGCGCTGGGCCTGGGCGGCGACCGCCGGGGTCCTCGGCGCCGGGGTGCTGGCGATGGCCGCCACCCAGGCCCACTCGCTGGCGCTCGGCGCCCGCTTCACCGGCGGCCTCGCCCTGGCCACGGGGGCGCTCGCCCTCGCCGGCCGCGGCCTGACCCGGGCGGTGGCGGCCCTGCCGGCGCTGACCCGGCGGTGGAGCTGGCTGCGCGGCCGGCGCGGCCTGTGGCTGCGCCACGGCCTCGCCGCGCTCGGGCGGCCCGGCGCCGGCACGCTCGTCCGCCATCGTGGCCCTCGGCCTGGGCACCCTGGTGGTGCTGGCGATGGCGCTGGTGCAGCGCCACCTGACCGACGCCCTCGCCGCCGACGTCCCCGCCGACGCGCCGACCGCCTTCCTGGTGGACGTCCAACCCGACCAGTGGCCGGGGGTCCGCGCCCTGCTCGCCGACCAGGGCGGGGAGGGGATCGACTCGGTGCCGGTGGTGATGGCGCGGCTGCGCGCCATCGACGGCCGCCCGGTCGAGGAGCGGGTCCGCCGCCGCGCCGCGCCGGAGCCCACCACCCGGCGCGACGAGGGCGGCGGCGAGCGCGAGCGCTCGCGCAACTGGGCGCTGACCCGCGAGCAGCGGCTCACCTACATGCGGCGCCTGCCGGCCGACAACCGGGTGGTCGCCGGCGCCCTGTGGAGCGACCCCGACCGGCCGGAGGTCAGCCTCGAGGAGGACTACGCGCACGACCTGGGGGTGGGGCTGGGGAGCCGCCTCACTTTCGACGTGCAGGGCGTGCCGATCGAGCTCTGGGTGACCAGCCTGCGCAGCGTCGACTGGCGGACCTTCGGCATCAACTTCTTCCTGGTGGTGGAGCCCGGCGTGCTCGAGGACGCCCCGCAGCAGCGGCTGGCGACCGTCCGCCTGCCCCCCGGCCGCGAGCAGCGGGTGCAGGACCTGTTGGCGGCCCGCTTCCCCAACGTCACCGTGATCCGCCTGCGCGAGCTGCTCGCGAAGATCGTCGGCATCCTCGACCGCATCGGGCTGGCGGTGTCGTTCCTCGGCGGCTTCACCGTGCTGGCGGGGGTGGCGATCCTGGCCGGAGCGGTGTCGGCGGCCGCCGCCCGCCGCGGCCGCGAGGTGGCGCTGCGCAAGACCCTGGGCTTCACGCGCGCCGGGGTGGCGGCGATCTTCGCCGTGGAGCACACCGCGGTGGGTCTCGCCGCCGGGCTGGTGGGCGCCGCCGGCGGCGGGGTGCTGGCCTGGGTGGTGATCACCCGCGGCATGGAGCTCGAGTGGCACCTCCACCCGGGGCTCTTCGCCGTCGCCCTGGGGGGCACGGCGGCGCTCGCCGCCGCCGCCGGCGTGGCGGCCAGCGCCCGGGCGCTGCTGCGCCGGCCGCTCGAGGTGCTCCGCGAGGAGTAGGCCGTCAGCCGGACGGCAGCCGGACCCGGCCGTCGACGTCCACGTCGACGTCGCCGCCGCCGTCGGAGCCGAGGGTGAAGTCGCCGCGCACGTCGCGGACGCGGATGCCGCCCGAGCCGTCGTCCTCCACCGTCACGCTGCCGCCCACCCCGAGGACGTCGATGCCGCCGGACCCGTCGTCCTCGACCACCACGTCGCCGCCGACCCGCCGCACCGTCAGGCTACCGGAGCCGTCGCGCAGGCGCACCGTGCCGTCGACGTCGCGCACGTCGATCTCCCCGGAGCCGTCCTCGATGCGCAGATCGCCGCCCACCGCGGAGACGTCGAGACTCCCCGAGCCGTCCTCGATGCGCACGTCGCCGCGGACGTCGGCGACCACCAGCTCGCCCGACCCGTCGTCGACGGTGAGCGCCGCCACCCCGGCGATGCGGGCGCTGCCGCTGCCGTCGCGCACCGACACCGGCAGGTCCGGCGGCACCGCGACCTCGAGGTCCAGGCGCGCCGTGCCGCGCAGCCGCTCGGGGAACACCGTCTCCACCCGGAGCGTGGAGCCCCGGCGCTCGGCGACCAGCTCGACGCGGTCGAGCAGCTCGCGGCCGGAGGCACAGGCCGTGCCCCGAGCCACCAGGCGGCCGGCGTCGCCCGCGTGCACGTCGAGCGAGCCCGCCCCGGCCACGATCTCCACCCGCGTCGCGCCGGCAGCGTCGAGCGTCGCCTGCCGTGGCGCCGTCTCCCCGCAGTCGTCGCCGAGCGCCACCCCGCAGCCGGCCAGCAGCAGGATGCCCATCCCCGTCGCGATGGTCCGCATCGTCGTTCCCTCCTCCTCGTCGTGTCCTGGCGTCGAGCCGCCCCTTCCGTCGTTCTACGACCGTCCCCCCGGGCGGTTTCAGGGGCCGCCGCGGCCACCGTCCGCTGGTGGGACGGCGGCCCTCGCAGGCGGACGGCGCGCGCCCCGCCGGCATCCGCTCCCCGAGCGCTATCCTCCGTGTTCGGAGTCACTTGCCGCGACGGCGCAACCTGGCACGTGGCGTGCCGTACCACGGCCTGGGAGTCGAACCATGCCGATGGACAAAGCGCGGGATCCCGCGATCAAGCGTCAGAAGAAGATCCGCCGCATCGCCCTGGCCGCCGCCGGGGCCGTCGTGTTGCTGGTCGTCACCTTCGCCATCTACAGCCTCGAGCCCGCCGCCTACCCGGTGGAGAAGGAGGCGGTCTGGACCGACACCGTGCAGCGCGGCGAGATGGTGCGCCAGGTGCGCGGTCCCGGCACCCTGGTCCCCGAGGAGGTGCGCTGGATCCCGGCGCGCACCCAGGGCCGCGTCGAGCGGATCGCCGCCAGCCGGGCATCGAGGTCACCCCGGACACGGTGATCCTCGAGCTCACCAACCCGGAGCTCGACCAGGAGGTGCAGGACGCCGAGCTGGCCGCCGGCGGCCCAGGCGGAGTACACCAACCTCGAGGCCCAGCTCGAGAGCGACCTGCTGCAGCGCCAGGCCGAGGTCAAGTCGGTGGCCGCCGACCTCGAGGCCGCGCAGCTCAGGCCGACGCCAACGAGCGAGCTCGCCGAGGAGGGGCTGATCCCCGACCTCACGCTGAAGCGCTCGCAGCTGCGCGCCGAGCAGCTCGGCGAGCGGCTCGAGCATCGAGCAGCGAGCGGCTCGAGAAGGCGCGCGACGGCGTCGAGGCCCAGCTCGCCGCCCGCCGCGCCCAGGTCGAGCAGGCCGAGGCGCTGCACCGCCTGCGCCAGAGCCAGGTCGACGCGCTGCAGGTGCGCGCCGGCATCGACGGCGTGCTGCAGGAGGTGCCGGTCGAGGTCGGCCAGCGGGTCACCCCCGGCACCAACCTGGCCCGCGTGGCGCAGCCCGGACACGCTGAAGGCCGAGCTGCGGATCCCGGAGACCCAGGCCAAGGACGTCAGATCGGCCAGTCGGCCGCCATCGACACCCGCAACGGCGTCATCGACGGGCGGGTCGTCGCGCGTCGACCCGGCGGTGCAGAACGGCTACGTGAACGTCGACGTGGCGCTCATCGGCGAGCTGCCCAAGGGCGCCCGCCCCGACCTGTCGGTCGACGGCACCATCACCATCGAGCGGCTCGAGGACGTCCTCTACGTCGGGCGGCCGGCCTACGGCGAGAGCGGCTCGACGATCCGCTGTTCAAGCTCGTCGGCGACGGCGACGAGGCGATGCGCGTCGACGTCGCGCTGGGCCGCAGCTCGGTCAACACCGTCGAGATCGTGTCCGGGCTGGCGGAGGGCGACCAGGTGATCCTCTCGGACACGTCGGCCTGGGACGGCCACGACCGCCTGAAGCTGAAGTGAACAACCGTATCCCTACCCTCCGGAGGACGTCGCGATGAACGTAGCCGAGCCCGTCGATCGGGAAACCGCCTTCCAGCCCGGCGCCAGCGCGCTGATCCGCCTCGACGGCGTCACCAAGGTCTTCTTCACCGACGAGGTCGAGACCCACGCGCTGTCGGGCATCCACCTCGAGATCCACCACGGCGAGTACCTCTCGATCGCCGGGCCCTCGGGCTGCGGCAAGTCGACGCTGCTGTCGATCCTCGGCCTGCTCGACACGCCGACCGAGGGCAGCTACTGGCTCAACGGCCGGCGGTGGCGGACCTCTCCGCCGCCGACCGGGCGCGGATCCGCAACCGCGAGATCGGCTTCATCTTCCAGAGCTTCAACCTGATCGGCGACCTCACCGTCTACGAGAACGTCGAGCTGCCGCTCACCTACCGGGGCATGCCGTCGGACGAGCGCAAGCAGCGGGTCGGCGAGGCGCTCGAGCGGGTCGGCATGGCGCACCGCATGAAGCACTACCCGGCGCAGCTCTCCGGCGGCCAGCAGCAGCGCGTCGCGGTGGCCCGGGCGGTGGTCGGCGAGCCCCCATCCTGCTCGCCGACGAGCCCACCGGCAACCTCGACTCGAAGAACGGCGAGGCGGTGATGGAGCTGCTGGACGAGCTCCACCGCGACGGCGCCACGATCTGCATGGTCACCCACGACCCGCGCTACGCGCGCCACGCGAGCCGCACCGTGCACCTGTTCGACGGCCGCATCGTCGAGGAGGAGTCCGGTGCCGAGCGGCAACGCGAGGAGGAGCGGCTCGGCGAGAGCGGCTACCGCCTGTCCTAGGATGCGCGACGGAGACCCCCGCGGCCGATGATCCAGCTCCTCGACGTCGAGAAGTTCTACCCCCCCGGTGTCGGCAAGACCTGCGTGCTGCGCCGCATCAACCTCGACATCGGGCGCCGGCGAGTTCGTCACCGTCATGGGGCCCTCGGGCGCGGGCAAGTCCACGCTGCTGCACATCCTCGGGCATGCACGACGGCGCCTGGAGCGGCGAGTACTACTTCGACGGCCAGCCGGTCCACGCCCTCAAGCCCAAGCAGCGCGCCGGGCTCAACAAGCGCGAACATCGGCTTCGTCTTCCAGAGCTACCACCTGCTCGACGACCTGACGGTCTACGAGAACCTCGAGCTGCCGCTCTCCTACCGCAACGTCCGCGGCGCGAGCGCCAGTCGCTGGTCGCCGACATGCTCGACCGCTTCCAGATCGTGGGCAAGAAGGACCTCTTCCCGAACCAGCTCTCCGGCGGCCAGCAGCAGCTCGTGGCGGTGGCGCGGGCGGTGATCGCCGAGCCCAAGCTGCATCCTCGCCGACGAGCCCACCGGCAACCTGCACTCCGCCCAGGGCGAGGAGATCATGGAGCTGTTCCGGCGCCTCAACGACGAGGGGACCACCATCGTCCAGGTGACCCACTACGAGGGCTTCGCCGCCTACGGCCGGCGCATCGTCGAGCTGCGCGACGGCTGGATCGTGGGCGGCGAGGGGGCCGCGGCGCCGCCCGTGGACGCGGCGGCGGACGCTCCGTGAGCGGCGGCGAGACCCCGGCGGCGCGCGTCGTGCTCGCCGACGATCAGCGCGACGTCCTCGAGGCGCTGCGCCTGCTGCTCAAGGGCGAGGGCTACCGCTGCGAGTCCGCGAGCTCGCCGGCCGAGCTGCTCGACGCTGGTGCGCACGGTCGACTTCGACGCCGTGCTGATGGACCTCAACTACGCCCGCGACACGACCTCCGGCCGCGAGGGGCTCGACCTGCTCGTCGGAGATCCGCCGGCTCGACCCGACGCTGCCGGTGGTGGTGATGACCGCCTGGGCGAGCGTCGAGGTGGCGGTCGAGGCGATGCGCCGCGGCGCGCGCGACTTCGTCGAGAAGCCCTGGGACAACGCAGCGGCTGCTGTCGGTCCTGCGCACCCAGGTCGAGCTCGGCCGCGCCCTGCGCCGCAGCGCAGCGGCTGGAGGCCGAGAACCGCGCGCCTGCGCGCCGAGGACGACGCCGAGCTGATCGCCGCGTCGCGGGCCATGCAGCCGGTCCTCGAGCTGATCGAGCGGGTCGGGCCGTCGGACGCCAACGTCCTGATCACCGGCGAGAACGGCACCGGCAAGGCGTTGATCGCGCGGCGCCTGCACGCGGTCTCGCCGCGCGCCGGCCGGCCGCTGGTCACGGTCAACGCCGGCGGCCTGTCGGAGACCCTCTTCGAGAGCGAGCTGTTCGGCCACGTGCGGGGCGCCTTCACCGACGCCAAGAGCGACCGCGTGGGCCGCTTCGAGCTCGCCGACGGCGGCACCCTGTTCCTCGACGAGATCGCCAACGTCCCCCCGAACCAGCAGGCCAAGCTGCTGCGCGTGCTCGAAGACCGGCGAGTTCGAGCGGGTCGGCTCCTCGCGCACCCAGCGGGTCGACGTGCGGGTGCTGTCGGCGACCAACGCCGACCTCGCCGCGGAGGTGGCGGCGGGGCGCTTCCGGCAGGACCTGCTCTTCCGCCTCAACACGGTCGAGATCCCGGTGCCGCCGCTGCGCGAGCGCGCGCGAGGACATCGCCGCCCTGGCGGCCGCGTTCCTCGAGCGCCACGCCCGCCACTACCGGCAAGCCGGCCGCGCGGCTTCACCGACGCCGCCCTGGCGGCGCTGCTCGCCTACTCCTGGCCCGGCAACGTGCGCGAGCTCGACCACGCCGTCGAGCGCGGGGTGCTGATGGCGCGCGGCGACCGCATCGACGCCGCCGACCTGGGGGTCGCCGCCCACACCTCCGCCGACCGTGGAGCCCGGCTCGAGGACCTCCCCCTCGAGGAGGTCGAGCGGGTCCTCATCCGCAAGGCGCTGACGCGCTTCGACGGCAACGTCACCCAGGCGGCCCGCTTCCTCGGGTTGTCGCGGAGCGCGCTCTATCGCCGCCTGGAGAAGCTGGAGGCCTAGACGGCGCGTCCAGGCAGCGGCGGCTCGCGCTGCGCCGGCGCCGGGGGGATCGCGCGAACGGCCCGGCGCCGCTCCCGGCCGGCCTCCACCGGGGCCCGGGGCGCGGCGCCGCGGGGGGAGCGGGGGTAGTCTTCCGGCGATGGAACCGGTGCGGGCGGGGGCGGGCGGCGACGGCGGCGCCTGGCGTTCGACCGTCAGCTCCTGCTGTGGGCGCTGGCGGTGGGACTGCCGGGCGGGCTGGCGGCGCTGGGGCTGCTGTGGCTCGACGACCACTCGCTCAAGCTGCGCTGGACGCTGACCCTGCTGGTGGCCGGCGGTTGGCTGCTGCTCGCCTTCTCGCTGCGCCGCCGGGTGGTGTATCCGCTCTACACCCTCGCCAACCTGCTCGAGGCGCTGCGCGTGGGCGACTTCTCGCTCCGCGCCCGGCGCACCGCCGGCGACGACGCGCTGGCCCAGGTGCTGCGCGAGGTCAACGCGATCCGCGACAGTCTGCACGAGGACCGCCTGGGCGCCCGGGAGGCGACGGCGCTGCTCGAGCGCGTCGTCGAGGAGATCGACGTCGCGGTGTTCACCTTCGACGACGCGGCCCGCCTGCGGCTGGTCAACCGCGCCGGCGAGCGCCTCCTCGGCCGTCCCGCCGAGCGGCTGCTGGGGCGCACGGCCGAGGAGCTCGGCCTCGCCGACTGCCTGGTCGGCGAGCCCTTCCGCACCCTCGAGGCGACCTTCGCCGGCGGCGCCGGCCGCTGGGGGGTGCGCCGGAGCACCTTCCGCCAGGAGGGACGACCGCACCAGCTGCTGGTCCTCGCCGACCTCTCCCGCACCCTCCGCGAGGAGGAGCGCCAGGCGTGGAAGCGGCTGATCCGGGTCCTCGGGCACGAGCTCAACAACTCGCTGGCGCCGATCAAGTCGATGGCGGCGACCCTCGGCGCCCTGTTGGCGCGGGCGCCGCGGCCGGACGACTGGGAGGAGGACATGACGGCGGGGCTCGACGTCATCGCCGGCCGCACCGAGTCGCTGTCGCGCTTCCTCGCCGCCTACTCCCGCCTCGCCCGGCTGCCGGCGCCGCGCCCGGCGCCGACCCGGCTGGGGCCGCTGGTCGAGCGCGTCGCGGCCCTCGAGCGCCGCCTGGAGGTCGACGTCGAGCCCGGACCCGAGCTGCTGCTCGGCGCCGATCCCGACCAGCTCGAGCAGCTCCTCATCAACCTGGTCCGCAACGCCGCCGACGCGGCGCTGGAGACCGGGGGGGGCGTCGCCGTCGGCTGGCGCTCCGTGGTCGAGGGCGTGGAGCTCTGGGTCCGGGACGAGGGGCCCGGGCTCGCCAACCCGGACAACCTGTTCGTGCCCTTCTACACCACCAAGCCCGGCGGCACCGGGATCGGCCTGGTGCTGTGCCGCCAGATCGCCGAGGCCCACGGTGGCCGGCTCACCGTCGTCGACCGCCCCGGCGGCGGCGGCGCGGAGGCCCGGGTGCGCCTGCCACTGCACCCCGGCTGAGCCCCGCCGGCGGCCCACCACCGATCCAAATTCATGGATCGCAAATCCAGCCCCCTGGATGCCGAGGGCCCTCCAGAGGGCGGCAGAAGTCTACCTAAACCACTACACCGGAAGACTTTACGTCCGGAAATGCGAGCGGGCACAGGAGCTGCTTGACGCTCTACCGAGGATGCTCCATACTTCGGAGTCAGCGCTTACTACTCGCAGCGGTCCGACCACCCCCCAAGGTGGCGCGAGAGAAGCTGTTTCGAGGTTTGAGGCCCGCCGGAGCGTGTCCGGTGGTCCGAGCACACGAGCTGGTCATCAGTTCGGAGGAGGAAGAGGAACGTGAGATCTACCCAGTTGAAGGGCCTGGTGGTCGCGGCGGCGTTGGTGCTGCTGCTGACCCCGGCGCTCTACGCTCAGACGACCCGTGGCTCGATCGAGGGGACCGTGGTCTCCGGCGAGGGTGCGCCGCTGCCCGGCGTGACCGTGACCGTGAGCTCGGACGACCTCATCGGCGGCGCGCGGGTCGTCGTCACCGACGCGGACGGCCAGTTCCGGGTCACCAACCTGCCGCCGGCGGACTACTCGGTCGACTTCGCGCTCGAGGGCTTCGCCACCCTGCACCGGGACAACGTCCACGTCTCGATCAACCAGTCGACCACGATCCGGGTCTCGATGACCGGCGCCTTCGGTGAAGAGGTCGTGGTGACCGGCGAGTCCGCACTGGTCAACACGACCAGCGCCGAGACCGGCGTCAGCATCGACTCCTCGATGTTCGGCTCGCTGGCCACCGGCCGCGACTACACGGCCATCGCGCGGGTCGCCCCGGGCGCCCAGACCGACGCCTCCGGCACCACCTTCTACGGCTCGACCGGCGCCGAGAACGCCTACTACATCGACGGCGTCAACACCACCGGCGTCGAGCTCGGCCAGCAGGGCAAGGCCCTGAACTTCGAGTTCATCGAGGAGGTCCAGGTCAAGACCGGCGGCTACAACGCCGAGTACGGCCGCAACACCGGCGGCATCATCAACGTCATCACCAAGTCCGGCGGCAACGAGTTCCACGGCGACGTGTTCGGCTACTACGACAGCGACAGCCTGCAGGCCGAGCCTGGCGGGCGAGGCGAGCGAGCGCGGTCTCCGGCTCGTTCTGCGCACCGGCTTCACCCGCCAGGACTTCGGCGTCGACCTCGGCGGCTTCTTCGTCAAGGACAAGCTGTGGTTCTTCGGCGCCTACGACCGGGTGGACAACGAGCACACCCTCGAGTCGATCGAGAACTTCGACGGCCTTCATCCCCGGCGCGCCGACCCGGGCAGGAGTTCAAGGACAAGACCGACCGCGACCTCTACGCCGGCCAAGCTGACCTGGCGGTCTCGCCGACAGCACACGCTGTCAGCTTCTCGCGTCTTCGGCGACCCGACCGACCCAGCGAGGGCGCGCTCGGCTCGCTGGCCGGTCCCGCCGACGCGACTACCAGGCAGACGTCGACACCGGCGGCGACCGACTACGTCGTCAACTATGACGGCGTGCTCTCCGACCAGCTGCGTGGTCAGCGCCCGGGTCGTCGCAGCACAACGAGAAGACCGAGACCGGCGGCGCCGGCACGAACCTGGTCGGCTTCATCGACTACACCGACCCGCTGGGCGACGGCACCATCACCTGCGGCTGGGCCGGGCGCTCCGAGCTCAGTCCGGCATCGGTTTCTTCCAGGACCAGGAGTTCGGCCGCGACCAGTACCACGTCGACGCCTCCTACTTCGTCGACAACTTCGGCGGCGACCACGAGTTCAAGGTCGGCGCCGAGTACGAGGACGTCTCGGTGAAGAACGCCAACTACAACTCCGGCGGTCAGCGGATCTACCGCTTCAACTGCACCGCCTCGCGGTGCCCGAACGGCAGCGACTACTACTACCGCCACCGCTACTACATCGACCACCGAAGATCGACGCCGACAACGCCACGGCGGCCGACATCAACAACCCGCTGACGGTCGACACCAAGGCCGAGGACGTCGCCTACTTCGCTCCAGGACACCTGGCGGGCCGCTGCCGAACCTGACCTTCGACGCTCGGCGTCCGTTGGGACATCCAGAAGCTCTACAACGGCGACCGGCGAGGTCCAGCAGAAGCTCGACGACGCCATCGCGCCGCGCATCGGCTTGATCTGGGATCCCATGAAGTAACGGCCGTGTCCAAGGTCTTCGGCCA
The DNA here is from genome assembly GCA_963843275.1 of uncultured Acidobacteriota bacterium. GTDB lineage: Bacteria > Acidobacteriota > Thermoanaerobaculia > Multivoradales > JBCCEF01 > CAWJJM01. Next base: position 269,162 of record CAWJJM010000009.1, on the reverse strand, counting down.
CTACGGCCTGTTCTACGAGACGATCCCGATGGACATCGTGATCCGCTCCTTCGGCGGCGAGATCTCGGTCTTCGCCTACAACTTCACGCCGGACCCGAACGCACGTGGCGAACGACCGTCGACGCCCGCTCGCCGAGCGTCCTCGGCGGCGGCTTCTCGCGCGTCGACCCCAACACCGAGAGTCCAGTACATCGAGGAGATCGGTGGTCGGCGGCGAGTACGAGGTCATCCCGAACCTGGCGGTCGGCCTCAAGTACGTCAACCGCGACCTGAAGAACATCATGGAGGACGCGCTTTCGGCCGACGGTGACTACTTCATCGGCAACCCCGGCCAGGGCCTGATGACCGGCACCTACGACATCGGCTACGCCTTCGGCTACAACGAGACGCTGCATCACCTCGCCGTCCCGACCCGCAAGTTCGAGGGCTACGAGCTGACGGTGACCAAGCGGCCGACCCGAAGAACTTCCAGTTCCTGGCGTCGCTGCTGTACTCGAGCTCGAAGGGCACCTACGACGGCCTGTTCCAGGCGTCGACCGGCCAGCTCGACCCGAACCTGAACTCGGCGTTCGACTACTACGACTTCTCGGTGAACAACACCGGCAACCTGTCCAACGATCGCACGCTGGCAGGCCAAGTTCGACGGCACCTACCACTTCGAGTTCGGTCTGACGGCCGGCCTCTCGGCCTACTGGCGGTCCGGCCTCCCGATCACGGCGATGGGCTACTCCACCGCCTACCAGAACTGGGAGTACTACCTGTCGAAGCGCGGCGCCTTCGGCCGCACGCCCGACACCTACGAGGCGGACCTGCACCTCGGCTACCCCGTCCGCCTGGGCAACGACTGGGACCTGACCCTCCTGCTGGACGTCTTCAACATCCTCAACCAGCAGCGGGCGACCCAGGTCAGCAACCGGTACGACCTGGTCGAGGACTACCAGCCGATCGACTGGAAGACCGGCCAGATCTACACCATCACGCCGGGAGATGCGACGCATCCTCCGACCAACCCGTCGTTCGGCACGCCGACCACCTGGCAGGACCCCACCTCGGTCCGCCTGGGTGCTCGGTTGAGCTTCTAGGCCGAGCGACGCCGCGTGGGCTTCGGCCCACGCGGTCGGCTGTTCCCGAGGGGTGCTCTCGCGCGGGAGCACCCCTCTTTTCGTTTCCCCCGGGCCTCGACGCCGGCCGTCGAGTCGATAGACTGGACCGATGACGTTCCGCGACCGCCGTCTCCTCGTCGCCAGCTGCCTCGTCCTGCTCGCTCTGCTCGCCGTCGCGTGGGGGACGCTCGCCTTCGGAACCCGGCTCGCCTGGCAGCCCGAGCAGGGGCGCCTGCGCGTCCTCGACGGCGGCGTCGACCTGCTGCCGCGCTGGAGCTGGCAACGTCGGACCGACGACACCCTGACGGCCCAGGTCACCACCGGCACCCGCGAGGGCGCCGACGTCCAGGTGGACATCCGGTGGAACCCGGCGCCGGGAACCTACCGCCTCGATCCGGCGGCGGCGCCGGGCGACGGCCTCGCGGCCACCCTGGAGCCGGAGGTGGCCGGCGTGCTGCGCACCCTCCCCCTCGCCTGCCTGGCGCCGGAGCTGGGCGAGAGCGCCCGGGTGGACTGCCCCGCCGACCCGCCCGCGGCGCTGCGCGAGGCGCTCGCCCGCCGCCTGGAGAGCACGGCGCCCCGCTTCACGGTGACGGTGCGCCCCGACCGCCAGGCGGTGCTGCAAGCGATCTGGGCGTCCTTCGCCGCCCGCTACCCGGTCCCCGACCGCCGCGTCCTGGTCCTCGGTTTCGACGGCTTCGACTGGGACCTCGTCCTGCCGTGGGTGAAGAGCGGGCGCATGCCCCGGCTCGCCCACCTGCTCGACCGCTCGACCTGGGGCACCATGGAGACGATCGTCCCGACGCTGTCGCCCCTGATCTGGACCACCATCGCCACCGGTGTCCCGGCCGACCGCCACGGCATCCTGGACTTCGTCGAGCAGGATCCGAAGACCGGGCCGCACGGTGCCGGTCACCGGCAGGAGCCGCCGCGTGCCGGCCATCTGGAACATCGCCTCGGCGCTGGGCAGGAAGGTCGGCGTGGTGGGCTGGTGGGCCTCCTGGCCGGCCGAGCGGATCGCCGGGACGATGGTCACCGACCGCCTCTACTACACCCTCACCCAGGGGCTCGATCGGGCGGTGTTCCGGCAGGACCCGCCGGAGATGGTGTTTCCGCGCTCGGAGACCCGCGAGTTCACCCGCATCCGCGACGAGACGGTGCGGGCGATCGACTGGCGGACCGTGCACTCGTTCATGGACGTGCCGCAGGAGCGCTTCGCCGCGGCGGTGACGGCCGACGAGGGCATGAAGGACCCCGTCGACGGCTTCCGGCGGGTGCTCGCCTCCTCCCGCACCTACCTGCAGAGCGGCCTGGAGATCGCAGAGCGCCGGCCCGACCTGACCATGGTCTACCTGGAGGGCACCGACACCATCGGGCACCTGCTGGCGCCCTACATGCCGCCGCCGGTCGAGCACGACGTCGACGCCCGCACCGCGGCCACGTACGCCGCCGCGGTGCCCGCCTACTTCGCCGAGGTCGACCGCTGGCTGGGCCGCTACCTGGACGCCTGCCCGCTCGACGAGTGCGCCGTCCTGCTGCTCTCCGACCACGGCTTCCGCTGGGCGGACGACCGGCCGCGGGATCTCGGCGGCTTCACCGGCCAGACGGCGCCGCTCTGGCACGCGCCCGACGCCGTCTTCGCGGTCGCCGGCAAGGGGGTCGAGGCACGCGGCCGGGTGACCTCGAACGCGTCGGTCTACGACGTCGCGCCGACCCTCGCGGCGCTCCTCGGGCTGCCCGCGGGAGAGGACTGGCAGGGAACGCCGCTGCCGGGCGTGCCGCACCCGTCGCTCGAGCCGCTGGCCTACGAGACGCTGGTACCGCCGTCGAGCTACCAGGCGGCGACCGGCGGCCCGGCACCGGCCGACCCGGAGTTCCTCGCCCAGCTCAAGGCGCTCGGCTACCTCGGGGGCGGCGACGAGGGCGGCGTGCGGCCGCCGCCGGCCGCCGGCCGCCGGGGCGCCGGCCGCCGCGGCCCCGTCCCCCGCCCCTGCCCAGGCGGCGGCCGCGGCGCCGTCCCCGCCGGCCCGTCCGGGGGGCGACGAGGCGCGACCCACCGCCACCCGTGGCGAGCTCAACAACCTGGCCGTGCTCAAGATCAACGAGAAGCGCTACGACGAGGCGGAGCAGCTCCTGCGGCGGGCGATCGCCGCGGCGCCGCGCTACCCGGCCCCCCACTACAACCTGCGCCGCGTCTACATGGAGACCGGGCGGTACGAGGACGCCGACCGCGAGCTGTGGACCGCCATCGACAAGGGGCTGCGGGACCCCTTGCGGTCGATCGACCGTGCGGCCCAGGAGTACGACCAGCTCGCGAAGATGGACCGCGCCGTGGCGTTGCTCGAGGAGGCGATCCGACGCTATCCCGACCACGAGCCCTACCGGGTCCACCTGCTGGTCGACCGGATCCGCACCGACGACTGCCGCCAGGCCGTCACCGAAGGCGCGGAGGCGGCCCGCCGTTTCCCCACCAGCGCCCCGGTCCAAGCCTTCTACGGGATCGCCGCGGCGTGCGCCGGCGACGTGGACACGGCGCGGCAGGCCATGCAGCGATCCTTGGAGCTCAAGCCCGACCAGCCGACTCTGCGGCAGTCGCTGGCCGCCCTGGAGCCCTCGTCGTGAGGAGCGGGAAGCTCCGCCGCCTCTGGCACGTTCTCAAGCGAAAGGCCACGCGACCATGATCACCTTCGTCTCGTTGTTCCTCGGGCTGGTCCTCGGTGCGCAGCCCGTGCAGCTCGACGTCTCGGGCGACATCGCCACCGTGGTCCTCGAGCTCGACGGCCAGCAGGTGGCGCGACTCGCCGGCCCCCCCTGGTCGACGACGTGCGACTTCGGGCGCCCGCTCCAACCCCACCGCCTGGTCGCCACCGGGTACGACGCGCACGGCGCGGTGGTGGCGACGGAGGCCAAGTGGATCAATCTCCCCCGCGGCGCGACGGAGGTCCATGCGACGCTCCTGCCCGGCCCGGAACCCGGCCGGCGCGAGCGCCTCCGCCTGCATTGGCAGAACGTCTTCGGCGACCCGCCGAGCGACGTGCGCGCCACCTTCGACCGCGTGCTGCTGTTCTCGAACGACCCGCACGAGTTCGTCCTCCCCGACTACGACCCCGCCTCCCTGCACATCCTCAGCGTCGAGGTCGAGTTCCCGCACAACCTCAGCGCCGTCGAGGAGCTCACCGTCGGCGGCGGACAGCTCGAGCGCACCTCACGGGAGCTCACCGGCATCCCGGTGCTGGCACGCTTCGCCGGCAGCGACCTCGAGCCGCAGAAGGTCGACGGCCGGCTCGAGACGGAGGGCCGGCCGGTCCGGGTGACGGCGGTCGAGGAGGGGCCGGCCCAGGTGATCGTGGTGGTCGACCCGCGGGCGCGCGAAGACCTGGAGAACCTCATCGAGCGCGGCATCCACCGGGTGCGCGAGCGGCGTATCCGCCTCGGCTACCAGGAGCCGACCGGCCGCGGCGGCGCCTACCTGTCGTTGCTGCAACCGGGCGACTGGGTGCGCTTCGTCTGGCCCTTCGCCGCCGGCAGTCCCGACGACGTCACCCGCTTCGACGTCTTCGACTTCTCGCGCGAGTACACCCGCGACGAGGCGAGCTTCGTCGGGCTGCTGCGCTTCCTCCAGCCCCCCCGCCGCGACACCGTCGAGCGCGAGCGCCTGTCGGACGCGGTCGCCGTGGCCGGGCTGCTGGCCAGCACCCGCAGCCGGCGGCGCGCCGTGATCGTGGTGGTCGGCGGCACCGAAGACGACGCCAGCTACCTGCCGCCGCCGCTGGTGCGCGACTACCTGATGTCGCTGCGGGTCCCGCTGTTCGTCTGGGCGACGTCGCCGGAGGCGGCGCGGGCGGCGGCGGAGCGCTGGGGCGACGTCGACCAGGTGCGGTCGATCTACAGCCTCGAGGACGCCATCGAGCGGGTGGGCGACCATCTCGCCCGGCAGCGCATCGTCTGGGTGGAGGGCGCGTTCCTGCCCCAGAACGTGGAGGCGGCGCCGGGAAGTCATCTCGACGTGGTGCGGTGAGCGGTCCGCGGACGCCTTTCGGCACGACCGGCCGCCGGCGAGCCGCCCTCCGCATGTCCTGGCTTCTGGCCCTGCTGCTGCCCCTCTCGGCCCTCGGACCGGCGGTCCGCGCCGACGATCCCGCGCTGGTCCCGGCCCGACCGACCGTCTGGCTGGCCGAGGGGACCCGCCTGTGGAGCCGTCCCGGCGCCGAGGGGACCTCGCTGGCCCGCCTCGACGCACTCACCGAGCTGCCGGTCCTCGAGCAGCGGGGCGACTGGGTCCGGGTGCGCTTCGGCTCGGTCACCGGCTGGGTGCCGCTGCCGGACGCGGCAGCACCCAGCGCCGAGCTCCCGCTGGTGCCCCGGGCCGCGGACCCCGGACGCCTGGCGGCAGCGAAGCAGCTCCTCGGCAGCGCCGAGGCGATCCCCGGCCGGGGCTCCCTCCCGCTGTACACCGACGTCGACTCGCCGGCGCTGATCGGCAGGTTGCGGGCGCTCCTCGACGCCCTGCCGGACGCCTACCTCGACCGCTTCGACCTCGACGCCTCCGGCCCTCCGATCGAGGCGGTGGTGCTGTTCCGCCGCGACGAGGACCTGTTGCGCTTCCTGGCCACCCCGGGGGAGGTGCATCCGTATCTCGACGCCGGCCTGACCCGCGACGGCATGGCCATCACGGCGGTGGGGGCGCGGGACACCGACACGGTGGCGCGGAACCTCGTGCACGAGGCCGTCCACCTGCTCAACCGCCGGGCGTTCTCGCTGCCTCCGCCCATCTGGCTCGAGGAGGGGATGGCCAACGACCTCGCCTTCTGCCGCTTCGACGGCCGCGGCCACCTGCTCCTCGGCACCCTCGGCGGCACCGCCCGCGACGTCGGCACCGAGGCGCGCTACCGGGAGGGGGGCTACCTCGAGCTCGACGAGCGGATCGAGCGCCGCGGCCCGATCGCCGCCCTCGCCGAGCTGCGCGCCGATCTGCGCCCCGGCGACCTCGACGGGTTGTTCGCCGAGGACCGGGACAGCTTCTTCGCCGAGGCGGGGCGCCAGCAGCGCTACGCCCTCGCCACCTTCCTCGTGCGCTACCTGCTCGACGCCGCCCCGGAGCCACAGCGCAGCGCCTTCCTCCGCTACCTGGGGGCCCTGTCGCGCTCCGACGAGCCGCGCCCCGACCTGTTCGACCTGCTGGAGCTCGGACCCGGAGAGCTCGAGAGCGGCTTCACCGCCTGGCTGGGAACGCTTCCGGTGGAGGGCTGAGCCCGACCCGGCAAGGGCAAGCTGCCGGCAGCCCCCGGCTAGGACGGGGGGGCCGCGTCGGCGGCCGGCGGCTCCCCGGCCAGCGCCCGGTCGAGATCGCGCACGAACGAGGCGGGGGGCTCGACCCCGCCGGCGATCGCGACGGCGAGATGTTCCTTCGCCTCGTGGTAGCGGCCGGCCACGAACAACGCCACCGCGAGGTTGTAGCTCGCCAGGGGGTGGCTCTCGTCGAGCAGCAGCGCGACCTCGAGGGCCTCGACGCCGGCCTCCCGGTCGCCCAGACGGAGCTGGCTGATCCCCTCGAGATAGAAGACCTGCGCCGGGATCGCCGCGATGTCCCCGGGGTCGATCTGCTCGCCGCTCCGCCGCGCCCCCTCGAGCCGCATGACCTCGATCTCGAGGTGCTGGATCACGCGGAGCAGCACCGCGCTCGCCTCCGTCTGGGTGTTGACCAACGCCGCCGCCACCCGGGCCCGCGCCAGCAGGTCGTTGGCCTCCTGCTTCTGGTCGAGCGTGTAGCGGCGGTGGGCGATCTTGGCGTCCTCCAGGTACCCTTTCCAGGTCACGTAGCGGCCCTCGGCCCGGTGCAGGACGTCCACCGCCTCCGCGAACCGTCCCTGGCCCACCAGGGCGGAGCCCAGGCCCAGGTAGGCGGGGGGATAGTTGTCGGCGGCGGCGATCGCGGCGCGGAACCGGTCCTCGGCCTTGACGAAACGACTCGCGCGGAGCAGGCGGTCGCCGTCCGCGGTGGCGCTGCGCGCCACCTCGATCCGGTCGAAGTCGAGACGTTCGGCGCCGCGCACGGCGAGCGGCGCCAGGAGGAGCGCCGCGGCGAGGAGCGCCCGACGGCGGCCGGCGGTGCTCAACCCGGCGCGGCGCCGGCGGCCGCGAGCGCCCGGTCGACGTCGCGGACGAAGGCGGGCGGCGGCTGGACGCCCCCGGCGATGGCCGCGTCGAGGTGCTCCTTGGCCTCCTGCACCCTGCCGGCGCTGAACAGGGCGACCGCGAGGTTGTAGTGCGACAGCGCGTGGGTGTCGTCGAGCAGCAGGGCGATCTCCAGCAACGCGATGCCGTCGTCGCGCTGCCCGGTCCGCAGGTGGCTGATCCCCTCGAGGTAGAACACCTGGGGCGGGATGGCCGCGACGTCCTCGCTGTCGATCCGCTCGTTGGCGTCGCGGGTGGCGGACAGCTTCATCACGTCGAGCTCGAGCCGTTGGATCAGCCGCGCCACCTCGGGCTTGTCCGCGAAGCCCCGGTCGAGCTTCGCCTTCGTCTTGGTCTCGGCCAGCATGTCCTTGGTCTGCTGCTGCCGGTCGAGGGTGAGCTCGCGGTGCCGCATCTTGGCGTTCTCGAGCAGCGACTTCCACACCACGTAGCGCCGCTCCGCCTCCTGCAGCGCCTCGATCGCCTCGGGGAACCGCTGCTGCGCCACCAGGGCCGAGCCCAGCCCCAGGTACGACGGCGGGAAGTCCTTGTCCGCCGCGATGGCGTCGCGGAAGTGCTTCTCGGCCGCCTCGAACTTGTCCGCCCGCAGGGCCTTGTCGCCCTTGGCCGTCGAGCTCTGCGCCACCTTGATCTTCGAGAAGTCCAGCTCCTGCTGCTGGGCGACCGCCATCGACCCCAGGCAGCAGGCCACCAGCAAGGTCCCACCGGTCATCCATCGTGAGCGCTTCATGCACTGAAGTATAGCGCCCGCGGCCCGCCTCAACCCGTCCCTCCCTGCGCCCCCAGCGCCCGCTCGACGTCGGCGACGAAGGCCGGCGGCGGCGTCACCCCCGCCGTGACCGCGGCGTCGAGATGCTCCTTCGCCTGCACCGGGTGCCCCAGGGCGAGCTCCGCCACGGCGAGGTTGTAGTGCGCCAGACCGTGCGTCTCGTCGAGCAGCAGCGTGACCTCGAGCAACGCGACGCCGTCGTCGAGCTGGCCGAGGCGCAGGTGGCTGATCCCCTCGAGGTAGAAGACCTGCGCCGGGATGGCGCCGAGGTCCTCCGGCTCGATGCGGTCGTTGACGTCGCGGAAGACCTCGATCCGCATCCTGTCGACTTCGAGGCGCTGGATCAGCTTGACCAGCTTCGAGCCGGGGTCGGCGTAGGCCTTGGTCAGCTTCGCACGGTTCTTGAGGTCGCCGATCAGGTCGCGGGTGTCCTGCCGCATGTCGATGAGCAGCTTGCGGTTCCGCATCTGTGCCATGGCCAGCAGCCGCTTCCACGCCACGTAGCGGATCTCGGTCTCGCGCAGCACCTCGATCGCCTCGCCGAACCGCTGCTGCGCCACCAGGGCCGAGCCCAGCCCCAGGTACGACGGCGGGTAGTCCTGGTCCGCCGCGATGGCGTCGCGGAAGTGCTTCTCGGCGGCCTCGAGTTTGTCCGCCCGCAGCGCCTTGTCGCCCTTGGCCGTCGAGCTCTGCGCCACCTTGATCTTCGAGAAGTCCAGCTCCTGCTGCTGGGCGACCGCCGTCGCCCCCAGGCAGCAGGCCACCAGCAACGTCCCACCGATCCTGCATCGCGAGAGCTTCCTGCGCCGGAGCGGAGCGCCCGCCGCCCGCCTCAACCCGTCCCTCCCCGCGCCGCCAGCGCCCGCTCGAGGTCGCCGACGAAGGCCGGCGGCGGCGTCACCCCCGCCGTGACCGCGGCGTCGAGATGCTCCTTCGCCTGCACCGGGTGCCCCAGGCCGAGCTCCGCCACGGCGAGGTTGTAGTGCGCCAGACCGTGCGTCTCGTCGAGCAGCAGCGTGACCTCGAGCAGCGCGACGCCGTCGTCGAGCTGGCCGAGGCGCAGGTGGCTGATCCCCTCGAGGTAGAAGACCTGCGCCGGGATGGCGCCGAGGTCCTCCGGCTCGATGCGGTCGTTGTTGTCGCGGAAGACCTCGATCCGCATCTTCTCGAGCTCGAGGCTCTGGATCAGCTTGACCACCGCGCGGTCCTCGGTGCGGTGGGCGGCCTTGTCGGCCTTCAGCTTGTCCTTGAGGTCACCGATCTGGTCCCGGTAGGCGTGCCGCAGATCGATGAGGAACTTGCGGTTCCGCATCTGGGAGATCGCCAGCAGCCGCTTCCACGCCACGTAGCGGATCTCGGCCTCGCGCAGCGCCTCGATCGCCTCGCCGAACCGCTGCTGCGCCACCAGGGCGGACCCCAGGCCGGCGTAGGCGGCCGGGTAGGTCGCGTCGGCGGCGATCGCTGCGTGGAACTCCTGCTCCGCCTTCACGTAGCGCTCCCGCCGCAGCGACCGGTCGCCCGCCGCCGTCTTGCTCTGGGCGACCTTGATCTTGCCGAAGTCGAGGTGGTCGTCCTGCGCGGCAACCCCCAGGGAGGCGGCGACGGCGACCGCCGCGACGAGCCCCCGAGAGAAGCGTTTCACCACCTGCATGATACCTCCGCCGGCCGCCGGGGGGGCCCTGCGGCCCCGGCCCCTGGCGCCGCCGGGGGGCTCGCGCGCCGTCTACCCGCCGTCCAGGCTCACCGTCCGGCCGAGGAAGGCCTCCTCGCCGCTGAGCTCGTCGCGCACCGCCACCGCCACCCGCTGCCGGCCCTCGCGCACCAGCAGGCGGCCCTCGTAGGTCCACACCTTCTGGACCGCCTCGGCGTAGTCGGCTGCGGGGATCTCGAGGTCGAGCGGCTCGCTGCCGACCTGCGCCACGTTGCCGTCGGGATCGAGCGCCGAGAAGAACAGCATCAGCTTGCCGTGGTAGATGCCGCCCTGGGGCACCAGGGTCACCCGACCGATGGGGATCCGCACGGTCACCGGCAGCACGAGCTCGTCCGAGCCCTCGCGCGACAGCGGTCGCCCGAGGTCGAGGCGGATGCCCATCGGGTCCTCCTCGATGTCGAAGCGCAGGCTGGCCTCGACCTTCTCCGCCATCCGGGTCGCCGGCGACTTGTCGCGGTAGCCCTCGCGGTGCCGCACCCGGACGCCGTTGCGGGCCACCCGCACGTCGAAGGCGTGGTAGCGGGAGTCGCCCGGGCCGGTCGGCTGGAAGCCGAGCGAGTAGTAGGTGCGCAGCGAACGCACCGCGCGCGTCAGCCGCGGGCGGATGTCGTTGGTCCCCAGGATGGCCACGCCGCCGGTCTGCGCGGCCATCATCTCGATCGCGGCCTCGCGGTTGGCCCGGTGCACCGACGCCACCGTCGAGCGCAGGTCGTTGTCGTAGGCGCCGCCGCCGCTCTCCGCCTTGTAGGCGTCGTCGAGATCGAGGCCGGTGGCGTCGACGGTGAGGAACGAGACGTGGCTGGCGTTGGCGTTCTGGGCCAGCTCCTGGAACTCGCGGGCGAGGTCGAACTCCATCGAGTAGGTCAGCGCCGAGCGGTCGGAGAAGCGGTTCTGGATGGCGTAGAAGAGGTCGCGGCCGGGGACCAGCGGCAGGCCGTCGGAGACGTACACGATGGCCTTGCGGCCCGGCAGGCCGGCGAGCGTCTGCACGGAGTCCCGCAAGGCCCGCAAGGTCTCCCGCATCTCCCCCCGCAGGCTGCGCGCCTCCTGGATCGCCCGCCCGGTGACCTCGGCGGACGAGCCGGCCTGCTCGATGGCGCGGAGGACGTCACGCCGGTCCCCGGCGGAGCCGCTCGGCGCGCCGCTGCGCCCGGCGAGGTCGAGCAGGCGCCGGGAGAGGCTCCCCACGTCGTCGCCGAACGTCTGCTCGATGCGCAGCCCGCCGTCGTAGGAGACCAGCATCACCTTGTCGCCGCGCTCCACCTCCTCGCCGAGGAACCCGAGGAGCTGCCCGAAGATGCGGTTGCGGTGCAGCGGCTCGATGTGGCGGTTGTCGACGTAGAGCACCATCCAGAGCTGCTGGTCGACCGGGGGGGCGGCCTCCGTGCGGTCCCCCAGCCGCGGGGGTGCCGGCGGCGTTTCGGCCGCGCCGGGGGCGGGCTCCACCGGCTCCCGCGGCGGGGCCTGGGGCACGCTCGGGACCCCTTCCTCGGCGCTGTAGAAGTTGGAGATCACCACCGGCCGACCGTCGACCAACAGCGTGAAGTCGTCCTTGGTGAGGCCGGTGACCGGCTCGCCGTCCCGGTCGGTGACGTAGACCTCGACGTTGACGGTGCGGGCGTTGATCGACTCGGCGAAGAACCCCTGCGGCTCGGAGGGCGGTGGCGGCGGCTCCTGGGCGCGCCCGACGCCGGGGCAGAGCAGCAGACCGAGCAACGACAGGCGGGCCAGGCGGAGCCCGGGGCGGGGTGTGGCGGTGCGTCCTCTCATCGACGGGCTCCCGACGGGCCGGGATGGGCAGCAGGGCTCCGGCTGCTCCGGCCGCCGCCGGGCCGGCGGCGACCGAACGGTCAGGCTAGCACGCCCCGGGCGGGCGGTCGTCCGGGCGGCGGGAGCCCCCGGAGGGTCCCCGCCGCCCGGACGACCGCACGACCCCGGCGACGTCAGCCCATGTAGTCGAGCATCTGCTTCGCGGTGGCCGCCTCGGGATCCTCGGGGGCCAGCTGGAGGAACTTCTGCAGGTGCTCCTTGGCCTTGGCGTTGTTGCCGAGGTTGGCGTAGCAGAGCCCCAGCATGTAGTGCGCGCGGGCGTGGTCGGGCTTGGCCTGCACGGCCTGCTCGAAGGCGTCGCGGGCCTGGTCGGTGTGGCCGTCGTTGAACAGCTCGCGCCCCTGCTCGTAGAGCGTCTGGGCGAGGCCTTCGGGATCCGCCGCGGAGATCTCGTCGAACACCTGCTTGGCCTTCTCGTCCTGGCCGAGCTGGCGGTAGCCCTCGTAGCGCACGCGCTGGATGTCGACCATGCCGGGGTCGGCGGCGAGCGCCTTCTCCGCCGCGTCCACCGCCTGCTGGTACTGCTCCTTGGCGAGGTAGAGGCGCGCCGCGGCGGCCCAGCCGGGCGCCAGCTCGGGGTCGACCTGGACCGCCTTCTCGAACAGCGCCAGCGCCGTGGTGAGGTCCCCCGACTTGGCCGCGTCGGCGCCCTCGTTGTAGATCCGGATCGCGGCGTCGTTGCCGCCGCCGGCGATCGATCCGAGCTGGTCGAGCGCCGCGCGGGCCTTCTCCTTGTCCCCCTTCGCGTGGTAGGCGTCGTAGAGGGTGATCAGCGCCTTGGCGCTCTGCGGGTCGAGCTCGAGCAGCTTGTCGGCCATCGCGATCGCCTCGTCGTACTTCTCGTCGTCGAGGTAGAGGCCACCGAGCACCGCATAGGGCTGCGACATCTCGGGGTCGATCTCGATCGCCTCGCGGAACTTCTGCTCGGCGGTGGCGCGATCGTCGGCCTGCAGAGCGCCGACGCCGGCGTTGTAGGCGTTGATCGCCTTGTTGTGGCCCTCGACGACCGCCGGGGCGGAGCTCGCGGCGGCGCCCCCGCCTCCGACGCCGGCCGGCGGCAGCGTGTAGGTCTCGCGCTTCACGCCGCCCGGATCCAGCTTCACCTGCTTCTCGACCGTCTGGTAGCCCTCCTTGCTGAAGCGGAAGACGTACATGCGGGTCGCGTCGATGACGAGCAGGCTGAAGCGCCCCCGCTTGTCGGTGGTGAGCTCGTTCTTGTAGGCGATCTCGTCGTTGCTGATGGCGACCTGGACTCCGGCCAGCGGCTTGCCGTCCTGGTCGACCACCTGCGCCTGCAGGCGGCCCTGCCCCAGAGCCAGCGCGGCCGTGGCGGGCACGAGCAGCAGCAGGGCGAGCAGCGCCGTGCGGGTTCGAGTGAACATGGGTCTCCTTTCCTTCGAGCTGGAAATGCGGGTGTGGGAACCGGTTGGCTACCCCGCTCCAAAACAGCGGTCGGGGGGATTTTACTCCGTCCGGAGGCTGCCGCCGTCCTCACCCGGGGACGGGCCCTCTGATAGCGTCGCCGTCGACCGCACGGCCCCCCGCCCCGGGGGCCACCCGACCCACCTCCCCGGAGAACGCGCATGCTCGCCGACCGCATCCCCGCCATCCAGGAGGCCCTCGCCGAGGCCGACCTCGACGGCTGGCTGTTCGCCTGCTTCCAGGGCAACGACCCGATCAGCCTCGACCTGCTGGGCCTGGGGGGCGACCACCTGATCACCCGCCGCTGCTACTACCTGGTCCCGCGCACGGGTGCGCCGCGCAAGCTGGTCCACCGCCTCGAGCCCGCCATGCTCGACCACCTCCCCGGCGGCCGCAGCGAGTACCTGTCGTGGCAGGAGCACGAACGCGCCCTCGCCGAGCTGGTGACCGGGAGCGGCGGACGCGCCCCGCGGCTGGCGGCCCAGTACAGCCCGCGGGCGGCGGTGCCCACCGTCTCGCGCCTCGACGCCGGCACCGCCGAGCTGCTGCGCGCCCAGGGCGTCGAGCTGGTGTCGTCCGGCGACCTGGTGCAACGTTTCGCGGCCACCTGGAGCGACGAGCAGCTCGCCGGGCACCGGCGCGCCAACGAGCACCTGCACCGCATCGTCCGCGAGGCGTTCGCGCGCGTCGCCGCCATCCTGGTGGAGGGCGGCGAGGACGACGAGCACGCCGTGCAGCAGTTCCTCCTCGAGCGCTTCGCCGCCTCCGGGCTGTGGACCGAGTCGCCGCCCATCGTCGGCGTCAACGCCCACAGCGCCGACCCCCACTACCAGCCGACCGCCGAGCGTACCGCCCCGATCCGGCGGGGCGACTTCCTGCTCATCGACCTGTGGGCGAAGGAGGAGCGGCCGGCCAGCGTCTACGCCGACATCACCTGGTGCGGGGTCTGCGCCGCCGCGCCGACCGACCGGCAGGCCGAGATCTTCGGCGTCGTCGCCGCGGCGCGCGACGCCGGGCTCGAGCGGGTCCGCAGCCGGTGGGGGCGTGAGCCGGTGCGGGGCTTCGAGGTCGACGACGCCACCCGCGAGGTCATCCGGAACGCCGGCTACGGCGAGTCCTTCATCCACCGGACGGGCCACTCGATCCACGTCTCCGACCACGGGCCGGGGGCCAACATGGACAACCTCGAGACGCACGACACGCGCACCCTGCAGCAGGGGACCGGCTTCTCCATCGAGCCCGGCATCTACCTGCCGGGCGACTTCGGCGTGCGCAGCGAGATCAACGTGGCGCTGACCGCGGACGGGGTGGAGGTCACCGGCGGCGCGCCGCAGACCGAGCTCATCCGGCTGTTGGCGTAGCGCGCGGCGGTCCGCCGGCGGCGCCCGCGTGCCCGCCGGGCGGCTCGACGAGGATCTTCGAGGCGGCGCGGAAGCCGAGGCTGAACCGATCCCCGTCGGCGAGCAGCTCGACGGTGTCGGCCGCCTCGTCGCGTCGCACCACCTCCACCCGGCTCCCCGGCACCAGGCGGTGGCGTTCGAGGAGCTGCAGGAAGTCGGCCGTCTGGTCGGTGACGCGGGCGACCACCACGCTGCGCCCGCCCGGACAGTCGAGCAGCCGGGCCAGCGGCCGCTCGCGGACCACCCCGCGGGCGTCGGGGATCGGGTCGCCGTGCGGGTCCGCCGCCGGGTGACCCAGCATCTCGTCGATCCGTTCGAGGACGCGCTCGGAGACCGCGTGCTCGAGGTTCTCGGCCTCCGGGTGGACCTCGCTCCAGTCCATGCCGAGGACCTCCACCAGGAAGAGCTCGACCAGGCGGTGGCGGCGCAGCACGTGGAGGGCGAGCTGGCGTCCCGCCGCGGTGAGGCGCACCCCGCTGTACGGCTCGTAGGCCAGCAGGCCGCTGTCGGCCAGGGTCTTCACCATCGCGGTGACCGTTCCCGGAGCGACGCCGAGGGCCGCGCCGATGCGCCCCATCGAGACCAGCACGCCGGGTGCGGCCTGCTCCTCGGTGAGGATGCACTTGAGGTAGTCCTCGACCGTGCTCGTCGCCATCGGGGGGAGCGTACCGCAGCGCCGCCCCGGAGCCGATAGAGTAGGCCGTCCGTCCCCGGAAACCGGCCCGTGGTGCGACACCCGAAACCGATCGACCGCCTGCTGCGCGCCGTCCGGCTCGTCGGCGACCTCGCCGCCGTCGCCGCCGCCCTCTACGGCTCCTTCCTGGTCCGCATGCGGGTGCCGCTGCCGTTCACCGCCTCGCTGCTGCCGTCGGACCGGCTGACCATGGCGGCCGCCGAGGGCGGGCTGCTCTTCGCGCTCACCACGCAGGCCCTGCTGCTCTACCTCTTCGGCTTCTACGATCGCCCGGCCGAGCCGCGGCCGCGCCTCGACCTGGCCCGGCGGCTGCTCACCGCCGTGGGTCTCGAGGGACTCCTGCTGGCCTCCTACTACTTCCTGCGCGACATCACCTTCCCCCGTTCGGTCCTGGTGGTCTTCTTGATCGCCGACCTGGCGCTGCTGCTCGTCTGGCGCTCCCTGCTCGGCCGCCTGCGGCCGCCCGACCGGCGCCGGGTGGCCCTCGTCGGGTGCGGGGCGGCCGCGCGCGAGGTGGCGGAGACCATCCACCGCCACCGCTGGCACGGGCTCGAGATCGCCGGCTTCGTCGTGCCCCCCGACGAGGCGTCGCCGGACGATCCCGACCCGAGCCTCGGCCCGCCCCTCGGCGGCATCGACGACCTTCCGGAGCTGGTCCGCGACGGCCGGATCGACGACGTCATCGTCGCCTCGAGCGCGCCGAGCTGGCGGACACGGCTGGTCGACCGGCTGGCGTCGGTGCGGCCGGCCGGAGCCGACGTCCTGCTGCTCCCCGGCCCCTTCGACAGCCTGCTCGGCAGGATGCGCTACCGGTGGGTGCACGACCTGCCCCTGATCGAGGTGATCAACCACTCCGAGTGGCGGCTCAACCGGCCGCTCAAGCGCCTGTTCGACCTGGCGCTCGGATCGCTCCTCGTCCTGCCGGGCCTGCCGCTGATGGCGGCCTGCGCCGCCGCGGTGCGCCTCACCTCGCCCGGCCCGGTCCTCTACCGGCAGGTACGGGTCGGGCGCGCCGGCGAACCGTTCACCCTCCTGAAGTTCCGCACCATGCGGCAGGACGCGGAGGCCGGCGGCGGCGAGGTGCTCTCGCGGCCGGGCGACCCCCGGTTGACCCGCCTGGGAGGCTTCCTGCGCCGCTACCGGCTGGACGAGCTTCCGCAGCTCTTCAACGTCCTCGCCGGCACCATGAGCCTGGTCGGCCCGCGTCCGGAGCGGCCCGGCTTCGTCGCCTCCTACGTGGAGAGCATCCCCGGCTACACCGAGCGCTTCGCGGTCGCCCCGGGCCTCACCGGGCTGGCCCAGGTCAACGGGGAGTACCTGTCGAGCCCGCAGAACAAGCTGCGCTACGACCTCGCCTACGTCGCCAACTGGAGCCTCTGGCTGGACCTGTCGATCCTCTTCCGCACCGTCAAGAGCGTCCTCAACTCGGAAGGCACCTGAGCCCTCCTCCCCTCCGGGGAACGGCGGGCGACCGCCGTCCTGGCATGCCGTGTGCTGCCCTTGACGAGGTGACATCTGGAACTCCCAACCCGAGGAAGGAGGACACGACCATGACCAAGAGACTGATCACGCTGTTGCTGGCGGTGCTGACGGTGGGCGTCGGGATCGCCTGTGAGAACGGCGCCACCGAGGACCACGTCGGCGACCGGACGGCGATGGCGACCGACACCGGCCAGCCGATGGCCGCGGCGGGCAGCGAGTACGGCGAGACCGGCCAGGGGCAGGTCGCCGACGCCCAGTCGACCGTCGACGAAGCGGTCGACGTCGTCCGTCAGATGAAGAACGACCCCGATCTCGCCGACCTGCTGCAGCAGGCCAAGGGCGTGCTGGTGGTGCCCGACTACGGCAAGGGCGCGTTGGTGGTCGGCGGCCGCGGCGGCGAAGGCGTGCTGGTCGCCCGCCAGAACGGGAGTTGGAGCGACCCGGTGTTCTACGACATCGGCGCGGTCAGCGTGGGCGCGCAGGCCGGCGTGACCGCCGGTCAGGTCGCCATGCTGTTGATGACCGACAAGGCGGTCGACAGCTTCAAGGGCGACAACAACTTCTCGCTCAACGCCGACGCCGGCTTCACCATCGTCGACTACTCGGCGCGGAGCCAGGCCTCCGAGGGCAAGGGAGGCGCCGGCGACGTGATCTTCTGGTCGGACACCGAGGGTGCCTTCGCCGGAGCCTCGCTGAGCGCCACCGACATCTCCTTCGACGACGAGGAGAACCCCGCCTACTACCACCAGGGCGTGACCGCCCAGGACATCCTCAGCGGCCAGGCCACCAACCCGCAGGCCGACACGTTGCAGAACGAGCTCCCCGCCTGACCGGGCGGAGCGGCTCGCCACGCCCCCGCTGCGTGCGGGGGCGGTGTCCGCGGGCTAGAAGATCTCGAGGACGAGCCGTCCCCCGCCGCCACCCGGAAGCCCTCGCCGAGGGCGATGCGGGTCCCGGCCCGCAGCGTCAGGGCGCCCCCGCTCTCCACGCTGACGTCGGGGCCGGCGGTCAGGGTGTCGCAGGCCCGGCGGGTCTCGCTCTCGCCGTCGCCGACGGTGACCCCGGTGACGGTGAGGTCGACCGCCGACGCGCAGGGCACGACGTCGGCGCCGAGGGTCACGGTCTCCGCGGCGAAGTTGCCGTCGAAGGTGAGAGCGGCCGACACGGCGCCCGGGGCGTCGCCCCGGAAGGTGATCGCCAGGCCGCAGCTCGCCCCGGGCGGCAGGCACGGCGTGCCGCCGAGGTCACAGGACGGGGAGCCGGCGCCGGGCCCCAGGACGAAGCGCGCCGGATCGGTCAGCAGCCCCGTGGCCACCACCGTGGCCTCCGGGCCCGCGTTGGTGTTGGTCAGGGTGAAGGGTCGCGTGACCGAGTCGCCGACCTCCACGGTCCCGAAGTCGAGCGCCGCCGGCGCCGCCTGGAGATCCGGACCCCCGGAACCGGGGGCGAGGAAGAGCTCCAACAGGCGGCTGGTCGCCGACCCGTCGCCCCGGTAGTCGCTGACCAGGAGGTCGCCGGCGTCGGTCTCGCCGAAGGTGCTGACGGCGAAGGGGGCGTCGAGCAGCAGCCGGCTCTCCCAGGCGCCGTCGCAGCGGGGCACGGTGCCGAAGATCTCGCCGGTGCAGTAGTCGGCGTACAGGTAGACGCCCCGCAGCCGCGGTTCCGCGGCGCCGCGGTAGCGGAAACCGCCGGTGATCGAGCACCGGCCCGCGCCGTGGGCGTACTCGAGCACCGGCTCGGTGTAGCCGGTCCCCGCGCACGTGGCGTTGTGGTCCCCGTTGGGGTCGGCGTAGTCGTGGGCGCCCTCCCGGCAGTCCCAGCCGTAGTTCTCGCCGCCGGGGTCGCCGGCGGCCTGGACGTCCACCTCCTCCCAGGCGCCCTGCCCGACGTCGCCGATCCACAGGTCTCCGGTGGCGCGGTCGAAGGAGAAGCGCCAGGGGTTGCGCAGCCCGTAGGCCCAGACCTCGCCGCGGGCGCCCGCCACCCCGACGAACGGATTGTCGGGCGGCACCGCGTAGGCGAGACCGGCGTCGGGCGGCCCGTCGACGTCGAGGCGCAGGAGCTTGCCCAGCAGGCTGCCGGGATCCTGGCCGTTCTCCTCCGGGTCGCCGCCCCCCCCGCCGTCGCCCGTGGCGACGTAGAGCCGCCCGTCGGGCCCGAAGGCGAGATGGCCGCCGTTGTGGTTGGCGGCGGGCTGGTCGAGGACGAGCAGCACCTGCTCGGAGGCGGCGTCGGCGACGTCGGGATCGCCCGCCGAGACGGCGAAGCGGGAGAGCACGGTCTGGAGCCCGCCGCCGAGGTCGCGGGTGTAGTCGACGTAGAAGCGGCCGTCGTCCGCGAAGTCGGGAGAGAAGGCGAGGCCGAGCAGGCCCCGCTCGTTGCAGCACACCACCGCGGAGGAGAGGTCCAGGAAGGGGGTGGTCTCGACCGAGCT
This sequence comes from uncultured Acidobacteriota bacterium, assembly GCA_963843275.1. GTDB lineage: Bacteria > Acidobacteriota > Thermoanaerobaculia > Multivoradales > JBCCEF01 > CAWJJM01. The sequence continues at coordinate 250,122 of CAWJJM010000009.1, read as the reverse complement.
GCCGTTCCACACCAGGATCTCGCCGGTCTGCTGGACGACGAACCACCGGCCCGAGCCGTCGCCGGGATCCACCAGCTCGACCGGCCGGGTGAGGTCGTGGATCCGCTCGACGACGTCGAGGGCGAGACCCTGCCCGGGGGACCGGGCCGCCAGGCCGCAGGCGGCCAGGACGGCGAGAGCGACGACGGGGCGACGGCGGGGCGAGGACATCGCCCCTCCAGCATAGGCGAAGACGCTCGTCCCCGCCCACCCGCTCGGGGGACGTCGCGACCCCTCCCCGCAGGTGGCGCGCCGGGCGGCCGCAGCGTGCTGCAATGTCGACATCGTGTGGACCGACCTCCGCCTCGCGCTGCGCGCGCTGCGCCGGACGCCGCCGTTCACGCTGGCCTCGATCGGCACCCTGGCCCTCGGCCTCGGCCTCGCCACCGCCCTGTTCAGCGTCTACTACGGCATCCTGCTGCGGCCGCTCCCTTATCCCGGCGGAGACCGTCTGCTGCGCCTGTGGGAGAGCGACAGCCGGCGCGACGTCGAGCGCGGGGCGGTGTCGCGTCCCGACCTCGCCGACTGGCGGCGGCGCTGCCCCACCCTCTCCGGGGTCGCCGGCTACCGGCCCGGCGCCGCGCTCGTCGGCGCGGCGGGCGGGGCGCGGACGCTGGCGGCGGTGCGGGCGACGCCGGACCTGTTCGCCGTCCTCGGGGTGGCTCCGCGCGGCGGTCCCGGCCTGGCGGGCGTCCTCCCCGGCGAGCGGCGGCTGGTGGTGAGCGATCGGCTCTGGCGCCGGCGCTTCGGCGGCCGGGCCCGACCCGGCGCCACGCTCGACGTCGACGGCGAGCCCTGGCTGGTCGCCGGCGTGGCGCCGCCGGGCTTCTCGTTCCCGCGCCCCGGCGTCGACCTGTGGATGCCTCTGCAGGAACCCGGCGAGAGGGGATCGCACGACCTGCAGGTGGTGGCCCGGATGGCTCCGGGCGCCACCCTCCGGAGCGTCCGCGCCGACCTGGCCCGCGTCGCCCGGCAGCTCGCCGGCGAACACCCCGCGACCAACGCCCACCGCGGCGTCACCGCGCTACCGCTGCGCGAGGAGCGGACCGGTGACGTGCGCCCGCTGCTCGACGCGCTGCTCGCCGGCGTGGCCTGCATCCTGGCGATCGCCTGCGCCAACGTCGGCAACCTGTTGCTCGCCCGCGGCCTGGCGCGCCGCCGCGAGACGGCCACCCACCTGGCGCTCGGCGCCCCCCGCGGCCGCCTCTTCCGGCAGGCGCTCGCCGAGAGCCTGCTGCTGGCCGCGGCCGCCGGCGTAGCGGGTCTCGGGCTGGCCTGGGCCGGGGTCGAAGCGGTCCGGCGCTGGTCGCACGGGCTGCCGGGGCTCGACGCCGTCGCCGTCGACCTGCCGGTCTTCGCCCTCGCCTCGGGCCTGTGCCTGCTCGCCGCCCTCGCGTTCGCCGCCCTCGCCCTGGCCGCCTCGAGTCGCGGCGCGCCGGCGCGAGCGCTGCGGGCGGGACGGTCGGACGGCGCCGGGCGACGTCCCCTCGGCCGCCTCCTGGTGGCCGGGGAGACGGCCCTCGCCTTCGTCCTCCTCGCCGGCGCCGCCCTGATGGGGCGCAGCTTCCTGCTCCTCGCCGCCGTCGATCCGGGCTTCGACCCGCGCGGTGTGCTGGCGGTGGAGCTGGCGCCACCGCAGCAGCGCGCCGGCTCGATCCCTTCCCTGGTCGACCACTACCGGCGCTCGCTCGCGGCGGTCGCCGCGCTCCCGGGGGTGCGCCACGCCGGCCTGGTCAGCCAGCTCCCGATGGGTGGCGAGTGGATGTCGGTGGGGGTCGAGCTGTCGGGGCGCGGCGTCGCCGGCGGCGACGAGCCGGAGGTCGATCTGCGCCTGGTGAGCGCCGACTACTTCGCCACCCTGCGCATCCCCTTGCGACGCGGCCGGCTGCCGGAGGCGGGCGGCGCGGGGCCCGGAGCGGTGGTGGTCAACGAGACGATGGCCCGCCGCTTCTGGCCCGGCGGCGACGCGCTGGAGGGCCGCGTCCGCGTGGCCGGGAGCGGCGACCCCTGGCTGCCGGTCGCCGGCGTGGTCGGTGACGTGCACCACGACGGCGTGGCGGCGCCCCCGCGGGCCGAGCTCTACACGCTCTATCCGCGGATGCCCTTCCCGTGGCCGAGGATGACCCTCGTGGCCCGCGGCGACCGGCCGCCGGGGGAGCTCGTCGGCGCGGTGCTGGGCCGCCTCGAGGCGGTCGACCCGACCGTGGCACCCGGCGCCGCCCGGCCGCTCGAGGAGGTGGTCGCCGCCGACCTCGCCGACCGGCGCTTCGACCTCCTCACCGCCGGCGTGTTCTCGGCGGTCGCGGTCCTCCTCGCCGCGGCCGGGGTCTACGCGCTGCTCGCCTACGCGGTCCGCCGGCGGCGGCGGGAGATCGGCACCCGCATGGCCTGCGGCGCCGACCGCGCGGCGATCGTCCGTCGGGTCCTCGCCGACGGCCTCGGACCGGTCGTCGCCGGGCTGGCGGTGGGCCTGGCGGCGGCTCTCGCCCTCACCCGCACGCTCTCCGCCCTGCTCTACGGCGTCGCACCGTCGGACCCGTTGGCGCTGGGCGCGGCCGCCCTGGCGCTCGGCGCCGCCGGCCTCCTCGCCTGCTGGCTCCCGGCCCACCGCGCCGCCCGCACCGACCCGATGGTCGCGTTGCGGGCCGATTGACGGCCGGCGGCGAGGGCGCCACGGCATCCGCCGGCACCGCTGCCGCCGCACCGCCCGACCGGTGGCGGAGGCCGGCCCGCCGCCCCGCCGCGAGGATCTCGGAACCCGTCTTGCAATCTCCTTCGAGTGGCGCCCGCGCGCCGCGGGCCGCAGTGAACGACAACCCGTTCTTCCGCCAGTCGAAGGAGCTCCCCATGGCCCAGACCACCGCCGACTTCCTCCTCGAACGCCTCCGCGAGTGGGGCATCCACCGCATCTACGGCTACCCCGGCGACGGCATCAACGCCATCATGGGTGCGCTGAGCCGGGCCGACGGTGACCCGGAGTTCATCCAGGCTCGCCACGAGGAGATGGCGGCCTTCATGGCCTCCGGCCACGCCAAGTTCACCGGCGAGGTGGGCGTGTGCCTGGCGACCAGCGGCCCGGGCGCGATCCACCTGCTCAACGGCCTCTACGACGCCAAGATGGACCACCAGCCGGTGGTGGCGATCGTCGGCCAGCAGCCGCGCCGCGCCCTCGGCGGCCACCAGCAGCAGGAGGTCGACCTCACCACGCTCTTCAAGGACGTCGCCAGCGAGTACGTGCAGGTGTGCATGGACCCGACGCAGGCGCGGGCGCTCGTGGACCGCGCGGTGCGCATCGCGAAGTCGTCGCGCAGCGTGACCTGCATCATCTTCCCCACCGACGTCCAGGAGGCCGACGCGGTGCCGATGCCGCCGCGCGAGTTCAAGGTCAACCCGACCAGCGTCGGCTACTCGGCACCGCGGGTGCTGCCCCCGGCGCCCGACCTCGAGCGCGCCGCCGACGTGCTCAACGCGGGGAAGAAGGTGGCGATGCTGGTCGGTCAGGGCGCCCGCGGCGCCCACGACGAGCTGGTGGAGATGGCCGACAAGCTGGGCGCCGGGGTGGCCAAGGCGCTGCTCGGCAAGGACGTCCTTCCCGACGACCTGCCGTTCGTCACCGGCTCCATCGGGTTGCTCGGCACCCGCCCGAGCTACGAGATGATGATGGAGTGCGACACCCTGCTGATGGTGGGGTCGTCGTTCCCGTACAGCGACTGGCTGCCGGAGTTCGACCAGGCCCGCGGGGTGCAGATCGACCTCGAAGCGAAGATGATCGGGCTGCGCTACCCGATGGAGGTCAACCTGGTCGGCGACGCCCGCGAGACGCTGCGGGCGCTGCTGCCGCTGATCGACCGGAAGGCCGACCGCTCGTTCCGCGACGACATCGAGGGCGAGGTCCGCAAGTGGTGGAAGGTGGTCGAGGGGCGCGCCCACCAGGACGCGGACCCGCTCAACCCGCAACGGGTGTTCTGGGAGCTGTCGTCGCGGCTGCCCGACGACTGCATCGTCACCTGCGACTCGGGCTCGTCGGCCAACTGGTACGCCCGCGACCTGAAGATCCGCCGCGGCATGCGCTGCTCCCTGTCGGGCAACCTCGCCACCATGGGCCCCGGCACGCCCTACGCCATCGCCGCCAAGTTCGCCCACCCCGACAAGGTGGTGATCGCCCTGGTCGGCGACGGCGCCTTCACCATGAACGGGATGAACGAGATGCTCACCGTGGCGCGCTACTGGAAGCGGTGGAGCGACCCACGGCTCATCTTCCTGGTGCTCAACAACTCCGACCTCAACCAGGTGACCTGGGAGATGCGGGCGATGGAGGGGGACCCGAAGTTCGAGGCGAGCCAGACTCTGCCGACCTTCAACTTCGCCCGCTACGCCGAGCTGTGCGGCCTGCGGTCGATCCGCATGGACTCGGCCGACGACGTCGCCCCGGGCTGGGACGAGGCCCTGGCGGCCGACCGGCCCGTGGTGATCGACGCCGTCACCGATCCCGAGGTGCCGCCGCTGCCGCCCCACATCCGCTACGAGCAGGCGAAGTCGCTGTTCTCGTCGCTGGTGAAGGGCGATCCCGACGCCTACGAGATCGTCAAAGAGAGCTTCAAGGGCAAGCTCGAAGAGTTCGTCCACACCAAGAGCTGAGCCGATGGCCGACCCGATCGACCGGCTCGCGGTGGGGGCGTTCGAGGTCCCCACCGACCAGCCCCACGAGTCCGACGGCACGCTGGAGTGGGACTCGACCACCCTGGTGCTGGTCGAGGTGTCGGCCGGCGGCCGCACCGGCCTCGGCTACACCTACTCCCACGCCGCCGCCGCCCGGCTGATCGACGGCAAGCTCCGCGGACTGGTCGAGGGCGGCGATCCACTGGCGGTGGGGGCGCTGTGGGAGCGGATGCACGTCGCGGTGCGCAACCTCGGGCAGACGGGTCTGGGGGCGCAGGCGTTGTCCGCGGTCGACAACGCGCTGTGGGACCTCAAGGCGCGGCTGCTCGGCGTGTCGCTGGTCGATCTCCTCGGCCCCGTGCGCGAGGCGGTCGACGTCTACGGCTCGGGAGGGTTCACCTCCTACGGCGTCGACCAGCTCCGCGAGCAGCTCTCGGGGTGGGTCGAGCGCGGCATCCCGCGGGTGAAGATGAAGGTGGGACGCGAGCCCTCCGAGGACGTCTCCCGGGTGGCCGCCGCCCGCCGCGCCATCGGCCCCGAGGCGGAGCTGTTCGTCGACGCCAACGGCGCCTACGACCGCAAACAGGCGGTCGACAAGGCCTACCAGTTCGCCGACTACGGTGTCCGCTGGTTCGAGGAGCCGGTGTCCTCGGACGACCTCGAGGGGCTGCGCCTGGTGCGCGACACGGCGCCGCCGGGGATGGAGATCACCTCCGGCGAGTACGGCTGGAGCGTCTTCGACTTCCGCCGGCTCCTCGACGCCGGCGCGGTCGACGTCCTGCAGCCCGACGCCACCCGTTGCGGCGGCCTCACCGGCTTCAGCCGCGCCGTCGAGCTGTGCCGGGCGCGCTCGCTGCCGGCCTCGGCGCACACCGCCCCCTCGCTCCACACCCACGTCTGCTGCGCGCGCGTCCGGTGCGCCACATCGAGTACTTCCACGACCACGTGCGGCTCGAGGAGATGCTCTTCGACGGCCGCCCGGAGCTGGTCGGCGGAGCGCTGCGCCCGGACCGCGCCGCGCCGGGCAACGGCCTGACCTTCAAGCGCGCCGACGCCGAGCCCTACCGCGTCTACGGCGCCGCGGGCGGCTGAGCGTCCCGGCGCGGCCGTGCCCGCCGGCACGCGCTGCGCATGGCAGGCAGGAGAGACCGCCACCCCGACCGCGCACGACCCAGCGAACGAAAGGACCCCGCCTCCATGCCACGAGCCGTCGACGTCACCCGCGAGCCCCTCTTCCCCGGCTGGACCTCCGACCCGGCGACGGGCCGGTGGAAGGGCAACGCCCGGGCGCTGGGGCGGGAGCTCGCCGCCGCGATCGAAGGCGACGTGCGCTTCGACACCGCCCACCGCGGGCTCTACGCGGTCGACGGCTCGAACTACCACCAGGCACCGATCGGGGTGGTGATGCCGCGCTCGAAGCGGGACGTGGAGCGCGCGGTGGCGCTGTGCCGGGCCCACGGGGCGCCGCTGCTCGGCCGCGGCGGCGGCACCTCGCTCGCCGGCCAGTGCTGCAACCACGCGGTGGTCTTCGACTTCTCCCGCCACATGAACCACGTCCTCTCGATCGACGCCGACGCCCGGCGCGCCCGCGTCGAGCCGGGCTGCGTGCTCGACACCCTGCGCCGCGAGGCGAACGAGCACGGGCTGTCGTTCTCCGCCGACCCCGCCACCCACGACCACTGCTGCCTCGGCGGGATGATCGGCAACAACTCCTGCGGAGCCGCACTCGGTGATGAACGGCCGCACCGCCGACAACGTCCACTCGCTCGAGGTGCTGACCTACGACGGCCTGCGGCTCACCGTCGGTCCCACCAGCGAGCGCGAGCTCAACGAGATCGTCGCCGGCGGCGGCCGGCGCGGCGAGATCTACCTCGCCCTGCGCCAGCTCCGCGACCACTACGCGGCGCTCATCCGCGAGCGCTACCCGGACATCCCGCGCCGGGTATCGGGCTACAACCTCGACCAGCTCCTGCCCGAGAACGGCTTCCAGGTGGCGCGCGCGCTGGTCGGCACCGAGGGCACCTGCGTCACCGTGCTCGAGGCGACGCTGGACCTCATCCCCTGGCCGGCACACCGGGTCCTCGTCACGGTCTCCTACGAGGACGCCTACCAGGCCGCCGACCACGTGATGGAGGTCCTCGACGCCGGCCCGATGGCCTGCGAGGGCCTCGACAGCCGGCTGATCGAGGACCAGCGCAAGAAGCACATGCACCCGGCCGACCTCGAGCTGCTCCCCGACGGCGGCGGCTGGCTGCTGGTCGAGTTCGGCGGCGACTCCGCGGCCGAGGCGGTCGAGAAGGCCGAGAGCTTCGCCGCGAAGATGGAACCGAAGGCGAGCGTGGTCTCGGTCAAGGTGTTCCCCGACGAGGACCGCCAGGCGAAGGTCTGGGAGATCCGCGAATCGGGGCTGGGGGCCACCGCCCGGGTGCCGGGTCAGGGCGACACCTGGCCCGGGTGGGAGGACTCCGCGGTGCCGCCGGAGAAGCTCGGCGACTACATGCGCGATCTCCGCCGGCTGCTCGACGAGCACGGCCTGCACGGGTCGTTCTACGGCCACTTCGGCCAGGGCTGCCTGCATACGCGCCAGGACTTCGACCTGCGCACCCGGGCGGGCATCGACAACTACCTCGCCTACGTCGACGCGGCCGCCGACCTGGTCGTGCGCTACGGCGGCTCGCTCTCGGGCGAGCACGGCGACGGGCAGAGCCGCGCCGAGCTGCTGCCGAAGATGTACGGCGAGGAGCTCTGCCGGGCCTTCCGCGAGTTCAAGGGCATCTGGGATCCGGGCGGCCGCATGAACCCGGGCAAGGTCGTCGACCCCTATCCGATCGCTTCGAATCTCCGGCTGGGCACGGACTACCGCCCCGCCGACCCCGACACCCACTTCCAGTTCGTCGACGACGACTTCAGCTTCGCCCGGGCCACGCTGCGCTGCGTCGGCGTCGGCAAGTGCCGGCGGGAGGGGGGCGGCACCATGTGCCCGAGCTACATGGTGACCCGCGAGGAGATGCACTCCACCCGCGGCCGCGCCCACCTGCTCCACGAGATGCTCACCGGCGACCTCGTCACCGGCGGGTGGAAGAGCGAGGAGGTCAAGGAGGCCCTCGACCTCTGCCTGGCCTGCAAGGGGTGCAAGGCGGACTGCCCGGTGAACGTGGACATGGCGACCTACAAGGCGGAGTTCCTGTCGCACTACTACGCGCACCGGCCGCGGCCGATGTACGCCTACTCGATGGGCCTGATCACCTGGTGGGCGCGGCTGGCGTCGAAGGCGCCGCGGCTGGTCAACCTGGCGACCCACACGCCCGGCCTCGCCGACGCCATCAAGCGCCTCGGGGGCATCGACGCGCGGCGCGAGATGCCCCCCTTCGCCACCTGGACCTTCCGCGACTGGTTCGCCGAGAACCGCCCGCGTCACCTGCGGGTGGGGGCCGGCGCCGGACGCGACGGCTTCGCCCGCGGCCGCGACCGCCGGGTGCTGCTGTTCCCCGACACCTTCAACAACTTCTTCCACCCGGAGACCGCGGTGGCGATGGTCGAGGTTCTCGAGCGCGCCGGCTACGAGGTGGCGATCCCCCGCAAGTCCCTGTGCTGCGGCCGGCCGCTCTACGACTACGGCTGGCTCGACCAGGCGAAGCGCCAGCTCGAGGAGATCCTCGACGAGCTGGCGCCGGAGATCGAGGCCGGCGTGCCGATGGTGGTGCCCGAACCGTCCTGCGCCGCGACCTTCCGCGACGAGCTGTCGCAGATGCTGCCCCACGACCAGCACGCCAAGCGGCTGGTGCGCCAGACGAGGACACTGGCCGAGCTGCTCGGCGACACCGAGGGCTTCACCCCGCCGCGGCTGGCGCGCAGGGCGCTCTTCCACGGCCACTGCCACCACAAGTCGGTGATGGGGATCGACGCCGACAAGGCCCTGCTCGAGCGGATGGGGCTCGAGCTCGAGGCTCCGGCCACCGGCTGTTGCGGGCTCGCCGGCTCCTTCGGCTTCGAGGAGGGCAAGTACGACCTGTCGATGGCGGCCGGCGAGCGGGTGCTCTTCCCCGCGGTCGGCGGCATGGGCGAGCGCGACCTGGTGATCAGCGACGGCTTCTCCTGCCGCCACCAGATCCACGAGGGCACCGAGCGCCGCGCGCTGCACCTGGCACAGGTGCTCCAGATGGCCTACCGGGAGGGCGCCGGCGGACCGCCGGGCGAGCGGCCGGAGCGCGACTACGTGCGCGGCCGCGTCGAGAGCGGCCTGTCGCCGACCGTGCCGGTGCTCGCCGCGGTCGCCGCCGCCGCCGGGGCGCTGGCGACCGGCCTCGCTCTCCGGCGACGGCGCGACCGGGCGGCGGACCCCGGCAACGGCGCGGCGCGTCCCGCCGGCACCCGGAGCGCCGCAGCGGTGCCGGCCGCCGAGCCTCCCCGCGCCGGCGGCGCCGGGAGGTCGGGGGGTGGAGGCGCCCGGGTCGGCTCCCCCGACCGCGCCGACGACAGCGCCTGGGAGGACGCGGAGACGGGCGACCTGGCGGCCGTGAAGCAGGAGGAGCAGGAGTAGGGCGATGAAGATCCGCCTGCTCAACGACGGACCGGAGCGCACCTGGGCCGTGGTCTTCGCGCCCGGCGACGAGGCGATCGAAGGCCTCGGCCGGGTGGCGAGCTGGCAGCGCCTCAGCGGGGCCCGCCTCACCGCCATCGGCGCTTTCGAGAGCGCCACCCTCGCCTGGTTCGACCTCGAGGCCCGCGAGTACCGGCCGATCGAGGTCGACGAGCAGGTCGAGGTGGTGTCGCTGGTGGGCAACGTCGCCCTGGCTCCCGACGGCCCCAAGGTCCACGCCCACTGCGTCGTCGCCCGCCGGGACGGTACGGCGCTCGGCGGCCACCTCCTCGCCGGGCGGGTGCGCCCCACCCTCGAGGTGGTGCTGGTCGAGTCCCCCGGCCACCTGCGCCGCACCACCGACGCGGCGACCGGCCTGCCGCTGCTCGACCTCGGCTAGGAGGTCGCCGCAGGCGCCCCGAGCGGGCGGCGACGCCGCGGGCGCGCCCGCCGCCGCCGTCTAGCGCCGCAGGAAGGCGTCGATGCCGCGCAGGGTGTCGCGCCAGCCCGCCTCGCAGGCGGCGAAGAAGGCGTCCGCCGACGGCGCCTCGGGGAACCCCTCGTGGAGCACCCGCAGGCGGGTGCCGCCGGCGGTCGGCTCGACCTCGAACTCGACCGACAGGTCGGCCGCGAACGGCAGCGGGTCCCCGGCCGCGTAGTCGAAATCGCCCAGCAGCATCCGGCGCGGCGGATCGAAGACCAGCAGCGTCGCCCGCGCCACGACCTCCGGCCGATCCTCGTCGTCCCCCCACGCCACCACCCACAGGCCGCCCTCGCGCGGCACGACCACGGCGCGGGCCGCCGACCACCAGGCGCGGATCGCGCTCGGGGTGTGGAGCAGCGCGAAGACCTCCTCGGGGTTGGCCGGCAGCAGCACCTCGTGCTCCTGGCTGCGGCGACCGCCGCCCGCCGGCGGCTCAAGCGCGGTCGACATCCTCCACCTCCTGACCCGGTGTGGACCCACGATCTTACCGAAGCCTTGACGACAGATGTCGGCACGAGTATCCTGCGCCTTGACGACACATGTCATCACCAACCGCGGGAGGACGTGCCGTGGCGAGGACGTCGATCGGGGACCAGGAGCTCGCGTTGCTGCAGTGGCTGGCCGACCGCGACGGAGCGACCGTCGGCGAGGCGGCCGAGGCGTGGGGCGCCGCGCGCGCCCTGGCCCGCTCGACGGTGCTGACCATGATGGAGCGGCTGCGCGCCAAGGGCCACCTGGTGCGGCGGCGGGTCGAGGGGGTCTACGTCTACTCCTCGCCGGCCAGCCCCCGTGAGCTGATGCGCGGCGTGGTGGCGCGCTTCGTCGCCGGCCCGCTCGGCGGATCCCTGAGCCCCTTCGCCGCGTACCTGGCGGAGGCGGAGTCGGTGACCGAGGAGGAGCTCGCCGAGCTCGAGTCGATCGTCGCCCGCCTGCAGGCCCGCCACCGGGAGGACGGATGAGCGCCGCACCCGAGATCCTCGCCGCCCTCGCCCGCGCCTCGCTGGCGGGAGGCCTGGCGGTGGCCGTGGTGTTCGCGGTCGGCCGGGCCCTGCCCGACCTCCCCGCCGCCGCCCGCTGCGCCCTGTGGTGGGCCGCCTCGCTGCGGCTCCTCCTCGGCCTGGCGGCCTGGGCGCCGGCCGAGCTGCCGGTCGGTTCCCGCCCCCGTCGCCGCCTGGGGGGCGGCGGCCCGGGAGGCGATCGGTGGGCCAGGCGGCGCCCGGCGACCGGCCCGCGCCCCCGCCGGCGTAGCGGCCCTCCCCGGCCTCGCGGGCGCGGGGTCCGCGGACGGGGCCGCCCCCCGGGTCCGCGCCGCCGGTGCGGGCACCGCCCCGGCCCGCCCCGCCGTCGCGCCGGCCCGGGCCGGCGCCGCGCTGGCGCTGCTGTGGGCCGCCGGGCTGGCGCTCGCCGCCGCGGCGACGCTGCGCCAGGCCCGCGGCCTCCGCCGGGCGCTGCGCTCCGCCCGCCCGGTGCGCGATCCACGGATCCTCGCGGTGCACCACGACCTGTGCCGGCGCCTCGGCCTGCGCCCGCCGGCGCTGCTCGCCGCCGCCGTGCCGACCCCACTGCTCGTGGGAGCGCTGCGGCCGCGCATCCTGCTCCCGGAGGCGGCGCTGCCGCGGCTGCCCGAGGCGCACCTCGCCATGGTCCTCTGCCACGAGCTGGCCCACGTCCGGCGGCGGGACCTCTGGTGGGGCTGGATCCCGTCGCTGGCGCACAAGATCTTCTTCTTCCACCCGCTCGCCGCCTTCGCCGCCCGGGAGTATGCCGTGGCGCGCGAGGCGGCGTGCGACGCCGAGGTGCTCCGGGTCCTGGGGGCGGCGCCCCGGGACTACGGCGACCTGTTGCTCCGCTGGGGGCTGGCACCGCGCGAGACCGGTCTCGCCGCCGCGGCCGCCGCGTCCTCCCGGCACCACCTGAAACGGAGACTCCTGATGCTCGGACACCCTTCGCCCGTCGGCCGCCGCCGCCTCCTCGCCACCACCGTCGCCGCCGGCGTGCCGGTGCTGCTGGCGATGGCGCCGGTGCGGCTGGTGGCCCCGCGACCCGCGGCCGCACCCCCCGCCTCCCCGACCAGGGCGGCCCGGCCGGCGCCCGCACCGCACCCCGCACCGTCCGCTCCCGCCTCCCCCGTCGCGGTCCCCTCGGCGGCGGCCTCCCCGGCTCCGACCGCGACAGCCGCGGCGCCCGCCGACGCCCCGGCTCCGCCCCGACCGACCGGACCCGCCCCGGCCGCGCTGCCGGCACCGCCCGGCGCGGCGCCCGCCGCACCGCCCGGCGGGCCGCACTCCACCCCGGCGGCCGCGCCGGCATCCCCGACCTCGACCTCGACCTCGGTCGGCCTCGGCCGCGACGGCGAGCCGTGGGTGCTGCTCGCGGGCGACGACCGGATGGTGATGAGCGGGTCGGCGAGCGACGTGCGCACCGCCCGCGCCCAGCAACGCTCGCCGGGCGAGGAGCTGCTCTGGTTCCGTCGCGGCGGCGCCGGGTACGTGGTGCGCGACGCCGCGACGTTGGCGCGGGCCCGGGAGATGTGGAAGCCCGTGCTCGAGCTCGGCGCGCAGCAGGGCGAGCTCGGCGCGCAGCAGGGCGAGCTCGGCGGCCGCCAGGGCGAGCTCGGCGCGCAACAGGGCTCGCTGGGGGCCGAGCAGGGCAAGCTCGGCGGCCAGATGGGCTCGCTCGGCGCCCAGCTCGCCACCCTGGTCGCCGAGGAGGCCGCCGCCCGCGACGCGGCGGAGCGCGCCGCCGTCACCGCGCGGCGACGGCGGATCGAGGCCGACATGGAGGCCCTCGGCGAGCGGATGGAGGCCCTCGGCGGGCAGCAGGAGGAGCTCGGCCACCGCCAGGAGGCCCTGGGCCGCCAGCAGGAGGAGCTCGGCCGCCGCCAGGAGGAGCTCGGGCACCGGCAGGAGGCGGCGAGCCGCCAGGCCGAGCGGCAGCTCGCCGACCTCCTCGACGCCGCCGTCCGGGGCGGCGTGGCGCAGCGCGTGGAGTGATCCGGCGGGCTCAGCGGACGCCGCGGATCGCCGCCAGGGCCTCGGCGAGCTGGCCGAGAGCCGCGGCGAGCGCGGCGTCCGCGACCTGCCCCTGGCTCCCCGCCCCCCGACGCGCCGGCCGCCTGGCGCAGCGCCGCGGCGGCGGCCTCGAGCCGCGGCCGCGCTTCGTCGTAGATCCCGGCGGCGGCGGCCGCGGCGGCGATCTTGCGCCGCGCCTCCCGGGCCCGCTCCATCGACGCCCGCCGCGCCTCGACGGCGGCCCGCGGCGCCCGCTCGTCCGCGTCGGCGGCCGCCGCCGGGCCGACCCCGGAGGGAGCCGGCTCGGCCAGCTCCTCCGCCTCGGCGAGGAGCTCGGCGGCCTGGGCGGCCAGCGCGGCGGCGCCGCCCACCGCCGCGAACAGTCCGGTCGCCAGCCCTCCCGGCCGCACCAGTGCGGCACCCAGCGCCACCAGACCGGCCACCACCTCGACGCTGCCGCTCCGCGCTCCGCCGCCGTCGCGGTCCGCGGCCGCCGCGCTCTCCAGGTCGCGCAGCCGCCGCCCCAGCCGCGCCACCACCGCCTCCAGCTCCCGCAGTCCCCCGCGCCCGCCGCGATCGTCCTCGTCCATGCCCGCGAGCCTAGCGAAGCCGCCGCGCCGCCACGCCACACCGGCGGGCGGTGGACGCCGCGGGCCCCCGGCCGCCGGCGGGGCGGGGTGATAGCCTCCCCCCGTTCGCGGAGGGCCGTTTTCCCGTGTGGCGAGACCCTGAGCTCTGGCGCTACCTCAGCATCCCCCTGGTCGCCGCGTTCGTCGGCTGGGCGACCAACTGGGTGGCGATCCAGATGACCTTCTGGCCGGTGCGCTTCGTCGGCCTGCGACCCTTCCTCGGCTGGCAGGGCATCATCCCCTCGAAGGCGGCGAAGATGGCCTCGATCTTCGTCGACTCCACCATGGTGCGCCTGGGGACGCTGCACGACGTCTTCGAGCGCATGGATCCCGACCGCATCGCGCAGCACGTCGCCAGCGAGCTGTCGCCGCGCGTCGGCGAGCTCACCGACGAGGTGATGCAGCGCAGCAACGTCTTCCTGTGGGACAACCTCCCCGAGGCGGTGCGCCGCGCCGTCTACCAGCGGGTGCGCGAGGAGCTGCCGGCGCTGGTCCGGGACCTGCTGCGCGACATCGACCGCAACGTCGAGCAGCTCGTCGACCTCAAGGACCTCATCGTCAGCCGGCTGGTGGCCGACCCGGTGCTGCTCAACCGGCTCTTCCTCGAGTGCGGCGCCGCCGAGTTCCGCTTCATCGTCCGGTCGGGCCTCTACTTCGGCTTCCTCTTCGGCCTGGTCCAGCTCGCCGTCTGGTGGTTCTACCCGGCGGTCTGGGTGCTGCCCGCCTTCGGCCTCTTCGTCGGCCTGGCCACCAACTGGATCGCCCTCGAGATCATCTTCCGCCCGCTCGAACCGAAGCGGATCGGCCCCTGGCGTCTCCAGGGCCTGTTCCTGCGCCGCCAGTCCGAGGTGGCGGTGACCTGGAGCCAGATCGTCACCCGCGACATCCTCACCCTGCGCCACCTGGTCGAGGCGATGCTCGAGGGACCGCGCGCCGAGCGCACGCGCACCCTGGTCCGCCGCCACGTCAAGCCGGTGGTCGACCGGGCGGTGGGCCCGATGCGGGGGGTGGCGCAGGCGGCGGTGGGTCTGCGCGGCTTCGCCGGCATCAAGGAGTCGGTCGGCGAGACCGCCCTGGCGGTCGCCATCGAGCCCTTCGAGGACCGCGCCTTCGTGCTGCAGCGCGGGGAGGCGGTCGAGAAGGAGCTCTGCACCCGCATGCAGGCGTTGCCGTCGCACGAGTTCCAGGACCTGCTCCGCCCCTGCTTCCAGGAGGACGAGCTCAAGCTCGTGTTGCTCGGCGGCGCGCTCGGCCTGCTCGCCGGCATCGCCCAGCTGCAGTGGGTGTTCGCCGGCGGCAGCGGCTACTTCTAGCCGACCGCGGACCTCCACCCCGGGAGCGCGGACGGGACGGCGGCGCGCCCGCGGCGCGCCGTCAGGGGCCGCTCTTCGGGGGACCTCCCATCAGCAGCCGCAACCCCTCCTGCAGCAGCTCGGCGCCGGTCACCGCCGCGGTGCGGGTGGCTCCCGCGGCCAGCGACGCCGAGCGGAACTCCTTGACCGCGTCGGCGACCACCCGGCGCAGCCGCACCTCCATCGCCTCGCCGACCTCGGTCGCGGTCGCCGCCAACTCCTCCTTGAGGCGCTGCTCGACCTTCTCCTCCACCCGCCGCGCCACGCGGCGGAAGACGAGGACGGCGAGAGCGACGGTGCAGAGGCTCGACAGCAGGGCCGTGAGGACCACCGTCAGGAGGGGGCTCGACACGCCGGCAGCATAGCAAAGGGGACCGGCCACGCCGGCGGGCTACTCGTGGCGCAGCGCGGTCGCGGGATCGACCCGCAGGGCCCGGGCCACGGGGAGGACGTGCGCGGCGAGGGCGACGGCGGCGAGCAGCGCCACGACCGCTGCGAAGGCGACGGGATCGGTGGCGCTGACCTCGAACAGCTGCGACCGCAGGAAGCGGGTCAGCCCCAGCGCCGCGCCGAGACCGAGCGCCAGCCCGGCGGCGATCCACAGCACCCCGGCGCCGAGGACCAGGCGCACCACGTCCGGCGCGCGGGCGCCGAGCGCCATCCGCACGCCCACCTCGCGGGTCCTCCGGCTCACCATGAAGGCGACCACGCCGTAGAGGCCCACCGCCGCCATCGCCACCGCGGCCGCCGCGAAGAGGGCGAGCAGCAGCAGCAGGAACCGCCGGCGCTCCGACGAGCCGCGGACCAGCGCCGTCAAGGGCGCGACGTGGTCGACCGGCACGGCGCGGTCGAGCGACCACACCGCGTCCCGCAGCGGCGCCGCCACCGCCGTGGGATCCGGCAGCCGGGTGCGGGCGACCAGGGTGAGGAAGGAGTCGGTGAGCTGCGCCTGCGGCAGGTAGAGCTGCAGCCCGTCCTCCGGCTCGAGGCTGTGATGGTGGACCTCGCCCACCACCCCGACCACGGTCCGCCAGGGGGCCGTCGGGCCGCCGATGCGCAGGCGCTGGCCGAGAGCCTCCTCCCCCGGCCACAGGCGGCGGGCCGCGGCGTCCGACACCACCGCCACCGGTGGCGCGGGGGCCCCGTCGCCCGGGCCGAAGGTGCGGCCCCGCCGCAGCGGGATCCGCAGCACCCGGAAGTAGTCCGGGGTGACGGAGTAGCGCTCCAGCGACGGCAGCGCGGCCGGATCGGCCAGCGGATGGGCCTCGACCTCGGTGCCCCAGCGATCGCCGTTGCCGCCCAGCGGCACCTGGCCGGTGAGCGCCACCGCCTCGACGCCGGGCACCGCTGCCGCGCGCGGCAGCAGCTCCGCGAAGAAGCTCCGGACCTGGGCGTCGTCCGCATACCGCTGCCCCACCAGGGAGAACTGCAGGCTCACCACGCCGCGCGGATCGAAGCCGGGATCGACCGCGAGCAGGCGCTCCACCGAGCGCAGCATCAGGGCGGCGCCGGCCAGCAGCACCAGGGCGAGCGCCAGGTCGGCCACCACCAGGGCGCCGCCACCGACCCGCGAGCGGGCGCCGGCCGCGCGACGCCCCGCGCCCAGGTCGACCCCGGGGGCCGGCCGGGAGGCGCGCAGGGCCGGGACCAGCCCGAAGGCGACACCGGTGACGAGCGACAGGACGAGGGCGAAGGCCAGCACCCCACCGTCGAGGCCGATGGTGCCGGCCCGCGGCAGCCCCGCGGGGGCCAGCCGCACCAGGCGGGCGTCGCCCCACGCGGCGAGGAGCACCCCCAGGCAGCCGCCGGCCAGTGCCAGCACCAGGCTCTCGGTGAGGAGCTGGCGGACGAGGCGCGACCGCCCGGCGCCGAGCGACGCCCGCAGCGCCATCTCGTGCTCCCGGGTCGACGCCCGCGCCAGCAGCAGGCTGGCGACGTTGGCGCAGGCGATCGACAGGACGAAGCCCACCGCCGCCAGCAGGACGAGGAGCGCCGGGCGGACGTCGCGGGTCAGCACCTCCTCGAGCGGCACCACCGCCATGCCGGTGGAGAGTCCGTCGGCGGGGTGCTCGGCGGCCAGCCGTGCCGCGACGGCCTCGAGCTCCGCGACCGCGCTCTCGGCGGAGACGCCGGGGGCCAGCCGGCCGAGGGCCTTCAGGTGCTGGCAGCTCCGGCAGGCCCAGGGGAGGGTGGGACCGTACCCGAGCGGCGCCCAGATCTCCGCCGCCTCGTACTCCCGCGCCGAGACCAGCGGCTCGAACGAGGCCGGCAGCACCCCCACCACGGTGTAGTCGACGTCGTTCATCCGCACCGTGCGGCCGACCACCTCCGGGTCGGCGCCGAAGCGGCGCCGCCAGAGTCCGTCGCCGATCACCAGCTCGTGCCAGCGGTCCGGGGCGTCCTCGGCGGGACGGAAGTCCCGCCCCAGCGCCGGCCGGACGCCGAGCAGGCGGAAGTAGCTCGAGGAGACCCGCAGGCCGGCGAGCCGCTCCGGCCCGTGCTCGTCCACCAGGGTCGGCGACCAGGAGCGGAGGACCGCCAGCTCCGAGAAGCTGGAGGTGCGCTCGCGCCAGTCGGCCCAGGTCTGCCAGCCGACGTTGTCGACGGCGCCCCCCTCGCCCCGCGTGCCGACGCGCACGATGCGGTCGGCCGCCGGATACGGCAGCGGCCGCAGCAGCACCGCGTCGACGACGCTGAAGATCGCGGTGTTGGCGCCGATCCCCAGCGCCAGCGTGAGCGAGGGCGGCGGCGGTGAAGCCGGGGCTCCGCCGGAGCGTGCGCACTGCGTATCGCACGTCGCGCAGCAGGGCGTCCAGCGCCGGCACGACGCGCTGCTCGCGGACGGCCTCCTCGGTCCGGGCCCTGCCGCCCAGGGTCCGCCGGGCCGCGGCCCACGCCGCCTCCGGGGAGAGCCCGCGCCGGCGGTGGTCGGCGGCGAGCATCTCGAGGTGGAACTCCAGCTCCTCGGCGAGCTCGCGGTCCGCCCGCCGGGAGGCGAAGGTGCCGCGGAGGCGGGCGAGGGCGGCGCGCAGCGCGGGCATCCGCCTACTCCTCGAGCATCCGCCCGACGATCCCGACCATCCGCTTCCAGCCCTCGGTCTCCTCCGCCAGCCGCCGCCGGCCGCTGCGGGTGAGCGCGTAGAAGCGCGCCCGGCGGTTGTTCTCGGACGCTCCCCAGCGGGAGTGGATCCAGCCGTGCTGCTCGAGTCGCAACAGGGCCGGGTAGAGCGTGCCCTGGTTCATGCGCAGGGCGTCGCTCGACACCTGCTCGATGCGCCGGGCGATGCCGTAGCCGTGCATCTCGCCCAGCGTGTCGAGGGTCTTGAGCACCATCAGGTCGAGGGTGCCCGGCAGCACGTCCGATCGCTTCCCCATCCCACCCTCCTGTGGATGAACAACAGGGAGAGGATACGCGCCGCCCTGTCGGCTGTCAACAGGTCAGGTCGGCCCGGTCTCCGCTTCCCGCTCGAGGAGGTGCCGCAGGGCGACGGCGTTGTTCTCCCGCTCGTCGCGGGCGGCGAACAGCAGGGTGACGGTCCCCTCGCCGCCGGCGCGGCGGAGCTCGGCGAGCGCCGCCGCCGCCTCGGGCCGGGCCGCGAGCTCGGCGGCGTAGCGGCGCTCCAGCTCGGCGAAGTCGCCGCCCCCGGCGTGGGCCCACCGCCGCAGCTCGTCCGAGGGCGCCACCTCCTTGGCCCAGCGGTCGAGCCGCGCCCGCTCCCGGGTCAGCCCGCGCGGCCACAGCCGGTCGACCAGCACCCGCAGTCCGTCGCCGGGCGCCGGCGCGGCGTAGACCCGCTTGACCCGGAAGCCCACCGCGGCCTCAGCAGCCGCCCGCGCCGCCGTCGCCGACCACCTCGATGCGGTCGGGCCCGTTGGGGACCATGCAGAGGAACTCGAAGGGCGCCTCCAGGACGCGGTAGGAGTGCGGCACGCGGGCGGGGATGTAGAGGACGTCGCCCGCCGCCACCTCGTGCACCTCGTCCCCCACCGCCACCCGGGCGCGGCCGGCGAGGACGTACTGCTCGTGCTCCACCTCGTTGGTGTGCAGGGGCATGCCGCCGCCCTTCCCCATGGTGAAGCGGCGCATGGCGAAGTGCGGGGCGCCGTCGTCGGCGCCGAGGAGCACCTGGGTGCGGGTGGCGGTGCCGGCGGCGACCTCGCGGGCCGGCACCGCGGCGGCGCGCTTGACCACGCCGCGGGCGGCGCGGGGGGTGGGAGCCTCGCTCATGGGCCCATCTTAGCCCCGGACCGGTGCCTCACGCGGCGCGGGACGCCGCCGGCGGCAGATGGCGGATCGAGCGCGCGTAGTAGGCGACCAGCGGCCGCTCGCCCGCGACCACCGCGAGGCGGCCGTCGCGCTCCGCCACCAGCCCGCGCTGCACCAGCATGCGCAGCCCCACCTCCACGGCGTAGGCCTCGTCCCCGCGCGGCACGTGCACGTAGGCGCCCGCGGCCCGCAGCTCGCCGGCGCGCCGCCGCACCGCCGCCTCGAGCTCGCCACGGGACGGCGGCGGCAGGTCCGCCTCCTCCCGTGCCAGCAGGGCGTCGGCGACCAGCGGTACCGGCACCACCGGCACCACCGCCGCCACGGCGGCCATCAGGTCGGCGCCGAGGTCGCCGGCGAGGTCGAAGAGCGCCTCGCGGTCCAGCGCGGCGGGGTCGACGCCCCGGGCCGCGCACAGGCGCCGCAGGGTCAGCGGCGGCCCGAAGCGGACGCAGGCGTAGCCGAAGCGGTGCCAGCGGTTGGCGAGCGCCAGCCACAGGTTGCGGAGCACGAACCGGCCGGTGGTGGCGAGGGCGAAGAGCGGCCCGCGGGCCGGGGCGCCGGGGTCGAGGTCGCGCAGCAGGGTGCGGTCCTCGAGCACCCGGTCGTAGTTCAGGCCCACCGGCACGAAGACCACCTCGGGGTGGGAGCCGGCGGCGAAGCCCCGCAGGATGTAGGTCAGCAGGCCCAGCCGCGGCGGCCGCAGCGCGCCGTCGCGGCGACAGCCCGCCCTCCGGGTACATCGCCTGCGGCACCCCGGAGGCGGTGGCCATCTGGACGTAGCGCTCCAGCACCCGCCGGTAGAGCGGATCGTGCGAGCGGCGGCGCACGAAGTAGGCCCCCATCGACCGGATCAGCCCCTGCAGCGGCCAGATCCGCGCCCACTCTCCGACCGCGTAGGAGAGGGCGGTGCGGGTGGAGGCGAGGTAGGCGACCAGCACGTAGTCCATGTTGCTGCGGTGGTTCATCACGAAGACCACCGCGGCGTCGCGGGGCACGGCGGCGAGAGCCGCCTCGTCGACGGCGCCCGAGCCGCACCCGGTAGAGCGTGCGCGCCAGCGCCCGCGCCAGCCGGGTGCCGACCCGGAAGTAGGCGTAGGCGTTGAACGCGGGGACGATCTCGCGGGCGTAGCCGCGCACCCGGGCCAGGGTCAGCTCGCGCGGCAGGTCCTCCTCGTCGGCGGCCGCGTCCATCGCCCGCATCACCTCGGGGTCGTAGACCAGGCGGTCGATGAGCACCTGTCGGGCGGTGCGCTGGAAGGGGCGGATCTCGATGTCGAGACGGCGGTTGACCTCGTCGACCACCCGCTGGACGCGGCGCCGCAGGAAGAGGCGCACTCCGGGGACCAGGAGCCGGTCGAGGGCGGCCCAGGCGGCCAGCCCCGCCAGCACCACGACGAGCCAGAGGGGCAGGTTGACCGTGGCGTCCATGCGCTGGGTGAAGCAGGGGTCGCCGCGGACGTCAGCAGCCGCGGCGGACGGTCGGCTCACACCGCCGGCGCCCCCGGCAGGTCGACGCGCCCGAAGCGCCGCGGCTGGTGGAAGTCGGGGCGGCCGCCCGGCAGGCGCACCGAGGCGAGGTGGCGGCGCTCGTCGCCGCGGCGGTGCAGGGCGAAGACGGCGGCCCGGTGCGGGGCGCGGGGCAGGTAGCTCCACGGCACCGTGGCCTCGCCGTGCCACCGGTCGCCCTCGACACCGGCCCGGTAGTCGAGCCGCAGCCCGGCCTCGACCATCCGCCGCACTCCGGCGAAGCGCAGCACCAGGTGATGCCCGTGCGGCGACAGCTCGATCTCCGTGTAGTCGACCCGGTCGTCCCGGTCAGCGGCGGCGACGAACAGCTCCACCACCTCGTGCTCCCAGAGCCCGGCCGTGGGTCCCGGCGGCCCGGGAGGGGGCGGGTCGCCGAAGAAGGGGGACTCGACCCGCACCAGCAGCCCGGCGCCGCCGCCGTCGGCGAGCTCCAGCGTCGCGCGCTCCTCCTCCGGCGCCGCCTCGCCACCCCACACCCACCCGGTCTCGAGCCGCATCCGCGACACTCCTCGCCCCGCGGCGACCGCGCCGGGCCCACGGGTCCGGCAGCGGCGAAGGGGAAGCCGGCACCCTAGCACGGGCGCCGCTCGCGCCCGGGGCGCCGGCGGCGTGCAGGCGCGGCGCGAGCCGCGGGCGCGCGGCGCGGAGCCGACCGGGGGACAGGGCGCCCCGCTAGACGCCGAAGTAGCGGGCCTCGGGGTGGTGGAAGACCAGCGCCGAGACGCTCGCCTCGGGCTCCATCATGTCGCCCTCGGTGAGCTGGACGCCGATCTCCTCCGGCCCGAGCGCCGCGAACAGGGCTCGCTGGCCGGCGAGATCGGGGCAGGCCGGGTAGCCGAAGCTGTAGCGCTTGCCGCGGTAGCGGGCCGCGAAACGGTCCGCCATCGTCGTCTCCGGCGGGTCGGGGAACCCCCAGGCCGCGCGCAGCCGGGCGTGGACCAGCTCGGCGGCCGCCTCGGCGCTCTCCAGGGCGAGGGCGGCGAAGACGTGGGAGCGCAGGTACTCGCCCTGCCGCTTCCAGGCCTCCACGCGCTCGCGCACCCGGTCGCCGGCGGTGGTGACGAGCAGCGCCACGTGGTCGTCGTCGAGCACGTAGTCGACGATCGACAGACCCGGCGCCTCGGCCTGGCGCGGCAGGTCCCAGGCGGCGACCGGCGCGCCCCCGCCGGGCGGCAGCAGCTCGAGGCGGTCGCCGGACGTGCGGGCGGGGAAGAAGCGCCACACCGCGCGCACCGGCATCGCCCCGTCCCGCCCCAGCACCTGGACCTCGGCGACGATCCGCTCCAGCTTGGCGAGCTTGGGGTCGGCGGCGGCGGCGGCGCGCGCCACCGAGCCGCGGAAGCCGAGGTGCTTGCCGTAGAGCATCTGCGGGTTGACCCAGGCCCACACCTCGTCCGGGTCGAGCTCCTCGACGTGGGGGGCGAGGTCGGGGGGCGGCGGCACCGGCACGTCGCGCGAGACCACGGCGCGGGCCCGCGGCGGCTGGGCGGGCGCCTCGCCGGCGGCGCCCGCCGCCGAGCTCTCCGCGTCGCGGCGCTGCGCCTCGGCGATCTCGGCGGCGAGGCCGTCGCGGCGCGCGGGGTCGAGCAGGCGCTCGACCAGCTCGAGCCCGTGCATGGCGTCCTTGGCGTAGGTGCACAGGGCACCATAGGCGGGGGCGATGCGGCGGTGGGTGAAGCGGCGGGTCAGGGCGGCGCCGCCCACCAGCAGCGGCACCCGCACCCCGACCGCGGCGAGGTCGCCGGCGCTCGCCACCATCTGCTGGGCGCTCTTCACCAGCAGCCCGGAGAGCCCGATGACGTCGGGACGGTGCTCGCGCACCGCCTCGATCAGCCGCTCGCTGGGGACCTTGATCCCCAGGTTGACCACCTCGAAGCCGTTGTTGGTGAGGATGATGTCGACCAGGTTCTTGCCGATGTCGTGGACGTCCCCCTTGACGGTGGCGAGCAGCACCCGGCCGCGGCCCGCCCCCTCCAGCCGGTCCATGTGCCCCTCGAGGAAGGAGACCGCCGCCTTCATGACCTCGGCGCTCTGCAGCACCTCGGCGACGATGAGCTGGTTGTCGTTGAACAGCCGACCCACCTCCGCCATGCCGGTCATCAGCGGCCCGTTGATGACGTCGAGCGGCTCGGGCCAGCGGGGGTCGTCGAGCGCCGCCGCCAGGTCCTCCGCCAACCCCACCTTCGACCCCTCCACCACCGCCCGGGCGAGGCGCTCGGCGAGCTCGAGATCGGCCCGCGGGGCCGCCGTGGCGGCGCTGCGGCGGCCGCGGAAGTGCGCCGCGAAGCGCTCGATGGCGGCGTCGGAGGCGGCGGTGTCGCCCGGGGCCAGGTGGATCAGCTCCTCGCAGAGCCGGCGCTCCGCGGCGGGGATCTCCGCGTAGCGGGCCAGCCGCTCCGAGTTGACGATGGCGGCGTCGAGCCCGGCGCGGGTGGCGTGGTAGAGGAAGACCGAGTTGAGCACCTCGCGGCCGGCCGGCGGCAGGCCGAACGACACGTTGGAGACGCCGAGGATCGTGCGGCTGTCGGGGAAGGCCTCCTTGAGCCTGCGCACGCCCTCGATCGTCGCCGCCGCCGAGCCGATGTAGGTCGCGTCGCCGGTGGCGCAGGGGAAGACGAGCGCGTCCCACCAGATGTCCTCCGGGCGCACCCCATACTCCGCGGTGAGCAGGTCGAAGCTGCGCCGGGCGACCTCCAGCTTGCGCTCGGCGGAGACCGCCATCCCCTGCTCGTCGATGGCGCCCACCACCAGGGCGGCGCCGAAGCGCTGCGCCAACGGCACCACCGCGTCGAAGCGCGCCCGCCCGTCCTCCAGGTTGATCGAGTTGAGGATCGACTTTCCCTGGCACCAGGTCAGCGCCCCCTCCATCACCGCCGCGTCGGTGGTGTCGATCATCAGCGGCACCTTGACCAGCCGCGTCAGCCGCGCCAGGAAGGCCTCCATGTCCGCCCCCTCGTCGCGGTCGGGGTCCTGCAGGCAGACGTCGACGATCTGCGCCCCGGCGCGGATCTGCGCCCGGCCGACCTCGGCCGCGCCCTCCCAGTCGCCGGCCCGGATCAGCTCCTTGAAGCGCCGCGAGCCGAGCACGTTGGTGCGCTCGCCGACGAGCTGCGGCCGGTTCTCCTCGGTGATCTCCACCGCCTCGAGCCCGGAGACCAGGGTGCGGTGGTGGTCCGGCACCCGCCGCGGCGGCGCGCCTCCGACCAGCTCGACGAGCGCCGCCACGTGCGCCGGGGTGGTGCCGCAGCACCCCCCCACCAGGTTCAGCCAGCCGGCCTCGAGGAAGCGCCCGAACACGCGCCGGAACTCGTCGGGACCCTCGAGGTAGCGGCCGTCCTCGTCCGGCAGGCCGGCGTTGGGCACGCACGCCGTGCGGGTGCGGGCGAGGTCGGAGAGGGTGCGCAGGTGGTCGGCCATCAGCTCCGGGCCGGTGGCGCAGTTCAAACCCAGGTACAGCAGGCCGGCGTGCTGGAGCGACACCGCCAGCGCTTCCGCGTCCTGGCCGCCGAGCATGGTGCCGGTGGTCTCGATGGTCGCCGAGACCGCCACCGGCAGCCGCCAACCGGCGGCGGCGAAGGCGTCGCCGATCCCGAGCAGCCCGGCCTTGACGTTGCGCGTGTCCTGCGCCGTCTCGAGCAGCAGGTAGTCGGCGCCGCCCGCCATCAGACCGAGGGCCTGCACCCGGTAGTGCCCGCGCAACTCGTCGAAGCCGACGCCGCCGGTGACCGACAGCGCCTTGGTGGTGGGTCCCATGGAGCCGGCGACGAAACGGACGCGGCCGGTGGCGTCGCCGGCGTCGTGGCGGGCGCAGGCGGCGCGGGCGAGCTCGGCGGCGCGGCGGTTGATCTCGAAGGCGCGGTCGGCAAGGCCGTACTCGGCGAGCACCAGCGGGGTGGCGCCGAAGGTGTCGGTCTCGACCACGTCGCAACCGGCCGCCAGATACGATTCGTGGACCGCGTCGACGGCCGCCGGGCGCACCAGGACCAGGTTCTCGTTGCAGCCCTCGAGCTCGGCGCCGCCGAAGTCCTCGGCGCCCAGCTCCTGCGCCTGGAGCGCCGTGCCGGTGGCGCCGTCGAGCACCAGGATGCGCTCGGCCAGCGCCTCGCGCAGCGCCGCCTCGCGCTCGCCCCGGTCGGGCGGCTCGGGCAGGGTGTCGGGAAGCTCTCCGGGGATGGTCGGGGGTGTCGTCGTCATGCGCAAAAGACCCGCCTCTCCAGCATCGGGAGAGTCGGGCCTTCAGACGCTCCGGACAGTTGGTTGCCCCCGCCCCCGCGGGTCCGCGTGCGGGCCCGCCGGGCGACGGCCACATCCCCGCGAACGCCGCGGGATGGCACCTTGGGTGTCCGCCCCAGGTTGCCGAGCCCGGTGTGGCGACCGGACTCTCCTGATGCTGGGCGGCAGGCTACGCGCAAAGGCGGGGGCGAGTCAAACCGCTCAGCGCTCGCCGCGGCGCGACTTCTCCGCCAGCGCCCGGCGGATGGCGAGCGCCCCCTGGCGGCCCCAGCGCCGCTCGGCGACGGTGTCGCGCCGGCGTTCCAGGGCGTCCAGCTCGGCGGAGAGGCTGCGGTAGGCCTCGAGGCGCGCCGGGTCGAGGGTCCCCGCCTCGACCGCCGCGCGCACCGCGCAGCCCGGCTCGCTGCCGTGGCCGCAGTCGCGGAAGCGGCAGCCGGCGGCGAGCTCGGCGAGGTCGTCGAACGCCTCCTCGAGCCCCCCCCCGTCCTCCGCCCACAGACCCACCTCGCGGACGCCGGGGCTGTCGATCAACAGCGAGCCGTTGGGCAGGCGGACGAGCTCACGGTGCACCGTGGTGTGCCGGCCGCGGTCGTCGTCGGCCCGCACCGGCGCCGTCCGCATCACCTCCCGCCCCATCAGCCGGTTGAGCAGCGTCGACTTGCCGACCCCCGACGACCCGACCAGGACGACGGTCTGGCGCGGCGCCAGGAAGGGGGCGAGCGGCTCGAGCCCCTCCCCGGCGGGAGCGCTCACCGCGAAGACCGGCATGCCGGGAGCGGCCGCGGCCGCCGCCTCGCGGTGTTCGGCGACCGCCGGGGGCGGCAGCAGGTCCGCCTTGGTCAGCACCACCACCGGCAGGGCGCCGCTCTCCCACGCCACCACCGCCAGCCGCTCCAGGCGCCGCGGGTTGAAGTCACCGTCCAGGCCCATGACCAGGAACACCGCGTCGAGGTTGGCGGCGAGCACCTGCTCCTCGGCGCGGGCGCCGGCCGCCTTGCGCGCCAGCCGGGTGCGGCGCGGCAGCACGGCGCGGATCACCCCGTCGGACTCCCCCAGGCGCTCGAGCACCACCCAGTCGCCGACCGCCGGCGCCTCCCCGGCGGCGCGCAGCCGCCCGGCCGGCCGCGCCGCCACCTCGCCGTCGGCCGCCACCACCCGGTGCACGCCGCGGCCGGGAGCCACCACGCGGGCGGGCTCGAGGGCGGCCGCGCCCTCCGCCGCGGCCGTGGCGCGGGCGAAGCGTCGGGCGAGGGAGGGGGTCCAGCCGTACTCGTCGAGAGCCATCGGCTCACGCCGAGCGCTGCGCGGCGCGCAGGTCGGCGTAGGCGGGCTCGGCGTCGATCAGGCGGTCCATCAGCAGGTTGATCGCCTGCGAGCTGTGCATGACGTAGAAGTGGACCGCCGGCACGCCCCGCGCCAGCAGCTCGCGGGTCTGCGCCAGCGCCCACCCGACGCCGATCTCCGGGGCGTGCTCGGGCGGCGCCGACGCCACCTCGTCGGCCAGCTCCGGCGGCACGTCGACGTAGAAGGTGCGCGGGATCGAGGTGAGCTGGCGCTGCGAGGTGAGGACCTTCAGCCCGGGGATGATCGGCACCTCGATGCCGGCCTCGCGGCAGGCGTCCACGTAGGCGAAGTAGTGGCGGTTGTCGAAGAACATCTGGGTGACGATGTACTCGGCGCCGGCCTCCACCTTGGCCTTGACGTGGCGCAGGTCGGTGGCCAGGTTGGGCGCCTCGAAGTGCTTCTCCGGGTACCCGCCCACCCCGATGCAGAAGCTGGTGCGGTCGGCGTCGAGCAGGTCGTCGGCCAGGTAGCGCCCCCGGTTCATCGCCGCGATCTGGCCCACCAGGTCGCAGGCGAACTCGTTGGCGCTGCGCCCGTACTGCAGCGGCTTGCGGTAGCCGTTGTCGTCGCCGCGCACCGCCAGCACGTTGTCGATGCCGAGGTAGTTGAGCTCGATCAGGAAGTCCTCGGTCTCCTCGCGGGTGAACCCCTGGCACAGCAGGTGCGGCACGGCGTCGATGTCGTACTTGTTCTGGATCAGCGCGCAGACCCCGAGGGTCCCGGGCCGCTTGCGCTTGACGCGGCGCTGGAAGCCGGTCGCCGTCTCCTCGAAGATGACCTCCGCGGAGTGGCTGGTGATGTCGATGAACGGCGGCCGCCAGCGCACCAGGTCCTCGATCAGGTCGAGCAGGGCGCGCAGGTTCCCGCCCCGCAGCGGCGGGATGATCTCGAAGCTGATCGGCGGGCGCTCGGAGCGCTCCAGGTGCTCGGTGACCTTCATCGAACCACGGATTTTACAGGAGATGCCCTCCCCGGGGCGGCTGCCGCCCGCGAAGCGAGGTGTATCATGCCTCCCGGGCCGCCCCGGAGGTGGCCCGGTTCTTTGGCAACCCGCCGTCCGGTCGACTAGGGAAGGGGGTGAGATTCCCCCGCCGCCCCGCGACTGTGATCGGGACGAAAGCCGCACGCGAGCGGCCCGGCAGCGACCGGGTCCGCCGCCTGCCACTGCGCCGCCCTCGAGGCGGCGTGGGAAGGCGCGGTGAGTAGGACGAACGAGAGCCAGGAGACCTGGCCGGACGCACCCCTGATCCACCGTCCCCGAGGGGGGAGAGGAGGAACCGTGCACCACCGTCCCGTTCTCGCGGCACCCGTCCTGGCCGCTCTCTTCGTCGTTTCCGCGAACGCTCAGCCAGCGGACGGCACCGGCGGCGGCGCCCCCGCGGTCACCGTCACCGACCGCATCGTCGTCTCCGCCACCCGCACCGCGGCCGAGCGCCGGCGGGTGGGGAGCTCGGTCACCGTCATCGACCGCGCCGAGATCGAGCGCCGCGACGCGACGACCGTCGCCGACCTGCTCGCCACCGTGCCGGGCGTCGAGGTGGTGCGCACCGGCGGCCCCGGCGGCGGGGTCAGCGTCTTCGTGCGCGGCGCCAACAGCTCGCACACGCTGGTGCTGGTCGACGGCATCCGCATGAACTCCACCGTCGGCTCGGGGGCGTTCGACTTCGCCGACCTCACCGCGGACGGCATCGAGCGCATCGAGGTCCTGCGCGGCCCGCAGAGCGCGCTGTACGGGTCGGAGGCGATCGGCGGGGTGATCTCGATCTTCAGCCGCCGCGGCGCCGCGGGGCTCGCGGTCTCCGCCCGGGCCGCGGCGGGCAGCCGGAACACCCGCCGCCTGGCGGCCGACCTGCGCGGCGGCGCCGGCCGTTGGGACTGGAACGTGGCCGCCGCCGACCGCAGCACCGAGGGCGTCTCCCGCGCCGCGACGGCGGCCGGCAACCACGAGGCGGACCGCTGGGAGAACACCACCGCGGCCGGCGGGGTGGGCGCCGCTCTCCCCGGCGGCGGCGAGGCCCGGCTGGCGCTGCGCTGGGTCGACGCGACCACCGGGCTCGACGGGTTCGACTTCGCCCTGGGCCCGGTCGACGACCCGAACTACGACCAGCGGCGGCGGGCCTGGACGGGCTCGCTGGCCGTGGCGCGGCCGGTCGGCAGCCGCTGGACGCAGCACCTGCGCCTCGGGGTCGCCGACGAGCACCTGACCACCCGCGACCCCGATCCCGAGCCCGCCTTCCACCGCGGCACCCTGCTGTCGACCACCACCGACGCCGAGGTCGCCGGCGACCTGCGCCTGAGCGACGCCGACACCGTGTCGATCGGCTACGCCTTCGAGCGCCGGGAGGGGTCGACGCCGGGGAGCTTCGCCGGCCGCGCCGACCTGCACTCCGCGTTCGTCGAGAACCGGTTCGCCTGGGGCGGCCGCCTCGACCTCACCACCGGCGTGCGCCGCGACGACCACTCGACCTTCGGCGCCGAGACCACCTGGCGGACGACCGCCTCCTGGCGCACCGGCGGCGCCCTCCGCCTGCACGGCGCCTGGGGCACCGGCTTCAAGGCGCCGACCTTCGTCGACCTCTACTACCCGTACTACGGCAATCCCGACCTCGCCCCGGAGACCAGCCGGAGCGTCGAGGCGGGCGTCGAGGCGAGCCGCCGGGACGGCCACCTGCTCGCCGACCTGACGGCCTTCCGCAGCCGGATCGACCAGCTCATCGCCTTCGACACCACGACCTTCCGCGCCGAGAACATCGCCCGGGCACGGGTGAGCGGCTGGGAGGCGCGCCTCGCCTGGGACGGCGGGGAACGGGGCGGCGTGGACGGCTCCTACACGCGGACCGACGCCGCGGACGCCGAGAGCGGCGCGCCGCTGCCGCGCCGGCCCCGGCACCGGGTCGAGGTCACCGCGCGCTTCGCGCCGCGGGCGCGCCTGTCCGGGAGCGTGGCCCTGGTCGCCGCCCGCGACCGGGTCGACTCCGGGGGCGTGCCGTTGCGCGACTACGCCGAGCTCGATGCCACGGCCGAGCTGCGCCTGGGCCACGGCCTCGCCGCCACCCTGCGGCTCGACAACCTGCTCGACGAGCGCGTGGAACGGATCGCCGGGTACACCACGCCCGGCTTCGGCGCCGCGGTGGGTCTGCGCTACGGGCTCGAGTAGCGGCGGCGCGCACGGGGAGCGCGGGGTCCGGGAGGCCCGCGGCCGGGCGGCCGCCGGCCGGGAGGGGTCGGGGGCTACGAGCTGGCCTTGGCCTGGGAGGACCTCTCGGTGGGTTCGATCGGGTTGAGGATCATCGTCATCTGGCGACCCTCCATGCCGCGGGACCGGAACTCGACCTTGCCGACGTCGGCGAGATCCTGCTGCACCTTGTCGAGGATCTCCTGACCGAGCTCGGGCCGGCGCAGTTGCCGGTAGCGGAAGAAGATGGTCACCTTGACCTTGTTGCCCTTGGTCAGGAAGTCGCGGGCGAGGGTGGTCTTGCGATCGCGGTCGTGCTGGTCGATCGTCGGCCGGTACTTGACCTCCTTGACCTCGATCGTATGGGTCTTCTTGCGCGCCTCGCGCTCCCGCTTCTGCTTCTCGTAGCGCATCTTGCCGTAGTCCATCAGGCGGACCACGGGCGGATCGGCGTTGGGACCCACCTCGACCAGGTCGAGCCCGGACTCGTCCGCCCGGCGACGCGCGTCGTCGAGGGGGACGATGCCGAGCTGCTCGCCGTCCTCGGCGATCAGCCGGATGGGGCTCTTCCGGATGCGGTTGTTGACGCGGGGTTCACTGGGTCTGGTGATCTTCGTATCTCCTCTGGGGTCGGTGGATCGGATCGCCTCCGCCGGACGGACGCCGGACACGGGGGCCGCCCCCGTCGCGCCGCGCGGCGACGCGGGTGCGGCACCGGCCGGCGGGCCGGGCGAGGCGTGGTTCGATGGCGGTCAATTGTAGTGCAAAGCGCGCACGGACCGGATCAGTAGCTGTCGCCCGGGTCGAGGCGGTGGATGCGGCAGTTGACGCCGAGGTCGCCGCAGGCCTGCTCGAGCTGCTCCGGGGTCCCGGTGAGGGCCGGGAAGGTGCCCCAGTGGATCGGCACCACCGTCTGCGCGCCCAGGTAGCGGCAGGCGCGGGCGGCCTGCGCCGGGTCCATGGTGAACAGGTCGCCGATGGGGAGGAAGGCGAGCTCCGGCCGGTACAGCTCGGCGATGAGCTGCATGTCGGAGAACAGCGCGGTGTCCCCGGCGTGGTAGAAGGTGAAGCCGCTCGGCAGACGGACCACGTAGCCGCCCGCCGAGCCCCCGTACACCAGCTCGCCGTCGTCGAGAATGCCGCACGAGTGGTCGGCGCGGACCATCGTCACCTTCATCCCCAGGACGTCCTGGCTGCCGCCGGTGTTCATGCCGGAGCAGTTCTCGACGCCCTTCGACTCGAGCCAGCTGCAGGTCTCGAAGTTCGCCACCACGACCCGCGGCGTGTGGCGGCGCGCCAGCTCGACGGCGTCGCCGATGTGGTCGAAATGGCCGTGGGTGATCAGCATCGCGTCGATGCGCTCGAAGTCCGCCAGCTCGTCCGGGCACGAGGGGTTGTGCATCACCCACGGGTCGATCAGCACCACCTCGCCGGAGACCAGCTCGCAGCGGACGGTGGAATGGCCCAGATAGGTGAACTTCGGACGGTCGTGCTGGCTCATCTTCGGCGCTCCTCCTCGTTTCGCCGGTCCCACGGACGCGCACGCGGGCCGCCATTGTACACGCGGGGTACCGCGCCGACCCCGTCTGGTCGGGTGGTGCGGAAACGGTGCCAGCAGACGGTGCGGGACGGGTCGGGAGGGCCGGCCGGCCGAGGCGACGGGGGCCGCTGCGGCCCCCGGGAGTGGCCCGGGGGGCCGCAGGCAGGTCGGCTAGACCTGGAACTGCCGGAAGAAGTGGTCGCGCAGCTTGCCGTTGAAGCTGTGCTCGGTGAGGCTGTAGTAGATGGTCTGGGCGTCGCGGCGCGGCTTGACGAGGCCGTAGGCCTTGAGCTTCGACAGGTGCTGGGAGACCGCCGAGACGGAGACGCCGAGCAGCTCCGCCAGGTCGCAGACGCACAGCTCCTTCATGTTGTCGAGCAGGTAGAGGAGCTTGAGCCGGGTCGAGTTGCCCGCCAGGTTCATCAGCTCCGCCGCTTCCTCGATGTCGGTGGTCCCCTGCAGATTCTGCCGGATCTGCGCCATCTGTTCGCTGGTCATCTGCCCCTCACTCTTCATCTCGTTTCCTCCGTTCACGGCGCGGCGCCATCGCCCGCCGACCGGGGCCGGCTCCACGCCTCACGCGTGCCGCCGGGCCCACCTCAGCAGAACCGCCCTCGATCCCCCGTTCCACCTCGCGCGCGGGCTCTCGCCTCGCCCCTGCGGACCGCGGCCGTCGTTGCTGCACCCGCGCGAGGGATTTCCGGGGAACCTCGGGACGATCGGCTCGGACGGCCGGTGCCGGTCCGCGGAGCATTATACGCCCTCACAACGGCAATTGCAGAAAAGAGAAAAGCCCCCTCGCGACGGGCCTTCCCCCCGGGTCCGGTGCCCTCAGGCTGCGGCACCGACCCGGTCCGCGGGCTTGCGGGCCGTGACCTCCAGGCTGGTGACGTAGTCCGCGCTGCCGGTCCCGGGCGGCAGCTGCGCGGCGATCTCGCGGTACAGCGGGTCCTCGAAGCTCTCCGCCGCGGCGACGTAGTCGGCGCGCGGCTTCAGCTCCACCTCGACCAGTCCCGCCGCCTCCGCCAGGGCCCGGTGCTCCTCGACCGGCACCGCCCCGGCCACGCAGCCCACCAGCGCCTGCACGCTCGCGGCGACCGCCGGCGGCAGCGGCCGCAGCAGGGCGAGGTCCGAGACCGCCACCCGGCCGCCGGGCCGCAGCACCCGGGCGATCTCCCGCCACACCTGCGCCTTGTCCGGGGAGAGGTTGATCACGCAGTTCGAGATCACCACGTCGACCGAGGCGTCGGCCACCGGCAGGTGCTCGATCTCGCCGAGCCGGAACTCGACGTTGTCCAGCCCGCTGCGCTCACGGTAGGCGGCGGCGTTGGCGCGCGCCCTCTCCACCATCTCCGCGGTCATGTCGACGCCGAGGGCACGGCCCGCCGCGCCGACCCGTGGCCCGGCCAGGAAGACGTCGAGCCCGGCGCCGCTGCCGAGGTCGAGGACGGTCTCGCCGGGGCGCAGCGCCGCCAGGGCCGTGGGGTTGCCGCACGACAGGCCGAGGTTGGCGCCTTCCGGAAGCTCGCCGAGCTCCTCCGGGGCGTAGCCGATGCGGGAGGCGAACTCGGCGGGAGCGGGGCCGCAGCACCCGCCGCTGGGAGAGCAGCAGCTCCCCCCCTCGACGGCGAGACGGCCGTAGCTCTCACGGACCTGACGGTGGACGGACTCGGGATCGCTCATGATCGGGCTCCAGGGGCCGCGCGCGGGGCGCGGCGGTCGTGCGGACCGGGCTCAGCCGTAGCAGGCCGCCAGGTCCGCGAGGTCTTTCTGGCGCACGCAGCAGACGCGCCGCTCCACCTCGTCGGCGGACGGATCGCCGGCCAACGAGGCGCGCACCCAGTCGAGAGCCGCGGCCGCCGCAGGTGCCGCGCCGTCGCCGGCGAGGCGGAACCAGTGCCAGCGGCCCTCCTTGCGGCGCTCCACCAGCCCGGCGCCGCGCAGCTGCTGCAGGTGCCGCGACACGGTCGACGGCGCCAGGTCGAGCAGGTCCACCAGCTGGCACAGGCAGAGCTCGCCGTGGCCGAGCGAGGCCAGGATCCGCAGCCGCGACTCGTCCGCCAGCGCCCGGGCGACCTCGAGGACCGGGTCCAGACCCGGGACCGTCGCCGCGCTCGACTTGCTCACTTCGCCACTCATCGAAGTGATCCTACGCCCGGCGGAGCGCCACGTCAAGCGCGCGGTAGGATCCGCCCGCCCAATGGCACCGTCCCTGCAACCCCGGCACGCGGAACCCGGAGCGAGAGGAGAGAGCGGATGAGGAGCAGATTCGGCGTCGTCGTCGCCACCGTCATCGCCTGCGTGGCGGTCCTGGTGATCTTCCTCGTCATCGTCGCCACCAGCGGCGCGATCGACATCGCGGCCGACGGCGGCTACCCGCCCGGCCTCGAGTGGTTCCTCCGCACCACGGCGGAGAGCTCCATCGAGTCGGGCGCCGAGCAGGTCCAGGCGCCGCCGAACCTCGACGATCCGCGGCTCCAGCAGCGCGGCCTGCGCGAGTACCAGGAGATGTGCGTCACCTGCCACGGCGCTCCGGGGGTGGAGCGCTCGGCCGTCGGCGCCGGCCTCGACCCCCGTCCGCCCCGCCTCGGCCGCCACCGCGGCGACCCGCGGGAGAACTTCTGGGTGATCAAGAACGGCATCAAGATGAGCGGCATGCCCGCCTTCGGCGCGACCCACGGAGACGACACCGTCTGGGCGATCGTCGCCTTCCTCGACCACCTGCCGCAGATCACCCCGGAGCAGTACGCCCAGCAGGTGCGCGCCGCCGGGATGAGACTGGAGGTCGGGGAGCACGAGGAGGGCGAACACGAGGGCGGCGCCGAGGGCGGCGAGGCCCCGGGGTCGGGAGAGGGGATGGAGGCGCCCGAGCTGGGCGGGGGCACGCAGGGCGGACCGCAGGGATGAGGGCGGCGGAGGGCCACGGGTGACGCCGGCGTGGCTGGGCCTGCTCGCCGCCCTGTCGGTGAGCGTGGGGGTGGTGTCCGCGGCGGTCGTCGTCGCCGACATCCTGGCGGGCCACCGCCAGCACATGTGGATCATGAACCTGGTGTGGCCGCTGGTGGCGCTGTGGGCGGGCCCGCTCGGGCTCTGGTACTACTTCCGGCTGGGGCGGCTCGCGACCCGCGAGCGGGTGCGGGAGGCCGAGCGGCGCGGTGAGGAGCCGCCGCACGAAACCAAGCCCTTCCGCCAGAGCGTCGGCGTCGGCGCCTCCCACTGCGGCGCCGGCTGCACCCTCGGCGACCTGTGCGCCGAGTGGCTGGTCTTCGCCTTCCCGGTGACCCTCTTCGGCCACGAGATCTTCGGTGCCTGGGCGGTCGACTTCGCCTTCGCCTTCGCCTTCGGCATCGCCTTCCAGTACTTCACCATCAAGCCGATGCGCGGGCTGGGGGTCGGTGCCGGGCTGTGGGCGGCGCTCAAGGCCGACACCCTCTCCCTGACCGCCTGGCAGGTGGGGATGTACGGCTGGATGGCCATCGCCCGCTTCGCGATCTTCGGCCACCCCCTGCACCAGACCGACCCGGTGTTCTGGTTCATGATGCAGATCGCGATGTTCGCCGGCTTCGCCACCGCCTACCCGGTGAACTGGTGGCTGCTGCGCGCCGGGATCAAGGAGGCGATGTAGCGACCGCGGCGGCGCCCGTCGGCGCTCCGCCGGCGGCGCCTCAGCCGCCCCGCAGGTCGGCGCGCCGCTCGAGGTACTCCTCGCGGTCGATCTCCCCCCGGGCGTAGCGCTCGTCCAGGATCTCCCGCGCGGTCGGGGCCCGCCCGCGCGGATCCCGGTAGGCGGCCCCCGAGGCGCCGCGCGCGATCCACCAGACCAGCGCCACGGCCGCGACCAGGACGACGATCCAGAACACGCCCGCCCAGATCATCGATCCGCCCCAGAGCGTGTGCACGGCAGGCCCCGCCTAGCTCCCACCGCCAGGCGATTCCGCCGGAGTGGATGCCTCGCCCTCCGACTTCATCCCGGGGCACCGGCAGTCGCCCATGCCTTCGCCCGCCCCCATCATCGGGCAATCGTGGTCGGCCATGCCCATGTGCCCCATCGGGTGCATCGGCGCATCGTCCATGGCGCCGAGCATCGAGCGCCGCATCTCGAGCCGCTGCGACACCAGCTCCTCGAGCAGCGACTGCAGGGCGTCGATCCGATCCTCGCCGCGCGCCGACTGC
The DNA here is from genome assembly GCA_963843275.1 of uncultured Acidobacteriota bacterium. Classification (GTDB taxonomy): domain Bacteria; phylum Acidobacteriota; class Thermoanaerobaculia; order Multivoradales; family JBCCEF01; genus CAWJJM01. The sequence goes on along the minus strand of CAWJJM010000009.1, from coordinate 215,110 downwards.
AGCTTCGCCATCCGTTCCTCCAGGCGCGCGTCCATCTCCTCGAGCCGCGCCTGCATCTGCCGGTGCCGCGCCATCATGGCCGCGTGATCGGGGGCTCCCTCGGCCGTCTCGGCAGGCATCGCCGGCATCTGGGCGTGGTCCATCCCGTGCTGCTGCATCATCCCGTGACCCATCTCCGGGCGGGGGGGCGGCGCGGCGGCGTCCTGGGCCGCCGCCGGGAGCGCCGACAACAGCGCCAGAGCGGCGAGCCCACCCAACAGACTCCTGTAAAGCCTCATCGTTGACTCCTTTGTCGCATGGTTGGTCGAGCGGTTCGTCCGGCGGTGGAAAATGCAGGATCCGTTCCCCTCGCGGGGGGTGGAGACGGCTCGGGGCGCCGCTGCGAGCGGCGCCCCGAGGAGCGGGATCCGCGAGAGGTCGGCGGACCCGGTGTCTCGTCGGTCGGGGCGCCGGCCGGTGGTCGCCGTCCTCGCACGCGGGCCCTCTCGTGCCGGGCGGCGCCGTGGGGCGAGAGCCCCGGGGCCTGGCACCCGTCGGGACGTGCGGCGTGGGCCGCGCGGCCGCCGGGTCCGCTGCGCGGCGGTCCCTCCCCGCCGCCAGCTCTCGCGGGAGGGGCCGGACCCTTCCCGCTGTCGAAGTCAATCTACGCCCGCCCGGGGACCGCCACCACACCCCGTGGGGTGGTCAGCCGGCGAGCCGGTAGAAGGCGCCGAGCACCGCGCCGTAGGCGACGTGGCCCGCCAGCGTCACCGCGGCCGAGCGCCAGCCGTAGTTGCGGCCGATGAACCCGGGGGGCTCGAGCTGCCGGGTCGGGGTCGGGCCGGAGCGCTCGCTCGCCATGCGCGGGTGGATCGACGGCAGCACGGGGATCACCAGGACCAGCAGGAAGAGGCCATGGAGCAGGCCGAAGGCGGCGCCCCACAGGGTGCCGGCGTGTCCCATCTCCTCGAACAACAGGACGTAGACCACGGCGTAGAGCATGCCGTTGACGAGATGGAGCCCGCTGCCGAGCACCATGGCCAGGTCGCGGTTGCCGGTGAAGGCGGTCCCCAGCATGAAGGGCAAGGCCATCCGCGACAGGTGGAAGCCGCGGGCGCCCTCCATCACCACCGTCAACAGCACCGTGGCGACGAAGCCCCACAGGGCGTAGCCCTCCACGTTGAAGCCCGTCACCAGCGTTCCCCTTCCGGTCCCAGGGCGGGATCGGCGAGGTGCATGGCCGCGTTGATCACCGCGACGTGGGTGAAGGCCTGCGGGAAGTTGCCGAGCAGCTCACCGCTCTCGGGGTCGATCTCCTCGGAGAACAGGCCGAGGTCGTTGGCGAAGCCGAGCTGGTGGCCGAACGAGCGCTCGGCGGCCTCCCGGTCCCCGGCCATCGCCTGGTGCTCGACCGCCCAGAAGCCGCAGGCGCCGAACGCACCCTCGGGCTCCTCCATGCCGTCGTCGAAGTCCTCCCGGTAGCGGTAGAGCAGGCCGCGGGAGCCCAGGTGCTCGACCACCCGCGCGAAGGTGCCGGCGATGCGCGGGTCGTCCGGACGCCGGTAGCCGTGCACCGAGAACAGCAGCAGGCTGGCGTCGAGCACCTCGGTGTCGAAGACGCTGGTGTAGCTGCCCAGCCGCTCGCTGAAGCCGCGGCGCTCCACCTGCCGGCCGATCGCCGCGCGGCAGTCCCGGAAACGCGCCTCGGGCACCGCCAACACGCCGTCCGCGGAGAGCTTGAGCAGCCGGTCGAGCGCCAGCCAGCAGTGCACCTTGGAGTAGGTGAAGGGCCGGTCGCCGCCGCGGACCTCCCAGATGCCGCGGTCGGGCTCCTGCCAGCGGTCGACCACCGTCTCGCCCAGCGCCACCAGCAACCGGCGCTCGGCGCGGTCGAGCGTGCCGCCACGCTGGACGTACTCGAAGGCGCCGCCGATGACCTCGCCGTAGAGGTCGAGCTGCACCTGGCCCGCGGCACCGTTGCCGCGGCGTACCGGCCGCGAGCCGCGGTAGCCGTCCAGGTGCGTCAGCTCCTCCTCGTCCGTCACGGCGCGTCCGTACACGTCGTAGACCACGTTGAGGCGCGGGTAGCTCACCCGGGTGGCGTTGAGGAACCAGTCGAGGAAGGCGCGCGCCTCGTCGTGGTAGCCCAGGTCGAGGAGCGCGCGCAGCGTGAACGAGGCGTCGCGCAGCCAGCAGAAGCGGTAGTCCCAGTTGCGGCGGCCGCCGACGTGCTCGGGCAACGAGCTGGTCGGCGCGGCCGCGATGCCCCCCGAGGGGGCGAAGCTCATCAGCTTGAGCACCAGCGCCGAGCGCAGGACGGCCTGGCGGAACGGCCCGTCGTACGCGCAGTGCCCGGCCCACCCGCGCCACCAGCGCACCGAGGTCTCCAGCCTTCCCGCCGCGGCGTCGCCGAGCGGAGGCAGCACCGCCGGCTCGCTGCCGGTGAACGACAGCGAGAGGAAGCGCCGGTCGCCGGCGGCGAGCGTGGCGCGGCCCACCAGTCCGCCCTCCGGCCGCGGCTCGACCGGAACCTCGCTGCGCAGCGCCGCCACCCGGGCGGCGTGGCCGGCCATCCAGCCGAGGGCGCCGCGCTCGACCGGCGTCGGCACGGCGCGACCGTAGTCGAAGCGCGGGTCCCACACCGTCTCCACCTCGACCTCGCCGTCGACGCCCTCGACGCGGCGCAGCACCTCGCGGTCGGCGGTCAGCTCGCGGCGCCTCTCCTCGGGCGAGGCGACCGGCATCAGGTCGGTGAGCCGGACCGTGCCCGACGCGGTGCGGAAGGTGGTCTCGAGCACGTTGGTGCCCGGCAGGTAGCGCCGCTCGACGGTGAAGTCCGCGGTGGGGCGCACGCTCCACGACCCGCCGCGGGCGCGGTCGAGGAGGGCGGCGAACAGCGACGGGCTGTCGAAGTGCGGCAGACAGAGCCAGTCGAGACCTCCGGAGCGCGACACCAGCGCCGCGGCCCGGCAGTCCCCGATCAGCGCGTAGTCGCCGATCGTCGGGTGGTCGAGAACGCTGTCCATTCGGGGCCCTTCCACCATTCAAGAACTACGCCGCCCCCCGGGTGGGCGTCCGCCACGGGACCCGGGCCACCTCTCCACGCTCCACGACCCGGCGCCCAGGGGGGCGGGCCGCGCACGCCGTCGCCGCCTACAGCCGCACCGTGCGCAGGCGCAGCGCGTTGCCCACCACCGACACCGAGCTGAAGCTCATCGCCGCGGCGGCGATCATCGGCGACAGCAGGATGCCGAAGAAGGGATAGAGCATGCCCGCGGCGACCGGCACGCCGAGGGCGTTGTAGACGAAGGCGAAGAAGAGGTTCTGGCGGATGTTGCGCATCGTCGCCCGCGACAGCCGGCGGGCGCGGACGATCGCCCGCAGGTCCCCCTTGACCAGGGTGACCCCGGCGCTCTCCATCGCCACGTCGGTGCCGGTGCCCATGGCGATGCCGACCTCGGCCCGGGCGAGCGCCGGCGCGTCGTTGATCCCGTCGCCGGCCATCGCCACCACGCGCCCCTCGCCCTGGAGCCGCTGCACCGCCTCCGCCTTCTGGTCGGGCAGCACCTCGGCCAGCACCTCGTCGATGCCGAGCCGCGCGGCCACCGCCTCGGCGGTGGTGCGGCTGTCGCCGGTGAGCATCACGATGCGCAGGCCCTCGCGGTGCAGCGCTGCGATCGCCTCCGGCGTCGTCTCCTTGACCGGGTCGGCGACGCCCAGCAGGCCCGCCGCGGCGCCGTCGAGGACCACGAACATCACCGTCTGGCCCGCGCCGCGCAGCGCCTCGGCCCGCCCGGCCAGCGCGCCGGGGTCGACGCCGAGCTCGTCGAGCAGCGCGCGGTTCCCCAGCGCCACCCGGCGGCCGCCGACACGGCCGGTCACCCCCTTGCCGGTGAGCGAGGCGAACTCCTCGCTCGCCGGAAGCGCGACGCCGCGCCGCTCGGCGCCCGCGACGAGGGCCGCCGCCAGCGGGTGCTCGCTGCCGCGCTCGAGGCCGGCGGCGAGGCGCAGGAGCTCCTCCTCCGCGAGCCCCGGCCCGGCGACGACCGACACCAGCTCCGGGCGGCCCCGGGTCAGCGTGCCGGTCTTGTCGACCACCAGGGTGTCGACCTGCCGCAGGACCTCGATCGCCTCGGCGTTCTTGAACAGCACGCCGCTGGTGGCGCCCCGGCCCGCCGCCACCATGATCGACATCGGCGTCGCGAGCCCAAGGGCGCAGGGGCAGGCGATGATCAGCACCGCCACGGCGTTGACCAGGGCGAAGGCCAGCGCCGGAGGCGGTCCCCAGACCGCCCAGACCACGAAGGTGAGGGCGGCGATCGAGACCACGGCGGGGACGAACCAGGCGGCGACCACGTCGGCCAACCGCTGGATCGGCGCCCGCGAGCGCTGCGCCGCCGCCACCATCTGGACGATCTGCGCCAGCAGGGTGTCCGCGCCCACCCGCTCGGCTTCCATGACCAGGCCGCCGGTGCCGTTGACGGTGGCCCCGATCACCCGGTCGCCGGCGGTCTTCTCCACCGGGATCGGCTCGCCGCTGACCATCGACTCGTCGACACTGCTGCTCCCCTCGACCACGGTGCCGTCGACCGGCACCTTCTCGCCCGGCCGCACCCGCAGCCGGTCGCCCGGCCGCACCTGGTCGAGCGGCACGTCGACTTCGCGGCCGTCGGCCTCGAGACGCCGCGCCGTCTTCGGCGCCAGGCCGAGCAGGGCGCGGATCGCCGCTCCGGTGCGGCTGCGGGCGCGCAGCTCGAGGACCTGCCCCAACAGCACCAGGGTGACGATCACCGCGGCGGCCTCGAAGTAGACGCCGACCTCGCCGCCCGCGCCGCGGAAGGAGGCGGGGAAGATCCCCGGAGCAACGGTGGCCACCAGGCTGTAGAGATAGGCGACCCCCGTGCCCAGACCGATCAGGGTGAACATGTTCAGGCTCTTGTGGACGACCGAGAGGAAGCCGCGGACGAAGAACGGCCAGCCGCCCCACAGGACCACCGGCGTCGCCAGCAGCAGCTCCAGCCAGGAGCCGGCCGGGCCGACCAGGGCGGAGGGGAGGCGGCCGGGGACGAGGTGACGCCCCATGGCGAGCGCGACCAACGGCACGCTCAGGGCCAGGCCGACCCGGAAGCGGCGGGTCATGTCGCGCAGCTCGGGGTTCTCCGGCTCCTCCGCGGTGACGGTGCGCGGCTCGAGCGCCATGCCGCAGATCGGACAGCTCCCGGGGGCGTCGCGGACGATCTCGGGGTGCATCGGACAGGTCCACTCCGTGCGCGTCGCCGGCGCCGCAACGCCGGCCGGCTCGAGCGCCATGCCGCACTCCGGGCAGGCCCCCGGCCCGAGGGCGTCGACCTCGGGGTGCATGGGGCAGGTGTAGCCGCTCCCCGTCGGCGCCCGAGCGGAACGCGGCGCGCGGTGCCGGTCTCCGGCGCCCGGCGAGCTCACTTCGAGACCACGTCGCCGCAGGTGGCCATCTTCTGACCGTAGTACGGATTGCCGATGGTCTCGCCGGCGGGCTGCAGCCAGGAGCGCTTCTTCATCGGGCAGTAGACGACGGCGGGGCCCTCGCCGGCCGCCCCGCGCCAGCGCACCAGCGGCTTCGACAGCGCGTAGAAGGCGTCCCGGGCGCTGGCCAGGTCGGCGGCGGCGGCCAGCGACGCCGCGGCGGCGCGCAGCTCGGGCAACAGCCCCCGGACCTCGGCGACCTGGTCGGCCGACACTCCGGCGGCCCCGGCGGACATCGAGTCCCCGAGCGCGCTCACGGCCTTCTCCAGCCCCGCCGCCGCCCGACGGGCGGTGGCGAAGTCGTCGGCGACCAGGGCCTGGCGCACCGACTCGTAGGGCACGAGCACGCTGTGGAAGGAGGCCGCGGGCGGCGTCGCGAGGGCCGGCAGCGCGACGAGCAGGGCGAGGGTGAGGACGAAGGATGCACGCTTCATGGTCTTTTCTCCGATCGGTCCGGTTTCTTGGCAGAGGGCTGCAGGGCTCAGCGCCCGGCCCTCAGGCGGCCTCGGGCTCCGCCGCCGGCGTCTCCGCCGGCGGGAACAGTTGCGAGCGGCGCAGCTTCAGCGAGCGCCAGATGAAGTAGATGGACGGGTAGACGACGAGCTCACCCACGAACGAGCTGAAGACGCCGCCGATCATCGGCGCGGCGATGCGGCGCATGACGTCGGCGCCGGTGCCGCTCGCCCACAGGATCGGCACCAGCGACAGCAGGATCGCCGCCACGGTCATCATCTTGGGGCGGATGCGCTGCACGGCGCCGTGCTCGGTCGCCGCCGCCAGGTCGGCATACGTCGCCATCCGCCCCTCCCGCTGCCAGCGGTCGTAGGCGAGGTCGAGGTAGAGCAGCATCACCACCCCGGTCTCGGCGTCGAGGCCGGCGAGCGCGATCAGCCCCACCCACACCGCGACCGACCAGTTGTAGCCGAACAGGGAGAGGAGCCACACCGCACCGACCATCGAGAACGGCACCGCCAGCAGCACGATCGCCGTCTTGGTGAGCGACCTGGTGTTGATGTAGAGGATGAGGAAGATGACGAACAGGGTGATCGGCACGATCACCAGCAGCCGCGCCTTCGCCCGCGCCATGTACTCGTACTGCCCCGACCAGAAGACCGTGTAGCCGGGAGGGATCTCGACCTCCTCGGCGAGCCGCCGCTGCGCCTGGGCGACCCATCCGCCGACGTCGGAGGTCTCCAGGTCGACGAAGACCCAGGCGTTGGGGCGCGCGTTCTCGGACTTGATGCCCGGCGGACCCTGGTGCACGGAGACCGTGGCGAGCTGCCCGAGCGGCACCTGGACCCCCGTCGGCGTCGCCACCAGGATCTCGCGCAGGCTGTCGGCGTCGTCGCGCAGCTCGCGCGGGTAGCGGACGTTGATCGGGTAGCGCTCCAGCCCCTCCACCGTCCACGACACGTTCATGCCGCCGATGGCCGACTGGATGACGTCCTGGACGTCGCCCACGTTGAGCCCGTAGCGGGCCACCGCGTCGCGGTCGATCCGGAAGTCGAGGTAGTTGCCGCCCATCACCCGCTCGGCGTAGGCCGACAGCGTCCCGGGCACCTCCTGGACGACCGCCTCGACCTCCTTGCCCAGCCGCTCGAGCTCCGCGAGGTCGGGCCCGGCGATCTTGATCCCCACCGGGGTCTTGATGCCGGTCGACAGCATGTCGATCCGCGTCTTGATCGGCATCGTCCAGGCGTTGGTGACGCCGGGGAACTGGATCGCCCGGTCCATCTCGCGGACCAGCTCGTCCTTGGTCATCCCGGGGCGCCACTCGGAGGGGTCCTTGAGCCGGATGGTCGTCTCGATCATCGACAGCGGCGCCGGGTCGGTGGCGGTCTCGGCGCGCCCGATCTTGCCGAACACCGACTCGACCTCGGGGAAGGTGCGCAGGATCTTGTCGGTCTGCTGGAGGATCTCCCGCGCCTTGGTGATCGAGATCCCCGGGAAGGTGGTGGGCATGTAGAGCAGGTCGCCCTCCCACAGCGGCGGCATGAACTCGCTGCCGATGTGGGCCATCGGCACCACGATCGACGCCATCAGGACCACCGCCGCGGCGATCACCCCCCAGCGCCAGCGCAGCGCCCGCTCGAGCACCGGGCTGTAGAGCCGCCGCAGCAGACGCGACACGGGGTGGCGCTCCTCGCCGTGGATGCGGCCGCGCACGAACCAGTACATCAGCACCGGGATGACGGTCACCGCGAGGAGCGACGAGGCGGCCAGGGCGTAGGTCTTGGTGAAGGCGAGGGGCTTGAACAGGCGCCCCTCCTGCGCCTGCAGGGTGAAGATCGGCAGGAAGGAGACCGTGATCACCAGCAGGGTGAAGAACAGCGTCGGCCCGACCTCCTGCGCCGAGCGCAGGATGATCTCGAAGTGGCTCCGTTTCCCCTGCCACTCCTCGTAGTGCTTGTGGGCGTTCTCCACCATGATGATGGCCGCGTCCACCAGCACCCCGATCGAGATGGCGATCCCGCCCAGCGACATGATGTTCGCCCCCAGGCCCTGGATCTTCATCACCACCAGGGCGAGGAGGATGGAGACCGGGATCGAGACGATCGCCACCAGCGCCGAGCGGAAGTGGAAGAGGAAGACGATGCACACCAGCGCCACGATGATCGACTCCTCGATCAGCGTGTGGGTCAGCGTCTCGACCGACCGGTGGATCAGCGCCGTGCGGTCGTAGGCCACCGAGATCTTCACGTCGGCGGGCAGGCCCTTCTCGAGCTCGGCGAGCTTCGCCTTGACCCGGCCGATCGTCTCCAGGGTGTCGGCGCCGGCCCGCACCACCACCACGCCGCCCACCGTCTCCCCCTCGCCGTTCCAGTCGGCGAGGCCGCGGCGGATCTCCGGGCCGATGGTGACGTTGGCGACCTGCTTGAGCAGCACCGGCGTCCCCCCGGGGCCGATCGCCAGGACCACCTTCTCGAGGTCGCGGACGTCCTGGACGTAGCCCAGGCCGCGGACCATGAACTCGCGCTCCGCCATCTCCACCACCCGGCCGCCGACGTCGTTGTTGGAGCGCTGGATCGCCGCCTTCACCCGCGCCAGCGGGATGTCGTAGGCGCGCAGCTTCACCGGGTCGACCTCCACCTGGTACTGGCGCACGAAGCCGCCGATCGAGGCCACCTCGGAGACGCCGTCGACACCGGTCAGGGCGTACTTCAGATACCAGTCCTGCAGGCTCCGCAGCTCGGCGAGCGAGCGCCGGTCGGAGTTGAGCACGTACATGAAGGCCCAGCCCACCCCGGTGGCGTCCGGCCCGAGCTGCGGCGAGACGCCGGGCGGCAGCTGCCGCGACAGGCCCGACAGGTACTCCAGCACCCGCGAGCGGGCCCAGTACATGTCGGTCCCGTCCTCGAAGATGACGTAGACGAAGGAGGTGCCGAAGAAGGAGTAGCCCCGCACCACCTTGGCGTAGGGAACCGACAGCATCTTGGTGGTGATCGGGTAGGTGACCTGGTCCTCGACCACCTGCGGCGCCTGCCCCGGGACCTCGGTGTAGACGATCACCTGGACGTCGGACAGGTCGGGGATCGCGTCGAGGCGGATCTGCCGCGCCGCCCAGACCCCTCCGAGCACCGCGAACAGCAGCGCCACCACCATCAGGAAGCGGTTGCGCAGCGACCACTCGATGACCTTGTTCAGCATCGCGTCCCCCCGCCCCTCAGCCGCGCCCGCCGGCGGCGGTCCGCCGCTTGGCGATGAGCTTCTGGATGGCCTCCTGGAGGTTGCTCTCGGAGTCGATCAGGAACTGCGAGGAGGTCACCACGGTGTCGCCGGCCTCGACGCCGGCGAGCACCTGGACGAAGTCGTCGCCCTCGGCGCCGAGCGTCACCTCGCGGGGCGCGAAGCGACCCTCGCCCAGCGCCAGGATCACCAGGTTCCGCTCGCCCGAGCGCAGCACGGCCTGGCGCGGCACGGCCACCGCGTCGGTGGCGGTGCGCGGGGCGAAGCGGACCTGGGCGTACATCCCCGCCCGCAGCCGGCCGTCGCGGTTGGGGACCTCCACCCGCAGACCCACGGTGCGCGTCCTCTCCTGCACCTCCGGCTCGACGAAGCGGACCTTGCCGCGGAAGGTCTCTCCCGGGAAGTAGGCCAGGGTGATCTCCGCCTCGCTGCCCTCCCGCAGCCAGGGGAGCTGGTCCTCGAAGACCTGGACGTCGAGCCACAACGAGGAGAGGTCGGCGATGTGGAACAGCTCCATCCCCGGCTTGACCGCCATCCCCTCCAGCCCCGGCATGCGCTTCATCACCAGCCCGGAGGCGGGGGCGGTCACGGTGAGGGTGCGCAGCGCCGTGCCGCCCTTCTCGAGGCGATCGATCTGCCCCCGGCCGATGTCCCAGTAGGCCAACCGGGTGCGGGCCGCCTCGGCCAGCGCCTCGGCGCGCCGCCGCGTCTCCTCCGGCGCCCCCTCGAGCCGCTCGGCGAACGACAGCGCCGAGAGCAGCTCCTCCTGGGTCTGCACCAGCTCCGGCGAGTAGATCTCGAACAGCGGTTGGCCGCGGCGTACCGGCTCGCCCACGTAGTTGACGTAGACCTTCTCGATGAAGCCGGAGAAGCGGGTGGTCACCGACACCATCTGCTGCTGGTCGTAGTCGAGGACGCCGACGGTGCGGATCGGCCGCACCAGGTCGCGCCGCTCGACCCGCTCGGTGACGACGTTCATGTTCTGGACGACCGCCGGGTCGATGGTGACCACCGGGCCGCCGGCGGCCGCGCCGGCCGCCGCGTCGGCGTAGACCGGCACGTAGTCCATGCCCATCGAGTCCTTGGCCGGGACCGGCGAGGTCACCGTCGGGTCCATGGGGTTGCGGTAGAAGAGCACCTCGCGTTCGCCGCCTCCGGAGGCGACCCGCTTCGGCACCAGGGGCCGCCCGTCGATCGGGCAGGTGCCCGGCTCGCTCTCGGCGATCTCGGGGTGCTCCTCGCAGGTCCAGACGGTCGCGTCCACCGCGGCGTGGTCGTGCCCGGTCGGGTCCACCGCCAGCGGCACGAGGTCCATGCCGCAGATGGGGCACTGGCCGGGCTCCTCGGAGATCACCTGCGGGTGCATGCCGCAGGTCCAGAGCTGGCCCTCGTGCGCCTCCGCGGCCGGCGCCGCCGGGTCGCCGTGGCCGGGCAGGTGGTGCACCCAGTCGCCGACGGGCGGGATGCCGAGGGGGTTGGCCAGCAGCAGGACGGTCAGCGCCGCGCCGCCGAGGACCCAGGCGAGATTGGCCAGGATGCGCCCGCCGCGGCCACGGCGCCGGGGGGTGGGGGTGTCGTGCAGATCGCTCATGACGTCTCTCCGCCGCTCCGTCCGCTGGAACGGTCGTCGCGGTCGACGGGCGGACCCGCCGCTTGAGGTTCTGGGGTCTCGGAAGGAAGCGCGGAGGGCCCGGCCGGCACCTCGCCGAGCGGCGTCGCCGCGGCGCCCTCGAGCTGCGCGACGGCGATCGCCAGGTCGGCCAGCGCGCGGGCGGCGCCGATGCGGACCTCGAGCTGCACGCGCTCGGCGTCGAGCAGGTCGAGCGCCCCGAGGTTGCCGGAGCCGTACGCCCCCTCGGCGGAGCGCAGCGCCTCCTCGGCCTGGACGGTGAGCACCTCGGCGAACAGCCGGTGCTGCTCGGCGGTCAGCGGGATGCGCTGCGTCAGGTCGCCGAGGCTGCGGTCGACCTCCGCGACGACGGCGCGCAGCCCCTCGCGGGCGGCGCTCTCGCGCTCGGTCGCCGCCTCGAGGCCGGCCGCGAGGCGGCCGCGCCACACCGGCAGGTTGACGCCCGCGGTCAGCCCGACGACGTCGTCGCCGTTGCCCTCCGGAGGCATCGCCCGCCCGGCGGCGTCCTCGCGCCTCCCGACCAGGGTGTAGGCGAGGCCCAGCGTGACGTCGGGCCGGAACTCCTTCTTCGCCAGCTCGACGCCGGTCTCGGCCTCGGCCACCTGCGAGCGGGCCCGCGCCACCTCCGGGCGGGCGGCCAACGCCGCCTGCCGCAGGCGGTCGAGGGGCAGTTCCTCGACGCCCGGGTCGACCGGCAGGACGACCACCGGCAGCGGCGTCTCCGGCCCGGCGTCGCGCAGGGCGTTGAGCGAGGCCGCCAGCGCGGCCCGGCGCTGGGCGATCTCCAACAGACGGCTCTCGTCCTTGGTGATCTCCGCCTGGAGCTTGACCACCGCCTGCTCGAGGCCGACGCCGGAGGCGTAGCGGGCGCGGGCCAGCTCCTCGTAGTGCTCCAGGGTGGCACGGTCGGCCTGCAGGGCCGCCTCCTGGGCGGCGAGGAAGGCGAGGTCGTAGGCCAGTCGGCGCGTCTCGGTGACCAGGGCGACGGCGCGGGCCCCGGCGGCGGCGCGGGCGGCGGCGGCGGCCCACAGCGCCTCCTGCTCGCGGAGCGCCAGCTTGCCGAACCACGGCAGCCGCTGCGACACGCCGGCGGCGAGCCGCTGCGGACCGACCCGGGTCTCCGGGCTGACCAGGAACGCGGTGACCGTCGCCATCGGGTCGGGCAGCGCGGCGACCTGGGGCGCCCGCAGCTCCGCGGCCACCGCCTCGTGACGGGCGCGGGCGAGGTCCGGGTTGCGGGCGAGAACCTCCCGGGCGAGCTCGGCCAGGGCAGGCGGCAGACTCGCCACCAGGCGCTCGGCCGCGGCGGCCGGCGCCGCCACGGCGGCCGGTGGCTCAGCCCCGGCGGCGCCGGCGGGCGCGGCGACCGCCGCGGCGGGGATGCACAGCGCGAGGGCGACCCGCGCGATCTTCGGGGACATCTCGTTCCTCCAGGTTGGTCGTCTGCGGCGCCCACGACGGGCGCCACGGGACACACTTCGCCTGGGGAAACGTCAGATCAGGAAACTGGCGTGGAGCGTGAACAGCGGGGTGTCGGCCGGCGCCGGATGCGCCGGCCGGCGGTCGGCGCGGAGCGCCGGGGCCGCCGGCGCCGGCGCCGCGGCCAGGCCCCCGGCGGGGGCGACGGCGGCGAGCTGCGGGCCCGGCGCCGGGGCGGTCGCGTCGAGCGGCAGCGGCCGCGGATCGACGGGCGCGCGCCGGCAGCACGGCATCGTTGCGCAGGGCCCGCCGGCCGCCGCCAGCGGACAGGAGGTCGCCATCCGCCCGCACGCCGCGCGCGCCGCCGGGGAGGCGGCGGGGACCGCGGCCAACGGCGCCGCCATCGCCACCAGGGCGACGACGGCCAGGGCCACGGCGGGGCGGAAGGGCGAGCGGCTCATCGGCGGCATGTTAGTCGATCGGTCGCGGCGGGCCACCACCTCGCCGGGTGGGTCGGGCCGCCGACCCCGTCCCGCGGGAGGGGTGGGCCGCCACCGGCGACCGCTCTCCACAACCGCGTGCGCGCGCCGTCCATTTCCGCCGGCGGCACCCGCCCGGAGGAGCCGGTAAGCTCCACGGCGTGACCCTCTACGACATCTCCCCCACCGTCGGCCCGGGCTTCCCGGTGTGGCCCGGCGACACCCCCTACGCCGCCGAGCTGACCTGGGCGCTCGCGGCGGGCGCCAGCGTCAACGTCTCGGCGCTGACCACGACGCCGCACCTCGGCGCCCACGCCGACGCCCCCTTCCACACCGAGCCCGGCGGCGCCGGCGCCGCGGACCTGCCGCTGGCCCCGTTCCTCGGGCCCTGCCGGGTGGTCGCGGTGGGCGCCGTCGACCTCGTCACCCCCGCCCACCTCGGCGGCGTCGACCCGGCCGACCCGCCGCGCCTCCTCTTCAAGACCGGATCGCTGCCGCCGCTCGCCGCCGGCGCGCCCTTCCCGGAGCGCTTCACGGCCCTGTCCGCCGAGCTGGCGACCTTCGTCGGCGCCCGCGGCACGCTCCTGGTCGGCCTCGACACCCCCTCGGTCGACCCCTTCGACTCGCAGGGCCTCGACGCCCACCACGCCCTCGCCCGCGCCGGCGTCTCCATTCTCGAGGGCCTGGCGCTCGCCGCGGTGCCGCCGGGCCTCTACGAGCTGATCGCCCTGCCGCTGAAGATCGCCGGGCTCGACGCCTCGCCGGTCCGCGCCGTGCTGCGCGACGCGACCTGAGCCCCTGGCCGGGCGCCGCTATACTCGTCCCATGCACGCTTGGCAGGTTTCGCGTCACGGCGGCCCGGAGGCGCTGGAGTGGAAGGAGCTGCCCGCCCCGGAGCCGGGTCCCGGCGAGGTGCGCGTGGCGGTGCGCGCCTGCTCGCTCAACCACCTCGACCTGTGGCTGCGCAACGGCGTGCCCGGCCACCGCTTCCCGCTGCCGCTCATCCCCGGCAGCGAGGTGGCCGGCGACGTCGACGCTCTCGGCGCCGGCGTCGACGACCTCGAGGTCGGCCAGCCCACCCTGGTGGCGCCGGCCGTCTCCTGCGGCCACTGCCCGCGCTGCGTCGCCGGCGAGGACATGCTGTGCCGGCACTACGGCATCCTCGGCGAGCACGGCGACGGCGGCTACGCCGAGCTCCTGGTGGTGCCGCGCCGCAACATCCTGCCGCTGCCGCGCGGGCTCTCCTACGTGGAAGCCGCCGCGCTGCCGCTGGTCTTCCTCACCGCCTGGCACATGCTGGTCGCCCGCGCCCGCCTCGCCCGCCGCGAGGACGTGCTGATCCACGCCGCCGGCTCGGGGGTGTCGTCCGCCGCGATCCAGATCGCGCGCCTGCTCGGCGCCCGGCACATCGTGGCCACCGCCGGCAGCGAGGAGAAGCTGGCCCGGGCCCGCGAGCTGGGCGCCACGCACACGGTGAACTACCGCAGCGACGACTTCGTGGCCGCCACCCGCGAGGCCACCGGCGGCAAGGGCGTGGAGGTGGTCGTGGACCACGTCGGCGGCGAGGTCTTCGAGCGCAGCTTCCGTTGCCTGGCCTGGGCGGGACGCGTGGTGCTGTGCGGCGCCACCGCCGCGGGCGAGGCGACGATCAACCTGCGCGCGGTGTTCTTCAAGAGCCTGTCGATCCTCGGCTCGACCATGGGCAGCCTGGCGGAGCTGCACGCGCTGCTGCCGCATTTCGAGAGCGGCGAGCTGCGCCCGGTGGTCGACCGCACCCTGCCGCTCGCCGAGGCGCGCGCCGCGCAGGCGGTGCTCGAGGACCGCGAGGCGTTCGGCAAGGTGGTGCTGACGGTGGGGGACGCCGCCGCCGCGGCGCGGGTCCCCCGGCCCCGGGAGGCGTGATGGACGGAGCGGAGTTCGTGGCCGGTCTGCAGGCGGAGATGCGCCAGCTCTTCGCCCAGCTCGGCGAGACCGAGACCCTGGAGTCGGAGTCGGCCGGCCGCGTCGACGTGGTCACGCTGCTGAAGCTGGCGCTGCAGAGCGAGATGGAGGCGAGCGAGATCGCCGCCCTGTGGATGCCCACCACCGCCGAGCTCGACGCCAAGCAGGTGCTCGCCCACCAGGTCGGCGACGAGATGAAGCACTACGACCTGATCGCCCGCCGCCTCGCCGAGCTCGGCGAGGACCTCTCCGGCTTCGACCCGCTGGCCGGCGGCTACAGCGCCCTCTACCAGTACCTGCGGCCGCTGCGCTCCACCGTCGAGCGAATCGCCGCCGGCCCGTTCGCCGGCGAGGCGATCGCCGAGGTGCGCAACGTCCAGTTCATCGCCTTCTGCCGCGCCGTGGGCGACGAGGAGACCGCCCGCCTCTACGAGGAGACCATCCAGCCGGAGGAGATCCACCACCACCGGATCGCCGCCGAGTTCCTCGCCCGCCACTGCACCAGCGAGGAGCTGCAGCGCACCGCCACCGCCGCCGCCCGCAACAGCCTGGCGATCGCCGACGAGCTGCAGAGCCTGGAGAAGAAGCGCACCGGGATCGGCAACATCCCGGTCTCCTAGGCGGCGGACGCCGCCGCGCCGGTCGGTCCGGGACGGCGCCCGGCCGGCTCGCGTGCCGCGCTCGGCCGCCGCCCCGCGCGGGCTACTCGAGAATCTCCTCCGCGGCGGGCTCGCGCAGGTTGTAGCGCGACGACATGACCGCGCCGTAGGCGCCGGCGTTCTCGATCAGCAGCACGTCGCCCGGCCGCGTGCGCGGCAGGCGCCGGTCGCGGCCGAGGACGTCGCTCGACTCGCAGAGCGGCCCGACCACGTGGTAGCGCTCCGTCGCCGGCTCGTCGAGGCGGGTGAGGTTGTGGATGGTGTGCCAGGCGCCGTAGAGGGCCGGCCGCAACAGGGAGTTCATGCCCGTCGCCACGCCGGCGAACCACAGCCCGCCCCGCCGCCGCACCTGCGTGACCGGCGCCACCAGCACGCCCGCCGCGCTGACCAGGAACCGCCCCGGCTCGAGGCGCAGCTCGGGCGCGGCTCCGCGGCCGGTGCGCAGGCCGGCGGCGACGGCGTCCAACACCGCGCCCAGGGCGGCGAGGTCGAGCGGCGCGTCGCCGGGGCGCTGCGGCACCCCGAGCCCGCCGCCCAGGTCGAGCCAGGCGAGGCCCGGGAAGAGCGGCACCAGGCCGGCCAGCAGCCGGCCGGTCCCGCCCCAGGCCGCCGGGTCGAGGATGCCGCTGCCCGGGTGGGCATGCAGCCCGTTCACCCGGACGCCGGCCGTGGCCGCCGCCGCCGCGAAGGCCGCGACCTCGTCCAGCGGGGTGCCGAACTTCGCCTGCGCGCCGGCGGTGTGCACCTTCTCGTGATGCCCCAGACCGCGCCCCGGATCGACGCGCAGCCCCACCGTCCGACCGCGGAAGACCTCGGGAGCCGCCGCCAGGACCTCCGCCCCGTCCACCACCACCTCCGCCCCAGCGGCGAAGGCCGCCCCGTACTCCGAGACGGGGCAGAAGTTGGGGGTGAACAGCAGCGGCACCGCCGGGCCGGCGAGCTCGCGGGCGCGCGCCACCTCGGCGGCCGACACGCACTCCAGGCCGAAGCCCTCGCCGACCACCGCCGCCACCAGCGCGGGGTGCGGGTTCGCCTTCAGCGCGTAGTAGAGACGGCCAGCCGCCGGCAGCTCGCGGCGCAGCCGGCGCGCCTGCGCCGCGGCGGCGGCCGGGTGGTAGACGTAGCGGGGGCGGCCGTCGGCGACCCGCGCCAGGAGCTCGCCGCGGCGGCGGCGCCACCAGGCGTCGCCGGGCGGAGCCGCGGCGGCGGCCGGCGGCGGGAGGGCGGCGACGCGCGCCCCGAACAGGTCCTCGTGCAGGCGGCCGAGCAGCGCCGCCACGTCCTCCTCGTCGAGGACGAACGACAGGTCGACGTCCTCCGAGGAGTCGCTGACCAGGTGCACCGGCCACTCGCGGAAGGCGGCCAGCGCCGGGCCGATCTCGTGCAGCACCGAGCGGATGCGCCGCCCGACGATCGAGACGACGGCGCAGGGGTGGACCACCCCGACCCGCCCCAGCGGCGCGAGGTCGGCGACCAGCCGTTGGAACGGCTCCCCCTCGAGGCCGCCCGGGAGACGGTCGAGGGTGACGCTCACCGCCGCCTCCGAGGTGGCGACCAGGTCGACCGACAGGCCGTGGGCGGCGAAGGGGGCGAAGAAGCGGGCCAGGAAGCCGGGGCTGCGCCACATCGACCAGCTCCGCAGCGTGACCAGCGTCACCCCCGGGCGGGCGACCAGCGCGGTGACCACCGGTGCCTCGTCGGGGCTTGCGGCGATCAGGGTCTCCTCTCCCGACGGCCCCCACAGCCGCAGCGGGATCCCCGCCTCCGCCAACGGGCGCAGCGCCCGCGGATCGAACGGGCCGCCCTCCAGCCCGGCGAGCTCGCGGGCCTCGCCCCAGCCGAGGCGCTCCAGCCTCCGGGCGGCCGGCACCCGGGCCGGGTCCGCGGTGAAGAACCCGGCGCTCGGGATCCACAGCTCGACCTCGGCGGCGCCGCGGCCGACCGCCCCGGCGGCGGCGACCGCCTCAACGCCCGGCTCGCCCGCGACCGCGCTCGCTTCCCAACCCCCGCCGGTCCCGGGTGCGGACGCCGGATCGACCTTCCGGGGCGCCGCGCCGCCCGCCGCCGTCACCACGGCCGTCACGGCGGCGACCACCGGCGGCGACGCCACCAGCCACGGCCGCCGCTCCGGGGCCGCCGCCAGCCGCGCCGCCACCGCCTCCGGCGCCGCCGCGGCCTGCTCGCCCACGGCCAGCACCACCCACGCCCCCTGCGCCTTCTCCGCCATCGCTCCTCCCCCGGACCCTCCGTATGACACTCCCGTGCCAACCCCCGCATCGCGCACGATAGGCTGCGGCGTTCCCGACCGGGCCCTGCGATGCGGCGAAATCCCCTGCGCGCCTACGGTGCCGGCCTGCCGGCGACCTACTGGTTCCTGTGGACCGGCACGCTGGTCAACCGCCTGGGGACCTTCCTGCTGCCCTTCCTGGCCCTCTACCTCACCGGGGCGCGGGGGCTGAGCGCCGCGACCGCCACGCTGGTGGTCGCCGGCTACGGCGCCGGCGCCTTCGCGTCGAACTTCCTCGGCGGCTGGCTGGCCGATCGCGCCGGCCGTCGCGCCACCCTGTTGCTCGGGCTGTGCGCCGGCGCGACGACCATTCTGGCGGTGCCCTGGATCGGCCCGCTGCCGGCGCTCGCGGCGGTCCTCGTCGTCGCCGGGCTGGCGACCGACATGTCCCGGCCGGCGGTGGCCGCGGCGGTCGCCGACCTGGTCGACGACGCCGACCGGCCGCGCGCCTACGCCCTGCTCTACTGGGCGGCCAACCTGGGGATGGCGGTCGGCCCGGCCCTCGGCGGTCTGCTCGCCGCCCGCTCCTTCGTCGCCCTGTTCACCGCCGACGCCGCCACCATGCTGGTCTACGCCGGCCTGGTCGCCTGGCGGGTGCCGGAGACGAAGCCCGCCGCGGCCGCGGCCGACGCCGACGCCCCCCCCGCCGCGGCCCGCGGCCACCTGCGCACCGCCCTCTCCGACCCGCTGCTGGTCGGCATCACCCTGCTCTCGCTGCTGGTCGCCTGCCAGTTCGTGCAGGCGTTCTCGGTGCTGCCGCTGGCGATGCGCGCCAGCGGCGTCAACACCGCCGGCTTCGGCCTGGCGCTGTCTCTCAACGGACTCCTGGTCGTGCTGTTCAGCCTACCCGTCGCGCTGTGGGTGAGCCGCCGCCCGCGCCTCCCCGCCATGGCGGCGGCCAGCCTGCTGATCGGCTGCGGCATGGCGCTCAACGCCGCCGCCGACGCGCTGCCGGCCTACCTGGTGGCGGTGGCGGTGTGGACCCTCGGCGAGGTGGCCTTCGCGCCGGTGGCGCCGGCCCTGGTGGCGGAGCTGGCGCCGCCCCGCGCGCGCGGCGGATACCACGGCGTCTACACCGCCTCCTGGGGCCTCGCCGCCTTCCTCGGACCCGCGGTCGGCGGGCAGGTGTTCCAGCGGCTCGGCCCCGCCGCGCTCTGGCTCGGTTGCCTGGCGGCCGCGGTCGCCGCCGCCGCCGGCTTCCTCACCCTGGCGCCGGCCGCCCGCCGGCGCGGTTGAGCTCAGGGCGCCGGCGGCGGCGGTGGCGGCGGCCGGCGTTCGAGCAGCGCCACCACCTCGTCGCAACCGCGCCAGCGCGCCTGCCGACGCGCCCACCATCCGGCGGCGCCGGCGGGCAGGCGCAGCGACGGGTCGTGGGCGAGCAGGGCCCGGACGGTGGCGGTCTGGCAGTGGCCGAGGGTGAAGTCGTCGAGGTCGGCGGAGCCGGCGACGGCAGCGAGCAGCGCGTCGCCGTCGGCTTCCGCGCCCGCCTCGAGCAGCAGGCGGACGGAGGCGGTGTCGCCGTAGCCCGCGGCCATCACCAGCGGACGGAGCTCCGACGCGCCGCTGGCGTCGGGGTCGGCGCCGCCGAGCAGCAGGGCGTGCACCGTCTCCGCGTTGTGGACGTGGACCGCGTGCAGCAACGGGGTCCAACCGTTGGGGCCGTCCGGCAGGTCCGGGTCCGCGCCCTCGGCGAGCAGGCGCTCGACGTCCGCCGCCGGGCCGCGGCGCGCCGCCCGGGTGAGCGGCTCCTCGTCCCCCTCGGCGGCCGTCTCCGCCACCCGCAGGACGCCGCGGGTGAAGCGCAGGACCGACCAGGCCGCCGCCGCCACCAGCAGGATCAGGAGAAGGGGGAGAGCCGTCGTCGCATGCGGCACCGCCGGGAGAGGCCGATTCTACGCCGGTATACTCCCCGCTCTCCGCAGGTCCCACCGTCGCCACCCGAGAGGAGAAGCCGATGCAGCGCGAGGTCGACACCATCGCCGTCCTGGGGGCCGGCACCATGGGGCGCGGCATCGCCCAGGTCGCCGCCCTCGGCGGCTACGCCACCCGCGCCTTCGATCCCGATCCCGCCGCCCGCGAGCGCGCCGCGGCCGCCGTGCGCCGCCACCTCGACAAGGGCGTCGAGCTCGGCAAGGTCGAGCGCCGCGACGCCGACGCGGCCGTCGGTCGGCTGCGCTGGACCGGCGAGCTGGCCGCGGCGGTGGCCGGCGCCGACCTGGTGATCGAGGCCGTCCCCGAGGAGATCGGGCTGAAGATCGAGACCTTCCGCGAGGTCGCCGCGCACGCCCCCGCCGACGCCCTGTTCGCTTCCAACACGTCGGCGCTCTCGATCACCGAGATGGCGGCGGCCAGCGGGCGCCCGGAGCGCTTCGCCGGGATGCACTTCTTCAACCCCGTCCACCTGATGCGGCTCGTCGAGCTGGTGCGCGGGCTGGAGACCGCCGACGCGACGCTGGCCGCCCTCGCCGCGGTGGCGGCGCGGATGGGCAAGGAGGTCGTCCACGTCCGCGAGGCCCCCGGCTTCGTCACCACCCGGGTCAACGCCCTGATCGGCAACGAGGCGTTCCGCATGCTGGAGGAGGGCGTGGCCTCGGCCGAGGACATCGACCGGGCGCTCCGCCTCGGCCTCAACCATCCGATGGGACCGTTCGAGCTCGTCGACCTGGTGGGGCTCGACGTGCGGCTGTCGATCCTCGAGTTCCTCCACGCCGCGCTCGGCGAGCGCTTCCGCCCCAACCGCCTGCTGGTGCAGCACGTCCGCGCCGGCCGCCTGGGCCGCAAGAGCGGCCGCGGCGTCTACGCGTACGACGACGACGGCCGCCCCGTCGCCGCCTCCGCCACCCGGCGCTGAGGCGGAGGCCCACCGGGAGTCCTCACGCCGCCTCAGCCGGATGCCAGCTCGGCCGCCCCGCGCTCGAGGCGCCGCACCAGCTCCGGGAGGTCCGCGGCGTCGACCGAGCAGTAGGCGATGCGCAGGTGGCGCGGCGGGATCGAGACCAGGCCGGTGTCGTGGGCGGCGAGGAGATGGCGGCGCAACGCCTCGGGCCCGACGCCCGGTGCGGTGACCTCGACCAGCGCGAAGCATCCCGAGTTGAAGGGCAGCGGGGCCAGCAGGCCCGGGTCGCAGCCGGCCAGGGCGCCGCGCAGCACGTCGGCACGCTGCGCCAGGAGCCGCCGCACCGCCTCGACCTCCTCCTCCACCGCCGGCGCCGCCAGCGCCCGCGCCGCCAGCACCTGCGACACCGCCACCGGGGAGCCGACCGTGGCCCGGACCAGTCCCTTGACCTTGTTCTCGAGCACCCGCGCCGCCGGCGACTCCGCCGCCCAGGGGAAGGTGAGGAAGCCGAGCCGGCCGCCGAAGAAGGCGAGCTCCTTGGTGGCGCCGTCCACCTTGATCGGCACGAGCTGCGGGTGCCGGCCCACCAGGTCCCAGAACAGCGAGCGGCGCGGCACGTCCTCGGCGTACACCAGCCCGGCGTAGGCGTCGTCACAGACCACCAGCAGCGGCCGGCGCTCGGCGGCGGCGAGCAGCGACTCGACCAGCGCCGCCCGCTCCACCGCGGGGGGCGTCCAGCCGCCCGGGTTCGAGGGGTGGTTGAGCACGGCCAGCGCCGGCGTGCCCGCCGGCAGGGGGGCGAGCGCGGCGGCGAGCGCCGTCGGATCGGGCCGCCGGTCGTGGAAGCCGGACGCGGTGAGCAGCCGCGCGCCGGTGCGGGTGGCGAAAGTGCCCCGGTAGTTGCCCCAGAACGGCTCGACCACCGCCACCGGCCGCCCCGGCCCGGCGAACAGGTCGGCGAGCAGCGACAGGCCGTGGGTCAGCCCGCAGGTGACCACCGGCAGGCTCGAGGGCAGCTCCTCCGGGATGCCGCGGCGCTGCCGGGCGCGCCACGCCAGCCGCAGCTCCGGCATCCCCTCGATCGGCGAGTAGAGCACCGCACGGTCGAGGTCGCCCGGCCCGTCGCCGGACGGCGCCAGCGCGGCCAGCGCCGCCGCCAGCGACGGCAGCGGCAGCGCGCCGCCGTGCCCGTCGGTGATCTGGCCGATGGTGCCGTTGTAGGCGCGGCCCCGGGCCTCGGCCGCCTGGAACGGGATGCCGCGCGGGAAGCAGACGTCGCGGCCGAGCGCCGAGAGCAGGCCGGCGACGACCGGCTGGTCGGCCTCCAGGTCGCGGTTCAGGCGCTCGAGCTCCTCACTCATCGTGGGCCTCCAGGGAGAGTCGGGACACGGTGACGGCGTCGATGGCGGCGTCACTCCAGGGGAACGGGAACACCGCGCCGCGGCGGTAGGCGTCGATCTGGTCGTCGTAGTGCGGGTCGAAGGGGTGCCCGGACTGACCCGCCGGCAGCACCGCGTAGGTCGCGTCGGGACGGCCGAGGTCGGTGGCCCAGCGCATCGACGGGCCGTAGGTCACCTCCAGGACGCCGTCGCGCCAGCGGCCCCCGGCGGCGTCCACGGTGGTGGCGGACCCCGGCACCGGGAACGGTCCGCGGTCGAACAGCCGGCCGACCAGCGGCGCCGTCCCCAGCGGATGGCGCAGGGTGAGCGTGTGGATCGCCTCGTAGTCCCAGTGCGCGGAGTCCTCGCCCCAGCGCGCCACGGCGTCGCCCCAGGCCGCGGCGAGCGCCCGGCCGGCGACCTCCGCCGCCGTCTCACGGCGCGGCGTCGACACGTCGTCGAACCAGGCCGGGTCGAGGTCGCCCGCCAACGCCCGCAGCAAGCGCTCGCGGTCGGCCAGCGGGGCCAGGTGGTGGGCCGCCGCCTCGTCGCCGAAGATGCCCTCGCGCAGCCGCCGCTCGAGGAAGGCGAACAGCGCCGCCGCCGGCAGGGGTGCGCCGGCGGCGTCGCGCGACGCCATGGTGCCGTCCCAGCCGGCGAGCAGCCGCCGGGCACGACGGGCCGCCGCCGGCTCGTCCGCCGCCGCCGCCGGCAGGCCCGCCACCACCTCGCGCGCGTACAACGACACCACGTCGCCCTGCACGGCGGGCAGGTCCCCCACCCGCCACGGACCGCCGGCGGTGAGGAGCTGGCGGATGCGCCGCGCCCGGTGCGGCGTGTCGTACTCGGCCGTGAGCGGGAACGGGTAGGACCGCGGCGCCACCCGGTCGTTGGCGGTGACCAGCAGCCCCTCCGGGGGCGACACCCGCGCCGGGTTCGCCGCCCGGTCGCGCAGACCGCGCCAGCCGTACGCCGGAACCCAGCCCGGCGACGGCAGCCGCCCGTCGCCGCGGGCGCGCTCCGGCACCCGGCCGAGCACCGTCCACAGGATGCCGCCGTCGCGGTCGGCCACGACCAGGTTCTGCGCCGGTCCGGCGTAGCCCCCGATCGAGCGCGCCACCGCGGCCAGGCCGGGAGCGCGGGCCAGCGCCAGGAAGGCCGACAGCGGGTCCCCGGGGGCGTAGAGGGTCCAGGCCAGGCTGCGCGGCGGCAGGTCGCGCAGCTCGTCGGCCGGCAGCAGCGGACCGCGGTCGGTGCGGCGCAGCTCCACCTCGACCGGCGCCGCCCCGCGGACCCGGATCGTCTCCCGCTCGACGGTCACCGGCGCCCACCCGTCGCCGCGGCGTACCCGCTCGCCGCCGCCCGGGGCCGCCTCGACCCGTTCGAAGAACAGATCGTGGTCGTCGAGCATCACGTTGGTCAGACCCCAGGCCACCTCGCGGCCGCGGCCGATGACGACCCCGGGCAGCCCGGGCAGGGTCATCCCGGCCGCCGCGTAGCCGGGGGCGCGCAACGACGCCTGGTACCAGGTGCCCGGCAGGCGCAGCGGCAGGTGCGGGTCGTTGGCCACCACCGGTGCCCCGGAGGCCGTGCGCCCCGGGCCGAGCGCCCAGTTGTTGCTCCCGGGGGAGCCCGCGGGCGGCGCCGCGGCGGGTCCGCGCCACGGGCCCTGCTCGCGGGCCAGGGCGAGGATCTCGGGCGGCACGAACGGATCGCCGCCGAGCAGGTCGCGGGTGCGCTCCGGGCCGAGCTCGCGGAGCCACAGGAAGCGCTCCTCCTCCGGGCGCCCGGCCCAGAACGACAGGTCCTCTCCCATCAGGAAGACGAACGACAGGCTGTCCACCGGCGACCACGGCTCGGGCCGGAAGCCGGGGCCGGCGAGCAGGCGGAGCCCCGGCGGCAGGTCGCCGCCGCGGGCCGCCAGCCAGGCGTTGACGCCGCGGGCGTAGGCGGCGAGCCAGCGGCGCGACTCCGCTCCCGCACCGTGCCACAGGCGCTCGGCGGCAGGGCGGAGCCGCAGGGTGCGCTGGGCACGGTCGGTCGCCACCGCCCGGGCGCCGACCAGCTCGGCCAGCCGGCCCGCGGCGAGGCGGCGGCCGAGCTCCATCTGGGTGAGGCGGTCGTTGGCGTGCAGCCAGCCGAGCGCCGCGGCGAGGTCCTCGACGCTCCGCGCGCGCACGTAGGGGACGCCGCGCGCGTCCCAGCGCACGTCGACCGCGGCGGCGAGCCCCGGCAGCGTCGCCCGTCCGCTGCGCTGCGGCGCGCCGCCGTGGCTCCACCACCACCCGGCGGCCGCGGCGGCGACGGCGACGAGGGCGACGAGCAGGGCGGCGGCGAGGAGGAGGCGGCGGCGCATCGCGGACCGCCGGGAGTGTAGCCGAGCGCCGCGCGGCGGGCCGCCGCCCGGAGCGCTCACTCCCGGCCGGGGTGCAGCGGCCAGCGGTCGACGATCTCGTCGCCGCGCACCACCCAGTAGCCGGCGAAGTTGGGGACCGCCAGGCAGGAGTGGTTGGGGAGGATCCGCAGCTTCGCGCCCACCGGCAGCGCGGCGTCGACGATGCCGTGCTCCTGCGACAGCGACACCAGCCGGGCGCCGGGATCGGGACGCCCGGCGCGGTAGGCGGCGAGGTCCGGGAACAGGGCTCCCATCCCCCACCGGAAGGCCGGCAGATGCTCCGGACCGCGGTCCTTCGACAGCGCCAGCGCGCCGGCGTCGACCACCGCGTGCCGCGCCGCGGGCTGGCAGGAGACGACGCTGGCGAGGACGGTCACGGCGCAGTCCTCGAGCCGGCAGGAGCCGAGGGCGGCCTGGGTGGCGTCGTAGAAGGCGTAGTTGCCGGGGCGCGCCTCGGTCACCCCGTCGAGCCGCTCGGCCGCCGCCATCGCCGGCGTCGAGCCGACGCTGACCTCGGGGACCGCCACCCCGTCGTCGCGCAGCCGCGCGGCCAGCTCGGCCATCACCCGGCGCTCCTCCTCGGCGACCGCCGCCGCCTCGGCGCGGGAGCGCGCCCGGTAGGCGTGGCCGGAGTGGGAGAGGAGGCCGTCGAAGCGCAGGTGGCGGGAGCCGGCGAGCCGGCGCGCCAGGTCGAGCGCCGCGGCGCCGCGCGGATCCACGCCGGCACGGCCGTAGCCGCAGTCGACCTTGAGGAAGACGTGGAACGGGAAGCCCGTCTCCTCGAGCGCCGCCACCGCCTCCGGCGCGTCGACCACCAGGCGCAGGGTGACCTCCGCGGCCAGCCGCAGCGCCTCGTCGCGCCGCGACAGCACCAGCGGAAAGGCCCAGGTCAGGTCGTCGCAACCCCCGGCGGCGAAGTAGCGGGCCTCGGACAGCGTGGCGACGGTGAGGCCGCGCGCGCCGCGCCGCAGCTGCTCGGCCGCCACCCGGCGGCACTTGTGGGTCTTGGCGTGCGGGCGCAGCGCCACCCCGAGCTCCCTCGCCCGCGCCTGCATGCGGTCGAGGTTGGCCTCGAGGACGTCGAGATCGAGCAGCAGCGCCGGCGTCGGCAGCTCGGCGACGGCGCGGGGCCGGGGGGCTCAGCCGGCGGCGTGGTCGCCCTCCGGCGGGTAGCCGATCTCCTCGAGGTAGGAGCGGATCTGCGCCCAGTCGATGCCCGCCGCGGTCCACTCGACGGTGACGCGCTTCGACGCCTGGTCGGCCGCGACGGCGACGACCCCCTCGAGGTCGCCGACCTCGCGCTCGATGGTCTTGACGCAGTGGCCGCAGCTGATGGCGGGGACGGTGAAGGTCTTCGTCGGCATGGTCGGCCTCCCGTTCCAAGATGCCACAGGCCGCGGCCGGCGACAAGCCGCCCGCCGCGGATCGGGTAGATTGCCGCCGTGACCGCCGCCCCCCCGAGCCGCATCGCCCCCTGCCCCGACACCCCGAACTGCGTCTCCACGGAAGCCTCCGACGCCCGCCACCGCATGGCGCCGATCCCCTTCACCGGCGATCCCGGCTTCGCCATGGCCCGGCTGGAGCGGGTCCTCGAGACGCTCCCCCGCGCCCGGGTGCGCCGCCGCGGGGACGGCATCCTCCACGCCGAGGTCGTCTCCCGCGTCTTCCACTTCGTCGACGACGTCGACTTCGAGGTGGACGCCGCGGCCGGGGTGATCCGTTTCCGCTCCGCGTCGCGGATCGGCGCCTGGGACCTCGGCGTCAACCGGCGCCGCATGCGGCGGCTGCGGCGCGCCTTCCTCGCCGCCGGCGAGCCGCGCCCGTGAGGCTCTCCGAGCTGCGCGTCGAGACCCGCGTCGAGCGGCCGCGCGACGAGGTCTTCGCCTTCTTCGCCGACGCCGGCAACCTGCAGGAGCTCACCCCGCCCTGGCTCGACTTCCGGATCCTCACGCCGCGGCCGATCCCGATGGCCGCCGGCGCCCTCGTCGACTACCGCCTGCGGCTGCACGGCGTCCCGCTGCGCTGGCGCAGCCGGATCGCGGCCTGGGAGCCGCCGCACCGCTTCGTCGACGAGCAGGTCCGCGGACCCTACCGCCGCTGGATCCACGAGCACACCTTCGTCGCCGTGGGCGACGCCACCCGGGTCGGCGACCACGTCCGCTACGCCGTCCCCGGCGGCCGGCTGGTCGACCGCCTGCTGGTGCGGCGCGACGTCGAGCGCATCTTCGCCTACCGGCAGGCCCGCCTGCGCGAGCTGTTCGGCTGACCCGGCGCCCGGGGCACGGCGAGGTCGGACCGGCACGCGGCTTGCGGAAACCCCGCGGGAGTGCTAATTTTCGCCGCCCGCCGGGAGCCCCCGGCGGCGCTCCCCCGTCCCCACCGAGGATCTCCCCATGGCCGCAGCCCGCCGCGACGACGTCCGCAACCTCGCGATCATCGCCCACGTCGACCACGGCAAGACGACGCTGGTCGACGCCCTGCTCTGGCAGAGCGGCATCTTCCGCGCCAACGAGGACGTGGCGGAGCGGGTGCTCGACTCGATCGATCTCGAGCGCGAGCGGGGCATCACCATCCTGGCGAAGAACACCGCGGTGACCTACCGCGGGGTGCACATCAACATCGTCGACACCCCCGGCCACGCCGACTTCGGCGGCGAGGTGGAGCGCATCCTCAAGATGGTCGACGGGGTGCTGCTGCTGGTCGACGCCAGCGAGGGCCCGCTGCCGCAGACCCGGTTCGTGCTCAAGAAGGCGCTCGAGGCGGAGCTGCCGCCGATCGTGGTGATCAACAAGATCGACCGCCCCGACGCCCGCCCCGCCGAGGTGCTCGACGAGGTCTACGACCTGTTCATCGACCTCGACGCCGAGGAGGACCAGCTCCACTTCCCGGTGCTCTACACCAACGCCCGCGCCGGCACCTGCCGGCGCCGTCCCGACGGGCCGGACGAGACCCTGGAGCCCCTGTTCGCCGAGATCCTCGCCACCGTGCCGGCGCCCCGCTACGACCCGGAGGCGCCGCTGCAGTTCCTGGTCACCACCCTCGACTACGACGACTACGTGGGGCGCCTGGTGATCGGCCGGGTGGTCAACGGGGTGCTGCGCAAGGGGGCGGAGGTGGCGCTGTGCCACGTCGACGGCTCGGTGGGCCGCGGCAAGGTCAGCAACCTCTACGGCTACGACGGGCTGCGGCGGGTGGAGGTGGCCGAGGCGCGCCAGGGCGACGTCGCCGCGGTCGCCGGCTTCGAGGCGATCGGCATCGGCGAGACCCTCGCCGACCCCGAGGACCCGCGTCCGCTGCCGCCCATCCAGCTCGACGAGCCGACGATCTCGATGCTGCTGGCGGTCAACACCTCTCCCTTCGCCGGCCGCTCGGGCCGCCACCTCACCTCGCGCAAGCTGCGCGAGCGGCTGCGCCGCGAGGCGCTCGGCAACCCGGCGATCCACGTCGCCGAGACCGACTCCCCCGACGTCTTCGAGGTGTCCGGCCGCGGCGAGCTGCAGCTCGCCATCCTCATCGAGATGATGCGCCGCGAGTCCTACGAGCTGGCGGCGGGCAAACCGCAGGCGGTGACCCGCTCGATCGACGGCCGGCTGCACGAGCCGATGGAGCTGCTGGTGGTGGACTGCCCGGAGGAGTACGTCGGCGCGGTGACCCAGAGGACCGGCCAGCGCCGCGGGCGGATGACGAAGATGGTCAACCACGGCTCGGGGCGGGTGCGGATGGAGTTCCGCATCCCCTCGCGCGGCCTGATCGGCTTCCGCACCGAGTTCCTCACCGAGACCCGGGGCGAGGGGCTGATGAACCACCTCTTCGACGGCTGGGAGCCCTGGCAGGGGGAGATCGAGCAGCGCGCCACCGGGGCGCTGGTCTCCGACCGCGCCGGCCGCGCCACCGCCTACGCGATCGACAACCTGCAACCCCGCGGCACGCTCTTCGTGGCGCCCGGCGACGAGGTCTACGAGGGGATGATCGTCGGCGAGCACAACCGCGCCAACGACCTCGACGTCAACATCTGCCGCGAGCGCAAGCTCACCAACATGCGCGCCTCCACCGCCGAGGAGCACGAGCGCCTGGTGCCGCCGCGCCGCCTGTCGCTCGAGCAGGCCCTCGAGTTCATCGCCGACGACGAGCTGGTCGAAGTCGCCCCCGCCGCCTTCCGCCTGCGCAAACGCGTCCTAGGCGCCAGCCCCCGCCGCACCGCCCAGAAGGGCTGAAGGCCCCCTCCCCCCTCCCCGGCCCGAGAGCGGGCGCAGCCCGCGCGAGGCCCCCGGGGCGAGCGCAGCGACGCCCCGCCCGGTGATCGGAGGCACCCTCGCGGTGGAGGCGGGGGTGGCTGCAAGGAGCGCGAGCGAGGGGGGCTGAGGCGACCATCAGATCGCCGCAGGCCCCCGACCGAGAGCCGCAATCCATCCGACCGGGAAACGTGCCCCCAACCGTCTGTCGGCCGAGAGCGGGCGCAGCCCGCGCGAGGCCGCCCGGGCGAGCGCAGCGACGCCCGCCCGGTGATCGGAGGCACCCTCGCGGTGGAGGCGGGGGTGGCTGCAAGGAGCGCGAGCGAGGGGGGCTGAGGCGACCATCAGGTCGCCGCAGGCCCCCCGACCGAGCAGCGACGCCGCAGACGCCCCCGCATCCGCCGCGAGGGTCAGGTGGGCTTGTAGAGCGCGAGATACGCCGCCAACGTACCGAGCAGCGGCCAGGCCCACCACAGCCAGGAGGCGGCGGCGGGGAAACGGCGCACCATCAGCGCCGCGCCGAGCAGGAACCAGATCACCAGCTTGCCCCACACCCAGGCGGGAAAGGCCCAGTCGTGGGCGATCCCCAGGCGGGCCAGCATGCCGAAGCCGGTGACGACGAGCACCAGCAGGCCGAGGCCGTGGCTGGCGGCGGCGATGCGGCGGCCGGTGCCACGGCCCGTGCCGGAGATCGCCTGGACGGTCAGCGCGCCCAGCCCCGAGAAGAGCAGGAAGGCGCCGAACAGGTGCAGGGCCTTGTAGGCGAGGTGGGGCATGGAGGGTGGATTCTCCGCCCGCCGACCGTGGCTGTCAAATGCCCGCCGGGCTCACCGCCCCGGCAGGCCGCGGCCGGTCACCAGGTAGGTGGCGAAGCTGCCCAGCCAGTGACCGCCCTCGTAGTGCTCGCCGGTGACCGCCGCCAACCCGGCCGCGCGGTGGGCGCGCGCGGTCGCCTCCAGCGCCGCCCGGCGGGGGTCCCCTGCCGGCAGCCCGGCCGCCATCCCCTCCAGCATCCAGGCCCGCGACAGGTTGAGGCCGTCGAGGTGGGCCAGCTTCGGGTCGGAGGGATCGGTCACCACCGCCGGCGCCAGCCATCCGGTCGAGCCGTCCCGCGGGACCGAGGGGAGGAAGGCGCCCAGCCAGGCGGCGTAGGCGGCCGGCGGCAGCACCCGCCGCACCAGGTCGGCCTCGGCCAGGCAGGGGGAGAGGAAGTCCTGCCCGGACGGCTCGTAGGCCAGCGGGCAGTCGCGGTCGCCGAGGTAGTAGTCGCCGATGCGGCGGTCGAGCAGCGCCAGCAGGTCGCCGTCCCCCGCGGTGACCACCCAGTCGCGCACCAGTCCGAAGGCGAACGCGGTCTGGGCGTGCTCGCCGATGCGGATCGGATGGGTGAGCTTGGGCAGCCAGTCGGCGAAGCGCCGGGCCGCCGCGCCCTCGAGCGGGGACAGCGCCTGCCGCCAGCGGGCGGCGTCGGGGTCGTCCCACTCGCGCAGCTCGGCGGCGAGCTGGAGCAGCCACGCCAGGCCGTAGGGTCGCTCGAAGGTGACCCGCCCCGGCCCTTCGAGGTAGGCCACCTCGCCGGCGATGTTCTCCGCCGTCAGGCTCTCCCCCACCGCCCGCCGCGCCGCGGCCGCGAACGGGGCGTCGGGAAAGGTCCTCGCCAGGCGCACCAGCAGCCAGTGCCCGTGCACCGAGGAGTGCCAGTCGTAGCAGCCGTAGAAGGCCGGCGTCAGCCGCCGCGGCGGCGCGACGTCGGCGTCGGAGGCGAGGACGTGGGCGATCTTGTTCGGATACTCCCGGTGCACGCAGTCCAGCGCCAGCCGGGCGAAGCGCGCCGCGGCCGCGGCGTCGAGGCCCTCGGGGGCCGCGCCGGCGGCCCCGGCCAGCCCGGGGACGAGGAGGGTGGCGAGCAGGACGGTCATCACGTGGCTCCTGGCGGTCATCGGTCCTCCCGGCGTCGACGCGGGGTGCGGAGCGCCGGCGCGGGCCATCATCTCATCGCCCGCCGCCCCCAGCCGGCCACCGCAAGCGCTCCAGGGCGGCCAGGAGGCGTTCGCCGGGGACGTCCTCGGCTCCCACCGCCGGTCCCGGCCCGGCCGCGGCCGCCCCGGGGGACGCACCCCGCCGTCCCGGATCCAGGGCGACGACGCGGCAGCCGGTGCGCGGGAACCGCACCACGTCGGGGAAGCGCCGGGCCCACCGGCGGAGCGACCGCTGGCGCGGCTGGCGCCCGAGGACCAGCACCGCCCCCCGCCCGCGCGGCCAGCGGCTCTCGACCCCGGCCACCCCGCGCGCGACCCGCGGGGCTCCGTCCTCGGCGGCGCGGCCGAGAAAACCGGGGCCCTGCAGGTACCAGCCCAGGCAGATGCGGACCCACTCGTTCTCGACCAGCACCGGATCTCCGGACCGCCGCAGCTCCCCGACCGTCCGCGCCACCCGCGTCCCAGTGCGGCCGCCCCCGCCGCAGGTAGCGGGCCAGGCCCGCCGACTCGCCGACCAGCAGGGCGCCGACGGCCGCGACGGCGAGCCACCGGCCGAGCCGCCCCGGGCGACGCGCCAGGGTGGCGGCGCCGACCCCGATCAGGACCGGCACGAAGAGCCAGCCCACCATGTCGTAGCGCCCGCTCGTCCAGTGGCCCCGGAGGACGAGGACGACCTCGACGCCGACCGTGCCCGCCGCCAGCCCGACCACCGCTGCGCGCCCGGCGGTGCGCCGCACGGCGGCGACCAGCCCCAGCGCCGCCAGGGCCGCCGCCAGGACGCCCGCCCAGCCGAGGCGGTCCCCCTCGAGCCCGGCGGTGGTCAGGAACTCCCAGCGGGACGCCACCCGTGCCCACCCCCAGTGGGCGGCGCCCACCGGCGGCACGCGGCCCGCGGCCTTGACGATCGCCGGTGCCCACGGGGCGAAGGCGACCAGCGCCAGCCCCGCCGCCGCGGCCAGGCGGACGAGCGCCCGCCGCCCGGCGGCGGCCCGCCGCCGGTCGCGCGCCAGCGCCGGCTCGCCCAGCAGCACCAGGACCGGCAAGAGGACCAGCGGGTAGAGCAGGTGGGTGTACAGACCGCCGGCGATCGTCGCCGCCAGGAGCAGCGTCGGACCCGCTCCCGGGCGGGCCAGCAGACGCTCGGCGGCGAGCAGGGTCAGGGCGGCGAAGAGGAGCAGCCACGGGTACGGGCGCAGCTCCTGGGAGTAGCGGACGTGGAAAGGCAGCAGCGCCGCGCAGAGACCGGCCACCAACCCGCCGGACGGTCGAAGCGGCGCGCGGTCCAGGCGGCGAGGAGAACCACGGTGGCGGCCCCCAGGACGACGGTCACCAGGCGCTGCCCCACCTCGCCGGCACCGGCGGCGTGGACGACCGCCGCGGCCAGCGCCGACAGGGGCGGGTGCTCGGCGTTGGCCCGGCAGGCGGCCCACACCGCCGCCGGTCCGCCCGCCGTCGCCCGCACCATCAGCAGGACCTCGTCGAGCCACAGCGACGAGCTGCCGAGGCCGATCAGGCGCACGGCCAGGGCCAGGGCGGCGAGCCCGGCGAGCTCCCGGCGGCCGAGCCCGTCCGGCGGGCACCGCGCCGCACCGCTGCGGACCGCGACCGTCATCGGTGTCGATCGTATCCGCCCCCGACTATCATGGCGCCGGCATGGATCCGCCCGCCGACGCTCCCCCCGAGGCCGCCGCGCTCTACGCACCGCACGGGGCCCCGGGGGCGTTCTTCAACCCCTGGCGCCGGCCGCCGCACGGTCCGTGGGCGGTGCTGCGCTGGTGGCTGTCGCGGAACGCCTACGACAAGAGCCGGCCGCCGGTGGTGCCGCGGGTCGAGGGCCCGGCGCGGCTCGGCGCCGGCGACGGCCCGGCGGTGACCTGGATCGGCCACGCCAGCTTCGCGCTCGAGGACGCCGGCGGCGTGGTCCTGACCGACCCCCACTTCGGCCCCCGCGCCCTGCTCCCGCGGCGCCGGGTCCCCCCGGGTCTGCCGCTCGCCGCGGTGCCGCGGGGCTCGCTCGCGGTGCTCTCGCACAACCACTACGACCACCTCGACCGCTGGACCGTGGAGCGGCTCGGCGACCGGGTCGAGTGGCTGGTGCCGCTGGGGATGGCGGCGTGGCTCCGCCGCCGCGGGGTGGAGCGGGTCGAGGAGCTCGACTGGTGGCAGAGCGTCCGCCGCGGCGGCTGGACGCTGACCTGCCTGCCGGCCCAGCACTGGTCCAACCGCCTGTCGCAGAAGCGCGACGCCAGCCTGTGGTGCTCGTGGCTGCTCGACGCCGGGCCCCGCCGCACCTACTTCGCCGGCGACAGCGGGTACTTCGCCGGCTTCCGCGAGATCGGACGCCGCTTCCCCGGCATCGACGTCGCCCTGCTGCCGATCGGCGCGTACGAGCCGCGCTGGTTCATGGCCTACCAGCACATGGACCCGGCCGAGGCCTATCGCGCCTTCCTCGATCTCGGCGCCCGCCACCTGCTGCCGATGCACTGGGGTGCTTCGACCTCACCGACGAGCCGGTGGACCTGGCCCCGGAGGTGCTGCGGCGGGTGGTCGCGGCCCGCGGCGGCGACCCGCGGGTGCACGTGCTCGCGGTCGGGGAGCGTTGGCCGGTGCCGGCCGCTACAATGGGCGGATGAGCGAGCCCGGCGCGGAGCGCAAGCTCGGACGCAACGACCCCTGCTGGTGCGGCAGCGGCAGGAAGTACAAGCGCTGCCACCTCGCCGCCGACCGCGTGGCCAAGGGCCCGCAGCCGGTGGCGGCACCGCCGGCCCGGGCGGGGATCGTGCTCAAGACCGCCGAGGAGATCGAGGGGATCCGGCGGGCCGGCCAGCTCACCCGCAGCATCCTCGACGACCTCGAGGACCGCATCGTCCCCGGGGTGACCACCGGCGAGATCGACGGCTGGGTCCACCGCGCCACGACGGCCGCGGGCGGCATCCCCGCCTCCCTCGACTACAAGGGCTTCCCGAAGTCGCGTGTGCACCTCGATCAACGAGGTCGTCTGCCACGGCATCCCCGGCGACCGGGCCCTGGTCGAGGGCGACATCGTCAACGTCGACGTCACCTCCATCCTCGACGACTTCTACGGCGACGCCAGCCGCATGTACGCGGTGGGCGAGATCGGCGCCGAGGCGGCGCGGCTGGTGCGGGTGACCCGCGAGTGCCTCGAGCTCGGCATCGCGCAGGTGCGCCCCGGCGGGCGGCTCGGCGACATCGGCGCCGCCATCGAGGCGCACGCCCGCGAGCACGGCTACTCGGTGGTGCGCACCTTCGGGGGCCACGGCATCGGCCGCGGCTTCCACGAGGAGCCCTTCGTGCCCCACTACGGCCGCGCCGGCACCGGCGACCCGCTGGTCCCGGGGATGGTCTTCACCATCGAGCCGATGATCAACCAGGGGACCTGGCGGGTGAAGATGCTCCCCGACGGCTGGACCGCCGTCACCGCCGACGGCAAGCTCTCCGCGCAGTGGGAGCACACCGTCGCCGTCGTCGCGGGCGGCGTCGACGTGCTCACCGCCTAGGGCGGGCGCGCCGCGGTTCCGGCAGCGGCCGAGGGTTCTAGCCGCCGGAGGGCGGGGCGGCGGCGGTTTCGTCCGCCCCGGCGCCCGGCCCCGGCGCCGCCGCCGTCTCCCACCACTCCCGCAGCAGCGCCGCCGTCTCGTCCGGCGCCTCCTCGTGCGGCAGCGCGCCGCGGCCGGGGAGCGTGCGGCTCGCCAGGTGCGGGTTGACCCCGGCGAAGGCCCGGCTCTCGGCCGCGGTGTCCTGGAAGCCGTTGCGGGGCGTCCACAGCGCCAGCGTCGGCACCGCCAGCGCCGCGAGGTCGGCGGAGACGTCGAGCGACAGCGCGCCGCCCACGAAGGCGGCGGGCGCGAACCGGGCGTTGGGCTGGTGGGCGGTCCGGTAGTGGTGGTCGACGCGGCGCCCGTCGGGAGGTTGCCCGTCGCCGGCGATGCGCCCGTCGTAGAAGCGCAGCGACGGGCGCGACACCAGGCCGTGGAACAGCGCCTCGCCGAGGACCGGAGAGCGCAGCAGGGCCTCGACCAGGCGGCCCGCCGGGCGCTGCGCCGCGCTCAGCGTCACCCGGCCGGTGGGGTTGATCAGGGTGAGCGAGCGTAGGCGCTCCGGGTGGCGGCGGGCGACCCGCAGCGCGTGGGCCCCGGAGAGCGAGACGGCGACCACGTGCGCCGGCGCCCCCGCCCGCTCGCGCAGGAAGTCGGCGAGCAGCTCGACGAAATCGCCGGCGCGGTAGGCGCGCGCCGGCCGGTCGGAGGCGCCGAATCCGAGCAGGTCGTAGGCCAGCACGCGGTGATCGGACGCCAGGCGGTCGAACAGGCCGCGGAACTCCCACGCGGAGGCGGCGGCGTGGATGGAATGGACCAGCACCACCGGTGCCCCCTCCCCCCGCTCGTAGAAGATCACCCGCTGCCCGCGCCAGGGGAACCGGCGCCCCTCGACCGGGAGGCTGGCGTACACCGGAGGGAGCCCCGATCCGGCGCGGCGCAGCGCCCACAGGCCGGCGCCCGCCCCGGCGGCGAGGAGGGCCGCCAGGGCGGCGGCGCGGCCGGCGCCGGCGGGCGGCGGCGCGCCGGGCGCGGCCGGCCGAGGGTTGCGCAGGCGGCCGGCGTGCAGGGCGACCGGGCGGTTCTCGAGACGGGCGCCGGTCGCCGCGGGGCGGTCGGCGCGGGGGTGGGAATCGGACATCGGGACCTCCGGCGAGGATCGGGTTCGGAAGAAGGCCCGGCCCGCCGGCGGTGGTCCGTTGTGACGTCGGTGGAGGAGAAACCGCCACGCGCCGGTCGAACCGGGCTTGCCGGGGGGTCGTTGCACAACCCGTGCACGCCCCGCCGGCCGCGGACTAGTCCTGGAGATTCCAGGCGTCGCCCAGCTTGCGCGACAGTCGGTCGGTCAGCCAGTGACGGTCCCAGTACTCCACCGGGTTGACCGGGAGCCCGTCGAGGACGATCCCGAAGTGCAGGTGGTCGCCGCCGGCCAGCCCGGTCGACCCGGTGTGGCCGATCTGCTGGCCGCGCTCCACCATCTGCCCTTCCTGCACGTCGATCGACGACAGGTGTCCGTAAAGGCTGAGCAGGCCGTAGCCGTGGTCGAGGATGACGGCGTTGCCGTAGATGCCGAGGAACCCGGCATGCACCACCTTGCCGCGGTTCGCGGCCGGCACCGCCGCCTGCTGGACCGAGGCCAGGTCGTAGCCGAGGTGGTACTCCTCGTCCACCTTGCGGTCCTGGTAGACGTAGGTCCGGTGGGTGGCGAAGGGCGACATCACCTTGCCGTTCGGCATCGGCAGGAACGGCTGGTGCCAGAGGAACTCGTGCACCGACGCGCCGGCCAGGCGCTTGAGCTCGGCCCGGTTCTTCTTGCGCAGCTCGCGGTTGATGTAGACGTAGTTCTCGAGCACGCCGCCCTGGTCGGGGAAGCCGGGGGTGTTGCTGACGATCTCCGGGACCACCCGGTTCATGAAGCCGTCGGTGAGCTGGATCTCCCCCTCCGAGGGCGGCTTGCGGGTGAAGCGGTCGATGAAGCCGGTCTCGGCGCGGTTGCCGACGTCGTCGACCGCCACCAGGCGGACCTTCGCCAGGTCGTCGACGTCGTAGGGCACCGCGAACAACGCGAACCGCTCGGCGGCGCCGCCGCCCGGCAGGGGAAAGCCCGGGAACCACCAGTCGCCGGCCTGGACGCCGCTCTTGACCGCGGTCTCGCCGACCCGGAAGACCACGACCTCGCTGCCCCCCTGGGTGACGTAGTGCTGGTTCGAGATCACCTGCAGCGAGGGCGGGGTGAGCCGCACCGGCAGCGTCACCTCCTCGACCGCCGGCGCCGGGTGGCGCACCCAGGTGCCGGCGCGCTCGGCCACCACCCGGACGGTCGCGTCGCCGCTCTCGAGGTGCTCGACGGTGTCGCGCCCCACCTCGACGTGGAGCGTGTCCTCCTCGGTGCGCGGGCCCCAGAAGGCCCACGCCGGCCGCGGCGTGTAGTCCTTCTCGGCGACCACCTGCCGCCGGTCGCCCTGCACCAGCTCGACCCGCACGCCGGCCAGCCCGCGCCCGGCGGCGGCGACGTGGACGTCGACGGGGGTGCGCGCCCCGATGCCCTTCTGCGCCGGCTCGATGCGGATCCGGGGCGTGTCCCCCACCCGCAGGCTCGCCAGGGCCACGACCGCCACCACCACCAGGGCGATCACCAGCACCGTGCGGGTCATGCAGCCCGCGAACTTCTTCTTGCCGTCGTACTCCGCCATCCTCCGTCTCCTGTCCTCGAGATCCTCGAACGTGCCGCGGCGGCCGCGCCTCACCTCCCGCGGGCTCGCCGCGCGGCCGGTGGCCGGAAGTGCAAGATCCGCTCCCGGATCAGTGGACCCAGCGGTCCCCGCCGCCGTCGCCGGGCCCCACCCCGGACCGGCGGACGCGCTCGGCGGCGGCCTCCTCCTCGCGCTCCCACCGCGCCGCCAGCTCGGCGTCGCGGGCCCGCCGGCGGCGGATCGCCCACAACGCCAACAGCGTGACACCGATCCACAGCACCGTCGAGCTGGTCGCCAGCGGCAACCAGCGGAGCCACCGGGTCTGCCGCCGCCAGAAGGCCGTCTCGGCGGCGGGCAGCGACTCCCCGACGGCGCGGCGGAACGCGTCGTCGAAGGGGAGCCCGGCGGCGACCCCGGCCAGGATGGCACCGGTGACCCCCGGGCCGTGCCGCTGCAACAGGTCGCGGGTGAAGGCGCCGGCGATGGCGTAGGCGCGCTCCGCCTCGGCGCGGCCGCCGGCGAAGAGCCGGGGCAGCGCCGCCAGGGGGACCGCGTGGCGCCCGGCGACGGCGAGCGTGAAGCGGGCGCGGTCCTCCAGGCCCCAGGCCCCGCCGGCGGTCATCGCGATCCCCTCGTGGAGCCAGCGCGGCACCGGGCGTCCCCCCGCGGCGCGATCCACCAGCACGTGGGCCACCTCGTGCTGGAGCAGCTCCTCGAGCGAGTCGTACGGGTAGGCCGCCGCCCGCGCCGGGAAGAGCACCACCGGCGCCTCGGGGCCGCTGGCGAACCCGGCGATCCACGGCGGCGTGGCGCGCGCCACCGGGGCGTCCTCGGGCACCAGGACGACGCGGATCGGCGGCCCCGGCCGCTCCAGACCGCTCAGCCGCAGGGCACCCGCGAGCCGGCGGGGGTCGAGCGCCTCGATCCGCCGGACGTCGGCGGCGAGCGCGGGCGGCCCGGAGACCTCGAGCCGGGGAGGCGCCGGGGCCGCGGCCGCGCCCCGGGCCGCGGCGAGGAGGGCGGCGACGAGGGCGGCCGCGGCGCCGGCGCGGACCGGCCTCAGCCGCCGCCCCCGACGCTCTCGCCGCCGTCGACGAAGAAGACGCCCCCGGTGGTGTAGCTGGCGGCGTCCGAGGCCAGGTAGAGGGCCAGGCCGACCAGCTCCTCGGGCTGGCCGATGCGGCCCATGGGCACCGCCTTGCGCACCCGCTCGCGCACCTCGGGGTCGGACCACAGGGCGGTGGAGAAACGGGTCTCGACCAACCCGGGCGCGATGGCGTTGACGCGGATCCCGTCCGCCGCCAGCTCGCGCGCCAGGACCTTGGTCAGCATCAGGACCGCCGCCTTGGTGACGCTGTAGACGCCGAGCCCCCGGTAGGGGATGCGGCCGGCGATGGAAGCGACGTTGACGACGGCGCCGCCGCCGCGCCGGCGCAGCGCCGGGACGCAGGCGCGTACGACGTGGACGTAGCCCTTGACGTTGACCTCGAAGGTCTTGTCCCAGACCGGCTCGTCGGCGCTCAGCAGCGGCCCGTAGTGCGGGTTGGTGGCGGCGTTGTTGACCACGACGTCGATGCCGCCC
Organism: uncultured Acidobacteriota bacterium; assembly: GCA_963843275.1. GTDB lineage: Bacteria > Acidobacteriota > Thermoanaerobaculia > Multivoradales > JBCCEF01 > CAWJJM01. The sequence continues at coordinate 176,874 of CAWJJM010000009.1, read as the reverse complement.
AGCACCTCCTCGACGCGCGCGGCCATCGCCTCGACCTCCTCGCGGTGCCCGGTGTGGCACGCGATCGGCAGCGCCGTGCCGCCGGCGGCGGCCACCTCCGCGGCCACCGCCTCGAGAGCGTCGAGCTTGCGGCTCACCAGGGCGACGCGCGCCCCGGCGCCGGCGTAGGCGAGGGCGATGGCCCGGCCGATGCCCCGCGACGCCCCGGTGACCACGGCGACCCGGCCGCCGAGGTCGAAGCGCGGCGTGGCGGGCGGCGGGCTCACGCGGCTCCCTGGTATAAGGGAGCGGTTTCCGACGGACGATCGTGGACGGCAGCGGGGGCGGCGGCGCCGCCGCGCCCCCGGAGGAGAGACGACATGGCGCAGGCACGGCGGGCGGGACTTCTGCTGCTCGGCATCTGGCTGGTGCTCGACGGCATCCTCACCCTCACCGGTTTCGGTTTCCCCCTCGACAACACCATCCTCGGCGCCCTCGCCCTGGTCGCCGGGATCCTGCTGTTGCTCGGCCGCTGAACGGCGGCGGGACGGCGGCGGCGCCCGGGGTCAGTCTACCAACGGCGGCCCGGCGCGGGCGCCGTCGGCGGTGACCACGAAGCGCTGCGGCCCGCCGGGGACCAGGGCGTCGAACGGCCAGCAGGTGATCAGGGTCAGCCGCGGGTGGTCGGAGGGCGCCAGCGGTGCGGTGTCGCGGTGGTCGCGCACCCGGGTGTCGACCACCCGGTAGCGCCAGCGGCTGCCGTCGGCGCCCTCGAGCCGGATCTCGTCGCCGGGGCGCAGGCCTGCGAGCCGCCGGAAGACCGTGTCGCGGTGCCCGGCGAGGACCACGTTGCCCGGCTCGCCGGGCAGGGCGGTGCCGTCGACGTGCCCCGGGCCGAAGGCGAGCGAGCGGCCGGTCGCCCCCGCCAGCACCACCAGCGTCGGCCCGTCGCCGATCCCCAGCCGGCCCACCGGCCAGGTGTCGGCCCACGGCCAGGGACGGGGCGCGACGCCGCCGGCCCGGGCGCGCCGCCAGGCACCCTCGAGCAGCACCTGCGCCGCCACCGCCTTGGCCGGGATCCACAGGCCCCGGACGACGAGGCCGCCGCCCGCCAGCGCGAGGGCGGCCACCAGCCCCGCCGCGGCGCGGCGCGCGGGCCGCGGCGCGGCGGCGCCGCGACCGCTCAACGCCGCCCTCCGAGGGGTGCCGCCGGCCGCCGCGCCGAGCGCACCGGGGGACGCCGCCCCAGCGCCGCGCCCGCCGCGGCGGCGAGCAGCAGCGCCACGCCGAGCAGCAGGTCGAGCTGCGACGCCGTCCCGCCGGCCGGCAGCACGCCGGCGGGCAGGGCGGTCGCCACCGCGGCCGAGCGCAGCGGCTCGCCGGCACTGCGCGCCGGCGTCACGTCGACCGCCACCAGGCTGGTGTAGCGGCTGACCAGGTGGTGCTCGAGGGCCACCCGCACCACCTCCGGCCGCACCTCCGCCTCCGGCACGCCTTCGGCGAGGCGGCCGAGCAGCGACTCGATCTTGCGCGCCGCCCAGAGCTGGTGGATGCCGCGGCCCACGCCGCCGGCGCTGGCCGGCGCGGCCGCCGCGGCGTCGAGGTCGACCGCGGCCTGCCAGAACGAGCCGTCCCGGCTCCCCTCCACCCGCACCCCGTCGCCCCGCCGCAGCAGGCGGGCCGTCACCAGGAGCGGCTCGCCGGCGTAGAGGTCGCCCAACGGGGACGGCCACACCTCGGCCCGGGGGTCGTCCCAGTCGACGGTCAGGTCGGTCAGCACCGGCCCCTCCAGCCGCCGGGTCAGCGCCGCGATGCGCTCCCCGACCTCGGCCGCGTCACCGATGAAGGTGAAGGTCCCGCGCCCCACCTCCGCGGCCCGCCGCATGAACGAACCGTTGGGCGCCGCGCCGATCCCCACCGTGAACAGGCGGGCGGCGCCGCGGCGCGCCGCGATCTCGGCGAGCAGCTCGGGCTCGTTGCCGACCGCGCCGTCGGTGAGGAAGACGACCTGCTTGAGGGGCCGCACGCCGGCGCGCCCGTAGCCGGGCTGCTCGTCGAGCGCCAGGGCGAGCGCCGGCAGCATCTCCGTGCCGCCGTCGGCCTCCAGGCCCCCCACCCAGTCGGCGGCCCGCTCGAGCGCCGCCGGGTCGGCCGGCCAGGAGTCGGGGAACAGGCGGCCGCGCCCGGTCGTTGAACTCGATGACGTTGAAGCTGTCCCACGGCCGCAGCCGTCCCAGCGCGTCGACCAGCGCCGCCTTGGCCTGGGCCAGCGCCGGGCCGGCCATCGACCCGGAGGTGTCGAGGACGAAGATCACCTCGCGCTCGAGCGGCGTCCAGTCGGCGGCGGCGGCCGCCGGCGGCAGCACCATCAGCAGGGCGTAGACGTCGCCGTCGACCTCCTCGGTGAACAGGGCGGTGCGGGGCGCCGCCCCGGCGACCGGATCCCACTCGAGGCGGAAGTCCCGGTCCGCCTCCACCTCCCCCGCCGCCAGCGTCACCCGCCAGCCCCGCGCACCCTCGGGGGCGACGGCGATCGCGTGGCTGGGGCTCTCCAGGCGGGCCAGCGGGACGCCGGGGTCGAGGTGCACGGTCAGCGACCACGGGGTGCGCAGCGGCGGCCGGCTGCCGAGGGCGGCGGCCACCGTGGCCCCGGCCCCGCGCACGGCGCCCACCGACCGCTCGACGGCGGCGCGCAGCGCACCGCCGTGGGCGGTCGGGGGCGGCGGCGCCGCCGCGGCCGGCAGCCCCGCGGAGGTGCTCGCCGGCGGCAGCACGGCGTCCGGGGATGGCGGCCCGGCCGGCAGGTAGCGCGGCTCGACGACGGTCGGGAAGCGCAGCCGCAGGGTGCCGTCGGCGTAGGCCACCGTGCCCTCGAGCTCGATCACCACCTCGACCCGCTCGCCGGGCGCCACGTTGGCGAGCCGCGTGGTGAAGACGTCCGGCCGCTGGCGCTCCAGCAGGCTGGCGCGGCGGCCCTCCCGGCGCGCCTCCTCGTAGACCCGGCGCGCCGCCTCGCGCTCGCGGACCTCGCCCTCGATCACCCGGTCCCCGACCACCATGCGCAGGCGGTCCACCGCCGCGCCGTCCGGCAACGGGAAGACGTAGAGCCCCTCCAGCCACTCCTCGCCGGGGTTGGTGAACCGCTGGGTGACGCGGGCGCGGGTGACCAGGCCGGTGACCCGGATCTCCACCTCCGCCGAGAGCGACGGCGCCGGCCGCAGGCCGCCGTCCGCGCCCCGCCACAGCAGGCCCGCCCACTCCACGTCGTCCAGCGCCACCGCCGCCGGCGGCGTCTGCGCCGCCGCCGAGGCGGCCAGCGCCGCCAGCAGGGCGACCGCCAGCAGCCGCGCCGGTCCGTTGCCCCGCCGCCGCCGGCCTCCCGCTCTCGACCCCCGTGCCTCGTCGCGCATCGTTGCCTCCTCTCGTCGGTGCGACCCGGGAGCGGCCCGGGGCCGTGGGGTCCCATCCCAGCGCCGCGGGCCGACGCGGCGACGGCGGGTGCGGGGCGGAGCGGTGGCGAATCGTGGCGATCCGGTGGCGCGGGCCCCGGCAGGGCCGCGAGACGTTGTCGTCGTCCCCGGCCTCGGCTACATTGACGGCCATGGCGTCGGGGGACGGCGGCCGGGGCCGCATCGCGCTGGTGGACGACGTGGAGGACCTCCGCGAGACCGTGGGGTTCGCGCTGCGTCGCGAGGGGTACCGGGTGGACACCTTCGCCGACGGCGCCGCGGCCTGGGAGGCCTGGTGCGACGGCGGCGAGCGCCCGGCGCCGGGCGCCCTGCCCGACCTGGTGGTGCTCGACATCCTCATGCCGCGCATGGACGGGCTCGAGCTCTGCCGCCGCCTGCGCGCCGTCTCCGAGACGCTGCCGATCGTCTTCCTCACCTCCAAGGACGAGGAGCTCGACCGGGTGCTCGGCCTCGAGCTGGGCGCCGACGACTACCTGTGCAAGCCGTTCTCGCTGCGCGAGCTGGTGGCGCGGGTCAAGGTGCTCTTCCGCCGCCTGGCGCTGCTGCCCGGCGCCGGCGGCGGGGAGGCCGCGCACCAGCTCGTCGCCGGCGACCTGTGCCTCGACCTCGACCGCTACGAGGCGCGCTGGCGGGACCGGCCGCTGCGGCTGACCGTCACCGAGTTCCTCATCCTGCGGGCGCTGGCGCGCCGGCCCGGCCACGTCAAGAACCGCGAGCAGCTCATCGCCGAGGGCTACCCGCACGACACCTACGTCTCCGACCGCACCATCGACAGCCACATCAAGCGCCTGCGCCGCAAGCTCGCGGAGGCGGCCCCGGGGTCCGACCCGATCGAGACCGTCTACGGGCTGGGCTACCGCTGGCGCGAGCGGACGGGGTCCGAGGGGGAGCGGTGAGCCGCTCCGCCGCGGCGGAGGGCGCCCGCGGCGGGACCCGGCGCCTGCGGCGCGGGCTGTCGCGGATCTGGATCCGCCTGCTCGCCTTCAACGTGCTGCTGGTCTTCCTGCCCGCCGCCGGGCTGCTCTACCTCGGGGTCTACGAGCGCCAGCTCCTCGACGCGCAGGAGCGCTCCATGGTGCAGCAGGGCCGCCTGCTCGCCGCGGCGCTCGCCGGCGGCTCCGAGCTCGATCCCGCCGCGGCCGAGCGCGTCCTGGTGGCCCTCAACCAGCGCCTGGAGGCGCGGCTCCGGGTGCTCGACCGGCGCGGCCGGGTGGTGGCCGACTCCGCGGCGCTCGGGCCGCGCCGCGAGCCCGGCGACGGGGCGGCGGCCGCCACCCCGCCGGAGCTCGGCGCCAGCCCGCTGTACCGCCTCGGGAGCTGGCTCCACCGCGCCTGGCGGGCGGTGGCGCCGGCCCCCGTCCTGCCCCCGGCGCGGCCCGGCCTCTACGGCGACGCCGGCGCCGACGGCCGGCTCACCGGGCCGGCGGTCCGCGAGGCGCTGGCCGGCCGCTACGGCGCCGACCTGCGGGTCGCCGCCGGCGGCGACGGCGCCGTCACCCTGCTGCACAGCGCCATCCCGATCCTCGGCGCCGCCGGCGCCGGCGGCCGCTCGCCGGTGGTCGGGGCGGTGCTGGTGTCGCAGTCGACCGGCCGGGTGCTGGCGGCCCTGCGCGAGGTGCGGCTCGGCATCTTCCGGGTGTTCGTGGCGGCGGTCGCCGCGGCGGTCGTCCTGTCGCTCCTCGTCGCCACCACCATCCTGCGCCCGATCGGCCGGCTGCGCGCCGAGGCGCGCGCCATCGTCGACCGCCGCGGCCGCCTCACCGGCGGCTTCGGCGGCTCGCGCAAGCACGACGAGATCGGCGACCTGGCGCGGGCCCTGGAGGACCTCACCCGGCGGCTGCACGACCACCTCGCCGCCACCGAGGCGTTCGCCGCCGACGTGTCGCACGAGTTCCGCAACCCGCTGGCCACCATCCGTTCGGCGGCGGAGATGCTCGCCGCGGCCGGCACGCCCGCGGAGCGCCGCCGCTTCGAGTCGATCGTGCTGCGCGAGGTGGCGCGCCTCGAGCGCCTGCTGTCGGGGGTGCGCGAGATCTCGCGCATCGACGCCCGGCTGGAGGCCGGCGACGCCGACGCCGTCGAGCTGGCCCCGCTGCTCGCCGCCGTCGTCTCCGGCTTCCGGGCCCGCCCCGGCGCGCCGCCGGTCGAGCTGACCCTGCCCGCGGCGCCGCTGGCGGCGGCCGCCGACCCGGAGGACCTCGCCCGGGTGGTGGAGAACCTGCTCGACAACGCGGCGGGCTTCACGCCGCCCGGCGGCGCCGTCGAGGTCGAGCTGGCCCGGCGCGACGGCGGCGTCGAGATCGCCGTGGCGGACCGCGGCCCCGGGGTCCCCGCCGAGCACCTCGAGCGGATCTTCGACCGCTTCTTCACCTTCCGTCCGGCCGCCGGCACGGCGCGGCGCGACGGCCACGCCGGGCTCGGCCTGGCGATCGCGCGCTCCATCGTCGAGGGGCACGGTGGTAGCCTGCACGCCGCCAACCGCCCCGGCGGCGGCGCCCGCTTCGTCGTGCGCCTGCCCACCGCCTGAGCGACCCCCCGGCGACGGAGACCGACCCCGACGTGGACTGGACCGACAGCGGCCTGTGGACCTGGGTGGGGCTCCCCCTGCTCATCTTCCTCGCCCGCCTCACCGACGTCTCGCTGGGCACCGTGCGCATCATCCTGGTGGCGCGGGGGATGCGCCGCCTGGCACCCTTCATCGGCTTCTTCGAGGTGCTGGTCTGGCTGGCCGCGATCACCCAGGTGATGCAGCACCTCGACCGGCCGCTGAGCTACGTCGCCTACGCCGCCGGGTTCGCCACCGGCACCTACGTCGGCATCCGCTTCGAGGAGCGCCTCGGCCTCGGCCTGCTGGCGGTCCGCGTCATCACCGAGGAGGACGCCAGCGGGCTGATCGAGCAGCTCCGCGCCGCCCGTTTCGGGGTCACCAGCTTCGCCGCCCGCGGCCTGCGCGGCCGGGTGCGGCTGTTCTTCACCGTCATCCACCGCAAGCACCTCGACCGGGTGATGGAGATCGTGCGCCGCGCGCAGCCGGCGGCCTTCGTCTCGGTGTCCGACGTGCGGATGGCGGAGGAGGGGACGATCCCGCCACGGGGCGGCCTGCTGCGGCGGATGTTCGGCGGCCTGCGGAAGTGACGCCGCGCCGGCGCGCCCGGCTCAGCCCTTGGCGTCGACCCAGCTCGCGCCCCAGCCGACGTCGACCACCAGCGGAACCGCCAGCTCGGCGACGCCGCTCATCTCGGTGCGCACCAGCTCGCCGACCCGGGCGGCGTCGTCCGCGGGCGCCTCGAGCACCAGCTCGTCGTGGACGGTGAGCAGCAGCCGCGACCCGGGCGCCTCGGCGCGCAGCCGGCGGTCCAGCGCGATCATCGCCAGCTTCATCAGGTCGGCGGCGGTGCCCTGGATGCGGGCGTTGATCGCCATCCGGCGCGCGTTCTCGCGCAGGTTCCGGTTCTTCGAGGCGATGTCGGGCAGCCAGCGGACACGGCCGTAGAGCGTGGAGACGCCCCCCTCCGCCTCCGCGGCGGCCACCGTCTCGTCCATGTACCGTCGCACCCCGGGGTAGCGCTCCAGATAGGCGGCGATGAAGCGCTCCGCCTCCTTGGTCGGGATGCGGAGCGTCCGTGCCAGGCCGAAGGGGCTCATCCCGTAGATGATCCCGAAGTTGATCGTCTTCGCGGCCCGCCGCTGCTCGGCGTTGACCAGCTCCGGCGCCACCCCCAGCACCGCGGCGGCGGTGGCGCGGTGGATGTCCTCGCCGCGGCGGAAGGCGTCGGCCAGCGCCGCCTCGCCGGCGATGTGGGCGAGGATGCGCAGCTCCACCTGGCTGTAGTCCGCCACCAGCAGCACCCGGCCGGCCGGCGCCACGAAGGCGCGGCGGATCGACTGCCCGAGCTCGGTGCGCACCGGGATGTTCTGCAGGTTGGGGTTGGTCGACGACAGCCGGCCCGTCGCCGCCACCGCCTGGTTGAACCGCGTGTGCAGGCGGCCGTCCCGGCCGACCAGGGTCGGCAGCGCGTCGACGTAGGTCGACTTGAGCTTGGTCAGCTCGCGATAGCGCAGCACCAGGTCGGGCAGCGGATAGCCGCGGGCGGCGAGCTCCTCGAGGATCTCGGCGCCGGTGGCGTAGGTCTTGGTCTTGCGGGTGCGCTTGAGCACCGGGTAGCCCAGCTTCTCGAACAGCATCACGCCGAGCTGCTGTGGCGAGTTGACGTTGAACGGCTCGCCGGCGACCTCGAAGATGCGCTCCTCGAGGGCCGCCAGGTCGCGCTCGAGCTCGCCGGACATGGCCCCGAGCAGGGCGGTGTCGAGCAGGATGCCGGCCTCCTCCATGCGCAGCAGCACCGGCAGCAGCGGCTCCTCGATGTCGCGGTAGACCGACGCCAGCGGCCCGGCGGCGAGCTCGGCCTCCATCGGGGCGGCGAGACGCCGCACCACCTCCACGCGCTCGCCGGCGAAGGCGGCGAGCCGGCCGTCGCCGACCGCCGGCTCCTCGCCACGGTCCCAGCCGGCGTCCTTGGCCGGGATCGTCTTGCGCCGCAGGCGCTCGAGCGCCAGCTCGTCGAGGCTGTGGCCGTGCACCGCCGGCTTGAGCAGGTAGGAGACCAGCATCAGGTCGAACAGCCCGGCGCTGCACACCCCGCCGGGCAGCTCCGCGAAGGCCGCCCGCAGGACCTCCTTGAGGTCGTGCCCGACCAGCCGGACCGCGGGGTCGCAGGCCCAGCCGGCGAGGCGGGCGAGCGCCGCGTCGCGCATCCCGTCGCGCCGGAAGTCCGCGTAGACCACCGGTCCCGCCGCCTCCGGGTCGCGGGCCGCCACCGCCAGCCCCGTCGGTCGCTCCTCGCCGAGCACCGCCACCGCCACCTCGCCCCCCCCGCCGAGGGCCGCGGTCGCCCGCTCCCAGTCGTCCGCGGTCTCGGCCTCCACGGCCGGCGTCGCCTCCGCACCGTCGCCCTCGGCCGCCAGCTCCTCGACCAGGCTGAAGAACTCGAGCTCGGTGAACAGCCGGCGCAGCGCCTCGACGTCCGGCGGATCGTGGCGCAGCCGCTCCGGCTCGAAGGCCAGCGGCAGGTCGCAGTGCAGCGTCACCAGCTCGCGCGACAACCGCGCCTGCTCGGCGTGCTGCTCGAGGCCCTCGCGGTAGCTCTTGCGCCCCACCTCGCCGGCGCGGGCGAGCAGATCCTCGAGGGAGCCGAACTCGGCGATGAGCTGCTTGGCCCCCTTCTCGCCGATGCCCGGCACCCCCGGGACGTTGTCCACCGAGTCGCCCATCAGGGCCAGGACGTCGACCACCTTCTCCGGCGGCACGCCGAAGTCCGCCGCCACGCCGGCGGGGTCGTAGAGCTTCTCGCGCCCGGTGTGATAGAGCGCGATGCGCTCGTCGACGAGCTGCATCAGGTCCTTGTCGGCCGACACCAGGACCACCCGGTAGCCGGCCGCGGCGGCCTTGCAGGCCAGGGTGGCGAGCACGTCGTCGGCCTCGTAGTCGGGCGTCTCGAGGATGGGGATGCGGTAGGCGTCGAGGGCCGCGCGGATCTTCGGGATCTGCGCCCGCAGGTCCTCCGGCATCGGGCTGCGGTTGGCCTTGTACGCCTCGAAGCGCTCGCTGCGCACGGTGGGACCGCCGACGTCCAGGGCCACGCCGATCAGCTCCGGCTTCTCCTCCCTGAGGAGCTTGCGCAGCATGTTGACGAACCCGTACACGGCGTTGGTCGGCTCGCCCTTCGAGCTCGACAGTCCGCGGATGGCGTAGAAGGCCCGGAAGATGTTGGAGTAGCCGTCGATCAGGTAGAGCCGCGGGGCGTCGGAGGGCGGGGACATGGGGCGCCATCATAGCGGCTGGGGGGCGCCGCGCCGGCCGCCCGCTGGCACGTCTCTAGCAGCGCTCCGGCCCGCGGAGACGGCGACGTGTCCCGGCGACCGCACGGCTCCGAGGGGTTCTTCGAGCACGGAACGGGAGAAGGAGGAAGCGATGAATCTCTGGGGACTGATCTCGTGGGTGGTGTTCGGCCTGGTGGCCGGAATCGTCGCCAAGTTGCTGACGCCGGGGAACGATCCCGGCGGCTGCGTCATCACCAGCCTGCTGGGGATCGCCGGCGCCCTGCTCGGCGGGTTCATCGCCAGCGCCCTCGGCTTCGGGGGCGTCGCGGCGTGGGACTTCCGCAGCTTCATCATCGCCGTGATCGGCGCCGTGCTCCTGCTGGTCATCTACCGCGCCCTGCGCCGCTAGCGATGCGCGCCACACCGTCCCCGGCCGGCCGCGGCGCCGGCCGGCTGCTACCATGGCCGCGATGAACGAGCCACTGCGCATCGAGTACTGCACGGCCTGAAACTACGGCCCCCGCGCCGCCGGTCTGGCGGACGAGCTCCGGGACCAGCTCGGCATCGAGAGCGAGCTGGTCAAGGGACGCGGCGGCGTCTTCGAGGTGCACATGGGCGACCAGCTGGTGTTCTCCAAGCACGCCACCGGCCGCTTCCCGCGCCCGGGTGAGGTGGCGGCCGCCCTGCGCGCCCGGCTGGACCGCTGAGGGCGCGCACGTGCGCGCCCTCAGCATGGCGGCCTGGGCGGCGGCGGCGGGCCTGTGCGGCGTGGCGCTGGCGGTCGACCGCCAGCGCCGGCGGGCACCGCCGGTGCCGCCGCCCGACCCCCTCCCGCCGGCCGGCACGCTGGGCGTCCTGCTGCCGGTGCGCGACGAGGAGGTCAACCTCGCCTCCTGCCTCGACACCCTCCTCTCGCAGACGGCCGCGGCCCGGGTCGTGGTCATCGACGACGGCTCGAGCGACGCCACCGCGGCGATCGCCCGCGAGCGCGCCGCGCGCAGCCCCGGGCTCACGCTGATCCAGGCCGGCCCGCTGCCCCCCGGCTGGGGCGGCAAGGTCCACGCCCTCGACACCGGCCACCGCCACCTGGCCGCCGCCGAGCGCCCACGCTGGATCCTGTCCACCGACGCCGACACCCGGCACCGACCCGAGCTGCACGCCCGCGCCCTGGCCGCCGCCCGGCGCCACGGCCTCGACGCCGTGTCGCTGACCGGCTACCAGGAGGTCGAAGGCCTGGCCGAGAACCTGGTGACCCCGCCCGTGTTCGCGGTCCTCGACGCCCTGCTCGGCGACTGGGACCGCGCCGCCCGCGGCGAGGCCCGGCCGGTGGCCAACGGTCAGTTCTACCTGGTGCGCGAGGAGGCGCTGGCGGCGATCGGCGGCTTCGCGGCGGTCCGCGGGGCCGCCGTGGACGACGTCGCCCTCGCCGCCGCGCTCACCGAGGCCGGCTTCAAGAGCGGTCTGTTGCGGGCCCCCGAGGGCCTGCGGGTGCGCATGTACCGCGGGCCACGCGCCGTCGTCGACGGCTGGCGGCGCAACCTGGGGGGCCTGTTCGGGTCCCGGCCGCGCGCCGCCGCCGGCGCGGCCGCGGTCCTCCTCGGGCCGCCGGCGCTGCTCGTCGCGACGCTGGCCGCCGGCCTGCCGCTCGAGGCGGCGGTGCTGTGGGGCGCCGGCGTCGCAGCGTCGGCCCTGCTGCGCCGCGGCGGCGGCCATCGCGCCGCCTGGGCGCTGCTCTACCCCGCGGACGCGCTGCTCACCGGGGCCACCCTGCTGGCGGGGTGGGCCGACCACCGCCGCGGCCGCCTGGTCCCGTGGAAGGGCCGGGCGGTGCCGGTGGGCGGGCGGGACGCAGCACCGCGACCGCCTCAGCCGCCGGGCAGCGAGCTCTCGTAGACCGCCCGCTGGCCCGACGACTCCTCGACCGACACGGTGAGGTGGTCGACGGCGCCGTCGGCGAGGGCGGGGAGCAGCGCCTGCCACAGGTGGCGCGCCAGCAGCTCCATCGACACGTTGGCGAGCGGCAGCAGGACGGTGTCGGCGGCGGGAAAGGTGTAGCGCCGCGCCCGGTAGGCGATCGCGACGCTCCCCTCGCCCGGGGAGACCTGCAGGTGGGGGTTGGCGGCCGGCACCAGCACGCGGCTGTCGAGCTGCTCGCAGAGGCGGCGGATCTCCTCCTTCACCCCCTCGACCTCCGCCAGCAGCCCGAGCTCGCCGAGGCGGGGCCCCGCCAGCTCCACCGCCACCCGGTAGTTGTGGCCGTGGAGCAGCTCCGCCCGCTCGGCCGAGAAGACGGTGAAGTGCGCCACCGAGAACTTGAAGTCCTCCTTGGCGAGACAGAGCCGGAAACGGGCGTCGCTCATCGCGGCGGATGTTATCCCGCGCCGGCTCCACCGCCGACGGCCACGCCGACGTAGCGCGCCCGCGGCCGGATCAGCCGGCCCCGGGAGACCTCCTCGATCACCTGGGCCACCCAGCCCGCGGCACGCCCGGCCGCGAAGAGGGTCAGCGGGGCGCCGGGCGGCAGCTCCAGCGCCCGCGCCAGGGCCACCAGGGCGACGTCGAGCGCCGGCCGCTCGCCGAGCAGCCGCGCAGCCGCCTCCACCAGCTCGTCGATCGGACCCAGGGCGGACGCCCCGCGCCCCACGCCCCGCGCGATCTCGAGCAGGGCTCGGGCGCGGGGGTCGCCCGCCGGGTAGAGGCGGTGGCCGAAGCCGGGGACCGGCTCGCCGCGGCGCAGCCGCTCGCGCACGGCGCGCTCGCCGCCCCGCCCCTCCACCTCCGCGAGCAGCGACTCGACCCGCGCGGAGACGCCGCCGTGGCGGTTGCCCTTCAGCGCCGCCACCGCGGCCGCCACGGCGTCGTAGGGGTTGCCGCCGGCCGAGGCCACGCAGCGGGCGGTGAAGGCGCTCACGTTCAGCTCGTGGTCGGCGCACAGGATCAGCGCCGCGTCGAGCGCGCGGCGGGCGGCGGCGTCCCGCAACCCCCAGCCGCCGGCGAGGCTGGCCGCCATCCCGGCGGGGTCCGCCGGCCGTCCGGACAGCGCCGCCGCCATCACCCGCAGGATGCGCCGGCCCGCGGCCGCCACCGCCTCCGGCCGCAGGTTCCAGGCGGCGGGGTCGGCCGCGCCCGCGCGGGGCAGCGCCACCTGGCAGCGCTCGAGCGGCCCGAGACCGGCGTCGTCGGCGGGCGGCGCGGCGGCCGGGGGCGGCGCGGCGGCCGCGGCGGCTTCACCCTCCGCGGCCCCCGCGCCCCACAGCAGCGACGCCACCGCCTCGAAGCCGCCCCGGGAGGCCAGCTCCACGGCGTCGTGTCCCCGGTAGTAGAGCCGGCCGTCCTCCACGGCGGTGATCGCCGACTCGATCAGCGGCACGCCCCAGTCGAGCGCGCCGGAGGCCGCGGCGGCGGGGTCGCGTCGCGCCGCCTGGCGCCGCTGCAGGCGCTCGACGTCCTCGCGCGGGTAGCGCCGGCCGCGGCCGCCGCCGGCGACGGGCTCCGACCTCAACATGCCGCGGCTGACGTAGGCGTAGAGGGTGGCCACCGAGATGCCGAGCTCGGCGGCGGCCTGCGACGCGGTGAGGAAGGGCTCGCGGGGCATCGTGCGTCTCCGGGTTGATTCAACAATCAAGATTGACAATCTATCAGTCGATGCGGCACCCTGTCCAGCAGGAGGTGAACCAACGAATGCAATCCGCCACGACCCCGACCGCTCCCGCCCCCGGACTGGAGGGCGTGATCGCCGCCACCACCCGCCTGTCACACGTCGACGGCGAGGCCGGCGAGCTCGTCCTCGCCGGCTTCCCCCTCGCCGAGATCGCCCCCCACGCTTGCTTCGAGGAGGTGGTGTTCCTGCTCTGGAACGACCGCCTTCCCGACGCCGGCGAGCTCGCCGCGCTGCGCCGCGAGCTCGCCGCCGCGCGGCGCTTGCCGGCCGCGGTGCTCGAGCTGCTGGCCCGCGCGGCCGCCGGCGCCGCCGACCCGATGGACGCGCTGCGCGCCGGCCTCGGCGCCCTCGACCTCGGCCCGCCGGCCGCGCCGTCGGACGCCGAGGACCGCCGCCAGGCCGTGCGGCTGGTCGCGGCCGCGCCGTCGGTGGTGGCGGCGTTCCACCGCCTGCGCCGCGGCCACGAGCCGGTGGCGCCGCACGACGACCTCTCCCACGCCGCGGCCTATCTGCACCAGCTCACCGGCGAGGTGCCGTCGGACGACCGCGTGCGCGCCCTCGACGTCTACCTCGCCACCGTCGCGGACCACGGCCTCAACGCCTCGACCTTCACCGCCCGGGTGATCGTCTCCACCGGCTCGGACCTGGTGTCGGCGGTCGCCGGGGCGGTCGGCGCGCTCAAGGGACCGCTCCACGGCGGCGCCCCGGGGCCGGCGCTCGACGCGGTGCTCGCCATCGGCACTCCCGAGCGCGCCGAGGCGGTCCTCGCCGCCAAGCTCGCCGCCGGCGAGCGGCTGATGGGCTTCGGCCACCGCGTCTACCGGGTGCGCGACCCGCGCGCCGACGTCCTCGCCGCCGCCGCCGAGCGCTTCTACCGCGAGGGCTCCGGCGACCGCGAGCTGTTCGCTCTCGCCCGCCACGTCGAGGCGGTGGCGCTGCGCCTGCTCGCCGCCCACCGCCCCGGCCGGCGGCTGGCCACCAACGTCGAGTACTACACCGCCCTGCTGCTCCACGGCCTGGGCCTGGACACCGACCTGTTCACCCCCACCTTCGCGGTGGGCCGGACGGCCGGGTGGACGGCGCACGCCCTCGAGCAGCGCGCCGCCGGACGACTCATCCGCCCCGCGGCGGTCTACACCGGCGCCCGCGGGCGGCGCTGGCGCCCCCTGGCCGAGCGCTGAGCACCGGGGCGGGGGATAGGATCGCGCCCATGCACAGCCCCCGACCGCCCCGCCGCACCGCCCCGCGCCGCGCCGCCGCGGCGGCGCTCGTCCTCGCCCCCTTCGCCGTCGGCGCGCTCGCCGCGCCGCTCCCGGCGGCGCCGCCGCCCGTGGCCGCCGCGGAGTACGCGGCCCGCCGCGAGCGGGTGGCGGCCGAGCTCGGCCCCGACGCGCTGCTGGTCCTGACGGCGCCGGAGCCGGCACCCCGCAACGGGGACGTGACCTGGCCGTTCCGCCAGGACGACGACCTCTTCTACCTCACCGGCGTGGCGTTCCCCGACACCGCCCTGGTGATGGTGCCGGGCGACGGGCACCGCACGGTGCTCTTCGCGCCGAGCAGCGATCCGCGCACCGAGCTGTGGACGGGGCCGGTGCCGACCGCCGCGGAGCTCAGCGCCGCCAGCGGCATCGACGAGGTGGCGCCACGGAGCGAGCTGCGCCCCTTCCTCGAGGCGGCGCTGTCGGGAGGCTCCTGGCGGCAGGACGGGCGCTACCGCTACTACCGGGCCCCGGCCCTGCCCCACTTCCTCGAGGCGGTGCGCGCCGGCCGCGCCGAGCTCTGGCTCGACCTCGGGCCGCGCAGCTTCGACGGCGAGCCGCTGCCGCCCGCACTGCGGCTGGCCGAGGAGGTGCGCACGCGGTGGCCCGAGGTGGGGATCCGCGACGCGGCGCCGCCGCTGTGGGACCTGCGCCAGGTCAAGAGCCCGGCCGAGGTGGCGCTGCTCCAGCACGCCATCGACGTCACCGCGGAGGGGATCCGGGCGGCGATGCGCCGGGCCCTCACCGCCGAGCGGGAGAACCAGGTCCAGGCCACCCTCGAGCAGACCTTCCGCGACCTCGGCGCCTGCTGCTGGGGCTTCCCCTCGATCGTCGGGTCCGGGGCCCACTCGACCATCCTCCACTACGAGGGCGGCGAGGGGCCGGTGGAGCGCGGCGGGCTGCTGCTGCTCGACGTCGGCGCCGACGTCGGCGGCTACACCGCCGACGTCACCCGCACCTTCCCCGCCGACGGCACCTTCTCCCCCGACCAGCGGGCCATCTACCAGGCCGTGCTCGACGTCTCCGACGCGATGCTGCCCGCGATCCGCCCCGGCGTGCTCTACGCCGACCTGCACGACCAGGCGATCCGCCGCATGGGCGAGAAGCTCCTCGCCCTGGGGCTGATCGCCGACAACGTCCCCGAGCAGGTCACCTGGTACTTCCCCCACGGCCTCGGCCACCCTCTCGGGCTGGCGGTCCACGACGTCTTCGACCGCACCCGCGTTCTCGAGCCGGGGATGGTGTGGACGCTGGAACCGGGGCTCTACGTGCGCCCGGACGACGTGACCGCCAGCGGCACCTTCGCCGCCCTGCCGCCGGCCGCCCAGGAGAGGATCCGCACCGCCCTCGACCGCTACGCCGGGCTCGGCGTCCGCATCGAGGACGACGTGCTGGTCACGGCGGACGCGCCGCGCCTCCTCTCCGGAGCCGCCCCGCGCACGGTGGAGGCGATCGAAGCCGCCCTGGCGACCCCCTAGGACCGCGCCCGCCGTCCTCTCCCCGGGACCTGCTCCCCGCCGCTCTACTGCTTCTCGGGCTCCGGCACCCCCGCCGGCTCCGGCTCGGGCGGCGGGGCCGGCGCCGCCACCCCCGCCGCCCCCGCCAGCCGCGCCGCCTTCCCCGCCAGGGCGGCGAGCTCGGCGACGTCGACGTCGCCGGGATGCTCCGCCGCAACCTCCTGGGCGCGCCGGAAGACCTCGTCGAGCGACGTGCCGCGCGCCCAGTACGAGCCGCGGAGCTGCTCGGCGAGCTCGGCCGCCACCGCGGCGAGGCGCAGCGCCGGGCTCGCCCGCCGCCAGGAGGGCGCCAGGTCGCCGGCCCGGACCACGCGCTCGCTCTCGGCGAAGCGGCCGCTCTCCGGATCCCGCCAGCGCAGGTGGAGCCGCGCCAGCTCGGCGCCGCGCGCCACCCGCGGCGCCAGCTTCACCTCGTAGAGCGCCGTCACCGTGTGTCCGGCGCCGATCTCCCCGGCATCGAGGCGGTCGTCGCGGAAGCGGTCGTCGGCGACGTCGCGGTTCTCGTACCCGAGCAGGCGCCAGCGGGTCACCGCCCGCGGGTCGAGCTCCACCTGGACCCGCGCCTCCTCGGCCACCGTCTGCAGCGTGCCGGTGATCTCCTCGACGAAGACGCGGCGCGCCTGCTGCGGGGTGTCGACGTAGACGTAGCGGCCGTCGCCGCGGTCGGCGAGCTGCTCGAGGAGCACGTCGTTGAAGTTGCCCAGGCCCACCCCGACGGCCGTCAGCTCGATGCCGCGGTCGGCGGCGGTGCCGATGCGCGCCAGGATCGAGTCCGCCCCGGTGTCGCCGACGTTGGCGACGCCGTCCGAGCACAGGATCACGCGGTTGGCGGCGCCGCGCCGGTACGACTCCCCGGCCAGCCGGTAGGCGAGCTCGAGACCCGCCGCGGCGTTGGTCGAGCCCCCGGGCGCCAGGGTCGACAGCGCCCGCCGCACCGCGCCGGCGTCGGCGGTCGGGGGCACGACCACGCGGGCGGTGTCGTCGTAGGCCACCAGGGCCACGCGATCGTCCGGCCGCAGCTCGCCGAGCAGCATGGTCAGCCCCTCGCGGACCAGGCCCAGCCGACCGCCCTGGGCCATCGAGCCGGAGACGTCGACCAGCAGCGTCAACCGGGCGGGCTTGCGCTCCGCCGGCCGCACCGGGCGCGCGGTCACCGCGAAGCGCAGCAGCCGGTAGTCGGGGCCGGGGGCGAACGGCGAGGGCGCCCCCTCGGCGGTGATGCGGAAGTCGGCGCCGCGCTCGGGAGCGGGGTCGCCGTAGGCGAAGAAGTTGACCACCTCCTCGACCCGCACCGCCTCGGGGGGCGGCAGGTGGCCGCCGGCCAGGTACCCCCGCAGCACGGTGTAGGAGGCGGTGTCGACGTCCAACCCGAAGGTGGAGAGCCGGTCCTCCTCGGTGTCGACGAACGGGTTCACCCCGTAGTGGCGGAAGAACATGTCGCCGTAGGGGGCGTCGTTGGGCTCGGCGTCGCCGCCCGTGGTGCCGCGCACGACGCCGCCCACGGCCGGCGGCGCTGCGGGCATCGGATCGGGGACGGGGAGCCGCCGCGGGGCGGGCACCAGCTTCCGCATCGCCGGCGACGGCGGCTCGGGGCTCTCGGGGATCGCCAGGGAGACCTCCGAGTCCGGCAGCCCGACCTCCTGCCGACGGGCTTCGCCACGGTCCGCCGACGGGGCGGCCGGAGGCGCCGGGGCGGCGACCTTCGCGGAGCGGGCCGTCCGGCCCTCGGGCGTGCGGACGGTGAGCGGGACCGAGGTCCCCACCCACGCCGGGCTCGCTTCCTCGGCGGGCGCGGCCTGCGCCGCGGCGGCGGGAGCGGCCGCGGCCGCCGGGGCGGGGGCGCGCCGGACGGCGGACGTGCCCTGCCCCGGCGCCGGCGGAAGGTCAGCGACGGCACCGTTCCCGGCGGCTCGGCCGGCGTCCGCTGCCGCCTCCGGCGCGGCCGTCGCGAGCGGCCGCTCGGCGGCGGACCGCGGCGCCGGCGCCGCGGCCCGTTCCCGCCCGGCCGCCCACTCGCCGGGGCCGGCGATCCGCTGCCCCGACCGCCAGGTCAGCAGGCCGGCGCCCGCGGCCGTCACCACCACGGCGGCCGCCGCCAGCCAGCGGCGTCCGCCCGGCCGGCGGTCGGGGGGCGCGGCGCCCGCCGCCAACCGCTCCGCGAGATCCTCGGGGACCGCCGCGCGCAGGCGCGCTTCGAGGTCGGGCGGGGGCTCGGGAACGGGAGGGGCGGCGAGGCGCCGCTCGATGTCGCGGAGACGGGGACGTGCGGTCATGTCGGATCCTCCTCGAGCGTGGCGGCGAGGCGGGCCAACGCCCGCTGCAGACGCTTGCGGACCCCCATCGGGGTCAGCCCCTGCTGGCGGGCGATCTCCCGCACCGGGAGCTCGCCCCAGAAGCGGGCGGTGACGGCGAAGCGGAGCTCGTCGGGCAGGGCGAGCACGGCGCGGCGCAACGCCTCGCGCCCGCGCCGGTCGGCGAGCTCCTCGTCGGGCAGCGGCGACGGGTCGGGCGGCAGCGGGGCCCCTCGGGAGGGCGTGGCGCCACCGCCGTCGTCCGCCTCGGCGAGCGGCAGCAGGCGCGGCCGCCGCGCGTGGTTGAGGAAGGTGGTGTAGGCGATGCGGAAGAGCCAGGTCGACAGCCGGGCGCGCCCGTCGAAGCCGTCGAGCGCCGCCCAGGCCTTGCGGTACGTCTCCTGCGTGAGATCGGCGGCCAGGTCCGCGTCACCGCCGGCGAGGCGGAACAGCGTCGCGTAGACCCGGCGGTAGGTGGCCCCGACCAGCGCCTCGCCGGCCGCCCGGCCACCCGCCCGTCCGCCGCGCACCGCGGCGAGCAGGCGCTCCTCGTCATCGTCCGGTGGGGCCGGCATGGCGATCCCTCCCGCCGCGGATGTCGCTGCCTGTCGGAACGTGGTCATGGTACCCCCTTGGACACGGCCGGCGGCGAAACGGCAACCCGCCGCCCGCCGCGCCGCCCCCGCCGGCGGTCGGCGGCGCCGGTCGCGTCTGAGAAGATGGCCTCGCCATGGAGCGCATCCGCGTCGCCAGCCTGCAGTACTTCATTCGACCCGTCGACAGCTGGGAGCGGTTCCAGGACCAGGTCGCCTCGCTGGTCGGGACCGCCGCCGACTACTCGGTCCAGCTCGTCGTCTTCCCCGAGTACTTCACCGTCCAGCTGCTCACCCTCGACGACACCCGCCGGCCGATCACCGAGCAGATCCGCTGGCTGGCCGGCCGGGTGGACCGCTACGTCGACCTGTTCTCCCGCCTGGCCCGCGAGCACGGCCTGCACATCGTCGCCGGCACCATCCCGCTGATCGAGGACGGCCGGGTGACCAACCGCTGCTTCGTCTTCGGCCCCGGCGGCGACCACGCCGCCCAGGGCAAGCTCCACGTGACCCGCTGGGAGAGCGAGGACTGGGACGTGGCCGCCAGCGAGCACCTGCGGATCTTCGAGACGGCGTGGGGGCGGATGGCGGTCAACATCTGCTACGACGTCGAGTTCCCCGAGATCGCCCGGGCGGCGGCCCGCCAGGGGGTCGAGGTGCTGGTCGTGCCGAGCTGCACCGACGACCGCCAGGGATACCTGCGGGTGCGCTACTGCGCCCAGGCCCGGGCGATCGAGAACCAGCTCTACGTGCTGCAGTCCTGCACGGTCGGGTCGCTGCCGATGGTCCCGGCGGTGTCGCTCAACTACGGCCAGGCGGCGATCCTCACCCCCAGCGACTTCGCCTTCTCGCGCGACGGCATCCTCGCCGAGGGGGTGCCCAACCAGGAATCGATGGTGATCGGCGACCTCAACCTCGAGCTCATCCGGCAGAGCCGCAGCGAGGGGACCGTGCTGCCGCTGCGCGACAGCCAGCGCACCGCGGAGGTCATCGCCCACAGCGAGGTGGTGCGGTTGTGACCGCGGCGGCCCGGACCCCGCTGGAGGTGAGCGTCCGCCCCACCCGCTCGGGCGACTTCGACGACATCATCGCCCTCTGCGAGCGCGTCTACCCGGGCAACCTGCCCTACGACCGGCGGATGCTCGCCTCGCACCTCGAGGTCTTCCCCGAAGGACAGCTCACCGCCGTGGCGCGGGACCCGGCGGGAGAGGAGCGGCTGGCCGGCATGGCGGCGAGCCTGATCGTCCTGTGGGACGACTACGACATCGAGCACAACTGGCGCGACTTCACCGACCACGGGATGTTCACGAACCACGACCCCGCCGGCCACACCCTGTACGGCGCCGAGGTGATGGTCGACCCGCACCTGCAGGGCCGGGGCGTCGGATCGCGGATCTACGACGCCCGCGACGGCCTGATGGCCGACCTCGGACTGCTGCGGATCCGCGCCGGCGCGCGGCTGCGCGGCTACCACGCCTACGCCAACCTGCTCGACGCCGAGGAGTACGTCGCCAAGGTGGTGGCCGGCGAGGTGCGCGATCCCACCCTGTCGTTCCAGCTCCACCGCGGCTTCCGGGTCCTGGCGGTGGTCAGCGGCTACCTCGCCAACGACCCCGAGAGCCTCGGCTACGCGGCGGTGATCGAGAAGCTCAACCCCGCCGTGCGCTGAACGCCGCCGGCAGCGCCATCTTGGTAGTGTGCGGCCCCTGCGGAGAAGCCCACCGACCTTGCGCCCCGAACATCCCGCCGCCGTCCGCCGCCGCGCCCGCCGCCGCGTCCTCCCCGCGCCGCCGCCGCTCGCAGCGCTGCTGGGGGCGGCCCTGCTGGCGAGCGGCACCGCCTGCCGCTCGCGTTCGCCGGCCCCGGCCTTCGCGCCCCACCGCGGCCCGGTGCTGCTGATCACCGTCGACGCGCTGCGGGCGGACGCGGTCGGGCCGCGCCTGATGCCGAACCTCCACCGCTTCGCGGAGGACGCCGACTGGGCCGGCACCGCCGTCGCGCCGTCGAGCTGGACGGTGCCGTCGATGGCCTCGATCTTCACCGGCCTGCAACCGTGGAGTCACGGCGTCCTCCACCCGGGGCGGGCCCGCCTGCCGGAGGGCCTGCCGACCCTGCCCGAGCGCATGCAGGCCGCCGGGCTGGCCACCGCCGGCTTCCACGCCAACCACTGGCTGGGCCGGAAGTTCGGCTACGGCCGCGGCTTCACCGAGTTCCGGCGCACCGGCGAGGGGGAGCGACCGGCCGACTTCCTCTCCAGGATCGACGGGCGGCCCCGCTTCGTGTGGGTGCACGTGCTGCCGCCCCACGCCCCCTACGTCCGCTGGGAGGCCCTGCTCGGCCGGCTCGACGACCCGCCGGCCGACCTGCCGCCGAAGGTGCGGCCGCGCGACCTCGAGCCCTACTACGACCCCGACGTGCCGATCCCCCCGGACCGCCTGCGCGTGTTCCGCGCGATGTACGAGCTCAACGCCGGCCACGCCGACGAGATCGTCGGGCGGGTCCTCGCGGCGCTGCGCAGCTCGGGACACTGGGACGACGCGCTGGTGGTGGTCACCGCCGATCACGGCGAGGAGTTCGGCGAGAACGGCCAGACGGGCCACGGCGGCAACCTGGGCCGGCCGCTGATCGAGGTGCCGCTGGCGGTGAAGCTGCCGCGCGGCTTCGGAGGGCGGCTGGCGGTCGAGCCGGCGGCGCGGCCCGGCACCGTCCGGCTGTTCTCGACCCTGCTCGCGGCGGTCGGCGCGGCGCCGCCGCCGGGGGCCGCGCCCGACCTGTTCCGCCAGGGCGCGCGACCGGTCCTCTCCGAGCTCTACCTGGGCAACGGCCACAACGACATGTCGCTGCTCGACGGCGACTGGCAGTTGCTCTGGCGGAGCTGGTTCGCGGCGCCCGATCCCGACTACTACCGGGCTCGCGTCCTGGCGTTGGGCGACGGCGACCCCAGCGTCCTGCCCCGGCCTCCGGAGGCGATCTTCTCGCGCCTCCAGAGCGCCTTCGAGGCGGCACCGCCGCTCGGCGGCGGCACCCGCCCACCGGACCGTTGGTTGGAGCACTGGACGGCAGCGGGCACCGAGCGCGTCGAGGACTCCGGCCGGGGGCAGCGGATGGCGCACGCGCTGGCGGCGGCGTGGCGCGACCGCGACGGCCCCGACCGGCCGCCCGGCGCGGGCGACGCCGCGCCCCTCGACGACGAGGACCTGCGGCGGCTCCGGGCGCTCGGCTACGTGGGGTCGACGAAGCCAGACCGCTGACCGCCCCGCCGCCGCCGGGGCGCGGAGCCGACCCGGCTCCGGCTCAGCCGCGCCCGGGGTGGGGCCGGGGGAAGCCGTGCGCCAGGCGGAGGCGGTCGAAGTCGGCGAGCAGGGCGCGCCGCTCCGCCGCGGGCAGGTGCGCGCCGCGGCGGTAGAGGCGGCGGGTGCCGGCGACGAGATCGGGACGTTCCGCACCCAGCCAGGCGAGGAACCGGCGGCGCACGCGGCCGCGCGGCAGCGGCAGGGGCGTCGCCGCCACGTCCGACGCGCCCGCCGCGGCCGCCGCCGCCAGCAGCGGCCGCAGGACGGCGGCACCGGCGCCGAGCCCGGGCAGCAGCGGCGTCACCCGCAGCCGCACCGCCAGCCCCTCCGCGGCGAGCTCCGCCAGGGCGGCCACCACCTCGCCGGGTGCCGGGGCGGACGGCGCCAACCGGCGGGCCAGCGCCGCGTCCCCGGTCGGCAGCGCCAGCTCGACCTCGAGCGAGTGGACGTGGTCGAGCTCCACCAGGACGTCGAGGTCGCACAGCACCAGCGGCGAGGCCGTCACCAGCACCAGGTCGAGCGGCGCGGCGGACCGGCACCGTTCGAGAAGGCGCCGGGTGGCGGTGCGACGGCCCGCGTCGCCCCACGGATCGGCCGACGCGCCGAGCACGGCCGGCCGGCGGCGTGCGGCCGCCCCCGCCAGCCGCCGCGACAGGCGGGCGGACGCCTCCGCGGAGGCCGGCTCCGCCAGCACGGCGTCGAGGTCGACGACGCGGCGCCCGGCACCGGCACACCGGCAGGTCCAGCCGCAGCCGATCCCCGGCAGCTCGGTCCACGCCGCGGCGCCGCCGGCGGGCCGCGCCTCGACCTCGCGCAGGCGCGGCTCGAAGCAGTCGACCGCGGCGCGCAGCCAGGCCGTGTCGGCGTCGAGGGCGGAGGGACCGAAGGCGCGGAGCGGCACGAGCGGGAACGGGGCGGGAAGCGGCATGCCGCCCTGTTTACGCCACCGCGGCGGCGGCTGTCAACCCCTCAGGTCTGGCAGCGGGGACAGTAGAAAGTGCTGCGACCCGCCTGGACGATGCGGCGGACGCCGGCGCCGCAGCGGGGACAGGGCGCCCCGGCGCGGTCGTAGACCGCCAGCGACACCTGGAACGCGCCGGCGCGGCCGGCACCGTCGGTGAAGTCGGAGAGGGTGGTGCCCCCCTCGCCGATGGCGCGCGCCAGCACCGCGCGGACGGCGGCCGCCAGCCCCTCCCAGCGCGGCGCGGAGATCCTCGCCACCGACCGGCGTGGGTGCACCCCGGCGGCGAAAAGTGCCTCGCTCGCGTAGATG
Organism: uncultured Acidobacteriota bacterium; assembly: GCA_963843275.1. Classification (GTDB taxonomy): domain Bacteria; phylum Acidobacteriota; class Thermoanaerobaculia; order Multivoradales; family JBCCEF01; genus CAWJJM01. Next base: position 153,718 of record CAWJJM010000009.1, on the reverse strand, counting down.
TTGCCGACCCCCACGACCACCTCGGCGTTCATCAGGAAGGGCTTGACCGGTCCCCGCCGGCCGCCCGCCGCACGCCGCAGGTGCGCACCCGAGAAGGCGTCGCCGAGCGGCTCGACCCCGAGGTGCACGAAGTGCCGGTCCGCCGCCAGGCCGCCGGTGGGGACGCTGAAGGCGAGCCCGAAACGGCGCGGATCTCGCAGGCGCAGCCGCCGACCGGATCCGAGGTGCAGGGCCAGGTGCTCGTGCGCCTCGATCGGGGCGTCCGCGGGCACGACGGTGAGACGGCCGCTCATCCCCAGGTGGACGACCAGGGTCTGCCCGCCCTCGACGTCCACGAGCAGGTACTTGGCCCGGCGGCGCAGCGCCACGATGCCGCGGCCCTCGAGCGCGCGCCCGAGGGCCGCGCGGTCGAGGGGCTCGCGCAGCGCGGCGGCGCGCACCTCGACCCGCCGCACCCGGTCACCGACCAGGGCGGGCTCGAGGCTGCGGCGCAGCACCTCGACCTCGGGGAGCTCGGGCATGGATGGACGCAGCGGCTTTCGGAGAGTGGCTCGGTGTGGGATCCGGATGGCGTGGGTGGCCGATTCTACGCCGGAGCTCGAGCTCGCGGGCGTCCGTGTGGCGCAGGTTCCGGCCACCGCCCGCCGGGTGGTGGCGCTGCCGGGCGGCCTCGGCGACGGCGCCCGTTTCTCCGCCCTGGTCGCCCTCGCGCCGGCGGCGCTGCGCCCCGGGGTCACGGCGCGGTTCCAGGCCGGCGGGAAGGTGGCTCGGCGCCCGCCGCCGCGGTGGCGACCGTCTGCCGGGCGCCGCCCCCCGGGGCGCCGCAGCGCTGGAGCCGGTTGCCGTCGCTGCCCCTCGCCGGCGCCGGGCGGCTGGTGCTCGAGGTGACCGTCCGCGGCCCCGACGGACCGCTGCCGCCGGCCGCGGCGGTGTGGGGCGAGCCGCGGATCGCTGCGCAGCCTCGGCGACGTCGACTGGGCCGGGCCCCGCCGTCGGCCGGCGCGGCAGCGCCCCGGCGACCCCGCTAGAATCGGTGCATGGACGCCCGCCCCTTCCTGCTCGGCGTGGCCGGAGGCACCGGCTCCGGCAAGACCACCGTGGCGCGGCGCATCCTCGACGCGGTCGGCGAGACGCGGGTCGCGCTGCTCGAGATGGACAGCTACTACCGCGACGTCGACTGGAGCGGCGACGCCGACCTGCTGCAGCACAACTTCGACCACCCGTCGGCCGTCGACCACGAGCTGTTCCGCCAGCACCTGGCGGCGCTGCGCGCGGGGCGGCCGGTCGAGGTGCCGATCTACGACTTCGTCCGCCACCGCCGCACCGAGCGCACGCGGTGCGTGCAGCCGGAGGCGGTGGTGATCGTCGAGGGCATCCTGATCCTGGTCGAACCGAGCCTGCGCGAGCTGCTGGACTTCAAGATCTACGTCGACACCGACGCCGACGTGCGGCTGATCCGCCGCCTGCGGCGCGACCTCGCCGAGCGCGGCCGCGACGTCGAGGACGTGCTGCGCCAGTACGAGGCGAGCGTGCGCCCGATGCACCTCGAGTTCGTCGAGCCCTCGAAGCGCTGGGCGGACGTGATCCTCCCGGAGGGCGGGGAGAACACCGTGGCGGTGGAGATGGTGGCGGCGCGGGTGGAGAAGATCCTGGACCGCGGCGTCAGAGCGGCCACAACAGCGGGATGAACAGCATCGCCAACACCCAGAACAGCACCGTCAGCGGCGCGCCGGCGCGCAGGTAGTCGGTGAAGCGGTAGCCGCCGGGCCCGTACACCATGGTGTTCGTCTGGTACCCCACCGGGGTCATGAAGCTCATCGAGGCGGCGTAGGTCACGCCCATCAGCAGCGGCTTGGGATCGACCCCCAGGTGGGTCGCCGTCGACAGCGCCACCGGCACCATCAGCACCGCCGCCGAGTTGTTCGAGATCACCTCGGTCAGCAGCAGGGTCGCGGCGAGCACCAGGCCGAGGCCGGCGAGCGGCCCGAACGGGTGGCCGGCGGCGGCGATCGAGTTGCCGAGGATCTCGGCGAGGCCGTGCTTCTCCACCGCCAGCCCCAGCGGCAGGATGGCGGCGAGCAGGAAGATCACCGTCCAGTCGATCGACTTGTAGGCCTTCTGGACGGTCAGCGAGCGGGTGAGCAGCAGCACCACCACCCCGAGGATGGCCGCGGTCAGGATCGGCAGCACCTCGAAGGCGGCGAGCACGACGACCAGCGGGATGATGGCGGCGCCGATCCACCAACGCTTCGACAGCCGGAGCTTGACGTCGAGCTCCTGCAGGGGCAGGAAGTCGTCCTGTTGCTGCAGGCCCTCGATGCGGGTGCGCGGCCCGAAGACGAGCACGATGTCCCAGGGCTCGAGCTGGATGAAGGCCACCTTGTCGCGCATCACCTTGCCGAGCCGGTTCAGGGCCAGCACGAAGCAGCCGTAGCGCTTGCGGAAGTCGATCTGGCGCAGCGTCTGCCCGGCGAGCCGGGACTGCGGGGCGATCTGCAGCTCGGCCAGCACGTTCGACTCGTCGGCGATGTCGCTGTCCTCGAGCTTGGTGTCGGAGAGCAGCAGCAGGCCGTAGTGCTCCTTGAGCCCGACGATGTCCTCCATGCCGCCGCGCACCAGCAGCAGGTCGTCGGCCTCGAGCGGCGTGTAGCGGATGTCCTGGGAGATCTTGCGCCGGCCGCGGATGATCTCGAGCACGTTGAGCTGGAAGCGCTCGCTGATCCCCTTGGCGAGCACGGTGTGGCCCACCAGCGGCGAGCCCGCCGGCACCCGCACCTCGGTGAGGTAGGCGCCCAGGTGGTACTTGCTGGTCAGGCTCGAGCCGTCCGCCCGCGCCGGCAGCATCCGCCAGAGGACCAGCACGCTGTAGAGCACCACGGTCGCGAACAGCAGCACCCCCAGCGGCGCGAACTCGAACACCGAGAACGGCGCGAGCCCGTGCCCGGCGGCCAACGAGCTGACCAGCAGGTTGGTCGAGGTGCCGATCAGGGTGCAGGTGCCGCCGGCGATCGACACGTAGGACAGCGGCAGCAGGACCTTCGAGGGGCTGAACCGGTAGTGCTTCGCCACCACCATCGCGACCGGCAGGAACACCGCCACGGCGGCGGTGTTGTTGATCATCGACGACACCAGCCCCGAGAGCAGCAGCAGCAGCACGGTGGCCCGCGGCGCCGACTCGCCGGCGGCGCGCGAGATGCGGTGCCCGAGCCGGCTGATCACCCCGCTCTCCACCAGCGCCTCGCTGAGCACGAACATCATCATCACGGTGACGACCGCCGGGTTGGAGAACCCGGAGATGGCCTCCTCGGGGGTGACCAGGCGGAAGACCAGCAACAACCCCAGGCTGGTCAGCGCGGTGACGTCCAGCGGCAGCCAGGAGAAGGCGAACGACGCCAGGGTGAAGGCGAGGACGAGGAGGAGGAGTCCGACTTCCATGGGGTGCGGGGGCCGCGACGGCGGCGCTCGCGAGAGCTTACCCGAAGGCCCGGAGCCCGGCTCGGGAGCGGGTTAACATCCGCCCCATGCCCTCCTACCTGCTGCGCGTGCGCTCCCGCTTCGAGGCCGCCCACCACCTCACCGCCTACCGCGGTGCGCCGGAGACGCCGCACGGCCACAGCTGGCGGGTCGAGGCCACGCTGGCGGCGGACGCCCTCGACGACGAGGGCATGGGCTTCGACTTCGTCCCCGTCAAGGCGGCCCTCGACGAGCTGGCGGGGCGCTTCGACCACGGTGACGTCAACCGGGTGCCGCCGTTCGACCGGCTCTCCCCCACCACCGAGCGGCTGGCGGCCTGGTTCCACGCCGAGCTCCGCCGCCGGCTGCCGGAGGCCCGGCTGGTCGAGGTGACGGTGTGGGAGGGGCCCGACGCCTCGGCGACCTACCGGGACGGCGCCGACGGGGCGGAGCGGTGAAGGACCGCCTCGGCGCCATCGTCCGCGCGCCGCAGGAGCGCTACCTCGAGCGCCTCCTGCCGCCCCGCGACCCCCGCCTGGCCGAGATGGAGGCCGAGGCGGCGGCGGGCGGCGTGCCGATCTCCGATCCCGAGGTCGGCCGGCTGCTCGAGGTGCTGGCGCGCGCCACCGGGGCGCGCCGCATCCTGGAGCTGGGCACCGCCATCGGCTACGGCACCCTGTGCCTGGCGCGCGGCGCGCCCGAGGCGCGGCTGGTGACGGTGGACCACGATCCCGAGCGGCTGGCCCGCGCCCGCGCCCACCTCGCGGCGGCCGGCGTCGCCGACCGGGTGGAGCTGGTGGAGGGGGAGGTCCTCGAGGTCCTCGGCAGGCTCGAGGGCCCCTTCGACCTGGTCTACGTCGACGCCGTCAAGACCGACTACCGCCGCTACCTCGACCGCCTGCTGCCGCAGGTGACGGTGGGCGGCACCCTGGTCTTCGACAACCTGCTGTGGAAGGGGCGGGTGGCGGAGCCGGCCGACGCCGACGACCCCGCCGCCGACGCCCTGCGGACCTTCAACCCCTACCTGATGATCCACCCCCAGCTCCGCGCCGTCGTCCTGCCGCTGGGCGACGGCGTCGGCCTGGCCACCAAGACCCGGCAGGTGATGCTGGAGATGGGGGGCCCGTTCTGAGGCGGGGGCGGCCGCACCGGCAGCGTCCGCGGCCGCCGGGGCCGCGCCGGGCCGTCGGCGACCCGGGGTCGAGCGCCGCCTCCCGGGCGGCCTAGTACTTCACCGAACAGCCGTAGGGGCGGGTGCTCGCCGGGTCGACGGGGGCGCCGTCGGCGAGCGCCGTCAGCGCCCCGTCGACGTAGTTGCGGCGTCCCGCGGCCGCCTCGCGCCCCGGCGGGTCGTCGTCGATCGCGCCGGCGTAGACCAGCGTGCCGGAAGCGTCGATGACGAACATGTCGGGCGTCGTCTTGGCTCCGTAGGCGTGCCCCACGTCGCCGCTGCGGTCGTAGAGGATCGGGTAGCCGATGCCCCGCTTCGCGGCCCACTTCTTGTGCTGCGCCGGCGGCACGTAGTCGCCCGAGGACGGATTGGAGGAGTTGATCCCCAGCCACACCACGCCGTCGCCGCCCCAGCGCCGCGCCAGGTCGCTCATCGTCTTCTCGCGCGCGTGGCGGTCGGAGAAGGGGCAGTTCGGGTTGAGCCACTCGAGCACCACGACCTTGCCGGCGTAGTCGGCGAGCGACACCTCGCCGCCGTCGAGGTCGGGGAGGGTGAAGCCGGGGGCCTGCTGGCCGACGGCGACGCCCGCCGGGGCGCTGCCGGCACAGGCGAGCGAGACCCCGAGGGCGAGGAGCAGATTCCAGGTCCGGCGGTGGAAGGGTCGCATCGGGTCAACCTCCTAGGGATGATGGTTGCAGACGTGTCGCGACGAGTCGAGAGGCGGCGGGCGGCGCCGCGGCGGCGCCCTGCAGCCGCCGGGAATCGGCCAGCCAGGGGATCGCTGCGGCGAGCAGGAGCAGGGCCAGGGCCAGCGCCAGCGCCAGCGCGCGACGGCGGCCCGCGGCGTGCCGTGCCCAGGCGACGAGGGCCAGGGCGAGCAGCGCCAGCTCGACGAGCGCCAGGCCGTCGCTGGTCACCTGGCGCGACAGCAGGTACAGCAGCCACACCGCCGCCGCCGCCGCCACGAAGCCGAGCGCCTCGGCGAGGCGGCGGCCGCCGCGCGGCTCCGGCGCCGTGGCCCCGCGGGCGGCGCGCCCGGCCACCGCGGCGAGCGCCAGCCAGGGCAGCGCCAGGCCGAGGCCGAGCGCGGCGTACCCGGCCAGCACGGTGCCGGCCGGCGCCCCGGCCAGCGTGCCCAGCGAGCGCAGCACCGGGGACGGGGTCCAGGCCAGTGCCAGCGACGCGACGGCGAGACCCCGCAGCCCGGCGGCGGCGCGGCCCGGCGGCGCGGAGGCGTGGCGCGGCGGCCCCGCCAGCAGGCCCCACAGCGCCAGCGCCTCCACCGTGACGGCGACGACGAGCAGCGCCAGGACCGGCGGCGCGCGGAGCTGGTCGCCCCAGGCGACCGGGAGGCCGGCGGCGCCCAGCCCCACGCTGCCCGCCCCGAGCAGCAGCGCGCCGAGCCCCGCCCCGGCGGCGGTCGTCGCGGCGGCGGCGCGGCGGCCGGGGTCCCGCGGCGCGGCGGCGCCCAGCAGCAGCAGCGGCAGGACCGTCGGGGTCAGGTCGAGGAGCAGGCCGCCGAGCAGGGCCCAGCCGAGCAGGGCGCCGCGGGCCGGCGGCGCCGGCGGGGGACCGGGCGCCGCGGCGGCGGCGCGACGCACGGCGACGGCGCGGCGGGCCTCCAGCGCCGTCGGGTCGCCGCCGCGGGCCGGCGCCACGCCGGTCACCGTCCAGCCCATCTCCAGCCGTGCCGGCACCGGCTCCGGAACCTGGCGCCACGCCACCGGCACGCGGAAGACCAGTGCCCCGTCGCGCCTCTCGACCGGCTCCGGGATGCCGGGGTCCAGGGCGTCGCCCGGCTCGAGGAAGACGGCGGGCTCGCCGCCGGCCCCGGCGACCGCCCCGTCGACCCGCACCTCGACCACCGGGCGGTCCGGCGCCGCGAGGTCGAGCACCGCGGCGGTGGTGACGCCCGGCAGCCGCTCCACCGGCCGCGGCACCCGGGCCTCCCAGGAGGCGAGCCGCGGCGCCTGCACCGGGTCGGGGACGGCGGCGGCGCCGGCGGGCGCCAGCGGCTGGGCCAGCTCCAGGCGGTAGGAGTACGGGACGCAGTCGATCTCGCACACCACGTAGTCGAGGTCGGCGGCCAGGTCGAGCCGCGCACCGGCCGCCTGCCAGCGGGCCGCCACCGGGTAGACGACCTCGCCCTCGTAGCCCAGCGCCTCGAGCGGGCCCGGCAGCACCCAGCGGCGCGGCGCCGGCCAGCGCAGCTCGGCCGCCGACACCTGCGGCGTCGGCGCGAAGTCGAGGGCGGGCGGGTAGCCGGCGTCGCCGCTGTCGCGCCAGTAGACGTGCCAGCCCGGCGCCGTGACCACCTCGAGGCCCAGCCGGACCTCCCCCGCGGCGGGCGCCCGCTCGTAGGGCGTCACCAGCCGCACCCGCGACTGCGGGTTCTCGTGCCAGGGGCCGGTCGCCGCCGCGGCGGTGGCGGCGGCGAGCACCGCCGGCAGCAGGGCGGCGAGGGCGGGGCGGTGGAGGAGACTCTGCATCCGGCGGGATCGGCGGTCCGTGCACCTACAACGCGCAGCGGCCGGGGAAAGTTCTCGCCGCCGGCGGGCCGGCCGCCCCGCCGGCGGCGCGGCCGGCTCCCGTATGATGGCGCCCATGCCCGAGCTGCCCGACGTCACCGCCTATCTGGAGGCGCTCGAGCCGCGGGTGGTGGGCGAGCCGCTCGAGCGGGTGCGCCTGGCCAGCCCGTTCCTGCTGCGCTCGGTGAGCCCGCCGCTGGGCGCCGCGGAGGGGCGCCGGGTCACCGGCCTGCGGCGGCTGGGCAAACGCCTGGTGCTCGAGCTCGAGGGCGGGCTCTTCCTCGTCCTCCACCTGATGATCGCCGGCCGCCTGCGCTGGCGTCCGCCCGGTGCCTCGGCCCGCGGCCGCAACGGCCTCGCCGCCTTCGACTTCCCCACCGGCACGCTGCTGCTCACCGAGGCGGGGAGCACGAAGCGGGCGTCGCTCCACCTGGTCGCGGGCGAGGCGGAGCTGGCGGCGCACGACCCGGGCGGCGTCGAGCCGCTGGCGGTCGACGCCGCCGCCTTCCGAGCCGCCCTGACCGCCGGCAACCACACCCTCAAGCGGGCGCTGACCGACCCCCGGCGGATCGCCGGGATCGGCAACGCCTACTCCGACGAGATCCTCCACCGCGCCCGGCTGTCGCCCTTCCAGCGCACCGCGAACCTCGACGACGCCGAGCACGACCGGCTGTTCGCGGCCACCCGCGCGGTGCTCGGGGAGTGGATCGAGCGCACCCGCGCCGAGCTCGGCGGCGACTTCCCGGAGAAGGTGACCGCCTACCGCGACGGCTTCGCCGTCCACGGGCGGTACGGCCGGCCCTGCCCGGTCTGTGGCACCCCGGTGCAGCGCATCCTCTACGCCGCCAACGAGGCGAACTACTGCCCGCGCTGCCAGACCGGCGGCAAGCTCCTCGCCGACCGCGTGCTCTCCCGCCTGATGCGGGACGACTGGCCGCGGACGCTCGAGGAGCTGGAGGCGCGCAAGGGGGCGGGCGGCTAGCCGTGCGCGTCTTCTTCACCCAGCTCGGCTGCAAGCTGAACCAGGCGGAGCTCGAGCGGCTGGCCCGGGAGTTCGCGGCCGCCGGCCATCGGGTGGTCGGCTCCCTCGCCGCGGCCGACGTCCACGTGGTCAACACCTGCACGGTCACCCACCTGGCGGCGCGCACCTCGCGCAAGACCGCGCGGCGCTCGGCGCGCGCGCACCCCGGCGTGCGGACCGTGCTGACCGGCTGCTACGCGACGGCCGCCCCGGCCGAGGCGGCGCGCCTCGCCGGCGTCGACCTGGTGGTCCCGAACGCCGACAAGGAGAGGCTGCTCGAGCGGGTGGTCGCCGCCTTCCCGGAGCTGGCGGCGGACGGCGGCGCCGCCGCCGGGGACGGCGCCCCGCCCGTCCCCTACGTGCCGCTCGCCTTCGGGCACACCCGCGCTCTGGTCAAGGTGGAGGACGGCTGCAACATGCGCTGCGCCTTCTGCATCATCCCCTCGACCCGAGGCCGGCAACGCAGCCGGCCGCTCGAGGAGGTGGTCGCCGAGGTCGACTCGATGGCCCGGGCGGGGGTGCTCGAGGCGGTGGTGACCGGCGTGCAGATCTCCCACTACCGCGACGGCGCCGCCCGCCTCGCCGACCTGGTCGCGGCGCTGCTCGAGCGCACCGCGATCCCGCGCCTGCGGCTGACCTCCATCGCGCCCTGGCGCTTCGACGCGCGCCTGCTCGAGCTGTGGCGCGACCGCCGGCTGTGCCGCCACGTCCACCTGTCGCTGCAGAGCGGCTGCGACGCCACGCTGCGCCGGATGCGCCGCCCCTACACCGCCGCCGCGTACGCCGACCTGGTCGAGCGGCTGCGCGCCGCGGTTCCCGGCATGGCGGTGACCACCGACGTCATCGTCGGTTTCCCCGGCGAGACCGGCGCCGAGTTCGCCGCCAGCCGCGACTTCGTGGAGGCCGCCGGCTTCGCCCGCGTGCACGCCTTCCCCTACTCGCCGCGCCCGGGCACCGCGGCGGCGGACCTCCCCGACCCGGTCCCCGCCGCCACCCAGCGCCGCCGGATGACGGCGATGCTCGCCACCGCCGAGGCCGCCGCCGAGCGCTTCCGGGGCCGCCACCTCGGCGGCACGGCGGAGGTCCTCTGGGAGGACCGACGCGACGGGATCTGGCGGGGCACCAGCGACAACTACCTGCGGGTGTCGAGCCGCTGTGCCGCCGACCTCGGCAACACCCTCACCCCCACCCGCCTCGTCGCCCTCGCCCCCGACGGCCTCGAGGGCGAGCCCGACCTGGGCGGCGCCGCCTGCGCGGCCGCGGCCCGCTGACGCCGGCGCGGCGCCCGGCCTACCCCGCCAGGCCGACGTCGCGGTAGAGGGCGTCGAGCACCTGCCGGGTGCGGCGCTCGTGGGCCGCCGCCGAGGGGGTGCCGTTGGTCGCCAACGCCACCACCAGGCCCGCCACCGGGTCGGCGAACGCCGTGGAGGAGCGGTAGCCGCTGTGCCCGAAGGTGCGTCGCGAGCAGTGGTGGCCGTAGGCGTAGGGGACGGTGTCGGCGCCGTACTGCTTCGAATCGACGATCACCCCGAGCCCCCAGTCGATCACGTGCTGGAACGTGTGGTCGAACAGGCCGGCGCGGTGGCGCGCCACCAGCGCCTCGACGGTCTGAGGGGCCAGCACCCGCGCCGCCGGTGCGGAGCCGGGGGGGCGCCCCCCCGCGGCCAGCGCCTCGTAGAACCGGGCGAGCTGCCGCATCGGCCCCCACCCGTTGCCGCCCGGCGACGGGTGGACCACCCGCTCCTCCGCTTCCCAGCCGTGCGAGCGCGGCCCCCCCTCGGCCGCGGTGTCGAACATCGGCGCCAGGCGCCCGGCGTCGCGGAGGTCGCGCCAGCGTTGGGCGGGCATCCCGATCCAGCAGTCGTCCATCCCCAGAGGCAGGAAGATCTCCTCGCGGACGTAACGCTCGAAGGAGCGGCCGTCGAGCCTGCGCACCAGCTCGCCGAGGACGAACCAGCTCCCCGCCGGGTGATAGCCCGCCTTCTCGCCGGGAACCCAGCCCGGCTCGAGCTTGCGGGCGCAGACCGCCGCCACGATCTCCTCCCAGGAGGCCTCCGGCCAGCCGGTCCGCGGCAGGCGCAGGCCGCCGGTGTGGGTGAGCAGGTGGCGCACCGTCACCCCCTGCTTGCCGCCGGCCGCGAACTCGGGCAGGTGCGCGGCCACCGGGTCGTCGAGAGCGAGCAGGTCGCGCTCCCAGAGCTGGGCGATCGCGACCGCCGCCACCGGCTTCGACGACGACAGCCACAGCATCAGGTGGTCGGGCTCGAGGGCGGTCCCCTCGGGGGCGATGCGGCCCACCGCGAGGTCCGCCAGCACCTGCCCGCGGTGCGAGACGGCGAGCTGGGCGCCGAGGTGCAGGCCCTCCGCGCAGCCCGCGGCCAGCGCCGCGACCGCGCCCTCCAGGCGCTCCGCGCCGACGCCGCGGACCGGCGGCGCTTCAGCCACGGGCAGCCTCCCGCGGGACCGCGGGCGGGACGGCGGAGGGGATCGGGCGGTGGCTCACCGCGGCCTACGTTCGCGCAGCGGCCCGCCGAACGCAAGGGCCGCGGCAGGAAGGCGAGCGGGAGGGGCCGGAGTCCGGCCCCTCCGCTCTATCTGGCGCGGCCCCGGAGGGCACGCGAAGGGAGGATTTCGAAAGGACGGCAGACAGCCGCGTGGAGCCCCGGGTCCGCACCGCGGACGCGGTACGGCGGGCTCCGGCAGGCGTTGATTCTACGAGCGGTAGCGTAGCAGAAAATCCGCAGGCGGACTAGTCCTCGTGCGCTAGTCCTCCGCGCCCCGGCGGGAGGGCCCCGCGCGGCTGATAGATTGCCCGCCGACATGGCGGATCGCGGCCGGGGTCTCGTCGCGCGCCTGCGGGCGTGGCGACCGCGGTGGGAGCTCCTCCTGGCGCGCCGGATGGGGGTGCTGAGCGCCGAGGACCGCACCTTCTACCTGCTCATCGGCCTGGTCGGCGTGATCGCCGGCGTCCTCGGCGCCCTGATCCACCGCCTCATCGACGCCGTCGAGCACCTCACCTGGGGGGGGCGGAGCGTCCTCGCCGCCGCCGCCACCGCCCCGGCCTGGCTGCTGGTCGGGGCTCCGGCGGCCGGCGGCCTGGCGGTCGGCCTGCTGCTCGCCGCCTTCCGCCGCGGCGGCCGCAGCGGCGGCACCGCGCTGCTCATCGAGTCGGTCCTGTTGCACGGCGGCCGCATCCCGCCGCGCCCGATCCTGGCCGACGCCGCGGCGTCGGTGATCACCGTCGGCACCGGTGGCTCGCTCGGCCGCGAGGGCCCGATGATCCGCCTCGGCGCGATGATCTCCACCTGGCTCGCCGCCCGCTGGGGGGTGGCGCCGCACCGCATCAAGATCCTCTGCGGCTGCGGGGCGGCGGCGGGCCTGGCCGCGGCCTACAACATCCCGGTGGGCGGCGCGGTCTTCGCGATGGAGGTGATCCTCGGCAACTTCGCGCTCGAGATCTTCGGCCCCATCGTCGCCTCGGCCGTCATCTCCACCCTGATCGCCCGCACGACCTCCGGCGACGTCCCGCGCTACGTCGCCCTCGGCGACCACCTGTCCTCCGGCTGGGAGATCCTCGCCTGCGCCGGGCTGGGGCTGATCGGCGCCTTCGTCTCGGTGGCCTTCGTGCGCGCGGTCCGCGGCGGGCGTCACCTCTTCGCCAGCCTCCGCGGAGTGCCGCAGTGGCTGCGCCCGGCGTTGGGGATGGCGGCGGTCGGGGGGCTGGCGGTCCTCGCCCCGCAGGTGCTCTCGGGGGGCTACGAGACCATCCACGCCGCCCTGCGCGGCGAGCTCGAGGGGGTCCTCGGGGCGGGGGCTTGGGACGGGGGGGTGTCGCTCCAGGTCTTCCTGGCGCTCGGCGCCGCCAAGCTGCTGGCCACCGCGCTGACCGCCGGCAGCGGCAACGCGGGCGGCCTGTTCACCCCGTCGCTCTTCGTGGGCGCGATGACCGGCGGCGCCTACGGCTGGCTGCTGGCGAGCCTGTGGCCGGCCACCACCGGCGGGTACGGCGCCTACGCCGCGGTGGGGATGGCCGCCATCACCGCCGGCACCAGCCACGCCCCGATCAGCGCCATCCTCATCCTCTTCGAGTTCACCGGCAACTACGACCTGATCCTGCCGCTGATGGTCGCGGCGATCGTCTCCGGGCTGGTCTCCCGCCGCCTCGATCCCGCCTCGATCTACACGGAGTCGCTGGAGCGCCGTGGCATCGACACCAGCTGGCGGATGGAGGAGGCGGTCCTCGCCGGTCTCGAGGTGCGCGACCTGGTGCGCCCCGACCCCGACACGTTGACCCCGGCGACGCCGTACGCCGAGCTGGTCGAGCGCTTCCTGCGCACGCGGCGCCAGCGCCTCTTCGTGCTCGACGCCGCCGGTCGGCTGACCGGCGCCGTCGACCTGCACGACATCAAAGGGGCGCTCGGCGAGCCGGAGAGGCTGACCGCGGTGGTGGCGCACGACCTGATGACGCCGCCGCAGCGCACCGTCGGCGAGAGCGAGCGGCTGCACCGCACCGCCGAGCTGTTCGCCCACAGCGACTTCGAGCGCCTGCCGGTGGTCGACGCCGACGGCCGCTTCCGCGGCGTCCTCGCCAAGCGCGACCTGCTGGCGATCTACACCCAGGAGGTGCTGGGGCGGCCGGCGATGCTGGCCACCTTCGTCTCCAGCTCCGAGGGCGATCCGCGCCGCGACTACGTGGAGCTGCCGCCCGACTTCGCCGTGCGCTCGCTGCCGGTCCCCCGCGACCTGGTGGGCCGCACGCTGGCCGAGGCCCGCCTGCCCCACACGGTGGGCGCCCGGGTCCTCGAGATCCAGCGCCGCGGTGCCGGCGGGGTGGAGACCCGGGTGGTCCCGGACGCCGAAACCGTCCTCGAAGCGGGCGACCGCCTCGTCCTGCTGGGACCCGAGGGGACCCTGGAGCGGCTGGCCGCGGCCGGCGACCTGGGCGCCGGCAGCGACGACGCGGCGCCGTAGCCGGGGTGCGGGAGGATCGGGACGATGACCGGAAGGGACGGGGGAGATCGCGACCGCGGGCGGGGGGCGACCGGCGGCCGGGAAGGGCGCGAGGCGCTGGCCCGGCTGACGACCCCCCCGGGGCGGTGCGCCACCTGCCGGCACCTCCGGGTGGTGGCGTCGCGGCGCAGCGTCTTCGTGCGCTGCGGGCTGTCCGACGCCGACCCGCGCTTCCCGCGCTATCCGGCGCTGCCGGTGGTCTCCTGCGCCGGGTACGCAGCGGAGTCGGACTCGCCGGCCGGCTGAGGGGCGACCGCCGCCGCGGGGCCGCCGGCGGCGCGGGGCCGCGCCCGTCTCCCGGCCGCCGTCCGCGCCGGCGCGGGCGCCCCGTCGACCGGCGGTTGCGACGCCACCTCGGCCGCCAGCTCCTCGCCCGCCGGCTCCCGGTGCAGCACCCGTTCGAGGAAGTCCATCACCGCCTCCTCGACGCACTCGGCGACCAGCTCGTCGAGCGGCAGCCGGTCGCGGAGGAAGCTGAAACCGACGCCTTCGTGGGTGATGCGCACCTGGCAGCTCGCCTCGTCGCCGAACAGCAGCAGCGTCCGGTCGAAGTCCTCCCAGGGATCGAGCTTGACCGTGATGCCGACCGTGTTGACCCGGTGGAAGATCGACACCGCGTCGACCCGGCGGCGCAGGGCGTCGGCGACGTCCTGGAGCACCGGCAGCACCACCTGCCGTGCCACGCGGTCGAAGTCGTCGCGGAACTCGGGGTTGCGGCGCAGCATCTCCTCCGGGTGGTAGCGGCGGTCGTCGCGCCGCGCCTCGTAGGCGGTGAGGAGCTCTTCGATGCGGTCGCTGTCGATGCGGTACGTCATCGTCAGGCGGCGTACCGGTCGGGGTCGGCGGAGCCGTGCAGGAGCCGGTCGAGGAAGCGCATCACCTCCGCCTCGGCCCGGGCGTCGTCGAGATCGGCGACCGCCAGCTCGCTGGCCAGCAGCGAGAAGCCCACCCCCTCGTGGGTCACCCGCACGCGGCCGGCCCGGTCGTCGCCGAAGAAGACCAGGGCGCGCTCGTAGTCGTCCCACTGGTCGAGCTTGACCCGCAGGCCGGCGGTGCCGAGCTGATGGAACAGGTGGGCGCGCTCCACCTTCGGCCGCAGCCGGTGGACCGCCTCCTCGAGGATCGGCAGGACGTGCTCGCGCACCGCGCGGCTGAACTCGGCGCGGAAGCGGGGATGCTCGCGCCCCCGCGCCTCCGGGCGGGCGCTGCCCTCCTCGCGGCGCCGGTGGTGCTCGCGCAGCAGCGCCTCGAGTCGATCGGCGTGTCGGGTCTGCATGGTGTCGGGCTCCTCTCGGAAAACGAGCGGGAGCGGCCGAGGGCGCTCGGCGTCCCGGGGGCGACGAACCCCGCGGGAATTGGCTGAGATCGAGTCGGTGTGTTACCTGAGTCCGCCTCGCGACCCCGGCCGCCCACGTTCGCCGAGGCAGACTTCAATTTCGGTGCCACCGCCCCGGCGGCCGCCCGGCGGCGCGCCGGGGCCGCCCCCGGCGCTGCTAGACTGCCGCCGCCATGCCCCGCCGCAGCGATCTGTCCTCCATCCTCGTCCTCGGCTCCGGCCCGATCGTCATCGGCCAGGCCTGCGAGTTCGACTACTCGGGAACCCAGGCCTGCCGGGTGCTGCGCCGCGAGGGCTACCGGGTGGTGCTGGTGAACTCGAACCCCGCGACCATCATGACCGACCCCGAGTTCGCCGACGCCACCTACGTCGAGCCTCTGGTGCCGGAGGTGGTGGAGAAGATCCTCGCCCGCGAGCGCCCCGACGCGGTGCTGCCGACGGTGGGCGGGCAGACGGGGATCAACCTCACCCTGGCGCTCGAGGAGTCCGGCGCCCTGGAGCGCCACGGCGTCGAGGTGCTCGGCGCCTCCCCCGACGCGCTGCGGCTGGGCGAGGACCGCCAGCTCTTCAAGGCCGCCATGGAGGAGGTCGGGCTGCGGGTGGCGCGCAGCGGCTACGCCGGGTCGCTCGCCGAGGCGCGCGAGATCGCCGCCGAGATCGGCTTCCCGATCATCGTGCGGCCGAGCTTCACCCTCGGCGGCGAGGGCGGTGGCGTGGCCTACAACCGCGACGAGGTGGACGACGTGATCGGGCGCGCCCTGGCCGCCTCGCCGGTGCACCGCGTGCTCATCGAGCAGAGCGGTCCTCGGCTGGAAGGAGTTCGAGCTCGAGGTGATGCGCGACCGCGCTGGACAACGCGATCGTCGTCTGCTCGGTGGAGAACTTCGACCCGATGGGCGTCCACACCGGCGACTCGATCACCGTGGCGCCGCAGCAGACCCTGTCCGACCGCGAGTACCAGGCGATGCGCGACGACGCCTTCGCGGTGATCCGTCGCGTCGGCGTGGCCACCGGCGGCTCGAACATCCAGTTCGCGGTCGACCCCGCGAGCGGCGAGCGGCTGGTCATCGAGATGAACCCGCGGGTGTCGCGGTCGCTCGGCGCTGGCCTCGAAGGCGACCGGCTTCCCGATCGCCAAGATCGCCGCCCTGCTGGCGGTCGGCTACACCCTCGACGAGATCCCCAACGACATCACCGGCAAGACCTACGCCGCCTTCGAGCCCACCCTCGACTACACGGTGGTCAAGATCCCGCGCTGGGCCTTCGAGAAGTTCCCGGGCTCGCGGACCACCCTGGGCACCAGCATGAAGTCGGTCGGCGAGGTGATGGCGATCGGCGCGCAACTTCCAGGAGGCGCTGATCAAGGCGATCTCCTCGCTCGAGCTCGACGGCAGCTGTCCGCCCGCGAGCGCCGGATGGCGGACCCGGTGCTGCTGTCGCGCCGGCTGGGCGATGCCCAACTGGGAGCGCCTGTGCGCCGTCTTCGCCGCCCTGCGCCAGGGGTGGACGGTGCGAGGAGGTGGCCGCGGCCACCTCGCATCGATCCCTGGTTCCTGCGCCAGATCGCGCGAGATCGTCGAGCTGGAGGCCGAGCTGGCCTGCTGGGACGCCGCCTCGCGTGCCGCGGCCGCTGCTGGCCCGCGCCAAGCAGTCCGGCCTCTCCGACGAGCGGATCGGCGCCCTGCTGGTCGCCACCGGCGGAGGCGGTGCGGCGCGCCTGCGCCGAGCACGGGGTGCGCCGGGTCTACAAGCGGGTCGACACCTGCGCCGCCGAGTTCCCGGCCGAGACCCCCTACCTCTACTCCACCTTCGGCGAGGAGGACGAGGCCGACCCCGAGCGACCGCCGCAAGGTGGTCATCCTGGGCTCCGGGCCCGAACCGCATCGGCCAGGGGATCGAGTTCGACTACTGCTGCGTGCACGCCGCCTTCGCCCTGCGCGAGCCGCGGCTTCGAGACGGTGATGGTCAACTGCAACCCGGAGACGGTGTCGACCGACTACGACACCTCCGACCGCCTCTACTTCGAGCCGCTGACCCTCGAGCACGTGCTGGCGGTGATCGAGCGCGAGCAGCCCGGTGGGGGTGATCGTGCAGCTCGGCGGCCAGACGCCGCTGAAGCTGGCCCGCGGGCTCGAGGCCGCCGGGGTCCCGATCTGGGGCACCTCGCCCGGACGCGATCGACCTGGCCGAGGACCGCCGCCGCTTCGGCGCGCCTGCTCGCCGAGGAGGGAATCGCGCCAGCCCGAGCACGGCACCGCCGTCTCGTCGGAGGAGGCGGTCGAGGTCGGCCGCGCGCGATCGGCTACCCGCTGCTGGTGCGGCCCAGCTACGTCCTCGGCGGCCGGGCCATGGCGATCTGCTACGACGAGGAGACGCTGGAGCGCTACATGCGCCAGGCGGCCGAGGTGTCGCGAGGGCGCGCCGGTGCTGCTCGACCGTTTCCTCGAGGACGCCTTCGAGGTCGACATGGACCTGATCGCCGACGGCGAGCGCGCCGTCGTCGCCGGCATCCTGCAGCACATCGAGGAGGCCGGCATCCACTCCGGCGACTCGGCGGCCGTGCTGCCGCCGCTACGGCTGCCGGCGGCCCAGCTCGACGAGATGCGCGACGTCGCCACCCGCCTCGCCCTGCGCCTCGGGGTCGTCGGCCTGATGAACGTCCAGTTCGCGGTCCACGACGGCGACCTCTACGTCCTCGAGGTCAACCCGCGCGCCTCGCGCACCGTGCCGTTCATCGCCAAGGCGGTGGGCGTGCCGCTGGTGGGGCTGGCGGCGCGGGTGATGGCCGGGCGAGACCCTCGCCGAGATCGGGCTTCACCGCCGAGCCCGCGGTGCCCGGCGTCTTCGTCAAGGCCCCCGTCTTCCCCTTCCGCCGCTTCCCCGACGTCGACCCGCTGCTCGGCCCGGAGATGAAGTCGACCGGCGAGGTGATGGGGGTTCGGCCTCCGGCGGCTTCGGCAACGCCTTCGTCAAGGCCTAGCTCGCGGCCGGCGAGCGGCTGCCCCAGAGCGGCGCCGCCTTCGTCTCGGTGCACGACCGCGACAAGGGCGCCGTGGTGCCGGTCGCCCGCGGCCTCGGCCGAGCTCGGCTTCCGCCTGCTGGCCACCGAGGGCACGGCGGCCTACCTCGCCGCCCAGGGGCTCGACGTCGGGCGGGTCAAGAAGATCCACGAGGGCCGGCCGCACGTCGGCGACCTGCTGATCAACGGCGAGATCGCGCTGGTGGTCAACACGCCCCTCGGCCGCGCCTCGCACGAGGACGACACCCACATCCGCCGGCTCTCGCTCCGCCACGGCGTGCCCTGCATCACCACCCTCTCCGGCGCCCTCGCCGCGGTGGAGGGCATCGCCTCGCTGCGCACCGACGCGCTCGGCGTCACGCCGCTCCAGGAGCTGGTCGGCAAGGCCGGGCTCCCGCTCGCCGCCCCCGCGCGGCAGTCGCAGTCCTAGCGCCGGCGGGCCGCGGCGCCGTCCCGCCCGGCGTCCCCGGGAGACCCGCCCGACGGCCGTCCCAGCGCCCGCACCAGCGCATCGACGGCCTCCTGTCTGCCGACCCGCCCGTCGAGCCACGGTTTCCAGGCGCTCTCCAGTGCGGCGCGGGCGCCGGCGGGGCTGCGCTCCCAGACGCCCTGCAGGTCCGCGTAGGGGGTGTAGGCGACCCCGCGCGCCGCCAGGGCGCGGCGGGTGAGCTCGCCGGAGGTGTAGAAGAGGACGGCGTGCCAGAGTCGCGGCGGCAGGCGCAGCCCGAGGCGCTGCGCCGCCGCCGCGAGCCAGGGCCCGACCGCCCCTTCCCCGCCGTCGACCACGCCGTGGGACGCCTCGTGCAGCAGCGTCTCGAGGGCGGCGAAGCCCTGGGTGGCGGCGGCCCGGCCGGAGATCGTCACGTGGACGGCGGCCGCGTCCCCGGTCGTGTAGGCGCCGAAGCGCCCCGCGGCGGGCGCGACGTCCACCGTCACGGCGCGGGGCAGCGGCGTCCCCCAGGCGCGTCCGGCCGCCGGGAGGAGCTCCGGACCGACCTCGCGCAGCAGCGCGGCGGCGACGGCGATCCACAGCCGGTCGGTGCGGTCGTCCGCCGCCCACCGCCCCGCCCGGTAGGCGGGCGCCGCGGCGCGCAGGGCGGCCGCGACGTCGGCCGGAAGCCCCGGCGGGGGCGCATCACCGACCGCCGCCGAGAGCAGCCCCTCGACCCGCACCAGCTCGGGGTCGAAGATCGACGATCGACCCGCGAACCGCTCGCGGTAGACCGCCACCGCGCCGCGCCAGCCGGCGTCGTCGAGGCCCGTCTCCGGCCCGGCCATCGGGTCGGGCGCGACCGCCGCCAGCAGCGTCTGGTGCAGCGCCACCCAGAAGCGGCTCTGCAGCACGAACCGTGAGCCCGCCACCTCCAGCTCCACCTCCCCCGCCGCCGCGGCCCGGGCCGCCGGGACGGCCAGCGCCACGACGACGAGGAGGCTCGTCCACCGTCGGGACATCGCATCGCTCCTTTCACCCTTCCTACGGTCCCGCCGGCGGCCGCGTCGCCCCGCCGGGCGGCGGAGGAAGCTGCTAGGCTGCCGGTGCAGGGCGCGACCCTGTCCTACCTTCGATCAGTGAGGAGAATCCCATGTCCGACACACGCACCGAGCGCGACAGCCTCGGCGAGATCGAGGTCCCCGCCGCCGCCTACTACGGCGCCCAGACCGAGCGGGCGCGCCGCAACTTCCCCGTCTCGGGCCTGACCTTCCCGCGCCGCTTCCTCGCCGCCATGGCGCGGATCAAGCGCGAGGCCGCCCGCATCAACGCCGAGCAGGGGGTGGTCTCGCAGGAGATCGCCGACGCCATCGTGCAGGCGGCCGACGAGGTCATCGCCGGCCGGCTCGACGCCGAGTTCCCGCTCGACATCTTCCAGACCGGGTCCGGCACCTCGACCAACATGAACGTCAACGAGGTGCTGTCCAACCGCGCGATCGAGATCCTCGGCGGGGAGAAGGGATCGAAGCGGCCCGTCCATCCGAACGACCACGTCAACGCCGGCCAGTCCTCGAACGACTCGATCCCCACGGCGCTGCACGTCGCCGCCTACTCCGCCATCGCCGAGGACCTCGACCCGGCGCTGGTCCACCTCGCCGAGGCGCTGGAGGCCAAGGCCGCCGAGCTCGACGACGTGGTCAAGATCGGGCGCACCCACCTGCAGGACGCCGTGCCGGTGCGCCTGGGGCAGGAGTTCTCCGGCTACGCGCAGCAGGTGCGCTACGGGCTGGAGCGGCTGTCCTGCGCCCGCCGCCGGCTGGCCGAGCTGGCGCTCGGCGGCACCGCCGTGGGCACCGGCCTCAACGCCCCTCCCGGCTTCGCCGAGAAGGTGATCGAGCGCATCGCCGAGGCCACCGGGCACCCCTTCCGGCCGGCGCCCAACAAGTTCGAGGCGCTGGCCGCCAAGGACGCCTGCGTCGAGGCCTCGGGAGCGCTCAAGACGATCGCCGCCTCGCTGACCAAGATCGCCAACGACATCCGCTGGCTGTCGTCCGGCCCGCGCTGCGGCATCGGCGAGATCGACATCCCGTCGCTGCAGCCGGGCAGCTCGATCATGCCGGGCAAGGTCAACCCGGTGATCCCCGAATCGGTGCTGATGGTCTGCGCGCAGGTGATCGGCAACGACGTCGCGGTGACCGTGGGCGGGATGAACGGCAACTTCGAGCTCAACGTGATGATGCCGGTGATCGCCTACAACCTGTTGCAGTCGATCGAGATCCTCGCCAACGTGTCGCGGCTGCTCGCCGACAAGTGCGTCGCCGGCATCACCCCGCGCCGCGAGCGCTGCGCCGAGCTGGTCGAGAAGTCGCTGGCCATGGTCACCTCGCTGGCGCCGAAGATCGGCTACGACCGCGCCGCCGAGGTCGCCAAGGAGTCGTGGAAGACCGGCCGCACCGTCCGCGAGCTCGCCAAGGAGAAGCAGCTCCTCCCCGACGACGAGCTCGAGCGGGTGCTCGATGCGCGGCGGATGACCGAAGGCGGCCTCCTCGACTAGCCTCCGGTCACCGGAGGGGGCGTCGCTGTGCTCGCCCCGGGGGCCTCGCCCGGGGGTCAGTGGCGGAGGAGGCGGTCGAGGTCGGTGGCGACGGCGCGGGCGTCGGGGTAGCGGTCGGCGGGGTTCTTCTCGAGGCAGCGCAGCACCAGGCTCTCGAGCGCCGGCGGCACCTCGGGGGCGAGCTCGCGCAGCGGTTGGGGCTCCTCGCGCACGGCCTTGGTGAGGACGGCCGCGGAGGTCTCGGCGGAGAACGGCCGGCGCCCCGCGGCGAGCTCGTAGAGGGTGGCGCCGAGGCCGTAGACGTCGGTGCGCGGGTCGATCTCGCGATGGTGGCCCAGCGCCTGCTCGGGGGCCATGTAGGCGGGCGTGCCGAAGACGCGGGTGGTGTCGGTCCCGGTCGGGCGGCTGGCCTCGCGGGCGATGCCGAAGTCGATGATCCAGGCGCGCAGACCGCGTCCGGTGCGCGCCACCAGCACGTTGCGCGGGTTCACGTCGCAGTGGACGATGCCGCGGTCGTGGGCCACGGCCACCGCGCGGCACACGTCGGCCACCAGGGCCAGCGCCTGGTCGAGGCGGATCCGGGTACGGGCCGCCTTCAGCGTCGAGCCGTTCACGTAGGGCATCGAGAACCAGGGGCAACCGGCGAAGATGCCGCGATCGTAGACCGGCAGCACGCCGGGATGGCGGACCGCCTGCTGCAGGCGGGCCTCCCGCAGGTCGTCGCCCGGGTGGCGGCGCTCGACCAGCAGCTTCACCGCCACCGGACGGCGGCGGCGGCGGTCGATGCCGCGGTAGACGCGGGCCATGCCGCCCGCCCCGGCCAGCTCGAGCTCGCCGAAGCGCCCCCAAGCGGCCAGGCGCTCGGCGGACGGCAGCGGCGGTGGAAAGCCGGAGGGACCGGGGAGGGCCAACGTCGGCTCACCGGGGGCGGCGGTTCGCCGGGCTGACCACTCCCCGGACAGAGACCACGAGATCGCCGGGAAGGCGAGCCCGTCGGTCATGGAGCGGGCGGCGACCCGCCGCCGGCGGCGTGGTCTCCCGAGACCGGGAGGACCGTCCGCCGTCGACTCGCGCGTCGCCATCCGCTCCATCTTTCCCTCCGTCGAGGCCTGAGGGGCTCGGGCCTCTACTCAGGTGTGACGGAACGACCGGAAACATTTCACGGCCGCAGAGCACGAGGGCCTCCCCGCCCGGGGAGGCCCTCGGTCGAACGGCGCGGACGGCCGGCTCAGGTGATGGTGATCTCGCAGGGGTTGAAGCGGACGATCGTCACCGTCGCGCCCGCGTCGGAGAAGGGGCTCGAGGTGCAGCTCTTCCCCGTCTTCTGGTCGGTGAACGTCACCGTCCACGGCGGCGTTCCGCACGGCGTGAAGTGGGCGTGCCCGTGCGGTTTCAGGGTGCCGCTGCAATCCCCGGTCAGCGGAGCGCCACCGCCGCCGCCCTGCCCGTAGTCGACCGTCCCTCCGGTTCCGTTGTCCACGTCCATCGCTCCTCCCTCCAGGGTCTGTTCGACGTCCCCCCGGGGCCCGGCGCCGGCGGCGCCGTCAGTCCCAGGGGCCTTCCAACACGAAGCCCGCCCAGTCGTAGGGGGCGTGCCAGCGACCGTCCCGCCACATCGAGACCTGGGCGTCGCGCAGCGCCGCGACGGGCGCCCGCCCCTCGACGAGGATGCCGCGGTAGAGACGCACCATGATCTCGGCCGTGGCGCGGTCCTGGACGTCCCACAGGCTCGCCAGCACGCGCCGCGCCCCGGCGTACATGAAGCCGCGCGTCAGCCCCACCAGCCCCTCGCCCCGGATCTCCGCCCCGAGCGCCGTGCGGCAGGCGCTCAGGGCCACCATGTCGGCGTCCAGCCGGAGACCGTAGATGTCCTGGAGGCGTAG
This sequence comes from uncultured Acidobacteriota bacterium, assembly GCA_963843275.1. Classification (GTDB taxonomy): domain Bacteria; phylum Acidobacteriota; class Thermoanaerobaculia; order Multivoradales; family JBCCEF01; genus CAWJJM01. The sequence goes on along the minus strand of CAWJJM010000009.1, from coordinate 131,313 downwards.
GAAGCCGTCGCGCGGCTCGCCGCGGGGACCGACCCGCGACAGCACCAGCCCGGAGAGCTCCGGGAAGCGCGCGTCGAGGACGCCGTGGGTGGCGAAGTGGATCCACCGGAAGCGCTCCAGCCGGTCGCCCTCGACGGCGTCGCGGGACGCGGCGAAGCCGAGCGCCACCATCCGCTCGCCGGCGGGGACCAGGGCGGCGATGCCCTCGGCCTCGCGGCGGGAGAAGCGCAGCCGGCGGAAGTCGAGCCCGGCGCCCGGCTCGTCCGCCGAGCGTGGCGCGGCGGCCGGCTCGACCCGCGGATCGTCGGCCTCGAACACCGGGTCGGCGAAGACGGCGAGGGTCTCGGCGGCCGCGGACGGCCCCTCGCGGCGCAGCGCGGCGAGGACCGCGGCGGACGGCGCGCCGACGATCTCGTGGCCGACCACCAGGGGCGGTGGCGGCGCGCCCGGCGGCGCGGCCGGGTCCGGCAGAGCCGCGAACGGCACGTAGTGCAGCGCGCCGTCGGCGACGACCACCAGGCGCCGGTCGGCGAGCAGGTCGCGCGCCGGCGCCAGCAGCACCTCGGTGAGAGCGGCGCCGGCGGCGGCCAGCGCCGGACCGTCCTCCCCGGGCGTGCGCACCAGGTCGTGGAAGGCGCGCGCCCGCCGCTCGATCTCGGCGCGCCCGGGCAGGGTGAAAGTGTGCAGCTCCCCGGCGTCCACCACCCACAGGAAGCTCCGGCGCGACCCGAGACCGTACTCGAGGAGCGTCGTGCCGGCGTCGAGCACCTCGCGCTGCAGGGTGGCGAGGTCCGGCGGCCGGGCGGGGGCGAGGGCGGCGTAGCGCGGGCTCGACGTCCGCATGCGCGCCTCGACCGCCTGGTGCTCCTCGCGCACCGCGCGGATCTGTCGGACCAGGTCGGCGGCGGCCGCCGGGTCGGTGGCGCCCGCCAGGGCCTCCCGACGCCGCCGGTCGAGGGCGTCGAGGCGGTCGCGCAGCTCGGCCTCGCGCCCCCGCAGCTCCGGCGATGCGTCGCGGCGCAGGTCGACGCGCGCCTCGGCGAGCAGGTCGAGGAGGCTGCGGGCGCGGGCCCGCTCGCTCGCCTCGAGGGCGCGGCCGTCGTAGCCCTCGCCCGGCCGCCGCCGGTCGAGCTCCATCAGCAGGTCCACGGACTCCTCGTAGATCTCCTTGCGGTCGGCCACGAAGCTCGACCGCAGACCCTCCACCGCGACGCCGGCGCGCACCTCCTCGAGCCGATCGATCGCCGCCGCCATCTCCGCCCGCGCCGCGTCGAGGTCGGCGAGCTGCCGGTCGGTGCGCGCCAGGCGGTAGAGCACGTCCGCCTCGCCCAGGGTCTGGCCGGCTTCGTGGCACAGCCGGAGCGCCCGCTCGAGGGGGGGCCGCGCCGCCCCCGGATCGCCGTCGGCCAGGGCGGCGAGGCCGGACACCCGCAGGGCCGAGGCGAGCAACAGGGGGGCGCCCAGGTCCTCGGCGGCGGCCACCGCCCGGCCCGCCAGCTCGCGGGCGGCGGCGGGCCGCTCGCGGCGCACCTCCGCCTCGGCCCGCAGGTCGAGGGTGAGCACCGCCAGCTCGCGGTTGTCCACCTCGTCGGCGGCGGCCGCGGCCTCGTCCAGGTGCGCCGCCGCGTCGTCGAGGCGGCCGAGCTGCAGCTCCACCCAGGCCAGGTTGGCCACCGCCCGGCCCGCCGAGCTGCGGTCGCCGACCTCGCGGTACAGCGCCAGGGCGCGGCGGAAGTGTTCGGCCGCCTCGGCGGCCTGGCCCAGCCGCGCGTAGACCGCGGCGAGGTTGTTGACGGCGAAGGCCTGCCCGAGGCGATAGCCGCGCGCCGTGTCGAGGTCGAGCGCCTGCCGGTAGTGGTCGATCGCGTCCTGCAGGCGCCCCTGCTCGTCGTCGGCGCGGCCGAGGTTGTTGAGGGCGCCGGCCTCGGCGGCCGGGTCGGGGACCGCGCGCGCCAGCGCGAGCGCCTCGGAGAGGTGCTCGCGGGCGGCGGTGAAGCGCCCCTGCTGCAGCCGCACCAGCCCCAGGTTGTTGAGCGTGCGCGCCTGCTGGCGGCGGTCGTCCAGGCGGCGCAGCAGGGCGAGCGCGGCCGTGAAGTCGTCGGCGGCGGCGTCCAGGCGGCCGCGCCGGCGCTCCAGGGAGCCGAGGTTGCTCAACGCCTTGGCCTCGTCGAGGAGGTTTCCCTGCGCGGCGAACATCGTGCGCGCCCGCTCGAGGTACGCCGCCGCCGCGTCGGGCTCGCCGAGCCGCTCGGTCACCTGCCCGAGGTTGTTGATCTCGGTCGCCACCCGCGCCGGCTCACCGAGCTCGGTCCACAGGGCGAGAGCCTCCTCGAGCCGCTCCATCTCGCGCCGCGACTCGCCGAGGATGTCGTCGATCGCCCGCAGGTCGTCGAGCACCTCCGCCTGGCGCCGGCGCTCCCCGAGGCGGCGCCAGATCTCCAGGGCGGCCTCGTACTCCTCGACCGCCCGGCGTCGCGAGTCGGCGGTCCCCTCCCCCCACGCGGCCATCATGCCGCGGTACTCGGCGCGCTCCGCGGCCACCCGCGCGGCGTCGTCGGCGCCGGCGGGACGGCGGGCGACCACCTCGAGACGGTAGCCGCCCGGCGCCGCTCGCGCCGCACCGGCCGCCACGGTGAGGCGGTAGGTGCCGGAGACGTCCGCGATGAAGGAGAGCGACTCGGTGCCGTGGGCACCGTTGGGGCTGTCCTGGTCCAGCCGGCGCGCGCCGTCCGGCCCGTCGAGGTGGAGGACCAGGTCGATCCCGCGCTGCTCGACGTTCAGCAGGAGGACCTCACCCGCCGTCAGGTCGACCGTGTAGACGTCCGCACCGCCGCCCGCGATCGTGCGCTCCACGGGCGGCCCGGCGACCGGAAGGGGCTCCACGGCGGCGGAGCCGGCGGTCGCCAGCGACGCCACGAGCAGCGCCAGACCGATGGGACGGAGAACCGACAATTACCGAAAGTCTACGATCCCCGGTCCCGGCTCGCAAACGGAGGATGGGCATCGCGGCCTCCGGGCGTTCAGCGCCGGACCTCGAACTCGTAGGCGGCGACCAGCTCGGGAGCCGCGCCGGCCGCCACGCCCTCGAGCACCAGCTCGTAGCGCCCCGGGCGGAGCACCTCGGCCGGCAGCTCCAGCTCCACGGTCGGGCCGCCGGGCGGCGCCGGCGCGATGCCGGCCCGGCTCCAGGCCACGGCGCCACCCGCCGCCAGCAGGCGCGCGCGGAAGGCCGGGTAGGGCTCCTCCCCCCCGGTGTCGAGCTGCAACCGCACGCGCCCGGCGGTGCCGGGCACCACCAGGCGCGGCAGTCCCGCCGCCGACCGGGTGGTCATGCCGAGGAGGAAGCTCACCTCGGCGGGGGCGGCGGCGCGCGCCGCGCGCAGCCGCTCCAGCTCCGCGGCGAGCGCCGCCGCCTTCTCCTCGGCGGCCTCGAGACGCTCCGCCGCCGCGCGGCGCTCGTCCCCCCGGCGCGCCCCGGCGGTGCTCGCCCTGGCCTCCAGGCGCGCGGCGCGGCGGACCGCGGCGTCGCGCTCTCCGGCCGCCGTCCGCGCCGCCGCTTCGGCCCGCTCCAGGCGCCGCGACAGCTCCGCGCCGCGCCAGGCGAACCCCCCCGCTGCGATCAGCGCGACCAGGACCAGCGCCGTCGCCGCGGCCAGCGCCGGCCGCGGCGCGGCGAGCCAGCGCCCGATCGGCCACCCTCTCCGCTCCCGCGGGGGCGCCGCCGCGGCCGCCAGCGCCGCCAGGGCGCGGGCGGACGCGATCCGCTCCGCCATCCCCTCGGTCCCGAGCAGGCGGGCGCGGAAGGCGCTCCGGTCGGCGCGGCGCAGCTCGCCGCGCACCCAGGCGTCCACCAGGTCGTCCTCGACCGCGCCCACCGCGTCGCAGGCGTCGTCGCCGGCGACCATGCGCTCCTCGAGGCGCTCCATCTCCGCCGGCGTCAGCCGGCCGAGCAGGTAGCGCCGGGCCTCGCCGGGCTCGATCCGTGGGCTCTCCATGTCGCGTCCTCCCGCGCCCCGTCCGATCTCTCCCCCTCCACTCCGAGGTGCGCCGCGGTCTGTTTTCATTTCGTCTTCACGCAGGAGCGCACACACCGCTCCACCCGGACGCGGAGCCGGTGGGCGCGGATGCGCAGGGCGTTGATCGGAACGTCGAGGCGGCGGGCCAGCGCCTTGCGGTTGCGGATGCGCGCCCTCCCGTCGCCCTCGTGGTAGGCGAGGAGCAGCTCGCGCCCCCCGTCCTCGAGCTCGGCGAGGCAGGCCTCGAGGCAGGCGAGGCGGATCTCGTCCTCCGGGTCCGGCTCCTCCGGCGGCGGCTGCCGCGGCAGCTCGGCGAGCGCCCGGCGGGCCCGCGCCTCCTCGCGGAGGATCTCCTTCTGCACCCGGAAAGCGACCCCGCACAGGTAGTGCAACGGATCCTCGGCGCGGACCTCCAGCCCTTCGCACAGCTTGTGGGCGACCCGGTCGAAGGTCTCGTCCACCAGCTCGTCGACCTGGCGGCACTGGCGGTAGACGAAGATCCGGCTCAGGCGGCGGCGCAGCCGGTCGTACTCCTCCCCGGCGGTCTCGCGGTCGGGGCCGAGAAAGTCGAGCAGACTGGCGAAGGCTTCCGCGGTGAGGGCCCAGCGGTCCGCCTCGCCGGCGCCGGCACGACCCCCGGCCTGGAGGTCGCTGGACATGGTGTCGCGGCGCGGATTGTACAACCCGCGGGCCTGCGCCGCGGCCCGCTAAGATCGCCGGGTGGGCGCCACCCCGGAGCCGGCACCCGAGCGGGTGCGGCGCATCCTGCACTGCGACATGGACTGCTTCTACGCGGCCGTCCACATGCGCGACGACCCGACGCTGCGCGGCCGCCCGGTGGTGATCGGCGGCGACCCTGCCGGCCGCGGCGTCGTGGCGGCGGCGAGCTACGAGGTGCGGCGCTTCGGCGTCCGCTCGGCGATGCCCGCCGCCGAGGCGCTCCGCCGCTGCCCCCAGGCGGTCTTCCTGCGCCCCGACTTCCCGCGCTACCGGCGCGAGTCGCAGGCGCTGTTCGCCCTCTTCCGCGAGCTCACGCCGCTGGTGCAGGCGGTGTCGATCGACGAGGCCTACCTGGACGTCACCGACCACCTGGGCCGTTTCGCCAGCGCCACCGCCGTGGCCCGGGCGATCCGCCGCCGGGTGCGCGAGGAGCGCGGCCTGACCGTCAGCGTGGGCGTCGGGCCCAACCGGCTGGTCGCCAAGATCGCCTCCGACCACGGCAAGCCGGACGGGCTCACCGTGGTGCCCCCCGGCGCCGTGGAGCGCTTCCTCGCCCCGCTGCCGGTGCGCCGGCTGCACGGCGTCGGCCCGGCCACCGAGCGCAGCCTGGGCGAGCTCGGCGTCGCCACCGTCGCCGACCTGCGGCGCCTGCCGGCCGAGCGTCTCACCGCCCGCTTCGGGCGCCACGGCACCCTGCTGTGGGAGTTCGCGCGCGGCATCGACGAGCGGCCGGTCGAGACCCACCAGGAGCGCAAGAGCCTGGGGACGGAGACCACCTACGCGACCGACCTGGTGGCGGTCGCCGCCATGGAGGTCGAGATCGAGCGGCTGGCGGCCGAGGTCGCGGCCGGGCTCGAGCGCCGCGAGCTGGCCGGCCGCACCGTGACCCTGAAGGTGCGCTACGCCGACTTCACCACCGTGACCCGTTCGCGGACGCTGGCCGCGCCCGTCGCCGGCGCCGCCACCCTGGCCCGCCACGCCCGCGAGCTGCTGCAGCGCACCGAGGCGGCCCGCCGGCCGGTGCGGCTGCTCGGCGTCACCGCCTCCAACCTGGTGGGCGGCGTCTGGCAGCTGCCGCTGTTCGGGGAGTGAGGCGGCGCGGGGCGCCTCAGGCTCCGCCGCCGGCGAGGAGGCGCTCGACCCGCGCCACGTAGGCGTCGGGGTCGGTCTTCCGCGCCAGCCCGGCCGCCGACATCGAACGCACCGTCCCGTAGACGCGGCGCTCCGGCCACGGCCGGTCGTGGAGGCCGAAGAGCCAGCCCACGTTGGCGTACGACGAGGGATCGCGGCCGTCGAGGAACCAGCGGTCGTTGAGCTCCAGGGCCACCCGGTGGGCGTACTCCGGGGTGTTGCACCACTCGAGGATCTTCTTGCCCCAGTACATCCGCAGGTGGTTGTGCAGGTAGCCGGTGTGGCGCATCTCGCGCATCGCGGCGTTCCACACCCGGTCGTGGGTGCGCGCCTCCTCCAGCTCGCGGCGGCTGTAGCGGTGGGGGCGCGGGTCGTCGCGGTGCGCCGCCAGCGTCCGCCGGGCCCACCCGGGCAGCCCGCGGTAGCGGTCGTAGTCCTCCGGGGCGTGGTGGACGAAGTTGACCGCCAGCTCGCGCCGCACCAGCAGCTCCTCGAGGACGGCGTCGCGGTCCTCCCGGGAGGCGTGGCCCGCCGCGTCGACCCGCAGCGCCACGGTCAGCGGCGAGATCTGCCCGAAGTGCAGGTAGGGCGACAGCCGCGACCCGGCGTCGCGGTGCGGCTGGTTGCGCAGCGCGGAGGCGGCCGGGCGGGCCGGCGGCGCGGCGACGACGGCGGAGCGGCACTCTTCCTCCTCGGGACGGCTGCGGGAACCCGGCTGCGGCCGGGGCGGGGAGTATAGCGACCGTCCCGTGGCGGCAATCCGGCGGCGACGATGGCACGAGCGTTGCGAGAAGCGGGACCGAACCATCCGGCGGCGGCTGTGCCGCTGGGGAAAGGAGACGAACATGCTGCTCCGCTGGGCACTGATCGCCGCCGTCATCGCACTGATCCTGTGGCTGCTCGGCTTCACCGGCGCCGCCGGCACCTTCGCCGGCATCGCCCAGGTCCTGCTGTGGATCTTCGTCATCGTCTTCGTCGTCCTCCTGTTGCTGCACCTGTTCGGAGGCCGGCGACGGATCTGACCGGCGGGCCGGGACGACCGGCCGATGACGACTCCCCCGGCCGGCGGCGGTCCCCCGCCGCCGGTGCGGGCGACGTGCCGCTGCACCGCGGCCCCGACCGCCCCGGCGGCGAGCGCCCGCGCCGCCGCGCCGCCGAGGCGGGCCGCCTCGGCGCCGAGCTGCGCCGCGTCCTGCGGCACCCGGTCGGGGTGCGCTCGGCGGCCCTGACCGGCCTCTTCGTCCTCGCGGTCTTCTACACCCTCTACTTCGCGCGCCTGTTCCTGCTGCCGCTGGTGCTGGCGGTGCTGTTCGACCTGCTGCTCTCGCCGCTGGTGCGCGGGCTCGTCCGGCTGCGCCTGCCGCAGGCCGCCGCCGCCGGCCTGGTGGTGCTGGCGCTGCTCGCCGTCACCGCCGGCGCGGTCTACCTGCTGCTCGACCCGGCGATGGAGTGGATGGACCGGGCGCCGGCCAGCCTGCACCGGCTGGAGCGCAAGCTCGAGCGCCTGCGGCGGCCGGTCGAGCAGGTCAACCGCGCCACCGAGGAGGTGCAGAAGCTGACCAAGGTCGACCCGCAGGGCGGCCGGCAGCAGGTGGCGGTGCAGGAGGAGAGCCTGTCGAGCGCGCTGTTCGACCGCACCCAGGAGATCCTCGCCGGCGCCGCCGTGGTGGTGGCGTTGCTGTACTTCCTGCTCGCCTCCGGCGACCTGTTCCTGCGCAAGCTGATCCGGGTGCTGCCGACGATGGACGACAAGAAGCGGGCGGTGGACATCGCCCGCCAGCTCCAGGGCGACATCTCCGTCTACCTGTCGACGATCACCCTGATCAATGTCTGCCTCGGCCTCGCCGTGGGGTCGGCGATGTGGCTGCTGGGCATGCCCAACCCGGCGCTGTGGGGCGTGCTGGCGACGGTGCTGAACTTCGTCCCCTACCTCGGCGCGGTGGTCGGCATCGCGATCCTCGCGGTGGTCGCGGCGCTGACCTTCGAGGCGCCGCTGGAGATCCTGCTGCCGCCGCTGGTGTACTTCCTGCTCACGGCGAGCGAGGGCTACTTCATCACCCCGATGATCCTCGGCCGGCGGCTCACCCTCAACCCGGTGATGATCCTGCTCGGCCTCATCTTCTGGGGCTGGATGTGGGGGATCCCGGGCGCCGTGCTGGCGGTGCCGATGCTCGCCTCGTTCAAGATCTTCTGCGACCACATCGGGCCGCTCGGACCCCTCGGAGAGTTCCTGGGGCGCTAGTCGACGTAGCCCAGCGCCCTGAGATTGTCGACCTCACCGGCGGGAACGGCGCCGGGGCGACCGTCGACCTCGTCCGCGAGGCGCCGCCCTCGGGCCTCGCGCAGGAGGCGTGCCAGCTGCGCGCGCAATCGAGATCGCACTCGCTGCGCGTTCCGCGCCTCCACCGTCTCCCCGGGTCGCTCCTGAGGTCGAAGAGCCACTCCCTGCCCGCATTCCGGTCTTCGAGCAGCTTCCAACCTCCGGCGCGAAGGCTGAGCCAACGCCGGCCGTCGTAGTCGAGCTCAGAGAGCAGCGCCCGAGTCTCACCGCCGCTGCGCCCAGGGTCCTGCCACAGGGGGGACAGGTCGACGCCGTCGAGGCGGAGGCCGCTTGATCGCACCGGCGAACCAACGGTCAACGCGATCAGGGTGGGCAGGATGTCGACCTGCGACACCGGCTCCTCGACCACGCGCCCGGCCGGCAGGAGGCCCGGGGCCCAGAAGAGGAGCGGCACGTGCAGTTCCTCCTCGAACAGAGACATCCCATGGGAGGAGAAACCGTGCTCCTGGAAGGCCTCTCCGTGGTCGGCGGTGACCACCACCACGGTCGGTTCCGAGCTGCCGAGGCGGCGCAGGAAGCTCCCGAACTCGCGATCGGCGTACGCCACCTCCCCGTCGTACGCCGTCCGTAGCGAGGCGACCAGCTCGGGAGTGGACGGCCGGAGCCGCTGATTGAGCTCGTCGAGGATGGCGTTGGTGTTCCCCAGGCGCGGACGTCGTTCCCGCAGCAACCACTCGGGCGGATCGTAAGGTCCATGGGGATCGACCGTGTGGACATATAGGAAGATTGGCTGGTGGTGGGGACCCCGGACCCGCCGCCGCCACTGCTCCAAAGCGACCTCGTCAGCTTCCGCGGCGAACAGGTTGCGACGAGGTCGGCCCTGCGGGTCGCGGTCGGGAACAGGGGGGCGTACGTAGACGTCGAACCCTTGGCTGAAACCCCAGGCAGAGTCGATGTTGCCGTTGCAGATGACGGCCGCGGTCGCGTAGCCGGCGAGCCGCAGCCGCTCGGCGAGCGTGAAGGCGCTTTCGGGGAGCCGATCGGGACGGTCCTGCGCCCGATGGTGGGAGGGGTACAGACCGGTGAGCAGGGACGCGGTGGCCGGCCGCGTCCACGACGCCGCGCTGACGGCGTCGGCGAAGCGAACCCCTTGCCGAGCGAAGCGATCGAGCTGCGGCGTCGGGCGACGCGATCCGTACACGTGGAGGGCATCGGCACGCAGCGTGTCGACGAGGTAGACGACGACGTTGGGGGCACCCGAAGCGGCGCGGCGGCGCAGGTCGCGCCCGTCGAGGGCGGCCCCCAGGAGACCTCGCCGAGCGCTCAGCTCGAGCGTTGCACGGCGCCAGTGGACAGCGTCTGGCTCGATGCCGCGGGGAACCACCTCCAGCAGCAACGCCCCCTTCTGTCGCGGCAGCCCGAGGACCAACGTATTGCTCCCCGCGTGGAGCTCGCCCCGGCCGACCTCTCGCCCGCGCAGGCTGTCGGCGCGATGGAACCAAACCTCGACGCCCATGGCTTCCGTTCGCGGCGCATCCGATCCGGCGACGGCGAGGTCGAGCTCCAAGTGCAGCGTAGCCTCGGGCAGAGTGCGCAAGGCGACCTCGAGCCGGGCCGTGCTGGTCGCCGGCAACAGGTCGAGGCTCGTCCTCCGGGAGTCGGAGCACCCGGACACGGCCGTGGCCACTGCTGCGAGCAGGAGCGCGAGGAGGCTGGGCAGGGATCTCATGGCGGCTTTCGGCAGTGCAGGGTAAAACCGGCGGCGAGCTCGTCGAGGCAGTGCTCTGCCAGCGGAAGACGCCGCAGCGGTCCCGCAGCGCCTTCGCAGTGGCGCTTGGCGGCGCTCAGCAGCTCGTCCACCGTAAGGGTGCCCAGTGCCGATCGGGTGGCGGTGTCGAGTCCGGCCAGCAGGCGGTCCAGGATCCAGCGAACGGCAAACCAGGGGTGCTGGTAGGGAGCCGGCTCGAGAGACAACGTCTCCATGTCGTCAAAGAGCGCCGCCAGGCCGGCCGCGGTCATGTTGTAGTAGTGGCTCGGATAGCCGTGCATAGGCTGCAGGAAGGCGGAGTCGACGACGATCTGCCCGCCGGGTCGCGTGATCCGTCGGATCTCGGCCGCCAGGACCCAGGGGCGCCTGACGTGCTCGGTCACGGCCAGGCTGACCACCAGCCCGAAGGCCGCGTCGGCAAACGGCAACCGCTCCCCCTGGTTGACGATGTCGGTGAAGGGGTAGCGACGGATCTCGAGCTGGACGAGCCCGTCCGCACCGAACGACCGCCTTCCCGCGCCGACGTCGAGGACGAGGTCTCCCGCCGACAGGGTCTCCTCCATCACGCGCAGGACCCGGTCGGGATACTGGTGATTGGAAGCCGGCGCGGCCGGGTCGCCTTCCTCGAGCGGGTGCTCCGCCTCGCCCCGAACCATGATCGGAACGCTGCCGTGGAGCGGATACCGCGCTCCGCAGCGCGGACAGGCGAGGCACACGGGAGAGTGGTCCTGCAACGGGCACTGTCCGCAGCCGGGACAACTGAGGATCTCGAGCAGCCGGCGCAACTTGCCTCTGCCCGCGTCGGGCGGCGAGGTCGTCCGAACGCGCCGATAGAAACGGTCGACCTCCGAGTTGCGGATCTCGAGCTCGCAGCTGCCGACCACGGCCCGCGATTCAGATGCTCCCGCCACGCATTCGAGGTGGTGCCGGCCGTTGCCATAACACAGCGAGTTGAAGACGGCGCAGAACCCTGCGCTGACCTCGTCGGAACAGCCGAGGACCGCAGCGACGTCGGTGCGCACGACGCGCTCGATCTCCACCGTGAGGGGCTCACCGTCGATGCGCAGATCCACTGGGGCGATCGCCCCGTCGGCAGCCAGCGCCCAGCCGAGAATCGGCACGAATCCGTGGACGACCGCCCCCGCGATCGGCGCATCCAGCGAGCCGATCGCCGTCACCGCGAGCGACCTCGGAGGGGAAGGCCGGTGAAGGTCATCCGTCATGCCTCCTGCGCCGTTCTGTCGTCCAGAACCGCCAGGTCCAGGCGGCCAGCGGGATTCTCTTGAGAAGCTCGAGCTTGTCTTCCATTCGAGCCGCATGGGCGCGCAGACCGACGAGCTCCTCCTCGAGGTTTCGGGTCCGGGCGAGGAACTCGTCACCCCGGCGCTTGAGCCGATCGGCACGCTGGGCGAGGGCGGCGCCGTTCTGTCGCGTCGCCACGGCCTCGGGCTCGAGAGCTCGGAGCCTGCCGAGCGCGAGGTCGAAGAGCGCATCGATGGAGAGACCGTCCAGGTCGGTTCCCCACGGCGCTTCCACCGTCTGTCGAGGTGGCGCCCGGCGGCGCCGCAGCGGGCTCGGCCCGGGGCCCCGGCGAATGACCTCCCGCAGCTCCGCAGTGGCCTCGCTCCAGCCGGGGCTTGGAGATTCCAAGATGCGACGGCGGCATCCCTCCCGGGTCTCCGCGTCGGCCAGCGCCAGAATCGCCTCCACCCACGCCTCCACGTCACCGAAGGGGAGGACGCGTCCCAGCCGCTGCTCCTCCACCAGACGACCGAAGTGGTCCCCTGCGGTGGTGAGCACCGGAAGGCCGGCGCTCAGGTAGTCCCAGATGCGGGTGCGGAAGGCAAAGTGGGTCTCGAGGGATTCCGCGTGAGCGCAAATACCGACGTCCGCCTCGGCGAAGTAGGCGGCCCGCCTCTCGTAGTCGATGTACCCGGAGTTGAAGACGACGACCCGTTGCAGCTCTTCGCTCTGCTCGACGAGATGGAAGACCTCGCCGAGGATCGGCATCGCGACCACTTGCTGCGCCGTCCGTGTGGAGAGGAACACGAACTTGACATCGGAACGCTCACGGGCGACCCGGGCCATCGCCCGCAGCGGCGTCAAGGGATCGAGCCAGCTCCAGATGCCGCCGCCCCACAGCAGGATGACGTCGTCGGGCTCGATGCCCGGCCAGACCCCTCGCATCACCGGATCGCGGGGACCCGGCTCCCCCGCCGCTCGCCGGGCGGAACCGAAGGGAACGACGGCGACGAAAGACCCGGGGCTACTTCGCGGCGGGCAGGTGATCGGCCGTAGGCGTCCCAGCGCGGTCAGCGCGCCGAGCAGCCAATCGCGCTGAGCCTCCGTGGCGGTCAGGAAATAGTCGCCGGCGAGCAGTTGGTCGTTGAGCACGGCGAGATCGTTGTCGTGGATGGCCTCACGCTCCCGCAGCGGAACGCCGCGGTCGCGATGAATCTCGAGGTTCTCGAACAGGAACGGGCAGTACAGGTCGACCACCAGCAGCCCTTCGCACTGCGCGAGTCGCGGTAGCTTGTGCAGCACGTAGCCGTGGACGAGGATCGCCTGCGCCGCGGAGGCTGCCCGAAGGACCTCCCGGCCGTCGTCGACGGACCAGTGCAGCTGCCGCACGCCGGGAATCGTCAGCTCCACGGGCCCGGTGTGGGCCACGGTGACGTCGTGCTCGCCCGCCAGCGCTCGAGCGAGCTCGAGGTAGCGGATGCCGACGCCACTCATCTGGCGGCCGATGCGCCCTTCGGTGACCACCAGCACCCGAGGCCTGTGCGCAACCGGATCGGCCCTAGCACCCGCGGCGCTCCACGAGGGGCCGGACGAGGCGTCGCCGCGCGGTTCGAATCCCTGTGGCAGGACCACCTCCTCGACCTCGAGCAGCTCGTCGTAGAACGCCACCAGCTGCTCGGCGTTGCGGCGCCAGTCGAACAGTTGCTCCGCCTTTTGCCGCAACCGCCGGCCCATGTCGGGCCAGAACGGCCGCAGCAGCAGAGCGCGCCGCAGCCCCTGCTCCACCTCGTCCGGCTCGTCGCCGCCGATCTTGACCACCTCGGTCCCGTCGTCGAGCTCACGGCCGAAACCCACCTCGGCCAACACGATCGGACGCGCCATCGCCATGTACTCGGGGAGCTTCGACGGCAGACGGTGGGCGTTGAAGCGGCTCGTCGCCGCCACGCCCAGGAACAGGTCCGCGAGGCCGAGGTAGCGATGCATCTGCCGGTGCGGTACCGGACCCGCGAAAAGCACATGGGAGGCGAGCCCCGAGCGCTCGACGAAGGGGCCCGTGATCTGGGGGATGTGGTTGTGACCGACCTGGACGACGACGACGTCAGGGTAGTCGGCGACGATCCGCGCCAGGCCGGCGAGAAAGGCCATGAAGTCGTGGAACTCAGCGATCGGGCCCGAGTACAGCAGGACGGTCTTGCCGACCAGACCGAGCTTGCGTCGCAGCCTCGTCGAGTCCACCTCCGGGGTGAAGCGCGTTCGGTCGACGCCGGGATAGAGAATCCGCACGGGTTGCTCGCCGCGCTCGGCCAGCGACCGCGCGTAGGAGGTGGAGATGACCGTGAAACCGGCGGCGAGCTTTTCAACCAGCGGCGTGACCAAGGGGTGGATCCAGGGCCAGGACCATGGATCGAGCAGCGTCTGACCGAGGAAGGGCAGGTCCAACGACTCCGCGCGCGAGGTCAGGTCGGCGAAGTCGAGGGTGGCGCCGCGCATCGCGCGGTACAGGGCGAGGTCGTCGGTGCCGAAGTGCTGGTTCGACTCGATCTCCGAGAGGATGAACTCCTCGTCGTCCTCGTAGTGGATGACGAGCCTGGCGGCGGTGCGGCTCCAGGACTCGAGGCCGACGCGCGCCGGGAGATGGCGAGGGGTCCAGAGGTGGATGATCTCGGGATCCGCTGCCTCGATGAGGTCCCCGAGCGACGCGTCGAGCGCTCCTTTCTCGAAGGTCGCCCGGCGCAGCAGGTAGCGGGGCTTGTCGGCCAACAGCGAGGTGGTGGCTGGATCTCCGCAGAGCAGGAAGAGCACCTCGTGACCGCAATCGACCAGTTGCTGTGCAAAGGAGTGGGCGTGCAAGACCCCGGCACCGTCGTAGCCCTGATAGGTGACGAACGCGATCCTCATGCGCGCGCCTCGGCGGCGTGACGTCCGGGAGCGGACGGCGGATGGGCGCTCATGACTCTCCGGATCGCTCCCGAGCGGCGAGAGCGGCTACCACCTGGCGATAGCTCTTGCGACCCACGGCGCGGATCCTCCGCCGCTGGCGGAGCACGCTGGGCGCGGCAGAGAGCGCCGCCAAGAGGGCCGCCGATCGCATCGCATCGCTGTGGCGGCCCAGGAAGTGATCGAACAGCGCCTCGGCGTTGCTGATCCAAGAGGCCCGATCGTAGACCTCGAGCAGAGTCAGCAGCATGTTGCGCGTGCCCATGAAGTCGCGGAAGCGCTCTCCGGCACCGGCCCCTCCGCGCGCGTGATAGACGACGGCATCGCTGACGGTGAGCACCTCATGGCCGAAGAGTCGCGCCCGCAGAGAGAGCTCCACATCCTCGTGGTAGGCGAAGAACGTCTCGGAGAACAAGCCGACCTGGCGCGAGACGTCGAGGCGGATCAGCATCGCGGCGCCGCAAGCGTAGGCGGCCCGGTTCACTCGCGACTCGGCGCCCGGCCGCCGGGGCGTGTCCGCATACCCCCCTGCCGTGAGCACCGGGTCGAACTGTCGGCCGTCGAACTCCACCCGCTCACCGTCTGCGGTGTAAAGCGTGGCTCCGAGGAGCGCCGCCTCCGGCCTCTGCTGGGCCACGTCGACCAGTCGGCGCAGACAACTGGGAGCCACCCGCGCGTCCATGTTGAGCAGGAAGGCGTAGTCCGCCCTCGCCTCGAGGGCCTGCCGCAAACCGAGGTTGTTGCCGGCGGCGTAGCCGCGGTTCCAGGTGCTCTGCACCACCTCGACCTGCGGGTAGAGACGAGCCAACATCTCGCGCGAACCGTCGGTCGACGCGTTGTCGACCACCACCAGGCGCACCCTTCCCAGTGGGTCCTCCCTCTCCAGCAAGCTGTCGAGGCAGGCCGCCAGGCAGTTCGACCCCTGGTAGTTGAGCACCTGCACCCAGGTGAGCGGTCCGTCGTCCGAGTTCATTCGTGGGCTCTCCTTCAGCAGTCCAGGGCCGGCAGCAACCGCAGGTCCGACAGCCGGCGGACGAGCATCGCCAGGCGCTTCCGCACGGCCTCGAGGACATCGCCGAGGGCGTCGATCGAGTGTTGTTGAGCGCGCAGCTCCCGCTCGCGCCGGTCGAGCTCGAAGTGGGTCGCGCGGAGTCTGTGGCGCAGCCCGTCGACCTCGGCGGTGAGCCGATCGTGGTCCCGGCGCTGCGCCGCGAGGTCGAGGTCCGGCAAGCGCGACCCCCGTGTCGAGTCGACGCCCGCCTCGAGCCGGGTGCGGACGGCATCGGCCAGCAGGAAGTGGCGCGCCAACAGATCGAACCGTGCGAGCGCCGCGGCCGCCGGTGAAGTCTCTCCACGGCCCGCGGCAAGCTCACGCAGCGCCTCGTAGATGTCGTCGAGCTCCTGCCCGAGCGGGCTTGCGGGACGATCCTCTCCGCGCCGTTGATGGCGCAAGTCGGCCGAGATGAAGGCCTCGACGTCGGTGTGGGCCGACAGCAGCGATCGCCGCCAGTCGACGCCGAGGTCGTCGGCGATCTTGGCGAGGCTCCCTTGCCAGTCTCGCAACAGCTCTTCGAAGGAGACGAAAGTGCGCCGGCAGCCACGGGTTTCGCGCTCCGCCACCGACGCGTAGCGCAGCCAGAGCAGCTCCGCGTGATCGCCCTCCAGCCCGTGTGCGCGCCGTAGCGAAGCGGTGACCTCGGCAGGGTGCCGGAAGATGTGGACGGTCAGGACCTCGTAGGCCCGGCGTCGCAGGGCGGCGGACCAGAGCGGCATCAGATAGCAGAGCCTCGGGTCCTTGAGGACGAGCAGTCGCGCATCACCGAAATGGCGCTGCAGCAGATCCACGCACTCCTCGCGCCACCCGGCGGCAGCCGGCGAGTCGAACCAGTCTCGCGGCGGCGGCCGCGTATCGTCCCAAGCCGATCCCGCCGCAGCGAGGATGCGGTCGTTGAGCCGCATGACCTCTTTGGATTCCCAGAATCCTCGTTCGTTGACCCTCGCGGCCGGCGGCATCAGGTGTCGCGGTAGCCTCGCCCCGAGCAGACTGAAGATGCGCGTGATCGCCGAGGTCCCGCTGCGATGGACGCCGAGGACCACGAGGGCCTGCCCGGCCGATCCGGGATCGGATGCCGCGGAGCCGCTCACGATGTCATCCCGCGGCCGCTCGATGGCGCCGCTCCAAGCTCGCGGCCATCTCCTGGATGATCTCCTCGACGGTCCGGGTGATCGACCAGTGCGGGAAGTGGCGGCGCAGCTTGCCGCAGTCGCTGATCCACCAAACGTGGTCTCCCTTCCTGCAGCGCTCTTCGTACGTCCACCGGAGCGGACGACCCACGACCCGCTGGCAAGTGTCGATGGCTTCGAGGACCGAGCAGCTCGAGTCGCGGCCGCCACCCACGTTGTAGACCTCGCCGCTGCGGGGTCGCTCGAAGAAGGCCCAGAACGCCCGCACCAGGTCGTGCGAGTGGAGGGTGTCGCGCACCTGCTTGCCGCCGTAGCCGATGACGGTGTACTCGCGTTCCTCGACTGCACAGCGGACGAGAAATGCGAGGAAGCCGTGCAGCTCGGCCGGGGAATGCCCCGGGCCGCTGACGCAGCCGCAGCGGAAGCAGGCGGTCCGCAGTCCGAAGTAGCGCCCATACTCCTGCACCAGGATGTCGGCGGCGAGCTTGGAGGCACCGAAGAGGCTGTGCAGACTGGGTTCGACCGTCATGGTCTCGTCGATGCCGTGCGACGCGAAGGGATGTCCCGGATCGACCTCCCAACGCGTCCGGGCCTCGATCAAGGGGAGCCGGTTGGGCGCGTCGCCATAGACCTTGTTCGTGCTGGTGAAGAGGAAGACCGCCTCGGGAGCGTGGCGTCGACAGGACTCCAACAGGTTAATGGTGCCGACTGCGTTGACGTCGAAGTCGGTGAGCGGCTCGCGCGCCGCCCAGTCGTGGGACGGCTGAGCGGCGGTGTGGACGACCACTCTCAGGTGCCTGCCGAGCTCGGCCACGAGAGCGTCGACGCCGTCGCGATCGCGCACGTCGAGCTCCCGATGACGGTAACCGCCAACCTCCTCCTCGAGCCGTCTCCGATTCCAGCGGGTGGAGGCTTGCGAGCCGAAGTAGTAGCTGCGCAGATCATTGTCGACGCCGATGACATCCAGCCCCCGATCGGCGAAGAAGCGGACGGCTTCGGCGCCGATCAGGCCCGCCGAGCCGGTGACGAGCGCCAGCGACACGTCTCAGCCGCGCCCTTCGCCGGGGCGCGCAGCCCGGCTGCCGCCAGGTCTGCGGCGGAGGGGATCTTGGGGGCACGGGTTCGCCAAGAGAGGGATCCTCCACCTCGGCCGGATGCGGTCCCGGACAGCGGGCGCCGGGCGATGCGCCTCCGCTGCCGACCTGCACCCCGAGCGAGCGTGAGCGGTGGGCCTATACTGTTTATGTGCCGGCACGCACAAAAACCGGACCACCCCAGGTCGCGGAAAGGCCGGAAGGCTCGGCGGTCCCGCCCCCGCTGTCGGACGAAGCTGCGGACGATCTGACCGAGCTTCTGCGCGGCTGGCGAGCGGGCAGCGAAGAGGCGGGCGATCGCTTGATGCGGCTCGTCTACCCTCGCCTGAAGAGAATCGCGGCAGCGCAGCTGCGTCGCGAGAGTGGTGACGTCTCGGTCCAGGCCACCGGCTTGGTGCACGAGCTCTACATCGCCCTGGTAGCGTCGCGGCAACCGACCTGGCAGGACCGCCAGCACTTCTTCGCCATGGCCACCCTCATGGTACGGCGCATCCTGGTGGCGAGGGCACGACGCCGGGGCAGCGCCAAGCGGGCGGCGGGAGCCGTCACCGTTCCCCTCTCCTCCGTCGTCGACCGCTGCTCGGGGGGCGGCGTCGACGTGAACCTGCTCGATCTCGACCTGGCGCTCACCGAGCTGGCGGAGATCGACACCGGTGCGGCGCGCCTCGTCGAGCTCCGTTTCTTCGGCGGCCTCAGCATCGACGAGGCGGCGGTCGTGCTCGGCATCGGACGCACCACCGCAACGCGCCGTTGGCGCGCCGCTCGCGCCTGTCTCCGCCAGATCCTCCGCGACGGCTATGCCCCGCGATCCTGAGCTCCTGGGGCGCGCCCTGCCCCTCGTGGAGCAAGCCCTCGCGGCCGACGAGGAAGACCGCACGGCGCTGGTCCGGCGCCTCTGCGCCCAGGACCGCGAGCTCGAAGCGGTGGTCCGGGAGCTGCTGGCGCGCGATGCGACCGGCCAGGGGTTCCTCGAGGATCCGCCCTCCGAGATCCGGGCGGCCGGGCTGGCGCCGGAGACGACGACGGGCGGCACCCAGCTCGGCCCCTACCGGTTGATCCGGCGGATCGGTGAGGGCGGCATGGGCGTCGTCTTCCTCGCCCGACGCGTCGACCAGTTCGAACAGCAGGTGGCGATCAAGCTGATCCGCCGCGAGCTGGCGACTCCGCTGGCGATCGATGAGCTGAGGGGCGAGCGCCAGATCCTGGCCGACCTCGAACATCCGTCCATCGCGCGGCTGCTCGACGGCGGAGCCGACCCGCAGGGTCTGCCCTACCTGGTGATGGAATGGGTCCAGGGAGTGCCGATCGACGAGTACTGCGACCGGCAGCGCCTCAGCGTCGAGGAGCGGGTGCGACTGATGCTCGAGGTGTGCAGCGCCGTCCAATACGCGCATCAGCGACTGGTCGTGCACCGCGACCTCAAGCCCGGCAACATCCTGGTCACCGAGAAGGGGCGACCGAAGTTGCTCGACTTCGGCATCGCGCGGCTGCTCTCGGTGACCCGTGACGGCGACACCACCGTGACCGGCGAGCGGAGGTTCACCCCCAATTTCGCCAGCCCCGAGCAGATCGCCGGCAAGGCCGTGTCCACGGCGAGCGACGTCTACTCCCTGGGCGTGGTGCTCTACACGCTGCTCTGCGGACAGTTGCCGCGGCGACTCAGCGGGGCGTCCGCCGGCGAGACGTCGCGCGAGGGCAGGGAGGGCACCCCGAGCGCGCCGAGCGCTGCGGCAGGGCGCCACCAGGCCGTCCCGGTGGCCGGCGGCGAGGTGGGCCCGGACGAAGCACCCGCGGCGGTGGCGGAAGCGCGACGCTCCCGCCCCAAGAGTCTGCGCCGCACGCTGAGAGGTGATCTCGACGCCATCTGTCTGCAGGCGCTCCAGACCGAGGTCGGCGAGCGCTACGGGTCCGTCGACGCGCTGAGCCATGACCTGGGCGCCTACCTCGCCGGACTCCCCGTGACGGCGCGGCGCTCGGGCCGCCTGGTTCGATTCGGCAAGCACCTGCACCGGAACTGGCCGGCCGTGGCGGCCGCCGTGGCCCTGGTCGCGCTGACCGCCCTCGCCGCCCTGCAGGGCCGGCGGGCTTCTCGGGAGCGCGACCTGGCGGTGAGCGAGCAACGTCACGCCCGCGACGTCACCGCCTTTCTAGTGCACTCCTTCGCACTCGCCGATCCCAGCTCCGGCGAGCCGAAGGACCTGACCGTGCGCCAGCTGGTGGACCGCGCCGCCGAGAAGCTGGACCAGGACCTCTCCCGCTCCCCCGAGAGCACGGCGACGCTGCGCGAGACCCTGGGCGAGGTGTACGGCGAGCTGGGGGACTATGAGAAGGGGATCGCCCTGCTCGAGGAAAGCCTGCGCCAGCGGCGGCAACTGTTCGGTCCTCGCCACCCCGTGGTGGCCACGTCCCTGGACGCGCTGGCGACGCTGACCCATCGTGCGGGCGACGACCCGCGCGCCGAACGGCTGGCGAAGGAGGCGACGGAGCTGCGCCGCAGCCTCGGCGTTCCCGACGAAGCGCTGGCCCACTCGCTCGACACCCTCGGGTTGGTCGAAACGGCCCGCGGCGACCTCACCGCCGCCGAGAAGGCGCACTCGGAGGCATTCGAACTGTCCCGCCGGCCGACCTTCGACGACGAGGACCTGCGCATCTCGATCACCGAGGATCTCGCGGCCACGCTCTCGCAGCTCGGGCGCAAGCAGGAGGCCTCCGATCTGCTCGCCGAGGCGCTCGCGATGAGCAGGCGAAAGTACGGACCGGACCATCCCACCCTGGCCCGCACCCTCAACAACTACGGCGTCCTGCTCGACGCTCAGTGGCGCTACGAGGAGGCGGTGGGCATCTATCGCCAGGTCCTGGCCATCGCCCGCAAGCAATACGGCGACAAGCACATCGCCACCATCGCCGCCACCAACAACCTGGCCATGACGCTGCGTGGTGTGCAGCAACCGCAAGAGGCCGAACGGCTGCTGCGCACGGCACTGCAGGTTCTTGAGGAGCAGGTCGGCAGCGAGCATCCGGCCGCGTTGACGGTGGCGTGCAACCTCGGCCTGACGCTGCAGGATCGGGGCAACCTCACCGAGGCTGAGCGGATCCAACGCCGGGTGTTGGCCGCCCGGCGGCGGGTTCTCGGACCCGACCACCCGTACCTGCTCAAGTCGCTGGCGGCTCTTGGATGGGTGCTCCGCGACGAAGGCAAGCTCGAGCAGGCCCGGCAGGTGCTCGCCGAGGGTGTGGAGCTGGGTCGGCGGATCGTCGATCCTAGCCAGGCGGACAGGGTGGAGGTCGAAGTGGACCAGGGGATCGTCCTCGGGGAGCTGGGGGCCAAGCCGGAGGCCCTCGCCATGCTGTCGCAGGCTCAGGCGGCCCGGGAGCGGACCTTTGGAGCCGACCATCCCAGGGTGGCGCAGATCCTCGTTCGCCGCAGCGCGATCCTCCTCGACAGCGGAGAGTTCGAGCAGGCGGGCCACCTGGCGTCGCACGCGCTCGACATCCTCGCCGCCAGCAGATCCACCCAGCGGCGCGAAGCTCTCGTTGCTAGGAGCGTGCTGGGAGCCTCGCTAGTCCTGAGCGGTGAGCTCGAGAACGGCCGCGCTCTTCTCGAGCGGAGCCACAGCGAGCTGGCGGCGCGCTGCGGCGCCGATTCCTGGGAGGTCGAGCAGGCGAGCCGGAGGGCCGGCCTCGCCGCCGCGGGGGGGCCGGTCGCCGCCTCGTCGCGGCGACCCGGCTGAAGCGCCGCAGGCCGGCCCTGGCACAACCCAGTGATCCGGGTCGCCCTGGCAGACGGGACCTCGACCGATCTCGGCTCACCCGGGATCGGCCGCGGCGAACGGTCGGTCGATGGCCCGACCGTCCCCCCGACGGTGCGACGCCCCTCAGTCGCCGCGGAGGTGGTCGAGATCGCGGCGCTGCTTCTTGGTGGGGCGGCCGGCGCCGCGCTCGCGCTTGACGGGCGGGCGACGCAGCAGGCGCTCGAGGGGATCGGGCGACGGGGGCGGGGGGCTCTGGTCGTCGAACAGGCGCGGCACCTCGGCCTTGGGCAACGGCTTGTCGCGCAGCTCCCGGACCACGAGGACCCGCGTCCAGTCGCCCTTCTGCACCTCGATCCGGTCGCCGACCGCCAGCGTGCGGTGCGGCTTCGCGGTCTGCCCGTCCACCCGCACCCGGCCCAGGGTGCAGGCCCGGGTCGCCTGACTGCGGGTCTTGAACATGCGCGCGACCTGCAGCCACTTGTCGAGCCGGACGTCCGCCATCTCCCGGTCAGCATAACGTGGCGGCGGGGCCGCGCCGCCGGGTGGCCTCCGGCGGCCGCCTGGACTAGGCTGGGGCCGGACCAGGGAGGAGGACGCATGCCGGTGCGGGTGTCGCGCGAGGAGTTCGAGACGCTGGTCGGGCGGGCGCTCGACGGGCTGCCCGACGAGTTCGCGGAGCTGCTCGACAACGTGGCGGTGATGGTAGAGGAGGAGCCGAGCGACGAGGACCTGGCCGAGGTCGGCCTCGACCCCGCGGCCGGCGACGAGCTGTTCGGCATCTACCAGGGCGTGGCGCTGCCCGACCGCGACTCCTTCTACTCCGCCATGCCGGACCGGGTGGTGGTCTTCCGCGGTCCGATCCTGCGCTCCTGCGCCAGCCGCCGCGAGGTGCTGCGCGAGGTGCGCGACACCGTCGTCCACGAGCTCGGCCACTACTTCGGCATGGACGACGAAGGCATGCCCTACTGAGGCGCCGCCCGCCCCCGCCGGCGACGGTAGACTGCCCCCGATGACCCGATCGCAACGGCGGCTGCTGATGCTGCTGCTGGCGGTGCCCGTGCTGCTGGTGGTGTCGGCCCTGCTCTACCAGGCGGGGATGGGCGCCCTCGAGGGCAGCCCGCGCGGCTTCTGGGACTCGCTGGAGTGGGCCGCCGAGACGCTCACCACCACCGGCTACGGCGCCGACGCCACCTGGCGCCACCCGGCGATGATCCTCCTCGTGGTGGTGCTGCAGTTCCTCGGCGTCTTCCTCGTCTTCCTGGTCTTCCCCGTCTACCTCATCCCGTTCCTCGAGGAGCGCTTCGAGACCCGCCTGCCGGCCGAGGCGCCGCGCGACCTCGCCGACCACGTGGTGATCCTCGGCTACGGGTCCCCGGTGGAGAGCCTGATCGCTCGCCTCCGCGACGCCGGGGTGGGGAGCGTGGTCGTGGAGCCCGAACCGGTCGTGGCGCGCCGCCTCGCCGGCCGCGGCTGCACGGTGATCCAGCGCGAGCTGGACGACCGCAGCCTGGCGGCGGCGCGCCTGGGGCGGGCCCGCGCCCTGATCGCCAACTCCAGCGACGAGGCCAACGCCGCCGCCATCCTCGCCGCCCGGCAGAGCGGCTTCCGCGGCGAGGTCATCGCCCTGGTCGAGGTGCCGCTGCACCGCAAGCCGATGCTGCTCGCCGGCGCCGACGCCGTGTACACGCCGCGCCACATCCTGGGGGCGGCGCTGGCCGCCCGCGCCAGCGCCCGCATCCACCCGCGGCTGGCCGGCGTGCAGCAGATCGGCCGCACCTTGGCGGTGCGCGAGATCCGCGTGCAGGCGGGCAGCCGCCTGGCGGGATGCACCCTGGCCGAGGCGGCGATCGGCGCCGAGACCGGGGCGACGGTGATCGGCCAGTGGGTCGAGGGGCACCTGGTCCGGCAGCCGACCGCGGACATGCGGCTCGAGTCCGGCGGCATCCTGGTGGCGGTGGGCAGCGACGCCAGCCTCGACCGCCTGGCCGGGCGCGCCGGCGCCGTGCTGCTGCGCCGCCAGGGGCCCTTCGTCGTCGGCGGCTACGGCGAGGTGGGACGCAAGGTGGTCGAGCTGCTGCGCGACGCCGGCGAGGAGGTGCGGGTGGTCGACCTGGTCGCCGCCGACGGCGTCGACCGCGTCGGCGACGTGCTCGACCCGCCGGTGCTCGAAGGGGTCGGTCTCGCCGAGGCCCAGGCCGTCGTGCTGGCGCTCAACACCGACGCCGCCACCCTGTTCGCCACCGTGATCGTCAAGGACTTCGCCCCGGCGGTGCCGGTGATCGCGCGGGTCAACCAGGCCGAGAACGTCGAGCGCATCCACCGTGCCGGGGCCGACTTCGCCCTGTCGATCAGCCAGGTGGCCGGGCAGATGCTGGCGCGCCGCCTGCTCGGCGAGGAGGCGGTGGCGATCGACCCGCAGCTCAAGCTGCTCAAGATCCCGGTCGACGAGAGCCTCGCGGGGCCGCCATCCCGCCGACCTGCGCCTGCGCGAGCGCACCGGCTGCTCGGTGGTCGCCGTCGAGCGCGGCGACGACGTGGTGATCGAGCTCGCCCCCGACTTCCGCCTCGCCCCCGGCGACAACCTCTACGTCGCCGGCCCCACCGAAGCCGTCGCCCGCGTCACCGACCTCCTGCGCCCCGCATCCCCCTGAGGGCGTCGCGCCGGTCCGCGAGCCGGCAGCCGACCCGCGGCGCGCAGGTCCCCCCCGCCCCCCTCAACGACCCGCCGAGCGAGCCCCGCGCAGCTGCTCGATCTTGCGATCCCTCTCCCCCTCGATCGCCCGCCGCTCCCGCCGGTACTCCTCCTCCTCCTGCTCGCGCGCCGCCGGCTCGAACAGCCGCTTGAGCCGGTCGCGGTGGAGGATCTCGAGCTCGGCGAGCCGCGCCTGCGCCCGCTTGCGCAGCTCCGCCACCTCGCGCTTGAGCTCCTCGGAGACCCCGTCCTCGCGGGGGCGCTCGATGCCCTCCCGCTCGAGCCGCTCGAGGGCCAGCTCGTAGGCGGACTTCATCCCCGTCCGCTTGTCGTCTGCCATGCGGCCAGGATAGCAGCGCCCGGCGCGGTAGGCTGCGCCGGTGACCCGCCTGCTGCTGGTCTTCGTCGACGGGGTCGGCCTGGCGCCGGCCGGCGCGACCAACCCGTGGGCGGTCGAGCCGACCCCCGCCCTGCGCGCGCTGTTGGGCGGCCCGTTGACCGCCGAGAGCGTGCAGCGCCGCGACGGCCTCCTGCTCGCCCCGCTGGACGCCTGCCTCGGGGTCCCGGGGCTGCCACAGAGCGCCACCGGCCAGACCACCCTGTTCTCCGGGGTCAACGCCGCCGCCCACATGGGGCGGCACGTCACCGCCTGGCCCGGCCCCCGCCTGCGCGCCCTGCTCGACGACCACGGCGTGCTCGCCCGCGCCGCCGCCCGCGGCCGCCGCGTCACCTTCGCGAACCCGTACACGCGGGCCTACTTCGCGCAGGTGGAGGCGCGCCGCCGGCGCCACTCCGCGACCACCTGGGCGGCGCTGGCCGGCGGCCTCCGCCTGCGCGACCGCGACGACCTGGCGGCCGGCCGCGCCGTCACCTGGGACGTGACCCGCGACCGCTTCTCGGCGGCGGCCGCGGCGGCCGGGGAGGCGCCGGTCGAGCCGGTGAGCGCGGCGGCGGCGGGCGCCCACCTCGCGGCCCTCGCCGGGGACCACCACCTCACCCTCTACGAGACCTTCCTCCCCGACCTGGCCGGCCACCACCGCTTCGGCGTCACCGCGGCCGAGGCCCTGCGGCGCGTCGACGGCCTGCTCGGCGGCGTCCTCGCGGCGCCCCCCGCCGACCTGACGGTGCTGATGACCTCCGACCACGGCAACGTCGAGGCGGCGGAGCACCGGCGCCACACCCGCAACCCGGTGCCGCTGCTGGCGGCGGGCCCGGCGGCCGCGCGCTTCGCCGGCCTCGCCTCGATCGCCGACGTGACGCCGCGCCTCCTCGAGGTCCTCGGCGGCGGCGACGACGACGGAGGCGCCGGGTGACCAGGCCCTCGCGCGCGGCGGGGTGGGTGGCGGCGGCCGGCGGGGCCGCGGCGGCGGCGGCGTGGCTCTCGGCGGTGGCCGGGCATCCGTGGCCGCCGGCCGCCGGCCGCACCGCCGTCCTCGCCGCCCTCGCCGCCACCGTGCCGCCGCGCTCGCCGCCGGGGTCCGGCGCGCCGCCCGCGACCCGGCGCGGCGCGGCCCGGCGGCGCGGCGCGCCGCGGTCCTGGCCCTGGCGCTGGCGGTGCGCTTCGCCGGCCTCGGCCACGAGATCGCCGACCGTCCCTACGCCGACGAGGGCACCTACCACCACCACGCCGCCGAGATCGACGCCGGGCGGCCGTTCAGCGCCTCGTTCGTCTACCCGCACCTGCTCTACTACGCCGACGCCTTCGCCCTCTGGGGGACCGACCTGTTCCGGCCCTGGCTCGGCCCCGTCGCCGCCCGCCGCCTGGGGACGGCCGATCCGCTGGCGCTCGACTGGCTGGCGATGCGCGGGGTGGTGGCGCTGGCGACGGCGCTGGCCGCCCTCGCGGTGATGGCGGCGGCGACGGCGGTCGCGGGGCCCGCCGCCGGTCTCCTCGGCGCCCTGCTCTTCGTGCTGTCGCCGCTGTTCAACCAGGGGGCGCACCTCGCCATCTCCGACACCCCCGCCGCCGCGTTCGCCGCGCTGGCCTTCGCCCTCGCCGCCCGGGCGCTGGTGCGCGAGTCGGCCGCGGGCTACCTGGCGGCCGGCGCCGCCGCCGGTCTCGCCGCGGCCACCAAGTACCCGGCCGGCCTGGTGGCGGTGGCGATCGCGGCCGCCTGGCTGCGCCACCGGCTGCCCGCCGCGCGCCGGCGCGCCGGCGCCGCGGCCGCCCCCGGCGCCCGCTGGGGGCTCGCCCTCGCCGCCGCGGCGGCGCTCGCCGTCTTCCTCGCCTTCCTCCCCAGCCTCTTCGTCTTCCCGCGGGCGGCGCTGTTCGGGGGGCGGGGTCTGCTGTTCGGGCTGCACCAGTACGGCCGCGGCGGCTGGATCGGGGTACAGCCGACCTCGAACCTCGCCTACTACGGGACCGACCTGGCGGCGAGCTTCGGCTGGCCGGCGCTGGCGCTCGGCGTGACCGGGGCCTTCCTGCTGCCGGCCGCGAGCCGGCGGCGCCTCGCCTGGTGCCTGCCGTTCCCGGTCCTCTACCTGGCGCTGATCGCGGCGATGAACATGGTCGTCGAGCGCAACCTCTACCCCGCCGTGCCGGCGGTCGCCGCCCTGCTCGGGGCCGGCGCCGCCGGCTGGCTCGCCGCCCTGCGCCGCTGGCTGGGCGACGCGGCGACGGCGCCGCGGCGGCGGGCGGCCGCCGCGGCGCTGGCACTGGTCGTGCTCGCCGCGCCGGGGTGGCGGACGGCCGCCGACACCGTCGGCCTGCTGCGCCCGTCGACCCGCGAGCTGGCGCGCGACTGGCTCGTCGCGAACCTGCCGGCCGGCGCCGCGGTGGTGCGCGAGTCCTACGCGCCGGAGCTGCCCGGCGACCGCTGGGCCGTGTGGCGCAGCCGCTTCGCGGCCCGCTTCCCCCGCGCCGAGCTCGAGCGCGGCGGCGTCGACGCCCTGGTCCTCGCCGGGGCCGCCTACGGCCGCTTCCTGCGCCCCGAGAACCTCACCCGCAGCCACCACCGCGCCTTCGCCGCCTGGTACCGGCAGGTGTTCGCCGAGCTGCCGCTGGCCGTCGAGATCCTGCCGAGCCGCACCCGGCGGGGGCCGGTGATCCGCATCTACCGGCTGCCGCCGGCCGGCCCCTGGGCGGCGCGGCTGCGGCGCGGCGCCGACGAGATCTACGTGCCCGACGAGCCGGCGATGCGCCGGCCCGGCCGGATCGACTTCACGGCCGCCGGGCAGTGGGCGGTGGTGAAGGCCGATCTCGCCGCCGGCGTCTACGCCCTCGAGCTCGAGGGGCGGACCGGCGGCGGGCGGGTCACCGTCCGCGACCCGGCGAACCACCTGGTGGCGGCGGCGGAGGTCCCGGCGGACCGTCCGGTCCGCCTGGCGCTGCCCGCCGCCGGCCGCTGGTTCCTGCGCCTCGAGCTCGCTCCCGGGTCCCGCCTCGCCGGTGCCCTGCTGCGCCCGGCGGCGCCGGCGGCGCCTGCCGCCGCCCCGGCCGTGTCATCCTGACACCCGGCCCCGCCGCTCCGACGGCCCGGCGCCCGGACCCGGCGGGCCGTCCCCCGGGGAGCTGCCGCGGCACCGGTCTTGCTGGCGGACCTACCCGGCCCGACGTCATCCCCCGCTCCCGAGGACCTGCCCGGCAATGATCGAAGCCCACGACCTGTCGCGCCGCTACGGCGCGTTCACCGCCGTCGACCACATCTCGTTCTCCGTCGACGAGGGCGAGATCGTCGGCATCCTCGGCCCCAACGGCGCCGGCAAGACGACCACCCTGCGGATGATCACCGGCTTCCTGCCCCCCACCGGCGGCCGGGTCACCGTGGGCGGCAAGGACCTGTTCCGCGAGCCCCGCCGGGCGCGCCGGGAGATCGGCTACCTGCCGGAGAACGTGGCGCTCTACCCCGAGATGCGGGTGCGCGAGTACCTCGGCTACCGCGCCCGGCTGGAAGGCATGCCCCGGGCCGAGGCCCGGCAGGCGCGCGCCGAGGCGGTGGAGCGCGCCCTGCTCACCGACGTGCGCGACCAGATCATCGGCACGCTGTCGAAGGGCTACCGGCAGCGGGTGGGCCTGGCGGCGGCCATCCTCCACCACCCGCGGGTGCTGGTGCTCGACGAGCCGACCGTCGGGCTCGACCCCAAGCAGATCATCGCCATCCGCGAGCTGATCCGCGACCTGGGGCGCAAGCACACGTTGCTGCTGTCGACCCACATCCTGCCGGAGGTGGAGCTGCTCTGCGACCGGGTGCTGATCATCGACCGTGGGCACATCGTCGCCCAGGGCACCGCCGCCGAGCTGCAGGAGCGCTGGCTGGGCCGGCGCCACCTGCGGGTCGAGGTGAAGGCGCCGGGCGCCGACGCGGCCCGCGTCGCCGAGGCCCTGGCGGCGGTGGCGGGGGTGGCCGAGGTCGAGTCGGCCCCGGACGGCGCCCTGCGCCTCGAGGTCGAGCCGGGCGTCGACCCGCGGGAGGACGTCTTCCACGCCGTGGTCGAGCACGGCTGGGCGCTGCTCGGGCTCGCCGAGGAGCGCGGCAGCCTGGAGGAGGTCTTCGTCCGCCTGACGACGCGGGACGAGGAGGCGGCGGAGCCGGCCGGCGAGCCGCCGCCGGGCACCGCCGACGAGCCGCCGGCCGGCGAGGAGGTGCCGTCGTGAGCGCGATCTGGGCCACCTACAGCCGCGAGCTGCGGGCCTACTTCTTCTCCCCGCTGGCCTACGTGGTGCTGTTCTTCCTGCTCGCCGTCGACGGGGTGACCTTCTCGCTGATCGTCAGCCACCTCGCCGACCCGCGCAACCCGGCCGGCCGGCCCTTCGACTTCTTCTTCGGCGGCGTCTTCTTCTGGTTCGTGGTGGTGGCGGTGGTGCCGCTGATCACCATGCGGCTGCTCGCCGAGGAGCGCAAGTCCGGCTCGATCGAGGTGCTGATGACGGCGCCGGTGACCGAGGGCCAGGTGGTGACCGGCAAGTGGCTGGCGGCGCTGACCTTCTGGATCGTCGCCTGGGCCCCGACCGTCCTCTACGCGGTGCTGCTCGAGATCTTCGGGCACGTCGACTGGGGCACGCTGGGGGCGGCCTACCTGGGCGTCGTCCTGCTGGGCTCGTTCTTCCTCGCCCTGGGGGTGATGGCGTCGGCCCTGACCCGCAACCAGATCGTCGCGGCGGTCGCCGCGTTCGCCTTCACCCTGGCGGTGATCTTCGTCGGCTTCCTGGTCGGGCTGGTGCAGCAGCCGGTCCTGCAGCACCTGTTCGAGCAGGTCAGCGTGCTCGACCACATGGACGAGCTCCGGCGCGGCATCGTCGACACCCGGCGCCTCGTCTACTACCTGTCCGGCACCTTCTTCTTCCTGTTCGTCGCCGCCCGCGCCCTGGAGGACAAGAAGTGGAGATGACGCGATGAGCGCCTGGCGACCCTGGCGGCGCGACGCGCCACCGGCGGGCGGCCCCGAGGGCGGCCGCCGCGAGATCGACCGCCGCGGGCTGGTGCGCTCCGGCACGATCGGCGCCGCGGTGCTCCTGGTGCTCGCCCTGGTCCTGTTCGTCAACTACTTCGGGTGGAAGTACCACCACCGCTTCGACTGGACGGAGAGCCAGCTCTACTCGCTGTCCGACACCACCCGCAACGTCCTCGCGGACCTCGACCGGGACGTCTCGGTGGTGGTCTTCCTCGACCCCGGCGACGAGCTGTTCGAGCCCACCCGCGAGCTGCTGCGGCGCTACGAGGACGCCTCGCCGCACCTGACCGTGCGGGTGATGGACCCCGGCCGCAACCTGCTCGAGGCCCGCCAGCTCGCCGAGAAGTACGACCTCGACCGCGCCGCGGTGGTGTTCGACGACGGCAAGACCCAGCGCGTCGTGCCGCGCACCGACCTCGCCGAGTTCGACTTCACCTCGATGCAGTTCGGCGGCGGCGCCCCCGAGATCAAGGCCTTCCGCGGCGAGCAGCAGTTCACCCGCGCCCTGCTCGAGCTCACCGAGGGGCACAAGCCGAAGATCGTGTTCACCGTCGGCCACGGCGAGATCCGGCTCGACGACCGCACCCCGGCCGGGATGGGGGAGCT
This sequence comes from uncultured Acidobacteriota bacterium, assembly GCA_963843275.1. Taxonomy (GTDB): domain Bacteria; phylum Acidobacteriota; class Thermoanaerobaculia; order Multivoradales; family JBCCEF01; genus CAWJJM01. The sequence goes on along the minus strand of CAWJJM010000009.1, from coordinate 101,499 downwards.
GCAGCGCCAGCTCGGCGCCGACAACTTCAGCTTCGAGGAGTGGACCAGCCTGGGCGCCGACCGGGTGCCCGACGGCACCGACCTGCTGGTGATCGCCGGGCCGACCTCGACCTTCCTCCAGCCCGAGCTCGACGAGCTGTCCGCCTACCTCGACGGCGGCGGCCGCCTGCTCGTCCTGCTCGACCCGCCGCCGGCGGGGCCGGGCGCCAGCCACCAGATCGGCTCGACCGGCCTCGAGGACTGGTTGCGCGGCTACGGCATCGACGCCGGCGACGACGTGGTGGTGGACCCCTCGGGGGCGCTGCCCTTCTTCGGTGCCGAGACCTTCTTCGTCAACCGCTACCCGGGCGACCACGCCGTCACCCGGCCGCTCGCCAAGGACGAGCTGGCGGTGCTGATGAGCCTGGCCCGCTCGGTGGCGAAGGGCGAGGTGCCCGACGGCCTCAGCGGCTCGGTCCTGCTGGAGACCTCGGCCGACGCCTGGGGCGAGACCGACCTCGCGCACCCGGAGAAGACCCCCGGCGACGTGCCCGGACCGGTGCCGGTGGGCGTGGTGGTCGAGGCGCAGGAGGCCGCGAAGAAGACGGCCCTGGACGAGCAGGGGCTCGCCGCCCGGGCGGAGGGCGAGGCCGCGGACGCCGGCGGCACGCTGGCGGCCGACGACGCCCCCGGCATGCGGCTGGTGGTGTTCGGCGACTCCGACCTGGCGACCGACCAGTTCCTGGCCCAGAACTTCGGCAACCAGGTGCTGCTCACCGACGCCGTCAACTGGCTGGTCGAGCGCCGGGCGATGGTCGGCATCCCGCCGCGCCCGCGCGAGCGGGTCGGCCTGACGCTGAGCGCCACCGAGCTGCGCTGGATCTACCTCCTGGCGCTCGCCCTGCTCCCGGGCGCCGGCCTGATCGCCGGCATCGTCGTCTACTTCCGCCGGAGGCGCTGAGGTGCGTCCGCGCACCCTGCTGGCGCTGCTCGTCGCGGTGCTGGCGCTGGCCGCCTTCGTCGCCTTCTACGAGCGCGACCTGCCCGGTAGCGAAGCGCGCGAGGCGGCGGCGAAGAAGGTCCTGCCGGGGGTGGCCAGCGACGACGTCACCGCCGTCACCATCGAGCAGGGGGAGCAGCGGGTCCGCATCGAGCGCGCCGCGGGCGACGACGCGGCGCAGGGCGCCGCCGCGGCCGCCGACGGCGCGGCGGCGCCGCCGGCCGGCGTGGCCGGCGACTGGCGGCTCACCGCGCCCGCGGAGCTCGCCGGCGACCGCGCCGACGGCGCCGCCGTCGCGGCCCTGGTCGACCGCCTGGTGGCGCTGGAGAAGAGCCGTCAGCTCCTCGACGCGCGCCCCGAGGACGTGGGGCTCGCGCCGCCGCGCGCGCGGGTGGTGCTCGAGCGCCGCGACGGCGACCCGGTCGAGCTGGCGGTCGGCGCCGACGTCCCCGCCTCCGACGCCATGGTGCTGGCGCGCCGCGACACCGGCGCCACCTACCTGGTCGACCGCGCCGTCTTCGGCGACCTGGGCAAGCCGCCCGGCGAGTGGCGCTCCCACGACGTCTTCACCGCCGACCGGGAGAGCATCCGGCGGGTGACCCTCACCGGCAACGGCTCCGAGGTGGTGCTCGAGCGCCGCGACGGCGGCTTCTGGCTCGCCCAGCCGTTCGACGACCGCGCCGACGCCGACGCCGTCGACCGCCTGCTGACCGACCTCGTCGGCCTGCGCGTCGACCACTTCCTCGACCCGCCGGCGCCGCCGGCGGGCGCCCTCGACCTCGAGCCGCCGCGCACGGTGGTGACCGCCGACGTCGAGGGCGGCGGCGAGCCGCTGCGGGTGGAGATCGGCGCCCCGGCCGAGGGCGGCGCGGGCGGCAACTACTACCGGGTCGGCGACCAGCTCTTCGTCGCGCAGTCGGACCTCCCGGGCGAGGCCCTGCGCCCGGCGCCGGAGTGGCAGTCCAAGGCGCTGCTGGCCCACGAGCTCTACGAGGTCGAGGGGCTGGCGGTCACCGGCGGCGGCGAGCCGCTGCACCTCGAGCGCTCCGGCACCGACTGGAAGCGGAACGGGAAGGTCATCTCCTACACCCCGGTGTCGGACCTCCTCTTCGCCCTCTCGGAGACCCGGGCCGACGAGGTGGCGCCGCGGGCCGGCACCCCGCCCGGGAAGCCGGCGCTGACCTTCGAGCTGACCACCCGCCAGGGCGCCGGCGAGGGCGCCTCCAGCGCCCGCGAGACGGTCACCCTCTTCCCGCCCCGCGGCGGCCACGTCCCCGCCACCGTCAGCGGCCGCGCCGTCACCCTGCTGCTGCCGGCGGACGCCCTGGACACCCTGCGCACCGACCTCGCCCACGTGCGCGAGGCGAAGCCGATCACCCCGCCCGCCGACGACGTGCCCCCGGGGGTCGGAGTGGAGCGCGACAGCGGCGACTGAGCCGCGGCGGGGGTACCTCGGAAGCCGCAGCCGGGCCGAGCGAACGGCGCCGCCGCCGAGGCGCCCGCAGCCGCCGTGTCGCGCTAGACGGCCGCCAGCTCGGCCAGCGGCCGCGGCGGCTCGATCCAGTGCCCCTGGCCCCAGTCGACACCGATCTCCTTGAGCAGGTCGTGCACGGCGCGGCTGGAGACGCTCTCGCCGACGGTCTCGATCCCCATCAGGTGGGCGAGCTGGTGGATCGACTCCACCATCGCCTGGTCGAGCCGGTCGGCGACCATGTCGGTGATGAAGGCGCCGGCGATCTTCACGAAGTCGACCCGCAGGTCCTTGAGGTAGCCGTACGACGACATGCCGGCGCCGAAATCGTCGAGGGCGAAGCGGCAGCCGCGCCGCCCCAGGCGTTCGATCAGGCGGCGCGCCCGCGGCAGGTTCTCGACCGCCGCCGTCTCGGTGACCTCGAAGCACAGCGCCCCGGCGGGCAACGGCGCGTGCCCCACGGCGTCCTCGAGGAAGTCGCGGAACGCGTCGTCGCCGACCGACAGCGCCGACAGGTTGATCGAGCACAGGCAGACGCCGTCGCGGACCGCCGCCGGGAGCTCGGCGAGGGCGCCGAGGGTGTGCTCGACCACCCAGCGGTCGACCCGCTGCATCAGCCCGTAGCGCTCGGCGGCGCGGATGAAGTCGCTCGACTGGTGCTCGAAGCGGCCGGCGGCGTCGGCCATCCGGAGCAGCACCTCGAAGCCCAGGCCGACCTGCTGGCCCTGCAGCGGCCGCAGGCGCTGCGCCCAGAGGTGGAAGCGCTCCTCGGCCAGGGTCTCCTGCAGTCGCACCACCCACGCCATCTCGCCGTGGCGCTGGACGAACTCCGCCTCCTCGGGCTGGTACACCTGCACCCGGCCGCGCCCCTTCTCCTTGGCGACGTAGCAGGCGTGGTCGGCGGCCGACAGCAGGTCGGCGACGTCGGTGAACCGGCCGTCCACCGGCACCAGGCCGACCGACGCGCCGAGGGCGAAGACCTTGCCCTGCCACGCCAGGCGCAGGCTCTCCAGCGCCGCGTGGATCTCGCCCACCCGCCCGCTGGCCAGGTCCATCGGGCACTTCGGCAGCAGGACCCCGAACTCGTCGCCGCCGAGCCGCGCCACCACGTCGCTCTCCCGCACCATGTCGCGCAGTCGTCCGGCGACCCGCACCAGCAGCTCGTCTCCCGCCGAGTGGCCGCAGGTGTCGTTGACCACCTTGAACTGGTCGAGGTCGATGTAGGCCAGGGCGTGCTGGTCGCCGTGCTCGCGGGCGGCGCCGAGGAGGCGCTGCAGGAAGGCGTCGAAGGCCGAGCGGTTGAGCAGGCCGGTCAGGGCGTCGTGACTCGCCTGGTGGGCGAGCTGCAGCGCCAGCAGGCGGCGGTCGGAGACGTCCTGGAAGACGATCACCAGACCCAGCCCCTTGCCCTGGCGGTCGCGGATCGGCGCGGTCGAGCTCTCCACCGCGAACCGGTGGCCGTCGCGGCGTACCAGCAGCGTCGGCTCCATCAGGTAGATGCGGTGGCCGTGCGGCAGGTGGTCGGCGACCGGGATCTCCAGCCGCTGCCCGCTCTCCTCGGAGACCAGGTGATAGACGTCCTCGAGCGGCTGCCCGCCGGCCTCGGCCAGCGTCCAGCCGGTGAGCTGCTCGGCGACCGGGTTGAGGTACTCCACGCGACCGTCGGAGCCGGTGGTGATCACCCCGTCGCCGATCGACGCCAGCGTGGTCTCGGCGAGCTCCTTCTCGGCGGAGAGCGCCTGCACGTGCTCCTCGTAGGCGCGGGCGGTGTGCGCCAGCAGGTTGCGCAGGACGGCGTTCTCGAGCTCGAGCCCCCGGTCCTCGCGGTCGCTCATCGGCCGCCCTCGGCGCGCTCGCGGAGCAGCACCAGGATGGCGGTGTGGTTGTAGAAGGCCGGCCCGCCGGCGGCGGTGGGACCGATCTCGCCGAAGCTGAAGAAACCCGACAGCGAGGAGCCGCCGAGGACGCGGTCGACCGCCGCCACCTCGCGCTCGGCGTCGTCGCCGAGGACGGCCTCCCGGCCGACGCAGGAGTAGAGGATCGCCGCCTCGGGCGCCTCGAGCGCGCTGCCGGCCAGGGCCTCGGCGCGGCGCACCAGCGAGGCCCGGTTGCCCATGCCCAGGCGGATGCGGTCCCCCTCCTCGAGGTCGCCCCAGAAGGTCACCGAACCCGGCGGGTCGTCGAAGAACCGCATCGACCGGTAGAGGCCGAGGCGCTCCGGGCCCGGGCCCTCGACGATCAGCGGGAAGCGCCAGGCCGTCTCGGGCAGCGGCGCCAGGCGGCCGTCGACGGTGAAGAAGCGCCGGAACCACTCCACCGCCGGCTCGCCTTCGATCTCGTGGACCACGTTGCCGTCGGCGGCGGTGACGGTGTAGACGGGGCTCGCCGGGTCCCAGCCGCGCACCACCTCGATGCGCGCCGCCAGCCCCGGCAGCGACACCGCCAGGCAGGCGGAGGGATGGACCGAGAGGCCGGTGAACACGCGCGCGCCCGAGCAGTCCACCGGCTCGGCCTGCGAGCCCAGGCCGCCTGCCAGCAGGGGCGCCCCGGTCACCTGCCGCCGGGCGAGCTCGCGGCGCAGCGTGGCCAGGGCGCGCTGCACCGGGAAGCGCAGCCCGTCGGCCAACAGCAGGACCGGCACGCCCGCCGCCAGGCGCTCGGCGACGGCTGCCAGCCGGCGGCGGTCGGGCAGCTCCTCTTGGCTACCGGGGATCACGTCGATCCGCGGACCCGGCTCCGGGTGCGCGAAGCGGAAGAGCTGCAGGCTGCCCCCCGTGGCCAGGTGACCGCCGGCGAACTGGGTGACCGCCTCGCACCCCGCCACCGCCGCCCCGGGGAAGCGCTCCGCCAGGGCCTCGAGGGTCGCGGGGAGCTGCGGCGACGGCGGCAGGAAGGCGAGCACCAGGTGGGCGTCGTCCCAGCCGTCGAGCTCCCCGAGCGTCGCCGCGGCGGGCGCTCCGGGCTCGAGCCGCAGGACGGTGCTCTCCATGGCCTAGTCGAAGCCGCTGTCGCGGTGCTCGCCGAAGACCCCCCGCAGGGTGTGGGCGATCTCGCCGAGGGTGGCGTCGGCGCGCACCGCGTCGAGGATCGGCGGCATCAGGTTGCGGCCGCCGTCGCCCGCCGCGGCGGCCAGCGCCTCCAGCGCCCGCCGCGACCGCGCGCCGTCGCGCCCGGCGCGGAACGCCTCGAGGCGGGCGACCTGCTCCGCCTCGGCCGCGGGATCGATGCGCAGCACCTCCACCGGCACGGCCTGCTCCTCGACGAAGGCGTTGACGCCGACCACCTTGGCCCGCTCCTCCTCGATCTCCCGCTGGGCACGGTAGGCGGCGTCGGCGATCTCGCGCTGCTGGAACCCCTGCTCGATGGCGGCGCGGGCGCCCCCCCGCTCCTCGATGCGGCGGATGTAGTCGCGCGCCCGCGCCACGATGTCGTCGGTCCAGCGCTCGATCACCCAGGCGCCGCCCAGCGGGTCGGCGACCCGGGCCACCCCGGACTCGTGCGCCAGGACCTGCTGCGTGCGCAGGGCCAGGCGCGCCGCGTCGGCGGTCGGCAGCCCCAGCGCCTCGTCGCGGGCGTTGGTGTGCAGCGACTGGGTGCCGCCGCAGACCGCCGCCAGCGCCTGGATCGCCACCCGCACCACGTTGTCGTCGGGTTGCTGCGCGGTGAGCGTCGAGCCCGCCGTCTGGGTGTGGAAGCGCAGCCAGCAGGAGCGCTCGTCGGCGGGGCGGAAGCGCTCGCGCACGAGCTCCGCCCACAGCCGCCGGGCGGCGCGGAACTTCGCCACCTCCTCGAGGAAATCGTTGTGGGCGTTGAAGAAGAAGGAGAGGCGGGGCGCGAAGTCGTCGATCGACAGGCCGCGCTCGAGCGCCGCGCCGACGTACTCGAGCCCGTTGGCGAGCGTGAAGGCGACCTCCTGGACCGCCGTCGAGCCGGCCTCCCGCATGTGGTAGCCGGAGATCGAGATCGGGTTCCAGCGCGGCACCTCGGCGGCGCAGAAGGCGAGGACGTCGGTGACCAGCCGCAGCGAGGGCCCCGGCGGATAGATGTAGGTGCCGCGGGCGGCGTACTCCTTGAGGATGTCGTTCTGGACGGTGCCGCCGACCTTCTCCCAGCCGACCCCCTGCTCCTCCGCCACCACCAGGTAGAGGGCGAGCAGGATCGGCGCCGTGGCGTTGATGGTCATCGAGGTGGTGACGCGGTCGAGCGGGATGCGGTCGAACAGCCGCCGCATGTCGGCGATCGAGTCGATCGCCACCCCCACCCGGCCCACCTCGCCGCGCGCCACCGGCTCGTCCGAGTCGTAGCCGATCTGGGTCGGCAGGTCGAAGGCGACCGACAGGCCGGTGGTGCCCTGCTCGAGCAGGTAGCGGTAGCGCCGGTTCGACTCCGCCGCCGAGGAGTAGCCGGCGTACTGGCGCATCGTCCACAGCCGCTGGCGGTACATGTCGCGGTAGAGGCCGCGGGTGAACGGGTAGTCGCCGGGGTCGCCGATCGCGCCCGCGTAGCCGGCGGCCGGCAGGTCCTCGGGCCGGTAGAACGGCTCGACGGGGAGGCCCGAGCTGGTGGTCGTCCCGACCTCCCCGCCGCCGGCGTCCGCCGACCGCGGGCCCGACCCCGGCCCGTCGGCCTTCGTCTCGGTGGGCATGGCGGCATTATAGGTGGCGGCGCGACCGGCGCCCGGACCCGCCGCCCCCCGTCCGCAGCCGGTCCGCAGCTTCTCCGCAGGCCTTCCACCGGTCTTCCACCGGGTTCTCCGCGGGGTTTTCCACCGCCACCCCAACATCTGGGTCGCAGGGGCCCTTGACACCCCCACATGTTGTGGCAGAATGGTCGATGCGGCCCCACGGAAAACGAGCGTCACCCGCCGGTCGGAGCGGAGCTGTCGCCGGAACGCGCAGGACGCAGCAGACGCAGGAGACGAGTCCCCACCCCGCAACGCTGACATCACGGGAGAGCAGACGATGGCCACCGAACCCACCGCCCACAGCCCCAACCCCAGCGACAAGAGCCCCAAGGCGGTGTCGGCCGGCGAAGGTCGCACGCCGGCCGCGGCCGGCGGTCTGAGCTTCCGCCGCTTCTACACCCGGCCCGGCAAGCACCCCTTCGACCTCGTCGACTGGGAGGTGCGGGACGCGGTGATCGGCAACGAGCGCGGCGAGACGATCTTCGAGCAGCGTGGCGTCGAGGTGCCGAAGGCGTGGTCGCAGACGGCGACCAACGTGGTGGTCTCGAAGTACTTCCGCGGCCAGCTCGGCACCCCCGAGCGGGAGACCTCGGTGCGCCAGCTCATCTCGCGGGTGGCCGACACGATGCTCGCCTGGGGCCGCGACGGCGGCTACTTCGCCACCGACGCCGACGCCGACACCTTCCACGCCGAGCTCGTCCACATCCTGCTCCACCAGATGGCCTGCTTCAACTCGCCGGTGTGGTTCAACGTCGGCATCGAGGCGAAGCCGCAGTGCTCGGCCTGCTTCATCAACTCGGTGTCCGACACCATGGAGTCGATCCTCGGGCTCGCCAAGACCGAGGGGATGCTGTTCAAGTACGGCTCGGGCACGGGCTCGAACCTGTCGAAGATCCGCGGCTCGATGGAGCTGCTGGCGGGCGGCGGCACCGCCTCGGGTCCGGTGTCGTTCATGAAGGGCTTCGACGCCTTCGCCGGGGTCATCAAGAGCGGCGGCAAGACGCGGCGCGCCGCGAAGATGGTGATCCTCGACGCGGACCATCCGGACATCCGCGAGTTCGTGCGCTGCAAGGCGGTGGAGGAGCAGAAGGCGTGGGCGCTGATCGAGGCCGGCTACGACGGCGGCTTCAACGTCCCCGGCGGCGCCTACGACTCGATCTTCTACCAGAACGCCAACCACTCCGTCCGCACCACCGACGAGTTCATGCAGGCGGTCCTCGACGGCGGGCAGTGGAGCACCCGCGCCCGCTGCGACGGCTCCGCCGTGGAGACCTTCTCCGCCCGCGAGCTCATGGACGAGATCGCCGACGCCGCCTGGATGTGCGGCGACCCCGGGATGCAGTACGACACCACCATCAACGACTGGCACACCTGCCCGAACACCGAGCGCATCAACGCCTCGAACCCGTGCTCGGAGTACATGTTCCTCGATGACACGGCGTGCAACCTGTCGTCGCTCAACCTGATGAAGTTCTACGACGCCGACCGCGGTTTCCAGGTCGACAGCTTCCGCCACGCCTGCGAAGTGATGATCTCGGCGATGGAGATCATCGTCGACAAGGCCAGCTACCCCACCGAGAAGATCGGCCACAACTCGCACCTGTTCCGGCCGCTCGGCCTGGGCTACGCCAACCTCGGCGCCCTGCTGATGGCGCGCGGGCTGCCCTACGACTCCGACGCCGGCCGCGACTACGCCGGCGCGGTCACCGCCCTGATGTCGGGCGCCGCCTACGCCCAGTCGGCGCGCATCGCCGCGGTCAAGGGCCCGTTCGCCGGCTTCGAGCCCAACCACAAGCCGATGCTGCGGGTGATGCGCAAGCACCGCGACGCGCTGCGCGGCATCGACACGGCGCACGCCCCGCTCGAGCTGCTCAAGGCCGCCAAGTCGTCGTGGGACCAGGTGGTCGAGCTCGGCGAGGAGCACGGGCTGCGCAACAGCCAGATCTCGGTGCTCGCCCCCACCGGCACGATCGCCTTCATGATGGACTGCGACACCACCGGCGTCGAGCCCGACATCGCCCTGGTCAAGTACAAGAAGCTGGTCGGCGGCGGCATGATCAAGATCGTCAACCAGACGGTGCCGCTGGCGCTGGCGCGGCTCGGCTACGAGAAGGACGAGGTGCAGGCGATCGTCGAGTACATCGACGAGAACGACACCATCGAGGGGGCCCCCGGGCTGCGCGACGAGCACCTGCCGGTCTTCGACTGCGCCTTCAAGCCCGCCCACGGGCAGCGCTCGATCCACTGGAAGGGCCACCTGAAGATGCTGGCGGCGGCGCAGCCGTTCATCTCCGGCGCCATCTCGAAGACCATCAACATGCCCGAGGACTCGACGGTCGAGGACGTCACCAGCGCCTACCTGGAGGGCTGGAAGCTGGGGCTGAAGGCGGTGGCGATCTACCGCGACGGCTGCAAGCGCAGCCAGCCGCTGTCGACCCGCCGCGACGAGGGCGCGACGGCGCCGGCGGCCCGTCCCGAGGAGCGCCGCGCGGTGCGCGTCAAGCTGGCCGACGAGCGGCAGGCGATCACCCACAAGTTCTCCATCTCCGAGCACGAGGGGTACATCACCGTCGGGATGTACGAGAACGGCCAGCCGGGCGAGATCTTCCTCACCATGGCCAAGGAGGGCTCGACCATCTCCGGGCTGATGGACGCCTTCGCCACGGCGATCTCGATCGCGCTGCAGTACGGCGTGCCGCTGCAGACCCTGGTCGACAAGTTCAGCCACACGCGGTTCGAGCCGTCCGGCCTCACCCACACGCCGGAGATCCCGTTCGCCAAGTCGATCACCGACTACATCTTCCGTTGGCTGGCCTCGAAGTTCCTCTCCCGCGAGGAGAAGGTGGCGGCCGGCGTGGTGCTGCGCGACGACCCGGCGCTGAGCGGCTACGACGAGGGCGACGACGACCCGCCGGCGGTGGTGGCCTTCCCGGGGCCGGTCGCCAACGGCAACGGCAACGGCCACGGCCCGCGCACGGCGCACGAGCCGGTGACCTTCCAGAACCTGCAGGACTCGCCGTCGTGCCACGAGTGCGGCTCGATCATGGTGCGCAACGGGTCCTGCTACAAGTGCCAGAACTGTGGCGCCACCAGCGGCTGCTCCTGATCGGCGGCGGATGCGGGCGCGCCTGCGGCGTCGCGCTTGCTCGCTCTCGCTGCGGCGTACTCTCGTACGCCTCACTCGTGCTCGCTGCGCGCTCCTGGCATCCACACCCGCCTCCACCGCCGTTGCGCCGGCGGCCGGGGGCGGGACGCTACTCGGCGCGTAGGGTCTCGGCCGGCGCCACGCGCAGGGCGCGCAGCGCGGGGATGCCCGCCGCCAGCAGGGCGGCGCCGGCGAGCAGCACGGCGGCGGCGGACAACGCGACGGGGTCGTACGGCGAGACGCCGAACAGGACGGCCTCGAGCAGGCGGGAGAGGGCGAGCGCCCCCGCGGCGCCCGCCACCACGCCGGCGGCGGCCAGCCGCACCCCCTCGCCCAGGATCTGGCGCGCGATCCGTCCGGCGGTGGCGCCCAGCGCCACCCGCAGCCCGATCTCGCGGCGCCGCCGGCTCACCGAGTGGGCCACCACGCCGTAGACGCCGACGCCGGCCAGCAGCAGCGCGACGGCGGCGAAGGCACCGAGCAGCGCCCCGAGCAGACGCGGGCGCGAGAGCGCGTCGCGGTAGGCCTCCTCGAGGGTGACGAAGCTGCCGAGGCCGATCCGCGGATCGAGCCGGTGGACGGCGTCGCGGATCGCCGCCGGCACCCCGCGGGCGCCCGGCCGGGTGCGCACCACCAGCGACAGATGGCGCGCGGCGCCGCCGCCGTACCAGAAGCGGAACTGCCGGTGGGGGATGTAGATCTGGAGCTTCGCCGGCTCGCCCGGCCCCTCGTGCGCCACGTCGGCCACCACGCCGACGATGCGCGCCGTCTCCGGCGCCGTCCGCGCCGACAGCGCGACCGTCGACCCCACGGCGTCGCCGCGCGGCCAGAAACGCTCGGCGAAGGTCCGTCCCACGACCACCGCGCCCGGCGCCTCCTCGCGGTCGCCGGCGTCGATCCAGCGTCCGTGGAGGAGCTCGAGGCCGATCGCCTCGGCGTACCCCGGGGTCACCACCTCCCAGTCCACGTTGAGGTTGCCGTCGCCGGGCAGGACGCGACCCGGGATCGACACCCCGAGATCGCCGATCGGGTCGGCGAACGGCAGGCTGGTCACCGCCCCCACCGCCGCCACCCCGGGGATCCCGGACACCTGCCCCACCAGCCGCGCCACGGTGTCGCGGACCGGCCCGTCCCCCGCCACCAGGGCGGAGGGGATCTCGAACGAGGTCGCCGTCACCCGCTCCGGCCGCACGCCGGTGTCGACCGCCAGCAGCGCACCCAGGCTGCGGGCGGCCAGGGTGGCCCCGGCGAGCAGCGCCAGGGCCACGGCCATCTCCCCCACCACCAGAGCCCGGCGCAGCCGCTGCCCGCCACCGCCCGTCACCCGCGGGCCGCCGCGGTGCAGGTCGCCGGCCGCCCGGCCCGGCACGGTGCGCAGCGCCGGCGCCAGACCGGCGGCGAGACCGGCCCCGAGCGCCGCCGCGAGGGCCACCGCCAGCACGCCCGCCGACACCCGCACCTCCTCGAGCCGCGGGATCCCCGCCGGGTGCAGCGCGTGGAGCCCCGCCACGCCCGCCGCCGCCAGGCCGACGCCCAGGGCGCCCCCGAGGGCGCCGAGCAGCAGGCTCTCGACCAGGAGCTGGCGGACCAGCCGCCGGCGGCCGGCGCCGAGGGTGGTGCGCAGGGCGATCTCCCCGCGGCGCGCGTCGCCCCGCACCAGCAGCAGCGCCGCCACGTTGACGATCGCCACCAGCAGCACGAGGGCGACCGCCACCAGGGCCACCCGCAGCGCCGGGCGGGCGTCGGCGACCAGCGCGGCGGCGAGCGGCTCGGCGGTGGCGTGGAAGCCCTCGTCCGGCGGGTAGGCGTCGCGGTCGGCGGCGGTGAAGCCGGCCGCCGTCGCCTCGACGACCGCCGCGGCGCGCCGTGGCGAGACCCCGGGGAGGCGCCGGGCCACGCCGCGGAAGTCGTGGCCGCCGCGGGGATAGGAGACCGCCGGGTCGATGCCGGTGGGGAGGAAGATCTGCGGCCGCCGGCCGCTGCGCAGGTCCTCGGGCAGCCGCAGGGCGTCGGGGGCGACCCCGACGACGGTGGTGGGCGTGCCGTTCAGCCTCACCGTGCCGCCGATCGCCTCGGGCCTCCCACCCAGGCGGCGCCGCCACAACCCCTCCGACACCACCGCCACGGCGGCGCCCGCCGCGTCCTCCGACGGGTCGAAGAAGCGGCCGGCGAGCGGCCGGAAGCCGAAGGCGGGGAAGGCGTCGGCGGTCAGGTAGGCGGCGTCGATCCGCACCGCGCCGTCGGCGAGGCCGAGGGTGGCGGTGGAGGGAGCGTAGGCCCCCAGGGCGGCGAAGACGTCTCCCGTGGCCCGGCGGTAGTCGAGGTACTCCGCCGGCGACATGGCGGCCAGCGGCTCGCCCTCCCAGCTCGTCGACAGGCGCATCAGGCGGTCCGCCCCGGGGTAGGGCAGCGGGCGCAGGACGACCGCCTCCACCACCGACCAGACCGCGGTCGTGGCGCCGATCCCCAGCCCCAGGGTCAGCACGACGGCGAGGGCGAAGCCCGGCTCGCGCAGCAGGCGGCGGAGCGCGTACCGGAGGTCCTGCACCAGGTCGTCGCGCAGCCGGCCGCCGCGGGCGTCGCGGCCCTGCTCCTTGACCGCCGCGACGCCGCCGAAGCGCAGGTGGGCGAGGCGCCGCGCCTCGGCGGCGTCGTGCCCCCGCCGCTCGAGGTCCCGCGCCTCCATCTCGAGGTGGAAGCGGAGCTCGTCGTCCATCTCGCGCTCGCGCCGCCGGCCGTTCACGGCGCCTCCAGGGCGAGGATGGCCTCCACGGCGTCGGCGAAGGCGCGCCAGCCGCGCTGCTCGCGCGCCAGCCGCGCGCGGCCGGCGGCGGTGAGGCGGTAGACCTTCACCCGCCGGCCGTCCTCGGACTCCCCCCACTCCGTCGCCACCAGCCGCTGGCCCTCGAGCCGGTAGAGGGCGGGGTAGAGCGAGCCCTGGTTGACCTCCAGGGCGTCGCCGGTGACCTGCCGGATCCGCTTGGAGATGCCCCAACCGTGCAGCCGTCCCACCGACAGCGTCTTGAGGATCAGCAGGTCCAGGCTGCCCTGCAGCAGCGTCGCCCGCTCCCGATCGCGCTTCATCCTGGCCTCCCGTCGTCCCGAGATCGATGCCTCGACATCCGACAATAGAGCCTCCTGTTGTCGACTGTCAAGGTATCCGCGGAAGCACCCCGGCGAGGGGAGGAACGGACCGCGGATGCTATCCTCGGCGGACGATGCGCGCAGCGAAACAGAGCCGACGGAGAAGGATGGAGCTGGCCGCGACGCTGGTGCTGATCGCGGCGGCGGTGGGGGCGGGCGTCGCCTGCGCCCGCGAGCACGCGGCGGCGGGGAGCGCCGCGCCGGCGGCCGGCGGACCGCGGTCGGACTTCCGGCTCGCCAGCCTCGAGGGCCGCGAGCTCGGGCCGCCCGACTTCGCGGACCACGTGGTGCTGGTCGACTTCTGGGCCACCTGGTGCATGCCCTGCCGTGCCCAGGCCGAGATCCTCCACGACCTGCACGCCGAGCTGGCGGACGACGGCGTCCAGTTCCTCGCCGTCGACGTCGGCGAGCCTCGCGACCAGGTGAAGAGCTTCGTGGCCGAGCGGCCCTTCCCGTACCCCGTTCTGCTCGACCCCGACAGCCGGCTGGCCGACTCGATGGGGATCTTCTCGCTCCCCACCCTGATGATCGTCGACCGCCGCGGCGGGATCGCGCTGTTCGAGCCGGGCGTCCACGGCGCCGACGAGCTGCGCAACGCCATCGCCCGGGCGTCCGGCGGCGGGCCGGCCTGAGCCCCCGGCCGCCGACGGCGACCCGGGAGCCCGGTGGCCGGCCCGCGCCCCGGCCCGCCTACTCGAGCACGACCAGCGCCACGCGCCGGTTCTGCGCCCGGCCGTCGCGATCGCCGTTGTCCGCGATCGGCGAGGACTCGCCGTAGGAGATGACGTTCATCCGGTGCAGCGGGATCTGGTGCTGCTTGTTGAGGTAGTTGCGCACCGCTTCGGCCCGCTCCTGCCCCAGCTGCTCGTTGTAGGACTCGCTGCCGACCGAGTCGGTGTGGCCCTGGATCTCGATGTAGACGCCGCGGTTCTCCTGCTTGAGCTGCGTCGCGAAGTTGTCGAGCGCCGCCTTGGCGTCGTCGGAGAGGTTGGCGCGGTCGAATCCGAAGTGGACGTCCTGATCGGTCAGCACCACCTCGTAGAGAAGCTTGCCCTGGGCGAGCTTGCCCGCCTCCTGGGCCCGCGCCAGCGCCTCCTGCGCGGTCTTGGAGGCCTGCTGCGCCTCCCCCGACGCCTCGTTGATGCGCCGGTCGTGGTCGCTGAGCGCGGTCTGGTTCTGCTCGACCTGCTCCTCGACCTCGTCGACCCGCTGGTGGATCACCTTCGTCTCGCCCGCCACGTAGTCGCGGGTGTACTTCTTCGTCGCACAACCGGTCGCGGCCAGCGCGACGGCGACGACCACCACCAAGAGCTGCTTTCGCATGCTGTCCTCCTCGTGGGAGTTGGCCGGGACCGCCTACAGCGGCGGCCCCCCGAGATAACCGCGCCGGTGGTACACGTCCACCCGGCCCGGGACCTTCACGGTCACTTTCAACTGCCTCTCCGCCACCGGCACCGCCGCGGCGGGGAAACCCAGCACGTACTGGTGACGGAGCTCTTCGAGCAGGTGCTCCGCCGCCGGCTCCACGTCGTCGACCCGCCGCACCGGGTAGTAGCGGCCGCCGGTCGCCCGGGCCAGCCGCTCGAGGAGCTGCCCGTAGGTGTCGCCCGGCATCGTCCCCGCGGCCGCCACCTCCTCCGGGGGCAGGGCGTCGCGGCCCAGCCCGAGGACGTAGACCGGCAGCCGGGCGTCGCGGACGATCTGCCGCGCCCGGTCGGGGGGGATGTCGCTGGCGTTGTCGACCCCGTCGGTCACCAGCACGACCGCCCGCTTCGGATGCCGCCCCTCGAGGGCGATCTGGGGGATCCAGGCGACGGCGTCGTGCAGGGCGGTGGTGCCGTAGGCCGACCACAGCCCCATCGCCTCGGAGAGCACCGCCTCGTCGCGGGTGAAGGGCACCTCCACCCGCAGCCTCTCGCCGGCGAAGCTGGCCAGCGCGAACTCGTCGCGCAGGTGGGCGTGGGCCACCAGGAAGGCGAGGGCGGCACGGCTGGCGGCGAGCTTGCCGCCGTTGGCCATCGAGCCGGAGAGGTCCTGCAGGAACACCAGCGACAGGGGCGCCCGGTCCCCGGACTCGAAGTCCTCGAAGGCCACCCGGTGGCCGTCGACGGTGAGCCGGAAGTCGTCGCGGCCGAGGTCGTGCACGTAGCCGTGGCCGTTGCGCACCACCACCGGCACCAGGACCCAGGAGACCGACACCTGCTCGGCGAACGACCCCACCGGCCGGTCCTGCTCGGCCGCCGGATCGTCCCGCGCCCACGCCGCTCCGGCGATCAGCGTGCCGAGCGCGAGGAGCGCGGCGACTCCGATAAAATATCGACGCATGCCCATAATTCTCCGCAGAAGCGCAGAGTGCAGCAAAACACGTTCCCGCCCGGCCCCGCACCCTCGCGTGTCGACCGTTTCGAAGCTGTGCTCTGGTAGCCTGCGGAAATGACCGACGCCGAGTCTACGCCATCCGGGCACGCTCCGATCAACATCCGCGACATCTCGGTCAAGTGCGGCAACTGCGGCACTTACCAGACCCTGTCACACTTCGCGTCACGCCCCGGCTGGAACGTCTACACCTACGAGTGCGAGAACGACGTCTGCGATCCCGCGGTCACCCGCACGCTGGTCGAGGTTCCGGCCGAGCTCGACGAGTTCGCCCGCCGCGACCCCACCTGGCACGGCGGACGGCGCCACGCCGGCGGCGGCTGACGCACCGCCACGTCAAAGCGGCATCCGGCCCCCCGCAGGCGCCGTTCGCGTGCTAGCATTTCGCAGCTCGCACCGGGGGATCCGCCGCCCGCGTCACCGCCCTCGCCAGCGTGGGGAGCGCCGGCCGGCCCCCGTTCCGTCTTCCGTCTTCATTCACCGGATCGTAGAGAGAGGACCGCCCTCATGAGCACCATCGTCCACATCGTGGGGACCGGCACCATCGGAGAGCCGCTGATCGGCCTGTTCACCGACTTCCGGGATCGGTTCGGCATCGACGAGGTCACCTTCCACAAGCGCACGCCGCTCGAGAGCGACAAGGCGAAGCTCGACCACCTGATGGCGCGCGGCGCCCACCTGGCCGTCGACCGCGAGCGGCGCGACGACTTCGCCCGCATGGGCCACGACGTGACCTACGACGCCCAGGAGGCGCTCGAGCGCGCCACCGTGGTCATCGACTGCACGCCGGCCGGCAACGAGAACAAGGAGAAGACCTACCGCCACCTCAGCGGCCCGCGCGGCTTCCTGGCCCAGGGCAGCGAGGAGGGCTTCGGCAAGCCGTTCGCACGCGGGGTCAACGACGAGGCGCTGGTGCCCGGCGAGGACCGCTTCCTGCAGGTGGTCTCCTGCAACACGCACAACATCACCACGCTGATCAAGACCCTCGCCCACACCCCGGACACCGGCTTCGAGCTCGAACGCGGCACCTTCGTGTGCATGCGGCGGGCGAACGACGTCACCCAGACCGAGGGCTACGTGCCGGCGCCCTACGTCGGCAGCCACGAGGACCCCACCTTCGGCACCCACCACGCCAAGGACGCGCACCGCGTCTTCGCGACGCTCGGCGAGGACCTCGACCTCTTCTCGAGCGCGGTCAAGCTCAACACGCAGTACATGCACTCGATCTGGTTCGACATCCGCCTCACCCGGGACATCACGCTGCCCGAGCTCGAGAGCCGCCTGCGCACCAACGCCCGGGTGGCGCTGACCAACAAGCGCTACGCCAACCTGATCTTCAGCTTCGGCCGCGACCACGGGTACTACGGGAGGATCCTGTCGCAGACCGTGGTGGTCCTGCCCACCCTGGCGGTGCGCCGCGGCCGCGAGGTGGTCGGCTTCTGCTTCACGCCGCAGGACGGCAACTCGCTGCTGACCTCCGTGGCGGCGGCTCTCTGGCTCATCGATCCCGACGAGGACAGCCTGCAGCAGAGGATCCACGCGATCCGCCGCTGGCTGTACCGGGAGATTTGAAGCCGGAGGTCCTGCAGCTCGGCGACCTCCGCCTCGAGGGGGTGTCCCGCGCCGGCGTCGAGACCTGGTTCCGGGTGCACCCCCCCGGCCTCGCCTTCGACGTCGGCCGCGGCGCCCTGCAGCTCGCCGGCGCCCGCGACCTGTTCGTCACCCACGGGCACCTCGACCACGCGCTCGGGGTGCCCTACGTCCTCTCGCAGCGCTCGCTCCACCAGATGCAGGGCACCCGGGTGTTCTGCCCGGCCGAGACGGCCGACGCCCTGCGCGATTTCGTCGCCGCGGCGGCGCGCCTGGAGGGGGTGACCTACGCCTGGGAGCTCGTGGGCCTCGTCCCCGGCGACCGGGTCGAGGTGGGCCGGGACCTGGCGGTGGAGGCTTTCCGCACCGACCACGTCGTGCCCAGCCTGGGCTTCTTCCTGCTGCGCCGCCGGCACCGGCTCCGCGACGCGCTGCGCGGCCTGCCGGGAGCGGAGCTGGCGGCGCGCCGGGCGCGCGGCGAGGAGATCGCCGAGACCGTCGAGGACCGCCTGCTCGCCTACTGCGGCGACACCGGCCCCGGCGTCTTCGCCGGCGAGCCGCGCCTCCTCGACGCCGGCGCGCTGGTCGTCGAGTGCACCTTCCTGGGCGACGAGCTGCGCGACAAGGGCGCCCGCTACAAGCACCTCCATCTCGAGGACCTCGCCGCCCTCGGCGACCGTCTGGCCGTCGGCGCGCTGGTGCTGATCCACCTGTCGCGCCGCCACCGCCGAGGCGAGCTGGTGGCCGCGGCCGAGCGCGCCCTGCCCGCGCTGGCGGGGCGGATCCACGTGCTGCTCGGGGAGGACGGGTGAGCGCGGCGCAGCGCGGCCACGACGTCCCGGCGGCGGTGCGCCTCGCCGAGCTCGAAGAGGTCGAGGTCACCGTCGAGAAGCTGGTCACCGGCGGCGACGGGCTGGCCCGTTTCGAGGGCATCCCGCTGTTCGTCCCGCGCGCGGCGCCGGGCGACCGGGTGCGGGTCCGCCTGGTCGAGCGGCGCCCCGACTACGGCCGCGCCGAGATCGTCGAGATCCTCACCCCCGGGCCCGGCCGCCGGGAGCCCCCCTGCCCCTACTTCGAGCGCTGCGGCGGCTGCCAGCTCCAGCACCTCGACGACGCCCTGCAGAGCCGGCTGAAGGCCGCGGCGACCGTCGAGACCCTGGAGCGGCTCGGCGGCGTCGAGCTCGCCGCCCCGCCGCCGTTGTGGACGGGCTCCCCCTGGGCCTACCGGCTGCGCACCCAGCTCCACACCGAGCACCGCGGCGAGGCCGTGGCGGTGGGCTACTTCGCGCGCGCCAGCCACGAGCTGGTCCCGGTCGCCTCCTGCCCGATCCTGGTGCCCGAGCTCGAGGCGCTGCTGCCGCTGCTGCCGCAGTACCTCGCCGCGCGCAGCCCGCGGCGGCTCGATCTCGCCGCGGGGGGAGTCGCCGCGGCGGGCGCGGCCGGGGCGACCGCCCCCGGCGCCGTCACCACGGCGCCGCTGGTCGAAGGACTGCCGCACGGCGAGGTGACCCTCCGCCTGCCGGCCGCCGGCGGCGCCGACGACCTCGTCTTCGCCTACGACGCGCGCTGCTTCTTCCAGGCCCACCGCGAGCTGGTCGGCGAGCTGGCGGCCCGGGCCGTCGGGCCCTGGGAGGGCGAGGCGGCGATCGACCTCTACGCCGGGGTCGGCCTGCTCAGCCTGCCGCTGGGCCGCCGCTACCGGCAGGTGACCGCGGTGGAGGGCGACCGCCTGGCGGCGCGTTACGCGCGCCGCAACGCGCGGCGCAACGGCGTCGCCGGGGTGGAGGTCGTCCAGCTCGCGGTGGAGAGCTGGATCGGGCGCCTGCCCGACGACGCCGAGCGGCTGGTGGTGGATCCGCCGCGCGGCGGGCTCACCCGCCCGGTGCGCACGGCGCTCGCCGAGCGGCCGCCGCGCCGCCTGACCTACGTCTCCTGCAACGCGGCCACCCTGGCCCGCGACCTGCGCCACCTCTCGCGCAGCCACCGGCTGGAGAGCCTCGAGCTGTTCGACCTGTTCCCGCAGTCGGGACACCTCGAGGCGGTGGCGCAGCTCGTCCGCCTCTGACCGGCGGACGGGCCCCGCGGCGGCCGCGGGCGGCCCCGGCGCCGCCTCAGGCCGGGCGGCGGCGGGACGGCGGCGGACCGGCGAGCTGCGCCACCAGGCGGGCCAGCGCCGAGTCGGGGTCGCCGCTCTCGCCCTTGAGCTGCAGCTCGGTGTCGAGCACCAGGGCGGGGAGCCGCGCCACCAGCGCCGGGTCGAGACGCCCGGCGGCGAGATAGGCGCGGTGCAGGCGGAAGGGGTGGAGCCCGGCGACCGGGTTCTTGCGGCCGCCCGGCAGCTCGGCCTGGAGCGCCGGCGCCAGCCGCGCCTTGAAGCGCCGGTAGTCGCCCTCCCCCGACCGCACGCCGGCGACCCGCATCACCCCGGCCACCGCCGTCAGGGTGCGGCAGAAGCCGGCCAGCAGGGTGAAGAAGCCGAGCCGGGCCGCCACCGGGTCGGGGGCGCCGGAGATCATCCGCCCGATGCGGCCGAGGGCCTCGCCGCCGCGCCCCTCGCCCACCGCGTCGAGGAGCTTCCAGACGTCCTCCTCGCCGCGGTCCTCCACCCCCTCGGTCACCAGCGACCGCTCGATCCGGCCGCCGCCGGACAGGGTGGCGAGCTTGCGGTACTCGCCGGCGAAACGCGACGCGGAGTCGGGGTCGACGCCCTGGCTGCGGCGGTCGTCGTCGCCGCGCAGCGTGCGGCGGGCGAGCTCGGCGAGGGCGTCGTGCGCGATCGGCGCGCCGGTCTGCCGCTCGAGCTCCTCCGCCAGCAGGTCGAGCCCCTGCCAGCCGCCGCCCCGCTCCGCCGCGATCTCCCCCAGCCGCACCACCGCTCCGGCCTCCTCGAGCCGGCGCACCAGGGGATGGCCGGGATCGGCGGAGCGCTCGACCAGGATCAGGTGGTGCGCCTGCGGAGCGCCGCCGGCCGCCAGCGCGTCGATCTCCCCGGCGTCGCCGGCGGCGTAGCCCGCCAGGCCGAGCTCGCGGGCCGCTCCCAGGAGCGCGGCGAGCGACTCGAGCAGCTCCTCGACCTGGCGCTTGCCGCGGCCGCGGCCGCTGCGCCGCTTGCGGAAGGCCGCGCCGCCGGTCAGCGCCCAGTCCGGCAGCCCGCCGAGGGCGGCCTCCGGCGTGCCGGTGTCCGGATCGATCCCGAACAGGCGCAGCGCCGCCAGCAGCCGGGAGGCGGCCTGGCGATCGCGCTCGCCGAGCTCGCCGCCCGCCGGCGGCGACACCTCCGCCGCCTCGTCGATCAGGTCGGCGGCGGCGCCGCGGTCGGCGACCAGGGCGCTGTCGACCACCAGGACCACCTTGGCGGCGGCGAACAGCGAGTAGGTGCGGAGGTCGGCCAGCAGCGGCCCGAGGCGGGCCGGGCGGTGGTGGATCTCGGGGGTGGTGCCGCCGTGGCGGGCGAGGGCCTCGGCCAGGCGGCGGCCGGCCGGCTCGGCGAGCACCAGCTCGCCGGCGAGCAGCACCACCGGGGCCAGCCGCCCCTCGGCGGCGGCCGCGGTCAGCGCCTCGAGCGAGCCGGACACCGGCGGATCAGTCGGCTTCGGAGAGCATCCCCTGCTCGGCGAGCTCCTGGCAGTCGATGCAGTAGCGCGCCCAGGGCACGGCCTCGAGGCGCTTCTGGCCGATCGGCTGGCCGCAGTTGATGCAGCTGCCGTAGCTGCCGTCCTCGATGCGCTCCAGCGCCCGGTCGATGTCGAGCAGCAGGTGGCGCTCGGAGTCGGAGAGCGAGAACATCAGCTCGCGGTTGTACGAGTTGTTGGCCCGGTCGACGATGTCCTCGGTGCCCTCGTCCGTCGACTCCTGGCCGGCGCGCACGTCGTTCTGGTACAGGCTGACGATGTCCTGCCGCTGGCTCAGAAGGCGCTCGCGGTAGGCCTCCACGTCCTGCTGCTGCTTCTTGGCTGCTCGGGTCTTGGCCACGGGTTCGTCTCCTCGTCAGGGCGGATTCTCGAAGGCTGCGTCGAGAAGGTCGCCTATGATAGTCACAAAGAAAACCGCGGGCAACAGGCGCCCATTCCGGCCACCGCGGGCGTCGGTGGACCCTCAGCCGCGATGGTAGCCGGTCCCCGCCTGGATCGCGGCGGCACGATAGAGCTGCTCGTAGAGAACGACGCGCGCCAGCTCGTGGGACAGCGTCATCGGGCCCAGCGCCAGCCGCAACCGGGCCGCCCCGGTGACCGCCGGATCGAGGCCGACGTCGGAGCCGACGGCGAAGGCCACCGGGTGCGGCCAGTCCCGGCGCAGCCGGGCGAGCTCGGCGGCCAGATCGGGCGACGACAGGGCGCGCCCGGCGGGGTCGAGGGCCACCAGCCACACCGGCTCGGGCAGCGCGGCGAGGATCGCCTCCCCCTCGGCGCGCCGGCGCACCGGGCCGTCGCCCGCCGACCGCACCTTCACGACCACCTCGCGGATCGGGGTCGCCCGCGCGATCCGCTTGCGGTAGCGGGCGCAGATCTCTTCCCAGGCGGCGCGGTGGTGGCGCCCCGCCCAGACGATCACGTACTCCCGGGACACGGGGCGGGCGGCGGCAGGCGCCTAGACGACCGCGGCGTGCTCGACGTGCTCGCCGTCGCCGGAGAGGTAGCGCTCCCACTCCTCGGAGAAGGCCAGCGACCGCAGGTCGCGCATGCGGTCGAGGAAGAGCATGCCGTTGAGGTGGTCGTACTCGTGCTGGACGATGCGCGCCTCGATCCCGTCGGCGACGTAGTCGAGCAGCTCGCCGTGGCGGTCGAGGCCGCGCACCCGGACCGACGGGTGCCGGGGCACCAGGCCGCGCAGGTCCGGGACCGAGGTGCAGCCCTCCCAGTCGTAGACCAGGCGGCCGGGCTGCGCCACGATCATCGGGTTGATCACCACCCGCAGCGGCACCGGCTCGGCGCCGAGGTCGCCGCCCGCCTCGACCTCGTAGACGAACAGCTGCGAGCCGACGCCCACCTGCGGGGCCGACAGCCCGGCGCTGGACGCGGCGCGCATCGTCTCGACGAGGTCGCGGATCAGGTGCTCGATGCCGGCGCCACCGATCTCGTTCGCCGGCACCGCCTGGGCGGGGGTGCGCAGCGCGGGGTGACCGAGCCGGACGATGTCGAGAGTGGCCATCGGCAGTGAGTCTCCAGTCGTGGGCATTATAGCGCCCGGCCCGGCGCCGGCCGCCGGCGCCGGCTCCGCGGCGCCGGCGAGGGTATGATGGGCCTTCCGTACGGGCCGCCCCGGCGGGGCGGATCCGCCTCCACGCCGGCGACGGGACCCGCAACGCCGGCCACGGCACCCTCCGCGGTGCCGTCCGAGCACCAGAGATCGGTGGACCTCGCGCGCTGATGAGCCAAGATCGTTTTCCGTCCGTCCCCTCCGGATACCCCTTCCCCGAGCTCGAGCTCGAGGTCCTCGCCGAGTGGCGCGAGCGCGACACGTTCGCCCGCACCCTCGAGCGCGACGCCCCGGAGGGCGAGTTCGTCCTGTACGAGGGGCCTCCCACTGCAAACAACACGCCGCACGTGGGGCACGTCGTCACCCGGGTGATCAAGGACCTCTACCCGCGCTACCGCACCATGCGCGGCTTCCGGGCGCCGCGCAAGGCGGGGTGGGACACCCACGGGCTGCCGGTGGAGATCGAGGTCGAGAAGAGCCTCGGCTTCTCCGGCAAGCAGCAGATCGAGGAGTACGGCATCGCCGAGTTCAACGCCCTCTGCCTGTCGAGCGTGCAGAAGTACGAGCGGCAGTGGCGGGCGATGACCGAGCGGGTCGGCTACTGGACCGACCTCGACCACGCCTACTTCACCTACTCGAACCGCTACGTCGAGTCGGTGTGGTGGGCGCTGGCGCGGCTGCACGGGCGCGGCCTGCTCGACGAGGGCTACAAGATCCAGCCCTACTGCGCGCGCTGCGGCACCACCCTCTCCTCGCACGAGGTGGCGCAGAACTACAAGGACACCGACGACCCCTCGGTGTGGGTGCGCTTCCCGGTGCGCCCCGGGCAGACGGTGGAGACCGTCGACGGCGGCCGCTTCACCACCCCCGAGGGCCTGGCGGTGGTCGCCTGGACCACCACCCCCTGGACGCTGCTGTCGCACGTCGCCCTGGCCGTCCATCCCGACCTGACCTACGCGGTGATCGACGACCCGCTCCGCCCCGGGGGCACCCTGCTGGTGGCCGCCGACCTCGAGACCCCCCTGCCGGCGGTGGTCGACGCCGACGGCGAGCGGCACCGGGACGACCTGCGCGCGAGCCCGCGGCGGGCGCGGCTGCGCGGCGCCGCCCTGGCGGGCCTGCGCTACGACCGCCCCTACCGCACCGCCTTCGGGCCGCCGGCGCCCCCCGACGACGCGGCGCCCCCCGGCGGGCCGGTCGACGACGAGCGCGGCTTCGCGGTGGTCACCGCCGACTACGTCACCCTGTCCGAGGGCACCGGCGTGGTCCACACCGCCCCGCTGTTCGGCGAGGACGACTACCGCACCGGCCGGCGCTACGGTCTGCCCGAGATCCGCGCCGTCGACGCCGGCGGCCGCATCGTGGCGCTGCCCGGCATCGAGCCCTTCGCCGGGCGCTGGTTCAAGGAGGCCGACCCGGAGATCGTCCGCGACCTCAAGGAGCGCGGGCTGCTGCTGCACGGCGCCCGGCACCGCCACAGCTACCCCTTCTGCTGGCGCTGCGACCGGCCGCTGCTCTACTACGCCACGCGGAGCTGGTTCGTCCGCACCACCCGCGAGAAGGACCGCCTGCTGGAGGAGAACCGGCACATCGACTGGCACCCCGCCCATGTCGGCGAGGGGCGCTTCGGCAAGTGGCTCGAGAACGTCGTCGACTGGGCGCTGTCGCGCAGTCGCTACTGGGGCACGCCGCTGCCGGTGTGGCGCTGCGACCGCTGCGACGCGGTCGAGGTGGTGGGCTCCTACGCCGAGCTGTTCGAGCGCGCCGGGCGCGAGCTGCCGGCCGACCCCTACGACCGCGAGCAGTTCGACCCGCACCGCCCCTTCGTCGACCGCTCCTGGGACCACGCGCCGGAGGGCTGGCGCCCGTTCACCTGGCCCTGCCGGGCCTGCGGCGAGGGCACCATGGGCCGCGTCGAGGAGGTGATCGACGCCTGGTTCGACTCCGGCTCGATGCCGTTCGCGCAGCACCACGTCCCCTTCGAGAACGAGGCGCTGTTCCGCGACCGCTTCCCGGCCGACCTGATCGCCGAGGCGGTCGACCAGACGCGCGGCTGGTTCTACACCCTGCACGTCCTCGGCACGCTGCTCTTCGACTCGCGCGCCTACCGGCACTGCATCGTCCTCGGCCACGTCAACGACGAGCAGGGCCGCAAGATGTCGAAGCGGCTGGGCAACGTCGTCGAGCCGATGGGGGTGATCGCGGAGACCGGCGCCGACGCGCTGCGCTGGTACTTCTGCGTCAACAACCCGGAGGCGTCGAGCCGCTTCTCCGCCCGCCTGGTGCGCGAGGCGGCGCAGAGGTTCCTGCTGCCGCTGTGGAACGCGCTCTCGTTCTTCACCATCTACGCCAACCTCGACGGCTGGCGGCCGCCCCGGCCGGGGGACGCGGCGCCGGCCTTCGCGCAGCGCCCGCAGCTCGACCGCTGGGTGCTGCTGCGCCTCGACCGGCTGGTGCGCGACACCACCGCCCACCTCGAGGCCTACCGCACCACCGAGGCGGCGCGCGGCATCGAGACCTTCCTCGACGAGCTGACGAACTGGTACATCCGCCGCAGCCGCGAACGCTTCTGGGCCGGCGCGGCGGAGGCGGCGGCGGGCAAGGACAGCGCCTACCGGGCCCTGTACGAGGTGCTGGTCACGCTGACCCGGCTGGTGGCGCCGTTCACGCCGTTCGTCGCCGAGGTGCTGCACCGCCACCTGGTGCGCAGCGCCGGAGGCGGCGCCGACAGCGTGCACCTGGAGGACTGGCCGGTGCCGCCGGCGGGCGCCGCCGCGCGCGCCGAGCCGGAGCTCGAGGCGACGATGGCCGCGGTGCAGCGCGTCGTCTCGCTCGGCCACGCGGCCCGCAACACCCACGGCATCAAGACCCGCCAGCCGCTCGCCGCGGTGACCGTGGTGACCGCCGACCCGGCGCTGCGGGCCCGCGTCGCGGGCGCCGCCGAGCTGCTCGCCGACGAGCTCAACGTCCACCGCATCGAGTGGGCCCGCGACCGCTCCGCCTACGTCCACCACGAGGTCAAGCCGGTCTACCCCCGGCTCGGGCCGCGCTTCGGCAAGCGGATGAAGGAGGTGGCGGCGGCGCTCGCGGCGGCCGACGGCGACCGGCTCGCCGCGGACCTCGAGGCGCACGGCGCGCTCGAGCTCGCCACCCCGTCGGGGCCGGTCGAGCTCGCCGCCGACGACGTCGAGCTGCGCCTGGTCGAGCGCGCCGGCACCGCCACCCAGGGCGACCGCGAGCTGCTGGTGGCGCTGGAGACCGAGCTGACGCCGGAGCTGGAGGCCGAGGGGCGGGCGCGCGAGGTGGTGCACCTGGTGCAGACCGCGCGCAAGGACGCCGACCTCGACTACGCCGACCGCATCCGCGTCTCCTACGCCGCCGGCCCGCTGGTGGAGCGGGCGATCGACGCCCACCGCGACTGGATCGCCGCGCAGACGCTGGCCGTGGAGCTGACCGCGGCAGGGCCCGCCGCCGCGCCGACCCGCCACGGCGAGATCGACGGCGAGAGCTTCGACTTCGCGATCGAGCGCGTCGCGCAGACATCCTGACCCGAGAACCCGAGGAGCGACCGATGGCAGGCATCTTCAAGGCGTACGACGTGCGGGGCGTGGTCCCGACCGAGCTCGACGAGGCGATGGCGGAGAAGATCGGCCTCGCCTTCCAGCACGTCCTCGACGCCGGCGACCGCGGCGACGGCTCGCCGGTCGTGGTGAGCCGCGACATGCGCGCCCACAGCCCCGGGCTGGCGGCGGCCCTGATCCGCGGCCTGCGGGCCGGCGGGCTCGACGTCCTCGACATCGGCGCCGCCACCACCCCGATGAACTACTTCGCGGTCGGGCACCTCGGCGCCGCCGGCGGCATCCAGGTGACCGCCTCGCACAACCCGGCGCGCTACAACGGCTTCAAGTTCAGCCGCCGGGGCGCCCGCCCGGTCTCCGGCGACCACGGCATCGCCCTGATGGAGGAGAAGGTGGCGGCCGGGGACCTGCCGCGCGCGCCGCAGCCCGGCGGGCTGGCGGCCGGCACCATCGCCGAGGCCTACGGGCGCCACGTCCTCGCCCACCTGCGCCGGCCCCCGGGCGGCGCCCGGCTGCGCGTCGTGGCCGACGCCGCCAACGGCATGGGCACGCTGTACCAGCCGCTGCTCGAGGCGATGGGCATCGACCTGGTGCCGCTCTACTTCGAGCTCGACGGCAGCTTCCCCAACCACGAGGCCAACCCGCTGAAGGAGGAGAACCTGCGCGACCTCGAGGCGGCGGTCGCGCGGGAGGGCGCGGCGCTGGGCGTCGCCTTCGACGGCGACGCCGACCGCTCCGCCTTCGTCGACGAGAGCGGCACGCCGATCGGCAGCGACCTGGTGACGGCGCTGATCGGCGGCGAGCTGCTGGCCGACGCCCCGGGGGCGGCGGTGGTCTACGACCTGCGCTCGTCGAAGGCGGTGGCCGAGTACGTGCGCGAGCACGGCGGCGAGCCGGTGCGCGAGCGGGTCGGCCACTCCTTCATGAAGGCGACGCTGCGCCGCCGCGACGGGGTCTTCGGCGGCGAGCTCGCCGGCCACTACTACTTCCGCGACAACTACTACGCCGACTCGCTCGATCCTGGCGGTGATCCAGATCCTCAACCTGATGTGGAAGACGGGCCGCCCGCTGTCGGCGCTGGTGGCGCCGCTACGGCGCTACGCCAAGAGCCCGGAGATCAACTTCGAGGTCGACGACAAGCAGGGCCGGATGGACGAGCTCGAGCGCCGCTACGCCGACGGCGAGATCGACCACCTCGACGGCGTCAGCGTGCGCTTCCCCACCTGGTGGTTCAACGTCCGCCCGTCGAACACCGAGCCCTACCTCCGCCTCGTGCTCGAGGCCGACACCCCGGAGGAGCTCGAGCGCCACCGCGCCGAGCTCGAGGAGGTCCTCGGCCCGCCGGCCGGGTGACCGGCGCGGCGCCGCCGCCGGTGCCGCCTAGTCGCGGCGGCCGCCGAGGAGCCCGGCGCGGAGCAGGAAGTACAGGAGGGTCATCAGGGTGGAGACCACCGCCGCCACGTAGGTCATCGCCGCGGCGTTGAGGACCCGGTCCATCCCCTCGCGCTCCTGGGCGACCAGGATCCCGTTGGCGGAGGCCAGCTTCTTGGCGCGCGCCGAGGCGTCGAACTCCACCGGCAGGGTGATCACCTGGAAGGCCAGGACGCAGGAGAACAGCACCGCCCCGAACAGCACCACCGTCTGCCCGAGGTGGGAGCCGGCGTAGAGGAGGAACAGCCCGATCATCATCGTCAGGTAGCCGAGGGTCGAGCCGATGTTGGCGGTCGGCACCAGCGTCGAGCGCAGCCACAGCGGGGCGTAGTGCTCGGCGTGCTGGATGGCGTGCCCCGCCTCGTGGCAGGCCACGCCGACGGCGGCCACCGAGGCGGACCCGTAGACCGGCTCCGACAGCGCCAGCTTGCGGGTCACCGGGTTGTAGTGGTCGGAGAGGGTGCCGCGCGTGGGGACGATCTCCACGTCGGTGATGCCCGCGGAGTCGAGCATCCGGCGCGCCGCCTGGGCCCCGGTCAGACCGGTCACGGTGCGCACCCGGGAGTACTTCTTGAATGCCGAGCGGGTGCGCCAGCTCGCCCACAGCGAGAGGGCGAACGCCGGCAGGATCAGGATCAGGTAGAGCGGATCGAACCAACCGAGGTACATGGTCTGCGCAGCCTCCTTCGCCCCTCCAGAACCGGCGCCGGGGAAGCGGAAATTTCCGCCGCCCGCGGCCGCCGCCGGGGGGCCGGAGAGGGCGGCGCGGGAGGAGGAGACGATGAGCGCAGCGCAGCGACGGGTGGCGGTGGTGACCGGCGGCAGCCGGGGGATCGGGCGGGCGGTGGTCGAGGCGCTGGCCGACACCGGCTGGCGCGTCTTCCTGTGCAGCCGCCGGGCCGACTCGGTGGCCGCGGCCCTCGACGAGCTGTCCGACCGCGACGTCGCCGGCCGTGCCGTGGACGTGCGCGAGCAGGGGCAGGTCGACGACTTCGTCGCCTGGGTGCTCGCCGAGGCGGGGCGGCTCGACTGCCTGGTCAACAACGCCGGCGTCGGACGCTTCGCCCCGGTCGACGAGATCTCCGGCGACCTGTGGCGCGAGATCCTCCACACCAACCTCGACGGCGCCTTCTACTTCCTGCGCGCCGTGGCGCCGGCGATGAAACGCCAGGGCGGCGGCTGGATCTTCAACGTCGCCTCGCTGGCCGCCAAGCACGCCATCGCCGGCGGCGCCGCCTACAACGCCTCGAAGTTCGGCCTGCTGGGGATGAGCGAGGCGGCGATGCTCGACCTGCGGCACGACGGCGTGCGGGTGGCGACGCTGCTGCCGGGCAGCGTCGACACCGGCTTCCGCCGGCCCGGCGAGGACTGGATGCTGGCGCCGGAGGACGTGGCGCGCGTGGTCACCGACCTGCTGGCCTTCCCCGACCGGGCGCTGCCCAGCCGGGTCGAGATCCGGCCCAGCCGGCCGCCGCGGAAGTAACGGACCCGCGGCGGGGCGGCGGGGCGCCTACCGCACCGGACACTCGGGTCCGCCGTCACGCCGCCGACCCCCGCCCGGCGGCGCTCACAGCAGCTCGCGGAGCTCGTCGCGCAGCGCGGCGCGCAGCTTGCGCAGACCGAGCAGCGTCCGGGTCTTGACGGTGCCCAGCGGGATCCCCTCCGCCGCCGCGATCTCGTTCTGCGTCAGCCCGCCGTAGTAGGCCAGCTCGAGCACCCGCCGCTGCCCGCCCGGCAGCGTGGCGAGCTCGGCGCGCACCCGGCGGCGCCGCTCCTCCTGCTGGACGCGCCCCACCCCCGCGGCCGTTTCCCGCTCCGGCGCCTCCCGCCCCGCCTCCTGGACGGCGCGCCGCGCCACCCGCCGCCGGCGGAGGCGGTCCAGGGCCCGGCTGCGGGCGAGCAGCACCAGCCAGGTCGACACCGAGGCGCGCGACGCGTCGTAGCTCGCGGCGTGCCGCCAGGCGTGGACGAAGACCTCCTGGAGCACCTCCTCGGCCTCGGAGGGCTCGCCGAGGATGCCCCGGGCGAGGGCGTAGAGCCCGCCGGAGAAGCGGTCGTAGAGCGCCGCCAGGGCGCTCTCGTCGCCCGCCGTCAGGCGGCGCATCAGGTCGGGACCACGCGGTGCGCGCAGCGACGTCTCGTCGCGTCGGATCGCTTCCATGCGAGGCTCGGGTCAGGCCGGGAACGGAATGCGCGAAACGATAGCATGCAGCCCGTGGGCGCCCGGCGGCTGACGATCGCGGTGGTGGGGGCCGGCCGCTGCGACGGCGAGCTGGAGCGGCTGGCGCGCCAGGTGGGGGCCGAGGTGGCCCGCCGCGGTGCCGTGCTGGTCACCGGCGGCCGGAGCGGGGTGATGGCCGCGGCCAGCGCCGGGGCGCGGGCGGCCGGCGGCACGGTGGTGGGCGTCCTCCCGGGCGCCGCCGCGGCCGCCTCGCCGCCCAACGAGGACGTGGAGATCGCGCTGTTCACCGGGCTCGGCCAGGCCCGCAACGTGGTGGTGGTGCTCTCGGCCGCGGCGGTGGTCGCGGTCGGGGGCGGCTGGGGCACGCTGTCGGAGATCGCCCTGGCGCTCAAGCACGGCGTGCCGGTGGTGACCCTCGCAGGCCGGCCGCCGCAGCGCCCGGACGGCGCCGCCGAGCCGCTGCTCGAGCCCGCCGGCGACCCGGCCGGGGCGGTGGCGCAGGCGATCGCCGCGGCCCGCCGCACCGGCCGGGCGCCGGCCGCCGAGGAGGGAGAGGAGCGATGAGCGACGACAGCCCCAGCGCCGGACCGCTGCAGCCCGCCATCCGGGTGATCATGATGCCCAAGGACACCAACGCACTGGGCACCATCTTCGGCGGCATCATCCTGTCCTACATCGACCAGGCCGGGGCGGTCGAGGGCGCCCGCCACGTCAGCGGCCGCCTGGTGACGGTGGCGATGAACGAGGTCGAGTTCCACGCCCCGGTCTTCGTCGGCGACCTGGTGAGCTTCTACACCGAGACGGTGCGCAAGGGGCGCACCTCGATCACCGTCCAGGTGACGGTCGAGGCGCAGCGGCGCCACCGCCCCGGCGCCCCGCCCGAAGCGACGGCGGGACGCTACAAGGTGACCGAGGCGTCGCTGACCTTCGTCCACGTCGACGACCGCGGCCGCCCCATCCCGCTCGACCAGGAGGTGCCCTCCGACCAGTCGACCCTGCTGCCGACCGCGGGCTGAGCGCGCCGCCGCGGCGGCGCCCGCACCCGCCGGCTCTCAGGGCCGGAAGGGGACGTAGCAGCGGCGGCAGCGCGCTTCGTAGGCCTCGCCGTCGCCCACCTGCACCCGCTCGCCGCCCCCGGCGATGCGCTGGCTGTACTGGGCCACCCCCCCGCAGCGCACGCAGACGGCGTGCATCTTGTCGACGTACTCGGCCGAGGCCATCAGCTGCGGCAGCGGCCCGAACGGCC
Source organism: uncultured Acidobacteriota bacterium (assembly GCA_963843275.1). Taxonomy (GTDB): domain Bacteria; phylum Acidobacteriota; class Thermoanaerobaculia; order Multivoradales; family JBCCEF01; genus CAWJJM01. The sequence goes on along the minus strand of CAWJJM010000009.1, from coordinate 70,477 downwards.
GGCGCAGGTAGTCGAGGTCGAGGCCGGCGACGATCACCCGCACGCCGCGGTCGGCGAGGTCCTCGACCAGGCGCACCAGGCCCTCGTCGAAGAACTGCGCCTCGTCGATGCCCACCACCTGCACCCCCTCCTCGAGCTGGCGCTCGAGATCGGCGGTGTCCTCGACGGTGTGGGCGTCGAGCTCCCGGTTGTCGCGGGTGACCAGGCGCGCCGGGTCGTGGCGGGTGTCGCGGCGCGGCTTGAAGCACTGCACGCGCTGGCGCGCGATGGCGGCCCGCCGCAGCCGGCGCACCAGCTCCTCGCTCTTGCCGGAGAACATGCCCCCGGTGATGATCTCGACGTGGCCGCGGCTGCGCTCGTTCATGCAGGGTCCGGTGGCCCCGGACCGCTGCTGCGCCCGGGACCGGGGGCCGGATCGTATCAGCCCGCCGGCGGGCTCCGGCTGCGGTTATCCTCCCGGGTGATGGGACGGCGGACCCCCGACGCGTGGCCGGCGCTGGCGCTGCTGCTGGCGGCCGCCGGCGCCGCGGCCGCCCCGGCGGCGCTCGCGCCGGTCGGGGCGGTCGGCGCCGCGCCGCGGGTGATGCTGTGGGCCTGGGAGCGCCCCGAGGACCTGCGCTTCGTCGATCCGCGGACCACCGGGATCGCCTTCCTGGCCGGGACGGTGCGCCTGGCCGGCGAGCGGGTGGCGGGGGCGCCGCGCCGCCAGCCGCTGCGCACCCGCCGCGACGCCCGGGTCCTGGCGGTGGTCCGGGTCGAGGTGGACCACCGCACGCCGCCGGTCCTCGACGCCGCGCAGGCCGTCGCCGCGGCCGGCGCCGTCGCCCGGCTCGCCGGTCCCGGGCCGGTGCAGGTCGACTTCGACGCCGCGGTCTCCGAGCGTCCCTTCCAGCGCCGGTTGCTCGCCGCGCTGCGCGCGCGCCTGCCGCCGGGCGCCTTCCTCTCCGTCACCGCGCTGGTCTCGTCCTGCCTCGACGGCAGCGCCGCCCGCCTCGGTGCCGACGAGGTCGTGCCGATGGCGCTGCGCCTGGGGCCGGAGGGGCCGGCGCTGCGCCGCCGCCTGGCGCGGCGGCCCCTGCCCGCGCCGTGCGACCGCGCCCTGGGCGTGGCCACCGACGAGCCCGCGGTGCCGCGGCCGCCCGGCGTGCGCCTCTACCTCTTCTCCCCGCGGCCGTGGGACCGGGCGGCGCTCGACGCGGCCCTCGAGGCGCCGGCGCGATGACTCGGCGCAGCGTGGCGTGGGCGGCGGTCGCCCTGCTGGTCCCGGCGGTCGCCCGGCCCTGCGGGCCCTACCCCTACACCGCCCGGTTCTGGCCGCCGCCGGTCGCCGCCGCGCCGGCTCTCGGGGCGGACGCCGGACCGCTCTTCGTCGTCCCCGGCCGCCCGGTGCGCGACCTGCTCGCCGCCTGGCGCCGCCTCGCCGGCCACGCGCTCCCCGACGAGGTCGCGGCGGCGCTCTCGGCCCCCCCGCCCCCCGGTGCCGGCCTCGACCTGCCCGGGGTCGCGGCCTGGACGCGGGCGCGGGCGGGCTACGGCCCCCCCGCGGCGGTCGACCCCTGGCGCCCGGTGGCGCAGGACGGCGACGCCCGCGCCTGGGAGAAGTTCCTCAACTGCCCCGACGACGCCTGGACGACGGCCGCTCGGACCCTGCGCGAGCGCGCCGAGCGCTACGGCGCCCACGCCCCGGAGGTCGAGCGCTGGGTGGCGGCGCAGGACCGCGTCTTCGCCGCCTGCGACGGCCCCGCTCCGCTGCCCGCGCCCGCCGGTCCCGACCAGGATCCCCTGGCGCGCGCCGACCGCACCTACCAGCGGGCCGCGGCCCGCTTCTACAACCGCGACTACGCGGGAGCGCTGCGCGACTTCCGGGCGGTCGCCGCCGACCTCGGCTCCCCCTGGAGCGAGGTGGGAGCGCTGCTGATCGGCCGCACCTGGATCCGCCGCACCACGGTGGCGGGCTGCCCGCCGGCCGAGTGCCTGGCGGCGGCCGAGGAGGCCCTGCAGGCGGTGATCGACGGCTCGCCCGACCCCGCCATGCGCCACGCCGCGCGCGGCGCCCTGGGCTACGTCCTGGCACGCCTGCGCCCGGCGGAGCGCCGCGACGCACTGGGCCGCTGGCTGGCCGGCGAGGCCGGCGCCGAGCCCGCCGGGGTCCGCGACCTCGGGCAGGCGGTGGTCGACTTCGACGTGCTCCTGCACCGCGCTCCGGCGAGCCCCGACGAGGCGGAACCGACCCGCTGGATCCGCCTCCTCCACCACCCCGATCCGGCCGGTGCCGGCGAGGCCCTGACCCGCTGGCGCAGCGCGCGCTCGCTGCCGTGGCTGGTCGCCGCGCTGGCGCTGGCGCCGTCCGCCGGGCCGCCGCCCGCCGACCTCCTCGCGGCCGCCGCCGCCGTCGGGCCGGGCGCGCCCGGCGGCGCCACGGTGGCCTTCCAGCGGGCGCGCCTGCTCGCCGCCGGCGGCGAGGCGGCCGCCGCCCGGGAGGCGTTGGACCCGCTGCTGGCCCGCGACGACCTCGGCGCCGGCGCGCGCAACCGTGTCCGCGACCTGCGGGCGGCGGTCGCCAGCGGTCTCGACGACCTCCTCGCCCACGCCGTGTTGACCCCGGTGGAGACCGGCTTCGACCTCGGCGACGACGGGCCGCTGCTCGTCCCCGCGGCGCCGGCGCCGCCCGCCCCCTGGCTCGGCCCGGCGGCGCTGGCGGCGGTCGACCGGGGTCTGCCGGTGGCGGACTGGGAGCGGGTGGCGGCCGCCCCCGGGCTGCCCGCGGCGGTGCGCCGTCATGTGGCGCTCACCGGCTGGGTGCGGGCGGTGCTGGTGGGCGAGGAGGACGCGGCGCGGCGGCTGGCCGCGGCGGCGGGGCGCCTCGACCCGGCCCTCGCGCCTTCGCTCGACGCCTGGGCCCGCGCCACCGACGGCGGCGCCCGGAGCTTCGCGGCCGCCTGGCTGCTGCTGCACGCCCCCGGCCTGCGCCCCACCCTGCGCCCGGCGCCGGGCCGGCACGAGCCGCTCGCCGAGGTCGACGCCTACCGCGACAACTGGTGGTGCCCCGGCGGGGAGCCCTCCGGCCTCTCCTTCGGCGCGGCGGCGCCGACGCCGGGGACGCCGCTGTCCGCCGCCCGGCGCGCCGGCGCGGCGGCCGAGCTGGCGCGCCTCGGGGAGGTCGCCGCGGCGCCGCGCTGGTTGGGCGCGGCGGTGCTCGCCCACGCCCGCGCCGTCCCCGCCGACCCGCGGCTGCCCGAGGCGCTCCACCTGGTGGTGCGGGCCACCCGCCACGGCTGTCCCGAGCCCGGCTACGGGGAGACCTCGCGGGCCGCCTTCGAGCTCCTCCACCGCCGCTACCCCGACAGCCCGTGGACGGCGCGCACGCCCTACTGGTTCGACTGAGCGCGGCGCCGGCCTGCTACGATCCCGCTCCCGTGACCTCCGACGACCCCCGCTCCCCGACCTTCACCTACGAGGAGGCGCTCGCCACCTTCCCGCGGGTCCGCGAGCTGACCGCCGAGGCGGTGCAGCGGGTGGAGAGCCTCTTCCAGCGCGTCCAGGGGGCCGACGAGCTCGCCGCGCGGCGGGACGAGCTCGACGCCGCCAGCCAGGAGATCGTCGCCGACTGGGCGGCGCGCGTCCGCGCCCTCGGCTGCGAGGTCAAGGGCCTGTGGCTGGTCGACTGGGACAACGGCGCCGGCTACTACTGTTGGCGCTATCCGGAGGCGGCGCTCGGCCACTTCCACGGGTACGAGGAGGGCTTCGCCGGCCGCGTCCCCATCCAGTGAAGGAAGGCAGCACCGCAGATGACCTGGATCCGCACCGTCGAGCCCGCCGCCGCCCGCGGCCTGCTGCGCCGCCTCTACGACGAGGCGGTCGCGCGGGCCGGCAGGGTCTTCGGCATCCTGCGCTGCCAGAGCCTGCGGCCCGAGACCCTCGAGGCCTCCACCGCGCTCTACCTCGAGGTGATGACCGGCGAGCGCAGCCCGCTGTCGCGGGCGCAACGGGAGATGATCGCCACCGCCGTCTCCCGCGCCAACCGCTGCTTCTACTGAACCGAGGCGCACGCGGACGACCTCCGGGCCGAGGTCGCGGATCGGGAGGGGGGCGAGGCGCTGGTGCAGGCGGTGAAGAGCGACTGGCGCACCGCCGACCTCGGCGCCGCGGACCGCGCGATGCTGGGCTTCGCCACCCGCCTCACCCGCGAGCCCTGGGCGACCCGGGAGGCGGACCTCGCCGTCCTGCGCGGCCACGGCTTCGACGACGTGGCGATCCACGACATCGTCCAGGTGACGGCGCTGTTCAACTACTTCTGCCGGCTGGCCGACGGCCTCGGGGTCGACCCCGAGGAGGGGTGGGTCGGCGACCGACGCTGACGGCGGGAGCGCCGGCGGCGGGCGCTCAGAGCGGCGCCACCGCCTGCTCGTAGAGCTCGACGAGGCGCTCGGGGGCGAGGCCGTCGAGGCCCTCGGCCACCGCGCCGGCCGCCGCCAGGCGCGCGGGCGGGTGGCCGTGGGCCAGCGCCAGGGTCGGCAGGCCCACCGCGGCCGCCGCCTCGACCCCCGCCGGGCTGTCCTCGATCGCCAGCACCTCGTGGGGGTGGACCAGGCGCTCCGGCAGGGGCGGCTCGGAGTTGAAGACCTCCAGCGCCCGCCGGTAGCCGCCCGGGTCCGGCTTGCCCTCCGCCACGTCCTCGGCGGTCACCAGCGCCTTGAAGAGCGGGCGCAGGCCCACCTGCCGCAGCGCCCCCTCGACCTCCTCGCGCAGGGCGCCGCTGACGACGCCCAGCACCCAGCCGCGCCCGGCGCACGCCCGCACCAGCTCGGCCGCGCCGGGGAAGAAGCGGGTGCCCTCGCGGCGCACGTGCTGCTGGTAGTACGCCGCCTTGCGGGCGATCAGCCGCGCCAGCCGGGGCGGGTGCACCGCCTGGCCGGCGGCGCCGAGGACCGCGGCGAACACCCCGCGGTCGTCCATCCCCAGGTAGCGCCCGAAGTACTCCTCGGCCGACAGCGCCACCCCCTCCTCCTCCAGCACGCGCTGGAACATCTCGAGGTGGAGGGGCTCGTCGTCGACCAGCACGCCGTTGAAGTCGAAGAGCACCGCGCGCAGCATGGTGGCATGATACCCGCGCGCCGCGGGCCGCCGCCCCCACCCGCGGGGGCGGGAATAGGCGCCCGCGGGGCGTCGTTGCCTAGCGCGAAGGGGGACGTGCGACCATGGAACCAGGCGAGAGCATCCAGCAGAACGACAACGAGGCGGCCGGCGCGGCGCCGGCGGCCCCCGAGGGACCGGTGACCCTGACGGCCAAGGCGGTGCAGATGGTCAAGGTCACCCGCGAGCAGGAGGGGATCGACGCCTCCTACGGCCTGCGGGTGGCGGTGCGCGGCGGCGGCTGCAGCGGCTTCGAGTACGCCCTCGACTTCGAGGACCAGCCGCGCGACAACGACCACGTGGTCGAGTACGACGGCCTGACCGTCTTCGTCGACGCCCTGTCGGCGCGCTACCTGGCCGGCACCACGATCGACTACGTGCTCGGCATGCAGGGCGCGGGGTTCAAGTTCCAGAACCCCAACGCCGTCGGCAGCTGCGGCTGCGGCTCCTCCTTCTCCGTCTAGCGGCCCGCGCCGCGTCCGGCCGCTACCCGAACGGCAGCTCCACCACCTCGGCCGAGCCACCCCCCTCGACCTCGACGTCGGTGCCGGGCGCGGCGCGCTCGTGGAGGACGGCGAGGCCGACCACCGCGCCGTGCGCCGGCGACGTCTCCGCCGACCCCACCCGGCCCACCGGCCGGCCCGCCGCGGTCAGCTCGGTGCCGTGCGCCGGCGGCGCCCCCCGGCCCCGGAAACGCAGGCCGCGCAGCCGGCGCTGGACACCGCCCCGGTAGTGGATGCGCGCCACCACCTCCTGCCCCAGGTAGCACCCCTTGTCGTAGGACACCGCCCGCTCCTCGAGCCCGGTCTCCTGGGGGAAGTTGTCGGGCCCGAAGTCGGCGCCGAAGCGGGGCACCCCCGCCTCCACCCGCACCACCTCGAGGTCCTCGCGTCGCACGACCACCGCCCCGGCGTCGTGCAGGGCCGCCTCGACGTCCGGACCGTCCGGCGGCTCCACCCACAGGTCCCAGGACGGCACCCCCGCCAGCGCGCCCCGCACCCAGCGCACCGGCCGCCCGGCGACCTCCACCGCGCGGTGCGACCACGGGGCGGCGGGGGGCGCCGCGCCGGCGAGCCCCGAGACCAGCTCGCCGGCCCCGGGCCCGGCCACCGTCAGCGGCAGGGCCGCCAGCGGCGCCGTCTCCACCCGGTCGGCGATCACGTAGCGGCCGAGGTGGGCGGCGATCTCCTCGCCGGTGGCGGGGGGCAGCTCGAGCCAGAAGCGGTCCGCCAGCGCCAGCACGACGACGTCGGCGAGCACCCGCCCCTTGCCGCTGGTGAAGAACCCGTAGGCGCCGTCGCCGTCGCCGAGGGTGCGCACGTCGCAGGTCACCAGGCCCTGGAGGAAGCGCCCGCGGTCGGCGCCGGTCATCTCCAGCCGGTCGACCCAGGAGCGCTCGACGACGCCGCACCCGGCGGTCAGCGCCGCGTACTCCGCGTCGTCGTCCCGGTCCCGCGCCTCCGCACCTTCGCTCATGCCTCCAGTCTACCCGCCCGGCCTCGGCTATCCTCGGCGCGATGAGCGCGCCGCGCCCCTTCCGCCTGCGCACCCCGCACGGCCCGACCCTCGACGGTCTCGTCGACGCTCCCGACGGGGTCGCCGGGCCGCGGCCGGTGGTCGTCGTCTGCCACGGCTTCAAGGGCTTCATGGAGTGGGGCTTCTTCCCCGCCCTGGCGGCCCTGCTGGCGGCGCGCGGGCTGCTCGCGGTGCGCTTCGACTTCTCCGGCTCCGGGATGCGCCCCGGCGAGGACCGGGTGTCCGATCCCGCCGCCTTCCGCGACGACACCATCTCCCGCCAGCTCGCCGACCTGCTGGCCGTCGTCGCCGGGCTCGAGGAGATCGCCGGCGAGCGCGCCGACCTCGGGAAGCTCGGCCTCTTCGGGCACAGCCGGGGCGGCGCCGTGGCGCTGCTGGCGGCCGCCCATCCCGGGCTCGCCCGGCGGGTCGGGGCGCTGGTGACCTGGTCGGCGATCGCCCGGCTCGACCGCTGGAGCGCCGCGGAGAAGGCGGCGTGGCGGCGCCGCGGCACGCTGCCGGTCGTCAACTCCCGCACCGGGCAGGAGCTCGCGCTGGGGACCGGCGTGCTCGACGACCTCGAGGCGCACGGCGAGGCGCTCGACCTCGCGGCGGCGGCCGGCCGCCGCACCGCCCCCTGGCGGATCGTCCACGGCGACGACGACGAGAGCGTCCCGGTGGCCGAGGCGGAGGCCCTGGCGGCGGCCGCCGCGCCGCCGTGCGAGCTGCTGCGGATCCCCGACGCCGACCACACCTACCGCGCCCGCCACCCCTTCGCCGGCCCGACGCCGCAGCTCGTCGCGGCGCTCAACGCCACGCAGGGCTGGTTCCTCCGCCACCTCCGCGGCTAGGCGGGCCGGCGACCGCCCGCGCGCGGGCGGCGGCCCGCCGGGGCGGCGAAGCAGCCGGCGGCGTGTGCGGCGGCGAGACCGTCGACCACCCACTCGGCGCCGGCCCCGCGCAGGCTCTCCGCCGCCGTCCACCCGGTGGTCACCGCGACGCAGGGCACGCCGTGGGCGCGGGCGCAGGCCACGTCCTCGGTGCTGTCGCCGACGACGAGCACCTCGGCGGGGTCGACGCGGCGGCCCAGCGCCCGCCGCGCTCCCTCCAGCGCCGCCGGCAGCAGGTCGGGCCGCGCGGGCCCGGCCTCGCCGAAGCCGCCGAAGGCGAAGAAGCGGTTGAGGTCGAAGCGCCCCAGCTTGATGCGGGCGCCGCCCTCCCAGTTGCCGGTGAGCAGGCCGAGCTCCACCTGCGGGTCCGCCGCCAGCCCCTCGAGCAGCTCCACGACCCCCGGCAGCAGGGTCATCGCGCCCCGGTCGAGGCCGCGCTCGAGACGCTCCAGGAAGGCCTCGCGGACGTGCGCCATCCCGGCCCGGGCGCGCTCCGCCGGCACCCCGGCCCCGGTGGCGACGTCGAGGACGATCTGCGGGTCGGTCTTGCCGGAGAAGGAGTAGCTCGCGATGTCGCCGGCGGTGCCGAAGACCTCCTCGAGCGCGGCGGCGAACAGTGGCCGCACCTGGGGCCCGCAGCGCAGCAGGGTGCCGTCGATGTCGAACAGGACGAGGAGCACGTCGGGCGTCCCGGGCGCGGGCCTAGCCGAGCGGCCGCAGCGGCCGCACGTCCGGCCGCCGCCGCGGCAGGGCCAGCGCCGTCGCGAGCAGCAGGCCGAGGGCACAGAGACCCAGCCCCACCCGCCAGCTCAGCGGCGCATAGGTGAGCTCGAGACGGTGCGGGCCCGCCGGCACCACCGCCCCGAGGAAGGCGCCGTTGACCCGCACCGGCGCGACCTCCCGGCCGTCCACCCGGAGGCGCCAGCCGGGGATGGCCGGCTGGCTGGTGGCCACCAGGGCGGCGGCGGGGGCGTCCACCGCGGCGGTGACGCGCCGGGGGGCGACGACCAGCTCCGTCACCGCGGCCGCCGGGTTGGCTCGCGGCCCGGGGCCGGCCGGGCCGAGGCCGGCGAGGGCGGCGCCGCCGGCCACCACCCGCCCCGCGAAGTCGTCGATCCCGGCCGCGGCCGCCAGCGCCTCCGACGGGTCGTCCCGCACCACGAAGGCGCGCGGCACGAACAGCCGCGGCAGGGCGTTCGGGTTCTCGTACACCAGAGCGTCGGCGGCGCGGTAGACCACCCGGACCCCCTTGCGGTCGCCGAAGATCGGGTTCTCGAACACGTAGCGGACGCCGAGGAAGGCGAGCGCCGGCAGCGCCGGGTGGCGCGGCTGCACCCACCCGGTCCGCACCGGCTCGCCGACCAGCGCCAGGAAGTCGGCGTACGGGGCGAAGGTCATCGGATCGTAGACCCGCACCTCCGAGAGGCCGAAGAAGGCGGCCGACTGCGGCAGCAGCGCGCCCTGCATGCCGGCCACCCGGTAGCCGACCGGGCCCGCCGCCGCCAGCCGGTCCTGGACCAGGCGCACCGAGGGCGTCTCGGCGTAGAAGCTGAGCGCATGGGCGTGCGGGATCCAGCCGTCGAACAGCACCACCCGCGGCACCAGCAGCACCGCGAGCAGCAGCGCGGCGGAGAGGGCCCGGAAGCGGCAGGCGACCAGGCCCGCGGCGAGCGCCAGCGCCCCCCACTCGGTCCACAGGATCACCGGCTCGGCGGACGTCGGCGCCCCGGCCGCCCAGAGCAGCGCCGCGGCGACCGCGGCGGCGGCGGCGGCGACCGCCCCCCACCAGCGCGGCATCGCCTCGCCCCGGCCGGCCGGCTCCGGCGCCCACGGCACGACCGGCCGCGCCGCGGTCCGACGCCAGGCGTCGACGCCCAGCCCCGCCGCCAGCGACACGGCGAGCAGCCACCACAGGGAGAGCCGCTTGAGCAGCGACTCGCGCAGCAAGGGCACCTTGCCGAACGGCCACGAGATCCCCGGCAGGTGGATCGACACCGCCAGCCCCACCAGCCCCAGGGCCAGCAGCCCCACGGCGAGGGCGCGGCGGCGCCCGCGCAGCGCCGCCAGCGCCGCCAGCGCCAGCGCCGCCGCCCCCGCGGCGCCGCCGCCGATCTCGGCGAGGTTCTCCGGGCCGTGCCAGGTCCCCCCCACCGGCTCGCCGAGCGCCAGCAGCGCCACGTCGGGGCGCAGCCGCTCCAGCGCCTGACGCAGCGGCACCTCCACGATGCCGCCGAAGGTGGTGCGGTGGCGCCACTCGGTCGACACCGCGAGGTTGTCGACGAAGGGCAGCAGCACCGGCGCCGCCAGCAGCAGCGACAGCACGGCGCCCGTCACCCCCCAGACCGCCACCCGGGCGGGCCGCCGCGGCGGCAGGCCGGCGCGCTCCCCCAGGACGAGCAGCAGCGCCACCAGCAGCAGGCCGAACAGCACCGTGTGCAGCAGGGTCTCCGGGTGCCCGCCCGCCAGCCCCACGGCGCCGGCCGCCGCCAGCAGCACCGCCGGCCGCGGGCCGGGCCGCCGCACCAGCTCCACCAGGGCGAAGAGGATCCAGGCGGCCACCGCCGCCACCAGGCTCTGCGGGTGCAGCCGCCAGAGCTGCAGGAACCCGGCGCCCAGCCACACCGTGCTCGCCGCCAGCGCCGCCAGCTCCGAGAGCGCCAGGGCGCGGGCGAGCAGGAACATGCCCCAGCCGGCGAGCAGCAGGCGGGCCGCCTGCGAGTAGGTCACGGCGCGGAAGGGCGACAGCCACCGGGCGAGCACCTCGGTCGGGAACAGCACCGCCGACTGGCCGTTGCCCACCAGGGCGGCGCCGGAACCCTGCGCCGGGTTGAACAGCAGGTCGCGCCGCGCCGCCCGCCGCCAGGGGATGAACTGGCTGACCGGGTCGAGCAGCAGCGGGTTCTTCGGCGACGACCGCTCGCCCACCGCCACGGCGCGCTCCGGCTCGGCCCACGGCGGCACGTTGACCAGCATCGGGGTCGGCGCCAGGGTGATGCTCGGCCAGAAGCCGGCGGCGGTGAACGCCAGCGGCAACAGGCTCAGCAGGCCGGCGGCGAGCCACGAGGGGCGGCCGCCGAGCCGCCACGCCAGGGCCGCCACCGCGACGGCGGTCGCCAGGTAGAGGACGACGAGGAGGACCAGGCCCATCGCAGGGGGCGGCGCCCGGCGCTCAGCGCCAGGTGGGCGCGCGCTTGTGCTCCAGCACGTGGGCGATGCCGCGCCGGCAGTCGTCGGTGGCGCGGGCGGCGGCGTTGACCTCCGCGGCGCGCTCGAGCGCGGCCTCGAGGTCGCGGCCGTGGACGTCGAGCAGCAGGCGCTTGGTGGCGGCGATCGAGGCCGAGCTGCCGTTGGCGAGCACCTCCGCCGCCAGCTCGTCGCCGGCCGCCGCCAGGCGCTCGGCCGGCACCACGCGGTTGACCAGGCCGATCTCCCGGGCCCGCTCGGCGTCGAGCTCGCGCGGGAACAGCAACAGCTCGCGGAGGTCCGCGCCGCGCACCCGCAGGGGCAGGAAGGTCGCCACCAGCGCCGCCACGAAGCCGATGCGCACCTCGCTGTAGAGGAAGCGCGAGCCCTCGGCGGCGAGGACGAAGTCGCACGCCGTGGCCAGGCCGCAGCCGCCGGCGACGCAGGCGCCCCGGACCAGGGCGAGGGTGAGCGCCTCCTGCCGCAGCACGGCGGCGAAGAGGCCGCGCAGGCGCTCGGAGTCGGCGCGGTTCTCGGCGGCGCCGGCGTCGCGCAGGGAGCGCAGGTGGGCGAGGTCGGCGCCGGCCGAGAAGTGCCGGCCGGCGCCGGAGAGCAGCAGCGCCCGCACCCCCTCGTCGAGCCAGCGGCGCGAGTAGACGGCGGTGAGCTCGGCGATCATCGCCGGCGACAGGGCGTTGGCGCGCTCGGGAGCGTCGAGGGTCACCCGCAGCAGGTCGCCGTCGCGCTCCACCCGCAGCGTCTCGAAGCCGCCCCCGCTCATCGCTCCAGCAGCTCCGCCGGCACCTCCACCTCCATCTCGAGCAGCCCCTGGGCGTGGGTCTTGCCCTGGGCGTCCGTCTTCAGGCTCTCGGTGCCGCCGCCCCCCAGCGAGTCGTGGAGGATGAAGTTGAAGGCGAGGAGGTTGGGGACCTCGAAGCGCTCCACCGGGCCACGGCAGACCTCGCGGAAGTGCTCCTTGACCCGCTCGGCGGTCACCTCCGCCGCCAGCACCCGGTAGACCTCGGGCGAGTTCGCGATCAACCCGATGTTGCTGGCGTCGCCCTTGTCCCCCGAGCGGGCGTGCGCCACCCGCTCCAACCGCACCCGCGTCATGCCTCCTCCACGGTGACGACGATGTGGTCCTCGACCTCTTCGCGGGCGAGCAGGGCCGGCCAGTAGGCGACGATCTCCTGCGCCCGCGGGCGGCCGCCGGCGAAGCCGGTGACGCCCGGCGGCCCGGCGGTGATCAGCGGCGCGATCTCCATGCCGAAGCGCGACACCTTGTCGCGGTCGGCGTCCCGGACCCCGAGGCGCAGCACCACCTCGGGCGGATCCGCCGGCGGCGGGTGGATCCCCGGCAGGCAGGCCGACGCCCCCAGCAGCTCCACCGAGCGCTGGTCGTCGTCGAAGGTCACCCCGGCGCGTTCGAGCCGCTTGAACACGACCTCCGCCGCCAGCCGCGCCTTGTCGACGGCGCGCGGCGCGGAGAGGGTGATCTGCCCGCTCGCCTTGTAGCCCGCCAGGTAGGAGGCGGAGATCTTCAGGAACGGGGTCTTCGGCCGCCCCTCGATCCCCCCGACCCGCACCCGGTCGGGGCCGTCCGCGGCGAGCCGGATGGTGGTGAAGTCGGCGACCACGTCGGGGGTGATGTACTCGCTCGGCGTCGCCATCTCGTAGAGGAGCTGCTCGGAGACGGTGTCGATCGTCACCATGCCTCCGGTGCCCGGGTGCTTGGTGACCACGAAGCTGCCGTCCTCGGCGGCCTCGACGATCGGGTAGCCCACGTTCCACAGGTCCGGCACCTCCCACCAGCGGCTGAAGTTGCCGCCGGTGCACTGGGCGCCGCACTCGAGGATGTGGCCGGCGATGGTGCCGGCGGCGAGGTGGTTCCAGTCCTCGGCTCCCCAGCCGAACTCGTGGATCAGCGGCGCCAGCGCCAGGGCGGTGTCGGTCACCCGGCCGCAGAGCACGATGTGCGCCCCCTCGGCCAGCGCCGCGCAGACCGGGCGCGCCCCGAGGTAGGCGTTGGCGCTGGTCATCCGGTCGACCACCGGGCGGATCGGCTCGCCGGTGTCCATGTTGGCCAGCTCGTGGCCGGCCGCCACCAGCTCGCCGAGCCGCGGCAGCAGATCGTCGCCCTCGACCACCCCGACCCGCAGCCCGTGGACGCCGAGCCGGCGCGCCACCTCGAAGATGCGCTCCCGGCAGGCCCGCGGGTTCAGCCCGCCCGCGTTGGTCAGCACCCGCACGTTGCGCTCGCGGATCTCCGGCAGCACCCGCTCGACGAAACCGATGAAGTCGGTGGCGTACCCGAGGCGGGGGTTCTTCAGCTTCTGGCGCATCATGATCGACAGGGTCACCTCGGCCAGGTAGTCCATGCCGATGTAGTCGATCGGGCCGCCCCGCAGCAGCTCCACGGGAGCGTCCAGGTTGTCGCCCCAGAAGCCCTGACCGTTGCCCACGCGCACCGTCCGCATCGCCCGGGAGCGTAGCACGCGCTCCGGCCCGGAAAGGCTGGCACGCGCTGTGCGAAAGTACGTCCCACGATGGGGAGCAAGGGCCGCGGCTACCGCACCGTCCGGGTGGACGGATTCGAGGTCCTGGTGGGCAAGGGAGCGCGGGAGAACGACGATCTCAGCCTGCGCCTCGCCGCGCCGAACGACTTCTGGCTGCACGTCGCCGGCTACACCGGGAGCCACGTGGTGGTGCGCAACCCCGACGACCTGAGCGAGCTCCCCCGTCCCGTGCTGGAGCGTGCCGCGCAGCTCGCCGCCTGGCACTCCAAGGCACGGGGCGCCCGCGGCAAGGTGGAGGTGCACCTGTGCCGCGCGCGCGACGTGCGCAAGCCACCGCGTCTGCCCGCCGGCACGGTGGAGCTGGCCCGCTGGCAGTCGCTCCGGGTCTACGTCACCGAGCCGCCCGCCGGCGCCGACGACGGCGCCTGAGCGCCGAGGAGAGGGCCATGCTCTACGAGAAGCTCAACCGCCAGATGCAGCAGACGGTCGACGCCTACGCCGAGCGGCTCGCCGAGCTGTCGTGGCAGCGCCGCCGCGACGCCCTCGCCGAGGCGGCGCGGCCCTTCGCCGACCGCTTCGCCGGCGACGAGGCCCGGCTCGCCGGCCGCGGCTTCCTCACCGCGGTCCTCGAGCGCCTCGACCCGCCCGCGGTCACCGACTCGCACCAGGCCGTCCTCCACCTGCTGTCGCTCAACCCGGAGCACCGCGCCATGGCCGACCGCTGGCTGGCGCTGCACCCCGAGCAGCGCGAGGACGTCGAGCGCCAGACCGGCGCCGACGCCTGAGGCGGCCCGCCATGACCCCGCACCGCCACGCCCCGGCCCTGCGCCGCCACGCCGCCACCCTCCTCGTGCTGCTGGCGGCGCCGGCGGGGGCCGCGGAGCCTGCGGAAGGCGTCGACCCGGACCGCATGTTCAGCCTCCAGGTCGAGCCGGCCGATCCGGCGGACTGGCTGCCGCTCGCCGTGGGCACCACCTGGACCTACGAGCACGTCGAACGGATCGAGGCGGAGGACGGGCAGGTGGTGACGGCGCGCTGGACGGAGGAGCTCGCGGTGGCGGCCCGGCGCCCCCTCCACGACGGCCTCCTCGTCGAGCGCACCCGCCGCATCCTCTCCCGCAACGCCGCGGCGCAGGGTCCGACCCTGGGCCCCGACGCCCGGCCGGCCACCGACTGGCTGATCCTCGGCGGCCGCGTGTGGGAGATCGCGGGACCGCAGGACCCCGTCCTCCTCGACCCGGGACGCCGCGACGAGCAGCCCCCCGACCTGTTCTTCCCGCTGGAGGTCGGGCTGCGCTGGGCGGAACGGCGCCGCGAGGCGGCGGACCTGGCGCAGGCGGAGCGCTTCCGCCGCGGCGCGGGCGGCGCGCCGAACCCGGGCATGTACTACTGGATCGTCGAGGGCCGCGAGCCGGTGACGGTCCCGGGCCGCGGCGCCGCCGAGGCCTACCTGGCCACCTTCCGCACCCTCGGCGGCCCCACGCGGCGCTGGTTCGTCCGCGGCGTCGGCGTGGTCCGCGAGACCTATCGCCACCAGGGAACGTTCCAGGAGGTCGACGTCGCCCTCACGGGCTTCCGCCGGCCGCCGGCGGCCGTCCCCTGACCCCGGGCCGTCACTCCGCCCGCAGCGCCCGGGCGGGGGCGACGCGGGCGCCGCGGCGGGCGGGGAGGTACGCGGCCAGCGCCGCCACCGCCAACAGCACCAGGGCGGTGCCGGCGAAGGTCGGTGCGTCGAGCGGCGCCGTCTCGAACAGCAGGCGCCCGAGCAGGCGGGTCAGGGCGGCGGCCGCCAGCAGACCCGCCGCGACGCCGGCGAGCACCAGCCGGAGGGCCTCGCCGAGCACCCGTCCCAGCACCGACCCGGCCGTCGCCCCGAGCGCCATGCGGACGGCGATCTCCCGGGTCCGCCGGGCCACGGAGTACGCCATCACACCGTAGACGCCGACCGCGGCGAGGAGCAGCGCGAGCAGGGCGAAGGCGCTCAGCACCGCCGACACCGCGCGGGGACGGGCGAGGGTCTCGCCGACCACCCGGTCGAGCGGCGCCACGTCGGCGACCGGCAGAGCGGGGTCGATCTCGCGCACCGCGGCGCCGAGGTCCCCGGCCAGCGCCAGCGGGTCGCCGTCGGTCCGCACCACGAAGCTGAGCAGGCCGAAGGAGAGCTGCGCCTGCGGCAGGTAGACCGCCGGCCGGGTGGTCGCGTCGAGCGCGGAGAACTTGCTGTCGCCGACCACGCCGACGATGCGGGCGACGACCCCCTCCGCCGGCCCCACCGCGACGTGGATCCGCCGCCCCAGCGGATCCTCGCCGGGGAACGCGGTGCGCACCAGCTCGGCGCTCACCACCGCCACCGGGGCCGCGTCGGCCCCGTCGGCCGCCGTGAAGTCGCGTCCGGCGAGCCGCGGGATGCCCAGGGTCCGGAAGTAGCCGGGCGTCACCGGCCGCACGTCGGCCGTCGCCTCCTCGCCCGCGGTGGGCGGCGGGGCGTCGAGGCGGTGGAAGCCGGTCGCGATGCCGGGCCCGCCGAACGGCAGGAAGGAGATGCCGGCCGCGTCGCGGACGCCGGGAAGGGCGCGGATCCGGTCGAGGGCACGGTCGAGGAACGCGGTCACCGCCGCGCCGTCGGGGTAGCGCGCCGCCGGCAGCCCGACCCGCGCCGTCAGCACGCCGGCGGCGCGAAAGCCGGGGTCGACGTCCTGGAGCCGGAGCAGGCTGCGGACCAGCAGCCCGGCGCCCGCGAGGAGCACCAGCGACAGCGCCACCTCCGCCACCACCAAGCCGCTCAGCCCCCGCCGCGCGCCGCGCCCGCCGTCGTTGCGCGCCGCGTTGGCGTCACGCGCCCCCGCGCTCGCCAGCAGCGCCGGCAGCAGGCCGAAGAGAACTCCGGCGCCCAGCGCGACCGCCAGCGCGAACGCCACCGCCCCGGCGTCCAGCGCCACCCGGTCGAGCTGCGCCGGGGCGATGCGCTCCGCCGCCAGGGCGACGAGGCCCCGCTGCAGCGCGACGGCCAGCCCCAGGCCCGCCAGCCCGCCGCACACCGCCAGCAGCACGCTCTCGGTGAGCATCTGGCGCAGCAGGCGCCGGCGCTCCGCCCCCAGCGCCGCCCGCAGCCCGAGCTCGCGCCCGCGGGCGGTGCCGCGGGCGAGCAGCAGGTTCGCGATGTTGACGCAGGCGACGAGCAGCACGAGCACCACGGCGCCCGCCAGCACCCACAGCACCGGCGCCACCCCCTCGACCGTCACCCGCTGGATCGGCACCACCGCCGCCGACCAGCCGGCGTTGCGCTCCGGCGCCACCCGCTCGAGGCGGCGCGCGATGGCCCGCATCTCGTCGCGGGCCTGCGCCAGCGAGACGCCGTCGCGGAGGCGGGCGACGCCGTGCGAGTAGCCCCTCCCCGGTGCCGCCAGCAGCTCCTCGAGCGTCCAGCCGTAGGGCACGAAACAGACGGCCTGCCAGCCCTCGATGGCGAACCCGGCCGGCATCACCCCGACGATGGTCCGAGGGCCGTCGACGGTGTCGAGCGCGGTGCCGACGACGTCGGGGCGGCCGCCCAGGCGGGTGCGCCAGAACTCGTGGCTCAGCACCACCACGTCGTCCTCCCCCCGCAGGTCCTCGGCCGCGGTGTAGAGGCGGCCCAGCGCCGGCCGGACCGCGAGCGCGGCGAAGGCCTCCGACGACACCCGGAGGGCCCGCACCTCGGCGGGCAGGCCGTCGACCACGACGCCCAGGCGCGTCGGCTCGATCAGCCCGACGTGGGCGAACGAGCGCTGCCGGTCGCGCCAGGCGGCGAAGTTGGCGGGCGCCACGATGCCGCGGGTGACGCCGCGCCCGGCGTGGGTCTCCCAGATCGTCACCACCCGGTCGGGACGCGGGTAGGGGGGCGGCTCGAGGAGGACGCCGCGGACCACGCTGAAGACGGCCGTGGTGGCGCCGATCCCCAGCGCCAGGGTGAGGATGGCGGCGAGCGCGAAGCCCGGGTTGCGGCGCAGCGAGCGGGCGCCGAAGCGCAGGTCCTGGCGCAGCTGGTCGAGCCACAGCGGCACCCAGACGGCGCGGGCGTCCTCGCGCACCAACGCCGGGTTGCCGAAGCGCCGGCGGGCGGCGCGGCGCGCCGCCGCGGGCGGCACGCCGGCGGCCACCTGGTCGGCGACCTCGCGCTCGAGGTGGTCGCGGATCTCCGCCTCGAGGTCGTCGAGCGGATGGCGCCGCCGCCTCACCGGCGCCTCCGCGTCCTCAGGCGGGTCGCAGGACGCGGGCGATCGCCCATGCCAGCTTCTCCCAGCGCGTCTGCTCGGCGACGAGCTGCCGCCGCCCGCGCTCGGTGAGGCGGTAGAACTTGGCCCGCCGGTTGTTCTCGGAGGTGCCCTCCTCGAAGGTGATCCAGCCGCGCCGGAGCAGCCGGTGCAGGGCCGGGTACAACGAGCCCTCCTCGACCAGCAGGACCCCCTCGGAGCTGTGTTCGATCGCCTTGGCGATGCCGTGCCCGTGCGCCGCCCCGGGCTGGAGCGTGCGCAGGATGAGCAGGTCCAGCGTGCCGCGGAGGAGCTCGATCTGTCCTTCCCTAGACATCCTAGGTGGGAGGCTACGGCCCTTCACCTAGAAAGTCAAGGGGAGGTCCCCGTCGCCGTCCTGCGCGCCTCAGGTCTGCAGGACGCCGGTCTTGAACTCGGGGATCTCGGGGTTGTGGGCCACCAGGTCGAGGGTGCGGGCGAGGACCTCGCGGGTGTCGGCGGGGTCGATGATCGCGTCCACCCAGAGCCGGGCGGCGGCGTAGCGCGGGTCCATCGCCGCCTCGTAGCGGGCGCGGATGTCGGCCAGCAGCTCCTGCTTCTCGGCCTCGGAGACCTCGCGGTTCTTGAGCTGGATGGCGAGCAGGGTCTTCGAGGCCTGGTCGCCGCCCATCACCGAGATCGACGCCGACGGCCAGGCGTAGAGGAAGCGCGCGCCGTACGCCTTGCCGCACATGGCGTAGTTGCCGGCGCCGTAGGAGTTGCCGACGAACAGGGTGATCTTGGGCACGGTCGAGTTGGCCACCGCGTTGACCATCTTCGCCCCGTCCTTGATGATGCCGCCGCGCTCGGCGCGGCTGCCCACCATGAAGCCGGTGACGTCCTGGAGGAACAGCAGCGGCACGCGCTTCTGGTTGCACAGCTCGACGAAGCGCGCCCCCTTGTCGGCGGACTCCGAGTAGATGACGCCGCCGATCTGCAGCTCGCGGTCCGACGGCTTGAGCCCGGTGCGCTGCGCCTCGATGGCGCGCTGGTTGGCCACCACCCCCACGGCGTGGCCGCCGATCCAGCCGGTGCCGCAGATCAGCGTCTGCCCGTAGCTCGCCTTGTACTCGTCGAGCTCGGAGCCGTCGAGGAGCCGCGCCAGGATCTCGGAGGTCTCGTACGGGCGGGTGCGGTCGACGGGCAGCACGCCGTAGAGCTCCTCGGCGGGGTGGAGCGGATCGCGCGGCTCGCGGCGGGCGAAGGGGGCGCGGGCCGGCGCGGCGAGCTGGGCGAGCTGGCGGCGCAACGTGGCGAGGCAGGTGGCCTCGTCGGGGTGGCGATGGTCGACGACGCCGGAGATGTCGGCCTGGACGACGGCGCCGCCCAGCGACTCGTTGTCGATCTCCTCGCCGATCGCCGCCTTCACCAGGTGGGCGCCGGCGAGGAAGATCGAGCCGGTGCCCTCCACGATGTGGCTCTCGTCGCTCATGATCGGCAGGTAGGCGCCGCCGGCGACGCAGGAGCCGAGGATGGCGGCGAGCTGGAAGACGCCCGCCGCGGACAGCCGGGCGTTGTTGTAGAAGGCGCGCCCGAAGTGCTCCTTGTCGGGGAAGATCTCGTCCTGCATGGGCAGGAAGACGCCCGCCGAGTCGACCAGGTAGACGATGGGCAGCCGGTTCTCGAGCGCGATCTCCTGGGCCCGCAGCACCTTCTTGCAGGTCAGCGGGAACCAGGCGCCGGCCTTGACGGTGGCGTCGTTGGCGACCACCACCGTCTCGCGCCCCTCGACCCGGCCGACCCCCACCACGACGCCGGCCGCCGGGGCGCCGCCCCACTCCGCGTAGAAGCCGTGGGCCGTCCAGATGCCGAGCTCGAGGAACGGCGCCCCGGGGTCGCACAGGGCCGCCACCCGCTCGCGGGCGGTCATCTTGCCGCGCCGCCGTTGGCGCTCCTGCGCCGCCTCGCCGCCGCCGAGGGCGATCCCGGCCGCCTCCTCGCGCAACGCGGCCGCGGCGCGGCGCCAGTGCTCGGCGCGGCGCTCGAACCGCTCGTCCCGCTGCAACCCGCTCTCGATGACCGCCACGAAGGCCTCCTCCCGGCCGGGCAGTATACCGGCGGCGGTGTAGCATTCCCGCCATGCGCATCCGGGTGGTCGCCTTCGCCAGCGCCGCCGACGCCCTCGGCGCCGGGGAGCGCGCGGTCGAGCTCCCCGCCGGCGCCACGGTGGCGGAGCTGAAGGCCCGCCTCGGGCGGGACTTCCCGGCGCTCGCGGCGCTGTGGCCGCGGCTGGCGGTGGCGGTGGACGGCCGGCTCGGCGGCGACGGCGCCGCGCTCGCCGACGGCGCCGAGGTGGCCCTGCTGCCCCCGGTCTCGGGCGGCGCCGGGCCGGCGGCGACGGCGGCACCGCCCGTCGCCCTGGTCGACGGCCCGCTCGACGCCGCGGCGGTCGCCGCCGGCGTGGCGGCGCCGTCGCGGGGGGCGGTGGTCACCTTCGTCGGCACCGTCCGCGACCACCACCGCGGGCGCGCCGTCGAGCGCCTCACCTACAGCGCCTACCGCCCGATGGCCGCCGCCGGGCTCGCGCGCATCGTCGCCGACCTCGAGGCCGCCCACGCCGGGCTGCGGGCGGCGATCGTCCACCGCCTGGGGACGGTTCCGGCCGGCGAGGCGAGCGTCGTCATCGCCGTCGCCGCGCCGCACCGCGCCGCCGCCTACGAGGCCAGCCGCACGGCGCTCGAGCGTCTCAAGCGCGAGGTCCCGATCTGGAAGCGCGAGCACTACGCCGACGGCGGCACCGCCTGGCGCGAGGAGGAGCCGCTCAGCGCGCCGGCGGCGGCCGACCGGCCGCCGGCCGGCTGACGGCGGTGCCCGCCGGATCGTCGCCGGCGGCCGCCGCCTCCACCCACGCCGCCAGCCCGGCGTCCAGCGCCTCCCACGAGCGTCCCAGCCGCCGGCGCAGCGCCTCGCCGGTGGCCGGACCGCCGCCCGCCACGTCGTCCAGGAAGGCGTGCAGCCCGGCGCCGAGCGCCGGGTCGTCCGCGGCCAGCAGCCAGCGCAGCAGGAACGCCGCCTCGGCGTAGTGCAGGCCGCGCCGCGGGCTGCGGACGAAGGCCTCCCAGTCGAGCTCGGTGAGGCGCTCGAGCGGCACGGCGGTCCCGGCGCGCTCGGCGTCGCGCAGCCGGTGCAGGGCCGCCCGCGGGCCGTAGAAGTCGATCCGTCCCTCGCTGCGCGCCACCGCGCCACCCAGCCGGCTCGGGTCGAGGTCGCCCTCCGGGCCCACCGCGCCGTCGGCCAGGTCGTCGGCGATCCCCTCCTCGAGCCAGGGCGGCAGCGCCGGACCGAGGGCGCGGCGGTTGAGCAGGTGGGCGATCTCGTGGACCAGCGTCGCCGCGACCTCCGCGCGCGGCCGCCCCCCGAGCCAGGTCGCCACCAGGCCGCTGCCGGCGTGACCGCCGGCCGGCAGGCCGGCCAGCTTCTCGTCGAGGTCCTGGAAGGCCCGGTACGCCGCCTGCGCGGAGAACAGGACGATCGCCTCGCGCGGCGCGCCGACCGGCGTCCGCCCGTAGCGCCGCCGGTACACCGCCTCGACCTGACCCACCGTGCGGTCGAGCGACCCGAGCGCCGGCGCCGCGGCGTCGGTGTAGAGCGGGTAGGGTCCGAGGCGGCCGGCCGGGCCGTCCACCCCCAGCAACCCGCGGGCGGCGGCCAGGCGGTCGGGGTCCGGCGCGGCGCCCGGCAGCGGGTGCGGCGGCGCCGGCGCGTCGCCCAGCGGCGGCCCCTCCCCGGCGCTCGCCTCGGGCATCGGCCGCACCCAGCCGTCGCCGAGCGGCGACGCCACGCGGGCCCAGCCGCCGCGGCGCTCGAGGACCGGCAGCCACAGGTAGTGCTCCAGGGTGCCCAGGGCGGGGGCGTCGGCGGCGGCCGCGGAGCGCACCGGCTCGCCCGCCGCCACCCAGGCCCGGTCGACCGGCCCGGCGACGATCACCTCGCCGCGCGCGCGGCGGGATCCGGGGCGCCGCCGCCCCGGGCGCCGCCGGGCCGCCGGCCACTTCGGGGGCGGACGTCGGCGGTGGAGCCGGGGGTACGAAGCGCCGCCGGAAGGCGGCGACCCAGGGACCCACCGCCGGCAGACCGGCGGCCCGCTCGAGCACCGGCGGCGTCCGGGTGGCGGGTGGCCCAGGCGAAGGCGCCCACGCCGGCCAGCAGCGCCGCCAGCAGCGACCAGGTCCCCAGCTCCCGCAGCAGCCGGCGCATCGTCATCGCGGCTCAGAGGTACCCGAGGGCCTCGAGCGCCTCGCGGTCCGCGGCGCGCATCTCGCCCGGCCGGCCCACCGCCGGCGGGGGCTGCCCGAGCCGCCGCACCAGGTCGGCCAGCAGGGCCGTCCCGTCGTCGGGGCAGGGGACCGCCTCCCAGCCGTCGCCGGCGCGGCGGGCGCAGAGGTCGACGCCGGCACCGACCACGCGGCGGCGGCCTTCCGTCTCGACGCCGTACAGGTGACGGGCGAGCCGCTGGAACGGGCTGGAGAGCGGGTGGATGCGGCTCTCGTGCTCCTCGAACAGCAGGCGCCGCGCTCGCGGGCCGGAGCCGTCGGGGAGCGCGACGCCGTCGGTGGCCGGTGCGGTCGCCCCCACCGCCGCCAGCACCGTGGGGAACAGGTCGGCCACCGACACCGGCTGCGCCACCCGACGCGCGGCGCGCTGGCCGGGGAGCTTGACCAACAGCGGCACCTCGACCAGAGCCGGGTCCAGCCGGTAGGCGTGCGAGTAGCGGCCGTCCTCGCCCAGCAGCTCGCCGTGGTCTCCCACCACCACCACCAGGGCGCGGTCGTAGAGCCCGTGGCGCTCGAGGGCGGCGAACAGGCGTCCCAGCTCGTGGTCCACGAAGGCGACCTCGGCCAGGTAGGCGGCGCGCAGCCAGGCGAGCCCCGCCGGCGGCGCGCCGAGCTCGCCCTCGATCAGCCGGTTCCACTGCGCGTCGTCGCCGGCGGCCAGCTCCGGCCAACCGGGGAGCCCGACCAGCGCGCGGGCCCGCTCGGGCACCTGCAGGCGCTCCTGGAAGGCGGCGGGCGCGGCGTAGCGGTAGTGGGGATCGAAGTAGTTGACGAAGAGGAACAGCGGCGCGGCGGCCGGCCCCTCCGCGTCGAGGAACGCCTCCACCCGCGAGGAGAGGCGGTCGGCCGTGGTCTCGAAGCCGCCCGGGTCGCGGTAGAGGGCGAAGCCGCGCCCGCCGCCGAAGCGGTGGTCCATGAGATGGCCGCCGGCGAACCCGGCGGTGAGCCAGCCGCGGGCGCGGAGCAGCGCCGCGAGGGTGAGCACGCCGCGGCGCAACCGCCGGTCCGCCACCCCGGCGCCGTGCCGGCTCGGGTAGAGGCCGGTGAACATCGAGACGTGGGCCGGCAGGGTCCAGGGCGCCGTCGACACGGCGCGCTCGTAGACGGTGGCGTGCGCGGCGAACCGCGCCAGCTCCGGCGTCACCTCCGGCGGGGCGCCGTAGGGCGACAGGGCGTCGCGCCGGGTGGTGTCGAGGGTCACCACGACCACCGGGGTGCCGGCGGCGGCGTGCTCGCGCTCGAGGTGCGGCGCCCCCCACAGGAAGAGCCCGTCCGCCGGTCCGCGCACCTCCACGCTCAGGCGGCCGCCGTCGCCGGGCACCGCCAGCTCGACCCGCCGCGACTCGCCGGGGGCGAAGGCGAAGGCGCTCTCGCGACCGCCCGCGGTGACGGTGAAGGTGGCCTCGCCGGCGGACGCGTTCTCCGGCCGCGCCACCAGGCGGGCGGCGCCCGCCGGCAGCTCCCCCTCCCAGCGGCCCGGCCCCACGAACAGGACGCCCGCCGCCTTCTGCTCGGCGAGCCCGGTCGAGCCGAGCACCAGGAAGTCGGACAGGTACGCGGAGCGCTGGCGGTAGGTGGGGTCGAAGACGGTCTCGCCGCCGTCGGCGCCGACCAGCGCCAGGCGCCGGAAGACGTTCTCCGCCACGCCGCCGTCCGCCGGGCGGTAGCGGCGCTGCAGGGTGAGGGTGTGCGCACCGGGGAGGGCGCGCTCCGCCGGCACCTCGATGCGGCCGCCGGCCGTGGCCGTCCACCCGGCGGCCAGCTCGGCGCCGTCCCAGGTGAGCCGGTAGGTGAAGCCGTCGCTGGCGGCGGCCGGGTCGAGGCGGAAGACGACGGGCCCCGTCGACCCCGGGCCGATCCAGCAGGCGAGGTCGGCGACACCGACGAAGCTCCAGCCGCCGTCCGGGGTCTCCTCCCAGTCGATCGACGGGGCGCAGACCCGCGGCTCGGCGCTGACCACCGGCCGGTCGGCGAAGACGTCGCGCAGGGGCGGCCGGGAGTCGACGACGGGGTCGCTGCCGCCGCAGGCGCCGAGCAGCGCCGCCGGCACCAGCAGCGCGCCGGCGGCGAGGCGGCGGAGGGAACGCGACATCCGGGCCAGTATACGGGCGTGCCGGGGGCGCGCCGTCACGACGCCGGCAGCGCCTCGCGCGCCGCGGCGGCGTCGTCCGCCGGCGCGTCCGCCGGCGCCGGCTCGCCCGGCTCGTCCCGGGCGGGCGTGCCGCGGCGGCGGCGCCGCGCCCAGCGCTCCTTGAGGTCGAGCAGCAGGTCGTAGAGCACCGGCACCAGGACCAGGGTGAGGAAGGTGGCGAAGCCGAGCCCGAAGATCACCGCGACGCCCATCCCCTTCCACCACTGGCTGGACTCGCCGTTGGTCGACAGCTCGAACCCGATGAAGTCGAACTCGATGCCGGTCGACAGCGGGATCAGCCCGAGGATGGTGGTGACCGCGGTCAGCAGCACCGGCCGCATGCGCCGCAGGCCGGTCTCCACCACCAGCTCGCGGCGCGGCACCCCCCGGGCGCGGAGCTTCTCGCCGTAGTCGAGCAGCACGATGGCGTTGTTGACCACGATGCCCGCCAGCGAGATCACCCCCAGGCCGGTCATGATGATGCCGAAGGGGAGCCCGGTGACCATCAGGCCGATCAGCACCCCGACCGTCGACATCAGCACCGAGGTGATGATGATCAGCGGCAGCGCCAGCGAGTCGAACTGCGCCACCATCAGCGCCAGCACGATCAGGACGGCGTAGAGGAACGCCTTCGACAGGAACGACTTGGCCTCGTCCTCGTCCTCGCTCTGGCCGCCGAAGCCCAGCCGGTAGCCGGCCGGCATCAGCCCGGGGACGGCCGCCAGGCGCGCCGCCGCCTCGCGGCGCACCGGCTCGGCCAGCTCCGGCGAGGTGACGTCGCCGGTGACGGTCACCACCCGCTTCTGGTCCTTGTGGTTGATCGAGGTCAGCGAGCTGTCGGTCGACACCGTGGCCACGGCCGACAGCGGCACCTGCGCGCCGCCCTCGGCGACCACCGTCAGCCGCGCCAGCTCGGCGATCGACGCGCGCGCCCCCGCGCCGTAGCGCACCACCACGTCGGCCTCCTTGTCGCCGTAGCGGTAGACCGAGGCCTTGGTGCCGTGGACGGCGGTGCGGACCGTGCGCGCGATCTTCGCCGTGGTCAGACCCAGCCGCGCCGCCTCGGTGCGGTTGACCGCCACCACCAGCTCCGGGCGCGCCACGTCGAAGTCGCTGTCGAGCGACACCAGGCCGGGGATGTCGCGGATGGTGTCCTCGATGCGGGTCGCCACCGCGCCGAGGGTGGCGAAGTCGTCGCCGGACACCTCGATCGACAGCGGCGCCCCCACCGGCGGGCCCTCCTCGGGGCGCTTGACCTCCACCGTCACCCCGGGGACGCCGGCGGTCAGGCGGCGCACCTGGTCCATGGTGACGAACGAGTCCTGCGTGCGGTCCTTGCGATCGAGCAGATCGAGGGTGATGCGGCCCTCGTTGGCCGAGCCGCCGCCCTCGCCGCCGAGCTCGCTCTGGCTGCCGGCGCCCGCCCCCGACGCCATCACCTCGAGGTCGGGCACGTGCTCGAGCCGGTCCTCGAACTCGCGCACCAGGGCGTCGGTCTTCTCCAGGCGGGTGCCCGACGGCATCTCGACGTCGACGATCACCTGGTTGGGCTCGGTCTCGGGGAAGAACTCGACGCCGGCGTTGTGGGCGCCGTAGACCAGCATCACGCCCACGAACAGGGCCAGCGAGCCGCCGACGGTCAGCGCCCGGTGGTCGAGGGCGAAGACCAGCGACCGCCGGTAGCCGCCCACGATCCAGCCGCCCGCCCGGTCGAGGCCGCCCGCCAGGCGGCCGCGCGACGCACCCTCGGCGCGCGCCGGCAGCCGGCGCAGGAAGGTGCCCGCCATGGTGGGGTTGATGGTGAAGGCGACCAGCAGCGAGGCGAGCAGGGCGATGGTCACCGTCAGCGGCAGGTAGAACATGAAGTCGCCGACCACCCCGGGCCAGAAGAACAGCGGGAAGAAGGCGCCCACCGTGGTCAGGGTGGAGACGGCGATCGCGGCGCCCACCTCGCGGGTGGCGACGCTGGCCGCGGCCAGCGCCGGCGTCCCCTCCTGGATGTGCCGGTAGATGTTCTCGATGACGACGATGGCGTTGTCGACCAGCATGCCCACCGCCAGCACCAGCGAGAACAGCACGATCATGTTCAGGGTGGTGCCGGAGAGCTGGATGGCGACGAAGGTCAGCAGCATCGAGAACGGGATCGACAGCCCGACGAACAGGGCGGTGCGGAAGCCGAGCACGAACATCAGCACCAGCACCACCAGCACGAGGCCGGAGAGGATGTTGTTCTCGAGGTCCTTGACCATCTGGCGGATGTCCTTGGACATGTCGCCCAGCACGGTGGCCTCGACCCCGGACGGCCAGCCCGGCGAGGCCTCGGCGATCTCCGCCTTCACCCGGTCGGCCACCTCGACGATGTTGGCGCCCTGCCGCTTCTGCACCGCCAGCGCCACCGACTCGGCGCCGTCGATGCGGGCGTAGGACTTCGGGTCCTCGACGCCGAAGGAGACGGTGGCGACGTCGCGCACGAACACCGGCGAGCCGCCCTCGCCCTTGGCCTTGACCACGAAGTCGCCCACCTCGAGCGGGTCCTCGACCTCGCCGGGGACCCGCACCGCGTAGGTCAGCCCGCCCAGCCGCAGGTCGCCGCCGGGGATCGACACGTTCTCGTCGCCCACCGCGTCGATGACGTCGTCCAGCGACAGCCCGTAGAGCTGGAGCCGCCGCGGGTCGACCTCCACCTTGACCTCGCGCTCGACGCCGCCCACCAGGTTGGCGCGCAGCACCCCGGGGACCGACTCGATGCGGTCCTGCAGGTCCTCCGCGATCGACTTCAGAACCGCCGGCCCGACGTCGCCGGAGAGGTTGACCTGGAGGATCGGGAAGTCGGAGAAGTTGATCTCCTGCAGCAGCGGCTCCTCGGCCTCGTCCGGCAGGTCGGCCTGCGCCCGGTCCACCCGCGCCCGCACCTTCTGCAGGGCGTCGTCGATGTCGGTGCCGGAGACGAACTCCACCGTCACCACCGAGGCCGACTCCTCCGACACCGAGGTGAGCTTCTTGAGCCCGTCGACGCCCTTGACCTCGCGCTCGACGACGCGCGTGACCTGGCTCTCCACGTCCACCGGCGAGGCGCCCGGCCACAGGGTGTAGACGATGATCAGGGGGATCGAGATGTCGGGGCTCGACTCCCGCGGCAGGGTGACGTAGGCCGAGACCCCCGCGATCACCAGGAACGCGGTGAGGAAGAACACCGTCGCCCGGTGGCCGAGCGACAGGTCGGTGAGCTTCATCGCGCCTCCTGCGCCGCGCCCGCCGCCGGCGCCGCCGCGGCGGCCTCCTCGACCGGCTGGCCGTCCGCCACCCGCTGCTCGCCCTCGACGATCACCCGCTCGCCCGGCGCCAGGCCGGAGGCGATCACCACCCGCTCGCCGATCACCGGGCCCAGGGTGACGATGCGGCGCTCGGCGCGGCCGCCGGAGACCACGAACAGCGCCCGTTGCTCGCCGAGGTCGATCAGCGCCTCGAGCGGCACCAGCAGGGCCCCCTCGAGCTGGCGCCGCGGCACCTCCATGCGGGCCAGCAGGCCGGGCTTGAGGCGGCGGTCGCCGTTGGGCAGCTCGGCCTCCACCGCCAGGCTGCGGGTCTTCGGATCGAGCTCGGCCCCGAGCCGCACGACCCGGCCGCCGAACGTCTCGCCGGGCAGCGCGTCGACGTGGATGGTCACCGGGGCGCCGACCCGCAGGTGCGGCACGTCGGCCGCCGGCGCCATCGCCCGCACGGTCAGGGTGGCGCTGTCGACCAGCTCGACCACCGGCTGGCCGGGCACCACGTAGTCGCCGACCTCGGCCCGCTTGGCGGCGATCTCGCCGGCCCACGGAGCGCGCAGCTGCGACTTGCCGAGGTCGAGCCGGGCGCTCGCCAGCCGCGCCGCCGCCACCTCGCGGCCGGTGACGGCGTCGACGTACTGCGACTGGGTGATGGAGTGCTTCTCGATCAACGCCTCGGCGCGCTGCGCCTGGACGTCCGCCTGGTGCGCCAGCGCCTCGGCCTCCGCCACCCGCTGCTCGAGGGTGCGCGTGTCGATGGCGGCGATCAGCGTCCCTCTGGCCACCCGGTCGCCGACGTCGACCGGCATCCGCTCCACCACCCCGGGCACCTCCGCGGCGAGCACGCCGCGGTGGGCCGGCGCCAGGTCCGCCGACAGGACGGCGAGGTCGGTGACGTCCTGGCGCTCCGGGAGCAGCGTCCGCACCAACGCCGTCTTCTCCGCCGGGGCGGCGGGCGCCGGCGCCGTCTCCCCCGCCGTCTCCCCGCCCCCGCACCCCGCCGCCAGGGGGAGCAGGGCGAGGGGGGTCAGGGCCCACAGGGTCCACAGGTTCCGCAACCCGCGCTTCATCGTCTCGTCTCCTCGGGGCCGGCGGGTGCGCCGACCGCCGCCGCTCCGGTCGCCGGCAACCCGTCCCCGGGAAAGGCGCCCAGGGCCCGGGCCAGCCGCGCCGTCTCGCGGCGCGCGTCGTAGTAGGCGTCCACCGCCTGGATCTCGGTCTCGGTCTCCTGCCGCTGGGCGTCGAGCCAGTCGGTCTGCAGCGCGACGCCCTCCTGGTAGCTCTCGCGGGCCACCCGGCTCGCCTCGCGCGCCGCCGCCGCCGCCGTCTCCGCCGCCTGCCAGCGGGCGCGCGCGGTGCGGTAGGCCGTCGCCGCCTCCTCCACCTCCTGGCGGATGGCGGCCAGCAGGTCCTCCTGCGCGAGCGCGAGCTGGCGCCGCTGGCTCTCGAGCTGGGCGATCCGCCCCTTGCGCCGGCCGCCGTCGAAGAGGCTCCAGCTCACCCCGAGGGAGAGCGAGTAGTCGTCGAACAGCGGGCGGTCGATGTTCTCGATCAGCCGCACCTGCCGGCCGTAGAAGCCGTTGAGCTCCACCTGCGGCTTGCCCTCGGCGTGGGTGACCACCTGCCGCTTGACGAGCGCCTTCTGCTGCAGGTCGAGGTCGGCCAGCTCCGGCCGGCGCTCGACCGCGGTGGCGATCAGGTCGGGCAGGGGCGGCGCCTCCGGCAGCACGGCGAGCGGCGGCCCCGGCGCCGCCGGGCCGGCCGCCGGCGCGGCGTCGCCGGGCAGCGTCGGCGGCGGCAGGTGCGGCAGCTCCGGGGCGGCGATGTCCAGCGCGGTGCCGGGGGCGAGCCCGAGCACCCGGCGCAGCCGGGTCGCGGCGAGCTGGACGTCCCCCTCCAGGCGGGCGACCGTCGGGGTGACCTCGGCGAGCGCCGCCTGGGCGCGGAGCAGCTCGAGGCGGGTGGCGTCGCCGATGTCGTAGCGCGCCCGCACCACCTCGAGGGCCTCGCGCCGCACCCGCTCCTGGACCCGCCCCACGGCCAGCCCCTCGCGGGCGGCCAGCAGGTCGTAGAAGGCCCGGGCGGCGTCGAGGCCGACGTCGAGGCGCGCCGACTCGATCTGCGCCTCGGTGGCGTCGACGACCAGGTGGGCCAGGTCGATCGCCGCGCCGATCTTGCCGAAGGTGAAGACGGGCTGTTGCACCGCCACCCCGGCCGAGTACAGGCGCTGCTCGGAGGGGGTGAAGTCGCCGCCCGGGAACTGGTCGAGGAGGTCGGCGAAGTCCGGGCTGTTGAGCAGCGACGGGTTGCGCGACAGCGCGTAGCTGGCGGTGGCGTCGACCTGGGGGAAGGCGTCGGCCTTGACCTCCTGGACGCCGCCGGCGACCTCGCGGCGCTTCTCCTCCGCCGCCGCCAGGGCGGGGTTGTGCTCGATGGCGAGGGTCACCGCCCGCCCGAGGTCGAGGGCCACCGGCGCGCGCCGCCGGCGCCGCGCCCGCCCCCCCCGCCGCCGCCAGGGCCGCGGCCGCGAGGGCGGCGATCGGGACGGCGCGCCTCACCGCGCCTCCCCGCGCGGCCCGAAGCCGCGCCAGAAGAGCTCCCAGATCCGCCGCAACCGCTCGTCGTCGAGGTGCTCGCCGCCGTTGCAGTCGAGGTGGCCGAGCAGGACGCCGTT
The DNA here is from genome assembly GCA_963843275.1 of uncultured Acidobacteriota bacterium. GTDB lineage: Bacteria > Acidobacteriota > Thermoanaerobaculia > Multivoradales > JBCCEF01 > CAWJJM01. Next base: position 40,621 of record CAWJJM010000009.1, on the reverse strand, counting down.
GACGAACATCCGGAAGGCGTAGGCGAGGTCCTCGGGGGCGCCGGGGGCCACTTCGCCGGCGGCGGCCGCGGCGCCGATCGCGGCCCCCAGCCGTTCGCGGTGGACCACCTTGTGCGTCACCACCTCGCGTTCGACCCGGGCGCCGAAGTCGCCGCCGATCTGGCTCGCCGCCAGCCGCAACGTGGCCAGCAGGTCGGCGTGGTGGCGGGTCAGCTCCACCGACGAGCGCAGGTAGCCCCACAGCCGGTCGGCGGCCGGGCCGGGACCGTCGAGCCCGGGCAGGCAGCTCTCCTCCCAGGAGCGCATCGCCCGCCGCAACAGGTCGAGCAGCAGCTCCTCCTTGGAGGGGTAGTAGTTGTACAGGCTGGCCTTGCGCACCCCCACCCGCTCGGCGATGTCGGCCATCGAGGTGCCGCCGTAGCCGCGCTCCGCGAAGAGCGCCGCCGCGGCCGTCAGCAGCCGGTCGTGGGTGGAGGGGCCGGCGTCGCGGCCCAGGGTCGGAGGGGGGCTCAGGGTCTCGTTCATGGCTCCTACCGATCGGTCGGCTCCTACCGATCGGTCGGGAGTATTGCCGCACTGCGGCGTGGTGTCAAGGGGGGGAGGGCGGCAGGCCCGGTCCTCTCTACGCGGGGTCGCGGGGAGAGGTTGCAGGGGCCGGGTGTACTAGTCTCCGCCTCCCATGCCCCCGGTCCTCCCGCGCAGGCCGACCCGCCGCCGCCGCCTCTCCAAGGAGTTGGGGCTGGTGGGCGTCTTCGCCATCGGCACGGGGACGACGCTGTCGGCCGGCTTCTTCCTGCTGCCGGGGCTCGCCGCCGAGATCGCCGGGCCGGCCCTGGTGGCCGCCTACCTGCTCGCCGCGCTGCCGCTGGTGCCGGCGATGTTCACCATCGTCGAGCTGGCCACGGCCATGCCCCGCGCCGGCGGCGTCTACTACTTCCTCGACCGCAGCCTGGGGCCGATGGTGGGCACCATCGGCGGGCTCGGCACCTGGATCGCCCTCACCCTCAAGGTGGCCTTCGCCCTGGTCGGGATCGGCGCCTACGCCGGCCTGTTCGTGGCCGAGCTGCCGGTGACCCCGGTGGCGGTGGGCCTGGCGGTGGTGCTCGGCGCCGTCAACGCCTTCGGAGCCAAGGCGACCGGCCGCTTCCAGGTCGTCCTGGTGGCGGGCCTGCTGGCGATCCTCGGCGCCTTCCTCGGCGAGCGGCCTCGCCGAGCTCGACCCGGCGCACTTCCGCCGCTTCTTCCGGCGCCGGGATGGGCGGGCTGCTGGAGACCGCCGGCTTCGTCTACATCAGCTACGTCGGGATCACCAAGGTGGCGAGCGTGTCCGAGGAGGTCCGCGACCCGGAGCGCAACCTGCCGCGCGGCATCTTCCTCGCCCTGGGCACCGCGGTCGCCGTCTACGCCCTGGGCACGGTGGTGATGGTGGGCGTGGTGCCGCCCGCCGACCCTCGCGCGGCGACCTCACGCCGGTGGCCACCGCCGCCGGGATCGCTCGCCGGCCGCTGGGGCATGGCGGTGGTCTCCGCCGCCGCGCTGATGCGCCTTCCTGTCGGTCGCCAACGCCGGCACCCTGTCGGCCTCGCGCTACCCGCTGGCGATGAGCCGCGACCACCTGATGCCGGCCTTCCTGCGCCGCCTCGGCCGCACCCGCACGCCGCTGGCGGCGATCGCGCTCACCGTCGCGCCTGGTGGTCGCCGTGCTGGTGCTGCTCGACGTCGAGAAGATCGCCAAGCTGGCGAGCGCCTTCCAGCTCCTCATCTTCGCCCTGGTCTGCCTGGCGGTGATCGTGATGCGGGAGAGCCGGATCGAGTCCTACGACCCCGGCTACCGCTCGCCCGGCTACCCGTGGATGCAGATCTTCGGGCATCGTCGCGCCGGCTGGTGCTGATCGCCGAGATGGGGCGGGCTGGCGATCCTCTTCACCACCGGCCTCGTGGTCGCTGGCGGTGGCCTGGTACTTCGCTACTACGGCCGGCGGCGGGTGGCGCGCACCGGCGCGCTGTTCCACATCTTCGCCCGCCTCGGCGAGCAGCGCTTCGACACCGGCCTCGACCCCGAGCTGCGCGAATCCTCAAGGAGAAGGGGCTGCGCGACGAGGACCCCTTCGACGCGGTGATCGCCGGCGCCGACGTCGTCGACGTGGCGGGGCCGACGTCCTACGAGGAGCTGGTGGCGCGCGTCTCCGACCTGCTCGCCACGCGGCTGCCGGCGACCCGCGACGAGCTCGCCCGGGCCTTCCTCGACGGCACCCGCTTCGGCGCCACGCCGGTGGCCGAGGGCGTGGCGCTGCCCCACCTGCGGCTGGAGGGCATCGACCGGCCGGAGATGGTGATGGCGCGGGCGGCGGCGGGGGTGACCGTGGAGGTGGCGGCGGTCCACGGCCCGGCGCACCGCGAGACCCTGCGGGCGATCTTCTTCCTGGTCAGCCCGGAGCGCGACCCGAAGATGCACCTGCGGCTGCTGGCCCAGATCGCCGAGCGGGTGGACGACCCGGCCTTCATGCCCGCCTTCCTCGGCGCCGCCGACCACCAGGTGCTGCGGGAGATCCTGCTGCGCGACGAGCGCTTCCTGTCGCTGCGCGTCGGCGGCGCGGCGGCCGGGCTCGCCGGGCGCGCGCTGCGCGACCTCGACCTCCCCGAGGGCGTCCTGGTGGCGCTGATCCACCGCCACGGCCGCATCCTGGTGCCCCGCGGCCGCACCGAGCTCGAGCCGGGGGACCGGCTCACCGTCCTCGGCGCGCCCGCGGACATCGCCGCCCTGCGCGAGCGCTACCGCTAGACCGGCGGCAGCCGGTCGCCGGCTCAGCGGGCGGCGCGGCGGGTGGGCGGCCCGGACAGGACCTCGAGATCGTCGTGGAGGCGGTGGACGGCGGCGAGCGAGCGGGCGACGCGGCAGGCCACCACCTCGTCGCGGGCACTCGGCACCTCGCCGTAGAGCCACACGTCGAGGTCGCGCACCCGCACCAGGATGCGCGAGGCGTCGAGGTCGTCGGAGGCGTAGAGCGCCTCGTGGATCCTGCTGTGGAGGTCCTGATCGGCGAGCAGGCTGTCGCGCTCCGTCGGCGCCTTCACCGCCGTCGCCAGCACCGGCCGCGGCCGCGCGCAGGCACCGAGCGCCAGCCCGCAGAGGAGCCCCGCCATCACCAGGGTCGCGCTGTGTCGTCGCATCGTCGTCTCCCTCTTCTCTCGACCCGTCGGAACCGTCCGACGCAGGCAAGTAGAAGCAACCGACGTGCCACCGGCGAAAAGCCCTTGAAACAGGGGAAGAACGGCCGGTGGGAGCGCCCGCCGCCGGCGCGGATCAGCGGCCGCCGGTCAGGCCGGGGTGCGCCGCCCCCCCGCCGTCGCCGCCGCCGCCCTGCCGCGGCAGGACGCTGATCCGGCCGTTGCGCTCGAGGTAGGCGAGGCGGACCGCCGCGGGGTCGTCCACCTGGCCCGCCAGGCGCAGGGCCTCCTCGAGGTCGGGCCGGGAGATCTCCGCGGCGCGCAGGTTCTCCTCGACGATCCGGCCGTCCTCGATCAGCACCCGCCGGCGCCCCTTCATCAGCTCGTCCATCGCCTCCGAGGCGAAGGTCGCCTTGCCGAAGAGCCAGTGCAGCGCCACCAGCAGCAGCGCGGCGACGAACGTCCCCACCAGCGACGCCGAGCCGTTGATGGCGCGGCTGAGCAGCGAGCCGAGGATGACGCCGAGGATGATGTCGAAGGCCGTCGTCCGCCCCAGCAGCCGCTTCTTGCCCAGCCGGATCACCAGCAGGCCCCCGGCGTAGACCAGCGCCGCCCGGGCCGCCATCTGCCCCCAGCCGATGCCGTGGGCCGGGTTGTCGGGGCCGAAGACGTGGACCAGGAGGTGCTGGAGCGCGGCGAGCATGGGGGAGGGGGAGATGGCGTGATGTCTGTAGAAAGTGCAAGTTCCGAGCCGTGGAGGCGCGCCGTCCGGGGCCTCGCGGAGCGCTCTCCCCAGGGCCGTCCCGACCGCCGCGCAGCCCCGTTCCGAGGTGCGATTCTTGCTTGCTGAAACGGCGAAACCCGCCCGCCGCCGGAGCCCAGGGGCCGGCGGCCGGCCCGCGACCAGGAGGTGCGCAGTGGCGCCGAGAGGACCGGTGGAGCGACCGCCGAGCGAGCTCGAGATCCAGCGCGAGGTGCAGCGCCTGTTGACGCGCGAGATCGAGGACCCTTCCGAGGACTTCGTCCGCTTCCTGTGCCAGCGGATGAGCCCGCCGGCCCGGCGCTCGCCGCGCCTGCCGGAGGTCTGCCGGCGGGCGCTGCGCGAGCTGGCCCGCAGCCGGGCCCACGGGCCGCACCGGCTCGACTACCGGCAGCAGCTCAGCCGGCGCCACCGCGAGGGCGGTGTGCTGGCCGGCTACTACCTGGGCTGATCGCGCCGGGCCGATCCCGCCGCTCAGCGGTCGAGCCAGGCGAACGCCGCGCCGGTCGCCGCGGCGTAGACCGCGTGGTGGAGGGCGTCGATCGCCACCTGCTCGCGCGACCACTCGGTCGGCGGCGGCGACAGGTCGAGGGCGGGGAGCAGTGCCGCCGCCGCCCCCCAGACCGCCGCGAAATGCGCCAGGGTGCCGCCGATCCCGCCCAGGCCGCCGGCGGCGAGCAGCCCCCGCGCGCCGCCCCAGGCGGTCCCGTAGGCCCAGTGCGCGAGCTCGGCGAGCCGGGCGCGCGCCCGCTCGTCGCGCGGCTCCAGGCCGAAGATCTTCTCGACCGCGTCGGCCGGCATGGTCGAAGCCTCGCGCCCGTTGATCTCCATCTCGATGCGCTGCACCAGCGTCATCGCCAGCGTGCCCAGCAGGCCCGCCGCCAACCCCTTGCCGAGGTCGGCCGCCGCCGCGCCGAGCCGCTGTCCCAGGCCGTCGCCGCCGTCGTTTCGCATGCCCCGGAGGGGTGCAACCCGGGTGCCGGGCCCCGCCGGCCGGGAGGGTAGACTGGTCCGGTGAGCAGCGACCCCGTGGCCGAACGGCCCGCCTCCGAAGCCATCCCCCACCTGCTGGACGCCCACGGCGGCCGCATCTTCGCCCTCGGGCTGCGCCTGTGCGCCGACCCGGCCGACGCCCAGGACCTGGTGCAGGAGACCTTCCTCAACGCCTTCCGGCACTGGGACGCCTTCGAGGGGCGGGCCCGCCCCTCCACCTGGCTCTACACCATCGCCGCCCGCGCCTGCCAGCGGATGCAGCGCAAGCGCGCCGGCGAGCCGGCCCACATGGCCTCGCTCGACGAGCTGCTCCCCGACGCCGGGGCGCCCCTGCCCGACCTGGCGGCGCTGGGCGACGACCCGCTGGCCCGGCAGCTCCGCCGCGAGGCGCAGGAGCGGGTGGCGGGGGCGCTCGCCGCGCTCCCCGCCGCCTTCCGCCTCCCCCTCGTGCTGAAGGACATCGTGGAGCTGTCGATCGCCGAGATCGCGCGCGCCCTGGGGATCAAGGAGGCGACGGTGAAGACCCGCATCCACCGCGCCCGGCTGGCGCTGCGCAAGTCGCTCGCCGAGGCGCTGCCGGCGCGCGAGGCGCCCCCTCCCGACCACGCGCGCAGCGTCTGCCTCGACCTGCTGCGCGCCAAGCAGGAGGCGCTCGACCGGGGCATCGAGCTCGACCTCGCCGGCGCCGAGCTGTGCACCCGCTGCCGGGCGCTGTTCGCCACCCTCGACCTGGCGCACGACGCCTGCCTGCAGATCGGGCGCGGCGAGCTGCCCGAGCCGCTCCACCGCCTCGTGCTGACGGCGATCGAGCGCGAGTCCGCGGCGGGCTGAGGCGGCGGCGCTGGTACGTTCCTTGAAGCCTCCTGAGGGCCTGCACGCAACCCCGACGCGAACCCACAACAGGAGGTGACACCGTGCTGACCCGAGAGATCATGACCCAGAAGGTCGACTGCGTGACCCCCGAGGACACCCTGCGGAAGGCCGCCCGCATCATGCGCGACTCCGACGTCGGGATGGTGCCGGTGATCGACGCCGACGACGGCATGCACCTGACCGGCGTGATCACCGACCGCGACATCGCGGTACGCCACGTCGCCGAGGGGCACGGCCCCGAGTGCCACGTCGCCGAGGCGATGACCCGCAAGCACCTGGTGACGGTGAGCCCCGAGGAGGACGTCGACAACGTGATGCGCCGCATGCGCGACGCCCAGGTGCGCCGCGTGCCGGTGGTCCACGACGGCCGGCTGGTGGGCGTCGTGGCCCAGGCCGACCTGGCCCGCCGCACCGCGGACGATGCGGAGGTCGGCCAGACGGTCGAGCGCATCTCGGAGCCGACCCCCCGCCACTGAGGCGACCCGGCTCCGACCCCGAGGGCCCGCCCGGCACCCGCCGTGGCGGGCCCTCCGCGCGTTCAGGGGGCCGGGGCGGCGGCGGCCGGGATCAGCTCCCGCACCACCTCGCCGTCGGCGTCGAGGACGACGAAGCGGGCGCCGCCGTCCGGCTCGACCTCGAGCAGCAGCCGCCGCCGGCCCGCCGCGTCCATCAGCGCCAGGGTGGCGATGCCGTCCTCGCCGCGCCCGAGCCAGATCCGCCGGTTGACCTCCGATCCCGACGGGCTGTCGGTCACCGCCAGCCCGGCGAAGCGGTCGCTGCTGTCGTCGACGCCGTACAGCGAGACGATCTGGTTGGCCTCGTAGCGGTCGAACGACAGGCTGACGCCCGAGTCGACCACCTTGCCGGCCGCGTCGCGGTGGCCGCCGAAGACCAGGCCGCCGACCTCCGTGCCCTCGTCGTTGAGAAACAGCATCCCCGCCTGCGGACGCTCCAGCGGCCGCTCCTCGCCGTGCGTGTACACCCCGGGCAGCCGGTCGTGGTTCGAGATCACCATGCGCAGCGTGCCGTCGGGCTCCACGACGTCGATGCGGTGCACCGTGATGGCGTCGAAGCTCCGTCGCCCCGGGGCCGCGAAGCCGGTCAGCACGGTGGCGGCGAAGACGACGGTGACGACCGCCGAGTAGAGGGTGAGGAAACGCTGGGTCCGGGTCATGTCGGGGTCCTCCGGGGTCGGTCCGCCCGGCGAGCCCGTCCGCTCACGCCTCCTCGACGCGGTGGCCGGCGGCGCGCAACGCCGCCGTCGCCGCCGCGGCGGAGGACTCGCGGACGAACACGAGGTCGGTGTCGTAGGTGGACAGCGCGAAGAGGCTGATCGCGGCGTCGGCCAGGGCGGTGGCGAGCGCCGCCAGCACGCCGGTGGCGGAGAAGTCGAGCGGCCCCTGCACCGCCAGGCAGCGGAAGCCGCGCTCGGCGCGCACCGCCGCCGGCACCGCCGCCTCGGCGCAGACGATCGACAGCTCGCGGGCGGTCCGCGTCACCGAGCTCAGGGCGCCGGCCCACGCCCACGCCGGCACCGCGGCGTCCGGCGCCAGGCGGGCGACCGCGAAGCGGCCGGGCAGCAGGCGGAGGGTGAGCCGGCCCGCCGCCGTCCGGCGGCCTCCGCTCACCAGCCCCGGCGGGCCCGCAGGGCGGTGACGTGGGCGACGTGGTGGCGCGAGTGCCAGCCGTACAGACCGGTGAGCTGCGCCACGGAGATCTCGCCGATCTCCGGATGGACCAGCGGGCGCGCGAACGCCGCCGGCTCGAGCGCGCGCAACAGCGCCGTCCACCGCCGGTGCAGCCCGTCGAGCAGCGCCAGCGAGACCGCCGGCGGCAGCGACCGGACGTCCGCCAGCTCGGCCCACGCCGCCTGGTCGTACGGGCGGATGGTGGGACCGTCCTCGGTCAGCGCCAGGCGCAGCCGGACGGTGGCGTTGAGGTGGCTGTCGGCGACGTGGTGGACGACCTGGCGGACGGTCCAGCCGCCGGGCCGGTAGGGGGTGTCGAGGCGCTCGTCGTCGAGGCCCTCGACCGCCGCGGCGAGCGCCGCCGGCAGGCGCTCGATGTCGTCGATCGCCGCGGCCAGCCCGGCCGCGTCGACCGCGGCCGACGGGTCGTGCCGGCCGACGGGGTAGCGCAGATCCTGCTCCGCCATCGCACCTCCCGGGTGGGGATTCCGGGTCGGGACTGTAGCACCCCCGCCGCGCGGCCGGCGCCCGCGGCTACTCGGCGCGCAGCGCGTCGGCGGGCGCGATGCGGGTGGCCCGGCGGGCCGGCAGCGCGGTGGCGACGGCGACCACCACCAGCAGCCCGGCGCAGGCGGCGGCGTAGGTGAGCGGGTCGGTCGGCGCCACCTCGAACAGGGCGTCGGCGACCAGCCGGCCCAGGGCCATGGCGCCGGCCAGGCCGAGCACCAGCCCGGCCGCCGCCGGCCGCAGGCCCTGCCAGACCACCAGCCCGACCACCTCGCGGACCCGGGCGCCGAGCGCCATGCGCACCCCGATCTCGCGGGTGCGCTGCACCACCAGGTACGCCACCACGCCGTAGATCCCCACCGCCGCCAACGTCACCGCCAGCGCCGCGAACAGCCCGAGCAGCCCGAGGTAGAAGGCGGTGGGGGCCAGCGCCGCGTCGACCCCGTCCTGGAGCCGGCCCGGGCGCGCCATCGGCAGCTCGGGGTCGAGCTCCGAGACGACCCGGCGCGCCGGCCCGAGGACCCCCGCCGGATCGCCGCCGCGCACCTTCAGGACGAGCGTCGGGAACGAGGCGCCGACCTGGGCGTAGGGGACGTACATCTCCGGCCGCGGCGGCACGGTCAGCTCGGTGCGCAGATCGCCGACCACGCCGACGATGGTGCGCGGCTCCGCCTCGGGATAGCCCACCTGGATCTGGAGCTGGATGCGCTTGCCCACCGGGTCCTCGCCCGGCCAGTAGCGCTGCGCCGCGGCGCGGTTGATCAGCGCCACCGGCGCCGCGCCGTGGCGGTCGGCGGCGGCGAAGCCGCGCCCGGCGAGCAGCGGCACGCCGAGCAGCTCCAGCCCGCCGGGATCGACGGCGCGGTAGCCGGCGCTCGGGCCCTCGCCGGGCGCCGGCTCCGGCCGGTCGGCGCGCGTGAAGCCGCCGACGAGGTCGACCGGGGTGAGCGGCAGCGACGCGAAGGCGGCGACCCGCTCGACGCCCGGCAGCGCCGCGAGGCGGCCCTCCAGGCGGTCGAGGAAGGCGAGCCGCTCGTCGGCGCCGGCGTAGCGCGCCCGCGGCAGCGACAGGGTGAAGTGCGCCACCCCGGCGGGCTCGAGGCCGAGGTCCAGCGAGCTCATGCGCACCAGGCTGCGCAGCATCAGCCCGGCGGCGAGCAGCAGCATCACCGACAGCGCCACCTCGGCGGTGAGCACCGCCGCGCGCAGCCGCCGCCCGGCCGGGTCGGGCGTCCCCCGGCCGCCCGGCCGGAGCAGCTCGCCCAGGCGCGGCCGCGACAGCCGCAGCGCCGGCGCCAGCCCGAACAGCGCCACCGTGGCGACCATCACGACGACGGCGAACAGCAGCGCCGGGGCGTCGAGACGGACCTCGTCGAGCCGCGGCAGGTCGGCCGGCCCCAGCCGGCGCAGCACGTCGACCCCCCAGGCCGCGAGGGCCACGCCGGCGCCACCGCCGGCGGCGGCGAGCAGGGCGTTCTCCAGCATCAGGCCGGTGAGCAGGCGGCCGCGGCCGGCGCCGAGCGAGCCGCGCACCGCGATCTCCGCCCGGCGCGCGCCGCCGCGCACCAGCAGCAGGTTGGCGACGTTGGCGCAGGCGATCAACAGCACCATCGCCACCGCGCCGAGCAGCAGCAGCAGCGCCGGGCGCACGTCGCCGACGATCAGGTCGTGCAGCGACAGGGCGTCGGCGCTCAGGTGGGTGTTGGTGTCCGGGTACTCGCGCTCGAGGCGCGCCATGATCGCCCGCAGCTCGCGGCGCGCCCGCTCGACGCCGGCGCCGGGCGCGAGGCGCCCCACCGCCTTGTAGAGCACGCAGCCGCGGCCGCACTTCTCGTCGTCGTTCTGGATCGGCACCCACAGGCGGGCGTCGGCCGGGAAGGCGAAGCCGGCCGGCGCCACCCCCACCACCCGGTGCGGCGTCCCGGACAGGTCGAGGGTGGTGCCGAGCACCGCCGGATCCGCGCCCAGGCGTTCGCGCCAGAACGACTCGGAGACCACCACCGCGTCCGGGCCGCCCGGCCGCCCCTCCGCGGCGTCGAAGCCGCGCCCGAGGACGGGGGCGGCGCGGAAGACCCGGAAGAAGCCGGGCGTGACCGCCCCGCCCGGGACGATCTCCGCCGTCCCCAGCCCCGACAGCGAGAGGTTCGTCCTCTCGTACTGCGCCATCGACTCGAAGCTCGAGGCCGTGGACCGGAGGTCGAGAAAATTGGGGTGCGAGACGTTGCCCCCGGGCTCCGGCGCCGCCTCGGTGGTCTCCACCTCCCAGAAGGACACCAGGCGGTCGGCGTCGCGGTACGGGAGGGGCCGCAGCAGGACGCCGTAGGCGACGCTGAAGATGGCCGTCGTGGCCCCGATGCCGAGGGCCAGGGTCCCCGCGGCGACCAGGGTGAAGGCCGGGCGGCGGGCGAGCGAGCGCAGGGCGAGGCGCAGATCGAAGAGCAGGTGCATGGCGGCTCCCGGACCCGCCGGAGGTTGGGACCGCGGGTCGCTGCGCGCCTCCGCTGCAGCGCCCGTGCCGGCGCCGCCGGGCGCGGAGATCCCCCGTCGGGGTTGCGTTTCAGCGTCCGGCGACGGGGGCGGCCGCGGCCGCCCGCGACCGTCGCCGGACGATCCGTCCCACCGGCGGACGAGGCCGCCGCCGGCTCAGCGCCGCAGGATGCGGATGCCGCCGCCCGACGACCGCAGCGTCACCGTCGGGCCGCCGCCGTTGACCGGCCCCTGGAGGGAGCCCTCCTTCACGCTGCCCCGCACGGTGACCGGCAGGTCGGAGGTCACCCGGCCGCCGCTGGTCCTGGCGTCGAGGTCGAAGGCGGCGTCGGCCGGGACGCGCAGGGTGATGCCGCCGCCGCTGGTCGACAGCTTCGACTCGCCGCCCGGCGAGCGCGTCAGCGAGACCTCGATGCCCCCGCCCGAGGTGTGGGCGTCGACCGGGCCGCCGACCTCGAGCAGCGTGATCGGGCCCCCGGAGGAGCGGGCGACGACGCTGCCGCCGACGTCCTCCATGGAGACGCCGCCGCCCGAGGTCTTCGCCTCGATCGAGCCGCGGACGCCGTGGACCTCGATCGGGCCGCCGGAGCTGCCGACGGTCACGTCGCCCAGCACCGAGCGCACCACCACGCCGCCGCCCGAGGTGCGGCCGTCGACCTTCCCCACCACCTCCTCGAAGTGCAGGCCGCCGCCGGAGGTCCGCGCCTCGACGCCGCCGTGCACCCCGAAGACCGCGATCTCGCCGCCCGAGGTCTCGAGATCGAGATCGAACGACTGCGGCACGGTGACGTCGAACTCCACCTTGCCCGACCAGGACATGTGGAACCAGCCCGGCAGCTCCCCGCGCACGGTGACGTCCTTGCCGTCCTGCTCGAAGGAGAGCTTCAGGTCGTCGTTGCCGCGCCCCTCCCGGGTCACGGTGACCTCGACGCGATCCGTCGATCCGGCGTGGACGGTGATCGCGCCGACCTCGGTGTCGACGGTGAGCCGGCCGCCCGGGCCGGTCTCGAAGCTCTTGTGGACCGGCGCCGCGGCGAGCGCCAGCGACGGGGCGAGGAGCAGGGCGAGGACGGCGGCGGGGCGCCGCAGAAGCAGAAGACGTCCGGACATGGCAGACCTCCGATCGATGGTGGCTCTCACCCCCGTCCGTACGGCGCGCCCCGCGCCAGGTTGCAGCCGCGTCCGGACGGACCGTCCCGCCGCGCCGCCGCTCACGGCGCCAGCACCACCTTGGTGCAGCCGTCGAGCTTGCGGGCGAACAGATCGTAGCCGCGCGGGCCGTCGGCGAGCCGCAGCCGGTGGGAGACGATCGCCCCGAGGTCGAGCCCGGGGTCGCGCACCACCGGCAGCAGGCGCTCCATGTAGGCGCGGGCCGGGCAGCGGCCGGCACGGTAGGTGAGGTTCTTGTCGTAGGCCTCGACCGGCGAGAAGGCGAAGCCGGCCTCGGTGTGGACCCCGGCCGCCGCCACCGTGCCGCCGGGGCGGACGAGGTCGAACGCCAGGCGCGACGCCTGCGGGCTCCCGACCAGCTCGAGGACGGCGTCGGCGCCGCGCCCGCCGGTGGCGGCGCGCACCGCCTCGACGGCGCCGGCCTCCGCCGCGTCGAGCGGGGTGGCGCCGAAGCGCTGCGCCAGCGCCCGGCGCTCGGCGACCGGGTCGAGGGCGAAGACGCGCTCGGCGCCGCGCGACCGGGCGCCGGCGATCGCGCAGAGCCCCACCGGTCCGGCCCCGACCACGGCGCAGGTGTCGCCGGGCCGCACCCCCGCCAGGTCGGCGCAGAAGAACCCCGTCGCCAGGACGTCGCCGAGGAAGAGGCCGCGCTCGGCCGGGACGTCGGGCGGGAGCGCGAACAGGGTGGCGTCGGCGAGCGGCACCCGCACCGCGCTCGGCCTGGGCGCCGTGCAGCCCGCGCCCGCCCTCGATCCAGCCGAGGAGCTGCCCCTCGACGCAGCGGCAGGTGAGGCCCTCGCGGCAGTAGAAGCAGCGCCCGCAGCTCGTGGTGAAGGGCGAGACCACGGCGTCGCCGGGCCGGAACCGCCGCACCTCACGGCCGACCTCGAGCACCTCGCCGACCAGCTCGTGCCCCATCACCGTCCCCGGCTCGATCCCCCGCTCGCGCCCCAGGTAGGGATGGAGGTCCGAGCCGCAGATGCCGGCGAGGCGCACCGCCACCACCGCGTCGGTGGCGGCCTCGAGGCGCGGCTCCGGCACCGCCTCGACGGCGACCTGCGCCGACGCCGCGGAAGACCAGGGCCCTCACCGGCACCTCCCCCGGCGCCCGCTCACTCCGGCATCAGCGGCATCGCCAGCCGCAGGACGAGGGTCGGCCACCGCCACCAGCGCCCAGGCCGCGGCGGCGCCCACCCGCCGGGCGGAGCGCCGGCGATCGAGGAGGAAGTACTTCACCTGGCCCGCCGCCACCGCGAACGCCGCCACGATCATCGGCTCGACGACGTTGCCGAGGCTCATCGGACCGCCGACCCCCGAGAGCGCCAGCCCCAGCCACAGCGCCACCCCCGCCGCCGGCAGCGCCAGCAACCAGGGGCCCTGGGGCACCCGGCGCCGGGCCCACCACCAGCCCGGCGCCAGGCAGGCGGCGCCGAGGAGCGCGAGGGACGACAGGAGGCCGATCAACCCCCCGATCCTACCCTCGGGACCGGTCTCCCGGAGCCGCGGTGCCGAGCCGCCGTCCCCCGGGAGGACGGCGCCGCGCCTTCCGGGTGTCGCGCTCCGCGGAGGAAACCCCTTCCACCATTGGCTTTTCGGGTTGGCAAGCCGCTTGCGCTAGAGCCCGGGTGGAAAGGAGACTTCCCCATGAAGCCCAACCGCATCCCGCTCGCCCTTCTCGCCACCCTGCTCGTCGCGGCCGCCGCGCCGGCGGCGACGGCGCAGCCGCTCCGCGTCGTCCGCGGCGTCTCGGCGAACCAGGTGGCGCAGCTCGCCTTCCGCCTCGAGGACGCCACCCGCTACGGCTCGGACGTGGCCGACCGCACCTCCTATGGCCGCTACGGCGGCGACGAGGCCGTCGTCGACGCCTTCTACCGCCTCGAGGACGCGGCCCGCGTCTTCGCCGACCGGGTCGACCGCGGCAACCTCCGCGGCAACCGCGACGACCGCGCCTTCCGCGACGTGGTGGCGCGCTACTACGAGCTGCGCGGGGAGTTCCGCTCCTTCCACGGCCCGATCCGGGTGCGGGAGGCCTTCCACGGGATCAACGACCCGATGGAGCGGCTCTACCGGATCTACACCGGGCGCGACCTCTACCGCGACGATCCCAACGTGCGGCGGCGGGCGAGCCGCTACGACCGGCGCGACTACGACCGCATCCGTGGCGCGCGGCGGGCCCGCGTGACCCGGCCCGAGGTCACCCCCAGGGACCGCGGACCCGACGCCCGCGGCCCGCGCCGCCCGCGCTGAACGAGCTTCCCGAGCCTCCTCCTCCTCGGGTGCCGGCCGGTCCTCCCCTTGGGCCGGCCGGCTTTTTCGTCAGGGCGCCGGCGGCGCGATCGGCTCCTCGCCGGCGCCCCGCAGGCGCGCGTCGACGGCGGCGAGCTCGCCCGCCACGAAGCCCCGCCACGCGGCCAGGGCGGCGTCGACCACCGGCGCCAGGGCGGCGTAGCCGGCGCGGGCCTCCGGCGACGGGGCCGCGTCGGCGCCGTCGACCATCTGCATCAGCTCGCCCAGCGCGCCGCCGACCCAGCGCAGGCTCTCGATGCGCTGCGGCGGGAAGGCCCAGGCGTTCGCCGGGTTGGGGGCCGGCGCGACGCCACGCAGCAGCGAGAGCCGTCCCTGGAGGTCGTCGAGGGCCGCCGCCAGCTCGCCGCCGGCGGTCTCCCGGCGCGCGCTCAGCCGGCGCTGGACGCCCCGGGCCGCCTCGTCGGCGCCGGCCACCGCGGCCTGCAGCGCCTCGACCCGCCGGGCGAGCTCGAACTCCGCCCGGTAGCCGGCCGCGTCGAGGGTCACCCGGGGGTCGGGGGCGAGCTCGAGGGTGCGGGTCAGGGCGGTCCCGTCCACGGTCAGCGTCACCGCGTACTCCCCCGGCGGCGCCCAGACGCCGCGCGGCCGGAACGAGCCTTCGCCGGCCAGCTCCGGCGGCGGCGCGTAGCGCGGCGCCCAGACGAAGCGGTGCATCCCCGGCGTCGCCTCCAGGTGCGCCCCGGGGACGAACCACTGGGGCGCCATGCGGTCCGTGGCGGGGTCCGGGGCCGCGACCGGATCGGCGCTCGACCAGTGGCCGACCAGGGTGCCCTCGGCGTCGTGGATGTCGAGCGTCACCGGTGCCGCCGGCGCCGCCCCGAGGGCGTAGTCGATGCGGGCGCCGAGCGGCGGGTTGGGAGCCGTCGGCTCGTCCTTCGGCAGCGGCGTCCCGGTGAAGGCGGCGCGCCGTTCGCGGAAGGCGGTGGCCGGCTGGAAGAGCCAGGCCGCCGCGGCGGCCACCTCGGGGGTGAGCTGGCGCAGCGGCGAGGCGTCGTCGAGGATCCAGATGCCGCGCCCGTGGGTGGCGATCACCAGGTCGTCGCCGTGGACCACCAGGTCGCGGACCGAGGTCACCGGCAGGCCGAGCTGGAGCGACTGCCAGCGGTCGCCGTCGTCGAGCGAGAAGTAGACGCCCTCCTCGGTCGCCGCGTAGAGCAGCCCGGGGCGCACCGGGTCTTCGCGCACCGCGTTGACGAAGTGGTCCGGCGCGATGCCCGCGACGGCGAGCTGCCAGCTCGCGCCGCCGTCGTGGGTGCGGTAGACGTAGGGCCGGCGGTCGTCGAGGCGGTGCCGGTCGACCGCCAGGTAGGCGGTGTCGGCGTCGAAGTGCGAGACCTCGACGATCCCCACCTTCGACCACGGGGTGAGCGCCTCCGGGGTGACGTCCTCCCAGTGGGCGCCGCCGTCGCGGGTGCGCCACACCAGGCCGTCGTCGGTCCCCGCCCACAGGTCGTCGGCGGCGAGCCGCGACGGCGCCAGCGCGTAGACCACGCCGCGCCGCGGGCCGGTGCCGAGGTCGTGCGCCGCGGTCGCCGCGTCGAGGTTCGGCGGCACGCCGGGGTCCTCGCGGGTGAGGTCCGGGCTGACCACCTCCCAGGTCAACCCGCCGTCGGCGGTGCGGAAGATGCGCTGCCGCGCGAAGTAGAGCACCCGCGGATCCACCGGCGAGAAGGCCAGCGGCAGGGTCCACACCCGGCGCCACAGGTCGGGGCGGGCGACGGTGGGATCGATCGAGCGGGTCTGCTCGGTGCGCAGGTCGAGCTTGTCGACGGTGCCGCCGTAGATGACGTCCGGGTCGAGCGGGTCGACCACCACGTTGTGCGCCTCGCCGCCGGCGGTGACCTCCTTGAACTGCTCCATGGTGATGCCGTCGGAGGTCGCGGTGCGGCTGGGCAGCGCCACGGCGCCCGAGTCCTGCTGCGGGCCGTACACCCAGTAGGGGAAGCGCTGGTCGGTCGACACGTGGTAGAGCTGCGCCGTCGGCTGGTTGTGCCAGGAGCTCCAGCTCGCCCCCCCGTCGACGCTCACCAGGGTCCCCTGGTCGGTCCCCAGGATGCGGCGCTCCGGGTGCGCCGGGTCGATCCAGAGCTGGTGGAAGTCGTCGCCGGTGGCGTCGCCCTCGACCGGCGCGAAGGTGCGGCCGCCGTCGGTCGAGCGCAGCAGGATCGTGTTGCAGGCGTAGACGACGTCGGCGTTCTGGGGCTCCACGGTGACGCCGCCGAAGTACCACCCCCGCCCCCAGATGCGCGCGTCGTCGCTGGTCCGGGTCCAGGTGGCGCCACGGTCGTCCGAGCGGTAGAGGCCGCCCGCGTCGGCGTCGACCAGGGCGTAGACGCGCGACGGCTCGCTCGGCGCCACCGCCAGGCCGATGCGCCCCGGCGCCGCCGCGAAGCCGCGGCCCTCGATCCGCGTCCAGTGCTCGCCGCCGTCGGTGGACCGGTAGAGGCCGGAGCCGGGGCCGTTCGACGGCGGGTAGATGTTCCACGGCGGCCGCCGCGTCTGCCACAGCGCCGCGTAGACGACGTCCGGGTTCCCGGGCTCGAGGACGACGTCGATCGCCCCGGTGTCGGCGTCCGGGCCGAGGACCTTGCGCCAGTGCCCGCCGCCGTCGGTCGACTTGAAGAGCCCGCGCTCGGCGTTGGGGCCGTAGGGGTGGCCGAGCGCCGCCACGAAGACCACGTCGGGGTCGCGCGGATCCACCTGGACGCGGCCGATCTGCTGCGAGTCGCCGAGGCCGGCGAAGCGCCAGGTGGCGCCGCCGTCGAGGGACTTGAAGACGCCTTCGCCCTGCGCGATGTCCGACCGCATGTCGGCCTCGCCGGTGCCGGCGTAGAGCACCCGCGGGTCCGACGGCGCCACCGCCAGGGCGCCGATCGACGCCACCGGCTGGTCGTCGAAGATCGGCTTCCAGGTGCGCCCGGCGTCGACCGTCTCCCACACCCCGCCGTTGACGGCGCCGAAGTAGAAGTGGTCCGGCTCCCCCGGCACCCCCGACACCGCCAGCACGCGGCCGCCGCGGAACGGGCCGACGAGGCGCCAGTGGAGGTCCGAGAAGAGCGCCGGGTCGACCGGCGCGGCGCGGACGGCCGGCGCGAGGAGCAGGGCGGCGAGGAACGGAAGCAGGAAGCGACGGCGTCGCGGCATCGGGATCTCCAGGCGGTCGGGGGAGGTGGGCAGCCAGGCGCTCGGTGCCGGCGATTCTAGCCGCCCCGGAGCCCCGCGCCCGGGCGGGCGCGGCTCAGCCCGCCGGCGGGGACGCCGCCAGGCCGGCGGCCTGGACCTTCTTCTCGAGGACGGCCTTCTCGATCGCCAGGCCGGCCTGGAGCATCACCAGCTCGAGCCTCTCGAGGTCCCCGATCGGCTCGTCCAGCGGGTGGTTGTCGCCGTAGAACAGCAGCCGGACCCGGTCGTCGACGAGCAACGGCACGACGGCGACCTCGCGCGGCAGGCCGCCGCCCAGGTCGCGGGCCAGCTTGACGTTCCAGTAGCGGTGCTCCAGCGGCCCGACGTAGGTCTCGCGCTGCTCGGTGACGTCGTAGAACAGCGACGGCTCGTCGTTGGGGATGCGCAGGGCCCGCACCCGCTCGTCCGAGCCCGGCTGGCCGTCGCTGTCGAAGCCGAACTGGCCGACCCCTTCGAAGGCGTGGGCGGCGTTGAGGAACACCGCGCCGCGGGCGAGCAGGCCGCTCGCCAGGCGGAGGATGTTCAGCGTCACCTCGCCGGTGAACTGCAGCGAGCGGATCTCGCTCATGATGTGCTTGAGGCTGCGGTCCTCGGTCGCCACCCGGTCCGGCACCGGCCGCTCGCCGTCGGCGAGGGCGTCGAGGAGGAGCCGGTCCTGGGTGTCGTCGGCGTCCTCGGCGAGCTGCGACATGATGTCGAACAGCACCCGCTCGGTCGCCAGGCCCTCCTGCAGCAGGAAGTCGCGGGCGTCCACCGCGATCTCGCCCCGCTCCGGGATGTCGAGCGCCACGAAGCGCACGAAGCCGTGACGCCAGCGCAGCAGCTCCTTCATCACCCGCCCCACCTGCTCGTGCATCAGCTCCCGCAGCGTCGCCTCGTCGACGACGCCCATCTCGAGCAGGACGCCGCCGAGCCGCCGCTCCTGCTGCGACCGCGCCTGCTTGCCGAGGGCCTCGCTGAGGGTCGACGGGGTGATGATCTTGCGGTGCACGAGCATGCTGCCGACGGTCTCCCGGGGACCGTTGGTGGCCGCATAGATCACCCGGCCGCCGCGGAACACCAGCATGCCGTGACCGTCGGTGTTGGTCACGGTCAACCGACCGGTGAGCTGCTTCTTCTCCAGCAGGTGGACCAGGTCGGCGAGAGGAAGATCGGCCAGGGTACCGAACAGGGCCATCTCGTCGTCACCTCCGCGAACGAAAGGAACACGTCAACAAGAACGAAAGAAAGTTACCACAGCCCTCGGGCCCGGCGCGCCCTGCTCCCTTTCGTTTCACGGCTCCCGCGGCGCGCCCGCGCCGAGAAGGGCGTCGAGCGCAGCGGCGACCGTCGCGGCCCGCGGCACCCGGAGACGCCAGACACGGGCGGGGGTCGCGATCTCCACCACCGGACGGGCGAGGAAACGGTCGAGACGGGCCACGAGCGCGGCGTGCGGCCGCGCCAGGCGGACCGTCGCGCCGCCGCCGCGCACGATCTCGATCGGCCGCCGGTCCCCCGGCAGGTTCGCCGCGTGCGGCACGAACGTCGCGACGCCCGGGGCGGCGAAGAGCGCGCCCCCGACCTCCCGCCACCCGCGCCGCAGGTTGCCGCGCACGCGCCAGGTCCACCGCCCCTCGGGCCGGGGGATGGCGAACGCCCCGGAGCCGGCGACCATCCGCTCGAGGGTGGCGCGGAGCCGGTGCCGCAGGAGGACCGGGAACGACAGGCCGAAGAGGGCGCCGGAGAGCAGGGCGGCCAGGAGGAAGAACCGCCCCGCGCCCGGGGCGTCGGCCCCCGGCAGCCCGGCGAGCCGAGCCAGCAGCGGGAAGCCGACCCCGAAAAGGAGGGCGAAGGCGATCCCCGCGACCAGCCCCGTGCGGGCGAGCGGCATCGCCGCGAGCTCCTCGCGGTACGCCTCGGGGGGCAGGAGGTCGGCAACCGGCGCCCCCTCGCTCATCGGCTCGCGCGGCGCGCCGCCCCGCCTACTCCGCGAGCCCCGACAGCCCGTCGATGCGGAGGAGCTGGCCGCGGCGGTTGGCGAAACCGGCGAAGGTCACCGCCGAGCCGTCCGGCGCCACGCCGAGGCTCTCCGGGATGCGGGAGGGAGCGGCCTCGGTCGGAGCCGCCGCGTCGCCGGCCCCGGCGGGAACGAGGATCTCGGGCGTGCCGACGGTCCCGGTGGCCGGGTCGAACGGGTAGCGGCGGATGTCGCCGTCACTCTCGGTGAGGGCGCCGATGCACCACAGCCAGGTGCGCCCGTCCTCGACGGTCCATCGGTAGCGGTCGGTCCCGTCGAGATCGCCGCCGACCAGACGGCCGTCGGAGACGCGGAGGATCCGCCGCGGGCCGGTGGCGCGGACGGCGACGTAGCGGCCGTCGGGGCTGGTGTCGGGGATCAGGTAGTTGCCCGCCGCGACCAGCTCGGCACCGGTGCCGTCCGGGTGGATCTTCCAGATCCCGTTCTGTCCTTCGGGCGCCGCCTGCCGCACGAAGACGATCCACTCGCCGTCGGCGGTCATGGTGGGATTCTGCGCGTTCTCGAAGTCGGTCACCGGCCGCGGCGCGCTGCCGTCGGCTTCCGCCATCCAGACCTCGAACCGGCCGCTGCGGTTGGAGCTGAACAGCAGGTGCCGGCCGTCCGGGCTCGTCGCCGGGTCCCAGTCGTCGGCCTCGTCCTCGGTCAGGCGCTGCAGCTCGCCGGTGGTCCGGTCGATCCGCCACAGGTCGAGGTTGCCGCTGCGGGTCGAGGTGAACAGCAGCCAGCGGCCGTCCGGCGAGTAGAACGGCTGCCGGTCGCGGAAAGGACCCTGCGTCCGCAGGACCGGATCCGCCCAGGCACCGGTGGCGTCGCGGCGCGCCTCGTGGAGGCTCTGGTCGGTCGACCCGATGCCGACGATCAACGATCCCGGCCCGGCGCGGTCGATCCCCCACCCGACGTTGGCCAGGGGCAACAGGGTCCGGAACGACCCGGTGCCGACGTCGAGGGCGACGACCCGCCCGGAGACGCCGATCTGCTCCGGGGAGTCGAGGGCCAGGATCACCAGCTCGCGGGCCGACATCCAGGCGAGGCCGCGGACCTTGTTGCCGGCGCCGGGGAGCGGGTCGAGCGAAAACTCCGCGAGGCGGCCGCTCGCCGCGTCCACCACGCCGATGCGGTCGGAGGCACCGGCCTGGAACGAGTTGAGGACCAGGGCGATCCGCCGGCCGTCCGGGGACCAGCGGGGCTCGTTCATGCGCTTGCGGGGGTCGCGGTAGAGCACCTTCTCGCCGCCCCCCGCCGAGACGGCGGTCACCAGCTCGCCGCCTCCCCGGCTGGCCTCCCGGTCGTAGTCGCGCAGGAAGACGATGCTGCGGCCGTCCGGCGCCCAGTCGCCGTCGAGGGCGTCGCGGGCCACCAGCCGGACCTCGCGCGTGGCCAGCGAGGTCCGGTACAGATCCGGCCTGGCGCCACCGTCGACCAGGAACAGGACGCTGGTCCCGTCCGGAGAGAAGGCGGGCAGATAGGACGGCCGGTCGACCAGCACCGACTCCGAGCCGCTGGTCAGGTCCTTGATCCAGATCCGGTCGGCGCCGTCGCGCGTCGACTCGAAGGCCAGGCTGCGGCCGTCCGGCGACACCGAGGGATCCAGCGAGACGCCGGCGGAGACCAGCGTCCGGATCGTCGTCCCGCCGGCGCCGGGAGCGACCGGCGGCCCGCCCCGCCACGAGAAGGCCAGCAGCGCCAGGGCGCCACCTACGACCGCGCCGCCCAGCCAGGGCGCCAGCCGCCGCCACAGCGGTGGCGTGCCCGCCGGAACGGCCACGCCCGGTCCGTCCTCCTCCTCGACCTCCCCCGCCAGCACCTCGTCGAGGACGATCCGCGCGTCGGCGATGGCGTGCAGCCGGTTGCGCGGCGGCCGCGTCAGGCAGCGCCGCAGCAGCCGCCGCACCGGCGGCGGGGTGTCCGCCGGCAGCGCCCCGTAGTCGGGCTCGGTCTTGAGCACGGCCGCCAGCGTGTCGGTGACCGTCTCGCCGGTGAACAGCCGGGCGCCGGTCAGCATCTCGTAGAGCACCACCCCGAAGGCCCAGACGTCGGCCCGCTCGTCCACCACCTGGCCGCGCGCCTGCTCCGGCGCCATGTAGCCGGCGGTGCCGAGGATGACCCCCAGGCGGGTGCCGGTGACCGACAGGGTCGGGGAGTTCATCAGGGTCGGCGACGCCAGCAGGTCGGGAGCCCCGGCGGAGGCGGCGCCCGCCGGCTCCATCGCCTTGGCGAGGCCGAAGTCGAGGACCTTGACCTCGCCCTCGGGCGTCAGCTTGACGTTCTGCGGCTTGAGGTCGCGGTGCACGATCCCCTTGTCGTGCGCCGCCTCGAGGGCCTCGGCGATCTGCCGCGCGATGCGCAGCGCCTCGGCCGGCGCCAGCGGCCCCTCGCGCAGGCGCTCGGCGAGCGTCGGCCCCTCGACCAGCTCCATCACCAGGGCCCGCACCCCGTCGGACTCCTCGAGGCCGAAGACCGAGGCGATCCGCGGGTGGTGGAGCTGCGCCAGCACCCGGGCCTCGCGCTCGAAGCGGGCCAGCCGGTCGTGGTCGGCGACGAACGCCGCCGGCAGCACCTTGACCGCCACCTCGCGCCCCAGCCGCTCGTCGCGGGCGCGGTACACCTCGCCCATGCCGCCCTCTCCCAGCTTGGCGGTGATGTGGAAGTGCCCCAGGCGTTCGCCGATCATCGGGTGGGAAGCAGCTTACACCGCAGCGGGCCCGGAGACCTCGGGAACCTCCCCTGTCGCGCCCGGGAGCCGGCTCAGTCCTTCAGGACGAACGTCACCTTCAGGTTGACCTGGAAGGCGGTGATCTCCCCGTCGTCGACCTCGACCTTCATCTCGTTGACCCAGGCGCCGCGGACCTTGTCGAGCGTCTTGTCGGCGCGCTCGATACCCTGGCGGATGGCGTCCTCGAAGCTCTCGGTCGAGCGGCAGGAGATCTCGGTGACCTTGGCGATCGGCATGGTGGTTCCTTTCGGTGGTGTCGTCGTCGGGTCCGCTGCGCCGCTCCGGGCTCAGCGGGAGAAGAACGCCTTGGCGAAGCTGGCGCCCATGGAGGCGACGTCGTCGGCGATCTCGCCGTCGCCGTCGCGGTCGAGGATCGCGGCGAGCCCGCCGTGGGAGACGCCGGGGGCCCGCGTCTCGATCTCGCGGCGCTCGTGGCCCAGCACCTCGGCCAGCCCGCCGCCGTCGAGCCCGCGCTGCTGCTTGACCTTGGCCAGCGCGCTCATCACCACCGGGGCGAGGAGCCGGAGGAGCTGACCCGCCTGCCCCTGCTCGAGGCCGGCGGCGCGCCCGACGCCGTGCTCGACCGCGCCGCGGCGGTCGCCGAAGACGTGCCCGAGGATGCCCGCCCCGTCGAGCGCCTTCGTCCCCGCGCCGCCACCGCCGAACAGGGCGCCGGCGAGGTCGCCGAGCCCGCCGCCCCCCGCCGCGGAGCCGCCGCCCAGCAGGGAGCCGAGGCCGGCGGCCAGGCCGCCGCCCGCCCCGCCGCCCCCGGCGAGCGCTCCGCCGAGCTGCTCGAGCAGCGACGGGTCGTGGTCGCGGTCGAGGGCGTGGGCCAGGGCGTGGGCCGCCTGCGGCGACCGGTTGGCGTTGCGCGCCAGGCCGCCGACGATCATCGGCAGGGCGGCGCCGACCGCGCGCTCGGTCTCGGGCCGCCCGGCGCCGATCTGCCGCGCCAGCCCGTCGAGCGCGCCGCCGTCGAGCTGCGCGCGGATCTCGCTGAGGATGTCCATGTCCGTCTCCTTTCCAGGGCGGTCCCCCAGCATACCGCGCCGTCGGCTCAGGCGATCGCGCCGCGCTTGCCGGCGACGCGGCGCAGCACGCCGAGCTGGCCGGCGTGGTAGGCCTGGTGGAACAGGGTGGTGCCGATCAGGGTGCCGAGCGTGTCGCCGGGACCCGTGCCCGGGCCCGGCGGCGCCGGGGCGGCGAGCGCCGCGGGGTCCAGGCCGGCGAGACCGGCGTCGACCCGCGCGGTGACCTCGCTCCAGGCGTCGGCCAGCTCGGCGAAGGGCAAGCGCCTCGCCGTCGTCCTCGAGCGGCGCCGAGCCGCGCGCGAAGCGGCGCAGCCGCTCGCCCATCACCGGCTCCTGCCCCAGCATCGGCAGCGACGCGTCGTAGACCTGCAGCAGGTGGGCGAGGACCCAGTTGATGCAGTTGCCGGCGGGCCGCGGGCGCACCAGGCTCTCCTCGTGGGTCACGCCCTCCAGGTTGATCCGCACCACCTCGCGGACCAGCCGCGCCTGGTGGCGGAAGACGTCGAGCGGAGTGGCGGGGGCCGGGCTCATCGTGCTCTCCTCCAGAAGCTGCCGCGCCGGGGGTGGCGACGGCGCGGGCTGGACATTAATACGAAATCGTACTATTGTCCAGCCATGGCCCTCGAGTTCCTCTCCCCGCTGCACAAGGCGTCGCGGCAGATCAGCGTCCACCTGGAGCGCGCGACGCGGGATCTCGGGGTGAGCCCGTCGGAGGGCCACGTGCTGACCTACCTGCGCAGCTACGGCCCGGTGGCGGTGGGCGAGCTGGTCCGCGTCTTCGGCTTCAAGGCCTCCACCCTGACCAGCCTGCTCGACCGCCTCGAGGCCGCCGGTCTCCTCTGCCGCTCGACGAACCCGCGGGACCGTCGCTCGCTCCTCGTCGAGGTCACCCCGGACGGCCGCGCCCTGACGGCCGAGCTCGACCGCCTCCTCGCGGAGCTCGAGGCCGAGATCCGCTCCCGCCTCGCCGACGCCGACCGGGCGGGCTTCCGCACCGTCATGGCGTCCATCGCCGAGGTCACCGGGGTCCACCTGCGCGAGGAGCGGGAACGATGACGACCGCGGATCCACGGCGTGGTGCGGGGGTGGGGAGGGACGACCTGTATGGCGCCGGGGGCGACGGCGAGCCGGCGACCGCGGGCAGCTACGGCCTCGCTCCGCACGGCTTCCGCCTGCCGGCGGGGACGCGGCTCGGACCGGTGCGGCTACGGGTCGCCGACCTCGGGCGCTCGCTCGCCTTCTATCAGCGGGCGCTCGGGCTGCGCCGGCTGGAGGGCGAGGGGTCGCGGACGCTGCTGGGGAGCGACCGGCCGCTGGTCGAGCTCGACGAGCGCCCGGGGGCCCGTCCGGCGCCGCGGCGCGGCCGCACCGGCCTCTTCCACTTCGCCCTGCTGCTGCCCGACGCGGCGGCCCTCGGCCGCTTCGCCCGCCACCTCGGCGCGATCGGCGCCCGCGCCGGCGCGGCCGACCACCTGGTGAGCCGGTCCTTCTACCTCCAGGACCCCGACGACCTGGGGATCGAGGTCTATGCCGACCGCCCGCGGAGCGCCTGGCGCCGGGTCGGGCGCGAGCTGATGATGGCCACCGACCCGCTCGACGTGGCGGCCCTGCTGGAGGCGGCCGGCGACGAGCCGTGGCAGCGGCGCGCCGGCCGGCACCGTCCTGGGCCACGTCCACCTGCACGTCGGCGACCTCGCCGCCGCCGCGGCCTTCTACTCCGGGGCGCTGGGCTTCGACCGCACCGTGTGGGAGTACCCGGGCGCCCTCTTCCTCGCCGCCGACGGCTACCATCACCACCTCGGCACCAACCTGTGGGCCGGCCCCGGCGCCACCCCGCCGCCGGCCGACCAGGCGCAGCTGCTGGAATGGACGATCGAGCTCCCGGACGCGGCGGCTCTGGAGGCGGCGGCGGCGAGCCTCGAGCGGGCCGGGCACCCGGTCGAGCGGGACGGGAACGGCCCCCCGGCGGTCACCGCCCGCGACCCGTGGGGCACTCCCCTGCGCCTCACCACCGCGGCGGCCACGCACTGAGGAGGAGGCACCATGGCGAACACCGAGCTCGAGGACTTCGTCGCCGCGGCGCACGCCAGCGCCGCCGAGCTGCTCTCCAACGCCCGCTTCATCGAGCAGGAGCTCCCCACCCTCGACCTGCCCGCGGCGCTGCGCAGCGCGATCGCGGAGCTCTGCACCGACCTGGTCGGCACCCGCTTCGACGTCGTCTCGGAGCTCGGCGAGCTCGCCGAGCTCGCCGCCGGCGACGAGCAGGACGGCGTCTGGAGCCGCGTCGCGCCGCGTCCCGGGCCGCCGAGGCCTTCGCCCGGTCGCGGGGCGGCTAGGGGCAGGGGAAGGCGCCCGTCTCCACCACCGGCTCGGCGGTGTGCTGGTCGGTGTTGGCGAAGGTGCGCGACAGGCCGCTCTCCGTGTCCACCACGCGGAGCTGGTACCCCACCGTGGTGGTGGCGGCGGCGAAAACCCACCAGTGGCCGTTGATGCCGCAGCCGTCGAGCACCTTGACCAGCAGCTCCGGGTTGCCGGGGTCGGTGAACGAGAAGATGCCGCCGTCGTCGATCCCCAGCGACGCGAGCGCGCGCGCCCGGCCGGCCCCGGACGCCCCGCCGCCGAGCACGGTGTCGTAGACCACGCTCACCGCGAAGCGCCCGTCGTCGGGCTGGTCGTCGACACACAGCGTCGTGGAATCGGGGAAGCAGACACCCCCCGGCTCGAGGGTCGGGCGGATCATCGGCGTGTAGGTGACCTCGTCCCAGTCCTGGAGCTTCCGGTACGAAGGCTCGACGCGCGGGCCGTCGAAGTCCGAGCACAGGAAGGCCCACGAGGCCGGCCAGGTGTTCTCGATCCCGAGGTAGAAGGGTCCGGGCGGTGCGGTGAGACCCGCGCCGCTCAGGTCGTGGTGGAAGAACATCTTGTCCTCCGACACCCCGGAGGCGCTCAGCGGCACCCGGCCCAGCTCCGTCCCCGGCGCCCCGTCCGGCCCGTCCGCCGCGTACATCGTCAGGTCGTAGTCGATGTCGCTGTGCCCCGCCGGCAGGCGGCTCCAGCACACGCAGACCGAGCTCAGCCCCGTCCCCGCCGGAATCCCGGAGAACCGTGTCAAGAGGAACCGGCTGGACACCCCGCTCTCGGTGCTGCCGTCGTCGTTCGCCACCCCGTCCTCGCAGCCGCCGACGACCCCGGCCGGCGCCGCGACCCCCGAGCCGGCGCAGCGCACCCCCTCGGCGGGGGCCACCCCGCCCGCCGGCGCCAGCGCCTCCGCCCCGAGCGGGCCGGCGCAGAGACAGATCGACAGAGCCAGCAGCGGCAGCCCACGACAAGCGAGCCGCGGAGGGCGAGTGCACGCGGTCGGCGGTGGAACCGAGCGACGGGACGGAGGCGGTGTGGCGCATGGCGGTCTCCCTGGACAGTGATCGGTACGGTCTCACCCACCCCCGACGCTCCGGCGGCCCTCCCGTTACGCTCCCTCGTCTCCCGGTCCGGGCTCGCTGCGCTAGGCTGGCGGCGAACCCCGAGGGAAGACCGCGGCCTGCCCGAGCCGCACCGGCAGGCGATCGAGGACGACGACGCATGAGCGCCACCCGGATCCGCCGCCATCTCGAGGCCCCCCGCACCGCCGTCCACCGCGCCCTCCTCGACCAGCGGGCGACGCCCCCCAAGGAGATCCCATGACGAAGACGCTCCCCCTCGCGCTCCTCGCCGCCGCTCTCACCCTCCCCGCCGCGGCCGCCCCGCCCGCCGCCCCGCCGCGCACCGGCCAGCGCCGCCGCGCCGGCGCCGGTCGAAGCCCAGCTCGCCCAGCTCAACCGCACCCTCGAGCGCATCGCCGACCTGCTCGAGCGCCAGCTCGCCGACGGCAAGCTCGACCTGACCCTGCGGCGGCTCGAGCTCGGCAGCCGCCGGGTGGCGAGCCTCGAGAGCCAGCTCCGCGCCGCCGAGAGCGAGCACCGCAGCCTCGAGGACGAGCGCTTCCATTTCCGCTCCACGATCGAGACGCTGGGCCGCCAGATCGAGGAGATGCCGGCCGACGAGCTCGAGGCGAACCGGAAGAGCTACGACGGCATGCTCCGCGACGCCCGGACCGCGCTCACCCGACTCGAGAGCCGCCTCGGCGAGGCCGAGCGCCGCGTCCTCGACCTGCGCAACGCCCTCGCCGCCCACAGCGAGGACCTCGAGGCCCTCGAAAACCTCCTCGACCGGCAGCTCCAGGGGCGTTAGGGAGCGTGCGCCCCGTTCCCCGCCCGCGCCCGGCGGGACTGGCCGCCGTCCTCCTGCTCCTGGCCGCCACCGAGGCCCTCGCCGCCGCGCCCGGCTGGGTGCCCTTCCCCTGCCGGGACCCGGCGACGTCCGCCGCGGCCCTCGCCGCCCGGTCGGCGCCACTCCCGCCCGTCCCGTTTCCCACCACCGACGCCGAGGTCGTCCGCGACTTCACCGCCGGCTACCGCGACTGGCTCTACGGCCGCGGTTGGCGCGGCGACCTGCGCCGGTTCTTCGCCGGCGTCCGCAGCGCCCTCGGCCTCGACGCCGGGGAGACCGACACGCTCGGGACGCCGGACGGTCGGGCGGCCGTCGCCTTCGACCGCGCGCTGCCCCGCGGGCAGGTCGCCTGGCGCGTCGAGCGGGCGGTCGACTGGGGGAGGGCGCGGTGCGGCGGCGACGAGGCCCGCCGGAGCGCCTTCTTCCTCGAGGGCACGCACGCGGGGCGCCGGTTGCGCGCCCGGCTCGACGGCGCCGGCCGGCTGTACACCTGGGCCTTCGGGGCGCCGGAGGAGGGTGGTCCGCTGGCGGCGGCCTCCCTGCCCACCCTCGCCGAGGCCGCGCCGCTCCTCGCCGCCGCCGCCGGCGGTCCGGTCACCGACCTCGAGTTCGTCGTCACCGCCGGCCATCCCCGCTGCGACCTCCTGCCCTGCGTGGCCGCCCGCCGCGGCCCCGACCTCGTCCTCCTCGAGGCCACCGGCCGCACCTTCACCTTCCCGCTCGACGCCGAGCCCCCCGCCTGCCGCGACGTCCTCGCCCCCGGCACCCTCCCCTGCCTCGGCGCCCCCTGCCCCGGCCAACCCTGGATCCTCGTCGCCGGCGACCGCTGCCTCGGCGGCCACCCCCTCGGCGTCCTTCAGCCCGGGGGGCGGGGCCGGTAGCGCTCCAGCACAGAGAGAGGGACCGCGAAGACGTCCGCCTCGCCGCTGCCGGGGTGGCTGGTGCTGACGAAGATCAGCCGCTCGCCGTCGGCCGACAAGCGGGCGGCGAGATCGGAGCCGGCGCCGTTGAGCTCCGCGAGGTTCGCCGGCTCGCTCCATCCCGACCCCTTCCGGAAGCTGACGTACAGGTCGCCCGGGGAGGAGACGTTGGTCGCCCGCCCCGCCGACTCGAAGACGAGGAAGGAGCCGTCCGGCGCGGCGAGGACGTTCCACTCGCCGTGCGTCGAGTTGACCGGCGGCCCACCGTCGCCGCCGTTCACGGGCAGGCGAAGGCGCTGGTCTCCACCACCGGCACGGCGGCGTGCCGGTCCGCGTTGCCGAAGGTGCGCGACAGGCCGGTCTCGGTGTCCACCACCCGGAGCTGGTACCCGACCGTGGTGGTCGCCGCGGCGAACACCCACCAGTGGCCGTTGATGCCGCAGCCGTCGAGGACCTTGACCAACATCTCGGGATTGGACGGGTCGGTGAACGAGAAGACCCCGCCGTCGGCGATCCCCAGCGCCCCGAGCGAACGCGCCCGGCCGGCGCCCGACGCCCCGCCGCCGAGCACGGTGTCGTAGGTCACGCTCACCGCGAAACGGCGGTCGTCGGGCTGGTCGTCGACGCAGAGCATCGTCGGACCGGGGACGCAGGTGTCCACGGCCGCCGGGGTGGGGCGGATCATCGGCGTCTCCCCGAGCTGCGTCCAGTCCCCCTGGTCCGAGTACGAGGGTTCGGAGGTGGAGCCGTCGAGGTCGGTGCACACGAAGGCCTTCGAGCTCGCCCAGTCGTTCGACATCCCCAGGTAGAACGGCCCCGACGGGACGGTGAAGCCCTCGCCGCCGACGTCGTGCCGGAAGAAGGCCCCGTCCGAGGTCAGCCCGGCGTCGGTCACCGGCAGCCGCGCCAGCTCCGTCCCCGGCGCCCCAGCCGGTCCGTCCGCCGCGTACATCACCAGGTCGTACTCGATCTCGTCCGGCGCCCCGGAGATGATCGACCAACAGACGCACACCGCGTCGAGCTCGGTGCCCGCGGCGAGGCCCGAGAAGCGCGTCACCAAACCGCGCGAGTAGATCCCGTCCTCGAGGGATCCGTCGTCGTTGGCCACCCCGTCGTCACACCCGGGCAACGTGTCCGCAGCGCCCGTCGTGTCCGCCCCGACACAACGCTGCCCGGCGGCGCGCTCCGCCGCCGGCAGCAGCACCTGAGCCGCGACCCCCGGCTCCCGCGCCACCCACGAGGCGAGGGCCACCACCACGGCCCGGCCGACGACTCCCCGGAAGTGGAGGGTGAAACGGCACGAGGAACTGGCACGTCGCATGGCTCCTCCTTCTTCGATCCGTCGGTTCGGGCCCTGACCCACCTCGGACCCACCAGCCATCCCAGCCTCGCCGACGCCTGCAGCCACGGCCGCAGACACGACCGAGCCCCCACAGGCCAGCCCCCCGGGCAACGGGCGCCCCCCGGCGGGCCCACCGGATCGAATACGCCGTACCTTTCCACGCCCGGCGCCAAGCCCCTCAGCAAGAGGGCAGCTCCGAGCGGATGCACCTGAGCAGATGCGCCCAACGTTTTCGCAGAAACGTCTTGACGTCAAGATCCTCGGCAAGAGAGGCCTTCGCTCTCTCCCCTTCTCTCTCTCGCGCCGCCGCCGGGCCGGTGGGAGCTGCGGGAGACGCGCAGCGTCTTCCAAGCGGCGGCGGGAACCGCCGGGCGTCTTCCGCGGCCGCGGCAGCTTCCACGGGCCACCCGCGGTGCACCAGCCCACTGACCCGCCAGCGGGGCACCGAAACGCATCGAAGCAGGTACGCCGCGCGTTTCCGCGGAAACGTCCAGCCGGCGAGACAAGGGCGCGGTGTCGCCGTTCTCTCCCGGCCCTCCCCCGTCGCCGGGCCGGTGGGAGCTGTGGGAGACGCGCAGCGTCTTCCAAGCGGCGGCGGGAAACGCCGGGCGTTTTCCGCGGCCGCGGCGGCTTCCACGGGCCACCCGCGGTGCGGCCCCCACTCTCCCGCCAGCGAGACGCCGAAACGCATCTGAGCACGTACGCCGGGCGTTTCCGCGGAAACGCGCCCGCCCCCGACGCTCCGGGCGGATCTTCCTCGAGATTTCTCCTCCAAACCCCTTGACAGCCCTTTTGGGCGCGCTCCGGCACCTTCCGCCGATCGGATCTGAGAGACCCCGACCGCGGCCCCAGTGGCCGTCCAGCGCGCCAGCACCGGTCGACCCACCTTCCGGCTCTCGGAGCCTCCCGCCAGCGCCTCACACCAACACGTAAGCGGCTGAAAAAACAGGGGTTATAATCGGTCGAACCCACCCGGAGGACGACCGATGCTCGAGTCCCACCCCAGCGCCAGCTCCACCCCGCCGATGCCCCCGCCGGTCCCGGCCGCACCGCCGGCGGAGGACCTCGACACCCTCGGCGAGCGCATCGCCGAGCTGTCGGCGCGGATCCAGGCCGCCACCTGCCGGCTGCTCGGCATGATCCGCGAGTTCGACGCGCGCGGCGGCTGGGACTCCGGCTTCCGCTCCTGCGCCCACTGGCTCAACTGGCGGCTCGGCATGGACCTCGGCGCGGCGCGGGAGAGGGTGCGCGTGGCGCGGGCTCTCGGCGCCCTGCCCGAGACCTCCGCGGCCATGGCGCGCGGCGAGCTCTCCTACTCCAAGGTCCGGGCGATCAGCCGCGTCGCCACGCCCGAGAACGAGACCGAGCTCCTCGACTTCGCCCGCGCGGGAACGGCCGCCCACGTCGAGAAGCTGGTCCGCCTCTGGCGCCGGGTCGACCGCCTCGAGGAGCTCGAACAGGAGGAGCGCCGCCGCCACTGCCGCGCCCTCCAGGTGTGGACCGACGACGACGGGATGGTGGTGGTCCGCGGGCGGCTCACCCCGGAGGCCGGCGCCGCCCTCCTGCGGGCGCTCGACGCCGCCCGGGAGAAGCTGTACGACCCGGCCGAGCACCGGGACGCGAGCGGCGAGGTGACCGCCGGCCAGGCCCGCGCCGACGCCCTGGGGCTCGTCGCCGAGGCGGCGCTCGCCGGCGGCCTCGACCCCGGCACCCGCGGCGACCGCTACCAGGTGGTCGTCCACGTCGACGCCGAGGCCCTGCCGGAGGCGAGCCCCCGCGGCGCCGCCGCCCTCGACGACGGCCCCGACGTTGCCGCGGAAACGTCGCGCCGACTCGCCTGCGACGCCGCCCGCCTCACCATGACCCACGCCCCCGACGGCTCCGTCCTCGGCGTCGGCCGCCGCACCCGCACCGTCTCCCCCGCCCTCCACCGCGCCCTCGCCCACCGCGACGGCGGCTGCCGCTTCCCCGGCTGCGGCCTCCGGCTCTGCGACGCCCACCACGTCCACCACTGGGCCGACGGCGGCGAGACCAACCTCGACAACCTCCTCCTCCTCTGCCGCCGCCACCACCGCGCGGTCCACGAGGGCGGCCTCGCGGTCGAGCTCCTGGCGGACGGAACGCCGGTCTTCCGGCGCCCGAGCGGCGCGGTGATCCCCGACGCCCCGCCCCTCGCCCGCTCGACGCCCGCGCCGCTTCCCGAGGCAGAGCAGCCGACGAGACGATGCCGAGCTGGCAGGGCGGCCCGGTCGACTACGGCTGGGCCCTCGACTGGATGCGGCGGGACCGGGCGGCCCAATTGAGACGATCGTCTCGCGGACGTTTCCGCGGAAACGTCCGCGGCGTGCTCACGGGCGCTATTCAAGATCGGCCCCCGAAGTCTGAATAGCCCGAGTCGCTATTCAACCTTCCCCAGCGGCGCGGCGGATGCTGAGCGCGGGCACCGAGGTCCCGTGAGAACCTGCCCGGCATCTCCTCCGCGGTTTCGGCCGGCGACGCACCTCAGTTCTGCCGGACCGCGTGCCCCTGCCGGCGGAGCTTCTCGGCGAGCTCCTCTTCGACGCGGTAGGCCTCCTCGTCGACCATCGGGTTCAGGCGCGGCGGTCTTCAGACGGCGCTGCGCGAGTTCCGGCCCTTCCGGGCCCGCGTCGACAAGTCGGCCAGCCCTTCGTCAGTGAAAGCTCACCGGCTTGAACTTCCCGCTGGGCCTCGCCGGACGAGGAACCCACTGCCCGCCTCGACCATCCCCGCCTGGTCCATGATCGTAGGCCACCACCTCACCAGGTACCACGCCTGATCCCAGAGCCCGAGGTTCGTCCATCCCTTCTCAGGAAGAACGTCGTGAGCCCCGACTAGCCCACACCCTTCTCAGGTGAGGACTACGGGTGATCCGCACGTCTCCCGACACCACGACCCAATCGCCTTCCTCCCCGAGCTTCACCAGCCAGACTTCGTCCTTCGTCGCAGGTTCGAATCGAACCCGCAGGCGCTCCACGGAGTTCGTGGGCTGACAGAGCTCGTGGAGGGCCCCGGCGTGAGCCTCGGCGGAAGGTAGTTCTCGATTAAGAATCTCACGCCGCCCTTTCTCCTCGATCTCGACCGCATCCCGGATCGCGCGTCGCTCCACCTTGTACCAGGCGGCGACGCGCTCGACCGACTGCCCCCGTTCATGGGCCGCGGCGAGAATCGACGTGGGCACTCCTTCCCTGGAGACGATCGGTCGCCCGAACTGTCGCTCCGGGTCGAGCACGACCCGTCGGCGGAGACCGAGCGGCCACCAGCGGACCGCGGTCAGGTCGTTCGAGAACTCAGAGGTCCTTCAGGTAAGGGTCCAGCACTCGTTTGAAGGCGTACCGGCTCCTGACGAGGTCGAGGAGCTGCACCTCGCCCGTCTCGCGGCCCACTTCGGCGAAGATCTTTCGGCCATCGGTGCGGAACCGCCGGCTGGAGAACGGGTGCGTGTCGCCGAAGAGCTCCGCCGCTCGCTCGGCCGCGATCCTCAGAGCCTTCCAGCCCACGCCCGCGTTCCGGAACGCATCCACCAGACGCACCTCGATCAGGTCACGAAATCCGAGCGCCATCGCCCCCTCGACAGTCGGTAGCTCATGGCACCAGACCGGCGGCGACTTCCTGACGTCGTCGCTCGTCCGATACGCGTAGCCCCGCAACCAGCGCCGGATCCGCGGCTCTCGTACCCTCGTCAGCCGCGCCGCCTCGGTCACGCTGTACACGCCGCCCCCCAGGAGATCGTGCTCCAGCCGTACCCGTTCGTTCGTCAATTCCATCCGAGACCTCCCCTCGCCCGCGCCCATCTTACGCCTGCTCACCGCGCGCCGTGACACCGTACGGTCCCCGAGGAGCAGCCGCCCGTGCATGCCAGCCTGTTCCATCGAATTCTCTGCGGAGGAGGTGGGACCTTGGCGAAGCGAAGGACCAAGCGCGAGGCGAAGACCGCCGACACCTCCGCGAACCTCGGCTACGAGGCCGCAGCTCTGGCAGATGGCTGAACGCTCTGCGGGGCAGCATGGACGCGGCCGAGTACAAGCACGTCGTCCTCGGCCTGATCTTCCTCAAGTACATCTCCGACCCTTCGAGGAGCAGCACGCCAGGAGCGCCGCATGAACGCAAGCACCCACACCGAGCTCGCGAACTTCATCTGGAGCATCTGCAACCTGCTCCGCGGGCCCTACAAGCGCAACGAGTACCGCAAGGTCATCCTGCCCCTCACGGTCCTGCGCCGCTTCGACTGCCTGCTCGCGCCCACCAAGGCCAGGGTCCTGGCCGAGCACCCGAAGATCAAGGCCAAGCCGGAGACGCGTGCGTCCGCAGCCTGCTCGAGAAGATCACCGGCCGGCCCTTTCTACAACCTCTCCAAGCTCGACTTGCCGACGCTCCTCGACGACCCGAATCAGCTCGCGCCGAATCTCAACGCCTACATCAACGGCTTCTCGAAGAACGTGCGCGAGATCATGGAGCGCTTCGCGTTCGACCAGCAGATCGCGCGCATGGCCGAGAAGAACCTGCTCTACGAGGTCATCAAGAAGTTCGCCGCGATCGACCTCTCGCCGACGACGCGTCGACAACATCCAGATGGGCTACGTCTTCGAGGAGCTGATCCGGATCGGCGCCGAGCAGTCGAACGAGGAGGCCGGCGAGCACTTCACGCCGCGCGAGGTGATCCGGCTGATGGTCAACCTCCTGCTCTCGCCGGAGAAGGACCTGCGCAAGAGCCACGTCGTGAAGACCATCTACGACCCCGCCTGCGGCACCGGCGGCATGCTCTCGGTCGCCGAGCAGTACATCCGCGAGCTCAACGCCGAAGCCGATCCGCACCTCTTCGGCCAGGACTGGAACGACGAGTCCTGGGCCGTCTGCAAGTCCGACATGCTGATCAAGGGCGAGGACGCCGACAACATCATCCTCGGCGACAGCTTCACCAAGGACGGCTTCGACCGCGACGCCGACGGCAGGAAGCGCACCTTCGACTACATGCTCGCCAACCCGCCCTTCGGCGTGGAGTGGAAGCAGCAGCAGAAGTACATCGAGCGCGAGCGCGACTCGCTCGGCTACGAGGGACGCTTCGGCGCGGGCACGCCGCGGATCAACGACGGCTCGCTGCTCTTCCTGCAGCACATGCTCTCGAAGATGCGGCCGCCGAAGGAAGGCGGCAGCCGCATCGCCATCGTCTTCAACGGCTCGCCGCTCTTCACCGGCGACGCCGGCAGCGGCGAGAGCAACATCCGCCAGTGGATCATCGAGAACGACTGGCTCGAGGCCATGGTCGCGCTGCCCGACCAGCTCTTCTACAACACCGGCATCTCGACCTACGTCTGGGTGCTCACCAACCGCAAGGAGCCGCGCCGCAAGGGCAAGGTCCAGCTCATCGACGCCCGCCGCTTCTTCGTGAAGATGCGCGAAGAGCCTCGGCAACAAGCGCAACAAGCTCGGCGACCCGGCCGACCGGCCGAGCGAGCCCGACCAGATCGGCGAGCTCACCGCGCATCTTCGGCAACTTCCAGGACGGCGAGACGCGGCCCTTCCGGAGGAGGATCCGATCACGAACAGCCGTCGAGAAGGTGCGCGTCGTCAGCAAGGTCTTCGACAACGAGGACTTCGGCTTCCACAAGATCACGGTCGAGCGGCCGCTGCGCCTGAACTTCCAGGCCACGCCGGAGCGCATCGCGCGCCTCGAGGACGAGCGCGGCTTCGAGAACCTCGCCACGAGCAAGAAGAAGAACGAGAAGGCGCGGCTCGCCGAGATCGCGGCGGGCCAGGCAGCGCCAGGACGAGATCCGCGAGCTCCTCGCCGCGCTTCGCGAAGACGCACGGCGAGACGCTCTACCGCGACCGCGAGGCGTTCCTCGACCGCTCTGCGCGAGCTCGATCGCGCAGCGGGCGTGCGTCTGACCGCGCCCGAGCTCAAGGCGATGCTGGGCGCGCTGTCCGAGCGCGACGAGACCGCCGAGATCTGCCGCGACAGGAATGGCAACCCCGAGCCCGACCCGGAGCTGCGCGACACCGAGACCGTGCCGCTCAAGGAGGACATCGACGAGTACTTCGAGCGCGAGGTGCTGCCCCACGTGCCCGACGCCTGGATCGACGAGAGCAAGACCAAGGTCGGCTACGAGATCCCGCTCAACCGCCACTTCTACCTGTACGAGCCGCCCCGCCCGCTCGAGGTGATCGAAGCGGACATCAAGAGCTCGAGCGCGAGATCCTCGACCTGCTCGCCCAGGTCACCGGCAGCAGCGAGGTGACCCCGTGATCGGCGCCAGCTTCGACAGCACCAAGACCCCGCTCCAGGACCTGCTCGCCCGCGCCGACACCGGCCGCCTCCAGCTCCCCGACTTCCAGCGCGGCCTGGGTGTGGGACGACGAGCGCCTCCGAAGGGACGCATGAGGAGCCACTCGAGGAGGTGGCCTCGTGAAGCTCGCGCCGTATCCGAGCTACAAGCCGAGCGGGGTGGAGTGGCTCGGGGAGGTGCCGGAGCATTGGGAGGTGAAGCGGCTCAAGGGGCGCCTCGTACTTCGGTCAACCCGCCATCGTCGACTTCGAGGTTTCTCGGCCGAAGAAGAGGTCTCTGTTCGTGCTGATGTAACTACACCGAGGTATACGGAGGTCTTGACCATTGGCCGAGACATGGGCCTAATCGAGACGACGTCGGCTCCCGGCCCAGTACCGCGCTTCGGCCATGGTGTATGTCGATGTCGCCAAGATCACGCGAGTGTTTCGAGAACGGACGACATGGCGGTTCCTGCAAGCGGCCTCGTCGATTCGGCTTCGGACTTCCGACTGCATGTATTTCACGCTGGCGAGCCAAGCCGGTCGATTCCACGATTCGACCCCCTACGCCTTCCGACCTCTTCACGCGGGCGGCGGTGAGTCAGCAGATGTCCGGCGCGGACGGAGAGAGACGCGATACCTGCCGAAGTCTCGACAATCGGCGACATCTCCGCTTCCAGCCGTCGCATCGAGCAACGCGCCATCGCCGACTTCCTCGACCGCGAGACGGCGAAATCGACACGCTGGTGGCCAGGAAGCGGACGTTGATCGAGCGCCTGAAGGAGAAGCGCACCGCGCTCATCTCGCGCACGGTCACCCGCGGCCTCCCGCCCGACGCCGCCACCCAGGCCGGCCTCGTCCCCCACCCCAACCTCAAGCCCTCCGGCATCGACTGGCTCGGGGAGGTGCCGGAGCATTGGGATGTGAAGCGGATCAAGGGGGTCGCCACGTACTGGGTCAGCAACGTCGACAAGGTGCCGGCCGAAGAGGAGGTCCCCGGTGCGCACTGTGTAACTACACCGACGTCTACTACCACAACCATATCCGGCCGGACATGGGCGCCGAATGGCAAGTACGACGGCAACTCCCGCTGAGATCCGCCGCTCTCGGCCTTCGCGTCGACGATGTCGTCATCACGAAGGACTCAGAGGACTGGAGCGACATTGCCGGTTCCTGCGCGGGTCGTCGAGCCTGCTCCGGACTTCGTCTGTGGATATCACCTGGCGATTCATACGTCCGGATCAAATCTCGACTGATCGGGCCCTACGCCTTCCGAGCACTTCAGGCGGGCGCGGTCAATCAGCAGT
The DNA here is from genome assembly GCA_963843275.1 of uncultured Acidobacteriota bacterium. GTDB lineage: Bacteria > Acidobacteriota > Thermoanaerobaculia > Multivoradales > JBCCEF01 > CAWJJM01. Next base: position 3,606 of record CAWJJM010000009.1, on the reverse strand, counting down.
TCCAAGTCCGCTGCAACGGGGGTGACGCGATACGGGCTGCCCAAGTCGCAATCGGCGAGGCATGGCTCCCGCTTCCCGACCCGTCGATGAGCAACGCGCCATCGCCGACTTCCTCGACCGCGAGACGGCGAAGATCGACACGCTGGCCGCCAAGGTCGAGGCCGCCATCGAGCGTCTTCAGGAGTACCGGGCGGCGTTGATCACGGCCACGGTCGCCGGCAAGATCGACGTGCGGTCCGCGGCCTCGTGCCAGGAGGAGGTCGCGTGAGGCTGCTCCACTACGTCGAGATTCAGAACTTCAAGCGCTTCGCCGAGCGGCAGCGCATCGAGCTGGATCATCCCGCGGTGCTGATCGGCCCGAACAACTGCGGGAAGACCACGGCGATCCAGGCACTCGGCATCGGTCCCAGGCGGTGAAGACCTGGTACGACAGCAAGGGTGCCGCGCCTCCGAAGGAGCGCACTTCGACCTCGCTGAACCGGCTCAACATCGTCGCAGCCTCCCGGCGAGACGGACCCGCTACTTCTGGCATAACACCTCGGTGCGGACGGTATGGATGTACCGCTGGAGATCACGGTCGGCATCCTGCACGAGAGCAAGGTGAGCCGGTCACGATGCGCTTCCGTACCAGGGCGATGAGGTGCTCTACTGCACGCCCGACGAGGCCACGCTCGGCAGGCTCGACCTGATCAAGACCGCGGCCAGGCTCAACGTGGAGCTCTTGTACCCGATGTCCGGCCTCGAGACGGAGGAGCCGATCCTCCAGCCGGGCCGCATCGACGTCCTGCTGGGTCAAGGCCAGACGGCCCAAGTGCTGCGCAACCTGTGTCTGCTCGTCTTCAAGGACGCTCCCGAGAGCTGGAAACGGATTGCCGAGCTGATGCGGCGCCTGTTCTCGGTCGACCTCGGAGAGCCCACCGAGACGACGCGCGGGAGCATCGATCTCTTCTACCGCCAGGATCACGTCCGGGAGCCACTCGACGTGGCGCTCGCGGGCCGCGGATTCCAGCAGATGCTGGGCGATCTTCGCGTATCTCTACTCGCATCGTCGCAGCATCCTGTTGATCGACGAGCCGGACGCGCACCTCGAGATCCTGCGCCAGAAGCAGGTCTACGTGCTGCTTCGCGAGATCGCGGCGCAGAACGAGTCGCAAGTCATCCTGGTCACGCACTCGGAGGAATCCTCGAGGAGGCGCTCGACACCAATCTGACCTTGCTCCTCGGTGGCCGCGTGGACGACCTCGCCGCGAAGACCGGGATCAAGAACGCGCTCAAGCACTACGGCGCGGATCACTACGTGCGAGCCCGTCAGCGGGCTACGTGTTCTACGTGGAGGGCGGCACGGATCTGGAAAACCTGAGGGCGCTCGCCCGCCGGATCGGGCACCGGGCGGCGGACCTGTGGGATGAACGAATCAATGCCTTCTACGTTCAGAACAACTTCCCGGATCCGGAGCTCGAGTCGGAGCTGGAGCGGGTGGAGGGCGGCTTCGGGGTTACGCCGAAAAAGCACTTCTTCGCATTGCGTGAGCTGGTCCCTGGGCTCCGCGGCCTGGCGATCCTGGACAATGACGGCAAGGGTCGAGAGGATTCGGACGAAGGTGATCTGCGGATCGCTTACTGGAGTCGCTACGAGGGGGAAAACTACTTCGTGACACCTCAGGTACTGGACGCCTTCGTCGAGCAGCAATATGCCGCCGTTCCGCTTCTGGGCCCTACCAGGGCGGACGTCAGTTTGGTCATGGACCGGCTTGATTCTCGAGCGGGTCTTCGCGAATCGCGCGCATGATGTTGACACTTGGAAGAAGGCCGACCCGGAGGCCGCTCGCCTGCTCTGGGAGGCGCGCACGGAGCGCATCAAGCTGAGCGACTTCGCGGAGGAAGTCCTCCGATGCCTCGCGGATCACAAGGGCCATGCGATGTTGCTCCGGAAGGGCGAGCTCTATCGCCTCGTCGAGCTTGTCGATCCGGTGACGATCCCTCAGGAGGTCGGGGAGAAGCTGGATCTCCTGGCAGGGCTCTTCGAGAACGCTGCTCCGGGAGAGGAAGCATGAGCGTCGCGGTGGTGCGATGAACCGCGTCGAGGTGAAGCCCGAGCTGCTGCGCTGGGCGCGTGAGCGCGCCGGACTCGACGTCGATGCGCTCGCGCGACGCTTCCCGAAGCTCCCCGCCTGGGAGTCCGGGGACTTGCACCCGACGCTCAAGCAGCTCGAGGGCTTCGCGAAGGCGACCTTTACGCCGGTCGGCTTCCTGTTCCTCGACGAGCCGCCCGAGGAGCGAGTGCCGATCCCCGACTTCCGAACCGTGGCCAACGTGCACGTGGGCCTCCGAGCCCCGATCTGCTGGACACGCTCTACCTCTGCCAACACCGCCAGGACTGGTACCGTGACTTCGCGCGCGATCGCCGAAGAGCCCCTGGCGTTGGTGGGTTCGGACTCGAGCGGTCGTGGGACGTCGCCTCGTCCGGACGTCCCGGCGAGCATCCGTCACGACGCTCGGGCCTCGATCTCGAGGAGCGGCGCCGAACTCCCCACCTGGGAAAGAAGCGCTGCGGCGTCTCGGCGAGTCGCGCCGAGGCGATCGGCATCCTGGTGATGGCGAGTGGCATCGTCGGGAACAACACTGATCGCGGGCTCGATCTCAGAAGAGTTTCGCGGATTCGCTCTGGCAGACGACCTGGCGCCGCTGGTGTTCATCAATGGCGCCGACACCAAAGCGGCCCAGATGTTCACCCTCGCTCACGAGCTGGCGCACATCTGGCTCGGCGAGTCGGCGGCTCACCCGACGCCGACGCATCCGAGTTATTCCTGATCACGACGCTCGAGCGCTGGTGCAATCGGGTCGCGGCCTCCGAGCTCCTCGTGCCGCTCGAAGTCGTCCCGCAGCGAGTTCAACCGCGGAGCGCCTCTGCTCCGGCGATGAACGCAGCGCTTGGCACGCCGGTTCAAGGTCAGCAGCCTGGTCGTTCTTCGGCGCATCCACGACATCGGTGCGCTCGACCAGAAGGCATTCTTCGGCAGCCTACCGGGCCGAGAGGGCACGCTTGATCGCGCTGCCCAAGAGGAAGTCGGGTGGCGGTGACTTCTTTGCGACCCTGGGAGTGCGTGTCGGCAAGTCGCTGGCCCATGCTCTGGTTGTCAGCGCGCTCGAGGGGCGCACATCGTTCACCGAGGCCCTTCGACTCCTAGGCATCAGGAAGTTGTCGACCTTCGACGAACTGGCCAGGCGGATGGGTGTCGAGGAATCGTGAGCTACTTGCTCGACGTGAATGTCCTCATCGCGGCCAAGAGGCTGCACTACGGCTTCGACTTCTGCCCCGCGTTCTGGGATTGGCTCGTCCTGCAGAACCAGGCTGGCAAGGTGTTCAGCATCGAACGCGTGCGAACCGAGGTGGCAACGGGCACAGATGATCTATCGGTCTGGGCGGATGCCCAAGGGGCGTCGTTCTTCCTGGCAGCCGACTCGCCGATGTTGGCCAGCTTCCGGCACGTCAGCACTTGGGTCATGGAGCAGGGCTACACCGCGCGGGCGATCGACCTGTTCTCCCAAGCAGCCGACAGCTACCTAGTGGCACACGCGCTGGCGCATCGCATGACCGTCGTCACCC
>CAWJJM010000008.1:0-4484 GCA_963843275.1 uncultured Acidobacteriota bacterium | reverse complement strand
AAGCCGATCCCCGGCGAGCTGCCGTGGGACGCCGAAGCGGTGAGCACGGCGCGCTGGGGCCGTGCCGGCTGGCCGACCTGCTGGCCGCCGCCGGCCCGCGCCCCCGGTGCCCTCCACGCCGGCTTCACCGGCCTCGGCGACTGCGAGCGGCACGGCGAGCGCTTCGGCTTCGGCGGCTCCATTCCCTTCGCCAAGGCGCTGGCGCCGGAGGTGTACTCGCCGACGCATGAACGGCGAGCCGCTGCCGCCGACCCACGGCGCGCCGCTGCGCGTGGTGGTGCGCGGCTACTGGTGCGCGCAGCGTCAAGTGGCTGGCCGCGGTGGAGCTGCGCGAACGGTCGTCGGACAACTACTTCCAGGCCCGCGCCTACCGCCTCTACCCGCCGGGCATGACGGCGGAGACGATGGACCCGGCGCAGGGCTTCGAGCTCGGCGAGCTGTCGGTGAGCTGTCTGATCACCGAGCCCGGCGCCGGCGACGGCGCGGAGGTCGCCGAGGTGGCCGCCGGGCGGCTGACGGTGCGCGGCTTCGCCTACGCCGGCGGCGGCCGGCCGGTGATGCGGGTGGAGCTGTCCACCGACGGCGGTGCCACCTGGACCACGGCGCGCCTCGACGACGGCCGCGGCGGCGGCGGCGACGGCTGGTCGTGGCGCCTGTTCGAGGGCGAGGTGACGGTGGCCCCCGGCGACGGCGAGGTGGTGGCCCGCGCCTGGGACGCCGCCGGCCACACCCAGCCGCCGGACCCCGCCGCGCTGTGGAACTTCAAGGGCTACATGAACAACGCCTGGAGCCGGGTGCGCCTGCACGCCGGCTGAGGATCCCCCCGCACCGTGGCACGTGGCTTGCTCAGGAGAGGGGCGAACTTCCCGCGACCCGGTCCCGGCCGGCGCCATCGTGAGGCGCGGGGGACCGGTCCAAGAGAGGAGATCTCCCATGCTTCGTTGGGCCATCATCTTCGCCGTCGCCGCCGTCATCCTCTGGGTTCTGGGCTTCACCGGCGCCGCGGCGTTCCTCGGCGGCATCGCGAAGATCCTGCTGTGGATCTTCGTCGTCCTGTTCGTCGTCTTCCTGATCCTGCACCTGGTGCGCGGCCGTGCGTGACGGGGCCGTCGTGATGCCGCGATGAGCCATCGGGAGGGCGAGGAGGAGCTCGCCGCCGCCGCGGCCGCCGAGGCGGCCGGCAACGAGCGGCCCGGCGACGGCCTGAGCGACCTGTTGGTGCGGCCGCTGAAGGCGCGCGGGGTGGCGCTGACCGGCCTCTTCGTCCTCGCCGTCTTCTACACCCTGTTCTTCGCGCGGGCCTTCTTCCTGCCGCTGGTGCTGGCGCTGCTCCTCAACCTGCTGCTGGCGCCGGTGGTGGCGGGGCTGGCGCGCCTGCGCGTGCCGCAGTCGGCGGCCGCCGGGCTGGTGGTGCTGGCGCTGGTCGGCGCCATCGCCGGCTCCACCTACATGCTGATCGACCCGGCGGGCGAGTGGATGGAGAAGGCGCCGTCGAGCCTGGCCAAGGTGGAGCGCAAGCTGCGCCGGCTGAAGGAGCCGGTGGCGCGGGTCAACCGAGCCACCGAGGAGGTGCAGAAGCTCACCGACGTCGACGGCGGACGCCAGCGCAGCCCGCAGCAGGTGCAGGTGCAGGCCGAGAGCCTGAGCGGCTCCCTGGCGCGCCGCGTCGGCAAGACCACCGGTGGCGCCGCCGTGGTGCTGGTGCTGCTCTACTTCCTGCTCGCCTCGGGCGACCTCTTCCTGCGCAAGCTGATCCGCATCCTGCCGACCCTGGAGGACAAGAAGCGGGCGGTGGACATCGCCCGCCAGCTCGAGCGCGACCTGTCGCGCTACCTGGCGACGGTGACCCTGATCAACCTCGGCCTGGGGTTGGCGGTGGGCGGCGCCATGTACCTGCTGCACCTGCCCAACCCGATGCTGTGGGGGGTGATGGCGACGGTGCTCAACTTCGTCCCCTACCTGGGGGCGATCGTCGGCATCCTGGTGATCGGCCTGGTGGCGACACTGACCTTCGACGGCCTCGGGGCGATCCTGATGCCGCCGCTGGCCTACTTCCTGCTCACCGCCACCGAGGGCTACTTCGTGACGCCGCTGATCCTCGGCCGGCGGCTGACCCTGAACCCGGTGATGATCCTGCTGTCGCTGCTCTTCTGGGGCTGGCTGTGGGGGATCGCCGGCGCGGTGCTGGCGGTGCCGATGCTGGCGGTGATCAAGATCTTCTGCGACCACCTGCAGCCGCTGCGCCCGCTGGGCGAGTTCCTCGGTAACTAGCGGCCACCGCGCCTACCCCTCGCCGCGCAGCTTCTCGATCTGCCGCCGCTCGCGCTTGGTGGGGCGGCCGGCGCCGCGGTCGCGCCGGGCGGGCGGGCGGCGCATCAGGCGCTCGAGAGGGTCGAGCTGGGGCGGCGGCGGGCTGTGGTCCTCGTAGAGACGGGCGGCCATCTCCTTGGCCACCGGCTTGTCGCGCAGCTCCTTGACCTCGAGGATGCGGGTCCAGTCGCCCTTGTCGACCTCGATGCGGTCGCCGACGGCGACCCGCCGGTGCGGCTTGGCGTCCTCGCCGCCGACCCGCACCCGGCCCAGGGTGCAGGCGCGCGTCGCCTGCGACCGCGTCTTGAACATCCGCGCCACCTGCAGCCACTTGTCGAGCCGAACCTCGACCTCCCGCGGGTCGTCCGCCGCCATGCGATCAGTGTAGCGCGCACCACCGTCAGGACGCCGGCGCGACCTTTTCCCCGAGCCCTGAGCCTGTCGCAGGGCGAAGTGCTCGCCCGGGAGTAGGATCGAACCCGTCGGCAACCTGCTGCGAGGTGGGGTGGGCCGTGATCGCGGGACGCAACCGCAAAACCGACGAAGAAAGGACCCCTATGAAGGTCGTGGTCGCAGGGGCGGGGCCAACCGGCGCCGCCCTGTCTTACCTGTTGGCGCGGAACGGGATCGAGGTGGTCCTGCTCGAAAGGGAGAGCTCGTTCGAGCGGGTGTTCCGCGGCGAGGCGTTGATGCCGAGCGGCGTCGACGCCCTCCGCCAGCTCGGGCTGGGGGACGCCTTCGACCGTCTGTCGCAAACCGTCGTTCCGACCATGGAGATCTACGTCGACGGTCGGCGTCTGCTGCGCGCCGATGGGGACGAGGTCGCCGGAGACAACGCGGCGCGCGCCGTCTCCCAGCCGGCGCTGCTCGACATGCTGGTCGGGGCGGCGCGGCAAGCCGGCCCGTGCGAGCTCCGCATGGGCACCGCGCTCCGGCAGTTCGCGCCGCGGGGTGAGGGACTCGAGGTGCAGGTCGAGAGCGCCGAGGGTCCCGCGACGTTGCGCTGCGACTGCCTGGTCGGCGCCGACGGGCGGGCTTCGCTGACCCGAGCTCGAGCCGGGATCCGGCTGCAGCGCGCGCCGCTCTCGATGGAGGTCGCCTGGTTCGCCATTCCGGCTCCGGAGGCGCAGCGCAGCGACCCGAAGTTCCAGTCCCACGTCCGCGACGGACGGTCGCTGGTGCTCTATCCGTCCCACGACGGCCGCATCCGGGTCGGGCTCACCTTCGCCCCGGGCGACGGCCGGGCACGATCCGGGCCCGAGCTGCTCGAGCGGGTCGCTCGGCTGGCGGGCGAACCCTACGCCACGACCTTGCGCGAGCGCTCGGACGAGATCGGCGAGCCGGTCTTCTTCAAGGTGCTGGTGGGAAGCTGTCCGGAGTGGGCGTCCGGCCGCACCCTGTTGCTCGGCGACGCGGCCCACCCGATGCTGCCGGTCCGGGCCCAGGGCATCAACCTGGCCCTGCGCGACGCGATCGTGGCCGCCAACCACCTCGTTCCCTGTCTGCGCGGCGGCGGCGACCTGGCCGCCGCCATGCGGCGGATTCGCGCCGAACGGGAGCCGGAGGTCGCGGCCATCCAGCAGCTCCAGCTCCAGGCCATGACCCTGCCGCCGCCGATGCGCTCGCCGCTGCTGCGCCGCACCGTCTTCCCGGTCCTCCGCCGCCTGGGCGTCGCCAGGCGCATGCTGCTGCGCTCCGAACGGCCGTTTCGCCACGGCACGGTCGATGTCCGGCTGGCGGTCTGATGCGGACGAACGAAGGGGGGGAACCAGGATGATGCGGATCTCGGAGCAGGGGTTCGAGGAGCTGGTGGCGAAGGCGTTGGACTCGCTGCCGGAGGAGTTCGCGGAGATGCTGGACAACGTGGCGGTGGTGGTGGAGGAGGTGCCGTCGGTGGAGGAGCTGGCGGAGGTGGGGATGGCGCCGGAGGAGGCAGACGAGCTGTTCGGCCTCTACCAGGGCGTCGCCCTGCCGGAGCGCGACAGCTTCTACTCGGCGCTGCCGGACCGCATCGTCATCTACCGCCGCCCCATCCTCCTCGCCTGCACCTCGCGCCGCCAGGTGGTGCGCGAGGTGCGCGACACGGTGATCCACGAGCTCGGCCACTACTTCGGCATGGAGGAGGAGCAGATGCCGTACTAGCCTAGCTCGCGGCGGAGCGTTGCGCGGGCCGT
>CAWJJM010000007.1:0-6518 GCA_963843275.1 uncultured Acidobacteriota bacterium | reverse complement strand
AGGCGGCCCGCCGGCCCGCGGCAGAGTCCGTGCCCGCAACCCCGAGCCACGATTTCCGTTGACCGGTAGACTCCGGCGTTGGAGGGTGCAAACGAACGGCCCTTGCGCGCTCCGAGATCCATGTTCGACTTCCATCTGGCACAGCTCGGCGTCGGCGACTGGATCGTCAACGCCCTGGTGGCGGCGGCGACCGCGGCGCTGCTGGTGTTCTTCGCGCGGCCGAGGGTCCGCCACTCCGAGACCTGGCGCGCCACGGTGACCCCGCTGGCCTCGATCATCGGCAGCGGCTTCCTGGTGGTCGCCCCGCTGCTCGGTTTCACCGCCGGCCGCTTCGCCGTCGTCGCCATGGCCGGCATCCTGGTCCTCGCCCAACTGGCGGGCAGCGCGGTGCGCTACAACATCGCCGAGGTGGAGGACATCTCCGAGTCCAAGGACTCGCACAGCGGCGTCGACGGGACGCTCAAGTGGATGGGCCGCGCCGCCAAGCTGGTGCTCGCCGCCGCCTACGTCATCGCGGTGACCTTCTATCTCGAGATCCTCGGCGCCTTCGTGCTGCGCCTGTTCGGCGTCGAGAACGCCACCCGGCAGAAGTGGATCGCCACCGCCCTGGTCGTCGCCATCGGCGCCTTCGGGCTGTGGCGCGGCCTGAAGGTGCTGGAGTGGATGGAGACCTACGCGGTGGAGACCAAGCTCGCCATCATCGGCGGGCTGCTGGTCGGGCTGGCGATCTACAACGGCGAGCTGCTGGCGACCGGCGACTGGGCGCTGCCGGCGATGCAGACGAGCTTCGACCTGACCACCCTGCGCCAGCTCCTCGGCGCCTTCCTCATCGTCCAGGGCTTCGAGACCTCCCGCTACCTGCGCGACGTCTACCCGGCGAAGGAGCGCGTCGCGACGATGCGCTATGCGCAGTGGATCGCCGCCGCCATCTACCTCGTCTTCGTGGCGCTGGCCACCGTCCTGCTCGGCACCTTCGACTCGGTGAGCGAGACCGGCATCCTCGACCTCTCGTCGCAGGTCGCCTTCGTGCTGCCGTACCTGCTGGTGGTGGGCGCGGTGATGAGCCAGCTCTCCGCAGCCATCGCAGACACCATCGGCTCGGGCGGGCTGGTCGAGGAAGCGAGCTATGGCAAGGTCGACCGGCGCCTCGCCTATGCCGCGGTGGCCGGCCTCGCCCTCGCCCTGTTGTGGTCGACGAACATCTTCGCGGTCATCGCCTACGCCAGCCGCGCCTTCGCCTTCTACTACGCCATCCAGTGCGCCATGGCCGCGGTCCACGCCTGGAGCCGCGACGACCGCAAGCCCGGCCGCGCCGCCCTCTTCGCGCTGATGACGCTGCTGATGCTGATCACCGCCGTCTTCGGCATCCCCGCCGAGAGCGCCGGCGGCGGCGGCTGAGCCCGTCGCCGCGCAGCAGGGCGGCATTCACAGGCGCTCAGCGCGCCGCGGCGATGAAGGCGAGGACGCCGGCGCGGATCATGGCGACGGCGATGGCGGCGAGGAACAGGCTGGCGACCTTGGCCACCGCCGTGGCCACCGCGTTGCCGAACAGGCGGGTGACCCACGGCCCGAGGGCGAGACCGACGAAGACCAGCACCAGGTTGGCCGCCAGGCCGACCAGGGTGGGCAGATAGCCGTGGCTCTGCTGCGACACCAGGATGGTGGTGATCGCCGCCGGACCGACGATCAGCGGGATGCCCAGCGGCACGATGCCCACCGAGCTGCCCTCGGTCAGGCCGCCGGTCGGGTCGCGGCGGCGGTAGTCGCCGAAGATCAGGTCGGCGATCGACAGGGTGAGGAGGATCAGGCCGCCGCCCACCCGCAGGTCGTTGACCGTGATGCCCATGACCCGGAAGATGATCTGGCCTGCGAACAGGATGAGCAGCGAGACGCCGGCGGCGGTGACCAGCGCCTGCACCACCAGGCGCCGGCGCTGGGCGAGGGTCGCCCCTTCGGTCAGGCCGAGGAAGATCGGCAGGATCCCGGGCAGGTTGATGGCGACGAACAACGGCAGGAACGACTCGACGTAGGCGCTCACGGGAGCGGCAGGATAGCACCGGGAGGAGGCGCCGCCGGAACGGAGGCGGAGAAACCTCGCCGGGAGTGTCACCTTCTGGAGGTCGCCACGCACTACATCTTCTGGAAACGCCTCAGCAAGCCCGAGCGGCGCGGGCGGCCTCGTGCCCCTCACCGGTCCTCCGTTCCGCTCGGGTCGGCATTTCTCCTCTCCTCCCCCACCGCGGGATCTCGATCCCGCGTTTCTTTTTGCCCACCGCCGGCAGGCCGTCCGCCCTAGGTGTCGGTACGCGGCGGCAGCGACAGGCCCTTCATGGCGGCGTGGGTGACCAGGCGGCCGCGGAAATCGGCGATGTCGCCGTGCAGGCGGTCGAGCACCTCGGGACCCATCAGGAGCTGCAGGCCGTCGCCGTCCGCCGCCAGCACCGCCGGCAGAGCCGCGCCGACCAGCGCGGCGACGTCGTCCGGCATCTCGTCGCGGTGGTAGGTCTCCACCGGCACGCCGAACGCCTCCCGGCACTCGCTCCACTCGCTGCGCTCCCCGGCCAGGCCGTGGGTGATCGCGCACAGCGAGCATCCCTTGATGCGCAGCAGCTTGCGGGCGCTGTCGACCAGGGCGTTGAGGCGCCCGGAGTCGGCGCCGTAGACGAGGATCAGACGTTCGATGGGGCGCCGGGCGTCGGGCATCAGGTCCTCTCTCGGAGTTGCCAGGGAATACGGGGGTCGGTCCGGTCCGGTTCAGCGAGACGATACCCTGACTCCGCCCGGCATCTCCAGCTCGGCGTAGGTCAGCCCGGCCACCGCCCCCCCGTCCCATGCCCACGACACCGCTGCCCATCGACCCGGTCCTGCCGCGCATCACCGGCGCCCTGCGCGACGCCGGCGCGGTGGTGGTGCGGGCGCCCACCGGCGCGGGCAAGACGACGCGCGTGCCGCCGGCGGTGGCGGCGCTCCTCGACGAGATCGGCGGCGCGCACCGCCAGGTGGTGATGCTCGAGCCGCGGCGCATCGCCGCCCGCGCCGCCGCCCGCCGCATGGCCGAGGAGAACGCCGAGCAGAACGGCTGGCGGCTCGGCCGCGAGGTCGGCTACCAGGTGCGTTTCGACCGCCGCGCCGGCGCCGACACCCGGGTGCTGGTGGTCACCGAAGGCATCCTGGTGCAGCGGCTGCAGGCCGACCCGTTCCTCGACGGCGTCGGCGCGGTGCTCTTCGACGAGCTCCACGAGCGCTCGCTGCAGGCCGACCTGGCGCTGGCCATGGCGCGGCGGGTGCGCGGCGAGGTGCGCCCCGACCTGCGGCTGGCGGCGATGTCCGCCACCCTCGACCCGGCGCCGCTCCAGGCCTTTCTCGGCGGCGGTGCCGGCGGCTGCCCGGCGGTCGACAGCGAGGGGTTCCTGTACCCGGTGGAGATCGAGTGGCTGGACCCCACGGACCGCCGGCTGCGCGCCGTCGACGCCACCCCCGGCGCCGCCCGGCCGGCCGACATCGCGGCGCTGGCGGCCTACGGCGTGCGCCGCATGCTGCAGGCGGTGGACGGCGACGTGCTGTGCTTCCTCCCCGGCGTCGGCGAGATCCACCGCGTCGCCGACGAGCTGGCGCCGCTCGCCGAGCACGGCCTGCTGGTGGCGCCGCTCTACGGCGACCTGCCGCCGGCCGAGCAGGACGCGGTGCTCTCCCCCGCCGCGCGCCGCCGGGTGGTGCTCGCCACCAACGTCGCCGAGAGCTCGGTGACCCTCGAGGGCATCGAAGGGGTGGTCGACTCCGGCTGGGCGCGGGTGCTGCGCTTCGACCCCGCCTCCGGTCTCGACCGCCTCGAGCTGGCGCGCATCAGCCGCGCTTCGGCGACGCAACGCGCCGGCCGTGCCGGACGCCTCGGGCCGGGCCGCTGCCTGCGCCTGTGGAGCGAGCACGAGCACCGCGGCCTGGCGGAGCGCGAGACGCCGGAGATCGCCCGCGTCGACCTCGCCGGCGCCGCGCTGCAGCTCCTCGCCTGGGGGGAGTCCGACCTCGCCGCCTTCCCCTGGTTCGAGGCACCGGAGCCGGCGGCGCTCGACGCGGCCACGGAGCTGCTGCGGCGCCTCGGTGCGGTCGGCGGGCAAGGGGTGACCGAGCTCGGCCGGGCGATGGCGGCGCTGCCGGCCCACCCTCGCCTCGCCCGCCTGCTCGCCGCGGGGCACGAGCTCGGCCAGCCGCGGGCGGCGGCCCTGGCGGCGGCGCTGCTGGCCGAGCGCTTCCCGCTGCGCCGGCGGCGCGGCGACGGCCCGGCCCGCCACTCGCGCTCCGACCTGCTGGACGCCGCCGACGCGGTCGAGCGCTTCGCGGCCGGCGGAGCCTGGACGGAGGGCCTCGACCCCGGGGCGGCGCGGTTCGTGCTGCGCGCCCGCGACCAGCTGGCGGCGATGGCGGCGCGGCTGCCGGCCCTTCGAGACGCCGCCTCCGGCGGCTCCTCAGGGCAGATCGGTGGGGGCGGGGGCGGCTCCTCAGGGCGGGTCGGTGGGGGCGGGGGCGGCTCCTCAGGCGGGTCGGTGGGGGCGGGGGCGGCTCCTCAGGGCGGGTCGGTGGGGGCGGGGGCGGCTCCTCAGGGCGGGTCGGTGGGGGCGGGGGCGGCTCCTCAGGGCGGGTCGGTGGGGGCGGGGGCGGCTCCTCAGGGCGGGTCGGTGGGGGCAGGGGCGGCTCCTCAGGGCGGGTCGGTGGGGATGGCGGCGGCTCGTCGGGGTCGGGCGGGGTGGGGGCCGAGGAGGCGGTGCTGCGGGCGGTGCTCGCGGCGTTCCCGGACCGCCTTTGCCGGCGCCGCGAAGCGGGCTCGCGGCGGGCGGTGATGGTGGGCGGCCGCGGCGTCGAGCTGGCCGACACCTCGGCGGTGCGCGACGCGGAGCTGTTCGTGGCGGTGGAGCTGACCGAGCGCACCGGTCGCGGGACCGGGGGCGACGGCAGTGCGGCGGGCGGGGCCGGCGGCGGCGAGGCGCGGGTGTGGATCGCCTCCGCCGTCGAGCGCGCCTGGCTGCCCGCCGCGCGGCGGACGACGGCGACCGAGGTCGAGCTCGACCCCCGTCGCCGGCGTGTGGTGGCCGTTCGCCGCAGCCGCTACGAGGACCTGGTGCTGGCCGAGGACGAGGTGCCGGTGCGCGGCGAGCTGGCCGCCGAGGCGTCGCGGGTGCTGGCCGCCGCCGCGGCGACCGACCTCGCCGCCGCCCTGCCGCTGGACGAGGAGCCGGCCGCCTCCTTCCTCGCCCGCTTGCGCTGGCTGGCCGCGGAGCGCCCCGAGCTCGCGCTGCCGCGCTTCGGCGACGCCGAGCTGGCGGCCTTGCTGCCGGCCCTGGCGCAGGGGCGCCGCTCCTTCGACGAGCTGCGCCGCGCACCGCTCGTCGACGTGTTGCGCGGCATGCTCGACCACCGCTCCCTCGCCGCCCTCGAGCGTGAGGCTCCGGAGCGCCTGGAGGTGCCCAGCGGCAGCCGGATCCGCCTCACCTACGAGCCGGGGCGCCCACCGGTGCTGGCGGTGCGCATCCAGGAGATGTTCGGCGCCGCCGAGACGCCGCGCGTCGCCGCCGGCCGCGTGCCGGTGCTGCTCCACCTGCTCGCCCCCAACATGCGGCCGCAGCAGGTCACCGACGACCTGGCGAGCTTCTGGCGCAACACCTACCCCGAGGTGCGCAAGGAGCTCGCCGGCCGCTACCCCAAGCACGCCTGGCCGGAGGACCCGCTCGCCGCACCCGCGCAGCGCCGCCCGGGGCGAAGGCGATAGAATGACGACTCAGCATGATCTATCATGCTTTTGCATCGATTGAATTGCGCTGTTCGTCGATCGAGCAGCCGCTGAACTGGGGTCGTCCATGCCGAAAGCTGTCCGCCTGTGCTCCTTCCCGTTCCTGGCCGCCGTCTGCGTGGTCGCCTCCGCGGCCACCTCGGCCGCGGCCCAGGTTCCGCCCGGCTCCGCTCCCGAGGCCCTCGCCGACGCCCGCTCCCTCGGCGACCTGGCCGCCACCGCCCGGCAGCTGCCGCTGGGCGGCCGGCTGTTCGTCTCCGGCGTCGAGCTGGCGGCCGACGCACCGGCGGAGGCGCTCGAGCTCATGCGCTTCGAGGTGTGGGCACCGCGGGCGAAGATCGTCGTCCACGGCGCCGGCGGCGAGACGACGCTGCCGGCGCCGCGCGACAACGCCTATTTCCGGGGCCGCGTCGCCGGCGACCTCGATTCGCTGGCCGTGTTGTCGGTGCTGGGCTCGGGCGAGGTGCGCGGCATCGTGCAGCGGGCCGACGGCATCTGGACGCTCGGCGGTGCGCCCGGGAAGGGCCCGGCGATGCTGGCGGCCCGCGAGGCCGACGCCGCGACGGCCGGTGCCGAGCGCTTCGCCTGCGCCGAGGACGAGCTGCCGGCGGCACCTTCGCCGGGGAGCCTGGTGGCCGGCTCGACGGCCGGCTCGGCGACCGCCGCCTTCACCACCACCGAGTACACCGCGCGCGTCGCGCTGGAGAGCGACTGGGAGCTCTACAGAAGCTCGGCA
>CAWJJM010000006.1:0-252561 GCA_963843275.1 uncultured Acidobacteriota bacterium | reverse complement strand
GTTATGTGTACCTGGTTCGTCTTGAATTGCTATCGAGGCGCTGCCGAATGACGCTGTCGGCAGGCTGCTCGGGTTGGCGCTGGACTTCCTCGACCGCTACGTCATCTTGCCGGGCGATCGTCAGCGCCACGCCGAGGCCCTGTGGGTGCGCATCAGCTGGGCGGTCGACGGAGCGCACGCGACGCCATATCTGTTGACGCTGTCGCCGGAGAAACGCGGCGGCAAGACGCACAACAAGGAGACCGTCGAGCTATTGGTACGGGCACCCTGGCGAGTCACGGGCGCCAGCGAGGCGGCGATGTTCAGGAAGATCGAGCAGTCGCGGCCGACCCTGCTGCTTGACGAGATCGACGCGATCTTCTCTTCGCACTCTGACCGCACCGAGCCGCTGCGAGCGGTGCTGAACTCGGGTAACCGGCCCGGTGCCAGCGTCGCCCGCGTCGTCGGCGAGAGCCACGAAGTCCGCGACTTCAGCGTCTTCTGCCCGAAGATGTTGAGCGGCATCGACAAGGGCTCGCTAATCCCGGACACGATCCGCGACCGCAGCGTGACGATCACGATGGTGCGCCGGACCGCCGCCGAGCCTGTCGAGCGGTTCCGCCACCGCGACGCCGACGCCAGAGCGCAACCGATCCGCGAGGGCTTCGAGGGGTGGGCGCTTGGCGCCGTAGACCTACTGCTCGCCGCCGACCCCGATCTACCTCATGAGCTGGACGACCGGGCCGCCGAGGCGTGGGAGCCGCTGCTGGCCATCGCCGACATGGCGGGCGGGGAGTGGCCTCGCCTCGCCAGAGAGGCCGCCATCGCCCTCAGCGGGCAGGAGGACCGGGACGAGGTGACGATCGGCACCCTGCTGCTGGAAGCCATACGGGGTGTCATCGGGGACGCCGACAGGATCACCACCACCAGCCTGTTGGCGACGATCAACGGCGATGAGGAGTTGCCGTTCGGCGGCTGCGGGCGGAAGGTAAGGGCCTCGACGGCCGCCGGCTCGCCAAGTTGCTGAAGCCATATGGAGTACGCCCTCGGCCGATCAGGATCGGCGGCGAGGTCGCGAAGGGCTACCTACTGGAGCAGTTCGAGGAAGTCTGGGAGCGCTGGCTTCCCCCCGACATAGCGGTTACAAGCGTTACATCGGTTACGCCACCGGACGAGGTTACGGATAATTCCGCTCTACGAGCGGGTTGTAACCCTGTAACCGATGTAACCAGGGGTAACGGGACTGTTACCGCCACCGAGGACGAGGAAGCAGAGATCGAGCGACTCGCCGCGACCATCGGGGAGGCAGCCTGATGCCCGGACTGACGATGGTGTTGCCGGACGACGTGATCGAGCAGATCGCCCAGCGCGCCGCGGAGATCGTCGCCGGCAACGAGGCGACCGAGGTCGACGGCTGGTTGACCGTCGCCGAGGCGGCTGAGTACTTGCGCTGCAGCACCGGGCGCATCTATCAACTCGTCAGCGCTCGCCGCATTCCCTTTCACAAGGATTCGGCCCGGAGCACGGCGGCCAGACGCGTTCGCAGCTCACCGAGCGCGCGTGCCTCGTCGGCCGTGAGATCGGCCAGGTATTCGGCATGGCGATCACTCTCGATGATGAGGTATCCCCGCGGCGCCCTGCCATCGTCGTCGAGCGGCGCGTGGTAGACCCAGAACCCGGCGGTCCGGGTAACGAGGCGTCCCTGCAGCGGGCCTCGGCCCAGATGCTTCTCGCAGATCGGGCACGCTTCAGGAGCCGGCATGGGCGAGTCCGGGTTCTGAGCGATCGTCGCGGCGTCGGATGAGCACGTAGGTAAGTCCTCGCCATCGGCCACCTGCTTGCCTCGCGATTCCACCTGATGATCACCTGGGCCGTCAACCATGAACAGACCGTGCGCGCGGACACGCGTTGGCCGTCCACCCCCGGGTCTCCTCGGGGCCGTCTCCATCATTAAGAACTTGTGTGAATCCCTCCCATGACCGTCCAACGCGGCAGCTTCAGCATCCCTTCTGTAAATCGGGATCCCCAAGAAGCGGCGCAAACGGCGCCACCAGACAGACGAGATCGAAGAGGATGGCTGGATGCCGGAGGCCAGGCCGATTCCATCCCGTTCGGGTTGGGCGGCCGCCACGATGGACCAGGCCCGCGAGGAGGCCTCGGGTTCTAGATCTCTCTCCTCCCCTCGGAGTGGGTCGGCGGACGTTCCGCCGGCCCACTCTCCACGTCCGATCCCTTGGCGACCGGGTGCGGTGCGGGCTGCGCTCCACGGGTTTCTGACCCTTCAGCGGCTTAGCTGACGCAAGGCCGACCGCGCGGCGTGCATGCCGCACAACCCGTGCACGCCACCGCCCGGCGGCGTCGACGAGGAGCAGATGAAGATCCCCGGGTCGGGCGTGGCGTACGGGTCCCAGCGCAGAGCCGGGCGGGTCAGGAACTGCGTCCACGACTGCAGCCCGCCGTTGATGTCTCCGCCGACGTAGTTGGCGTTGTAGGCCTCCAGGTCGGCGGGCCCCAGGACGTGCGAGGCCAGGATCCGGTCGCGGAACCCGGGCGCGAAACGCTCCACCTGCCGCAGGATCGCCTCCGTCGCATCCCCATCCCAGCCGTTCGGCACGTGGCAGTAGGCCCACACGACGTGCTTTCCGTCCGGCGCACGCGACGGGTCGAAGGCCGATGGCTGGGCCAGGATCACCAGCGGCCGCTCGTGCACCCGGCCGCGGGCCACGGCGTCCTCCGAGGCCAGCACCTCCTCCAGCCGCCCGCCCACGTGCACCGTGCCGGCTCGCGCCACCTCGGGGTTGCGCCACGGGATCGGTCCATCCAGCACCAGGTCCAGCTTGAAGGCGGCCGGCCCGTACCGGTACCGGCGCAGCTGCGCCGCGTACGCGCCGCGCAGGCGATCTCCGGCCAGCGCCAGCACCTGGCGGGGCGTCAGGTCCAGCAGGGCGGCCCGATGCGGCGGCAGCTCCGCCAGGCTCGGCACCTCCACGCCGGTCTCGATCTGCACCGCCGAGCTCGCGCAGGACCGATGCCAGCGCATCGGCGATGCGCTGGGAGCCGCCTCGCGGGATCGGCCAGCCGACGGCGTGGCCGCTCACCAGCAGCGCCAGGCCGAAGCTGCCGCTCATCGGCGCGGTCAGCGGCAGGAACGAGTGCGCGGCTGCGCCGGCCACCAGGGCGCGGGCCTGCGGCGAGCGGAAGCGGCGCGCCAGCGTGCGCGCGGATGCCAGTGCCGGCAGGCCGAAGCGGGCCAGGGCGAACGGGTGCCGGGCGATGGCGAGCGGGCGGATCGGTCCCAGCAGGGAGTCCACGATCAGTTCCCAGTCGCGCGCCAGCGGGGCGATCCAGCCCGCGTAGGTGCGGGCGTCGGCGGCGCTCGAGAAGGTCGCCGTGGTGGCGTCGATGTCGCGGTGGAGCAGCGCGGCCGACCCGTCGTCCAGGGGGTGGGCGATCTGCACCGGCGGCTCGATCCACTCCAGCCCGTGGCGCTCCAGGTCCAGCCGGCGGAAGAGCGGCGAAGAGCGGCCGAGCGGGTGCACGGCGCTGCACACGTCGTGGATGCACACCGGGAAGCGTCAGCTCGGCCGAACGGCAGCCGCCGCCCACCGTCTCCCGTGCCTCGAACAGGCGGCACGCTGCGGCCGGCCTCGGCCAGCACGATCGCCGCGGCGAGCCCATTCGGGCCGCCGCCGACCACCAGCGGCATCGGTCCTGTCGAGGCCGCTCATCGCCGATAACGGTAGCCGCCCGTGCGGCACAATGGTGGCGATGACCGACGCCATCGCCACCCGCGGCCTGGTCAAGTACTACGGCAAGCGGCGCGGCCTCGACGGACTGGACCTGGACGTCCGGCCGGGCGAGATCTTCGGCTTCCTGGGCCCAAACGGCGCCGGCAAGACCACCACCATCCGCATCCTGCTGGACCTGCATCCGACCGACCGTCCGGCAGCGCGGAGGTGCTCGGCCGAGCATCCGCGCAACGGCTGGCGCCGCGCTCCGGCGCCGCATCGGCTACCTGCCCGGCGACTTCATGGTGGACGGCGGCCAGTCCTCGCGCGAGCTGCTGACCCACCTGGGCCACCTGCGCGGCGGCGTGCCGCGCGCCGACATCGAGCGGCTCGCGGAGCGGCTGGACCTGGACCTGGGCACGCGCATCCGCAGCCTGTCGAAGGGAAACCGCCAGAAGGTGGGCGTCATCCAGGCCTTCATGCACGAGCCCGAGCTGCTGATCCTGGACGAGCCGACCGCCGGCCTCGACCCGCTGCTGCAGCAGGAGTTCCTGGAGATGGTGCGCGAGGTGCGCTCCGCGGGGCAGACGGTCTTCATGTCCTCGCATGTCCTGTCGGAAGTGCAGCAGAGCGCCGATCGGGTGGGGATCATCCGCGACGGCGTGATGGTCGCGGTCGAGGCCGTCGAGAATCTGCGCCGCCAGCGCCGTGCGCGCGCGTGGAGATCCATTTCGACGAGCCCGTCCCGCTCGAGGCACTTCGCCGCCCTGCCCGGCGTCAGGACGCGCGCACCGATGGCACGCGTCCTGCGTTGCCGGCTGGCCGGCCGCGCCGATCCGCTCGTCAAGGCCGCCGCGCGATGGGGAGTCGAGAGCATGGTGGTCGAGGAACCGGATCTCGAGGCGCTGTTCTTCACCTACTACCGCGACGCTGATGCGGGACACGGGCCGGAGCCGACCGATGCTGCGTAGCGTCTTCGGCAAGAGCCTGTGGGACCAGCGGACCGGCATCCTGATCTGGGCGCTGGCGATCGGCGCGGTGGGCGTGCTGTACGCCTCGTTCTGGCCGCTGATGAACAACCCCGACATGGCTGCCGCGCTGGCAGCGTTCCCGCCGGGGCTGCTGGATGCCCTGGGCATGACCGACATCACCAGTCCCGCCGGCTACCTGGGCGCAACCAGCTTCGGCCTGCTCGGGCCGATCCTGATCCTGATCTTCGCCGCCACCCTGGGCAGCGCGCGATGGCCGGCGACGAGGAGAGCGGCAGGCTCGACGTGCTGCTGGCGCACCCGGTGGAGCGCTGGCAGGTCGTCCTGCAGCGGGCAGCCGCGATGGCGGTGGCGATCGCCCTGCCCGGTGGCAATCCTCTTCGGGGCACTTTTGGTGGCCGCCGGACCGGCGAACTTCGCGAGCGTCGGGGTGGCGAACCTGGCCGCCGCATCGGTCCAGCTGGGACTGTTGGGGCTCTTCTTTGGCGTCGCTGGCGTTGGCCGGTCGGCGCGGCAACCGGCAGTCGCGGCGCTGGCCTGGGGTGCGGTGGCCCTGATCGGCGTGCTCACCTACATCGCCAACACGCTGGGACCGTCGATCGAGGCGATCACCTGGTCACGGAGCTTCTCGCCGTTCTACTACTACTCGGGCGGGCGGCCGCTGGTGAACGGCTGGCAGCTCGACGACTGGCCTCGTCCTGCTGGCCGAGCTCGCGGTCCTTGTGGTGCTGGCGGTCATCGGGCTTCGACGGCGCGACATCGCCGTCTGACCATCAGCCTCACCGATGCCCGATTCGGCGCCTCGGCCACGGTATTCGAGGGGGCGGGGCCTAGGAAGCCGCCAATCCCTGTGCTAAGGTGCGCGCCACGCGGCTCCCGCCCACATCCACACTTCAATACAGAGATGGGCCGCGGGAACGGAGGCTCTCAGGGTCATGGACTTCTCGAAGCTCAGCTCCAGCGAGAAGATGTCCGTCTACGCGTCCGTGGCGGTCATCATCCTGGCGATCTATGCGCTCGCCTACGGCTGGGGGGACTCATGGCCCTGCCGCTGATCGGCGGCATTGCCGTTCTGGCGATCATCTTCCTGCCGCAGATGTCGCCCAACAGCTCGCTGCCGGGCTCGCAAGGGCAGCCTATTGCTGATCGCCGGCGGGGTGGCGGCGATCTTCTGGGCGCTCGACGACGCTCGTCGAGCTCGGCTACATCTTCCGCAACCTCGATGAGGTCGACACGTACATCTTCCTCATCGGCTTCGCGGCATCGCTGTGGCTCGGGTGGCAGTCCTGGCAGGCGTTCCAGTCGGAGGGTGGCAAGTTCCAGGTCGGCACCTCTGGCGCATCCGGCACGCAGCCGAGCACGCCCCAGCCTCCGCCGCCGATGAGCCAGGCCGCTCCGCCTCCGGCAGCTCCGCCTCCGACTGCGCCAGGCCGCTCCGCCGCTCCGGCAACTCCGCCTCCAGCAACTCCGCCTCCGGCAGCTCCGCCCGCGGCGGACACTTCTACGGCTCCGGGCAGCCCGCCGGACGAGGAGCCTCGAAGCAGCTAGACCTCGGCCCGAAGGGCTTCGGCGCGTTCCAGGAGCAGGTCGACAGGGTCGGCCTGCTCCTCTGTTGCCGGCCCGCGCGCGGCGGTCAGGCGGCTCATGACCGCATCCACCGCCAGCCCGTCGTCGATGGCGTCCACGGACTCCTGCAGCAGCCGGCGCCGGTGCGGGTCCGGGGCGCGTGCTGCCAGATCGCGCACCAGTTCCGACAGGTCCTCGTGCGTCGCCTCGATGGCGGGCGGGGGGTCCTCCAGTGCGTCCTCGAAGTAGGCGATCGCGAGGCAGAGAAGCAGATCCGTGTCGGCGGGCACGGTACGGACGGCATCGCCCTCACCCAGCGCCAGGCGGTACTCGCCCGCGACCCGGACGAACCCGACCCAGGCTCGGCCGTCACCGATTCGCCCGATGGCGCAGGGCCCATCCATCGGTCAGTTGACCCTCCGATTGGCCGGGCGCGTGCTCGTCCTTAGGACTCCGCCTTGCCCGCGGGCAGGATCACGATCCGGCGGTTCGGCTCCACGCCAACGCTCTGGGTGCGCACCTTGGGGTTCTCCACCAGCGCCATGTGCACGATGCGGCGTTCGATGGCGGGCATCGGCTCGAGCTGGATGATCTTGCCGCTCTGCTGGACACGCTTGGCGGCGCGCTCGGCGACGTCGCGCAGCTGCTCCTCGCGGCGGCCGCGGTAGTTCTCCACGTCGATGGCGATGCGGTTGTACTGGCCTTCCTTCTTGGCCACGATGAGGTTGACGAGGTGCTGCAGGCTGGCCAGCTTCTCGCCGCGGCGGCCGATGAGCACGCCGAGGTCCGAGCCCTTCACGTTCAGCTTCGAGGTCTCGGTGCCCATGGCGATCTCGACCGTCCCCTCGAGGTCCATCAGGCGCAGCAGCTCCTCCAGGACCGACTTGGCCTCCTCCAGGACGCCGCGTTCCTTCTCGGTCAGCTCCTCGAGCGGCTTGGCCGGGATGAACGGAGCGGGCTCCCGGGCCGGTCGGTCGGCGCGGGGTTCGCGCGGCTCGCGCGGCTCACGCGTTGAGCGGGAGTCACGCCCTCCGCGCGGCTCACGGCTCGACCGTCGCTCCCGTCCCTCGCCACGATCCCGGCCGCCGCGGCCAGCGCGTGACCGGGTGCCGCGCTCGGAGCGTGCGCCGCTCGGTGGCCTGCTCATCGGCCGGGGCGGCGCCGGCCGGTTCGGCCGGTTCGGCCGGTTCGGCTGGTTCGGCTGCCGTTTCTGCGTGCGCCGGCCCGTCTTCAGCCGTCTCCTGGCCCTCGGCAACGACCGGCGGCTCGGGCACGCGGATCGTGTCGGCGGCAGCGATGGCGGACTTCGGCGCCGCCAGGATGCGCGACTCTTCGCCGCCGACCCCCAGGATGCCGCGGCTGCCCTGGGCCAGGATCTCGATGTCGAGCTCAGAGAGGTCGGCTCCGTACTCGCGCATGGCGGTGCGGATCGCCTCCTCGACGTTCTTGCCGGTGAATTCGCGGAATGTCATCGTCTACGGCCTCGTCGTTTCTGCCCGGTGCGCGATCGCTGGCGGTTGCCGCCGGGCGCGCCTCCGGGACGGGTGTTGGATGGCTGGTTGCCTCGCTCGCGGCGCCCATCGGGCGACGCTTCCTCCGGCTCTCGCCTGCGTGCCGGCGAGATCTCCTGCGGCGACGGTGCCCAGCGCGGGCGCCATCCGAAGATCGGGAAGAGGTTGCCCCAGCCCATGATTACGTACTGCTGCACGATCAGATAGGCGGTGTACACGGCCCAGTACAGGATCAGGCCGCTCTGGAAAAGGCCGCCCCAGAAGATGGTGAGCAGCGGGAACAGGTAGACCATCGTGCTGGTCGTGGCGCTGGTCGGGTCGTCCGGGTTCGGCAATGGGCTGGTCATCTTGACCTGCACGAACTGGAGGACGGCGGCCAGGATGGCGATCCCGGACAGCGCAAAGCCGCCGAGGGGGATCGCGAAGACGTTGTCGACCTTCGCAAGGTCCAGGCTGAAGAGCCACGGCACCGTGGTGTGGATCGGCTCGGTCAGCTTGAGCGGGTCGATCAGCTGGCAGTTCAGCGGCAGGAAGTGGCTGAAGGCCCCGTTGAACGCATCCAGGTTGCAGACGCCCTTGAACGGCGCGACGAACTTGTTCGCCTCGCCGGCGATGGGCGTGATCCCCGGCAGCGCCGCCTGCAGATTGGCGAACGCGTCCGAGGATGCCTGCTCGGCGCTCAGCGTGACGACGTTCGAGGCGCGGATCAGCGCCTGGTAGAGAGCGAACAGGAGCGGCAGCTGCAGGACCACCGGGAGACACCCCGCGGCCGGGTTGACTCCGTGCTCCTTGTAGAGGGCCATCGTCTCTTCGGAGACCTTCTGTCGGTTGCCCTTGTGCTTGCGCTGGACCTCCTTGATCAGCGGCTGCATCCGTTGCATCTCCTTCTGGGAGCGGATCTGCCGGATGAAGAGGGGGGCCAGGAGAGTCCGGATGACGATGGTGAAGACGATGATCGCCAGCGCGAAGTCGCTGAAGAGGACCTGGTAGGCCAGGACGAGCAGGTTGAAGAGGGGCAGGAAGAAGATGTCCCAGGGGGGCGTGAAGTGGTCGATGCCCCAGAAGCCGGCGGCGATCACGATCGGCTGCTCATCGGGAAGCTATTCATCGGACGGGGTCGTAGCCGCCGGGATGCAGGGGGTGGCATCGGCCGATGCGCTTCATTCCCATCCACGATCCCTTCAGCAGCCCGTACTTCTCGACGGCGGTGTAGGTGTACTGCGAGCAGCTGGGCGTGTAGCGACAGCTTGGCGGCATCCAGGCGAAGAGTCGCTGGTAGGCGCGTATGGCTCCCAGGCCGATCTTCCTCATCCACCTATTCCCGATCGCTCCATGAGCGATCTCAATGCCTCGCGCAGCTCCGCGTGGCTCGCCTGCGCCGCCTCCGGCCTGGCGATCAGGAGCAGGTCCCACCCCGCATCCGTCGCTCACCTGCCGCTCGCGGAGCTGCTCCCTGACCAGCTCACGCAGCCGGCGACGTACCCGGTTTCGCTGAACGGCCCCACCGAGCGTTCGGGGAGTGCTCATCCCGACCCGCGTCTCCGGCCTGTTGGTCCGCAGCGATCGCAGGACCAGCAACCGGGTCGCGCGGACCGATCCCTGGCGCCCGATGGCGTCGAAGTCCGCCTTGCGACTCAATGTCGAGAAGGCTGGCACCTCGTGCCTCGTCAGCGTCAGGCGGTGAGCCGCGTGCGTCCCTTTGCGCGACGGCGAGCGAGCACGCGGCGACCACCCTTCGAAGCCATGCGGGCGCGGAAGCCGTGTTCCCGCTTCCGAGCGCGCTTCTTGGGCTGGTAGGTCCTCTTCATCGCGGCGTACGTCGTCCTCGTTCAGCGGCGGCGAGTTCGATATCTGTCCGGAAACACACGAACGGCTGGCTTCACGCCAGCCTCACGCGATGGCCGTCTCCGGCTCGTCTCGCTCTGCGCCGCGATTCTACCCCATCGGCGCCGCAGGGTGTCAAACCCCCGCCGGCGCTCAGGGTTGGCTCCGGCAAGCTCGACACATGGTGAATACGTTGGCATTAATACAATCGCAGACATGCGCCGCGTGCTATGTCTTGCGATCGTGCTTGCCGGCGTGCTCGCGGGCTGCGCAAGCATCCTTCCCCTCGAGTGCGCCGACACGGTCGACCAGGAGGACTGTCACCACGCATACAACAGCCTATCGTTTCTCATTGACATGACGATCGGGTGATCGCCCGAACGGCCACGCCTGCGTTACGGTCGGAAGACGATGGCCGTTCGAGCGCAGACGATCGAGATGCCCCTCTGTCCGAGGTCCGGTCACACGACTTCCGTCGTCGTCCGCGGCGGGACCTACGGCGTCTCCGGCCACCCCCGCCAGTTGTTCCTCTGCCGGCCACGAGTTGGATCGCCACACCGGTTCGCCGGCCCACTGCCCAGGGAACTCACGGCGGAGCCGCTGTGCGTCGAGTGCCTGACCGTCCTCCATCCGCATGAAGGCCCGCCCTACCCGCAGGCCTACCAGTTCCCGGCCCGGCAGGTGGCAGCGGCGCTCGTCGCGGTCGGCAAGGGCGACGCCTACAACAAGGCAGCCGAGGACGCCCGGACCAACGCGACGCGTGTCCGTCGTAACCGACGGACCGCGCCCAAGAAGCACACGAGGTTCTACGGCGCGAACGGGACACCGGCGGGCGACTGGGTGGAAGTCTTCGCGCCGGTTCTCTGGCAGCCGCACGCCCCGACCGCATGGCCGGAGGTCGTAGCCTTCGATGATCTGCCCTTCGCGGGCATCGCCAGGAACAAGCGGATCTCGGCGAGCAAGGTGATCTGGCCGGTGCTGCCCGCTCGCGGGACCAGTGGTCGTGGCGGTCGCCCCTTGTTCGCGGTGCTCGGAGCCTACGGCTACCACGCGAACGGCCTACCCGACCGGCTCTGGCTGCTACGGGCGGTCCCAACCCCTTCGACCGCGCACATCAAGGCCTTCCTGCTCGGCCTGTCGGGGATCCCACGCGTCGTCATCTGCGACCCGTCGTGGGCCTGGAACAAGGCGATCCGGGAGGCGTGGCCGGCCCCGAACACACCCGAGATCGTGTGGTCGGAATACCATCTCAAGGAGACCGCGACGAAGATGCTGAACCGGGCCGGCATCGGCGCGGATCACCGGCTCCGTAAGGCGCTTGCAGTTGCGTTCTGGGACGCTGCGTCGTGGGTCGCGTTCGAGGCCGAGGCACGACGCTGGGGGATCCGCGAACTCGACGACTGGTTCGACCGTCGCGGCCCACACATCGCGGCTCAGATAGCCAACCACGCCACTCGCCATGTCCGGCGCACGACGGGCGGCATCGAGAAGGCGCTCAAGGTCGTGAAGTCCCGGCTCTACGACCGCCGGGCGCTCTTCTCGAACCGCGAGCGAACGGACCGCCTGTTGATGCTCATGACCCTCGATCAGCGAGGGCTTGCCGACGAGCGCCGCTACGCGACGAAGATCCGAGAGTGGCTGACGACACGCGGCGGGCGACCGGATTCGAGTCAGGGGATGATCGCCGACGCACGCCGCACCTCGTCGCTTCGCGCACCGGCACGCTGACTCGATCGATCAGGCGGTTGGCATCAGTGAGGCAATGACCGCCCGGACCTCGGCTTCTTGGGCCGCAAGGTCCGGGCCTCGCAGGCAGGCCGTGAGGACCGTGCCGCCGACGACGGACCACATCTCGGCTTCGCCACCGATGGCCTGGCACGCCTTGGTCTTGTTCTCGAACGTTACCTGCGGCGGGTTCATCGCGGGGAGGCCGAGGTTCGGATTGACGGTGACGAGCACTCCGCCGGACGGAAGCGCGGCCAGTGGTTCCGGGCAACCCTGGAACTCACCGCTCTTCGGATCGGGCGTCGGGCACGGGCCGACGGTGAGCGGCGCGTTGCTCAGGTAGAACAGCGGAACAGGCCGACCGGGAATGTCCTTGGGGCCTGCGACCAACCGCCACGCGACCGGGTGGGTCACGGTCAGGAGACCGACCTCTTCGGTGATCACGGACGTGGTCGGAGACTGCGACGGCGAGGCCGTTGGCGATGCGCTCGATGTCGGCGACGGAATCGGCGACGCAGTGCTTGATGGGGACGGATTGGGATTGGCGGTCGGGATTGGCGTGCTGTTGCAGGCCGCAACAGCGATCACGGCGGTGAGGATGATCAGGTTGCGGTGCATAACAGCCCTCAATCGAGACGAACGGACACCAACACGACGGTCGGCGGTCGGGTTCTGTTCCCAAGTGTGGCTGGGTCTCGACTCACCGCAAGGCCCGTTCATGTCAATGAGAAACGATAGGCTCATACAACATTGCCGATGACCAGTTAGCCGGTGACGAGCGTCCGGGTGAGGTGTGGGTCGGGCGTGCATGCCCCGCCGGCGAATGCCCGGAAGGCTATTTGGACGGTCACATACTTGTCCTGTTCCGCCTGCCAACTGGCAGGTTGGGGATATAGCACAGCCAAGCTGAGGTCCGCAGCATGGCTGGCTCATGCTCTCGGGTGCATAGAGCAGCCAGACACTGGCCCAACAGTCTCCTCGCGCATGCGCACCGCGCATTCGCCACCCCTTCGCGAGTCCGCAGCGCTCGCGCCGGTGGTTAGGGCACGGTCGAACGAGGACGTGTCACCCACTCCATTGCCGGACGGGAAACGGCGCTGCTACACTACCGCGGCCCCCGGCGCCGAAGCGCCCAAAACATCGGCCCTGCGCCGTCCGGAGGGAGTAGGATTCCGGGTCCCGACACCCCTCCGACTATCGACTCTGGAGACGGCTATTGATGGATGCGAACCAGGTCTGGCGTGCCGTCCTCGGCGAGCTGCAGGTTAGCCTGTCGCCCGCGAATTTCGAGACCTGGCTGAAGGACACGACCCTCGTCGAGATCGACGAGAGCCACTTTCGCATCGCCGCGCCGAACGGTTTCGCACGCGACTGGCTGGACAACCGCTACCGCACCCTGGTGAGCCAGACCCTGGCCCGCGTGGTGGGCGGATCGGTGCAGGTCGAGTTCGTGGTGGCGGACGCGCCGGGCCCGGTGCCGGACCAGGCGAACGAGGACAGCCTGCCGCCCCCTCCCGCATCGGCCGGTGGCAACACCGTCAACCTGAACAGCCGCTACGCCTTCTGCAACTTCATCGTGGGCTCCGCCAACCGGCTGGCGCACGCGGCGGCGCTGTCCGTGGCGGAGCGGCCGGGGCACGCCTACAACCCGCTCTTCCTGTACGGCGGCGTGGGTCTCGGCAAGACGCACCTGATGCACGCCATCGGCAACGCGGTGGCCGGCAAGTTCCCGCGCAAGCGGATCCTGTACGCCACCAGTGAGAAGTTCACCAACGACTTCATCAACTCCATCCGCGAGCAGCGCATGGAGGACTTCCGGAACCGATACCGGCGCATCGACGTGCTGCTCATCGACGACATCCAGTTCATCGCCGAGCGCGAGCGGACGCAGGAGGAGTTCTTCCACACCTTCAACGCGATCCACGAGGCGGGCAAGCAGATCGTGCTCTCGAGCGATCGGCCGCCGAAGGCGATCACCACCCTGGAGGAGCGACTCCGCTCCCGGTTCGAGTGGGGCCTGATCGCCGACCTGACGCCGCCGGACCTGGAGACGCGCATCGCCATCCTGCGCTCCAAGGCGGAGGACCAGCTCAACCTGATCCCGGCCGAGGTGATCGAGTTCATCGCCCGCAAGGTGGTGAGCAACGTCCGCGAGCTGGAGGGCGCCCTCAACCGGGTCATCGCCTACGCGAGCATGTCCGGGATGCCGATCAACAACGAGCTGGCATCGGCGGTCCTCTCCAACGTCATGTACAACCCCAAGAAGCGGTCGATCACCCCGCAGCGCATCGTGCGCGCGGTGGCCGACTACTACGGGGTCAACCTGGACCAGCTGAGGAGCAGCAAGCGCGATCGGGCCATCGTGGTGCCCCGCCAGATCGCCATGTTCCTGATCCGCGAGGAGACCGACATCTCGCTGCTGCGCATCGGCGCCGAGCTTGGTGGGCGCGACCACTCCACCGTGCTGCACGCCTGCGACAAGATCACGCGGGAGCTGGCCGAGAACGACGAGATGCGGCGGGAGATCAGCGCGGTGCGGGAGATGATCTACTCCGAGTAGCGACTCCTCGCTGCAGTTCGTCGTGGATAAGTGCCCCGATCCCGTGGATATCGGGTCGCGCCTGTGGAGAAACCGCCACCCCCCTCAACCGGCGCGCTAGGCTGTCTTCAACACCACCCACGTCTGAGTCCACCGCGAATGCGCATCGGGCGGCGGGTGGTTCCACAACCGAGGGTCGGTTGTCCGCAGCCATCCGGGGCCATCTGGAGCGTGGTCGGGCCTATCGGTCCACACCTTCCACACCCCTACTGGGGACGGCGACCAAAATGTATCCTTCTCGTTGATTGATAGAAGTACGCAGCGCTTGCTCTGGGAGATTCCCGTGGCTGCTGGGCTGGTTACAGGTGAGGTCGGAATGAACGTCTCGGTGATGCAGGAGAACCTGGCGCGCGGACTCGGCGTGGTGAGCCGCGCGGTGAGCAGCCGCGCGACCCTGCCCGTCCTCGCCAACGTCCTGCTCAAGACGGAGAACTCCGGGCTGAAGCTGACCGCCACCAACCTCGAGATCGGCATCAACTGCTGGGTCCCCGGCAAGGTGGACGCGGAGGGCGAGATCACCGTGCCGGCCAAGCTGCTGGCCGACCTGGTCGCGTCCCTGCCGAACCAGAAGATCGACCTTCAGCTGTCGCCCAAGGACCGCACGCTCAAGGTGACCTGCGGCGGGAGCCGCTCGAGCATCAAGGGCATCGAGGCCGATGAGTTCCCGGTCGTCGCCGCCATCGGTGACGCGCCCACCACGAGCGTCGACGCGCGCGCTCTGCGCGAGGCCCTGGGCGAAGTCGTCTTCGCCGCAGCCACCGACGAGAGCCGGCCGATCCTGACCGGCGTGCTGACCAAGTTCGCCGGCGACCGGATGACGCTGGCCGCGGCCGACAACTACCGCATCGCGGTGCGCAGCCTGACGACGGCGCAGGCGGTGAGCGCCGAGACGAGCATCGTGGTGCCCGCGCGCTCGTACGCAGGAGCTGATGCGCATCCTGCCCGATGCGGAGCAGCCGATCGAGATCACCATCACCCCGAACAAGAGCCAGGTGCTCTTCCACGTGGAGGGGATCGACCTCGTCTCGCGCCTGATCGAGGGCCAGTTCCCGAACTACGAGCCGGTGATCCCGACCGATCACTCGAGCCGCGCGGTGATCGATCGCGAGGCCTTCCTGTCCGGCGCGCGGCGCGCCAGCATCTTCGCCCGCGACAGCGCGAACATCATCAAGGTCGAGCTGGGAGGCGACGAGTCGGGCGAGGTCTCCATCACGGCGCACGCCGCAGACATCGGCGACAACGCCGACGCGCTGGAGGCCACCGTCGAGGGCCAGGCGACCACCATCGCCTTCAACGCTCGCTACCTGATCGACGTGCTCTCCAACCTGGGGGCCGAGGAAGCCGCGCTGGAGCTCTCCGGGCCGCTGGCGCCCGGCGTCATCCGCGGGATCGGCAAGGACGACTACGTGCACGTCATCATGCCGGTCCGCACGGCGTCCTAGCTGTGCCGTGTCACCCGTCTCGCTCCTGCAGGACTTCCGCAGCTACGCCAGCCGCCGAGCTGCTGCCCGATCCACGCCTGACGATCGTGGCCGGCCCCAACGGTGCGGGCAAGACGAACCTGCTGGAGGCGATCCACGTGGCCATCGCCGGGCGCTCGCACCGCGCCGCCGCCGACGCCGAGCTGGTCCGCCACGGCAGCCCGTTCGCACGCGTCCACCTTGACCTGGCCGCCGGCGACGGTGGCGACCGGAGTCGCGGCTGGAGCTGATCCTGCCCGGCGAGGCCGCGGGGCCGGAGGTCCGCAAGCGCCTGCTGCTGAACGGGCTGCCGCGCCGCACCTCGCACGATTGGCGAGGTCGCCCGATCGGTGCTCTTCCGGCCGGAGGAGATGCTGCTGCTGGTCGGCTCCCCCGGCGAGCGGCGGCGCTTCCTGGACGGGATCCTGGCCCAGCGCGACCGCCGCGCGGCGCGCGACCTGGCCGAGCTGGGACGCGTGCTCGCCCAGCGCAACGCCCTGCTGCGCGCCATCCGGCGCGAGGAGGCCGGCGACCGAGGGCCTCGCCGTTCTGGGACGAGCAGCTCGCGGAGGTGGGGGCGCGGGTGACCGCCGCCCGGCTGCAGGTGGTGGCGCGACCTGGCCGCGCGCATCCCGGCCCTGCACGACGCGGTGGCGCCGGCCGAGGAGCGGCGGGACGCGGTACGGCTCACCTATCTCGACACGCTGAAGGACGCCTGGCCGGAGCGGCCGTCGCAGCCGAGGACTGATCGGCGCGGCGGGCGCCGTCGAGCGAGCAGCTGCTGCCCGCCTTCCGCGCGCGGATCGCCGGCGCCCGGCAGAAGGAGCTGTGGAACGGCGTCACCCTGATCGGACCGCAGCGCGACGACCTGCGCGTGGAGCTGGCCGGCCGCGACGTGGCCTCGCACGCCAGCCGCGGCCAGCAGCGGACGATCATCCTGGCCATGAAGCTCGCCGAGCGGGACCTGCTGGGCGAGGAGGGCGCGCCGGCGCCGGTGGTGCTGCTGGACGACGTCTTCAGCGAGCTGGACCCGGAGCGCAGCGGTCGCGCGCTGGAGCTGCTGCTGGAGCGCGGGCAGGTGCTGGTGACCACGGCCGACCTGGCCGCGCTGCCGCCGGCCCGCCGCCGCGGCGTCCCGACCTGGCAGGTGGGCGAGGGCCGCCTGACCCTCGCCCCGCGGGTGGCCTGAGCGATGGGCGGCCGAAGGGCACCGAGGAGGCGGCGGTGGCCGTCCAGCGCGCCCTGCTCTCATGCATGGGACCGGCCGCCGCGGAGCAGCTGGCGCTGGCCCAGGTGCGGCTGGCGTGGTCGGAGACGGTCGCGGCCGCCGGCCTGTCGCGCGCGGGCCTGGAGAGCCGCCTGGTCCGCGTGGCGAACGGGACCGGCCACGTCGAGGCCTCCGAGCCGATCCTGGCCCAGGAGCTGACGCTGCGCTCCGACCGCCTGGTGCGCAGCGTGAACGAGCGGATGCGCGGGCGCCCGGGGGCGACCATCGAGCTGCGCCGACTGGCCATATCGGTGGGTCGTTTCGGTCGGTCCGCGGTCCCTATAATCGAGCCCGATCCGCCGTTGCCGCGACGCAACGGCTGCACCGTATGAACCGCAGACCCGCTCGAGCCGCCGCAGCCATGACCGACAGACTGGCCACCCGCCTTGGCCTGCCGGCGCCGGAAGACCGCATCGCCGGCGCCCTGGACGTGATGCGCTTCCACGAGCCCGCGGTCGGCGCGCTGTCGCGCACGAAGGGCAGCCTCTTCCTCCTGGCCCAGCTGACCGGCGGCGGCCCGGGCCTGGCTCGCGCGGCCGCCGACGCGCTGGAGCACATGGAGCAGCGACTACTACTACGACCTCTCCGCCGGCGCGCTCGGAGCGCTGGGTCGGGCCCTGGCCAGCGCCAACCGTCGCCTCTACCACCAGCGCAACAAGCTCGGTATCCCGAAGCGGGCGGGCATCAGCATCATCGCCGTCGCCGTACGCGGCCGCGAGGCGCACGTCGCCAAGCTGGGGCCGGCCGCGGCCGTGATCCTGCGCGAGGGGCGCATGTTCGAGCTGCCTCCGCCGCCGGCCGTGCACGAGGAGGATCCGCGGGTCCGCGAGCGTCGGGTGGCCGCCACCCTGGGCGAGGCGCTGGAGATCCAACCCTACACCTGGCGTGGCGAGCTGGCGGCCGGCGACCGCCTGGCGCTGGTGAGCCGCAACCTGGCCCAGGTGGTGGGCGTCGACGAGCTGAAGCAGGCGCTCGCCACGCTGCGGCCAAAGGCGGCGGTCGAGCACCTGCGAGCAGGTCTTCCAGATCCGCGGCGGCCGCGGCTCCGACGGCATCCTGGCCATCGAGATCCTGGAGCTGCCGAGCACCGCCACCACGCACCGCCTCGAGCCGGTTCGCCCGGCGGAACCGCTGGCGGGGCTCCCGGACCAGAGCCCGGTCCCGCTGGCCGACGCCATCGGCCGCATGCTGCACCGCGCCGGTGACGCGCTGGACGGCATCCAGGGGGCGCTCGGCAAGGCGCTGCTGTACGGGTTCAACTTCCTGCTCGCCTTCGTGCCGCGCCGACAGCCCCGAGTACCCGCGCCAGATCCAGCGCACGGCGGTGGTGGAGGAGGGGCGCCGGCGACGCATCGGCCTGGCCGTCATGGGGCTGGTGGCGGGCCTGCTGGCCGTGGGCCTGACGGTCGCGAGCTACCCCAGCGTTCGGCCGACCGAGGCGATCCCGCGCGCCCACGTCGCCCGCCAGGCGATCCTGGACGCCCAGGCGCTGCTGGCCGAGGTGGAGCGCAAGCAGGACGGGCAGGACCTGATCGACCGCGCCCCGGAGGTCGCCAAGGGCCTGCTGGCCGACGCCAACGACGCGCTGCAGCGGGCGGTGGGGGCGGGCATCGCCGAGACCGACCTCGCCGGCCTGCGCGCCCGCGTCGACGGTGGGCTGGACACCATCTACGCCGTCGCCCGACTGCGGCAGGTCGGCACGGTGGCGGACCTGGCCGCGGCGTATGAGGACATCGAACCGCTCGACATGGTTGTCGCCAGCGACGGCTCGCTGTGGGTGATCGAGAAGGGGCGGGGGCGCGTGGTGCACATCGACCCGGCATCGGCGAGATGAGCGCCGTCTATCGGTCCGGGCAGTCCATCGGCGACCTGACCGCCGGCCAGCCGTGGATGATCGCGACCGCGGCCACCGACGTGGTGGTCATCGACCGCCAGCGGCAGGCGTGGCGCTTCGACCTGGTCGAGCAGGAGCCGAGGATCCTGGGCCTGCCTGGCCTGGCCGACGTGGACGCGCAGAGCCACGAGCTGGCGGCACTGCAGCATCGGCCTCCGCTGGAGATCTTCAATCTCTACCTGGTGGACGCCGGCATCGGCCAGGTGCTGAAGTGGACGCCGGGAGACGTGGTGCCGGTGGTCTACCCGAGCGCGCCGGAGCCGTTCCTGCTGGAGGACGCCGACATCGACCCGGCCAAGGCGCGCGACCTGTTCGTGGACGTCAACGTCTGGCTGCTGCAGGCGCGCACGGTGACGCGGGTGAACTTCGGAACGCCGCTGGCACAGGCCGACTACTCGCTCGACCCGCCGCCGGACGCGGAGGTCAGGGCGCCGCTCGACTACCGCCTGCTCGACGCCGCCACGATCGGCGAGCGTGAGCTGTTCTACGTCTACGACGCGGCAAACGCCCGGATCATCGCCTTCCAGCGCGCCGACGGCGCGTTCGTCCGACAGTGGATGGCTCCGCGCACCGGGGCATCGGCGGGCGCGCTGGATGACGTCCTGGCGCTGAGCGTCGCGTCGGTGGCGGATGGGCCGCCCGTGGCGCTGCTGCTGACTCCCGAGCGGGTGGTCCGCGTCGTTCTCGAGTGAGCTGGCCTAGAATCGTTTCATGGCTGAGCAGCCCTTCGGACGAGTCCGGTTGATCGAGATGATGGTCGAGAGCGTGCGCGTCCACATGCTCTCCAGCCAGCACGTGGTCATCCTCAAGGAATCCGAGCGAGACCGCTATCTCCCGATCTGGATCGGGCCGTCCGAGGCCAACGCCATCGCCATGCGACTGCAGGGCCTCTCCGCGGAGCGCCCCCTCACCCACGACCTGATGGTCTCCGTGATCTCCGCGCTCTCCTGCTCCATCAGCCGCGTGGTCGTCACCCACGTCACCGATGGCACGTTCCACGCTCGCCTCTACCTCGAGGCCGCCGACGGGACCGAGCAGGAGATCGACTCTCGAACATCAGACGCCATCGCCATGGCGGTCCGCACCGGCTCCACCATCTACGTCGATGAGCGGGTGCTCGACGAGGCAGGCGTCGAGCCGGAGCACGAGGAGGGCGGCGACGTGGCCGAGGAGAAGCTGGCCGTCTTCCGGGAGTTCGTGAATTCGCTCGACGTGGACCTGGAGGGCGGCGAGAAGGGCCCGCCCTCCGACGAGGAGAGCTGACCGGCCATCTTCGGCATCGCCCGGTACCGGGTCACGTCGGAGCGCAACGCCCCGGCCTAGGGCTCAACCCGGCTCAGCACCTCGTTGCGGCGGGTCCAGAGCGCCCAGCGCAGCACGGCCAGGTCCCGGAAGGTGCGCAGGATCTTGGTGAACGACGCACCGGTGTTCGTCCCGGCCGCGCGCGGGTAGTGGTTGACGCCCACCTGCGCCATCCGGACGCCGCGCGCCCGCAGCTTGATCAGCAGCTCGGCGGACAGGAATGGCCCGTCTGCGTCGAGGCGCAGCCCGTCGAAGACGTCGCGACGCAGGAGCTTCATGGCGCAGTCGATGTCGCGCACGCGCAGGCCGAAGGCCAGGGACACGATGGTGTTGTAGGTCTTGGCGATGAAGAGCCGATGGAACGGGTCGCGCCGCTTGATCCGGAAGCCGATCACCGCGTCCACGGGCCGCGACTCATCGGCCAGGCGCTCCAGCAGGCGGGTCATCTCCGCCAGGTCGAACTGCAGGTCGCCGTCGGAGAAGCAGACCAGCTCGCCGCGCGCGTTCGCGAAGCCCGCCTTCAGCGCGCCGCCGTAGCCGCGGTTCGGCTGGTGGTGCACCCGCACGCGCTCGTCGGCGGCGGCCAGCGCGTCGGCCAGCGCGGGGGTCCGGTCCGTGGAGCCGTCGTCCACCACCAGGACCTCAAGCGAGCCGTCGACCATCGGGCCGATCTCGGACAGCGCCAGCTCCACGGTGC
Organism: uncultured Acidobacteriota bacterium; assembly: GCA_963843275.1. Taxonomy (GTDB): domain Bacteria; phylum Acidobacteriota; class Thermoanaerobaculia; order Multivoradales; family JBCCEF01; genus CAWJJM01. The sequence goes on along the minus strand of CAWJJM010000006.1, from coordinate 232,020 downwards.
GCTCCACGTTCTCCTCCTCGTTGTAGGCGGGGAAGAAGAAGGTGAGGCGCGGTCGCTCGTTGGTCACGGGCTCTCCTGCTGGGTCGGGCGGATCGTAGCGTACCCGGCGGGCCCGATTGCCGGTGGAACTCGCACGAGCGCGGAGCCGTCAGGGAGCCCGTGTATACTCACCGCCACCTTGCCGAGCGAGATCTGCCGGCGCCGATGACGGAGCCGGCCACGACGCCTCGCGGCACCGTGTCGGTACGGCGCGCGAGCTCATTTCCCATCCCGCTGCCGCGCGATCCGGTCACGATTGCGATCCTGCTGATCGTCGGCGGCGTGCTTCTGCGTGCCCTGGTCGGCGGGCGTCCTCCTGCCGACAGAGCGGCCTGCGCAATGACGTGGGCGCCTTCGCCGCGTGGGCACAGCGGATGGCGTCCGTCGGGCCGGGCGGCTTCTACGACGCCAGCTATTTCGCCGACTACCCGCCGGGCTACATGTACGTCCTGTGGTTCCTGGGCAGCATCGGCCAGGCGCTCAAGCCGATCACCCTGGGCGTGGACATCACCCCCGGCCTGGTGAAGGTCCCGGGCATCCTGGCCGATGCGGGCGTGGCCTGGATGCTCTTCGCCTACAGCCGCCGATTCCTGCACGGACGATTCGCGGGCTGGAGCGGGACGCGCATCGGGCTGGTGGCGCTGGTCATCTACCTGTTCAACCCGGCAACGATGTTCGACTCCGCCATCTGGGGGCAGGTCGACTCGGTCGGAACGCTGGCCCTGCTGGTGACGCTCTACTTCCTGGCACGCGGCTGGACCGAGGCGGCGGCCGCCGGCGCGGTCGTGGCGCTGCTGATCAAGTTCCAGTTCGCGTTCGTGATCCCGATCGTGGCGGTGGTGGGGCTCAAGCGGCACCTGTTCGGCCGCTCGTCGGATCCGGAGCACGACGGTCGGCGCGACGCGCTGCGCGTGCTGACCTCGCTGGCCGTGGGCCTCGCCACGCTGGTGATCCTGATCCTGCCCTTCGGCATGACCCTCTGGTCGCCGAACCCGGACCAGCTCAGCCTGGTCGGGAAGCTCGGCGAGGCGGCCGACACCTACCAGGGCCTGACCGTCAATGCCTTCAACCTGTGGCGCAACCCGTGGAGCGGGCTGGGGGACACCATCACCTGGGGCTGCGACGTGCCAACGGCATCGTGCCTCAACGGGGCGGGCGTGGCGTTCACCATCGGCTCAGCGGTCGTCAGCTGGCAGCTCGTGGGAGCCATCCTCTTCGCCGCCGTGGCGCTGCTGGCCCTGTGGCAGGTGGCGCGGCGCGACGACCCGGTTGGGCTGCTGGAGTCCGCCCTGCTGCTGGCCTTCGCCTTCTTCGCGCTGCCGACCCGCGTCCACGAGCGCTACCTCTTCCCCGCCCTGGCTGCTGGCGGCGCCGCTGATCGCACGCGGCTGGCGCTGGATGCTGCTCTACGGGGCGCTGACCCTCTCCGTCTTCGCCAACATGTACTGGGTCTACACCGCGGACTGGTCGTTCGTCGAGGGGCCGCCCATCAACCCGGGGGTCAACGGTGAGCCGATGGTGCGCGACCCGTTCCTGGCGGGCACCATCTTCACCGACTGGGGCATCTACGCTCTCTCGGCCATGATCGTGGTGGTGCTGGGCGTGCTGGCCTGGCATGCCGCGCGCACTGGCCTGGTCGCCGGCGCGATCGACCGAGGCCGCGCCCGAGCCGGAGGCCGATGAGGTGGCCGCCGCGCGGGCCCCATCCGCCACCCATGAGCGAGCCGCCGGCCCGCGAGCCCGGATGGCTCGACCGTCATCCGCGAGCGGATGAGGCCGGACCCGTCCGATCCCTACCTGCGCGAGCCGATGCGCCGGCTCGACCGGCTGGACCTGCTGCTGGTCATCGGTCTGGTGCTCTTCGCCTTCGCCTTCCGGCTCTGGCGCCTGGACGAGCCACGATCGATGCACTTCGACGAGGTCTACCACGCCCGATCCGCGACGGAGTGGCTGGCCGACTGGCAGGAGGGCTGGAAGCGCGACACCTACGAGTGGACGCACCCGATGCTGGCCAAGTACCTGATCGCGGCGGGGATCGTCTTCGCGGACCCGAACAAGGTGGTCGGCAGCACGGACCTGGAGCAGCCCGCCGCCGCGATGGCGGTGTCGCCACAGCGCATCGGCGAGCCTGCGCGCCCGACTCGATCGCGTACAGCGCCGCCGGACAGCACCATCACCGCGCGCGAGGTCCGCAGCGGCGACGTGGTGGCGCAGTGGGACGCGCCGGGGATCGTCACCAGCCCTGGCCTACGACGAGGGCTCCGAGCGGCTGCTGGTCGGCACCGCCGGCGACGGCCACGCCTGGGTCTACCAGCTCGCCGCCTTCGTGTCGGCGCGTGGTGAACGAGCGCCGCCGCCGGGCGGATCGCCCATCGACACCGGCCTGTCGGGCATCCTGCAGATCGACATCCCGTCCGACGGATCGGTGATCCTGTTCCGCGGTCCCGACGGGATCGTGGTCGACGAGCTGGTGACCGGCGCGGAGCTCGGACGCAGCGACATGGTGGCCGGCGGGGTCGGCGTACCTGCCCGCCGCCGGCGACGCCGGCTCGCGGGTGGTCGCCACGGACCTGGCGCGCGGGTCCTGGCCGTCCTGGACGGCGCCACGCTGCAGCCGGAGATGGACGGCGACCAGCCACGGGTCGAAGAGCTGCCCGCGCCGCCCGCAGGACCCGTCCTGGTCCGCGGCGCGGGCAACGACGCCCAGGTCTGGGTGCCGGTCGGCGCCCTGCCGGCCGACGTCGCCCACCCGGCCGTCGACGGCGGCATCACCGTCTTCGACGAGAGCGTCGACCTGATCGACACCGCGCCGCTGCCCGGCGGCCGGCAGCTGATCGGCTGGCAGTCGGTGGCGAACATCATCTACATCGCCGGGTTCGACAGCTCGGCGCAGCAGCCGGCGGTGTGGACCGTCCAGCCGCTCGGCAACGGCGGGCGGCAGTCGCGCCGGCTTCGCGGCCTTCGACACCACCCTCCTGCCCGGGGACCCGCTGGCGCTGGCCTTCGACATCTCGGACCACAGCCAGGACGATGACCACGGCCTGCTCCTGGTCTCGGTCGATCCGCGGAAGCGGGGCGCGGCGGCCAGCTGGTCCGGATCGACGCCGGCAGCAACGCCTTCGCCTGGCGCCTGTCGGGGATCGTCTTCGGCTCCATCCTGGTGGGGCTCATCTACCTGCTGGCCGCGACGATGTTCCGCCGCCGCCGCATCGCGATCCTGGCCGGCGCCTTCATGGCGCTGGACGCGATGAGCTACGTGATGAGCCGCATCAGCATGAACGACATCTTCGTGGCGGCCTTCATCGCCGCCGCGTATCTCGTCTTCTGGCAGGTCTGGTCGGGCCGATGGCAACGCAGCGCGTGGTGGGCGCTGCCGCTGGTCGGGGTGCTCATCGGCCTTGCGTCAGCCACCAAGTGGGTGGGCATCTACGCGCTCATCGGTCTGTGGGTGCTGGTCCTGGCCCGATCCAACCTGGGGCGCTTCCTGCTGGTGGCCGGCATGGCGTCCCTGACGGTGGTGGCCGGGATCGATGCGCCGTGGCCGTTCCTCGCCGTCTCCCTGGCCGCCTTCGCGCTGGCCCTGCTGCTGGTCTGGATCCGGCCCATCCGGCTCGACTCGCGTGACCTGCTCGGCCTGGCGCCGACGGCCCTGGTGCTGTCGGGCATCGGCCTGGCGTTCGCGCTGGCATTCGACCAGGTGCAGGGCTCGGGGACCGCCGACAACTCGGTGGAGCTCGCCTTCGCCGTCCTGGCGCGCGGCGCGCAGGTCGGCTGGCCCGCGTTCCTGATGCTCGGCGTGGCGGCGGCGCTGCTGCTGCTGCGGGCCGTGGTCTCGCTCGTCCGCCCCGAGAGCGACCGCCGCTGGCACCTGCCCGGTGAGCTGGGTGGCTTCTCCTGGCCGTGGATCGGAGCCGCCCTGGCCGTGATTCCGCTGCTCGTCTACTTCCTGGCCTACGTGCCGTACCTGCAGCTCGGCCACAACATCGCGGGGCCGGATGCCGGGCCCGGATACGGCTGGTCGCTGGAGGAGCTGCACGCCCAGATGTTCGGGTACCACTTCGGCCTGCAGGCAGGGCATGCCGCCGCGTCACCGTGGTGGAGCTGGCCGCTGGACCTCAAGCCGGTGTGGTTCTACGGCCACGACTTCGACGGTCGGACCGTGGGCGTCATCTACAACGGCGGCAACCCGATCCTGTTCTGGGCCGGCGTGCCGGCCATCGCTGTACTGCGCGGTCCAGGCCTGGCGCCGCCGCTCCATGGGCCTCGTGCTGCTGGTGGCCGCCTTCGTCTTCCAGTTCCTGCCGTGGACGCGGATCGAGCGCGCCACGTTCCAGTACCACTACCTGACCGCGGTGATGTTCGCCATGGTGGCCGTCGCCTACGTGGTGGACGAGGGCTTGCGATCCTGGAGCTGGCGACCGCTGGCCACGGCCTTCCTGGTGCTGGCCGCCGTCGCCGGCGTGCTCATCTTCCCGCTGGGCAGCGCCATCGCCATGCCGGACTGGTACATCAACCTGGCGCGTGCCCTGCCGCCGTGGAACTACGAGTTCAAGTTCCCGGGGCCGCCGCAGGGCGAGCGCGTGCAGCTGCTGAGCGCCGACACCTGGAAGCTGGCGCTGGGCACGGTGGTCGCCCTCGCCGCCGCCGCCTTCGCCCTGTTCGGAAGGGACCGATGGGGTGCGGCTCGCTGCACGCATCACCCCAGAACCGGACTCCTGCCGACCAGGACGAGCCGACGGCATAGCTCTCACCGGGTGACACGTATCGGCGCTGGATGGCCGCGGCGCCGGCGTATGTGTCACCCAGCGACACGTACGGCGCTCTGGCGCTGTCGGCCGACGATCACGCCACCGTAAGCGCCCCCAGGTGACAATTGCGTCCAGCTCGGACCGCCGCTCGGACCCGCCGCTCGGACCGCCGCTCGACCGCCGCTCGCAGGCACACGCGCCCGCACGCGGCCCGGACACGCATCGGAGCGAACGCGCGTCAATCCTCCGACGAGCGTCGCGTCGAGACGACCAGCAGGACCAGCCCCAGCGCGACCAGGCCGATCGGCCAGAGCAGGTCGCTGCGCAGGTTCGGCACGTACTCGTCGAGCAGGAACCAGACGCCCAGGGCCACCAGGATGATCCCGAAGATCAGCCCGCCGTTGCCGCTGCGCCGGCGTCGGTGCCGCTCGTACGGGTAGGCGCCGGGCGGTGTCCAGGCCGGAGCCGCCGCGGCCGGTGGCGGCGGCGCAGCGCCGGTCGCGGGAGCCGCGCCCTCACCGGTGGCATCGCCTTGGGCGGTCGGGGCCGCGGCCGGCGGCACCACCGGCTGTCCGCCGGGGGGCGTCCAGCCGGGCTGCGCTCCCGGCCCCGGGACGTAGGGGCCCGGATGACCCTCCGGCACCACGATCCACATCACGATGTAGAGGATGAAGAAGATCCCGCCGGTGACGATGGCAAGGATCGCCCACACGATGCGCACGATCGAGGGATCGACGTCCAGGTACTCCGCGACGCCACCCGCCACGCCCCCCAGGACCGAGTCGTTGCGAGAGCGGTACAGCCGGCGGTTCATGAGCAGCCTCCTTGGGGATTGAGGGTGAAGCTGGCAGCGTTGCCCTCCAGGGTCAGGTCGATGACGTGGTCCGCGCCGTCGAAGCTGTTGCTGGTCCACGTGTCACCGGACCGCGAAAGGCCGCTGTCGTTCAGGTTGTGCGAGAAGGTGATGTTCGCGTCCACGCGGATGCGAACGGCGGCGTCGGGGGCCGTGCAGAAGTCGATGCTGCCCGCGTTCATCGTGAGCGCGCCGGCCAAGTCGGTGTCCGCATCGGTCTGGAAGTTGGCCGAACCGGCGTTCATGGACAGGTTGAAGTCGTCGACGGTGGCGCCCGCCAGGTCGAAAAACATGGATCCGGCGTTGGGATCGACGTTGACCTCCGAGAAGGTGCCGCCGGACAGGTCATAGGTGGCATCGGCGGCATTGACGTTGATGTGCAGGTCGTAGGTCGTCTCCGAACCGAGGTCGACCTCCCAGCGCTGCTTGCCCTCGTTGAAGCTGAAGCCGCCCTCGGGCGACCGGATGGTGAGACCGTCCGACGAGGAGGAGAGGCGGACCTCGCGATTGCCGGTCACGCCGGTCCGCGCCTGCCATCCGGAGCCGTCGGTCATGCCGACGTCCAGGCGACCGCAGTTGAAGTCCAGCGTCACGTTCGCCGAGCTGCCGGAGAATGAGCCCGACTGTGTCTGCAGGTCGGTTGGCATGTCCCCGCCACACGCGACGCTGAAGCTCGCCCCAGCGCTGAACAGCGCACCCCCGGCCACGCCCAGGATCAGCGCCGCCAGGATGGTGCCCAGGACGGAGAACGGCGTCCGGGCCAGGACGATCGACAGGCCGATGGCGACCAGGATCAGCGGCCACAGCCGCCACGCGCCGGAGATCGTGTCGCGGTCGATGAGCTCCTGCTGCACGGCCAGGGCCACGGCACCCGCGGTGATGAGGGCCAGCCCCCAGAAGAGCAGGCCACGGTTGATGTTCACGGTATTCCCTCGCTCGGTGGGTTGGCGCGCGAATTGGGTCGTGCACGAGATTCTCGCATCCGGTGCCAGTAGCCAACGGCCATTCGTCCTGTTTCGGACTGAGGCACATGGCCGGGGCTACGTGCCACGACTCAGATGTTCACGATATGACCGCTTCCTGCGGTCGTTCTGGAGGCGACCGTCTGGCCCATGTCGCCTCCGCGGCCGTCGCCGGTCGATCACTGCAGGCTGTGGCCGTGAGCCGGCGATCGGCCGATAGCCCCGCGGCGGGAACTGGCGCCCAGAATTCGCCGGCGACCGACCACCGACGACCTGCAGACGAGTACTTGCGTCAGACGCGCATGCGGTAGGTGATTCGGCCGCGCGTGAGGTCGTAGGGCGACAGCTCGACCTTGACGGCATCTCCGAGCAGGATCCGGATCCGATGCTTGCGGAGCTTGCCTCCCAGGTAGGCCAGCACCTCGTGGCCGTCGGGCAGCAGAACGCGGAATTGTGCGTTCGGCAGGGGCTGGATGACTTCGCCGGTAACCTCGATCGCGTCGCTCAAATCGTCTCCTTGTGTCCGGGTGCCGATGCCACGGCGACAACGACGATCCCCCAGAGCCTAACAGGTGACGCACGAACGGGGCTGTTCGAGCAGTCGGAGCGCCTCCCCGCCGCGCTGTCTTGACGGGTAGGTACGTGGTGACCCGGCCTCGCTTTCGGCCCACCGAGCGAGTCTTGCCTGCTCGCGCTCCATCCCTTTCGCCATAAGAGCTGGAAGCCTGGCAGTGCGCCGATCCAATTCGCCTGGACCCAGGTCATATGGAGGCGAGTTGTATCTCCGTCGGCCGCGTCGAGCGCATACCTCCGCAGCACGCAGCCCTTTCGCGCCCGGCGGAGCCTGCTAGCGCGCCACGCGGTAGCGGAGGTAGACGACTCTCGAGCTGAAGGTGCGGGTCTCGACGAGTTCGAGATCCACCCGGCGCTCGCGCTGGGGAAAGAACGGAATGCCACCGCCAACCAGCACCGGGTAGACCATGGCCCGGTACTCGTCGATCAGACCCAACGCGGCCGCCTCGGCGGCGAGAGTCGCGCCGCCGATCGCGATGTCGCCCTCCCCCGGCTCGGCTCGCAACCGCTCGATCTCCTCCGCCAGGCCGCCGGAGGCCAGGCGGGCATTGCCCTGCACCGCCGACAGCGTGGTGGAGAACACCACCTTGGGGAGCGGCTTCCAGAGCGCGGCCCACTCGCGCTCGGACGTCGTCGAGCGATGGATCCTGGTCGGCGGTCTCCCAGTACAGCATCGTCTCGTACAGCCGTCGTCCCATCAGGTGGACGCCGACCTCTCGGATCTCGTCGATCCAGAAGCGAAAGACCTCCTCGTCGGGCGCCGTCCAGTCGAAGCCGCCGTCCGGCCCGACGATGTAGCCGTCAAGCGAGACGCCCATCGAATAGGTCACGCTGCGCATCAGCCGGTCCTCAGGCGCTCGGTGGGCTTGTCCGACATGAGGCTGAGGCTAGCACCCGGCGCACATTGCCATGCCTGATATTCGCCGGGCAACTACCAACCACCCGAACGACGGCACCCCGCTGGGCAGGCATCCGAGAGGGGTGCAACTGGAGTCGCCCACGTACTACCCCCGGCGCTGTCTTGACACCACGCCCGGGCCGGCCGTAGACTCCCGCGGCGGCCCGTCTAACGATCCGTCGTTCGACGTGCCGTCCGGCCACAAAATCGACCACAGAGGGACTGTGTAAAGGCAATGGATCTCTATCGGAGCACCCTCATCGCGTGCCCCACGGTGTCGCCGTCCAACGGTGCCCCGGATGGGAGATCTGTGCCCAGTTCGAGCTGACGAACAGGCGGCTAGGCCGCCACACGACAGCCACGAGCCGTGGGCCACAGATCGGGTCCACGGTTTTTTGATGCCTCACCGGCGTCTGGCGAGCCGCGGATCCACGAGAAGGACCCGCGGCTCGTTCCATGTCACGCGGGGTTTGAGATGGCAGGACTAGAGGAAACGGACATGACCGGCGTAGCCGAACAAGAGAAGACGAACGTGGTCGCGCGCGACGAGCGCCCGACCACGGTGCCGGCACCGGCCACGGAGACGGCTCCGCCGCGGAATGGTGAGAACACGTAACTGAGCCGAAGAACAGGGCAGGGCACCACGTATTGCTCATCGACATCTGGCACCGCACCACCGAGCGCGTCTCCGAGGAGATGTTCTCCGACATGCGGCGGCGCGAGGGTGAGCGCGGCGAGTTCAACCCGATCAACCTGATGGCCGACTCCGGCGCCCGGGGCTCGCGCGAGCAGGTGCGCCAGCTCGCCGGCATGCGGGGCCTGATGTCGAAGCCGTCGGGCGAGGTCATCGAGACGCCGATCACCGCCAACTTCCGCGAAGGCCTGAGCGTGCTGCAGTACTTCATCTCGACCCACGGCGCGCGCAAGGGCCTGGCCGACACGGCGCTGAAGACGGCCGACTCGGGCTACCTGACCCGGCGGCTGGTCGACGTGGCGCAGGACGTCATCGTCAACGAGGTCGACTGCGGCACCATCGACGGCATCTACGTCACCGCCATCATGGAGGGCGGCGAGATCCTCGAGCCGCTGCGCGACCGCATCGTCGGCCGCGTCTGCCAGGAGGACGTCTACGACTCGATGACCGGCGAGCTGATCGCCGAGGCCGGCCAGCTCATCTCCGAGGAGCTGGCGTCGGCGGTGCAGTCGGCCGGCATCGAGCGGGTGAAGATCCGTTCGGTGCTGACCTGCGAGTCGCGGCGCGGCGTCTGCGCCGCCTGCTACGGCCGCAACCTGGCCACCGGCGAGGCGGTCGAGATCGGCGAGGCGGTGGGCGTCATCGCCGCCCAGTCGATCGGCGAGCCGGGCACGCAGCTCACCATGCGGACCTTCCACTACGGCGGCACCGCGTCGCGGGTCTCCGAACAGTCCAAGCACGTGGCGAAGAACCCGGGCAAGGTCAAGTTCCTCAACGTCAACACCGTCGAGTCGAAGATGGGCGAGCTGGTGGTGGTCAACCGCGCCGGCAAGCTGGTCCTGGTCGACGAGAAGAACCGCGAGAAGGAGCGCTACGCCCTGACCTACGGCTCACACCTGCTGGTGCGCGACGGCGAGACGGTCGAGCCCGGCAAGGAGCTGGTGACCTGGGATCCGTTCACCGCCGCGATCCTCTCGGAGATCGGCGGCAAGGTGGAGTTCCTCGACATCGTCGAGGGCGAGAACGTGCGCGAGGAGACCGACAAGGTCACCGGCCTGTCGCAGAAGATCATCGTCGAGGCGTCGGCGCAGGAGAAGCGGGTGCCGGCGATCCTGGTCAAGAGCGGCAAGGCCGAGAAGAAGTACCTGCTGCCGTCGGGCTCGCACCTGGTGGTGCGGGAGGGCCAGGAGGTCCATCCCGGCGACACGCTGGTCAAGATCCCGCGCGAGACCACCAAGACCAAGGACATCACCGGCGGTCTGCCCCGCGTCGTCGAGCTGTTCGAGGCGCGCAGCGCCGAAGGAGCCGGCGATCATCACCGAGATCGACGGCGTCGCCCACCTCGGCGAGGTGGTCAAGGGCATGCGCAAGGTGATCGTCAACGACGAGGCTTCGGGCGAGAACCGCGAGTACCTGGTGCCGCGCTCGGTGCACATCAACGTGCAGGAGGCCGAGCGGGTGGCGGCCGGCGATCCGCTGATCGACGGGCCGATCAACCCGCACGACATCCTCCAGGTGCTCGGCGAGAAGGAGCTGCAGCGCTACCTCGTCGACAAGATCCAGGAGGTCTACCGGTCGCAGAGCGTCGCCATCAACGACAAGCACATCGAGGTGATCGTCCGCCAGATGATGCGCTCGATGAAGATCGACGAGGTCGGCGACACCGAGTTCCTGGTCGACGAGCAGGTCGACAAGTGGCGCTTCCAGGAGGAGAACGAGCGGGTGCTCGCGGCGGGCGGCCAGCCGGCGGTGGGGCGGCCTCTGCTGCTCGGCATCACCAAGGCGTCGCTGTCGACCGACAGCTTCATCTCGGCGGCCTCCTTCCAGGAGACCACGCGGGTGCTCACCGAGGCGTCGATCAACGGCGCCGTCGACTACCTGCGCGGTCTGAAGGAGAACGTGATCGTGGGACGGCTGATCCCGGCCGGGACCGGCATGGACTACTACCACGACTTCCACCTCGCCGAGGCCGAGCTGCCGGTCGAGTCCGAGGAGGACGAGGAGCTGTTCTTCGACTTCGGCGACGAGGAGATCCGCTCGCTGCCGCAGGAGGTCGAGGGCGAGTAGCGCCGGGGCTTTTCCGGAAGAGGTGACACGAGGGCGGCCGCCGGGCCGCCCTCGTCGTTTTTGCGGCCCGGCCTCAGCCGACCACGGTGTCCTCCTCGCGCAGCAGCAGGTACTCCTGCACGCCGTGCCGCAGCAGGAAGTTGCGGTCGGTGGCGAAACCGCGGCAGAGGGAGTCGATGTCGGCCGGGCGGTAGCGCGGGCCCGGCCGGGTCGCCGCGGCGTCGACGCGGTAGAGGAGCTGGCGGCCGCCGTCGAGGATCGGGTAGCTCCCCGGCTCCCGGGGGATCTGCGGCCCGGTCAGCAGCATGGCGAACAGGTGGGCCCCGGCGCCGCAGAGCCGCGAGAGCCGGTCGGCGAGGGCGCGGATCCGGTCGCGGTCGAGGTAGTTGAGCAGGTCCCAGGCGAGCACCACGTCGACCGGCGGCGTGTCCGCGGGCGGCTCCGGCAGGGCGGCGGCGACGTCGGGGCCGCCCTCGCCGCGCCCGCCGGCCAGCGCCGACCACAGGTCGACCACCTGCACGGTGCAGGGGAAGCGCTCGGACCAGAACGAGATGTTGGCCCCCACGGCGGGGCCGAGGTCGAGGATGCGCAGCCGGCGGTCCGGGTGGAGCTCGGAGAGGAGGACCGGGAGCGCCAGGGAGCCGTGGGCGCGCGGGCTGCCGGCTTCGGGCGCGGCGGTGGCCGCCGTCTCCGGCCGGGGGCGGAACCACTTCAAACCGATCTCCAGGGTGTGCGGACGAGGGCGCGGCGCCAGCGCCGTCGCCGGCCGCCACGCCCTCCGGGTGGGATCCTACCCTCCGGCGCCCGGCTCAGCCGGCCTTGGCCTCGCCCGCGGCCGTCTTCAGGCCCCCGTTGCCGCCCCGGTTCCCCGCCGCCACCTTGTCGTTCGACTCCTCGCCGGCGGAGGTCTCGCTGGCCGCCGGGCGGAGGGCGGCGGGGGTGGAGGAGGCGCCGCGATCGCGCTCGCGGTTGCGCGGCTCCATGTCGATCGCGCCCTTGAACTTGGCGCCGTCCTCCAGGCTCACCCGCGGCGCCGTGATGTTGCCGCGCACCTCGCCCGACTCGCGCACCACCACCTGCTCGTCGGCGAACAGGTTGCCCTGGACCTGGCCTTCGACGCTGATGTTGCGCCCGTGGATGTCGGCCTTCACCCGGCCGTTGGCGCCGACGGTGACCGAGTGCTTCTCGAGCAGGATGTTGCCCTCCACCTGGCCCTCGACGAGAAGGTCCTCGTCGCCGCGGATGTCGCCCTCGATGCGGATCGACGGACCGATGATGGCGTGGCCGCCGCGCGAGCTGGCCTGCGGGGCGGCGGGACGGGGAGCGGGAGCGGAGCTGGCGGGCTGGTAGGGGTTGGGCACGTCGTCCTCGGTCTTCTTCCACATGGGGCTCGTCCTCCGGGTCAGAGATGGATCGCGGTGCGACTTATCGAAGGTAGTCTATACGCCGCGGCGGGTCAAGGGGAACCGCCGATCCGGGGCCGGCGCCTTGCGCGCGCCGCCGCCCTGTGCGAAATTGTCGGAGGTTCGCCCCGGCGCCGCGTCGACCACCGGCGCCGCGAGAACACGGATCAAGGAGGTTCATCGATGCGACGCACCGTTTTTCTTCTCGGGGTTCTCCTCGCCGCGCTCGCGGCGCTGCCGGCCGCCGCCGGTGTCCGCTACACCGCCGTCAGCTCCGCCGAGGGGCAGGGGGCGGCCAAGCCCACCAAGGTCGACGCCTGGGTGGACGGCGCCAGGGCCAAGATCGTCTTCCAGCAGGCCAGCGCCGCCGACCTCGAGGCGGGCGAGTACCTGCTGACCCAGGACGGCGGCAAGACCCTGTACCTCGTCGATCCCGACGAGAAGACCTACGCCAAGTGGGACCTCGAGGCGATGTTCCAGGCCCTGGGCAGCGTCATGGAAGCGATGGGGCCGATGATGAACCTCTCCATCGACAACGTGAAGGTGGACAAGACCGGACAGTCGTCGGGCGGCACGATCCAGGGGCTCTCGACCACCCACTCGACCTACAAGACCACCTACGACATGACGATGAAGTTCTTCGGCCGCGGCCACACCAACCACGTCGAGTCGATCCAGGACGTCTGGACCACCACGGCGCTCGACGACCCGGCGATGGCGGTGTGGCTGCGCAAGGCGCCGATCACCGGCTTCGGCGAGCTCGACAAGCTGGTCTCCGCCGAGATGGAGAAGGCGCACGGCTTCCCGCTGAAGACCGTCACCGTCAGCACCACCACCAACCCCAAGGGCAAGAGCCAGACCACCAAGACCACCATGGAGGTGACCTCGCTCGACACCTCGGCGTCGATCCCCGCCTCGACCTTCGAGATCCCCGCCGGCTACGAGGAGACCCAGATGCTGCCGGAGGGAGAGCCGGACCAGGGGAACGACGAGGGGAAGTCGAAGAACCCGTTCAAGAAGATCTTCGGCGGCGGCTAGCAGGTCGGTTCACCGGCGGCTCCGCTACGCTCGCGCCGGAGTGTCGGCGGCGTCGCGGCTCTCCCGGACGTCCGCGGCGACCCGGTGGTCGCCGCGCCCGCTCGCGCCGGGGGTCAGGCGCCGCCGGTCACGTCCCGCCGGCCGGGGTAGGTGGCGAGGATCTGGAGGACCTCGGCGATGTCGGCCTCGGTGTGGTCGGCGCACACCTGGAAGCGGATCTCCTCGGAGCCGCGGGGGACGACCGGGTAGGCGAGGCCGGTGGCGAGGACCCCGTGGTCGCGCAGGTGGCGGACCAGGTCGCGGGTGCGGGCGGTGTCGCGGACCATCAGCGGCACCACCGGGTGCTCGCCGGGGATCACTTCGTAGCCCAGCTCGACCAGGCCGCCCTCGAAACGCCGGGTGAGGGCGTGGAGGTGCGCGAGGAGCTGGCGGCCGCGGTCGCTGTCGACCAGCTCGAGCGCGGCCTGGGCCGCCGCCGCCTCGCCCGGCGTGATCGGGTTCGAGTAGATGTACATCGGTGCGCTCTCGCGCAGGAAGCGGACGACCGCCGCGTCCGACACCACGTAGCCGCCGTTGACCCCCAGCGCCTTGCCCAGCGTCGCCACCAGCACGTCGGCGCGGGCGCCGGTGGTCTCCTCGGTGCCGCGGCCGGTGTCGCCCAGCGCGCCGACGCCGTGCGAGTCGTCGACCACCACCACCACGTTCTCCGCGAAGTCGCCGTCGTGGCGCCGGGCCACCTCCATCACCTCGGCCAGCGGCGCGTGGTCGCCGCGCATGCTGAACACGCCGTCGGTGATCACCAGCGCCCGCTGGGCGCGCCCGGCGGCGGCGGCGAGCTGGGCGTCGAGCCCGGAGACGTCGTTGTGCGGGTAGATGGCCTTGTCGAACGGCCGCGCCATCTTGATGCCGTTGATGATGCAGTTGTGGTTGAGCTCGTCGCTGACGATCACCGTCTCCGCCGTCACCAGGGGCACGATGGCGCTGACCACCGTGGCGTAGGCGGAGGAGAAGACCATCGCCGCCTCGCGGCCGTGGAAGGCGGCCAGGCGGCGCTCCAGCTCGACGTGCGGCGCGTAGGTGCCGCTGATGAAGCGCACCGCCCCCGGACCGGCGCCGAAGCGGCGGGTCGCCGCCTCCTCGGCCTCCATCACCTCGCGCGCCAGCCCCATCCCCAGGTAGGAATTGGAGTTCATGCGCAGGAAGGTGCGGTCGCCGGCGCCGGCGAGGCGGAAGCGGGGGCCGCGGCCGCCGGCGGCGGGCAGCACTTCGCGGACGACCGCCTCGTCGCCCTTGGCGGTGCCCTGCTCGACGAGCTGTCCGACGTGGCGTTCGAGGGCGGGGGAGAGGCGGTCGAGGGGCATGGGCGGAAGCTCCGGGGTCGGTGCTCGGGGACCGCGGCGGGCGCCGCGGGGCGGTCGCCTAGGGGACGGTCACCGCGGTGTCGGCGCGGGCGGCGATGTGCTCGATCATGTCGGCGGTCATGCGGGCGAGGTCGTACTCCGGCTGCCAGTCCCACTCGGCCCGCGCCGCGGAGTCGTCCATGCGCCGCGGCCAGGACTCGGCGATCGCCTGGCGCACCGGGTCGACGCGGTAGTCGATCGCGAAGCCGGGAAGATGCTGGCGGATGGCGTCGGCGAGCCGCGCCGGCGTCACCTGCAGGGCGGTGACGTTGAAGGCGTTGCGGTGGCGCAGGCGCTCCGGGTCGGCCTCGCATCAGCTCGATCGCGGCGCGCACCGCGTCCGGCATGTACATCATGTCGAGCTGGGTGTCCGCGGCGAGGAAGCAGGTGTAGCGCCCGGCGCGGACGGCGTGGTGGAAGATGTCGACCGCGTAGTCGGTGGTGCCGCCGCCCGGCGGCGCGCTGTGCGAGATCAGCCCCGGGTAGCGGACGCCGCGCGTGTCGACCCCCCAGCGCCGGTGGTAGTAGTCGCAGAGCAGCTCGCCGGCCACCTTGGTCACCCCGTACATGGAGGTGGGCCGCTGCAGGGTGTCCTGTGGGGCCGGGTCGGCCGGTGTCGAGGGCCCGAAGGCGGCCACCGAGCTGGGGGTGAACACGGCGCAGCCGGCCTCGCGCGCCACCTCCAGCACGTTGTGCAGGCAGCCCAGGTTGACGTGCCACGCCTTGAGCGGGTCGCTCTCCCCCTTGGCGGAGAGGATCGCGGCCAGGTGGAAGACGGTGTCGGCGCGATGGTCGGCCACCGCGGCGGCGAGGGCGGCAGGGTCGAGACAGTCGAGGGCGCGGCCGGGGCCGCCGGCGGCCAGCTCGCCGTGCGGAGCCTCGAGGTCGGTGGCCATCACCGCTTCGCCGCCGACCAGGGCCCGCAGGGCCGGGACGAGCTCGGAGCCGATCTGACCGGCGGCGCCGGTCACCAGGATGCGCTTCATGGGGTGCCTCCGGGGGGAGGGTTGGCGGGGGTTCGGGGTCGGTCGTCCGGGGTGGGCGCGGTCATGGGAGCGGGGGAGAGTATAGCGCCGGCGGGCGCCGGCCCGCCCCCCGGGCGACCGGTCGCGGCGCCCCGCGAGGCGTGATAAGACGGGCCGCATGGACCGTTCCCGCACCCTCCCGGCCGCCCTCGCCGTCGTCGCCCTCGCCGTCGTTCCCGCCCCGCCGGCCGCGGCGGCGGCCCCCGCCGCCGTCGCCGCGCCCGGTTCCGTGGTGCGCTGGGGCGGCCCCGGGACCACGCGCTGCGGCTGGCAGGGCGAGACCTTCCCGCCGCTCGGCGGGACCTGCTTCTACCCGGTCGACCTGCTGGCGGCGCCCGGCAGCCTCACCGCGGTCCGCTGGGTGGGGGAGACGCGGCACACGGCCGAGGTGCGGGTCGGCGAATACCCCTACCCGGTGCAGCGGCTCGACATCCCGGACGACTCCAAGGTCCACCTGTCGGCCGAGGACGCCGCGCGGGCGGCCCGGGAGTCGGAGCGGGTGGCGGCGTTGTGGGACCTGCGCACGCCGCGGCGCTTCACCCTGCCGCTGACGCCGCCGCTCGCCGATCTCCCCGCCGGGGGGCGCTTCGGATCGCGGCGCATCCTCAACGGCGAGCCGCGCAGCCCGCACACCGGGACCGACTACGCGGTGGCCGCCGGCACGCCGGTGCGGGCCGTCGCCGCCGGGCGCGTGGTGCTCGCCGAGGAGCACTTCTTCTCCGGCAGGAGCGTGTTCGTCGACCACGGCGACGGGCTGATCAGCATGTACTTCCACCTCTCGGGCGTGGCGGTGGCCCCCGGCGACGCGGTGGAGGCCGGCGAGATCCTCGGCCTGGTCGGGGCCACCGGCCGCGCCACCGGGCCCCACCTGCACTTCGGGCTGCGCTGGCGGGGGGCGCGGGTCGACCCGGCGGAGCTGCTGGCGCCGACCGCGCGCCTGCTCGATCTCGCCCGCTGAGGGGCGGCGACTCAGCCGGCCAGCAGGCCGCGGCTGGCCCAGGCCAGGGTCGCCGCCCGGGCGACCATGAAGAGCGACAGGGCCAGCCACAGCAGCGCGTTGCTGCCGAGGAGCAGGGCACCCACCGCCAGCGGGACGAAGACCGCCAGGGTCGACAGCAGCATCGAGCCGCGCAGCGCGCGGCCGGCGGTGAGCCCGAGGAAGAGGCCGTCGTAGACGAAGGCGGCGGACCCCACCACCACGACCACGGCGAGCCAGGGCAGGTCGTGGCGCGCCCGCGCCGCGATGTCGGCGTGGGAGGTGAGCAGCCCCAGCAGAGGTCCCGGTGCCAGCAGCAGGGCGGCCATGAAGGCGGCCGCGAACAGCGCGCCGACGGCCAGCGCCAGCCGGGTGAGCCGCAGCAGGTCGGCGCGGCGCCCGGCGCCGCGGAAGATGCCCGCCAGGCTCTCGGTGGCGAAGGCCGCCCCGTCCACCGCGTAGGCGGCGAGCTCGAAGAGCCGCAGGAGGATGGCGTTGGCCGCCAGCACCGCGGTGCCCAGCAGCGAGCTGAAGTTGGTGAACAGGGCGAACGAGGTGACCAGGCAGAGCGTGCGGACGAGGATGTCCCGGTTCAGCCGCGCCAGCTCGGCGAAGCGGGTGCGGTCGAGGACGGCCCGGTCCCAGCCCGGCAGCGCCGGCCGCCCGGCGGTGCGGGCCGCCTCGTCGCGGTGCCGCGCCCGCGCGAAGAGCAGCAGCGCCACGGCGAGCTGGGCGTACTGGCTGAGCATGGTCGCCAGCCCCGCTCCGAAGGCCGCCAGGCCCATGCCGACGATGAAGACGCCGTTCAGGGCCACGTTCACCAGGTTGGCGGTGGCGCTCATCGCCAGGGCCCGGCCGCTCTCCTCGCGCCCCAGGTACCAGCCCAGGAAGGCGAAGTTGGCGAGCGTCGCCGGCGCCCCCCAGATGCGGGCGTCGAAGTAGTCGCGGCCGGCGGCCTCCACCGGAGCGTCGCCGGAGAGGAGCAGGAAGGCGAGCTCGCGGACCGCCGTCTGCGCCACCAGCAGCAGCACCCCGACGCCGGCCGCGACCAGCAGCGAGCGGTAGAGCACCCGGTAGGCCTCGTCGGTGTCGCCGCGGCCGACGCACTGGGCGGTGGTCCCGGTGGTGCCCATGCGCAGGAAGCCGAAGCTCCAGTAGACGTAGTCGAAGATCAACGAGGCCAGCGCGGTGCCGGCGAGGAAGCGGATGTCGGCCAGGTGACCGAGCAGGGCGGTGTCGACCAGGCCGGCCATCGGCACGGTCAGGTTGGTCAGGATGTTGATCGCGGTGAGCTTGAGGAAGCGGCGGGGCAGGCTCGGGGGAGGTGCCATCCTCGGTCGTGCTCCGGCGCCGCGCGGAGGCCGGCGGCGCCGGCGGAGCATAGCAGCCGGTCGGCCGCGCAGCGGCTCGGCGGCCGCCGCGGCGGCGGGGCTCTAGAATCGGCGCGTCATGTTGAGGCTGCGGGCGGTGCGCGAGCTGTTGATCGACGAGGTGGCGGGGTTGCGCGTGGCGCGCGGGCGCGGCGAGCCCCCCGCGGAGGTGGCGGCGCGGGAGCGGGAGGCGCTGGCCTCGGCGCGGCGCCGCGCGCTGTTCGCCGCCGCTCTCGACGCGGTGGCGGTGGCGGTGCTGTTCCTGCTCCGCGACCGCGGCCGCGTCTTCTTCTTCCTCGGCCCCGCCGAGGAGGCGGTCTTCACCCTGGGGGTGCTGCTGGTCACCGCGCACCTCGGCTTCCGGCTGGGCCAGTACCTGACCCTGTCCAGCGTCAGCCGGTTGGTCGAGGAGCTGCTCGAGCGCGACGACGAGGGCGCGGTCAGTCGGTGAGCTCGACGGCGATCTCGCCGACGCCGCACTCGACGTCGAGCTTGGCGGCGCCGGTGCCGCGCCAGTCGAGCTCGCGACCGATGAAGCCCTTGCCGTCGATGTGCCGGCCGCCGACGTCGAGCCCGGCGTCGCCCACCCCGACCTCCAGGCTCACCCGGCCGACCCGCGCCTCGGGCGCCGAGACGTGGACCTCGCCCACCCCCAGCTCGAGGTCGAGGTCGCTCTCCAGGCCGCTCACCGTCGCCTCGCCGACGCCGAGCTCGGCCGCGAGCGGCAGGTCGCGCGGCATCTCGAGGGTCAGCGCCACGGTCACCCCGGAGCTCTTGTGGTGGGGCCAGTTGTCGAGCTCCACGTCCAGCCGGTCGCCGCGCAGCTCGGCGTCGAGCTCGACGCGCCGCGCGCGCTCGCGGCAATCGGGCTTGACCGGGCGCTCGCAGCGCACCTGCGCCGTGACGCCGATCCGGCCGCGGTCGCTGCCGGTGACGACGAACTCGCCGACCGGGCCGTCGAGGTGGACGCTGCGCACGCCGGAGGCGGCGACGTCGCGGCTGAGGGTGGAGACGGTCTCGCCGCCCGCGTACGCCACGGCGGGAGCCAGCAGCACGACGAGGACGGCGAGCGGCAGGGCGGGTGGGCGGAGTCTGCGGAGTATCATGGGTCGAACCTCACTTCCTGGACCGGATCGAACGAGCCGTCGGGCGTCCGGCGGGGACACCACGAGCAGCATGCCGCATCTTCTACGCCCGGTCGAGGGAAAAGTTCGGCCCCCGCCGGGGCATCCGTCTTGCAGCTCCGGACGGTGCGTCGAGACCCGGCGATCACCGCGAAGGAGACCACGATGACGACCCTTTCCCGAGCCCGCCGTCCGGCCGCCCTGGCCGCCGTCCTGCTGTGCGCCGTCGCCTGCTCCACCAACCCCGCGACCGGGAAGCGCCAGCTCGCGCTGATCTCCGAGCAGCAGGAGATCGAGATGGGGCGGCAGGCGGACCGCGACGTGGTGCAGTCGATGGGTCTCTACGACGACCCGGAGGTCCAGGCGTACGTGGCGCGGGTCGGCGGCGAGCTGGCGGCCCGCTCGGAGCGTCCCGGCCTGCCCTGGACCTTCCGCGTGGTCGACGATCCCACGGTCAACGCCTTCGCCCTGCCCGGCGGCTTCATCTACCTCACCCGCGGCATCCTCACGCACCTGGACAACGAGGCGGAGATGGCGGCCGTGCTCGGCCACGAGATCGGCCATGTCACCGCCCGGCACAGCGTCGAGCAGGTCAGCAAGGCCCAGCTCGCCAGCCTCGGGCTGGGCGTCGGCATGATCCTCTCCCCGGACCTGCGCAACTACGGGGACCTGGCGCAGACCGGGCTGCAGCTGCTCTTCCTCAAGTACGGTCGCGACGACGAGCGCCAGGCGGACGACCTCGGCCTGCGCTACATGGTGCGGGAGAACTACGACCCGCGGCAGATGCCCCTGGTCTTCGACACCCTGGCGCGGGTCAGCCAGCTCCAGGGGCAGGGGCGCATCCCCACCTGGTTGTCGACGCACCCGGCCCCCGAGGCGCGGGCGCAGCGCATCGCCGACGAGGTCCGCACCGCGGCGGCGTCCACCGACGCGACGCTGGTCGAGCGCGGCGCCTACCTCGGCCACGTCGACGGCATGGTCTACGGTGAGAACCCCCGCGACGGCTTCTTCCAGGGCAACACCTTCTACCACCCCGGTCTCGGCTTCCAGATGAGCTTCCCGGAGGGGTGGCAGGTGAGCAACCAACGCCAGGCGGTGGGCGCGATCAGCCCGAACCGCGACGCGGTGGTGGTCCTGTCGCTGGCCGGGCGTCCGTCGCCGGCCGCGGCCGCCCAGGAGTTCTTCGCCCAGTCCGGCATCCAGCGCGGCAACCCGTGGCGCGGCCAGATCCACGGCCAGTCGGCGACCGCCGCCGAGTTCGCGGTGCCCCGGCAGCAGGCGCCGTCGCTGCGCGGGCTGGCCGCCTTCGTGGAGAACGACGGCCGGGTGTTCCAGCTCCTCGGCTACTCCACGGAGGACCGTTGGAGCCGCTTCGACCCGGCCGTCACCGCGGCGGTCAACAGCTTCCGCGACGTCACCGACCGGCGGATCCTCGACGTCGCCCCGCGACGGATCGCCATCGTCCGCCTGCCGTCGGCGATGACGCTGCGCGAGTTCGCCCGCCGCTACCCCTCCACCGTCGACCTCGCCACCCTGGCCGTCCTCAACCAGGTCGAGCCCGACGCCCGCCTCGCCGCGGGGCTGGAGGTCAAGCGGGTGGTCGGCGGCGAGCTTCCCCACTAGGCGGGGCCCCCCGGAGGACGTCGCGGAGCCCGCCACCCAACCTCGGCGGGCGGGCCGGGGCCACCCCGCGGCGTGTCGCGGGCGCGGGCGATCTGTGGCATAGGTGAGAGGAACCCGGCCGCCGGCGGCCGCCGCGGTCGGCCCGAGGAGGTGACCGATGGCTCCGATCGAGACCATCCTCTGTCCGGTGGACTTCTCGTCCATCACCCGCCCGGAGCTCGACCTCGCCGCCGAGCTCGCCCGCATCTTCGGCGCCCGGCTGGTGCTGCACCACAATCTCCCCGCCACCGGCTTCGGGATGGCCAAGGGCTGGGAGTGGAAGGCGGCGCACCCCGAGCAGGCCGCGGACGCTCCGATCGAGGAGCGGCTCGAGGAGCTGCGCGGACGGCTGCCGCCGGGGCTCGACGTGGAGACGCTCGTCACCCGCGGCCCGTTGGCCGTGGGGCTGGCCGAGCTGGCGCGGGAGCTCCCCGCCGACCTGATGGTGCTGGCCTGCCACGGTTGCGACCAGGAGGAGCACGCCTCGCTCACCGAGGATCTGCTGGCCCGCAGCGACTGCCCGATCCTGGCGATCCACGAGGGGGAAGGCCGGCGGCACGTGCTGCACCTGCGGCCCGACGAGGCCGCCCGGCCGCTCACCGTGCTGGTGCCCACCGACCTGTCGGACGAGGCCGCCGCGGTGGCCCGCTACGCCTTCCGGCTGGCGCGCCTGTTCCGCATGGAGGTGCACCTGATGCACGCCATGCCCGGCAGCCATCCGAGCGTGGTGCCGGTCGACTTCACCGGCCCCGCCGTCTACCACGAGGCGGTCATCGGCGACGCCCGCGCCCGCCTCGAGGAGCTGGTGCCGGAGGACCTCGTCGGGCAGGTGCGGGTGCACGTGGCGTTCGGTCGCCCGGACGACGTGATCCTCGACCACGCCCAGACCCTCGATCCCGACCTCATCGTCATGGGCGAGCACGCCCGCAGCTTCCTGCGCCGCTTCCTCACCCGCGACACCTCGAAGGAGATCCTGCACCGGGCGGCCTGCCCGGTGTGGTTCGTCCCCCCGGGCCGGGCCGCCTGAGCCCGTCCCGACGTCGGGGCCGGCGCCGCCGGGAGGCGCCGGCCCCGCTTCCGCCCGCTCGGGCCGCGCTCCCCACCCCGCCACCGCCCGCTCGCGTCGGCCGCGACCACCCCAGCGGTGGATGCGGCGGCGGGCCCGCGGTGGCAGGGTCGGGGACGGAGGAACCGCCCATGCCCGTCGACCAAGCCCCCGTCTCCCCGGCGCTGTCGCGCGACAAGGTCCTCGCCGGAGCCTCGGCCCTGGCCGAGGCCGTGCGCCCCACGCTGGGCCCCGTCGCGAAGCGCTTCGTGCTCGACCGCCGCACCGGCGCTCCCCTGGTGAGCGACGAAGCGGCGGCCATCGACTGCGAGATCCACCTCGGCGATCGCGAGGAGGGTCTCGGGGCGCGGATGCTGTGCCACGCCGCCGAGCGCACCGTCGGTGACGTCGGCGACGGCACCACGCTGGCCGCCCTGCTGGCGGCGGCGGTGCTCGGCGAGAGCTCCCGCCGTCTGGCCGCCGGCGCCGACCCCGACGGAGCTGGCGCGCGGCCTGGCGCGGGGCACCCGCATCGCGGTGGCGGCGCTGCGCCGCATGTCGCAGCCGGTCACCAGCCGCCGGCTGCGGGCGCAGGTGGCCGCGACGGCCGCCCGGGGCGACGCCGCCCTCGGTGAGCAGGTCGCCCTGGCGGTGGACCAGGCCGGGCCGGACGGCGCGGTGCGGGTGGAAGAGATCCGCGGCCTCGACGCGCGGCCGGTGGTGGCCACCCTCCCCGGCGGGGAGGTGGTGCTGCACCTGGGCGGTCGCGCCGACGGCGTCCCCAGCCACCGCCGCGAGGTGGTGGAGGAGGCGCTGGCGGCGACCCGGGCCGCGGTGGCGGAGGGGTGCGTGCCCGGCGGCGGCCTGGCGCTGCTGCGCTGCCTGCCGGCGGTGGAGCGGGAGATCGCCGAGGTCTCCGGCGACGAGCGCGCCGGCCTCGAGTCGCTCGCCGCGGCGCTGCCCGTCCCGCTGCGCCAGATCGCCTCGAACGCCGGCTGCGATCCCGACGCCGCGGTCGAGCGGCTGCGCGCCGCGACCGGCGACATCGGGATCGACGGGCGCTGCGGCCGCTACGTCGACCTGCGCGGCGCCGGCATCCTCGACGCCACCCGGGTGGTGCGGGTGGCGCTGGAGAACGCCGTCTCCACGGCGACGCTGCTGCTGCGCGCCGCGGCGATCAGCGAGCCGGCGGCGGCCCTGGCGATCGACTGAGCCGGCGGCTCAGCGGACCCGCCGCCGGCGGTTCTTGATGTAGTCGGCGAGGATGAACTCGCCCAGGTTGTAGGGCGAGGCGAAGTAGGCGCGGCCGCGGTTGACCTGGGTGAGCTTCTCCACGAAGTCGGTCAGCAGCGGGTCGGTGGCGATCATGAAGGTGGTGATCACCACCCGCTGGCGGCGGCACAGGTCGGCCTCCTCCAGGGTCCGGTTGACGATCTTCAGGTCCAACCCGAACGGGTTCTTGTAGATCCGCCCGCCCTCGGTGATCGCCGAGGGCTTGCCGTCGGTGATCAGGAAGATCTGCTTGTTGGGCTGCTTGCGCCGGGCCAGCAGCCCCCGCGCCAGCTCGAGCGCCTCGCGGGTGTTGGTGTGGAAGGGCCCCGCCTCGATGTAGGGCAGGTCGGACAGCGCGACCGGCTCGGCGCGGTCGCCGAAGAGGATCACCGACAGGTGGTCCTTGGGGTACTTGGTGGTGATCAGCTCGGTCAGCGCCAGCGCCACGCTCTTGGCGGGGGTGATGCGGTCCTCGCCGTAGAGCACCATCGAGTGGGAGATGTCGATCGCCACCACGGTGGCGCACGACGTCAGGTGCTCCGTCTCGTGGATCTCGAGGTCCTCCTCGGCGAGCTCCAGCCCGCCGACGGTGCGCTTCATCGCGTTGTGCAGCGAGCGCGCGGCGTCGAGGTGGCGGACGTCGTCGCCGAAACGGTACGGTCGCGTCTCCGGCAGCCGCTCGAGCCCGTCGCCGGCCGAGCGCACCGGGTGGTAGCCGGGACCGGAGCGGGTCAGCGAGCCGAAGATCTCCTCGAAGGCGCTGCGCCGGATGCGGCGCTCCCCGGCCCCGGTCAGCCGCATCCCGCCCTCGCCGTCGCCGGCGATCAGGCGCTGCTCCTCGAGGCTGGCGAAGAAGGCGTCGAGGTCGATCGACTCGTCGAGGTACCCCTCCTGCTGCAGGGTGCGCATCCACTCCATCGCCTCGTCGACGTCGCCGCCCGAGGCCAGCACCAGGCGGTTGAACAGGCGCAGCAGGTCGAGGCCGGCGAGCAGGGCCTCGATCAGCGCCCGGTCGAGGTGGAGGTAGCGGTGGCGCACGCGGCGGGGGCCTCCGGCCTCAGTTCACCTCGCCGCGCCCGCCGCTGCGGCGCCGCGGCTTGAGGAGCTGGAACTTGACCATCTCCTTGTAGCTCACCCGGCTGTCGAGGTCGTGGCGGGCGATCTTGGTGTGTTGGTGCAGGCCCTCGAGCACCACCTCGGCGGCCAGTGCGCGCTGCTCGCGGCCTCCCTCCCAGTGCTCCCCGGCCAGGGCGAGCAGCCCCGGCACCTTGTCGAGCTCGGCCTCGTAGTCGGCGAAGGTCTCCTCGTCGGAGATCTCGACCTCGCCGCCGTCGGCGAACCAGCGCACGATGGCGGCGTAGGGGCCGGTGTCGTCCTCGCCGCCCGAGCCGAGCTCCTTGCCCACCTCGGGGAAGCGGCGGTCGAAGACCTCCTTGACCGCCTGGCCGACGAGCTGCCGGGCCACCACCTCGACCCCCTGTTGCTCGCCCTCGTAGACCATCTCCACCTTGCCGGTGATCGCCGGCAGCAGCATGTGGAGGTCGGCGAGGCGCGGGAAGACCGGCCGCTCGCCGGTCGCCAGGGCGCGGCGCTCGAGGTTCGACACCAGCAGCTCGAGCGCGGCGATCGCCACCCGGGCCGACACGCCGGAGGTCTGGTCGACCAGCTCGCTGTCGCGCGCGGCGATCGAGATCTCCTCGATCAGCAGGCGCACCTCGGGGGGGACCACGACGGCGTCGCCGTCGCCGCGCTCGGTCCACGCCTCCTGGGCGGTGATGCGCGCCGCGGTCTCCGCGTCGGCCGGGTAGTGGGTGAGGATCTGCGACGAGATGCGGTCCTTCAGCGGCGTGATGATGGTGCCGCGGTTGGTGTAGTCCTCCGGGTTGGCGGAGAAGACCAGCAGCATGTCGAGCGGGATGCGCACCGGGAAGCCGCGGATCTGCAGGTCGCGCTCCTCGAGGATGTTGAGCAGGCCGACCTGGATGCGGGGCGCCAGGTCGGGCAGCTCGTTGATGGCGAAGATGCCGCGGTTGGTGCGCGGCACGATCCCGAAGTGGATCACCTCGGGGTCGGCGAAGGTCAGCTTGCGGGTGGCCGCCTTGATCGGGTCGATGTCGCCCAGCAGGTCGGCGATCGACACGTCGGGCGTGGCGAGCTTCTCGTTGTAGCGCGCCTCGCGCGGCAGCCACTCGACGGGGGCGTCGTCGCCCGCCTCCGCGACCAGCCGCCGGCCCCAGGTGGAGATCGGCGCCAGCGGGTCCTCGTTGAGCTCGCTGCCGGCGAGGACCGGGATCTCCTCGTCGAGGTGGTCGGCCAGCGCCCGCAGGATGCGGGTCTTGGCCTGGCCGCGCAGGCCGAGCAGGATGAAGTCGTGGCCGGCGAGCACGGCGTTGACGATGCCGGGGACGACGGTGCGGTCGTAGCCCACCACGCCGGGGAACAGCGTCTCGCCGGCGGCGATCTTGCGCCGCAGGTTGTCGCGCAGCTCGAGCTTGACGCTGCGCGGCCGGTAACCGTCCTCGCGCAGCGCCCCGAGGGTACGGGCCCGCGCCGCCATCAGTCCTGCACCTCCAGCCACCGCTCGGCGTCCATCGCCGCGCGGCAGCCCGAGCCGGCGGCGGTCACCGCCTGGCGGTAGATCGGGTCCATCACGTCGCCGCAGGCGAAGACGCCCTCGACGTTGGTCCTGCTGGTGGGCTCGGCGACCCGGATGTAGCCGACGTCGTTCATCTCGAGGACTCCGCTGAAGAGCTCGGTGTTGGGGCGGTGGCCGATGGCCACGAACATCCCCCGGCAGGGGAAGACGCTCTCCTCGCCCGTCTTCTTGTTGTGCAGCCGCAGGCCCTCGACGCCGCCCTCGCGGCTGCCCACCACCTCGCGGACCACGCTGTTCCACACCCACGCGATCTTCGGGTTGGCGAAGGCCCGGTCCTGCATGATCTTCGAGGCGCGCAGCTCGTCGCGGCGGTGGATCACGGTGACCTTGCTGGCGTACTTGGTGAGGAAGGTCGCCTCTTCGAGGGCCGTGTCGCCGCCGCCCACGACGGCCACCTCCTTGTCGCGGAAGAAGAAGCCGTCGCAGGTGGCGCAGGCCGACACGCCGTAGCCCATCAGATGGCTCTCGCCCTCGACCCCGAGCAGCCGCGCCGAGGCGCCGGTGGCGACGATCAGCGCCTGCGCCCTGTAGACGTGCTCGTCGGTGGTGATGGTGAAGGGGCGCGCGGACAGGTCGACCGCGGTGGCCGCCTCGAAGCGCACGGTGGTGCCGAAGCGCTTGACCTGCTCGCGCATGCGGTCCATCAGCTCCGGCCCCAGGATGCCCTCGGGGAAGCCCGGATAGTTCTCGACCTCGGTGGTGATGGTGAGCTGCCCACCGGGCTGGTTCCCCTCCAGGACCAGGGGCGCCAGGTCGGCGCGCGCCGTGTACAGGGCGGCGGTGAAGCCCGCCGGTCCCGAGCCGAGGATGACGACGCGGTGGAACTCCTGCGGCGGCGACGGTTCGGACATGGAGGGTTCGGCGGCTCCTGGAGATTCGATGTTCGGTTGCGGGGCCCGCGACGAGGCGGCCGGGAGGACTTCCCGTCCAGTATACCGGCCCGGCGGGGCGAGCCTCCGTCGTATGATCGCCCAGGAAACGACAACCGGTCCGGCCGCCGGAAGCTTTCCGGCGGGCGGTTCGAACGACACCGAGCGACGCGAGAGCGCGAGACAGAGAGGAGTGCCCGATGCTGGCCAGTGAGAAGCTCGTCGACGCCTTCAATGAGCAGATCGGCAACGAGCTGGGGGCGTCGAACCAGTACGTCTCCATCGCCACCTACTTCGACGGCGAGGCCCTGCCCCAGCTCGCCCAGTTCTTCTACCGCCAGGCGGAGGAGGAGCGCGAGCACGCGATGAAGTTCGTCAAGTTCGTCGTCGACGTCGAGGGGGCGGTGAGGATCCCGGCGATCAAGGCGCCCAAGCCGACCTTCGCCTCGGCCGAGGAGGCGGTGGCGCTGTCGGTCGAGTGGGAGAAGACGGTCACCGACCAGATCTACGGCCTGGTGGAGGCGGCCCGCTCCGAGAAGAACCACATCGCCAGCCGTTTCCTCGACTGGTTCGTCGACGAGCAGCTCGAGGAGGTCGCCACGATGAGCTCGCTGCTCCAGGTGGTGCGCCGCGCCGGCCCCGACGGCCTGCTGCACGTCGAGGACTACCTCGCCCGCACCGGCGGCGCGCCGCTCGAGAGCGCGGCGTCCGGGGGCGCCTGACGGCGATGATCACCGCCTTCGTGCTGCTCAACGTGGCCGCCGACCGGGTCAACGAGGTGGCCGACTCCCTGGCCGCCCTCGAGGGGGTGGCGGAGGTGCACTCGGTGGCGGGACGCTGGGACCTGGTCGCGGTCCTCCGCGTGCGCGACAACGACGCCCTCGCCGACCTGGTCACCGCCAAGGTGCGCGGCGTCGCCGGCATCGAGCGGTCGGAGACGCTGATCGGCTTCAAGGTGGTGTCGCGGCACGATCTGGACCGCATGTTCTCCATCGGGCTGTAGGCAGGTCGGTCCACCGGGGCGGGTCGCCCCGGCTGCGCCCGCGCCCGGCGCTTCGCTCCCCGCCCGGGGGCGGGCGGGCGCGGGAGGGTGCGCTAGTGGACGCCGCCGGCGGCGACGGCTTCGAGGAGGGCGAGGGCGTTGAGGGCGCCGCCGCGGGTGAGGTTGTCCATCACCGCCCAGATCCACACGCCGCCGTCGGGGTCGTCGGACACCGGGCCCACCCGCACCTTGTCGTGGGCGGCGGCGTCGATCGGGCCCAGCAGGTCGCCGCCGTCCGCCGCCGCGTCGCCCAGCTCGATCAGCGGATGGCCGCCCAGGCGGCCGCGCACCTCGGCGGCCGGGGGATCGCCGGCGAGATGGACGTGCACCAGGGCGGCGAAGCCGTGGAAGACGGCGCCCTGCAGCACGCGGGCGGCGAGCGGCAGCTCCGCGGCGCCGAGGACGTCGCGGACGAGGGCGGTCAGCCGGGCCGGCGGCCGCGGCGCCGGGTAGAGGTTGAAGGCGAGCTGGCGGCCGAACAGCTCGCTCGGCTCCTGCTTCTGCAACGCGATCAGCCGACCGGCCTGCGCGAACAGCTCGTCGAGCCCGGCGCGGCCGAACAGCGACGCCGGTTGCACCAGCGTGACGACCGCCCGCTCGACGCCGCCGGCGGCGGCGAGGGGCGCCAGGAGGTGGGCGAGCAGGACGACCGCCGGGTGGGGGCTGGCGAGCAGCCGCCCGGGCGCCGCCGCGGCGAGGTTGACGCCCGCCACCACCGGCACCGCCTCGGGTTCGTCGGCGTCCGGATCCAGCAGCACGGCGGTCGTGCCCGCGGGGCGCGCCGCCAACAGCTCGCGGTAGAGCGCGGTCTGCCGGCAGACGACGACGGCGTCGGCGGCCGCGATCGCCGCGGGCTCGGCGCGGGCGACCAGCGCCGCGGCGCCGGCGGCGTCGGTCAGCGCTCCGATCTCCTCGGCGTCGAGACTGAGCAGGGTGAGCTCGCGGCACAGGTCGGGACGGCTCTCCAGGCCCGCCACGAGCTCCTTGCCGAGCAGCGTGGTGGGGCCGAGGACGACGATGCGGTTCATGGCGCGGGCTCCTCGGGAGGGCGCGGCGGCTCGGCGGGCGCCGCCGCGGTCTCGCCGGACGCCTCCGTGCCGCGGTCGTCGCCGCCACCGCGGCGCAGCCGCCCCCACAGCCAGGTGGTGGGGCCCGACAGGGTGTAGAGGACGGCGACGGCGAGGAAGAAGGCGCGGGGGTGGAGCGCCGTCACCAGCACCACCGCGGCCACCGGGATCAGCGCCCGGTAGCTCCAGCGCCGGCGCAGGTCGAACTTCTTGAAGCTGCGGTAGCGGAAGGTCGACACCATCAGCGAGCCGACGGCGGCGAGCGCCACCAGCAGCAGGATCACCATGTAGGACTTCCACTCCCGGTCGGGGGCGAAGAACAGCACCGAGCAGATGGCGCCGGCCGCGGCCGGCGTCGGCAGCCCCACGAAGTAGCGGCTGTCGACCACCCGCGACTGGACGTTGAAGCGCGCCAGGCGGGTGGCGCAGCACACCATGAAGAACAGCGGCACCAGCCAGCCGACGCGGCCGAGCTCGTGCAGGCCCCAGAAGTAGGCGAGCAGCGCCGGGGCGACGCCGAAGGTGATCACGTCGGCGAGCGAGTCGTACTCGCGCCCGAACTCGCTGTCGGTCCCGGTGAGGCGGGCGATGCGCCCGTCGAGGCCGTCGAGGATGCCGGCGGAGAAGACCAGCAGGGCGCCGCGCACGAAGAGTCCCTCCGCGTGCAGGGCGTAGCCGCGGAAGCCGCTGATCACGGCGTAGAAGCCGAGCAGCATGTTGCCGATGGTGAACAGGCTGGGCAGCAGGTAGACGCCGCGGCGGAGGCGGCGCGGCCGGGCGGCGGGGAGGGGCTCGGTCATCACGGGGCGGGCCGTTGCAAGATCGGCGACAGGGGGACGAGGAGCTCCGGGGAGGAGCGGCCTCCCCCCCTCGCCGCGACCGCGGCACCGCCCGCGTCAGGCGGAGACGCGCTGCTCGCTGTGGCTGCGCAGGATCTGCTCCATCCGGTCCTTGAGCAGGAGCTTGTGGAGCTTGATCTTCTTCTCCTCGATCTCGTCGTCCTGGGAGAGGAGCGACTTCTGGGTGATCTGCTCGAGCCGCCGCTCGTAGTCCTGATGCTCCTTGTGCAAGCGGCGGAACTCGGCGTCCGAGGTGAGCAGCTCCTCCTTGAGGTCGTCACGGGTCATCGGACCGCATCCTCCTTGTAGGGAATGGGCTCCGCGCCGCAGCCCAGCGCGGCCGGTGGAGCCGGTTCGAGAGGACAGCTTTCGAGGGAATGGTGCGACCCGGTCGTGGACCTGCTCCGGGGCGCCGGGACGCTCAGCATCCGGAAACGGCGGCGGAGTGGTGGTCGATCCGATCGGGCACGCTGCCGTCAGGATAGCACCGCGCCGGGTCGCCGATCAACCGGATCCGGGGCCGTCCCCGCCGCCCCGGCGGGCGGCGGCCGGGGCCGGCGCGGGCTGCGGCGCGGCGACGCTGCCGGCGTAGAGCAGGGCGTCGCGGTCGGGCCCGTAGTAGCCGCGTCGGCGCCCGATCGGGTGGAAGCCGAAGCTCTCGTAGAGGGCGATCGCCGGGCGGTTCTCGGCCCGCACCTCGAGGTAGCAGGTGGTGCAGCGGCGCGCGGCGAGCCGGCGCCGGCCGGCGGCGAGGAGGCGGCGGGCGTGGCCGAGCCGCCGCACCTCCGGCAGCACCGCGAGGCGCAGCAGCTCGGCCTCGTCGGCGGTCACCCGGTAGGCGGCGTAGGCCAGCGGAGCGTCGGCGCCGTCCGCGCCCCGCTCCACGCTGACCAGCACCACCGAGCCGGGGTTGGCGAGCTCGAAGGTGAGCGAGAGGTCGGACCAGGGGTCGGGGAAGCAGCTCCGCTCGATCAGCGCGATGCGCGGCAGGTCGTCGGGCGTGGCCGGGCGGACGACGACGGGCATGGGAGGATTTTACGGCGGGCGGTGGAGCGGGCGCGGTCACGGGTGGCGTCGGGGCCGCCGCGCGACGGGCCGGGAACGTCGTCGGCCCCGGGGCGGACGGGGGCGGCGGCGGTGCGGCCGTCCCCGCGCCCGAGCCGGGGGAGGTCGAAGGGAGCGGGAGCCGGCGCCCGGCGTCAGCGGCGGCGGGGCAGGGTGACGGCGGGGGGGCGGAAGTAGAGGGGGCGCGTCAGCAGGGCGGGGTCCCAGGCGGGTGGGTGGAGGGTGGCGTGGCAGGCCACCGCCGCGGCGAGGGGCGGCGGCTCGAGGAGCCGGTCGGCCGCGGCGCCGGCGCGGTCGGCGAGGGCGGAGACCCCGAACCCGATGACCGCCGGCCCGCCGGCCACCCGCTCGAGGAGCGTCGCCGTCGGGACCCGCTCGGGCGGCGCCAGCGGCTCGGGGCCGTCCGACCCCGCCACCAGCTCCTGGACCGCCCACTCGTCGCGCAACACGTCGACCGCGGCGAGGAGGCGGCCGCCCGCCTCCGGGGGTGCGGCCAGCGCGAGGGCGAGGTGGGTGGGCACCGCGGTGGCGGGGAGGCCCACGGCCTGGTGGAAACCGAGGACGGTGGCCAGGCCCACCCGCAGGCCGGTGAAGCTTCCCGGGCCGCCGAGGGCGACGACGCCGGCGAGCTCTCCGGGGGCGGCGAGGCCGGCCTCGGCGAGCACCTCCTCGACCATCGCCAGCAGGCGCTCGGAGGAGCGGGCGATCTCGATGCTCCGCTCGCCGCGCAGTCGGCCCTCCGCCGCCACCGCCACGCTGACCGTCGGCGAGGCGGTGTCGATCGCCAGGACGTGGGGAGGTGCTTCGCGCACCAGCGCAGTATAGGGGGACGGAGGCCGATCGCCGGGCCGCGGCACCCCCGCTGCCCACTCTCCACCGCCCGTATACTGCCGGTCCGATGCCCCCTCCCAAGCTCACGCCGATGCTCCGCCAGTACCTGGAGATCAAGGCGGAGCATCCCGATGCCGTCCTGCTCTACCGGATGGGCGACTTCTACGAGATGTTCTTCGACGACGCCCGCAAGGCGGCCCCCATCCTCGAGGTGCAGCTCACCGCCCGCAACCGGGGGAGCGACAACGAGGCGCCGATGTGCGGCGTGCCGTACCACGCCCTCGACGGCTACCTGGGCAAGCTGCTCGCCGCGGGGCTCAAGGTGGCGGTGTGCGACCAGGTCGAGGACCCGGCGCAGGCCAAGGGGTTGGTGCGCCGCGAGGTCACCCGGGTGGTGACCCCGGGCACCCTCTCCGAGCCCGAGCTGCTCGACGGCAAGGAGGAGAACCTGCTCGCCGCGGTGGCGTGGGACGGCGAGAGCGGCGCCGGCGCCTTCCTCGACGTGTCCACCGGCCGCTTCTTCGTCCGCCGCTGGGGGGAGCCGGGCGAGGGTGCCGACGACCTCGAGGTGTTGCGGCCGCGCGAGGTGCTCTTCGACGGCGACGGGCTACCGGCCGAGCTGGCGGCGTGGATCGAGCGCCGGGTGCCCTGCTCGACGGCCCTGGAGGGCGACCGCCTCCTCGACCGCGGCCGCGCCGCCGACCTGCTGCAGCGCCACTTCGGCGTCTCGACCCTGCGCGGCTTCGGGCTCAGCGCCGGCGAGCCCGCGGTGCAGGCGGCGGCCGCGGCGCTGGCCTACGCCCGCGAGACGCAGCGCAGCGAGCTCTCCCACGTGCGCGAGCTGGCCCTGCACGAGGCCGGCGACCGCATGATCCTCGACCCCACGACCCTGGCCAACCTCGAGGTCTTCCGCTCGCTCCGCGAGGGGGGGCGGCGCGGCACCCTGCTGGCGGTGCTCGACCGCACCGTCACCGCGCCGGGCGGGCGGACGCTGCGCGACTGGCTGCGCCGCCCGCTGCGCGATCCCGCGGCCGTCGCCCGCCGCCACGACGCGGTCGGCGAGCTGGCCGCCGATGCGCCGCGGCGCGAGGTGCTGCGCCAGGCGTTGGAGGGCGTCGGCGACCCGGAGCGGCTGGCGGCGCGGGCGGTGCTCGGCGCGCTGTCGCCGCGGGAGGCGGCGGCGCTGCGCGACACCCTCGGGGCGGTGCCGGCGCTGCTGGCGGGTCTGGCGGACGCGGAGAGCGAGCTCCTCGCCGAGCTCGCCGCCTGCGACCCGGTGGCCGACCTCGCGGCCGAGCTCGAGCGCGTCCTCGCCCCCGCCCCGGCGCCGGGGTTGGCGGACGGCGGGGTGATCGCCGAGGGCGTCGACGCGGAGCTCGACCGCTGCCGCTCGCTGGCCCACGACAGCAAGCGACACATCCTGTCGCTCGAGGCCGCCGAGCGGGAGGCGACCGGCATCGGCTCGCTGAAGATCCGCTACAACAAGGTGTTCGGGTACTACGCGGAGGTCACCAAGGCGAACACCCACCTGGTGCCCGACCACTACATCCGCAAGCAGACGCTGGTCAACGCCGAGCGCTACGTCACGCCGCAGATCAAGGAGCTCGAGGAGCGCATCCTCGCGGCCGAGGAGCGCCAGCTCGCGCTCGAGGCCGAGCACTTCGCCCGCCTGGTCGCCGCCGTCGCCGCCGAGGCCGGCCGCCTCGGTGCCCTGGCGGCGGCGCTCGGGGTGCTCGACACGCTGGGAGCCTTCGCCGAGCAGGCGGTGCGCGGCCGCTACGTGCGCCCGGCCGTCGAGGCGCCCGGCGCGCCGCTGGTGGTGCGCGGCGGCCGCCATCCGGTGGTCGAGGCGAACCGCAGCGAGCCGTTCGTGCCCAACGACGTCGAGCTGGACGACGAGCACGCCCGGATCGTGGTGCTGACCGGGCCCAACATGGGCGGCAAATCCACCTACCTGCGGCAGGTCGCCCTGATCGTGCTGATGGCGCAGGCCGGCAGCTTCGTTCCCGCCGACGAGGCGCGGCTGGGCGCGATCGACAGGATCTTCACCCGGGTGGGGGCGTCGGACGACCTGGCGCGCGGCGAGTCGACCTTCATGGTGGAGATGATCGAGACCGCCAACATCCTCCACCACGCCGGGCCGGAGAGCCTGGTGGTGCTGGACGAGGTGGGCCGCGGCACCGCCACCTTCGACGGACTGTCGCTGGCCTGGGCGATCGTCGAGCACCTGCACGAGCACGGCCGCCCGAAGACGCTGTTCGCCACCCACTACCACGAGCTCACCGAGCTCGCGGCGCTGCTGCCCCGGGTGGTCAACCGCACCCTGGCGGTCAAGGAGTGGCACGAGGAGATCGTCTTCCTGCGCCGCGTGGTGCCGGGCAGCGCCGACAAGTCGTACGGCATCCAGGTGGCGCGGCTGGCCGGGCTGCCGCGGTCGGTGGTCGAACGCGCCGCCGAGGTGCTGGCCAACCTGGAGGCGGGCGAGTACGACCTCAGCGGCCGGCCGCGCCTCGCCCGCGGCGGCGGACCGCGGCGCGAGGGGGGCGACCAGATGGCGCTGTTCGCGGCAGAGGAGCAGGTGGTGGCTTCGATCTTGCGAAGGACCGACCTCGACCGCCTGTCTCCGCTGGAGGCCCTGAACCTGCTGCACGACCTGAAGAAGAGACTGCCATGAGAGGCGCGGACCTGTTGATGGTCGGCATCCCCGGCGCCGACCTCGACTCGACCTCGGAGAAGCAGCTGGCGCGGCTGCGCCCCGGCGGCCTGGTGCTGCTGCCCCGCAACGTCGACGACGACCCCGACCACCTGGTCGACCTGATCACCGCGCTGCGCGCCCAGCTCCCCGAGACGCTGTTCGCCATCGACGCCGAGGGCGGTCGGGTGGACTCCCTGGCGCCGCTGCTCGGCGGCGCCCCGACGCCGGGGCAGCTCGGCCGCGGCTCGCCGTCGCTCGCCTTCGAGACCGGCCGCTGGCTGGGGCACGGCGTGCGGCTCTTCGACATCGACGTCGCCCTGGCGCCGGTCGTGGACCTCGACCGCGGCGAGCAGAACAACGCCCTCGACGGCCGCTACCTGGGCGCCGACCCGGAGGCGGTGACGGTGCGCGCGCGCGCCTTCCTGCGCGGCCTGCACAGCGCCGGCGTGGCCGGCTGCCTGAAGCACTTCCCCGGCCTCGGGGGCGCCACCGACGACACCCACTACCAGGGCTCGAAGGTCTACCTGCCGCGCCGCGAGCTGGCGCGCGA
Source organism: uncultured Acidobacteriota bacterium (assembly GCA_963843275.1). GTDB lineage: Bacteria > Acidobacteriota > Thermoanaerobaculia > Multivoradales > JBCCEF01 > CAWJJM01. Next base: position 197,257 of record CAWJJM010000006.1, on the reverse strand, counting down.
TCTCGAGCCGTTCCGCGACCTGGCGGAGTTCGCGGGCGCGGTGATGGTCGGGCACGCCAACTACCCGGCCCACGACCGCGACGGGCTCCCCGCCACCCTGTCGCCGGCCATCCTCGGACCGCTGCTGCGCGACGAGGTCGGCTTCCGCGGCGTCGCCTTCAGCGACGACCTGGAGATGAAGGCGCTCGACGGCTGGGGGGAGCTGGCGGAGCGGGCCGAGGCGGCGCTGCTCGCCGGCTGCGACCTGCTGCTCGTCTGCCAGAGCCTCGAGGCGGCGGAGGAGGCGGCCGGGCGTCTCGACGCCGGCCTGCTGGCGACCCGCCGCGAAGAGGCCTACGCCCGCCTGCGGCGCTTCCGCGAGCACCGCCGGTCGCTGGCCGTGCGCCACGAGCAGGAGCGCGTCGACGCCGGGGTGCTGCGCGGCTACGACTTCGAGACCATCGAAGAGAAGCTCGCCGCCCTCCGCGAAGCCGCCGCCCGCCAGGACGAGCAGCCCGAGGCCGCCCCCGCCGCGGCCGAGTGACCGCTGCCGCCGCGCGGCTAGAAGGGGATGTCGTCGTCCTCCGGCTCGCCGCCGCCGCCGCCGGAGTCGCCGCTGTAGCCGCCGCCGTCGCCGTAGTCCGGGCCGTCGTCGCGCCGCGCACCGCCGCCCCGCCCGCCGCCGCTGCTGAGCATCTGGAAGTTCTCGCAGACGATCTCGGTGCGGTACTTCTTCTCGCCGGTCTGGCGGTCGTCCCAGGAGCGCGTCTGGATACGGCCCTCGACGTAGATCTGCTTGCCCTTGGTCAGGTACTGGCCGGCGATCTCCGCCTGCCGTCCGAAGACCACGATGTTGTGCCACTCGGTCTGCTCCTGCTGCTGGCCCTCGCGGTCGCGCCAGCGGCGGTTGGTGGCGATGCTGAAGTTCGCCACCGGCTGGCCGGAGGGCAGCGAGCGGATCTCGGGGTCGCGGCCGAGGTTGCCGATCAGGATGACCTTGTTCACCATGGAAGCGCTCCTTCCTTCGCGGGGTCCGTCGCGGACGGAATCGGTTGCGGCGGGGCTCGAAATCGAGGCTCGGAAGCTATCATAGCCGCCCGGCCGGTCCGCCGCCGGGGAGGAAGACGGAAGATCGTGCGCTGCGTCTTGCAGAGGGTGTCGTCGGCCGCCGTCCGGGTGGACGGCGAGATCGTGGGGCGGATCGGCCGCGGCCTGCTGGTCCTCGCCGGAGCGGCGCCGGGCGACGACGCGGCCACGGTGGCGGCGGCCGCCGACAAGCTGGCCCGGCTGCGGGTGTTCGCCGACGGCGAGGGACGGATGAACCTCGACGCGGCCCAGGCGGGAGCGGCCTTCCTGGTGGTCTCCCAGTTCACCCTGGTGGCGGACCTCGCCCGTGGCCGTCGCCCCTCCTTCGCCGCTGCCGCTCCGCCGCACGTCGCCGAGCCCCTCATCGCGAGCCTCGCCGCCGCCCTGCGCGACCGCGGCTTCCGGGTCGAGACCGGCCGCTTCGGCGCCCACATGGAGGTCGAGCTGGTCAACGACGGCCCCGTCACCTTCGTCCTCGAGCTGTCCTGAGGCCCGCTCCCCGGGCGGGCGGTACCGGGGTCCCCGGCCCCGCGGCCTACCGGAGCCGGACCAGGATCTCGTCCAGCGGGATCGGCATGAAGCTGAGGGCGAAGATCAGCAGCGCCACGGCGGCGAGGAGCCGGCGGCCGCGGCCGAGCCCCGGGCCGCTCTCCGCCACCGGCGGGTGCCGGAGCCGGATCACCAGCAGGATCAGGCACCACGCCAGCCAGCCGGGGAACCACCAGGCGGCGACCGCCAGGCCCAGCCACACGGGCAGCGCCAGGCGGTGCTGCGCCCGCGGGCTCACCGCGTAGAGGATGTGGCCGCCGTCGAGCTGCCCGACGGGGAGCAGGTTCATCGCGGTGACCAGCAGCCCGAACCAGGCGGCCAGCGCGAAGGGGTGGAGGTGGAGCACGGTGCCGGGCGGCAGCGGCCCGTGGAACAGGCGGCCGGCGAGCTGCAGCGCCAGGCAGCGACCCGGCACCAGCAGGGTGGCGAGGGGGCCGGCGGCGGTCTCCGGCACCGCCTCGACCGCGACCACCTCGGAGCGCGCCACCCCGATCAGCAGGAAGGGCAGCAGCGCCACGAAGCCGGCGAGCGGCCCGGCGATCCCGACGTCGAACAGTTGCCGCCGGTCGCGGATCGCGGCGCGGATCCGGATGAAGGCGCCCAGCGTACCGAGGGCGAGCGGCAGGGGGAGGAAGTAGGGCACGGTGGCCGGCAGCCGGTAGCGGCGGCAGGTCAGGTAGTGCCCCATCTCGTGGCACAGCAGGATGAACAGCGCCGCGCCCGAGAAGGCGAGGCCGCGCCCGAGCATGGCGGGGTCGGTCCACACCGCCCTCACCGTGGCCGGGCTGAGCCAGGGCAGCAGGTCGGTCGACTCGGTGGGGTGCGCCCACAACAGGTAGACCGAGCCGAGCGTGGTGGTGGTGAAGAAGGTGACGGCCGCGAGCAGTGCGGCGCGGCCCCAGCGGGGGGGATCGGCCGCCGCGGCCGGCGCGGCGGCGGGGAGGACGCCGGCCAGGGCGTCCGCCGCCGGCGGGGGCCCGGGCGGCGGCGCCGGCGGCGTCTCCCGGCGCGCGCTCAGAGGTCCTTGAGCTCCTTGCCGGGCTTGAAGCGGACCGTCTTGCCGGGGGAGATGGCCACCTCGACCCCGGTCTTCGGGTTGCGGCCCACGCCCTTCTTGCGGTCGCGCACCTGGAACACGCCGAAGCCCCGCAGCTCGATCCGCTTGCCGTCGGACAACGCACCCTTCATCGCTTCGATGATGGTGTCGACGGCCTGGGCGGCCTTGGTGCGCGGCAGCTCGCCCAGGTCCGCGACGCGGTTGACCAGATCGGCTTTGATCATTCGAGGCTCCGCAAAAGCGCCGCGAGTGTAGCAACCGGCCTCGGGGGTGTCAACCTGCCGAGGTCCCGCTTTGTGCCTGTCTTTTCAGGGAGATACAACGCTCCAGCGCGGCCGTGACGCACTGTGCCAGGCGGCGCAGCGCCTCGAGGTCGACGCCGGTCAGTCGCTTCCCCCCGCGGTCGCCGTAGATCACCACCACCATCCGGTCGCCCAGGCGGACCGGCAGCAGCAGGCACTCGGCGGGCACGTCGCCGCCGAGCAGGTCGACGAGGTCGCCGTGCGCCGGCAGGGGGGGCAGCGGACCGAGGTGGAAGACGCTGCCGCGCTCGAGGTTGAGGAAGATCGAGGGGCGGTCGAAGGGCACCGCGACCCGCGCCGGCTGGGCCGCCGCCAGGCCCTCACCGGCGGCCATCCAGCCGTGGACGCCGTCGCGCCGCACCGCGAACAGCACCACGCGGTCGAAGAACCGGCGCAGGAAGGCGAGCAGGAACCGGCCCACCTCGTCGCGCTCGTCGAGCTGCGCCAGGCGTTCCTCTGCGGCGGCGAAGCTCTCGGGGGCCACCGCCGGCGGCGCGGCGCTCGGGGCGGGGGGGGGCGGCGGCTCCGGGCGCCCGCCGTAGAGCGCCTGGCGCTCGGCCTCCGAGAGCTCGACGCTGCGCTGGCGGGGGCGCGGCGCCGGCCGGCGGACGGCGGCGGGCCGCGGGGCGTCGTCCGGCAGCGGCGGCGGGGCGAGGTCGGGCGCCTCGGGGAAGAGGGTGGCGGCGGCGTTGGCGCCCTCGGCCTCGTTCCACAGGTAGCGGCGGCGGTTGAGCTGGTCGAGCAACCGCGCGTAGCGGCCCGGGCACGGCTCGTCGTAGTAGCGCTCGAGGGCCTCGAGGATGCGCGCCTCGTTGGCCGCCAGCGGGTGCACGCGGCGGCTGCTGGCGAAAGCGATCTCGTCCCGGCGGTCGAGGTCGCCGGGGTCGTCCATGGCGAGCTCGAGCCGTCCGCCGAGGCTGCGCACCGGCACGGACCGGTGGCGGACCGCGAGGCGCCGCGGCACCAGCGCCAGCGTCTCGGCGTCGATGTGGCGCAGGTCCTCGACGCCGACCGCGTCCACGCCGTGGACCTCGGCCAGCGCCTTGTCGAGCAGCTCCTCGCTCAGCGCCTCGATCTCCAGCAGGCAGGTGCCGAGGCGGCCGCCGAGGACCTGCTGGGTCTTCAGCGCCCGCGCCAGGTCCGCACGGGTGATCCACCCGCGCTCGAGCAGGAGCTCGCCGAGTCGTGTCCTCGCCACCGCCTCCACCTTGGCGCCGTCGCGGCGCCGTTCCAATAAATGCCTGTCGCGCAAGAACTTATCGCGGCAGGGCGCATTATAGGAACGGGTCGTTCCATTGTAAAGGCGGCCATCGCCCTGGTATCCTGGGGGGATGCCGCTCGCCCCCCGCACCCTGTCGGCTCTCGTCGCCACCGCCCTGTGGATCGGGCTCGCGCCGGCCGCGCCGGCGGCGCCCGACGCCGCGCCGGCCGACGCGGCCGCCGCCTACCGGTTCGCCCTCGGCAAGATGCTCGCGGCCGAAGGCGACCTGCCCGGCGCCGTGCAGGATCTCGCCGCCGTCGTCTCGGCCGTGCCCGAGGACCCGTACGTCCGCTTGGAGTACGCCTCGGTGCTGGCGGACCTGGCGCAGGCGGCGCCCTCGGCCGACGCGGCGCAGGGCAACCTGGAGGAGGCGGCCCGGCAGGCCGAGAAGGCGGTGCAGCTCGATTCCGGCAACCTCGACGCCTGGCGGGTGGTGGCCCAGACCCGGCTGGCGCTGGCGGATCGCGACCCCGACTCGCTGGACGCCGCGGTCGCCGCCCTCGAGCGCGTGCAGGCTTCGGCGCCCGACGACTACCGCAGCGCGCTGACCCTGGGCCAGCTCTACCTCAGCCTGCGGCAGCCGGCGCGGGCGGTGGACGTGTTCCACCGGGTCGAGGAGCTGACCGGCCAGAGCCGCTACGTCGACTCCCTGCTCGCCCAGGCGCTGATCGCCGCCGGCCGCCAGCCGGAGGGCGAGGAGGTGCTCGGCCGCATCCTGGCGGGCGACCCGGAGTCGCTCGAGGTGCGGCTCGACCTGGCCCGGCTCGAGAGCGAGCGCGGCGACCACGGTGCGGCGCTGGAGACGCTCGAGGGCGCCCCCCGGGAGCAGCGGGAGAGCGACGAGGTGACCCGCCGGGTGGCGCTGGAGCTGTACTTCCTCGGCCGCTCCGAGGAGGCGCTGCAGCGGGTCGACCAGCTCCTCGCCGAGGGCGATGCGCCGGGGTTGCTCGCGGTGAAGGCGCTGGTGCTCTCGGCGTTGGGCCGGCAGGACGACTTCACCGCCACCCTGGAGGCGATGGACGCCGCCGACCCGCACCAGCTCGAGCTGGCCCGGCTGCTCGAGGAGCGCGGCGCGGCGGACCAGGCCGAGGCGGTCCTGCGGCACGTCCTCGACGACCTCGGCCTCGGCACCGACGCGGTGGACGACAACGCCCGCCGGCTGGCCTGGCAGGCCCGGGTGTCGCTGGCGCGGCTGGTCGAGCGCCGCGGCCGCCCGGGGGAGGCCGCGGCGTTGCTCGAGCCGTTGCTGTCCTCCACCGACGGCGAGGTGCGGGCCGCGGTGCTCCAGGCCCACACCGAGTACCTGCTCGCAGCCGGCCGCGGCGCCGAGGCGGTCGAGCGACTGCGCCGCGAGCCGGACGGGCCGCAGGTGCGCGCCCTGACCCTCGAGGCGCTGCTCGCCTCGGGCCGCGAGCACCGCGGCGAGCGCCTGTTCCGGCACATGCAGGCCGCCGGTGTCGACGAGGCGCTGCTGGCGGTGCGGGCGGCGCAGTCGCGGGAGCGCTACGACCTGACCGTTCCGGCCCTCGAGCGCCTGGTCGAGGGCGACCCGTCGCCGGCGGCGCTGTTCTACCTGGGCTCGGCCTACGAGCGCACCGGCCGGCGCCCCGAGGCGGTGGGGACCTTCCGCCGCCTGCTCGCCGCCCACCCCGACTTCGCGGACGCCCTCAACTACCTCGGCTACATGTGGGCGGAGCGGGGCGAGAACCTCCAGGAGGCGCTCGAGATGGTCGAACGGGCGGTGGCGGCGAGCCCGGACAACGGCGCCTATGCCGACTCGCTCGGCTGGGTGCACTACCAGCTCGGCGACTACGACCTGGCGTTGAAGTACCTGCAGCGCGCCGCCACGCTGGGCCCGGAGGACCCGGAGATCTTCGAGCACCTGGGCGACGTCCACCGCGTGCTCGGCGACCTGCGGCGGGCCCGCGAGTTCTACCTCCGGGCCCTGGCGCTGGCGGAAGGCAACGACGCGGAGGTGCAGCGCAAGCTCGACGCGCTGCCCACCGAGTGAGCCGCCGGGCGGCCGCGACCGCCCCGCTCCTGGCGGCGGCGCTCCTCGCCGCCGCCTGCGCCACCACCCGCTCCCCGGCCCCGGCCGCGCCGGGTCTGGATCCCTGGCAGCTCCCCCCCTCGGCCGTCGGCACGCAACGCCTCTTCCGCGCCTCGTTCGAGGGGCCCCAGGGCGGCGGCGGCTTCCGGTTGACCCTGCGGCTGGCCGCCGCCGACCGCTACCGGGTGGAGGCCGTGGACCCGGTGGGGCGCGCCCTGTGGACCCTGGACGTCGCCGGCGCGGCGGGGTTGTGGGTCGATCACCGCAACCGGGTGGTCTGCCGTCCCACGGGGAGCTTCGAGCTGGCCGCCGCACAGCTGCCGACGTTGCCGCTGGCCGCCCTGCCGCGGCTGCTGCTGGGGCGCTTGCCGGTGCCGCCGGCGGGTCCGGTCGAGGAGCTCTCCGCGGGGGTGCCGACGGTCTCCGCCGCCTCGCCTACCGCGATGCGGCGGGGCGCGCCTGGACCGCCACCGTCGCCGCCGACGGTCCGCGGTCGTGGTCGCTGACCGCGCCGGGGGAGGAGCTCCCCGGCGTCTGGTGGCGGTCCGGGCCGGAGGAGGCGGTGCTCTCGGACCGGGTGCGCGGCGTGCAGCTGCGCTGGCGCGAGACCCTGGCCGAACCGTCCCCGGGGCCGCTGGCGGCGGCGCTGCCGCCGGAGGGGTTCGCCGAGCGGCCCTGTGCCGGCCTCTACGGCGCGGCGTCCGGGCCGTGACGCCGGCCTGCCGCGGTGTGCGCATTTGACACACCGCGGCGCCGCTTCTAGCATTGGCCTCTTGTCAGGGCGTCGGGTGCGATGTTGGGGGGTGCGCCGCTCCGCCGGACACGCTAGGATCGTGTTTTCGGCGCCGGCGGGCGGGCCGAGCCCGCCACCGGATGCGGTGGGAGTCCGGCGTCGGTTCGTTGCTTTCGCGGTGTGGGCGGGCGATCAGCCGCCCACCTGGTTCGCCGGGACCGCTCGCCGCGCCCTCCGGTCCGTCGTCCGGAGGTGCTGCCGACGCGGGAGCCGTGCACCCTTGCGGCCCGCTGGCCCGCCCGCGGGCGGGGCGATCCGAGGGTGAGGGAGAGAGGCGAGATGGAGATCACCGAGGTCAAGGTCTTTCCCGTCCAGCGAGGAGAAGCTCAAGGCCTTCGTGTCGATCGTCTTCGACCGGTGCTTCATGGTCAACGACATCAAGATCATCCAGGGCCGGGACGGGCTGTTCATCAGCATGCCCAGCCGGAAGAAGAAGAACGGCGAGTTCAAGGACGTCGCCCATCCGCTGAACAACGAGACGCGACAGATGATCGAGCGCGACGTGGTGGCGGAGTACGAGCGGGTGCTGGCGGAGCGCGGCGAGGAGCTCCCGGCGCCGCCGCGGACCTTCCCGGTGGCGACCGACGAGGCCGAGGCCGAGCCCGCGGCGCCGGCGCCCGCGCCCGCCCCGGTGGCGGCCGAGACGCCGGTGGCGGCGGCCGAGACGCCGGCGGCGGAGGCCGAGGCGCCGGTGGCGGCGGCCGCGGCCAACGGCGGTTCCGCCGAGGAGGCGCCGGCGGTGGGCGCCGAGCCGGCGAAGCGAGACGAGGACCCGAACAAGAGTCTCGAGGAGATCCAGGAGATGCATCTCCGCGACTCGTTCTGGTCCGTTTCCTAGCGTCAGGGACGAGGACCCGGTCCTTCGCTCTCCCGGGGCGGGGGAGCGGCCCGCGCCACTGGGGCGTCGCCAAGTGGTAAGGCACCGGACTTTGGATCCGGCATTCGGAGGTTCGAATCCTCCCGCCCCAGCCAACGCAACGCGCGCGAGTCGGCGGCCTCGGGGGAGCGCTGAGGAGATCGTGTCGCTGAACGTGTGAGCAGGCATGGTACGGCGAGATGAAGAGTCTTCGGTGGTCGTGCGCACCCGGCGCTGACGCAGGAGATCTGCGACTATCTCAACCTGCCGGCCGGGCAAGTCGTGCGCGTACAACTTCTCCGACGGCGAGATCTTCTGCCAGATCGACGAGAACGTCCGCGGCTCGGACGTCTTCGTCGTCCAGCCGACCTGCCCGCCGGTCAACGAGAACCTGATGGAGCTGCTGATCATGCTCGACGCGTTCAAGCGCTCGTCGGCGTCGCGGGTCACCGCGGTGATCCCCTACTACGGCTACGCGCGGCAGGACAAGAAGGACAAGCCGCGGGTGCCGATCACCGCGAAGCTGGTCGCCGACCTGCTCTCCGCGCCGGCGCCGACCGCGTCCTCACGCATGGACCTGCACGCCGCGCAGATCCAGGGCTTCTTCGACGTGCCGGTGGACCACCTGTTCGCGGCGCCGGTGCTCCTCGACGCGATGCGCAAGCTGGAGCTCCCGGACCTGGTGATCGTCTCCCCCGACGCCGGCGGCGTCGAGCGGGCGCGGGCCATCGCCAAGCGCCTCGGCGAGTCGCTGGCGATCGTCGACAAGCGGCGCACGGCGCCGAACGAGGCCGAGGTGATGAACATCATCGGCGACGTCGACGGCAAGAACGCCCTGATCATCGACGACATCATCGACACCGCGGGCACCCTGATGAAGACGGTCGAGGCCCTCAAGTCCGAAGGGCGCCCAGCGGGTGCTGGCCGCCGGCGTCCACGGCGTCCTCTCCGGGCCCGCGCTGGAGCGGATCGAGGAGAGCCCGCTGGAGGCCGGTTCGTCACCAACACCACCCCTCTGGAGGACAAGCTCCGTCGCTCGGAGAAGCTCAAACCCCTGTCGGTCGCCCCGCTGCTCGGCGAGGCGATCCGCCGCATCCACGAGAACAGCTCCGTGAGCTCGCTTTTCGTCTAACCGAGGAAACCTACCCAACATGAGCGAACTGATCGATCGAAGTGCAACCCCGCGAGGCGCACGGGTCAGCGCGCCAGCCGCCGCCTGCGCGCGCCGGCATCGTCCCCGCCATCGTCTACGGCGGCGGCAAGGACAGCGTGCCGATCCAGGTGGACCGGCGCGCTCTGCTCGACCTCTTCAAGACCTCGGGCACCGAGAACGCCGTCTTCCTGCTCAAGCTCGGCGACACCGGCAAGAGCGCCACTGCATGGTCCGGGACATGGAGGTCGACCCGATCACCCGCGAGATCGTCCACGTCGACTTCCAGCGCATCAACCTCAAGGAGAAGGTGCGGGTCGAGGTCGCGGTCGAGCTGGTCGGCACGCCGGACGGGGTGAAGAACGAGGGCGGCATCCTCGACTTCGTCCACCGCAAGGTCGAGGTCGAGTGCCTGCCGAACGACATCCCCCGCCATCTCCGCGTCGACGTCTCCGCGCTGCACATCGGCCAGCACGTCGAGGCGGAGGACCTCGAGCTGCCGTCGGGTGTCGTCCTGGCCATCGAGCCCGACCGGGTGATCGCCGGCGTCTCGGCGCCGCGCAAGGCCGAGGTCACCGAGGAGGAAGAGGAGGCGATGCTGATCGAGGCCGAGCCGGAGGAGCCGGAGCTGGTCGGCCGCCGCGGCGCCGAGGAAGCGGAGGAGGACGAGGGCTGAGCCGGTCCCGTGCCCCGGCGCCTGATCCTCGGGCTCGGCAACCCCGGCGAGCGCTATGCCGGCAGCCGGCACAACCTGGGCTTCCGGGTGGTCGACGAGCTCGCCCGGCGGTGCGGCGTGGCGCTGGACCGCCCGGAGTGCAACGCCCTGACGGGGTCGGTCCCCGGTGAGGGCCCTGGGGACGGCCTGCTGCTGGCCAAGCCCCAGACCTACATGAACCGGAGCGGGTACGCGGCGCTCTGCCTGGTCGAACGGCACGGCCTGGCGCTGGCGGACCTGCTGGTGGTGTACGACGAGGTGGCCCTGCCGTTGGGCCGCCTGCGCCTGCGCCCCGGGGGGAGCCCCGCCGGGCACCGCGGGATGGAGTCGGTCCTCGGCGAGCTGCGGAGCGACGCCGTGGCGCGCCTGCGGCTGGGCATCGGCCCGCCGGAGCCGCCCGAGGACCTGGTGGAGTTCGTGCTGGCGCCGTTCGCCGCCGGCGAGAGGGACGAGGTCGACGAGATGGTGGCCCGCGCCGCCGACGCCTGCGAGACGTGGCGGAGCGTGGGTGCCGAGCTGGCGATGAACCGCTTCAACGGCTGAGGCGTCTGGTCTTTTCGAACGAGGAGGAGCATTTCCGATGGCAAGCATTCCGATCTGGTTGATCTGGGGGACCGCCGCCTGCGGCGTCTTGGCGCTGCTGTTCGCCTGGTTCCGCGCCGCGTGGATCTCGCGGCAGGACGCCGGCAGCGAGGAGATGAAGGTGATCTCCGCACACATCCGCGACGGCGCCATGGCCTTCCTCGGCCGCGAGTACCGGGTGCTGGTGATCTTCGTGGTGGTGGTGGCGGCGCTGCTCGCCTGGGCGAGCGCCAACCAGCCCGGCAGCTCGTGGCTGGTGGGCGTGTCGGTGGCGGTGGGCGCCTTCTGCTCGGCGCTCGCCGGCTTCATCGGCATGCGGGTCGCCACCCGCGCCAACGTCCGCACCGCCGCGGCGGCCCGCACCGGGCTCAACGGCGCGCTGCGGGTGGCGTTCTCCGGCGGCGCGGTGATGGGCTTCGCGGTGGTCGGCCTGGGGGTGATCGGGCTGTCGCTGCTCTACCTGCTGTACCACGAGGTGCTGCTGGTCGGCGCCTCGCCGCAGGAGACCATGGCGCGCGTGGTCACCGTGCTCTCCGGCTTCTCGCTGGGGGCCAGCTCGATCGCCCTCTTCGCCCGCGTCGGCGGCGGCATCTACACCAAGGCGGCCGACGTCGGCGCCGACCTGGTGGGCAAGGTCGAGGCCGGCATCCCCGAGGACGATCCGCGCAACCCGGCGGTGATCGCCGACAACGTGGGCGACAACGTGGGCGACGTGGCCGGCATGGGGGCCGACCTGTTCGAGTCGTACGTCGGCGCCATCGTCGGCAGCCTGGTGCTCGGCGTCAACGCCCAGGTGCTCGAGGGGCACTCCTACACCCCGGCCCTGGTCGTCCTGCCGCTGGTCCTCGCCGGCGTCGGCATCCTGGTGTCGCTGCTCGGCACGTTCCTGGTCCGCACCCGCGAGGGCGGCAACCCGGGCATGGCGCTGCAGACCGGCACCTCGACCGCCGCGGTGCTGATGCTGCTCGCCACCTGGGGCGCGGCGCGCTGGTTGCTCGGCACCCAGGTCTACGTCATCTCCGGGGTGAGCTTCGGCGCCGTGGGCGTGGTGGCGGCCACCGTCGCCGGCCTCGCCGCGGGGGTGGCGATCGGCTTCATCACCGAGTACTACACCTCCGAGGCCCGCGGGCCGGCGCGGAGCATCGCCGACGAGAGCCGCACCGGCGTGGCGACCAACATCATCGCCGGCCTGGCCGTCGGCATGCGCTCGACCGCGGCCCCCATCGTGGTGCTGGTCGCGGCGATCCTGGTCGCCTACCACTACGCCGGCCTCTACGGCATCGCCATCGCGGCCTTCGGCATGCTGTCGACCACCGGCATCCAGCTCGCCGTCGACGCCTACGGCCCGATCGCCGACAACGCCGGCGGCATCGCGGAGATGGCCCACCTCGGCAAGGAGGTGCGGGCCCGCACCGACCGGCTCGACGCGGTGGGCAACACCACCGCGGCGATCGGCAAGGGCTTCGCGATCGGTTCGGCGGCGCTCACCGCCCTGGCGCTGTTCGCCGCCTTCAAGACCACCGTCGGACTCGAGATCCTCGACATCTCCAAGCCCACGGTGATGGCCGGCCTCTTCCTCGGCGCCATGCTGCCCTTCCTGTTCAGCTCGATGGCGATGCGGGCGGTCGGCCGCGCCGCCTTCAAGATGATCGAGGAGGTGCGCCGGCAGTTCCGCGACATCCCCGGGCTGATGGCCGGCGAGGCCACGGCCGACTACGCCAAGTGCGTCGACATCTCCACCGCCGCGGCCATCCGCGAGATGATCGTGCCGGGGCTGATGGCGGTGCTGGTGCCGGTGCTGGTCGGCTTCTACAGCGTCGAGGCGCTGGGCGGCCTGCTCGCCGGCGTCACCGCGTCGGGCGTCATGATGGCCATCTTCATGGCCAACTCCGGCGGCGCCTGGGACAACGCCAAGAAGTACATCGAGGGCGGCGCCCACGGCGGCAAGGGCTCCGACGCCCACAAGGCGGCGGTCGTCGGCGACACGGTCGGCGACCCGTTCAAGGACACCGCCGGCCCCAGCCTCAACATCCTCATCAAGCTGATGTCGGTGGTGGCGCTGGTGGTGGCGCCGCTGCTGATCTGAGCCCGGCCCGTCCGCCCGCCCGGCGGGGGCCCCGCCGGCGAGCGCCGGCGGGACCCCCGCGCCGCCGGCGGTCGGGTATCGTCGCCCGGTGCGCGGCGCCCGCTTCGACGACCTGCGGACCCCGGGCGGGGAGCGCTTCGCCTTCGCCGGGCTGCGCGGCGTGGTCACCGCCCGCGAGCCCGGCGAGGTGCGTCCGGCGCTGGCGGCGGTCGAGCGCGCCGTGGCGGCGGGCGCGTGGGCGGCCGGCTACGTCGCCTACGAGGCGGCGCCCGGCCTCGACCCGGCGCTCGTCGTGCGCCCGTCGCAGGAGGGCGGTCCCCCCCTGCTCTGCTTCGGCCTCTTCGGCGAGCGCCGTCCCGGGCCCGCCCCGGAGGGCGCGGGGTTCCGGCTGGGAAGCTGGCGGCCGTCGCTCGACCGCGACGGCCACGCGGCGCGGATCGGGCGGATCCGCGAGCACATCGCCGCCGGCGACACCTACCAGGTCAACCACACCTTCCGCCTGAGCGCGGCCTTCTCGGGGGACCCGCGCGCGCTCTACCGGCGCCTCTCCCGGGCCCAGCGGGCCGAGCACTGCGCCCACCTCGACCTGGGGCGCTGGCAGGTGCTCAGCGTCTCGCCCGAGCTGTTCTTCCGCCTCGACGGCGAGCGCCTGACCACGCGGCCGATGAAGGGCACCGCGCCGCGCGGACGCTGGTCGGAGGAGGACCGGGAGCGGCGGGCGGCCCTGCTCGGCTCGGAGAAGGAGCGGGCCGAGAACCTGATGATCGTCGACCTGCTGCGCAACGACCTGGGGCGGGTGGCGGTGCCCGGCTCGGTGCGGGTCGAGCGGCTCTTCGAGAGCGAGCGCTACGAGACGCTGTGGCAGCTCACCTCCACCGTCGCCGCCCGCGCGCGGCCCGGCACCGGCCTGGTGGAGCTGTTCGCGGCGTTGTTCCCGTGCGGCTCGATCACCGGCGCGCCGAAGGTGCGGACGATGCGCATCCTCCGCGAGCTCGAGGACGCGCCGCGCGGGGTCTACACCGGCGCCGTCGGATTCCTGGCGCCGCCCGGCGCTCCCGGACCGCGGGCCCGCTTCAGCGTCGCCATCCGCACCGTGGTCGTCGACCTCGAGGCCGGCCGGGCGGCCTACGGGGTGGGCGGCGGGATCACCTGGGACTCCTCGGCCGCCGGCGAGTACGACGAGGCGCTGCTCAAGGCGCGGGTGCTCGCCGGGGGGCGCCCGGAGCACGGCCTGCTCGAGACGCTGCGCTGGGAGCCGGGGCCGGGGTTCCCCCTGCTCGAACGGCACCTCGAGCGGCTGGCGGCTTCGGCCGACTACTTCGGCTTCGCCTGCGACCGCGGGGAGGTGGTGGCGCGTCTGGCCGCCGCGGTGGCGGGCGCGGCGGCGCCGCTGCGGGTGCGCGCCGTCCTCGAGCGCGACGGCGGCGTCGCGGTGACCACCGCGCCGCTGCCGGCGCCGCCGGGCCGTCCGCTGGCACTCGCCGTCGACCCGGAGCCCGTCGACCCGGACGATCCGCTGCTCTTCCACAAGACGACCCGCCGCGCGCCCTACGACCTGCGGCGGGCGCGCTGGCCGGCGGCGGACGGGGTGCTGCTGCTGAACCCGGCCGGCGAGCTCACCGAGGCGACCACCGCCAACCTCGCGGTCCGTCTCGACGGCTCCTGGCGCACGCCCCCGCTCTCCTGCGGCTGCCTGCCGGGCGTCTACCGCGGCGTGCTGCTGGCGGCGGGGCGGCTGCGCGAGGCGCCGATCCGGCGCGAGGACCTGCGGCGGGCCGAGGGGATCGCCCTGGTCAACGCGCTGCGCGGCTGGCGGCCGGCGCGCTGGGCCGATCCCGCCGCCGGATGAACGGAGGGACCCCGCGAGGGTGCGGAAACCGTTCGACGTGCCGCCGGCCGCCGGGGGGCCGGCGGGGTCGTCGGGGGCCCGCGGCCGCGTGCGATACTGCCGCCGTGCGGGGAGCGCGCGGCGAGCGGCGTCGGGAGGAACGGGGCCTGCCGGCCTGGTGCACCGGGCTGGCGGCCGCCCTCGGGCTCGCGGCTCTCTACGCGCTCGAGCGCCGCCGGCCGCTGCGCCGCACCGAGCGCGAGCCGAAGGCGCGCCGCAACGCCCGCAACCTGGCGGTGGCGGGGCTCTCGGCGGCGGCCGTCCAGCTCGCCGAGCGGCCGGTCACCGCGCCCCTCACCCGCTGGGTGGCGCGGCGCCGGGCGGGCCTGGTGCCGCGCCTCGGTCTGCCGCCGTGGGCGGAGACCGCCCTCGCCCTCCTGCTGCTCGACTACACGCTCTACCTCTGGCACGTGGCGACCCACCGCGTGCCCCTGCTGTGGCGCTTCCACCAGCCGCACCACGCCGATCTCGACATGGACGCCTCGACGGCGCTGCGCTTCCACTTCGGCGAGATGCTGCTGTCGGTACCGTGGCGCGCCGCGCAGGTGGTGCTGATCGGCGCCGGCCCGCGCGCCCTGACCCTGTGGCAGGGCCTGGTCCTGCTGGAGATCCTCTTCCACCACTCCAACGTCGAGCTGCCGGCCGCCGTCGAGCGCCGCCTGGGGTGGCTGCTGGTCACGCCGCGGATGCACGGGATCCACCACTCGGTGCTGCGGCAGGAGGCCGACTCGAACTGGTCCAACCTGCTCACCGTGTGGGATCGCCTCCACGGCACGCTGCGCCTAGACGTGCCGCAGGAGGGGGTGACGATCGGGATCGCCGCCTACCGCGACCCGGCGGAGGTGACCTTCGGCGGCGTGGTCGGGATGCCGTTCGGTGCGCAGCGGGATCCCTGGCGCTACCCCGACGGCACGCCGGCCCGACGGCAGCGTTCTTGAATTTCCCCGGGGCATGGGGGACGAGACCGCCGCGCCCGCCCCGAGCTGGTGGTTCGAGGGCGAGGAACGCTGCCCGTTCTGCCTCGGGACCTACGTCTACGAGGTCGAGGTCCGTTGCGTGGAGTGCGACCGCCCCGCCTGCCCGCTGTGCGCCGTGCGGGTGCGCGGCGGCGCCGGCTTCCTCTGTCCCGACTGCGCCGGGGAGGAGGAGGCCTAGCGGTGGCCGCCCGCGCCATCTGGAAGGGCGTCCTGCGCTGCGCCGACCTGGAGCTGCCGGTGAAGCTCTACGCCGCGGTGGAGGACCACGACGTCCACTTCCGGCTCCTCCACGCGCCCGACCGTCAGCCGGTCGTCCAGCGCATGGTCCACCCCGGGACCGGCGAGACGGTGCCGGCCGACCGGATCCGGCGCGGCTTCGAGGTCGAGCCGGGGGTCTTCGTCGTCCTCGACGACGCCGACCTCGAGGCCGCCCGCCCGCGGCGGTCGCGGCGCCTCGAGATCACCCGCTTCGTCCCCGCCGCCGAGATCGACCACCGCTGGTACGAGCGTCCCTACTACCTGGGCCCGGACGGCGATCCAGCGGACCACTACGCGTTCGCCGACGCCCTGGGCCGGTCCGGGCGGGAGGGCGTGGTGCGGTGGGCGATGCGCGACACGTCGTACGTCGGCGCCCTGCGGGTCCACGCGGGGCAGCTCCTGCTGGTCACGCTGCGCCACGCCGGCGAGGTGATCGCGGCGGAGCGGCTCCCCGCCCCGGCCGGGCGCGAGCTCGGGCAGCGGGAGCTGCGGATGGCCGAGCAGCTCGTCGAGGCGCTGGCCGGAGAGCCCGAGCGGGAGGCCTTCGCCGACAGCTACCGCCAGCGCCTGCTGGAGCTGATCGCGGCGAAGGCCGAGGGCGGGACGGTGCGGTTGCGCAAGCTGCGGCCGAAGGCGCCGAGCGACGACCTGGAGGCCAGCCTGGAGGCCAGCCTCCGCGCCGCCGGGGGCGCCGGTGGCTGAACGTCCGGGGGGCCGGCGTCGGGGCCTGCGCCCCTTCTGGTCGGGGACGATCAGCTTCGGCCTGGTGTCGGTGCCGGTCGACCTCTATCCCGCGAACCGACCCGACCGGGTCGCCCTGCGCCTCCTCGCCCCCGACGGGACGCCGCTGGCCCGGCGCTACGTCTGTCCGCGGCACGACCGCGAGGTCGGGCGCGACGAGATCGTCCGCGGCTTCGCGACGGACGGCGGAGACTTCGTGGTGGTGACCGACGAGGAGCTCGAGGCGCTGGCGCCCGAGCGGTCCCGGGACATCGACCTGACCCGGTTCGTCGCCGCAGCCGCCCTCGACCCGCTCGACTTCGAGCGCGCCTACTTCCTCACCCCGTCCGGCGACTCCACCAAGGCCTACCGCCTGCTGGCCGCGGTGATGGAGCGGAGCGGACGCGCCGGGATGGCCACCTTCGTGCTGCGCGGCAGGGAGCACCGGGTGGCGATCCTGGCCGAGGGCGGGCTGCTGCGGGCCGAGACGCTGCGCTTCCCCGACGAGGTGCGCACCCCCGCCGACGTCGGCCTGGAGGAGCCGCCGGCGGTGCGGCGCGCCGACGCCCGCCGCTACGAGCGCGCCATCGCCGCGGCGGCCGCACCCCGTCTCGACGAGGACGAGCTCGCCGACGAGGACGCGCGCCGCCTGCGCGCCGTCGTCGAGCGCAAGCGGCGGGCCGGAGAGGACGTGGTCGAGGCCGGGCCGGCGGCGGCCGAGGGGAGCGAGGGGGCGGAGGTCGTCGACCTGATGGAGGTCCTCAAGCGCAGCCTGGAGGGCGGGCCGGGCGGTCGCCGGGCCGCCCGTCGCGCCCGGCCGCCGCGGGGCGAGGCGCTCGAGGAGCTGTCGAAGTCGGAGCTCTACGCGCGCGCCCGGGCCCTCGACGTCCCCGGGCGCAGCGGGATGACCAAGGGTGAGCTCGTCCGCGCCCTGCGCGCCCGGCGCAGTGCCTGAGCCGGTCTCCGCCCCGGCGCGCCCGCCCGCCGGGCCGCGGGTCCGGACGACCCCCCGCGGCGGGTGGCCCGTCGCCGCCCGCTCTCTGCAACGTTCTCCGCAGCGCGGAGGTGGGAGGATCCGATCGCCCCGATGAGCTCCACCGAGCCCCCCCGCACCGCCTGGCGCCGCCTCGTCGGCGGTCCCGGCACGTCCCGCCGCCGCGAGGCGGTCACGCTGCTGCTCGTGGCCCTGGTCGCCGGCGCCGTCTGGGCCTTCGTCGCCCTCGCCGGCGAGGTGATGGAAGGCGACACCCGCGCCGCCGACCGCGCCGTGCTGCTGGCGCTCCGCACTCCCGGCGACCTCGCCGACCCGATCGGCCCGGGGTGGGTGGAGGAGATCGGCCGCGACCTCACCGCCCTGGGGGGCCTCGGCGTGATGACCCTGCTCACCCTGGCCGCGGTGGGCTACCTGGTGCTCGACCGCAAGGGCCGGGTGGCGATCTTCGTCGTCTGCGCGGTGGGGGGTGGCCTGCTGCTCTCCACGCTGCTCAAGCAGGGCTTCGACCGGCCGCGCCCCGAGCTCGTGCCGCACGGCTCGATCGTCTACACCGCGAGCTTCCCCAGCGGTCACTCGATGCTCTCGGCGGTCGTCTACCTGACGCTCGGTGCGCTGCTCGCCCGGGTGCAGCGACGCCGGGTGATGAAGGCCTATTTCCTGTCGTTGGCCGTGCTGCTGACCCTGCTGGTCGGGCTGAGCCGCGTCTATCTGGGGGTCCACTGGCCGACCGACGTCCTGGCCGGCTGGTCCGGGGGCGCCGGCTGGGCCCTGGTCTGCTGGCTGTTGGCCCGCTGGTTCCAGCGCCGCGGCGAGATCGAGGAGGAACCGGAGCCGCCGGAGGGGTAGGGGGCGTGCCGCGGCGCTGCGGGGTGGCTCCCGTCGCCGCGGACTAGCGCAGCCACGTCGCCGCGAAGCCGCCCGCGGCACGGCGTTCCCGGGGCCACTCCGCCGCCGCGGCGCCCCCATCGGCCGGCAGTCGCTCGCCGCGATCGTCGCTGCCGGTGAGCTCGCCGTAGAGCGCCAGGTAGGCCTCCGCCATGCGCTCCGCGGTCAGCTCGCCGGCCCGCCGCCGGGCGGCGGCGGCCAACGCGCCGCGCCGCGCGTCGTCGCCGGCGAGACGGACGATCTCCCGCTCGAGGGTGGCGGCGTCGCCGGGATCCACGAAGACCGCGGCTTCGCCCCACACCTCGCGCAGGCTGGGCAGGTCGCCGAGGACCAGGGCGCAGCCGGCGAGCCCGGCCTCCAGCGCGGACAGACCGAACGGCTCGTAGCGGGCCGGCAGGGCGTAGATCGCGGCCCTGCCGAGCCAGGCGGCGAGGGCGCGCGCCGAGAGGCGGCCCAGGGGATGGGTGTGGCGGCAGCCCGCGCCGCCGTCGACCTCGTCCGGCCGTCGCGAGGCGCCGGCGACGTAGACCGGCCACGGCAGCCGGGGAGCGGCGGCCTCGAGCAGCGCCAGGTTCTTCGCCTCGTCCTCCAGCCGGCCGGCGGCGAAGATCATCGGCTCCTTGGCGAGCGGCCGGAAGGCGGTGGCGTCCCGGCCGTGGGGGATCACCCGAGCGTCGGCGAACGGGCCGTGGTGCCGTGCCAGGGCCTCCAGCATGGCGGCGGTCGGCGCCACCACCCGGTCGGCGGCGGCGAGGCCGGAGCGCACCCGCCGGCGGTAGGTGGCGTAGCGCTCCGGCGGGTCCTCCCCGTGCACCGCCCGCCACCGCGAGCAGAGGTCGGAGTGGCCCACCACCACCACCGGCACGCCCCAGTCGAGGGAGCCGTGGGCGTAGTCGTTCAGGTGCACCACGTCCGGTGAGATCCGCGCGGCGAGGCCGCGCAGCCACTCTCCGGCGCGGTCCACGTCGTCCCACGGATCGTCCATCCACTCCACCCGGCAGCCGCTCTCGAAGAGCCGGAGTCCGGGGATGCGTGCGACCTTCTCACGTTGCAGGTCGGAGAGCGGGGCGCCGCCGGTGGCCAGCGTCACCTCCACGCCGTGGGCGGGGAGCGCCCGCGCCAGCTCCACCGCGTAGGTCCAGACGCCGCCGGCGGTGTCGGCGGTCATCAGCAGCCTCACGAGGCGCGTCTCCCGGCGGCGGAAGCCCGCTCGCCACCCATCCAGTCGTAGAGGCGCGCCAGGCCCTCGGCGACGCCGACCTCCGGCCGCCAGCCGGTGGCCGCCTGGAAGCGCCGCGTGTCGGCGACGAAGTAGCGCGGGTCCCCCGGCCGCGGGTCGCCGGCGGCGACCTCCGGCGGCGCGCCGAGCAGCTCGCCGAGGCGGTCCAGCACGTCGAGCGGGCTCACCGCATTGGCGGGACCGCCCCCGAGGTTGAAGGCCTGCCCGGCCAGCTCGTGGGCGTGGCGCTCGGCGCTCAGCATGGCCTCGACCAGGTCGTCCACCCACAGCACGTCGCGGACCTGGTGACCGTCACCGTCGAGGGTGATCGGCGCTCCGGCCAGCGCGGCGCGGGTGAAGTGGGCGACCCAGCCCTCCTCCTCGCTGCCGCGCTGGTGGGGGCCGTAGACGCAGCCCGGGCGGAAGACCACCGCCGGCAGCCCGAAGTTGCGCGCGTAGTCGCGGACGTACTGGTCGGCGGCGCCCTTCGAGCAGCCGTAGGGACTCCGGAAGTCGAGGCGCGCCTCCTCGCCGATGCCGTGCGGCCAGGCGCCGCCGGCGGGGCGGTAGCGGCCGTCGCAGAGCTCGAGCGCGAGCTCCGCGAGGTCCCCGTAGACCCTGTGGGTGGAGAGGAAGACCAGCGGCGGCGGCGCGTCGAGGCGGCGCAGCCCTTCGAGGACGTTGAGGGTCCCCATGGCGTTGATCTCGAAGTCCTGCACCGGGTCCGCGACGCTGCTGTCCACCGCCACCTGGGCGGCGAGGTGGAACACCGCTTCGGCGCTGCCCACCGCCTTCTCGACCGCCCAGCGGTCGCGGATGTCGGCGAGCTGGAATCCCACCGCGTCGCCGTGGGTCCGGCGCAGCCACTCGAGGTTCTCCTCCACCCCGGGGCGCGACAGGTTGTCGAGCAGGCAGACCCGGCGTCCGTCGCGGGCCAGGCGGTGCGCCAGGTTGGTGCCGAGGAAGCCGCAGCCGCCGGTGAGGACGGTGCGGCGCTCCCGGGGGGGCGTGCGGTGGCGGATGTCGGCGAGTGTCATGTGGTCGGTCCGGCTCCGGGCGCGGGCCGCGTCGCAGAGCGGGGGCCGGGAGCGCCCGCCAGGCTCGCCGTCGAGTGGGGGGCCGTCGCCCGACGTTGCCGTGTCATGTGGTTTCTCCTCGGATGTCGTCGCCTGCCCCGGTGGGGCCCTGGAGGAGCGTGTTTCAACCCCTGTGCCATCGGCCGGGGACGGGGATCGGCCGTGTGGATGCGCCTGCCGACGGGGATCGGGCGCGGGGCGCGCCGCGGCGACGGCGGCGTGCGGTTGTAGATCTTGCCTCCGGGCGGGATCGCGACGGGCCCGGGCGCAGGGGGACCGCCGGCCGGCGGTCCCGGGGGGAAGGAGCGGCCGGCGGCCCCGGGGAGGACCGCCGGCCGCCGGCCGTCAGGGCGTCGTCCCGCCGCCCTCCGCGGGCGGCCGGGCGAAGGCGCTGTCCGGCACCTCGGGGTCGACCTCCACCTTCTCGAGCTGGACGTTCGACACCGGCTCGCCCTCGAAGGTGCCGACGACGGCGAACGGGTAGGAGATCCCGTCGACGTCCCGGTAGTCGGAGTAGGTCTCCACCACCTGCCCCGGCGCCCCGCCGGGACCGGCCTCCCGGTAGGCGAGCTGGCGGATCCGCCCGCTCTCCGGGTCGAGGGCGACCACGGTCACGCGCCCCTCGAGCTCCACCTGCACCCGCTCGACGGGGCTGCCCGCCACCTCGCCCGGCTCGAGCAGGGTGGCCGCGAAGCCCGGGTCGTTGCGCGCCCGGAGCAGTGCCAGGGGATTGCGCGCCGCCGAGCTCTGCAGCGCCGCGAGCTGCGACGCCGGCAGGTCCATGGTGCCCCGCGGCGACAGCACGAAGCCCTGGCCGCCGGCGAGCACCATCGACACCGACCCGAAGGGCAGGGTCAGCTCCTGGCGGTAGCGGTCGGGGAAGAGCAGCGTCTCCGCCACCGTGATCTCCATCTCGCCCTGGGGCGTGGACTGGGTCACCTTGCCCTGGGTGCCCAGCCCGGTGAGGGTGTCGATCGCCTCGGCGCCGCCCATCGCGGCGACCGCCTTGGCGAGCAGCTCGCGGGCCTTCGCCGCGCCCTCCTCGGTGACGGCGGCCTTCTCCACCGCCGGCTCGGGGATCGAGATGTCGACGTCGGTCACCTCGCCGAAGTTCGACAGGGGCTGATCCATGCCCTCCTTCGGTCCCACCACCAGGATCGACACCCGGTCCGGGTGGACGTACTGGGCGGCCGCCTGCCGCACCTGCTCGAGGGTGACCGCCTCGATCCCCTTCTGGTAGCGGTCGAGCCAGTCCAGCGGGTAGCCGAAGTACTCGTAGCTGACCTGCTGGCGGAGGATCTTGCGCTCCGAGTCGCTCTGGAAGACGAACGAGTTGAGGATCGACGCCTTCGCCTTGGCGACCTCGTCGGCGGTCGGCGGCTGGGCGGTCAGGTTGCGGGCCTCCTCGAGCAGCGCCTCGATGCCGGCGCCGGTGGTCGCCGTCTTGGTGGTCATGAACATCTGGAACAGTCCCGGGTGGTCCCACTCGCTGCCCACCTCGCCGTGCACCGCGTAGGCGAGGCCCTTGGCGGAGCGCACGTTGGAGAACAGGCGCGAGCCGAAGCCGCCCGACATCACGTTGTTGAGCACCTCGACGGCGTAGTAGTCGGGGTTGTCGCGGCGGATGCCGAGGTGGCCCAGCGCGATGTTCGCCTGGGTCATGTCCTCTTTGTCGACGAAGAAGACTCCCGGGCGCGGCTGCGTGTCGTAGGGCACGTCGACCTCACCCGGGGCCGGGCCGCGCTTCCAGTCGCCGAGCTCCTTGCGCACCAGCGCCAGCGCCTCGTCGCGGTCGAAGTCGCCGACCAGGCCGAGGACGATGCGATCGGGCTGGAAGTAGCGGTCGTGCCACGCCACCAGGTCGTCGCGCGAGATGTCGCCGATCGTCTCGTAGGTCGGGGTGCGGGCGTAGGGCGAGTCCGCGCCGTAGACGAGCTCCTGGAACTCGCGGAACAGGATCCCCTGGGGGTTGTCGTTCTGGCGCGCGATCCCGGCGATCTCCTGGGTCTTGGCGACCTCGATCTTGTCCGCCTCGAAGGCGGGGTGGCGCAGCACGTCGGCGAAGACGTGGAGGACCTCGGGGAAGTCCTTCGCCAGCGCGCTCATCGAGGCGTTGCCGGCGTCCTCGCCGATCCCGGTCTCGACCGAGGCGGCGCGGTTCTCGAGGAAGGCGTTGAGCTCCTCGGCCGGCATCGAGGTGGTGCCGCCGCTGCGCAGCACGTCGCCGGTGATCGAGGCGAGCCCGACCTTGTCGGCCGGCTCGAGCCGGGATCCGGTGTGGATCATGGCCACCGCGTCGACCAGCGGCAGCTCGTGGTCCTCGAGCAGCATGACCACCATGCCGTTGTCGAGCACCACCCGTTCGGGGGTGGGCGGATGGAAGGCGGGCAGCGGCGGGAAGTGGAGCTGGTCCACCTTCTGGGCCGGCTCCTGGGCCGGCGTGGCGCCGGCCAGGGCGACCGCGGCCAGCAGCGCCGCGGCGAGCACGTGGGTTCTGCGGATCGTCGTCATCGGTTCCTCCTCACGCGCCCGGCGCGGCGGCCGGTTCCGGAGTCTCGTCGGCGCTCTCGGTGAAGATCATGCCGACGGTGCGGTTGGTTTCGGTGAAGGTCTCGCGGGCGACGCGCTGGATGTCCTCCTTGGTCACCTTGTCGAGGTCGTCGATGTAGCGGAACAGGGCCCGCCAGTCCCCGAACAGGAGCTGGTAGCGGGCGAGCTGGTTGGCCAGGCCCTGGTTCGAGCGCAGGCCCCGGATCAGGTCCGCCTTCGCGCGGGTCTTGAAGCGGGTCAGCTCCTCGTCCGAGACGGGCGCCGCCTTGAGCTTGTCGATCTCGTCGCGGATCGCCGCCTGTACCTGCTCGTTGGTGGCGCCCTTCGCCGGCACGGCGTAGGCGATCCACATGTTGGGGTACTTCTCCCCCGGGAAACCGGAGAACGAGGCGGTGGCGACGGCGATCTTGTCGTCGCGCACCAGCCGCCGGTAGAGGCGCGAGGTGCGCCCGTTCGACAGGATGTCGTCGATGGCGTCGTAGACCGGCTGGTCGGGATCCGTCGCCGCCGGCTTGTGGTACCCCTCGAGGTAGAAGGGCTGCGCCGGATCGGGCTCGCGGAGGATCTTCTCGGCGACCTGCGGCGGCTCGACGGTGCGCAGGGGCGCCGGCTGCGGCCGGGCCGGGATGCGGCCGAAGTAGCGGTCGAGCACCGGGATCGCCTTCTCCGGGTCGAGGTCGCCCACGATCACCGTGACCAGGTTCGAGGGCCCGTAGTAGGTCTGGAAGAAGTGGCGCGCGTCGGTGAGGGTGAACGAGTGCAGGTCGCTCATGTAGCCGACCGTCGGCTGGCCGTAGGGGTGCGCCGTGAACGCGGTGGCGATGAACTGCTCGATCAGGCGGCCGATCGGCTGGCTCTCGGTGCGCAGCCGGCGCTCCTCCTGGACCACGTCGCGCTCCTTGTAGAACTGGCGGAAGACGGGGTGGAGGAAGCGCTCCGACTCGAGGTAGGCGAAGAGCTCGAACTTGTTGGCGGGCAGCGAGTAGAAGTAGGCGGTGAGGTCGGAGGCGGTGCCGGCGTTGAGCCCGGTGCCGCCCTCGCGGTCGATGATGTCGCCGAACTCGTTCGGCACCACGAACTTCTCCGCCGCTGCCTGGGCCTGCTCGAAGGCCTGGTGGAGGTCGTCGACCTTCGCGGCGTCGGGGTGGCGCGCCGTCCGCGCCTCCTGCCACGCCTGGTAGGCGGCCTCCATGGCGTCGATCGCCTTCTTCTCGTCGGCGTAGTCGGTGGTGCCGATGTTGGGGGTGCCCTTGAAGGCCATGTGCTCGAACATGTGGGCCAGGCCGGTGATCCCGGGCACCTCCTGGGCCGAGCCCGCGTCGACGTAGGTGGCGAAGGAGAAGACCGGCGCCACCGGGCGGCGGACCAGGATGAAGGTCCAGCCGTTGTCCAGCGTGTGCACCGTGGTCCGCTTCTCGAACGACGCCAGGTCCTGGGCCGCCGCCCGGGGGGCGGTGGCCAGACCGGCGCCGGCGAGCGTCACGACCAGCGCCCAGACCGCAGCGAAAGGTCTCTGCATCGGATGACTCCTTGACATCGGGGTGGACGGGAGACGGCGCGGCGAAGCGCCGATCGCTCCTATCTTACCGCGGCGGGGCGGGGACTCAGGAGCCGGCGGGGCCGGCGCTGCGCGGTCGCTGGCGACGCGGGCCGGTGCCGCGCGGGCCGCGGCTCCGCGCCGGCGGGCGGCGGGCGGCGGCTCCGCGGGCGGAGTCGCCGCCGTCGCGGCGCGGCAGGTGGACCACGAAGACGGTGCCGGTGTCCGGCCCGTCGCTCTCCGCCCGCACCCGGCCGCCGTGGGCCTCGATCAGGTGGCGGACCACCGCGAGACCGAGGCCGAGGCCGCCGGCGGAGCGCTCGCGGGGGCCGTCGCCGCGCCGGAAGGGCTCGAAGATCTCGGGCAGGCGACCCGCCTCGACGCCCTGCCCGCTGTCGCGGACCCGCAGCTCCGCCTCGTCGCCGGCGCTCGCCAACGTCACCTCCACCCAGTCGTCGCGATCGGTGAACTTGGTGGCGTTGTGGAGCAGGTTGGCGATCGCCTGCGACAGGCGCAGGGCGTCGCCGTCGACCCACAGCGGCCCGGGCGGGAGCTCGAACCGCAGGTGCAGGCCGGCGCCGGCGAGCAGCGGGCCGTGCACCTCCAGGGCCTCCCGCACCACCTGCACCAGGTCGGTCCGCTCCAGGCGGATGGACAACCGGCCCCCGTCGACCTCGGCGGCCTCGGCGAGGTCGTCGCCGAGCCGGGCGAGGTGCATCACCTGGCGCTGCAGGGTGAGCAGCGTGCGGCTGCGGATCTCCGCGTCGTCGGGGCGCTGCTCGAGCACGCCGAGGGCGGCACGGAGCGAGTTGAGGGCGTTGCGCAGCTCGTGTCCCAGGGTGGCCAACAGCTCGCGCCAGGCGGTGCCGTCGCCCTGTTCCGCCGCCTCGGCGGCCAGCCGCTCGGCCTCGGCGACCAACGGACGCAGCGCGTCGTCGGCCGCCCTCCCGGCGGCGCCGGTCAGGACCAGCGCACCCTCCACGCCCTGCGGCCAGCGCAGCGGCAGGAAGGACGTCGCGGCGTGCCCGTCGTCGCCGGCGGCCGTGCCGGGCGCGGGAGGGGCGAAGCCGTTGCCGTCGGCCTCCTCCCCCGAGGCGGCGACGATCTCCCAACCGTCGCCGCGGTCGGCGAGGAAGGCGGCCGCCGTGGCGCCGCTCGAGGCGCGCGCCAGGCGGGCGAGGGACGACAGCAGCCGGCGCAGCGGCAGGGCGTCGCGCGACCCGGTGCTCACGCCGCGGCCTCCGCGAGCAGGGGCAGCACGCGGACCGAGCCGGCCTCGCGGTCGAGCGCCGCGGCGACCAGGTCCCGGCCGCCGCCGCAGCCGGCGACCTGCGCCAGCACCCGCTCCTCCTCCCGGCGGCCGGCGCGGCGCCGGGTGATCGCTCGCAAGACCAGGCGCAGCTCCTCGCAGCGGTCGGTGAGCTCGGGGAGGCAGCGGCGGGCGAGCTCCCAAAGGCTCGGGCCCCACGCCGCGAAGCAGCCGGTGCTGGCGAGTGCGCCCCGACCCTCCGGGGCCCTGGCGCCGCCGACCTGGCGCACGCGGCGCGGCAGCGGGTCGCCCGGCGGCGCGGGCTCGAGCCAGAGCGCTCCCTCGTCGAGCCCGGCGGGCCGGCCGAGCAGCGCCAGCGTCTCGGGGACGCGGCGCACGAAGAGGCAGCAGGTGACCAGCGACTGCAACAGGGTCCGCTCGTCGGGTGCCTGCAGCTCGGCGGGAACGAAGAGCAGGGTGGCGCGGGGGTCGCGGGCCAGGACGTAGGCGGTGGCGAGGAGGACCTCGGCGCCCGGGGTGGAGCAGCGCAGCACCAGCGGCGCGGGGGGGCGCGGCGGTGGCGTCTGGCGCCCGGCCAGCACCGTGGCCAGGCGTTCCTCGGGGACGAGGACCCGGGCCCGCTCGAGAGCGCGGTGCAGTGCGGAGCGCATGGCGCCGCTGCCGTCGCCGTTGCGTGGGCCCAGCACCACGGTCCAGTGCGGCCCGATCCGCTTGTGTGTCGCGACCATCGTCGGCCCTGCCTCTTCCGGAACTCTGCGCAGCCAGTCTCCCGGACCCGCGGCGGCGGCGCCATCGGGTGGACCCGGCCAAGGGGGGTGGGGAGTTCCCCCAGGGCAGGGGGTCAGCCTTTTTCGAGGACCCACTGCACGGCGCGGCGGAGCAGCTCGCGGCCGCTCTCGAGGCCGAGCTTCTGCTTGATGTTCTCGCGGTGCGTCTCGACGGTCTTGGGCGACAGTCCGAGGCGCTCGCCGATCTGCCGCGACGAGAGCGCTTCGCCGAGCAGCTCGAAGACCTCGATCTCGCGGTCGCTCAGCCGGGCCAGCGTCGACGTGACGGGGGCGGGATCCCCGGCGGCCACGTGCAGTATGCGGTCGGTCATCGCCGGCGACAGGTAGATCCGACCCTCCAGGACCCTGCGGATGGCTTCGACCGTGCGCTCCGGCGCCTCCTCCTTGGAGAGGTAGCCGCGGGCCCCGGCGCGCAGCGAACGTTCCGCGAAGAGGATCTCGTCGTGCATCGAGCAGACCAGCACCCGGACCTCGGGGCGCCGCTGCGAGATCTGCTTGATCAGCTCGAGGCCGCTGCCCCCGTCGAGCGACAGGTCGACGACCGCCAGGTCGTAGTCGGCGGCTTCGAGAAGGGCCAGCGCCTCGTCGTAGCTGCCCGCCTCGCCGGACGGCACCAGGTCGGGATGGCTCGCCAGGACGGCCGCGAAGCCGCGGCGCACCAGCGGGTGATCGTCGACCAACAGGATGCGGACCGGCGGGCTCACGGCGTGGCCCGTCGCCGGCGCTTCGGGACCAGCCGGCAGACGACGCGCGTGCCGCCCAGGCCCGGCGTGTCGATGCGCAGCTCGCCGCCGATCCGTCGGGCCCGGTGCCGCATCAGCCGCAGGCCGAGCCCCTCGTGGCGGGCCGCCGGGTCGAAGCCGCCGCCGTCGTCCTCGACGGTGAGCACCAGCCCGTGGCCCTCCGCCGCCAGGCGCAGGGTGACCGAGCCGGGCTCGCCGTGGCGCAGCGCGTTGCTCAGGGCCTCGCGGGCGATCTGGAAGAGCTGCGTCGCCACCTCCGGTTCGCGCACCCGGACGGCGGGGGAGACCTCGGCGCGCAAGACCGCCGGCGAGTGCTTCTCGGCGGCGGCGACCAGATGCTCCAGCGCCGCGCCCAGGTCCTCGGGCGCCACGTCGACCGCCGCCGGGTGGAGGCGCCGGCTGAGCTCGCGCACGGTCTCGTGGGCGCTGCGCAGCCCGGAGAGGAGCTGCCGCGCCAGGTCGCCGGCCCCGGCTCCGCCGGCGGCCAGGCGCTGCTCGAGGGCGCGCGCGGTGAGCCCGAGGGCGGTCAGGTCCTGGCCGACCTCGTCGTGGAGGATCTCGGCCGTCCGCCGCTGCTCCTCCCAGACCGCTTCGGCGAGGTCGTGCTCGGCCGAGATCTGGTCGCGCCGGTCGTGGAGCATGGTGAAGAGGCGCAGGCCGTCGGCGTGCAGCCGCCGCCGGCTGACCATCTCGACCGGCACCCCTTCGGCCCCGTCGTCGATGCGCACCTCGCTGCTGACCGGGTCCTCGCCGCGCCGGCAGCGCCACAGGTGGTGGAGCACGCGGTGCGGATCGCTGACCAGGGAGGTCAGCGGCAGGCCTTCGACGGCGGTGCGCGGACGGCCGAGCAGCGCCGCCCCGGTCAGGTTGACCTCGCGGATGAGGCCGTGCGGGTCGAGGCTCAGATAGGCGACGGGGGCGAAGTCGAAGAGGTCGGAGTAGCGGTCGCGGCTCTGCTCGAGCAGGCGTTGCGCGTCGACCAGCTCCTCGTTGCGCCGGCGCAGCTCCTCGCGGTGCACCTCGAGCTGGTGGATCAGGGCGCGCAGCTCCGGCTCGTCGCCGAGCAGGTCGCGCAGGCGCTCGACCTCCCGCAGCAGGTCCTCGCGACGCGCCGCGGGGAGCTGTCTCTGGCTTCCGCTCTCGCAACCGCCCGTCGCCATCGCGTCAGTCCTCCGGCGTCGCCTCGGCGGACGGTTCCGCCTCCGGTTGCGGCGCCAGGGCGAGCAGCACCAGGGGGGCACGGCCCTCGCCGCCCGGGATGCGGCGTGCCTCGAGCCGGATCGGCGGGCGTCCCGGAGACCGGTGGTCGAGCCGGACGGGCTCGCCGTCGGTGCCCCGCGGCAGCTCGTCCTCGAGGAGGCGGCGCACCGCCGGCCCGCCGAGGACGGCCTGGTCGACGGCGAACACGGAACGGCCCACGAGGTCGTGTCCGGAGACCCCGAGGAAGCTGCGCAGGGCCCGGTTGTAGCGCAGGATGCGCAGCTCTGAATCGAGCACCAGCAGCGGCGCCCGGGCCACCTCGAGCACGGCGTCGGCGGTGTCGTAGGCGCGCTGCAGGTCGAGCTCGTGGCGCTTCATCTCGTTGATGTCGAGCAGTGCCACCACCGCGCCGTCGATCCGGTTGTCGAGGCTCTTGTACGGGCGGATGCGCAGCGAGTACCAGCGGCCCTGCCGGTCGCGCACCTCGCGCTCGAGCGG
Organism: uncultured Acidobacteriota bacterium; assembly: GCA_963843275.1. Classification (GTDB taxonomy): domain Bacteria; phylum Acidobacteriota; class Thermoanaerobaculia; order Multivoradales; family JBCCEF01; genus CAWJJM01. The sequence goes on along the minus strand of CAWJJM010000006.1, from coordinate 168,188 downwards.
CCCGACCTGGTCGATGACCCGGCCGATCAGCGCCTCGAGGTCGGGGCAGTCGATCTCGGGCTTGATCTGCCGGATCGGACGCCCGACGTCCGAGGCGATCAGGTTGAGCGTCCGCCCCGCCATCGGCGTGAAGCGGCGCACCCGCAGCTCGGTGTCGACGATGACGATGGTGATCTGCACGCTGCCCAACAGGTTGACCAGGTCGCTGTTGGCCCGCGACAGCTCCTCGTTGCGGTTGTGGAGCTCGTCGTTGAGGGTGTTGAGCTCCTCGTTGCTCGACTGCAGCTCCTCCTTGGCCGTGTCCAGCTCCTCGTTGGTCGACTGCAGCTCCTCGTTGGCGGAGAGGATCTCCTCGTTGGCGGACTGCAGCTCCTCGTTGGCCGCCTCGAGGTCCTGGATCATCGACCGCATGTACTCGCGGTTCGCCGCCAGCTCCTGCTGCAGCTGGACGATCCGGCCGTCCGAGGCCGCCTCCTCCTCCGGCGGGGCGTCCCCCGGGGCCTCGTCCGCCCCCCGCTCGGCCCCCTCCGCGAAGAGGACCAGCAGGTAGCGCTCCTGATCCTCGACGTGGACCGGGACGACCTCGAGGTCGATCCGCCGCCCGTCGTCCGGCCGGCGGAGGCCCTCGCGCCGCGCCGGCCGGTCCTCCTGGCGCGCCTCGAGGAGGCAGGTGCGCAGCGGGTGGACGAGGCCGCCGCGCGCCAGCTTCAGGACGTCGAGGCTGACGTCGCCCTGCGGCAGCGCGAGGAAGTCGCCGAGCTGCCCGCGCGTCTGCACCACCCGGTTCTCGCCGTCGACCAGCACCGCCGGAGGGGCGAAACGGTCGAGCAGGAGCTGCTCGACGCGCCGCGTCATCGGGCCGTCGCCGCGCCCGGCGCGGGCCAGCCGCCGCGGGCCCAGGGCGCCGGGCTGCGCACGCCGGCGCCCGACGTGGGGCAGCCCCGCAGCCTCCCCGACCTTGCGGAACAGGCGGTGCCTGCGGTCGACGGCGTGGAACAGCTCGGCCTGCTGCCCGACCGTCTCCGCCGCCCCCAACATCAGGAAGCCGGCCGGTTTCAGCGCGTAGTGGAAGACCGCGGTGACCCTCCTCTGCTGCGCCGCGTTGAGGTAGATCAGGACGTTGCGGCAGAGGACCAGGTCGAGGTGGGAGAACGGCGGGTCGGCCGTGATGTCCTGTCTCGCGAAGACGCACATCTCGCGCAGCGTCTTGCTCACCCGGTAGCGGCCGTCGACCCGGGTGAAGTGTCGGCGCAGGCGCTCGGCCGAGACGTCCGCGGCGATCGACTCGGGATAGACGCCGCCGCGGGCCACCGCCACAGCCTCCTCGGACAGGTCGGTGCCGAAGATCTGTGCCGGCACCGGGACGTGCCCTTCGCCGCAGGCCTCGAGCAGGGTGATGGCGACCGAGTAGACCTCCTCGCCGGTGGCGCATCCGGCGACCCAGATGCGCAGCGCCTCGTCGGGCCCCCGCGTCTCGAGCAGCTGCGGGAAGACGCGCTCGCCGAGCTCGCGGTAGGACTCGGCCTCGCGGAAGAAGCGGGTGACGTGGATCAGGATGTCGCGGAACAGCGCCTCCACCTCGCCGGGGTTGCGCTCCAGGAACGCCACGTAGCGGTCGAGGTCGGTGACGCGGTTGAGGACCATGCGGCGCTGCAGGCGCCGGGTGATGGTGGCGGCCTTGTAATTGCGGAAGTCGACGCCCGTCGTGCGTTGCAACAGGGCGAAGACGCGCCGCATCTGCCGGTCGTCTCCCGGCTCGGCCTCCTCGCCGGCCCCGCCGGCGGTCGCCGGTCGGCGCAGGTACGGGTGCTCGGCGATCCGGGCCAGCTCGACCGCCAGCTCCGCCGGCGCCAGCACGCGGTCCACCGCCGCGGCCAGCAGCGCCGCCCGGGGCATGCCGTCGAAGCTCGCACTCTCCGGGTCCTGGACCAGGGCGATGCCCCCCGCCGCCTTGATCTCGCGCAGCCCTTGCGCGCCGTCGCTGGCGGTGCCCGAGAGCACGACGCCGATCGCGTTGCTGCCGTAGGCGGCGGCGAGCGACGCGAAGAGGACGTCGATGGGGCGGTGGCGCAGCTCGCCGAGGGGGCGCGGGCCGAGGTGGAGCACCCCGTCGCGGACCTCGAGGTGGGTGTTGGGGGTGATCACGTGGACCCGCCCGCCCTCGAGGGCCATCCCCTCCTCCGCCGCCACCACCGGCATCGCCGTCGACTCGGCCAGCAGGCTGGGCAGGATGCTGTCGTGGTCGGGGGAGAGGTGCTGCACGACGACCAGGGCCATCCCCTCGACCGGCGGCAGGGCGGCGAGCAGCTCCGACAGCGCCTGGAGCCCGCCGGCCGAGGTGCCGAGCCCCACCGCCGTGGTGAGGCCGCGCCCGCCGCCGGCGGACCGCCGGCCGGAGCGGCCGCGGCCGGCGCCGCGCGGCGCGCTCCGCGCGGAGCCGCGGGGGCGGGCGCCCGCCTTGCGTCCAGGGCCCTTCATGGGGCCTCTCGGCGCCGGCGGCGGGGGTTCACCGGACGCTCTCCCCGCCGCGCGCGTCGATCGTGTCGAGCACCTCGCGGCGCCGCTCCATCCGCTCCTCGAGGCAGCCGCGGACGACGGCGCGCAGCACGGCGGGCGGTTCGGCTTCGATCCCGCCGGCGGAGGCGCCGCGGGCGATGAGCTCACGTCGGTTCATGCACCACCGGGTCCTTCAATCTAGCACGGGGCGGAGCGGCGCGCGCCGCGGCGCTGCCCCCGCGGCGGGCCGCGAGCCCCGCTCCGGACCGGTGCCTCAATCGCCGGCGAGCCACGCCAGCAGGTCGGCGAGCGGGCGGGTGTTGAGGACGTGCCGCGGCTCGAGGCCGGCGCGCCGCGCCTGCTCGACGCCGTAGCGCATCAGGTCGAGTCCGCGCGGCGCGTGGGCATCGGTCGAGATCACCACGGGGACGCCCAGCTCGCGGGCGCGCACCAGGTGCGCGTCGCGCAGGTCGAGACGCTCGGGCGAGGCGTTGAGCTCGACCGCCACCCGGTGCTCGGCGCAGGCCGCGAGCACGGCGTCGAGGTCGAAGGCCATCTCGCGGCGCACGCCGAGCCGGCGGCCGGTGGGGTGCGCGAGCACGTCGACCTCCGGGTGGGCGACGGCGCGCAGGATGCGGGCGGTCTGCTCGGCCGCGGGCAGGTCGAAGCGGGAGTGGATCGAGACCACCACCAGGTCGAGCTCCGCCAGCAGGTCGTCGGCCAGGTCGAGGGCGCCGTCGGCCAGGATGTCGACCTCGAGCGAGCGCAGCAGCCGGATCTCCGGGTGGCGCGCCGTCACCGCCGCGATCTCCGCCCACTGCAGGCGCAGCCGGGGGCCGTCCAGCCCGCCGATCATCGGCAGCGCCTGGGAATGGTCGGTGAGGGCGAAGTACTCGTAGCCGCGCGCCGCGCAGGCCGTCAGCATGGTCTCGACGGAGGCCCGGCCGTCGGACCAGGTGGAGTGCATCTGGAGGTCGCCGCGGAGGTCGGCGAGCTCGACGAGGCGGGGCAGCGCGCCGCGCGCGGCGGCGGCGAGCTCGCCGCGGTCCTCGCGCAGCTCGGGAGGGACGAAGGCGAGGCCGAGGGCCGCGTAGACCTCCGCCTCGTCGGCCCCCGCCACCCGCTCCTCGCCGCGGAACAGGCCGTATTCCGAGAGCCGGAGGCCGCGCTCCAGCGCCCGCTGGCGGAGCCGCACGTTGTGCTCCTTCGAGCCGGTGAACCAGATCAGCGCCGCGCCCCACGACTGCGGCGGCACGACGCGGAGGTCGACCGCGATGCCGGATCCCAGCCGCACCGCGCTGCGGGTGTCGCCGGCCATCGTCACCGCTGCGACCTGCGGGTAGGCGCGGAAGGCGGCGCCGATCGCCGCCGCGGCCTCCGGCGGCTCGGCCACCGCCAGCAGGTCGAGGTCGCCGACCGTCTCGCGCCGCCGCCGGTAGGAGCCGGCCGCCTCCAGGCGGGCGACCCCCGGGACGGCGCCGAGGGTGGCCAGCAGCGGGGCCACCTGCCGGTCGGCGCGGTCGATCCGCAGCCGCGCCGCGTGCTCGCGCCAAGTGGCGATCGCGGCGAGGATCTTCTCCTCGCTGCGCGCGCCGAAGCCGGAGAGCCCCCGCACCCGCCCCTCGCCGGCGGCCGCCGCCAGCGCCTCCACCGAGTCGACCCCGAGCTCGTGCCACAGCCGCTCGGCGCGCTTGGGACCGACCCCGGGGAGCCGCATCACGGCCGCCAGACCGGGCGGCACCCGGGCCGCCATCTCGTCGCGCAGCGCCAGCCGGCCGGTGCGGCACATCTCCTCGACGTGCCGCGCCATCTCCTTGCCGATCCCGGCCAGCGCGGTCAGGTCCCGCCCCTCCCCGACCCAGCGCGCCAGCGGCTCGGTCTGGCTCTCCACGGTCCGCACGGCGTTGCGGTAGGCGCGGATGCGGAACGGGTTCGCGCCCTCGATCTCCAGCAGGTCCGCCACCTCGGCGAGGGTGCGGGCGATGGCCGGGTTGTCCACGGCGAGATGGTAGCGGAGGCGGCCGCCCTGCCGCCGGGAAACGGCGCCCCGCCGCCGGCCTGCGCGGCGAGGACCCTCGAGCCCACGACGCGGGCCCGGCGCCGCGGCGCCCGGGTGTAGGCTGGAACGGATCGTCGGCAGGCGCTGGCGCACCGGCTCGGCGCGGTTCCGGTGGGCGGCGAGGGCCTCCGGAGGCTCACCCCGGGGGCCCGGTGGCGATCTCGCACCGGGCACAGAGACCTTGCGACCGCTCCTCCTGGCCTTCGCCGCGACGCTGCCGCTCGTCGCGCTCGCGGTCGGCGCGCGGTGGGTCGCCTTCGCGGCGCGCGCCGCCCGCGCCCGCCGGGGGCGCCTCGCCCTGGTGGCGCTCCTCGGCTTCGGGACCGTTCTCGCGCTGCTCGCCGCGGTCGCCTCCGTCTGGTTCGGCTACGCGGTGGCGCATGCCCCCAAGGACCTGCGCTCGGACGCCGCGGTCCTGCTGTACACCGGCGCGCCGTTCCTCCTCGCCGGCTGCGGTCTGTGGTGCCTCGCCGGCCGGCTGGAGCGCCGCCTCGGCCGGGGGAGGGCGCGGTCGCCCTCACCGCCGCCGCCGGCGAGGTCCGCGGGACCCGGGTAGCGGCCTGCCCGCCGGGCCGCGCCGCGCGCGCGGCTCAGTAGGCGGCCAGCCGGCGGGCCGCCCGTTCCACCACGTCCTCGCCGGGGAGGAACGCCGCCTCCAGCGGGGGTGCGTACGGCACCGGGGTGTCGAGCGCCCCGACGATCCGCACCGGCGCGTCGAGGAACTCGAAGGCCTCCTCCTGGACGATCGCCGCCAGGCTCTCGCCGACCGAGCCGGTGCGGGTGTCCTCGTGGACGATCAGGACCTTGCCGGTGTGGCGGGCGACGGCGAGCAGGGCCGCCCGGTCGAGCGGGACCAGGCTGCGCAGGTCGAGGACCGTTGCTTCGACGCCGTCGGCCGCCAGGCGCGCGGCCACCCGCCGGGCGACGTGGACGTAGGCGCCCCAGGAGACGATGGCGAGGTCGGAGCCGCCCCGGCGCAGCGCGGCGCGGCCCAACGGCAGGGGCGCCGGCGCCGCGTCGGGCAGGCGCTGCTTGATGCGCGGGTCGCGGTAGAGCGCGATGTGCTCGTAGTAGAGGACCGGGTCGGGGTCGGCCACCGCGGCGGCCAGCAGGGCGCGGGCGTCCTCGGGGGTCGAGGGGACGGCGATCTTCAACCCCGGGGTGCGGTAGAACCAGGCCTCGGTGTTCTGCGAGTGGTAGGGCCCCGCCGAGCGCAGGCCGCCCCAGGGCATGCGCACCACCATCGGGACGGCGGCGCCCCAGCGGTAGTGGATCTTGGCGGCGTTGTTGACCAGTTGGTTGAAGCCGGTGGCCACGAAGTCGTTGAACTGCATCTCGCCGATCGGCCGCTCCCCCGCCAGCGCCGCGCCGACGCAGACCCCGAGGATGCCGCCCTCCGAAAGGGGCGAGTTGACCAGCCGGTCGCGGTGCTCGTCGAGGAGCGGCCGGAGCAGCAGGAAGGCGTTGCCGTAGGCGCCGCCGACGTCCTCGCCGTAGACGAACACCCGCGGGTCGGCGTCGAGGGCGTCGCCGACCCCCAGCATGACCGCCTCCAGGAAGGTGCGGCCGTCCGCCGCGAAGGGGAGGCCGGGCTCGAGTGGCGGCAGGGCGGGGAAGGCGCCGGCCGCGGGCAGCGAGCGCTCCTCCAGGACCTCGACCCGGCACGCCGGCGCGCCCTGACGCCAGACCCCCTCGCCGGCGCGCTCGGCCGCCGGCCAGGGGGCGGCGATCACCGCCCGGGCCTCGGCCTCCACCACCTCCACGGCGGCCGCCCGCAGGCGCTCGAGCTCGTCGCCCGCGATCGTCCCGGCCGCTTCGAGGCGCCGGGCGTAGGTGGCGATGGGGTCGCGGGCGGCCCAGGTCTCCCAGGCCGCGGGGTCGGCGTAGCCGCCGGCGGTGAGCTCGGGGTACCCCCAGCCCGGCTGCGGGTCGCGCCCCAGGTAGAGCATGTCGTCGTGGTGGGCGTGGCCGCACATGCGCATCGCCACCAGCTCGATCAGCGTGGGGCCGCGGCCGCCGCGGGCCCGTTCCGCGGCCCAGGCGAAGGCGGCGGCGATCGCCTCGGGATCGGTGCCGTCGAGGGTGATGCCGGGGATGCCGTACCCGGCCGCCTTGTCGGCGAACACCCGCACCGCCGACTGCTCTCCCACCGGCGTCGACAGCGCCGTCTGGTTGTTCTCGACGCAGAAGATCGCCGGCAGCCGGCGGGCGGCGCACAGGTTGATCGCCTCGTGCCACTCGCCGAGCGAGGTGCCCCCCTCGCCGAGGAAGGACACCGCCACCCGGCCGCTCCCCGGGGGATCCTGACGCTGGAAGGCGAAGGCCAGCCCGGCGACGGTGGCGGTGGCGATCGACAGCGGCGCCGCCGGCGGCAGCACCCCGTGGTCGAAGTCGCCGATGTGGAGGTCCCGGCCGTCCATCGGGGGGCCGGCCTTGCCCATCTGGGCGTTGAGCAGGCGGCGCACGGTCTCCGGCTCGGGGCGCATCGCCAGCGCCGCCCCGGCGTCCCGGATCACCGGCGCCACGACGTCGCCGCGCCAGGATCCGTCCTCGCCGCGCCAGGCCGGGCCGCGGCGCAGGCGCAGCGGCGCGGCGTAGATCGCCTCCTGCCCGAGCGAGCGGAAGCCCTTGCCCTGGAACGCCTTCTCCCCCCAGCGCACCTCGCCGCCGGTGAACAGCGCCTTGAGCCGGTTGTCGACGGCACGGGTGAGCACCATGCCCCAGAGCATCTCGCGCCGCTCGTCGTCCGACAGCGAGGCGGCGATCGCCGCGCGCGCCAGGAAGCCGTCGCAGGCGTCGGCCAGCTCGGCGGCCGCGGCCCGCAGCCGGTCGGCGGCCGCCACCCCCGGCGTCGTCTCCGGCAGACGCGGCCATGCCCCGGGGTCGACCCGCGCCGCGAGCTCCTCGGCGAACCGCGGCCGCAGCGACTCGGTCGCCGCCGCGTCGGCCGGCTCGCCGCGGTCGCCGAGCGCCGCCTCGAGCGCCTCGGTCGCCAGGTCCACGGCGAACGGGAAGCGCTCCGCCACGAACGCCCCGAAGCGCGCCCCGAGCGCGTCCACGCCGGGTTCCGTGCTGGTGGTCTCCGCCATCCCCGAAGGTCTCCGGTCCAGCCGGCGATGCTAGCAGGCCCGGGAGGGCCGGAACGCTCAGGCGGCGGCGATCTGCTGCGGTCGTCGGGGCAGGATCGCGGGATCGCGGAGGAGCAGGACGGCCAGTGCCCGGCGCCGACCGGGGCCGGGGAGTCGGCCGTCCGGCGGGTCGGCTGGTGCCGCCGCCGGGGCGTCACCCTGCCGGCGGTTCGATCCCCGCCTCTGCGAGGAGCTCGAGGAAGGCGCGTTCGTCGAGGACGGTCACGCCGTGCCCACGGGCGTCGTCGAGCTTCGAGCCGGGCTCGGCGCCGGCCACGAGGTAGTCGGTGGACTTCGACACCGATCCCGTGGCGCGGGCGCCGTGGCGGGAGACGAGCTCCTGAGCCTCGCGGCGGCTCATCGAGTCCAGCGCGCCGGTGAAGACGAAGCGCTTGCCGGCGAGGGCGCCCGCGGGGGCCACCGGCGCCGGCTCGGTCTCGACCAGCGTGACGCGGCCGTCGAGCAGGGCGTCGAGCACCGCGGTGTTGCGCTCCTCGGCGAAGAAGCCGCGGATCTGCTCGGCCATCCGCGGGCCCACCCCGGGCACCTCCTGCAGCGCCTCCTCGGACGCGGCGCGCAGCGCCGCCAGGGTCCCGAAGTGGCGCGCCAGGTCGCGGGCGGTCGCGGTGCCCACCTCGGGGATGCCGAGCCCGTAGAGGAAGCGGTCCAGGTCCGCCCGCGAGGAGCGCTCCAGGCCGGCCACCAGGTTGCGCGCCGACAGCTCGGCGAAGCCCGGCAGCTCGGCGAGCTGCCCGGCGCCGAGGTCGAAGAGGTCGGCGAGGTCGGCCACCAGGCCGCGGTCGACGAGGAGCTTCGCGGTCTCGTCGCCCAGCCCTTCGACGTCGAGGGCGTCGCGGGAGGCGAAGTGGACCACCCGCCCGACGAGCTGGGCGGGGCAGCCGAAGGGGTTGGGGCAGACGGTGAAAGGGCCGCGCTCGACGAGCGCCGTGCCGCACGACGGGCAGGCCGGCGGCATCGCCCAGGCGGGCTGGCGCTCGTAGGTCGCGCCGTGGGGGTCCTCGGGCAGGCGCTCGACCACCTGCGGGATGACGTCGCCGGCGCGCTGCACGCGCACCCAGTCGCCCACCCGCACGTCCTTGCGCGCCACCTCCTCGCGGTTGTGCAGGGTGGCGCGCGACACGGTGACGCCGCCGATCTCGACCGGCAGCAGGAGCGCCACCGGGGTCACCACGCCGGTCCGGCCGACGCTGGCCTGGATGCCCTCGATGCGGGTGACCTCCTTGCGCGGCGGGAACTTGAGGGCGAACGCCCAGCGCGGATGGCGCGAGGTGGCGCCCAGGCGCTGGCGGGCGGCGAGCTCGTCGAGCTTGACCACGACGCCGTCGATCTCGAAGTCGAGCTCGTCGCGGCGGCGCTCGAGATCGGCGTGGAAGGCGAGGACCCCGTCGACCGACCCGACGCGCTCCTTGAGCGGGTGGACGCGCAGGCCCCAGGCGGCGAGGGCGTCGAGCAGCTTCCAGTGCCGGGCCGGAGGCGCCCCGTGCTCGCCCCAGTCGGCGGCGAGGACGTCGTAGGCCTCGAGCACCAGGTTGCGCGAGGCGGTGATCCGCGGGTCGAGCTGGCGCAGCGTGCCGGCGGCGGCGTTGCGCGGGTTGGCGAAGGGCTCCCGCCCCTCCGCCACCAGCCCCTCGTTGACCTTCTCGAAGTCGCCCAGGCGCAGCAGCGCCTCGCCCCGTACGGCGAGGAAGGGGGGCGGTGCCGGCGCCGGCTCGTCGTCCGCGGGGTGGCGCAGGCGTTGCGGGACGCTGCGGATGGTGCGCACGTTGGCGGTGATCTCCTCGCCACGGCGGCCGTCGCCGCGGGTGGCGGCGCGCACCAGGACGCCGTCCTCGTACACCAGCTCGATCGACAGCCCGTCGAGCTTCGGCTCGACCACGTAGGCGACCTCGGCGGCCTCGAGGCCCTTGCGCACCCGCTCGTCGAAGCGCGCCAGCGCCTCGGGATCCTCGTCGGAGTCGAGCGACAGCATGGGCGCGGCGTGCTCGACCGTGGGGAAGGCGTCGACGGGTTGGCCGGCCACCCGGCGGGTGGGCGAGTCCGCGGTCGCCAGCTCCGGGTGCTCCTCCTCGAGCCGCACCAGCTCGCGGTAGAGCCGGTCGTAGGCGGCGTCGGAGAGCTCCGGCGCGTCGCGCACGTAGTAGAGGTAGTCGTGGTGCCGGATCTGCCGCCGCAGCTCCGCGATCCGCTCCGCCGCCGCTCGCGTCATGGCGCGCATGATACGCGCGGCGGACGGCGCCGCGGCTGCTATCCTGCGGGGACTTCGGATCGGAGGGGGCGGTTTGGCGGGGGAGCGCTGGCGGTCGCGGGTCGGGCTGGTGTTCGCGGTGGCGGGGAGCGCCGTGGGGCTGGGGAACTTCCTGCGCTTTCCCGCCGAGGCCGCGCAGCACGGTGGCGGCGCCTTCCTGTTGCCCTACCTGGTGTCGTTCCTGCTGATGGGCATCCCGTTGCTGTGGGCGGAGTGGGCCATCGGGCGCCACGGCGGCATCCGCGGCCTGCACTCGACCCCCGGGGTGCTCGACGCCCTCGGGCCGCAGCGCTGGCTCAAGTACCTCGGCGTCTTCGGGCTCTTCATCCAGGTGGCCGTGGCGGCCTTCTACTGCTACATCGAGTCGTGGGCGCTGGCCTACGCCTGGCACTCGGCGGTGGGCACCTTCCACCACGTGTCCCCCGCGGCCTTCTTCCCGCGCTACCTCGGCGTCACCGCGGGCTCGCTGTTCGCCGTGCCCGGGGAGGCGGTGTTCTTCTTCCTGCTCACCCTGGGTCTCAACGTGTGGATCCTGTCGCGCGGCGTGGCGCGCGGCATCGAGGCGGTGGCCAGGTGGGGCCTGCCGCTGCTGCTGCTCTTCGCCGCCGCCCTGGCGGTGCGCGGGCTGACGCTGACGCCGGGAGTGGCCGGCGTGGTGGAGAGCCCGCTGGTGGGCCTCGACTTCGTCTGGCGCCCCGACCTCTCGGGGCTCGGCGATCCCACCACCTGGCTGGCGGCCGCGGGACAGGTGTTCTTCACCCTCTCGGTGGGGGTGGGGTCGATCGCCTGCTACGCCTCCTACGTGGGCCGCGACGAGGACATCGCGCTCGCCGCCGCCACCGCCGGTTGGATGAACGAGCTGGTGGAGGTGGTGCTGGGCAGCGCCATCCTGATCCCCGTCGCCACCGCGTACCTGGGGCTCGACGCGGTCCGCCAGGCGACCACGGGAGGCGACGGCTTCGCCCTCGGCTTCCTCACCCTGCCGACGCTGTTCGCCAACTGGGGCTGGTTCGCGCCGCTGGCGGGGATCTTCTGGTTCGGGCTGCTGTTCCTCGCCGGGATCACCTCCTCGCTGTCGCTGGGCCAGCCGATCCTGGCCTTCTTCGAGGACGAGTTCGCGGTCGGCCGGCGCGGTGCGTCGCTGGTCTTCGGCGGCGCCACCGCGGCGCTGGGGCTGGTCTGCGTCTGGCTCTTCCCCGGCGGCGCCTTCGACGAGTTCAACTTCTGGGCGGGCACCTTCTGCCTGGTGCTGTTCGGCGCCGTGGAGGCCTTCGCCTTCGCCTGGATCTTCGGCATCGAGCGCGGCTGGGAGGAGCTCACCCGCGGCGCCGACCTGCGGGTGCCGCGCGTGTTCCGCTTCGTCATCCGCTGGATCACGCCGCCGTTCATCCTGGCGGTGTTCGTGGCGGCGCTGATCAAGCCCGCCGACGACGCCTGGGGGGTGGCGATGCGCGGCCTGGTGGCCGGCCACGGCTGGCCGCTCGCCGCCGACAGCGTGATCGGCAAGGTGCTCCACGTCGGCGCCGCCGGCTGGTTCGACGCCGCCGGGACCCCGACCCGCACCCTGGTCGAGGACGCCACCCGCCTGCTGCTCAGCCTCGTCTTCGTCGTCCTGACCGCCCTGGTGTGGGGCTCGTGGCGACGGCGCGGGCGGCGGCCCGGGAGCGTGGGGGGGGCGCGATGAGCCCGAGCGCGTGGGGGATGCTGGTGGTCACGTGGAGCGTGGTGATCGGCGTCTCCGGCTATCTGTTCTGGAAGGTGGTGCGGCGGCCCCGCCCGCCGGGCGGCGACCGGGACGACCGGGGCCGCCCCGGACCCGGCGCGTAGACTAGGGCGATGCGCTCCCTGTGGCACCTGGGCGGTCTGAGCTGGCCGAAGCTGGCGATCCGCGCCTACCGCCAGGCGATGCGCGACCAGCTCCTCGGGCGCGCCGCGGAGCTGTCGTACTTCTTCCTCTTCTCGGTCTTCCCGCTGCTGCTGTTCCTCACCACCCTGCTCGGCTACGTGGCGCGCGGCAACGACGAGCTGCGCAGGGAGCTGTTCAGCTGGCTGGCCACCGTCTCGCCGAGCACGGCGATCACCCAGCTCCTCCAGGACACCGTCGACAGCATCAGCGACGCCCGCGGCGGGGGCAAGCTGTCGGTCGGCCTGATCGCCGCGGTGTGGGTGGCCTCGAACGGCATGCTGGCGATCGGACGGACGCTCAACACCGCCTGCGGCCTGCGCGAGACCCGGCCGTTCTGGCTGCGCCGCCTGCACAGCGTGGCGCTGGTGGGGGTGTTCGCCTTCTTCGTCGTCGCCGCACTGGCCCTGGTCTTCTTCGGCGAGTGGATCGCCGAGTGGATCGCCGGGGCCCTGGGGCTCGGGGGGGGCTTCGCGTGGATCTGGTCGGTGACCCAGTGGGGGGTGGTCATCGTCTTCGTGGTGCTGGCCTTCGACATGGTCTACAACTACGCTCCCAACCTGGCGCGGCGGCATCACGTCTGGATCACCCCGGGCGCCTCGATCGGGGTCGGCCTGTGGCTCGCCGTCTCCTTCGGGCTGCGCCTCTACCTCACCGAGTTCCCGCGCTACGAGGGCAAGGTCTACGGCTCGCTGGGAGCGATCATCCTGATGTTGCTGTGGTTCTACCTGACCGCCGCCTCGATCCTGGTGGGCGGCGAGATCAACTCCGAGATCGCGGTGGCGGCGCGCGGCGCGGAAGCGGCGCGGGAGGAGCGCTCGCGGGCGCCGCGGCGCCGCGGCAGCGACGACGGGGAGGAGGCGGCGCGCGCGGAGGCCGGGGAGCCCGCCGCCGCGGGCGCCGACGGCGCTCCGCCGCCCCGCCGCCGCGCCGGCTGACCCCGGCCTCCGGTACGCCGCAGGCCCGCCCGGGTGAGCGGCGACGCCGCGGACGCGCCCGCATCCGCCCTCTCGCTAGCGGGGCTTCTCGAGCTCCATCTTCAGCGAAAAGAACTTCAGCAGATCCTTCAGCGCCAGGATGCCGACCAGGCGCTCGCCGTCGGCGACCAGCAGGCGGGACGAGCCGGTGCGGCTCATCAGCCCCAGGGCCGCCATGGCGTCGAGGTCGGGGGCCACCGTGTTCTCCCGCGACAGCGCCTCGGCGACCGCCCCCACGGTCTGCCGGTCCCACTCGTCGCGCGGCAGGGCGCGGACGTCGCGGGTGGTGACGCAGCCCACCAGGCGCTCGCCGTCGACCACCGGGAACATCTTGTGGTGGTAGCGGTAGACGTACTCGCGCACCAGCTCGCCGACCGAGATGGCGCGCGGCACGGTGACCGGCGAGGGCTGCATGAAGTGGGCGACCGGCTCGCCTTCGAGCGCCTTGCGGAGCAGCAGCTGCTGGTAGGAGCTGCGCGCCGCGCTGCGCACGAAGAGCCCGATCAGGGCGATCCACATGCCGTCGATCAGGGCGCCGCCGATCGCCCACAGGACGCCGGCGGCGATCAGCGCCAGCCCCAGCCCCGAGCCGATCGCCGAGGTGATCCGGGTGGCCCAGCGCAGGTCGCCGCGCCACTGCCAGAGCATCGAGCGCAGCACCCGCCCGCCGTCCAGCGGGAAGGCCGGCAGCATGTTGAAGAGCACCAGCAGGAGGTTGAGCACCGCGATCACCTGGGCGACGGTGGTGACCTCGAGCGGCCAGCCGGCGATCATCCCCACGCCGCTGGCGGCGAACGCGCCGAGGCCGAGGACCACGCTGACCGCCGGCCCCGCCACCGCGACCAGGAACTCGGCGGTCGCCGTGGGGGGCTCCTCGGTCATCTCGGCGACGCCCCCGAAGATGAACAGCGTGATGCCGCGGATCGGCAGGCCGTGGCGGCGCGCCATCAGGGCGTGGCCGAGCTCGTGGAGGATGATCGAGGCGAACAGCAGCAGGGCCGCCACCAGCCCCAGCAGCCAGTAGACGGCCGGGGTGCGACCGGCCAGCAGCCCCGGGAAGTAGCCGGTCGCCAGCGACCAGGTCATCAGCGCCAGGATGACGAACCACGACAGGTGGGCCGAGATCTCGATCCCGGCGACGCGGAACAGTCGGATGCGGTTGCTGAACATCTCCGCGCCGCGCTACGGGCAGGTCGCGAACGCCTGCGTGTCCTGGACCGGCTCGAACGGCGTCTGCTGCGGGTTGTGGTAGTTGCGCTGGATCCCCGCCTCGGTGTCGCACACCGCGATGCGCGTCTCGACGTTGGTGAGGCCGCCGGCGAACACCCAGAAGCGGTCGTAGGGCGGGACGCAGGCGTCGAGCACCTTGACCACCGCCTCGACGTTGGCCGCGTTGAAGAACCACAGGTACCCGGTGTCGTCGGTGATGCGCTCGGCGTGGGCCGGATCGAAGATCGTGTCGCCGTCGTTGACCGGGTCGAAGGTCGCGGTGACGCGGAAGCGGCCGTCGTTCAGGCAGATGGTGGTGTCGTCCTCGACGCAGGGGGTCTGCGGGCAGCTCACCACCTGCTCGCTGGCCTCGGCGCGGACGCCGATGGCGCGCAACGGGGCGCCGAGCGCCTGCTCGTCGACCAGGGTCCAGGGACTACCGGTGACCCCGAGGTAGACGCGCTGGGGCCCGTTGGCGGTGGTGTCCAGGCAGAGCTGGTGGCCGGGCCCGGGATCGTCGCCGCCGTTCCACAGCACGCCCAGGTAGACGTGCCCGGAGACCTCGAGGCCCCGTCCCGAGATGTCATGGGAGTAGAAGGTCGGGGCACCGACCGGGATGCCGTGATCGGTGACGTCGAGGGGCGGACCGAGGGGTCCGCCGGGAGATCCCCCGGCACCGTCGTCATCGAAGAACACGAGCTGGTAGGAGAGGTCGGGGGCGGCGCTGACGTCCGTGCGGTTCCAGCAGACGCAGACGTCGTCGAGCCTCCGCGGCGTGGACCCGAAGTCGAACTCCATCACCAGCGCGCCGGTCACCCCGTTGCCGGCGCCGTCGGTGATGCGCCCGAAGTCCTCGAAGGTACCGTCGTCGTAGATCGTCCCCCCGGCGCAGTCCCCCAGGGCGGGCGCGGAGACGACCGCCGGCGCCGTCGCCAGCCGCACGCCCTCCGCGCGGGCCGAGGGGGCGGCGACCAGAGCGGCCAACGCCAGGACGGTGCAGGCTCGGGTGATGGGGAAGGCTCGGGTGACATCGGGCATCGCGACTTCCTCCGGGTGGCCGATCGACATTCAGCCTAGCACGCCCCCGCCGCCCGGGCGGGGCCGCTCCAGGCTAGCATCGGGGCGCCATGCCGACGCTGGTCCACGCCGCCGACCTCCACCTCGACAGCCCGCTGCGCGGCCTCGAACGCTACGAGGGCGCGCCGGTCGAGCGCATCCGCGGCGCCTCCCGCGCCGCCCTGGAGAACCTGGTGGCGCTGTGCCTCGACGAGGGGGCGGCGCTGCTGGTCGTCGCCGGCGACCTCTACGACGGCGACTGGCGCGACTACTCGACCGGGCTGTTCTTCGCCGCCCAGATGGCGCGCCTCCGCGAGGCCGGCGTGCGGGTGGCGTGGATCCGCGGCAACCACGACGCCGGCAGCCGCCTGACCCGCCACCTGCGCCTGCCCGACAACGTGCGCGAGCTCTCCACCCGGCGTCCGGAGACCTGGGTCCTCGACGACCTGGGGGTGGCGGTCCACGGCCAGGGCTTCGCCCGCCCCGCCGTCACCGAGGACCTGTCGGCCGCCTACCCCGAGCCGCTCGAGGGCGTCTTCAACCTCGGGCTGCTGCACACCTGCGCCACCGGCCGGCCGGGCCACGAGCCGTACGCGCCGTGCGACCCCGCCGCCCTCGCCGCCCGCGGCTACGACTACTGGGCGCTGGGGCACGTCCACGGCCGCGAGGTGCTGTCGCGGGAGCCGTGGATCGTCTTCCCCGGCAACCTCCAGGGACGCCACGTCCGCGAGACCGGGCCCAAGGGGGCCACGGTGGTCACCGTGGAGGAGGGACGCGTCGCCGCGGTCGAGGAGCGGGCGCTGGACGTGGTGCGCTGGGAGGTGGTCGAGGTCGACGCCGGCGCCGCGGCGAGCGCCGACGACGCCGTCGAGCGGGCCCGCGAGGCGGTGGAGGCGGCGGTGGCCGCCGCCGGGGGCCGCGCCCTGGCGGCGCGGGTGGTGGTGCGCGGCGCCAGCCGCGCCCACGAGGCGCTGCACCGCGACGAGGAGCGCTGGCGGGAGAGCGTCCGCGCCGCCTGCCTGGACGTCACCGGCGGCGACGTGTGGGTGGAGAAGGTGCGGTTCTCCACCCGCCCGGCCCACGACCCCGCCCGCCTGCGCGAGCGCCGCGACGCCGTCGGTCAGCTGCTGCGCTCGGTCGCCGCGCTGGCCGGCGACGAGGCGGCGCTCGCCGAGCTCGCCACCGGTCTCGACGACCTGCGGCGCAAGCTCCCCGCGGAGGCGCGGGCCGGCGAGGACGGCCTGCGGCTCGACGATCCGGCGGCGCTGGCCGAGCTGCTGCCGGAGGTGGAGGCGGTGCTGCTGGCCCGGTTGGCGGCCGCCGAGGAGGACGCGTGAGGCTGGTGACGCTCGAGCTCCTCGCCTTCGGCCCCTTCACCGACCTCACCCTGGAGCTCGGCGACCGCCCCGGCCTGCACCTGGTCTACGGCGTCAACGAGGCCGGCAAGTCGACCGCCCTGCGGGCGATCTCCGGGCTGCTCTACGGCATCCCGGAGCGCACCGCCGACGCCCACCGCCACGACATGTCCAAGCTGCGGGTGGGGGCGGTGCTCGCCGCCGGTGGCGAGACCCTGGAGGTGGTGCGGCGCAAGGGGCGCAAGGACACCCTGCTCGACCGCGACGGCAGGCCGCTCGACGAGGCGCGGCTCGAGGCGCTGCTCGGCGGCGTCGACGCGACCCTGTTCGCCACCCTCTACGGGCTCGACCACGTCACCCTGCGGCTGGGCGCCGAGGCGCTGCTGGCCGGCGGCGGCGGCGTCGGCGAGAGCCTGTTCGACGCCGGCCGCGGCGGCGCCGCCACGCACACGGTGCTGCGCGAGCTCGAGCGGCGCTGCGCCGAGCTGTTCCTGCCCCAGGGCCGCAAGCCCCGTCTCAACGCGGCGTTGGCCGACTACCGCGACGCCGTCAAGCGGCGGCGCGACAGCGAGCTGTCGGCCAGCGCCTGGCGCGAGCAGCGCGAGGCGCTGGAGCGCTTCGCCCGGGAGCGGGAGGAGCTGGCGGCGCACCGGCGGGAGCTCGGCGCCGAGGCCGCGCGACTGCGCCGCACCCTGACCGTCCTCCCCCTGCTCGGGCGGCGCCAGGACCTGCTGCGCCGCCGCGCCGAGCTCGGGGAGGTGGCCCCGCTGGGTGCGGACGCGGCGGAGCGCCGGGCGCGGGCGGAGCAGGCGCTGGCGGTCGGCGAGGCGGAGGCGGCGCGGCTCGACGCGCAGCTCGCGGAGCTGCGCCGGCGCAGCGAGGAGCTGGCGCCCGCCGGCCCCCTCGACGAGCTCGAGGCCGAGGTCGCCGAGGAGCTCCAGGACCGGCTGGGAAGCCAGCGCAAGGCCGCGGCCGACCTGCCGCGTCGCCAGGGGGAGCTGGCCACCCTGGAGGACGAGGCGCGGGCCGTCCTGCGCGCCCTGGGCGATCCGCGCGAGCCGGCCGCGGCCGGCGACCTGCGGCCGCCGGCGGGGGCCGAGGCGCGGCGCCGGGCGCTCGCCGACGAGCGCGGCGAGCGGGCGGCGGCGCTGGCTCTGGCCGAGCGCGCCGCCGCGGACCTCGCGGCGCGCGGCGAGCGGGCGCGGGAGGCGCTCGCCGCGGTTCCCGAGACCCCGGTGCCCGACCCCCTGCGGCGCGCCGCCGACGCCGCCGCCAAGCTGGGCGAGGCCGGGGAGCGACGGGCGGCCCTGGAGAGCGCGGCGGAGCGCGCCGCCCACGAGCTGGCCCGGCGGCTGGAGGCGCTCGGGCGCTGGCGCGGCACGGCGGACGAGGCGGTGGCGCTGCCGGTCCCCCCCGATGCCACGGTGGAGCGCTTCGCCGGCCGCTGGCGCGAGCTCGCCGAGGCGGCGGCCGAGCGCGAGCGGCGGCGCCAGCGGTGGGCCGCGGACGGGGCCGAGGTGGCGGCGGAGCGCCAGCGGCTGGAGGCCGCCGGCGCCGTCCCCGGCAGCGACGAGCTGACGGCGCGGCGGCAGCGGCGCGACGCGAGCTGGCGGGCGCTGCGCCGCGGCTGGGAGGCGGACCCGCCGGACCGCGCGGCGGCGACGGCGGCGACCGCCGCGTACGAGGCGGAGGTTGCGGCGGCCGACGAGATGGCCGACCGCCTGTGGCGCGACGCGGCGCGGGTGGCCCGGGCGGAGGAGCTCGCCGGCCGTGCCGCCGCCCTCGCGGCCGAGGCGGCCGCCCTGGAGACCGCCGGGGAGCAGCAGGGCGCGCGCCTGGCGGCGTTGCGGGCGGAGTGGGCCGAGGTGTGGCGTCCGTCGGGGGTCGAGCCCCTGCCGCCGGCCGAGATGCGGGAGTGGCTGGTTCGGCTCGAGACGCTGCGGGGCGCGGCCGAGAGCCATGCCGCGGCGGCCGCCGAGCGCGACCTGTGGGCCCGGCGCGTCGCCGAGCACCGCGAACGGCTGGCGGCCGAGCTCGCCGCGGTGGGCGCCGCGGCGCCGGCGGACGAGCCGCTCGAGCTCCTCGTCGAGCGCGCCCGCGGCGCGGTGGCGGCGGCGCTGGAGCGGGCCGGCGAGCACGCCCGCCGCGAGCGCGCCCTGGCGGACCTCGAGACGCAGCTCGCCGCGGCGACGGCCGAGCGCGAGGCGGCCCGGCGCGCGTGGGAGGACTGGTGCGAGCGCTGGCGGGCCGCGGCCGCGGCGCTCGGCCTCGGCGCCGAGGCGACGGTGGAGGAGGCGCGCGAGCATCTCGAGCAGCGCGCTCGCCTGGCCGCCAAGCTGGACGAGATCGGGCGCCTGCGCCAGCGCGTCGCCGCCCTCGAGGGCGACGCCGAGCGCTTCGCCGGCGACGTCGCGGCGCTGGTGGAGCGGCACCTCCCCGAGGTGTCGGCTCGACCTCCCGAGGAGGCCGCCGCGGCGCTGCTCGGCGCCTGGCGGCAGGCCGCCGAGGCGCGGCGCGAACGCCGGCGTCTCGCCACCCAGGGCGAGGAGGTCGCGGCGCAGCGGGCGCGGGTGGACGAGGCGATCGACCGGGCCCGTGCGGAGCTCGCAGAGCTGGTGGCGGCGGCCGGCGTCGGGACCGCCGGCGAGCTCCCGGCCGCGGAGCAGCGCTGGCGCCAGGCGGACGACCTCGAGCGCGCCGTCGCCGAGGTCGAGCGGGAGCTCGCGGCACACGGCGGCGGCGCCACGCCGGAGGAGCTCGCCACCGTCCACCGGGAGGCCGACCGCGACCGCGCCGCGGCCCGCCTGGACGAGGTCGAGGAGGAGCTCGAGGAGCTGGGCGAGCAGCTCACCGCGTTGGCCAACCGCAGCGGCGGCGCCGAGGAGGGGTTGCGGCACATGGAGGAGATGACCGGCGCCGCGCGCGCCGCCGAGGAGGCGGAGGAGGCGCTGGCCGCGGTCCTCACCCACGGCCGCGAGTACGCCGTGCTGCGCCTGGCGGCGGTCCTGCTGGCGCGCGAGGTCGAGCGCTACCGGGAGGAGAACCAGGGCCCGGTGCTGGCGCGCGCCGCGGAGCTCTTTCCCCGGCTCACCCGCGGGCGCTACGGCGACCTGCGCACCGGCTACGGGCCGTCCGACGAGCCGGTGCTGCGCTGCGTCGGCGCCGACGGCGTCGAGCGGGGCGTCGACGAGCTCTCCGAAGGGACCCGCGACCAGCTCTACCTCGCCCTGCGGCTGGCCACCCTGGAGCGCCAGGCGGCCTCCGGCGAGACCCTGCCGCTGGTCCTCGACGACGTCCTCATCCACTTCGACGACGAGCGCGCCCGCGCCGCCCTCGAGGTGCTCGGCGAGGTCGCCTCCCGCGGCCAGGTCCTCTTCTTCACCCACCACCAGCGCTTGGTGGAGCTGGCCGAGGAGGCCGTCCCCGCCGCGCAGCGCACCGTCCACCGCCTGCCCGCCCCCTGAGCCCGGCCCGCGTGGCTGGCACAGGGCGTGCTTCGTGTGCGAGGCCGGGAGAGCCGCCCGCGAGAACGAACGCCGGAAGGACGGAAGATGAGCGACGAATCTGTACTCGGGAAGGTGTTGCGCGCCGAGGGGGAGGCGCTGGAGGAGGAATGGCTGGCGCAGCTCGATCGCGTCGGCATGCGGCGTCGCGAGCTGATCGAGGAGGCGGACCTCCGCCAGCAGTGCCGCGAGGTGCTCGCGGTGTTGCGCCAGGCCGCGGAGTCGGGCGACGTGGCGCGGTTCGACGCCGCGGCGGCGGCGGAGACGCGCGGGCTGCTCGACGAGATCTCCCACGCCCGCGTGCGGCTGGGCGTCTCGCCGCGCGAGAACGCGCAGTTCATCTTCAGCCTCAAGCACCCGCTCTACCGGCGCCTCTTCCAGCTCCTCGGCGACGACAGCGAGGCCCTGATGGAGGAGCTGTGGAAGGCCACCGACCTCGTCGACCGGCTGGGCCTGCTGGTGGTCGAGTCCTACCAGCACTCCCGCGAGGCGGTCATCTCGCGCCAGCAGGACGAGCTGCTCGAGCTGTCCACCCCGGTGGTGCGGCTGTGGGAGGGCATCCTCGCCCTGCCGCTGATCGGCACCCTCGACTCGGGGCGCACCGGGGTGATCATGGAGGCCCTGCTCGAGGCCATCGTCGACACCGGGGCGGACACCGCGATCCTCGACATCACCGGCGTCTCCACCGTCGACACGCTGGTCGCCCAGCACCTGCTCAAGACCGTCGCCGCGGCGCGGCTGATGGGCGCCGACTGCATCATCAGCGGCATCCGCCCGCAGATCGCGCAGACCATCGTGCAGCTCGGCCTCGACCTGTCCGACGTCACCACCAAGGCGAGCCTCGCCGACGCCTTCTCCTTCGCGCTGCGCCGCCGTCGCAACCGCGGGGGCGTCGTGCCCGACGGGCCGGACGAGGCCGGTGACTGAGCGCATCCCCATCCTGCGCATCGGGCGCAACCTGTTGGTGTCGATCCAGGTCGAGCTGGACGACGAGCGCGTGCTCCAGCTCCAGGACGACCTGACCGGGGAGATCTCCCGCCACGGCGCCGCGGGGGTGGTGATCGACATCTCGTCGTTGACGGTGGTCGACTCGTTCATCGGCCGGGTCCTCGGCGACATCGCGGCGATGTCGCGGGTCCTCGGCGCCCACACCGTCCTGGTGGGGATGCGGCCGGCGGTCGCCATCACCCTGGTGGAGATGCGGGTGCGGCTGCCCGGGGTGCGCACCGAGCTCGACGTCGACCGCGGTCTGGCGCTTCTCGCCGCGCTGCAGCAGCGCGAGCTGGAGGGGGAAGGGGGCGATGCCGGCCGCCAAACGTGAGACCCTGCCCATCCGCGAGAAGCAGGACATCGTCCGCATCCGGCAGGTGGTGCGGAGCTGGTCGGCCGACCTGCGGTTCGGGCTGGTCGACCAGACCAAGATGATCACCGCGGCGAGCGAGCTCGCCCGCAACGCGCTGGACCACGGCGGCGGCGGCAGCGTGCTGCTGGAGGTCGTCGAGGAGAGCTCCCGCCGCGGGTTGCGCCTGACCTTCGAGGACCGGGGCCCGGGCATCGCCGACCTCGACGCGGCGCTGCGCGACGGCTTCTCGACCGGGCCGGGCCTCGGCCTCGGGCTCTCCGGGGCGGGCCGTCTGGTCAACGACTTCGCCATCGAGTCCGAGCCCGGGCGCGGGACCCGCGTCACCATCACCCGGTGGACGCCATGACGCTGCCGAGCGCCGACATGCCGTGCACGCCGGGCCGGGTCCACTCCTCGCTGTCCGGCAACCTCGGCCTCGAACTACGGGAGATCAGCCAGGTGGGGGCGGCGCGCCGTGCCGTCACCCTGATCGGGCAGCGCGTCGGCCTCGGCGCCACCGCGGTGGGCACCGCCGCCCTGGTCGCCACCGAGGTGGCGAAGAACCTGGTGCTGCACGGCGGCGGCGGCGAGCTGTTGCTGTGGTGGACGCCCGAGGGGCCGGACGGGCCGGTCATCGAGCTGCTCGCGGTGGACCGCGGGCCCGGCATGAGCGACCCCGACGCCTGCTTCCGGGACGGCTTCTCGACCGCCGGCACCCCGGGCACCGGGCTGGGCGCGGTGCGCCGGGCCGCCCGCGAGCTGGCGCTGTGGACACGGCCCGGCGAGGGCACCGTCCTCTGGCTCGAGCTCGGGGCGCGCCGGGGCGCGGGGCGTCCGGACCGCCGCTTCGAGACCGCCGCCCTGGCGGTGCCGCACCCCGGCGAAGAGGTCAGCGGCGACGCCTGGGCGATCGTCGACCGGGGCGCCCGGCTCGACGTCCTGATGGTCGACGGTCTCGGCCACGGCCCGCTGGCGGCGGCGGCGGCGCGCCGTGCCGTCGCCCACTTCTGCGCCCAGCCGGAAACTCGCCCGGACGCGATGGTCGAGGGCCTGCACGACGCCCTCTCCAGGACCCGGGGCGCGGCGGTCGCCGTGGCCCGCCTCGACACGGCGCGGGCCGTGCTCAGCTACTGCGGCGTGGGGAACATCGCCGGCCGGCTCCTCGGCGCGGACGGCAGCTCGGCCCACCTGATCTCGCACGGCGGCACCGCCGGCCAGTCGCTCGGCCGGGTGCAGCTCTTCGAGCACCCGTTGCCGCCCGGCGCGTTGATGGTGCTCCACTCCGACGGCGTCGCCACCCGCTGGAACCTCGACGACCGGCCCGGTCTCGCCGCGCGGCACCCGGGGCTGGTGGCCGGCGTCCTCTACCGCGACTACCGGCGCCAGCGCGACGACGCCGGCGTGCTGGCGGTGCGCCACCGCCGCGCCGTCCCGCCCTCCTGAGGAAGCCATGACCGTCCGCCCGGAGACGATCCAGTTCTCGGCCGCCCTCCGCTCCCCCGAGGCGGTGGTGCGCCTGCGCGGCCGGGTGCTGAGCGCCGCCCGCCGCCTCGGGCTGGACAGCGTCCGCCGGGCGCGGGTGACGGCCGCCGTCTCCCAGCTCGCGCGCCGCGTCCTCGCGGCCGGCGAGGGCGAGGTGCGGTTGCGGGCCGGGGAGGGTGCCCTGGAGGTGCGCGTCGGCGGTCCGGCGGAGGTGCTGCGCGCCGCCCTCGACGACGGGACGGGCGGTCCGGGAGAGCGCTGGGAGCTGCTCGACCCGGCGCCCGGCGACGCCACCCTGGTGCTGCGCGTCGAAGCCGTCGGCGAGGGTGCCGGCGCGTCCGCGCCCGAGGGCGACGGCGACGACGTCCTCGCCGCTGTCGCCGAGCAGGACCGCGAGCTCCTGGCACTGGTCGAGCGTCTCGACGAGCGGACCGGAGAGTACGAGCGTCTGCGCCGTGAGCTCGAGGACACCAACCGGGGCGTGGTGGCGCTGTACGCCGAGCTCGACGAGCGGGACCAGCGCAAGAACGAGTTCCTGGCCACCCTCGCCCACGAGCTGCGCAACCCGATGAGCGTCATCGCCACCGCCCTGCACACCCTGCGCGCCCGCGAAGGGCCCTGGGCCGAGGGCGAGCAGCTCCTCGGCATCGCCGAGCGTCAGCTCCGCCACCTGTCGCGGCTGGTCGACGACCTGCTCGACGTCTCGCGCATCGACCAGAACAAGATCAAGCTGCAGCGCGAGCGCATCGACCTGCGCGAGGTGGTGGCGCGCGCGGTGGAGGCCGGGCGGCCCGCGTTCGAGCGTCGCGTCCAGCACCTGGGCGTCGAGGTCACCGACCAGCCGCTGCCGGTCTCCGCCGACCCCACGCGCCTGGAGCAGGTGGTGGACAACCTGCTGACCAACGCGGCCAAGTACACTCCGGAGGGCGGCCACGTCGAGCTCGCCGCGCGCCGCGAGAACGACTGCGCCGTGCTGACGGTCTCGGACGACGGCATCGGCATCGCCGCGGAGATGTTGGACCGGATCTTCAACCTGTTCGCCCAGGCGGACCAGTCGCTCGACCGCAGCTCCGGGGGGCTGGGGCTGGGGTTGACCCTGGTGCAGCGCCTGGTGGAGATGCACGGAGGATCGGTGAGGGCGGAGAGCGAGGGACTGGAGCGCGGCAGCCGGTTCACGGTCCGGTTGCCCCTGGACGATCGCCCGGCGGCGGAGGCTCCTGCCGCCGGCGAGGAGGTGGACGAGGAACCCACCCGCGAAGGCGAGCCGGCCGCGGTGTTGGTGGTCGAGGACAACGACGACGCGCGGGAGATGCTCGCTCTGCTGCTCGAGGGGCGGGGCTACCGGGTGGGCACGGCTCCGGACGGCCAGGCCGGCGTGGAGATGGGGACGTCGGGGGAGTGGGAGGTCGCGATCGTCGACATCGGCCTGCCCGGCATCGACGGCTTCGAGGTGGCGCGGCGGCTGCGCTCCTCCGCGGCGGGCCAGGGGTTGCTGCTGATCGCGTTGTCGGGCTACGGACGTCCCGAGGACCAGCAGCGGTCGGCGGAGGCCGGCTTCGACCGCCACCTGGTCAAGCCGGTCGAGCCCGACCAGCTCTTCGCCATCCTCGCGGCCTCCTCCCGATAGCGGCCCGGGCGCGAAAGGAGGGCCCGGTCGCGCCTAGCCGGCGTCGCGGCGCAGCGGGATCGGCGCGGTGCCGGGGCGCACCGGGCAGTGGCGCAACAGCCGCTGCTCGAGGTCGGCGATCACCGCGGCGCGGAAGCTGCGCGTGGCGCCGGCGCGCTGGCGCATCCGCTCCCGGTAGGCGGCGACGTCCACCACCTCGAAGCTCATCCGCACGGTGCGGAACAGGCGCGGCAGGAGCTCGCCCGGCGCCTGCACGTGGTGCAGCCCGCCGCTGTAGGCGAACAGGATCCGCCCCTCGGGGATGGAGTCGACCAGGTCGACGACGCCGCCGCGGATGGTCATCGGACGGCCGTCGGCGTCGAAGCCCGTGGGGCGCAACATCCGTCCCTCCGGCAGGATCACCACCATCGCCTTCGGGTCGCCGACCTTGTCGAGCACGCTGCGCCAGGTCTCGTCGCGCTGGCGGCTGAGCGACACGACGTGGGCCGCCACCATGCCGAAGAACTTCCCCACCCAGCGCCGTTCCAGGGTCTTGGCCGCCACCGGCACGACGCCGTGGCGGGCGATCTTGCGCAGGAAGCGGTTCGGCGGGATGCCCGCGAACACCCACTCGTAGAGGCTGGTGTGGTTGAGGATCACCACCAGCCGGATGCCGCTCCAGCGGTCGCCGGCGGGCGGCACGCCGACCCACTCGGCCTCGAAGGTCCACAACAGCCGGGCGATGCCCTTGACGGTGAGCAGCAGGACGTAGGGGACGAGCCGTCTCACCGTGCCCCCGCCGCCCGTGGCGGGCTCCGCCGGCGGCCGCCGCTGGCCCGATCGCGCATGACCGTGGATCATACCCGGCGGCCGCGCCCGGACCGGCGGCACCCCGGTTGCTAAGCTCCTCGGCATGAGCCCACCGCGCGGTCCCGGGAACCGTCTCGGCGACGAGTCCAGCCCCTACCTGCTGCTGCACAAGGACAACCCGGTCGACTGGCTGCCGTGGGGCGAGGAGGCCTTCGCCCGGGCCCGCGACGAGGACCGTCCGATCTTCCTCTCGGTCGGCTACTCGACCTGCTACTGGTGCCACGTGATGGAGCGCGAGTCGTTCTCCGACCCGCGCACCGCCGAGCTGATGAACCGGACGTTCGTCAACGTCAAGGTCGACCGCGAGGAGCGCCCGGACGTCGACGAGATCTACATGACCGCCACCCAGATCCTCACCGGGCAGGGGGGGTGGCCGAACTCCGTCTTCCTCACCCCGCGCCTCGAGCCCTTCTACGCCGGCACCTACTTCCCCCCCGAGGACCGCCACGGGCGGCCGGGGTTCCGCTCGCTGCTGCGCGGGCTGGCGGAGGCCTGGACGGCGCGGCGCGACGAGGTCGAGCAGCAGGCCGAAGAGCTCGCCGGGGCGATGCGGCGCTACCTCGAGGAGCGCGTACAGCCGGGGGAGGAGCCACCGCCGGCGGGCGTCGCGGCGGCCTCCTACGAGGCGCTGGTCCGGCGCTTCGACCCGGAGTGGCCGGGCTTCTCCCAGGCCCCGAAGTTCCCCACGCCCTCGAACCTCTTCCTGCTCCTCGAGCTGGCCGGCGAGGAAGCGCGCGCCGGCGAGATGCTCCGGGCCACCCTCGACGCGATGGCCCGCGGCGGTCTCTTCGACCAGCTCGGCGGCGGCTTCCACCGCTACGCCACCGACCGCGCCTGGCGCGTGCCGCACTTCGAGAAGATGCTCTACGACAACGCCCTGCTGCTCGAGCTCTACGCCCGCGAGCACGCCCGCACCGGCGACCCCGAGGCGGGCCGCGTGGCGCGGGCGACCGCCGGCTTCCTCGAGCGCGAGATGTCGCTGCCCGACGGCGGTTTCGCCAGCGCCATCGACGCCGAGACGGACGGTCGCGAGGGCGCCTACTACGTGTGGGGCCGCGAGGAGCTCGAGCAGGTCCTGGGCGCCGAGGAGCGCGACTTCCTGGCCCCGCTGTACGGCTTCGACGGCCCGCCGTTCTTCGCGGAGAGCGAGTGGGTGCTGCACCTGCCCGAGCCGCTGGCCGCCGCCGCCCGGCGCCGGCGCATGGAGCGCGAGGAGCTGCTGGCGGAGATCGAGCCGCTGCGCCGCCGCCTGCTCGCGGCCCGCGGCGAGCGGCCCCGCCCGCGGACCGACGACAAGGTGCTCGCCGACTGGAACGGCATGGCGGTCGGCGCTCTGGCCGTGGCCGGCCGGCTGCTCGACGAGCCGGCGTGGGTGGAGCGCGCCGCCCGCGCCGCCGACTTCGTGCTCGACCGGATGCGCCCCGGCGGCGTGCTGCACCACACCTGGCGCGCCGGCACCGCCAAGGTGCCGGCGCTGCTCGGCGACTACGCCTGGATGGTGCGGGGGTTGCTGGCCCTGGCGCGGTCGACCGGCGCGCCGCGCTGGCGGGCCGCGGCCGCCGAGCTCGCCGAGGAGCAGGAGGCGCGCCTGGCCGCTCCCGGCGGCGGCTGGTACGTCGCCGCCGAGCGTCCCGACCTGCTGTTGCGGACGCGCGACCTGTTCGACGGGGCGGTGCCCGCCGCCGAGGCGGTCGCGGTGCTCGACCTGCTGGCGCTGGCGGCGGCGGACCCGCAGGGCGCGGCGCGCTGGCGCGGGCGGGCCGGACGCGCGCTGACCGCCGCCGCGCCGTTGGTCGAGCAGCTCCCCGACGGGGCCCGCACCTTCGCCCTCGCCGCGCGCCGCTTCCAGCGCACGGCGGCTCCGCTGCCCGGTGGCGCCGCGGTGGCGGGCGCCGGCGTGGTGACGGCGACGGCCGCGCCGGCAGCGGCGGCCGGCGGTGCCGCCGACCTCGAGCGCCGGGCTGCGGAGGTGGTCGCCGCCGAGCTGGCGGTCGAGGCGCCGGGGGAGGGGGGGTGGCGCCGCTTCCGCCTCCGGCTGACCCTCGCCGACGGCTGGCACGCCCTGGCGCCGGCGGCGGGCGGGGAGGGGTCCGGTGCGGGCGCGCCGCTGCGCCTCGGGGCGGTGGATGCGGAGCTGCGCGACGTCCGCCTCCCACCGGGAGCGCCCGAGGAGCTCGCCGCAGGCGCGGCGGTGGCCGTCTACCGCGGTCGGGTCGACGTCACCGGCGAGGTGCGGCCGCGGCAGGGCGCCGCGGCGCCGGCCCTCGAGCTGCGGGTGCAGCCGTGCGACGCTCGCCGCTGCCTGCCCGCCGTCGCCCGCCGCCTGCCGCTCGACTGAGGTGTCACTCCACGGCGGGGGCGAGCGCCGGAGCCTCCGCCGCGGGCGCCGCCGGCGCCGGCCCCTCCACCGCGGCGACCGCCGGCGGGCGGCGCCCGCACCAGTGCGGCTCGCCGAGCGCCTGGTAGTAGGCGATCTCGGCGCCCCAGAAGCCCACGCGCAGGAAGGCCACGACGAGGAAGACGAGCTGCTGGGCGGCGATCAGCAGGGCCACGCCGCCGGCGCCGGACGGGCCCCAGGCGGCGCGGCCCGCCAGGTAGGCCACCCCCAGGGCCGCCAGCGGCAGGGCGAAGACGATCCACAGCGGCGCCAGGCGCAGCGGGTGGCGCAGCGCGTGGCCGAGAGCGCGCACGAAGCCGACCAGCGTGCGCCCCTCGCCGTGCGCGGCGGCGGCGACCCGCGACAGGTCGTGGGCGAGCTCGAGCGGCGCGAAGACGAGGACGACGGCCAGCGCCACCAACGCCCAGCCGGCGATCTGGAGCCGCCCGTCGGAGGCCGCGGCCGCGGCCTGGTTCACCGCCCGCGTCGCCACCGCGGCGAGGGCCGCCAGCACCACCAGGGCGCCGGCGAACCAGACGGAGGCGCGGGCGAAGCGCCACCCGTGGCGGCCGATGCCGAGGAGGAAGGGGTGCTCGCCGCGGCGCTCGCGGCCGAGCAGGGCCTCGACGACGCCGGCGGCGAGGAGGATCTGCAGCAGCAGCGCCGTGGGCAGCGCGGCCCGCAGGCCGGCGAAGGAGGGCGCCGTCCGCGGGTCGTTGCCGAGATCCTCCCAGACGCCGAAGCGGTCGCCGGCCAGCGCCCGCGCGGCGAAGCGGCTGTGGCCGAGGCCGGCGGCCAGCGGGCCGGCGGCCGGCGCCAGGGCCAGCAGGGCGGGCGCCAGGGTGGAGAGGTAGACGAGCAGCACCAGCCCGGCGCGCCGCCGGGCGCCGCGCAGCCCGTGGGCCAGCGGTCCGGCCATCCTCACGCCAGCACCCCCGCCGCGGTCAGCAGCGCCTGCATCCAGAAGCCGAGGTCGGCGAGGAAGGCGGCCACCGGCGCCGCGGCGAACGACTCGGTGCGGCTGTTGTCCAGCCGATCGACGTCGAGGACCATCACGCCGTCGGGATCGACCTCGGCCGAGACCAGCCGCGCCGGGCCCCGGAAGCGCCAGCGGGCCCAGCGCGCCCGGCCGTCCCAGCGCCGCCGCACCACGCGGTCGTCGGAGAAGCGCAGCTCGACGGTGACCGGGTGGACGAAGTCGCCTTCGCGGGTGACCACGGCCGTGGAGAGCCAGGGGCGGTCGTCGTCGCCCGCGCCGCGCCGCCGCCACCACGGGCCGGCCGCGTCGTCCCCGCCCACGGTGCGGCGCTCCCCGTCCCGCCACACGACCCCCTCCTCCGGCGGCAGCCGCCGCGACGACAGCTCGGCGACGGCGTAGCTCAGCGTCCGCGTCGAGTGGAGCGCCTGGTCGAAGAACCACGACAGGTCGGTGCCGGCGGCCGCGTTCAGGGCGCTCTCGAAGTCGGCGGTGGCAGGGTGGTGGAAGCGGGCGCCCCGGAAGAAGGCGCGCAGGCCGCGGTCGAAGGCGCGGGCGCCGATCAGGCGGCGCAGCTGGTGCAGCACCAGGGCCGGCCGGTCGTAGCTGTTGAGGACGTAGCTGCGGGGGGAGAGGTAGCTCCAGGCCGGCGCGACGACGGGGTCGCGGAGGCGCCCCCGGCCGAGCCCCCCGGCGCGCAGGGCCTCGAGGTAGGGCACGCCGACCCCGAGCAGGCGGACCTCGTCGCGGCCGTAGGTCTCGGTCATCACGACGCTCTCGTAGTAGGTGTTGATGCCCTCGTCGAGCCAGGCCTCCTCGAACTCGTTGCTGGCGCTCATCCCCTGGAAGTACTGGTGACCGAGCTCGTGGACGGTGACCAGCTCCGGGAACAGCACGCCGCGGAAGGGGGGCAGGTCGAGCAGCGCGTGGGTGCCGAGGGTGATGAAGGTCGGGTACTCCATGCCGCCCGAGCCCAGGCCGCCGAGGGGCGGGTCGACCATCGTGAGGGTGCCGTACGGGTAGGCGCCGAGCCGGGTGCCGTAGCCGCGCAGCGCCGCCTTCGCCGCCCCCAGGTAGCGGTCCGCCTGGCCGGCGTGGTCGGGTTGCAGCAGCAGGGTCAGGTCCACCGGCTCGAGGCGGAGCGCGGCGGCCGGCAGCCCGAGCTCGGCGGCGATGCTGCGCCGCCAGGCCGGGTCGACGTCGCGCTCCGGGTCGAAGCGCGCCCGCACCACGCGGAAATCGGGGTCGGCGGCCCAGGCGAAGTCGTGCACCCCGCGCTGCACGAAGCGCACCGTCACCGTGCCGTCGGCGACCTCCGGCTCGCCCACCCGGGTGCCGGTCGCTCCGATCCGGCCCCGGTACTCCGCGGGCAGGGTGAGGGTGACGTCGTAGTCGCCGAAATCGGCGTAGAACTCGCTGTCGGCGTGGAACTGGTGGGCGTTCCAGCCGGCGGTCGCGCGGCCCCGCACGCCGGCGTCCTCGAACACGGCGATGTGCGGGTACCACTGCCCGGCGAGGACGTAGTCGCCGTGCACGCCGGTACGGGCGAAGGGGTCGGGAAGGCGGGCGGTGAACTCGAGGTCGAGCTCGACCCAGCCGCCGGGCGGCAGCGGCTCGGGGAGCGGGTAGCGGACGACGGTGCGGTCGTCGGGGTTGCCGTCGTCGGGGGCGACGAAGGCGGCGCGCCCGGCGAGCTCGGTGCCGTCGGCGAGGCGCACCGAGGTCACCTCGATCCAGCCCCAGCGGCGGTCGTCGGTGCGGAGGTCGCGCCGGTGGACCCCGGACTCGCGGAGGAAGGTGGAGCGGTTGTTGGCGAAGGCGTTGAGATAGAGGTGGAAGCGCAGCTCCGGCACCGGCGCCCGGGAGGTGTTGTGCCAGCGCAGGTGCTCGCGGCCGCGGACGGTGTGCCGCGCGGCGTCGTACGAGACCACGAGGCGGGTCTGGTGCACCGGCGGCGGCAGCTCGGCCGCCGCGGCCGCCGGCGCTGCGGCGGCGGCGAGGCAGGCGGCCGCCGCCCGGAGCCACCGGCCGCCGCCTCGGGACCGGTCGCGGAGTGGTCGGGAGCGCATTGGTGGGCGGGCCTCTCGGGGCGAAACGGCGCGAGTATAGCGCCCGCTATATACTTTTCGGAGACGCCATGCCGAGGGGAGCTAAATTCCGAGCAGCGAAGATCTTGCGGTGGTCCGCCGTGGTCGCGGCGACGCTGCTGGCGACGCTCTCCGCGGTGGCCGGGGGCGAGGTCGCGGCGGGGTCCGGGCCGGCCCCCGTCTTCCGCGTGCACATCGACTCGATCCTGCAGCCGGTGACCGCGGAGTTCCTCGTCGACGCCCTCCACGACGCCGACGCGGCGGGGGCCCAGGCGCTGGTCGTCGAGCTGTCGACGCCGGGTGGGCTGCTCACCTCCACCCGGGAGATGTTCACCGCCATGCTCGGGGCGGCCACGCCGGTCGTGGTCTACGTCTCGCCGCCGGGGGCGCAGGCCGCGTCGGCGGGCTTCTTCCTGCTGATGGCCGCGGACGTGGCGGCGATGGCCCCCGGGACCAACACCGGCGCCGCCCACCCGGTGGGCGGACAGGGCGAGGACATCCCCGGGAAGATGGGGGAGAAGGTCGAGGAGGACTCGGCGGCCACCATCCGCTCGCTCGCCGCCCGGCGCGGGCGCAACGCCGAGCTCGCCGAGAAGGCGGTGGTGGAGAGCCGCTCGTTCACCGCCGACGAGGCGCACGAGCAGAACCTGGTGGAGCTGGTGGTGCCGGGCTTCGACGCCCTGCTGGCGGCGCTCGACGGCCGGACCGTGGAGAAGAACGGCCGCAGCGTCGTCCTGGCCACCGCGGGGGCGCCGGTGCGCGACGTCGTGATGTCGCCCTGGCGCCGGGTGCTGGCGACGCTCGCCCACCCGAACATCGCCTACATCCTGCTCTCGCTCGGCTTCCTCGGCCTCTACTTCGAGCTGATGAACCCCGGGGCGGTGCTGCCGGGCGTGGTGGGGGCGATCTGCCTGATCCTCGCCTTCTTCTCGCTCTCGGTGCTGCCGGTCAACTACGCCGGCGTGGCGCTGATCGTCCTCGCCATCCTGCTGTTCATCGCGGAGATCAAGGTGACGAGCTACGGCATGCTCACCGCGGCCGGCGTGATCTCGCTGGCCCTCGGCGGCCTGATGCTGTTCAAGACCCCCGTGCCGGCGCTGCGCGTGTCGCTCGAGCTGGTGGTGGCGGTGGCGCTGCTCGCCGCCCTGGTGGTGGCGGGCCTCATGCGCCTCGGCCTGCGCGCCCAGCGCAGCCGGGTGCGCACCGGCAGCGAGGGGCTGGTGGGGGAGCGGGGACGGGCGGTCTCCGAGCTGGCGCCGCCCAGCGGCCGGCGCCCGGGCAAGGTGTTCGTGCACGGCGAGTACTGGCACGCCACGGCGGCCCGGCCGGTGGCCGCGGGCGAGCCGGTGGAGGTGGTCGCGGTGCGGGGCATGCTGCTCGAGGTGCGGCCGTTGGAGCTGCCGACGCCGGCGGCGCCGGGGCTGGGGACGGCCGCCGGCGAGGCGGCGGGGTGACCGCGGTCGCCGCCCTCGCCACCGCCCTGGAGATGCCGCGCGAGGAGCTGCTCCCCGCGCTGCGCCGGCTGGGCGAGTGGCTCGGGGTGGCGCTGCTCGCGCTGGCGGTGCTGTGGCTGCTGGCGCACCGGCTGGCGGCGCTGGCGGCGTGGGTCGCCATCCGCCTGGGCGACCACGAGCCGGTGGGGTCGCCGACCACCGGGCGCGAAGGGATGATCGGCTGCCGCGGGGTGGCGCGCACGCCGCTCGCCCCCGCGGGCAAGGTGTTCGTCCGCGGCGAGCTGTGGCACGCTGTGGCCGACGAGCCGGTGGCGGCGGAGGACACCGTCGAGGTGGTGGACATGGACGGCCTGACCCTGCGGGTCCGGCCGCAACCGAACGCGGAAGGGGGACCCTGATGCCTTACCTGACGTCCGTCGTGCTGCTCATCGCCGTCGGCGCTTTCCTGCTCAGCCGCTGGGTGCGCATCCTCAAGGAGTACGAGCGCGCCGTGGTCTTCCGGCTGGGACGCCTGCTCGAAGAGTCGAAGGGCCCCGGCATCATCTTCGTGTTCTGGCCCATCGACACGGTGGTGAAGATCTCCCTGCGGACGGTGGTCCACGACGTGCCGCCGCAGGACATCATCACCCGGGACAACGTCTCGGTGAAGGTCAACGCGGTGGTCTACTTCCGCGTCGTCGACCCGGGCAGGTCGGTGGTCGAGGTGGAGAACTACCTCTACGCCACCAGCCAGCTCGCCCAGACCACCCTGCGCTCGGTCCTCGGCCAGGCCGAGCTCGACGAGCTGCTGTCGGAGCGCGACAAGCTCAACGCCCAGCTGCAGGAGATCATCGACCACCAGACCGACCCGTGGGGGGTCAAGGTGTCGGCGGTCGAGGTCAAGCACGTCGACCTGCCGGTCGAGATGCAGCGGGCGATGGCGCGCCAGGCCGAGGCGGAGCGCGAGAAGCGCGCCAAGATCATCCACGCCGAGGGCGAGTTCCAGGCCTCGCGGCAGCTCGCCGAGGCGGCCGAGGTGATCTCGCGCAACCCGGTGACCCTGCAGCTGCGCTACCTGCAGACGTTGTCGGAGATCTCGTCCGAGCACAACTCGACGATCGTCTTCCCGCTCCCCATCGAGATGCTGCGCGCGTTGGGCGTGCGCGCCGACTGACCCGGAGGCCTCCGTGAGCGACCACGAGTCGAGCTACTACGAGATCGCACTGACCAACCGGCAGGTCGTGGTCGCGTTCGTCATCCTGCTGGTGTGCCTGCTCGGCAGCTTCTTCGCCGGCCTGTGGGTGGGGCGCGGCGAGGTCGAGGCGGCGGTGGGCGCTCCGGCCGAACAGCAGGCGCGGGCGGACGGCGGCGTCGAGGAGCTGCCCTTCTTCTCGGGCGGCGAGCTCGACTCGGGCGGCGACGCGGCGGCGGCCGAGCCGGCCGCGCCCCGTCGCACGCCGCCGACGCCGGCGGAGGATCCGGCCGCGCTGCGGGCGCGGCGCGAGGCCCGGGAGCGGGCCCGGAAGGAGGCGGCCGCCGCCGAGGCGACGGGGCCCGACCTGGCGGGCGGCGAGGGGCCGGCCCTCGGCGCCGAGGCGCCGCCGGCCACGCCGCCGGCGTCGCGGAAGCCGGCGGCCCCCGCGCCTCGGGAGGCGCCGGCCGCGGCCGCTCCGGCCGCCGGCGCGCCGGCGGCGGCGGGGCCGGTCATCCAGGTGCTCTCGACGCGCGACCGGGCGGTGGCGCAGAAGACCCTCGACCGGCTGCGCGCCGGCGGCGAGCGGGTCTTCCTGTCCCCCGTCGAGGTGTCGGGGCAGACGATGTTCCGGGTCCGGCTGGGCCCCTTCGCCGACCGCGCCGCGGCGGAGAAGGTGGCGGCGCGGGTGCGGCGCACCTATCGCCTGGACACCTGGATCACGCAGTGAGGCCACCGGCTTGAGGCCGGGCGCCCCGGCCCGCGCCGGCTGGGTGCTGGTCGCCCTCGCCGGCGGCGCCGCCTGGGGCCTGTGCTTCGGGCGCACGCCGTGGTCGCTGGCGTCGTGGGCGGCGCTGGCGCCGCTCCCCCTGCTGCTCGGCGCGCCGCTGCGCCGCCGCGGCCTCTTCCTGCTCGGGTTCCTCCACGGGCTCGTCGCCTGGCTGGTCGCGATCCCGTGGATCGCCCCGACGCTGCGCACCTTCGGCGAGATGCCGCGCTGGCTGTCGCTGGTCTGTCTGGGCCTGCTGGCGTCCTACCTGGCGCTGTTCCACGGCGCCTTCGCGGCCCTGGGGGCGGGCCTGTGGAGGCGGCGCGGGGCGCTGGCCGGAGCGCTGGCGCTGGCCGGGCTGCCGGCCCTGTGGGTGGCGCTGGAGTGGCTGCGGACCTACCTGTTCGGCGGCTTCCCGTGGAACCTCGCCGGCTACGCCTGGGTCGAGGTGCCCGGGGCGCTGCCGGCGGCCGCCTGGATCGGCGTCTACGGGATCTCCGGGCTGCTCGTCCTCGCCAACACCGGGCTCGCCCGGGCGGTCGCCCGGCGGGCGCCGGTCTACGCGCTGGCGGGTCTGCTCGGTCCGCTGCTGGTGCTCGCCTGGGGAGCGCGCTGGGGCGCCGGCGACGCGCCCGTGGCGGCCGGGGGCGTGGGGCCGGTGCGGGTGCTGCAGCCCAACATCCCCAACGCGGTGCACCCCGACTGGCCCGCCATCCAGGCCCACTACCGCGAGGTCCTGGAGATGTCGCGGCGCGCCTGCGTCCCGGGGGCCGCTGGTGGTGTGGCCGGAGAGCGCCGCCTGGCCCTACTCCTTCGCCCGCGACGACTTCTTCCGCCACGACGTCGAGGAGCTGGCCGCCGACGGCGGCTGCACGGTGCTGTTCAACTCGTCTGCAGCCGGTGGGGGAGCGCGTCTACAACTCGGCCTTCACCGTCGGTCCGGGCGGCCGGGCGACGCGCTACGACAAGCGGCACCTGGTGCCCTTCGGCGAGTACGTGCCGCTGGCCGGCGTCTTCTCGTTCGTCGACAAGCTGGCGCGCAACGCCGGCGACTTCGCCACCGCCGACCGCCTGGTGCTGCTCCCCTGGGGTCGCGAGCGGATCGGGATGGCGATCTGCTACGAGATCGTGTTCCCGGCCGAGGTGGCGGCGACCGTGGCCGACGGCGCCACGCTGCTCGCCACCATCACCAACGACGCCTGGTACGGGGACACCGCCGCCCCCTGGCAGCACTACGCGGCGGCCCGCTTCCGCGCCGCCGAGAACCGGCGGCCGCTGGTGCGGGCGGCGATCACGGGGGTCTCGGCCGTGGTGGCGCCGGACGGGCGGGAGCGGGCCCGGCCTGGACCCCTTCACCCGCGGGGTGATCGCGACCGAGGTGGCGGGGCGGCGCGACCTGTCGCCCTTCACCCGCGCCCCGTGGCGGGTGCCGGCCGCGGCGACGGTGGCGGCGGCGCTGGCCCTGGGGATCGCCGGCGCCGGGGGGCGGGTCAGGAGGCCTTCTGCTCCCCCGCCCCCATCTGGTGGGTCAGCCACGCCTCGATGAACGGGTCGAGGTCGCCGTCGAGCACCCGGTCGGCGTCGCCGACCTCGGTGCCGGTGCGGTGGTCCTTGACCATCCGGTAGGGCTGCAGCACGTAGCTGCGGATCTGGCTGCCCCAGGCGATCTCGCGCTTGAGCCCCTCGCGCTCCGCCTGCTCCGCCGCCCGCTTCTGCATCTCCAGGTCGTAGAGCCGGGACTTGAGGATCTTCATCGCGGTCGCGCGGTTCTTCATCTGGCTGCGCTCGTTCTGGCAGGCGACCACGATGTTGGTGGGCAGGTGGGTGATGCGCACGGCCGACTCGGTCTTGTTGACGTGCTGCCCGCCGGCGCCCGAGGAGCGGTAGGTGTCGATGCGCAGGTCCTTGTCGAGGATCTCGATGTCGACGTCGTCGTCGACCTCGGGGTAGACGTCGACCGAGGCGAAGGAGGTGTGGCGGCGGCTCTGCTGGTCGAACGGGCTGATGCGCACCAGCCGGTGGACGCCGGCCTCGCCCTTGAGGTAGCCGTAGGCGTAGTCGCCGCGCACGGCGAAGGTGACGCTCTTGATCCCGGCCTCCTCGCCCTCGAGGCGGTCGAGCAGCTCGACGTCGTAGCCGCTCTGCTCGGCCCAGCGCAGGTACATGCGCAGCAGCATCTCGGCCCAGTCCTGCGACTCGGTGCCGCCGGCTCCCGGGTGGATGTTGACGAGGGCGTTCTTGTCGTCGTCCTCGCCGGCGAGCTTGAGCTCGAGGTCGAGGCGCGACACCTCGCGCTCGACACGGTCGAGGAAGGCGGCGACCTCGGGGTCGGCCTCCCCCTCGGCGAGCAGCTCGCCCCAGGCCTCCAGGTCGTCGGCGTCGCGGCGCAGCTGGTCGAGGGTCTTCAGGCGGCGCTCGACGCTCTTGCGGCGGCGCACCACCGGGGCGCTGGCCGCCGGGTCCTCCCAGAAGCCGGGCGCCTGCATCTCGCGATCGAGCTCGGCGAGCTCGCTGCCGGGGTCGGACCCCTCAAAGATACCCCCGGAGACCGACGATGCGCTCGGAGAGCTCCTGGATGCGTTGCTGGACCTCGGGGTTCATCACGTTCGCTCCTTCGCTCGGGGATCCTGGGGGGAGGCGGCGCGGCACCCGGCCGGGACCGCGGGGGATGCGCGGCCGCTGCGTCGCCCCGCACCGTCCCGCATCGTAACAGAGCGCCGCGCTGGCGGCTTCCCGCTCCCGCCCTCGGTCGCCCCGGTCCGCAGGCCGGTGCCGCGGGCGGCGGACGCGACCCGGACGCTGGCGAGCGACCTCCGGGACGCCGCCCGGGCGGCCCCCCGCGGCGGCGCGTTCGCCACCCGCCGCCGACCCGTGGCGGCGGCTCGGTCGCGGCGGGCTAGCATAGAGGGATGCCGGGCCGCCTGCGCCTCGACTTCGTCTCGCCGCTGCCGCCGGTGCGCTCGGGCATCGCCGACTACAGCGTCGACCTGCTGCCGCACCTCGCCGCGCGGCCGGAGGTGGAGGCGCTGCGGGTGATGCGGCTCCCCGGGCAGCCGGTCGCCGACGAGGTGGTGGCGCGCTGGCGGCCGGTGGACGCCGCCGAGACCGGGAGCGGCGGGCGGTCGCCCCTCTACCAGATGGGCAACAACCTCTACCACGAGGGGGTGGCCGAGCTGGCCGCGGAGCGCCCCGGGGTGCTGGTGCTGCACGACCTGGTGCTCCACCACCTGCTGGTCGAGCGCACGCTGTCGCGCGGGGTGTTCGCCCCCTACGCCGAGCGGCTGGAGGCCGACCACGGCTGGATCGGCCGCGCCGTGGCGACGCCGCGGCGCTGGGGAGGCACCTCCGACGCCGGGCTGTTCGCCCTCGCGGCGCACCGCACGCTGCTGCGGCGCCAGCGCGGCGTCCTGGTGCACAGCGCCTGGGCGGCGGGGATGCTGGCCGAGGAGGACCCGGAGCTGGCGGTGATCGCGGTGCCGATGGGGGTGCCGCTGCCGGCCGCGGCGGGACCCCCGGGGGGGCGGCCGCGCGGGCGGCGCGGGCGGAGCTCGGCCTGCCCCCCGACGCGCCGCTGCTCGGGTCCTTCGGCTTCCAGACCCCGATCAAGCGGACGCTCGTCGCGCTGCGCGCCCTGGCGCGCCCCGGCATGGAGGACGTCCACCTGCTGGTGGTCGGCGAGGTCTCGCCGCAGGTCGATCTCGCGGGCGCGGCGCGGCGGGCGGGGGTGGGCGACCGGGTGCGGGTCACCGGCTTCGCGGCGCCGGCGGCGTTCGCGGCCGCGCTGACCGCCTGCGATCTGGCGGTCAACCTGCGCTACCCGAGCGCCGGCGAGACCTCGGCGTCGCTCCTCCGCCTGCTCGCCGCCGGCCGCGGAGCGGTGGTGTCCGACTACGCGCAGTTCGCCGAGCTCCCCGCCGACGCGGTCGTGCGGGTGCCCTGCGGCGACGGCGAGGAGGAGGCTCTGGCCGCCCTGCTGCCGGGGCTGCTCGCCGACCGCGAGGGGCTGGCCCGGCGCGGCGAGGCCGCCCGGGAGCTGGTGCGCCGGCGCCACGATCCGGCGGCGGCCGCGGCCGCCGTGGCCGCCGCCTGCACCGAGCTGGCCGCGCGGCGCCCGCCCGGCGACCGCCCGGCCCGCCCGGCGCCCGCCACCACGGTCGCCTGCCGCCACCTCGGCGCCGAGATCGTGGTCGAGGGGGCCGCCGGCCCCTGGCCGCCGGGGAGCCGTCGCCGGCTCGAGCTGCGGGTGCGCAACGGCGGCGCCTGCCGCTGGCTGGCGGCGCGGCGGGGGCCGGGTGGCGTGGCCTTCGCGGTGGCGGTGGAGTCGGCCGGCGGCGATCCGGAGCCGCGCCGGCCCTGGCTGCCGCTGCCGGTCGACCTGGACCCGGGGGAGGCCGCGGTCCTCCCGTTCACGCTGCGCCGCCCGCTCGGGCCGGCGCGCCTCCGGGTGGCCCCGCTGGTCCTCGCCGGTTGGGCCGGCACGCGGGTGGAGCGCCCCGGCGGCGCCTGGGAAGGGGAGCTGGGGTGACGATCCACCGGCCGCCGGCGCCGCCGGCCCCCGCCGGCTCCCGGGCCGCCTGGGCGCTGCTGGCCGTCCTGCTCGCCGCGACGCTGGCCGGCGCCGTCACCTTCGACCGGGCGGCGTGGCCCGGCTTCGTGGGCGACGAGGCGACCTATGCCATGCAGGCCGAGAGCCTGGCCTTCGACTTCGACCTGGCCTACGGGCGGGGCGACTACGACCGCTTCGTCGCCCACTGGGGACGGGCGCCGGAGGGCCTGGTGCTGCAGAGCGCCGACCGCGGGGGCCACATCACCTTCGGCAAGACGCCGCTCTACGCTCTGGTGCTGGCCCCGGTGGTGCGCTGGGCGCCGGTGCGCGGGCCGGCGGTGGTCAACGCCCTGCTGCTGGCGCTCGCCGCGGTGGCGGCGGCCCGCGTCCTCGGCCGCCGGCTGGGGGCGGCGGCGCCGCTGTGGGTGGCGGTGGCCTGCTTCGCCTCGGTGACCTTCGCCTACGTCTTCTGGATCCATGCCGACCTGTTCCTGGCCTGCGCCACGGCCCTCGGTTTCGCCCTCGCCTACCGCGGCGCGGCGCCGCCGCCCGCCGCGGCGCCGCGCCAGGTCTACGAGCCCCCGGGCGGCGCGTGGGAGGCCGCGGCGGCCTGGCGGCCGCTGGCGCGCTGGGTGCTGGCCGGAGCGCTGCTGGCGGTGCCGGGCACCTTCCGTCCGTTCTACCTGGCGCTGCTGGCGCCGGCGCTGGTGGCGGCGGCGGGGGAGGCGGCCGCGGCCGGCGAACGGCGGTGGCGGCGGCCGGCGGCGTTGCTGGCGGGGGCTCTGGTGCTGCTCGCGGCCACGGCGGCCGTGCAGCGGGCCGCCGGTGGCGCCTGGAGCGCCTACGGGGCGGAGCGCCAGGGCTTCTACGAGCGCACCGGCTTCCCCGACGTCGACTTCCCGGCCCGCGGCTGGGAGGCCTCGATCGAGCGCTGGGGCAACTCGGCCTGGCTGTACCCGGGCGCCCTCGGCAGCTACGGCCGGCGCTGGGACGCCTCGCTGTGGGGCTGGAACGCCCTCTACTTCCTCGTCGGGCGCGACGTCGGGGTGCTGCCGTATTTCCTGCCGCTGGTCCTCGCCTTCGCCGCCGCGGACGGGCGCCGGGGGCGGTGGCTGCTGCCGGCGGCGGTGCTGCTCGCGGCGGCGGCGTTCTTCGTGGTGCGGCCGTTCAACTTCTACGGCGGCACCGGGGCGCTGGCGAACCGCTACTTCCTGCCGCTCTACCCGGCGCTGTGGTTCCTCGCCGCCCGCCCTCCGGCGGCGCTCGGCGGCGGGGGTCGCCGGGCGCTGGCGGCGCTGGCGGTGGCGCTCCTGGCCGCGCCCTTCCTGTGGCCGCTGTGGCGCGCTCCCCGCGCCTTCCCGGTCGGTCCCGACGGGCGCTACGCCTACGTCTCCCCGGTGGCGCAGCGCTGGCTGCCCTACGAGACCACGCAGAGCCACCTCCCCGGGGGCCACGACCGCACGGTGGACGGGCTGTGGGTGAGGCTGCTCGGGGGCGGGATCGAGCCGGTGGGCGAGCACGCCCTCCGCCTCACCGGCGGCGGCCGGCCCGCCACCCTGCTGGTCGCCTCGCCGCGGCCGCTGCTGGGGCTGTCGCTGGTGTTCGACGCCCGGGGGCCGAACGAGCTCGAGGTGGAGGGGGGCACGCCGACCGGCACGCTGGTCCGGCCGGACGGCGGCATCGCCTTCCTGCTCCACCTCGACGCGCCGCGGGCGGTGCACCCGATGTGGTGGAGCGAGGAGGACTGGACCCTGTACGAGCTGACCCTCACCCCCGGCCCCTCTCCCGGGGGACCGATGCCGATGACGCTGGCGCCGTTCGCGGGCGACGGGGCGGGGGCGACCTCGTGACGGCGAGCTGGATCCTGGAGGTGCGGCGGCGGCTCGCCGCGACCGCCGGCCCCGCGGCCGGCGACGAGGAGCGCGCCGCGGCCGTCCTGGTGCCGCTGTTCGTCGCCGGCGGGCAGCTGTGGACGGTGCTGACCCGCCGCCTGCCGCCGGGCCCGGGGCAGGTGAGTCCGATGGCCTTCCCGGGGGCGCTGGTCGATCCGGGGGAGGAGCCCTGGGAGGCCGCCCGGCGCGGCGGCCGCAGCGAGGCCGGCCTCGAGCCGCGGGTCGTCCTGCCGCTCGGCCGCCTGCCGCGCCAGCGCACCCCGGCGGGCCTGGCGCTGACGCCGTGGGCGGGCGCCCTGCCCGCCGCCGCGGTGGAGAACCGGCGGGCGCCGGAGGAGGGGAGCGCCGTGGCGGAGGTGGTGACGGTGCCTCTCGGCGCGTTGGCCGCGCCGCAGATGGTGGAGAGCCGCCCGGTGGAGCTCGCCGGCCGCCGCGCCGAGCTCACCGTCTACCACGTCGGGCGGCACCGGCTGTGGGGCGTCACCGCCCGCATCGCCGGCACCCTGCTGGCCGCGCTGGGCGAGTCCGGCCCGCTGGTCGACGAGGCCGCGGTCGAGGAGGGGTGAGGGCGGCACCGGCGGGCGCGGAATGTTGCGGCGCCGACGCGGCGTTGGGTATAGTCGCCGGCGGGACGGGCCGCTAGCTCAACTGGTAGAGCAGCAGACTCTTAATCTGCGGGTTCGGGGTTCGAGTCCCTGGCGGCTCACCACCTGCTCCCTCTGGCCGGCAACCATGATCCCCCTCCGGCGCCGACACCGCGGTCCCTCGTGCGAAAGTGGCGGAACTGGTAGACGCGCTAGACTTAGGATCTAGTCCCGAGTCCTCGGGTTGGGGGTTCGAGTCCCCCCTTTCGCACCACCGCCGGCCCCGGAAGCCCCAGACAGCCCCGTCGCCGAGCCGCCCCGCGGCAGGGCGCACCACAGGATAGGATCGAGAGCTGATGAGCGTCGTCGTCTCCGTCGAAGAGTCCGGCACCCTGCGCAAGCAGGTGACCGTCGAGGTGCCCGCCGAAGAGGTGGAGGCCGCCACCCGCAAGCGGGTGTCGAGCTACGCACGGCAGGTTCGCCTGCCCGGCTTCCGCAAGGGCAAGGTGCCCGGCGACCTGGTGCGGCGCCGCTTCCGCAGCGAGATCGACCGCGAGGTGGTCGAGGAGCTGGTGCCGCGCTACTGGGAGCGCGCCCGCGAGGAGCAGGGCTTCCAGGTGCTGGGCGCGCCGCAGCTCGAGGAGGTGGGCGAGCTGGTGGCCGGCGAGCCGCTGCGCTTCGTGGCGGTCGTCGAGCTGCGGCCGGCGATCGCGATCGGCGAGCTG
Organism: uncultured Acidobacteriota bacterium; assembly: GCA_963843275.1. Taxonomy (GTDB): domain Bacteria; phylum Acidobacteriota; class Thermoanaerobaculia; order Multivoradales; family JBCCEF01; genus CAWJJM01. The sequence goes on along the minus strand of CAWJJM010000006.1, from coordinate 126,355 downwards.
CCCGAGCTCGAGCTGCCGGACCCCGCGGTCGAGCCCACCGACGAGGAGGTCGAAACGGCGCTCGACGACCTGCGGCGCCAGGTCGGCGAATGGGTGGCGACCGAGCGTCCGGCGGCGCGCGGCGACCAGGTCTCGATCCACGTGGTCGAGCAGAAGGCGCCGGGCGCCGAAGCGGCGGAGGGGGTCGAGGGGGCGGCGGCCGCCGAGGCCGGGGAAGGCGACCGCCTCGAGGTGGAGGTCGGCGACCCGCGGGTGTGGGAGGAGCTCTCGCTGGCGGTCACCGGCCTCGCCGCCGGCCAGAAGACCCGCTTCACGCGCCGCCCGGAGGAGGGCGGCGGCGGCGAGCCGCGCAGCTTCCAGGTCACCGTCGAGGCGGTCAAGGAGCGCGAGCTGCCGCCGCTCGACGACGCCCTCGCCAAGCGGCTGGGCGAGTTCGCGGACGTCGCCGAGCTGCGCGCCGCCGTCGAGCACCGCCTGCGCCACGGCAAGGAGCACGAGCGCGACGAGAAGCGGCGCGACGCCCTGCTCGCCGAGCTGCGCGGGCGCTACCCGGTGACTCTGCCCGAGGGCGTGGTGCGCACCGAGGTGGAGCGCATGGCCAACGACTTCGCCGGCGACCTGGCGCGCCGCGGCATCGACCCGCAGAAGGCGCAGGTGGACTGGGAGAAGCTGGCGGCCGACCTGCGGGAGCCGGCGGAGCGCCGGGTCCACGAGCGGTTGGTGCTCGACGCGATCGCCGAGCACGAGGGCCTGGAGGTGAGCGACAGCGAGGTCGACGCCGCCCTCGGCTCGATCGCGCGGGCCCAGGGGACCACCGTCGAGCGGGTGGCGGAGGCGCTGGGCGGGGCGTCCGGCGTGCGCGCCCGGCTGCTGCGCGACAAGGCGATGCGGCACCTGCTCGGCGACGACGGTCCCGAGCACGGGCCCACGGACGAAACGGCCGGGGCGGAAGCGGCCGGCGGCGCGGACGCGGGCGCCGGCGCGGCTGCCCCGGAAGGCTGAGCAAAGGAGACGTACCCCGTCATGCTGATTCCGATGGTGGTCGAGCAGACCAGCCGCGGCGAGCGCGCCTACGACATCTACTCGCGCCTGCTCAAGGACAACATCATCTTCCTGGGGCGCCCGATCGACGACGACGTGGCGAGCCTGATGATCGCCCAGATGCTCTTCCTCGAGGCCGAGAACCCGGAGAAGGACATCTCGCTCTACATCAACTCGCCCGGCGGGGTGACCAGCGCCGGCTTCGCCATCTACGACACCATGCAGTACATCAAGCCGGACGTGGCGACCTACTGCGTGGGGATGGCCGCGTCGTTCGCCGCCGTGCTGTTGGCGGCGGGGACGGCGGGCAAGCGGGTGGTGCTGCCCAACAGCCGGGTGCTGATCCATCAGCCGTGGGTCCAGGGCATCGGCGGCCAGCAGACCGAGATCGAGATCCACGCGCGGGAGATGCTGAGCATCCGCGACCGGGTCGACGAGCTGCTGGCGCGGCACACCGGCAAGCCCAAGGACCAGATCCACGAGGACACCGAGCGCGACAAGATCCTGTCGGCCGAAGAAGCCGTCGAGTACGGCATCTGCGACCGGGTGATGACGCGCCGCAAGGTCTCCGCGAGCGGCGGCGCCGCCGCCGGCTGAGGCCCCTCGCGGAGGGGCCTGGCAAGGTGCTTGCGGAGATGGCTCCGCGCCGGCGGGCGAGCGGCCGGCAGGCGCGGAATAGCGTTCGTCGGCGTGCCTGTTATGCCAGGCGAGAGTTGACAGGTCCGAGATCGGTTTCTAGCATCGCGCCAAGAACCCGCTCCGATCCCGACCCGGAGGAGAGATGCCGAAGAAAGAAAGCGGCGATGAAGTCCTGAGGTGCTCTTTCTGCAACAAGAGCCAGCGGGAGGTGAAGAAGCTCATCGCCGGCCCGACGGTCTTCATCTGCGACGAGTGCGTCGACATCTGCCTCGACATCATCGCCGAGGACCGGATGCTCGAGCAGCAGCAGGACACGTCGCTGCCGAAGCCGAAGGAGATCAAGGCCCTCCTCGACGAGTACGTGATCGGGCAGGAGCAGGCGAAGAAGAAGCTCGCGGTGGCGGTCTACAACCACTACAAGCGGATCGACTTCGCCGAGAAGAGCCATGGGGACGTCGAGCTGCAGAAGTCGAACATCCTGCTGATCGGCCCCACCGGCACGGGCAAGACGCTGCTCGCCCAGACGCTCGCCCGGCTGCTCTCGGTGCCCTTCACCATCGCCGACGCCACCACGCTGACCGAGGCCGGCTACGTGGGCGAGGACGTCGAGAACATCATCCTCAAGCTCTACCAGGCGTCGGGGAACGACAAGGAGAAGACCCAGCGCGGCATCGTCTACATCGACGAGGTGGACAAGATCTGCCGCAAGGGCGACAACCCGTCGATCACCCGCGACGTCTCCGGCGAGGGCGTGCAGCAGGCGCTGCTGAAGATCCTCGAGGGCACCCAGTGCAACGTGCCGCCGCAGGGCGGCCGCAAGCACCCGCACCAGGAGTTCCTGCAGATCGACACGACGAACATCCTGTTCATCTGCGGCGGCGCCTTCGTCGGTCTCGAGGAGATGATCGAGCAGCGCCTCAACCAGAAGAGCCTGGGCTTCGGCGCCGAGGTGCGCGGCAAGAAGGAGCGCCGCGCCGGCGAGTTGCTCGACCGGGTGCTGCCGGAAGACCTGATCAAGTACGGGCTGATCCCCGAGTTCGTCGGCCGCCTGCCGGTGGTCGCGACCCTCGAGGAGCTCGACGAGGAGGCGCTGGTGCGCATCCTGCGCGAGCCCAAGAACAGCCTGATGCGCCAGTACCAGAAGATCTTCGAGTTCGAAGGCGTCGAGCTGAAGTTCACCGACGGGTCGATGACCGCGATCGCGCGCGAGGCCCTCAAGCGCAACGTCGGCGCCCGCGGCCTGCGGATCATCCTCGAGGAGCTGATGCTCGACCTGATGTACAACGTGCCCTCGCAGCGCGACATCAAGCAGTGTCTGATCAACGAGGAGGTCGTCGAGAGCCGCACGCAGCCCATCACCCTCTACAAGAAGGCCGGCTGAGCCCGCGGCGACGGCCCCGCGCCGTCGCCGCGTTCGCGACCGCCGTCCCACAAAGGAGCCCCCCTACCCCGTGAGCAAGTCCTCCTTCATCGCTTCGTCCCGGCAGACGCTGCCGCTGGTCCCGCTGCGGGACATGGTCATCTTCCCCAACATGATGGCGCCGTTCATCGTGGGGCGGGAGAGCTCCGTGCGGGCCCTCGAGCAGACGCTGACCGAGTCCGACAAGCGCATCTTCCTGGTCGCCCAGAAGGACCCCAAGATCGACGACCCGGAGCGGGAGGACATCTACGACATCGGGGTGGTGGCCGCCGTCGTCCAGAACCTCAAGCTACCCAACGGCAACGTCAAGGTGATGGTCGAGGGGGTGAAGCGCGCGCGGCTGGCGGAGATGTACGAGATCGACGGCGCGATGAACGCCGAGGTCGACGTGCTGGAGTCCGACTTCCCGGCCTCCGACGAGCTGCAGGGCTACATGAACAAGGTCCTGTCGGCCTTCGAGCAGTACGCGAAGATGTCGCACCACCTCGCCTTCGAGGGGCTGATGTCGACGCTGAAGCTCGACGACCCGGACCGCTTCGCCGACGTCCTGTCGGCGCACCTGATGGTGGCGACGCCCGAGAAGCAGTCGCTGCTGGAGCTGGTCAACCCGTACAAACGGCTGCAGCGGCTCCACGACCTGCTCGACGTCGAGATCGAGAAGATCAACATCGACAAGCGCGTCAACGTCAAGGTCAAGAAGCAGATGGAGAAGGCCCAGAAGGAGTACTACCTCAACGAGAAGATCAAGGCCATCCATCAGGAGCTGGGGCGCAAGGACGACCGCTCCGACGAGATCGCGGAGCTGAAGCAGAAGATCGAGGAGGCCGGGCTGCCGGCCGCCGCCACCGAGAAGGCCGAGCAGGAGCTCAAGCGGCTCGAGGCGATGCCGCCGGTGTCCGCAGAGGCCACGGTGTCGCGCAACTACATCGACTGGCTGGTCTCGGTGCCGTGGAAGAAGAAGAGCCGCGAGCAGCGCGACCTGGCCAAGGCCGAGAAGATCCTCGACGCCGACCACTACGGGCTGGAGAAGATCAAGGAGCGGATCCTCGAGTTCCTGGCCGTGCGCCAGCTCGTCGGCCAGACCAAGAGCTCGATCATCTGCTTCGTCGGCCCGCCGGGCGTCGGCAAGTCGTCGCTCGCCAAGTCGATCGCCCGCGCCACCGGGCGCAAGTTCGTCCGCCTGTCGCTGGGCGGGGTGCGCGACGAGGCCGAGATCCGCGGCCACCGGCGCACCTACATCGGGGCCTTCCCGGGCCAGATCGTCCAGATGATGAAGAAGGCCGGCACGGTCAACCCGGTCTTCCTGCTCGACGAGGTCGACAAGATGTCGATGGACTTCCGGGGCGACCCGTCGGCGGCCCTGCTCGAGGTGCTCGACCCGGAGCAGAACGACTCCTTCCTCGACCACTACCTCGACGTCGACTACGACCTGTCGCGGGTGATGTTCATCGCCACGGCCAACGTCTCGCACACCATCCCGCCGGCGCTGAAGGACCGCATGGAGGTGATCTCGCTCTCCGGCTACACGCCGAACGAGAAGCTGGCGATCGCCCAGCAGTTCCTGGTCCCCAAGCAGCTCGAGGCGCACGGCCTGGCGGCCGACAAGGTGGTGTTCACCGACGAGGGCCTGAAGACCCTGATCGAGCGCTACACGCGCGAGGCCGGGGTGCGCAACCTCGAGCGCGAGATCGGCTCGGTGTGCCGCAAGGTGGCCCGCAGGGTGGTGCAGGAGTCGGACGCGGTCGAGATCGACATCGACGCCGAGGTGGTGGGCGGGTTCCTGGGCAAGCCCCGCTACCGGCCGCGGCGCAAGAACGAGGAGTCCGAGGTCGGCGTGGCCACCGGCCTGGCCTGGACCGAGGTCGGCGGCGAGCTGCTCGAGACCGAGGTCGGCCTGATGCGCGGCAAGGGCAAGCTGACCCTGACCGGACAGCTCGGCGACGTCATGCAGGAGTCGGCGCGCGCCGCGGTGTCCTACCTGCGCAGCCGCGCCGACCTGCTCGGGGTCGACCCCGACTTCAACGAGTCCAACGATCTGCACATCCACGTCCCGGAGGGCGCCATCCCCAAGGACGGCCCCTCCGCCGGCATCACCATGGCGACGGCGCTGATCTCGGCGCTGACCGCCATCCCGGTGCGCAAGGACGTGGCGATGACCGGCGAGATCACGCTGCGGGGGAAGGTCCTGCCGGTCGGCGGGATCAAGGACAAGGTGCTGGCCGCGTTCCGCGCCGGCATCGTCGAGGTGATCCTGCCGCGGGAGAACGAGAAGGACCTCGAGGAGATCCCCGCCGAGGTGCGGGCGGTGCTCGACGTGCACCTGATCGACTCCATGGACGAGGTCCTGCGCTTGGCGTTGGACGGGGAGATCAGCCCGCTGCCGCGCCCGGAGGCGAAGTTCGACGACGCCTCCTCGGAGCCGCCGGTGGGGTCGGACTCCCTGGCCCACTGACCTTCCCGGGGGCCGCTGCGGCCGCCGGGCTAACGGGTTGACAGGAATCGAGGGGCCCGCGCGGGTGGCGCGGGCGACGGCGGTGCCGCCGAGGCGGCCGACCCGCCGCGCCGCGCGCTCCGCGGCGGTGCCGCGCCCCGGCCGCAGGCGGCCGGCGGCCGGCCGGGCCCATCCCCCAGTCAGGTAGCGCCCTCCGGCTCCCCGGAGCGGAGGGATCCCGGGAGTGGCCGGCGGTTGTGCGGCCGCCTCCCGGCCGGCGGGCCCCGAGTGTCGCCGGCGGTGCGGGTGCGCGGAGCGACCACGGTGAAGATCGCCAGCGCCGAGTTCGTGCGTTCCTCGTTCGCCGCGGGCGACTTCGCCCGCGACGGGCGGCCGGAGGTGGCCTTCGCCGGGCGCTCGAACGTGGGCAAGTCGAGCCTGCTCAACCGGCTGCTGGGACGCAAGGCACTCGCCCGCACCAGCTCGACGCCGGGGCGGACGCGGGCGGTCAACTACTTCCTGGTCAACGACCGCTTCTGGTTCGTGGACCTGCCGGGCTACGGATACGCCCGGGCTGGCAAGGAGGAGAGACAACGTTGGGCAGATCTGGTCGAGACGTACCTCGCGAGGCCGACGGCAATGTTGCAGGTGGTGCTGCTGGTGGACGCCAAGGTGGGGGCGACCCCACTCGACGTCCAGGCGGGGAGCTACCTGGCAGGGTTCGGGACGCCGCTGACGGTGGCGGCAACGAAGGTGGACCGCGTCGCTCGCGCAAAGCGCGACGGGGTGGTGGCGGCGATTCGTCGCGCTCTCGGTCCGGTGGCCGGCGACGGCGTTCCGGTGGTGGGGGTGTCGGCGCGGACCGGCGAAGGGACGAACGAGCTGTGGAGGGCGATCGCCGGGCGGATGTGATGCCCGACGAACGAACGATCCACTCAGAGCAAGAGGACGACATGGCACGAGGAAGATCGCAGAAGCGGGCCGAACGGCCCACCGAGACCCTGGACATCCGGGTGCTCAAGGAGATGAGCATCTCGGAGCTGGCCGACATCGCCAAGGACCTCGGGGTCGAGGGCGCGGCCGGCATGCGCAAGCAGGAGCTGATCTTCAAGATCCTGCAGGCGCAGACCGAGAAGAGCGGGCTGATCTTCGCCGAGGGGGTGCTCGAGTGCCTCCCCGACGGGTTCGGCTTCCTGCGCGCCCCGGAGTACAACTACCTGCCCGGGCCGGACGACATCTACGTCAGCCCGAGCCAGATCCGCCGCTTCGACCTGCGCACCGGCGACACCGTCTCCGGCCAGGTCCGCCAGCCCAAGGAGGGGGAGCGCTACTTCGCCCTGATCAAGGTCGAGGCCGTCAACTTCGAGCACCCGGAGGTGGCGCGCAACAAGATCTTCTTCGACAACCTGACGCCGCTGTACCCCGAGGAGCGGCTGACGCTGGAGGTCGAGGGCGACATGTCGGCGCGGGTCATGGACCTGGCCACCCCGATGGGCAAGGGCCAGCGGGCGCTGATCGTGGCGCCGCCGCGCACCGGCAAGACCATGCTGCTGCAGTCGATCGCCCACTCGGTGGAGAAGAACCACCCGGAGGTGATCCTCATCGTGCTGCTCATCGACGAGCGGCCCGAGGAGGTGACCGACATGCAGCGCTCGGTGCAGGGCGAGGTGGTGTCGTCGACCTTCGACGAGCCGGCCACCCGTCACGTGCAGGTGGCCGAGATGGTCATCGAGAAGGCCAAGCGCCTGGTCGAGCACAAGAAGGACGTGGTGATCCTGCTCGACTCGATCACCCGCCTGGCGCGCGCCTACAACACCGTGCAGCCGCCCTCGGGCAAGGTGCTGTCCGGCGGTATCGACGCCAACGCGCTGCACCGGCCGAAGCGCTTCTTCGGCGCCGCCCGCAACATCGAGGAGGGCGGCAGCCTGACCATCATCGCCACGGCCCTGGTCGACACCGGCAGCCGCATGGACGACGTCATCTTCGAGGAGTTCAAGGGCACCGGCAACTGCGAGATCCACCTCGACCGCAAGCTGGTCGACAAGCGGGTCTTCCCGGCGATCGACATCGCCAAGTCCGGCACCCGCAAGGAGGAGCTCCTGATGCCGGAGTCGGAGCTGCACCGGGTGTGGGTGCTGCGCAAGGTGCTCAACCCGCTGTCGACCGTCGAGTCGATGGAGCTGCTGCTCGACAAGCTGAAGAAGACCAAGTCCAACGAGGAGTTCCTCAACGCCATGTCGCGGTAGGCCGGGCGCGTCGCGGTCGTCCGGCGGCGCCGGCGTCCCGCGGCGGCCCGGGCTCCGCGACCGCTGGAGGGCGCACGCCGGTCCGTGTCCAAGCTCCGCGTCGGAATCGTCCACTTCCTCAACAGCCGTCCCCTCGCCTGGGGCTTCCTCGAGGGGCTCCACCGGGAGCTCTTCGCCCCCTCCCTGCACCCGCCCGCCACGGTGGCGAGGCTGCTCGCCGAGGGAGGCCTCGACGTCGGCCTGATCCCGTCCGTCGAGGTGCAGCGCATCCCGGGGCTCGAGGTGCTTCCCGGGCCCTGCGTCTCCGCCACCCACGAGGTGCGCAGCGTGCTGCTGGTCACCTCGCGGCCGCTCGAGCGGGTGCGCCGGATCGCCCTCGACGTCAACAGCCGCACCTCGGTGGCGCTGACCCGGGTGCTGTGCGCCGAACGCTGGGGCATCGACCCCGAGCTGGTCGACCACCCGCCCGAGGTCGAGCGCATGCTCGCGGTGGCGGACGCGGCGCTGGTCATCGGCGACCCGGCGCTGCAGGTCGACCGGACGCGCCACCGGGTCGTCGACCTGGCGGCCGAGTGGCAGGCCCTGACCGGCCTGCCCTTCGTCTTCGCCGTCTGGGCGGTGCGCCCGGAGGTCGCCGTGGACGGCCTCGCGGTCCACTTCCAGGAGAGCCTGCGGCGCGGCCTCGAGGCCCTCGACACGCTGGTCGCCCAGGCGGCCGCCGAGCTCGATCTCGACCCGGCGACCGTGCACACCTACCTCACCGAGAACCTCGCCTTCCAGCTCGAGGCGCCCCAGATCGAGGGGCTCGAGACCTTCTGGCGCCTCGCCGCCCGGCACGGCCTGATCGCGGGCCCACGGCCGCTGCGGTTGCGCGCCGGCTAGGGCGGCGGCGGGAGAGGGTCCCGTCCGGCTAGCGCAGCGCCGTCACGGGGTCGACCCGCGCCGCACGCCGCGCGGGGAGGGCGGAGGCCCCCAGCGCCACCAGGGTGAGGAGCGCCGCGACCCCGCCGAAGGTCCAGGGGTCGGTGGCGCGGACGCCGAAGAGCAGCGAGCCGACCAGGCGGGTGAGGAGCAGCGAGACGGCGACCCCCAGCGCGATCCCCGCCCCGGCGAGGCGTGCCCCTTCGCCGAGCACCAGGCGCAGCACGTCGCGGCGCTCGGCGCCGAGCGCCATGCGGATGCCGATCTCCGCGCGCCGGCGGACGACGAAGAAGGCCACCACGCCGTAGAGCCCGATGGCGGCGAGCGCGAGGCCGGCGGCGGCGAACGCTCCCACCAGCAGCAGGAGGAAGCGACGGGCCGCCAGCCAGCCGCCCATGCGCTCCGCGAAGGTGGAGACGCGGACCGGGCTGTCGGGGGCGAGGTCGTGGAAGATCTGCCGGACGGGCCGGGCGATCTCGCCCACCGTTGCGGTGCCGCGCAGCACGATCGTCGGCGAGGAGCCGGACCGTAGGCCCCGCTGGCGGTAGTCGACGTAGATGACCGGGCTCGGCGGGAGGTCCAGGCCGCGGGTGCGGACGTCGCCGGCGATGCCGACGATGGTGAGCGGCCGCAGGTCGCCGTCCATGTTGCCGAACTCGATCACCTGGCCGATCGGGTCGCGGTCGGGCCAGCGCTGGCGGGCCAGCGCCTGGCTGATCACGGCGACGTGCGGCGCGCCGCGGCCGTCCCGGCGGTCGAAGGTCCGCCCGCGGAGCAGGGGGATCCCCATCGCGCGCAGGTATCCGCCGTCGGCCACGCAGTAGAGGGCGTGCCCCACCCGGGCGGGGTTCTGCGTCAGGCGCCCGAACTCGGCGAAGTCGGTCGGCGGCTCGCGGCCGTCGAGGATCAGGAAGTCGCCGTCGGCGAGGTTGTCGCCGGCCGCGGCCGGGATCGCGCCGACCAGTCCGACCTCGCTGACGCCCGGCAGGGCGCGGAGGCGGGCCAGCACCTCGCCGACCACCTCGACCTGCCGCCCGGGGTCCCGGTCCCCGTCCTCGCCGGACGGCGGCAGCGGAGGCGAGAACTCCACGGTGATCAGGTCCCGGGCGCTGAAGCCGGGGCTCGTCGCCAGCAGGCGGAGGAAGCTGCGGCCGAGCAGGCCCGCGCCGACGAGGATCACCAGCGTGGTGGCGATCTCGCCGACGACCAGCGCGGCGCGCAGGCGCGGGCGGACGGCACCGTCCCGCCCGCGCCCGCCGGCGGTCAGGGCCTGCCGCAGGTCGTCGGAGGCCGCGTGGCCGGCGGCGAGGAGCCCCAGCCCGAGGCCGACGGCGACGATCGTGCCGAGGGCGAACAGCAGGACCGGGCCGTCGAGGGCGACCCCTCCCCGTCGCGGCAGGCTCTCCGGCAGCAGGGCCGGCAGCGCGTGGACCGCCCAGCCCGCCAGCACGGTCCCGACGGCTCCGCCGGCCGCCGACAGGGCGAGCGACTCGGCGAGGAGCTGGTGCAGCAGGCGCCCGCGGCCGGCCCCGAGCGCGGCGCGCACCGCGAGCTCGCCGCGCCGCCCGGCGGTGCGGGCGAGCAGCAGGCCGGCGACGTTGGCGCTGGCGACCAGCAGCAACAGGCCGACGGCGCCCAGCAGGGTCAGCAGGGCGGGGCGCACGTCACCCACCAGCGCCGCGGACAGCGGCACGACCGTCGCGGCGTCGAGGTCGACCTGGTCGCCGTAGCGGGCGCGGATGCGGTGGGCGATCGCGCCGAGGTCGTCGCGCGCCTGGGCCAGCGTGGCCCCCTCGCGCAGCCGCCCGAGGGCGCGCCAGTTGTGCGCCGTGCGGCTGGGCAGCGCCGGCCAGAGCTCGCGCGGCACCCACACCGCGGTGCCGGGCGGGAAGTCGAACCCCTCCGGCATCACGCCGACCACCGGCACGGCCTTCCCCTCGAGGCGCAGGTGGAGGCCGGCGAGGTCCTTCCCGCCGCCGAGCTCGCGCTGCCAGTAGCCGTGGCTGACGATCGCGGCGGGTGCGCCGTGCTCCTGGCGCTCGTCGGCGGAGAAGGGGCGGCCGACGGCGGGCGCGACGCCGAGGGCGGCGAAGAACTCGCGCGAGACCGCGGCCCCCTCGAGGCGCAGGGGCCGGGCGCCGCCGGCGACCACCAACGGCAGATGGGAGAAGACCGCCAGCGCCGAGAAGGTGTGGTTCTGGTCGTGGAAGTCGTCGAAGTCGGGGTCGGAGAAATTCATCGCGTGACCGTCGGGCGCCTGCTCCCAGACCCGCACGATGCGTCGCGGATCCGGGTAGGGCAGAGGACGCAGCAGCACCGCCTCGGCGATCGAGAAGATGGCGGTCGACGCTCCCACGCCGAGGGCGAGGGTGAGGACGGCGACGGTGGTGAAGCCCGGGCTGCGCCGCATCCAGCGGCCGGTGTAGGCGAGGTCCTGGCGCAACCGGTCGAGGGCGGCGGGGATCCACACGGCGCGCGTGTCCTCCGCGACCAGCGCCGCGTTGCCGAGCTCGCGCATTGCCGCTCTGCGCGCCTCTTCGGGGGGCTCCCCGCGGTCGATACGTTCCTGGATCGCCATCCGGAGGTGGCCGCGGATCTCCTCGCGGATCTCGGCGTCCGCCGGGCGGCGGAAGCGGCGCTTCGGTGCCATCGTCAGCTCTCCTCCTGGCGTGCCGCCATCAGGGCCGCGATCGCCTCGACGACCCGCGACCACCGCGTCCGCTCCGCCGCCAGTTGCCGGCGGCCGTCCGCGGTGAGCTGGTAGTAGCGGGCCCGCTGCTGGTTCTCGGAGGTCCGCCACTCCGTCCGCACCCAGCCGCGCTTCTCCAGCCGGTGCAGCGCCGGATAGAGCGATCCGGTCTTCACCTGGAGCACCTCGTTCGAGGCGCTGCGGATCGCCTGGCCGATGCCGTAGCCGTGCTGGGGTCCCCAGCGCAGGGTCTCCAGGATCAGCAGGTCGAGGGTGCCGCGCAGGAGGTCGATGGGCTCGGGGTCTGGCGGCTGGGTCATGGCAGTAGACTTTCTACAGAGTAGACATTCTACGTCCGAACCGCCGCGAGGTTGCGCCGCCGCCGTCGCGCGGCGTCCGCTCTCCGCGGCCGGGCCCGGCGACGGGCCGGGGGGCGCCGGCGGACGGGGCCGTCGCGGCGCGGTCTTGCTGGAAGGGCGGCCCTGCGGGTAGGGTTGGAGACGTCATGAGCCACGACCTCGACCTCGCACCTTCGGACCGGCCGGTCCAGGACATCCTCGACGACGCCGTCGGCGGGCGGCGCATCTCCGCGGGCGACGCCCATCGGCTGCTGCTCGACGGCGACCTCTACGACCTCGGCGACGCCGCCCGGCAGGTGCGCGACCGGCACAACGATCCGGCGGTGGCGACCTACAACATCGACCGCAACATCAACTACACCAACGTCTGTGTCTACCGTTGCCGGTTCTGCGCCTTCTACCGGCGCCCCGGCGACCCGGAGGGGTACCTGCTGCCCTTCGAGGAGATCGGGCGCAAGATCGAGGAGACGCTGGCCCTGCGCGGCACCGGCATCCTGCTCCAGGGCGGCGTCCACCCCGACCTCGCGATCGGCTACTACGAGGAGCTGTGCTCCTGGATCCGTGGGCACTACCCGGCCATCCACCTGCACGCCTTCTCGCCGCCGGAGATCAAGTTCATCGCCAAGAAGGAGCGGATGAGCTTCCACGACGTCATCGCGCGGCTGAAGGCGGCCGGCCTGCAGTCGATCCCCGGCGGCGGCGCCGAGCTGCTCTCCGACGCGGTGCGCAAGGAGGTGGCGGCGTACCCGAAGTGCTCGGCGGAGGAGTGGATCGACGTCATGCGCCAGGCGCACGCCAACGGCCTGCGCAGCTCGGCGACGATGATGTACGGGATGGGCGAGCCGCTCGCCGCCCGGGTCGAGCACATGCAGCGCATCCGCGACCTGCAGGACGAGACCGGCGGCTTCACCGCCTTCATCTCCTGGACCTTCCAGCGCGAGCACACCGAGATGCCCGAGGTCCCCGAGACCCTGCCGCTCGAGTACCTGCGCACGCTGGCGGTGAGCCGGCTGTTCCTCGACAACGTCACCCACCTGCAGACCTCCTGGGTGACCCAGGGCAAGAAGATCGGCCAGGTGGCGCTGTCGTTCGGCGCCGACGACATGGGCTCGATCATGATCGAGGAGAACGTGGTCTCCGCCGCCGGCACCTCCTACCACATGAGCCAGGAGGAGATGGAGCGCCTGATCACCGGCGCCGGCTACACCCCCCGGCAGCGCACCAACCTCTACGAGCGCCTGGTCGACCGCGCCGACACCGAGGAGCTGGCCCGCCGCTACCGCCCGGCCTTGACGCCCGCGAACCGCGACCTGGCCTCCGCCCTCCCCGTCGTCGGCTAGCTGGACGGCGGATGCGGGCGCGTCTGCGGCGTCGCCGCTCGGTCGGGTGGCCTGCGGCGTCCCGGAGGACGCCTCAGCCCCCTCCCTCACGCTCCTTGCATCCACACCCGCCTCCACCGTCCAGCCGCGAGCTCGCGCCCGAAACTCCAGGCTCCAAGGACTTCCAGGAGAAGGGCCGGCACGGCGGATGCGGGCGCGTCTGCGGCGTCGCCGCTCGGTCGGGTGGCCTGCGGCGTCCCGGAGGACGCCTCAGCCCCCCACCCTCACGCTCCTTGCATCCACACCCACCTCCACCGTCCAGCCGCGAGCTCGCGCCCGAGCCTCCAGGTTCGCGGGACTTCCAGGAGCGGCGTCGCCGCTCGGTCGGGTGGCCTGCGGCGACCTGAGGGTCGCCTCGACCCCCCTCCCTCGCTCGACCTGGAACGGACCTTGCTCCTATTTCAGGGTGCAACCGTGAGACACACACCCTGGAGAAAGGAGAACCACATGGCTTGGGACATCACGAAGGGCAACTGGAAGCAGGCGAAGGGCAAGGTCAAGGAGCACTGGGGCCGGCTGACCGACGACGACCTCGACGTCATCGAGGGCCAGCGCGAGCAGCTGGTCGGGCGGATCCAGGAGCGCTACGGCATCGAGAAGGCCGAGGCCGAGCGCCAGGTCCGCGAGTGGCAGGCGGCGCGGGAGCGCGAGACGGTCACCGTCTAGCCCCGTCCCACGACCTCGCCTCTGCGAGGCTCTTCGCCCCGGCCCGCGTCGGCACCCCGCCGCCGCGGGACCGGGGCTTTTCGCGTCCCCGGGCCGTCCGGGGGAAGTGCCTCCGCCTCGCTACGCCCCCGCCGCCGGCGTGGCGGGAGCCGCCCGGCCCCGACGGGAAAGGCGCCGGTCCCCTTTCACACTTCCGCCGCGAGGGTCACTCCCACGGGGCGTCGGCGGGCAGCAGCAGCCGCTCCACCACGCCGCCTTCGCCGAGGACCGAGGCCTGCAGGATCTCTTCGACGTCGCCGGGCCCGACCTGCCGGTACCACAGGTTGTACGGCCAGATGCCGACGGTGATGCCCTGGCTGCAGTGCTTGAGGCAGCCGGTGCGGGTTACGATCACCTCGTCGCGGATGCCGAGCTCGCGCACCCGGTCCTTGAAGCGGTGGTAGACGTCGAGCGAGCCGCGGCGGCCGCAGCTCGGCTTGACCGCTTCGGAGGGCCGCTCGTTGGTGCAGACCAGGATCTGGATGCGCGGGATCGGCATGGGCGCGATCCTATCCGCCGTCGCCGCCGCCGTCGTCGACCCGCTTCCAGGTCGAGGTGCGGCCGAACAGCGGGATCCCCACGTAGCCGCGCAGGTCGAGGCGGTCGGGGCCGTCGAGGGTGATGCGGGCCTTGTAGGTCTTGCCGTTCGCCGGGTCGTAGATGGTGCCGCCCGACCACACCCCGGAGCCGTCGTAGCTGAAGCCGTGCAGGATGGCGAGCCCCACGATCGGCCGCTCGCGCAGCGCCGGGTCGGGGTTCTCCAGATCCACCTTGGGCTGGCCGGCGCGCGGCTCGCCGGCCGGGAAGTCCGGCTCCTCCAGCCACACGATACGGCCGCTGAAGGTGTCGCCGTCGCGGGTGATGCGCACGTGGGCCCGCCCGCCCTTGTCGCCGGGCTCGGTGAGCCAGGTGCCGAGGACGGCGTCGGCGTCGGCACGGGCCGCCGCGGCGGCGCGCCCGACCGCCGGCGCCAGCGCGGCGAGCAGGAGGGGGAGGGCGAGGGCGAGCGTTCGGTTGCGGGGCTTCATCGGGTCTCTCCTCGTGGTCGGGTCGGTCCGTGGCGGTGCGTCTGCCGGTCGGTCCCGGCGCGCCTGCCGGAGGTTCGAGCCGGCGTGGCGCCCGCCGCCGCCGCCCGGGGCCGAGCTCCGGGATCCTGTCACGGCGCCCTCCAGGCCAGCCGGACCACCGGCGCCGGGCCCAGGGCGTCCTCGAGCGCCTGCCGCACCTCGTCGGCATCGGGAGGCGGGCCGGCCCGCAGTCCCCCTGCCAGCAGCTCGTCGACCGTGACCCGGTGGCCCCCGGAGCGGTTCTGTGCCACCCAGGCCGCCGCGGGGTCGGGGGCGACCCACCGTCCCTGGAGGCTCTCCAGGGCGGCCCACAGGCCGCGCCCCCCGACCTCGAACCCGCCCTCGTCGGTGGGGCGGAAGCCCTCCGCCTCGAGCACCCGGCCCGGCACCGTGACCCGCAGCCGCGCGGGGAAGGGATCGTAGACGCGCTGCGACAGCTCGTCCAGCGTGGTGGCCTCGTGCGGCGCCACCTCGAGCACCGCCGTCACCGCGTCGACGCCGTCGCGGAGCGCCGCCACCAGCGGCTCCTCGCGGTCGAGGAGGGGGAGGTCGTCGTCGGACGCGCCGAACACCTCGTCCAGCGTCGGGCGCGCGCGCTCGGGATGCAGCGCCAGGTAGCCGTAGAGGCGCGCGGTGGCGGCGAGGTACCGCGCCACCGCCGCGCTCCAGGAGTCCAGCCGCCGCGCCACGAGCTGCCGCTCGCCCGCCGTCGCCCGCGCCGAGGAGGTCGGGTAGAAGGCGAGCTCGGAACGCTCCGGCCCCGGGGTGTAGACGACGGTGACGACGTCGGAGAAGAAGCGTTCCAGCGCCGTGGGCTCGGTGAGTCGGGCGGTGCGCTCGACCGCGAGGAGCTCGCCGTCCGACTTCCGCCAGGTGAACGACTCCTCGTCCGGCGCCGCGCGGTCGAAACGCGACGGCCACGCGTCCCAGCCGTTGAGCAACATCTCCTGGGTGCGGCGCAGGCGGAGCTGCAGCTCGGCGTCACCCTTCTCCAGGTGGTAGGCGGAGATCTCGGCGCGGAAGCTGACCGCGACGCTGCCGTCGGCGGCGAAGTCGAGGTCGAGCTCCTCGCGGACGGGCGGATCGAAGCAGGAGACCGCGAGCAGCGCGGCCGCGGCGAGGAGGAGCCGGGGCCGGCGCCGGCGCCGCCGCCGGCGGTCTTCGCGTCGCATCCGCGCCGCCGCTATCCGGCGACCTCGCTGCCCGCGACCCCCTCGCCCTCGGCGCCGCCGACCTCGAAGGTCACCCCCTGGGCGAGCGGCAGGTCGGTGCCCCAGTTCAGGGTGCAGGTCTGCCGCCGCATGTAGGCCTTCCAGGAGTCCGAGCCCGCCTCGCGGCCGCCGCCGGTCTCCTTCTCGCCGCCGAAGGCGCCGCCGATCTCGGCCCCGGAGGTGCCGATGTTGACGTTGGCGATGCCGCAGTCGCTGCCGGTGGCGGCGAGGAAGCGCTCGGCGTGGCGCAGGTTGAGGGTGAAGATGGCCGACGACAGACCCTGGGGCACCGCGTTGTGCTGGGCGATCGCCTCGTCGAGAGTCGTCGAACTCGAACAGGTAGAGGATGGGAGCGAAGGTCTCCTCGCAGGTGATCGGCATGTGGGGCGCCGCCTCCACCAGGGTGGGCTCGACGAAGAAGCCGGGGCGGTCGAGCCGGCCGCCGCCGTAGAGCACCCGGCCGCCCTGCTCGCGGACGGTGTCGAGCGCGCGCATCATGTCGCCGACGGCCTTTTCGTTGATCAGCGGGCCCATCAGAGTACCCGGCTCGGCCGGGTCGCCCACCGGGATCGACCCGTAGGCGTCGACCAGCCGCCGCTTCATCTCGGCGGCGATGCCGCGCTGCAGGAACAGCCGCCGGGTCGTGGTGCAGCGCTGGCCGGCCGTGCCCACGGCGGCGAAGACGATCGCCCGCAGCGCCAGGTCGAGGTCGGCGTCGTCGGTGACCACGATGCCGTTGTTGCCGCCGAGCTCGAGCAGCGAGCGGCCGAGGCGGTCGGCGACGGTGCGGCCGATCTCGCGGCCCATCGCCACCGACCCGGTGGCGGAGATCAGCGGGAAGCGCGGGTCGGCGACCATCTTCGCGCCCACCTGGCGTCCCGCCACCAGCAGCCCGAAGATCGGCGGCGCCCCGTTGGCCTCGAGCACGCGGTGGGCGATGCGGGTCACCGCCACCGCGGTCAGCGGCACCTGGCTCGACGGCTTCCACACCATCGAGTCGCCGGCCACCGCCGCCACGCAGGCGTTCCACGCCCACACCGCCACCGGGAAGTTGAAGGCGGTGACGATGCCGACCGGGCCCAGCGGGTGCCACTGCTCGTACATGCGGTGCAGCGGCCGCTCCGAGTGCATCGACAGGCCGTAGAGCTGGCGCGACATGCCGACGGCGAGGTCGGCCATGTCGATCATCTCCTGGACCTCCCCCAGCCCCTCGGAGAGGATCTTGCCGGCCTCCAGCGTCACCAGGCGCCCCAGCTCCTCCTTGTGCTCGCGCAGCGCCTGGCCGAGCTGGCGCACCACCTCGCCGCGCCGCGGCGCCGGCCAGGTCCGCCACTCGGCGAAGGCCGCTTCGGCGGTGGCGGCGACCTCCTCCCAGTCGTCGGCGGTGGCGGCGGTCACGGCGCCGAGCACCTCGCCGGTGGCCGGGTTCAGCGACTCGATGCGCTCGCCGCCGGTGGGCAGCCAGCGGCCGGCGAAGGCGCCGGAGCTCTCGTGCTCGACGCCGAGGGCGGCGAGCAGCTCGTGGACGTCCGGGGTGGTGGCGGTGGGGGTCATGGGAAACGCTCCTCGCGGGTGGTTCAGGGGGTCGGCCGGCGCCGGAGGCGATCGGGGCGCGGCCGGCCCCGAGGATATCGCAGCCGGGGGCCGCGGTGCGGCCCCGGCGCCTGGACGTAAGATGGCCGCCGCGGAGGACCGCGGGGCGATGGCGGCGAGCGATTTCCAGGCGATGACGGAGGAGGCCGTGCGGCGGCTGCCGGCAGCCCTGCACGACGCCTATCCGGACGCCGACGTGGAGCTCGACTGGGAGACGCCGCTCGATCTGCTGGTCGCCACCATCCTCTCGGCGCAGTCGACCGACGAGCGGGTGAACCGGGTCACCGCCGACCTCTTCCGCCGCTACCGGTCCGCCGCCGACTACGCCGCCGCCGACCCCGCCGACTTCGAGCGCGAGATCCACTCGACCGGCTTCTTCCGCCAGAAGACCAAGGCGGTCCTCGGCGCGGCCCGCAAGCTGGAGGCCGACTTCGGCGGCGAGGTGCCGCGGACGCTCGACGAGCTGGTGACCCTGCCCGGGGTGGCGCGGAAGACCGCCAACCTGGTCCTGGGCACGGCCTTCGGGGTGGCCGCCGGGGTGGTGGTCGACACCCACGTCAAGCGCGTCGCCCACCGCCTCGGGCTGAGCGCCGAGACCGACCCGGCCAAGGTCGAGCGCGACCTGACGGCGCGGCTGCCGCGGGAGGAGTGGATCTTCGCCGGGCACGCGCTGATCCTCCACGGCCGCCGGGTCTGCGTCGCCCGGCGCCCGGGCTGCTCGCGCTGTCCGCTGGCGGCGCTCTGTCCACGCAACGGGGTGACGGCCTCTGACTGAGGCCGCCCCCGGGACCCGGGCGATGCAGCGCGACGCGGCGAGCGGGCGGGCGATCCGGCGCGGCGACCTCCTCGCCCTCGTCCCGGCGGCCGGTCTGGCGCTGGTCTCGTTCTCGTTCGGGACCCTCGGTCACACGGCGGGGGTCTTCGGCGTCGACCTGCCCGGTGGCGCCACCGCCGCCGGGGCGATCGGCGTCCAGGCGCTGGTGCTCGCCGCGGCGCTGTTCGCCGCCCCGGCCTGGGTGCAGCCGCTGGCGCTGGGGCGGCGCGGCCGCTTCCTGC
The DNA here is from genome assembly GCA_963843275.1 of uncultured Acidobacteriota bacterium. GTDB lineage: Bacteria > Acidobacteriota > Thermoanaerobaculia > Multivoradales > JBCCEF01 > CAWJJM01. The sequence continues at coordinate 107,598 of CAWJJM010000006.1, read as the reverse complement.
TGCCGGCCCTGTGGCTGACCGCCGCCGCCGCCGCCTGGGCCTCGCCGGTGTCGCGGGCCGGCCTGGTGGCGGCGCTCACCCTGCCCGCCTGGCTGCTGGTGCCGGCGGCGGTCGCCCGCTGCTGGCCGGGGCGCCGCGAGCGCCGCCGCGGCAGCGCGGCACTCGCGGTCGTGGTGGGGGCGGTGGCCGCGGACGCCCTGTGGGGCCGCTGGCTGTCGGCGCAGCCGCGGGCGGCGCAACCGCTGGGGCACCACGAGCTGCTGGCGGTGTGGCTGCTCGCCCTGCTGCCGGTGGCCCTGCTGCCGGTGCGGGCACCGGGGCCGGCGCGCTGGCTGGCCGGGGCGGGCGCGGCGCTCGGCGGCGTGGCGCTGGCCGCCACCGGGAGCCTGGCGGGCGGGCTCGGCCTCGCCGCGCTCCTCGTCGTGGCGGGCCTGCGCTTCGCGCTGCCGCGGCGCGGTCGGCGGGTCGGCACGGCGCGGCGCCTGGCGGCGGCGGCGCTGGGCCTCGCACTGGTGGCTGCGACGGCGGCGCTGCTGCCGCGGCTCGCCACCGTGGTGGCCGGCCGCGACCCTTCCGCCCGGGCGCGCCTCACCTACTACGCTGCCGGTCTGCGCGGCCTCGGCGAGCGCCCGCTGCTCGGCTGGGGCCCCGGGGCGGTGCCGTGGACGGTCGCCGAGTGGCTGCGGCCGGTCCCGGGCCTCAACCCGCCGTCGGAGACCCTCGCCGACCTCCACTCGCTGCCGCTGCAACTCGGCTACGAGATCGGCGTCCCGGCCGTGCTGTTCGTCGCCGCGCTGGCGGGGCTGTTCGGCTGGAGACGCCTGGCGGCGCGCCCGGTGGCGGCGGACCCCGAGCTGGTGACGGCGGGGCTCCTCGGTCTGACCGGCACCGGCGTGGCGCTGCTCTTCGTCGCCCCGCTGGCGGTGCCGGCGGTCCCGGCGGCGCTGGCGTTGGTGGCGGGCGCGACGCTCGCAGGGGAGGGGCCGCGCCGGTTGCCGGGGGCGCGGCGGCGCGGCCGGGGCGATCTGCCGGTGGTCCTCTACGTCGCGGCGGCCGCCCTGGTGCTGGTGCCGCTCGACCGGGCGCAGCTCGCCTACGACCGCTCGCTACGGGCCGACGAGGCGGCGGCGATCGCGCTGCTGCAGGCCGCGGTGGACCTCGACCCCGCATTCCCGCTGTACCGGGCGGAGCTGGCGGCCGCCCGGGTGGCGGCGGGCGAGGCGGGGGAGGAGGAGGCGGAGCGGGCGCTCTCGGCCGCCGAGGACGCCGCAGGGGTGGCACCCCTGTGGCTGCTCGCCGGGGAGGCGGCGCAGGCGGCGGGCGAGGGGTGGGCCCCGATCGCGTTCGAGCGCGCCTGTCACCTCGATCCGCTCGGCGCCGCCGCGCCGTTCCTGCTCGCCGTCGTCTCCACCGATCCGGAGGCGGCCGCCGACGCCGGGGGGCGGGCGCTGCTCGCCGAGCCCCGCCTCGCCGCCGCCACCTACTGGGAGGGGCGGGCGGACCGGCTCGACGCGGCGGTCGCGGCGGCCGCGCGGTGGCCGGGGATCGAGGCCGGTTGGCGCCAGGCCCTGGTCGACCGGCTGACGGGCTGGGACCCCGCGGTCGCGCCCGGGATCGCGCGGCTGACGCTGACCGCGGCCGACCCGTCGCCGGGACCGGCGGCCCGCTGGGGGTGGCTGCCCTGGGCGTCGCAGGTCTTCCGCCGTTCCGGGGTGCGGGCCGGTTGGCTCGAGATCGACGTCCGGGCGGGGCTCGCCCGGCAGGTCGACCTGCCGCCGGCCACGGTGCTCCCGGGAAGCTCGCCGGCGGCCTTCGGCGAGCGCGGCTGCCGGGCCGGCGGCGAGTGATCGTTGACGTTCCGAGGTGGGTCCGCTTCTTGCAATTCCCGAGCGCGGGACGGCGTGCGCATTCTCCACAAACTCTGTGGAAAATCCTGTGGATCGGCGGCGGTTCACCCCGTCGTGACAAGGACCGTTCCGCTTTGCACAGGCTCTTGTGCAGTCCTCGGAAGTCCTTACGTTGCAGTGCTTTCCAGGTTATCATCAAGAACGTCTGAGTGACGATGGGGTGACGGGGGCCGCACCGCGGGGGAGTCGGGACGCCGCCGCAGCGCGGCGCGCGCGGCGCGCCGCGGACGGACGTAACCGAAAGGTATGGAGGAAGGCCGCGGGCGCCGCGGTGTTGTAAATCGTTCCCTTTCCGCGGCGACGGCCGGCGCCGCCGCGGGAGGGTCCGGGAGGGGCGCGTCAGAGGAGCTGTTGGAGGGCCCGTTCGACCCGACGCAGGCCCTCGGCGACCTCCTCCGGGCCGATCACCAGCGAGGGACGGAAGCGGATCGCCGACGCACCGGAGGGCAGGCCCAGCACGTCGCTGTCGATGAGCGCCTTCAGCGTCCGGTCGCGGGTCGCGGTGTCCGGCAGGTCGAAGGCCAGGAACAGGCCGCGGCCGCGCGCGTTGGTGACCCGGCCGGTGAAGCGCTCCTCGAGCTGCCGCAGCCCGTCGAGCAGCATCGCCCCCATGCGCCGCGCGTTGGCGAGCAGGTCCTCCTCCTCGATGATCTCCACGTAGCGCTGGCAGCGGATCATGTCGACGAGGTTGCCGCCCCAGGTGGAGTTGATCCGGCTGGAGACCTTGAAGACCGAGTCGACCTCGTCGAGGCGCGGGCCGGCGCAGACGCCGCACACCTGGGTCTTCTTGCCGAAGGCGAGCAGATCGGGCACGACGTCGAAGTGCTCGAAGCACCACCACGCGCCGGTGGTTCCGAACCCCGTCTGCACCTCGTCGAAGACGAGCAGGAACTCGTGCTCGTCGGCGAGCCGGCGCAGCTCGCGCAGGAACTCGCCGCGGAAGTGGTTGTCGCCGCCCTCGCCCTGGATCGGCTCGATGAACAGGCAGGCGACGTCGTGGGGGTCGGCCGCCACGGCGCGCTCGATCTCCTCCACCGCGCGGCGCTCGGCGGCCTCGACCTCGGCCAGGACCTCGTCGGTGACCGGGAAGCGCAGCTTCGGGTTGGTGACCCGCGGCCAGTCGAACTTCGGGAAGTACTGCGTCTTGCGCGGGTCGGCGGTGTTGGTCACCGACAGGGTGTAGCCGGTGCGCCCGTGGAAGGCCTGGCGGAAGTGGATCACCTTCGAGCCCTTCTCGCCGCGGCCGGCCGCGAGGTTCTTGCGCACCTTCCAGTCGAAGGCCGCCTTGAGCGCGTTCTCGACCGCCAGCGCGCCGCCCTCGATGAAGAACAGGTGGTGCGCCAGCTCGTCGGGCAGGGTGCGGGCGAAGGTGTCCACGAAGTCGGCCAGCTCCGCGGTGTAGATGTCGGAGTTGGCCGGCTTGTTGAGCGCCGCCGGCAGGATCCGGCGCTGGAACTCCTCGTCGTCGAGGCCCGGGTGGTTGTAGCCCAGGGGGCAGGTGGAGAAGCTGGTGTACAGGTCGAGCAGCGGACGGTCGCGGATGGCGTCGTAGAGCCACGGTCCGCGACTCTTGGCGAGGTCCACCACCAGGTGGAAGCCGTCGACGAGGATGTGCCGGGAGAGGTGCTCGCGCACCTCGCCCGCCTTCAGGGGGACGCTCCGTTCGCTGGTCACGCGCATCGCTGACTCCTCGGGGGTCGGGCGGCCCGCGCGCAGCCGTGCCGCCGGGGCGGGGGGGGCAGCGCGGGAGAGGGGGCCTTCGAACGCCGCGGCAACAGGCCGACGACCCGATCATCGTAGCACCGCCCCCGAGCCCCTTCAACCGCGCCCCGGTGGGCGGCGAGAGCGGACCGGGGCCCCGGCACAGAGTCCGTGCGGAGCGAGCGCCGCGTCGCTCCGCCCCCGGTGCTCGAAGCCCTCTGTCAGGGGCGGCGGCGCCGGACCGGCTCGCCCGCCACCGCCGTGCGGTTGCGCCCGGTCTCCTTGGCCACGTACATGGCGGAGTCCGCGAGGCGCAGCAGGGTGGAGCGGCTGGAGTCGTCGTCGAGGTCGTCGGTGAGGTGACGGTGCAGCGTGGCGACGCCGATCGAGCAGGTCAGCCCGCGCAGGTGGAGGGCCTCGGGCTGGATGTCGCCGGCCTCGCGGCAGAAGGTGGTGGTGAGGATGCGGGTGCGGATCTCCTCGGCGAGGTCGACCGCCTCGGCGAGCTCCGTCCCGGGCAGCACCAGCACGAACTCGTCGCCGCCGTAGCGCGCGGCGAGGCCCTCGCCCACCTCGCGGCCCAGCAGGGCGCCGACCTCGCGCAGCACCTGGCTGCCGGCGAGGTGGCCGTGGGTGTCGTTGACCCGCTTGAAGAAGTCGAGGTCGAGGAAGAGCATCGCCAGGTCGCGCCCCTCGGCGCGGCAGGCGCTCAGGGCGTGGGTCAGCGCGATGTGCAGGTAGCGGTCGTTGAACAGGCCGGTCAGGTTGTCGCGCTTGGCGATCTCCTGGGCCTGCCGGCCGTCGAGCACGTTCTGGATCGCGACGGAGATGTAGCCGGCGAAGATCTCGAGCAGGTTGCGGTCGCCGTCGGTGAAACCCTCGGCGCGGGCCCGGTTGATCAGCTCGAGGACCCCGCAGACCTCCTGCTCGATGCGGATCGGGATGGCGATCACCGAGCGGGTGACGTAGCGGGTGTCGCGGTCGACGGCGGCGTAGAAGTGCTCGTCCTCGCGCGCCTCGGGGGTGCGGTAGGCCGCCCCGGTGCGGTAGACGTGGCCGGCGATCCCCCGGTCCGAAGGGATCTGCAGCCCGACGAGCTGTTCGCAGCTCTCCCCGAACGCGGCGATGAAGGTGAGGTGGTTGGGGCGCCGGTCGCCCCGCTTCTCCCGCGGGTCGTCGAGCAGGATCGAGCCGGCGGCCGAGGGCACGAACTCGTTCGCCTTGCGCAGCACGGCCTCGAGGTTCTCGGCCAGGGAGAGCTCGAGGGGGAAGCCGTAGCCGGCGCGGCGGCGCTCGAGGAACCGTTCGAGCCGCGGAGGGTCGAGGCTGTGCACCTCGATGTCGGCTGCGGCGGTGCGGCGCCGCTCCGGCGAACCGCTCATGTCGGGTGGAACTTAGCAGAGCTTCAGCCGCCGGGTCCGACGAGGCCCACGGCCGCGGGCGGGCAGACCAGGCCGGGCGGCCCGCCGGCGACCGCCCAACCCTCGCCGGCCGGGCGCACCCAGAGCTCGCTGCCGGCCTCGTAGCGGGCTCCGCCGCCCCCGCACGGCGCGGTGAGCACGGCGGCGCGGGGCGCCCGGGCGAGCAGCGTCGGGCCGGCCAGCCACAGCGCCAGCGCCGCGGCCGCCGGCAGCACCCAGGCCTCCGCGGCCCAGGGGCGGGAGAGCCGGCGGGTCAGGCGGCGGCGGACCAGGAGCAGCGCCAGCGCCGTCCAGGCGGCGACCGCCGCCGCGGCCGCCGGCGCCCACCGGTGGGTGGCCAGGGCGCCGGCCGGGCCGGGTGCCGGCAGGCGCGGCGCTCCCACCTCGGCCCGGACCAGCTCGAGGTTCTCCGCCAGCCAGGGGTCGTCGGGCCGCAGGCGGTCGGCCCGCCGGTACCACAGCAGCGCCTCGGGCAGGCGCCCCAGTCGGTGGGCGGTGACCGCCAGGTTGTAGGCGAGCAGGCCGTCGGCCGCCCCGCCCCGCCCCTCCGCCCAGCCGGCGGCGTAGGCCGCGAGGGCGTCCGTGGGCCGGCCGTCGCGCACCAGCCGGTTGCCGTGGGCGAGCGCCGCCTGGGCGGTCGCCACCGCGGCGTCGTCACGCCGAGCGGCACGCGCCCCGGCCCAGCCGAGCAGCCCCAGCGCGAGGCCGGCGACCGGCAGCAGCAGGGCGAGGTCGTGCCCCGACGGGCGCTTCACGCCGCGGCCCGGCGGTGGAGCTCGGCTTCGAGGCGCCGGGCCAGCCGGCGCGAGCGCTCCACCAGCTCGCCGCGCAGCGCCGCGATGGCGGAGAGCTGCGGCGCGTAGCGCAGGTAGTGGAGGTCCTCGATCAGCCGCTCGAGCTCGTCCCGGCTGCGCTCCCCGGCGCCCGCGGCGGCGGCGGCGCGCACCCAGCTGGCGGCGGGGGCGTCCGCGGGCAGGTCCGCCCGGGCGGCGAGCAGCGCCCGCCAGGCGTCCTCGAGGGCGGTGGCGGCGGCGCGAGGGCGCTCGGCGGCGGCGGCGGCGGCGAGGCCGGCGGCGAAGCGCTCGCGGGCGCCACCGCCGCTGCCGCCGCGGGCCGGTTCTCCGCCGGCGCGGCGGCGGGCGAGCAACAGGACGGCGAGCGCCACCAGCCAGGGGACGGCGAAGGCGAGGCGCAGCGCGTCGGAGCGCTGCCAGGGGGGGCTCGCGGCGGGCAGTGCGGCGTTGCGGATCGGGTGCAGGGCCGGCCGGCCGCCGGCGGTGGTCTCGACGGCGCCCTGCCGGGCCTGCAGGACCAGCGGCTCGGTGCGGGCACGGCGGTAGGCGGCGGCCCGCGGGTCGAAGTAGACCACCTCGACCGGTGGCAGCCGCCAGCTCCCGGCGCGCCGCGCGACCAGCGGGAAGCGCCACGTGCGGCGGCCGACCACCCGCTGGCTCTGCACCGCGGTCGTGCCGTCGGCCTGTGGGGGCAGCACCTCGACGCCGCCGGGCGGCGCGACCTCGGGGGCCGCCGCGCCCTCGAGGTTGCCCGGTCCGCTGAGCTCGACCTCGAGGGTGGCCGCCTCGCCGACCGGCACCCGCGCGGGAGCCAGCCGCGCGCTGAGCTCGAGCTGGCCGACCAGGCCGTGGAAGTCGCTCGCCAGGTCGGCGGGCGGCGGCGGCAGCGGCTCCACGTCGACCGCGACCGGCGCGCTCTTGCGGGAGATCTGCTCGGCGTGCGGGAGCATGCGGCCGAACGCCCCCGCGAACGGGATCTGCGCCACCATGCTGATCTCGGCCGGTCCGATCTCGTAGTGTCCCGGCCGCAGCGGGAACAGGGCGCGCTGGAGCAGCGGGGTGCGCCAGAAGGTCTCGCCGTCGAGCTCCACCGGCTCGGCGGGGAGGTCGTCGCGGCGCGGGATCTCCTCCACCCAGAAGCCGCGGAAATCGGGCAGCCTGTCGGCGCTCACCCGCCCGATGTTGGCCTGCGTGTAGAGGTAGAGCGTGTAGAGGAGCTGCTCGCCCGCGAAGGCGCGCCGCGGGCCGACCTCGGCGACCAGCCGCACCTCGGGCCGCTCGGGGGGCGGCGCCGGACGGCCGAACAGGTCGCCGAACGCGTCGGGCAGCCGCCAGGGGGAGCGGCGCTGCGGCCGCGGGCGGGGAGCGCCGGTCGGCCGGCGGGTCACCCGGGCGCCGATCGCCGGCAGGTCGAGGCGTTCGCCCTCCACCTCGAGCGCGATCGAGTGCACCTCCGCGGGGCCCTCGTGGCGCGGCCGGAGCTGCCAGATGAGCCGCACGCTGCGGCTGGTGGCGCCGTTGACGTACTCCAGGTTCTCGACCCGGGCGGGACCGCCGACGATCTCGAAGTTGTCGAGCTCGAAGGAGGGCTCGAAGGCGACGTGGCTGAAGACGCCGCCGCGCACCTCGAGGGTCAGCTCGGCGGTCTCTCCGAGGCCGACGACGCGCGGCTCGAGGACGGCCGTGGCGCGGACGTCCTCGGCGCCGGCGGCGCGGGCGCGGGGCGCCGCCAGGGCGGCCGCCAGCGCCACGACGACGCCGAGCAGCGCGCCGCCGGTCCGGGCCGGGCGGGGCACCGTCCTCACCAGTCCTTCCTCCCGGGCGCGGCGCGGCGCGCCCGCTCGGCGGCCTCCTGCTGCCGTTGGCGACGCTCGAGGTTCTCGACCGCGGCGAGCAGGGCGGCCGCCTGCTGGGCGGTCATGTCGGGCTGGTCCTCGAAGCGGGGCAGCGGCCGGTCGCCGCGCGGCGTGCCCCCGGCACCGCCCTGCCGCGGCCCCTGGCCCCGCGGCTCCGACGCCGATCGCGGCGCCGGCTGGTCGGGCGCCCCCTGGTCGCTCCGCTGGTCGGCCGGGCGCTCGGCGCCGCCCCGCTCCGAGCTCGCCTGCTCGCCCTGCCGGTCGCCCTTGCGCCCCTCGCGCGGCGCGCCGGCGCGCAGCTTCTTCTGCCGCTCCAGGCGCTCGAGGGCGACCTCCAGGTTGTGCTTGGCGTCGCGGTCGCCGGGGGCGTGGCGCAGGGCCTCCTCGTAGGCCTGGACGGCGCCCGCCGCGTCGCCGGTGGCCAGGCGGGCGTTGCCGAGGTTGTACGGCAGCGCGGCGGCCAGCTCCGGCGGGCACGCGCGCCGGGTCGGCGGCGGCCTGGCCGAGCAGCTCGGCGGCGCGCCGGCCGTCGCCGGCGGCCAGGTGGCCGGTGCCGGCGTTGTAGAGGATGCGGGGATCGGCCGCCGCCGGATCGTCCGGCGCGGCGAGGCGCAACGCCGCGTCCATCGCGCCGGCCGCCGCGGCGTAGTCGCCGGCGGCGTAGTCGTCGACGCCGCGGGCGGTGCGCTCGCCGGGGTTGTGGAGCCAGCGCTCCACCCAGGCCGGGGCGTGCAGCTCGAGCGGCCAGGGGAGGCCGGCCGCCCCCAGGGCCAGCACCAGGGCGGGCGCCGCCAGCAGCGGCCGGATCACGCCGCCCTCCCGGCCGCGCGGGGGCCGCGCCGGAAGCGGAACGGACCGGCGGCCAGGTAGAGCGCCAGGGCGGCGGCGGCGAGCCCTAGCGGCCACTGGAAGCGTTCCTCCAGGGTGTTGACGCTCTCGCTCTCGAAGCGGGTGGTCTCCATCGACTCGATCCGTCGCACCACCGGGTCCAGCGCCACCCCCGGGCTGGTCGCCCGCAGGTAGACGCCGCCGGTGGCGTCGGCGACGCGCTCGAGCACCTCCTCGTCGAGGTGCGAGATCACCACATCGCCGTCGCCGTCGCGCTTGTAGGCCGGTCCGCCGCCACGGTCCTCCGGCGCCCCCGGCAGCGGGATGGGCGCCCCCTGCGGCGTGCCGACGCCGAGGGCGTGCACCGGGACGCCCTCGCGGCGCAGCCGGTCGAGGACCGGGCCCAGGTTGCCGCCGTGGTCCTCGCCGTCGGAGAGCAGCACCAGGGTGCGGTGCTCCCGCCCGCTGGGGTCGAACAGCCGCAGGGCCGCCTCCAGCGCCGGCGCCAGCTCGGTGCCCGGCACCGCCAGCGACCCCGGTGCCAACGAGTCGAGCAGCAGGTCGACGACGCCGCCGTCGAGGGTGAGCGGCGCCATCACCTGCCCCTCGCCCTCCGCCTGCACCAGGGCGACGCGGTTGTTGGGCATCGCCTGCGCCAGGCGCCGCACCAGGGTCTCGGCCACGAACAGGCGCGACGGCAGGACGTCGCGGGCGTTCATCGACAGCGAGGTGTCGACCACGAAGACGACGTCGACGCCGTGGCGCTCGACCTCGGTCGTCGCGGTGCCCCAGCGCGGCCGTGCCAGGGCGGTGGCGACGGCGAGGACCGCCAGGGTCACCAGGGCGACCGAGGCCGCCAGGCGCCGCGGCCGATAGCCGGCGAGCAGCCGGTCCCACAGCCCGCGGGCCGCCCAGGCCGCGTCGGCGAGGAGCCGGCGGCGCCAGACGAAGGCGGCGAAGGCGGCGAAGGCGGGGGCCGCCAGGGCCAGCCAGAGCAACTGCGGGTCGGCGAAGGCCATCGGCGCGCTCACGGCTCCGCGGTCAGCCGCAGGCCGGCGGCGGCCGCCGGCGCCACCAGCAGGAGCAGGCTGGCCCAGGCCAGCGGTTGGAAGGCCTCCTGGTACCGCACGTAGCGCTTCACTTTCATCGGCGTGCGCTCCAGGCGGTCGATCTCGGAGAAGATGCCGGCCAGGCTCCGCGAGTCGGTGGCGCGGAAGTAGCGGCCCCCGGTGCGGTCGGCGATGCGGCGCAACAGCTCCTCGTCGAGCTGGTTCTGCATCCGCACCCGCACCAGCTCGTCGCGGCCGGTGACCGGGTTGGTGCGGTGCAGCGGGATCTCCACCGGTCCGTCGGTGCCCACGCCCACGGTGTAGACGCGCAGGCCCAGCCCCTCGGCCACCGCCGCCGCGGACAGCGGGTCGATGGCGCCGGTGTTGTTGACGCCGTCGGTGACCAGGACGACGACCCGGCTCTTGGCCTCGCTGTCCTTCAGGCGCGCCGCGCCGCTGGCCAGGGCGACGCCGATCGCCGTGCCGTCCATCCGGGTGTTGATGTCCAGCGAGCGGACCAGCAGGTCGAGCATCCGGCGGTCGGTGGTCAGCGGCGAGCGCGTCAGGGCCCCGCCGGAGAAGGTGGTCAGCCCGATGCGGTCGCCGGTGCGGCCGGCGATGAAGTCGCGCACCACCTGCTTCGCCACCGCCAGCCGGTTGTCGGGCTCGAAGTCCTCGGCCGCCATCGAGCCGGAGACGTCGAGCACGAGCTGGATGTCGATGCCCTCGGTGAGGCTCTCTTCCCAGGCGTAGCCGGTCTGCGGCCGGGCCAGCGCCACCGCCAGCAGGGCGAAGGCGGCCAGCCGGCAGTAGAAGGGCAGGTGGAGGCGCCAGCCGGCGCCGCGCCGGCGCCGCGCCGGGGCCGGCAGGCGGCTGTAGGTCAGCGCGCCCAGTCCGCCCCGGCGGTGGTGCCACCAGACCAGCACCGGCACCGCCGCCAGCAGCAGCAGCCAGAGCGGGTCGGCGAGGTGGGGCAGCGGTCTCACGCGGCGGCCTCCGCGGCGTCCGGGGCCGGCGCCGGATGCAGGTGCGCCTCGATCTCGCCGCCCAGGTCGGCGGCCTCCGCGCACCAGCGCTCCAGCGCGGCGGCGCCGGCCTCGCGGCGGGCGAACTTCACCAGGTCGCAGGCGCGCAACAGGTCCACCGCGCGCCGGGCGACGCCGCCGGGCAGGTGGCGGCCGAGGAGCTGGCGTTGGATCTCGGCCGTGGTCGACTCGGCGGCGGGGAAGCGCAGGGCACGTCCCAGGTAGCGGCGCAGGGCCAGGCTCACCCGGGCGTGGCCCTCGGCCGGCGGCGCGGCGCGGGCCGCGGCCAGCGCCCGCTCGAGCTCGGCGAGCGGCGGCAGGGCCGGCGCCGGCGGGCGGGCCGCGGCGGCGTCGCGCCGCCGCCGTCGCCAGGCCAGGGCGAGCGCGGCGGCGAGCAGCGCCGCCCCCACCCCGGCCGTCCACCAGAACGGGGCGCCCCACGGCAGGCGGCGGGGCGGCGTCGGCGGGGCGGGCGGCGGGATCTCGGCCTCGCCGCCCTCCGGCGCCGGCGGCAGGACGGAGGTCACGTGGAGGGACAGGGTCGCCGGCGTCGCCAGGCGCCGGGTGCCGGCGGCGGTCGGCAGCGCCACCTCGACGGGGGGCAGGGCCACGTCGCCGGTGCGGAAGGCCCGCACCACGACGCGCTGGCGCCAGGTGCCGGGCCGCTCCGGGACCGGCGCGGCCGCCTCCGCGGCGACCAGCTCCGCGTCGCCCCAGCCGTCCTTCCACACCGGGAAGCGCGGGGCGGCGGTGAGGCGGTCGGGGTCGGCGGTCAGGGTGAGGTCGACCGCGACCGGATCGCCGACGGTGTGCTCGCCGGGGGCGATCTCGGCGGAGAGCGCGGGCGTCGTCGGCTCGGCGGCCCCGGCGGCGCCCGGCGCCGCGACGAGCAGCGCCAGGGCCAGCGGCGGGAGCGCCCGGCGCAGCCGCCGCCTCATCGCCCCAGCCTCCGCCGCCGGCGCTCGAAGAAGGCGACCAGCGGGGCGAGGTAGGGGCGGTCGGTGCGCAGCTCGAGGTGGTCGACGCCGAGGCTGCGGGTGAGCTGGCGCAGTTCGCCGCGGGCGGCGCGCCGGCGGGCGGCGTGCTCCTTGCCCAGGCGGCGCCCGTCGACGACCGCGGCGCGACCGGTCTCGGCGTCGCGCAGCACCACCGGGCCGACCGCCGGCAGCTCGTCGTCGCGCGGGTCGACCAGCTCGAGCACGATCAGGTCGTGGCGCGCCGCGGCCGCCTTCAGGGTGCGGGAGAACGGGGTGTCGAGGAAGTCGGAGAGCACGAACAGGACCGAGCGCTGCTTGAGGGCGGAGAGCACCTGGCCCAGCGAGGTCTCGAGGTCGGTGGCACCGCCGGCCTGGCCCAGCAGCACCTCGCGCACCAGGCGCAGCACGTGGGTGCGGCGGCGCCGGGGCGGCAGGAACAGTTCCATGCGGTCGGCGATCAGGGCCGCACCGACCCGGTCCTGATTGCGCATCGCGGCGAAGGCGAGCAGCGCCGCCACCTCGGCGGCGAGCTCGCGCTTGAGGATGGCGCGCGAGCCGAAGCCCAGGCTGCCGGAGACGTCGACCGCCAGGAACACCGTCAGGTCGCGCTCCTCGACGTAGCGCTTGACGAACGGGGCACCCATGCGCGCGGTGACGTTCCAGTCGATGGTGCGGACGTCGTCGCCCGGCTGGTAGGGGCGCACCTCGGCGAACTCCACGCCGCGGCCCTTGAACACCGAGTGGTAGTCGCCCGCCACCCCCTGGTCGACCAGCCGGTTGGTGGCGATCTCGATGCGCCGCACCTTGCGCATCAGGTCGCGCGGCAGGTCGGGCCGCGGCGATCGGCGCGGCAGCGAGGTCGGGTCGGGGCGGGGCTGGGAGCGACCGAACACCTGTCGCGGCTCCGGGGGGCGCTGCGGCCTACGGCACCTCGACCCGGTCGAGCAGGCGGCCGATGAGCTGTCGGTGGTGATCTCCTCGGCCTCCGCCTCGTAGGTCGGCACCAGACGGTGGCGCAGCACGTCGGGAGCGAGCTCCTTGACGTCCTCGGGCACCACGTAGCCGCGGCCGCGCACCAGGGCCATCGCCTTGGCGGCGCGCGCCAGGAAGAGCGTCGCGCGCGGCGAGGCGCCGAAGGCCACCAGGTCGGCGAGGTCGCTCATGCCGGCCGCGCGCGGGTCGCGGGTGGCGGTGATCAGGTCGAGGATGTAGCGGCGGATCTTGCCGTCGAGATAGACGGCGTCGGCGGCCTGGCGCAGCGCCTCGAGGCGCTCGCGGTCGAGGACCGCCCGCACCTCGATGGGCCGCTCGACCAGCATCCGGTCGAGGATCTCCTCCTCCTCGCCGCGGCTGGGGTAGCCGAGGGCCAGCTTCATCATGAAGCGGTCGACCTGCGCCTCGGCCAGCGGATAGGTCCCCTCCTGCTCGATCGGGTTCTGGGTCGCCAGCACCATGAACGGGTCGGGCAGCGGGTAGGTGGTGTCGCCGAGGGTGACCTGGCGTTCCTCCATCGACTCGAGCAGCGCCGACTGCACCTTGGCCGGCGCCCGGTTGATCTCGTCGGCGAGCAGCAGGTGGGCGAAGATCGGCCCGTGGCGCGGGTGGAAGTCCTGGCTGCGCTGGTCGTAGACCAGGGTTCCCACCAGGTCGGCGGGCAGCAGGTCGGGGGTGAACTGGATGCGCTGGAAGTCGAGGTGGAGGGTGCGCGCCAGGGTCTTCACCGCCAGGGTCTTGGCGAGGCCCGGCACCCCTTCGATGAGCACGTGGCCGCGGGCCAGCAGGCCGACCAGGAGGCGGTCGAGCAGGTAGTCCTGCCCCACGATCACCTTGCGCAGCTCGTCCTCGACCTGCTTGACGGCCAGCGTCTCGCGCTCCAGGTTGGGCGTCGGATCGGCGATCTCGGAGGGCATCGTCACGTCGGATCGTACCTCGTCGTGGGGGGCCGGTGGAGCGGCAGCTCCCGGGTTCACGGGGGGGTGGAGCTGCAAGCCGGGTGCCCGCCGCGGAGGGCCTGGCGGCGGGCCTTTTGCCCGGGGCGGCGGGGTCTTCGCCGGGCCGTCGCGGCGCCGCCGCCGGCGCCGGGGGTGCCGTTTTGGCCCGCCCGGGCGCCGCCGCCGGCGCCTGATAGCGTCCCCGCATGCCGCCGCCGCTGCGCAAGAGCTACGGCCAGCACCACCTGGTCTCCGGGCGCCTCTGCGCGCCGCTGGTGGAGTTCCTGCGGCCGGCGGGCGGGCGCGTCGTCGAGATCGGGCCGGGCGGCGGGGTGCTCACCGCGGAGCTGCTGGCGGCGGGCGCGGCGCGGGTGGTGGCCTGGGAGGTGGACCCGGCCTGGGCGGTGGAGCTGCGCCGCCGGCTCCCGGAGCCGCGCCTGGCGGTGGTGGCGGGCGACGCCCTGCGCCTCGACTGGCCGGCGCTCGCCCGGGGCGGGCCGGTGCTGGCCGCCGGCAACCTGCCCTACAACGTGGCCACGCCGATCCTCGAGGGCCTGCTGCCGCAGCGGCGCGCGGTGCGGCGCGCGGCGTTTCTGGTGCAGAAGGAGGTCGGCGAGCGCCTGGTGGCGCGCCCCGGCGACCCCGCCTACGGCGGGCTGTCGGTCCTCGTCGCCGCCTATGCCGAGGCGCGGCGGCTGGGCGGCGTGCCACGCGGCGCCTTCCGCCCTCCCCCCAAGGTCGACGGCGCCTTCGTGGGCCTGGAGCTGCACCCCCCGCCGCTGCCGGACGACGAGATGCCGGCCTTCCTCGCCACCGTCCGCCGGGCCTTCGCACAGCGCCGCAAGACCCTGCGCAACTCGCTCGCCGCGGGCTGGGGGCGCGAGCGCGCCGAGGCCGTCCTCGCGGCCTTCCTCGCCGCGCACCCCCACCCGCCGACGGTCCGCGCCGAGCGCCTGTCGCTCGACGAGCTGGTGGCGCTCCACCGGCTGGCGTCCGGCCCGCCGGCCTGAGGCGGCGGCCTCAGCGTCCGTCGGCGGCGGGGGCCAGCCGGCGGGCGTGGACGACCAGGCGGTGCGGGGCCGGTCCGAGGAAGTCGAAGGGATAGCAGGTGATCAGGGTGAGGGTGGGCGCCGCCGTCGGCGCCAGCACCCGGGTGGCGTCCGGCGACACCACCTCGAGGTCGTCGATCAGGTAGTCGACCCGTCCGGCCGGCGTCTCGAGGACCACCAGGTCGTCGCGGGCGGCGCCGGCGAGCGGGCGGAAGACGCCGTCCCGGTGGCCGGCGATCACCACGTTGCCGGCGGCACCGGGCGCCGCGGTGCCGGGGACGTGCCCGGCGGCGCGGCGCAGCGTGCGCGCGTCGACCCCCTCGGCGACCAGCGTCTCGAGGCCCAGCCGGGGGATCTCGAGACGGCCGAGGACCTCGCGGCGGCGCGGCGCGGCGGTCGCTGCCGGCGCCGGCGGCGGGGGCTCCGAGCGAGCGCGCTCCGCCGCCGCCGCCGCCCGGTCGGCCGGGGAGGGCTCCGTGGGGGGGTGCGGGGCCTGCGCCGGCGCCGGCGGGCCGGGGGGGGCGCTCCGCTGGCGGGCGATCGCCTGGTCCAGCCGGCGTCCCTCCACGGCACGGTACATCGCCGCGTCGACCTGCACGCCGAGCCACGTGCCCAGGCACACCACCGCCACGACCCAGAGCAGCAGGCGGGCGGCGAGCAGGCAGCGGCGGCGCACGGTCGGATCGCTGGGTGCGGCCGGGCCGCCGGTCCCGGGTGGGGCCGGCGGCTCCGGGCGGGTCGCTCAGACGCGGGGGGCGCGGGTCGACGCCCGGCGCGTCTGCCGGGTGCTCTGGAAGCGGCCGAGCGTCACGGCGGTCGCCAGGGCGAGGCCGCCGATCAGCAGCAGCCAGGGCAGGTCGCTCGCCGTGCGCGGCAGCTCGTCGTCGGCCACCCGGTCGGTGGCGGTGGTGTCGTCCGCCAGCGTGTCGTCGGGCGCCGCGGTCTCCGGCATGGTGGCGGCGCCGGAGTCGGCGAGATCGCTCGCCGGGCTGGCCTCGACGGCGTCGGTCTCGTCGGTCTCGCCGGTCGCGGCGCCGGTGGTCCCGGTCGTCGTCCCGGCGGTGGTCGCCGTCCCGGTGGTGGCCGTCGTCGTGGTCGTCGTCGCCGTGGTGCCGGCGGGCAGCAGCTCGACGCGCTGCACCACGCCCGGCTCGCCGTCGGTGCCGGCCGTGAAGGTGACCCGCACCGGGGTGCCGACCCAGGTCGACCAGTCGCTGCTCTGGCGCAGCTCGGCCGGCAGCAGGCTGTCGGAGTCGAGGGTGGTGGTCACGCGGTCGCCGGCGTCGGTCTCGACCACCAGCGTGTCGGAATCGATCTCGGCGATGGTGCCGGTGACCGGGCTCACGACCGTCGCCTCGACGCCGGGCTCGGCCAGCGAGCTCGTCGCGTCGCCGCCCGTCTGGGCGTGGGCCGCCAGGGGCAGCGCGAGGAGCGCCGCGGCCAGCAGGGAGAGACAAACTCGGTTTCTCATCGATGGATCCTCCTCGGGGATGTCGACTCGTCAGCCGTCCTCCGCGGGAACTGCAACGGCGGTGCCAGCGGGCTCGGCGCCGCCCTCATGCGGCGCGCAGGACGCGGCGCAGCAGCGGCGCCGTGCTCACGACGCCGACGGTGGCGAGCACCCAGCCCGCCCTCCGCCGCCGCTCTTCCGGCAGCCGCGGCGCCAGCAGCAGGCCGATGCCGACGCCGAGCATGCCGCGGGTCGCGGCGATGGCGGCGAGCAGCGGCAGGGGAATCTCGCGTGTTTTCATGACGTGTCTCCCGGCGGCGGCAGTCCGGCCGCCGCTCCCCCGGTGCGCCTGCGAATCGGATGCCGCGCTTGCGGACCCCGGCCCGATCGGCTCGCGTTCCGCCGGGGCGAATGGTAGACTTCATGCATAGTTAGGCGCGGACTGCTAGAGCATCGCTTGAGGAAGACGTCCGCCCGTTCCAGGCCCGTCACCCCATGACCGTCGCCAACGCCTCCAAACGCAAGCAGCGCGAGCGCGCCCGGCTGTCGCCGGAGAAGGGCAACGAGCTGCTCGGCCTGCTGCTGCTCACCGTCGGCGTCCTGCTCGGCCTCAGCCTGGGCAGCTTCCGGCCGTCCGACCCCAGCCTGCTCCACGCCGCACCGCGCGGCAGCGGCGCCGGGGTGGCCAACTGGATCGGGCCGGTCGGCGCCGAGGTGGCGGCGATGGGCTTCGCCCTGGTCGGCCTGGCCGCGTTCCTGGTCCCGGCCCTGCTGCTGGTGGCGGCCTGGCGCCGCCTGCGGCGGCAGGGGGCGACGCGGGTGGTGGGCCGCGGGCTGGGCACCCTTCTCGTCCTCGCCTCCGCCCCCGGGCTGCTCGACCTCGGGCTGGGGCGGGTCGAGTGGCGCGGTGGGGTGCTCGACGCCGGCGGCGCCTTCGGCAAGCTGCTGGTCGAGGCGCTCGCCGGGCGGCTGGCGACCCCCGGCGCGCTGCTGGTGCTCGTCGCCGTGCTGGTCGCCGGCGCCACGCTGGTGGTGCAGTCGACCCTCGGCGACCTGCTGGGGCGCTGGCAGGCGCGGCTGCGGGCGCTGACCGAGGGCATGGCGTTGACCCGCGCCCGCCGCACGGAGCGCCGGCAGAAGGAGCGCAACCGCCAGCGGGTGCTCGAGAAGCACCTCGAGCGCCGCGCCGAGGAGCGCCGCGAGCGCGACGGCGAGCCGGCGCGCCTCGACCTGCCGCTGCGGGTCGTGGAGCGCCCCGGGGAGGGCGCCTTCGCGCTGCGGCGGGTCAGCGCCGCCGAGCTGGCCGGGCGCCGGGCGCCGGAGGAGGCGGGCGCGCCGCGCGCCGCGCTCGCGCGGCGCCGGGCCGAGGCCCGCCGCGCCGGCGAAGGTGCCCCAGGGCGAGCTGTTCACCGGGCCGGCGCTGCCGGCCGCCGCCGGTCTGCCGCCGGTCAACCTGCTGCAGATGGGCGGCCACGAGAACCGCTTCGACGAGAACGAGCTGGTGCGGCTCGGCGAGGTGATCCGCAGCCGCTGCGCCGAGTTCGGGGTCGAGGGGACCATCGAGGGGATCAACCCCGGGCCGGTGATCACCGTCTACGAGTTCCAGCCGGCGCCGGGGGTGAAGGTGGCGCAGATCGTCAACCTGCAGGACGATCTGGCGCTGGCGCTCAAGGCCGAGTCGGTGCGCATCGAGCGCATGCCGGGCCGCTCCACGCTCGGCGTCGAGGTGCCCAACCGCGAGCGCGGCACCATCCGGCTGGGCGACCTGCTGGCCGACAAGCGCTTCGAGCGCTCGCCGTCGCTGCTCAGCCTGGCGCTGGGGCGCGACATCCGCGGCGAGCCGGTACTACGCCGACCTCGCCACCATGCCGCACCTGCTGGTCGCGGGCGCCACCGGCGCCGGCAAGAGCGTCGGCCTGCAGAGCATGATCACCTCGATCCTCTACAAGGCCCACAAGGACGAGGTCAAGTTCATCTTCATCGATCCCAAGCGGATCGAGCTCGGCGTCTACGCCGACATCCCGCACCTGGCGGCCGAGGTGGTGGTGGACCCGAAGAAGGCGGCCAACGCGCTGCAGCGCATGGTCAAGGAGATGGAGGACCGCTACCGCCTGCTCGCCGAGGTCCACGTGCGCTCGATCGACTACTACAACCGGGCGATCCGCGACCCCGAGGTCAAGCGCCGGCTGGCGCTCAACGAGGACGAGGGCGACTTCGCCGCCGAGGACCTCAAGCCGCTGCCGTACTTCGTCATCATCATCGACGAGCTGGCCGACCTGATGATGGTGGCCTCGTCGGAGGTGGAGACGGCGATCGCGCGGCTGGCGCAGATGGCGCGGGCGGTCGGCATCCACCTGATCGTCGCCACCCAGCGGCCCAGCGTCGACGTGCTCACCGGCACCATCAAGGCGAACTTCCCCTGCCGCATCTCCTACGCCACCGCGTCGCGCCACGACTCGCGCACCATCCTCGACCAGGTGGGCTCGGAGAAGCTGCTCGGCAAGGGGGACATGCTCTACATGCCCCCCGGCACCTCGCGGGTGCAGCGCCTCCACGGCGCCTTCGTCTGGGAGCAGGAGTCGGCGGCGCTGGTGCGCTGGCTCAAGAAGCACCAGGGGCCCCCGGACGTCGATCCCAAGCTGCTCGAGCCGCTGGAGAGCGAGTCGGGCAGCGGCGGGATGGGGGAGGCCGACGACGACCTCTACGACGAGGCGGCCCGCATGGTGGTGTCGGAGGGGCAGGGCTCGGCGAGCTTCCTGCAGCGCCGGCTGCGGGTGGGATTCTCGCGCGCTTCGCGCCTGATCGACATGATGGAGCGCGACGGCATCCTGGGCCCGCCGCAGGGCTCCAAGCCGCGTGAGGTGCTGGTCCCCGGCGACTACTTCGTCGAGATCGACCTGGCCCGGTCGGACGACTAGAGGGCGCGGGCGCGGCGCTCCCGCGCTCCGGGAGGAGCAGGCGTGCGGGCGACCACCTGGTACTCGCGTTTCGCCAAGTCGGCGGCCCGGTTCTGCGGCCGGCCGCGCGTGTTCGTCGTCGCCGTCTCGGTCATCCTGGCGTGGGTGCTCTCGGGGCCGCTGTTCGGCTTCAGCGACACCTGGCAGCTGGTGATCAACACCGGGACGACGATCGTCACCTTCCTGATGGTCTTCCTGATCCAGAACACCCAGAACCGCGACACCGAGGCGATGCAGGTGAAGCTCGACGAGCTGATCCGCGCCACCCGCGGAGCGCACAACGCGCTGCTCGATCTCGAGGAGCTCGAGGAGGGCACCCTCGACGCCTTCCGGCGCCGCTACCAGGCGCTGGCCAGCGCCGCGCGGGTGGATCTGGCCGGCGGCGACGCGGACACCGGCACCCCCGAGGCCTGACGCCGTCGCGCGAAGACCGTGGCGAGGTCGCCCGGGCGGCGCAGGGCGAGGCGAGCTCTCGCTAGGCGCCCGCTCCGTCCGCCCCCGCGCCCTCGGCGACGTAGATCTCCGAGCCGGCGCGGCGGAACTCCTCGGCCTTCTCGCGCAGGCCCGCCTCGACCTCCGCGGCCGTCGGGGCGGCCACCCGGCGTGCCGCGTCGCGCAGGTCCTGGGAGATCTTCATCGAGCAGAACTTGGGACCGCACATCGAGCAGAAGTGGGCCACCTTGGCACCCTCGGCGGGCAGCGTCTCGTCGTGGTAGGCGCGGGCGGTCACCGGGTCGAGGGCGAGGTTGAACTGGTCCTCCCAGCGGAACTCGAAGCGCGCCTTCGACAGCGCGTCGTCCCACTCCCGGGCGTGCGGGTGGCCCTTGGCGACGTCGGCGGCGTGGGCCGCGATGCGGTAGGCGATCACCCCGGCCTTGACGTCGTCGCGGTCGGGCAGGCCGAGGTGCTCCTTGGGGGTCACGTAGCACAGCATCGCGGTGCCGTACCAGCCGATCTGCGCCGCCCCGATGGCGCTGGTGACGTGGTCGTAGCCGGGGGCGATGTCGGTGGTCAGCGGCCCCAGGGTGTAGAAGGGCGCCTCGTCGCACCAGGCGATCTGCTTGTCCATGTTCTCGCGGATCTGGTGCATGGCGACGTGGCCGGGACCCTCGTTCATCACCTGCACGTCGTACTCCCAGGCGATGCGGGTGAGCTCGCCCTGGGTCTCGAGCTCGGCGAACTGGGCCGCGTCGTTGGCGTCGGCGAGCGATCCGGGGCGCAGCCCGTCGCCGAGCGAGAAGGCGACGTCGTAGGCGGCGAGGATCTCGCAGATCTCGCGGAAGCGGGTGTAGAGGAAGTTCTCGCGGTGGTGCGCCAGGCACCACTTGGCCAGGATCGAGCCGCCGCGCGACACGATGCCGGTGACCCGGTCGGCGGTCAGCGGGATGTAGCGCAGCAGCACGCCGGCGTGGACGGTGAAGTAGTCGACCCCCTGCTCGGCCTGCTCGACCAGCGTGTCGCGGTAGACCTCCCAGGTGAGGTCCTCGGGCACGCCGCCGACCTTCTCGAGCGCCTGGTAGATCGGCACCGTGCCGATCGGCACCGGGGAGTTGCGCAGGATCCACTGGCGGGTCTCGTGGATGTGCCGCCCGGTGGAGAGGTCCATCACCGTGTCGGCGCCCCACAGGGTGGCCCAGCGCAGCTTGTCGACCTCCTCCTCGATGGTGCTGGTCACCGCCGAGTTGCCGATGTTGGCGTTGATCTTCACCTTGAAGGCGCGGCCGATCACCATCGGCTCGCTCTCCGGGTGGTTGACGTTGGCCGGCAGGATCGCGCGGCCGCGGGCGATCTCGCTGCGCACCCGCTCCGGCGTCGATCCCCTCGCGCAGGGCGACGAACTCCATCTCCGGGGTGATCTCGCCGCGGCGGGCGTAGGCGAGCTGGGTCACCGCGCCGCCGGTCGAGCGCAGCACCGGGCGCAGCAGGGTCGCCGGCATCTCCGCCGCCCCGTTGCGACCGCCGGCCGCTCCGGCCGCCGCCTGGCGCGCCCCGGCCACCTCGGCGACGTCGCCGCGGGCGGCGATCCACTCCCGGCGCAGCGCCGGCAGGCCGCGGCGCACGTCCACCTCGCGCGGCCCGCTGGTGTCGTAGACGCGCAGCGCCGGCTCGCCGCCGGACAGCGCGATCTCCCGCATCGGCACGCGCACCCCTCCGGGGCCCTCGACCCACACCTTGCGCGATGCCGGGAAGGCGTCGCCGTAGTCGCCGGCGACGCCCCCGCCGGCGGCGCGGGTTCCGTCGTCGCCGACGACGGGAAGGGACGGGCGGGGCGGGGTGCCGACGGGGTGGGTGGTCATGGCGTTGCTCCTCGGGTCGGTGGGCGGTGCCGGGCGCAGGTCGCGTCCGCCGCGGGCAGGAGGGAGCGCCGAAACGCGGCGCGCCGTCCTCGGGAGACGGCGCGCGACGGCCGCGCTCCCTCCGCCGGTCTGAGCCGGATCAGGTTCCAAGGGACTCTCTCAACCCCGGCGCGGGGTACCCCTGGCGGACGACCGCAGCGTAGGCCAGCGGGGGCGGGGTGTCAAACGGCGGCGCGCCGCCTGCTAGTGTCCGCGGCATGGGCTTCGGCGAGATCTGGGACTGGCGGCCGTGGGGGGCGGTGCCCGAGGTGGCGGCCGACGAGCTCGCGGCGCGGCTGGCCGGGGACGAGCCGCCGCAGCTCCTCGACGTGCGTTCGGTCGCGGAGTGGCGGCAGGGGCACCTGGCCGGCGCCCGGCACCTGCCGGTCACCGAGCTGGCCGGCGGGCTCGACGCGCTGCCGCTCGACCGCGGCCGGCCGGTGGTGGTGATCTGCCTCACCGCCCACCGCAGTCCGCCGGCGGTCCGCCACCTGCGCCGGCGCGGCTTCCGCGACGTGGCCCAGCTCGCCGGCGGCCTGCGCGCCTGGCGCGCCGCCGGGCTGCCGCTGGCACCGGGGCGCCGCGGCTGAGCGGGGCCTCCGGGCGGCGCCGCGGCGGTCAGCCCGGCGCCGGGGGGCGTACCGTCTCCCGGTCGGTGACCACCACCTGCAGCGGCACGTCGTGGGCCGCGGCGGGCAGCCGGTCGACGAGCTGGAAGGCGTAGGCGAGGCCGACGGCGGGAAAAGGGCGGCCGCGCAGGAAGCGGTCGAAGTAGCCGCGCCCGTAGCCCAGCCGGACGCCGCGGCGGTCGAAGCCGAGGCCGAGGACCAGGGCGACGTCGAGGCGGGCGTCGACGTCCGCCGGCGGCACCTCGACCGCGTCGGCGCACGGCTGGCGCAGGCCGAACGACAGGGTGGTCAGCTCGCACGGGTAGCGGTGCACGTGGAGGTCCGGGTCGCCGTGCGCGGTCCGCGGCACGAAGATCTCGCGGCCGCCCGCCGCCAGCCGCTCGACCAGCCCCCAGGTGTCGACCTCGGCCCCGAACGAGAGGCACGACAGCACCCGCCGCGCCGCCCGCACCTCGGGCAGCGCCAGCACCCGCTCGGCCACCCGCGCCGCCGCCGCGCGGGCCGAATCCGCATCGACCTCGCGCAGCCGCCCGGCGAGGCGGCGGCGCAGGTCCGCCTTGGCGGCGGCGATCGCTGCGGGCTCGGTGGGCACGCGGCGAGCCTAGCAGCGGCGGCGGGCCGGGTCCGCTCGGGCGCTGCCGGAGGCGACGGCGCGGGGCCGCATCCGTACACCTCTGCGAGGGCCCCCCGGAGACCGTTTCGTTGGCTTCCGGTTTGCTTGAGTGAAGCGCGCCGGCGATGCCGCGGTTCGCCCGGTCGCAGTCGCGGGGAGGGGGGGACGGGGGATACGATGAACCGGTCCCCGCCGCGGGGGATCGAGACCTGGAGTTCGTGACCGATGAGTCGACTCGTGCTGCTGCCCCGCCATCTGTTCGCCGTCCATCGCCATGCCGAGGCGCTGTACCCGGAGGAGGCCTGCGGCGTGCTGGTCGGACGCCCCCTGCGCGGGCGGGAGGGCTGGTTCGTCGAGCGCGTGCTCCCCGTCCACAACCGCAGCGAGAACCGGCGCAACGGCTTCGCGATCCACCCGGAGACGGTGCTCGCGGCGCGCGAGGAGGCACGGCGGCTGGGGCTGGAGGTGGTGGGGTACTATCACTCGCACCCCGACCGTCCGGCACGGCCCAGCGGGCTCGACCACGAGCACGCCTGGCCCGAGCTCTCCTACCTGATCGTGGCGGTGGAGGGGGGCAAGGCGGCGGAGACGCGGAGTTGGCGGCTGGCCGCCGACCGCTCCGGCTTCGAGGAGGAGGGTCTGGACCACAAGGTGCCGGTGACGCCCGCCTCGTTCCGCGCCGTCGACAAGGTGGAGGAAGCGGTCTGACGATGGAGCCCGCCCCGGGGCGCGCCACGGCGCTCCCCGCGCTCACGCCCGAGGAGACGCGCCGCTACAGCCGCCATCTCACCCTGCCGGAGGTGGGGATCGAGGGGCAGCGGCGGCTCAAGGCGTCACGGGTGCTGCTGGTGGGCACCGGGGGCCTGGGCTCGCCGCTGGGCCTGTACCTGGCGGCCGCCGGGGTGGGCACCCTGGGTCTCGTCGACTGCGACGTCGTCGACGAGACCAACCTGCAGCGGCAGGTCCTGTTCGGCCAGGCCGACCTCGGCCGCCCCAAGGTCGAGGCGGCCCGCGCCCGCCTCGCCGACGTCAACCCGCACGTCGACCTGCGGGTGCACGGCGTCCGCCTCGACTCCAGCAACGCCCGCGAGCTGTTCGCGGACTACGACGTGGTGGTCGACGGGTCGGACAACTTCCCCACCCGCTACCTGGTCAACGACGCCTGCGTGCTCGCCGGCAAGCCCGACGTCTTCGGCTCCATCTTCCGCTTCGAGGGGCAGGTGGCGGTGTTCTGGGGGGCGCGCGGGCCGTGCTACCGGTGCCTGTTCCCCGAGCCCCCGCCGCCGGGGATGGTGCCCTCCTGCGCCGAGGGCGGCGTCCTCGGGGTGCTGCCGGGGATCGTCGGGGCGCTGCAGGCGAACGAGGTGATCAAGCTGCTGCTCGGCGTGGGCGAGCCGCTGGTCGGGCGCCTGCTGCTCTTCGACGCCCTGCGGCCGCGCTTCCGCGAGCTGGCGTTGGGCAAGGACCCGGCCTGCCCGGTGTGCTCCGAGCACCCCACCCAGACCGGGCTGATCGACTACGAGGCCTTCTGCGGCGTGCCGGCGGACGGCGGGGAGGCGGGGCTGCCGGCGGACGACGGCGGCGACGGCGGCGACCCGTGGGAGGTCGAGGCCGACGAGCTGGCGCGCTGGCTGGCCGGCGAGCGCCAGGTCGTCCTGCTCGACGTGCGCACCCCGCAGGAGCACGCCATCGCGCGGCTCGAGCCGGCCCGCCTGGTGCCGCTGCACGAGCTCCCCGGCCGCCTCGGCGAGCTCGACCCCGCCGCCCCGACGGTGGTGCTGTGCCACCACGGCCACCGCTCCGCCGTCGCCACCCGCCTGCTCCGCGAGCGCGGCTTCCGGGCCACCAACCTCGCCGGCGGGATCGACGCCTGGAGCCGGCGCGTCGACCCGACGGTGCCCCGCTACTGACCCCGACGTCTCGCCACCTTCCTGCTGCGGCCGCGGACCGCTCCGGCTCCGCGGCGTCGTGCCCGGTCGGGGGCGCGACGGGAGCACGGCGCTCAGCCGGTGGCGGCGGCGTCGCCGAGCCCGGCCTCGAGGGCCGCGATCTCCTCTTCGAGCGCCTGCCACTCGGCCATCCGCTCGTCGATCTGGGCCGACAGCCCCTTCTGCTCCCCCTCCAGCTTGCGCACCTTCTCGCGCGGCGTGCGCTCGAAGTAGGCGGGGTCGCAGAAGGTCTCGTTGATGTCGTGGACGCGGCCCTCGAGGCGCTCGATGGCGGCGGTGAGCTCGTCGCGGCGCCCGGTGAGCTGGCGTAGCCGCTTGCGCGCCGCGGCGTCGCTCTCGCCGCCGCCGTCGCGGCCCGCGGCGCGCTCGCGGCGCCGGTCGCGGCGCACCCGCAGCAGCACCGCCTCGGCGTCGAGGTGGTCGTCGCCGCACTTCTCCAGGTACTCGTCGTAGCTGCCGCGGAAGTCGCGCAGCCCGTCGGCGGTGATCTCGACGATGCGCTCGGCGAGCCGGGAGACGAACCAGCGGTCGTGGGAGACGAAGATCAGGGTGCCGTCGTAGTCCTCCAGCGCCTCGACCAGGGCCTCGATCGCCTCGAGGTCGAGGTGGTTGGTGGGCTCGTCGAGGACCAGCACGTTGGGCCGCTCGACCATCAGGCGGCAGAAGACGAGCCGCGCCGCCTCGCCGCCGGACAGGTTGCCGATCGTCTTTTCGACCTCGTCGCCGGAGAACAGCACCTGCCCGAGCTTGCCGCGCACGAAGCCGATCGGCTCGCCCGGCACCAGGTCCCACAGCCAGCTCTCCAGCGTCTGCCGGCCGCCGCCGAGCTGCTCGCGGTGGTCCTGGGCGAAGTAGCCGGGACGCGCCTCGTAGCCCCACTCGCTGGTCCCCGCGTCGGCGGGCACCAGGCCGAGGACGATCTTCAGCAGCGTCGACTTGCCGATGCCGTTGGGCCCGATGATGGCGATGCGGTCGCCGCGCTGCACGGTGAGCGAGACGTCCGCCAGCACCGGCTTGTCGCCGTAGGATTTCGCCACGCCCTCGACGGCCAGCACCTCCTTGCCGCTGGGCCGGCTCTGGCGGAAGCGGAACACCGGGTAGCGGCGGGAGGACTGCGGCAGCGGCTCGAGCTCGTCGGCCATCTTCTCGATCAGCTTCTGCTTCGACTGCGCCTGGCGCGCCTTGGTGGCCTTGGCGCGGAAGCGGTCGACGAAGGCCTGGTGCTCGGCGATGCGCTTCTCCTGGCGCCCGATCTCGGCCTCGCGGCGCTCGCGCTCGGCGACCTTGGCCTCGGCGAAGGCGGTGTAGTTGCCCTTGTAGAGGGTCACCGTCTCGTAGTCGACGTCGACGATGTGGGTGCAGACGTTGTCGAGGAAGCGGTGGTCGTGCGAGATGACCAGCACGGTGCCGGCGAAGCCGCCGAGGAACTTCTCCAGCCAGCGGATGGACAGGATGTCGAGGTGGTTGGTGGGCTCGTCGAGCAGCAGCACGTCGGGCCGCGCGGCCAGCACCTGGGCGAGCAGCACGCGCAGCTTGAAGCCGCCCGACAGGGTCGACAGCGGCTGGCGGTGGAGCTCGGTGGGGATGCCGAGCCCCTCGAGCACCTCGCCCGCCCGCGCCTCCAGCGTGTAGCCGTCGGAGCGCAGGATGAGGTCCTCGAGCTCGGCGTAGCGGTCGGCGTCGAAGCTCTCCTCGGCGCGGGCCAGCAGCTCCTCCTTGGCCACCATCGCCTCCCACACCTCGCGGTCGCCCATCATCGCCACGTCGAGGATGGGCTGCCCCTCGTGGCGGAAGTGGTCCTGGCGCAGCACGCCCAGACGCAGCCGCTTGGGGATCGCCACCGTCCCCTCGCTGGGCGGCTCCTCCCCGGAGAGGATGCGCAGGAAGGTCGACTTGCCGGAGCCGTTGGCGCCCACCAGCCCGTAGCGGTTGCCGGGGTTGAACTGGATCGAGACCCCCCGGAAGAGGGTCTGCGGGCCGTACGACTTGCCGAGATCGGAGACCGCGATCATGGGTGGGGTGGAGCGCTCCGCTGGGATCGCCGGACCCCCGGGCATTCGGGGGGCACGGCGGTGGATTGCTTCTTGCAGCCGCGCGGGGCTCGGACGTCGTCGCGACGCCGGCCGCACGGGCTCGTCAGGCTAGTGCAACAGGCGGCCGGCGGCAAGGCTTCCCGTGCCGGCGCGGCCGCCGCGGCACCGCCGGCGGCGGGAAGGCCGGCCGGCCGCGCCACGTTGCGACAAGGTGCGGCCGCCCCGTCGGCCGCCCCGTCCACCCGGCCGCGCCGGGACGTCCGCCGGACCATCATGACCGCCACGACCCGCACCCTCGTCCGCCTCCGGGCGCTGCTCCGCCAGCGCCGGGTCCGCCTCGCCGCGCTGGTGGTGGCGCTCGCCGGAGTGGCCGCCGCGGCCTGGCTGATCTGGCCGTTCTGGCAGCTCTCCGGGAAGTTCGAGGATCACCCGACCCGGCAGCCCTCGCGGCTCTACGCCCGCTCGACCGTGCTGCGCGAGGGCGACCCGGCGGACTTCGACGCCCTGGTGCACCAGCTCGACGCCCTCGGCTACCGCGAGACCGGACGCGGCGGCGAGCTGCCCCCGGGCCGCTACCACCGCGCCGACGGCGTCCTGTCGGTCCACCAGCGGGCCTTCCCGACCGCGCAGGGCAACGCGGGGGGCGAGGTGCTGCGCGTCGTCCACAACGGGCGGCGGGTGCGGCGGCTGGAGCTGGCCGGCGAGGAGGTGCGCTCGGCGCCGCTCGAGCCGGTCCTGCTCGCCTCGTTCTACGGCGACGACCTCGAGGAGCGTCGCCCGGTGCGCATCGAGGAGGTGCCCGAGGACCTGATCTGGGCGGTCCTCGCCGCCGAGGACGCCCACTTCTTCCGCCACGGCGGCATCTCGCCCACCGGCATCCTGCGCGCCGCCTGGGTGGACCTGCGCGGCGGCGGGGTGCGGCAGGGCGGCAGCACGCTGACCCAGCAGCTGGTCAAGAACCTCTACCTGAGCGACGAGCGCACCCTGTCGCGGAAGGTCCGCGAGGCGGTGCTGGCGGTGCTGCTCGAGGCCCGCTACACCAAGCGGGAGATCCTCCAGGCCTACTTCAACGAGATCTACCTCGGGGTGTCCAACCGGGTGAACCTGATCGGCATGGGGGCGGCGGCGCACACCTTCTTCGGCAAGCCGGTCTCCGAGCTCGACCTGGGGGAGGCGGCGACGCTGGCCGGCCTGATCCAGTCGCCGGCGCGCTTCAATCCGGCCGCGCACCCCGAGGCCGCCCGCGAGCGCCGCGACTGGGTGCTGTCGCGGATGGTGGAGGTGGGCTTCCTCGAAGCGGAGCGGGCGGCGGCGGTGCGCGAGCGGCCGGTCGAGGTGCACCCGCTGCCGGTGGTGCGCAGCCGGGCCCCCTACTTCGCCGCCTTCGCGGCGCGCGAAGCGGAGGAGCGCTTCGGCGTCGACGAGCTGGCGGGCGCCGGCGACCAGCTCCTGTCGACGGTGGACTGGGACGACCAGCAGGAGGCGCAGGAGGCGGTCACCTGGGGCGTCGAGGCGCTCGAGAAGGGCTGGGAGAAGGGGCACCGGGGCGCGCCGCTGCAGGCGGCTCTGGTGTCGGTCGACCCGCGCTCCGGCGCCATCCTCTCCTACGTCGGTGGGCGCGACTTCGCCTCCAGCCAGTTCGATCGCGCCGGGATGGCGATGCGGCAGGCCGGCAGCGCCTTCAAGCCGGTGGTCTACGCCGCCGCCTTCGCCGACGGCAAGGCCTACCCGGCCTCCTTCCTCGAGGACGCGCCGCTGACCGTGCGGCTCGCCGGGCAGCGCTGGACGCCGAAGAACTACGACGGCACGTACCACGGCTGGGTGACGGTGCGCACCGCCCTCGAGGACAGCCTCAACGTGGCCAGCGCCCGCCTGGCGCTGCAGGTGGGGCTGCCGCGGGTGGTGGAGATGGCGCGACAGCTCGGCATCGTGACGCCGCTCGAGCCGGTACCGTCGATCGCGCTGGGCGCCTTCGAGGTGACGCCGCTCGAGATGGCCCGGGTCTACGCCACCTTCGCCGCCGCCGGCCGGCGCCCGAGCCTCTACGGCCTGAGCGCCGTCCTCGACCCGCTCGGCAAGCCGCTCGAGGCGGTGCCGGTGCCCGGTCCGGAGAAGACGATCTCGCCGGACACCGCCTACCTGGTGACCTCGGTGCTCCAGGGGGTGATCGACCACGGCACCGCCGCCTCGGCGCGGCGCCAGGGGGTGCGCGGGGCGCTGGCCGGCAAGACCGGCACCACCAACGGCCGGCGCGACAGCTGGTTCGCCGGCTACTCGCCCGACCGCGCCACCGTCGTGTGGGTGGGGTACGACGACAACGCCGACACCCACCTGTCGGGCAGTCGCGCCGCGGTGCCCATCTGGTCGCGCTACGTGGTGGCGGTGCGGCCGCCGGGCGGCTACCCGACGTTCCCCCAGCCGCCGGGCATCGTCACCGCGGTGATCGACCCGACCACCGGCGAGCTGGCCACCGAGGACTGTCCCTACGCCATCACCGAGGTCTACCCGGCCGGCCGCGTGCCCACCGAGGTCTGCCACGTCCACCAGCGCTTCCGCTGGCGCGACCTGTTCGCCGGCAGCCCCGACGACGGCGCACCGCCGGGCGCGGACGGGCGCGCCCGGGCCGAGGAGCGGCGCCGCGAGGAGGAGCGCTCCGCGCACCCCTTCCGGCGCTGGCTGCGGCGCGTCTTCGGCGGCGGCGACGAGGAGCCCGCCGACGACGGGGACGAGGCCCCCGCGGACGGCGACGGCTGAGCGCGGCCCGGCTCCTCTCCCCCCCTCCCCGGCCCCCTGCCGCGCCGCCGCGGCGCGCTATGATGGTCGACTGGCCCGGCCGGCGTTCTCCGCCGAGCGGCCCCGTGCGATGTCCGATTCTCCGACCGCCATCGAGGTGTTCGCCGCCCGCACCCACAACCTCAAGGGCGTCGACTGCCGGGTGCCCCACGGGCGGGTGACCGTGGTCACCGGCCCCTCGGGCGCCGGCAAGTCGTCGCTCGCCTTCGACACCATCTACGCCGAGGGGCAGCGGCGCTTCGTCGAGTCGATGTCGACCTACGCGCGGCAGTTCCTCGACCAGATGGAGCGGCCGCCGGTCGACGAGGTGCGCAACGTCCTGCCGGCGGTGGCGCTCGAGGCGAAGAACTCGATCAAGAACGCCCGCTCGACCGTGGGCACGATCACCGAGGCCTACGACGTCCTGCGGCTGCTCTACACCCACCTCGGCGAGGTGGTCTGCCCGCGCGGCCACGGCCCGGTGGCCGGGCACGTCCCCGAGGAGGTGGCGGCGGCGGCGAGCGCCGGCGAGGCGGGCGAGCGGTTCACGGTGGTGGCGCGGGTGGAGCGCCCGAAACGGCGCGCCGACGCGGCCCTGGCGGAGCTGGTGCGGCAGGGGTTCCTGCGCCGCCTCGGCGCCGACGGCGGGGTGGAGCGGCTCGCCCCCGACACCCGCTGGCGGGCCGACTGGAGCCCGCTGCCGCTGGTCCTGGGGCGCTTCCGCGCCGGCGCCGCCGAGGGGCGGTTGGCCACCACGCTGGAGGACGCCTACCGGCTGGGGCGCGGCCGCGTCGAGCTGCACGGCGAGGATCCGGACGGCGGCCGCCGCGTGCGCCACTACGGGCGCGAGCCCACCTGCGCGCTGTGCGGCGCCTCGGTGCGCCGTCCGACGCCGGCCCTGTTCTCCTTCAACTCGCCGCTCGGCGCCTGCGAGACCTGCCAGGGCTTCGGCCGGGTGATCGGCATCGACCGCGCCCGGGTGGTGCCCGACCCCACCCGCAGCCTGGTCCGGGGCGCCATCGCGCCGTGGAACACCCCGGCCTACGAGGAGCTCTACGACGCGCTGCACCGGGCGGCGCGACGCTCCGGGGTGCGCCTCGACGTCCCCTGGGAGGAGCTGACGTCCGAGGAGCGGGCGTGGGTGTGGAGCGGCGACGGCGACTTCACCAACCTCGACGACTTCTTCGCCTGGCTCGAGCGCCGCTCCTACAAGGTGCACGTGCGGGTGCTGCTCGCCCGCTACCGCGCCTACGACCGCTGCCCGGACTGCGACGGCACGCGGCTGAAGCCGGAGTCGCGCTCGGTGCTCCTCGGCGGGCGCACGCTGCCCGAGCTGGCGGCGCTGTCGGTCGAGAAGCTGCGCGACTGGCTGGCGGAGCGGCCGTGGAGCGACCGGCAGCGCGAGCTCGCCGGACACCTGCTCGACGAGATCCGCGAGCGGGTGGAGGTGCTGCACCGGGTGGGCCTCGACTACCTCACCCTCGACCGCCAGGCGCGGACGCTGTCGGGCGGCGAGACGCAGCGCATCCACCTCGCGGCCGCGCTCGGCTCCGGCCTCACCTCCACCCTCTACGTGCTCGACGAGCCCACCATCGGGCTGCACCCGCGGGACAGCGAGCGTCTGCTCGGGCTGCTGCGCGACCTCGCCGGGCGCGGCAACACGGTGCTGGTGGTCGAGCACGACCGCACGCTGATCCAGGGCGCCGACCACCTGATCGACCTCGGGCCGCGGGCCGGCGAGCACGGCGGCGAGGTGGTCGCCGAGGGGACGGTCGATGAGGTGCTGGCGCACCCCACCTCGCTCACCGCCCGCTATCTGCGCGAGCGCCCGGCCACCGCGGCCCGCGAGCACCTCTCCCGCTTCCGCCGCGAGCAGGGCTGGGAGAGCCTCGCCGAGGAGCTGGCCGCCTACCCGCGGGTGTCGATCCGCGGCGCCCGCGCCCACAACCTCAAGGACCTCGACGTCGACTTCCCGCTCGGCCTGATGGTGGCGGTGACCGGGGTGTCGGGCTCCGGCAAGTCGACGCTGGTGGAGAACGTCCTCTACGGCACCTACCAGCGCTCCCGCGGGGTGGTCGACGTCGAGCCCGGGGAGGTGCGCTCGCTCGAGGGGCTCGACCAGCTCACCGACGTCACCCTGGTCGACCAGCGCCCGCTGGGCCGCTCCAGCCGCTCGAACCCGGTGACCTACGTCAAGGCCTACGACGAGATCCGCCGGTTGTTCGCCGCCACCAAGCAGGCGAAGGCGCGCGGCATCACCGCCGGCCACCTGTCGTTCAACGTCGACAAGGGGCGCTGCCCGGAGTGCAAGGGGACCGGCGTCATCGAGGTCGACATGCAGTTCATGGCGCCGGTGACGGTGGCCTGCGACCGCTGCCAGGGGCGGCGCTTCCAGCCGCGGGTGCTCGAGCTCGAGTGGCGCGGTCGCAACATCCACGAGGTGCTGGAGCTGACCGTGGAGGAGGCGCTCGAGGTCTTCGCGCGCGAGGCGCGGCTGGTCAAGCGGCTGCGCATCCTCGCCGAGGTCGGGCTCGGCTACCTGCGGCTGGGGCAGCCGACGTCGACGCTGTCGGGCGGCGAGGCGCAGCGGCTCAAGCTGGCCTCGTTCCTCGACCGGCCGAAGTCGGACGGGCGGCGGCTGTTCCTCTTCGACGAGCCGACGACGGGGCTGCATCTCGCCGACATCGACCTGCTGTACCGGACGTTGCGGCGGTTGGTGCGGCGGGGGGACGGGGTGGTGGTGGTGGAGCACAGCCCGGACCTGGTGGCGCGGGCGGACTGGATCGTGGATCTGGGGCCGGGGGGTGGCGTGCACGGGGGGGAGTTGTTGTACTCGGGGGCGTTGGGGGGGTTCCTGGAGGAGGGGGAGAGCGCGACGGCGGAGGAGTTGCGGCGGCATGTGCGGTGGGAGCGGGGTGGGGGGCGGTTGCGGGCCGTGGGGGAGGAGTAGGCCGGGGGGGTGGGCGGTGGAGTCGGGGGGCGGTGGGACGGTGGAGGGGGGCCGTGGGGGCGGCGCTCCCAGGGGACGTCGCCCTGTGGGTGGGGGATCGGAGGGGGGGCGACTCGGCAGGGTCCGCGCGCCACCGGCGGTGATCGCCGCGACGACGAAGATTCTGGCGCGGCCCCTGACGCCCCTGGGAGCGCCGCCCCCACGGCCCGCCACCGGTGGTCCGCCCTCTGGGGGGGTGGAAGCAGGACGCCTCGATTCTCGCTGGCGCTCGAATCTCGTGAGGCTCGGGAGCGCGGGGGGCGGTGGGGTGTGTGGGGTCGGGGCTCGGCTTCGCCTCGGGTTCGGCTCTGGCTGCGCCTCGATTCTCGGGATGGCTCATTCTCGGCTGCGCCTCGAATCTCGGGGGACGGGCTCGATTCTCGGCTACGCCTCGAATCTCGAGCGGACGGGCTCGATTCTCGGCGGTGCCTCGAATCTCCTGGGGAGCGGGCTCGATTCCCGGTGTGACTCGAGTCTCCGGGAGGGCCTAGGCGGGCAGGCGGAGCTGCTGGCCGGGCTTGATGAGGTCGGGGTTGTCGCCGATGACCTCGCGGTTGGCCTCGTAGATCTCGCGCCAGCGGTTGGCGTCGCCGAGGGTGTGCTTGGCGATCTTCGACAGGCTGTCGCCGCTCTGGACGGTGTAGGTGGCGGGGGGGGCCGCCGGTGCGGCCGGTGCGGCGGGGGTGGCCGGGGCGGGCGGGGCGGTCTGCTGTTGCTCCTGCTCGCGGCGCCGGAGGGCTTCCTGCATCCGTCGCTGGGCCTCTTCGTACTTCTTCTGGTCTTCCCGCTCCTTCTCGTCCTTGCTCTTGCCGAACAGTCCCATGGAGGGCCTCCTGTGGTTGCGAACCCCGGCGCCGGGAGCCGGGGTTCCGTGGGGTTCTACCCCGGAACGTAGCATGCCGCGCGCCCGGCGGGCGGCGGTCCGGGGCGGCGGGGTGTCGCTGCCTCGGGGGCGAGCCGCTCCCGGCGGACGGCGGCGGGTCGGCGGGCGCCGGGGCCGGCACCCGACTGCCGCGGGTCAGGGCCGGAAGGGGACGCCCTCCTTGAGCACCAGGCGGACCTGGCGGACGGCGGCGGGGTCGGCGAGGGGGTCGGCGTCGAGGGCGACGAGGTCGGCGGTGTAGCCGGGGGCGATCCGGCCGAGGTCGTCGGCTCTGCCGATGACGCCTGCGGCGACGCTGGTGGCGGCGGCCAGCGCCTGGGCGGGGGTCATGCCGTAGGCGACCATGAGCTCGAGCTCGCGGGCGTTGTCGCCGTGCGCGAAGACGCCGGCGTCGCTGCCCAGGGCGAGGGTCACGCCGGCGGCCAGGGCGTCGGCGAACATGCGGCGGTCGGCGGCGACGCGGGGCGGGTCGGGCTGGCCGGGCTGCCAGCCGGCGTAGCGGGAGACGGCCTCGCTGGCGGCCAGGGTGGGGCACAGGGCGATGCCCCGGGCGGCCATCAGTTCGAGGGTGGCGCGGCTCGCCTCGGTGCCGTGCTCGATGGTGGTGACGCCGGCCTCGACGGCGCGGCGGATGCCGGCGTCGGTGGAGGCGTGGGCGGCGACCGGCAGGCCGGCGGTGGTGGCCTCGTCGACGATCGCCGCCAGCTCCTCGGGCGACAGCGTCGGGCCGGAGGGAGCCCCGGGGCGGCGGCGGTAGTCGGCGTAGACCTTGATCCAGTCGGCGCCGGCGGCGATCTGCTCGCGGGTGGCGCGGCGGGCCTCGACCGCGCCGGTGACCTCCTGGGCGCCCTGCGGCACCCGCCAGCGGGGGTCGAAGCCGGCCGGGCCGTAGGTGTGGGTGGCGACCAGGGCGCGGGTGGCGGCGAGGACGCGCGGGCCGGGGACGATGCCGGCGGCGATGGCGTCGCGCAGCGCCACGTCGGCGAAACCGGCGCCCTCGGTGCCGAGGTCGCGGATCGTGGTGAAGCCGGCGGCGAGCGTCGCCCGCGCCGCCGCCACCCCGCGCACGGTGCGCAGCTCCAGGCTCTCGCGCAGCACCTGGTCGTTCCACGGGGTCTCGTCGTAGGGGTGGAGCAGCAGGTGGGTGTGCAGGTCCATCAGGCCGGGGATGAGGTACTTCCCGGCGAGGTCGATGCGCTCGGCGCCGGGCGGGACGTCGAGCTCGGCGGCCGGGGCCACGGCGGCGATCCGGCCGTCGGCCACCAGCACGTCGCGTCCTTCGAGCCAACGGTCGCCGGCGGGCGCCAGCACCCAGGCGCCGGTGAGCAGCCGCGGCGGCGCCGCCTCGGCGGCCCCGGCGACCCGGATCGGAAGGAGGGCGAGCGCCCCCACGGCGGCGACGAGCCAGCGACGTCGGTCCCTCACGGCCTGCACCTCCACGCGTTCTCCACGATGCCCCAGTCTACCCGCCGCCGGGCGGTGTATCCTGCCGTTCTTCGACGCGGAGGACGCGATGAGACAGAGCGACGTGCTGTTGGCCGAGTTCGAGCGCGAATCGGCGGTCACCCGACGGCTGCTCGAGCGGGTTCCGGAGGACCGGTTGGACTTCCGGCCCCACGAGCGGTCGATGTCCTTGGGGCGCCTGGCGGGCCATGTCGCCGAGCTCCCGATGTGGGCGGAGACGATCTTCGCCGGCGACTTCGACTTCGCCGGGCGCACCGACGCCGACCGCTTCGTGGCGGCGGACCGTGCCGAGCTGCTGGCGCGCCACGACGAGGTGGCGGCGGCTTTCCGGGGGGCGCTGTCGGAGCGCGGCGACGACGAGCTGGCGCTTCCCTGGCGCATGCTGCGGGCCGGAGCCCTGCTCCAGGAGATGCCGCGGGCGGTGGCGCTGCGCAGCTTCATCCTCAGCCACCAGATCCACCACCGCGGCCAGCTCTCGGTCTACCTGCGCCTGCTCGACGTGCCGCTGCCCTCGATCTACGGTCCCACCGCGGACGAGCCGGTCTTCGGCTGAGGCGGGCGGGATGGCCGGTTCGCGGGGCGGCTGGGTGCTCGAGACGGGGGGGCGGCGGATCGCCCTCGCCCGCGGCGAGGTGGTCCTCGGGCGCAGCCGCGACTGCGAGATCGTGCTGCGCGACGGGTCGATCAGCCGCACCCACGCCCTGCTCTCGGTGACCGCCGAGCGCGTCACCGTCCAGGACCTCGACTCGGCCAACGGCACCTTCGTCGACGGCGCCCGCGTGCGGGAGGAGACCGCCCTGGCACCGGGCGGCCAGCTGCGGTTGGGACGGTTGCGGATGACGCTGCGGCGTGCCGAACCGGCGGCCGCGGCGGCGGCGGCGGACCGCTGCCCGGCCTGCGGCGCGGCGGTGGACGACGGGGCCGAGGCGTGCGCAGCCTGCGGCGAGCCGCTGGGCGGCGAGCGGCCGCTGAGCCGCTCGGAGGCGGTGGCGGCGAGCGAGGTGCTGGCGGTGGGAGAGGCCCTGGCCACGCCCTCCGGCGCGCTCGACGAGACCCGCCCGCCGTACCCGGTCGGCTGGGAGGACCCCGCGACCCGTTCCGGCGCCGCCGCCCGGCCGGCGGAGGATCGGGCGCCGGACCCGGGCGGGCGCCCCGGCGCGGCGGCGCTGCCCGGTGGCGACGACCCGGCGCCGGCGGCGCTGGCGGAGGCCGCGGAGACCGACGCGCCGACGCCGGCCGCCGAGGCCGCCCTCGGCACGGCGGGGCCGGCGCCGCCGGCCGCCGTGGCGTCGCCGGCCCCCGGTGCCCGCCTCGACCCGCCGCGGTTCCTCCCGGCGGCGGGCTTCTGGGTGCGGGCCGTGGCGTTCGTCGTCGATGCCGCGGCGGCGGCGGCCTGCGGGGCGGTCGCCGGCGCCGCCGCGGCGGCGGCCCGCCTGCCCGCGCCGGCGGTGGTGGGGACCGCCGTCGCCGTCCTCGTCTGGCTGCTGGTCTCGGTCGTCGGGTGGAGCCGGTCGGGGGCCACCCCCGGCAAGCGACTCCTCGGCCTGCGGGTGTGCGACCTCGACGGGCGCCCGGGGATCGGCACCGGCCGCGCGGTGGCGCGGTGGGCGGCCTACCTGCTCAGCGCCCTGCCGGCCGGCGCCGGGTTCCTGGCGGTCGGGCTGGGCGCCGGGCGGCGCGGCCTGCACGACGTCCTGGCCGGGACGTACGTGGCGCGGCTGCGGGAGGGGGATGGTACGATCGGCCGCCGCCGATGACGGACGCCGCCCGCCGCCCCGACCTCGACCGCCCGCCGCGGTGGGCACGCCGGATCGGCACCGCCGCCGGCGTCGTCCTCGGCGCCGTCCTGCTGTTCGCCACCTGGGGCAAGGCCATCGCGCCGGACGCCTTCGTCGAGCAGGTGCGCGTCGAGGCGCTCGACGTCCTGCTGCCCGCGACCACCGTCGCCTTGCTGGCCCTGGCTCTCGAGGCCGGTCTCGGCACCGCGCTGCTGCTCGGGCTGCGGCGCCTCTGGGTGCTGATCCCGACGGCGCTGCTGGTCGCCTTCTTCCTCTTCCTCACCGCCCGCGGCTGGTGGCTGGCCGCGCACGGGATGCGGGAAGAGGCGGCCGGTTGCGGCTGTTTCGGGAATCTGGTCGAGCGCTCGCCGGCCGAGGCCTTCTGGCAGGACGCGCTGCTGCTCGGCGTGCCGCTGCTGCTGGCCTTCGTCGGCCGGCCCGTCGGCCGACGCCTGCCGCCCCTGCGCACCGCGGCCGCGGCGCTGGTTGCCCTGGCGGCGGTGGTGCTGGCGTGGAAGGCTCCCGGCCTGCCGCTCGACGACTGGGCGACGCGCCTGGCACCGGGGGTGGCGGTGGCGGACCTGTGCGCCGGCCAGCCGCCCGAGCGGGTCTGCCTCGACACGGTGGTCCCGGAGCTCGCCGACGGCGAGCACCTGGTGGTGCTGGCGGAGCTCGAGGACCCCGGCTTCACCGCCGCGGTGGACGCGCTGAACCGGTACGCCGACCGGGCGCACTCCGGGGAGGCGCCGCCGCTGTGGGTGCTGACCGCGGCGTCGCCGGAGGCGCAGCGGGCGTTCTTCTGGCGCTGGGGCCCGGTGTTCGAGGTCCGGGAGGTGCCGCAGGCGTTGCTCCGCCCGCTCTACCGGCGGTTGCCGCGCTCGTTCCGGGTGCGCGACGGCGAGGTGGAGGCCACCTGGCCGGGGCTGCCGCCGGCGGTGTCCGGCGGTGGCGAGACGGAGAACCAGTGATCGATGGGAGGTCGCACGACATCATGAAGCGCACCATCAACCCCTTCCGGCTGCGGTTGCCGGCCCTCGCCCTCGCGGTCGGGGCGGCGCTGGCCGGCGTCGCGGGCGCCCAGCCGGTCGACGCCATCCTCAAGGACTTCGTCCCCACCGGCGACTACCTGTTGGAGATCGGCGGCCAGCCGGCCCCCGACGCCAAGGTCTACCAGTCCGAGCGGGTGCCCGCGATCCTCATCGTCGCGGACCAGCTCGCCTCGCCGACGCTGCTGCTGCCCCGCGAGGGGTCGGTGCAGACGGTCAGCATCATGAAGCTGGTCGAGCGCCAGGACGGCACGGTGGACCTGTTGGCCGACACCGAGCTCACCCCGCGCGGCGCCTTCCAGCTCGACGGCGACGTGGTCTCCTTCGGCCTCGACGGCAAGCGGGTGCGGATCAAGCCGCGTCCCGACCTGCTCGGCTTCCACGACCTCGACGAGATGCTCGCCTACAGCCCGGAGTACCGCCGCGGCGCCGCGTCGTACCAGCCCGACGCCGCCATCGTGGCGGCGCTGCGCCGGCAGCCCCGGCCGGTGCGGGTCAAGGTCTACTTCGGCTCCTGGTGCCCGCACTGCAAGCACTACCTGCCGTTCGTGCTCAAGGTGGCCGAGCAGCTCCGCGGCTCCGACGTCGACTTCCAGTTCTACGGCCTGCCGCGCGGCTTCGGCGACGAGCCGGCGGCGAAGAAGGACGCCGTCCACGCCGTGCCCACCGCCATCGTCTACGTCTCCGGCAAGGAGGCGGGGCGGATCGCGGGCGACGACTGGAACCATCCGGAGAGGTCGCTGCGCCAGATCGTGGCCGGCTCCTGACGCCCGCCTCAGCGTTCCGCCGCCCCCGGGAGCTCCGCGAGGCGGTCGAGCAGCCGGGCCACCTCGGCCGGCGAGGCGAGCGAGTAGGCGGCCGCCGTGGCGGCGGGCTCGTCGGCCACCCGGACGCCGATGCCGCCGGTGGGCCGGGCGGCCAGCGCCCGGAAGGCGTCCTCGTCGGTGAGGTCGTCGCCGACGTAGAGCGGCAGCACCTCGGGGCCGTCGAGCCCCATCGCGGCGAGCAGGAAGAGCACCGCCCGGCCCTTGTCCCAGTCCAACGCCGGGCGCACCTCGAAGACCTTCTTGCCGCCGGTCTTGACCAGCTCGTCCTCGCCCTCCAGCGCCGCGTCGACCGCCGCCTCCACGCGGCCGGCGGCGGCGGGGTCGACCCGCCGGTAGTGGACGGCGACGGTGGGGCCCTTGGGCTCGAGCTGGGCGCCGGGCACTCCGGCCAGCCGACGCCGCAGGTCGGCGGTCACCCGGGAGATGGCGGCGGCCGTCTCCGGGGCCACCCGGTGCGCGATCCGCGGGCCGGCGATGTCGAAGCCGTGGCTGCCGGCGTAGGTGAGCTGGGCGAGGCCCACCCGCCGCGCCACGTCCTCCCGCCCCCGCCCCGACACCACCACCACCGGCATCCGCGCCGCCAGCCGCTCCACCGCGCGGCGGGCGTCCGGCAGCAGCGCGGCGTCCTCGGGGCGCTCGACGATCGGCGACAGGGTGCCGTCGAAGTCGAGGAACACCACCGGCCGCCGCCCCGCCAGCCGGGCGGCGAGCTCCGGCCAGCGGTCGAGGGCGGAGGGGGGCGCCGGCGGCGTGCCGGGCGCCCGCTCAGACATCGATCCAGGACTCCTCGGTGTCGATCACGGGAACGAAGTCGCGCGGCGGGGTGAGGTCCTCGAGGCCGCTGCCCAGCGCCACCGACAGGAAGCGGTCGACCCACCAGAAGATGTCCTGCTCGCGCACGACGTCCTGCATCCGCGCCATCCGCTCGCGGCGCTCCTCGAGCGGCATCTCCACGGCCGCCTTCAGGGCGTCGGCCATCCCCTCGATGTCGTGCGGGTTGACCAGCAGGGCGCCCTCCTCGAGCTGGGCCGCGGCGCCGGCGAACTCCGACAGCACCAGGGCGCCGGTGCGGTCCACCTGGCAGGCGCAGTACTCCTTCGACACCAGGTTCATGCCGTCCTTGATCGAGGTGACCAGGCCGACGCGTCCCATGCGGTAGAGCGACACCAGGTCGCGCCGCGCCAGGGAGCGGTAGTGGTAGTGGATCGGTGTCCAGCCGGCGGTGGAGAAGGCGCCGTTGATCCGGCCCACCAACCCGTCGAGCCGCTCCTTGAGCGCCTGGTACTCGGGGACGTTCTCGCGGCTGGGGACGACGAGCTGCAGCAGGATGATGCGCTCGCGCAGCTCCGGGTGGCGCTCGAGCGCGTTGGCGAAGGCCTGCAGCCGCTCCGGCAGCCCCTTCGTGTAGTCGAGGCGGTCGACCCCGAGGACGATGTCGTAGTCACCGATCTTGCGCCGCAGGTCGGCCATCCGCGACTCGGTGCCGGGGTCGGAGGCGAGCTCCCAGAAGTCGCGGAAGTCGATGCCGATCGGGAAGGCGCCCGCGGTGACCGAGCGCTCGCCGACGGTCAGCGTCACCAGCCCGCTCTCCTCGTCGCCGACCTCGACCTCGGGCAGCAGGTGCGACAGGCAGGAGGCGAAGTTGCGCAGGTCGCGCGGGGTCTGGAAGCCGATCAGGTCGTAGGCCAGCAGGGCGGCGAGGATCTGGCCGCGCCAGGGGAGCTTGATGAAGATGTCGAGCGGCGGGAAGGGGATGTGGAGGAAGAAGCCCAGGCGGCGGTCGTCCTGCTGCTCGCGCACGAACTCGGCGACGTTGATGAGCTGGTAGTCCTGGACCCACACGAAGTCGTCGCTGCGGGTGTGGGCGACGACGCCGTCGGCGAACTTGCGGTTGACAGTGAGGTAGGCGTACCAGAAGGCCGGCTCGAACTCGCACGAGCCGGTCATGTCGTGGAACAGTGGCCACAGCACCGAGTTGGCGAAGCCGTAGTAGAAGCCCTGGACCTCGCGCTCGGTGAGCACCACCGGCACCAGGTCGTAGCCGCGTTCGCGGAAGCCCTCCTCGAGGAGGCGCTCCCACTCCCCTCCGGGCTCGACGGGCAGGCCGGGCCAGCCGATCCACAACCCGCCGCGGTGCGACAGGACGGGCGCGAGGGCGGTCACCAGACCGCCGGAGCCGGGCTTGAGGTCCCAGCCGTCCTCGCGGCGTTCGAGCGCCACGGGCAGGCGGTTGGAGACGACGATCAGCCGCCGGTTCTTGGGCACGGGGTGCTCCTCTCCAGGGGGTGTCGGTGCATCGGTGTCTCGCAACCGATTGTACCGACTCCGTGCAGCACTTCCCGTGCCGGGCCGGTGGCGGCGGGGTGACGTCGCGCCGGCCGCGGCCCGCGGCGGGTCGGGCGGCCGGCGCGACGAGGGTTCACTTGGTCTTCTTCGGCTTGTCCTTCCCCGACCCGCGGCCGGTCGTGTCGCCGCTGTCGGTCGTGGTCGTCGTGGTGGTGGTGGTCTCCTCGTCGGTCGGCGGCGCCTGGGCGCCGGTCGGGCCGCCGGGATCGAGCGGGTCGGTGGGCGGGGGCTCACGCGTCATACGGTTCCTCCTCGTGGTTGGATGTCCTCAGGCATCGGCGGCTCCCCGGGGGCTTCGTTACCCCGGCTCCTCCCCTCGGTACCTCAGCGGGGCCGTCCGAAGAGAACGAACGGCGCCCAGTAGTAGGGGTCGCCGTAGCGTCCGCGGTCGAGCAGCTCGAGCTTGGCGTCGCGCAGGGCCGTGGCCTTGTCCTCGCCGCGATCGAGACGGCGGTAGAAGGCCACCATCAGCTCGGCGGTCGAGCGGTCGTCCACCGCCCACAGGCTGGCGACGACGCTGGGCACGCCGGCGTAGAAGAAGGCCCGCGTCAGGCCGACCAGCCCCTCGGTGGGCACGTCGACGCCGAGTCCCGTGTCGCAGGCCGACAGCACCGCGAGGTCGGCCGCGAGGTGCAGGCGGAAGATCTCGTGCATCTGCAGCAGGCCGTCCTCGGCCGGCGGGTCGGGGGCGAGCAGCAGGCTGATCTCGGCCGAGTCCAGCCCCGGCCGACCGTGGGTGGCGAAGTGGAGGACGCGGGCGGTCGCCACCAGCGGATCGTGCTTGACGACGCTCTCGCGCGCCGCCGGCCCGGTGAACACCGCGACGCCGTCGGACGGGTAGGGGGCCGCGATGCGGTGCACCTCGTCCTCCGCCCAGGC
Organism: uncultured Acidobacteriota bacterium; assembly: GCA_963843275.1. Taxonomy (GTDB): domain Bacteria; phylum Acidobacteriota; class Thermoanaerobaculia; order Multivoradales; family JBCCEF01; genus CAWJJM01. The sequence goes on along the minus strand of CAWJJM010000006.1, from coordinate 66,109 downwards.
CAGGTCGCGGAAGTTCCAGGAGGAGGCGGCGGCCGCCCCGTCGCGGCGCTCGGCGGCGTCGCCGCCGGCGGCGGCGAGGCGCGGGTTGGCGAAGGCCACCAGGCGCTTGCCCGCGGGATCCGGGGGCCGCGCCGCCGGGAGCTGCGCCAGCACGGTCGCCGAGGGCACGTAGGCGACCGTCCAACGCGCCAGCAGGTAGTCCGCCGCGCCGCCCCGCGCCGCCCAGGGCGGGGTGGTGCGCAGCAGCTCGAACGGCAGGTAGAGCAGGTCCTTGTGCGGGACGACGAGGAGCCGCGCGACACCGGCGAGCTCGGCCGCCGCCGGCGCCACCAGCACCCGGTAGAGCTGGTTGGACGCGCGCGCCGCCTGCTCGCGGCCGAGGGCGTCGGCGGGACGGTCCGCGGGACGGGCGTCGGCGATCCAGCGGCGCAGCTCCGGCGCCGCCGGCAGCTCGTAGGTGTGGAAGGCCCCCGGCGTCACCAGGAACAGGAACGAGCGCTGCTCCCCCAGCGCGTACTCGAGCAGCGCCGTGTCGGGCCCGAGGAGGCGCTGCACCTCGGCCACCGAGAGCGGTTCGGGCCGCACCAGGTCGCGGGGGCCCGGCACCGCGGCGCGCTCGGCGGTCTCCACGGCGCGCAGCGCCCGCCGCCGCCGGTCACGCTCGGCGAGCAGGCTCTCCAGCCGCGCCGCGTCGCGGCGGTCCCCGAGCGCCGCTTCGCCCATCAACTGCTGCTGGACGGCGCTGAGCGCGGCCTCGGCGTCGCGCTGGCGGGCGGCGAGCGCCGGCTGGAGATCGGCGGTCAGGTCGACCCGCGCTTCGCCGAGCAGCTCGACCAGGGTGCGGGCGCGGGAGCGTTCGACGACCTCGAAGGCGGCGGCCGCCCAGCCCTGCCCGGGCCGCTTCCGGTCGAGCTCCATCAGCAGGTCGACGTCGGCCTCGTACAGCTCCCCCCAGCGGGCCACGAACGAGGTGCGGAGCTGCGGGTCGAGGAGCCGCGCGCGCACCTCCTCGCGCGCCGCCAGGGCGTCGACCAGGGAGGCGCGGGCGGCGTCGAGGTCGCCGGCGGCGCGCTCCAGCTCGGCGCGCAGGGCGAGGGCGCTGGCCACCCGCTCGGGGTCCTCCGACTGCCGGGCCAGCCGCAGCGCCTCGGCGGCCGCGGCCGCGGCGCGCTGTGGCTCGCCGCGGCGCAGGTAGACCTCGGCGAGCGCCCGCCCGCTGTCGATCTGACCGCTCAGCGAGCCGTTCTGCCGGTGGGCGGCCTGGGCGGCGACGAGCTCGTCCGCCGCCTCCTCCAGGCGGTCGAGCTGCAGGTGGCAGAGGCCGAGGCCGTGCAGGGCGTAGGCCCGCACGTTGGCCGCGATCGGGTGGGCGAGGGCGCCGGCGAACGCGTCCAGCGCCCGGGTGGTCTGTCCCTGCGACTGCCAGATCCAGCCGATGGCGACCTGGTTCCAGCTCGCCGTCTGCGCCCAGCCGCGCGCCTGGGCGAGGGCGATGGCCTGGCGGTGGTCGTCGAGCGCCGCGTCGGTCTCGCCGAGGTCGGAGTGCAGGAAGCCGAGGTTGGTCAGCGCCGTCGCCTCGATCTCCGGCTCGCCGGCGGCGCGGGCGCGGTCGAGGAGGTCGTGCAGGGCGGTCAGCGCCGCCTGCGGCTGGCCGCGCAGGCGGTCGAGGATGGCGCGGTTGAGGCGCAGCGAGAGCTCCTGCGAGCGCGGCAGCTCGCCCTGGGCGGCGGCCACCGCCTCGGCGTGGCGGTAGTCGGCGTCGGCGCGCTCGAAGTCGCCGAGGTTGCGGTGGACGACGCCCTGGCCGGCGAGCGCCCGGGCCGCCACCGCGGCGTCGTCGCCGGCGCGTTCGAAGGCGCTCTCGTAGCTGGCCAGCGCCTCGTGCATGCGGCCGAGGGCGAGCAGCAGGTTGCCGCGGTTGAGCTCGTTGACGGCGAGGTCGTGCCGGTGCCCGCCGGCGGCCCCGAGCAGCTCGATCGCCCGATCGACGGCCGCCAGCGCCTCGTCGCGGTGCTCCAGGCCGCGGCCGAGGGCGACGGCGAGCGTCCCCAGGCAGTCGGCCTCGCCGACCGGGTCGCCGTGCGCCGCGGCGTGGTCGCGGGCCCGCTCGAGCCAGGCGACGGCGCGCGCGTAGTCGCGGTCGGCCAGGGCGGCGCGGCCGGCCTCGAAGGCGGCGTCGGCGGCGGCCCCGGCGTCGCCGAGGGCGGCGAAGGCGTCGGCCGCCGCGGCGAAGCCTGCGCCGACCCGCCGGCGGCGCTCCCCGTCGTCCTCGCCGGCGGCCGGCGGCCGGCGGTCGGCCGCGGCCGCCGCGGCGAAGGCGCGCTCGGCCGCCTGCCGCGCCGCCCGTTCGGTCGGGTCCACCGGGACGAGCCGCAGGTGGAACGAGGTGGCCGGGGAGCCTGCCGGGGCGGTGACGGCGACGTGCTGGTCGCCGGCCCGGGGGACGGTGAAGGTGCGGCGGCCGTCGGCCCAGTCGTCGACGGCGGCCGGTCCGGGCAGGTCTCCACCGTCGGGGCCCCGGACCCGGAGCGACAGGGCGGCGGCGTCGCGGTCGACGTCGACGGCGAGCTGGACCGGACGCTCCGGGGCGGCGGCGAAGCGGAAACGCGCCGCGCCGCCGGCCGGCACCACGCCGTCGAGGCCCGGCCCGGGGGCGAGCCGCGGCTCGGGCTCCGGGGGGGCGCCGGCGGGACGGCCGGCGACGCAGCCGGCCCCCGTCGCCAGGCCGGCGGCCGCTGCCAGGACGAGGCCCGCCGACAAGCGGACGACCGTGGCTCGAGGCGCGGACATCGACGTCGTTCCCCCGCCCTCGCCACGCTCCGGTGGGGCGCTCGGGGCACGCGGTGGGCTCGGTGCTGCGCGAAGACTGCCGCGAGCTTACCGCAGGCCGGTGCCGCCGGCGCCGGTTTGACTTCCCCCGGGGCATCGGTGAGCATGCGGGCGCAGCGGAGATGAGCGAGCGCGCCGGGGCAGACCGCGACGACGAGCGGACGATCGCCGGCTTCCTGGCCGGGGATCGGGAAGCGGTGGAGCGCGTCGACGGCTGGCTACGCCAAGCGGCGGCCGGCTACCGACGGCGCCTCGCGCCGCAGTGGGACGACCTGTTGCAGGACGTCCGTCTGGAGGCGACGCGCCTGCTCCGCGACGGCAGGTTCCGCGGCGAGGCGAGCCTGAAGACCTACCTGTGGCGGGTCACCGCGCACACCTGCCTGGACCGCATCCGAGCCGGCGAGCGCTGGAACCTGGTCGAGTACGAGGCGGGCGCCGCCGAGGAGGCCGACCCCGCGGCGGTGATGCCGCGCCCGGCGCGCGGCTGGAGCCCGGACCGCGACCTGCTGCTGCGGGTGGTGGCGCGGATGGACGGCGGCTGCCGCGACCTGTGGCGGATGGTCATCGAGGGCCTGAGCTACCGCGAGATGAGCCGGCACACCGGGGTCTCCGAGGGTGCCCTGCGGGTGCGGGTCCTGCGCTGCCGCAAGCGGGCGATCGAGGTGCGGGACGAGCTCGCGAGGGTGGGCCGGGACGACCGGGAGCCGGAGTCTCCGGAGCCCCGGTAACGTCGGGGCCTCGGGCGCGCCGATAGGTGAGGGATGAACGTGGAGTCCTGTGAGCAGACCTGCGAGCTGCTGCCCTGGTGGGTGAACGGCAGCCTGGAGCCGGACGAGCGCCGGCAGGTGGAGGACCACCTGGCCACCTGCGCCGCCTGCCGCGCCGAGCTCGCCGCCACCCGCGCCGCCTTCGAGCTGTACGGCCGGCACCTGCCGGTGTCGGCGGTGGTGGCCTGGGCGGAGCGGCCGGGGGAGGAGCTCTACGCGGTCGACCGGGGCGGCACGCTGTCCGGGGCGCTGGTCGCCGCCCACCTGGAGGGCTGCGCCGCCTGCCGCGAGGAGGTGGAGATGGCACGCGCGGGCCGGCGGGCCCTCGCGGCGGGGGAGGGCGCCCCCGCACCGCCGCTCGCCTTCCGGCGCCGGGCCGCGGACGCCTCCCCGGCGCGGCACTGGCGGCGCTGGGCCCTGGCCGCCTCGCTCGTGCTCTTCGCGGTCGCCGCCGGGGGCTGGTTCCTCACCGCCCGGCAGGTCGGCGACCGGGCCGGGCGGGTGGCCGAGCTGGAGCGGCGCCTGGCCGAGGCGCGCAGCCGCACCGGGAGCTCGCCGGGCGAGATCGCCCGCCTCGAGACCTCGCTGCGTGAGGCGCTGGTCCAGGCCGACGCGGTGCGCCGGCGGCTGGAGGCCGCCGAGGGCAGCCTCGAGCGGACCCGCGGCCAGGTCGCCGAGCTCGAGCGGCGCGGGGTGCCGGCCTCGGTCGCCAACGTGCCGATCGCCACCCTCTATCCGGCCGACGGCGAGGTGGTGCGCGGCGGCGAGGGACCGCAGGCCGTCCCCGAGGTCCCCGGCGCGGCGGGCTGGGTCCACCTGTCCCCCTTCCTCGCCCCCGACCGCCTCGCCGGCGGCCCCTTCTCCTGGCGCATCGTCGGCGCGGACGGTCACCCCGTCCTCGCCGGCGAGGGTCTCGCCGCCGCGCGCGACGCCCTCGGCACGCCCTACCTGAGCCTGCTCGTGGAGACGGCGGCCCTGCCCGCCGGCCCGCTCACCCTCGAGCTCCGCGCCGGCGGCCGCACGGTCGCTGCGTACCCCTTCCGCGTCGCGCGCTGACCGCTCCCGCGCCGGCCGTCGGGCCGGGCGGGGTAAGATCGCTGCGTGAGGCGTAAACGGAGCGGTGAGAGCGGCGCCGACCGGGTCGGTATGGAGGGGCTGGTGGCGGCGCTGGAGGCGGACCCGCGGCTGGGGGGACAGATCGTCGGCCGGCGTCACCTCGCGGCGGTGCCGGCGCGCTTCGCCCGCCTCGATCCGGCGCTGCCGGCGCCGCTCGCGGCGGCGCTCGCGGCGACCGGCGTGGAGCGGCTGTGGAGCCACCAGGTCGCCGCGGTCGGGGCGGCACGGCGCGGCGAGGACGTCCTGGTGACCACCCCCACAGCCTCCGGCAAGTCGCTGGTCTTCCAGCTCCCGGTGCTCGAAGAGGCGTTGGCGGGGGGGCCCGGCCGCGCCCTCTTCCTCTTCCCGCTCAAGGCGCTGGCCCAGGACCAGAAGGCGAAGCTCGACCGCCTCGCCGCGGCCGCCGGCCTGGCGACGGCGGCCGACGGGGAGGGGGCGCCCGGCGGCTTCTGCGAGATCTACGACGGCGACACGCCGCGCGCCCGCCGCGAGGCGATCCGCCGCCGGCCGCCGCGGGTCCTGGTCACCAACCCGGACATGCTCCACCTCGGGCTGCTCGCCCACTGGACCGCCTGGGGCGAGCTGCTGGCCGACCTGCGCTGGGTCGTCGTCGACGAGCTCCACACCTACCGCGGCATCTTCGGCAGCCACTTCCATCACGTGCTCGGCCGCTTGCTGCGCCTGGCCCGCGAGCTGGGGGCGCGGCCGGCCTGCGTCGCCTCCTCGGCGACGGCGGGCAACGCCGCCGAGTTCGCCGCCACCCTGGCCGGCCGCCCCTTCCGCGCCGTCGAGGCGTCGGGAGCGCCGCGGGAGGGCCGGCACCTGCTCCTGCTGCGTCCCGACGGCAGCCCCTACACCACGGTGCTCGACCTGTTCGCGCGCCTGCTCGACGCCGGCCTCAAGACCATCGTCTTCACCAAGGCGCGGCGCATCACCGAGCTGCTCGGCTCGTGGTGGGCACGGCGCGAGCCGGGGCGGTCGCACCGCGTCGCCACCTACCGCTCGGGGTTCCTGCCGGAGGAGCGCCGGCGCATCGAGGCCGACCTGTTCGCCGGCCGCCTCGACGGGGTGATCTCGACGTCGGCGCTGGAGATGGGCATCGACGTCGGCGGCCTGGACGCCTGCATCCTGGTCGGCTATCCGGGCAGCGTCATGGCCACCTGGCAGCGCTCGGGACGGGTCGGCCGGGCGGGCCGCGAGTCGCTGACCGCCCTGGTGGCGCTCCCCGACGCCCTCGACCAGTACTTCCTCGACCATCCCGACGAGCTGGTGGGACGGCCGTGCGAGCGCTTGATCGTCGACCCCGCCAACCCGGTGGTCAGCCGCGGCCACCTGCTGTGCGCCGCGGCCGAGATGCCGCTCGAGCCGGAGGCCGACCGCGAGCTGCTGGCGCGGCACCGGGGGCGGGTCGAGGAGCTGCTCGCCGCCGGCGACCTGCTGGAGGCCGAAGGGGGAGAGCTCGTCGCCCGCGCCTCCCGGCCGCACCGCCGGGTCGACCTGCGCGGCGGCGGACCCACCACCGCGATCACCGACCGCTCGACCGGGCGCACCGTCGGCACCGTCGACGGGGTGCGCGCGCTGCTCGAGTGCCACCCCGGGGCGGTCTACCTCCACGGCGGCCGCCAGTACCTGGTGACGGAGCTCGACCTCGAACGCCACCGCGTCGCCGCCGAGCGGGTGAAGGTGGACTGGTACACGGCGCCCCTGACCGAGAAGGAGACCGAGATCCTCGAGGTCCTCGACGAACGCCACGACGGCCGGCTGTCGGCGTGGCGGGGACGGGTGCGGGTGACCGAGCGCGTGGTCGGCTACGAGCGCAAGCGGATCCAGGGGCGCGACACCCTGTCGCGGCACGAGCTCGACCTGCCGCCGGTGCGCTTCGAGACCGAGGCCCTGTGGTGGGCGGCGCCGGCCGCCGTGGAGGCGACGCTGCGGCGCGACGGGGTCCACTTCATGGGGGCGCTGCACGCCAGCGAGCACGCCGCCATCGCGCTCCTGCCGCGCCTGGCCCTGTGCGACCGCAACGACGTCGGTGGCATCTCGATCCCGCGCCACCCGCAGGTGGGCGTCGGGGCGGTCTTCGTCTACGACGGCGCGCCCGGTGGCGTCGGCATCGCGGCCGCCGGTTTCGCCGACCTCGAGAGCCTGCTGTCCGGGGTGGTCGACCTGCTGGCGGCCTGTCCGTGCGAGGTCGGCTGCCCGTCGTGCATCCAGTCGCCCAAGTGCGGCAACGGCAACCGGCCGCTCGACAAGGAGGGGGCGCGGCGGGCGCTGTGCCTGCTGCTGGGGCGGGAGGAGGCGGCGGTCCCCTGGGGGCCGCCGGTGCGGCTGCGGCTCGCGGCGGCCGGAGGCGGGGCGGCGCCGGGGGCCGCGGCGGCCGCGACGATCCCGGCGGCGGGCGACCGCCGGCCTCCGGTGGCGGAGGAGAGTGTCGCCCCGGCGGCGGACCACGGCCGACCTGCGGCCGCCGCCTCGGGGCTGGCGCGGGCCCTGGCCCGCTGGCGGCGCCGCTGGCTGGCGGCGGCGGCTCCAGCGGCGGGGGCCGGCGCGCCGGATCCCGCTCCCGGTCCGGCCCGGTGCGCGGCCGGCGCCGACGGCGGCACGGTGCTGTTCGACCTCGAGACGCTGCGCTCGGCGGCCGACGTCGGCGGCTGGGCCAACGCCCACCGCATGGGGGTCGCCGTGGGCGTGGTGTGCCACCTCGAGGAGGGTCGCTTCGAGTCCTTCGACGAGGCGCGGGTCGACCGCCTCCTGGCCGCCCTGGCGGCCGCCCGCCTGGTGGTGGGCTTCAACGTCAAGCGCTTCGACTACCGGGTGCTGGCCGGCTACACCGGCGTCGACTACGCCCGCCGCCTGCCCACCCTCGACCTCCTCGAGCAGGTGCGCGACCGGCTCGGCTTCCGCCTCGGCCTCGGCCACCTCGCCGAGGCCACCCTCGGCGTGGGCAAGACCGCCGACGGCCTGCAGTCGCTGGCCTGGGTCCGCGAGGGCCGCCTCGACCTGGTCGCCGACTACTGCCGCCACGACGTCGAGATCCTCCGCGACCTCTACCTCCACGGCCGCCGCGAAGGCTGCCTCTGGTACCACGACCGCCGCCGCGAGAGAAAGCTCAAGCTCCGCGTCACCTGGTAGGCCGGGAACGGGAGGCGCCCGCGCGAGGCCCCCGGCGCGAGCGTAGCGAGAGCCGCACCCGTGCGAGAGCGGGCGCAGCCCGCGCGAGGTGTCCGGCGCGAGCGTAGCGAGAGCCGCCCGGTGATCGGAGGCACCTCGCGGTGGAGGCGGGGGTGGCTGCAAGGAGCGCGAACGAGGCCGACTGAGGCGACCATCAGGTCGTCGCAGGCCCCCGCCGGAGCGAAAGACGTGTGTGTCACCGTCTTTATCGGCCGAGAGCGGGCGCAGCCCGCGCGAGGCCCCCCGGGCGAGCGAAGCGATGCCCGCCCGGTGATCGGAGGCACCCTGGCGGTGGAGGCGGGGGTGGCTGCAAGGAGCGCGAGCGAGGGGGGCTGAGGCGACCACCAGGTCGCCGCAGGCCCCCCGACCGAGCAGCGACGCCGCAGACGCCCCCGCATCCGCCGCCAGGGTCAGTCGACGTAGCCGAGGGACTTGAGCTTCTCGATCTCCTCCGCGGTGACGTCGGGAGGGGGGGCGTCGGCGGACTTGTCGAGGGCCTTCTCGACGTCCGAGACCCAGGCGCGCAGGCGCGGCGAGGGACGGTAGCCCGAGCCGTTGAGGTTGCGCTTCTCGTGCGGGTCGCGGCGCAGGTCGAAGATCTCGTGCTCGCGCTGGCGGACCTGGACGATCTCCTTCGTCCCGTCGCGCAGCAGGGCGAGCTCGAGCAGGCCGTCGCGGCGGGCGCCGCGCGAGTCGTTGACGCTCAGCACCGCCCCCTTGTGGGCCTGGTACCAGGTGGTGCGCTCGGGGTCGGGCGCGCCGCGGCCGGCGAGCACGGCGCTCCAGTCGAAACCCTGGAAGGTGGGCGGCGCCGCGCTCCCGACCAGCCCGAGGACGGTCGCCGCGATGTCGAGGTTGGTGGCCGGCGCGGCGACCTGCTGCGGCCGGATCCGGCCCGGCCAGTAGAAGACGAGGGGGATGTGCAGGCCGGGCTCGTAGAGGTGCCGGCCGTGCCCCCAGTAGCCGTGCTCGCCGAGGCTCTCGCCGTGGTCGGAGGAGAAGACGAACAGCGTGTTGCCGGCCAGCGCCGGCAGCGCCTCGAGGTGGCGCACGAGCTGGCCCACGTAGCGGTCGACGAAGGCGATCTCGGTGTCGTAGCGGTCGGCCTTGCCCCCGTCGGAGCGGTGCCCCATGCCGAGCTGCGCCGTCACCGCGGAGTGGAACTTGTAGGGGGCGTGCGGCTCGACGTAGTGGACCCAGAGGAAGATCGGTCGCCGGCGCAGGGCGTTCTCGTCGGCCCAGGCCAGCGCCGCCTCGTTGACGTCGGCGGCGTCGGCCTCCTGGGCGAAGAGCCCGAACCAGCGCTTGCGGGTCAGCACCTCCTCGAAGTGCTCGAAGTGCTCGGCGAAGCCGGAGATGTCGTTCTTCAGCGTCCAGTTGGCGACGAAGGCGCCGGTGAGGTAGCCGGCCCGGTCCAGCGCCCGCGGCAGCGACGGCAGGTTGGGGCGCATGCGCAGCCCGTTGCGGGTGGCGCCGTGCTCGTGCGGGTACATCGAGGTCAGCATCGAGGTGCACGACGGATTGGTCAGCGGCTCGACGGTGCGGGCCTGGTCGAAGCGCGCCCCGCCGGCGATCAGCCGGTCGATGTCGGGGGACGTGCGGCGCCGGTAGCCGTAGCCCGACAGGTGGTCGGCGCGCAGGGTGTCGATCGTGATCAGGACCACGTTCGGCCGCGCCGCCTGGCGCGGCCGCCGTCCCTGCGCCTCGCCGTCGGGCGGGCGGGCCGCGGCGAGCAGCAGGACGGCGGGCAGCAGGGCCAGGACGCGCCGCGGCACGCGGCGCCGGCGCGTCGGCGCGGCTCGTCGGGAACGGTGGATCATGCGCTTCCGGCGTTCTTCACGAGCTGTGGTGATCGACCAGCGGGGACCGGCCGAGCATAACAAACCGCCCTCCGGGCGTGGCGTGGTCCCGGTGCCGCCGGGCGCCCGGAGCGGCTCAGGCGCGCTCCTCCCGCAGGGCGCGGCGGTCGCGCCGCGGCCGGCGGGCCGTCCAGTGGAGCCCGAAGCGGTCGGTGGCGGCGGCGAGGATGCAGTGGATCGCCTCGCGCGGCGAGTCGGTGGCCAGGATGCGGTCGAAGTCCGCGGCCTCGATGGTTCCGGCGCCCACCATCGGTCCGCGCATGAAGTCGAGCAGCGGCCGCCAGTACTCGGTCCCCATCAGCACCAGGGGGAAGTTGAGGATCTTGCCGGTCTGGATCAGCACCGCGCACTCGAAGATCTCGTCCATGGTGCCGAAGCCCCCCGGCAGCACCACGAAGGCGTACGAGTACTTCACCAGCATCACCTTGCGGACGAAGAAGTAGCGGAACTCGAGGAAGCTGTCGAGGTAGTCGTTCGGCCGCTGCTCGTGGGGGAGCTCGACGTTGACGCCCACCGAGGCGCCGCCCTCGTCGCGGGCGCCGCGGTTGGCCGCCTCCATCAACCCGGGACCGCCGCCGGTCATCACCGTGAAGCCGGCGCGCGCCAGCCGCCGGCCCATCTCGCGGCCGAGCGCGTAGTACGGATGCTCCTCGGTGAAGCGGGCGGAGCCGAAGACGGTCACGCAGGGCCCGGCGAAGTGCAGGTGCCGGAAGCCGCGCACGAACTCGCGGCCGATGCGCAGGATGCGCGCCAGCTCTTCGACCCGCTTGCTGGGCCCCTCCAGGAACTGGCGCTCGTCGAAGCTGCCCGACGCCTTGCCCCAGCGCGTCTCGCCCCCTTCCGGCCCGCCGCAGCGCTCCACCGCCGCGGCGGCGGCCGCCTGCTCGGCCGTTCCCCCCGGCGTCTCCGGCCGTCCCCCCAGCCCGTCCCGCCCCGCCCGCACCCGCTCCGTCTCGCGATCCGCCATACCGACAGCATAAACGCAGCAAGCCCCGTACCCGCCCGCGGCGCGCATCACGGCGCAGCCCCCCGAGAGCGGGCGCAGCCCGCGCGAGGCCCCCGGGGGCGAGCGCAGCGACGCCCCCTCCGGGTGACCGAAGGCACCTCGCGGCGGAGGCGGGGGGAGATGCAAGGAGCGCGCAGTGAGGCCGACCGAGGCGACCATCAGGTCGCCGCAGGGAGGCCGATCAAGCGCGACGCCGCAGATCCCCCCGCATCCGCCGCGAGGTCAGAGGGTGAGGACGAGCTTGACCATATCGTGCCCGTCCCCGTCGGGGTCGGTGCCGTAGCCGGGGAAGGTGTAGCTCTCGAAGCCGAGGCGGGTGAGGGTCTCGACGGCGTCGGCCTCGGCGTCGGAGATCAGCATGCACGACAGGTGGCGCAGGCCGTTCTGGCGGGCGGTGTCGATGAAGTGGTTGACCAGCAGCGTGCCGAGGCCGAGGCCGCGGTAGGCCGGGTCGATCAGCCACTTGATCCGCCCCACCCGGCGCAGCGGCCCGCCGTGGCGGCGGTGCAGGGTGGCGTCGGCGACGATCTCCGAGCCGTCCAGCGCCAGCAGCGGGAAGGCCCTGTGGTAGTCGAGGTTCCGGCCCCAGCTCTGGACCAGCCCGCGGTCGTCGATGCGGTCCCAGGCGAAGCGCCGGGTCTCTTCGGGGAGGCGCTGGAAGAACGCGTAGAGCGCGTCGACGTCGCCGGCGGTGAACGGGCGGATCAGGATGCGGCGGCCGTCGCGGAGCGCCGCCTCCTGGGGGTAGCGGTGGGGCATGGGGTGGTCCTCCCGGAAGGTTCGAGGTCGAGGTTCTGGATCGCCGTGCGGAGGGTCAGCGCCGGCGCCGTCGCCGGCGGGAGCGGGAGCGGCCCCCGGTGTTTCCGGAGTCGGCGGAGGCGCCGTCGCCGCCGCCCGACTCCGCCGGGCCGTCGCCGCCCGGCGGCTCGTCGGCGGTGGGCCCGCGGCGCGCCGTGCGGCGCGAGCCCGAGCCGCCCGTGGTCGGTTCGCCGTCGTCGGCACCGGCGGCCTGTTCGCCGCCGTCCTCGGAGCGTGCGCCGCCCCGGCGTCGCCGGCTGCCGCCGCGGCGCGACCGCCGCGGGCGGGCGGCGCGGTCGCCGCCGTCCTCCGCGGCGTCGTCGCCCCCGTCGCCGTCGGCCGCCGGGTCGGACGGGGCCGCGGCCGCCGCCCCGGTGCCGGCGTCGTCTCCCGAGCCGCCGCCCGGCTTGCGCGAGCGCCGCCGCCGGCGCCGCCGGCGGGGGCGGCCGTCGCCGTCCTCGCCGCCGTCGCCGTCGTCCGCCGCCTCGGCGGCGGGCCGGGCGATCTGCGCGGCGTGGGCCACCGCCGTCGGCACCGTCGCCGGGCGGGCGTCCTCGGCGGCCGAGCGCTTGAACCACTCGACCTCCTGCTCGCGCAGGTTGAGGCGCGGCAGGGGCACCACCTCGATGCGCATGCCGAACTCCTGCTCGAGCGCCGACAGCTCGTGGCGGCGGCCGTTCTGCACCGCCTCGGCGAGCTCCGGCGCCAGCGCCACGCGCACCCGCTCGAGGGGCGCCGTGGCGGCGCGCGCCTCGATGCGCCGCAGCAGGTTGAGGCCCACCATCTCCGGGCTGGGCACGCGGCCGGTGCCGTCGCAGGCGGGGCAGGTGCGGTGGGTGCGCAGGCTGAGCGCCTGGTGGATGCGCTGCCGGTTGATCTCGAGCAGCCCGTTGTCGGAGATCCGGCTCACCGACGAACGCGCCTTGTCCGCCTTCATGGCGTCGCGCAGCGTCTTCTCCACCTTGCGCTGGCTGCGCGCGGCGCGCATGTCGATGAAGTCGACCACCACCAGGCCGCCGAGGTCGCGCAGGCGGAGCTGGCGGGCCACCTCGGTGGCGGCCTCCAGGTTGGTGTCGAGCGCCGTCTGCTCCTGGCTCGCGGCCTTGGTGGAGCGGCCCGAGTTGACGTCGATGGCGGTCAGCGCCTCGGTCCGGTCGATGACGATCGAGCCGCCCGACGGCAGGTAGACGCGGCGCTGGTAGATGTCGTCGATCTGCGGCTCGAGGCCGTAGCGCGAGAACAGCGGCTCGCGGTCGGTGTAGCGCAACAGGCGGTTGCCGCCGCGCGGCAGGAAGGCCTTCAGGTACTCCTCGGCGCGCTCGTAGGCCTCGTCGTCGTCGACCAGGATCTCGGCGGTCGACGGGTCGAGGTAGTCGCGCAGCGCCTGCAGGATGAGGTCCTGGTCGCTGTAGATCAGCTTGTTGCCGCGGCCGCGCCGGGCGTCGGCGCCGACCCGCTTCCACAGCCGCAGCAGGGCGGCGAGGTCGCGCGACAGGGCGGCCTTGTTCTGGTCCAGCGCCGCGGTGCGTAGGATCACGCCGCAGCCCTCCGGGACCTCGAGCTTCTTGACCTGGTCCTTGAGGCGCTTGCGGGTGTCCTCGTCCTCCACCTTGCGCGACACGCCGCGCGTGGCGTCGAACGGGGTCAGCACCAGGTAGCGCCCGGCGAACGACAGGTTGGTGGTCAGCGCGGCGCCCTTCTGGCCCTCGGGCTCCTTGGAGACCTGGACGATGATGGGCTTGTTGCGCTCCAGCACCTCTTCGATGCGGGGCTTGCGCGACGGGTCGGAAGGCTGGCGGTACCAGGCGTCGGGGACGACGTCCTGGATGGGGAGGAAACCATGGCGCTCGGCGCCGTAGTCGATGAAGGCCGCGTTGAGGCTGGGCTCGATGCGGGCGATCGTTCCGCGGTAGATGTTGCCGCGGGTCGAGCCGCGCTCGGCCACCTCCACCTGGAAGTCCTCCAGGCGGGTGCCGTCCACGATGGCCACGCGCAGCTCCTCCCGGGTCTGCGCGTTGATGAGCATGCGTCGGGTCAAGACGTTCTCCGGTCGAGTGTGGCGCGGCCGGGTTTGGCCGGCGCCGGGAACCTGGGGTTTTCGACTCCGCAGGGGACGCGGCGGGGAGTGAGGGCCGCGATCTCGCGCGGCCCGTGGGGCCGCGGGCGCCTATTCTACCCCACTCCGGAGCGCGGGGCCGCGGCGGGTCCGCGCCGCCGTGCCGCGCCATGGGAATCGGCGGCCGTGCGGACCGGTTGCCAGTTGACAGCGAGCCCCGGGGTGACCCACACTTCGGGGTGGTTCGAAGCTCCGCGACCCGGGTTCGGGGAGCGGCGGCCCTGGCGGGTTGACCGGGCGACCGTCGGGCTGGGCGGGGTGGGGCCCGCCGCATCGTGAGCGACGCCCAGAAAGGAGGTGATCCGGTGGAAGACGTGAACGGTTTGATGGAGGTGGCGTCCTCCTAGGGGCACCTCACCGGCGTCTCATGTCCGGCAGGGGCCCCCGCGACGGGGGAACCCCACGCCACCGAGACAAACCGAAGGCCCCGGTCCGGCGACCCCGGACCGGGGCCTTCTGTTCTTCCGGGCGGTCCGTCCGCGCCGCGGGGCCGGCGGCTCACTGCTCCGCGTAGCGCTCGACCGCGTCCTCGACCACCTCGAGCCGGACGCCGGCGCCGGCGAGGATCTCGCGGCTGTCGGCGCCGGCGTGGTAGCGCCGCTTGGCCACCACGCGCTCGATGCCCGCCGAGGCGATCAGCAGGGCGCACACCCGGCACGGCTCCATCGAGCAGTAGAGGGTGGTGCCGGCGAGCGACAGGCCGTAGCGCGCCGCCTGGCACAACGCGTTCTGCTCGGCGTGGACGGTGCGCACGCAGTGCTGGCGCTCGGTGCCGTCCTCGTCGAGCATGCTCCGGAGCTGGTGGCCGGCCTCGTCGCAGTGGGGGAGCCCCGAGGGCGAGCCCACGTAGCCGGTGCAGACGATGCGCTTGTCGCGCACCACCACGCAGCCGCTGCGGCCGCGGTCGCAGGTGGCGCGTGCCGCCACCCGGTCGACGAGGTCGAGGAAGTACTGGTCCCACCCGGGTCGGGTCATTTCGCGGTGCAGACTACCAGTCGGGCGGGCGTCGCGGGCGCTGCTGCGAGCGGCCGTGGCAGGGGGGTTGCAGCCGCTGGGCGGGGTCGCGTCGGACGCCGGGGCGATCCGGCCATCGGCGCCGCGACCGACCGAGGAGAACGACCATGTCGCGAACCCCACTTCTTCGTAGCGGATTCGTCGCGTTCGCGCTCGTCTGTCTGCTCCTGCCCACGCTGGCGCGGGCCGACTGGGATCCGGACGTGCGCGCCGGCTACTACACCGACGCCGAGGCCGGCTTCGTCGGCGGCGGCCTGCTGACCGGCGTCGGCCACAGCGGCTGGTACTTCAACCCCAACGTCGAGATCGCCTTCCCGGACAACGGGAACCTCTACACGCTCAACGGCGATTTCCACTACGACTTCGGCCTCTCCTCCGACTCGAGCCTGTGGCTCGGGCTGGGGCCGGCGCTGGTCATCCGTGACCGCGACCGGGGCGACAACACCACCGACGCCGGGCTGAACCTGATCGGCGGCCTCGGCCTCACCCGTGGCGCCGTCCGCCCGTACGTCCAAGGCAAGGTCCTGATCTCCGACGACACCGAAGCCGTCGTCGCGGTCGGCCTGCGCTTCCACTGACCCGAGGGCGGGCGCGGGGGGCGGGGCGACCGGGTGGTCGCCCCGCCCCCTCCCCCGCGCCGCTTCAGGACGTGGGCTCGGACTTGAGGACGGCCACGAAGGCCTCCTGCGGGATCTCGACCGAACCGACCAGCTTCATCCGCTTCTTGCCCTCGCGCTGCTTCTCGAGGAGCTTGCGCTTGCGGGTGATGTCGCCGCCGTAGCACTTGGCGGTGACGTCCTTGCGGTAGGCGGAGATGGTGGTGCGGGCGATGATCTGCCCGCCGATCGCCCCCTGGACGGCGATCTTGAACTGCTGGCGCGGGATGGTCTCGGCGAGCCGCTCGCAGTAGTGCAGCGCCCGCTGCCGTGCCTTGTCGCGGTGGACGAGCTGGGCCAGGGCGTCGACCGGCTCGCCGTTGACCAGGATGTCGACCTTCACCAGGTCGGTGGTGCGCTCGTCGAGCAGCTCGTAGTCGAACGAGCCGTAGCCCTGCGACAGCGTCTTGAGCCGGTCGTAGAAGTCGAACAGCACCTCGGCGAGCGGCAGCTCCGCGGTCACCTCCACGCGGCCCACGGCCAGGTAGCGCACGCCGTGGTTCTCGCCGCGTCGCTCGCGGCACAGCTCCATCACCGGGCCGACGTGGCGCTCGGGCAGCATGATGGTGGCGCGGATGAAGGGCTCGCGCACCTCGGCGACCAGCGTCGGGTCGGGGTAGAGGTTGGGGTTGTCGACGGTGCGCACCTCGCCGTCCTCGAGCCGCACCCGGTACTGCACCGTGGGCGCCGACAGCAGCAGGTCGAGCCCGAACTCGCGGCGCAGCCGCTCCTGCACCACGTCGAGGTGGAGCAGCCCGAGGAAGCCGCAGCGGAAACCGAAGCCGAGCGCCGCCGAGGAGTCCTTCTCGTAGGTCAGGGCGGCGTCGTTCAGGGCCAGCTTGTCGAGCGCCTTGGCGAGGTCCTCGTAGTCGTCGGTGGCCATCGGGTAGATCGACGAGAAGACCACCGGCTTGGCGGGCTTGTAGCCGGGCAGCGGCGCGGCGGTGGGGCGGTCGGCCTCGGTGACGGTGTCGCCGATCTCGATGTCGCGGATGGTCTTGACGCCGGCGATGACGTAGCCCACCGCTCCCGCCGCGAGCTCCTCGACCGGCACGTGCTTGAGCTGCAGCAGCCCGACCTCCTCGACCTCGTGGTCGGCGCCGGTGTGCATCAGGCGGATCTCCTGGCCGCGCCGCAGCGTCCCCTCGCGCACCCGGGCCAGCATCACGACGCCGCGGTAGGGGTCGTACTCGGCGTCGAAGATCAGGGCGGCGAGCGGCGCCGCCGGGTCGCCGCCCGGCGCCGGCAGCCGGGTGACGATGGCCTCGAGCACGTCGTCGATCCCCTCGCCGGTCTTCGCCGAGCACAGCACCGCCTCGAAGGGGTCGAGGCCGAGGTCGCGGTCGATCTCCTCCTGCACCCGCTCGACGTCGGCCGAGGGCAGGTCGATCTTGTTGATCACCGGCACGATCTCGAGGTCGTACTCGAGCGCCAGGTAGAGGTTGGCGACGGTCTGCGCCTCGACCCCCTGCGAGGCGTCGACCACCAGCAGCGCCCCCTCGCACGACATCAGCGACCGCCGCACCTCGTGCGAGAAGTCGACGTGCCCGGGCGTGTCGAGCAGGTTGAGGCGGTAGAGGCGGCCGTCGCGGGCGGTGTAGGGGAGGGTGACGGTGTTCGACTTGATGGTGATGCCGCGCTCGCGCTCGATGTCCATCGAGTCGAGGATCTGGTCGCGGAAGTCGCGCGCCTCGACCGCGCCGCAGCGCTGGATCAGCCGGTCGGCCAGCGTCGACTTGCCGTGGTCGATGTGGGCGATGATGCAGAAGTTGCGGACGCTCTCCACGAGGATCTCCGGCGGGGGATCTTATCGCCGCCGGCGCGGCGCCCCCGGGATAGGCTGGGCCGCCGGCGCGGCGCCGCTCTTGCAGCGCCCGGCCCGCGGGCGACACGGCGCCGCCACCCGGCGCCGTCGCGCCGCCACGCCGCCGCCACGGCGGTGCCGGCCGGCGGCGGCAGGGTGGGGGCGGGCCGGTCCGCCGCACGGACCGCACACGGGATGACCGGACGAGGGGACGCGATGGCGCGGGTGGGACTGATCTTCGGAGGACGCAGCGTCGAGCACCGGGTGTCGGTGGCGTCGGCGCGGACGGTGGCGGCGGCGCTGGCCGACGCCGGGCACGCGGTGGTGCCGCTGGGCATCGCCGAGGACGGCGGCTGGGTGGAGCGGGAGGCGGCGCGGGCGGTGCTCGCCGGCGAGCGCGAGGCGCTCGCGGCGCTCGGCCGGCCGGTGGCGCCGACCCTGGCGGCCTGGCTCGCCGACCCGCCGGAGGTGCTCTTCCCCCTCGTCCACGGCACGTGGGGCGAGGACGGCACGCTCCAGGGGCTGTGCGAGATGCTCGACCTGCCCTACGTCGGCGCCGGGGTCACCGCCAGCGCCCTGGCGATGGACAAGGTGGCGGCCAAGGGAAGCCTGGAGGCGGCCGGCGTGCCGGTGGTGGAGTGGTGGGCGGCGCGCCGCCGCGACCTCGAGAGCGGCGCGGCGCGGGCGGCCGACGCCCTGCCCGGCTGCGCCGGTCCGTTTTTCGTCAAGCCGTCGGTGGGCGGCTCGAGCGTCGGGGTGCGCAAGGTGGCCGACCGCGCCGGCCTCGACGCGGCGGTCCGCTTCGCGCTGCGCTTCGACGACGCGGTGCTGGTCGAGCGCGCCGTCGCCGGTCGCGAGATCGAGTGCGCCGTGCTCGGCCACGGCGAGCTCGCGGCCTCCGAGGTCGGCGAGATCGTCCCCGGCCGCGAGTTCTACGACTACGAGGACAAGTACCTGGGCGACACCGCGCGGCTGATCGCGCCCGCCGAGCTGGCCGCCGGCCTGCGGGAGCGCCTCCGCGAGCTGGCCGTCCGGGCCTTCACGGCGGTGGGCGGCAGCGGCATGGCCCGGGTCGACTTCCTGCTCGAGGGCGACCGCCCGTTCGTCAACGAGATCAACACCCTGCCCGGCTTCACCCGCATCTCCATGTACCCGCGCCTGTGGGGCCTGTCGGGCGTCCCCCTCCCCGAGCTCGTCGACCGCCTGGTGGCCCTGGGCGTCGAGCGCCACCGCGAGCGGCGGCGGCTGGACGCGGGGATCAAGGAGTTCCTCGCCGGCCTCGCCGGCTAGGAGCCTGTCTCCGGAACCGGTTTGGCTTCCTAGCCGTCGGAGGCGAGGGTAGCCGCAAGGAGCGCGAGGGAGGGCGGGTGAGGCGTACACGAGTACGCCGCAGCCCGCCCGAGCGAGCCGCGACGCCGCAGATGCCCCCGCCTCCGGCCGCTAGCCGGGGAGCAGGGGGACGACCAGGGCGGGGTAGCCGGCGCGGCGCAGCTCGCGGCGCAGGCTCTCGGCCTTGCGGCGCCAGTCGTAGTCGCCCACCTGCACGCGGTGCCACCCGCCGTCGCTGCGCACGACGGCGTCCGGGTAACGCGCGGCCAGCCGGCTGCGCAGCTCGTCGGCGCGGCCGGCGTCGCGGAAGGCGCCCACCTGGACGGTGTAGCGGGTGTCGGCGGCCAGCGACACCGGAGGCGGCGCCGCGCGCCCCGGCAGGACGCGCAGCTCGACCCGCGCCGTGCCGGGCCCGACCATGCCGAGCTGCCGCGCCGCGCCGTACGACAGGTCGACGATGCGCCCGTCGACGTAGGGCCCGCGGTCGTTGATCCGCACCACCACCCGGCGGCCGTTGTCGAGGTTGACGACCTCGACGCGGGTGCCGAAGGCGAGGCTGGGGTGGGCCGCGGTCAGCCCGTTCATGTCGTAGATCTCGCCGCAGGCGGTGAGGCGGCCGTCGAAGGCGGGTCCGTACCAGGAGGCGACGCCGCGCTGGACCTCGCCGGGGCGGCCGACAGGCGGGCGGGCGGAGCGGCAGCCGGTGGCGAGGAGGAGGGCGGCGAGGACGGCGAGCGCCGGGACGGCCGCCGTCCGCCTCGCCGAGGCGTGGGCGTCGCGCGTCGCTGGAGCCGGCCCGCTCATCTCCGTCCGCAGAAGGTCCCGCCGGGTCGTCCCGCGGAGTCTACCAGCCCGGGCGCCGGGCGCGGCCCGCCAGCCGCGGGTCGAGGGCGTCGCGCAGCCCGTCGGCCAGCAGGTTGAACCCCACCACCGCCACGGTGATCGCCAGGCCGGGGAACAGCGCCACCCACCAGGCGCGGAGCAGCGTGTCGCTGCCGGAGGCGATCATGTTGCCCCAGGTCGGCGCCGGCGGCGGGATGCCGAGGCCGAGGAAGGACAGCGCCGACTCGACCAGGATGACGTCGCCGATCAGCAGGCCGAGGGCGATCAGCGCCGGGGTGAGGGCGTTGGGCAGGAGGTGGGTGGCGAGGATGCGCAACGGGTGGAGCCCGGAGGCGCGGGCGGCGAGGACGAACTCGCGCTCGCGCAGGGCGACGATCTCGGCACGGATCAGGCGGCTGACGGTCATCCAACCGGTCATCCCGAGGACCAGCACCAGCGCCGTGGCCCCGGGCCGGAACAGGGCCACCAGGGCGAGCAGCAGGAAGAGCCGCGGGAAGGCGAGGACGGCGTCGACGAGGCGCATCAGCAGCAGGTCGAGCCAGGCCCCGGCGGAAGCCGCCGCCGCCCCGATCAGCACCCCCAGGGTCACCGCCAGCGCCGCCGCCAGGAATCCCACCGCCAGCGACACCCGGGCGCCGTAGACCAGCCGGGACCACAGGTCGCGGCCGAAGCGGTCGGTGCCGAGCGCGAAGCGGCGCGGCGCCGGCACGCCGCCGGCCGGCAGGTTGACGAGCTCGGCCGCGTCGAGGCGGAGCCGCCGGCCCAGACGCAGCGCCTCCACCCGGTCGCCGCGCCGCGTCACCGCGTCGGCGAGCAGGGTGCGACCGTCGGTGAAGACGAGCGGCACCCGCCGGCTGCCCGGCGGCAGCAGGCGGCCGGCCACGGGGTCGAGCTGCTCGGCGGGGTCGACCGTCGCCAGCCACGGGGCGGCCAGGGCGCAGACCACCAGCAGGCCGACCACCGCGGTGCCGGAGGCGAGCAGCAGGTTGGGGAGCCCGCGCCGGCCGCGGCGCGGCGGCGAGACGGTGCGGGCCGGCTCAGGCATGGCGCAGCCGGGGATCGGCGGCGGCGTGCAGCACGTCGGCCGCCAGGTTGCCGCCCACCACCAGCACGGCGGAGAGCGCGGTGGTGGCGAGGATCACCGGGAAGTCGCGGGTCTGCAGCGCCTGGAAGGTGACCTGGCCGAGGCCGGGCCAGGAGAACACCACCTCGAGCACCAGCGAGCCGTTGAGCAGGGCGGGCAGCGACACCCCGAGGAGCTGGAGCAGCGGCGGCAGGGCGTTGCGCAGGCCGTGCACCACCACCACCCGCCCCTCGCCGAGACCCTTGGCCCGGGCGGTGCGGATGTAGTCCTGCCCCAGCACCTCGAGCAGGCTGGCGCGGACGAAGCGCAGCGTGCCGCCGGCCACCGACAGGCCCAGCACCGCCGCCGGCAGCACCAGGTGCCGGGCCAGATCGAGGATCCAGGCGCCGGCCGTCAGGTGCCCGGCGCCGGGAGCGTGCATGTGGCTGGCGGGCAGCACCGGCCACAGGTAGGCGAAGACCAGGATCGCCATCAGCCCGAGCCAGAAGGGCGGCACCGAGTAGAACAGCAGTGAGCCGGCCCGGATCGCGTGGTCGGCGGGGCGGCCGCGCCGCCGCGCCGCCCACACCCCCAGCGGCACCGCCAGCCCGTACTCGACGAGGAGGGCGGCGAGCGCGAGCACCAGCGTGTGCGGGGCCGCCTCGAGCACGATGCGGGAGACCGGCCGGCCCTGGATCAACGAGGTGCCCCAGTCGAAGCGCGCCGCGTCGGCCAGCCACGCGACGTACTGGGTGACCAGCGGGCGGTCGAGGCCGAGGGCGTGGCGCACCCGGGCCTCGCGCTCGGCCTGGTGGCGGCCGCCGGAGACCAGCGTGGCGGCCGGGTCGCCCGGCGCTGCGTGGACGAGGAAGAAGGTGAGGGTGACGACCAGGTAGACCAGCAGCAGCGAGGCGGCGAGGCGCCGCAGCAGGTGGGCGGTCACCCCGGCGGCGGGCGCCTACCCGCTCTCCGGCCCGACCCACCAGGTGCGCAGGTCGGACAGAGCGAACAGTTGGTTCGGCTCCGCCCCGTGGACGCGGCGGCGGATGCCGTTGAGCCGCTTGGACTGCCAGAGGAAGGTGTAGGGCTGCTGGTCGCGCAGGATCTCCTGCAGGCGCACGAAGTCGCCGCGGGCGTCCTTGAGGCTCGGCCGGGTGCGGATGTCGGCCAGCAGCCGGTCGACCTCGGGGTTCGACCAGGCGGCGACGTTGGAGTTGCCGATCTCGGCGCTGTCGAAGGCGAACCGCAGGTCGAGGGTGGTCGGCACGGTCCAGGCGAAGACCGCGGCGTCGTAGTCGCCGCCGACGAGCTGTTCGATGAAGGTGTTGAACTCGAGGCTGGCCGGCTCGACCGCCACGCCGACCCGGCGCAGCTGCTCCTGGATCAGCACCAGGGCGTCCTCGCGCTGCCGGTTGCCCGCGTTGGTGACCAGGCGGAAGCGCAGCGGGCGGCCGTCGCGGTCGCGCACCCCGTCGCCGTCGTGGTCCTCCCAGCCGCGTTCGGCGAGCAGGCGCCGCGAGGCGTCGGGGTCGTAGGGCAGCGGCGCGATCGCCGGGTCGTTGGCCCAGGTGCCGGGCAGCAGCGGCGAGGCGATGGGGCGCGCCAGGTCGCCCCAGATCGAAGCGGCCAACGTGACGCGGTCGATCCCCAGGGTCAGCGCGCGGCGCACCGCCGGGTCGTCGAAGGGCTGGTGGCGGTGGTTCCAGGCCGCCACCACGAAGCTGTTCGACCAGTAGGAGACCACCGCGGCGTCGTCGGCCCGGCGCACCCGCGGCACGTCGTCGGGGGAGAGCTGGATGACGAAGTCGAGCTGCCCGCCGAGGAGCTGGGTCACCTGGCTGCTCTGCTCCGGCACCACCCGCAGCACCACCCGGTCGAGCCGCGGCAGGCCGGGCTCGTAGTAGGTCGGGTTGCGCTCCAGCACGATCTCCTGCTGCGGCGTCCAGGAGGCCAGCCGGAAGGGGCCGTCGACCACCAGGTGCTCGCGGAACCAGTCGGCGCTACGCCGCCACTCGGAGAACGGCAGCTTCCCCCAGGCGTGCGCCGGCAGGACCACGGCGTTGGAGGCGACGTCGACGAGCTGGGTGGAGTAGACCTGCGAGAAGCGGAAGCGGACGGTGTGCGGGTCGACCGCTTCGACCGCCTCGACCGCCTCGACGCTGTCGGCGCCGTCCCAGGCGACGTCCGGATCGGTCCAGGCGCGCCAGGTGAAGACGACGTCGTCGGCGGTCACCGGCACGCCGTCGCTCCAGGTCACGTCGTCGCGCAGGGTGAAGGTCAGGGTCTTGTGATCGTCGGAGAACTCCCAGGCCGAGGCCAGGCTGGGCCGGATCGTCTCGAGGTCGGGCATCTCGTCGACCAGGCTGAGGAAGAGCCGTCGCAGCACCTCCTCGGTGATCTGCGAGGTCGGCTGGATGAGCTGGTTGACGCCGGAGATGTCGCTGCTGAGGCCGACGACGAGCTGCCCGCCCCGGTGCGGCGTCCCGGCGGCGTCCTGGGGGGCGACCGCGCCGCCGTGGTCGCCGCGGCAGCCGGCCACGACCAGCGCCGCGAGGGCACAGGCGGCGACAGCGCGGCGCGGAGATCGACGGGACATCGGTCGGTCGGATTATACGCACCGGCCTCCCGGGGGCCCGGTGCTATCCTGCCCCGGATGGCTCGCTCGTCCCCACGGGCGCGCGGCGCGGGGATCGACCGCCGCCTGCTCGTGGTCTCCGTCGCCTTCGGCCTGTTCGTCCTCTGCGACATCGTCCTCTTCGGGTGGCTGATCTTCCGCTCGTTGTCGCAGCGCGAGATCGAGCAGGTGCTGCTCGAGACCCGCCACGAGGCCGAGACGCTGGCCGACCAGATCGCCCACCAGCTCGCCGGGCGGGCGGACCTGTACACGGCGATCGCCGTCGAGCACGAGACCCAGACCTACATCGACTCGATCCCGCGCCAGCGCGACATCGTGCGCTCGGTGGAGATCCGCGACAAGCAGGGGCGGCTGGTGTTCCAGAGCCGCACCGACACCTCGGCGGCGCTGGCGCCGGAGGTGGGGCCGCTGCTCGAGAACCCCGAGGTGCCCCCCGACGCCGACGTCGTCCACGAGACCCACGAGCGCAGCTTCCCGGTGGAGGTGCCCGACATCGAGGTGGCGATCGGCGACCTCGGCACCCTGGTCATCGGCATCTCGCCCGAGGAGCTGTCGAAGCGGATCGGCGTCCTGCGCCGCCACCTGATGCAGCAGACGGCGCTGGTGGCCCTGCTCACCGTGGCCCTGCTCACCACCGCCTACACCGCCATCTGGCGGCTCTACCAGCGCTCCCGGCGCCTCGAGATCCAGGCGGTGGAGGCCGAGCGGCTGGCCTACCTGGGGACGCTCGCCTCCGGGCTCGCCCACGAGATCCGTAACCCGCTGAACTCGCTGAACCTGAACATGCAGATGATGCAGGAGGAGATCGCCAGCGGCCAGGGCGAGGGGCCCACGGCGGGGCGGCTGCTGTCGATCACCCGCTCGGAGATCAGCCGGCTCGAGCGCCTGGTGACCGACTTCCTCTCCTACGCCCGGCCGCGGCCGCCGGAGCTCGAGGAGGTCACCCCGCGCGAGCTCTTCGAGCGGGTCCGCGAGGTCCTCGCCGGCGACCTGCAGAACCTCGGCGCCCGCCTGCGCCTGCACCACGAGTCCGACGGCGCCCGCGTCCGCGCCGACGTCGCGCAGCTCACCCAGCTCCTGCTCAACCTGGTCCAGAACGGCCTCGCCGCGGCGCGGGAGGGCGGGCACCGCCCGGAGATCGACCTGCGGGCCCGGCGGCGCGACGGCGAGCTGGTCCTGGAGGTGGAGGACAACGGTCCCGGCGTGCCGGACGAGGAGCGCGGGCGGATCTTCGACCTCTTCTACTCCACCCGCAAGGGCGGCACCGGCCTCGGCCTCGCCATCGTCCAGCGCATCGCCGAGAACCACGACGGCCGCGTCGAGGTGGAGTCCGAGCCCGGCGCGGGCTCGGTGTTCCGGGTGGTCCTCCCGCTGCCGCCGGAGGACGGCGCGGCGTGAGCCGGCGGGCGCCGGGGGAAAAACGAAGCCCCGCCGGGGGCGGCGGGGCGGAGGGGAGCGGGGCGCGCGGCCCCGGGACGGTCGAGCGGCTCAGCCGATCTCGATCTTGCGCGGCCGCGCCTCGGCGGCCTTGGGCACGGTGACGGTGAGGATGCCGTCCTGGAACGAGGCCTCGACGCGCTCGGAGTCGACCCGCGACGGCAGGCTGAAGGCGCGGGTGAACGAGCCGTAGGCGCGCTCGATGCGGTGGTACTCCTCCTCCTTGGTGTCCTTCTCGAAGCGCCGCTCGCCGGAGAGCTTGAGCACGTTGTTCTCGATGGTGATCTGGATGTCGTCCTTGGTCAGGCCGGGCAGCTCGGCGTGGACCTGGTAGGCGTCCTCGGTCTCCCGGATGTCGACGGCCGGCCGCCAGCTCCGGTTCGACAGCTCCTCGCCGCGGCCGAGCTCGCCGTTGAAGAAGGTGTCCATGAAGGTGGCGAAGGGGTCGCGCTCGCCGAGCCAGCCGCGCGCGGCAGGGTTCCAGCGGGTCATGGAGGTGCGTGCCATGGGAAGGCTCCTTTCGTTCCGTTGCGGTTGCTCGCGGCCGCCCGACTTCGGCGCCGCGTCACGATGATGATAGACAAGCACTAAGGTTTTGTCAAGCCTCAAAGGCGTCGATCTTAGTTGAGTAGACTAAGATCCAGGCGCACGACGGCGGGTGGGAGGGCGCCGCCGGCCGTCGCAGCCGGCGCGGGGGTCTCCCTCCGATCGGCGTGCAGGAACCCCGCCGACCGCCTCGTGGAGGGTGCTGGAGGCGGATGCCGGTGCGGCGGACGCGCCGCGAGCGAACCGGGGGGGACGTCCACCAGCTCTCTGCGCTGAGGGCGATGGGGGCCGCGGGGGTCCTGCGACGGGGGTGGCGCCTAGCCGGGGGTGGGGCGCCCCGCGGCGAGCGCCGCGACGCGCTCCCAGTCGCCGCGGGCGCGGAGCACCGTCTCGACGATCTCGCGCACCGCGCCGGCGCCGCCGGGCAGCGCCAGTACGCGGTCGACCCGCTGGCGCACTTCGGCCACCGCGTCGAGCGGCGCGAAGGAGAGGCCGACCCGGCCGAGCACCGGCAGGTCGAGCAGGTCGTCGCCGGCGTAGGCGACGGTCTCCGGCTCGAGGTGGTGCGCGGCGAGGAAGCGCGCGAAGGCGGGTCCCTTGTCGGAGTGGCCGAGGATCACCTCGTCGAGGCCGAGGTCGCGGGCGCGACGCTCCAGCGCCCGGCTGGCCCGGCCCGACAGCACCCCCACCCTGAGCCCGGCCTCCTGGGCCATCCGCACCGCCAGCCCGTCGCGCACGTGGAAGACCTTGATCTCCTCGCCGCGGGCGGTGTAGTGGAGCCGGCCGTCGGTGAAGACGCCGTCGACGTCGAAGAGCAGCCAGGTGAGGCGGCGCGCCCGCGCCGCCAGCTCGTCGTCGCCGAGCGCGCGGTGGCCGGGGCCGGGGGCCGCGCTCACCACGGGTCGATGCGCTCCGCGCCGGCGTAGACGTTGAAGCGCTCGGCGCCGAGGAAGCCGACCAGGGCCAGGCCCGAGTCGGCGGCCAGCTCCACCGCCAGGCTGGAGGGGGCGCCGATGGCGGCCAGCGTCGGGATGCCGGCGGCGAGCGCCTTCTGCACCAGCTCGAAGCTGGCCCGCCCGCTGACCAGCAGCACGGTGTCCGAGGCCGGCAGCTCGCCGGCGCGCAGCAGCGACCCGACCACCTTGTCGACCGCGTTGTGGCGGCCGACGTCCTCGCGCAGCAGGCGCAGCGTGCCGTCGGGGTCGAACAGCGCCGCGCCGTGCAGCCCGCCGGTGCGGCGGAACACCTCCTGGGCGGCGCGCAGCGCGGCGGGCAGGGCGCGCAGCACGGCGCCGGCCACCGGCCGGGTGGCGACCGGCCGCGCCGGGCACTGCGCCCGCACCAGGTCGATCGAGGTCTTGCCGCACACCCCGCAGCTCGAGCTGGTGTAGACGTTGCGGCTGAAGCGGGCCGGGTCGAAGGCGACGCCGGGGGCGAGCAGCACCTCGACCACGTTGCGGTCCGGCCCGTCGGCGGCGTCGCAGTGGACGATCGCGGCGACGTCGGCGGCGCCGGCGACGATCCCCTCGCTGAGGAAGAAGCCGGCGGCGAGCTCGAAGTCCTGCCCCGGGGTGCGCATGGTCACCGCGACGCTGTGGCGCACCCGGCGGCCGGCCTCCTCGGGGACGGCGCGGATCTCCAGCGGCTCCTCGGCGGCCACCAGGTCGGCCCGCCGTTCGACCCCGGCGGCCCCGTAGGCCACCACCGGCGCGCTGACCGCGGCGCCGGCGGGCCCTCCCGGAATCGGCGTGCTCATGGGGGGGCGAGGATATCAGCCCGCCGCCATGCCGCGGCGCGGCTTGACAGGTGCGCGTCGCGGGCGGATGAATGACATCAGGTTTCTAGAAACCAAGCGGTTTGGCCATTCCGGCGGGCACGCCGGAGAGGAGGGCTGATGAACCTGTCGCGGAGAGGCTTCCTTCAGCTGTCCGCCGTCGGGGTCGGCGCCGGGGCTCTCGGTCTCGACCTCGCCCCCGCCCTGGCCGCCGCCCGTTCGCTCAAGATCCAGGACGCGCGCGAGTACAAGACCGTCTGCCCCTACTGCGCGGTGGGGTGCGGGACGATCGCGTACGTCCACGGCAGCGGCGGGCTGAACACGGTCCGGACGGTGGTCCACGTGGAGGGCGACCCGGACAGCCCGATCAACGGCGGCACGCTGTGCCCCAAGGGCGCGTCCCAGATGCAGCTCGCGCTGAGCCCGCGACTGCAGAAGTCCCCCCTGCTGCGCAAGGCCGGCGCCAAGGAGTGGACGCCGCTCGACTGGGAGACGGCGATGGACTGGTTCGCGCGTCGCTTCAAGGACTCGCGCGACGCCACGTTCGTCGCCGCGGACGCCAAGGGCAACACGGTCAACCGCGTCGACGGCATCGCCTGGGTCGGCAGCGCCACCGTGGCGAACGAGGACGCCTACTTCATCACCAAGCTGACGAGGGGCCTGGGACTGGTCTACATCGACCACCAGGCCCGGATATGACACAGCCCCACGGTGGCCAGTCTGGCCGCCACGTTCGGTCGGGGCGCGATGACCAATCACTGGAAGGACATCAAGAACGCTGACGTCGTTCTGGTGATGGGGGCGAACCCCGCCGAGAACCACCCCTGTGGCTTCAAATGGGCCGTCGAGGCCCGCGACCGCCGCGGCGCCAAGCTGGTGGTGGTCGATCCCCGCTTCACCCGCACCGCGGCCGTCGCCGACCAGTTCCTGCAGATCCGCCCGGGCTCGGACATCGCCGTGCTCGGCGGCATGATCCACCACATGCTGTCGAAGGACCTCTACCACGCCGACTACGTGCGGCTGCACACCAACGCCTCGTTCCTGGTGCGCGAGGACTTCGACTTCCAGGACGGCCTGTTCTCGGGCTACGACGAGGCCTCCTCCGGCTACGACAAGACGAGCTGGGACTACCAGCGCGGCGCCGACGGCTTCGTCAAGCGCGACCTGACGCTGCAGGATCCGCGGACGGTGTTCCAGCTCCTCAAGAAGCACTACTCGCGCTACACCCCGGAGATGGTCGCTAGGATCGCCGGCTGCCCGGCGGACAAGTTCCTCGAGGTCGCCGAGACCGTCTGCTCCACCGGCAACGCGGCCCACGTCGGCACCATCATGTACGCCGTCGGCTGGACCATGCACACGGTGGGCAGCCAGATCATCCGCACCGCGGCGATCCTGCAGCTGCTGCTCGGCAACATCGGGCGCCCCGGCGGCGGCATCAACGCCATGCGCGGGCACGCCAACGTGCAGGGCGCCACCGACCACGCCATCGTCGCCGGCATCCTGCCGGGCTACCTGAAGGTGCCCAGCCCGGGCCAGGAGACGCTGGCCCAGCACCTGGCGGCCTCGACCCCGAAGCCGCTGGTCGCCGACACCATGAACTACTGGGGCAACTACCCGAAGTTCTTCGTGTCGCAGATGAAGTCGTGGTTCGGCGACGCCGCCACGGCGGAGAACGAGTTCGCCTACCCGTACCTGGGCAAGGCCGCGGGCGACGCCACCTGGCTGTCGATCTGGGACCAGGCCCACCAGGGCAAGATGGAGGGGCTGATCACCCTCGGGTTCAACCCGCTGCTGGCCGGCCCGGACATCAAGCGCCTGATGGAGGGCATGGCGAAGCTCAAGTGGAAGGTGGTCATCGACCCCTTCATGCTCGATTCCGCCGAGTTCTGGAAGGCGCCGGGCGCCGACACCGAGAAGATCGACACCGAGGTCCTCTACCTGCCGTCGACCCACTGGATCGAGCGCGACGGCTCGTTCACCAACTCGGGGCGCTGGGCGCAGTGGAAGGAGGCCGCCGTCGACCCGCCGTCGCAGGTGCGCAGCGACACCTGGATCCTCTCCGAGCTGTTCTGGCGGGTGAAGGAGCTCTACCAGAAGGAGGGCGGCGCCTGGGACGAGCCGATCCAGAAGATGACCTGGAGGTACCTCAACCCGCGCCTGCCCACGCTCACCGAGCTGGCCAAGGAGATCAACGGCTTCGACCTGACCTCCGGCGCGCTGCTGAGCTCGTTCGGGCAGCTCAAGGACGACGGCACCACGACCTCCGGCAACTGGCTCTACTGCGGCAGCTTCACCGAGGCCGGCAACCAGATGGCGCGGCGCGACACCGCGGACCCGACCGGCATGGGGATGCACCACGGCTGGGCCTGGAACTGGCCGCTCAACCGCCGGGTGCTCTACAACCGGGCGTCGGCCGACGCCGAGGGCAGGCCGTGGGATCCGAAGCGCCCCGGCATCCAGTGGAACGGCCGCGAGTGGGTGGGCGACGTGCCCGACTACGGCAAGACGATGGCGCCGGGAGCCAACGGCGCCTTCATCATGACCGAGGAGGGCGTGGCCCGGCTGTTCACCCGCGGGCTGAAGGACGGCCCGTTCTCCGAGCACTACGAGCCGGTCGAGAGCCCGACGCCGAACGCGCTGCACGAGAAGGTCGCCACCAACCCGGCGATCAACTGGTACGCCGGCGTCAAGGACACGCTGGCGGGCGCCGACGACGACTTCCCCTACCCGGCCACCGTCTACCGGGTGGTCGAGCGCGAGCACTTCGTCACCTCGAACGTCCCCTACCTGGTCGAGGCGATGCCGGACTTCTTCGTGGAGCTGCCGGCCGAGCTGGCCAAGGAGAAAGGGATCGCCAACGGTGGGAGGGTCCGCGTCTGGTCCAAGCGCGGCGAGGTGGAGGGGGTGGCGATCGTCACCCGACGCATCAAGCCGTTGCAGGTCAACGGCAAGACGGCCTACACCATCGGCATCCCGGTGCACTGGGGCTTCGTCGGCATCACCCAGGGGTCGATGGCCAACGCGCTGACGCCGTTCATCGGGGACGCCAACACGCGGTGCCCGGAGTTCAAGTCGTTCCTCGTCAACGTCGAGAAGGCCTGAGGAGACCGCCATGGCCAACAACTCGCTCAAACGGGTCTCCGCCTCGACCTCCCCGATGCCGACCGGCCAGGTCGGCCCCGAGTACACCAAGCTCGTCGACATCTCGCGCTGCATCGGCTGCAAGGGGTGCGAGGTGGCGTGCAAGGAGTGGAACGAGCTCGGCGTCGAGCCGACCGCGAACTTCGGCAGCTACCAGAGCCACCAGGACCTCAGCCCCGACACCTGGACGCTGATGCGCTTCCACGAGACCGAGGTCGACGGTGACCTGCGCTGGATGATCACCAAGGCGGCGTGTCTGCACTGCGCCGAGCCGGCCTGCCTCTACGCCTGCCCCTCGCCCGGGGCGATCGTCCAGTACTCCAACGGCATCGTCGATATCCAGCAGGACAACTGCATCGGCTGCCAGCTCTGCGTCTCGGCCTGCCCCTTCGACATCCCCCGCTTCGACCGCCAGACGCGGAAGGTCTACAAGTGCACGATGTGCTCGGACCGGGTCGGCGCCGGGCTCGAGCCGGCCTGCGTCAAGACCTGCCCCACCAACGCCATCTCGTGGGGCAGCCGCGACGACATGCTGGCCCTGGCCGACGCCTCGGTGGAGCGCCTCAAGGAGCGCGGCTTCGCGCAGCCGGCGGTCTACAACCCCAGCGGCGTCGGCGGCACCCACATGATGTACGTGGTGCCGCACGGCGACCGGCTCTCCGACTACTTCCTGCCCGAGAACCCGCAGGCGCGGGGCGGCTCGTTCAAGAGCCTCTCCTGGCTGCGCTCGGTGGGGGCGTGGGTGTTCGGCCTCGGGTTCGTCGGTACCCTGCTGCACTACATGGCGCTGGGGCCCAAGACGCCCGAGAACACCGCCCCGACCCCCGCGGAGGAACGGCCATGACCACGATCACGACCGAAGGCGTCCCGACCACCGTCCGGCCGGTGACCGCGGCGCGGGCGGAGCCGCTGATCCGCCGCTTCAGCTTCGCCGAGCAGCTCGTCCACTGGGCGGTGGCGATCTCGTTCCTGGTGGCCGGCGTCACCGGGGCCGCCTTCGCCTACCCGCGGCTGTTCTGGATCACCAACTTCTTCGGCGGCGGTCCCACCGCGCGGCTGGTCCACGACTGGTCGGGGGTGATCTTCGTCGTCGGCGCCGTGCTGATGGCGCTGATGTGGGCGCGGCAGATGTTCCTCGACGCCCAGGACCGCAAGTGGCTCGGCGCCCTGTGGGCCTACATCAACCACCGCGACGACGAGGTGCCGCCGGCCGGCAAGTACAACGGCGGCCAGAAGCTGTACTTCTGGTTCGTCCTCTGCGTCGCCCTGGCCGTCATCGTCACCGGCATCCCGCTGTGGTTCCCCGCCGGCTACTCGGCGGGCACCCTGCGCGTCCTCCGCCTGCTGCACTACCTCGGCGGCCTTCTCGGCGGGCTGGGCTTCCTGGTCCACGGGTACCTGACCACGATCTCGTTCCCGGGGACGGCCCGCGGCATGGCCTACGGCACGGTCACCCGGCCGTGGGCCCGGCTGCACCACCCGCGTTGGTACCGGGACAAGGTCGGGGAGTGACGCCGGAAGAGGGGCCGTACCGCGAGCGCGACGACCGCGCCGCCGAGCTGCTCGCGCGCCAGGACCACGCGGCGAAGATGCTCGACCTCTACCGCGAGGTCCTGGCCCGCCAGCGCCCCCTCTACCGCCACACCCGGGACGCCCGCTGGAGCGCGCGGTTACGGCGCTCCGAGGCCGGCGAGGCGCTCGACCTCGGGCAGCTCCCCTTCCACCGCCTCGACGGCCCCTTCCGCCGCTTCGTCGCCGACCTCGGGCCGGCGGCCACCCCCGAGCTGGCCGCCTGCGCCGAGTCGCTGGCTGCGGCGTCGCCGGAGACCCGGCAGGCGCTGCTGCGCCGCGTGATCGCGCAGGGGGAGCTCGAGCCGCTGGCCCGGACCCTGGGCTGCGCGGTGCCGCCGCTGGTCTTCTTCGCCCGCGCCTACCTGCAGCCGGTGGCCGAGGCGCTGGCGGCGGGGGAGGAGCCCTCGCCGGCCGACGCCCTGCGGCGCACCGCGGACGCTGACCCCGGGCCGCCCCCCGGCGCGGCGACCGGCCACGGCCACACCAACGGCCACGAGCAGGGCGACGGGCACGGCGCCGGCCGGGCGCCCGGCGGGTCCGCCGCCGACGCCGGCGGCGAGGCGCCCGACGCCGGCGAGGCGCTGCTGCCGCGCCGCACCTGCCCACGCTGCGGCTGGCCGCCGCAGGTCTCGGTGGTGCGCGACGAACGCGACGCCCGCGGCCGGCGCCTGCTGGTCTGCGCCCTGTGCGGCACCGGCTGGCCCTACCCGCGGGTGCGCTGTCCGAGCTGCGGCGAGAGCAAGCCCGACCAGCTCGTCTACCACTCCTCCGAGCAGCTCCCCCACCTGCGCATCGAGGAGTGCAAGACCTGCGGCGCCTACGTCAAGGCGATCGACCTGCGCCGCGACGGCGCCGCCGTCCCCCTGGTCGACGACATCGCCTCGGTCGAGCTCGACCTGTGGGCCGACCAGCGGGGGCTGTGGAAGGTGTCGCGCAACCTCCTCGGCCTATAGCTCGCCGCGGATGCGGGCGCGTCTGCGGCGTCGCTGCTCGCTCGGGGGGCCTGCGACGACCTGGTGGTCGCCTCAGCCCCCCTCCCTCGCGCTCCTTGCATCCACACCCGCCTCCACGGCGAGCTCGCGGATGCGGGCGCGTCTGCGGCGTCGCTGCTCGCTCCGGGGGGCCTGCGACGACCCGGTGGCCGCCTCAGCCCCCCTCCCTCGCGCTCCTTGCATCCACACCCGCCTCCACGGCGAGCGCAGACGCGACCGCAGCTGCCCTGGGAGGGCTAGAACAGCTCGAGGCGCCAGAGATCGTGCAGGTGCACGATGCCCTCGAGGGTCCCCTCCGCGTCGACGACGAACAGTGACGTGATGCGGTGGTCCTCCATCTCCTTCAGGGCGGCGGCGGCGAGCTGGTCGCGGTCGATGGTGCGGGGGTGGGGGTGGGCGCAGTCGGCGGCGGTGCGGCCGAGGAGCTGCTCGTCGGTCTCGAGCAGACGGCGCAGGTCGCCGTCGGAGATGCAGCCGGCCAGCCGCCCGGCGCCGTCGGTGACCGCGGTGATCCCCAGCCCCTTCTTCGACATCTCGTAGATCGCCTCGCGCATCGGGGTGCCGGCGGCGACGCGGGGCACCGCGGCGCCCTCGTGCATCACCTCGTGGACGCGGAGCAGGCGGCGGCCGAGGTGGCCGGCGGGGTGGAGGCGCGCGAAGTCCTCGCGGGTGAAGCCGCGGGCCTCGAGCAGCGCCATCGCCAGGGCGTCGCCCAGGGCCAGGGTGGCGGTGGTCGAGGCGGTGGGGGCGAGGTTGAGCGGGCAGGCCTCGCGGTCGATCGCCACCGACAGGTGGACGTCGGCGTGGCGCGCCAGGCTGGAGTCGGGGTTGCCGGTCATCATCACCAGCGGCACGCCGAGTCGCTTGAGGGTCTCGACCAGGCGCACCAGCTCCTCCGTCGACCCCGAGAAGGAGGCCGCCAGCACCACGTCGCCGCGCACCAGCATCCCGAGGTCGCCGTGCACCGCCTCGGCGGGGTGGAGGAACATCGCCGGCGTGCCGGTCGAGGCCAGCGTCGCCGCCACCTTCTTCATCACGATGCCGCTCTTGCCCATGCCGGTGCACACCACCCGGCCGCGGCAGCCGCGCAGCAGCTCGACGGCGCGGTCGAAGCGCTCGTCGAGCTGCGGCACCAGGCCCTCGATGGCGGCGGCCTCGGTGGCCAGCACCTCGCGGGCGACCTCGCGGGGCGGGCGCCCGCGGGCCGCGACGCCGTCGCGGTCGCGGTCGGCCATCAGCCCGCCTCCCCCGCGGGCGGCTGCGCGGCGCCGGGCCGCAGCACCGTGCGCAGCGCCACCAGCGAGGCGAGCAGCGCCTCGGCGCGGTCGGGATCGAGCTGGGTGGCGCGGTCCGACAGCGCCGCCGCCGGGTCGGGGTGGACCTCGAGGAAGACGCCGTCGGCCCCCGCCGCCACCGCCGCCCGTGCCAGCGGCTCGGCGAAGCGGCGGTCGCCGCCGGTCTCGGCGCCGCCGCCGGGGAGCTGCAGCGAGTGGGTGACGTCGAAGATCACCGGCAGCCCGGCCTCGTGCAGCACCGCGAAGCTGCGCATGTCGACCACCAGGTTGTGATAGCCGAAGGAGAAGCCGCGCTCGGTCACCGAGAAGCGCCGGTTGCCGCGGCTCCACACCTTCTCGGCCACCCGCAGCATGTCGTCGGGGGCCAGGAACTGCCCCTTCTTGACGTTGACCGCGCGGCCGGTGTCGGCGGCCGCCAGCAGCAGGTCGGTCTGCCGGCAGAGGAAGGCGGGGATCTGCAGCACCGCGCAGACCTCGGCCGCGGCGGCGCACTGGCCGGGCTCGTGGACGTCGGTGGTCACCGGCAGCCCGGTCGCGTCGCGCACCGCGGCGAGGATCCGCAGCCCCTCGGCGAGGCCAGGCCCCCGGTAGCTGGCGACCGAGGAGCGGTTGGCCTTGTCGAAGGAGGCCTTGAAGACCAGCGGCAGCGCCAAGCGGTGGGCGATCTCCGCCAGGCGGCGGGCGATCTCCAGGGTGCGCGCCTCGTCCTCGACGACGCACGGGCCGGCGATCACCGGCAGGGCGTCGCCGCCGAGGTGGATGCCGGGCGCCAGCTCGATGGTCGCGTCGTTCACGGGTCGCTCCGTCACGGCCCCGGCGACGGCGCCGGAGCCGCGCGAGAGGCTATCGCACCGCGCGCCGGCGCCCCGGGCGCGGTCAGCTCCGCTCCGCCGTCGCCTCCTCGCGGACGGCGGCGGGCGCCTCGGCGGGGGCGGCGGCGGCCTCCGCCGCGGCGCCGGTGTCGGGGACGGCGATCACCGCGGTCGCCTCCTCCGGCGCCTCGGCCT
Source organism: uncultured Acidobacteriota bacterium (assembly GCA_963843275.1). Taxonomy (GTDB): domain Bacteria; phylum Acidobacteriota; class Thermoanaerobaculia; order Multivoradales; family JBCCEF01; genus CAWJJM01. The sequence goes on along the minus strand of CAWJJM010000006.1, from coordinate 31,339 downwards.
CGGGGCGGCTCGCCGCCTCGCCGGCCTGGCGGCGGCGGCGGTGCTCGAGGGCGGCGGCGATGTAGGAGACGAACAGCGGATGCGGCTCGGTGGGGCGCGACTTGTACTCGGGGTGGAACTGGCAGCCCAGGAACCAGGGGTGGCCGGGCAGCTCGACGATCTCGACGAACTTGCCGTCGGGCGACAGCCCCGACACGACCAGCCCGCCGTCGACCAGCCGCTCGAGGTACTTCTGGTTGACCTCGTAGCGGTGGCGGTGGCGCTCGCTGATGCGGTCGGTGCCGTAGACGCGGTGCGCCAGCGTGCCGGGCTTGAGCTCGCACGGGTAGGCGCCCAGCCGCATGGTGCCGCCGAGCTCCTCGACCCCGAGCAGGTCGCGCAGCTTGTAGATCACCGCGTGCTCGGTGTCGGGGTCGAACTCCGCCGAGGTGGCGCCGGCGATGCCGCAGACGTTGCGCGCGTACTCGATCACCGTGCACTGCATGCCGAGGCAGATGCCGAAGAAGGGGACCTGGTGCTCGCGGGCGTAGCGCACCGCGCGGATCTTGCCCTCGACGCCGCGCTGGCCGAAGCCGATCGGCACCAGCAGGGCGTCGACCTCGAACAGCTCGCGCGGCCAGGTGCCGCCGGCCTCCATCTCCTCGGCGTTGATGTAGACCAGCTCGACGGCGGCGTCGTTGGCGACGCCGCCGTGGGTGAGCGCCTCGTTGAGCGACTTGTAGGCGTCGGCGAGCTCGACGTACTTGCCGACGATCCCCACCCGCACCCGGTGCCGCGGGTGCTTGATGCGCGACACCAGCGACTCCCAGCGCGACATGTCGCGCTCGTAGTGGGGCAGGTTGAGGAGCTCGAGCACCGTCTCGTCGAGCCCCTCGCGGCAGAACATCAGCGGCACCTCGTAGATCGTCTCCACGTCGCGGGCGGCGATCACCTGGTCGGGGTCGACGTTGCAGAACAGCGCGATCTTGCGCTTGACGTCCTCGGGCAGCGGCCGGTCGCAGCGGCACAGCAGGACGTCGGCTGGATGCCGATCGCCCGCAGCTCGCGCACCGAGTGCTGGGTCGGCTTGGTCTTGAGCTCGTCGGCGGCGGCGATGTAGGGCACCAGGGTCAGGTGGAGGTTGATCGCGTTGCCGCGCCCGAGCTCCTGGCGGAACTGGCGGATCGCCTCGAGGAAGGGCAGCGACTCGATGTCGCCGACGGTGCCGCCGATCTCCACGATCACCACGTCGACGTCGTCGGCCACCCGCTTCATGGTGTCCTTGATCTCGTCGGTGATGTGGGGGATCACCTGGACGGTCTTGCCGAGGTAGTCGCCGCGCCGCTCCTTGTTGATCACCGACTCGTAGATCCGGCCGGTGGTGAAGTTGTGGCGCTTCGAGGTGACCGTGTGGGTGAAGCGCTCGTAGTGGCCGAGGTCGAGGTCGGTCTCGGCGCCGTCGTCGGTGACGTAGACCTCGCCGTGCTGGTAGGGCGACATGGTGCCCGGGTCGACGTTGACGTAGGGGTCGAGCTTCATCAGGGTCACCTTGAAGCCGCGCGCCTCGAGGATCGCGCCCACGGAGGCCGCCGCCACGCCCTTGCCCAGGGACGACACCACGCCGCCGGTCACGAAGATGTACTTGGTCGCCATCGTCCGCTCTCTCCTCTCGGTTCTACGCCGTCCTCGGCAGTCCACGAGTCGCAGTGCCGGCCCCCGCGACCGGCCCGCCCCCGCCGCCCTTCCCGCGCCCGGGCGCAGCCGCCGCCGGCCGGCGCGACGCGGCGCGGGCGGGGCGGGACGGCGCGGGAGCGGTGAGCGGGGGGAGGGCGATCCCGCCGCCGGGAACCGTGCGGGCTCCGGCGGAGGCGGCGGCCCGAAGCTGCGTCGCGGCTCGGGCGGGCCTTTTCTCGGGGTGCACGTCTGACTGTAAAAGCGCAGGTGCCGCCCTGTCAATCCTCCCTCGCGGCGGATGCGGGGGCGTCTGCGGCGTCGCTGCTCGGTCGGGGGGCCTGCGGCGACCTGGTGGTCGCCTCAGCCCCCCTCCCTCGCGCTCCTTGCAGCCACCCCCGCCTCCACCGCGAGGGTGCCTTCGATCACCGGAGGGGGCGTCGCTGCGCTCGCCCCGTGGGCCTCGCGCGGGCTTCGCCCGCTCTCGGCCGGAGGGGGCGTCGCTGCGCTCGCCCCGGGGGCCTCGCGCGGGCTGCGCCCGCTCTCGGCCGGGGGGCGGCTCTCGCTGCGCTCGCGCCTTCGGGGCGGCGCGCGGCGGGGTCAGTCGGGGTCGGCGGCGAGGGCGGCTTCGGCGCGGGCGACGTCTTCGGGGGTGTCGAGGGAGAGGGCGCGGCCCGCCACCGGGAGGACGCGGATGCGGATGCCGTTCTCCAGGGCGCGGAGCTGCTCGAGCGACTCGGTGCGCTCGAGGGGGCTGGGGGGGAGCGCGGCGAGCGCCAGCAGGGTGTCGCGCCGGTAGCCGTAGATGCCCCAGTGCTTGAGCGGGCCGACGCCGGCGTCGTGGCGCGGGTAGGGGAGTCGCGAGCGGCTGAAGTAGAGCGCGTAGCCGGCCAGGTCGCAGACCACCTTGACGGCGGCGGGGTCGTCCATCTCCTCCGCCGTCGCCGGCACCGCCAGGGTGGCGAGGCCGTCGTCGGGGTGGGCGGCGAGGTGCGCCGCCAGCCGCCCGATCAGCGCCGGCTCCAGCAGCCAGTCGCCCTGGACGTTGAGCACCGCGTCGGCGCTCCAGTCGCGCGCCGCCCAGGCGATCCGGTCGGTGCCGCTGGCGCAGTCGGCCGGGGTCATCTGCCAGGCGCCGCCGAAGGCCTCCACCGCGGCGCCGATCCGCTCGTCGTCGGTCAGCACCACCACCCGGGCCAGCCCCGGCGCCGCCGCCGCCCGCCGGTAGACGTGCTCGATCAGCGGCCGCCCGGCCAGTCGCACCAGCGGCTTGGCCGGCAGCCGCGTCGACCCGTAGCGCGCCGGGATGGCGGCCACGATCTCCGGAGCGGTGGAGTCTTCGGGCACGCCGGCATTGTCGGCGCCGCCATCGCGCCTGTCAACGCGCCCGCCGCCGCCGCCCGCCCGCGTCTCTCCCGAGGAGGTCCGATCGACGCGGCGAGACGGTGGAGGCGGCGGTGGATCCGGCGGTCGATCAGAGGGGGAGCTGGCGGAGCTCGCCCGCGCCTGGCCGGAGGAGGGTGGCGCCCCCCCGGAGCCGCATCCCGCCGGCGGGGGAGGAGTCCGCCTGCGGGCCGCAGTGACCGCCAGCGGACGGTCGCGCCGCCGCCCGGGCCCCTCCCGGGCGACGAAACCCTAACGGGGACGGGCAGCTCTGCGCCGCGGGCGGACTGGCACGCTTCTCTCTAACATGGGCGCCATGGCCCACGAGATCCGCGTCGCGCTGCGCCGTCTGGCCCGAGCCCCCGCCTTCACCCTGATCGCCGTCCTCACCCTCGCCCTCGGGATCGGGGCCAACGGCGCCATCTTCAGCGTCGTCGAGGCGGTGCTGCTGCGGCCGCTGCCCTATCCCGAGCCCGATCGCCTGGTGATGCTGTGGCAGGACTACAGCCGCCGCGGCGGACCCGACACCGAGTGGTTCTCGCCGGGGAGCTTCCTCGACTGGCGGAGCGGGAACAGGTCGCTCGAGGACATGGCGGTCTTCGCCGACTGGCAGCCGACGCTGACCGGCGCGGGCTCCGCGACGCGGCTCGCGGGCGGGGTGGTGAGCCGGGGCTTCTTCCACGTCCTCGGCGTCGTGCCGGCGCTCGGACGCACCTTCACCGCCGCCGAGGACCTGCCCGGCGCCGACCCCGTGGTGCTGCTCTCCGACGCCACCTGGCGGGCCCGCTTCGCCGCCGATCCCGGCATCCTCGGCCGCACCGTGCAGCTCGACGGGGAGGCGCAGACGGTGGTCGGCGTCCTGCCGCCCGGGTTCTCGTTCCCCCTGCTCGCCGACGACCAGGTCTTCCGCCCGCTGCGCCTCGACCCGGCGGACGCTCCGTACGGTCAGATCGTCCTCCGCGCGATCGGTCGCCTGAAGCCCGGCGTGTCGTTGCCGCAGGCGCGTCACGACCTCTCGGCCGTCGCCGCCCGGCTGGCCGAGCGCCAGCCGCGGGAGCTGGCCGACGTCGGCGCCAACCTGACGCCGCTGCGCGAGCAGCTCACCGGCGACCTCGAGCCGGCGCTGCTCGCCCTGCTGGCGGCGGTCGGCGCGGTGCTGCTGATCGCCTGCGTCAACCTCGCCAACCTGCTGCTGGTGCGCGCCGAGGCGCGCGGCCGCGAACAGGCGGTGCGCCGGGCGCTCGGTGCCGGCACCTGGCGGCTCGCCGCCGGCGCGCTGCTGGAGAGCCTGCTGGTGGCCGGCGCCGGGGCGGTGGCCGGGCTGCTCGTCGCGGAGTGGTCGATCGGCGCCCTGCGCGCCCTGGCGCCGATCGCGCTGCCGGCGCTGTTCACCCCGAGGCTGGACGGCGGCGTGCTGCTCTTCGCCGCCGGGCTGGCGGTGGCCAGCGGCCTGGCCAGCGGTCTGCTGCCGGCGCTGCGCGGCGGCCGCGCCGACGACCTCACCGGCCGCCTGCGCGAGGGCAGCGCCGGCAGCGGGTCGAGCCGGCGCCAGGGCCGCACCCGCGGCGTCCTGGTGGCCACCCAGATGGCCCTCGCCTTCACCCTGCTGGCCGGCGCCGGCCTGCTCCTGCGCAGCTTCGTGGCGCTCGAGGGCGTCGACCCCGGCTTCGATCCGCGCGGCGTCCTGTCGTTCCGCGTCGCGGTGCCGCCGACCACCTATCCCGAGCCGGCGCAGGCGGCCGCCCTCCTCGACCGCTACCTCGAACGCCTGCGGGCGCTGCCCGGCGTCGAGTCCGCCAGCATGATCTCGTGGCTGCCGATGAGCGGCGCCGACACCGACGTCTCCTTCGTCGTCGAGGGCGAGCCGGCGCCGGAGCCGGGCCACGAACACGTCATCTGGTACCGGCAGATCGATCCGGACTACTTCTCCTCCCTGCGCATCCGGCGGCTCGCCGGCCGCACCTTCACCGCGGCCGACAGCGCCGACGCGCCGCGGGTGGTGGTGCTCGGCGAGGCGGCGGCGCGCCGCTTCTTCCCCGGCGAGGACGCGGTGGGCAAGCGTCTCAAGCCGGGTGACGACCCATCCTCGGACGAACCCTGGTGGACGGTGGTCGGCGTGGTCGCCAACGTGCGCCACGCCGGTCTCGACGCCGACCCCAAGCTCGAGATGTACCTGCCCGAGGCGCAGGCGCCGCGCCGCGGGATGACGATCGTGCTGCGCACCGCCGGCCGGCCCGAGGACCTGGTCGGCCCCGCCCGCGCGGCGCTGACGGCGCTCGACCCGGCCCTCGCCCTCGCCGGGGTCGACACGCTGAGCGACATGGTCTCCGGCTCGGTGGCGGTGCCGCGCTTCCTCACCCTCTGCGTGCTCGCCTTCGCCGCCGTGGCCCTCTTCCTCGCCGCCCTCGGCGTCTACGGCGTGGTGGCGCAGGTGGTCGGGCGGCGCAGCCGCGAGCTGGGGCTGCGCATGGCGCTCGGCGCCGATCGCGGCGCCGTCCTGCGCCTGGTGATGCGCCAGGGGATGGTGCCGGTCGCCGCCGGGGTGGCGATCGGCCTGCTCGGGGCGCTGCTCGCCGGCCGGCTGATCCGCGGCCTGCTGTTCCAGGTGCCGCCCACCGACGCCGTCACCCTGGCCGCGGTGACCGGGCTGCTCGCCGCCGCCGCCCTGCTCGCCACCTGGCTCCCCGGCCGCCGCGCCACCCGCCTCGACCCGCTGGTGGCGCTGCGCGAGGAGTGAGGGCCCGCGCCGGCGGCGCGCACGCCGGCATCGGCCGGCGGGGCGCCGCCGAGCGTCAACGCGCCGGCGCCGCGCCTCCCGGGGGGGCGCCGGCCGGCGGCCGGGAGACCGGTCCGGGAGTGCCCCCGAGCTCCGGCCCGGCCACGGCCGGCGGGATGTTCTGGTTGCGGTGGAACACGTTCTCCGGGTCCCAGCGCCTCTTCACCTCCCGCAGGCGGTCGTAGTTCGGCCCGTAGTTGGCGCGCGCCCGCTCCTGGTCGTCGTCGGCCATGAAGTTGACGTAGCCGCCCTCGTAGCCGTTGTGCGGGTGGATGGCGCGGTGGTAGTCGCGCACCCAGGCGATGTTCTTCTCGTTGTCGGCCGGGTCGGGCCACAGGCCGGCGATGTTGTGCGCGAAGCGCGCGACGCGCACCGGGAACGCGGTGTCCTCGGCGCCGACGTCGTGCACGGCGCCGTCGACGGCGTAGAGGTGGACCGCGGTGTGGACCGAGGGCACCCCGGGGCCGTACTCCATGTGCACCGCGATCGCCTCGTCGGTCAGCGCGGAGACGAAGTCGGACTTCCAGTACTGCTGCAGGCCCGGGGGCAGCAGCGGGTCGAAGGCGCTCTGCAGCGCCGGGTAGGGCACCGGGCCGACGTGCTCGGCGACGATCGCGCCGGCCTGCCGCAGCGGCCGGAACATCGCGTCGGCGCGCTCGGGCGCGCCGCACCAGGAGACCACCGCCGCGAACAGGGTGTCGCCGTGACGGTTCTCGGGGATGAAGGGCAGCGGCGGCGCGATGTGGAAGCCCACGAAGCCGCCCAGCTCGCGGGGCGCCGTCTCCAGGTGGTCGCGGAAGGCGCGCATCACGTCCGGCCCCGTCTCGAGCTCGAAGAAGATCGGCCCGCCCACGAAGCTCTCCACCGGGTGCAGACGGAACTCGAAGGAGGTGACGACGCCGAAGTTGCCGCCGCCGCCGCGCAGCGCCCAGAACAGGTCCGGGTTGTCCTCGGCGCTGGCGGTGACGCGTCGCCCGTCGGCGGTCACCACGTCGGCCGACAGCAGGTTGTCGCAGGTCAGGCCGTGCTTGCGGGTCAGGTAGGCGCCGATGCCGCCGCCCAGGGTCAGCCCGCCGACGCCGGTGGTCGAGTTGAAGCCCGCCGGCGTGAACAGGCCGAAGGCGCCGCAGGCGTGGTCGAGGTCGCCGAGGACGGCGCCGCCGCCGACGCGTGCCGTGCGCCGCCCCGGGTCCACCCGGACGTTGCGGATGCGGCCGAGGTCGATGACCAGGCCGTCGTCGCAGGTCCCGTGGCCGGCGACGCCGTGACCGCCGCCCCGGATGGACAGCTCGAGGCCCGCTTCGCGCGCGAAGCGCACCGCCTCGATCACGTCCGCCTCGTCGGCCGCCTGCACCACCGCCGCGGGCCGGCGGTCGTGCATGCCGTTGACCACCGCCCGCGCCCGGTCGTAGCCCTCGTCCCCGGGCGCCACCACCTGGCCCCGGGTCCGCCCACGCAGTCCGTCGATGCTCGACATCGTCCCCTCCGTTGTCAGCGGTTTCGCGGTTCCGCGGGGTCCGGCGGCGCGGCCGGCGACGGGGCGGGGCTCGCCGGGGTGGAGCGCCACGTCGAGACTCGCGGTCGCCGTCGGGGCGACGGACGTCAGGTCCCGCGGCCGCCCTCCTCGGTCGGCCGGAACGCCACACTCCACCGGGATGCCCGCACACTAGGGCCGTTTCCGCGGCGCCGTCGAGACGGTTTCGCAGCGGGGCCCGGCGCGGCGCGCCGGCGCGTAGAATCGCCCGGTGTCCTGGGGCCTGAGCCGACGCGGATGGGCGATCCTGCTGCTGGTCGTCGTGGCGGTCGCCGCGGCGGCCGTGGCGCAGCTCGGCTGGCTGGCCTGGTGGGCGCGCGACGTGCCCACCGGCGCGGCCGAGTGGATCTGGGCGCCGCTGCCGCGGCACCGCGTGGCCTCGCTGGCGTTCTGGGCGGTGCGCGACTTCCGGCTCGACGCGGTCCCCGAGCGGGCGGAGCTGCTGGCCTTGGCCGACGAGGAGTACGTGGCCTGGCTCAACGGCCACCGGGTGGGCTCGGACCGCTACCGTCCGGGCGCCGCGCTCGACGTCTACGAGGTGGCGCCGCTGCTGCTCCCCGGCGCCAACCGGCTGGTCTTCGAGGTGCGCTCGGCGCGCGGCGCCGGCGGTCTGCTGGCGGCGCTGCGGGCCGGCGACGCCACGCCGGTGGTGACCGACCCCACCTGGCGCGTGGTGCGCCGCGCCGCGCCGGGGCTGGTGGAGGGTCGCCTGCCGCTCGGCGACGCCGCCGCGGCGGTGTCCTGGGGGCGGCCGCCGGCGGGGCGTTGGGGGCTGCCGGAGCGCGGCCCGGTGCGCCCCCTGGCCGGCGACGTGGCCGACCTCTGCGACCCGCTGCCGGCGCCGGCCGGGAGCGGCGCTCCGCCGGCCCGGACGGTCTTCGACTGGGGGCGCGAGGTGTACGGCTACCTGCGGCTCGACCGGGCGCCCCGGGCGGCCGCGGCGGGGCCGGGGGCGGCGCTGCTCCTCACCGGCGACCGGCCGCTGCAGCCGCTCGCCGAGCCCCACCAGGCCGCCCCCGTGGTGGTCGCTCCGGCCGCCGCCACCTGGACCGACACCGTCCCGCGCCGCTTCCGCTACGCCACGGTCACCGGCCTCGACGGCCTCGTCGCCGCCGCCGTCCTGCCGGTCGATCCCGCCGCCGCCGGACGCCTCCCGCCGGCGCCCGCGGAGACCGGACCCGCCGGCCTCCTCGGCCTGCGCGTCCCGCCGCAGCTCACCCCGCTCGAGAAGGAGGTCCGCCGCCGCCTGGACGGCGAGGAGGAGCCCCCGGGGGATGCGGGGGGAGGGCGGCCGCCGGGCTGACCGGCGACCGGGCTACGAGCGCCGGTTGAGGACGAACTCCGGCGCGTACTCGAGCGCTTCGCGGGCGTCGGAGGCCGGGAAGATCTCGAGCTCGCGGCGGGCGCGCTCGGCGTGGCGCTCGGCGATCTCGACCGCCTCGTCGAGGGTGCCCGCGGTGCGCACCATCTCGAGGATCTCCTCGGGGGAGGAGCGGCGGAAGTCGCCGTCGGCCAGGACGTGCTCGATCGAGCGCCGCCGGTCCGGGGCGAGCCGCGGCAGCAGCAGGATCAGCGGCAGGGTGAGCTTGCCCTCCTTGAGATCGGAGAGCACCGGCTTGCCGAGCTCCTCGCGGCGGGCGGTGAAGTCGAGCAGGTCGTCGACGATCTGGAAGCAGGTGCCGAGGTGCTCGCCGAACCGCGCCAGCGCCGCCTCGGCCTCGGGATGGCCGGGCGGGATCAGCGCCGGCACCGAGCAGGCCGCCGAGAACAGGTAGGCCGTCTTGCGCTCGATGATGCGGAAGTACTCGTCGGCGGTGAGGTCGACGGCGCCGAGGCGCTGCAGTGCCAGCAGCTCGCCCTCGACCATCTTCAGCGTCGCCCCCACCAGCCGCCGCACCACGGCGAGCTGGTCGTGCGCCAGCGCCATCTGCATCGCCAGGGTGTAGATCCAGTCGCCCAGCAGCACGGTGAGGTGGTTGCCCCAGAGCTGGTTGACGGTGGCGCGGCCGCGGCGCAGGTCGGCGTGGTCGATGATGTCGTCGTGGATCAGCGTCGCGGTGTGGATCAGCTCGACCACCGCGGCGTAGGTGACCTCCTCGTCGCCGTCGTGGCCCAGCAGCCGCGCCGAGAGCAGCGTCAGCGCCGGGCGCACCCGCTTGCCGCCGGCGTCGGACAGGTACTTGCCGGCGTCGTGGATGAAGGGGACGTCGGAGTCGAGGCTGCGGCGGAAGATCTCCTCGGTGGCGGCCAGCTTGTCGGCCACCAGGGCGAGGAAGCGCAGCGGCGACGCCACCGGCCGCGGGTCGGCGGCGGGGCGCGGCTCGCGTCCGGGCTGGGCGGCGGGGTGGGCCATCCGGCTCACGGCCCCTGCACCGGCTCGAAGCCCTTGGTCTCGACCAGCCGTCCGTCGGCGAAGTCGTAGCGCTTGCCCTGGGCGAAGTACCACCAGCTCTCGCGTCCCTCCCCGTGCAGCTCCACCCGGTCGGGGCGCCCCAGCTCGCGGTAGACGCGCTTCTCGTCGTCGCTGTCGACGCTGGCCAGGAAGTCGCGCAGCTTGTGGAGGAAGTCGACGTTCTGGACGACCAGCGGCACGACCACCGGGTCGGTGGGGCCGTCGATCCGCCGCGTGATGTCGACCGTCTCGAGCACCTCGAGCTTCTCGCCGCCGGGCACCCGCACCGGCACGCCCACCACCAGGTCGAACTGGTTGTAGAACTTGTCCCACGGCCACACCAGGGTGTACTCGCCGCGCGCGTCGGTCGCCGCCGCCAGCCGCGTGGTGTCCTGGACGACGGGGGCGAACCGGCGCAGGCTGAACACCTTGCGCGACGCCTCGAGCACCACCCGCACGTCGCCCAGCGGCGCCCCCGACGGGTCGGTCACCAGGCCGGTGACCTGGACCTTCTCGCCCTGCTGGTGGCGCGCCTCGGCGGGCGGGGCGACCAGGAGGGCGGCGGCGAGCGCCAGCGCGCAGGCGACGAGCGCCAGCGGCCGCGGCGCGCCGGCGGCGGCGGGGGGACGGCGGTTCGGATGCATGGGCCCTTCGACGGTCACGTCGACCGGTAGTTGGTGAAGGTGAGCGGCACGTCGAGCTCGAGCTGCTTGAGGTGCGCGATCACCTCCTGGAGGTCGTCGCGCTTCTTGCCGGAGATGCGCAGGGAGTCGCCCTGGATGGCGGCCTGCACTTTGAGTTTCTGTTTCTTGATGTCGGCGACGATCTTTTTCGCCGTCTCGGTGGGGATGCCCTGCTGGAAGGCGATGCGCTGCCGCGCCCGTCCTCCCGAGGCCGGCTCGACCTTGCCGGGGCGCAGCGATTTGAGGTTGACGCCACGGCGCACCAGCTTGGTCTGCAGCACGTCGACGGCCTGGCCCAGGGAGAAGTCGTCGGCGGCCTCGCCGACGATCTCGTCGCCTTCGAGGGTGAGGTCGGCGCCGGCCTTTTTGAGGTCGTAGCGCGTGGTCACTTCGCGCCGCGCCTGGTCGACGGCGTTGCGCACCTCCTGCATGTCCACCTGGGAGACGACGTCGAAGGAGTTCTCGGCAGCCATGATCTCGTGGTGTGACGATGGCCCGGCGAGGCCACCCCCACGCTGGGGCGTCTCCCGGGCCGTCGGGCGGGAGCCATTATACGTGGGCGGTGGGCGGGCCGGCGATGGGGGGCGGGGCGGCGATCGCGGGCGGGGTCCGGGGGTGGGGTCTGGGGTCGGCGGTGAGGGATGAGGAGGAGGGGCGACGGTGGGTGAGGGCGGGGCGGAGGGAGAGCGGAGGCGCGGTACGAGGTGGGCAGGGTACGAGCGGTGTGGGCTCCAGGGGACGTCGCGCTTTTGGTGGGAGATGGGAGGGGGCGCGACTCGGCAGAGTCCGCGCGCGGCCATCGGTGACCTCCGGCAGGCCGAAGACTCGGGCGCGGACTCTGACGCCCCTGGAGCCCACACCGCTCGCACCCTGCCCTCGCACCGGTGAGGAGGCGGGTTGGGATGTGGTGGAGAGGTGCGAGGACTGAGGCCGGGACTGTGGGCCGAGGGGTCTCGGGGGTGGTTGAGAGCGGTGTAGGAGAGGCGGGCAGGTGTGAGGGGCGGGTCGGGGGGAGAGCGGGCTGCGGGGGACGTCGCCCTGTGGGTGGGGGATCGGAGGGGGGGCGACTCGGCAGGGTCCGCGCGCGACCGGGGGTGGTCTCCGTGGCGGGGGAGATTCTGGCGCGGCCCCTGACGCCCCCGGAGCCCGCTCTCCCCCCGCCCCGCCTTGCACCGTCGGTGGGGGAGGGCGTGGTGGGGGCTGCGGGGCTGGGGCGCGGGCGGCCCGGGGTGTGGCTTCGGCACTGTGGTGGAGAGGTGCGGAGGGCTGAGGGCGGGACTGTGGCCCGAGGCGTCTCGGCGGGCGTTTGAGAGCGGTGTGGAGGGGCGACGGTGGTGGGGGGCGGGTCGGGGGGAGAGCGGGCTGCGGGGGACGTCGCCCTGAGGGTGGGAGATCGGAGGGGGGGCGACTTGGCAGGGTCCGCGCGCCACCGGGGGTGGTCTCCGCGGCGGCGAAGATTCTGGCGCGGCCCCTGACGCCCCCGGAGCCCGCTCTCCCCCCGACCCGCCTTGCACCGTCGGTGGGCGAGGGCGTGGTGGTGGCTGCGGGGCTGGGGTGCGGGCGGCCCGGGGTGTGGCGTGGAGCGTTGTGGTGTGGAGGTGCGGAGGGCTGAGGCAAGGGCCAGGCTGGGCGATCGTTTGAGAGCGGTGTGGGAGGGGCGACGGTGGTGGGGGGCGGGTCGGGGGGAGAGCGGGCTGCGGGGGACGTCGCCCTGTGGGTGGGGGATCGGAGGGGGGGCGACTCGGCAGGGTCCGCGCGCGACCGGGGGTGATCTCCGTGGCGGGGGAGATTCTGGCGCGGCCCCTGACGCCCCCGGAGCCCGCTCTCCCCCCGCCCCGCCTTGCACCGTCGGTGGGGGAGGGCGTGGTGGTGGCTGCGGGGCTGGGGCGCGGGCGGCCCGGGGTGTGGCGTGGAGCGTTGTGGTGTGGAGGGGCGGAGGGAGCTGAGGCCGGGACCAGGCTGGGCGGTCGTTTGAGAGCGGTGTGGGAGGGGCGACGGTGGTGAGGGGCGGGTCGGGGGGAGAGCGGGCTGCGGGGGACGTCGCCCTGTGGGTGGGGGATCGGAGGCGGGGCGACTCGGCAGGGTCCGCGCGCGACCGGGGGTGATCTCCGTGGCGGGGGAGATTCTGGCGCGGCCCCTGACGCCCCCGGAGCCCGCTCTCCCCCCGGCCCGCCTTGCACTGTCGGTGGGGGAGGGCGTGGTGGGGGCTGCGGGGCCGGGGCGCGGGCGGCCCGGGGTGTGGCTTCGGCACTGTGGTGGAGAGGTGCGGAGGGCTGAGGGCGGGACTGTGGCCCGAGGCGTCTCGGCGGGCGTTTGAGAGCGGTGTGGAGGGGCGACGGTGGTGGGGGGCGGGTCGGGGGGAGAGCGGGCTGCGGGGGACGTCGCCCTGTGGGTGGGGGATCGGAGGGGGGGCGACTCGGCAGGGTCCGCGCGCGACCGGGGGTGATCTCCGCGGCGTCGGAGATTCTGGCGCGGCCCCTGACGCCCCCGGAGCCCGCTCTCCCCCCGCCCCGCCTTGCACCGTCGGTGGGGGAGGGCGTGGTGGGGGCTGCGGGGCCGGGGGGCGGGCGGCAGGGAGGCGGCCGGGGCGGATGTGGGGATCGGCGGAGCTCGGTGGGGGAGGTTCGGGGCCGTGGGGGCGGTCGGGGCGGTCGGGGCGGTCCGGGGCGGGGTCAACCTTGGTGTCGGTGTTTGCGTAAGAGGGAAAGGTCCCGTTTCTCTTGTTGGATCTCCGACCCCGAACGGAGGTGGCGAGGATGCGCGCGAAGGTGATCTTGGGTTCTCTGTTGCTGCTGGCGCCGGTGCCGGCGATGGCGGATTGTGTTCTCTCCGCCGAGGCGGAAGGGGAGGTGCGGGCGGCCGCGGCGGAGTATGTGGCCGCGTGGCGGGCGAACGACGAGGCGCGGGTGATGGGGCTGTTGCACGACGAGGTGGTCCTGACGCCGCCGATGGGGGCGACACCGCAGGTCGGGAAGGCGGCGGCGCGGGAGTTCTGGTTCCCGAAGGACTCGCCGCCGTTCGTGATCACCCGCTTCGAGCAGGAGGTCTCGGCGGTCACGGGATGCCGGGACCTGGCGGTGGTGCGCGGCCGGCAGAAGGCGCTGGAGTGGAGCCAGGGCGACGAGAGGTACCGCAACGGCGGCAGCAACTTCGTCAGCGTCTACCGCAAGGGCGCCGGAGGGAGGTGGCTGCTCTTGTGGCAGACCTGGAACACGGTCGGGACGGAGAAGATCGGCGGCGATTCCGGGTAGTCGTCGCCGGCCGGCGTCCGGAGCGGCGCTGTCCGTCGAGAGCGACTTCGCAGGCCGTCTCGGTGGGGTGGAGGGGAGGTGGCCGCCCGTTCCTGCGGGCCGGGAGCGCTCAGGCCGCGAGGGCGGCGCCCTCCGGGGGCCGGCGTCGGGCGCCCGGCGGGGAGTCGAGGAGGGTGACCTCGATCCCCGGCGCGTCGTCGGCCGAGCGGCGGGCCAGCCAGTCGGCCCGGATGCGGCCCCTGCGGACGTCGCGCACCGCTTCGCGCCACTCGGTCTCGAGCTTGTTCCCCGGAGGTCCGGCGAAGAACTCGCCGAGCTGGCGGTCGAACTCGGCGAACGAGGCCGACTCCTCGACGAGGTCGAAGAGGATGGCGCTGTAGGCGCGGCGGAAGGCCGCCAGGGCGAAGCGCGCGGTGTGCCCGGTGGCCACGAAGCCGCCCGGGTTCACGCCCTCCACCCACCAGCCGCCGCCCTCCTCGCGGTACAGCAACCCCCGGCCGGTCACCTCCACCCGGGCCAGGAAGCCTTCTCCCTGGATCACGTCCTGCGACACGAACAGGATCGGGTACCGCTCCTTCCGCAGCTCGCTCATCGCCCGCCGTCCCTCCCGGCGCCCCGCCCATCGGAGCACCGTCGCCGTTCTCTCGAGGAAACGGAGTGCGCCCCGGGTTCTCGCTCGATCGCGGAGCGCGAGCGGAGCGAGAGCTCCAGCGGTGAGCTGCCCGCGGGTTGCGGCGTCCTGGCAGGTCGGGAAGAGTCCCGACCACCACCGGCCGTGCAGGAGGGGCGTGGGGGCAGCGGGCTCCAGGGGCGTCAGAGTCCGCGCCCGCACCTTCGGCCCTCGGAGGTCACCAGCGGTCGCGCGCGGACTCTGCCGAGTCGCCCCCCCTTCGATCTCCCACCGACAGGGCGACGTCCCCTGGCGCCCGCTTCCCCGCGCCCCTCCGTCGCGACCCGGTCCGCCCGCCTCGACGCCCCTGGGCTCCGCCGCCCCTACGGCGAGGTTTCCGTGGCGTCCTGCCAGCGGATCTGGCGCGGCGGGTCGAAGGCACCGTCGCGGTCGAGCGCGTGGTAGCCGGTGATGCGGAAGCGGGTGGAGTTGCCCTCGCGGTCGCGGTAGGAGAGGCCGACGATGCGCTGCGCGGCGGGGTCGACCACGAGGGTCGCCTCGGCCACCGACTCGACCGGCTGCAGCGGCTCGAGCTCCACCGTCACCCGGCCGGCCTCGGCGGGGCGCTGCCGGGCCCGGTAGCGGGCCTTGAGGTCGTCGACGCCGAGCAGCAGCAGGTCGAGCCCCGGCTCGTTCTCCCGGTCCACCCGGTAACGCCGCCCGGTGCGGTCCTCGGCGTTCCAGTAGTGGGCCACCTCGCCGCAGAGCAGGAACGTCTTGTCGTAGGGCTGGCGGTAGTCCCAGCGCAGGCAGTCGGGCAGCGCCAGCGCCAGGGTGCCGCTCTCCTCCTCGCCGTTGGAGAACCCGGCCGGCACGTAGGTCTGGGTGAACTGCGCCTCGATCGGTCCCGCCGAGGCCAGCGCGTCGCGCACCGCGTCGAGCGTGGCCCACGGGTCGTCGGCGGCGGGGGCGGCGGCGGCGGTGCCCGGCACCGCATGGAGGGCGGCGAGGACGACGACGGCGAGGGCGATCCCGGTGCGGTTCTTCGTCATGGCGACTCCTACAACAGGTCTTGGACGGTGGCGCCTTCCCGGGACGGCGGGCCGCCGGATCCTCCGTCCCCCCGCGCCGGTCGCGTGGCCCGGGGCCTCAGCGCTTTGGCGGGCGGACCGTGGGGACGTCGCGCGGGATCGGGACGACGCGCACGCCGCGCGCCGCGAGGAGGCGGCGGGCGACGGCGACGTCGAGGGGTCCCTCCTCCGTGTGCAGGCCGGCGGGGGCGCGGGCGTGGAGGCCGGCGCCGCCGAACAGGGCGACCGCCCGACCCGCGACCGCGGGATCGCTGCGCACGGCGTAGCGCAGCCCCTTCGCGCCCCAGGCGCGCAGGCGGGCCGCCCAGGCCCGCGGCCTGGCGTAGTCGACGGTGGTGTGGATCTCGGCGTTGATCCCCCAGCCGGTGGCCCGGGGCGAGGTGAGGTCGGCGAGCGGCGGGGCACGGCGGACGCGGACCCGGACGTGCCGCAGCTCGCGGAGCCGGGGCTCGGGGACCAGCCGCGAGGGGCGGCGGAGGAGCTTCTCGCCGAGGGCCGCGGCGAGATCGTCGGCGAGGTAGCAGGTGCCCTCGGGCGGCGGCAGGTCGAAGCGCCCGCCCTCCTCTTCGTCGGCGGCGGTGGCGAACCACCACGCCCCCGGGTGCTCGGACACCCGGTGCAGGGTGCGCGGCAGCCGGCGGGTGGTGGGGAACCCGGCGAGAGCGGCCGGGTCGTCGGGTGGCGGGGCGAGGCCGGAGCGGGTCAGGCCGCCGCCTCCCCGGGCGCGGCGGCGAGCTCGTCGGTCCCCAGGGCCGCCCGCAGGTCGCGCGCCGCCCGGAGCACCGGCTCGACGCGGCCGGCGAGCAGCAGGTCGCGGGGCGAGCCGCCGAGGTCGGGATCCTCGGTGACGAGCCACGAGGCGAGCGACCAGCCGGTGGTCGCGCGGTCGGGGTCGTAGCCGGCGCGGCGGAGGACCTCGGCGAGCCCCGCCAGCACGTCACCGCTGCGGAACTGCCAGAGGGGATAGACCGTCCGCCCGGAGCCGGTGCGCAGCGCCAGCATCCGCCCGCCGTGGACCCGCTGGGAGACCGCCTGCTTGGTCACCCCGCCGAGCAGGGTGCGCACCCCCTGGGTGTCGACGAACGGTCCGGCGTGCTCGGTCCAGACGACGGCGGCCGCGGAAGCGAGGACCGCCCGCTCGGCCAGCGCCTCCGGCGCCTCCTCCGGCACCCCGCCGCGGCCCACCAGCTCCGCCAGGCGCCGCCCGAAGACCTCGGTCGCCCGCGCCACGAACTCCCGCGCCTCCGATGTCGCCGTCCTGCCCATGACATCCCCAGGGTAGCCGGTCAAGGGAGTCAAGTCAAGGCGGTCAAGGCGAGCCCTCGCCCCCTCGCCCCGCGCGCCAGCGCCGCCGCGGGCGTGGACCGACCTACTGAGCGCTGGAGGCGGGTGTGACTGCAAGCAGTGCGAGGGAGGGCGGCTGAGGCGTACGAAAAGTACGCCGCAGGCCGACCGAGCGAGCAGCGACGCCGGACACGCGCCCGCCTCCGGCGCTCAGTGGCGGAAGTGGCGCCTGCCGGTGAACAACATCGCCACCTGCTGCTCGTCGGCCGCCGCGATCACCTCGTCGTCGCGCTTCGAGCCGCCGGGCTGGACGATCGCCGTCACGCCGCCGGCGGCCAGCACGTCGAGGCCGTCGCGGAAGGGGAAGAAGGCGTCGGAGGCGGCGACGGCGCCCTCGGTGGAGAGCTCGGCCTGGGCGGCCTTGTCGAGCGCCAGGCGGCACGAGTCGACGCGGCTCATCTGGCCGGCGCCGATCCCCAGGGTCTGGTGGGCGTTGGCGACGACGATGGCGTTGGACTTGGTGTAGCGCGCCACCTTCCACGCGAACTCCATCGCCTCGCGCTCCTCCGGCGAGGGTGGCCGGGTGGTCGGCGAGGCCCAGGTCGACGCGTCCTCGGGCTCGGCGTCGGCCACCTGGGCGAGGAAGCCGCCGTCGACCGCCCGCAGCTCGGCCGCCGCCGGCGAGGTCGTGGGCGCCGCGGCGTAGACCGGGCACACCAGCACGCGCAGGTTCGCCTTCGCCGCGTAGAGCTCGCGCGCCGCGTCGTCGATCTCCGGCGCCACCACCACCTCCACGAAGAGGTCGGCCATCGCCTCGGCGAAGTCGGCCCCCAGCGGGCGGTTGACCGCCACGATCGAGCCGAAGGCCGACACCGGGTCGGTGGCCAGCGCCCGCCCGTAGGCCTCCACCAGGTCGTCGCCGCACCCCACGCCGCAGGGGTTGTTGTGCTTGACGATGACCACCGCCGGCTCCTCGAAGAGCGCCACCATCTTGCGCGCCGCGTCGGCGTCGAGGAGGTTGTTGTAGGAGAGCTCCTTGCCCTGGAGCTGCTCGAAGCCGCCGAGCACCCCGGGGCCGCCGGCCGTGGAGTACACGGCCGCCTCCTGGTGCGGGTTCTCGCCGTAGCGCGGCGCCAGCTCGCGGTCGAGGTCGAGGAAGAGGTGGCGCGGGAAGACCGGCCCCTCCTCGTCGTCCTCCACCGGGTCGAGCGACTCGAGCCACGCCGAGATCGCCGCGTCGTAGGCCTGGGTGTGGCGGAACGCCTTCGCCGCGAGCCGCCGCCGCAGCCCCTCGGGCACCTCCTCGCCGCGCTCGAGCACCGCCAGCACCTGCTCGTAGTCGCCCGGGTCGCACACCGGGGTGACGGCGTGGAAGTTCTTCGCCGCCGCCCGCAGCATGGTGGGGCCGCCGATGTCGATCATCTCGACCAGCTCGTCGACCCGCGCGTCCTCCCGTCGCAGCGTCTCGCGGAACGGGTAGAGGTTGACCACCACCAGGCCCACCGGCTGGATGCCGTGCTCCTGGAGCTCGGCGGCGTCCGACGAGCGCTTGCGGTTGGCGAGGATGCCGCCGTGGACGTTGGGGTGGAGCGTCTTGACCCGGCCGCCGAGGATCTCCGGGAAGCCGGTGACGGTCGACACCCGGGTGACCGGGACGCCGTGCTCGGCGAGGTGGCGGGCGGTGCCGCCGGTCGAGACGATCTCGACGCCGAGCCGCGCCAGCCCCTGGGCGAGCTCGACGATGCCGTGTTTGTCGTACGTGGAGAGGATGGCGCGGCCGATGGGATGCATGCGGTGTCTCCTCGAGAAGAAGGGATGCGCTGCCGCGGCGAGCCTAGCAGCGGCGGCGGCCCGTCGCCTACCGCGGACCGGCGGCGGCGCGCCCGGCGGTCGCGCGCGGCAGGCGCAGCAGGAGCTCGCCGCCGGCCGGCGGCAGACCGTCGCGCGGATCGGCGCCGCCGGCCCGCAGCCACACCCAGCGCAGCGCCCGCGCGACGTCGGTGACCGCGTGGCTGAAGGCGAGCGACCCCACCCCGAAGGCGGTCGACCGGTCGTCGAAGCGCCCCAGGCCCGAAACGTAGCCGATGCGCGCGTACTCGCGCCCCACGAGCGGATAGAGCTGCCGCCCGCGCGCCAGGCTCGACCCCACCAGGAGCCCCAGGTCCGAGCGGTTCTCGAGCCCGCGGGCGACGCCGTAGAAGACCAGCGGCAGCCGCGGCTCGGCCGACTCGAGATAGCGGGCGTAGTCGCCGAAGTAGGTCGCCTCGCGCGGGTCGGAGTCGGCGGCGTTCAGGGGATAGTCGGCGTCGGCCACGAAGTGGGCGACCACCCCGAGCTGGTGGACGACGTCGGCGAACGGATGGTGTCGCTCGATCATCGCCACCGCCCGTGCCGCCTCCTCGTTCACGGTCGTTGCGAGGCGGCCGCCGGGGGCCCCCGAGTGCCGCGCCGGCTCCCCGTCCCGGAACGGCTCGAGCACCCCCGCCCGCAGCTCCTTCTCGTGCCGCTCGATCTGCCGCGCCAGGTCCGGCGGCGCCAGCCGCGCCGCCTCGGCCGCGATGGTGGCCTGGGTGCGCGGCGTCCAGGCGAGCGCGGACGAGGCGCCGGCCAGCGCCAGCGCCGCGGCGGCGGCGAGGGCGATGGTGCGCGGAGCCGGGCGCTTCGGCGGGGCGGGGCGGGGGGGGGACATCGGCGCGTATCTTAGTCCGCGCAGGGCGCCGGAGGCGGCTCTGCGCAGGCCGGCGTGCCGCGCCGCTGCTCGCCGGCGGCCTCCGGATGGCACGCCGCTTGCGGCCCTTCTGAGGTCATGGAACAGACACCCCGCCACCGCATGTAGGCCGTCGCCCTCGATCATTTCGGCGGCGTCGACGCGCTGACCGTGAAGTCGCTCCCGGTGCCCGAGGTGGGGCCGGACGAGATCCTCATCCGGGTCGAGTCGGCGGGCGTTGGCGTGTGGGATCCCTACGAGCGCGAGGGCGGCTTCGTGGAGATGACCGGTGAGGAGCCCGAGTTCCCCTACGTGCTCGGCTCCGACGGCGCCGGCACCGTCGCCGCGGTCGGCGCGGACGTCGACGGCTTCGCGCAGGGCGATCGCGTCTGGGCGGTCGGCCTCGGCAACCCCAAGGGCGGCTTCTACGCCGAGTACACCGTCGTCCCCGCCGAGCAGGCCGCGCACCTCCCGGACGAGCTCGGCACCGAGACGGCGGGCGCGATGCCGATCGACGCCATCACCGCCCTGCGCGGCCTCGACGACACCCTCGGCCTCGGCTCCGGCGAATCGCTCCTGGTGTTCGGCGCCAGCGGCGGCATCGGCCACTTGGCGGTGCAGCTCGCCAAGCGGATGGGCGCCCGCGTGCTCGCCGTGGCCTCCGGGGAAGACGGCGTCGCCCTGGCCGAGCGCCTGGGCGCCGACGCCGCCGTCGACGGTCACGACGGGGACATCGCCGCCGCGGCGAAGGCGTTCGCCCCCGACGGCCTCGACGCCGCCCTCCTCACCGCCGGCGGCGAGGCGGCCGCCCAGGCGCTCTCGACGCTCCGCAAGGGCGGCCGCGCCGCCTACCCCAACGGCGTCGAGCTCGACGTCGAGGCCCCCGACGGCGTCACCCTCGAGAGCTACGACGGCAGCCCCGGCAAGGACGTCATCCACCAGCTCGACCGCCTCATCCGGTCGGGCCCCTTCGAGGTCCACGTCGCCAGGACCTTCCCCCTCACCGCCGCGCGGGACGCCCACCGCGCCCTCGACGACCACTACCTCGGCAAGCTCGCCCTCCGGCCCCGGTCGTCCGGCTGACGTCGCGCCGCCCGCCATCGATCCGCTCCGCCGCGGCGTGGGCCCGCGCGGAGTCTGCGATGAGTCGTCTATACTCATGGCATGAGTAAGCGGCTCCAGGTCCTTGTCGACGAGGCCGAGCTGGCGGAGATCCAGGAGGCGGCGGAACGGCACCGCATGACCGTGGCCGAGTGGGTGCGCCAGGCGCTCCGGGAGGCGCGCCGCCAGGAGCCCGAGCGCGAGGCGGAGGCGAAGCTCGACGCCGTCCGCCAGGCGGTGCGCCACGGCTTCCCAGCTCCCGACCTCGACCGGATGCTCGCCGAGATCGAGCGCGGCTACAGCGGCGAGGTGGCCGGCACCGCCGGGATCGTCGCGGAGCCGGAGCCTTGATCCTCGTCGATTCCAACATTCCGATGTACGTCATCGGCAGTGACCACCCGCTCAAGGAACCGGCGCGACACGCCCTCGAGCGGGCCATCCTGCGGCGCGAGCGCCTGGTGACCGACGCCGAGGTCTACCAGGAGGTGCTCCACCGCTATACGGCGATCGCCCGGCGCGACGCCATCGGTCCCGCCTTCGATCTCCTCGACCGGGTGGTCGACGAGGTCCTGCCGATCGACGACGCGGCGGTCCACCGCGCCCGAGACATCCTGGCGAGCCGCCCGGGCCTCTCCGCCCGCGACGCCCTCCACGTCGCCGTCATGGAGCACCACGGCATCCGCCGCATCCTGACCTTCGACACCGCTTTCGACGGCCTCCCCGGAATCGAGCGGATCGGGTAGCGACCGCGCGCGAACGCCGCCCGGTCCAACCGGCCGGTGCAGGAGGGGCGGGGGGAGAGCGGGGTCCAGGGGCGTCAGAGTCCGCGCCCGAATCTCCGCCGTCCCGGAGATCCCCTCCGGTCGCGCGCGGCCTCTGCCGAGTCGCCCCTCGCACCTCCCCCTTCACCGACGTCCCCTGGATCCCGCTCTCCCACGCCCTCCCCTCCCCGCCGGTCCGCCCCCCGCTCACCCCATCGCCGCCAGCACCCGATCCAGCGCCGCGTAGCTCTCGTTCATGCCGCCCTCCATCCCGGACTGGAGCATCCCGTCGCGGTCCTCGGCGGTCATGAAGAGCGAGGTGGCGACCAACCGGGTGCGCCCGTCGCCCAGGTCCTCGAGCTCGAGCGTCTGCAGCGCCACGTGGCCCGGCATGCCGTCCCACTCGAAGGTCATCACCAGCCGGTGTGGCGCCTCGATCTCCGCGAAGCGCCCTTCGAACCCGTGGCTGTCGTGGTCGGAGGTCTCCACGAAGCGCCAGTGCCCGCCGCGCTCGAGCTCGTAGCGCTCCACCTCGAGCGGGTTGCCGCGACCCCACCACTGGGCGAGGAGCTCGGGCTCCGTGCTGGCCCGCCAGACCCGCTCGCGCGGGGCGTCGAAGATCCGCTCGACGCGGATCGTGCGCTCGCCGGGGGTGGTCACCGTCGCCCGCCGGGGGGCGTCGCTCTTCGGGGTGTTCATCCTTCGTCTCCTTTCGTGCGCTCGAGGAAGGCCGCGAGATGGTCGAGGCGCTCCTCCAGCATCCGTTGAACCATCGCCATCCACTCGGTCGCTGCATCCAGCCGGCGCGGCCCCAGCCGACACCGGCGCACCCGCCCGACCTTCTCCGTCGCCACCAGCCCCGCGTCCTCGAGCACGCGCACGTGCTTCTTGACGCCGGTCAGCGTCATCCCGAAACGCCCCGCCAGCTCGCTGATCGAAGCCTCACCCTCCCCGAGCCGCTCCAGAATCCCCCGGCGCGTCGGGTCGGCCAGCGCAGCGAAGACGCCATCGAGGTCGGACGGAAACTGAACCATTCGGTTCAGTATAGAGCCGCCCCCCGAGACTCGTCAAGAGGGGAGTCCGACTTGAGAGGCGGGGGAGCTCCATGCCGTCCTGCCGACTCCCCGGCGGCGCGGTTTCGCGGGGAGAGCGGGCTCCCGGGGCGTCAGAGTCCGCGCCCACTCATCCCCGAGTGGCCACTTCCGCTGGCGCGCAGAGCTGCCGTGTCGACTCCCCACCCGCTTCCTCCCCCAACCGGTGAAGGAGGGGCGTGGGGAGAGCGGGCTCCCGGGGCGTCAGAGTCCGCGCCTGAATCTTCGATGTCGCGGAGACCACCCCCGGCCGCGCGCGGACTCTGCCGAGTCGCCCCCCCTCCCATCTCCCACCGACAGGGCGACGTCCCCGCGAGCCCGCTCTCCCCACGCCCCTCCCCTCACCCCCGGTCCCCTCACCCCGCTTCTCTCTTCTCGGATCAGCCCGCGGTATCGTAGGCCTCGATCCCATTCCGAGGAGGAGTCGAACATGTTGCGGAGAGCGATCCTGACGACCGCCACGGCGCTGCTCGCGTCGTCCCCCCTGAGCCCGCTGCCGGCCACCCCCGCCGCCGCCCAACAGGCCGGCGGCCCCACCACCGAGCAGGTCGCCGCCGCCGTCGCCGCCGACGCCCCGGCCGCCGTCGCCATCGCCCACCGCATCCACCAGCACCCCGAGCTCTCCAACCGCGAGACCGAGACCGCCGCCCTCGTCGCCGAACGCCTCCGCGAGCTGGGACTCGAGGTCGAGACCGGCATCGCCCACACCGGCGTCGTGGGCCTCCTGCGCGGCGGCAAGCCCGGCCCCGTCGTCGCCGTCCGCGCCGACATGGACGCCCTGCCCGTCACCGAGGCCACCGACCTCCCCTACAAGTCCACGGTCCGCTCCACCCTCGCCGGCCAGGAAGTCGGCGTCGCCCACGCCTGCGGCCACGACGTCCACACGGCGGTGGGGCTGGGGGTGGCCCAGGTGCTCGCCGGGATGCGCGCCGAGCTCCCCGGCACCGTCAAGTTCATCTTCCAGCCCGCCGAGGAGGGCGCGCCCGCCGGCGAACGCGGCGGCGCCGAGCTGATGCTCGAAGAGGGCGTGCTCGACGACCCGCGCCCCGAGGCCATCTTCGCGCTGCACTCCGCGCCGTCGATCCCGGTGGGCAAGGTCGGCTGGATCTCCGGCCCCACCTGGGCCGCCGTCGACCAGTTCGTCGCCATCCTCCACGGCCGCCAGGCCCACGGCGCCGCCCCCGAGCTCTCCGTCGACCCCATCGTCATGGGCGCCGAAGCCGTCCTGGCGCTCCAGACCATCCGCTCCCGCAACCTGCCGCCCGCCGAGCCCGCCGTCGTCACCGTCGGCATCTTCCGCGGCGGCGAGCGCTTCAACATCATCCCCGCCGAGGTCCGCCTCGAGGGCACCGTCCGCACCTTCAGCCCCGAGACCCGCGCCACCGTCCAGCAGCGCATGCAGGAGATCCTCGATGGCATCGCCGCCTCCGCCGGCGGCACCGCCGACCTCGACTACGAGTCCAACGCCCCCGTCACCGTCAACGACCCGCCGCTCTCCGCCTGGGCCCGCCCCGCCCTCGAACGGGCCGTCGGCCCCGACAACGTCCTCGACATGCACCCCGTCATGGCCGGCGAAGACTTCGCCTACTTCGCCGAGAAGGTGCCGGGGTTCTACTTCCGCCTGGGGACCTGCGGCCAGGCCGAGTGCTCGGGATTGCACACTCCCACCTTCCAGGCCGACGACCGGGCGGTCGAGGTGGGGATGCGGGCGATGGCGCAGGTGGTGGTGAATTACCTCGAAGGGGGTGGGGCGGGGGAGGGGAGTTCGGGCGGGGGTGGCGGCGGTCGCTGACGATGCGGGAGAAGGACCCCACGGACCGGCCCGTCGCCTCGGAGGACGTTGCCGGCAGTGGATCCGGGGCCGGCACCCATCACCTCCCGCGGGCGCAAGCCGCGCAGGGAGAGGCGCCTCAACGGGGCGCTACGAGCGCCGGCGATCCAGTCGGCTCGTCAGCGGACCCGGGGAACCCGCCGATCCTCGACACACGCGGCACCTGGTGCCCGCTGCCGGTCCTGCTGACCGAGCGCCGCCTCGCCGAGCTCCCCGCAGGCGCCCGCCTCGCAGTCCTGGGCACCGACCCCGCCATCCGAGAGGACGTCCCTGCCTGGTGCGCCGAAACTGGCCACCGCCTCCTCTCCCTCGAAGAGCAGCCCGATGGCACCCTCCGCTTCACCGTAGAAAAAGCCCGCGAGACAAGCGATTCCACCCCCTGACCCCACCTTGACGCCCCACCCCCCCGACTGGTAGAAAGTCCTTTCCGGGGGAGCCCCCCGGGAGCCTCCCCAAGGCCCCCGCCTCTCCCCACGGCCAGGTAGCTCAGTTGGTAGAGCACACGACTGAAAATCGTGGTGTCGCTGGTTCGATTCCGGCCCTGGCCACCAGTGAGACGGCCTCATGCCCGCCGCGTTGAGTCGGATCGTCTGGCGGCGAATCAGCCTGGCCCCGGCCAGGCCATTCGCGCGGGCTAAAGTCTCCGGGCTAGCCGAAGTAACTGGTGTGAGATGTAGACACATTCAAAAAGGAGTTTTTGCACTGCGCTGCGCTGGTGTGTATACTGGCACAAGGCTGAAAATTCAGTGATGGTCATGCGTATTCGGTTTACGTCCAAGGGCTCTGCCTGCGCGCCGAATGTTTGCAAGTAGGGCCTGCTGACTCTGCCTGACGGAGAATGGGGTCAAAGAGCGGCGTTTAAGTCCATTGCGAACACTCCAATTCTCCGAGGGCATCGACCGAAGCGCCGAGTTGAGGGCTCTAAGGCAACTCTCCTTCAATGGCCGGGCGAGTCTGGTTGTCCGAAACTCGCGACGAAGTGGGCGTTTCCCCTGACACAACAGTTCCTGATGAAGCGGCCCTCATGTCGGATCCGGCCGTGGCCTTGGCCGTCTCCTACCATCTGAAACCCTAGTTCAGTGCACCGCAATCTTTTCAATTTATCTCAGGACAACAACTCATGCCTAGGAAAAGACCGCAAGCCGACGAAGCTAGACGGCGAGAACTAGACGACGCGGCGCTGATCATCCGAAGCTTGCTCCGACAGGCGGAGAGCCTTCCTCTGCCCACCGTCAGGCGAAAGTACCTAAGTGGCTACCGAATGCGGATGGGGCCGGTGAATATCACGGAGTTGGCTAATCTGCCAGCGCTCATGATCAGAAAAGGGGCGCCAATACGCGTGGGCGGCGGCGGCGTGGTTATACAATGTGTTAATCGTGATCTCCCGGATGTAAGGTATGCTTTGAAAATCGTTCGGCCGTCTCTATATTTCGAAACAGCGGAAAGGGAGGCGCTCGCCGAGCAGCACAAGAATGCGGTCGGAGAGTATCATAAGCATGGATTGCTTTCGCATCAGAACGTTGCTCGGGTCTTCGGGGGTCAATTAGTAGACGTGGTAATTGATCCAGAGGTCGGTGAAATCCGGCGCCTGCCGGCGTTCCTGATGGAATGGCTGGCCGACCCCATTCCCCTCAATGACTTCCTGTTGGATTCGGTATTGGACTATGAGCAGGCAATCGGCATTGTGGCTCAGGCCTTTAAGGGACTTGCGCACATTCACGGCATGGGCTTGATTCACTGGGATCTCAAGTCCGACAACATTCTTGTCGACAGGAATGGCCTTGTTAAGATCGTAGACTTGGGAAACTCGCGGAGTATCAGCAACCTCGACCGGGGCCGGATAGCCTATTCGACGAGAAGAAATCTGCCTCCTGCGCTGCGTAGTCTGAGCGCGAGGTCCGACGGGACGACGCGCCGAACTCCGGTTCCGCTCGATTCTCTTGAATGGGATTCAGCGTGGTTGGATCTTTGGATGTTGGCGAGGGAGCTCAACCAAGTTCTTCGAGCCGACGAGCGTTTCGTTTCACCCGAGAATAAGGGCGGAGTTCGTGAGTCGAAGGCGCAGGATTTGCTGGCGAGGGTCTTTGAACTGTCTGGAGACGACGGGCGAATGGTTATGGCGGGCCTCCGACTGATTCTGCGGCGACTCCTTCGCCCGGTCCGACCCGAAGAAGCGCGCTTCTATGAATCTGCCGATGAGGTGGTGTCGGACTTAGGAAAGTTGACACCAGAGTTTGGTGCTGCGCAGTCGGTGCCTGAACTGCGAGCTGTTCCGCAATCCGTGATGCGACTACCGGTTAGCGGGAATTTTCCCTACTCCTCTCGTTTAGGTCGGTTGTTCAACAGCGCGGCGCTTCAACGGCTTAATCGCCATCTTCAGTTAGGAATGCTCTCTCAGGTTTACCCGGGAGCGACCCATCGGCGCTCTGAGCATGTCGCGGGCGTTACGGCTACAGCGATAGAATTCGTGCGCGCCCTCTACTCGGACAGGAGCAGTCCATTTTGGCGCCTTGCCACTGAGTCGAGAGATATTGAAGCCTTGATTTTTGCGGCAATGGTTCATGATCTCGGACATGTAGCGTTCGGACACTTCGTTGAGGAGATGCGGGGACTGTTGCAAGGGAGAATGCACGAAGACTATGTTCAGCGGGTTCTCGGGCCGGTGCGCCGTCGTGGAGGCTCGGTACTGGACGAGGAGACGACAGCCGAGAGGCTGGAGCTCCTTGAGTTGGTGAAGAGGGACTGGGCGAGGGATGCTGCTGGAGCGGAGAAATTCTTAGCCGACGTGGGGGCCATCTTGCGGGGGGAGGAGAGTAGTGAAGCGCTTGCGCCTGATGGGGAGCTAGTCAAAGAACTCGCATTGAAGATCAAGGTGCAGATACTGCATAGTATCTTGAACAGTTCCATCGATGCAGACAAGCTGGACTATCTAATGAGAGATTCCCATCACGCGGGGGTGAAGTATGCGGAGGGGATTGACTGTGACCGGTTCTTCCAGAGCTTGACGACGGTCGCGGAGCTGTCAGAACCGGCGATCGCTTTGGCTAGCCAGTCATGGTCCGGTGGCGGGGAGACAATGGCCGGTATAGGAATTAGCGAGAAGGGTATCTTGCCCGTAGAGAGCATTCTGATGGCGCGTTATCAACTCTTTGCGTCGGTATACTGGCACCATACTGCGCGAGGAGCCACTGCGATGCTTCAGTACCTCGTGCAAGAGTATGTTGCGAGTGCTGGTAAGGAGGAGCTGAGGGTCGCACGCCTCGAAGAGCTCTTGAGGGAATTTCGGAGGAGAACCGATCTTGAGGCGTTGGAGTGGATTGAAGCAGAGTTCGAATCGGAGACACGTCTGGAAGCTCCTCGGAGGAAGCTGTTGAGCGACATCTGTCGCGGCCTCTTGGGTGAACGAGAGCTTCTATACTGGCCGGTGTTTGAGCTTCGGTACGAACGAACTGGACGGGCTGAGCGCGAGACACCAGCGCAGCGCCTGTTTGATACGCTACGAGAAGCCTCGGATCGGCTGGGGAGATCGCGCTCGATTGCAGGCTTCCTTAAGGACGTAAAGAGCCTGCGTCGACAACTGAGTTCCCGATTGGCGGAGGAACTCAGCGAGTGCTGTGGTCAGCGCCTCAAGTTTGACGATGGCGAGGTGCTACTAGATATTCCGCCAGCAGGCATGGACCAGGTGGGCAATATCTTCGTTGTTGGTAGTCGTGGCACGAAGCCGATCCAGGACCTATCGCCCGTTGTAGACGCGATTGGGGAGATCTTCAGATACTGGGCACGGAAGATTCGCATATTTATGGCGCCGGGTGCGGCGGAACGGTGCGAATCGCTTGGCATTACCTCTAAAGTGCTGCACGAGGCATCATGGGATACTCTTCAATGGATCATTCGGCGTACTGACCCGCAGCTTTACCTCTTTGGTGACGGACGGCGACGAACTTCGGGGTCATCTGTCAGTCGACACTGAATCCTAAGCGCTTTGGCCGATAGGGGAGGTGGGCTTCTCTCGAGGTTTGTACCACTAGAAGGCAGAGCTCTCAGCAAGGAAGTGACTATTCAAAGTTTACGCGGGTCCGGAGTGGCGGGGGAGGTGAACGCGGTCGGCCGGAGTCCCGCGCTCTAGGCAGATAGACAGCGGCGCCGGTTGGTAGCCGCGAAAGCTGTGGGGGGGCGGAGGTGGTCTGAGGCGAGGCGCGAGGCTGCTTGCCAGGAAGCTTCGCTTTCCCCTCGGGGCAACTTCACTTCCAAGGCGCTCGCCCAGGCAGCGAAGCCACTCGCGACGCAACGCCTCCAGCCCATTTCGGTCGGCGACGAAGTGCTGAGGGTTCCTATCGAATGGGTAGTGGTTCCACGGGTCGAGCTCGAAGCCCCAGATGGGGAACGAGGGCAGTGGCCGGATTCGGTCGCAGTCCTCACATCGAGCGTCATGCTGGTCAATCACACGAAGGAGATCCCGCCAGTGGTCGACGCACCGCACCCGGTGAGCAGACAACTGCGCCGCTTCGACCTCCTCTGGCGCCGTCTCGAACGCAGTTCGGTTGATAATGGTACGCAGGCGACGACCGGAATCCCGTTCGAGGGAAGCTAGCCTTTTCGCCGGGTACTTGTGACTCCGGTACGAGAGTGGGAACGGATATCGGTTGTGCTGGAATGCTCCGACCGCCGAGGCGTGCTGCGCAACAATAAAGAAGCGTTCCCGGTGCTGAGGGAGGCCGAGGTGATGCGGCGAGAGCAACCCCAGGCCGCCGCTCTCGCCCCCAACCGTTGTGGTTGCGCGGACTGAGTAACCCAACTGCTCGAGGACCTCGTGCACAATACGCCAGGTGTTTCCCTTATCGTGACGTTCGAAGTTACCGACGTTCTCGAGAAACACGTAAGACGGCCGACGCTCTTTGAGGATTACCGCCAGCATCTGAAACACTGTTCCGTTCAGATCCTCAAATCCAAGCTGTGCTCCAGACTTCGAAAACGGCTGGCAAGGGAAACCCGCGCACAGCAAGTCATGTGGCGGGACAATTGCGTCCTCGGTACCGGACCACTGACGTAGAGTTCCCGCCTCGACATCGACGACCGTGGACAGGTCGCCATGGATGCGAACCAATGCGCCCTTGTCGTCGTAGAGATCATCTAGGCCTTCCGCAGCGCACTGTTCCGGTGGATAGAGGCGTCGGTAGTCCTCAGCCAGGCCGGGAAAATTCTGAACGTAAGCTTCGCGCAACCGTGGAAGGATGTCTGCGGCCAGAACGCAGCGAAACGTCCACCGCCGCCGAGGGAGGCGCTTCGTCCTGCGCCTGACCGATTGCTCCGCCCTCCTAAGAGCAAGATGGAAACCACCAAGGCCGGCGCAAAGGTCGAGGAATCGAAGCTCTCGGATCGGAGAGAGAGCCGCTGTTCCGTCGTGTTGCATCCTGCGACGATCGCCATCCTCACGCCCGAAGCCTTGCAGAGAAGACATTTGTTTAGTCGTCGTTTGATGATGGGCTGGTAGGGCTTGGGACCGAGGCATTTGCGACTATCCTATATTTTCCCAGTTGCCCTCTGTCTCGAGACTCACCTCGAAGCCAAGAGGCAGGAAAAGAGTTCGGTCATCGAACTCTCCGTCGCCAGGTATTCTCCATCCTTCGACGTGCTCAGAAGCGAGGAGAGTGAGTCGGTCTCCAGCCTCTGCGAGTGCGTGTAGGACCTTGGGGTCGGCGGTCACCGTTAAGCCGGTCGGATAAAGAGCGCCTCCTTCTTCGGTCAAAGGCCTGATGGGTGGCGCGAGGCGCGCTGAGAATCGTCCGAGGTCAATCCTCCGTCGCAAAGAGTCCCGGAATCGATCTGCGGCGGTCTCGTCATCTAACCGGTTATCAGTGAGTAGATGCGCTTCTCCGGCCCAGCCTAGAAGGGCGAGCATCTTGGCGAGGTAGATCTCACCAAGTGCGGCCTTAATCTCGGTCGGCGAGCGCGGTGCTGCAGTGAACTCCAGTTCAGGTGGTCCCGGAGGATCGATGAGTTGAACTTCGGCCTGATCCCGGGCGCTGGCGCGGGGAATATAGAGTCCCGCGACCACACTGTGCTCGACGAGTGCAGAAAGACGTTGAGCGGTGTTGGCCTTTTGCTCCCTTCCGCGGTCCATCGCTGAGCGAAGGCTCTTTCGCGTCTGTGTTCCTTTGCACTCGATAATCAGGAGACCTGAAGTTATTTCCCTCCATGCGACGAAGTCAGCCAGTTTGCGACTCCCAACACGTCGTCCGTTTGGGGTCCCGCCGAGCTTGCGGACGAAGTGGAGGGTATCCGCAAGATAGGAGAAGGCGAGAGTTCGCTGTAATAGCAGGAGAGTCAGGCCGACTGCGACCTCGTCGCTGAGGATCGCCTTCTGATGGGGGTCGATCTCCTCCCACTCCTCGCGGAGGCGGAGCCCTAAGTCTCTTTGGAAAGCTGGACCATATCTAAGGAATGCCCAGCAGTCGCTGAGATGAAAGCCATGAATGAAAGGTGGGCGAGTCGCGATCGCTAGGACGGCTAGCGCGTTCCGAAGGTCAAAATTGAAGCTACCGCCGAGCCGCAAGAATTCCTGTGGCGGTGCGCCCCCCCAGGAGGAGGTATCCACGCTTAGTTGGATGCTGCGGTCAAAGACGCTCATTTCAGTGGATTCTCTGCGGAGATGTCAGGTTGGGCTTCACGCTCCACCTCGGCTGCGGCAAGGGCCACCCCCAGCCGGAAGGCGAGTTGCGCGATGAACGCTCGAAAATGCGGAGTTGGCTCCAAGCCGCTCAGCGGCGACGCACTGGCGACCGGGCGCTAGGAATGTAGGCGGCCTCCTTGCAGAATGTTCTCGCCGATGATCACCGGGTCTGAATGTTACACGGTTGACGGCAAGCGGGTCTACGTCTCACATCCCTCTGCCGACGACGCCTCGGTGATCGACACCGCGACAAACACCGTCGTCGACACCGTGGCGGTGGGGGACATCACCGTCGGCTCCGGGCTGCTCATCGGCCCCGCCTTCGTTGCCATCTCGGCGTTCGCACCAACCCTGCTCGGCTTCGCTCTAGCGATCGCCGGAGTGGTCGCGTCGAGGTGAGGGTCGGTGGCCGCGTTGAGGGAGTATGAGACGGGGTGCGCCTCGGAGTGAGCGGGGACGGGGCCCGGGTTCGGAGCAATACGGTTCGTGTTATGTCTGGTTCCTTGGTTCAGTTTTGGTCTTGC
>CAWJJM010000005.1:0-5078 GCA_963843275.1 uncultured Acidobacteriota bacterium | reverse complement strand
TGCTGCCCGCGCCGTGGCGGCCGCCTTGCGGCGCCGCCTCGCCCGGCGTCTCTTCACCCGCTGCCGCCGTTGCGTCCGAGCCGTCGTCGCCGGCGCCGCCGAACAGGGGCAGCCCGCGCGACGATCGGCGCCCCGCCGCACCCTCCTCCGACGGTCGGCGCGCCGCCGGCGGGCGCGGCCGCGCCCCTTCCCGGGTCAGCGGCAGGTCGAAGAGGGACGGGGCGTCCTCGGGGTCACGGTCTGCCAAGGCGACGCCTCCCCGCCGCGGGTGGACGGCGTTCGCCCGGCCGGGACGGCGGCGGGGCGATGCGCTCGGAGGTCCGGTCCACGGCTTCGGTGCTCGTAGTCGGGCGGCTCATGAAGGGTCCGGGCTAGCGGGGCGGCAGGTACTTGACGTAGATGCGGTACAGCAGATCCTTGTCCCGCTGCGCGTAGGTCTGGGCGAACTGCAGGTGGCGCACCAGCTCGGCGTCGTCCGGCGTCACCGACACCGCCTCCTCGAGATGCTCCACCGCCGCCGCCGCGTCGCCCTGCTGCAGGCTGCGAACGGCGAGGTTGTAGTACGAGTCGGCGATCAGGCGGCTGACGTCGGCGTCGTCCGGCCGGCTCTCGTGCATGCGCCAGAGATCCGGCAACGCGCGGCTGTACTCGCCCATCTCCATCAGCTCGAGCTGGGGTCCGAGGGGCGCCACCTGGGCGGCGACCTCGGCCTGCAGCGGATCGCTGGCGGCGGGCAGGGGTCCCAGCGCCGCCGCCTGGGCGAGCAGCTCCCGGGCACGCAGGTAGTGGCCGCTGCCCGCGGCTTCGCCGGCGTCGTCCACCAGCGCCGCCTGGCGTTGCGCCGAGTCGTCGTCGGCCGCCGCCGGCTCGGCCGACGTCGCCGGCTGGTCCGCCGCTTCCCACTGCGAGATCAGCGCCTGGGCCTCCTCGTATTGCGCCGAGCCGGGCGGCAGGCGGCGCAGCTGGTTGACCGCCATGGCGGACTTGCCGGCATCGTGGAGCCGGGTGGCCCGGGCGATCGGATCGACCTCGGCGGCGGCGGGCGGCGGCGCCTCGTCGGCATTGGGGAAGACGCTGTCGCGGTTGTCGTAGACCACCCAGGAAGCGGCGAGAACGACCAGCAGCACGACGCTGCCGATGAGCATGAAGCGGCGCGGCGGTTTGCGGCTGGCGACCATGGCGCGAGTCGCGGCCTCGTCGGTGCTCGCCGGCGGCGCCTCGCCCGGCTCCGGAGGCACGAGGATCTCCTCGCGCAGAGGCTCGCGCGCCGCTTCCGGCGGTGCAGCGGCCGGCGAGGGTGGCGGTGCCGGCCGGCCGGACGGGGAGGAGGGCCGTCGGCTGTCCAGCAGATCGAGCTGCTCGAGGGCGCCGGCGTGGCCCGGCATCAGGGTGAGCACCCGCTCCAGGCCGGCCCGTGCCACGTCCTTCTCGCCGGCCTCGGCGGCATCGACCGCCTCGTGGAAAACCTGCTCGATCTTGCGTTCCTGCTCGTTCTTCAGCCGCCGCGCCTCTTCGATGCGCCGCGACGCCTCCTGGTGATCGATGTCGATGAGGAAGATGCGCGACCAGGCGTCGATGGCGCTCTGATGGTCGCCGCGGTCGAAGAACCCCTGCCCCTCTTCGAGCAGCTCGGCGATGCGCCGGTCGCCCTCGGCGTCGCCGCTGCCGAGATCGAAGTCGCCGAAGGCATCGAGGTCGCCGGCGTCCACCGGCGGCGCGGCGTCCGGCGGCGCGGCGGCTTCGGTCGCGGCGGCTGCGGGCACCGCCGCGTCCGCCCCGGCGGCGGCCTGCGCGGCGGCGAGGGCGGGGTGGCTGGGGTCCAACGCACGTGCCTTGTCGAGCAGCGCCTGCACCTCGGCCTCCTCGCCGCGATGGCGCGCCCGCTCGGCGGCGTGGAGGAAGCGCTCGACGTAGGGCGCGGCCTCGTTGCGCTCACCGGCCGCGGTGGCGAGGCGTGCCAGCTCGGCATCGGCGGTGATCGCCTCGCGGTTGGCGGCGGCGAGCGCGAGGGCCTCTTCGAAGCGCCGCGCCTCGACCAGCTCGCGCAGCCGTGACCCGAGGTCGCTCCCGGTCGCGTCCGCCGCCGTGGCGGCCGGCGCGCCTGCGGCCGATCCCGCCAGCTCCGGCAGATCGTCGAGCTCCGGCAGGTCGTCGAGGATCGGCGGTAGGCCGTCGAGGTCGGGATCGGCGGCGAACCCGCCACCGCCGAACAGCTCGGCGGCCTGCGCCTCGCGTTCGGCGCGGTCGGGGCGGCCGGCCAGCTCGGCGCGCAGGTCGTCCACCTCCACCGAGCCGTCGCTGCTCTTCAGGCGGTCCTGGAGCGTCTGCGCCGGGCGGAACTGCGGGTCGAGCTGGAGGATGAAGTCGCATCCCAGCGCCGCTTCCTGCCGGCTGCCGCGCTCGGCGAGCCCCAGGGTCTGCTCGAAAGTGGTGCGGATGCGCTGCTGGACTTCGGGGGAGATGGCGGAGTTGCCGGGGTAGGTCATCAGATCGGGTGGCGGCGATTGGGCGCGACGCGCATGCCGGGTCGGCGATGCAAATCAACCGATATGCTAGCAAAGCCTTTGCGCACGCGTCTATGTTTCTGCCGCCGCCGCGGCGCGCGCGGCCAGCTCCTGGTGCAGGCGTTGCGGCATGCCGTCGAAGGAGCCCGACGACATGGTGACCAGGACGTCCCCGGAGCGCGAGCCGGCGAGGGCGGCGGCGAGCACGGCCTCGTTGTCGCCGTAGGCCGTCGCCTCGACCCCCGCCGCCGCCAGGTCGGCGGCCAGCCGCGGCAGGTCGAGCAGCTCCTCGGCGGGCCAGCGGTCGGCGTAGTGGACCGGCGCCAGCAGCACGCGGTCGGCGGCGCCGAAGGCCTCGACGTATCGCTGCTGGAAGAAGCGGCGGCCGGCGGTCAGGCTGCGCGGCTCGAAAAGGACGGTCAGCCGGCGGCCGGCGTAGCGCCGCCGCAGGCCGGCGACGGTGTGCGCCACCGCCGTCGGGTGGTGGGCGAAGTCGTCCACCACCGTCACGCCGCCCGCGGTGCCCAGCTCGTCCTGGCGGCGGGCCGCACCCTCGAAACGCCCGAGGGCGCGTGCCACCGCCGCCGCCGGCAGCCCGTCGCGGCGCGCCGCCGCCCACACCGCCAGGGCGTTGACCACGTTGTAGTCGCCGGCCATCGGCAGCACCACCTCGACGCGGCCGCCGTCGCCGTCGTCGAGTGCGAAGCGGCTGCCGGTGCGCCCCGGTAGCGCGGTATGGTCGACCGCCTCGACGCCGTCGGCGGGGTGCAGGTCGTTGTCCTCGCCGAGGCCGTAGAACAGCACCGGGGCGCGCGCCCGGGCGGCGACGCGGCGCACCTCCGGAAGGTCGCCGCAGGCGATCACCTGGCCGTCGGGCGGCACCAGCTCGACCAGCCGGCCGTAGGCGTCCAGCAGCGACTCGGGCGTCGGGTAGAGATCGGCGTGGTCGTGCTCGACGCTGGTCAGCACCAGGGTCTCGGGACGGTAGTGGAGGAACTTCGGCCCGCGGTCGAAGTAGGCGGCGTTGTACTCGTCGCCCTCGACCACGAAGCGGTCGCCGCGGCCGGCGCTGAAGCTGACGCCGAGGTTGCGGGGGACGCCGCCGACCAGGAAGCCGGGCTCGGCGCCGCCGTCGGTGAGCACCCAGGCGGCCAGCGAGGTGGTGGTGGTCTTGCCGTGGGTGCCGGCCACCACCAGCGGCCGGCGGCCGGCGAGGAAGAAGCGGCCGAGGGCCTGCGGCATCGAGTAGATCGGCAGCCCGCGGCGCTCCGCTTCGACCGCTTCGGGATTGTCGCGGCGCACCGCGTTGCCCACCACCACCAGGTCCGGCGACGGCTCGAGGTGGGCCGGGTCCCAGCCCACCCACGGTACGATGCCGGCGTCGGCCAGGAGCGTGCTCATCGGCGGGTAGAGCGGCTGGTCGGAGCCGCGCACGGTGTGGCCCTGCTCTTGCAGCAGGCAAGCGAGCGGCGCCATGCCGCTCCCCCCGATGGCGATCAGGTGGACGGCCAGCTTCGACGGTTGGGTCATCGGGAACGGCGGCTGCGCGGCGCGCGGCGCCCGGCGGGCGACGGCTCGAAAGCCTGGTAGTCCGGGGCTGTCGAGGCTGTCCCGGTGGGGCTGAGCTGGAATGCGCTGTCGTCGGCCATCGTTGTCAGACCACGGATCATCCTGAAGGATAGCGGAGGAGCACACGCAATGAAACCACGCACCCGGAATGCCATTCTGACGTTCTCTTTCGCCCTGGTGGCGGTTCTGCCCCTGTTCGCCGAGGAGCCGTCGGCGCAGCCGGAGGCCGCGCAGCCGAAGGCCGTCGTCGCCGAGCCGGTCTTCGATGCCGGCAAGGTCGACAAGGGGACGGACGTCGTCCATGACTTCGAAATCAGCAACGAGGGCTCCGCGCCTCTAGAGATCGTCGAGGTGCGCCCGGCGTGCGGTTGCACGGTGGCCGACTACGACGCCACCATCGCCCCTGGTGCCAGCGGCAAGATCCACGCCGTGGTAGACACCTCCGAGTTCGCCGGAGGCATCTCCAAGGGACTGACGGTGCTCACCAACGATCCGGAGAACCCGCGGATCGCGTTGACCCTGAAGGCGGAGGTGACGCCGTCGGTGTACCTGCGGCCCGGCTTCGCGCGCTTCATCCAGGCGCAGGACAGCGATCCCGGCGAGGTCGAGCAGATCATCTTCACCCGTGACATCGACGATCTGAAGGTCCTCAGCGTCGAGTCTCCGTACCCGTTCCTCGACGCCCAGGCCCGTCCGGCCACCGCCGACGAGAAGCAGGAGGAAGGTACCGGCAACCAGTGGGTCATCACCCTCACCCTCGACTACAGCAAGGCGCCGGTGGGACCCCTGGCCGACTATGTGAACGTGATCACCAACCATCCGCGGCAGAAGGAAGTGAAGATTCCGGTCTCCGGTTTCGTCCGCCCGATGGTGGTGCTGACGCCCGCTGGCGCCGACTTCGGCGACGTCGAGCTCGCCGGCACGGCCAAGGCTGGTGCGACCCTGCTGCTGAAGAGCTACGCCTCCAGAGAGATGAGCCTGGCGGTGGACCCCGACAGCCTGCTG
>CAWJJM010000004.1:52500-735218 GCA_963843275.1 uncultured Acidobacteriota bacterium | reverse complement strand
GCGCCGGGCGGCGCGGAGGAGACGGCGAGCCGCGCCCGCCACGGCGTCGGGCTGTCGTCGCGACCGGGAGGAGCAGGCGCTCAGGGCCCGGAACCTGGGGATCTCACGATCTGCTCGGCCGCATGACACCCGGTCCGCTGCGACGACCCGGGCCGACTCAGCGATCTGCTCCCGGGCGCACCCGATCCTCACCCTCCGCCGGCAGTCCCCGCATCGCCGCGATCGACCACCTGCCGTCTCTCTCCACCAGGACCCAGGTTCCGCGGGCGAGCCGGGGCTCGAGCTCCTCACCCTGCCGATTCGTGCCGGACGTCGTCGAGCCGATGTTCACGAGCCGGACGCCGGGCGCGATGTCGCGCTGCGAGAGCACTTCGAAGTCGCCCTTCCGGCCCTCGTCGAGCCGGGAGAAGTACGTGTCCCACCATCTGCCGATCGCCTCTCGACCGGTGATCCGTGGCTGGTTCCCCATGATGAGATCGGCGTCCGGGGTGAAGAAGGCGGCGAGCCCGTCCCCGTCGTGCGCGTTCCACGTCGTCGTGTAGGCGTCCAGGAGGCTGTCGAGCGCCGGGCTCTCCGGCTCGGCGCGCGCAACACCCGAAACGGCAAGCAGTGCCAGGAGCACCACGCCCAGGTTCGCTCGATGACTCATGACGTTCTCCTCGACGCCTGACGACGGGCGCTGCCGCGGCGGGCCTCCCGGCCCGTCACGAGTCCATGTGCCGCTCCGGCCGCACGACCGCGAGCGAACCGAGGATCTCATGCCGGCCCTGGCCGTCCGACGCCCCCGCCCGTCAGGTCGAGGACGGTGCTGGCGTCGGCCGGGGAGGCCGCCTCCCGAGCGGAAGGTGGGGGAGCGGTCGGACGGCGGTGGCGGGAGTCGTCGTCTCCTGCCGTTCAGTCGTCGGTCGGCTCGGCCCCGAGCCGCTGCAGGCGCTCGAGGCCGTCCCTCATGGCCTGGAGCACCTCCGGCGGGTGCCCCCGCCAATCCGTGATCTCGCCCGTGACCCGCAGAGGCTCCCGGGAGCGGAACGATTTCGTCGGATTGCCGCGGAACTTCCTGTCCGTCAGGTCGGGGTCCTCCTCGACCGGGCCGGTCGGCTCCACGGTGTAGATCCTCCCGGGCCCCGGCCCCGCGGCCAACTCCGCGCCCCAGGTCGCGGCGTCGAGGGTGCGGGTCAGATAGACGTGGGTCGTCGTCCGGCTCCGATCGCCGAAGTTGGGGGAGCGGCCCGGCTCGATCAGGTCTCCCGGCCTCAGGTCGGCCCGCGTGCCGTGGTAGAGCGAGCCAGTCGGTCACCTCGCCCGCGACCCGCAACGGCTCGCGGCTCCGCCAGGACATCGACGGATGGCCCGGAGACTCCCGGTCCGGCAGGTCGGACGCATCCTCGATCTCGCCGAGCGGCTCGACGGCGTAGACCCTCCCGGGGCCTTCGCCGGCCGCGATCTCCGCGTCCCAGATGGCGGCATCGAGATCGGGGGTGAGCCAGACGAAGGGGGTCGGCCGGTCCCGATCGTCCGGGCGATCGCCGGGCTCGATCAGGTCTCCCGGCTCCAGCTCGGTCCGGGTCCCATGGAAGAAGCGCTTCATCGGCACGTCGTCGCCGGGGGCAGGCGGCCTGCGTCGAAGTCTGCCCGCGTCACCGGCAGCTTGGCGGCAGGCCCGCCGGGCGGGAGCGACCGCTGCCGCGGCCGGCGGCGTGCCGTGGCCGGGAGCGGAGCCGGTTCAGCCTCCCTCGGGCGGCTGCCAGAGCTCGACCTTGTTTCCCTCCGGATCGACGACCCAGCCGAACTTCCCGTACTCCGAGTCGTCGGTCTCGTCGAGGACGTTGCAGCCCTCGGCCCGCAGGGCCCGC
Source organism: uncultured Acidobacteriota bacterium (assembly GCA_963843275.1). Taxonomy (GTDB): domain Bacteria; phylum Acidobacteriota; class Thermoanaerobaculia; order Multivoradales; family JBCCEF01; genus CAWJJM01. The sequence continues at coordinate 733,365 of CAWJJM010000004.1, read as the reverse complement.
AGCAGTGCGTCCAGGTCGTCCACCCGGTAGTTGATCATGAAGGGCGCTGAGCTCGGCGCGAAGTGATCGCTGCCGGCCGCCTCGATCGACCAGGCGGTCGTTCCGCGGACCGGGTTCCCCTCGCGATCGACCCAGTCGAACGCCGCTCCTCCCCACTCCTGGACGTCGATGCCGAGATGCTCCTTGTACCAGGCCCCCAGAGCCACCGGGTCCTCGGCATGGAAGAAGATCCCTCCGATGCCCGTGACGCGCCCCATGTGAACCTCCTTCTCGTCCGCCATCCCCGCATCCTACGACGCCGCGGCCCGGGGGGGCGGAAGGCGCCGGCGACGGCGCCGGGGCGTCGGCGACGGATGCCGCCCGCGCCAGGTCGAATGAAGCTCGCGGATCGCTCGTTCGTCAGGTCCCTGCCTCCCTCCGCCGCCGGTCGCCGGCCCGCCTGGGGAACGGCCGGGCGGAGCCGCCCCGGCGGCCCAAGGCCCGGGGGGCGGCCCCGAGCGATCGTCCGACGTCCTCGACCGGCGGCTCGCCACCGCGAGTGGGTGCACCCCGCTCGGTCCGTGCCCTGTCGCCGGGGCTCATCGGGACGTCTGCGGCCCGAGCGCCTGCGCGAGCCCGAGGAGGATCCCTTCGGGGCCCCGGATGTAGCAGAGCCGATAGGTGTCTTCGTACCGGACCACCTCGCCGACCACCTCCGCGCCCCGCCCGGCGAGACGGGCGAGCGTTTCGTCGATGTCCTCCACGGTGAACATGACGCGGAGGTAGCCGAGAGCGTTCACCGGGGCGCGCCGGTGGTCGGCGACCACCGGCGGCGCGAGGAAGCGGGAGATCTCGAGCCGGCCGTGCCCGTCCGGCGTCCGCATCATGGCGATCTCGACGCGCATGTCGCGCAGTCCGGTGACGCCCTCCGCCCAGGCTCCTTCGATCGGGGCGCGCCCCTCGAGCTCGAGCCCGAGCTCGGTGAAGAACTCGATGGCGGCCTCGAGGTCTTCGACCACGATGCCGACGTTGTCCATCCGCTGGACCGTCATGCCGTCTCCCCGGCGCCTGGCGCCGCCCTGCGGTTACCATGCGCCCGCAATGATCCCTTGAGCTCCAAACCCGGTGTTCTAACCCCTCGGCCGGAGCACTGTCCACAGCCAGTCCGAGAACAGCCAGACGAAGGTGCTGCCGACGTTGCGTCCCATGGGGCATACGCGCGTGTTGTGGAACGCCTCGAGGCGCCAGCGCTGCTCCCGTCGTACGGCGACCAACGTCTGGACCGAGTCTCTCTCCGGCGCCCGGCGTGATCGGTTGCGCGGGATCGTCCCGCCCTCTGCGGCGTCCAAGGGACCGCTGGAGGACGTCGGGACCCCCACCGTTCATCTCAGCCCGATCTCTTCCGGACATCGTAGTAGTGGTTCTGGCCTTCGTCGTCGAATTCAGCTTCCAGTGTCGCGCCCAGGCTCTCCATCAGCGCGCGGTAGGCCTCGGCGCCCAGGGAAGCGGACGGTTGTCCCGTGGTCCGGTCGCTCCAGGTGCATGCCGTGCTCGGCGCAGTGAACAGAAGCCGACCGCCGGGCTCGAGGGCCGCCACGAGCCGGCGCAGGACGGAGCGTTGCTCGTCGGAGGGCAGCAAGAACACGAGTCCCCAGGCCAGGATGCCAGCGAACGCCCTCCCGAAGAAGCTGGACCGCTCCACCGCTTCGCACTCGACATGGGCGTCGGGGAAGCGCCTGCGGTAGGCGGCCGCCAGGCTGGGAGACGAATCGATGGCGTAGAGCTGCCGGCCGCCACCGGCCAGCGGAACCGTCCTCGGCGACCCGGGCCCACACCCGACATCCAACACCGCTCCGCCCGGCGGCAGGTCGCGGGCCCAGGCCTCCACCACACCCACCCCCACACGCGATCTCGCGGCGTACTCCACGAACCACCCGGCAGCCGACTCCCAGCCGGACCGGTCGTCGCCATCGCGGGTCGATCGGGTCATGATGCACCGACCCTCGCTGCGAGGTCGGGCCGATCGCTCGGTCGCACAGCCCCGTCTCGTGGCGAGCTCACCCGGGTGGCGTCCGCTTCAGCGAGGGGCCGCCGCGGCGCAAGGTCACCCGTGCTGGCGTTGCACGGGTTCGAAGAGCTCGACGGGATTGCCCGAAGGATCGTCGAGGAGGATCTGCCGCCCGCCCACGCCGGTGACGATTCCGCTGCGAAAGCGGACGCCGTTCTTCCGCAGCTCCGCCACGGTGGCCTCCAGGTCCGGCACCTCGAGCGAGATCCGGTTCCAGCCGCCCGGTCGCGGCACCGTCCCGTCCGGCAGGGCCATCCCGCCGCCGCCGACGTTGCTGGGTGCGCTGAGGAGCAGCCGCAAGGTCGCCGCGCCGGAGCATCGCAAACGTGGGCGCGGGATGCATTTCCTCTTGAAAGTCCAGACGATCGCGATAGAACGCGATGGCGTCGTCGACGTCGTTGACGATGTACCGAACGCTCACGATGGTCATCCGCTGCCTCCGCCGGGTCGGGCGCCGGGCCTCCTGGAGGTTCCGATCGGGCCGAAGGCGCCGTTCGACCCTACCTCGATCGCAAGCAGCTCCGCTGCCAGCGCGGGTCCCTCAGTCGCCCCACGGGATCTGACGCGAGCGGCGACGCAGGAGGCGACGACCGCCCAGCGGACGGTGGACCCGGCCCCGCACCCGACCGGGAGCGCCACCGCGGCGTCCGCGGCAACGGGGGTCCGGCGGGCGGGCACGAACCGTCGACCTAGGGGGACGACGGAGGTGCAGCAGGATCCGGGGAGACCCTCGCCATCGTGGAGATGACGACGATGCAGGTGGACCCTTCTGGAGGGACGCCGCAACGGCTCCAAGGCCCGGACGCGGAGGGATCGCAGACCTCCACGACGGAGCGAGTGTCGGTCGGCGGGATCCGCCACGAGTCGCACCCATCGCCACCGGAGTCTCCGTCGGGACCGAGAAGGGCGGTGTAGCGAGCGGTCACGTCACGGCGGCTCTCCGCGGTGACATACGCCGTCCAGGTGATGTGTGGACCCGGTGAGCCGTTCGGCTGCGACTTTCCCGTCACGTGCCCACTGCAGAAGCTCTTGGCACTCTCCGGAGGTCGAATCAACGGGTGAGGAAGCGGAGGAATCGGCCTCGGCTCGGGAACTGCCCGGAGCAACGGACGTCGCCCGCGGGTGATCGGGCTGCAAGGGCCCGCAACCCGCGGCGACCAGCGGTAGGAGCAAGAGAAGCTCAACAGGTCGCACGGGGTTCTCGGCCGCCTGACGGCGACTGAGCTCTGCGGCAGTGCCCGGGCCGAGTTGCCGGCCGAAGCGTGGAGGTTCGCGGCCCGACACGCGATGGGCGCCACGTTGGATCGGATGACGTCGTGCCAGGAGGGGTTGGGCGGCAAGGCCGCACCGGCGTCCGCATCGTTCCTCCATCCTACAGTCACGCCGAGGCTGTACCGGGGGATCAAGCGTCCCGCGCCGTCGCTCAGCGGTAGTCGTTCTCCTCGAGAGGGATCACCCAGGCGCGGCGCTCCGCGATCTTGCCGTCGCGCAGGACGAACACCTCGGCCATGGACATCCGCATCTCTCCGCCCGCGGCGCGCCTCGCCGTGCCGGTGAGCTCCGCCATGACGACGTCGCCCTGCTCGACCATGCGCACGACCTCGAGCTCGGGAGGGTCGATGAACTCGGGCGCGCCGTCGATGGCCTTGTCGTAGGCCTCCTTGCCGGTCAACCGGAAGGCACCGAAGACGGTCCACCGGATGTCGTCGGTCAGGCAGGACAGGATCTGTTCGTGATCGTTCTTGCGGAAGCCGTCCAGGTACGCGTTGACGGTCTCGATGTTCTTCGACATGCCTTTCCGTTCTCCTTCGTCCGCGCTCCGTAGCCCCCGGTCTGTCCACGTCCTCCGCGCCGGAGGCGCCAGCGGACGGTCGGATGCAGTGGGGGGCGACCTCGCTCCCGCAGTCTTCTGCGGCCCGCCCACCTCCCCTCGCCCGAAGCGTACCCTCTTCCCTAGAGGAGGATCGATTCCCCCGATCCGCAGGATCGTGTAGCCCAGCCCGCTCGCCTTCAGGTGTCTTCGACTTCGTACTCGATCCGGAGTCGGCGGGGCTCTGGACCTCGGCGCCGGCGGCGCGCCGGCGGCGACGCGGCCGGTGGACACTGCGACCGCAGCGGTCGAGGACGTGGGTGTGGATCGCAGGCTGGTCTCGAGCCTGGACAGTCCCCCGAGGCTCTCCAGGGAGGCCGCCTCCGTGGACACGCGCGTAATCCGTGCTCACGTATCCTGTGTTCATGAACTTGACGATCTCGGTCGACGACGAGCTGTTGGAGCGGGCGCGGGAGCTGGCGCGCGGGCGCGGCATCAGCCTGCAGGAGCTGCTGCGCGAGCAGTTGCGGAGCCTCGCCGGGGCGCGGAGTGGTGACGACGTCGCCGACGAGCTGCTCGAGCTCATGCAGGAGCACGGCGGGCACTCGGCCGGCCAACCCTGGCGCCGCGAGGACGCCTACGCCGGCCGGGTCTGATGCGCAAGTTTCTCGACACCAATGTCCTGGTCTACGCCGACGACCTGGACGTCGCCGACGTCAAGCGAGAGCGAGCACGCCGATCCTGCGGGAGTCGCTCCGTTCGGGAGAGGGCGTCGTCTCGACACAGGTGCTCGAGGAGTTCTTCGTCATCTCGACCCGCAAGCTGGGCGTGGATCCGGCCACCGCACGGCGCAAGGTCGCGCTCCTCGCCGAGATGCACCTGGTGCGGATCGAGCTCGCGACGATCCTGGGCGCGATCGACCTCCACCGCCTGCACGCGATCTCCTTCTGGGACGCCCTCATCGTCCGCGCCGCCGCCGCGGCCGGTTGCCAGGTGCTGCTGACCGAGGATCTCCAGGCCGGCCAGGTCCTCGATGGCGTGCGGGTGGAGAACCCCTTCTCCCCGGCCTGAGGGAGATCGCCTGCGTCGGGAGCGCCCGAGGCCGCCGCGGTCGACGGCCTTCCAGGGGCTCCGCGCCCTCGCGGCTCGCCCAAAAGCTCGAGGTCGAGGTCAACGAGCCGCCGGGGCGACGGTGTCCGGACGACCGAGGCCATCGAAGCCGATCCCCCGTAGCGGTCCCGCCCCAGGGGGTGGTCCTTCTCCGGACGGCGACTCCCATAGTGGGCGATGAGGGGAGCCCGGTCTTCGAGCTGTTGATTCGTGCGGGCTCCCTGAGCGCCCGATCGACGAAACCGTCGCCGATCCGCGCGCCGTGGAGTGTCGTGGCCATGATCGGCTGCATGTGCTCCCGTTCGTCCGGCGCCGGAGGCTCCCCCCGACCCGAGCTGCTCCTGCGCCCGCGCCGAGAAGCCCGGCACCGCCCCCCCGAAGCTCCCGACCGCCACGAACCCACCGCCCCGGACCGGCGCAGCGCGCGCCGGTGGGGTGAACCAGTGAGTTGGACGACTGCTTGTCTCGCCCTCGATGTCCGGAGGGCAACGGGAGGTGTGGGATGAGAACCGTAGTCGCGATGGCAGGATCCGTGGTGTTGGCCGGCGCCCTGGTGGCGGCGGCGCCGAGCCGGGCGATCGATCTGGAGCAGGTCCGCGAGATGAAGGCGACGGCGCGGGCCGAGCTCCTGCAACTGCGCGCCGCGGCGGCGCCGGCGCAGTCGAACGTGAAGTCGGTCCTGGTGCGGTGCGACCGGGGTGAGAGCCTGCAGGCCGCCCTGGACAGGAACCCGACCGCATCGGTCGTGGAGATCCGCGGCATCTGCACCGAGAACGTCCGCATCGAGCGGCGCAGCGACCTGACGCTCCGCGGCGCCGACCCGGCGACGGACGGCCTCCGGGGAGTGGCCGATCCCCCCCGGGACGCGACGCTCGAGCTGCGCTGGGGCGACCGGATCGCGATCGAGAACCTGTCGTTCAACAACGGCCCGTCGGCCGGCCTCGGCCTGTGGTTCACCGAGGCCACGATCGACAACTGCTGGTTCAACGACAACGAGAACGCCGGGCTGCACGTCTCCGCCTCCTCCTACGTGCGGGCGACCCGTCTCCAGGCCGCCCGCAACCGGTACGGCTTCAACGTGCAGCGGCAGAGCAACGCGGTGTTCCAAGCCTGCGACCTGATCGACAACCAGTGGGCCCACACCGTCTACAGCGGCGGGTTTTCGACGCTGTGGGACGGCGTCGTCTCCGGACCCGCTGGCCTGTACGCCAACGGCGCGGGATCCTACGTGGACGTCGACTGCTACTACGGGCCGCCGACCACCCACGGCTGCTCGCTGACGGTCAGCAATCGCGCCGGCTTCGCCACCGCCGGCGGCACCGTCGGCTTCGAGTCCGCTCCGTTCGCCGGGAGGCTGGTGGCCGCCGACGGCCAGATCGTGATCGGGGGATCGCAACAGGCACCTCTGGCAGGCGGGCTCAACACCCTGACCGGATCGTCGCAGATCAACACCGCCGGATGGGAAGACAAGGCGGGCAATCCCCTCGACGCCGAGTTGGCGCAGACCGACCTCTACGACTACTCCCGCGCCACCCTCGACCCCGGCACCGTCCTGCTCGACTCCCTGTGGTGCTTCGAGGCCAGCGACGCCCTCGCCGACGGCGTGGAGGTCGCGGGCAAGGTGTTCCAGTGCCCGCACGTTCCGGCGGGCGGGTCACCCTAGGGTGATTCGCAGCCCGGATCGGCGAGCGACGTCGCAGGGCGCCCCGGGGGCGGATCACCCGCCGTGCCACCCCTCCGCTTCGCCCTCGGCGACCTGCTCGGGGCGGGGCGAGGTCAGGGTCGACCCCGTGCTGGCGGCGATGACCAGCGCCACGGCCAGCCACTGGCGCGGCGACAGCACCTCGCCGAGGAAGACCAGGCCGGCGAGCGCGGCCACGGCCGGCTCGAGGCTCATCAGGATGCCGAAGGTGCGCGCCGGGAGCTCCTTCAGGGCGACCATCTCGCCCTCGACGCTCAGCATGACGTCGACGCGGACGGTCGGCACGGGCTTCACGGCGTGCAGGGCCGGCGCCAGCGCGCGCTCACGCCCTGTCCTTCGACCGAGCGGCTGCGGCCGTTACGGATCGGCAGCATGGTCCAGATGCCGAAGCCGATCCGGACGTGCTCCGGGACGAGGGTGCCGCAGGCCTCGTAGACCTTGTGGCCGTCGACTTGCCACGTGGCCGTCGACCGCGCCCGGTCCAGGGTGAGGACGCACGCACGAAGCCGGGTGAAGTCGTCGTCGAAGTCCTCGTACGGGGACTCCACCACGTGGTAGAACGGCTCTCCCGTCCCCTCGCCACCCATCCCGACCTGCTCGTGCAGCGCCAGCACGCGCGTGGACGTGCCGCAGACGCTGAACACGCGCTGGCTCGCGTCGAGATCGAAGACGTGGAAGGCGGCCATCGCGAGGCGGTAGTCCGTGGGGTCTCCGCCGACGTTCTCGACCGCGCACTCGACGGCGAACGTCGCCGGCCGATCCGGCGGCACGTCGAAGCGACGGGTCGAGGCGACGAGGTACTTGGCGCTGTCGGCCGCCTGGACCCGGTCGTCCCGGATCGAGAAGCGCGGGATCGTCACGCGCAGCTCGCCCCCTCCGACGGTGACCTCGGCGTTGGGATCCAGCGGGGTGCGCTCGCCCTCGGGGAGCGGCAGGCGCACCGGGCTCCAGCGCGCGGGGTCGAGGCGCGGTCCCGCGAAGTCGTCGTAGGGCAGGAGGGTGGTCTCGCGCATCACGGCCGAGCGCCCTGCGCGGCGAAGAGCCCGGGCAGGAAGTGCTCGAGCGTCCCGATCTCCTCGACGTGGTGACGCGCCCAGTGCATCGCCAGCTCGCCGCCGAGAATGCGCCGGGTGAGGAGGGCGTTGAGCCCGAGGCGTCCGGGCCAGGCTCCGGTGCCGATCGTCATCGTGCTGAGGTAGTCCGTGCCGGACTGCGTGGGCGAGAAGCGGTTCACCAGCCGCAGGATGGTCCGCCCCAGGAGCTTTCTGCCGATGACGGCCTCCTCGGCATCGCGCCGCAGCACCTGGACGTGGATGCGCAGCAGCCGATCGGGCCGGCGCTGGAACGCTTCCATGATGCGGAGCCTGCAGCCGACACCGACGCTACCGTCGGGCAGCCGGCTCTCGACCACGTAGGAGATGTGATCGAGGGGGTGCCAGACCAGGTACCGCGGGTACGTGCGTCCCGCATACTCCATGGGACCGTCGACGTGGCCGTACCACCAGTCGAGCATGGCCGGCGTCACGCCGGCGAGCTCCTGATGGCGAATGGAGATCCTGCGCCGGCCGTCGGCGAGGCGCTCGTCGCGGACGTCGGCGCTCGACACGTCACGGAGCGGCCACAGGACCGGCCGCGGCTCGGGAAGGGTGATCATGTTGGGGACTCTGGGGTCATCCGAAGAGCGGCAGCAGGACGGTCGCGAACAGGTCGCCGGCGTCCATGAGCCAGTGGGCGATGATGAGCGGTTGCAGGCGGCGGATGCGGAGGTAGAGCAGGCATTGGAAGATCGAGAACGGGAGCGGTGAGAGCGCCCGGTACAGCATGAAGTCCGGGTCGAACGTCAGGGGCTGCAGGGCGTGCTGGAACGACCACGGGATGGACACGGCGATCACGGCCACGGCCGTGCTCCGCGTCGCCACCTGGAGGCGCGGCACCAGGTAGCCGTCGTAGGTCATCTGCTCGCCGAACCCCCAGACCGCCGGGAACACGAGCACGGCATACAACGCCGGCAGCAGCGGCAGGGGCCCGAAGGCGGGCGGCGTCTCGGCGGCGCCGAAGATGATCCGCGTGCTGATCCAGATCCCGGCGAGGATGAGCCCCAGGCTCACGGGGATCAGGCCGAGCCCGAGCAGCAGGTCGCGCCCCCATCGCCTGCGATCGAAGCCCACCAGGTCGAGGAGGCCGATGCCCTCGCGCCCGGTGAGCCACCAGAGGGCGGCGAGGCACCCGACGTCGACCAACGTGCCGCAGACGGGGAACCAGCGGGCCGCCGCGAGCCAGGGATCCGGCGTCGAGCGCAGGGCGTAGACGGCCGCGACCAGGCCCTGCGCGAACAGGGACAAGACCGAACGGGCGAAGAGCATCGCGACCAAGCTCCACCCGTTGAGCCGGCCCGAGGCCCTGCGTCTCTCGATCTCGGCGCGCGAGTTCGGCAGGGCGGCCGAGTCTCTTGGCGTGACCGTCCTCATCAGCGCCCCCTGCTCGCGCCTGCACCGCTCGTGCCGGCCGAGCCTCCGCCATCGAGGTGGGTCGGGCACCCGAGGTCAGGCCCGATTGCAGGACCGACGCGCTCGGGTTTACCCTGAGGGATGCACCGAACCGACCCCGGAAAGGGGACCCCCGTTCGTATCGTCGTGCTGGGCGGTGGATTCGGCGGCGTGGCGACCGCCCGGCACCTGGAGCGACTCTTCCACGGGCGAGCGGCCGCCGACGTCACCTTGGTGAGCCGCGAGAACTTCTTCGTCCTCACCCCCCTGCTCTTCGAAGCCTGCTCCGGTCGGTTGGAGTTGCGGCACTGCGCGCAGCCGATCCGGGCCGTGCTCGGTCGCGCCCGCTTCGTCGAGGCGACGGTCGAGTCCGTCGACGTCGAAGGCCAGGTCGTTCGAGCCGTCCCCGACGAGGGCGGCTGCTACGACCTGCCGTACGACCACCTCGTCGTGGCACTGGGCGCCTCGACCAACGACCAGCTCATTCCCGGCTCGGCGAATGCGTTCACCTTCAAGACGATGGCCGACGCGCTCGTGCTGCGGAACCACCTCATCGAGATGTTCGAGCGAGCCGATGCGGCGCCCGACACGACGACGCGACGGGGCTGCCTGACCGTCGTCGTGATCGGTGGGGGTCTGGTCGGCGTCGAGCTGCTGGGCGAGCTGACCGCCTTCGCGGACGACGTCCTGCGCTACTACCCCCGGATCCGCCGGGAGGAGGTGCGCTTCCGGCTGCTCGAGGCCGGCCCGCGGATCCTCCGGGAGCTCGACGAGGAGATGGCGGCGGTGGCGAGCCGCGTGCTGCGACGACGGGGTGCCGAGCTGAGCGTGGCGACGCCCGTCCAATCGATCGAGAGCACCCGGGTCCGTCTCGCCGACGAGACGATCGATGCCGGGACGATCGTGGTCGCGGCGGGCATCGTGCCGAGCGCCAGCGCCCGCGCGATTCCCGTCGCCCACGAGCGGCGCGGCCGGATCGCCGTCGACGCGACGATGCGGAGCCACAGCCACCCGAACGTCTGGGCGCTGGGCGACTGCGCCTCCATTCCGGGACCCGACGGTCGGCCCTATCCGGCCCTGGCGCAGCACACCGTCCGCGAAGCGCGACAGCTCGCCCGCAACCTCCGCCGCGTCGTCGACGGGCGGGCGCCCGAGCCGTTCGCCTTTCGACCGCTCGGTACCATGGCGTCGCTCGGCCACACCCGCGCCGTCGCACGGGTGTTCGGCGTCCACCTGACGGGCTTCCCCGCCTGGTGGATCCGACGGACGTACTACCTGTTCCAGATGCCGCAGTGGGACCGACGCCTGCGCATCGTGCTCGACTGGACGGTCGGTCTGTTCTTCCGGCCGGACATCACCAAGGTCGAGCTGCGCGTCGAGCGGGAGCAGGTGGCCCGCGGGCGCGCCGACCGGAGCGCCGCGGGACCCGCGAGATCGGCGAGCCGCGACGACTCTCCCGCCTCGAGGCCGTCCGGAACGTCTCGTTGAAGCCCTCGCCGACCCGGAGCGATCCGCGCGGCGGACCGGGCGGCCCGCGACAGATCGCCGTTCTTCGTGCCCGACCGGCCCCTCGGTCCGGACGGGCTGCGCGGTTCCTGCTCCCGCCGCTCCAAAGCCGGGTCACCCCCCGTGCCAGCCCTCCGCTTCGCCCTCCGCCACCTGCTCGGCGCGGGGCGAGGTCAGGGTCGACCCCGTGCTCGCGGCGATGACCAGCGCCACGGCCAGCCACTGGCGCGGCGACAGCACCTCGCCGAGGAAGACCAGGCCGGCGAGCGCGGCCACGGCCGGCTCGAGGCTCATCAGGATGCCGAAGGTGCGCGCCGGGAGCTCCTTCAGGGCCACCATCTCGAGCGTGTAGGGGATCGCGCTCGACAGCAGCGCCACGCCGATCCCCGCCACGAAGAGGCCGGGCGTGAGCCGGGCGAACCCGCCCGTCGCCGCCGCCGCGGGGACCGCCACCAACGCCGCGATCGCCATCCCCGACGCCACCGCGGCGCCGCCGGTGAGCCTCCGGGACAGCCGGCCTCCCAGCAGGATGTACGCCGCCCAGCACGCCCCCGCGCCGAGAGCCAGCAGCACCCCCAGGGCGTCCGCCCCGCCGCCCGCCCACGGCGCGATCAGCGCGATCCCTGCCGCGGCCAGCAGCACCCACGCCAGGTCCACCGCGCGCCGCGATCCGGCCACCGCGACCCCCAGCGGCCCGACGAACTCCACCGTCACCGCCAGGCCCAGCGGGATCCGCGACAGCGCCAGGTAGAAGACCACGTTCATCACCCCGAGCACCACGCCGTACGGCACCACCGCCCGCCACGACGCCGCCGTGGCCCGGCGCGGCCGCGGCCGGAACACCGCCAGGAGGATCACCGCCGAGAGGCCGACCCGGAGCCCCACCGTGCCCATCGGACCGAGCGCGGGAAAGAGCCCCTTCGCCAGCGACGCGCCAGCCTGCACGCTGACGATGGAGCCGAGGATCGCCGGGATCGGCGCGAGGGCCGGGCGGTGGGTGCGTTTCGTCTCGTTCATCCGCGGGGTACCGCCCACGGGGCCACCACCGGCCGGGGGCGAGCGGACGCGAATCTACCTCGCGCTGGAGGAGCCCTCTCGATCCCGCACGGACTCGACACACGGTCTCTCACCAGCGGAACGCCGTCGCCCCCGTTCGACCACCCCGCACCGCCTGCCACAGCACGGTGGTGGAGCCTTCGGGCTCGAGGGTCGCGGAGGAGGGGAAGGTCGGCGCGTGCGGCGGCAGGGTCCGCCAGCTCTCCCCGTCGAAGGCGTAGACGATGACGCCGTCCCGCGGATAGCGCAGCTCGTGGCGGCTCGGGGGCGGATGCTGCGCGAGCACGATCATCCGGCGGGGGGCACTCGGGTCGCCGGATGCGCCCGAGAAGTCGAGCCGGCCCCGGATCCCCGCCGCCTCGAGAAGCCGCCGCGCCTCCGCGTCGATCCAGCCGCCCGGGTCGCGCTCGACGAGCAGCCCCTCGCCGCCGGCCCGCCACCGGAACGAGGCGACCGAGTACCGGTAGAGCTCGCCGCTGCGCAACCGCTCGGCCGCGGCGACTCCGGCGAACGCCGCCGCCAGGCCCAGGAGGGCGACGAAGGCCGGCACACTCCAGCGCCACCGCCGCGGGTGGAACAGGGCGAAGGCGGCCACCGCGAAGTAGAGGAGGAAGGGCAGGAACGGCGACCGGCGGGGCGGCGACGCCGTGCGACGGGACGAGGGCGACGACCCCGGGGACCCACAGCGAGCCCATGACGAGAACACCCGCGAGGCCGAGGACACGCCCCGACGTCGGATTCCGCAACGAGACGAACGCCGCAGCGAGCAGAACGAGTGCGCCGAGGAGGGCCACGCTCTGCAGCGGGCTGACCGGCGCGCCCCACACCGCCCACATCATCGACCGGAAGGTCAGCCCACCGAGCGCCGACGACCCGACGAGGTAGACCCAGAATGGAAGCTGGCGTGCGGCGTTCATGCGTCCTCGCCCGCCGCCGGCCCCGTCTCCGGCGCCGCCGGGCGCCTACTGCCAGTGGATGTCGACCGTGACGGTGTAGTAGACCGCGACCGGTTCGCCGTGCAGCTCGGCCGGCTTGAACCGCCAGGTTTCGAGGCTATCGCGGATCGGTCGCTGGATGCAGTCCGGAGGCCGCTGCTTCAGAAACCGGAGACTCGCGACCCGGCCCCGCGTGTCGATGACGGTCTCGACGACGATCGGTCCGGCCCACCGGCAGCGGTCCTGCGGCCAGAGGATCTCGCCGCGGCTCAGCCGGACCGGTGGGACCACGTCTCCGCTGACGACGAGCGGGGAGTCCGGCCCGGCCGCCGCCGGCGGAACGGGCTGCGCCGGAGATCCCGGGGATTCGGCGCCCCGGCCTGCGGCTCACCGGCCGCGCCGGCCCGACCTGCTCGCTGCTCTGCGCCGCCACCGGGTCGACCGACGGCGCGGCGCCCCCCTCGGCGCCCGGCGCGGCCGGCTCGCAGGCGGCCAGGAGAAGGGCGACCGACAGGGCGCCGAGACGAGCTCTCATGCACCAGAGACCCGCGGATCGCCAGCAGGGTTCCCTCGTCTCGACGGATCGTGCCCCGCGGCAGGCGCCGGGGAGGGCGGGTCAGGACTGCTGGTTGTAGACCTCGAAGGTCCGCTGGTCGGGGGGCGCCGCGAAGCCTCCCTCCACGCCCTGCTGCAGGCGCGGCATCAGGACGTCGTCCCGAAAGCGCTCCCAGCTCTCCTTCGAGTCGTGGATGGCCACCACGGTCCAGCCGCCGTCGGACGGCCCGGCCGCGTGGTAGACCTGCCCCGGCGGAAGGGTGTTCCTGTCGGGATGGACCGCTGCGAGGGACGCTTCGTACTGCTCCTTCGTTCCACCCGCGAAGAAATGGACGACGCCGTAGAGCATTCTGTGGCCTCCTGTTCGGTCGATGGTTTCGTGCCGGCCGGCGGTCCTGTACGTGCGGCCGCGGCCTGTGTCGTGGGACGTCCGAGGTCGGCCCAGAGCAAGAAGCTCGCCGCCGCCCCCACCCACGGGCGGGCGGCTTCCCCGTAGGCCGAGGCGCGCCACCACGTCGCGGTCCGGCCGGCCGAATTGGCGCGCTCCCGGCCGGACCGAGCCGCCCAGTCGCTGAGCTTCGGCGTCCGCTGCCTCGATGGGTCGGGCTGTGGGTCGGCCCACGCGGCGAGCCGATGGCCAGGCCGACCTTCTCTGCACCCCGGGCCCTGTCAGCCCACGCCCGGGTGGTGAGCAGAATCGACCCGTCGGGCTGCCGGGGCAGGGTGCCCGGAAGCCGCTCGCCAGCGCACCTTGCCGATCCCCGGACAGAGACGACAGTCAGGTCGGCGCCGGGCCCGGGCCGGCGTCGAAAGGGCGCCAGAAGTCCTCGCGGTCGCGGCGGCGCGGGACCGACCGCTCACACCCTCTCGATCTCCTTGACTCGCTTGTTCTCCCGCCAGGGCTTCTCGAACCGGATCCGGTCACCGGTCGTGACCTTGTCGTGGACGCTCTGGTGGAGGCGAATGTTGACGCGTTCCCCGGACTCCGTCTCGACCATGAGATAGCACCAGTACTTGCTGGGAGCGCCCGGGGGTGGACGGTACGCCTTCTCGAGGATCGTTCCGACCAGTGTCTTCGCCATGCTCACCCCCCGCCGATCAGTGTTCGCGGGCCCAACGAAGACTCCGCCAGGCCTGGATCGTGGATGCGAGATACCAAAGACCGACGAAGGGCCCGACGTCGAACAGGCCAGCGTTCGCCGGCGGCGTTGGGAACGAAACGAGGTTGAGGGCCACGACGAGGAAGCCGAGCACCAGACCAGGAGCGGCAAACCACCAGCCAAACCGCGGGTGGCGACGCATGGCCCAACCGAAGGCCAAGGTACCGAGCCCAATGTAAACGTCCCACGCGACGTCGAGGCCGAGCCAGATACCGACAACGTCGCCGATTCTCTCCGGGGCTCGCGCACGAACTGCGAGCTGCACCAGAACCATCGCGGTCAGCAGCGCGCCTGCGATCAGATTGTGGACCGCACCGAGGGCTGCGGCAACCGAAGGTCCATGGAGCCTGATGAGGCGGTAGAGGCCGAGACTTCCGACGCCTATGGCGGGCCCGAGGAGTGAACCGAGAACCGCCGTCACCGGCACGGGAAAGGGCGCGAAGAGCGCGAGTGGGTACAAAACGCTGGCAGCGAACCCCCCGACGATACCGACCTTCACCCAACGGATCTCGGTTTCTTCGATCATGTCGCGCCCATCCAGACCCCCTACGGTTCGGTCAGAGCCGGCTCAGCGCAAGCTGTCGGTTCTCCCGTCACCTTCGACCGGAGAACCAGCGGGGCGAGGCCGGCCTGCCCACCGCGTAATCGAGTACGTTTCCCTGAGAATCAGTAAAAATCCCGAAGCAGCAGCCACCAGCGCAACGACCACCCCGAAGAAGACTCTCCAAACCGTCTTCTCCTTCCTTGTCGTTGACTCACAGCCTAGCAGACGTTGCCGAGCGCCTGACGGATCTCGAGTTGAGCGGCGCACGCCACCAACCTGGCTTCGCTCGCAGCGCAACCGGCGCGTCGCAATTTCTGCTGCGTCAGTGGCCGACGAACGGTCGGGCGGCGTGCCGCACTACTCGTGCTCATGAGTGAAGGCCTGCCACCACGAGCGACAGTAAGGGGACCAGGTACCGACCTGAATACCCTTCGCGACCTGGCCGAGGTAACCAGGGTCTGAGGAGTGTGCTTTCGCCGCCACCAGGCCACTGTCACCGTCTATCAGCCACATCGCCTCGAGTGCGTCGCCACGGAAGTAGTCAAGCTCGCCGCGATCGCGGGCTCGTGCGACCTACCCGCTCAGCCAACCGGCGTCCTGGCTGCCGCCGTCTCGGGGTTCTCGTAGCCGCAGAGGCAGATCAGCGTGCCGCGGTCGTTGAACAGCGTGCACTCCGGGCACTGCCAGGTGTCCGCGGCCTTCTTGGCCCCGTGCGCCAACTCGATGACCAGGTAAACAGCGCCCACCCAGAGCCAACGCAGGAGCAGCCCGGCGGGCTGAGGCATCACCGTCTGCGCCAGCGAGATCGCCAGCCAGCCACCGAACGCCGTGGCCACCGCGCCGGTCTTGTTCACCCGCCGCTGGCGCGCCCGGGCCCCGATGCCGCCGAGGGCTCCGACCAGGAGGATCAGCTCGAGCATGTTCGACCTTTCCAGCGTCTCCGCAACTTAGAGGGAGTCTAGGAAGGGGTCGAGGTGGCTGTCAATGGCTCGCTTCGTCGGCATCCCCCGACGCGGCCACCGGCCACGGCGGGAGGGTCGCGAAGCGTTCCTCGAGCTCCGTTCTGCGTTCGCTCGTCGGTGGGCTCGACGGTGAGGACGGTGAGCGCGATGAAGCCATCGGCGACCGCGGCCACGTCTCCCTCCGCACGGTTCAGGGGGACCCGAGGGGGCTCGAGACGCCAGGTCTCGGCGCCCTCCGCGCCGCCTCCAGCGGCGACCAGCGCCGGCAGACCCTCCGGGTTCGGGCTCGCGCGGCGGGTGACGCGGACGCCTCGGATCGCGGCGGGAGGCGTCCGTGGGAGGCTCACGGTGAGGAAGGACCCCGGCGGGAGCTCGCGCACCACCGGGCTCGCCGCGAGGCGGACGACCCAGCCCGCCACCGCCTCCACCGCCCCCGCCAGGTCGTCGTCGAGCCCGGACACCGCGATCGCGGGGAGCCCCAACGCGGCGGCGAACCGGGCCGCCCCGATCGTGCCGGAGCCGAACCACTCCGCACCGAGGTTGGTGCCGCCGTTGACGCCGGACACGACCAGGTCCGGCGGCCGCTCGCGCAGCAGTCCGCGGACGCCGAAGAGCACGCAGTCGGCCGGGTAGCCGTCGAGCCCGTAGGCGACGATGCCCTCGCCGAGCGTCCGCTTCTCCACGCGGACCGCCGGCCGGCGCGCCCCCAGGCTGAGGTAGCTCCCGCTGCCGCTGCGGTCCTCGAGCGGGGCGACGACATAGGTCTCCGCGACCGCGGAGAAGGCGCGGGCGAGGGCGACGATCTTCGGGTCGCCGATGCCGTTGTCGTTGGTGATCAGCACGCGCCCGGGCCAGGCCGCCGGCGTCTCACCGCCGAAGGCGGGCGACACCGCCGCGCCGACGAGCAGCGCGAGCAGGACGCAGAGCGGGGCTCTCCGTCGATCGCTCATGGTTCACCTCTTCCTCGAAGAGTACGACCTCCCGGCATCGGATCGTCCCGACGCGCACCCTGCGCCCGCGTTCACTCCGGCGCCGCCCGGACCCGTGTTCGTGCCGGTCAGCGTCCAGCGGTGGACGATCCCCTCAGAGCCGGAGCTCCCGGCGCAGCGCCGCCACGCTGGCGTCGCCGGTGAAGTGCAGGGTGCGAAGACCAAGGGACTCGGCAGCCGCGATGTTCTCCGCCCGGTCGTCCACGAACAGTGTCGACGGCGCGGGCACACCAAGGCGCTTCAGGCAGATGCGGTAGATCGCCGGATCGGGCTTGCAGCAGCCGACCTCGCACGACACGGTGACGGTGTCGAACACCGCATCCAGACGGCCCGAGGCGCGCAGGCGCCGGACGATCTCGCGTACCCCGTTCGACAGCATCGCCGTCCGCCGCCCCGCGCCCGGAACTCCGCCGCGATCCGCCACACCTCCTCACGGTAGCTGCTCCAGGACCGGAAATCCGCCTCCATCAGAGCCTGCACGGTGCGCTCGTCCGCGCGCGGGACGTCATCGAGCACGCGCCCCCAATAGTCCGCCCCCGTCAGGCCGCCATCGTACGCGCGGCGATGGCGCCAGTAGCGGGTGAGGAACTCTTCCTGCGACAGGCCCGCCAATGAGGCCATCTGCCGCAGGATCTCCGCGGGCTGCGGCCGCGTCAGCACCTCGCCGAAATCGAGAATCAGTCCAACTGGCGCCATCGCGGTGCGGGTTTCTGCAGAAGCGACGTCAGGCCCATACTCGCCGACGCGGCGTCGTGACGGAATCGAGCGCCGGAAGACGTTCAAGCCGTACCATGGTCGCCGAACTCCTCGCCGCGCGCCGCCGCGGTTGAGAACGTGGCCGTAGATCGCGGCGGTCTCGAACGAGGAGTGGCTGAGAACTCCCGGACGGCACGCCTTCACTCCGGCGCCACCTCGCCCCCGGCCCCGAGCTGGCGCTGGTACTCCGCAGCGTCGAAGTGCCCCGACGAGCGCGCGATGAGACCGTCCGCGCCGAGGGTCCATTCCTCGTAGCCGCTGATCCGGACCGGCCGGCCCGTGCCGCCCGGACCCGTGTTGGTGCCGGTCAGCGTCCAGCGGTAGACGAAGCCGCTGCCCGCCGAGTCGAGGGCGTCCATCGTCACCACCAGGTCGGGAAACGCCGTCATGAAGCCCTGGGCGGCCGCGGTGATGGCGGGCCGGCCCACCGCCGGCGCGCCGTCGTTGATCTGGAGCGAGCCGTCCGGCGCGAAGAACGACGCCACGCGGGCGGCGTCCTGGCTGCACCACGCCGCCGTGTACCGCTCCGCGAAGGTCTCCATGGGCGCTGTAGGTGACGTTGGCCATCGGCACCCAACCCTCCCCGGCGGCCAGCTCCACCGTGAGGCTCCTCTCTCCCGCGCCGGCCGGCGCGAACGTGTAGCGAAGCTGCGATCCGTCCGGCGCCGGGTCGGTGATCCAGATCCAGCGCTCCCCGTCGAGCTCGCCGACCGCGTGCATGCTGCTGCCGGGCCGCTCGATGCCGTGGACGTGGTACTTCCCGGAGGAGGAGTCGTAGCCGAGCAGGTACACGCCCTCCCACCCGCCTCCGGGCCCCTCCGTCCGCTCCTCGCAGAGCACCACGAAGTCCCCCTCCGTCCACCGGCACGTCTCCCCCCCGGAGATCGCCGCGAACGGCGTCGCCGGGTCCCCCCGCATCTCGCCGGTCTCGCTCCAGGCGCCAACGTAGAAGGCCAGCATTGCGAGGGCGCTGTCGCTGGTGGTTGCTTCCTCCGCGACGGCGAACGGCGCGCAGAGGAGGGCAATCGACCTGCTGAGAAGGATCAGGAGCACGAACGCGATAGGCCTAGTACGCATCACGCTACCTCCCTGGTAGAGGACCACGCTCCCTCAAGGCCCTAGTGCGCTCGATCGAGCCCAGGGCCGCTGGATCACTCCGAAATGGAGAGGAAGTCTAGCAGTTGGAGAGCCGCTGCCGAGCTGTCGTCGCATCGGCTATGAAGCGGGAAGCGGTTGTCTCTACCGTTCATTTCAGATTCTTCTCAATGGTTTTCCAACTGTCTCGGTATGGCTTCAAGTCGCTCTCGGCGATCGCACAATGCAGAGAATCCCACTTCTTGGGACGAACGCCGTCGTGCTTTGCAAGGTAGGTCTCGTGAAGGCCAACGAGAATGTCCCTCAGTCGATCCCACGGGAGGATGTAGAAACGGTCCCCTCCGGCGTCGTCAATCCTCACGAAAACCATGACTAGGCGCCGTACCGGGCATGGTCTCTTCTTCCCCACGACTTGTTTCTTGCCGACAAACTCGACATCGCAATAAAGCGTGATGTTGCCAAATTGCCACGAAGGGCCACGGCTAGCTTTCACCTGGACCGAGACATGCCGTCCGGATTCATCCGAGGCGATGATGTCGTAGTGCGGGACGTTGCCGGTGAACGTCGTCGCGATGAGCCCGCGCCGGGAGAGTTCCGCCGCAACCAGGTATTCACCGGTCTGTCCTAGAAGCTTGTTGCTGCGTCCTCCGGCCATGTCTCTCCTGTGCCCTAAGGGCGAATGACTTCAGCACCCTCTACCTGAACGAGAGCCGAGAACCAAGTTTGCTTCGTCGCGGGGCAAGTAGGCGCCGCTTGCGTGTCAGGAGTCACCGATTCAGAACGTAATGGGCGAGAACGCGCTGGACATCGTAGACGTTGACCTTCTTTGTGAACTGCTTCTGAATCGGGGCGTGAGTGCCAGAGATCCAGATCTTGAGCTCCGCATCAAGATCGAAGGTGCCGGCAGTCTCAACTGCAAAATGCGTAATGCTCTTGTAAGGAAGGGAGTGATACTCGACCTTGTTGCCGGTCACACCCTGTCTATCGACTAGAATAAGCCGGCGTGACGTGAACAAAAAGTGATCTCGGATGAGTTGGTACGCGCGCTGAACCTCCTCCTCAGGCAGGAGAATCTCCGAAAACTCCGCCTGCGCCTGCTTGGGATCGATTTCGGATGCGTTGCCGAGGAAACCACTGACTAAGCCCATTGAGCCCTCCTTGGGTTTCCGTGGAGGTTGGTCGCTAACACCGTACGCACGATTTCAGTAGGCACTGGCGACGCGACAACTGAAGGTTTCCGTATCTTCAACTCGCGACAGCTTTGTCAGCGTCGGTGAAACCGTGCGTCTGGCGGAGCCGAGTTCGCCTGAGCGTTTCGACCGCAAAGACCTTGATAGAAGCGAAACCCGTCCGACTGGCGCGGCTATAGGAACTCAGGCACCTCAGCCAAGACTGCATCTACATACCCGAGGGCAACGTTGCGAGATGGCTGAAACATCGTAGCGTGCGCGCACTGGTTGCGAGTCGAAAGCCAGCCCTTGTATATATTCAGTTTTTGACTGCCGACCAAGCCTACCTTCCGCGCCGCTTCGATAATCTGGGCTTCGGGAGCAGACCCTAGAAGTTCAGACGCACCCACCACCCTCCACTTCGGATACTGCTTCTCCATTTCGGCTTGATATCCAGTAGCGAGCTTCTCGGCTAACATGTAGACGAAGCCAGACCACGCCATTACGATGGCGGCACGAAAACACCCGACCCGCAGGGCACGGAGTGCTTCGCGGTAATACTCCGAAACGTCGAGCGGCAGTCCAGAGAGCTGCTTGAAGACATTGCCAAGCTCAAGGATGCGACTGGCGGCGTCCTCGTGGCTACCGAGGATCTTATGTGCGCTCTCTTGGGCTCGATCTCGTCGCTCTAGAAGCTGTTCTAGGGTAGTGATCATTCCTCGGTTTCCGGCGGGTCGAGCAGGTGAGTGCGGAGTGCCTTAAAAAGTTCTGCATACTTCTTCGGGTCTTCGAAATCCGGCAGCTGAAGTTGGAGATTGACGGCAACCTCCAAAGTCCTAGCTTGCGTCTTCGGCGGGCGAGTTGCCGCAAGTGGTTCCGGCGTCGGGGACCGCGTCTGGACTGGCGTAGGTGCGGCTGATAACTCAGGCACTTGCCCCTCCTTTGGGACTTGGTACTTGCCGTCGGCCTCCACGAGAAGTCTCGCCTTTGTGAGAACGTCAACAACGGTCCTTGAGCCTGCCTCCGAGTACTTGTTCTTACCAGCTCCACTGTTGTAGAGGATCTTGCCGGCCAATTCGTCCGTCTTGACGCCCTTCTGGACTCTCACCGCCGTCAGCTGTTCGCTCAGGAACGCGCTGGCCATGATTGTCTCTCGCCAGTAGCGTTGAGCGTCGTCATGTTGTTCATGGTGCAACGCATGGCCAAGCTTGGTCCCGAGCTCCGTGGGCTCCTTTTTTTTGCCACCCTTGATGAGGCCGACACTCGCTAGAAATCCGTTGTTCCTAGATACCGTACTCGAATTCGTCCCGGCGAGTTGAGCGACCTCGACATTGGTGCTGGGTCCCACCTTTTGTGCGAAAGCTTCGATGATCTTCTCGACCTCACCGAGACTCGATCCTGGGAGTTTGAACTCTTCATCCGACATGGGCATCTCCTATGGGGTGCCTTCTCCAGCTTACGAGTATGAACTCAGCAGCCCCGTTCTCCGGCCGCTCCCACTGAGGGGTTACACACTGTCATCTGGCCCTCGGCTCTATTCTTCCTCGCTAGAGATACTGAAACCAACGCTCTTTACCGACCGCTTAGCAAACCTCCGAGCGGAAGGCACGCGCCGCGCCTCGAGACCGTAAAGCGCGTCTAGAAGGGCAACGAGCTGTCGGCGTCTCCTGTCACTAAGCGTATTCAGCTCTCGGTCGGCGCGCGCCCTTTCTTGCAACTGGCGCCGCTGCTCCTTCAGCAAGGCGCCTTCTTGGAAGTCCTTGAAACCCGCACCGGCGGATCTGAAAACTTCCGGAAGATACTTCAGGAGTAGGCCTGCAAGGACCAAGAAGGTCACCTCAGCACTGTTCGTCGCCAGTGCTCGGAGAATGAGTTCTACAGAGCCGGTTCTTATTCGGTCAATCTGGAGGTGCTCAGATCTCCGCAGCGCATAACTCAGCAGCGACCCTTCTTCAAGGCGACCGTAAACTCTGTCGATGAGCGCCAGGTAAGCTGCAAGATCGCGAGCGACGACCTTCCTGCAACTGAAGGCGATACGCAGTTCCACCACGGCGGTAGTAGGTGCATCGGGTGGCACGACAATCGCCCTGAGATCCTCGAGAGCGGAGCGCGGCACGATCCTCGCTAGATCAGGAGAGTCTGCCATAGGTTATCCTGTGACCCTTATCTCGATAGCAGTATCTCGCACGCTTGAACTCTCTCTTGATGCTGGGATGAAGACTCTTTTCCTGGGGACAGATGCGACAACTTCAGTCGCTCCTAGCGCTCTGCGCAGCAGACAGCGGCATGTCCCAACGTCTTCGAGACTTAGGTGAAGTGTAGGGAGCCGCGGCGCCGCTGTCAACGGGCTGCCATCCCACACGCGGGGAGTCGTCGAGGATGCCATCGGCGCCGACCGCCTGGTCAGAAAGTCAAGATCGGACTGTGCCGGCTCATGCGCTCGACTGAACTGCCGATTTTCGGTCCAGTCGGAATAGGGGACTGGCCGAACAGAGGAGTGGATGCGGGAGACATCCTCTTCGAGGCGCGCCGGCGCACGGAGCGAACTCTTGTATCGGTGGCCGCCGACGCCTACCTGCAGGGAGCTTCTATCCGAAAGGTCGACAACCGGGTACGCTCGCTGAGCCTGGGACGGGATCTCGAGCTCTCAGGTCTCCGAGGTGGCCAGGCGCCTCGCACGTGCTCGTCGAATCCTTGCGCCACCGGCTGATTGCCGCCAATAGAGTGCTGGAACCCCACGCCTAAAGTCCGCTTTCCCGTCCTCAGGGGCCGTCGCCGACTCTAGCCGTCACGGTCGCTGTCAAGCTCGTGCTTAGTGGACGCGTAGTCTCACGCACTCCGCCCCGCAAGAGGAGGTGGCCGGTGAGATATGACCTCGTCGGGGAATGGTCCCCGCGGAGGACAGCCGGCGGTGCGTCGTCTCAGGGAGGAGATCGTGACGATCGAAGTCTTGGCAGGGCGTGGTGAGAGCGGTCGGTCGATCGCCCGGCGGCTGGGGGTGAGCGAAGGCGCGGTGCGCTATCACCTGAGGCGGCGGGGGCGGGAGGTCCACGACGGGCGCAAGGACAGGGCCTTCCTCGCCGAGTCGGCAGCGGAGCTGATCGACGCCTGGTTTGCCGAGCGCCGGGAGTCGCAGCGGCCGGTCAACGTGCTCGAGCTGTACGAGCACCTGGTGGCCGAGCACGGCTATGTGGGCTCCTACCGGTCGGTGCTGCGCTTCGTGCGGGCACGCTATCCGCGGCCGAGGATCCGCACTTTCCGGAGGGTGGAGACGCCGCCGGGAGCGCAGACGCAGAGCGACTAGGCGGAGTATCCGGCGGTGGATCTCGGCTCGGGACCCGAGCCGCTGAGCGGCTTTCTCATGGTGCTGTCGCACAGCCGTCGCCCGGCGCTGGTGTGGAGCCGGCGCAAGGATCTGCTGTCGTGGCTGTGGTGCCATAACGAGGCCTACCGGCGGCTGGCGGGGGTGGTGGCGGTCAACCGGGTCGACAACGTCAAGACGGCGGTGGTGCGCGGTGCGGGCGCGTGGGGTGTGCTCCACCCCGCCTACCGGGCCTACGCCCGGGCGGTGGGCTTCCACATCGACGCCTGCGAGCCCGGAGAGGGCCGTGCCAAGGGGAAGGAGACGTGGTCGAAGCGGGCGCTGTGTCCGGCGACCGGCCGGACGGTCGCCGAGAGCTGGGAGCGCGAGCTCGCCCGGCTCGCCCCGCTGCCGCTTCTGCCTGAGCCCTTCGACGTCGTCGTCACCCGTCCGGTGCACCACGATGCAACGGTACGCTTTGAGAACCGCACCTACGCGGTGCCGTTTGCCCTGGTCGGCCGGCGGGTCGAGGTCCGCGGCTGCGCGGGTCGGATCCAGGTCCTCGCCGACGGCCGCGTGGTCGTCGACTACCCGCGGCGGACGGACGAGCGCATCCTGATCGACCCGCGCTGCTACGAGGGCGAGCCGACCGAGCGGGTGCTGCCGCCGAAGCCGCTCGGCCGGATGGGCCGGCGACTCCAGGAGATCCTCGCGATGTCGGTCGAGCTGCGGCCGGTCGACCTGTACGCGGCCTGCGCGGAGGTGGCGCGATGAGCGGCCGGGCCCAGGGCCGGGTGGACCTCGATGCGACCTGCGGTCAGCTCGAGCAGATCGGGCTCGGGACGTCATTCGCTAGGTCTCAGAGGCAATCGTCAGCGTACGCTCAGACTACTTCTCCTAAGCTGATTCGGCAGGAAGAACTCTTGCTTGGGCTGGCACCACCTAACGCCCAGAATCAGGGCGCCGCGGAGCGCTCTCCGCCACATGCTGTTGCTTAGGCGCCCCACGCACCGTGTCACCAGTTGATCGCGGCCGAGTCCTGCTGCGACGGCACACGCATCCATTTCGGAGAAACCAAAACTTCCTTGCCGCACCGACGTTCGGACGCAGCGTAACGCAACGTAAAGGGCCGGACTGATGCCCAGCCTCTGTACAAGCGGCGCACTTCGGCGCAGTTGTCGTATGTGAGCGCCCAAGCCGCGTCTGGCATAGTACGCAGCCGTGCCGCCAGGTCTTCGTGGTACTTGGCGTCGATGGTATTGAGATAAAGTGTCGCCCCCTTCTGAAAGTACGGAGGGTCGATAAAGAAGAATGTAGTCCCAGGATCAACTCGTTCGAGGAACTGGAGCCCGTCCTCGCCGGAGACTTGGATCCTCTCGCGGTACTCAGCCACCCTCTCGCATCGTCGCAGGAGTTCCGACTTGGTAAACCTCGCATCTAGCCTCCACTTACCCTTCTGCGTGACACCCCCAATTGGCCCACCGTTCATTATGATTCCGGAGCGATTACAGCGGTTCAAAAAAAACGCCGCGAAGCCTCGACGGAGCCGTGACACCCGACCTCTACTGCGATAGATATCCCGTTGACGACGCCATTCCGCCATCGAAACTCGAGTCTCTGAGACCATCGTTAAAAAGGGTTCAGGCCGATTGACCAGCGTCCACCAAAAGCTGTAGATCGATGGGTCCGCATCGTTGATGTAGATCTCGTGGGTCTCTTCGAGGAACAAGAGCGTAAGAGCTGCGCCAGCTCCGCCCGCGAACGGTTCGGCAACAGCCCGATCTCCAAGACCATTGATCCGCCGGATCTCGGCTAGCAGACCTGCCATGGCCGATTTACCTCCGGGGTAGCGTAAGGGGCTCGACGTCTTCATTGTGAAGCCCCGCCCTCATCCTGCTCCAACATCAGCCGAAACAACGGCTCCGTCCGATTCCAGAACTGCTGGATGTTCGCGGGCGCTCGGAAGGTCCGAGTTGTGTACAAATCCGTGAAGTTCGCTCAGCGTAAAAGGTGCCGACGCGTCGTACCGGACAGCCTTTTCAACCTTCGTCGCGTCTCCTTTTTTCAGGTTCTTCTTGGCGATCTTTACGATAGTTGGGAGGAGTTGCTTCATCGTCGGTGTTCCGAACGGCAACTTCCGCCCCTCCTTATCCTCTATCTTTTTAATGAGTCTCGGAAGTTCGCCAATCCGCGATAGGTAGTCCAGTACCGCGAGTTCAAAGAAGACCCGCAGCAGTACAGCGCCAGCGTTCGGGAAATCCTCCCGCTTTAGCTTGACCAGCTCTCTCCGAATATCCGAAAGTCGTTCGTTCCCGTGCTTTACCTTGAAGTCACGTGGCAGCACTGTCCTGCTAACGGTCATCGACTTCTTAGTCGATTTCGGAGGAACGGGCGCACGACTGGACGAAGCCACCGACAAACCTTGGATGATATCCGCGGGAACAAAAGCCCCGCGCTTTTTGGCGGGGCGCTCCTTGGGGTCCCAAGACTTGAAGTACTCTTCGATGTTCTCATTGGTGTTCAGCGTTCGAGATGATTGCCTACCAAGCGCAACGTCAGCCACGAGCTTCTTGAAGCCACGAACGAACTCGGCTGCCGTTGTTGTTCCGCGCAGCCCATGGTCAGGGTCCTTCTCGACCTTCAGGTAGGACCGCCCGACCGAGGAATCGACCACACGTTCAAGCGTGGTGAACAGTTTAGCCCGTGGATTGTCGAGCTTGGCTTTGACTTCTTCAGGAAGGTCGAGTGAACGCGCCATATCAGCGATTGCCCGGGTTTGGCGCGCAGCCTGGATATCTGCAAGGGTAAAGCCGAGCTGGTCGCGTAGTTGTTCGTTCGAGTAGCCCTCAGCCAGCTTGTCAAGAATGAAACTTGCTCGGTTTTCTGCTTGCCATGCGAGGACCGGAGTACCCACGTGCCGCCCAGCAATCTGGCGGTCCGTTGCTCGGCGGCTGGGGGCGAGAGTGACGGGCACGCTCGCGATGTCATTCGGATCTTCTATTTGGCGCGACAGGCGTTCGACGTTCCGCTGCATTGGGCCGCTTAGTAGCAGGCCGGGTTCGCGGAGGGCCTTCAAGGCTGCCAATCGCCGGTTTCCTTCGACGACCACGACGCGGTCACCCTCCTGAATGGCGAGAAGGGGCTCGTTCGGGAAATAGCCACGCGTGGCGATGCTCTGGGCCACCTCAAGAGCCTTATCGTGCGCAAAGAGATACTGTACGATCTCGCGCGGGGCTCTGGCCGACGTCTCGCGGCCCAGACGTGGATTCTTCGCATCCAGGTGAAGGCTCGCGACGGGGCGGGGTTTCGTTGTCCAAGTCTTGGTTGCCATCGTGACTTTCCTCTAACCGTAGCCGCGCCGAACTCCCGGCAGGCGCACCCTTGTGCGTTTAACGTGAATGAACTGAGCGGCGCGCTTTTCGCGCCCGCTCCAGTGATTTGTTAACCGGCCCGGTGGGTGTCTTCACGGTGGGAAGGCAGCGATAACCAACCACACAAGAAGAGCAAGCATCCCAGCATGGCTAATTACGAGGTAGAAAAGAACGAGGCGGTCAGCCGAAGCCCGTGTTTGCGAGGGTATGGGTTCAGCCTGCAAAAGCCCGGGCCCAGGTACCCAGGAACCGGACACCGAAACGTGGGTAGGTGCTGACATCTCAAAAAAGTGTCTGACAGCCTGCCGCAATTGACGAACCATGAGCTCAAGGCTGTCAACGAAGTTCTTGTAGCGGGACACCACGTAGTAGGCCGTTCCGATCAAGACGAAGATCTCAATGCTCCCACGCCCGACGGCGAGTGAGCGGACTTCGAATTCGGGCCCCAAGCTCTCTTTGACGACGGCGCTGATCTCCTCGCGAAGTCGGTGCTCGCTGTTGCCGAGGATCTTCCACGGAATCTCATCGAGGTGATTGGAATCTGAACCCGTAACACAGAGACGCACAAGGCAGACGTCGCCAGAAATGGTCCGGCCAGGGGTCAGGACTCGAGATAGCCACTTCAAGTGCTGTGTGGTGGAGTCCACGATCGTCGCCTAACTCTATATTCGGGGGAAGGCTCCTTCTTGGCGACAGATGCGACAGCTCCTTTTCGTCGAGTCATTTCTGGCGCTCTGCGCGCCGGGCAGCGGCATCTGCCAACGTCTCCGAAACTTTGGAGAAGTGTAGGGACGCGCGGCAGCGCTGTCAACGGCCTGCTATCCGACACCCGGGGTGTCGTCCAGGATAGCCTTGGCGTCGACTGCCTCGTCAGACAGTCAAGATCGGCTGAGCCGGCTCAGGTGCTCAACGGCGAAAACACGCCAAGTCCCTGCTAACTTGAGACTTCCGGCGGTAGAGGGTTCGGGGCGGTGTTGCTGGTGTCCCGTAAGGGGCTCCGGATCAGCTCGGGATGCGTCATAGGCGACACAGTCGGCAGCAGCCGATCCCTGCCGAAGGAGGGATTCGTTTGCGACCTTGTCGCACTTGCCTGACGCTTGTGCGACAGGGACCGGCGGCGCGCTGGTTCGATGGGCTGGCTACAGGAGGTCCGCGGGGCTCTGGACGCCGCGGCCGCCACGGTTGAGGATGTGGGTGTAGAAATCATGGTCGTCTCGAGCTTGGCGTGGCCGAGCAGGTCCTGGACGGTGCGGATGTCGTAGCCGTTCTGTAGGAGGTGGGTGGCGAAGCTGTGGTGGAGCGTGTGCGCCGCGTTGGAAGATCTCAGGCGTCGGCGAGGAACCTGGCGGGTGTGGTCGCGGAGGAGGCGAAGGCGGTGAGGAGCTGCTGGTCGAGCGTGACCAGCGGAACGGCGAGGTGTCGGGCCACGGCGACGAACTCGCAATCGTAGGCGGTGCAACCGGATTCCGCGGCGAGCCGGAGGACCTCCGGCGAGGCGATGGAGAACTCACGGTTGAGGAAGAGGCCTTCCGCGGAGGCAGCGATCTCGAGGGCGTCGTGGAGGTGGAGCCTTCCTGCGCGGAGGGAGGTCGCGAGGATGTTGCGGAGCTCGCTGCGCCAGAGGACGGGGGCGCACCACTCCGGGTCCGCCTCGACGAGGCGTTCGGAGTCGGTGGACCAGGCGACCGGCAGATAGAGGCCGGCGACCACGTTGGTGTCGACGACGATCATGGGCGGCCGGCGGACTTCGCCCGGTCGAGCTCGGCGAGGGTCAGCGGCGGGCCGCCGATCGCTTGGCGCAGGGTGCGCGCGGTGGCGAGGATCTCGGCCGGGGCGGGGGTGACGCCGAGCGACCGCTCCAACCGAGTGAGGATCTCGCTGTTGACGCTGCGCCGGTGCGTCTCCGCGGCGCGCTTCAAGCGGTCGAGGAGCTCGTCGGGGATGTTCTTGACGGTGAAGGTGGGCATGGCCTCTTCGGTTCCGTTATGGAACCATTGTACAACCATGCTGGCGGGGGCGGCTCCAAGCGGAGCGGCGGGCCCCCGCTGAGGCTAATCCGGAACAGAAGACGGGTTTTCGGAGCGGCTTCGCTCCCCTACCGCCCCTTCCGCTTCTCGATCAACCACTTCTGCACCCGCGCCCGCTCATACGCCGCGTCGATGACCGCCTCCTCGACCTCGCGGCCGGCGCGCATCTTGTGGGCCCATTCGAGCAGCCGCTCGGGGTCCTCGGGGTCGAGGTGCTCGACTGGCTTCGCCTGCTCCGTCAACAACGTCAACCTGTTGTCGGCGAACTGGGCGAAGCCGCCGTCGACGTAGAGGCGGTCGGTGGAGCCGTCCTTTTCGGTGACGCGGAGCTCGCCGATGCCGACGAGAGAGAGCAGGGGGGCGTGGTTGGGGAGGATGCCGTACTCGCCGTCGTGGGCGGGGAAGACGACGGAGATGGCGTCGACGTCGAGGACCTGGCCCTCGGGCGTCACCACGTTGAGGTGGAACGTCTTCTCCCGGGTCACGTCAGTCGCCCTTCTCCATCTCCTCGGCGCGCTTGGCAGCGTCCTCGATGGTGCCGACGTACATGAAGGCCTGCTCGGGGAGGTGGTCCCACTTGCCCTCGACCAGCTCCTCGAACGAGCGCACCGTCTCCTCGCGCTTGACGTAGACGCCGGAGAAGCCGGTGAACTGCTCGGCGACGTAGAAGGCCTGCGACAGGAAGCGCTCGATGCGGCGCGCCCGGGCCACGGTGACCTTGTCCTCCTCGGAGAGCTCGTCGACGCCGAGGATGGCGATGATGTCCTGCAGATCGCGGTAGCGCTGCAGGATCTGCTGCACCCGCCGGGCCACGGTGTAGTGGCGCTCGCCGAGCGCCTCGGCCGACATGATGCGGCTCGAAGAGGCCAGCGGGTCGACGGCGGGGTAGATGCCCTTCTCGGAGATCGAGCGCTCGAGGTTCACCGTGGAGTCGAGGTGGGTGAAGGCGGCGGCCGGGGCCGGGTCGGTGTAGTCGTCGGCCGGCACGTAGATCGCCTGGATCGAGGTCACGGCGCCGCGCTTGGTCGAGGTGATGCGCTCCTGGAGCTCGCCCATCTCGGTGCCCAGGGTCGGCTGGTAGCCCACCGCCGACGGCATGCGGCCCAGCAGGGCCGACACCTCCGAGCCCGCCTGGGTGAAGCGGAAGATGTTGTCGATGAAGAGCAGGGTGTCGGCGCCGGTCTGGTCGCGGAAGTACTCGGCCATGGTCAGCGCCGACAGCGCCACCCGCAGGCGCGCCCCCGGCGGCTCGTTCATCTGGCCGAAGACCATCACCGTCTGGTCGATGACGCTCTTGCCGGTGTCGCCGATCTTCGCCTCCTGCATCTCGAGCCAGAGGTCGTTGCCCTCGCGGGTGCGCTCGCCGACGCCGGCGAAGCAGGAGTAGCCGGAGTGGAAGCGCGCCAGCCGGGCGATGAGCTCCTGGATGATGACCGTCTTGCCGACGCCGGCGCCGCCGAACAGGCCCGCCTTGCCGCCGCGGACCAGCGGGCAGAGCAGGTCGATCACCTTGATCCCGGTCTCGAAGAGCTCGGTCTTCGGGGTGATCTCGTCGAGCTGCGGCGCCTCGCGGTGGATCGAGCGGCGCTCCTCGACCTCGACCGGGCCGCGGTCGTCGATGGTCTCGCCGACCAGGTTGAAGACGCGACCGAGGGTCTTTTCGCCCACCGGCACGCGCACCGCGTCGCCGGTGTCCTCGATCTTGGCGCCGCGCGGCAGGCCGTCGGTCGAGCCCAGGGCGACGGCGCGCACCCGGCCGCCGCCGAGGTGCTGGGCGACCTCGCACCACAGGGTCTCGGTGTGGGTCTCGCCGAGCACGGTGCGCTCGACGGGCACCTTCAGGGCGTTGTAGATCGACGGCATCCGCTCCTCGGCGAACTGGGCGTCGAGGGTGGAGCCGATCACCTGGGTCACGGTGCCGATGTTCGCTTCAGCCATGGCGTTTCCTATCTTCTCTCGTCGGTCTCTCGGGATCGATGTCGTCGCGTGCGTGGAGCTTCCGGATCAGGACAGGGCGTTGGCGCCGCCCACGATGTCGAGCAGCTCGAGGGTGATCTGGGTCTGGCGCGCCCGGTTGTACTGCCGGGTGAGCCCGCCGATCATCTCCTCGGCCGCCTCGGTGGCCGCCTTCATCGCCGTCATGCGGTAGATCTGTTCGGAGACGGCGGCGTCGAGGAAGGCCTGGTAGAGGCGCATGCGCACGGTGGCCGGCAGCAGCCGGTCGAGCAGCTCCTCGGGGGACGGGCGGATCTCGTACTGCGGCTGCGGCCCGCTCGACTCGTCGTGGTGGCGCACGACGTCGCGGCCGATCGGCAGCAGGCGCACCACCTCGGCCTGCTGCTTGCCGGCCGAGTAGAAGCGCATGTAGGCCACGTAGGCGGAGTCGATGCGGCCGCTGGTGAACAGCTCCATCAGCTCGCCGGCGATCGGCTCGACCTCGTCGTAGCGCGGCTTGTCGTCGAGCGCCGGCTGGGTGCGGGCCATCTGGCGGCGGCGGAAGCGGAAGGCGCTCGCCCCCTTCTTGCCCACCATCCAGACGTCGGTCGAGACGCCCTGGTCGGACTGGGTGTCGACGTGCTCGATCGCCCGCCGCAGGATGTGGGCGTTGTAGCCGCCGGCCAGGCCGCGGTTCGAGGTCAGCACCACCAGCACCGAGCGGCGCTCCGCCTCCGCCGCCTCGAGCAGCGGGTGGCGCAGCCCGCCCGCCTCCCGCGCCGCGTCGGCGAGGTCGGCGACCAGCCGGGCCAGGCGGTCGGTGTAGGGCCGGCTCGCCACGGCGCGGTTCATCGCCGCCTGGAACCGCGCGGTGGCGATGAGCTGCATGGTGCGCGTGATCTTCTTGATGTTGCGCACCGCCTTGCGGCGCTTGACGATGGCCCTGCGGTTCGCCATCTACCTACCCCTCCTGCCCGGGCGCCGCGGCGGCGCCCGCCTCCTCGACCCGGCCGGTCTCCGGCGAGACCTCGGCCTTGGGCGCCGCGGCCGGCGCCTTCTTCGCCGCCTCGTGCTCGCGCACGAAGTCCTGCTTGAAGGCCTCGATCACCTCGCGCACCGTGCCCTCGAGCTCCTCGCTCATCACGCCGGTGCGGTCGAGCTCCTCGACCACCTCGGGGTGCTCGTCGCGGAAGCGGGCCAGCAGCTCGCGCTCGAAGGCCAGCACCTGCGGCACCGGGATGTTGTCGAGGTAGCCGCGGGCGCCGGCGAAGATCGACAGCACCTGGTCGGCGAAGTCGTAGGGAGCGTACTGCGGCTGCTTGAGCAGCTCCGTCATGCGGCGGCCGCGGTCGAGCTGGCGCTGCGAGGCCGGGTCGAGCTCGGTGCCGAGCTGGGCGAAGGCCTCGAGCGAGCGGAAGGCGGCGAGGTCGAGGCGCAGCGAGCCGGCGATCTTCTTCATCGCCTTGCGCTGCGCGTTGCCGCCCACCCGCGACACGCTGATGCCGACGTTGATCGCCGGCCGCACGCCGGCGAAGAACAGGTCGGGCTCGAGGTAGATCTGGCCGTCGGTGATCGAGATGACGTTGGTCGGGATGTAGGCCGAGACCTCGCCCTCCAGCGTCTCGATGATCGGCAGCGCCGTCATCGAGCCGCCCGAGTCGGGGAACTTGTGCACCCGGAACTTCGCGGCGTCGTCGCGGCTGGCGAGCCACGCCTCGGCGCGCTCGCGACCCGCGGGGCGGTGGTAGAGGCCGGCCTCGTCGTCGGGGCGGTACTCCACCGGCGCCTCGAGACCCTCGGGATGGGTCACCGCCAGCGAGCGGTCGGTCGAGTCCTCCGGCGTGTCGGCCGGCACCACGGCGTACTCGTCGCGCAGCTTGGCGGAGCGCTCGAGCAGCCGCGAGTGCAGGTAGAAGACGTCGCCCGGGTAGGCCTCGCGGCCCGGCGGCCGGCGCAGCAGCAGGGAGAGCTGGCGGTAGGCCTGGGCCTGCTTGGAGAGGTCGTCGTAGACGCACAGGGTGGCCATGCCGCGCGAGTACATGAAGTACTCCGCGATGGCGGCGCCGGCATAGGGCGCGATGTACTGCAGCGGCGCCGGGTGCGACGCCGAGGCCGTCACCACCACCGTGTAGTCCATCGCCCCCGCCTCGACCAGGCGGTCGACCACGCTCGCCACCGTCGACTCCTTCTGGCCGATGGCGACGTAGACGCAGATGACGTCCTTGCCCTTCTGGTTGATGATCGTGTCGATGGCGATGGCGGTCTTGCCGGTCTTGCGGTCGCCGATGATCAGCTCGCGCTGGCCGCGGCCGATCGGGATCATCGAGTCGACGGCCTTCAGACCCGTCTGCAGCGGCTCGTTGACCGGCTGGCGCTGGGCGATGCCGGGGGCCATGAACTCGAGCGGACGGATCTCGTGGGTGTCGATCACGCCCTTGCCGTCGAGCGGGTTGCCGAGCGGGTCGATGACGCGGCCGACGACCGCCTCGCCGACGGCGACGGAGAGCAGCTCGCCGGTGCGGCGCACCTCGTCGCCCTCCTTGATGCCCAGGTAGTCGCCCAGGACGACGACGCCGACCGACGTCTCCTCGAGGTTGAAGACCTGGCCCGAAGAGCCGTTGGCGAACTCCACCCGCTCCGACGCCAGCGCGTTGGTCAGGCCGTAGACGCGGGCGATGCCGTCGCCGACCTCGAGCACCGTGCCGACCTCGGCCAGCTCGGCCTCGCCGCGGTACTGCCGAATCTCCTCGGCGATGACCGACGAGATCTCATCGACTTTGAACTTCATGCCAGGTTCCCTTCCACGTGTGAGCCGGTCCGCATCTGCCGGGAGGCGCCGAGCAGCGCCTTGCTCAGGTTCTTCAAACGGGTGGCGACGCTGTTGTCGGCCTTGCGGTCCCCGATCTGGACGACGAGGCCGCCGAGCAGGCCGGGGTCGACGCGCTCCTCGAACGACGGGGTGCGCCGGGTGGCCGCCTCGATCGCCGCCGCCAGCTCGTCGCGCTGGGCGTCGGCGAGCGGCACCGCGCTGGTGACCTTGACCACCACCCGGTGGCGCAGCCGGTCGTGCGAGGCGCGGTAGGCGACGGCGAGCGCCGGCAGCAGCCCCAGCCGGCCCTTGCGGTTCATCACCTGCAGGGTGTCGAGGACCAGCCCGCTGGTGCGACCCGACAGCGTGCGCTCGAGGCTCTCGGCGCGGTCGGCGCTGTCGATGGCGGGGTTGGAGAGGAACTCGCGGAAGCCGCGGTCGCTCCGTACCATCCCGGCCAGGGCGTCGAGCTCCTCGCGCACCTCGTCCTCCTCGCCGCGCTCGGCGGCGAGCTCGAGCACGGCGTCGGCGTACACCGCCGCCACCGCCGCGGTCCTGTCGTCGTAGCCCTCCATCGCTCCCTCCGCGTCAGTTGCCCGCCGGGGGCTCGGACTCGAGGCGCTTGACCGCCTCGATCGACTCGGCGATCAGCCGCTGGTGGTCCTCGGGGTGGATCTCGCGCTCGAGGATCTTGCCGGCGGCCGCCGTCGCGAGCTGCGCCGCGCGGTCGTAGAGCTCGGCCACCGCGGTGCGCTGGGCGAGCTCGATCTCGCGCTTGGCCCGGTCGACGATCGCCTTGGCCTCGTCGCGCGCCGACTGCTCCTCGCGGTCGCGCAGCGCCGCGGCGTCGCGGCGGGCCTCGTCGAGCATCGCCTCGACCTCCTCGCGGGCGGCGGCGAGCCGCGCCTCGTACTCGGCGAGCCGCGCCTCGGCCGCGTCGCGGTCGGTGCGCGCCTTCTCGAGCGAGTCGCGGATGAACTTCTCGCGCCCCTGCAGCCCCTGGAGGATCGGGGTCCAGGCGTACTTGCCGAGCACCCACAGCACCAGCACGAAGACGACCAGGGTCCAGATGGCGTTGCCGACGTCGCCCTGGAACGGGCTCCAGGCGGTCTCCGCCCCTTCCCCGGTCACCTCGGTGGCCAGCGCCACCAGCGGTGCGGCGGCGGCGGCGAGCGCCAGGGCGCCGCGCCGCAGCCAGAGTGTGGTCTGTCGCATGGTCGGATCGGCCTCGCGCCGCATCCCTACAGCAGGACGGCGAGCAGGCCCACCAGGACGGCGAACAGGGTGGCGCCCTCGACCATGGCGGCGGTGATGATCATCGCGGTCTGCACCGCGCCGCCGGCCTCCGGCTGGCGCGCGATCGCCTCGACGGCGCTGCCGCCGATGCGGCCGATGCCGATGCCGCCGCCGATCATGGCGATGCCGGCGCCGATGGCGCCGCCGAGCTTCTTCAGGTTGTCGCCGGTGAGGCCGGCGGCGCCCGCCGCGTCCTGGGCGTGCGCGAACAGCGGCAGCACCATCAGCACGAAGGCGAAGGCGCACATCACGAGGGCGATCTTGGCGTTCCTCTTGTTCATCACGGGCTTCCTTTCTCCTCCACCCGGCGCGGCGCCCGGCCGTCCGGGGTGCGATCGATCGTTCAAGTCTGCGTCTCTCCGCCGCGCCCGCCCGCAGCCGGCCGCGGCCCCTCTGAACGGACTGTCCCCGCCGCCCCTCAGTGCGCTCCCGCCCCGGCGTGCCCCTCGTCGTGGTGGAAGACCACCGACTGGCCGAGGAACAGCGCGGTCAGGAAGGTGAAGATGAACGCCTGCAGGAAGGCGACGAAGATCTCGAGCAGGGTGATGCCGACGCTGGCGAGCACCGCCGGCACCGCCACCCCCAGGCCGGCGCCCCAGTGCGACGCGCCGGCGGTGGCGATGAAGCTGAGCAGCACCGCCAGCAGCACGTGGCCGGCGGTCATGTTGGCGAACAGACGGACGGCCAGGGCGAAGATCTTGGCGAGCAGGCCGAAGATCTCCACCGGGATCATCAACAGGGTGAGCAGGAAGCGCATCACCGGGTTGAGGTCGCGCGGCGTCGGGTTGAAGTGGGCCAGGTAGTGCCGGCCGCCGAGGCGCAGCCCGTTGACCACCATCATCCCGAGGGTGATCAGGGCGAGCGTGGCGGTGACCCACAGGTTGCCGGTGGCGGTGCCGCCGATGTGGGTGCCGAACAGCGGGCTGATCGCGCCGAGCGGCAGCAGGCCCAGCAGGTTCACCGTGAGGATGAAGAAGAACACCGACCACACGAACTTGATGAAGCGGTCGGTGTGCTCCTCGAGCACCGGCTCGGCGACGTGCTTGCGCAGGTACTCGCAGATGGTCTCGAGGAAGTTGGCCGAGCCCGACGGCACCAGGCGGTCGACCTCGCCGGTGCCGCGGCGCTTGCGCACCAGCGGCGGCAGGAAGAGGACGAGCAGCAGCCCGGCGGCGATCATCATCACGATGATGTCGCTCAGCACGGTGACCTTGCCGCCGTTGGACAGCCACCCCCAGTCGGCGGGCCGCGACACCAGCACGTGCTGCTTGATGTGCTCGAGCGGGCTGGCCGAGAGGCCGGCGAGGCTGTGGAGGGCGAATCTCATCAGTTCTCCGTCGTCGCGGTCCCGAACAACGGGACCCGGGCCCCGGCCACGCCGAGGGCGTACAGGGTGTCGACCGCCAGCAGGGCCAGGTAGCTGATCGCCACCCAGACCAGCAGCGGACCGCGCGGCCAGCGGCCCGAGAGCGCCGCAGCCACCGTCGCCGGGACGATCACCGCGAAGCGCACCCCGGTGGCGGCCAGCACCGCGACCACCGGCGACCCGCCAGGCCGCGCCGCGGCGCGGGCGACCGGCAGCCCGGCGGCCAGCGAGGCGGCGAGGCTGAGGCCGCAGGCGACGAGCATCGCCGCCACCCCGGGGCCATCGGCCAGCGAGCGGGTGGGCACGGCGCCCAGCGCCGCCAGCGCCGCCGTCACCGCCGCCGCGGCCGCGGCGAACTTCAGGTAGCCGCGCGCCGTCGATGTCATGGATCCTCCGGCGCGCGGTCCGACCCTCCGCGGGCGCCGCCGCCGGTGTCGCTCGTGCTCCCGGTGCTACTCGTGCCGGTGCCGCCTGTCACCTCGCGGATCAGGTTGTACATCCCGCCGACGAGGCCGATCGCGGCGCCGGCCAGGATGCCCCAAGGGCTCGTCCCGAAGTGCCGGTCGATCCAGTAGCCGAGGAACGTCAGCCCGGCCACCGCCGCCGCGAGCTCCACACCGATCCCCCAGAAGCGCATCCCGGGAGAGCTCGAACCGCCTGCCATGCTGCCGGTCCCTCGGCGATCCCTCCCCACGCGGGGCGGGTCGGGTCAGGGTTCGTTTGGGCGGAAACGGGCCCGCGGCGGGCGCCAGCGACACGTCGTGCGCGGCCCCCGACGGGCCCCTGCGGCGTGCGAAAGGTAACACGCCCCCGGCAGAGGGTCAACCACTACAAAGGGGCGTCGAAGGCCACCCTCCGGGGTGGTCGGGGTGGGCTCCGGGCCGGGCGGGGCGGGGCGGCCGGCGGCGGCCGCGAGCGGTTCCGGAGACAGGTCCTAGCCGCCGGAGACGGCCGGGACGATGGTCAGCTCGTCACCGTCGGCGACCGGGGTGTCGAGGCCGCCGGTGAAGCGGACGTTCTCGATGCCGACGAAGAGCGCCACGTGCTGGCGCAGGTCGCCGCCCTCGGTGAGGACGCGGTCGCGCAGGCCGGGGTGGGCCGCGAAGAGCGCCGCCAGGGCGGTGGCGGCCGAGCCGGCGCCGGCCGCCACCTCCACCCGCTCGGCGCCGCCGGTGTGCTCGCGCAGCGAGGGCGGCACGTGGACCGTCAGGCTCATCGCACCACGGCCGCTTTGACGCAGACCACCGGCGGCAGGCCGCCGGCGAGCAGGTCCCACGAGTCGCCGCCGTCGCGCGAGCCGTAGAGCTTGCCGCTGCGGGTGCCGAAGTAGACGCCGGCGTCGTCGCAGTCGTCGGTGTCCATGGCGTCGCGCAGCACGGTCTCGAAGGCGCCCTCCTGCGGCAGGCCGTCGGTCAGCGCCTGCCACGAGGCGCCGGCGTCGCGGGTGCGGTAGACGCGCAGCTTCTCGCCCGGGGTGACCCGGAAGCCGTCGGACTCGAGCGGCACGATGTAGACCGTGTCCGGCTCGTGCGGGTGCACCGCCATGGCGAAGCCGAAGTCCGAGGGCACGCCGTTGGCGATGTCCTGCCAGTGGTCGCCGCCGTCGTCGGAGCGGTACAGGCCCCAGTGGTTCTGCAGGAACAGCCGCTGCGGCCGCGACGGGTGCGCGACCACCTTGTGGACGCACTGGCCGAACTCGGGGTAGCGCGAGTCCTCGGGCAGGAACTGGGCGCGGACCCCGACGTTGCGCGCTTGCCAGGTGGCGCCGCCGTCGTCGGTGCGGTAGACGCCGCCGGTCGAGATGGCGACCAGCAGGCGGTCCGGGTCGGCGGCGTCGGGGATCACCGTGTGCAGGCACAGGCCGCCGGCGCCCGGCTGCCAGCGCTCGCGGTGCGGGTGGTCGAAGAGCCCGCGCTCGAGCTCCCAGGTGGCGCCGGCGTCGCGCGAGGTGAACAGCGCCGCCGGCTCGACCCCGCAGTAGAGCGTGTCGGGCTCGTCCTCCCGCCCGGGCCGGATCTGCCAGATCTGCTTCAGCTCGACGCCGCTGTCCTCGGGGAAGCGCAGCGGCGTCGCCTCCGGGGTGGTCCAGGTGGCGCCGAAGTCGTCGCTGGTCCGCACGGTGGCGCCCCAGTGCCAACTGTTGGTCCCGGCGTAGAGCCGGCGGCGGCCGGCGCGACCGTCCCAGGCGAGCGCGTAGACCGGCTCGCCCTGGAACCACGGCCCCCCGGTGTCCCAGCTCGCGCGGCCCGGCCGCGAGCGGAACAGGAAGGCGCCCTTCATGGTGCCGACGAGGAGGAGGAGGTCGCCCTCCTCGACCTGCAACGCGTGGATGTCTGCCATGACGCGGCAGATTATCAACGGTTGCGGGCCTCCGGAAGGGTCGGCTAAGATCGCGCCGATCCAGCCGAGGCACCTTCACCCGGGGTGCGGCAGCCCCCGCGCCGCGACGGCATACGGAACGGACATCGACGACGTGGCAGACGCGCGCGGCCAGTGGAAGTCGAAGCTGGGCTTCGTGCTCGCCGCTTCGGGTTCCGCGATCGGCCTCGGCAACGTCGTCTTCTTCGGCTCCAACGCCTACACCTACGGCTTCGGGGCCTTCTACCTCCCCTACCTGATCGCGCTGTTCCTGGTCGGCATCCCGGTGCTCATCTCCGAGCTCGGGCTGGGCGGCCTGACGCAGCAGGCCTTCCCGCCGTCGATGGGGAAGGTGGCCGGCCGCTGGGGCGAGCTGGCGGGCTGGTGGGCGCTGCTCAACGCCAGCTTCATCACCATGTACTACGTCACCATCCTGGCGTGGGTGTGCGGGATGTTCATCGGCTCGTTCGGCAGCCTGTGGCGCGACTCGACGGCGCTGCCCGGGTTCGCCATGGGCGAGCTCGGCAACCCCCAGGGCTTCTTCTTCCACATGATCTCCACCCCCTGGGTGATCGCGCTGGTGGCGCTGGTGTGGCTGCTCAACCTGCTGATCGTGCGCCGCGGCGTGACCTCGATCGAGCCGGTGGTCAAGGTGTTCGTGCCGCTGATGTGGGTGTTCATGATCATCCTCATCGTGCGCGGCGTCACCCTGCCCTACGGCGAGCAGGGGGTGTTCCTGCTCTTCACCCCGGACCTCGAGATCATGCGCGACCCGGCGGTGTGGCGCGGCGCGGTGTCGCAGATCTTCTTCAGCCTCACCCTGGGGTTCGGGGTGATGACCGCCTACGCCTCGTACCTGCCCAAGGGCGCCGACCAGATCAACAACGGCATCGTCACCGCCTGCATGAACTGCAGCTTCGAGTTCGTCGCCGGGCTGGCCATCTTCTCGCTGCTGTTCGCCTTCGCCATCGTCCCCACCGCGGGCACGCTGTCGATGATCTTCTTCGTCGTCCCCAAGGGGATCGCGGCGATGCCGTACGCGGTGCGCACCTTCGGGCTGATCTTCTTCCTGCTGCTGTTGATGGCCGGGCTGTCGTCGTCGATCTCGCTGATCGAGGGGGTCAACTGCGCCATCATCGACAAGTTCGGCTGGTCGCGGCGCAAGACGCTGCTGGCCACCGGCGTCGTGGGGCTCGTCGGCAGCGTGTTCTTCGCCCTGCCGCGGATCATCGACCCGAACCTGGCCTGGGACGGCACCCTCGGCTTCACCCTGATCGACCTGATCGACCACTGGGCCTTCGGCTACGGCCTGCTGGTGGTGGGGCTGGTCGAGTGCCTGGCGCTCGGCTGGCTGCTCCCCATCGGGCGCCTGCGCGCCGAGCTCAACCGCAACAGCCGCTTCCAGCTCCCGGCCGCCTTCGACTGGCTGATCAAGCTGGTGATCCCGGCCTTCCTCACCTACATCCTCGGCGCCTCGGCGATGCGCGAGCTGCGCGGTGGCCTCTACGGCTGGCACCCCGACTTCCACCTCGGCGAGATGCTGCCGGTGCTGTGCTTCGGCGTCTGGTTCGTCGGCAGCCTGGTGGTGGCGGCGTGGCTGACCCTGCGCCGGCCGGCCGAGAGCGCCGCGACGGCGCCCGGGGGCGCGGAGCCCCCCGGATCGTGGGGGCCGTGATCGCCATGCGGACCGCCCCCCGCCGCCGCCTCGCCGCCCTGCTCGTCGCGGCCGCCGTGCTGGCGCCGTCGCTGGTCCTGGCGGCCGAAGGCGGCCTCGCCCTATCGATCGCCGACGAGCGGCCGCTGCGCGACCGGCCGGTGCGCATCGAGCTCGCCCGCGGCGGCGCGCCCGCCGCCGGCGCCGTGGTGCGGGCCGTCTACCGCCCCAACAGCTCCACCACCCACACCGAGACCCTGCCGCCGGCCGACTCGGCGGGCACCGTCTTCTGGACGCCGGTCGACGCCGGCCCGGTGACGCTGCAGGCCTGGCCCGGCGCGCCCGCCGGCGACCCCGCCGCCACGCTGACGGTGGCGGTACGCTTCGAGCGCTTCCCCCCCTCGGGACTGCTGATCATGGTGGTGGCCGGCGTGCTCCTCCTCGGCGGCGCCATCTACGCCATGGTGATGCTGCTGCTCCCCAACGGCCATCCCCCCGCCGAAGAGCCCCCCTCGACCTGAGGCGCGGATCCGGGCGCGGCTGCAGCGTCGCCGCTCGCTCGCGAGGCCTGCGCGGCGTACTTCTCGGTCGCCCGCACTGGGAGCGAGCCAGCACTCCCGTCCCGATCCCGGGTCTCGGCGGTGGAGGTGGGGGGAGATGCAAGGAGCGCGCGGTGAGGGGGACTGAGGCGACCATCGGGTCGCCGCAGGCCCGCCGTGCGCAGCGACGCCGCAGATCCCCCCGCATCCGCCCCGCGCGCCGAGACTCCTCTCCTTACGCCCGTCCCGAGCCGGGTCTAGGCGGTGGAGGTGGGTGTGGATGCAAGGAGTGCGCAGTGAGCGCGAACGAGGCGTACATCAGTACGCCGCAGTGAGAGCGAGCCAGCGCGACGCCGCAGACGCGCCCGCATCCACCGCCTTCGGGCAGGCTCTCTCAGCCACGAGCCAGCACAGCCGTCCCGAGCCGGGTCTAGGCGGTGGAGGTGGGGGGAGATGCAAGGAGCGCGCGGGAGGCGGGCTGAGGCGACCATCGGGTCGCCGCAGGCCCGCCGAGTGCGCAGCGACGCCGCAGATCCCCCCGCATCCGCCGCCTAGACCTTGTGCCAGGTGTTGCCGCCGGCAACCCTGTCCGCCAGCGAGCGGCCGCCGAGGGGGCCGAGCGCCAGGAGCAGCGGCAGGCCGGCCAGCGCCACGGTCACCAGGCCCAGCAGCCAGCGCAGCGCGGTCTGGCCGAAGGTCAGCGGCCCGCCGTCCCGGCCGCGGGCGATGAGGCCGACCATCGCCATCCCCGGCGTGGCGCCCCAGAAGGCCAGCGGCACGACCGAGTAGGCGAACGAGAAGACCAGCAGGAAGACGCCCACCCCGGGCAGCAGCACCCGGCTGTCGCCGACGCCGAGCAGCGCCGCTCCGAGCAGACCACCGCCCGCCACTGCGGCGAGCGCCACCAGGTCGAGGGCCACGGCGCCGAGCCGGGCGCCGAACCCGGCGCGGCGCGCCCGCGACGCCGCGCTCCCGGCCGCCTCCTCCGGGATGTCCCCGGGATCGGGCTCGGCGTCGGCCGGGGCCTCGGCGGCGGTGGGTGGCGCGGCGAAGAGGTCCTCGCGGTCGAGGGCGAACGACGGCGGCGCGGCGGCGGACCGCGGCGCCGGCTCGGCGGGGAAGAGGGGCAGCTCGTCGTCGGCCGCGGCGCTCGGACCGGTGGCGGCGGCGCGGCGCGCCCCGGCGCCCGGCGCGGGCTCGGCGGGCTGCTCCGCGGCGGCCGGCGGGCGCTCCTCGCGCCGCGGCGGGGGATCGAGCGGCAGATCGAACAGCGACGGTTCGTCGCGGCGGTCGCGGCCGCTCACGTCGGCTCCCGTCGGCGGGTTCCCGCGCAGGTCATCACCCCGGCAGCTTAGCCTACCGGGGCGGCAGGTACTTGACGTAGATGCGGTACAGCAGGTCCTTGTCGCGCTGCGCGTAGGCGGCCGCGAAGCGGTGGTGGCGGGCCAGGACCGGATCGTCCGGGCGCACCGACAGCGCCTCCTCGAGGTCCGCGGCCGCCGCGGCGGCGTCGCCGCGCTGCAGCGACTGCACCGCGAGGTTGTAGTACGAGTCGACGAGCAGGCGGTCGACGTCGGGGTCCGACCCGTCCTCCTCGTGCATGCGCCACGCTTCCGGCAGCACGCGCTCGAACTCGCCGTCGCGGTAGAGGGCGACCAGGCTGGAGACCGGGGCCAGGCCGGTGTCGATCCGCCGCGCCAGCGTCTTGGCGTCGTCGTCGAGCTCGCCGAGCGCGGTGGCCTGCGCGAGGTGCTCGTCGGCGTCCAGGAACTCGCCGCGCTCGGCGGCCGCCCGCGCCTGGTCGAGCAGGGTCCGCTGGCGTTCGCGGCGCTCGCGCTCGAGGTCCTCGGTGGACGGCGCCGGCGCCGGGGCGGGCTCGTCGGCGGCCTCCCACTGCGAGATCAGCGCCTGCGCCTCCTCGTACTGCGGCGAGCTCGGCGGCAGGCGGCGGAGCTGGTTGACGGCGATCTCGGTGCGGCCGGCGTCGTGCAGCTTGGTGGCGCGGCCGATCGGGTCGTCCTCGACGACCAGCGTCGTCTCCCCGGCGTTGGGGAAGATGCTCTCGCGGTTGATCCACAGGAACCAGGCGGCGGCGGCGACCAGCACCAGCACCAGGCTGCCGATGAGCAGGAAGTTGCGGCCCGCGTGGCTCTCGCGCACCGCGGCCACCGAGCGCACCGCGCCGGGGTCGGCGGGGCCCACCGCGGTCGGCTGTTCCTCGCCCGGCTCCGGCGGCACGAGGATCTCCTCGCGCAACGGCGCGTCGCCCACCGCCGGAGCGGCCGCGGCGGCGGGGTCCGGCGCCGGCGCGGGGCCCGCGGCGGCGGGGCGGGGCGGGGCCTCCCCGCCGGCCTCCAGCCGGTCCAGGCGCTCGCGCGCCGCGAGGTGACCCGGCGACATCTCGAGGACGCGGGCGTAGCCGGCCCGCGCCGCCTCGCGGTCGCCGGCGTCGAGCGCCGCCTCGGCCTCGTGGAAGACCTCCTCGACGCGCCGCTCGTGCTCGGACTTCAGGCGCCGGGCCGCT
The DNA here is from genome assembly GCA_963843275.1 of uncultured Acidobacteriota bacterium. Classification (GTDB taxonomy): domain Bacteria; phylum Acidobacteriota; class Thermoanaerobaculia; order Multivoradales; family JBCCEF01; genus CAWJJM01. The sequence goes on along the minus strand of CAWJJM010000004.1, from coordinate 690,303 downwards.
TCGATGCGCGACGCCGCCTCGGCGTGGTCGATGTCGATCAGGAAGATGCGCGACCAGAGGTCGATCGCGCCCTGGTAGTCGGCCTGGTCGAAGGCGGCCTGCCCCTCGGCGAGGAGCTGGGCGACGCGCTCGTCCTCGCCGGCGGCGTCCGCGGTCGTCCCGCCGCCGGCGGCCACCGGCTCCGGGGTCGCGGCGGGCACCGCGGCGGCGGCGACCTCGGGGTGCGAGGGATCGAGCGCGGCGGCCTTGGCGAGCAGCGCCCGCTCCTCGTCGCGGTCGCCGCGGCCGGCCGCCTCCCGCGCCTGCGCCACGAAGCTCTCGACGTAGGGCGAAGCCTCCTGTCGGGCGACCGCCGTCGAGGCGATCTCGGCGAGCGCCGGGTCGGAGGCCACCGTCTCGCGATGGCGCGCCGCCAGCTCGACGGCCTCGCCGAAGCGCCGCGCCGCCACGAGCTCGCTCAGCCGGGCGTGCAGGTCCGCCCCGGGCGCCGGCGGCGCGACCGGCTGCGCGCTCGGCAGGTCGTCGAGGTCGCGGGGGTCGAACGGTTCCGCCGCCACCGTCTCCTCGCTCGGCATGTCGGGGAGCTCCTCGTCGAGCCCGGTCGGTCCGCCGGCGTCGCCGCCGAGGTCGAACGGCTCGCCGTCGCCGATGCTGAAGGGCTGCGGCTCCTCCGCGTCCGCGGACGCCGCCCGGTCCGCCGTCTCCTCGGTGGCGTCGGCCGCCCGCAGGTCGTCGACGGGCACCGCGCCCTCGCCGGAGCTCAGGCGCTCGGCGAGCCGTTGCGCCGGGGAGAACTCCGGGTCGAGCTGGAGGATGAAGTCACAGCCCAGAGACGCCTCCTGGCGGCTGCCGGCCGCCGCCAGGTCGAGCGTCTGACGGAAGGTGGACCGGATCCGCTGTCGGACGTCCGGGGAGAGTGCGGGGTTGCCGGGATAGGTCATCGGCTCGCGCGGCGCGACGGGGCGCGCCGGAAGATCTCCATGGCTCGGGTGCCCCGAAGCTGGGCGGCTATGCTAGCAGAGGTGCCCGGCCGCCCCCAGCGCCTCGAGCAGGCGCCCCGGCAGGCCGTCGAACGATCCCGAGGACATCACCACCAGCACGTCGCCGGGCGCCGCTTCTTCCACGGCGCGGGCGAGCACGGCGTCGGTGTCGGCGCAGGTGTCGGCCGGCGTCCCGGCAGCGCTCAGCTCGGCGGCCAGCGCGGCGCGGTCGACCAGGTCTTCGGGGGCGAAACGGGCCGCGTAGTGGACCGGGCCGAGCAACACCCGGTCGGCGACCGCGAAGGCCTCGCGGTAGGCCGCGGCGAGGAAGGCGCGGCCGGCGGTGAGGCTGCGGAACTCGAAGAGGGCGACCAGGCGACGGCCGGGGTAGCGCTGGCGCAGCCCGGCCAGCGTCTTGCCGACGGCGGTGGGGTGGTGGGCGAAGTCGTCGACCACGGTGACGCCGGCGACCGTGCCGCGCTCCTCCTGGCGGCGGCGGACGCCGGCGAAGCGGCCGAGCGCCGCCGCCACCGCCTCGGCCGGCCAGCCGTCGCGCCGCGCCACCGCCCACACCGCCAGGGCGTTGGCGACGTTGTACTCGCCGGCGAGCGGCAGCACCACCTCGACCTCGCCGGCGTCGGCGTCGCGCACCCGGAAGCGGCTGCCGCTGCGGCCGGGCACCGCGGTCGCGGCCACCGGCTCGACGCCGTCCACCGGCCGCACGTCGTTGCCCTCGCCGAGTCCGTAGAGGACGACCTCGGCCCGGCTGGCGTCGGCCAGGGCCCGCACCTCGGGCTCGTCGCCGCACAGCACCGCCAGCCCGTCGGCGGGGAGCAGGCGCAGGAGCTGCCGGTAGGCGGCGCGCAGCGACTCCGGCGTCGGGTAGAGGTCGGCGTGGTCGTGCTCGGCGCTGGTGAGGACCACGGTCTGCGGGCGATAGTGCAGGAACTTGGCGCCGCGGTCGAAGTAGGCGGCGTTGTATTCGTCGCCCTCGACCACGAAGCGGTCGCCGGCCCCGAGCCGGAAGCCGGCGCCGAGGTTCTCGGGCACGCCGCCGACCAGGAACCCGGGGTCGGCGCCGCAGTCGTGCAGCACCCAGGCGGCGAGCGAGCTGGTGGTGGTCTTGCCGTGGGTGCCCGCCACCACCAGGGGACGACGGCCGGCCAGGAAGAGCTCGCCGAGCGCCTGCGGCATCGACAGGATCGGCAGCCCGCGCCGCTCCGCCTCCACCGCCTCGGGGTTGTCGCGCGGCACGGCGTTGCCCACCACCACGAGGTCCGGAGCCGGGTCGAGGTGGGCGGCGGAGAAGCCCTCGAGCGGGACGATGCCGGCGTCGGCCAACAGGGTGCTCATCGGCGGGTAGAGAGGCCCGTCCGAGCCGCGGACGCGATGGCCCTGGGCTTGCAGCAGGCAGGCGAGCGGAGCCATGCCCGTGCCGCCGATGGCGACGAGGTGGACGGTGCGGGCGGAGGTTCCGGCTTCGGCCAAGCGGGCTCTGCTCCCCTGGAGAATGGAATCACGTCGCGCCACTGCCGGTTCTACAGCCGCGACCGACACGAGAATACAGGAGGGTCACCACGTCATGAAGCATCGTCCATTCCGCGCCGTTTTGGCATCGGCGGCAGTCTGCCTGCTGGCCATCCCCGCCGCCGTCCGGGCCGCCACCGACCAGCCGTCGACCGCCGCTCCGGCGGCCGCCGCGGCGAGCGGGAAGTCCGTTCCCGACGCGGTCGTCCCCGAGGCCGTCTACGACGCCGGGACCGTGCCGCCCGCCAAGAAGGTCGAGCACAGCTTCGCGATCCGCAACGAGGGCTCGGCACCGCTCGAGATCACCGACGTGCGACCGGCCTGCGGCTGCACCGTCGCGCAGTTCGACCGCACCATCGCGCCGGGCGCCACCGGGTACGTGCACACGACGCTCGACACCACCAGCTTCCACGGCTCGACGGCCAAGAGCGTGACGGTGCTGACCAACGACGCCGCCAAGCCGACCCTGGAGCTGACGATCAAGGTCGACGTGGAGCCGAACATCTTCGTCGAGCCGGGGTTCGCGCGCTTCATCCAACCGCAGTTCTCCAACCCCGGGGTGGTCCGCGAACGCATCTGGACGCGCGACTTCGACGACCTGCAGATCTCGTCGGTCCAGTCGCCGGCGCCGTACCTCGACGCCGCGCTCCACCGCATCGAGGATCCCGCCAATCTCAACGACAACGGCAAGGGACCGCAGTACGAGCTCGTCCTCACCTTCGACTACGACAAGGCGCCGATCGGGCCGCTGTCGGACTACGTGGTCCTGCAGACCAACCACCCGCGGCAGTCGGTGCTCAAGATCCCGGTCTCCGGGTTCGTGCGGCCGCTGGTCGCGGTGACTCCCGACCATGCGGACTTCGGTCAGGTCTCGGTGGGTGAGGAGGGCTACAGCGGCAGCCTGACGGTGAAGTACTACGGCCAGGAGTCTTTCGAGATCCGCCGGGCGTCCTCGAGCGTGCCGGGGGTCGAGGTGAGCGTCGAGCCGGGGTCGGCCGACAACGTGTACATCCTGCGGGTGAAGCTGGCGCCGGACATGCCGAAGGGGAGGTTCACCGGCTCGATCAAGCTGGAGACCAACCTGATCACCGTCCCCAGCGTCGAGGTGCCGCTCGACGGCACCGTGAGCTGAGGCGGCGGCCGGCGCGGGCGGCGCCTCTCACGGTGGCGACCTGCGGCCCGGCCTAGCCGGAGGCCGCTCCCTCGCCGGCCGCGTGCGACACCAGCTTCGGTCCGGAGTCGGCTGCCTCGGCGGCGGCCGGCTCCTCGCGCGTCATCGTGCAGCGCCCCTCGAAGATCGCGCCGTCCTCGATCACCAGCGAGGGGGTGGTGATGTCGGCGAAGACGCGGCCGCCGGCGGCGATCTGGAGCTGCTCGCCGGCGTGGATGCTGCCGCGCACCTCGCCCGACACCAGGACCTGGCGCACCCGCAGCTCGGCGTCCACCTCGCCGCCCTCGCCGACCACCAGCCGGCCGTCCGAGCGCACCGAGCCGGCGAACTTGCCGTCGATGCGGAAGGCCGCGTCGAAGTGGAGCTCCCCCTGGAAGCGCGAGCCGCGGTCGATGAAGCCGTTGAGCTCGCCCTGTGGGCCGTTGTTCTTGAACATCAGTCGCCCCCTTTCGCGTCCGCGGGGCCGGCGCCGCGCGCCATGAGCCGGTCGTAGAGCCGCATCAGCTCCTCTTCGGAGTGGAAGTGTATCCGGATGGCGCCGCCGTGCCCGCGGCGCTGGATCTCGACCCGGGTCTGCCAGCGGCGGGTGAGCCGCTCGGCGGCGGCGGCGGCGTGCACCTCGGACGGCGCCTGCCGCCGGGCGCGCTTCTCCGGCGGCCGCACCGCGCGCTCGAGATCGCGCGCCGTCAGGCCCCGGCGCACCGCCCGCCGCGCCAGGGCGACCTGCTCCTCCTCGCCGTCGAGGGCCAGCAGCGGCCGCGCCTGACCGGCGGTGAGACGGCCGTCGCGCAGCAGGTCGGTCACCTCCGCCGGCAGCTTGAGCAGGCGCAGGGCGTTGGTGACCGTGGTCCGCGCCTTGCCGACGCGCCGGGCGATGTCCTCCTGGGAGAGGGAGAAGCTCTCCTGCAGCGTGCGGTAGGCCTCGGCCTCCTCGACCGGGTTGAGGTCGGCGCGCTGCAGGTTCTCCACCAGCGCCAGCTCGAGCAGCTCGCGGTCGCCGGAGACCTCGCGCACCACCACTGGGACCCGCTCGAGCCCGGCGCGCTGGGCGGCGCGCCAGCGGCGCTCGCCGGCGACGATGGTGAAGTCGCCGCCCGGCGCCGCCACCGCCACGATCGGCTGGATGACCCCCTGCGCGCGGATCGACTCGGCGAGCTCCTCGAGGCCGGCCTCGTCGAAGCGGCTGCGCGGCTGGAAGCGGTTCGGCCGCAGGCGCTCGACGGGCAGCTCGCGCACGCCCGCGGCGGCCGCCGGCTCCTCGCGGATCAGGGCGTCGAGGCCGCGCCCCAGGCCGCGCTTGCGCGCCGCGCTCACGCCGCCCTCCGCAGCATCTCCCGCGCCGCCGCCAGGTAGGCTTCGGCGCCGCGGCAGCGGATGTCGTACTGCAGGACCGGCAGGCCGTGGCTCGGCGCCTCGGCGAGCCGCACGTTGCGCGGGATCACCGTCTCGTAGACCTTCTCGGCGAAGTGGCGGCGGATCTCCTCGGCCACGTCGCGCGACAGGTTGGTGCGGTCGTCGTACATGGTCAGCAGCACCCCGGCGAGCTGCAGCCGCGGGTTGAGACCCGACTGCACCCGGCGCACCGTCGACACCAGCTCGCTGACCCCTTCGAGCGCGTAGTACTCGCACTGCAGCGGCACCAGGACGCCGTCCGCGGCGGTGAGGGCGGCGACCGTGAGGTGGCCGAGCGAGGGCGGGCAGTCGAGGAGCACGGTGTCGTAGCCCGCGACCACCGGCTCGAGGACGTCGGCGAGCCGGCGCTCCCAGCGCTCCATGCCCACGAACTCGACCTCCACGCCGACCAGGTCGCGGTCGGCGGGCACCAGGTCGAGGTGGGGGAAGCCGGTGGCGCGCAGGGCGTCGGCCGCCGGCACGTCCTCCACCAGCACGTGGTAGAGGTGCGGTGGCCCGGCCTCGGCGCCCAGCCCGCGGGTGGCGTTGCCCTGGGGGTCGCAGTCGACGATCAGCACCCGGCGCTCGAGCGCGGCCAGCGCCGCCCCGAGGTTGATCGCCGTGGTGGTCTTGCCGACGCCGCCCTTCTGGTTGGCGATGGCGAGGATTCGGGTCATGGCTCGGAGCCTCCTGCCGCGGACGCGGCCCGCGCCGGCGGACCGAGCGCGACGATCCGGCGCCGCGCGCTCCCGGCCAGCCGGAGCGCCGTGCGCACGTCACAGCCCGGGGGCCGCGGCGGGTCGTCCTCGCCCGCCCACAGGAGGGCGCGACCCGCGCTCGAGAAGCGGGCGAAGAAGGCGGCGAGCAGCTCCGGCGGCAGCCGGACCGCTCGCGCGGTCAGCAGGTCGATCCGCGGCGGCAGGCCCTCCGGCAACGGGACGCCGACTCTAGCATCGAGGCAGCGGCACGACAACGCGGCCTTGGCCGCCACCAGCGACAGGAACGACCACTTGCGCTGCCGCGCTTCGACCAGCGTCACGCGCCACCGCGGCCGCGCCGCCGCCAGCACCAGGCCGGGGAATCCGGCGCCCGAGCCCAGGTCCACCAGCTCACCGCTCCCGGGCGGTTCCGCGGGGACCAGCGCCAGCGCCGACAGCGACTCCCCGTAGTGCCGCTCGAGCACCTCGCCGGCCGTCCCGGGACCGATCAGGGCCAGCCGCCGGTTCCAGCGCCGCAGCTCGGCGTAGTGCACGGCCAGCGCGGCGACCGCCGCGTCGGACAGCGGCTCCGGCGCCAGCGCCCGCAGCCGTTCCGCGAGCTCCTCCCGCCCGATCTCCGGCAGCTCCCCCATCCCGCGAGGATCGCACGTTCCACGTGAAACCGACTCCGGGGCGCCCCGCGCACCCCGCGCTCGCCGACTCGCCGACTCGCCGACGTTCGCCCCGAAAGCGGCGACCGGAGGGCGAACGGGCGGCGTGCATGAAATACATAATTACTTTTCGCCATCTCGTAGAGGAGGAGCGGCGCAATGACGCGACCGCTTCAAGACCAAGGAGGAGCACATGGCATTCGACTTCAGCTACGTCCCCAAGGAGCAGTTCGCCGAGGCCGCGCGGCGCTTCGGCCTCTCGGCCGACGAGCTGCGCTCGAGGTTGTCGAAGATCGACCCCCGAGAGCTCCACGGCCAGATCGCGAAGGTGAGCGTCGCCGACGCCGAAGAGGGCTGCAAGGACATCGACTTCGACATCAAGATCTTCCGGGTCAAGGGCAAGGTGTGCTTCACGCCCGGCTCGGACTGGAAGCTGTCGATCGACCTGACGCTCTACGTCGCCGGCATCGAGGTGTCCCACGTCAAGTACACCTTCAGCGCCGCGAACACCAGCGTCTGCTACAAGTGGGACCTGCTGCTCGTCTCGCTCCACGTGTGCTTCGGGGTGCGCAGCTCGGGCGGGCACGTCTGCCTGTTCACGTCCGGCAAAGCGTGCGCCTTCGGCAAGTGCTCGAGCTGGGACGAGACCATCGTCTGCTTCAACTAGCCAGCAGACCGCGGGGTGGGCCGGGTCGCGGTCCGCCCCGCGCTTCGGGAAGCCGGGGGCTCCACGGGACAACCGCTCGCCGCGGGCAGGGAAGGCACGGACGCCCTGGACCCGCGAGGGCGCTCCCCACGACCCACCCCCGGCCCGGCGGGCCGCCGGCACCCTACGTCGCGATGGGGTGCCCGGGATGTTTCACGTGAAACGCCGCCGGCCCGAGGCGCGAGCGCTGCCGCTCCCACCGCCGCGCCACTCCCCGAGCGATCGACCCGCAGCGCCGCGCACCGGCCGAGCGCGACGCGGCGCCCTTCCTAGACCGGCTTGATCGTGACGCGCTTGAAGTAGCTCGAGCCCTCGCTCACCGAGGTGACGCCGGGCTCGTCCGCCAACGTCACGTGGACGATCCGGCGGTCGGCGGGGCTCATCGGCTCGAGCGTCCGCGGCCGTTCCGTGCGGCGCACCTCGGAGGCGGTGCGCTGGGCCAGGGAGCGGAGCTGCTCCTCGTGGATCTCGTGGAAGCTGCCGCTGTCCACCCGCACCGACACCGACTCGCCCACGATGCTGCGCACGATCCGGGGGACGAGCTGTTCGACGGCGCGGAGCAGCTCGCCGCCCTCGGCGAGCAGCAGCGGCTCGTCCGCGCCGGTGAGCTCGACCTCCAGGCGGTCGTCGCCCTGGAGCACCGTGTAGCCGACGTCGATGCCCGCCACGTCGAGGATGTGGTCGAGGGCCTCGCGGGTGGCGTCGGCGAGCGCGCCGCGCGCCTCCTCGTAGCGCTCCGAGGGACGGCGCGGGGCCTCCGGGAGGACCACCAGGTCGTCGCCCCGGGTCGGCTCTCCTCCGCCGCCTCGTCGCGACCGCCGCCGGACCGTCCGCGACCACCGCGCGGTCGCCGGCGCCGACCGCCACGCCGGCGCGGGCGCCCGGCCTCCCCGGACTCCCCGTCGTCGCCGCCCGCCACCGCGACCGGCTCCTTGCGCTCGTCGTCGTCGTCAGCGTCGTCCCGCTCGTCGTCGTCGTCAGCGTCGTCGCGCTCCTCGTCGTCGTCAGCGTCTTCGCCTCCTCGTCGTCGGCGGTCTCCTCGTCCTCCTCGTCCTCCTCGGCCGGCGGGCGCTCGCGGCGCGGCGGCCGGGCGCGGTCGCCCCGCCGCGCGGACTCCTCCTCGCGCTCCTCCGCCGGAGCGTCCTCCGCGCCCGCCTCGGGCGCCGTGGCGGGCGGGCGGCCGTCCGGGCTCGGCCTCGAGCTCCACCGCGCCGGCCGCGCGCTCCTCGCCGCGCGGCGTCGCCCTGCCCCGGCGCGCCGGCGCCTCCTCCTCGCGGGCCGGCCTGTCGGGGGCCGCCGGCGGCCGGCGCGGCTCGTCGGCGTCCACCTCGATCACCACGCGTCTGCGCACCTTGATGAAGCCGTGCCGCTTCTCCACCTCCCGGAAGGCGATCTCGTCGGGGGGCACGTCGAAGAAGGAGGCGGCGGAGACCAACGCCTGGCGGACGGTGTTGCCGGAGAAGAACTTGCGTTTGCTCATCAGGAAGCCACCTGTTTCGAGGCCTTGCCTCGCTTGGGGGAGGAGGGTCCGCCGGAAGCGGCGTCCCCGTTGCGCTTCTTCAGATGGTTGTAGATCGCCTGCTGGGCGATCGTCAAGAGGTTGTTGGTCAGCCAGTAGAGGACCAGCCCGCTCGGGAAGCCGAGGAAGAAGATGGTCCACACCACCGGCAGGACCTGCATCAGCCGCCGCTGCATGGGATCCGCGGCCGACGGGGTCATGCGCTGCTGCAGGAACTGGGTGACGCCCATGATCAGCGGCAGCACGTAGTAGGGGTCACGCACCGACAGGTCGGCGATCCACAGGATCCACGGGGCGCCGCGCAGCTCGACCGCCGCGGTCAGCAGCCGGTAGAAGGCGAACAGGACGGGGAGCTGCAGCAGCATCGGCAGGCAGCCGCCCGCCGGGTTGACGCCCTAGGCGGGGTACAGCTCCCGCATCTCCTCGTTCATCTTGCGCTGCGCCTCGAAGTTCATCTCGCCCTGCTTGTCGCGCAGCTTGCCCCGGCAGCTTTGCGCGGATCGCCTGGACCTGCGGGTTGCAGCTCCTGCATCTTCCGCATCGAGGCGTAGCTCTTGTGGGTGAGCGGCGAGCAGCAGCAGCTTGATGAACAGGGTCATCAGCACGATGGCCCAACCGTAGTTGTGGCACCACGTGGTCGTGGATCCACAGCAGCCCCTTGAGGATGCAGCGCGAGAGGAAGCCGAAGATGCCGAGGTCGACCGTGCGCTCGAGGTCGTAGCCCAGCGTCTCGAGGCGGTCGTACTTCTTCGCCCCCCAGTACGCCGCCAGCTCCAGGCGCGGCCCGTCGGGCCGCAGCAGCAGCGCGTAGTCGCGGTTGAGCTCCTTCTGCTCGTCCCGCAGCTCGGCGGGGACCGGCTCGAACTCCACGGCGTCCCCGGAGGGGTGCATCAACAGCGGCTCGAAGGCGACCTGCGCCAGGCCCTTCGGGGCATCAGCGCGGCGAGGAAGTAGTTGTCCTCCAGCGCCACCCAGCGCATGCCGACGCCGGAGACCACCTGCACCTCGTCGCCCTTGCGCGGGTCGAGGTTCTCCACGTCGGTGCCGCGCTCGTAGGCCGCGGAGCGCTGGGCGAACCGGTCGCCCAGCTCCGCGGCGGTCGGGTTGCGCAGGCCGGGCCCGACGAAGAGCCGCCAGCTCTCCGGCTCGCCCACCGCCACCGAGACGTCGAACAGGCCGCCGGGGTGGAAGACGAAGCGCTTCACCGCGGCGCCGTCCGGGCCGCGGTAGCGGAAGGTCACCGCGGTGTCCTCGCCCGAGCGGCCGCGCTCCACCGCGAACAGGGCGTCGGCGAGCCCCGACGGCGCGCCGTCGGGGCCGACCACGGCGAAGGGGAGCGGCTCGCCCGGCGCCCGCCGGCGCACCAGGTCGACCGGACCGCCGTCCTGGCTGCGGTGCTCCTTGAGCTGGAAGGAGACGAGGACGCGCCGCGGTTGCTCAGCTCGGCGCGGTAGAGGCCGGTCTCCACCACGACCGACTGCACTCGCCGAGGCCGCCACCGGCTCGCCCCCGACCAACGCCTCGACCTCGGCACGCGCCGCCGCCTGCTCCTCGGCGGAGGGCGCGGCCGCCGCCGGGGCGCCCGTCGAGGTCTCCGGAGCGGCCGCCGGCACGGCGGTCGCCGGCGCGGCGGCCGTCGGACCCGCCGGCGTCGGCGCCTGGCCGGCGGGAAGAGGAACTGCCACGCGATCAGGATCGCGAGCGACAACAGAACAGCCAACAGGATACGCCGATTGTCCACTACGTCCGGTTCCTTTCTCGATCGTCCCCGCCGCCGGCGGAGCGCCCTACGGCAGGTCGATCCCTCCGGGGAACAGCGGCTGGCAACGCAACAGACGCTCGGCCGCCATGGCGGTGCCGCGCACCAGCCCGTGCTCGAGCAGGGCGAGCCGCGCGTACTCGGAGCAGGTCGGGGAGAAGCGGCAGGAGCGCGGTAGCAGGGGTGAGATCCAACGCTTGTAGGCGAGCGGGAGGGCGGCGACGGCGCGGGTCACGAGCGCGGGCCGCCGGGGTCCGCGAGTCCCCGGCGCCAGCACCGCGGCGAGCTGTCGCTCCAGCTCCCGGCGCAGCGTCGGGAAGTCGGCCGTCGCCGCCGCCGGCTTCAGGTTCACCACCAGGTCGAACGGCGGCAGCTCGCTGCGACGCATCCCATCGGCGATAGATCTCCCGGACTCTGCGCTTGAGCCGCTGGCGGACCACCGCGCCGCCCGTCCTTGCGGCTGGCGGTGATCCCCAGGCGGGCGTGCCCCAGCGGGTTGGGAACGAAGAAGAGGGTCGCCAGCCGTCCGCCGCGGCGCCGGCCGGAGCGGTAGGCGCGCAGATAGTCGCGGCGCTGCCGGACCCGCTCCTGGCGACCCAGTCCCTGGCCGCCGGCCGCCGGTCCCGGGGACGTGCCGTGCCCCCGGGGCACGTCGGCCATCAGACGCTCAGGCGCTTGCGACCCTTGCGGCGGCGCCGCGCGATGACCTGGCGTCCCGCACGGGTGCGCATGCGCACGAGAAAGCCGTGCGTGCGCTTGCGGCGACGGTTGTTCGGTTGAAACGTCCGCTTCACGGTGTTCCCCTTCCTTCGGGCCTCGGTCGGCCGCGCCCGCGTGCGGGCGGCGGTTCCGACGCTCGGTTTCACGAGCCGGGGGCGGCTCCCGCCCCCGGCCGTCGAGCATCGCGGGATGGCGGAGAGGGTGGGATTCGAACCCACGGACCGCTTGCGCGGTCAACGGTTTTCGAGACCGCCCCGTTCGACCACTCCGGCACCTCTCCAGTCCTGTGCGCTTGGCGGAGAGGGTGGGATTCGAACCCACGGTAGGGGGATACCCTACACACGCTTTCCAAGCGTGCTCCTTAAGCCACTCGGACACCTCTCCTCGGAACTTCGTCTTCGCCGTCAAAGAGCCGGGCCGCGTCGCCGCAGGTCGGCGAAGAAGCCCTTGAGCAGACGCCGAGCACTCCGTCTCGAGGACCCCCGCCGTCACCACCAGCCGGTGGTTGAGCCGCGGGTCCCGGACCAGGTCGCCCAGGCTGCCGCAGAAGCCGCCCTTCGGGTCGGCCGCGCCGAACACCAGGCGCTCGACCCGCGCGTTCACCAGCGCCCCGGCGCACATGGCGCAGGGTTCCAGCGTCGACGTAGAGCGTGCAGCCCACGAGACGCCACCCCTCCACCCCGGAAGCCGCCTGGCGCAGGGCCAGGATCTCGGCATGGGCCAGGGGGTCGCCGTCGAGCTCGCGCCGGTTGTGGCCACGGCCGAGGATCTCGTCGCCGCGGACCACCACGGCGCCGATCGGAACCTCGCCGGCGGCGCCGGCGCGCTCCGCCTCGGCGAGGGCGAGCCGCATCGCCTCGCGGTCGTCCATGACGGCCGCGACGATACCGCACACGCCCCCTGTCGCCCCGGACGGGCGAACGGGCATCTTACGACAACGACCGCCGGGACGGCAAATTCCTCCGCCCGGTGCGCCGCGGGCGGGCGCCGGCGTGGAATCTTCCGGCCCCTGCCGGCTGTTCTTTACAAGCACCCGAACGCCCGCGTACGATGGGCGCTCGCGGCAGCGGGGAACGAAGGGTTCGGGTCCCGTGCATCGGCCGGCACCGAACCTCGTCAGGCCCGGAAGGGAGCAGCGATAAGGCGTCCCGGACGAGTGCCGCGGAAAGGCCGGAACCCTTCGTTCCCCGCTGCCCGCCGCGAGACCCCCGCCCATGACCTACCAGGTCCTAGCCCGGAAGTACCGCCCCCAGGACTTCTCCAGCCTGATCGGGCAGCAGGCGATCGTCACCGCCCTGCGCAACGCCCTGGGGGAGGGGCGGATCGCCCAGGCCTACCTGTTCTCGGGGATCCGCGGGGTGGGCAAGACCACCGCCGCCCGGCTGCTGGCCAAGGCGCTCAACTGCGTCCACGGCCCCACCGCCGAGCCGTGCAACGAGTGCACGCCCTGCCGCGAGATCACCGCCGGCTCCGACCTCGACGTCCTCGAGGTCGACGCGGCGACCTACTCCAAGGTCGAGCAGGTGCGCGAGCTGACCGAGAGCCTGCGCTACGGCGCCGCCCGCGACCGCTACAAGGTCGTGGTGCTCGACGAGATCCACCGCCTCTCGCGCCAGGCCTTCGACGCGCTGTTGAAGATCGTCGAAGAGCCGCCGGCGCACCTGGTCTTCGTCTTCGCCACCACGGAGGCGGAGGCGGTGCCGGCCACCATCCTGTCGCGCTGCCAGGAGTTCCACTTCCGGCGGGTGCCCTCCGACGTCGTGGCGCAGCACCTCCGCGACCTCTGCGAGCGGGAGGGGATCACCGCCTCCGACGCCGCCCTGCGCCTGCTCGCCCGCGCCGGCGAGGGCAGCGTCCGCGACGCGGTGGCGCTGCTCGACCAGCTCGCCACCTTCGGTGCCGGCACCATCGAGGACGAGGACGCGGCGCGCCTGCTCGGCGGGCTCGACGCGCGCCTGCTCCACGAGCTGTTGGCCGCCGTGCTCGCCGGCCGCTCCGAGGAGGTGAGCCGGCTGGCGTCACGCCTCGAGGAGGAGGGCTGGGACCCGCGCCACGTCTTCTCCCAGTTCGTCGCCTACTGCCGCGACGGCCTCCACCTGGCGCTCGCCGGCGGCGGCGAGGCGGCCCGCGAGCGGGTCGACCTCCCGGCCGAGGAGACCGCCGCCCTCGCCGCGCTCGTCGCCGGCGCGGGCTACGAGAACCTGCTGCGGCTGCTCGGCCAACTGCTGGCCGGCGAGCCGCTGGTGCGGCGCTCCGAGAACGGCTACATCGCCGCCGAGGTGGCCTGGCTGCGGGCGGCCGAGCTCCCCAAGCTGGTCCGCGTCGAGGAGCTGCTCGGCGGCGGCGCCCCCGAGCCCGGCGCGCGCTCCGGCCCGGCAGGCGGTCCCCCCGCCGCCGCCCGGCGGCGCCGGCGGGAGGAGGTCGAGGAGGAGAGGAAGCCGGCTCCCGAACGGCCCGCGGCGCCCCCGGCCGCGCCGGAGGCCGCTCCCCGAACGGCGACTCCGCGGCCCGCCGAGAGCCCCGCGGCGGCCGCGGCGGAGCCCGCCCCGGGCCCGGCGCCGCCGGACGCGGCCGCGCCCCCCCGTCCCGAAGCCGCCGGAGAGGCGGACCGGCCGGCCGACGCACCGTCGGCCGAGGGCTCCGGCGGCGGCGTCGGCGGCTTCCTCGACGAGGTCCGGCGCCTCAAGGAGCCGCTCGCCGCCCACCTCGAGCGCGCCGCGCTGGACCGCGAAGGCGACCGCCTGGTGATCCGCTACTCCCCCGACGACCAGCCGCTGGCCCGCCGGGTGCAGCGGGAGGCCAACCGCGAGGCGCTCGACGCCGCGGTGCGCCGGACCTGGGGGGACGGCGCCCGCTGGGAGGCGCGGGCCGACGGCTCGCTGCCGGCAGCGGCCGCCGCCGAGGTGGAGGCCGCGCCCCCGGAGGTCGCCTCCGAGGTGACCGAGCACCCCACGGTGCAGACGGTGCTGCAGCTGTTCGAAGGACAGATCGAGTCGGTCGAGGAACGGGAGGACGGATGAGCAGCATCAAGCAGTTGATGAAGCAAGCACAGGAGATGCAGGACCGCTTGCAGAAGGAGCTCGCCGAGACGGTCGTCGAGTCCTCCGTGGGCGGCGGCATGGTCACCGTCCGCATGACCGGCCACAAGCAGGTGGTGGCGGTCAAGGTCGATCCCGAGGTCCTCGACCCCGAGGACCCCTCGATGCTCGAGGACCTGGTGCTGGCGGCCTTCAACGAGGCCACCCGCAAGGTCGACGACGAGCTCAAGGGCAAGGTGGGCTCGATGGCCGCCGGCCTGCCCAACATCTTCTAGGGCGCCCGAGGCCACGCCCATCGCACCGGATCCCCTGGCACGGCTGGTCGGCGAGCTGGCGCGGCTGCCCTCGATCGGCCCCAAGACGGCCACCCGCCTCGCCCACCACCTGCTGAAGGTGCCGCGGGCGGAGGTGGAGGCCCTCGCCACGGCGCTGGTCGAGGTCAAGGACCGCCTGTTCCACTGCTCGGTCTGCAACGCCATCACCGCCGAGGACCCCTGCCGGATCTGCTCCGACCCGCGGCGCGACCGCGCCCGCATCTGCGTCGTCGAGGAGCCCTTCAACATCGAGCCGATCGAGCGCACCGGCGAGTACCACGGCCTCTACCACGTGCTGCTCGGCGCCCTGCGACCGCACCGCGGCATCGGCCCCGACGAGATCGACGTCCCCGGGCTGCTCGGCCGCCTCGAAGGGATCGAGGAGGTCATCCTCGCCACCAACCCCAACGTCGAGGGCGAGGCCACCGCGCTCTACCTGGCGCGGGTCGTCAAGCCGCGCGGCCCGCGGGTGAGCCGGCTCGCCTTCGGGATGCCGATCGGCGGCGACATCGAGTACACCGACGAGGCCACCCTCGGCCGCTCGATCGCCGGCCGCCGCGACCTGTGAGCCGGCTGGGGCGCGGCGACCTGCCGCCGCGGATGGTGGTGCCGCCGCCGGGGCCGCGCGCCCGGCAGCTCTCCGCGCGCCTGGGCGGCGCCGAGGCCCCCGGCGTCAACACCCTCGTCGGCGACGCCCCCAGCCTGCTCTGGGAGGCGGCGCGGGGCGCCAACGTCCTCGACGTCGACGGCAACCGCTACGTCGACCTGACCGCCGGCTTCGGGGTCGCCGCGGTGGGCCACCGCCACCCGCGGGTGGTGGCGGCGGTGCGCCGCCAGGCGACCCGCCTGGTCCACGCCCTCGGCGACGTCCACGCCCATCCGGCACGGGTCGAGCTCGCCGAGCGCCTGGCCCGCCGCGCCCCGGTGGCCGCCGGCGCCGCCGGCGCGCGCGTCTACTTCGGCATCTCGGGCGCCGAAGCCGTCGAGGTGGCGGTGAAGACGGCGTTGCTGGCCACCGGCCGCCGCGACGTCCTCGCCTTCGCGCCCGCCTACCACGGCGTCACCGCCGGCGCCCTGGCGCTCACCTCCCGCCCGGCCTTCCGCGACCCGTTCGCCGCCCACCTCCACCCGCACGTCCACCGGCTCCCCTACGGCGCCGACCCGGAGCGGGTGGCGGCCGTCGCCGGCGATCTCGCCGCCGTCGTGGTCGAGCCGGTGGTGGGCCGGGAAGGGGTGATCCTGCCGCCCCCCGGCTGGCTCCCCGCCCTCGCCGCCGTCTGCCGCCGCCACGGCGCGCTGCTCGTCGCCGACGAGGTGTTCACCGGCTTCGGCCGCACCGGACACTGGTTCGCGGTCGACGCCGAGGGCGTGCGGCCGGACCTCCTGGTGCTCGGCAAGGCGCTGGGCGGCGGCCTGCCGATCGCGGCCGTGGTCGGCGCCGCCGAGGTGATGGCGGCCTGGCGCAGCGACGGCGAGGCCCGCCACACCGCCACCTTCGTGGCCCACCCGCTGGCCTGCGCCGCCGCCCTCGCCACCCTCGACGTGCTGGAGAAGCGCGACCTGCCGCGCCGCGCCCGGCGCCGCGGCCGGGGGCTCGGCCGGCGCCTGGCGGGCTGGCCGGGGCGCTTCCCGGCCGTCTCCGCGGTGCGCGGCAGCGGCCTGCTGTGGGGGATCGAGCTGCGCGACGCGGCCGCGGCCGGCGCCCTGGTCCGCGGCGCGGCGGCGCGCGGCGTGCTGCTGCTCGCCGGCGGGCCGGAGGGGCGCGTCGCCCAGATCGTCCCGCCGCTGACCGTCACCCGGCGCCAGCTCGCCGGCGCCCTCGACGTCCTCGAGACCACGCTGGGCGGGATCGACGCCGGCGGCGGCGCCGCGCCCCCGGCCACCCCGCACCGCCGGCCCGCCGGCCCGATCCCGTAGGAGAGAGGCCTCCAGGGGCCGAGCGGTGGGCACGGCGCTCGCGGGCGCCCGCATTCCACCCTGCCGCCGATCGGCTAGGCTCGCCGCCATGCCGCCCCCCGCCGAGCGCCTCAAGATCGCCTTCATCGGCTCGCACGGCGTCGGCAAGACCACCCTCTGCTACGGGCTCGCCGCCCGCCTCAAGGTCCGCGACCACGCCGTGGAGGTGGTCCACGAGGTCGCCCGCCGCTGCCCGCTGCCGATCAACCAGGAGACCTCGATCGCCTCGGAGTCCTGGATCCTCCACACCCAGATCGCCGAGGAGATCCTCGCCGCCGACCGCTACCCGGTGGTGATCTGCGATCGCAGCGTGCTCGACAACTACGTGTACCTGCTGCTCGCCGCCCCGCCCCGCCCCGAGCTCGAGCCGCTGATCGCGGCGTGGATGGCCACCTACGACCTGCTGGTCCACGTGCCGGTCCTCGACGATCCCCGCCCCGACGGTGTCCGCTCGGCCGACCCCTCCTTCCAGCGCGCCGTCGACGAGCGGCTCGACGCCGAGCTCGACCGCCGTGGCCTGGCCGCGTTCCGCCTCGACCCGGCCGACCGCTCGACGTGGCTCGACGCCGTGGAGGCGGTGGCGCTGGACCGCCTGCGGCCGGCCCAGCTCGAGATCCCGATCTGAGGGCCGCCGGCCCGCCGCCGACCCGGCGGGGCCGGCGCGGTCTCCCGGTCGCGGCGCCGGGGCGCGACATCTATCGACGACGCTCGATACAATGCGGCGCCGTGAGCCTCGCCGTCCGCCTCCGACCGTGGGACGTCTTCTCCCACTTCACCGACTCCCAGCTCGAGAAGCTCGCCGGCTGCGTGTCGCGCACCCACTTTCCGCCCGGCGCCTCGGTCATCCGGCAGGGCGACCCCACGCAGGAGGCCTACGTCATCGAGCGCGGCGAGGTCCACATCCTGCGCACCACGACCTACGGGGAGTTCCGCCTCGCCGCCCTCGGCCCCGGCGACATGTTCGGCGAGACCAGCTTCGTCGACGGCGGCGACCGCTCCAGCGACGCCGTCACCGGCAGCGAGTGCGACCTGCTGGCGATCAACCCGGTGGCGGTCGCCGCGCTGACCGACGCCGAGCCGCAGATCCACCTGGCGCTCTACTGGACCTTCTGGAAGGCGCTGTCGAGCAAGCTGCGCCGCACCAACGACCGGTTGACCCGCTTCTTCACCGAACAGGCGGGGGCGCCGCCCGAGCTGCGGGGCGGCCAGGGGGACGCGCCGCGGCCGGGGTTCAAGATCCGCCTCGACGACAAGCGCCGGCTGTTCGAGGAGCAGCGCCTCTCCAGCCTCGAGATCCACTTCCTGACCTCGCTGTCCAAGGAGCGCAAGCTGGCGCCGGGCGAAGAGATCTTCCACGAGGGGGACGACGGCGACGCCCTCTACGTGGTGCTCGAAGGGCGGGTGATGATCTCCAAGTTCATCCCCGGCGCCGGCGAGGAGGCGCTCGCCTTCCTCGAGCGCGGCGACTACTTCGGCGAGATGGCGTTGATCGATCGCCAGCCGCGCTCGGCCGACGCCAAGGCCGACGCCGGCGGCGCCGTGGTGCTGGCGATCCCCCGCGAGGTGCTGGAGGGGATCCTCGACATCCACAAGGTGTCGTCGCTGCGGCTGCTCAAGCTGCTCTGCTCGCTGGTCGCCCGGCGGCTGCGCGAGCTCGACGACAAGATCGTCGGCTGGTTCATCATCTCCGGCGGCGACCTCTCCGAGGGGTGACCGCCGCGCCGTCGGCCACCGCCAGCGCCTTCCCCACCATCGACGACAGCGGCAGCTCGCCGAGCCGGGCGCGCGGGAACCACCCCGGCTCGCCGCCGGCGGCGGGCGCCGCGCGGTCGGTGGCCTCGCGCTCGGCGCGATGGACGGCGAGCTCGAGGGCGCGGTAGGTGATGCCGTGGCGGGCGTCGCCCAGCCGCTCGCCGAGCTTCCAGCGCCCGCCGTAGCGGCGCTCCAGGGCGGCGGCGGCGCCGGCGGCGCCGGCGTCCGCCGCACACCAGGGAAGCTCCCACGTCCCGGCCAGCAGCGCGCTGTCGTCCGGCCGGCGGAAGAGC
Organism: uncultured Acidobacteriota bacterium; assembly: GCA_963843275.1. Lineage (GTDB taxonomy): Bacteria > Acidobacteriota > Thermoanaerobaculia > Multivoradales > JBCCEF01 > CAWJJM01. Next base: position 671,807 of record CAWJJM010000004.1, on the reverse strand, counting down.
AGCACCTCGCCGCCGGCGCGTTCGACCAGGGCGACCAGCCGGCGCTGGTGCTCGGCGGCCCGGCGGCGTCGCGGCGGCGGGTACCTCTCGGGCTCGCCGCGGGCGGCGGCGGCGCAGCCGTCCCAGCCCGGCTCCGGCTGCCGCAGCGGGCAGGCGGCGCAATCGGGCCGGCGCGGCGTGCAGACGGTGGCCCCGAGCTCCATCACGGCCTGGTTCGAGTCGCCCGGCCGGTGCGGGGAGAGCAGCTCCTCGGCGGCGGCCCGCAGACGCCGCCGGCCGGGCGCCGAGCGCGGATCGTCCTCCAGGGCGCCGGTGCGGGCCAGCACCCGCTCGACGTTGCCGTCGAGCACCGGCACGGCGACCCCGAAGGCGATGCTGGCGACCGCGGCCGCGGTGTAGGGGCCGATCCCCGGGAGCTCGCGGAGGCCCTCCTCCGTGCGCGGCAGCTCTCCCCCGGCGGCCGCAACCCGGCGGGCGGCGGCGTGGAGCTGGCGGGCGCGGCGGTAGTAGCCCAGGCCCGACCACGCCGCCAGCACCTCGGGGAGGTCGGCGGCGGCCAGCGACGGCAGGTCGGGGAAGCGGTCGAGGAAGCGCCGGTAGGGCGCGACGACGGCGTCGACACGGGTCTGCTGCAGCATCACCTCGGACACCCAGATGCGGTACGGGTCCCGGGTGCGGCGCCACGGCAGGTCGCGCCGCTGGGCGTCGTACCAGGCGAGGAGGCGAGCGACGGGCACGGCCCGGCAGTCTAGCCCGAGCGGCGGGCCGCGGACGGCGCCGTTTTGCCGCGGCGCGTCAAAGCGGCGTCTCGACGCGGCGTAAACGCCAATCTGACACCCGGGCCGCCGTGCCGACACGGCTCCGCCCGGCGCCCCGTTCCCGGGGTGTCGGCGGTGAGCTCTCGTGCGGTCCTGCGGGTGCTGCGGAGGGATGAGGAACGGGGGAGGTTCCTCTGTCTAGGCTGGATTTTGTGGGTCTACCCCTGTTTCGTAGGGGATTTGGCTGGCTCTTTAGGAAGGGGAGCTCGCTTGCGCGATCTCTCGATGTTGGCTGGATACGATTCGGTAAGTGGGAACCTCCCCCGATGAACCCTCGTTGCGTGTTGCCACGCGTGTCGTGTTGCACGCACATCTTGCAACCGCGATGCCAGCATCTCCATTCCGGCGCCGGAGCGCACCGCGGCCTCTGCTAACATCCCGCTCCATGCCGGCGCAGGACGGGGAGTCCGGGGGCCGGGTGGTCATCGGCTGGAAGGAGTATCTCGACCTGCCGGACCTCGGGATCCTCCGGCTCAAAGCCAAGATCGACACCGGCGCCCGCACCTCGGCGCTGCACGTCCGCGACCTCGAGGTCCTCTCCCGCCACGCCGACGGCAGCGCCGACCTCGCCTTCACCGTCCCGCTGTCGCGTCGCGACGAGCGGCGCGAGGTCGCCGCCCGCGCCCGCATGCTGCGCCAGGTCCGGGTGACCGACTCGGGAGGAGTCGCCGAGGTGCGCCCCCTCATCGAGACCCTGCTGGTCCTCGGGCCGGTGCGCAAGCGGATCCTGCTCACCCTCACCGACCGCTCCGGCATGCTGTTCCGCATGCTGCTCGGCCGCAAGGCGCTCGAAGGAGACTTCCTGGTCGACGTCGGTGCCCGCTACGCCCAGCGCGCCCACCACCCGCTCCGTCCGCGACCCAGCATCGGGAGACCCGCATGAAGCCGATCCACCTCGTCGTCCTGTCGCGCAACGCCAAGCTCTACTCCACCGCCCGCCTGGTCGAGGCCGCCGAGCAGCGCAAGGCGCACGTCCAGGTTCTGGACGCCCTCCACTGCGTGGTCAACCTGTCGAAGAAGCGCCCGGAGGTCTCCTTCGGCGGCCGTCCGGTCAGCGGTGTCGACGGGGTGGTGCCGCGCATCGGCGCCTCGATCACCTTCTTCGGGCTGGCGGTGCTGCGCCAGTTCGAGATGATGGGGGTGTTCCCGGCCAACGAGAGCCAGGCGATCGCCCGCAGCCGCGACAAGCTGCGCAGCCTGCAGCTCTTCTCGCGCCACGACATCGGCATCCCTCCCACCGCCTTCGCACGCAGCCGCGACGACGTGCGCCGCGCCGTCGCCAAGGTGGGCGGCGCGCCGGTGATCCTCAAGCTCCTCGAGGGAACCCAGGGGGTCGGGGTGATCCTCGCAGAGTCGGTGAAGTCCGCCGAGTCGGTGCTCGACGCCATGCACTCGCTGAAGCAGAACATCCTGATCCAGAAGTTCATCAAGGAGTCGGCGGGCGTCGACTACCGCGCCATCGTGGTCGGCGGCCGGGTGGTGGCGGCGATGGAGCGCCGCGCCGAGCCGGGCGAGTTCCGCAGCAACATCCACCGCGGCGGCTCGGCCAAGGCGGTGGAGCTCGACGCCGAGATGGAGCGCACGGCGCTGGCCGCGGCCGACGTGCTCGGCCTCAACATCGCGGGCGTCGACATGATCCCCTCGGACGAGGGGCCGATGGTGCTCGAGGTCAACAGCTCGCCGGGCCTGCAGGGCATCGAGCGCGCCACCGGCCTCGACGTCGCCGGCGCGATGATCGACTTCGTCATCGAGCACGCGCCGAGCGGCGACACCCGCACCCGTGGGCGCGGCTAGGGCGACGCCGGTGGACCGCCCCGCTCCGCCCCGCTCCACCCGCTGACCGGACGATGCCGACCTGGGGCCCCCTCGACGTCGCCGGCACCCGGGTCCTCCCGGGGCAGATCGGCGAGCTCCGCCTCAAGGTCTCGGAGAGCTACACGGCGGAGGCGGTGTCGATCCCGGTCACCGTGGTGCACGGTGCCGAGCCCGGCCCCACCGTCTTCCTCACCGCCTCGATCCACGGCGACGAGCTCAACGGCGTCGGCATTCTCCGCGACCTGCTCAACGACGGTCCGCTGCTCGGGCTCGCCGGCACGGTCATCGCGGTGCCGGTGGCCAACGTCCCCGCGTTCCTCAACCAGGACCGCCGGCTGCCCGACCGCCGCGACCTCAACCGCTCCTTCCCCGGCAGCGCCCGCGGCTCGCTCACCTCGCGGCTGGCGCACACCCTGTTCACCGAAGTGGTGCGGCGCAGCGACTACGGCATCGACCTGCACACCGCGGGTGGCGAGCGCTCCAACTTCCCGCAGGTGCGGGCCGACCTCGACCACCCCGAGACCGCCCGCCTGGCGCACGCCTTCGGCGCCGCGATGGTCGTGCACGGCCGCGGCCCGGACCGCTGTCTGCGGCGCGCCGCGCTCACCGCCGGCGTCCCCACCATCGTCTACGAGGCGGGCAGCCCGCGGCGGCTCGAGCACCCCTTCATCGAGATCGGCAAGCGCGGCGTGCTCAACGTGCTGCGCCACCTCGACATGCTGCCCGGCGAGCCGGAGCGGCCGCCGCTGACCCTCGAGGTGCGCGACAGCCACTGGATCCGCGCCCGCGCCGGCGGCATCCTCGATCTCAAGGCCGAGCTCGGCCAGCCGCTGCGCCGCGGCGCCGAGATCTCGATCAACACCAACCCGTTCGGCCGCGAGCGCAGCGTGCAGCGGGCACCCCACGCGGGGGTGGTCCTCGGCCTCACCCGCCTGCCGCTGGTCCACCCGGGCGACGCCATCTGCCACCTCGCCCGCCTGGCGCCGGCGGAGCAGGCGCGGTGGCGGGAATTCTGGGAGCAGGGCGGCGGTAGGGAACTGCCATGAAGCGCCTCGTCGTGGTCTTCGTCGTCCTGCTCGGGCTCGCCGCCGCCGCCGCGGCGACCGGGATCCTGTTGGCCGGCGGCACGCCGGTCGCCGAGCTGGGCCCGGCGACGGTCCTGGTGTGGCGCCTCGACCGCCCGGTCGTGGAGTGGGCACCGGCGGTGGAGATCCCGTTCACCCCCGACGACCGCCCCGACACCATGGAGCACCTCTACCCGGCGCTGGTGGCGGCCCGCGACGACGACCGGGTGAAGGGGTTGGCGGTGTACCTCGAGCGCACCTCCTTCGGCCTCGCCAAGGCGCAGGAGCTGCGCGACCAGTTGCGGGCGCTGTCGGCCCACGGCAAGTTCGTCGAGTGCTACCTCGAGACCGCCGGGGACGGCTCCAACGGGACCCTGCCCTACTACCTCGCCTCGGCCTGCGACCACGTCTACCTGTCGCCGGCCGGCGACCTCAACCTGCTCGGCCTCTACGCGGACAGCGTCTTCTTCAGCGGCACCCTGGACAAGCTCCACATCGACGCCAACTACAACTACGTCGGCCCGTTCAAGGGGGCCGGCGAGACGTTCACCCGCGACGGCCACTCGCCGGAGACCCGGGCCGCCATCTCGGCGGTGCTCGACAGCGACTACCGGCAGATCGTCGGGGCGATCGCGACGGCCCGCGGGCTGTCGCCGGAGCGGGTGCGACGGATCATCGACGACGCCCCCTACAGCGCCCCGCGGGCGCTGGAGCTCGGGCTGGTCGACGGACTCTCCTACCCCGACGAGTTCCGCGACCACATCGACGAGCTGGCCGACGAGCCGCGTCTGGTGTCGGTGCGCGACTACCGTCCCTCGGGGCCGTCGAGCGGCAAGCGGGTGGCGGTGGCCTTCGCCCCCGGCACCATCGTGCGCGGCGGCGGCGGCCAGCAGCCGCTGACCGACGAGGTCTTCCTCGGCTCGGCCGACACCGGCGAGATGCTGCGCAAGCTGCGCGAGGACGACTCGATCGCCGCCGTGGTGCTGCGCATCGACAGCCCCGGCGGCTCGGCGCTGGCCTCCGACCTGATCCTGCGCGAGGTCGAGCTGCTGGCCGCGGCGAAGCCGGTGGTGGTGTCGATGTCGGACCTCGCCGCCTCGGGCGGCTACTACATCGCCGCCAAGGCCACCAAGATCGTCGCCGAGCCGGCCACCCTGACCGGCTCGATCGGCGTCGTCGGCGGCAAGCTGGTGACCCGGCGCTTCCAGCAGGACCTGCTCGGCATCTCGCACGACACCGTGCAGCGGGGTGCCAACGCCGACCTCTACTCCACCCTGGCGCCCTACTCCCCGGCGCAGGCCGAGCGGGCGCGCGGCGACATCGAGCGGATCTACGCCACCTTCGTCGATCACGTCGCCGAGGGTCGCGGGTTGGACCGCAAGGCGGTCGAGGCGGTGGCCCAGGGTCGGGTGTGGACCGGCGAGGACGCCCACGAGCGCGGTCTCGTCGACGAGCTCGGCGGCTTCGATCGCGCCCTCGACCTGGTGCGCGAGCAGCTCGGGGTCGGCGCGAACGAGGCGGTACGCCTGGTTTTCTATCCCCGCCACCCCTCTCTTCTCGATATGATCACCCGGCGTCGCTCACCGGCACTTCCGGAGTCGCTGCTCCGGCTCGCCCGCGCGCTCGAGGAGCCCCGGTCGCGAGCCTTGGAGCTGCCGCCGGAGCTGACCACCCTGGCGGCGCCGTTTTAGGCTGTAAGTCTTTGATTCTTCGTTCTTTGTGGTAATCGTCCCGAATCTCGCGGGAGGGGGTTGCGCGGCGCATGGGCTGTGTTATCATCGGCCCACTTCGACACGCAGCCGCTCGACAATTCGGCCTCTTTTCCCTCGCGTGTGAATTTCCGCAGGTTGTGGAAATATTGTGGAGATCCGTGTGCCTTCGCGCCCCTCAGACCGCCGCCCGCCGCTGTGGACCCGAGTCAAACGCGAGCTGGAGCGACAGCTCGACGCCGACGAGTACGCCACCTGGTTCCGGCCGCTCAAGGCGCGCGCCGAGGGACGCCGCCTGGTGCTGATGGCACCCAACGCCCGTTTCCTCCACACGCTGGAGGAGAGCTACCGCCCCGCCGTCGACCGCGCCATCGCCGACGCCACCGGGGCGAGCTACGAGGTGCTCTTCCGGCTCGACGACAGCGCGGACGGGGAGAGGGCGGAGGACGACGGCAGCGCCGCCGCCGCGCCCGCGCCCGCGACCGGCTCACCGCCGGCGCCGCCGCGCCTCAACCCGCGCTACGTCTTCGAGAGCTTCGTCGTCGGCAAGTCGAACGAGTTCGCCCACGCCGCCGCCCAGGCGGTGGCGGAACGTCCGTGGGAGACCTACAACCCGCTCTTCCTGTATGGCGGCGTGGGGCTGGGCAAGACCCACCTGTGTCACGCGATCGGCCACCGCATCGCCGCCGAGCGACCGCACCTGCGGGTGATGTACCTGCCGGCCGAGCAGTTCGTCAACGAGCTGATCAACTCGATCCGCTTCGACCGCATGCCGGTCTTCCGCGAGCGCTACCGCACCATCGACGTGCTGCTGGTCGACGACATCCAGTTCCTCGCCGGCAAGGAGCGCACCCAGGAGGAGTTCTTCCACACCTTCAACACGCTGTACACGGGCCAGAAGCAGATCGTCCTGACCTCGGACTCCTCGCCGCGGCAGATCCCCACCCTCGAGGAGCGCCTGCGCAGCCGCTTCGAGTGGGGGCTGATCGCCGACATCCAACCCCCCGAGCTCGAGACCAAGATGGCGATCCTGCGCCGCAAGGCCGACTGCGAGGGGGTCGAGCTGCCGGCGGAGGTCACCGAGTTCGTCGCCCGGCAGGTCAAGTCCAACGTCCGCGAGCTCGAGGGCCTGCTCAACCGCGTGCTCGCCTTCGCTTCGCTGACCGGCCGCCCGGTGACCCTCGACCTCGCCCGCGAGACGCTCAAGGACATCCTCCCCGAGGAGCACCAGCGCATCAACGGGCCCGACATCGTCAAGCACGTGGCGCGGCACTACGGGCTCAAGGTGTCCGAGATCAAGAGCCGCAGCAACTCGCGGCAGATCGCTTTCCCCCGCCAGGTGGCGATGTACCTGTGCAAGCGGCTCACCGGCCTCTCCTACCCCGAGATCGGGCGACTGTTCAACGACAAGCACCACTCCACGGTGATGTACTCGGTGGACAAGATCGGGCAGCTCCGGGAGAAGGACGCGGAGCTCGAGCGGGTCATCGCCCAGATGGAAGAGCACTTCACCACCTGAACGCCGATGCGGAAGCGTCTTCCGCGTCGGCCGCACCGTGCCGACCGCACCGGGGCCGCCGCCGCCCCGGGGCCGGCCGTCCCCGCGCTCGTCGCGGCCCCACCAGGCTCGCCGCCCCGCGCCGCCCACCGGGGCGCCCCCTCTCCGTCGCCGGCACGACCCCGCTTCCGGTGCGCTCGGCCCGCGGGCGCGGAGAAGGTGTGGAGAAGCTTGCGGGGAGTGCTGTGGACGCGGTTGCGGAAATCTCGCCGGTCGGCGGTTTTCCACACCTCGTCCGGCGGCGATCCACAGCTTCGGGCTGGGTTTGGGTGCTCTGCTAAGCGACTGAGAGGAAGCATGTTGCGGCGTTTTCCGCGCGCTCCACAGAACCGACGTCTACCGACTGCTGTGCTATATTGACCTCTCTTTTGGAAGGAGGAGGGGAGTCCATGGAGATCCGGCTGAACCGCCACGAGTTCCTCAACGAGCTCGCGCCGATGCAGGGCATCGTGGAGCGCAAGACCACGATCCCGGTGCTGTCGCACATCCTGCTCAGCGCCGCCGGCGACCAGCTCCGGCTCGCGGCGACGGACCTCGACGTGTCGCTGACCTCCTCGTGCCGCGCCGACGTGGCGCGCGACGGCGCCATCGCCATCCCCGCCAAGAAGTTCATGGAGATCATCCGCGCCGTCGCCGGCGACGAGGTGCACCTGGCCGAGGAGGAGCCGCAGTGGCTCACCATCAAGGCCGGCCGGTCGCGCTTCAAGATCCACGGCATGAAGCCGGACGACTTCCCGCAGCTCCCCGAGGTCAGCGAGGAGTTCGCTCTCGAGGTGCCCTTCGCGGTCTTCCGCGGGATGATCTCGAAGATCTTCTTCGCCATCTCGGCCGAGGAGTCGCGCTTCCAGCTCAACGGGGCGCTGCTCAAGCTGAAGGACGGCGCGGTGGAGATGGTCGCCACCGACGGCCACCGGCTGGCGCTGGTCGAGACGCGGCTCGACGGCGGCGGCGGGCGCGAGGACCAGGTGCTGGTGCCGCGCAAGGCGCTGCAGGAGCTGCAGCGCTTCGAGGGCGGCGACACCGTCGGCTACCGGCGCGGCGAGCACCACCTGTCGTTCCGCCTCGGCGGCCGCGAGCTGATCTGCCGCATCCTCGAAGGCACCTTCCCGGACTACGAGAGGGTCATCGCCCGCGACAACGACAAGTCGGTGGTCTTCGACCGCCGCCAGCTCTCCGACGCCGTGCAGCGCGTGGCGCTGCTGACCGGCGACCGGGCGCGCGCGGTGCGGCTGCAGTTCGTGGCCGACCAGCTCTCCGTCTCCACCGCCAACCCCGACCTCGGCGAGGCGGTCGAGGAGGTGCCCTGCGACTACGAGGGCGAGGAGTTCCGGCTCGGCATCAACCCCGACTACATCCTCGACTTCCTGCGCGCCTTCGACGACCAGCGCGTGCGGTTCGAGCTCAAGGACGAGAACACCCAGGCGGTCGGGTACCCGGTGGGCGACGAGGTCGCCGGCGAGGAAGACTCCGGGCCCGAGGCGGCCGCCGGCGGCGAGGCGGTCGGCCGCTACCTCTGCGTCATCATGCCGATGCGCATCTAGGCGGCCCGGGCGGGCGTGCCCCGCCGGCCGCCGGGCCTCCCGGTGCTCGTCCGCCTCGAAGCCCGCGACTTCCGCAACCTCGCGCCGCTCGTCTTCGCCCCCTCCCCGGGGCGGCACCTGCTGGTCGGCGGCAACGGCGCCGGCAAGACGTCGCTCCTCGAGGCGGTGTACGTCCTCGCCACCACCCGCAGCTTCCGCACCGCCCAGATCACCGACTGCGCGCGCCACGGTGCCGCCGGCTTCCACCTCGCCGGCGAGGCCGAGGGTGCCGCGCGCATCCACCTCGAGGTGGGCTGGCGCGCCGGCGGCGACGAGGGTGGCGAACGGCTGCGCAGCGTCAACGGCCGCACCTCGCCGCTGGCCGAGCACCTCGGCGCGCTGCCGGTGGTGGCCTGGGTGGCGACGGACGCCGACGTCCCCACCGGGGCCCCGGCGCTGCGGCGGCGTCTGCTCGACCGCGGCGTCGTCGGCATGCGGCCGACGGCGCTCGAGGCGTTGTCGCGCTACCGCCGCGCGCTGCGGCAGAAGCGCGACCTGCTGGCCGCCGGGCGCCGCGATGCCGCCGAGCTGGCGAGCTGGAACGCGGTGCTGGCCAGCGCCGCGGCGGAGGTGATCGACCTGCGCGCCGCCTACCGCGAGCGCCTCGCCGCGGCGCTGGAACGGGTGGTGGCCGCGGCGGACCTCCCCTTCCCGCCGATCACGCTGGTCTACCGGCCTTCACCGGCGGCCGGCCGCGACGGCGAGGCGGCGATCCGCGAGCGGTTCGAGCGCCACGCCGCCGAGGAGCTGCGCCGCGGCCAGCCCCTGCTGGGTCCGCACCGCGACGACCTCGACGTGCGCTGGGGCGGTCACGCCGTGCGCGGCACCGTATCGGCCGGCGAGCGCAAGGCGCTCTCGCTGCTGCTCACCGCCGCGCACCGCGAGGTCCTGGAGGAGCTGGGGCGGGATCCCGTCGTCCTGCTCGACGACCTCGACGCCGAGCTGGCACCGGACACCCTGGCCCGGCTGTGGACCGTCTTCGCGGGGTCGCGGCAGCTGCTGGCGACCTCCAACCGGCCGGCGGTCTGGCAGGGTCTCGAGGTGGAGCGGAGGTGGTCGGTCGCCGGGGGCGTGATCGAGCCGCAAGTCCCGCCCCTCTGAGCAGGTCTAAGACGCTGAAAACAAAAAACCTACTCTCTTTCCAGAAGGGCCTCCGTCTGCTATAATCGGAGCGTCCCGGCGCCCTGCTCTTCGGCAGGGTCACCAACTCGACAATACGGCGATCGGAGAGGGACCTTTGGCACCGGAAGCGAGACCTACGTATACCGCGGAGAACATCAAGGTCCTCAAGGGCCTGGAGGCGGTGCGCAAGCGCCCCGGCATGTACATCGGGGACACCGACGACGCTGCTCGGGGCTGCACCACATGGTCTTCGAGCTGGTCGACAACTCGATCGACGAGGCGCTGGCGGGCTATGCCAACCGCATCGACGTCACCGTGCACGGCGACGACTCGGTGACCGTGGAGGACGACGGGCGCGGCATCCCGGTGGACCTGCACCGCGACGAGAAGCGCTCGGCGGCCGAGGTCATCATGACCGAGCTGCACTCCGGCGGGAAGTTCGACAACAACTCCTACAAGGTCTCCGGCGGCCTGCACGGCGTCGGCGTCTCGGTGGTCAACGCCCTGTCGGCCGCGCTCGAGCTCGAGATCAAGCGCGACGGCAAGGTCTGGTCGCAGATCTACCACGCGGGCGTCCCCGACGCACCGATCGCGCCGGTGGGCGACACGAACAAGACCGGCACCAAGGTCCGCTTCTGGCCCGACGCGGCGATCTTCGCGGCGCTGGAGTACCAGTTCGACACCCTGGCGCAGCGCCTGCGCGAGCAGTCGTTCCTCAACCGCGGCTCCAATCCACCTGCTCGACGAGCGCACCGGCAAGGAAGCCGACTTCCAGTACGAGGGCGGCATCGCAGAGCTTCGTCGAGCACCTCAACCGCAACAAGAACCCGCTGCACCCCGAGCCGATCCACATCCTCGACACCCGCGACGACGGCACCGGGGAGGAGACGGTCGAGGTGGCGCTGCAGTGGAACGACGGCTACCAGGAGCAGATCTACTGCTTCACCAACACCATCAACAACCGCGACGGCGGCACCCACCTGTCCGGCTTCAAGGCGGCGCTGACCCGGACGCTCAACAGCTACGTCCAGCGAGAGCGGCCTGGCCAAGAACCTCAAGGAGTCCCTGGCCGGCGACGACGTGCGCGAGGGGCTGACCGCGGTGGTGTCGGTCAAGATCAACGACCCGAAGTTCTCCAGCCAGACCAAGGACAAGCTGGTCTCCTCCGAGATCAAGGGCTGGGTCGAGCAGATGGTCAACGAGAAGCTGGGCCAGTTCTTCGAGGAGAACCCCAGGTCGGCGAGGCGGATCGTCGAGAAGGCGTCGACGCCGCCCGCGCCCGCGAGGCGGCGCGCAAGGCCCGCGAGCTGACCCGGCGCAAGGGCGCGCTCGACGCCTCCAACCTGCCCGGCAAGCTCGCCGACTGCTCGGAGAAGGACCCCTCCCGCGCCGAGCTCTTCCTGGTCGAGGGCGACTCCGCCGGCGGCTCCGCCAAGCAGGGGCGCGACCGCCAGTTCCAGGCGGTGCTGCCGCTGAGGGCAAGATCCTCAACGTCGAGAAGGCGCGCTTCGACAAGATGCTCTCCTCCGAGGAGATCAAGACCATGATCGCCGCGCTCGGCACCGGCATCGGCAAGGACGACTTCGACCTCGGCAGGCTGCGCTACCACAAGCTGATCATCATGTGCGACGCGGACGTCGACGGCAGCCACATCCGCACGCTGATCCTCACCTTCTTCTTCCGCCAGATGCGCGAGGTGATCGAGCGCGGCCACCTGTTCATCGCCCAGCCGCCGCTGTACAAGGTGTAGCGCACGGCCGCTCGGAGATCTACCTGAAGGACGACGCCGAGTACCGGCGCTATCTGCTGGAGCGGATCCAGGACGCCTGGGAGCTGACCCTGGACGGCAACGGCGGCGCCGACGGCGGCCGCACCTGTCGGGCGCGCAGCTCACCCGCTTCGTGCAGCGGCTCGAGCGCTTCCGGCAGAACCTCGAGAAGCTGCCTCGCGCGGCTACCCGGAGGCGGCGCTCAAGGTGGCGTTGGCGCACGGCCTGACCACCCGCGCCGCCCTCGCCGACGCGGCCGCGGTCGCCCGGGTGGCGGCGGCGCTGGAGGCGCGCGGCTTCCGCCAGGTCGAGACCGCCGAGGATCCCGACAACGGCACCCACCACCTGACCTTCGTCCACCGCCGCGACGGGGTCGACCGCCGGGTGCGCTTCGACCGGGAGCTGCTCGCCAACGCCGAGTTCCGCGCCCTCGCCGACAGCGCCGAGGGGATGGAGGCGATCCGCTCGGCCACCTTCGGGCTGGCCAACGGCGGGGAGATGTCGCTGTACGAGAGCCTCGAGGAAGCGCTGGACCACCTCTACGGCGGCGCCCGCAAGGGGCTGTCGATCCAGCGCTACAAGGGCCTCGGCGAGATGAACCCCGAGCAGCTCTGGGAGACCACCCTCGACCCGGCGCGCCGGCGCCTGCTGCAGGTGCGCATCGAGGACCTCGTCGAGGCCGACGAGATCTTCACCATGCTGATGGGCGACCTGGTCGAGCCGCGGCGCGAGTTCATCGAGAACAACGCCCTCGACGTCAAGAACCTCGACGTCTAGCCGGCGGCGGCGCGGGGCCGCCCGCGCCGGCCCCCCCGGCCGCCCGCCGCGGCCCGAGAACCGAAGGAACGGAGTGAGATGACGATCGACGACACGAACCCGCCGGTGGAGCACCCGATCCTCGTCGACATCGAAGAGGAGATGAAGCGCTCGTACCTCGATTACGCGATGAGCGTGATCATCGGGCGGGCGCTGCCCGACGTGCGCGACGGGCTCAAGCCGGTGCACCGGCGGGTGCTCTACGGGATGTGGGAGAGCGGCAACACCTCCACCCGCCCCTACAAGAAGTCGGCCCGCATCGTCGGCGACGTGATGGGCAAGTACCACCCCCACGGCGACGCCGCGATCTACGACACCGTGGTGCGCCTGGCGCAGGACTTCTCGATGCGCTACCCGCTGGTGGACGGGCAGGGCAACTTCGGCTCGATCGACGGCGACTCCCCGGCGGCGATGCGGTACACCGAGGTGCGCCTGACCAAGCTCGCCGAGGAGATGCTCCGCGACGACATCGACAAGGAGACCGTCGACTGGGTGGAGAACTACGACGGCTCGGAGAGCGAGCCGGTGGTGCTGCCGGCGCGGCTGCCGAACCTGCTGCTCAACGGCACCTCCGGCATCGCGGTGGGCATGGCGACCAACATCCCGCCCCACAACCTCAACGAGCTGGTCGACGCGCTGAACCTGCTGATCGACGACCCGGACGTCGGCCTCGACGAGCTGATGGAGGTGCTGCCCGGGCCCGACTTCCCCACCGCCGGCTTCATCCACGGCTACGACGGCATCCGCTCGGCGTACTCCACCGGCCGCGGCATCATCCAGATGCGCGCCCGCGCCGAGATCGAGCGCGACGAGAAGAGCGACCGCCAGGCGATCGTCATCACCGAGATCCCCTACCAGGTCAACAAGGCGCGGCTGATCGAGCGCATCGCCGAGCTGGTGCGCGAGAAGCGGATCGACGGCATCACCGACCTGCGCGACGAGTCCGACCGCGACGGCATCCGCATCGTCCTCGACGTGCGCCGCAACGAGGTCCCCGAGGTCATCCTCAACACGCTCTACAAGATGACCCAGATGCAGACCACCTTCGGCATCATCCTGCTGGCGATCGTCGACAACCAGCCGAAGGTGCTGACGCTGGGCGAGATGCTGCGCCACTTCCTCGACCACCGCAAGACGGTGGTGATCCGGCGCACCCGCTACGACCTGCGCAAGGCCGAGGAGCGGGCCCACATCCTCGAGGGCATCCTCAAGGCGCTCGACCACCTCGACGAGGTGATCGCCACCATCCGCGCCAGCCACACGCCCGCCGACGCCCGCACCGCGCTGATGGAGGGCTTCGCGCTGTCGGAGGTGCAGGCGCAGGCGATCCTCGACATGCGCCTGCAGCGGCTGACCGGCCTCGAGCGCGAGAAGGTGGTCGACGAGTACCGCGAGCTGATGACCCTGATCGAGCGGCTGCGCGCGATCCTCGGCTCCGACCGCCTGGTGCTCGAGGAGATCCGGGGCGAGCTGGCGGCGCTGCGCGACACCTACGGCGACGCGCGCCGCACCGAGATCATCCCGGAGACCCACGAGATCACCATCGAGGACATGATCGCCGACGAGGACATGGTGATCACGGTCACCTCGACCGGTTACCTCAAGCGCTCGCCGCTCGCCCTCTACCGGGCGCAGCACCGCGGCGGCAAGGGGCGCACCGGGATGCTCACCAAGGAGGGCGACTTCGTCGAGCACCTCTACGTCGCCTCGGCGCACTCCTACGTGCTGGTGTTCACCGCCAGCGGCCGGGTCTACTGGATCAAGGTGCACGAGATCCCGGAGGCGGGTCCGGCGGCGAAGGGCAAGGCGATCGTCAACCTGCTCGACCTCGACGCCGACGAGCGGATGGCGACCACGGTGGCGATCCGCGAGTTCAGCGACGACCGCTACCTGATGTTCGCCACCGCGACGGGCGGGTGAAGAAGACCGAGCTCGCCGCCTACTCGCGCCCGATGGCGCGCGGCATCTACGCCATCGGCATCAACGAGGGCGACGAGCTGCTCAACGTCCGCGTCACCGACGGCAGCCAGGAGATCTTCCTCGCCACCGCCCGCGGCTACTCGATCCGCTTCCACGAGAGCGACGTGCGGGCGATGGGCCGCACCGCCGCCGGCGTGCGCGGCATCCGCCTGCGCAAGGGCGACCGGGTGGTGGGGATGGAGGCCCTCTCCAGGAGGGCGGCGACCTGTTCACCGTCGCCGAGCTCGGCTACGGCAAGCGCTCGGCGGTCGACGACTACCGCGTGCAGGGCCGGGGCGGCAAGGGGATCCTCAACCTCCGCGTCACCGCGAAGACCGGCGAGGTGATCGCCGTCCGCCAGGTCGGCGACGAGGACGAGGTCATCCTGATCAGCCAGGAGGGCAAGATCCTGCGCACCCCGGTGGCGTCGTTCCGGGTCATCGGCCGCTCCACCCAGGGCGTCAAGATCATGGACCTCGAGGGCGACGACCGGCTGGTGGCGGCGGCCAAGCTCGTCGAGCGCGAGGAGGACGACGTCGAGGAGGTCGAGGAGATGGTCGACGCGCCGACCGAGCTCGAGGACGGCGAGGTGGGCGACGAGGCCGGCGGAACCGGCGGGGACGGCGGCGGCGACGCGCCGCGCCGACGACGACGGTCCGGACGCAGGATGACGCCGCCGCAGCCGCCTGCGGCGGGACCGCCGCCGGACGCCGGCCGGCGGGTGGTGCGGGCGGCGTGGATCTTCTACCTGGTCCTCGGCCTGGCCGCGATCGTCTGGCTGGGCAGCCGCCGCGGCCGCATCCCGCTGAGCCTGTTCGTCGACCCGGCCACCTGGTGGCTGGACCTGGCGCTCGGCCTGGCGACCGGCGCCGCCCTGCTCGCCGCCTGGGCCGCCGGCGCGCGCTGGCTGCCGGCGGCACGCCAGCTCGAGGATCACATCGGCGGGCTCCTCGGACCGCTCGGCCGCGACGAGGTCATCGCCTTGGCCGTCCTCTCCGGCGTCGCCGAGGAGCTGTTCTTCCGCGGCGCCGTGCAGGGCGCCTGGGGCTGGGGCTGGGCGACGGCGCTGTTCGCCGTCCTCCACACCGGGCCCGGCCTGGCCTTCCGCGCCTGGACCGCGTTCGCCGCCCTCGCCGGGGCCGGCTTCGGGGGCCTGGTCGTGTGGCGGGGCACGCTGCTGGCGCCGATCGTGGCGCACATCCTGGTCAACGCGGTCAACCTCGACCGGCTGGCCCGGCGGGCCGCCGCCGGCGCCGCTGCGAGGTCCCCTGCGGAGGCGGGGAGCGAGGACGGCGGACCGACCTGAACCTGCTAGACTGCGCGCCCCCGTCGCCACCCGGGCGCTTCGTATCGACCGAGGAGGAACCATGCCCGCAGTGACCGAGAACGTCCTCCAGCGCATCGAGCGCGAGAAGGAGGGCTACCTCGACGAGCTCAAGGATTACCTACGCATTCCCTCGATCTCGACCCAGCCGGAGCACAAGGAGGACGTCCGCCGGGCCGCCCGCTTCCTGCGCGACAAGATGGAGGCGGCCGGCCTCTCCGCCGAGCTGATCGAGCGCGGCGACGGCAACCCCCTGGTGTACGGCGAGTGGCTCGGGGCGCCCGGCCGGCCGACGGTCCTGTTCTACGGCCACTACGACGTGCAGCCGCCCGACCCGCTCGACGAGTGGCGGCACCCTCCCTTCGAGCCGACGCTCGAGGGCGACCACCTGCTGGCGCGCGGCGCCACCGACGACAAGGGACAGTCCTACTGCCACGTCAAGGCGGTCGCGGCGGTCCTCGCCGAGCGGGGCGAGCTGCCGGTGAACGTGAAGTTCCTGGTCGAGGGCGAGGAGGAGGTCGGCGGCGACGCCATCGAGGACTACGTGCAGGAGGACGGCGGCGACCGGCTGGCGTGCGACTGCGTGGTCGTCTCCGACTCGTCGCTCTACGCGCCGGGACAGCCGTCGCTGGTCTACGGCCTGCGCGGCATCGTCTACCTCGAGCTGCGGGTCTCAGGCCCCGACCGCGACCTGCACTCCGGGAGCTACGGCGGCGCGGTGACCAACCCCGCCAACGCCCTGGCCTGGATCCTCTCGAAGCTCTGGGACGCCGAGACCGGGCGGGTGACCATCCCCGGCTTCTACGACGACGTCCGGCCGCTCGCCGACTGGGAGCGCGAGGAGTTCGCCGCCCTGCCGTTCGACGAGGACGCGTACCGGCGCGAGATCGCGGTGCCCGCCACCTTCGGCGAGGACGGCTACAGCATCCTCGAGCGCACCGGGGCGCGCCCGACCTGTGACGTCAACGGCCTGTGGGGTGGCTATCAGGCCAAGGGCGCCAAGACCATCATCCCGGCGCGCGCCGGCGCCAAGGTGTCGATGCGCCTGGTCCCCGACCAGGACCCGGCGACGATCGAGCGCCTCTTCCGCGAGCACGTCGAGCGGGTGGCACCGCCCGGCGTGCGCATCGAGATCGACTCGATCCAGGGCGGTCCGGCCACCCTGATCCAGGCCGAGGGCCCGGTGATGGACGCGGCGATGGAGGCCCTCGAGCAGGAGTGGGGGGCACGGCCGGTGCGGGTGCGCGAGGGCGGCTCGATCCCGATCGTCGCCACCTTCGCCGAGGTGCTGGCGGTGCCGGTCCTGCTGATGGGCTTCGGCCTCGACGACGACCGCCTCCACTCGCCGAACGAGAAGTTCGACGTGCCCAACTTCTACTCCGGCATCCGCACCATCGTCCGCTTCCTCGACCGCCTGGCCGAGGTGGAGATCGCCCCGCGATGAGCGAGCCCGTCGCGAAGGCGTCTCCCGACAGCCTCGAGCGCGAGCTCAAGTTCGCGGACGTCGAGCTCGACCGCCTGCGCGACCGCCTCCTCGAGGTGTCGGCGGAGCGGGCGGCCGCCGGCACCTTCGAGGAGAACTGGGTGTTCGACCGCGAGGGCGAGCTCGAGTCGTCGGGCCGGGTGCTGCGGCTGCGCCGGGACGGCCAGGCCGCCTACCTGACCTACAAGGGTCCGATGCGCTTCGAGGGGCACGCCCGGGTGCGGGTCGAGCACGAGGTCAAGGTCGACGACGCCGACGCGGCCCGCGCTCTGATCGAGGGGCTCGGCTACTCGGCCGGGCGGCGCTACCAGAAGGTGCGCGAGACGTGGCGCCTGGGCGGGGTGACGATCGCCCTCGACCACACGCCGATCGGCGACTTCGCGGAGTTCGAGGGCGAGGCCGCCGACCGGGTGGCGAAGCGCTTCGGCTTCGACCCCGACAAGGCCGAGCGCCGTTCCTACCTGCGCCTCTACGCCGACCATCGGGAGCACAACCCCGAGGCGCCGGCCGACATGGTCTTCCCCGACCGCGCCTGAGGCCGGCGCCGGCGCCCGCGCGCCGCCTTCCCGCCGCGATGACCCCCCGACTCCGCGCCCTGGTGCTCGCCGCCGGCCACGGCGAGCGCCTCCGTCCGCTCACCGACCTGGTGCCCAAGCCGCTGCTGCCGGTGGCCGGTCGCACGGTGCTCGAGATCACCCTCGACGCGCTGGCGGCGGTGGGCTGCGAGGCGGTCGCGGTCAACCTCTTCCACCTCGGCGAGCGCATCCGCGAGCGCTTCGGCGACGAGTACCGGGGGCTGCCGTTGACCTGGTCGCACGAGCAGGGGGAGCGCCAGGGGACCCTCGGCGCCCTCCACCCCCTGCGCGACTTCCTCGCCGCCGCCGACGCCGGTGCTGCTGATCAACGGCGACAGCCTGTGCGCCTGGCCGCTGCGCCGGCTGCTGCGGCGCCATCTCGCGGCCGGCGCGCGCGCCACCCTGATGCTCACCACCTGCGTCGACCCCGCCGGCTTCGGCGGCGGCGTGGGGGTCGACCGGCAGGGCCGCATCCGCTCCTTCTTCGTCGGCGACCGCGAGCGCGGCGAGGTGGCGCGGCGGGCCGTCTTCGCCGGCGCCCACGTGCTCGACCCGCGCCTGCTCGAGCGGGTCGAGGCCGGCCCGGCCGACATCGTACGCGGCCTCTACATGCCGCTGCTCGACGAGGGGGAGACCCTGCTCGGGGTGCCCAGCCGGCGCCGCTGGCACGACCTGGGAACGCCCCGCCGCTACCTCGAGGGAGCGCTCGACTGGTGTCGGGGGTCCGGTCCGCCGCGCCTCTGGCGGCGCTCGTGGATCCACCCCGAGGCGCGCGTCGAATCCGGTGCCGTGGTGCGCGCGTCCGTGCTCGAGGCCGGGGCCGAGGTGGGGGCCGGCGCCCGGGTCGAGCGCTCCCTGCTCCTGCCCGGGGCGCGGATCGCCGGCGGCGCCGTCGTCAGCGGCTCGGTGGTGGGCTTCGACGCCAGCCTGCCGCGCCAGGCCCACGTCGACAGCCGTCTGGTCAACGCCGCGCGCGACGGCCTGCGCCTCGAGGCGGTCGACTCCCAGGTGGCGGGCCTCGTCTACACGCCTCTCGACGTGCGGCGGCGGCGGGAGAACCCGGGGCTGTGAGCGCACCCGCGCCCTTCGATCTC
Organism: uncultured Acidobacteriota bacterium; assembly: GCA_963843275.1. Taxonomy (GTDB): domain Bacteria; phylum Acidobacteriota; class Thermoanaerobaculia; order Multivoradales; family JBCCEF01; genus CAWJJM01. The sequence continues at coordinate 653,122 of CAWJJM010000004.1, read as the reverse complement.
CTGGTCTTCGACTGGGACGGGACGCTGATGGACTCGGTGGGGACGATCGTCGCCTGCACCCGCGCCACGCTGGCCGAGGTCGGGCTCCCCGATCTCCCCGAAGAGCGCATCCGTCAGGCGGTGGGCCTGGGGATCGGCGAGACCGTGGAGCTGCTCGCCCCCGGCGCCGGCCCCGACGAGGCCCGCGCCGTCATGGAGTGCTATCGGCGGCACTGGTTCTCGACCTACCGGGAGCTGCCGGTGCTCTTCGCCGGGGCCGCGGAGCTGCTCGACCGGCTCCGGGTGGCCGGCTACCTGCTGGCCGTCGCCACCGGCAAGAGCCGCCGCGGGCTCGACCGCGACCTCGCCGCCACCGGCCTCGCGGTCCGCTTCCACGCCACCCGCACCGCCGACGAGGCGCGCTCGAAGCCGCACCCCCAGATGCTCCACGACCTGCTCGCCGAGCTCGGCGTGCGCCCCGAGGCCGCCCTGATGATCGGCGACAGCGTCTGGGACCTCGAGATGGCGGCCGCCGCCCGGGTCCCGGCCCTGGGCGTCGCCACCGGGGGCTACGACCGCGCGGAGCTGCTGGCCCGCGGGCCGCTCGGCTGCGTCGCGGCGCTCGCCGAGCTCGAGGCGTGGCTGGCGGCGCGCGGCGGCGGCGGCTGACCCGCGGCGCGTCACGGGTGGGGCGTTCTTGCGGCTCCCCGGCCCGTCCGCTACAATCCACAGTCCGCCGCCCCGAGCGGCGGGGCGCTCCCCGCGCCAGCGGTTCCTTGGCAGCCATAGCTCAACTGGATAGAGCATCTGACTACGGATCAGAAGGTTGGGGGTTCGAATCCTCCTGGCTGCACCACTCCCCCAAAGAGACGGTGACCGGCACCTCACCCTCCGGCTTCGGACGGCGCTTCCGGCCGCGCGGAGAGCGTCCGGGCTAGGCTCCGAGGGCGCGACGCAGGCGTCCGCTCCGCGGGTTCGACCGGGGATCCAGCGCGCCCGCCCGGGTGAGGCTGCGCGTAGACTCCGCGGGTGCGGCCCGGAGACACGGTGGGGATGCTCGCGGCGCGCTCGCGGCCGGCGCGGCTCGGCGCGATCGTCGCCGTCGTCGTGCTGGTCGCCGTGGGCCTCGGCGCCGGTCTCCCTCTCCGTCGCGCCCTCTGGCGCGCCACGGCGAGCGCCCGCTTCGAGCACGACGTCCGCAACGCCGTCCACTGGGGCTCGGCGGCCGACCGGCGCGGGCTGCTCGACCTCTACGACCAGCAGGTCGCCGAGCACCCGGACGGCCGCTACGGGCTCGACTACCCACCGCTCCGGCTGACCCTCGTCGCCGCCTGGATGCGCTGGAACCGGGCCCGCCTCGACGACGGCGGCGCGTGGCGCAACACCTGGGCCTACCACCGCCCCATGCTGTGGCTGAACGCCGCCGCCGAGCTCGCCGCCCTCCCGGCGGTCTTCCTCCTGGTGCGGCGCTTCCCGCGCCGCCGCCCCGGGGCCGGGCCCGCGGCGCGCTGGCGAGCGCCGGCGACCGGCGTGGCGGCCGCGGCGCTGCTGTGGTTCGACCCCGCGGTGCTGACCGAGGCCTACGGGTGGCCGCAGTGGGACGTCTGGCTGGTGCCGTGCTTCCTGTGGGCGCTGCTCGCCCTGCTGGCGGACCTGCCGCTGGCCGCCGGCCTGTTGATCGGGATCGCGGCGATGGCGAAGGGGCAGATCCTGCTCGTCACGCCGCTGCTGGTGCTCTGGCCCCTTCTCGCCGGGCGCTGGCGGGCGGCCTGGGCCCTGATCGCGGGGGTGGCCGGGGGCATCCTGCTGGCGGCGCTGCCGTTCCAGCTCCAACGCTCGACGGCGGCCTGGCTGTGGCTCGGCGGCGTGACCCTGGCGACCCTCCTGGCGCCGCCCCTCCGTGCGGCGCTGCGGGAGCGCCGGGTGCCGCCCGCCGGCCGCGCCCTCGCCCACACCGCGGTCGCGGTCGCGGTCGCCGCGGCCGCCGCCTGGCCGTTGGCCGCCGGACCCGCCCGCAGCCGGTTCTGGCCGCTGCTGGCCGCGGTCGTCGCCCTCGCCCTGGCGATCCTCTTCTGCCCCCGGCGCAGCGCCGCCGGCCGGGTCACCGTCCTCGTCGTGGCGATCCTGCTCACCGTGCCGCTGTTCGGCGCCTCGCTGGCGTGGTGGCGGGTGGGCGTCGCCTACCCGACGCACCACTACCACGTGCTGGCGATGGGCGCGGCCCACAACCTCCCCTCCGTCCTCGGCCGGCGCTACGGCTGGGGGATCGACGATCCAGCGCTCTCGATCGGCGCGTTCGCCCTTTCGCTCGGCGGGTTGCTGCGCACGCTCTACGCCCTGACGCTGGTGCCCCTCGCCTGGGCGGCGGGGCGGTGGGCCCGCGCCTTCGATCCCCGGTTCTTCTTCGCGGTCGTCGCCCCCTGGGTCCTCGCCTTCGACGTCCTGCCGCAGATGCACGAGCGCTATCTCCTCTGGGCGGCGGCGACCTCGGTGCTGTGGGTCGCCGACGGCCTGGCCGGCCTGGCCCTGCACCTGGTGGTGGCGGCGCAGGCCTGGGTGATGGTCGCCCTGCCGCTCGCCACCAAGGGGGGCCCGCCGCAGCTGACCGCCGGGCTCCACCGGGTGACCGCGCCCGAGGTGACCCTCGCCCTGCTCCTCGTCCCGCTGCTGTTGCTCGTCCTGGCGCTGGCCCCGCGCCGGCCCTGGCGGTCCGGGCTCGCGGCCCCGGGCGGAGCCCCACCGGAACCGGCGGACCGAGGGCGCGCCGGGGGAGCCGCCTCCGGACTGCTGCCCCGGATTTGGAACGGGCTTCGCAAGGTGGGCGGGCAGCTCCGACCCGGGAGGTAGCCCGCCATGCGCTCGATCGTCCTCGTCCTCCTCTCCCTCGCGTTCCTCGCCGGGTGCTCCCCCGCGGCCCCGGCGCCGCCCGCGCCGCCGGCGACGTCCGCCGCCGGCGCGCCGGCCCACGCCTGCACCCAGATCGGTTGCGAGAGCGGCCTCCGGGTGACGATCGACGGGGCCCCGGACGGGGCCTTCCGGGTCGTCGTCCGCGCCGGCGACGAGCGGCGCGAGCGCCGCTGCGCGTCGGCGGCCGACTGCGGCCGGATCTTCTTCCGCGACCTGCTGCCGGAGGTGGTGACCGTGCGTTTGGAGACGGAGGACGCGAGCGCCGAGCGCACGGTGCGGCCGCAGGTCGAGACCCTGCTTCCCAACGGCCCGGGCTGCCCGCCCACCTGCCGCGTGGCGGAGGTGCACGTGCCCTGGCCGGCCGAGGGCACGACGGCGGCGGACGGCGCAGCCGCGGACGGTGAGGACGCCGTGGGGGGGCGCCGGGCGCGGCGCCGTCGAGCGGCGCGGAGGACGCCGGCGCCGCGGCGCAGGTCGTGCGGACGTACTACGCCGCCGTCGCGGCCGGCGACTTCGCCCGGGCCTACGCCCTGTGGGGGCACGGCGGCGGCGACAGCCACCAGACCTTCGCGGAGTTCCGCAGCGGTTACGCGCACACCGCGTCGGTCGACGCCGAGGTCGGACCTCCCGGCCGCGTCGAGGGGGCGGCCGGGTCGCGCTACGTCGACGTCCCCGTCACCGTGCGGGCGCGCACCGACACGGGACAGGAACAGTGCTTCCGGGGCACCTACAGCCTGCGCCGGGCGGTGATCGAGGGGGCCACCCCGGCCCAGCGCCGCTGGCACCTCTACTCCGCCGACCTGCGCGGGTGCGACGGCTAGGCGGCGGATGCGGGCCCGGCTGCGGCGTCGCTGCTCGCTCGGGCCGCCTGCGACGTCCGGGGGGTCGCCTCGCCGTCCCTCCCTCCCGCTCCTGGCCTCCGGACCCTCCGCCACCCCCCGGCCTCGAGCCCGCGCCGCGGGGCGGGCGGGCCGGCGGGCGGAGGCGGGCGCCCCGGTTCAGCGGTCGCCGCGGTGCCCCGAGCGGTGCGCCGGGTGGTGGCCGCCGGTCTCGGCGTGCACCTGGGTGCCGCCGGGGGCGGTGACGGAGCGCTGGCCGCCGGTGTCGACGAGCTCGAGCTCGCCGTCCTCGACCATCTTCGCCAGCGGCGGATGCTCCGCCGCGGGAGCCGCGATCTGACCCACCTTGCCGGGCCCGAGGTGGAGCTTCTTGCCTCCGGGCAGCGGCACGGCGAGGGGGCGGTGCGTGGTGTTGCGGACGGTCTTCATGGCGCCTCCTTCCGGCGTCGGGCGGTGGGTCGAGGGCTGCACCGCCATGCTATCCGAGCGGAGCGCCGATAGGATCCCGGCGTGCGGACGGGGACACGGCACGGGGGGAGGTCGCGCCGCGGGCGGCAGCGCCCGCGGCGCGCCGCCGAGCGTCCTGCCGAACGGCTGCGGCTGACCGGCTGGCGCCGGGTGGCGGTGCCGCTGACCGTCGCCGTCGGCATCCCGCTGCTCCTCTTCGCCGCCCTGGAGGTGGGCCTGCGCGTCGCCGGGGCGGGCTACGACCCGCACTTCCTGCGCCCGGTCGCCGGCCACGCCGGGCACTCGACGACCAACTTCCGGTTCGGTTGGCGCTTCTTCCCCCGCCGCATGGCGCGGCGGCCGCGGCCGGTCGACCTGCCGGCAGCCGCCGGCGACGACGCGGTGCGGATCTTCGTGCTCGGCGGCTCGGCGGCGATGGGGACGCCGGAGCCCGCCTTCTCCTTCGGCCGCGTCCTCGAGACGATGCTCGCGGCGCGGCATCCCGGCAGCCGCTTCCGCGTCGTCAACGCCGCGATGGTGGCGATCAACTCGCACGTCGTGCTGCCGATCGCGCGCGAGATCGCGGCCCGCCACCACCCGGACCTGATGGTGGTCTACGTGGGCAACAACGAGGTGGTGGGGCCCTACGGTCCGGGGACGGTGTTCGCCGGCTTCTCCCGCTCGTTGCCGCTGATCCGCACCGGCGTCGCGCTGCGCACGCTGCGCACCGGCCAGCTCCTGGCGGCCCTCGGCGACCGGTTGCGCGGCGGGCCCGGGGTGCGCGGCGACTGGCGCGGCATGGAGATGTTCGTCGAGCGCCCGGTCCCGATGGACGATCCCCGCCTACCCGGCGTCGCCGACCACTTCCGCCGCAACCTCGAAGGGATCGCCGACGCCGCGGCCGGCGCCGGCGCCGGCCTGGTGCTCTCCACGGTGGCCGTGAACCTGGCGGACAGCCCGCCGTTCGGCTCGGCGCACCGGCCGGGGCTCCCCGCAGCGCGCCGGTCGGAGTGGGAGCGGCGGACGGCGGAAGGGATCGCCGCCGCGGCCGCGGGGAGGGCGGCCGCGGCCGAGCGCGCCTTCGCGGCGGCGGCGGCGATCGACGACCGCTACGCCGAGCTGCGCTATCGGCGCGGCCGCGCGCTGCTCGCCCTCGGGAAGGGTGCGGCGGGGCGCGCCGAGCTGGCCGCCGCGCGGGACCTCGATACGCTGCGCTTCCGCACCGACGGCCGCCTCGAGGAGGTGATCCGCCGGGTGGCGGCGGAGCGCACCGCGGCCGGGGCGCCGGTCGCCCTGGTCGAGGCCGCCGCCGCGCTCGAGGCCGCCGCCTTCGAGGGCGCGGCGCCGGCGCCGCCGCTGTTCCACGAGCACGTCCACCTGACCTTCCACGGCAACTGGCTCCTCGCCCGCGAGATGCTGCCGGCGGCGGAGCGCCTGCTCGCCGGTCGGATCGGGGCGCCGGCGGCAGCGCTGCCCGACGAGGCGGCGTGCGCGGCGCGGTTGGCCTACGACGCCGGCGCCCGCGCCGAGATCGCCGCGGCGATGCTCCACCTGACCTCGCGGCCCCCCTTCACCCGGCAGCTCGACCACGCGCGGCGCCGCGCCGCCCGCCGCGAGCGCCTGGCGGAGCTGCGCCGCGCCGCCCTCGCCGCCCGCGACCGCGACCTCGAGGCGCTGCGCGCCGCGGCCGCGGCCCACCCCGACGACCTCGAGCTCGGCGAGCGGCTGGCGCGCCGGCTGGGCGAACGCGGCGCGCCGGGGGCGGCTGCCGCCGCCTGGCGGCGCCTGCTCGACCGCCTGCCCGACCAGGGCCCCTGGCGCTCCTCGCTCGGCTTCGCCCTCGCCGACGCCGGCGACCTCGACGGCGCCGAGCGGGAGCTGCGCCGCGTGGTGGAGCTCGAGCCGCGCGCCGCCGCGCCGCGCGCCAACCTCGGCACGCTGCGCGCCCGGCGCGGCGACGCCGCCGGTGCCCGGCGGCTCTACGCGGAGGCGCTGCGCCGCGAGCCGGACGACGTGCCGACGCTGCTCGACCTCGCCCGCCTCGAGGAGGCCGACGACTTCGCGGCGGCGGTGGCCACCTACCGGCGGGCGGTCGCGGCGTCGCCGGAGCCGGCCGAGGCGGAGGACCGGCTGGCCGAGGCCTGGGACCGGCACGGCGACCTGGACGCGGCGGTGGCCGCCTACCGGCGGGCGGTGGCGACCGACCCGTCGCGCGCCCGCACCTGGAACAACCTCGGCTACGCCCTCGAGCGACAGGGGGACCTCGACGGCGCGATCGACGCCTACCGCCGGTCGCTGCACGCCGACCTCGGGTACGCGCTGCCCTGGTTCAACCTCGCCGACGCCCTGCTGCGCCAAGGGCGGGCCGACGAGGCGGTGGCCTGCTACCGCGCCGGGCTCGCCCTGGCGCCGGACAACCCGGCCGCCCGCCACAACCTGGCGATCGCCGAGGGCCGCGCGCAGCCTCCGGGGTAGAGTGGGCGCGACCCGGCGAACGCCGGGTCCGCACGCCATGAACGACCCTTTCCGCACCGTCCGGTGCTCCCGGACTTCGATCGTCGAGGGATCCGCAGAATGCGCCAGATCATCTTCCTGTCCATGCTGGTCGCGGTGCTGGTGACCGCGAGCTCCTGCAGTCAGAACGCCGTGAAGACGATGCCCGAACAGAACCGTGGGACGGCGGCTCCCGCCGCTCCGCTCCCCGCCGCCGGGACGCCGCCCGCCGCCGCCGAGGCCCCGTCCGACAGCCCGCTCCTCGCCGCGTGGCAGGGCCCCTACGGCGGCGTCCCCGCCTTCGACCGCATGGACCTCGCGGCGCTGCGGCCGGCCCTCGAGGCGGGCATGGACCGTCAGCTCGCCGAGATCGACGCCATCGCCTCCGACCCCGCGCCCCCCACCTTCGACAACACCATCGTGGCGCTGGAGCGCTCCGGCCGCGACCTCGACCGGGTGCTGACCTACTGGGGGATCTGGAGCGCCAACCTGTCGTCGCCCGAGTTCCGCACCGTCCAGGCGGAGATGGCGCCGAAGCTCGCCGACCTGCGCTCGCGGATCGTCCAGAACCGGGCGCTTTTCGACCGTGTCCGCGCCGTCTACGAGAGCGACGCCCTCGCCGACCGCGACCCCGCCGAGCAGCGCCTGGTGCGGCTGGTCTACGACGGGTTCGCGCGCAACGGGGCGACCCTGCAAGGGGCCGCCCGGGAGCGCTACGCCGCCATCAACCAGCGCCTCGCCGAGCTCCACACCCGCTTCGCCAACAACGTGCTCGCCGACGAGGAGGGCTACACCCTGCTGCTCGACGCGGCGCAGATGGCCGGCCTCCCGGAGTCGACCCGGGCGGCGGCGGCCGCCGCCGCCGAGGAGCTCGGCGCCCCCGGCAGGTACGCCGTCTCCAACACCCGCTCGTCGATGGACCCGTTCCTCACCTACGCCGACGACCGCGGCCTGCGCGAGAAGGTGTGGCGGAACTACTACAACCGCGGCAACAACGGCGACGAGCACGACAACAACGCCGTGATCACCGAGATCCTCCAGCTCCGCGACGAGCGGGTGGGGCTGCTGGGCTACGACAACTACGCCCAGTGGCGGCTCGAGGACCGCATGGCGAAGACGCCGGAGCGGGCGCTCGCGCTGATGGAGGCCGTGTGGCCGGCGGCGCTGGCCCGCGTCGAGCAGGAGGTCGCCGACATGCAGGCGGTGGCCGACGCCGAGGGCGCCGGCATCACCATCGCCCCCTGGGACTACCGCTACTACGCCGAGAAGGTGCGCCGCGCCAAGTACGACCTCGATTCCGACGAGGTCAAGCAGTACCTGCAGCTCGACAAGCTGCGCGAGGCGATGTTCTACGTGGCCGGCGAGCTGTTCGGCTTCGAGTTCACCCCGCTGGCGCCGGGCGAGGTGCCGGTCTTCCACCCCGACGTGACGGTGTGGAAGGTCACCGACCGCACCTCCGGCGAGCTGGTCGGCCTGTGGTACCTGGACCCCTTCGCCCGCGCCGGCAAGCGCTCGGGCGCCTGGGCCAACAGCTACCGCGGGCACGAGAGCTTCGACGGCGAGGTCCACGTGCTGGCGTCGAACAACGCCAACTTCATCAAGGGCGCCCCGGGCGAGCCGATCCTGGTCTCCTGGGACGACGCCGAGACGCTGTTCCACGAGTTCGGCCACGCCCTGCACGCGCTGTCGTCGCGGGTGGCCTACCCCACCCTCAACGGCGGCGTCCGCGACTTCACCGAGTTCCAGTCGCAGCTGCTGGAGCGCTGGCTGCTCACCGACCGGGTCGTCGACCGCTACCTGGTCCACGCCCGGACCGGCGAGCCGATGCCCGCCGAGCTGGTGGCGAAGATCCGCCGGGCGGCGACCTTCAACCAGGGGTTCGCCACCACCGAGTACCTGGCCTGCGCGCTGGTCGACATGCGCTACCACATGATCGACCCGACCGGACTCGACCCGCAGGCCTTCGAGCGCGAGACGCTCGCCGAGCTCGGCATGCCGGCCGAGATCCCGATGCGCCACCGCTCGACGCAGTTCGGGCACATCTTCTCGGGCGAGGGGTACTCGGCCGGCTACTACGGCTACCTGTGGGCGGACGTGCTGACCAGCGACGCGGCGGAGGCGTTCGCCGAGGCTCCGGGCGGCTTCTACGACCCGGACCTGGCGGCGCAGCTCGTGGACGACCTGTTCGCGCCGCGCAACGCCGTCGACCCGGAGCTGGCCTACCGCGAGTTCCGCGGCCGCGACGCCACGATCGACGCCCTGATGCGCGACCGCGGCTTCCCGGTGCCGGCCGCGGCACGCTGAGCCGGGCCTCCGGTGGTCCGCTCGGGGTCGGCGGGAGGGCCGGCAACCCTCCCTCCGGTCCCGCAGCGACGCGTCAACGAGAAGCGCGCGCCGGCCTGGACGAGCCGCCCTTCCAGCCGTCGCCCTGGTACTCCATGTAGGCGGCGGTGTGCGCGGCGACCTCGTGGCCGAAGTACAGCTCGACGACGTGCAGCGCCAGGTCGATCCCGGAGGTCAGCCCGCCGGCCGTGAAGAGGCGGTCGCCCGACTCGACGAAGCGCCGCGATTCGACGAGCTGGACTTTGGGGAAGCGCTCGCGGAACGGGTCGTAGAAGTCGTGGTGGGTGGTGGCCTGCCGGCCGTCGAGCAGGCCGGTGGCGGCGAGCTTGAAGGCGCCGGTGCACACCGACATCACCACCGAGCCGCCGGCGTGCACCTTGCGCAGCCAGTCGCCGAGGCCGTCGGCGCCGCGCTGGGCGCCCACCACCACCACCGCCGGCGCGGGAGCGTCGGCGAACGAGTAGTCGGGGACCACGGTGAGGCCGCCCGAGGTGTGGATGGGATCGCGACTGGCGCCCACGGTGTAGAGGCGGAACGGCATCTGCTCTTCCATGGTCGCGCCGCGCGAGTCGACGTGGACGTCCTGGAAGACCTCCCAGGGGCCGGCGAAGTCGATGACGGTGGCGCCCTCGGTCAGCACCACGGCGACCGGCAGCGGTCCGCGCGCGGGGGCGGTGAGCGCCGGCGGCGGCGCCGCGGCGCGCACGGCGGGGGCGGCGAGCAGGGCGGCGGCGGCGAGCAGGACGGCGAGGCCGGCGGACCGGCGGTGGCGCGGCGAGCGGTGGCGGTGGGGCATCGTTCGTCTCCTTCCGGGATCGTGGAACGGCTGCGACCCTCCCAGTCTCGCGGCCGGCCGGGCGCCGCGCCGCGCCGGTGCAGCGAGGTGCGGGGACGGTGCAGCGAGCGGCGGCGGGTCGCGGTGCGGGGTGCTCAGCCGCGGCCGGCGAGCCTCTCCTCGAAGGCGGCGCGCCGGGAGCGGCTGACCTTCAGCCGGCTGCCGTCGCGCAGCACCGCCACCGCCGAGGAGGCGAAGTGCGGCTGCACCTCGACCACGCGGTCGAGGCGCACCAGGGCCGAGCGGTGGATGCGGCAGAATCCGGCCGGCTCGAGCTCGTCGGCGAGCGCGGTCAACGACTCGCGCACCAGGTGGGATCGACCGCCGCAGTGGAGCCGGGCGTAGTAGTCGGCGGCCTCGATCCAGTCGACCTCGTCGAGCGGCACCACGACGGTGCGGTCGCCCACCTGCACCAGGAAGCGGGAGCGGCCCGGGGGTGGGTGCCGCTCCGCCAGCTCGGCGAGCAGGGCGGCGACGGCCGCGGCGGTCGGGCCGCCGTGGCGCCGGATCCGTTGCTTGGCCCGCTCGAGGGCGGTGGCGAACCGCTCGTCGGTGAACGGTTTGAGCAGGTAGTCGACGGCGTGCAGCCGGAAGGCCTCGACGGCGTAGCGGTCGTAGGCGGTGACGAAGACGACGGCGGGCGGCGCGCCGCCCGCGGCCAGCCGCGCGAAGAGCTCGAGGCCCGAGACCTCGGGCATCTCGACGTCGAGGAAGACGAGATCGACCGCCGCCCCGGCCAGGCGGTCGGCCAGCTCCGCCGCGTCGCCCTCCGCCACCAGCTCGATCTCGGGATCGCGGGCCAGCAGGCCGCGCAGGATCCGCCGCGCCATCGGTTCGTCGTCGACGATCGCCGTGCGCAGGCGCTCAGCCATCGGTCCCGGGAGGGCCGGCCGGCACCGCCAGCCGGACGCGGACGCCACCCGGCACGTCGGAGAGGGTGAGGTGCGCGGCGTTCCCGTAGATCTGGCGCAGGCGCTCGCGGGTGTTGCGCAGCCCGACGCCGTCGCCCGGCTCGCCCAGAGGGGGGCCGGAGTTGAACAGGTCGATCTCCAGGTGGTCTTCGCGGCGGCGGGCGGTCAGCTGCAGCCGGGCCGGGCCGCGGGCGCGGGCGACACCGTGGCGGATGGCGTTCTCGGCCAGAGGCTGCAGCACGAACGGGGGCACCGCGGTGCCGAGGGTGTCCGGCGCGGCGTCGACCCCCACCTCCAGCCGGTCCGAGAAGCGTGCCCCCTCGATGTCGAGGTAGCTGCGCAGCAGGGCGATCTCGCGCTCGAGCGGGATCTCCCGCGTGCGCTCGGTCTCCAACGTCTGGTGCAGCAGGTCGCCGAGGCGCACGATCATGTCGACGGCCTCGGGGTTCTGACCCGCCCGCACGTACCCGGTGATCGTGTGCAGGGTGTTGAACAAGAAGTGCGGCCGGAGCTGCAGCTCGAGCGCGTGCAGCTTCGCCTCGGCGAGCTGCACCTCGAGGCGGCCGGTCTCGACCTCGCGGCGGTGCAGCCGGCGCCGCGCGTCGAGAGCGGCCCCGATCGCCACCAGCGAGGCGTACACCACCAGCTCGAGCTGGAAGCGCAACCACAGGCCCTCGGAGAACGCGGCGGCGAAGCTCCTGGCGTTGCGGACGTCGTAGGGCCGGATCAGGTCGCTCAGCGCCGACCACGCGACCAGGTGGACGAGCGCCAGCGCCAGTCCCGCCGCGAGATGCAGCGCCAGGGCCGCGGGGCGCGGCGGCGCCGGGGGCCAGCGCCGCGCCAGCCAGAGCACCAGCGGCGTGGCGAGCGCCCACACCTCCCACACCGCCACGTTGTAGCCGAGCAGCCGCGGGTAGGAGTGGCCGTGGTGGATCATCGACACGTAGACCTGGGTGGCGTTGATCACGCTGAAAGCGAGCCACGCCGCCCGCGGCGACCGCCGATCCCCCGCGCCGCGGCGAAGGGTGGGTCCCCGGCCTGCCGGACCCGCGCTGCGATCGCTCCCGCCATGCCGGCGCCCAGTATCGCCGATCCGCGAGGCGGCCCGCGCCGCGCGCAGCGAGGCGCAGGGGTGCAGGGAACGGGGCGGCACCCCTCACGGGGCTTGACGCTCGGCCGTCGCATGCTCCAGATCTGCGGCATCCCGCGCGGCCCCGCGTCCTGCGGCCTCGACGAGGGGCGGCGGCATCCTGGTGCGGCGGACCGAGGTCGCGGACCCGGCGGTGGTCGCGCCGCAGCGGGTCTCCGGATCCGCCGACGGGCTCTCCTCGTTCTGCGTCGCCCAGAACGGCAGCAGCCTCGTCGCCTGCGCCCAGCTCCTCGGCGTCGAGGTCCTCGACTGCTCCGCGCTGCGCGGGGGCGGCATCGCCAACCTGGGGGAGATCGTGCTCGGGGAGGAGTCCGAGCTCCCGGCCAGCCAGGTCGCCGCGGCGGCGGCGCAGACCGGCCGGGAGACCGTTCTGGTGCAAGGAAACGCGGCGATCATGGGGGGCGGCCTCTACAACGAGGGCAACGCCGCGGTCCACGACAGCACGCTTCGACGACAACACCGCCGACGAGGGTGGCGGCATCTACAACCTCTTCTTCCCGTTCGCCGCCTTCTCCGTCACGCCCCCGCTCGAGCAGCCGGGCCGGGTCGGAGCGCCCGAGATCGTCCTGGTGGTGGCCAACCTGGTCCTCGAGTCGAGCACCCTCTCGGGCAACCACGGCGGTGGCCTCTTCAACGGCGCGTTCACCCTGCTGCTCAACGCCACGGTGAGCGGCAACGTCGACGGCAGCGGCATCCTGAACTCCAACGTCCTGGTTCCCGCCGGGGACCAGGAGCCGATGGTCAGCGTCATCTTCAGCACGGTGGCGGACAACGCACCGTACGGGATCGACGCCGAGAGCGGTGGGGAGCCGTCGGTCCTCCTGCTGGGTTCGATCGTGGCCGGCAACGCCACCGCCGACTGCTCGCACGCCGCGGAGACCGAATCCCAAGGCAGCAACATCGCCTCCGACGACACCTGCGGCCTCGGAGTGGACGACGCGCCGGAGACCGATCCGATGCTGTCACCGCTCGGCGACCACGGTGGCCCCACCGCGACCCACGTGCCACTCGACGGCAGTCCGGCCATCGACTTCTACGAAACCCTGGTCGACCAGGCGTCCCACGCTCCGGGCCGGGTGGCGGAGGCCGAGACGGTCGTCGACTGCGGTCTCCTGGCGGACCAGCGGCACCTGGTGCGGCCGGTCGACGGCGACGGCGACCAGGTGGCGATCTGCGACGTCGGCGCCGTGGAGGTCCAGCCGCAGTCGGTCGTGGAGGTCCCGGCGCTGGGGCCGGCCGGCGCCGCCGGCCTCGCGCTGCTCCTGGCGGCCGCCGCCTCGTTCACCCTGCGGCGCCGGACGCGGCCGAACGCCTGAGGTCGATCGAGCCCTCGATCGAGACCCGGTGCGGTCCGGGCGCGGGCCCCGGGCCCGCCGCCGCTCGGCAACGGCTCACGGCGCGACCCGCCGCTCGCCGGATTCGACATCTCTTCGCCTCCCTGAGAGCAATCGGGACACCGCGAACCAGGGTCCTGTCGCGGCCACGGCCGCATCCAGGGAGAGAGGAGAGTTGTCGTGAGTCGTTGTCCGTCCGCGTTCCGCCCGGCGGTGCGCTGTGCCGTCGCCTGCTTCGCCATCCTGTCGACCAGCGCGGCGAGCCGCGGCCCGTGGACGGCGACGGGGACGGCACCGCCCGCTGCGACGTCGGCTCCGTCGAGCTCCAGGTGGCGAGCGTCGTCGAGGTCCCCACCCTCGGGGCGACCGGTCTGGCGCTCTTGGCGCTGCTGCTCGGCTCCTGGGCGGCCGCCCTGCTGCGCCGGCGGCGGCTCGGCTGAGAGCGGTCGGGAGCCGGGAGCGTCCCCCGGCTCCCCATCCCGCCGTCGCTCAGGCCGCGGCGTCGATCAGCTTCGAGCGCGGCTGCGGCTTCTCGAGGTCGTGGCCGTGGGGGCCGACCTCGCGGCGGTAGAGCAGCGCCGCGAAGAGGAAGCCGAACAGGCTCAGGGCCCCGAACATCCACAGCATCGGCGTGTAGCCGGCGGGGTTCTCCGCCCCGGCACCGTAGGCGTCGTTGAGCCCGCCCGCCGCCAGGTTGAAGATCGTCAGCCCGATGTTCTGCAACATCGTCATCAGCCCGTAGGCGGTGCCGAGGCGGTTGGCCGAGACCAGGTAGGGCACGGCCGGCCACAGGATCGCCGGCACCAGCGAGAAGGCGATGCCGATGAAGACCGTCGACACCCAGAGATCGGCCTGGGTGTAGAGGAACAGCGGAAAGCAGATGAACAGCAGGAAGGTGCCGAACGCCATCAGGGCGGAGCGGTGGCCGACCTTGTCGGCGAGCAGGCCGAAGGCGGGGGTGGCGAAGATCGCCGCCAGGAAGACATAGCTGTTCATCGCCCCGGCGGCCGACAGCGAAAGGCCGTGGGCGTGCTGGAAGTACTTGATGGCGAAGGTGCTGCGGAAGGGGAAGATCACCGAGTAGAAGGTGACGCACAGCCCCACGATGTACCAGTAGGAGCGGTCGAAGCGCAGCAGGTCGCCCCACACGATGCGATCCGGGGGCGCCGGACGCGAGAGGTCGTAGCGCTTCTCGGCCGAGCGCTCGAGCGCGTAGTAGGCGAAGGTCGCGACCAGGGCGGCGCCCATCAGCCCGGCCGCCAGCCACAGCGGCGGCTGCCAGCCGGCGGCGTAGAGCGGCCGCGCCACCGTCGGCGACATGTCGGCGGCGTAGGAGCCGGCGCGGGCGATCGAGAGGTTGACGCCGAAGGCGAAGCCGAGCTGGCGGCCCACGAACCACTGCCCCAGCACCACCGTGATGGCGACGATCATCGACTCGGCGCCGAGGCCGAAGAGCAGCCGGCCGGCGGCCATCACCGGGAACGACGGCGAGACGGCGGTCAGGACGGTCCCGAGGACGCAGACGCCGGCGAACAGCAGCGTCGCCCGGCGGGTGCCGATGCGGTCGACGACGATGCCGCCGATCAGCACCATCAGGATGTTCGGGAAGCTGTAGATCGCGTTGAGCGTCCCGATCTGGGTGTCGCTGAAGCCCAGCAGGCGCTGCAGGTGGTCGGCCAGCGGCCCGATCGAGTCGTAGGCGTAGTAGTTGCCGAACATGGCCAGGCTGACCAGGATCAGCACGCTCCAGCGCAGCAGCCCGGGCGGTGCGTTGGTGGGCCCGGCCGCAGCGGGCGGCGTCGGGTTCGGCAGGCTCCGCTCCTCGCTCATCGCAGCTCCTTTCGGTGGGACCCGCGTATGGTACGCGGAGACGGCGGCCGAGGATAGGACGGCCGCCGCCGGGGCCGAGCCCGCCCGCCGCGGCCGGAGCTACCGCCCCGGGGTCCACAGCCGCTGCCACCAGCTCGGCGCGTCGCCCGGCGGCTCGGCGGGCAGCCCCATGCGCCGGCGGATGTCCGCCAGCTCCCAGCCGGTGAGCTCGGCCAGGCGGCGGGCGTCGGCCTCGCGGCGGGTGCCGAGGTCGCGCCGGTAGTCGGCGGCGGCCGGGCAGCGGTCGTCGCCCTCCCACGGGTGCCGCAGGATGTAGCGGCCCTGGAAGTTGGTGCGGTCGCCGGTCTCCTGGAAGCGCAGGTCCTCGGGGAAGTGGGCGCGGTCGTAGCGCACGTGGAGGCGGGTGACGAAGACGTCCTGCGGGCCGGCGCCGCCCGGACGCGCACCGCCACCGCCCTGCCACCACACCCCCAGCTCGCGCAGCTCCGCCGGCGACAACGGCGCGGCGGCGCACGGGTCGCACCAGGCCATGTCCCAGGCGTACTCGAGGAAGACGGCGCGGCGCGCCTCCGCCTCCACCCGGCGGTCGAACAGGGCGCGGTAGAAGTCCGCGAAGTCGTCCTCGACGAAGAGCGGCACGTCGACGTCGGAGGGCAGCCGCACGGTGCGGTAGTTGGTGGTCTCCACCCGGCCGCCGCGGGTGAGCGCGAAGACGAACAGGTCCTGCGGCCCGGCGGCGTTCACCGTGCCGAGGCGGATCGGGAGCATGAAGCGGGGGGTCTCGTAGGCGATCTGCAGCGGGCGCAGGAAGGTGGTCCCGAGGCGCTCCTTCTCGGCCATGTCGACCTTGGCGACGAAGAAGTGCATCCCCTGCCGGAGGTAGCTCGCCAGCACCCGGTTGGCGGCGGCGGGCACGCGGTAGCCGTTCTCCGCCAGCCAGGTGGCGAGGCCGCGGCTCTGCGCCGCCGAGAGGATCAGGATGTCGTACTCGCCGACCGTGTACGCGGCCTCGATCGTCACCCCCAGCGCCGCGGCGCGGCCGCCGTCGCTGACCGCGGCGGCCTCCGGTACGGCGCGGGCGGCGAGCGGGCGCTTCAGCCGCCAGCAGGGGTTGGTGTCGTAGAGCTCGACCAGGCGGGGGGCGGTGTAGGCGTCGAGGTGATCCAGCGCCGCCGGGTCGCCGACGTGGATCTGGTCGCGCTCGAGGAAGGTCGGCACCGGCACCACGAGGGCGAACTCCTGCGGCTCGCCGCGCACGTCGCTGGCCATGGTGACCACGGTGCGGTCGCCGTCGCGCACCAGCACGACCTTGGAGGCCTGGTTGAACAGGTCGCTGTCGGCCTGGGCGACGTAGAAGCCGCAGAAGGCGGCGGCGGGGCGCGCCGGCCCGGCCGCGGCGGCGAGGGCGAGGGCGGCGAGGACGGCGGGGGCGGGGGACCGGCGGTGGTGGCGCATCAGCGGCTCCTTTCGGTGAGCAGGGACGGGTGCGGAAGGGCGGGCGGGGAGGCGGGGCGGCGCGGCGCCGCCCGCCGTTCCGCCGGCAGCAGGCGGTCGATCCAGGGCACCAGGGGGGCCGCCGCCGCCAGCGACCAGAGCAGGCCGTTCGGCCGGAACAGGTGGAACTCGACGAAGCCGCCGCCGAGGGCGACGAGCGCCGCGTACAGGATCCGGCCGGCGCGGGAGTCGGGGGTGGTCTTGGGGTCGGAGATCATGAAGAAGGCGAAGATCAGCAGGCCGCCGTCGGCGAGCTGGTGCAGCGGGATCGCCACCGGGTCGCCGAGCCACGCGGCCCGCCCGGCCAGCAGCGTGGTCCAGGCGGCGAGGAAGGCCCAGGTGACGTCGCCGCGCCGGGCCCGCCGCACCACCAGCGCCCCGATCCCGGCGACGGCGAGGGCGGCCAGCGCGGCCGAGCCCCAGCGGCCGGGGGAGACCCACGCCCGGTCGGTGAGCAGCAGCGTGACGACGATCGCGAAGTTGCTGGGGTTGAAGACGTGGCGCGAGCCGCCGCCCGGCGCCGGCGCCCGGAGGACGAACTTGCTCCCCACGGCGAGGGCGGCGGCCCCCGCCGCGACCGCCGCCGACGGGGTGCGCAGCAGCAGGGCGAGAGAGAGTGCCGAGATCAGCGGGCTGCGCGGGTCGAAGCGCGGCAGGTGCGCCCAACGGGTGCCCAGCCACTGCGTCCCCAGCGCGGCGGCGAGGGTGGCCGCCAGCATCTCCGGCCGCACCTCGTGGCCGAGGCCGAGCACCCCCCAGGCCAGCAGCCCCGTGAGGGTGGCGATCTGGAAGTGGCGCGGGTCGCGGGTCAGGGCGGACGGTGTCATCTCGTCCGCATTGGACCCGCGGCGGCGCGGGGAAGAAACCGGCGCCGGGCCGGCGGCGCCTCAGAGCTGGCCGTGGCCGCCGGCGCCGGCGAAGGCGCGGCGGTAGGCGGGGTCGGCGTAGCGCTCCAGGCGGAAGGCGTTGGCCCAGGGGGGCGGGGTCGCCCCGGTGAGGTGGTCGGCGGCGAGCTCCGCGGCGCCCTGCGAGGCCATGATGCCGTAGCCGGACAGCGCCGCCAGGAGGTGGCTCCCCGGCGGTCCGGCCGGACCGATCAGCGGCCGGTTCTCCGCCGTCTTGGTGTAGTAGCCGCCGTCGACGAAGGGGCGGCGGCCGCGCTCGAAGTAGGCCTCCAGCCCGGGGAGCATGCGGGCCAGCCCGCGCAGCACGACCTGCGGGTAGAGCGGGTCGAAGGCGGGCGGGAAGGCGGGCTCGACGGGGGGCGTGTGGTAGGCCCAGAGCAGCAGCAGCCGCGAGCTGGCCGCGCCGCCCTCGGGCCGCAGGTGGGCGCCGCCCGGCAGCTCGGCGAGCAGCCCGCGGAGCTCCGGGTCGGAGGCCAGCCCGGCGCGCTCCTCGTCGCTCCACGGCAGGCGGATCGGATCGTTCCAGATCATCAGCGGGAGGTCGCGGGGCACCACCCCGAGGTGGTCGTCGAAGGTGACCTTGGCGTGGAGCTCGTGGAGCAGCGGCAGCTCGACGCCGAGGCCGCGCGCGACCTCCCCGGCGCCGGCTCCGGCGGCGTTGACGAAGCTGCGGGTGGCGAGGGTGGAGCCGTCCGGGTCGAGCTCGACGCCGGCGACCCGGCCGCCCTCCAGCCGCACACGGCGCACGCGGCCCCGCACCAGCCGCGCCCCCGCCGCCCGCGCCCGCTCGAGCAGCACCATGCCGAGCTGCTGGGCGCTCAGCCAGCCGGCCCGGTGCACCAGGAGGGCGGCGGTGACCTCGCGGGTCAGCGTCGGGAACAGCTCGGCGATGCGGCGCGGCTCGCGGACCAGGTGGGCTCCGCGCACGCCCGCCACGGGCTCCGCGGGCTCCGCGGCGGCGGCGGGCGCCCGTTCGCCGCCGCCGGCGTCGACCCGCAGCTCGCCGGCGCCGAGCGCCGCGATGTCGCGGGCACCGGCGGCCAGCGCCGCGGCGCCGGCCTCGTTGCCGGTGAAGTAGGCGTAGCCGGCGGCATGGAGGGCGAAGGCGTCGCCGGTCTCCGCGGCCAGCTCCTCGAGCAGGTCGATCGAGCGGTTCATCAGCCGCACCATGGCGGTCCCCGGCCCGGGCCACCAGTTGCGGTAGCACTCGGTCGACTTGTCGCTGGTCACGCTCAGGGGGGGCTCCGGGTCGACCAGCACGACGTCGCGGATGCCGCGCCGGCAGGCCAGCTCGTGGGCCAGCGAGACACCGCTGATCCCGGCGCCGCAGATCACCACCTCGGCCGTCGTCACCCCGTGCTCCCTCCTCCGGTCGTCCGGCCCATCCTAGCCCCCTCCACGGCGCGACCGGGCCCGGTCCGGCCTCCCGGGCTGCGGCTATACTCGACGGATTCTCGACGAGGGGGTCATCGCGGTCGGAGGTCGGTGCAGCGGGTGGATGCCGGCCACCGCCGTCGCGGGGGAGCGGGGGGTGTGAGTTGATCGGGCGGCGCATCGGGCGATACGAGATCCTGCAGGAGCTCGGTCGCGGCGGGATGGGCGTGGTCTACAAGGCCCGCGACACCGAGCTGTCCCGTTTCGTGGCGCTGAAGGCGCTGCCGCCGGACCATCTGGACCGACCCAACCGCCGCCTCCGCTTCCTGCAGGAGGCCCGCTCGGCCTCGGCGCTGAGCCACCCCCACATCGTCACGGTCCACGACATCCTCGAAGCCGAGGGCACCGACTGGATCGTCATGGAGTACGTCGACGGGCGGACGCTCGCCGAGCTGCTGCCGGAAGGTGGGTTGCCTCTCGCGCAGGCGCTGCGCTGGGCGGCCGACGTGGCCGACGCCCTGGCCGCCGCGCACCGGGCCGGCATCGTCCATCGCGACGTCAAGCCCGGCAACCTGATGGTCGACGGTGAGGGCCGGATCCGGGTCCTCGACTTCGGGCTCGCCAAGCTGCTGCTCACCGACGCCACCCCGACCCAGGTCACGCTGGCGGCGCCGAAGACGCGCCTGGGAGCGGTGCTGGGGACGCTGGACTACATGTCGCCGGAGCAGGCGCTCGGCAAGCCGGCCGACGAGCGCTCCGACATCTTCTCGCTCGGCGCGGTCCTCTACGAGATGGTGACCGGGCGCCGGCCGTTCGCCCGCTCGAGCGACGCCTCGATGCTGCACGCGGTCGCCTTCGAGCAGGCGGAGCCGCCCGAGAGCGTGCGCCCGGACACCCCGAGCGAGGTGTCGGACCTGCTCGCCACCGCCCTGGCCAAGGACCCGGCGGAGCGCTTCGCCTCCATGGCGGAGATGGCGGCGGCGCTGCGCGCGGCGCAGGCAGCCCCGGAGGGACGCGGCCGCCGCCGGCCGCGGCGGCGCCGCGCCGTGGGCGGAGCGAGCGGCCGGCGGCGCTGGCCGCTGTGGTCGGCCGCCGGGGCGGCGCTGGCCGCCGGGGCCGCGATCCTCGTCTTCCTGGCCTTCGGGCGGCCGGCGCCGCCGGCGGGTGACCGCGGCGCCCCGGCCGACGCGCCGGCCGCGGACGCCGAGCTCCCCACCACCCCGTTCGGCCTCTACGAGCGCGGCCAGGGCCTGCTCTCGCACTATTGGCGGTCTGGATACGTCGACCGCGCCATCGAGCTGCTCCAGCGCGCCGTCGAGATGGACCCCGGATACGCCCCGGCCTACGCGGCGCTGGCGGACGGCTACCTCCGCAAGTACGTCACCGAGCGCGACAAGGTGTGGCTGGAGCGGGCGCTGGGCCAGGCCGAGCACGCCCTGTCGCTCGATCCGAGCCTCACCGCCGCCCACCTCCGGCTCGGCCAGGTGCTGCTCACCCGGGGGGAGCGGGAGCGGGCCGCCGCCGAGTTCCGGGAGGTGGAGAAGCGCGACCCGGCGAACGCCGCGGCCTATCGCGGGCTCGGCGACGTGGCGGCGGCGGGGGGCGACCCGCACACCGCCGAGGAGCTCTACACGCAGGCGATCGCCAAGGCGCCGGACGATCCGGAGCTCTACTCGGTCCTCGGCACCTTCCTGTTCGGCGCCGGGCGCTACGCGGCGGCGGCGGAGGCTTTCGGCAAGGCCACGGCGGTGGCGCCCGACTACGTGTTCGCCTACCGCAACCGCGCCGGCGCCCTGCACATGCTGGGACGGTACTCGGACGCCGCCGCGGAGCTGCAGAGGGCCCTCGTCATCCGCCCCGACGCCGCCACCTACTCGAACCTCGGTACGCTCTACTTCTTCCAGGCGCTCTATCCGCAGGCCCTGAAGGCCTACCAGCAGGCGGTCAAGCTCGGCGCCAACGACTACCGGATCTGGTCGAACCTGGGCGACGCCTACCGCTGGACCTCGGGACACGAGGAAGACGCGCGGCGCGCCTACCAGCGGGCGCTGCAGCTCCTCGATCAAGAGGCGGGGGGGAGGAGGCCGACGCGGTGGTCGCCAGCCGCCGGGCCCTGCTGCTCGCCAAGCAGGGAGAGGACGCGGCGGCCGTCGCCCTGGCCGGCGAGACGGCGACCGGGTCCTCGGACCCGTCCGCCCTCTACCGCTGTGCGCTCGCCTACGAGCTGGCGGGAGACCGCCCGCGGGCCCTGGCGACCCTGGCCTCGGCGGTGGACCACGGTTACTCGGCCTCGGAGATCCGCCAGGATCCCGAGCTCACCGCCCTGCGCGAGGACCCCGACTACCACCTGATGATGGCCGACCGCGAGCCCGCGGACCCGGCGAAGCCGTGACCGGCCGCCCTCCGATGGCGGAGGCGGCTCTCGAGGAGGAGGAGGAGGAATGACCATCCTGACCATCGACGTCGCGTTCGACTGGGATTCGCACGGCAAGGACGGCTACGACGGCCTGGCGCTGCTCGGGGCCTCCGGGTTCCACATGGCGGCCGCCGGGCACAACCCTCCCGGGGGCGCCCCGGGTCTCACCCAGAGCGACCAGCTCCAGTTCCAGATCTACGACATCAGCGACGACGGCGTGTCGCGCACTCTCAGCGACCTGGAGATCGCCTTCCAGTCGGCCCACGCCGAGACCACCACCGACTACCCGTTCGCCGACAACGTCATGGGCAAGCCGAGCCACGGTTGGTACCCGATGGCGAACCCGTCGATCGGCCAGATGATGCGCGGCGGCGAGAGCGGCGTCTTCGGCGGTCCGTTCGCCAACTGGCAGATCACGCCGCGGCCGCTGGCCATCGCCAATGCGGGCTGGTACTTCTTCCGCGTCTCGTTCAAGGCCGCCGCAGGGAGCACCAAGCGCAGCTTCGGCAACGACCCGGAGATGATCATCCAGCCCTCCGGCTAGGTCGCCGGGCGTCCAGGGTCGTGGACCTGCGGGCTGGTAGAGTGCGACGCCGGATCGAGGCACTCTTCTCCCGGGGCTCTCGTGGACGAACTGGCCAGTCATCGGCTGCTCTCCCGCCGCGCGGACCCGCGCGGGGAGCGGGCCGCCCGGGTGGCGCCGCGGCTGACGGTGATCGTGCCCTGCTTCAACGAGGAGGCGGGGCTCGCCGCCACGGTGCGGGCGCTCGCCGTGGCCCTCGAGGCGGGGGCGGGGGCGGACGGCTGGGAGCTGCTGGTGGTCGACGACGGGTCGACCGACGGCTCGGCGGCGGTGATCGCCGGCCTCGCCGGCGAGATCCCCGCGGTGCGCGGGATCCGCCATCACGAGAACCGTGGCTACGGGGCGGCGCTGAAGACGGCGCTGCGGCAGAGCCGCGGCGAGCTGGTGGCGATCACCGACGCCGACGGCAGCTACCCCGTCGAGCGGCTGGGCGACCTGCTCGCCCTGTGCGCCGACGCCGAGATGGTGGTGGGCGCGCGCTCCGGCGACGAGAGCCACTACCCGCGGGCGCGCCGGCTGCCCAAGGCCCTGCTCGGCGCCTGGGTGTCCTGGCTCGCCGGTCGGCACGTGCCCGATTTCAACTCCGGGTTCCGGGTGTTCCGGCGCGACCTCGCCCTGGCGTACCTCGGGCTGCTGCCGGACGGCTTCAGCTTCACCACCACGCTGACCCTGGCGATGCTGCGCAGCGGTCACCGCGTGCTGTGGACGCCGATCGACACCGCGCCGCGCCACGGGCGCTCGAAGATCCGCCCACTCCGCGACACCCTGGCCTTCGTCCACTTGATCCTGCGCACCGGCACGTACTTCGCGCCGCTGCGCATGCTGGCGCCGGTGGTCGCCCTGCTGGCGGCCGCCTTCGTCGCCAGCCTGGGGATGGACCTGCTGGTGCGCGACGACCTCACCGAGGCGACCCTGATCCTCTTCATGTTCGCCGCCAACACCTTCCTGTTCGCGCTGCTCGCGGACATGATCGACAAGCGCTCCCGCTGACCGGCTTGAACCTCCTGGTGCTGTGCCACGAGCTGCCGCCGGTGGGCGGCGGCGCGGCGAGCGTCTGCCGGACCCTCGTCGAGCGGCACGCGGCCGCGGGCGTCCGGGTCACCGTGGTCACCATGGGCTGGGACGCCCTGCCGGCGGAGGAGCGGCCGGCTCCGGGGGTCGTCGTCGTCCGCCTGCCCTGCGGCCGCCGCCGGCGCACCGCGGCGAGCCCGGTCGAGGCGCTGCGGTGGACGCGGCGGGCCGGGCGCTGGGTGCGCCGTCGTCACGCCGCCGATCCTTTCGACGTCGCCCATGCCCACTTCGTGGCGCCGGCGGGCCTGGTGGCCGCCCGGCTGGCCGCCGACCGCCGTCGCCCGCTGCCCTTCGTGCTCACCGTCCACGGCAGCGACGTGCCCGGCCACAACCCGTACCGCTTCGTGCATCTGCACCGCTGGATCCGCCCCTTCTGGCGCCGGATCTGCCACGCCGCAGCGACCGTGGTGAGCCCGTCGGAGGAGCTGCGCGATCTGCTCCGGGCCGCCGGCGTGGGCGAGGTCGCGGTCATTCCCAACCCGGTCGACGAGCGGCGCTTCCGGTCGGCCGTGAAGGAGCCGCGCATCCTGCTCTGCGGCCGGCTCATCGAAGGCAAGGGCTTCGACCCGCTGTTGGCGGCGCTGCGCGGCGTCGACCTGGACGGGTGGGAGGTGGACGTGGTCGGCGAGGGGCCGCAGCGCGCCGGCCTCGAGCGCCGGGCGGCGGACCTGCGGCTGCCGGTCCGCTTCCACGGCTGGATCGGCCACGACGATCCGCGGTTGGCGGACGTCTTCGCCCGCGCCGCCGTCTTCGCCTTCCCGTCGCGGCGGGAGAACCTGCCGCTGGCGCTGCTCGAGGCGATGGCGGCCGGCTGCGCCGTGGTCGCCTGCGACGTGCCCGGGAGCCGCGACGTGGTCGCCGACGCCGGGCGCCTGGTCCCGGTGGACGACGGGCCGGCGCTGGCCGCGGCCGTGCGCGAGCTGGCGGCCGACGCCACGGTCCGCGAGGAGCTCGGCCGGCGTGCCCGGGAGCGGGCGGCGGGCCGGTTCGGGAGCGCGCGGATCGCCGGGCTGTACCTCGACCGGCTGACGGCGGCCGCGGCGGCGGGCCGATGAGCCCGCTGCGGCGCCGACTGTTGCGCGGGGCGCTCGCCGCCGGGGTGACGGCGACGCTGCTGGCCGGCGTCGGCTCGGCCGTGGGTTGGCGTGCGATCGGCGCCGCCCTCGCCGCGGTCGACGGCCGCTGGGCCGCCGTGGCGCTGGCGACGGTGCTCGCGGTGCGGGTCGCGGAGACGGCCCAGATGACCTGGGTGCTGCGCCGCGCCGGCCTCGTCATCGGCGCCGGACGGGTACTGATGGCCAAGGGCCTCGGGACCCTCTACGCGGTGGTGCTGCCCGGCGACCTCGTGGGCGGGGTCGCCAAATGGTCGAGCCTCGCCGCCAGCACCGGCGACCGCTCGCGGAGCTTCCACGGCGTGGTCTACAACCGTGCGGTGCTCTTCGCGGCCGAGCTCTCGCTCGGCCTGGTCGCGCTGCTGCTGCACCCGCCGTGGAGCTCGCCGGCAGCCACCGCCACGGTCGCCGTCGCCGCCCTGGCGCTGGGGATCGTCCTCGCCGTCGTCTACCACCCGCGCGCGGGCAGCGGTCTCGACCGGCGCCTGCTCGCGCTCGCCGAGCGCGGCCTGCCGCACGCCGTCGCGCGCCGCGGCCGTGCCCTCTCGGAGGCGGCGGAGGCCTTTCGCGCCTTCCCGGGCCGCCTCCACCTGGGCTTCTTCGCCGGGGCGTGCGGCATCGTTCTGCTGCGCAGCCTGGTCCTCGTCTCGTGGGCGGCGGCACTCCACCTGCCGGTGCCCTGGCTCGCCCTGGTGTGGACCGAGGCGGTGCTCAGCCTGTTGTTGCAGCTCCCGGTCACCCTGGGCGGGCTCGGCGTGCGGGAGACGGCGCTCGTCGCCCTGCTCGCGCCGTTCGGGGTGGCCGCGGGCCGCGCCTTCGCGCTGGGGCTCCTCGTCTTCGCCGGGATCGGCGCCTTCGTGGCCGTCGGCCTGGTCTGCCAGGCCCTGTTGGTCGCCGGCGTGGTGAGCTGGCGGGGGCCGGGGGCACCCGGTGGCGAGACGGCGGCCGCTCCGCCGCCGCCCGGCGGACCGCGCCTACCCGGGTGAGGGATCCTCGCGCCGCCGGCCGGCCGCCGGCACCGTCACGGCGCGCGGCGCCGGGACCCAGGGCAACATAGCCACTCCTGCGGCGAGCGCGATCAGCCCGTAGAGCGGCGCCGAGTAGCGGGCCAGGCCGGAGGCGAGCGCGGACACCATCCACATGTAGGCGATGACCAGCACCGTCAGCCAGAGGGCCGGGTCGCCCGCGGCGCGCCGCGTCCAGACGACGATCCCGAGCAGCGCCAGGGCGAGCAACGGTGCGTGCAGCAAGAGGATCCAGCGGTCCCAGCGGCCGCTGCTCGACAGGTACCAGGCGCGCCCGAGCCGGCGGCCGTAGAGGGCGAGCAGCGCCGCCGGGTCGTGCCGCAGCCAGTGCAGGTGGAAGCGCACCAGGCCGGAGAACGACGGCCGGCGCGGCCCCTCGCCACGCTCCAGCGCGACGGCGATCCGGTTGCCCTCCTGGCGCACCACGCCGTTGTAGAAGGACTTGTAGAAGATCGGTGCGGCGAGCACTCCCGACGACCGGCCGGATTGGCGCTGGACGAGCCCCCACGGCACCAGCACCAGCGCCTGGGCGGCCGCGGCGACGGCGAGGGTGGCGAGAGCGGCGACCGCCGGCCGCGGGCGCCGCGCCCGCCGGAAGACGCCCCAGACCAGCGGCGCGAGGGCGACGAGCAGGAACTGCGGGTTGGCCCGCACCAGGGTGGCGAGGCCGAGCACGGTGCCGGCGAGGGCGAGCCACTCCCAGCGCGGCCCCGCCTCGCGCTGCAGCTCCCGCACCAGCAGCAGGAGCGCGCCGAGGAAGAGCGGCTGGAAGAGGAGCACCGCGAGCCCCTCGGCGCTGGCCAAGGCGAACAGCGGCGCCGCGGTGAGGCCGACGCCGGAGGCCAGCGCCAGCCAGCGGTTCTGCGTCAGGCGGGCGCCGAGCTGCGTCGACAGCACCCCGGAGGCGACGAAGGGCAGCGGGTCGACCAGCAGCTTGCCCCACCAGTACGGCAGGCCGAGAACCCCGGTGAGCCACCACTTGAGGGTGAGGTAGTAGGCGAAGAGCGGCGGCCACTTGGCCAGGGTCGGGTAGCCGTGGGCGAGGATCTGGCGCATCAGCCGCACGTGGTCGTGGTTGGGCCGGGGGTCGAAGTTGCCGGTGCGCGTGGAGATCCACAGCGCCAGGAAGTGGAGGGCCAGGAAGCCGGCGACCAGCAGCAGCCAGGTGCGGCCGGACAGCCGGCCGGCGGTGCCGTCGGCGAAGGGGAAGGGCCAGGGGCGGCGGTACGGCGCCGGAGCGGCGCCAGCCTGCGAGCGGTCCATGGGGCGGCGGGAGCCTACCTCAGCCGCCGGGGGGGAGGCCCGGCGCGCCCGGCCGGTGCAGGAGACGCTGCGACGCCAGGACCACGAAGTAGACCGCCATGCTGCCGCCGAGCGCCCACAGGTAGGGCCGCATCCGCAGGGTGGCCGCGTAGACCGCCAGGGCCACGGCGAAGCCCCAGGCGAAGGCCTCGCCGGCGAGGGCCTGGGCCCAGTGCGGGACGCCGCCGCCGCGGGGGAGCCGCGGGCGCACGGCCGGCAGCAGGCGCGGCACGCTGCGCCGGTAGCGCTCGTAGGCCTCGCCGCGGGCGGCCCGGAGGTCGTCCTCCTCGCGCCCGATCAAGCGCAGGGAGAACAGGGTGATCCCGACGAGGATCACCGCCGCGCCGAGCCGGCTGGCGAGCAGGGAGAAGCCGACGGCGATCAGCAGCAGCCCGAGGTAGAGCGGGTTGCGGACCCGGCGGTAGGGCCCGTCGGCCACCACCCGCTCGGTGTGCAGCCGCGGGTCGTGCACGACGTCGCTGTCGAGGTAGGCGGCGGCCCAGGTGCGCAGCGCGGCGCCCCCGGCCGCGACCAGCGCGCCCGCCGCGAAGCAGGCCCTGAGGATGCCGAGGCCGGGGCCGGCGGTCGGGGCGTCGACCCCGCAGGCGGTCAGCGCCGCGACCACGACGTTGCGCGGATCCCAGCGGTAGCAGAAGAACCCGAGCGTGAAGATCAGGCCGAGGCACCAGAAGCGGTGGCGGAACTCGAAGTGCGTCGCCCGCATCCGCCGATCCTAACGGCAGCGGGCCTCCGCCCCGCCTGCGGCCTCAGACCTCGACCGCGCCGGCCTGCATCGGCAGCCCGGCCTCCTGCCAGGCCTCGACGCCCCCGCGGAGGGCGGCGACGTCGGTGAACCCCGCGGCCATGTACTCCTCCGCCCGCCGGGCGGAGGTCGCTTCCTGCGGTCAACCGCAATAGAAGACGATCGGCTGGTCGGGCTCGACGCCGCGGCGCCGCAGCTCGCTGAGGGGGATCGACCCCTCCAGCGCCATCGCGCCGCACTTGTCGTCGTCCTCGTAGGCGCACACCAGCAGGGCATCGCCCGCCTGCACGCGCCGGCGGGCCTCTTCCACGTCGATCCGTCGGGCAGTCGTCATCGCAACCTCCTCGTCTTTCAGCCGCCCGATCCCAGCAGTCGAGGACAGGCGCAAGACCCGCGCCAACCCGCCGGCAGACGTGCCGTCCGAGCGCGGGCGCAGCCTGCGTGGGGGGGCATCCGCGGGGCGGGACGCGGCGCCGGCGCCGACGTGCCCGCCTCTACCGCGAGGGGAAGCGGAGGATCATGGCGCCCCAGTGAAACCCCGCGCCGAACGCGGTCAGCAGCACCAGGTCGCCCGGGCCGATGCGGCCGGCGGCGCGCGCCTGACACAGCGCCAGGGGCACCGACGCGGAGCCGGTATTGCCGTAGTCGACGACGTTGGAGAAGAGCTTCTCGCGCGGCAGGTCGAGGGCGCCGGCGACGGCGTCGAGGATGCGCTGGTTGGCCTGGTGCGGCACCACCAGCGCCAGGTCGTCCGCGGTCAGACCGGCCTGGCGGAGGGCCTCGCGGGAGGCGGCCGCCATGCGGGTCACGGCCTCCTTGAAGACCGCGCGACCGTGCATGACGATGTTCTGGTGCAGGCCCTTCGCGGCGACCTCGGGGGAGAACGGCCGGCGGGTGCCGCCGACCTCCAGGGTGAGGATGTCGGTGCGGCTGCCGTCGGTGCCGGAGACGGCGGCGACCACCTCGACGGGGCTCTCCCCGCTCCCGTCGGCCGGCCCCACCAGCGCGGCGCCGGCGGCGTCGCCGAACAGCACGCAGGTGGTGCGGTCGCGCCAGTTCATGATCCGGGTGAGCAGTTCCACGGCCACCACCAGGACCCGCCGCGAGCCGGTGCGGGAGCGCGACAGGGCGACGTCGACGGCCTGCAGGAACCCGGCGCAGCCGCTGCCGGCGAGGTCGTAGCACGGTACCTCGCGGGCGCCCAACCGGTGCTGGAGGAAGGACGAGGTGTCGGGGAAGTAGACCTCCGGCGTGTCGGTGGCGACGACGATCTCGTCGAGGTCGCCGGCTTCGAGGCCGGCGTCGTCGAGCGCCCGCCGCGCCGCCTGCTCGGCGAAGTCGACGGTGCTCTGGTCGGGCGCCGCGAAGCGCCGGCGCTCGATGCCGGTGCGGCTGCGGATCCACTCGTCGGTGGTGTCGACCCACTCGCCCCACTCGGCGTTGGTCATCACCCGCTCGGGGGTGTAGGCGCCGAAGCCGAGGATGCCGAAGGTGGTGGTCATGGCGGACGGGGGCCGAGCCGGGGCCGGCGAGGCCGCCCATTCTATCCCCCGCGGCGTCGGCTGTCCCGCCCGACGGGACGGTGCCCGGCCCGGCGGCGCTCCCTATGCTGGTCGTGTGAGGCTCCCGGCGGAGCCCGGAGGGAATCCCATGACCGCCACCCTGACGGAGAAACAGGCCGACCTCGCCGGCCCCGGCATCGGAACCTACGAGGAGGTCGAGAAGGTCCTGCCGACCGACTACCGTTCGTTGCTCGACCCCAAGGAGACGCAGCGCGCCATCTTCGCGGTCAAGCGCTACATCGAGGACGGCCTCTGCCGCGAGCTCGAGCCTGATCCGGTCGAGGTGCCGCTGATCGTCGACCGCGACAGCGGCGTCAACGACTACCTCGACCGCGACGGCTCGCGCACCCCGGTGTCGTTCCACATCGAGCAACGACCACGAGCGCAACCCGATCGAGGCGCAGGTCGTGCAGGCGGCCACCAAGTGGAAGCGGATGGCGCTGAAGCAGTTCGGCATGCGACGTGGGCGAGGGGCTGATGCACCGACATGCGGGCGGTGCGCAAGGACTACTTCCTCGACCACGACCACAGCGCCTACGTCGACCAGTGGGACTGGGAGCGGCGCGATCACCCCGGAGGAGCGCAACCTCGACTACCTCAAGGACGTGGTGCGGCGGATCTGGAAGGTGCTCAAGGGCGCCGAGCGCTTCGTCCAGCGAGCGGTTCCCCGCGCTGCGCGATCCGCGCTACCCGGACCTGCCCGGAAGAGCTCACCTTCCTGCACGCCGAGGACCTGCTCGCGCGCTACCCCGACCTGCCGCGCAAGCAGCGCGAGACGGCGATCCTGCAGGAGCACCCGGCGGTCTTCATCTATCGGCATCGGCTGGACGCTGGCCGACGGCTATCCGCACGAGATGCGCGCCGCCGACTACGACGACTGGGTCACCGAGACGCGCTCGGACGACGGGCGGCCGATGCACGGGCTCAACGGCGACATCCTGGTCTGGAACCCGGTGACCCAGCGGCGCCACGAGCTGACCTCGATGGGCATCCGGGTCGACCAAGGAGACGCTGCGTGCGCCAGCTCGAGATGACCGGCCAGCACGACTTCCTGGAGCTGCCGTACCACCAGGCCATCCTCGACGACGAGATCCCGCTGTCGATCGGCGGCGGCATCGGCCAGTCGCGCACCTACATGCTGCTGCTGCAGAAGGCGCACCTCGGCGAGGTCAGCGTCACCGTCTGGCCCGAGACGCTCAAGGGGATGTGCCGCGAGCGCCACATCCACGTCCTGGAGTGAGAGCGCGGCCCGCGGGCGCCCCGGGCCCCGGGGACGCCGGCGGGCTCCCGGCCGCCGGCGGTGGCGTGGCGATCCCCCGCCGCCGGCGCCGGCTCAGCCGTTCGGCCGGGACGCCGCGCCGGGCCCCTCCGGCCGGCGGGCGAAGAAGTTCGCTCCGTGCACGCCCACGGCGGCCGCCACCTTGCGGTCGACGCCGCTGCCGGCGTAGCTGTCGAAGCGCTCCACGATCCGCGCGTCCACCAACCCCACCGCAGCCGCCAGCTCCACGAGCTCTGCCTCCAGCAGAGCGCCGGCGATTCAGGCCGCCCACAGGTCGACGTCGCGGCGCTCCCCCTCCGCCAGGTCGACGTCGAGCACCACGTCGCCGAGGTAGAGGCGTCCGCCCGGGCGCAGGACCCGGGCGATCTCGCGGAAGGCGCGGACCTTGTCCGGTGCCAGGTTGAGGACGCCGTTGGAGATCACCACGTCGGCGCCGGCATCGGCGACCGGCAGGTGCTCGGCGTGGCCGGCGCGCACCTCGACCACCGACCCGAGACCGGCGGCGCGGGCCGCCGCGCGCGCCGTGCGCCGCATCCCCGGGGTCGGCTCGACACCGATGGCGCGCCCGCCGGGGCCGGTGCGCCGGGCGGCCAGCAGCAGGTCGGTGCCGGCGCCGCAGCCGATGTCGACCACCGTCTCGCCCGCCCCCACCGGGCCGACCCGCAGCGGGTTGGCGACGCCGGCGAACGACGCCGTCGCGGCGGCCGGCAGCGCCGCCAGCTCGGCGGCGTCGTAGCGCAGCAGGCGCGCGGCGTATCCCGGGCCGCGGTGGAAGTGGAACTCGCCCCCAGGGTCGTGCGCCACGCGCTCGTAGGTCGCCGCGACCTCGTGGCGGAGGCGGTCGACGTCGAAGTCCAGCGGACAGGTGGTGGCCATGGTCGGCTCCTTTCGGTGTGGGGGCGGGTCGTGCCGCCTCCACGCGCTTCCTCGGTGAAACGCGCCGCGGGGTTACAGGACGGGCGACGTAACCTCGCGGCGCCGATCGCCGAGGCAGGGGCAGGAGGTGACCCCGTGCTCGCCCGCTCTCCCCACGCCGCCGCGCCGCCGCTCCTCGGGCGGGCTGCGCTAAGATTCCGGTCCTCCGACGACCAACGGGTGGACCGGCGCCGCGCGTGGCGCCGGCCGCCGGGAGCCGAGCCGATGGCCGAGGGCCGGATCGAGCTGGGCGGTGGGGGCCGCTTTCTCACCACGCGGTGGAGCCTCGTGCTGGCGGCGGGGGACCGCGGCCACCCGGACGGTGCGGCGGCGCTGGCCACCCTCTGCGAGCGCTACTGGTACCCGGTCTACGTGTTCGCCCGCCGCCGCGGCCGCGACGCCGACGAGGCGCAGGACCTGGTGCAGGGCTTCTTCTCCCACCTGCTGGAGCGCGGGACGCTGGGCTCCGCCGACCCCGACCGGGGCCGCTTCCGGTCGTTCCTCCTCGGCGCCTTCAAGTACTACCTCTCCGACGTCGCGGTGCGCGCCGCGGCCCAGAAGCGCGGTGGCGGCGTGTCGCTGCAGTCGCTCGATCTCGACGACGCCGAGAGCCGGTACCGCCTGGAGGCCGACCCGGCGGCGAGCCCCGACCGCCTGTTCGCGCGCCGCTGGGCCCTCGAGCTGCTCGCCCACGCCCGCCGGCGGTTGGACGCGGAGCTGGCGGCGGCGAGCAACCCCGAGCGCTCGCGCCGCCTCGCCCGCTTCCTGACCAGCAGCGGCGGCGCGCGCTACCGCGAGGTCGCCGCGGAGCTGGGGATGACCGAGTCCGCCGTCAAGGTGGCGGTCCACCGCCTGCGGCGCCGCTTCGGGGCGCTGCTGCGCGAGGAGGTGGCCGAGACGGTGGAGGACGAGGCCCGGATCGACGACGAGCTGCGCTTCCTGCTCTCCTGCCTGGAGTGAACGTGATGAGCGACCGACCCGCGTGCAGCCAGTGCGGCGCTCCGCTGCCCCCGGACCTGCGGGGGACGAGTGCCCGCAGTGCCTCCTGCTCCTGGGGATCGGCGAGGAGGGCGACACCGCGGCCCTCGCCCCCGGCGGGGGCGCCGCCGACGCCGCGCCGACCCCCGACCGCATCGGCCCCTACCGCGTCGTCGAGAAGATCGGCGAGGGCGGCATGGGGGTCGTCTACCTGGCCGAGCAGGAGAAGCCGATCCGGCGCCGGGTGGCGCTGAAGCTGATCAAGCTGGGGATGGACAGCGAGCAGGTGATCGCCCGCTTCGAGGGAGAGCGGCAGGCGCTGGCGCTGATGAGCCATCCCAACGTGGCGCGCGTGCTCGACGCCGGCACCGCCGGGTCGGGGCGCCCCTACTTCGTCATGGAGTACGTCGACGGCGTCCCCATCACCGACTTCTGCGACCGCCGCCGGCTCCCCCTGCGCGAGCGTCTGGAGCTCTTCCAGCAGGCCTGCGAGGCGATCCAGCACGCTCACCGCAAGGGCATCATCCACCGCGACGTCAAGCCCTCCAACGTGCTGGTCGCGATCGAGGGGGAGCGGCCGGTGGTCAAGGTGATCGACTTCGGCGTCGCCAAGGCGATCGACCAGCGCCTCACCGAGCGCACGCTGTTCACCCAGCACGGCATGCTGCTGGGGACGCCCGAGTTCATGAGCCCCGAGCAGGCGGCCGGCGCCGGCGACGACGTCGACACCCGCACCGACGTCTACGCCCTGGGCGTGCTGCTCTACGAGCTGGTCGTCGGCGTGCTGCCGTTCGATCCCGACGAGCTGCGCCGGGCGGCCTTCGCACGAGATCCGCCGGCGCATCCGCGAGGTCGACCCGCCCCGGCCGAGCACCCGGCTCAGCAGCCTCGGCGCGGCCTCCGGCGAGGCGGCGCGGGTGCGGCGGACCGATCCCGAGTCGCTGGCGCGGGAGCTGCGCGGCGACCTCGACTGGATCGTCATGCGGGCGCTCGAGAAGCAGCCGGCGCGGCGCTACGGCTCGCCGGCCGAGCTGGCGGCGGACATCGGCCGCCATCTCGACGACCGCCCGGTCGAGGCGCGCCCGCCGAGCACCGCCTACAAGCTCGCCAAGCTGGTGCGGCGGCACCGGCTGGCGGTGGCGGCCGCGGCGGCGGTCGTGGTCGCCCTCGTCGCCGGCGCGGCGGTGGCCGCCTGGCAGGCGGTCCGCGCCACCCGCGCCGAGCGTGCCGCCGTCGCCGAGGCCGAGACGTCGCGGCAGATCTCGCGCTTCCTGATCGGGCTGTTCGAGGTCTCCGACCCGGCGGTGGCCCGCGGCGAGGAGGCGACGGCGCGCGAGCTGCTCGACCGCGGGCGCCAGCGCATCGAGGGCGAGCTCGCCGACCGGCCGCTGGTCAAGGCGCGCCTGATGGGGGTGATCGGCGACATCTACCGCAAGCTCGGCGTCTACGCGGCGGCGGCGCCGCTGCTCGAGGGCGCGCTCGAAGCCCGGGAGCGCCTGCTCGGCGACGGCGACGTCGAGGTCGCCCGGGCGGTCCACCAGCTCGGGGTGCTGCGCGGCGACGCGGGCGAAGAGGCGGCCGCGGAGCCGCTGCTCCGGCGCGCCCGGGACCTCTACGCGGGCAGCGTCGGCACCCGGGACGCGGAGTGGGCCGCGGCGACCTCCGACCTCGCCGACGTGGTCCGCCGGCTGGGCCGCTACGACGAGGCGGTGGAGCTCGAGAGCCGCGCGCTGGAGGTGCGGCGGGCCGCCCTCGGCGAGGCCGATCCCGCCGTCGCCTCGAGCCTCGCCAACCTGGCGAGCCTGCGCTACCAGCAGGGCGACTTCGCGACCGCCATCGACCTCTTCCGGCGGGCCTTGGCGATCCGCGAGGCGGCCCTGGGGCCGGATCACCCGCAGGTGGCGCAGAACCTGTCGCGGCTCGGCTCGGCCCTCGGGCGGGTGGGCCGCTACGAGGAGGAGGAGCCGCTCCACCTGCGCTCGGTGGCGATCTACGAGAAGGTCTACGGCCACGACCGCTCGCTGGTCGCGGAAGGCCTCGACAACCTGGCCGCGCTGCGTGGCCGTCAGGGCCGGCTGGAGGAGGCGGAGGCGGGCTTCCGCGAGTCGCTGGCGATCTACGAGCGCATCTTCGGCCCCGACAGCCCGCGCCTGTCGGTGGCGCTGAAGAACCTGTCGCGGGCGCTGATGCTCGAGGGCGACTACGCCGAGGCCGAGACCCACATGCTGCGTTCGCTCCGCCTCGACGAGCAGGGGCGCGGGCCGGAGCACTTCTGGGTCGGGGCCAGCCACCGGACGCTGGCCGAGCTGTACCTGAAGGAGGCGCGCTGGGCCGAGGCGGAGGACCACGCCCGGCGGGCGGTCGAGATCGTCGCCAAGGCGGTGGGGACGGAGCACTTCGAGTACGGCCAGGCGCTGGTCAGCCTGGGGGCGGCGGAGGTCGAGCGGGGCCACGGCGCGGCGGGCGAGGCGCACCTGCGGCAGGCCCTCGCCGTCGTCGGCGCGGCGGCCGGCGCCGAGTCCCCGGCGACCGGCGAGGTGATGGAGAAGCTGGGCGCGGTGCTCCTCCGGCGGGGAGCGCTGGACGAGGCCCGCACGTTGCTCGAGAGGTCGCTGGCCGTCGAGGACGCCGCGCTGGGCGCCGGCCACCCCACCACCGCGCTCACCTACCGGCTGCTCGGCGAGATCCGGCGCCGCGGGGGGAGGCGGACGCGGCGGAGCGGTTGGTCCGCCGGTCGCTGGAGATCGCCGAGAAGGCGCACGGTCCCGACCACCTCGACGTGGCCGCCGCGCTCGACGGCCTGGGTGGCCTGGCCGCGGCGCGCGGCGACGCCGCCAGCGCGGCGGACCTCTACCGCCGCGCCCTCGAGGTGCGCCGGCGGCGCCTGGGCGACGACCATCCCGACACCGTCGCCACCGCGGCCGCCCTGGCGCGGCTCCCCGCCGCCGACTCCTAGCGGACGCCCGAGGAAGACGAGCCGCGGCCGCGCGACGCCGCGGCGGCCGCCCCGAGGTGCGCCGGGCGGGGGGGCGGCGGGTGCCGCCTCAGAACTGCCGCAGGCCCGCGCCCAGGTCCTCGCCGATCTTCCGCAGGCTGCGCTGCAGCAGGTTGACGTACTTGCCGCCGCCCACCCCGACGCCGGAGCGGCGCTCCTGGGTCCAGCGCAGCAGCACCCGGCCGCTGGCGGCGTCGACGATCTCGCCGTGCAGCTTGCAGCGTGCCGCGCCGGCACCGAAGCCCGCCCAGTAGCGCGCCGCCCGGGAGCCGGGGTCCAGCTCGAGGACCTCGCCGCGCAGCAGCAGGACGCCGGCCGCGGTGGGGGCCGACCCCTGCTGCCGCTCCACGGTCAGGTCCGAGAGCTCTTCGCGCAGGCCGTCGGCCAGCGGGCCGGCGACGTCGGCGAGGACCTCCTGCACGGGCGCGAAGGTGTTGTCGTCGCGGTCGGGCAGCGACACGCCGTCGGTGGCGAAGTCGGCCACCACCACGCGCTGGTAGTCGGCCAGGTGGAAGGTCTCGACGATCACCACCTCGTCGAGGTCCTCGTTCCAGTCGTGGTAGGTGCCGGGGGCGGTGGGCGCGTCGCGGTCGCGCGCCGGGGCGGCGGCGGCCAGCAGGGTCAGGGTGAGCGCCAGCGGCGCCAGGGTGCGCGGGTTCGGCATCGGGCTCCTCCTCGGGACGACGTTGCGGATCGGCGGACGATAGCAGCGTCGGGCGCCGCTCAGTCGCCGCGCCGCGCCACCAGGACCAGGTCCTGCGAGGCCGCCGCCGCGAAGCCGGCGCCGTCGAAGCCGCCGAGCTCCCGCTCGACCTCGAGGCCGCCGGCGGCGAGCGCCGCCACCACCTCGGCACGCCGCCAGCCGCGCAGCCGCACCTCGCGGCTGCGCTCGAGGACGAGCGGCGGGTCGGTCCCGGGGCGCAGCACCAGCGTCGAGGGGTAGAACCACACCGTCCCGTCGGGCCGCGGGTCCATCAGGCGCAGGAACACGAGCTCGCCCTCGTCGTGCGGGCGGAAGCTGACCGGCAGGAAGCGGACCCGCTGGTCGTGGATGCGGTCGTAGTTGAGGATCTGTAGCAGCAGCGGGGCACCCGGCGCCAGCACCCGGCCCAGGGAGCCGGCGAAGGCCGCCAGCGCCGCCTCGTCCCGCAGGTGGGGCAGGCTGTTGCCGAGGCAGAGGGCGGCGCCGAACGGGCCCTCCACGAGGTGGTCGACGGCCGTCATGTCGCCCCGTACGAAGGTCAGGTTCGGCGGCACCGGCTCCTCGGTGGCGGCGGCGAGCATCGCCTCGGAGCGGTCGACCGCCACCACCTCGAAGCCGGCGTCGGCGAGGGCCCGGGCGTGCTGGCCGGGGCCGCAGGCGAGCTCCAGGACCCGGCGGGTGGGCCCGCTGCCGAGCACCGCCTCGAGCAGCGGCCACTCCCGGCGGATGCGCGCCGGCCAGGCGATGAGGCGCCGGTATTCGACGCGCGAGTAGGGGTCGGGGTCGGGCACGGCGGCAGTCTATCCGCCGGCGGACGGAACCCGCGGCGCCTTCGCGCGTACAAGGACTGTGGGGATGCGGGGCCCGCCGCCGGCGGGCCTCTCGATTTCTTCTGCGGCAGATGGCAGAGACGGAGCACGGGGACCATGAAGAAGAAGACGAAGCGCATTGTCTGGGTGGCGATCCCGGTGCTGGCGGTGGTGGCCGCCGGCGCCTTCTTCCTCCTGCGCAAGAAGGACGACGGCCGTCTCGAGGTCGAGGTGGCGCCGGCCGAGCGCCAGGAGATCGTGCAGACGGTGAGCGCCATCGGGCGCATCCAGCCGGTGATCCAGGTGAACATCACCTCCGACGTCAGCGCCAAGATCATCAAGCTGCCGGTCGCGGAGGGCGACTGGGTCGAGAAGGGCCAGCTCCTCGCCCAGCTCGACCGCGAGCGCTACGTGGCGGAGGTCGAGAGCGCCGAGGCCAGCCTGCGCTCGGCGCAGGCGTCGGCCCGGCTCAGCCAGGAGAACCTGGTCAAGACCCAGAAGGACTACGAGCGCACCCGCGAGCTGCACGGCAAGGACCTCGAGTCGCAGTCGTCGCTCGACGCCGCCTTCGCCGCCCAGGAGGTGGAGCGCGCCCGCCACCGTGCCGCGCTCGACGGCATCGCCCAGGCCCAGGCGGCCCTGAAGCAGGCCCGCGACGCGCTGTCGAAGACGACGATCTACTCCCCCATGGCCGGCACCGTCAGCAAGCTCAACAAGGAGCTCGGGGAGATCGCCCTCGGCTCGCAGTTCCAGTCCGACGTGATCATGGTGATCTCGAACCTCCAGGGCATGGAGGCGCTGGTCGACGTCGACGAGAACGACGTCGTCCAGCTCTCGCTGGGCGACAAGGCGACGATCGAGGTCGACGCCCTGCCCGATCACACCTTCGAGGGCGAGGTCACCGAGATCGCCAACAGCGCCAACGTCTCGGCGGCCGGGACCACCGACCAGAAGACCGAGTTCGAGGTCAAGGTGGCGATCAAGGACCCGAGCGGCGACCTGCGCCCCGGGATGACGGCCAACGCCGACATCGTCACCGACGTGCGCGACGAGCGCCCTGGCGGTCCCGATCCAGAGCGTCTCGGTGCGCACCCCGCAGCAGCTCGTCGGCGGCGGCGGTGGCGAGCACCGGGGGCCGAGCGGGGACGGCGACGGCCCCGGAGCGTCCGCGGCCCCCGACCTCCAGCCGGACAAGGACGGCTTCGTCCAGGTGGTGTGGGTGGTCGAGGACGGCCACGCCGCCGCCCGCCAGGTCAAGACCGGGATCCAGAGCGACAGCCACATCGAGGTGCTCGACGGCATCGAGCCGGGGCAGGACGTGGTGGTGGGGAACTACCGCGCCATCTCGAAGGACCTGACGCAGGGCGCCGCCGTCAAGGTGGCGCCGAAGAAGGGCGAGGGCGGCCCGGGCGCCGGCGGCGCCCCGGGGCACGGACCGCAGGCGTGAGGGGGAGGGGGAGCCGACCGTGATCCGCTCGCTGCGCCGCACCTTCGTCGAGTGGGCGTCCGCCCTCGGCGTGGCGCTCGACGCCATCGCCGCCAACAAGGCGCGCGGCATCCTCACCACCCTGGGGATCATCATCGGCGTCCTCGGCGTGTCGACGACGATGACCGCGGCCAACGGGCTGACCAACTCGTTCAAGGAGAGCGTCGCGGTGCTCGGCACCGACGTGCTCTACGTGTCGCGCATGCCGTGGATCATCCGCGGCAACTGGTTCGAGTTCCGCAACCGGCCGAACCTCAGCCTGCGCGAGGCGGACGAGCTCGCCTCCCGGCTGCCGCGCGAGGCGATCGTCAACCCCACCACCACCACCCGGCGGCCGGTCAAGTTCCGCTCCAGCTCCCTGGGCGAGATCACGGTGGTGGGGACGACGGACAAGCACGTCCTGGTCTCCAGCGCCGTGCCCGACGTGGGGCGCTTCCTCACCGGCCTCGACGTCGACCACCGCCGGCGGGTGTGCATCATCGGCGACACGCTGCGCGAGCGCCTGTTCGAGGGCGCCGACCCGCTCAACCAGCGGCTGCGGGTGGGGCGCTACGACTTCCGCATCATCGGGGTGATGGAGAAGCAGGGCAGCGCCGGCTTCTTCGGCGGGCCCGATTTCGACAGCCAGGTCTACGTGCCGATCTCGACCTTCCTCAAGGTGTTCGGAGCCTCGCAGGAGCGCAACTTCGACATCGCGGTCAAGGCGCCGCCGGGCGAGACGCTGGACGACTTCGAGTACGAGCTGATCGGCGAGATGCGCAAGGTCAGGCGGCTCGCCCCCGGCGAGGCCGACGACTTCTCGATCAACAAGATGGACGCCCTGGTGGGGATGTTCAACAACGTCATGGGCGTGGTGCTGCTGATCGGCATGGTGATCACCGGCATCTCGCTCCTGGTGGGCGGCATCGGCGTGATGAACATCATGTTCGTCTCGGTGACCGAGCGCACCCGCGAGATCGGCACCCGCAAGGCGATGGGCGCCCGCCGGCGCGCGATCCTCAAGCAGTTCCTCTTCGAGTCGTCGGTGATCTGCCTGCTCGGCGGGCTGCTCGGGCTGCTGCTGTCGTGGGGCGCGGCGCGGCTGATCGACCGGCTGCTGCTGCCGGCCAGCCTGTCGCCCGGGATCGTCACCGTGGCGATCGCGGTGTCGGTGGCGGTGGGGGTGTTCGCCGGCGTCATCCCGGCGGTGCGGGCGGCGCGCCTCGATCCGATCGAGGCGTTGCGCTACGAGTGACGGCGGACGGACCGGGGGAGACCAGACGATGCGCGTGACCGAGACCTTCCGCATGGCCGGCGAGGCGCTGCGCACCAACAAGCTGCGCTCCTTCCTCACCCTGATCGGGATCATCGCCGGCGTCGCCTCGATCATCGGCGTGATGACCGGCATCTCGGTGGTGCAGTCGACCATGGAGTCGGAGCTCAGCGTGCTCGGCTCGACCACCTTCCAGGTGCAGAAGTGGCCGGCCCGCGGGGCTGCACGGCGGCGACGTCGACTGGGACCAGATCCGCAAGCGCCGGCCGGTCACCGTGGCGCAGGCCGACGCCATCCGCGAGAACGTCGAGGCGGTCGACCTGGTGGGCGCCGAGCTGTGGCAGTTCGGCGTGCGCGCCAGCTTCCAGGGCGACGCGACCGACCCCAACCTGACGGTGTGCGGCGGCACCCCCGAGTACCCGGCGAACAACACCCACTACGTGGAGCTCGGGCGCAACATCACCAACGAGGACGTCCGGGTGGGCCGCCACGTGGCGGTGATCGGCCACGCCCTCGCCGAGCGCCTGTTCCCGTTCATCGAGCCGATGGGGCACGAGATCAAGGTCGACGGCCACAAGTTCCAGGTGATCGGGGTGTTCGAGGAGAAGAAGTCGGCGCTCGGCGGCGGCTACGACAACTACATCCTGATGCCGATCACGGTCTTCCAGCGCCAGTACGGCATGTACCAGGGTGACGAGCCGCGCTCGGTCAACGTCACCGTGCACGCCCGCTCGCCCGAGGTGCTGCCGGACGCCATCGAGGAGACGCGGGCGCTGCTGCGGGTGGTGCGCGGCGTCGACCCGCGCGATCCCGACGACTTCACGATCTTCACCAACGACTCGCAGATCAAGGCGCTCAACCAGGCCACCCGCGGGGTGAAGATCGCCGCCTTCGTCATCGGCATCATCGCCCTGGTGGTGGCGGGCATCGGCATCATGAACATCATGCTGGTGTCGGTGACCGAGCGCACCCGCGAGATCGGCATCCGCAAGGCGCTCGGCGCCCGCCGCCGCCAGGTGCTCGGCCAGTTCCTGCTCGAGGCGGTCCTGCTGTGCAACATCGGCGGCGTCCTCGGCGTCGTCGTCGGCTACGCGCTGGGCAACACCGTGACCCTGTTCAC
This sequence comes from uncultured Acidobacteriota bacterium, assembly GCA_963843275.1. Lineage (GTDB taxonomy): Bacteria > Acidobacteriota > Thermoanaerobaculia > Multivoradales > JBCCEF01 > CAWJJM01. The sequence continues at coordinate 612,910 of CAWJJM010000004.1, read as the reverse complement.
CGACTTCGCGCTCAGCGTGCCGTGGAACTGGGCGGTGATCGGCGTCGCCTTCTGCACCGCGGTAGGGATCGTCTTCGGTCTCTGGCCCGCCATCCAGGCGTCGCGCCTGGCGCCCATCGAGGCGCTGGGCTACGAGTAGCCGCGTCGAACCGCTCCCGCCCCGCGGGACGGCCCTCTCCCGGACGGCCTCGGCCGAGGGCCACGGCGGCCGGTGCTCTGATACGCTTCGCGGCCTTCCGACCGAAGGGAGGACCGCCATGCTCGACGCGCACCAGCGCGAGCTGTGCAGCCGCAGCCGGTGGGACTTCTCCGACCTGCGGGCGCTGTTCCTCAACTGCACGCTCAAGCGCAGCCCGGAGCTGTCCCACACCGAGGGCCTGATCCGCCTCTCCCGGGCCATCCTCGAGGCCAACGGGGTGGCGGTCGAGACGCTGCGGCCGGTGGACCACCGGATCGCGCCCGGCGTCTACCCGGACATGACCGCCCACGGCTGGGAGGTCGACGACTGGCCGGCGATCGCCGCGAAGGTGCGGGCGGCGGACATCCTGGTGGTCGGGACGCCGATCTGGCTGGGCGAGAAGTCCTCGGTGTGCAACCGGGTGATCGAGCGCCTCTACTCGAGCTCGGGAGAGCTCAACGAGCACGGCCAGTACGCCTACTACGGGCGGGTGGGCGGCTGCCTGGTGACCGGCAACGAGGACGGCGTCAAGCACTGCGCCATGAACGTCCTCTACTCGCTGCAGCACCTCGGCTACGTCGTCCCGCCGCAGGCCGACGCCGGCTGGATCGGCGAGGCCGGCCCGGGGCCGAGCTACCTCGACCCCGGCTCCGGCGGCCCCGAGAACGACTTCACCAACCGCAACACCACCTTCATGACCTGGAACCTGATGCACCTGGCGCGCATGATCCGCGACGCCGGCGGCATCCCCGCCCACGGCAACCAGCGCTCGCAGTGGGAGGCGGGGTGTCGCTTCGATCACCCCAACCCCGAGTACCGCTAGACGGCGGCTCCCGCCGGCGGGGTGGCCGTCGTTGCCGCCGTGCCGCGGGGCTCCGCCTCGTCGCAGGAAACGAAACGCGCCGCCGGAGAGGCCGGCGGCGCGGGTGGGGTGGACGGTGGCGGCGGGCTCAGCGGGCCGCGACCAGGGGGCCGGGGCCGTCGGGGGCGTCGTGGAGCAGGCTGGCGGAGGCCAGGTAGTCGGGGTCGGGGTAATCGACGTAGAGCAGGTTGCCGTCCTTGATGGCGTCGATCACCTGGCGCGACACCCGCTTGTCGAGTGCCGGGCAACCCCAGCTGCGCCCGATGCGGCCGATCCGCCGGGCGAAGTCGGGGCTGACGTACGAGGCCCCGTGCACCACCACGGCGCGCTGGTAGGCGTTGTCGTTGAAGCCGGGCTCGAGGCCGTCGAGGCGCAGCGAGTAGCCGTTCTTGCCGATGTAGGTGCCCTTGGTGACGTAGAGGCCGAGGCTGGTCGCCTTGCTGTCGACGTCGTTCGAGAAGCTCCGGGCCAGGTTGCCGCCGCTGTTCTTGCCGTGGGCGACGAGCTCGTGGAACAGCAGCTCGCCCGTCGACAGGTCGAAGACCCACAGGCGCTTCGTGGTCGACGGCAGCGAGTAGTCGATGACCGTCAGGGTCTCCGGGTCGTCGACCAGGCCGCGGCGCTCGGCGGTCGCGGCGGCGGCCAGCGCCCGGTCGAGCACCTGCGCCGACAGCCCGGGGGCCGCGAGGGCCGGAGCGGCCGGGGTCGTGGGAAGAGGACGCACCGACGCCGCCCGGTGGGCGGCGATCGCACGGGTCGGGGCGGGGGCTGGCGCGGCCTGGCTGACCGCCGCGCGGCCCACGCCGAGCTCGGGGCCGAGCCCGATCAGCACCCCGACGAACAGAAAGGGCAGGAAGATCCTCAGGAGTTTTCCGGACATGCACCCCCTATAAGGATCTGGAGGAGCGCACTATTCCAGTCGAAGCGCGATCTCTTTTACGCCCTGTCACCGCCCCCTGCCCGCCCCGTCGGGCGGTCCGTCGGGCGCTGGATGCGTTAGCCTACGTCCCGGTGCGCCCTGCACCCTTGGCCCCGTCCTTGCTCCTCCGGAGATCCCCGTCGTGACCACCATCCAAGCCGAGACCGACAAGAGCGAGAAGATCGCGCGCGTCGTCCACCGGGTCCGGGAGCGCGTCCCGGCCCCCCTCGCCGAAGGCGTCGAGCTGTTCGTGCGCCGCCTCTACGGCTCCGTGACCCCCGAAGACGTCCTCACCGCCGACGAGGACGACCTGGTCGGGGCGGCCTGCTCGCTGTGGGAGCTGGCCGCCGAGCGCCGGCCGGGGGAGGCGAAGGTGCGCGTGTTCAACCCGCAGGCGTCCGAGCAGGGTTGGCAGACGCCGCACACCGTCGTCGAGATCGTCAACGACGACATGCCGTTCCTCGTCTCGTCGGTCAACGCCGAGCTGACCCGGCGCGACTCCGATCTGCACCTGGTGCTCCACCCGGTCCTCGGCGTGCGCCGCGACGGGCGCGGCCGGCGTGTCGAGGTGGGGGCCCCCGACGCGCCCGACATGGTGCGCGAGTCGCTGATGCACCTGCAGGTCGACCAGGAGACCGACGCCGGCAAGCTCGAGGAGCTGCGCGACGCCCTCGCCGACGTGCTGGCCGACGTCCGCCGGGTGGTCGACGACTGGCAGGACATGCGGGAGCACGTCGAGCGCATCCTCGACGAGATCGCCGAGAGCCCGCCGCCGGTGCGCGAGGAGGAGCTCGAGGAGGGCGTCGAGTTCCTGCGCTGGCTGGCCGAGGACCACTTCACCTTCCTCGGCTACCGCGACTACGAGCTGGTCCACGAGGGGGGCGAGGACTACCTGCGCCTGGTCCCCGGCTCGGGCCTGGGCATCCTGCGCAACGTCCTGCCCGACTCGGTGCGCCGCAGCAAGACGCCGCTGCAGCCCAACATCGCCGCCTTCCTGCGCCGCAAGGAGCTGCTGATCGTCTCCAAGGCGCACGCCCGCTCCCCGGTGCACCGGCCGATGGCGATGGACTACATCGCGGTGCGCCGCTTCGACGCCGAGGGCCGGGTGATCGGCGAGCGCCGCTTCCTCGGCCTGTTCTCGTCGGCCGCCTACCACCGCAGCGTGCGCTCGGTGCCGCTGGTGCGCCAGAAGGTGGCGCGCATCGTCGAGCGGGTCGGCTTCGACCCGCGCAGCCACAACGCCCGCATGCTGCGCCACCTGCTGGAGACCTTCCCGCGCGACGAGCTGTTCCAGATCTCCGACGAGGAGCTCTACGACGTCGCGCTGGGCATCCTGCGGCTGCAGGAGCGCCAGCGGATGGCGCTGTTCGTCCGCAAGGACCCCTTCGAGCGCTTCGTCTCGGCGCTGATCTTCGTGCCGCGCGACCGCCACACCACCCGGCTGCGCCACCGCATGGAGGCGCTGCTCGCCGAGGCGTTCCACGGCGAGGTCACCGCCTTCTCCACGCAGGTCGGGGACGCGCCGCTGGCGCGCGCCCACGTCATCTTCCAGACCCGCCCGGGCGACGTGCCGCCCTTCGACGTCCGCCGGCTGGAGAGCGAGATCGCGCAGCTGGCGGCCACCTGGGAGGACCACCTGCGCGAGGCGCTGGCGGCGGCCCGCGGCGAGGAGGCCGGCCTGGCGCAGCTCCGCCGCTATTCCGAGGCCTTCCCGGGGGGCTACCGCGAGGCCATCCCGGCGGTCGACGCGGTCGCCGACATCGACGCCCTCGAGGAGGTGCTCGACGGCGGCGAGCTGGCCACCCGCCTCTACCGGCCGCAGGGGGCTGCGGAGCACGAGGTGCGCTTCAAGATCTTCCACCCCAGCCCGGTCAAGCCGCTCTCCGACCTGCTGCCGATGCTCGAGGACATGGGGCTGGAGGCCGTGTGGGAGGTGCCCTACGAGGTCACCCCCCGCGGTACCGGACGCAGCGTCTGGATCCGCGACTTCCTGCTCTCCGCCGACGACCGGGTCGACATCGACCTCGACCGCTTCCAGGACGTCTTCCGCGAGGCCTTCGCGCGGGTCTGGCGGGGCGACCTCGACAGCGACGGCTTCAACCGCCTGGTCCTCGCCGCCGGCCTGGGCTGGCGGGAGGTCACCGTGCTGCGCGCCTACGGGCGCTACCTGCGGCAGATCGGCATCGCCTTCTCGCAGGAGTACATGGCGGCGACCCTGGCCCGCAACCCGGCCATCGCGCGCCTGCTGATCGATCTGTTCCGCGCCCGCCTCGACCCGGCCGCCGAGGCGGGACGGGCGGTGCGGTTGGAGGAGGTCGGGGCGGCGCTGCGCCGGTCGCTCGCCGCGGTGCGCAGCCTCGACGAGGACCGCATCCTGCGCCGCTTCCTCAACCTGGTGCGCTCGACGCTGCGCACCAACTTCTTCCAGCCGGCGGACGACGGCGGTCCCAAGCCGTACCTGTCGTTCAAGCTCGACAGCCGCAACGTGCGCGGCATGCCGCAGCCGCTGCCGCTGTACGAGATCTGGGTCTACTCGCCGCAGGTCGAGGCGGTGCACCTGCGCGGCGGCAAGGTGGCGCGCGGCGGCATCCGCTGGTCGGACCGGCGGAGGACTTCCGCACCGAGATCCTCGGCCTGATGAAGGCCCAGATGGTGAAGAACGCGGTGATCGTGCCGGTGGGCGCGAAGGGCGGCTTCGTGGTCAAGCGGCCGACCGAGGGACTGTCGCGCGACGAGGTGCTGGCCGAGGGCGTGGCGTGCTACCGCACCTTGATGCGCGGCCTGCTCGACCTCACCGACAACCTCGACGGCGAGCGGATCGTGCCGCCGCCGTCCGTGGTGCGCTACGACGAGCGACGACCCCTACCTGGTGGTCGCCGCCGACAAGGGCACCGCCACCTTCTCCGACCTCGCCAACGCCATCGCCGCGGAGTACGGCTTCTGGCTCGGCGACGCCTTCGCCTCGGGCGGCTCGGCGGGCTACGACCACAAGGAGATGGGGATCACCGCCCGCGGCGCCTGGGAGTCGGTCAAGCGGCACTTCCGCGAGATGGGCAAGGACATCCAGCAGCGAGGACTTCACCGTCGTCGGCGTCGGCGACATGTCGGGCGACGTGTTCGGCAACGGCATGCTGCTGTCGCAGCACATCCGCCTGGTCGGCGCCTTCAACCACCTGCACATCTTCGTCGACCCCGACCCCGATCCGGCGGCGAGCTTCGCCGAGCGCCAGCGGCTGTTCGACCTGCCGCGCTCGAGCTGGACCGACTACGACCCGGCGAAGCTCTCGGCCGGCGGCGCGGTCTTCGACCGCTCGGCCAAGTCGATCGACGTGAGCGCCGAAGTGCGGGCCCGCTTCGGCGCTCGACCAAGCCGACGCGTCGACCCCGACGAGCTGATCCGCGCCATGCTCAGCGCCGACGTCGAGCTGCTCTGGTTCGGCGGCATCGGCACCTACGTCAAGGCCTCCGGCGAGACCCACGGCGACGTCGGCGACCGGGCCAACGACGAGCTGCGCGTCGACGCCCCCGAGCTGCGCGCCAAGGTGGTCGGCGAGGGCGCCAACCTCGGGCTCACCCAGCGCGGCCGCATCGAGTTCGCGCCGGCGGCGGCCGCATCAACACCGACGCCATCGACAACTCCGCCGGCGTCGACAGCTCCGACCACGAGGTCAACATCAAGATCCTGCTTCGGCGACGTGATGGCGCGCGACGGCATGGACCTCGAGCAGCGCAACCGGCTGCTGGCCGAGATGACCGACGAGGTCGGCCAGCTGGTGCTGCGCGACAACTACCTGCAGACGCAGGCGATCAGTGTCGCCGAGGCGCAGGGCGGTGGCGCTGCTCGACGCCCAGTCGCGGCTGATCCGCAACGCTCGAGCGGGCGGGGCGGCTCGACAGCGCAAGCTCGAGTTCCTGCCCGACGACGAGGCAGCTCGCCGAGCGCCAGGCCGAGGGGCGCGGCCTGACCCGGCCCGAGATCGCGGTGCTGCTCGCCTACGCCAAGATCTCCCTCTACCAGGAGATCCTGCGGCTCCGACCTGCCCGACGATCCGGAGCTGGCGCGCGACCTGCTGCGCTACTTCCCGCGGCCGCTGCGCGAGGAGTACCGCGCGGCGATCGAGCGCCACCGGCTGCGCCGCGAGATCATCGCCACCCACGTGACCAACTCCATGGTCAACCGGGTCGGCCCCACCTTCGTCTCCCGGATGGTGGAGGAGACCGGCGCCCGCGCCGCCGACATCGCCCGCGCCTACACCATCGCCCGCGACGCCTTCGAGCTGCGCGGCGTCTGGGGCAGGGATCGAGGCGCTCGACAACCAGGTGCCGGCGGACCTGCAGATCCGCATGATCCTCGAGGTCGACCGTCTGCTCGACCGCTCCACCCTGTGGCTGCTGCGCCACTCCCGCGAGCAGCTCCGCGTCACCGAGCGGGTGCGCGAGTTCGGCGAGGGGGTGGCGGCGGTGATCGCGGAGCTCGAGTCGATCCTGCCGGCGCAGGGGCTCGGGGAGCTGACCGACCGCATGGAGGGCTACCAGCAGCGCGGCGTGCCCGGGGGACTGTCGCGGTTCATCGCCTCGGTGGACGTGCTCGGCGCGGTGCTCGACATCGTCGCCATCGCGCGCGGCAACGACTACGGCCCGGTGGAGGTGGCCCGGGTCTACTTCCTCCTCGGCTCCCGCTTCCGCCTCGACTGGCTGCGCGATTCGACGCAGTCGTTCGCGGACCAGGATCCCTGGCACAAGGCGGCGGCGGAGGCGCTGACCCAGGACCTGATCGCCCACCAGGGACAGATGACCCGCGACGTGCTGCAGCTGGCGGCGGGGCGGAGCCCGCAGGAGGCCACCGAGGCCTGGCTGGCGGAGCAGGCGGCCCGGGTGGAGCCGATCGACCGCCTGCTCGCCGAGCTCGAGGCGTCGGCGGGGGTGGACTTCGCCATGCTGGCGGTGGCGAACCACCAGCTCCGCCTGCTGGCGGCGTCGCCCTGGGTGGCGAAGAAGGACTGAGCGGCCGGCCGCCCCTCCCGGCCGCTGCTAGCGGCGCGCGGCGGCGCCGGCGGCGGCCGGTTCCGTCTCTCCTCTCCCCGGCCCGGCGGCGGCGCGCCGGCGCTCGATCGCGGCCGCGATCCCCTCGAAGGTGATGCCCATGCGCTCGGCGGTCAGCGCCGCCAGCGAGGAGTCGGCGACCCCGGGGACGAAGCGGTAGGTCGAGCGGCGGTGGCCGTCCACCTCGACGCGCAGGAAGCGCAGGTCGGGGATCGGCGGGTCGGCGGACAGCCCCTGGACGTACTCGAGGAAGTGGCTGGTGACGAAGCCGACCGGCCGCACCCGGTCGAGCAGCCGCAGCACCAGGGAGAAGACCTCGACGCCCTCCGAGGGGTTGGTCCCGGAGCACAGCTCGTCGACCAGCACCAGGGAGGGGTCCTCGACGGTGTCGAAGAGCTGGCGGATGCGGCTCAGCTCGCGGCCCAGGCGCCCCTCGGAGCGCTCCGCCGTCTCGCGCTCCACCAGCGACACGAACATGCCGCGCACCCGCGGCAGGCGGGCGTGCGCGGCCGGTGCATAGAAGCCGCCCTGGCCGAGGAGCTGGGCCAGCCCGATCGCCTGCAGCAGGCGCGTCTTGCCGCCCGAGTTGGGGCCGGTCACCAGGGTGACGGCGCGCGCCTCGGGCTGGCGGAGGTCGCAGGGCACCGGGGGCTCCGCGGGGCCGAGCAGCAGCGGGTTGAACAGCCCCGTCAGCTCGAGCGGCCCGCCGTCGCCGACCTCGGGCAGGCACATCGCCAGGCCCTGCGCCTCGACCCGTCGCCGCAGGCCCTCCATGGCGAGGTAGATCTCGAGCTGGCCGAGGAGCTGGCCGAGGGTCATGAAGGCGGGCGCCGTGGAGTCGTAGACGGCGTGCACCAGCCGGGTCATCACGTCGTGGTCGCCGAGGCGCAGGCCGTGCAGCAGCCAGGCGCCGAGCCGCCCGAGGCGGCGCCGCAGCGCCGACCGGTAGAAGGGGTTGTCGCGGTTGGGCTCGATCGAGCGCACCTCGAGACCGGTCAGCCGCCCGCTGGCCCCCACCCGCAGGTCCACGTGGAGCACCGCCTGCCGCTGCTCGTAGTCGAGCAGGGCGTCGACGGTGCGCACCTCGTCGCTGGCGCGCAGCGCGAGCCCGGCGTCGTGCAGGCGCGCCAGCCCGGAGCGGGCGCCCGCGAAGTCGGTCACCATCGCCTCGATCGCCTCGCGGACCAGCCGGAAGACGTCCATGCGGAACGCACCGAGGTCGAGCTGCGCCATCCGCCCCGGGTAGCGGAACATGTTCATCAGGTCGTAGAGGCGGGCGTAGAGCCGCTGCGCCGCCGCCAGCCGCTCGGCGTCGGCGTGCAGCTCGGCGAGGATGCCCTGGCGGAAGCGGATCGTTTCGAGGTCGAGCGGCGGCCGGGTGAGGACCCGGAACAGGGCGGTCGGGTTGTTGGCGTACTCGCGGCCCGAGAAGGCGACGCGGAGATGGGCGGCGACCAGGTCGCGGACGAACAGGTCGTCGGCGAAGGTCTCGGTACGCCAGGTGCCGCCGTGCGCCGGCGGCGCCAGCGCCTGCCCGAGGTCGTCGCCCTCGCCGGCTCCCGAGAAGGCCAGTCCGAGGAGCTCCTCGAGGTGTCTCCGGTCGAGGTCCAGCCGGGCGTCGAGGTGCAGCAGGTCGGGAATGGGGATCACGGGTCGGCTCCTCGCGACGGTGGACGGACGGACGGGTGGGAGCGACCCACCTTCCGCTTGGACCGCCCGCCGGCCCGGGAGGTTCCCGGGCGCCCCGGAGCCCTCACTCCCAACGCAGGGCGCGCATCGGGTCGATGGCGGCCGCACGGCGGGCCGGCAGCCAGCAGGCCACCAGCGCCACCGCCGCGAGCACGCCCGCGACCGCCAGCAGGCTGAGCGGGTCGCCCGGGGAGACCTGGTAGAGCAGACCGGCGAGGGCGCGCGACAGCAGCAGCCCGGCGGCGAGGCCGGCGGCGCCGCCCACGGCCGCCAGGCGGGTGCCCTCGCCGAGCACCAGCCGCAGCACCTCGGAACGGGCCGCCCCGAGTGCCATCCGGACGCCGATCTCGCGGGTGCGCAGGCTCACCGCGTAGCTCATCACGCCGTAGATCCCCAGCGCCGCCAGCGCCAGGGCGAGGGCCGAGAAGACCGCGAGCAGGAGCATCGGGTCGCGGTACCTCTCCACCGCGACGCCGGCGCGGCGCTCCATGGTCTCGGGGTCGCTCAGCGGCAGGTCGGGATCGAGGGCCGCCACCTCCCGGCGCAGCAGCTCGGCCGCGGCCTGCGGCGCGCCGCGCGTCGCGACCACCAGGAAACCGCCGTCGGGTACCCGCTGCGCCAGCGGGAAGTAGACGTGGGGCGCCGCGGGCTCGTCGAGGTCCAGGTGGCGGACCGGCCCGACGACGCCGACGATGGTGCGCCAGGCGTCCTCGCCGGAGCGCTGCACGCGCTTGCCCAGCGGGTTGTCTCCGGGCCACAGGCGCTCGGCGGTGAGACGGTCCACCACGATCACCGGGGGCGCGTCGGCGTCGTCGGCGGCCGTCAACGGCCGACCGGCGAGGACCGGGATGCCCATCGTCGCGAAGTAGCCCGGGCTCACCCGGGAGTAGGAGAACGACAGGTGGTCGCCCTCCTCGCGCGGCACCCCCTCGACCTCGAAGGAGCCCGAGCTCTCGCTGTCCATCAGCGGCAGGGGGTCGGCGAAGGCGGCGGCGCGGAGCTCGCCGCGCGCCGCCAGGCGGGCGAGCAGGCGCTGGAAGAAGTCGAGGCGGCGCGCCTCGTCCGACCAGGCGGCGCCGGACAGCCGGAGCTCGGTCACCAGGAGATGGTCCAGGCGGTAGCCGGGATCCACCGCGCGCAGCCGTCGGAAGCTGGCGATCATCAGCCCGGCGCCGATCAGCAGGACCAGGGCGAGGGCCACCTCGGTGGCGACCAGGAGCCGCCGCAGGCGGCTGCCGGTGCGGTCGGCGTCGCCGCCGCGGGCGCCGTCGGTCAGGCTGGCGAGACCGCCGCGACGCGAGATCGCCAGCGCCGGCAGCACGCCGACCGCCAGGCCGGTGACCACGGCCAGCAGCAGGGTGAAGCCCAGCACCACCGGGTCGAGATGGACCTCGGCGGCCCGCGAGCCGTCGGTGGCCATGCGGCGGATCAGCTCGATGCCCCAGGCGCCCAGCGCCAGGCCGGCGAGGCCGCCGGCCAGGCCGAGCGCCACGCTCTCGGTGAGGAGCTGGCGCAGCAGGCGTCCCCGGCCCGCCCCCAGCGCCCGCCGCAGCGCCAGCTCGCGGCGCCGGCCGGCGGCGCGGGCGAGCATCAGGTTGGCGAGGTTGGCGCAGGCGATCAACAGCACGAAGGCCACGGCTCCCCAGAGCACCAGCAGCGCCGGCCGCGCCTCCCGCACCTGGCGCTCGCCGAGCGGCGTCACCGACGCGCCGACGTTGCGGTTGCTGCCCGGGTAGCGCTCGGCGAGGCGGCGGTAGAAGGTCTCGAGCTCCTGGCGCGCGGCCGCCAGGGTGACGCCCTGGCGGAGCCGCCCGACGAGCAGCGTGTTCGAGTGCGAGCCGCGGGAGTCGAAGCCGTGACGGAAGGCGCCGAGCGGTGCCCAGAGCTGGGCGTCCTCCGCCCAGGTCAGGTGGGGATCCTCGCGCAGCACGCCGGAGACGGTGAAGGGCTCGCCGTCGAGCCGGATCACCCGCCCGACGACCTGCGGGTCGGCGCCGAAGCGGCGCTCCCAGAAGCGGCGGCCGAGCACCACGACGCGGTCGGCGGGCGCCGCGTCGGGGTCGAGACTCAGGTCCGCCGACGGCGGGAACCCGGAGCCGAGGAGCATCCGGGCGCCGACGACGCGGAAGAAGTCGGCGGACGCGGTGGCCGCGCCGACCTGCTCCGGGCGCTCGAGCCCGGACAGGTTGAAGCCCTCCCAGCGGTAGGCGGCCAGCCCCTGGTACGAGCGGCTCTCCCGGCGCAGGTCGACGAAGTCGGGCAGCGACACCGGGAACTCGTCGCCGCGCAGGGTCTCGGAGATCAGCACCAGCTCTTCGGGGTGCGCGAAGGGCGGGGGCGCCAGCAGCAGGGCGTCGACCGCCGAGAAGATCGCCGTGTTGGCGCCGATGCCGACGGCGAGCGTGGCCACCGCCACGGCGGTGAACCCGGGCCGCCGGCCCAGCGCCCGCACCGCGTACCGCAGATCGCCCAGGAGACCGGTCATGTCGCAGTTCCTCCGCGCGTCGGCAGGGCAAGCGGCGTGCCGCGGCGGCGCGGCGGCCGGCAACCCCGTGCCGGCGGGGCTTTGCGGGGGAGGCGGGGTCGGGGGGGCGGGTTCCCCTGCCGTCCGCTGCCGGCCGCCGATCGGCCCGCCGTCCCACTTCCGGACGTCGCGACGGCCGGCGGCGTGGCGGACCGTCCGCCGGGCCGGCCGAGCGCCCTACTCCTCCTCGTCGCCCCCCGGCGCCGGCGGCGTCTCGATGCGCCGCGGACCCAGCGGCGCATTGGCGGGGCGGTCGAGCTGCTGTGCCATGTGCCGGAGCAGGCCGTGGAATCCCTGGAGCATCTGGGCGAGCGAGCGCTCCTGGTCGGCCGGCAGGCGGTGGTCGAGGCCGAGCGCCCGGTAGACGTTGACCGGCGTCTCGCTCCAGGCGTCGCCGGCGCGCCCCCGCGGTGCGTTTTCCCACGCGTCGCCGCCGTCGGCGGGAAGCTCGCCGGGGCGGCCCCCCTGGTGGAGGTGCAGGGAGTGGTGGAGGTCGGCGAGGTTCTTCCCCAGCGCGTCGAGGATCTTCTCCAGCGTCTCGAGCGACGGTTTCTGCTTGCCGGTCTCGTAGGCCGACAGCATCGCCTTGGTGATCCCGGCGGCTTCGGCGATCTGGTACTGCTTGCGGTTCTGCCGCGTGCGCAGCCAGCGCAGCGCCTGTCCGAGGTTCTGGAACGCGCCCATGTCGTTCGTCCCTCCGGGTCGACCGTTCGTCCGCCGAGAGTCGGGAGCACCCTACCGGCCATGCCCGGAAAGTGCAACTCCGTCCAGGAGTCGGCCGCTCTGGGGAAAAAAGATCGCGTTCCGGGAACCCTCCGGACCCCTCGATCCACGACGGAGCCGCCCACCCCACGCCCCCGGGAGCGCCGCCCCGGGGAGGGCCCTATAATCCGCGGCCGTGTCCGACCGTCGATCCCGCCTCGGAGACGGGGCGCGCCGCTGCGCCCCGCCCAGCTCGTCGCCGCTCCGGGACCCGTGACGCCGCGGCGCGACGGGGCCTGGCGGCTGGACGCCTTCGGAGCGCGCTTCCGGCTGACCGGTGAGGTGGCCCTCGTGGCCACGGAGCTCGCCGCGGCGCTCCCCGGGAGCTCGCTGGCGCCGGAGGGCGGGGGCCCGCGGCCACGGCCGGACGTGACCTACCGCATCGCGGCGGACGGCGCGGGCGGCGCGCTGCGCCTGCTGCGGGGCCGCTCCGAGCTCGCCCGGGGGGCCCGCGACGAGGTCCTGCGCCGCGCCGTCGACGCGCTGCACTTCGACGTCGCCCTCCACGCCCGGAGCGCGAGCTTCCTGCACGCCAGCGTCGTCCGTTGGGAGGGTCTGCTCCTCGTCTTCCCCGGCCGCACCGGCGCCGGCAAGTCGACCCTCGCCGCGCGGCTCGCCGAGCGCGGGGCGACCTACTACTCCGACGAGTACGCCCCGATCGACTCCTCGGGGCGCATCCTCCCCTACCGCAAGGCGATCTCGCTGCGGCCCGACGTCCGCGGGCTCACCGGCGTCGGGTCGCCTGAAGGCGGCGAGCCCGAGGCGGCTCCGCCCGCCGCCGTCGTCCTCACCTCGTTCCGGCCCCACGCCCGCTTCCGTCCCCGTCCGCTCACCGTCGAAGCCGCGGCCCTGGCCCTGCTCGACAACTCCGTGGTCGCCGTCCCGCGGCCCCGCCGCGCCGCGGCGGCGGTGGCCCGGCTGCTGTCGCACCGGCCGCGCCTCGCCGGCGGGCCCCGAGGGGAGGCCGCGGAGTTCCTCGAGGGGCTGGAGCGCTGGCTGGCCGCCGCGCCGTGAGCTCACGTCCCGCCTGGTGGCCGAGCCCGCGGGAGGAGATCCTCGTGCGCCTCGCCGTGGGCCTGTCGGTGCCGCCGTCGCGGGCCGCCGGCGCCCTGGCCGCGGCCGTGGCGGCACCCAGCGACGAGGAGAAGCGGCTGCTCCCTCTCGTCCACGGAGGCCTGGCCCGCGCGGTCGGGGCGCCGGGCGAGCCGGCCCTGGCGCCGGAGGTGGCACGCGCGCTGCGGCGGGGGTGGGCCGAGAGCCGCAGCCTGCGCCTGCTGGCGCTGCGCCAGGCCGGCGAGGTCCTGGCGGCGCTGGAGGACGTGGGGATCGTGGCGGCGCCGCTCAAGGGTCTCGCCCTCGACGCGTGGTACGGCGGCGCCGGCCGCGCGGTGGGGGACCTCGACCTGCTGGTGCCCGAGGAGCGGCTCGCCGCCGCCGTCCGCCGGCTGCGCGCGGCGGGGTACGAGCTGCGCGACGAGCCCCGGCCGGGGGCGCCGCGGGCCAAGCACTCCTGCGCCCTGGGCCGGGATGCCGCCGCCGAGGTGGATCTCCACTGGCTCCTCGACGTCCGGCTGGTCCTGGAGGCGGGCGCCGCGGGCCGGAGGCGGGCCATGGAGCGCTACTGGCGCGGGGCGCGACGGGTCCGGTGGTCGGGGCGGGAGGTGCTGCGGCTCCGCCCCGAGCACCATCTGCTCCACGCCGTGCTCCACGGCGCCCGCGTCGACTCCCGGGCCCAGGCGCGCTGGTGGGTGGACGCGGTGACGATCCTCCGCGCCGAGGGCACTGCGTTCGACTGGGACGAGGTGGTCGCGGCGGCGCGGGAGGCCGGACTGGGACGCTGGGTGGCCGGCGGCCTGGACGTTCTCGCCTCCCTGGTCCCGGAAGCGGTCCCCGCCGCCGCCCGGCGGGCAGCGGCCGCCCGACCCGCCGGCGCGGCCGCTGCCGTGCTCCGGCTGCTCGACCGCCGCGCGGCGCCGGAGGGGCTGGCCCGGGACGTCCAGCGCACCCTCCGCTGGCACCTGGCGCGCCACCGCCACCTGGGGCTGGCGCGCGCTCTGTGGAGCTATCCGTCGGACCTGCGCGCCACCGGCCTGATCACCTCGCCCCGGGACCTCCTGGCGCACGCCCGCCGGCGGCGGCGCGAGAGCCGCGCCCGGCGCCGCGGGAACGACCGGGGCGTCGGCGCGTAGGGAACGTCGGCCTGCCGGGTAAGATGCCTCCCGACCGCGGGACCGCCAATGGACGGAGGGAGAACGACGTGACCGCCACCCTAGAGCTCGCCGGCCTGCGCAAGACGTTCGGCGATTTCGTCGCCGTCGACGACGTGTCGCTGGCGGTGCCGGCCGGGACCATCTTCGGTCTCCTCGGCCCCAACGGCGCCGGCAAGACCACGACGATCCGCATGATCATGGACATCCTCGCCCCCGACGCGGGCGAGATCCGGCTGTTCGGGCGGCCGCGCACCCGCGGTGACCTCGAGCGCATCGGCTACCTGCCCGAGGAACGCGGCCTCTACCGCAAGATGACGGTGGCCGACCACCTGGCCTTCCTCGGCGAGCTGCGCGGCCTGTCGCGGCGCGACGCCACCGCCCGCGCCGGCAACTGGCTGGAGCGCCTCGACATCGCCGACCGGGCGCAGCGCAAGGTCGAGGAGCTGTCGAAGGGGCTGCAGCAGAAGGTGCAGATCGCGGGGACGTTGATCCACGAGCCGGAGCTGGTCATCCTCGACGAGCCGTTCTCGGGCCTCGACCCGATCAACCAGAGCCTGTTCAAGGATCTGCTCGCCGAGTACAAGCGACAGGGGCGGACGATCCTCTTCTCCACCCACGTGATGGAGCAGGCGGAGAAGCTGTGCGACGCCATCGGGCTGATCTCGCGGGGGCGCGTGGTGCTGTCCGGCGAGCTGGCCGAGATCAAGCGGCGCCGGGGGGAACGCCTACCGCCTCGAGGCGGCCGGCGACCTCGGCGTGGTCGCGGGCGTCGACGGCGTCGACCAGGTGGTGGCGGACCCGGAGGTGCCGGGCAAGGCGCGGCTGTTCCTCGCCCCCGACGCCGACTGTGCGCGGGTGCTGCGGGAGCTGGTGGCGCGCCTCGAGGTGCGCGACTTCCGCAGCGAGGAGCCGGAGCTCGAGGAGATCTTCGTGAAGGCGGTGCGCGATGCGGCTTGAGAAGATCCGGGTGCTGACCAAGCGGGAGTACCTGGCCCGCATCAAGTCCAAGGGCTTCTGGATCGGGATCCTGATCCTGCCGGTGTTCCTGGCTCTGGTCACCGCGGTGCCGGCGTTGGTGATGTCGAAGACCCACGCCGAGGTCGACCTGGTGCTGGTCGACACCACCGGGACGGTGGCGCCGGGCCTGGCGGAGCGGCTGGAGCGGCGCGAGGGCGGGGTCCGCTTCGCCGACTTCCACGTCACCGTGGAGCCGGCCGGCGCCGACGCCACCGCCCAGCGGGCCGCCCTCGACCGGCGCCTGCTCGACGAGCGGATCGACGCCTGGATGTGGATCGACCGCGCCGGCCTGGACCAGGACCGCGTCGAGTTCCACGCCCGCAACGTCTCGAACACGCTGACCCAGGCGGTGCTGTCCGACGCCGTCTCCGCCGAGGTGCGGGAGACGCGCCTGACCGAGGCCGGCTACGACCCGGCGAAGGTGCGGCCGCTGCTCGCCTCGATCGACCTCGACACGGTCAAGGTGTCGGCGGAGGGCAGCCGCTCGGAGGCCGGCGAGGCGGGCTTCTTCCTCGCCTACGGCCTCTTCTTCCTGCTGTACATGGTGCTGCTGCTGTGGGGGCAGCAGGTGCTCCAGGGCGTGCTCGAGGAGAAGACGTCCCGGGTCGTCGAGGTGGTCGCCTCGTCGGCGCGACCCTTCGACCTGATGATGGGCAAGCTGCTCGGCATCGGCGGGGCGGCGCTGACCCAGTTCCTGGTCTGGATGCTGTCGCTCGCCGCGGTCCTGGCCCCCGGGGTCCTGACCTCGTCGTCCTTCCTGCCCGAGGGGCAGCGGCTGCCCAGCTTCTCGCCGGCGCAGGTGGCCTGGGTGGTGGTCTTCTTCGTGCTCGGGTTCTTCGTCTACTCGAGCATGTACGCGGCGGTGGGCTCGGCCTTCAACAGTCTCCAGGAGGCCCAGCAGATGGCCTTCATCCCCACCTTCACCATCATCGCGCCGATGTTCTTCCTCTTCCCGGTGATCAACGACACCAACTCCACGCTGTCGGTGGTGCTGTCGATGGTGCCGCTGCTCGCCCCCATCCTCATGCCGTTGCGCATCGCGGTCGAGCTGCCGCCGCTGTGGCAGATCGCCGGCTCCGCCCTGCTCACCGCCGGCTTCATCATCCTGATGGTGGCGGTCTGCGCCCGCATCTACCGGGTCGGCATCCTGATGTACGGCAAGAAGCCCACCGTCAAGGAGCTGCTGCGCTGGATCCGCTACGCCTGATCCGGCCGCGACCTCTTCCGCGGCCTCCCGGCCTGTAGTACTCTGCGCCGTCATCTCCGACAGATGGGGAGCCGCGGCCGCCAACTCCGGCGTCTGCGAACCGAGGGAGGGCGATGTTCGTATGAGGGAGCACCGGAGCTTTCTGTCGTCGTGGTCCCGCCCGTGCCTGATGCTGGGGCTCGCCGGGGCGCTGGCCGTCACCGGCGGGTGCGCCCGGCAGCAGGTCGCCGAGAGCGCCGCGCCGCCGCCCGACACCACCATGGTCGTCCCGGCCGCCCAGCACGTCGCCGCCGGTGCCGACGACCTGGTGGCACGGGGACGTTTCCTGGTCAACCTCGGCGGCTGCAACGACTGTCACACCCCCATGATCATGGGTGAGCACGGACCGGAGCGGGACGCGGCTCACCTGCTCTCCGGGCACCCGCAAGGGATGACCATGCCGCCGCCGCCGGCGGCCTCGGGTCCGTGGGTGTGGGCCGGCTCGGCGACGATGACCGCTTTCGCCGGGCCCTGGGGCGTCTCCTACGCCGCCAACCTGACCCCGGACGAGAACACCGGGCTGGGGATCTGGAGCGAGGAGATGTTCGTGACCGCGATGCGCACCGGCCGCCACATGGGGCAGTCGCGTCCGATCATGCCGCCGATGCCCTGGCAGAGCATCGGAGAGCTCAGCGACGAAGATCTCGCGGCGGTCTTCGCCTACCTGCACTCGCTCCCGCCGATCGTCAATCACGTCCCGGACTTCCAGCCCGCGGCCGCGCCGCCGGGTCCCGCCGGTTGAGCCCGGGGAGGGGGCCGCCGCCGTGCCCGGCGCCGGCCCCCTCCACCCCCCCGCCGCCCCGCCCTCCCCGAGAGGGAGGATGCCGGGGCGCTTGACGAACGAACGATCGTTCTCTATCCTCGACAGGACGTTCCATCCCGCCGAGGAGGAGAGGCGTGATCACCGCCGAGGGGTACTACCTCGAGAGCCCCGGTCAGCCGCTGGCCCGGGGTGCGCTGTCGCTCGATGCACCCGCCGCCGGCGAAGCGGTGGTGGAGGTCAGCGCCTGCGGCCTGTGCCACACGGACCTGACCTTCGCCGACGGCTCGGTCCTGCCGCGGCACGCGCTTCCGCTGGTCCTGGGGCACGAGGTCACCGGCCGGGTGACGGCCGCGGGCGAGGGTGCGGAGCACCTGGTCGGCAGGCCGGTCCTGGTCCCCGCCGTGCTGCCCTGCGGCACCTGTGCCTTCTGCCGAGCCGGGCGGGGCAACGCCTGCCTGCGGCAGAAGATGCCGGGCAACGACATCCACGGCGGCTTCGCCACCCATCTGCGGGTCCCCGCCGCCCCGCTCGTCGCCCTCGACTCGGCGCCCGACGGCTTCCCGCTCGCCGACCTGGCGGTGGTCGCCGACGCCGTGTCGACCGCCTACCAGGCGGTGCGGCGGTCGGGGCTCGCGGCCGGCCAGGCCGCGGTGGTGGTCGGTTGCGGCGGGGTGGGCGGGTTCCTGGTGCAGATCGCCCACGCGCTGGGCGCCCTGGTGCTGGCTCTGGACGTCGATCCGGAGCGGCTCGCGGCGGTCGCCGCGGCCGCCGACGGGCTCGTCGAGGCCACGGGCGAACCGCGCGAGGTGCGGCGCCGGGTCCACGGCCTGCTCCGCGACGCCGGCGTCGAATCGCTCGACTGGCGGATCTTCGAGTGCAGCGGCAGCGTCGGCGGGCAGGAGCTCGCCTTCTCGTTGCTGGCCCGGGCGGCGACCCTGGTGCAGGTCGGCTACACCCATCGCAAGGTCGAGCTGCGGCTGTCGAACCTGATGGCGCACGACGCCACCGCCCACGGCACCTGGGGCTGCCCGCCCGAGGTCTACCCCGAGGTCCTGGCCCTGATCTGGTCCGGTGCGGTGGAGCTGGCGCCGGTGATCGAGCACGCCCCGATGTCGCGGCTCAACGAGCTGCTCGACGACATGGCCCACCACCGGCTGGGGCGCCGGATGATCCTCCACCCCGACGCCTGACGGCACGACGATCCCCGAAGAGGAGCGAGACCATGGAGCGGCAGAACGAGTTGGTGGACCACGAGCTGGTGCCGGGCGTCGAGCTGCGGCACGTCCGGTACGAGGAGCGGCCGATCCACGACGCCGGCGGGGGCGCCGTCGAGGGCCTCCACCAGGTGTGGATCTGGATCGACAACGAGCGGCAGCTCAACTCCTACACCACCGCCGCCGTCAAGGAGCTGATCCTCGCCTTCCGGCGCGCCAGTGCCGACCGGCGGGCGGTGGTGGTGGTCTTCACCGGCGCCGGCGAGCGCGCCTTCTCCACCGGCGGCAACACCGCCGAGTACGCCCGCCACTACGCCGGGCGGCCGCTCGAGTACCTGCAGTACATGCGCCTGTTCAACGACCTGGTGACCTCCATCCTGCTGTGCGACAAGCCGGTGATCTGCCGGGTGAACGGCCTGCGCATCGGGGGCGGCCAGGAGATCGGCATGGCCTGCGACTTCTCCGTCGCCGCCGGCAGCGCCTCCTTCGGCCAGGCGGGGCCGATCCACGGCTCCGCCCCGGTCGGCGGCTCGACCGACTTCCTGCACCTCTACGTGGGCGTCGGCCGCGCGGCCGAGTCGCTGGTCGTCTGCGAGCCCTGGTCGGCCTACAAGGCGGCGCGGCTGGGGCTCGTCAACGACGTCGTGCCCGTGCACCGCACCCCCGAGGGCGCGCTCATCCCCGACCCGCGGGCGATCACCGACCGCTGGGTCGACGCCGCCGGCGGCATCGCCTACGGCGAGTGGAAGCAGGGTGCGGAGCGCGAGGAGGCCGAGCGGCTGCTGGGCACCTGCACCGTCGATCTGGCACCGCTCGACGCGGCGGTCGACCGCCTGGCGACCCGCCTGCTCCGCACCTTCCCCGAGTGCACCCGGGTGACGCTCGAGGGCCTGCGCAAGAAGAAGCTCGAGCACTGGAACGCCAACAGCGAGTCGAGCCGCTCGTGGCTGGCGCTCAACATGGCCACCGAGGCGGCGGCCGGCTTCCCCGCCTTCCACTACGGCGATCGCGGTGAGCGCGAGATCGACTTCGTCGCCCTGCGCCGCCGGCTGGCGGAGGGGCGCCGCTGGGAGCCCGACCTCGCCGCCGAGGTGATGCCGGCCGCCGCGCGGCGCCGGCAGCTCGCGGAGGCGTCCGCCGAACCGGTGGGAGCGAAGCGGTGAGCGGCGTCCCCACCGCCTCCGACGGCGCGCCGGCCGTCCGCACCGTGCCGGGTGCGCGCGACGGGATGGTCGAGCTGGTGCTCGACCGGCCCCGCGGCAACGTCCTCACCGCGGCCCTCATGGAGGAGCTCGACGCCGCCCTCGCCGCCCAGCGCGACCGGGCGGACCTGCGCCTGGTGGTCCTGCGCGGCGCCGGCGGCGACTTCTCCTTCGGCGCGTCGGTGGAGGAGCACCGCGCGGCCGACGCTCCACGGCTGCTCGCCACCTTCCACCGCCTGGCCCGTCACCTGGCGGCCTTCCCCGTGCCGGTGGCCGCCCTGGTGCAGGGACGCTGCCTGGGGGGCGCCTTCGAGGCGGTGCTCTGCTGCCACCTGGTGTTCGCCACCGCCGGCGCCACCTTCGGCACGCCGGAGATCCGTCTCGGCGTCTTCCCGCCGGTGATGGCGGCCTGGGGCCCGGCCCGTCTCGGCGCCGCCCGCGCCGAGCGCATGCTGCTCACCGGCGAGACGCTGAGCGCCGCCGACGGCCTCGCCGCCGGCTTCGTCACCGCCGTCTTCGGCGACGACGCGGACGACGAGATGGCCGACTGGTACGGGCGCCACCTCGAGCCGCTGTCGGCCCATGCGCTGCGCCAGGGGGTGAAGGCGCTGCGCGAGACCTCCGGCGCCCTGGCCGGGCTCGACCGCGCCCTGGCCGCCGCCGAGGCGCAGTACCTGGCCGAGGTCGTGCCGAGCCACGACGGCAACGAGGGGATCGAGGCGTTCCTCGCTCACCGCCCGCCCGACTGGAGGCATCGTTGAGCACCGCACCGCCGGACCGCCCCCGGCTCACCCGCGGCGACATCCTGCAGGCCGCGGCCGCGGCGATCGCCGCCCATGGCTTCCACGGCATGTCGATGCGCGACCTCGCCGCGGCCACCGGCACCAGCCTGTCGAACCTCTACAACTACTTCCCGTCGAAGGAGGACATCCTCTTCGTCCTGCAGAAGGAGGCGTTCGAGGCGCTGGTGGCCTCCGCCGAGGAGGCGTTGGCGACCCTCGACGAGCCGGAGGCCCGCCTCTACGTGCTGATCTCGCACCACGTCCGCTACGTCGCCGAGAACCCCGACGTGATGCGGGTGCTGGTGCACGAGGCGGCGTCGCTGCCCGCCGGGCAGCGGGCGGCGGTGCGCGGGCTCAAGGAGCGCTACTTCCAGCTCGCCCGCTCCATCGTCGGCGACCTGGTCGGCCGCGGCTGCAACCACTCCGGGACCGGGGGCGAGACGCTGGCGGACCCCGAGCTCGACCGGGTCACCTACAACGTGTTCGGCATGCTCAACTGGCTGTACGGCTGGTACCGCCCCGGGCTCCACGGCACGGCGCGCGACGTCGCCCGCACCATCCACCACCTCGTCCTCTGCGGTGTGGTGACCGCGTGCCCCTACCGTGAGCTCCAGGACACCATGGAGCACCATCTCGACGCCCTGGCGCCGTCCCCGCTGCTGGCCGGGGCCGGCGCGGAGAGGGAGCCGCGATGAGCCGTTCCGTCGCCGCCGTGTCGGCCGCCACCACGACGCCGCCGGGGGCCGACCCCGCCGCGCCGGTCGTCGAGCGCTGCCGACGGCTGGTCGACGACCTCGAGCTCGCCGCGGTGGCGCGGTGGAAGCGGCGCCACCCCGGCCGGCTCGCCATCGGCTACCTGCCGGTCTACGTGCCCCGGCCGCTGCTCGAGGCGCAGGGCTGCCTGCCGGTGGCGCTCTTCGGCGGCGGCGACCAGCTCGAGATCATCCGCGGCGACGCGTACTTCCAGAGCTACATCTGCCACCTGCCGCGCAGCATGGTGGAGCTCCACCTGCGCGGCAATCTCGACCTGCTCGACGGCTTCCTGTTCCCCTCGATCTGCGACGTGGTCCGCAACCTCGGCGGGATCTGGAACCTGCTGTCGCCGGATCGCTTCACCGCGTACCTCGACCTGCCGCAGAACTTCGACCCCGCGGTGGGGGGCGCCTTCTACGTCGCCGAGATGCGGCGCATCGCCGGGGAGCTCGCCGCCCGCGGCGCCCGCCCCCTGCGCGACGCGGCGCTGCGGCGGTCGATCGCCGCGGAGGACCGGCGCCGCCGGGCGCTCGCCGAGCTCGACGCGCTGCGCCGCGCCGAGCCCTGGCGGGTGGCGGCGTCGGAGGCCTACCTGGTGGCCCGGGCGGGCGGCGTGCTGACCACCGGCGCGCACAACCGGCTGCTGGCGGACTTCCTGGCGGCGGCGCGGCGGCGGCCGGCCCGCCCGCTCGACAACGTACGGGTGGTGGTCGCGGGGGCGTTCTGCGAACAGCCGCCGCTGGCGCTCATCCGCACCCTGGAGAAGGCGGGCTGCTACATCGTCGACGACGACTTCCAGCTCGGCCTGCGCACGATCGAGGGCGCCGCGGCGCCGGCGGCCGGCGAGGACCCGCTCGTCGGACTCGCCCGCGCCTACCTCGAGCACGGCGCCGCCACCGCCTCGCGCTTCGTGGCGGACGCCGAGAAGGGAGCCCACCTGGTGGCGCGGGTGGCGGCCGCGGGCGCCGACGGCGTGGTCTTCGCGGCCGCCTCGTTCTGCGACCCGGCGCTGCTCGACCAGCCGATGCTCGAGGCGGCGCTCGACCGCGCCGGCATCCCCTACACCAGCCTCAAGTTCTCCGAGAACACCGCGCAGTTCCAGACCATCCGCGAGCAGGCCGGGGCGTTCTCCGACTCGGTCAAGCTCTGGGGGAAGAGCGCATGACCACCGCCGCGCCGTCCGCTCCGCCCGCCGCCTCGGGGTCACCCCCGGCGGCCACCAAGGACGCCTCGCAGGTGCGCCAGAAGCGGATGATCGCCGACCACTTCGAGCGCCTCGAGCGCGCTCCGGAGGAGGGCCGCAAGGCCGTCTACACCTTCGTCCCCGGCAACCTCACCGAGCTGCTCGGGGCGCTCGACCTGCTGCCGGTGCTGCCCGAGATCAACGCCCTGCAGTCGGGGATGCGGGGGCTGTCCGCCGGCTACATCGGCGAGGCGGAGAAGGCCGGCCACTCCGAGGACGTCTGCACCTACGTCAAGTGCGACCTGGGGATGGCGCGCAGCGGCAACGTCGGCCCCACCGGACGGCGGCTGCCGCCGCCCGACCTGCTGCTGCTCTCCTACACCGGCTGCTTCACCTTCCTGAAGTGGTTCGAGCTGCTGCGCGAGCAGTACGGCTGTCCGGTGGCGATGCTCCACGTCCCCTACCAGGCGGACGGCCGCATCACCGACGAGATGCGCCGCTACGTGGTCGACCAGCTCCGTACCGAGGTGGTGCCGGCGCTCGAGCGGGTGGCGGGCCGGACGCTCGACCTCGACGAGCTCTCGCGCCGCCTGGAGCTCTCGCGGCAGGCCGAGGACGACCTGGTGGCGGTGTGGGAGTCGGCGCGCCGGCGGCCGTCACCGATCGACGCCTACTTCGGGGGCGTCTACTACATCGGCCCGATCTTCTCCGCCTTCCGCGGCAGCGAGGAGGCGGTGGCCTACTACCGCGAGCTGCGCGCCGAGGTCGAGGCGCGGGCGGCGCGCGGCGAGGGCCCGGCGACGCCGGACGGCCCCCTCGGCGAGGAACGCTTCCGGCTGGTGGTGGAGGGCCCCCCGAACTGGACCAGCTTCAACGACTTCTGGCGCATGTTCTCGCGCGAGGGGGCGGTGGTCGTGGCGAGCACCTACACCAAGGTCGGCGGCCTCTACGACGACGGCTTCCGCCACGATCCGTCCCGGCCGCTCGAGTCGCTCGCCGAGTACTGCCTGAGCTGCTACACGAACCGCTGCCTGCCGGGGAGGCTGGACCTGCTCGAGCGCTACCTGCGCGACTACGCGGCCGACGGCTTCCTGATCAACAGCGTCAAGTCCTGCAACTCGTTCAGCGTCGGTCAGCTCCTGATGCTGCGCCGCCTCGAGGAGCGCACCGGGCTGCCGGGAGGCTTCATCGAGAGCGACCTCGTCGACCCCCGCTACTTCGGCCGGGCGAACATCGAGAACCGGGTGCAGAGCTACCTGCAGATGCTCGCCGGCCGCCGGGAAGGGAGGAGCGCATGAGGTGCGTCGTCGGCATCGACCTCGGCTCCACCACCACCAAGGCCCTGCTGCTCGACGAGGGGGGCCGGATCGTCGGCCGCGGCATCACCAACAGCCGGTCGAGCTACGACGTCGCCTGCGCGGTGGCGCGCGAGGAGGCGCTCACCGACGCCCGCTTCACCCTGCTCGCCCGGCGGCTGGAGGGGGCGATCGGGGAACGTCTGGCGGAGGCCTTCCGCCTCGAGCTCTACCTCGACGGGCTCGGTCGGCTGGCGCGGGAGATCGCCGCGATCCTGGTCGGCGAGCCGCAGGACCGGCGCCGCCGCCTGGACGATCCGGTCGCCGAGATCCTCAGCGCCGCCGAGGTCGCCGCCCCGCGGCTGTTCGGCGACGGCCGTCGCCGGCGCAGCGACTTCTTCCGCGACCTCGCCGGCGCCGCCTACGTCGAGGGGGCGGAGCGGGTGGCCGCCCGCGGCGAGGTGCCGTTCGAGTGGCTGCTGGCGCTGTTCGACCGGGCGATCCTGGCGGTGGAGACGCGGCTCGAACGGCCGCGCTTCGCCGAGCTGCTGCGGCGCGCGGCGCGCCGGGTGGAGGGCGGGGGCGGCGCTCCGCCGCAGCTCGAGCGGGCGGTCGAGGAGGTCGTCGCCGAGCCGGTCGAGGAGCTCGCCTTCGTCGGCACCGGCTACGGGCGGCAGACGCTGCCGTTCCCCAAGGAGTCGGTCCGCAGCGAGATCCTCTGCCACGGGCGCGGCGCCCACCGCTTCTTCGGCCACACCCGCACGGTGCTCGACATCGGCGGCCAGGACACCAAGGCGATCCAGGTGGACGACCGCGGCATGGTGACCTCGTTCCAGATGAACGACCGCTGCGCCGCCGGCTCCGGCCGCTACCTCGGCTACATCGCCGACGAGCTCAACCTCGGTCTGCACGAGCTGGGGCCGCTGGCGCTGAGCGCGAAGCGGCGGGTGCGGATCAACTCGACCTGCACGGTCTTCGCCGGTGCCGAGCTGCGCGAGCGGCTGGCGCTGGGCGAGCGCCGGGAGGATATCCTCGCCGGGCTCCACCGCGCCATGATGCTGCGGGCGATGTCGCTGCTGGCGCGTTCCGGGGGCGTCGAGAACGAGCTCACCTTCACCGGGGGCGTCGCCAAGAACGCCATGGCGACGCAGGTGCTCGCCGACCTGGTGCGGGAGAACTACGGCGACGGCATCCGCATCAACCGGCACCCCGACTCGATCTACACCGGGGCCATGGGGGCGGCGCTGTTCGCCCTCGACGACCTCGCCGCCGGGCACGCCGGCCTGCTGCCCGCCTTCGCCGCCGCAGACGACGTGCCGCCGGCCCGCGCCGCCGCCGGGGGGGCGCGATGAGCGCGCCGGCGCGCCGGCAGCTCACCGCGGGCGTCGACCCCGGCGCCAGCTCGGTGAAAGTGGCGGTGGTGCGCAGCCGGGCGGGCGCCGGCGCGCAGGTGCTCGGCACCGCGGTCCAGCGCATCCGCCGCCGCGACGTGCGCGAGGTGGTGGCCGCGGCCTTCGCCGAGGCCTGCGGCGAAGCGGGGATCGCTGCGGGTGACCTCGACTACGTGGCCTCCACCGGCGACGGCGACGCGGTGGACGTGAAGACGGGCCACTTCTACTCGATGACCACCCACGCCCGCGGCGCCCTGTTCCTGCGGCCGGCGGCCCGCGCCGCCCTCGACGTCGGCGCCCTGCACGCGCGGGCGATCGCCTTCGACGAGCGCGGGCGGGTGGGCAAGGTGCGGATGACCAGCCAGTGCGCCAGCGGCTCCGGCCAGTTCCTCGAGAACATCACCCGCTACCTGGGGGTGCCGCTCGAGGACGTCGGCGAGGTGTCGCTGGCGTCGGAGGCGCCGGAGAAGTGCTCCGGCGTCTGCGCGGTGCTCGCCGAGACCGACGTCATCAACATGGTCAGCCGGGGCATCGGGACCCCCGACATCCTCAAGGGCATCCACCTGTCGATCGCCGCGAAGCTCCTGCGCCTGGTGCGCTCGCTGGGGAGCGAGGGCGAGGTGGTGGTGACCGGCGGGCTGGCCCACGACCGCGGCTTCGTGGCGGCGGCGCGGGAGATCGAGGCCGAGGACCAGCGCCGGGGCAGGGCACCGCTGGCCGTCACCGCGCACCCCGACTCCATCCTCGCCGGCGCGCTCGGCGCCGCCCTCCTCGGGGCCTACCGGCACGAGCAGCTGCGCCGCGCCGGACGCCTCGAGACCGTCGTCGCCTGACGAGGCCGCCGGCTCGGGGCCCGGCGCCGGGCCCCCCTTCCCCGGCCGGCCGGCCTGTAGTAGCGTCCCGCGGCATCTCCAAGACATTGGGGCCGCGGGCGTCGCTATCGGCGCCCGCTTTCGGGATGGGAGGCGGTCGAGATGAGCGAGAGCCGTGGTTTCCTTTCCGCGCCGTGGACCCGCTACGCCGTGACGCTGGCGCTCCTGGCACCGACGCTGGTCGCCTCGGGCGGCTGTTCCCGCCCCGCGGCCGAGAGCACCCCCGCCGCGGCCGCCGCGCCGCCGGCCGCGGCGGCCACCGTCGTCCCCGCGGCGGAGCACGTGGCGGCGGGCGCCGCCCAGGTGGAGCGCGGCCGGTACCTGGTCACGGTGGGTGGCTGCAACGACTGCCACACGCCGTGGAAGATGGGCGCCCACGGTCCGGAGCCCGACATGACGCGCATGCTCTCCGGCCACCCGGAGCAGCTCGGCATGACGGCGCCTCCGACGGCCCAGATGCCGTGGGCTACGAGCGTGGCCGCGACCATGACCGCGTGGGCCGGCCCGTGGGGGGTCTCCTTCACGGCCAACCTCACGCCCGACGAGAACACCGGCCTGGGCATCTGGACCCAGGAGATGTTCATCGCGGCGATGCGCACCGGCCGCCACATGGGGCAGTCGCGCCCCATCCTGCCGCCGATGCCATGGTTCAACTACGGGAAGATGACCGACGAGGACCTGGCGGCGATCTTCGCCTACCTGCGCACCATCCCGCCGATCGTCAACCACGTGCCAGCCCCGATCCCGCCGGCAGCTTCCCCCGTGCCGGCGGGCGGCTGAGGCTCCGGCCGGGCCCCTCCGCGACCGCGGGAGGGCCCGGCCCGACACTCGCTGGAGCGCGGCCGCGCCACCGGCGCACCGCTGCCCCGTCTCCCGGTCAGCTCTCCGGCAGCACGCCCATCGCCGCCAGCCGTCGCCGCATCCGGCCGACGTGGCTCGCGGACCAGTAGACGCGGCCACAGCGCGGGCAGGTGCGGAAGCGCTCCTGGGTGCGCGCGACGAAGGGCGGCACCCGGGCGCGGGCTGCGGCGGGCGGCAGCTCCTCGAGCGGCACGTTGCAGCGCAGGCAGCGCCGGAACAGCCGCTCCGGGTCGACCTCCAGCCGTAGCTCGGCGACCGCTTGCCGGAGCTGCTCATCGACCACTTCGGAGGCCACCAGCAGGTGGTCGCTCGCCCGCCGGCGCAGCACCAGCCGGCGGTCGCGGGTGAGGATCGTCCGCCCCTCCGCCACGGCGCACTCGACCAGCTCCGCGTCGCCCAGCTCCGGGTCGTAGGCGGTATCGACGTCGAGGACGCGCAACCACCGGGCGAGCCCCCCGAGCATGGCGTCGGCGAGCAGGCGGGGCGGTTGGCGGTGGACCGGCGGCACGGGCCGAGCTTAGCGGCGCCGGCCGGCCGCGCGTCCCGGTGCGCCCGAGGCGCCTCCCCGAGCCGGCCCGAGGAGACGGCGCCGGAGGTCAGCGGTCGCCGGCGCCCGCTTCCGCGCCGCCGTCCGCCGGCCGCTGCCGAGGGTGCCCGGGCGGCAGGGCGAGGCGCTCGAGGAGGCCGGCGGCGCGGTCGAGGATCCGACGCTCTTCGTCGCCGAGGGCGGCGACTTCGCGGGCCAGGCGCGAGACGCGCCGCCGCCGGCCCTCGGCCAGCAGGCGGCGTCCGGCCGCGGTGGCCTCGAGCCACCGGACGCGGCGGTCGCGGGGGTCGCGCCGGCGCCGTACCAGGCCCTCCGCCTCGAGGTCGCGCACCAGGCGCGAGACCGTGGGGGGGCGCACCTGCTCCGCGGCGGCGAGCTCCCCCGGGGTGATGCGGCCGGCGAAGACGACCACCGAGAGGGCGGAGAGGCGCGGCGCGGTGAGGCCGGCGGGGGCGTCCTCGGCGCGCAGCCGGCGCAAGAGGTGGAGAGCGGCGGAGTGCAGCCGCGCGGCGACGGCGAGATCGGCGGGCGCGAGGGGTTGACGGGACGCGTCCGCGGCCTCTAAGCTTTCATTAGGCAAGCTAAATAATCCTCCGGAGGACACGATGGGAACAGACGATTCAGCACCCACCGGCTTCGGCCTCTCGACCCTCGGACAGGTCGCGGTGACGGTCCGCGACCTCGAGACGATGACCGCATTCTACCGCGACACGCTGGGCCTGCGCTTCCTGTTCTCGGCGCCGCCGGGGATGAGCTTCTTCGACTGCGACGGCATCCGCCTGCTGCTCGGCCGCGGCGACGACGAGGCGCGGCCCAACGCCGGTACGGTGCTCTACTTCCAGGTCGGGGACATCACGGAGGCCCACCGGCTCCTCGCGGCGCGGGGCGTCACGTTCGTCCACCCGCCCCACCGGGCCCACGCCGACGAGCGCCACGAGCTCTGGCTCGCCTTCCTGCGCGACCCCGAGGGCAACGTCGTGGCCCTGATGAGCGAGGTGGCCCGGGCCTGACGGCGCCGGGCCACCCCGGGATCAGTCGGGCTCGTCGCCCTCGGGGGAGGGGGCGACGCCCGGGTCCGGCACCGCCGGGAGCAGCGCCCGCACCCCCTGCTCGTGGACCAGCCGGCCCCCGGCGTGGGCGGTGTTGACCAGCATCAGTGCGCCGACGGCGTAGAAGCCCAGGAAGACCAGCGACAGTGCCGCCGCCGGCGCCCGGCGGAGCGGCCGCCGCACGAGCGGCGGCAGGTAGAGGATGGCCGCGAAGATCACGGTCAGAGCGGTGAACACCAGGCGGACCGTCTCGGCCTGCTCCTCGTGGTGCTCGAGCAGGGCGTTGACCGCCGGGCTGCGCTCGGCCAGTCGTCCGGCCGCTTCGCCGGAGGCGACGGCCACCCAGGTGCCGGCGGTGCCCAGCGCCATCAGCAGCAGCGCCGCCCAGAGAGGCCGCGGCCCCTCGCCGGCGCCAGCGCTGCGGCGAGCAGCACCAGCAGGGGAGCCACCAGCAGCAGGGCGATCGGGAAGTGCACCACCAGCGGGTGGATCCCGTCCCACGTGGGAAGGGGGGGCAGGTCGATCATGCTCTCCTGAGTGCTCGAGCGGGCGGCCGTCGACCGTGCCCCGGCGGCCGACTCAGGCCACGGCTCGTACTTCTCCTTGGGGCTGAAGCAGGAGAGGCACTTGGTGAAGTCGAGGTTCGTGGTGGTGAAGCCGCAGACCGAGCAGACGTAGTAGGTCGTGCCCTCTCCGCGCATGCTTCGAGATTGTCGAGGCCTGCTGGTAGAGCTGGCGTGCTCGGCCTCGGCGCTCTTGGCGTAGTTGAAGGTCTCGAGGGCGTCGGCGTTGCGCTCGCTGCGGGCGGTGGCGAGGAACTCGGGGTACATCGTGTCGCGCTCGTAGGACTCGCCCTCGATCGCGGCCGCGAGGTTCTCGGCGGTGGAGCCCACCTCGGGAGTCTCGATCGTCGGCCGCGGGCTCGGCGCCCAGCTTGCGGATCACCTTCGCGTGGTTGCCGGCGTGGATCTGCTCGGCGCGGGCAGCGGCGCGGAACAGGCTGGCCACCTTGCCGTAGCCCTCGGCGTCGGCCTTGCTCGGCGAAGGCGAGATAACGGGCGTGGGCGTTGGACTCTCCGTTGAAGGCGGCCTGCAGGTTGTCGAGCGGTTGCCGGGTCGACGGTGCGGCGAAGGCGACCGGTCGGAACGGCCAGCAGCACGAGGGCGACGGCGGTGAGTCGAGGCAGACGAAGCTTGTGGAGCGTGCGGTCATCGGGTCTCTCCTCTGGTCGGGTTCTCGGGCGGAGCCTGGCTCCACCTTCGGACCGTCGCTGCGCAAGGGCCGTGCCGCCCGGGCGGAGTCCTAAGTCATTGGTGCGAAATGGTTTGCCCGATCCTTCCCCGACGGCGCGACGCCGGAGGTTCAGATCTTCGAACGCCGCCGCGCCGCCGCGTTCGAAGATTCGAACGCCGTCGTCAGGACCGGGTGTTCGACCGCCAGCGCGGCGCGAGCTTGTAGGACAGGTCGCTGCGCGAGATGCCCAGCCGCCGCGCCGCCTCCGCCTGCACGCCGCCGGCCTCGGCCAGGGCCGCTCCACCAGCCGCCGCTCGACCTCGATCGAGCAGCTCCGCGCAGGTCGAGGTCGCGGCGGGCAGGCTCGCCACCAGGCGGCCGTCGGATCCAGCGTCGCGCCGCGGCGGGTCGCCGGCCGAGATCCGGCAGGTCGGCCGACGCTCGATCATCTCGTCGCGCGCCAGGATCGTGGCCCGCTCGATCAGGTTGCGCAGCTCGCGGACGTTGCCCGGAAGCGGGTAGCGCGGTCAGCTTGGCGAGGGCCTCGGGCGAGAGCCGCCGCGGCGGCACCTTGAGCTCGGTGGCGACCGGCGAGGAAGTGCTCGGCCGAGCGCGCGGCATGTCCTCCGGCGCGCTCCCGCAGCGGCGGCACGTGGATCGGCACCACCGCCAGGCGGTAGTAGAGGTCCTCGCGGAACGCGCCCGTCGCGCACCCGCTCGCTCGAGATCGCGGTGGGTGGCGACCAGGATCCGCACGTCGACGCTGCGCGGCGTCGTCGAGCCGACGCGCACCACCTCGCCGTCGACCAGCACCCGCAGCAGCTTGGCCTGCAGGGCGAGGGACATCTCGCCGGCCTCGTCGAGGAACAGGGTGCCGCGATGGGCGGCCTCGAAGACGCCCTGGCCGCGCCCGGTCGGCGCCGGTGAAGGCGCCCCGCTCGTGGCCGAAGAGCTCGCTGTCGAGGAGGGTCTCGGTGAAGGCCGCGCAGTTGACGGCGACGAAGGGCGGTCGCGGCGCGGGCTCGCGGCGTGCAGCGCGCGGGCCACCAGCTCCTTGCCGGTGCCGGTCTCGCCGGTGATCAGGACCGTGGCGTCGGTCGGCGCCGACCCGCGCCGACCAGCTCGCGCACCTCGCGCCATGCGCCGGGCTGCCGCCCACCAGCGACTCGGCGTCGCGGCGCCTCCGACGCTCGCGCCGCAGGCGGGCGTTCTCGCGCAGCAGCTCGGCGCGCTCGGTCGCCCGGCGCCACCACCGCCGCACCTGATCGGGCACGAAGGGCTTGGTGATGAAGTCGAAGGCGCCGCGCCGCATCGCGTCGACCGCGAGCTCGACGGTGGCGAAGGCGGTCAGCAGCACCACCGGCAGCGCGGGGTCGGTCTCCCTGCACAGCGCGAGGAGGTCGAGCCCCTCGCCGTCCGGCATCTTCTGATCGGTGATCACCAGGTCGAAGAGGCCGGCTCGCGACTGGCGCCGCGCGCTTCGGTGACGCCGCCGGCGGCGACCACCTCGTGGCCGTCGTCCGCCAGCAACGAACCGAGCAGCCGCCGCATCGGCGCCTCGTCGTCGACGATCAGGATGCGGGCCATGTGACGAGCCTCCGGCGCCGGCTCGGGCCGGGCGGGCTGCGGCGACGGGAAGTCGCAGGCGAAACGCACCGCGGCCGGGGCCGTTGACCGCCAGCGGCGCCTCACCGCCGTGGGCGCGCGCGATGCCGCGGGCGATGGACGAGCCCGAGCCCGGTGCCGCTCGTCTTGGTGGTGAAGAAGGGCTCGAAGAGCCGAGCCTCGGCCTCGGCGCCGGGATCGCCGCTCCGTCGTTCTCCACGGCGAGCACGAGGTCGCCGGTCGACGCCGCGGCCGTCGCAGCCAGCACCACCCGGCCGCCGGCGGGCGCCGCGTCGATGGCGTTGAGCACCAGGTTGAGCAGCGCCTGCTGCAGCTGGAAGGGGTCGAGATCGGCGGCGAGCTCGGCCGGGACTGTCGACCTCCAGCCGCGACGCCGGCCGCCTCGGCGCGCGGCCGCGCCAGGCTGGCGACGTAGCCCAGGCAGTCGCCGATCGGCGGTCGCCGGCGCTCCGGCGGCCGCTGGCGCGCGTAGACTGCAGGAAGTCCGAGGTCAGCTTCTCGAGGCGGCGCGCCTCCTTGCGCGACGATCTCCCGCGAGCTCGGCCGGCGGCAGGCGCCGCGCCCCTCCCGCGCCATCGCCAGCGAGCTGACGATCAGCGCCACCGGGTTGCGGATCTCGTGCGCGATGGCGCCGCCAGCCGGCCGACGGCGGCCAGCTTCTCCTTCTCCACCAGCCGGTCGCGGGTGCGCTCGAGCTCGTCGAGGTTGCGCTCGAGGGCGCTCCCGCTCGGCGCGGAGCTGGCGGGCGAGAAAGGCGACGACCACCGCCACGACCGCGTAGACCAGGACCACCGTTGGTGGCCTCGAAGTACTCGCGTCAGGTCCGCCGCGCCGCGGCCGCGGAAGTACAGCCACACCTGCAGAAGGTCAGGCCGACCGCCGCCGCCCACCACCAGGGCGATGCCACGCCGGCCGATAGCGGAAAGCGGCGGCGATCACCGGGATGACCATCAGCACGACGTAGTGGCTGTCCTCGAACCCTGCCCAGCGGGCGATCCAGAAGGCGAAGCCGACGTTGAGCCAGATCGAGACGTGGGCTGTAGGCGGGCAGCAGGCGCTCGGACCGCCGACCGGCCAGCACCTGGAGCGCGAGAGCTCCAGGGTCTGCATCGGGAAGCGCCCGAAGACCAGGGCGAAAAAGCGCCGCGAAGGGAAGCCGAGGGCGGGCGCGAAGAGCACGTGGAGGCCCGCGAGGCCGGCCAGCACCGCGAGGTTGAGCAGGATGAGGCCCGTCTCCTGGCGGCGAATCGACCCCGTGCGGGAGAGCGTGTGCGGAGGGGGGAAAGGGGAAGCGTCGACCACGTCGGCACCCAGGGGGGACGGGAGGCGTCGTGCACCCTCCCGAGGGATGCTCGCACGGTGCGGCCGCCGGCACGCCGCCCGACGGGGCGGTGCCGCGCGCCGTTCCTCACACCGCGGGCGGCGGCGGCGAGGCGGTGACGACGCTCAGACCCTCGACCTCGCCGGCCTCGGCCGAGGTCCACCCGGCGGCCTCCAGGTGGTGGCGCAGCAGGGACACTGCGTCGGGTCGCACCAGGAAGGCGCTGTCGGGCTCGCGCTCGTCGAGCTCGTGGCGCAGGGTGGAGCGCAGCGGCCGGTAGGAGGTGCCGGGCGCCTCGGCCGGCTCGAGCATCGCCGCGCGCTCCACCTCGCAGTCGAGGTAGAAGGCGAGGCTCCAGAAGGGCTCGTGGTCGACGAACACCACTTCCGCGGGCGCGTGCCCCACCACCGTGCGGAGGCCCGCCGCGAAACGGCGGCCGTCCTGCGGCGCCCGGTAGAGGGCCGCGCCGGCGTCGAGCGCCAGGAGGACGACGACCCAGGCGGCGAGGACGGCCCGCGCCTGCCGGCCGAACGGGCCGCCGCGGGAGATGCGCCGGGCGAGCAGCAGGGCCGCCGGGACCGCCAGCGGGACGAGGTAGAGGGGCAGCCGGGACTGCGCCAGGGAGAAGACCAGCAGCGGCAGGCCGATCCACATCGCGAGGAGGAGCGGGGCGTCCCGGTCGGCGGCGCCGGCGGCCGGGGAGGGTCGGCGGCGGCGGAACACCAGCGCCGCCCACGGCAGCATGCCGAACAGCGCCGTCGGCAGGTAGACCCCGAGGAGGCCCTTCCACCCGGGGTTGCGGTGGTGGATCCCCTCCAGCCGGCCGGCGACCTCCTCGCCCAGGAGGTAGCCGAGCAGGTCCGGCCGCGTCATCTCCTGGGCGGCGTACCAGCCGAAGGCGAGCCCCGCGAAGAGCAGCAGGCCGCCGGGCGGCAGCGCCCGCGCCAGCCCGCGCCAGCCGCGGCGCCAGGCGGCGAAGGGGAGCAGCGCCAGCAGCGGCAGCAGACCGGGCGGACCCTTGGTGAGGAAGGCCAGCCCGAAGCCGAGCCACATCACCCAGCCACCCCAGCGCCGGTCGTCCCAGAAGAGCACCACGAAGCCGTAGGCCCCCAGCGTCTCCCACAGCGCCAGGACGGTGTCGGTGGTCACCACCGACGCCGCCAGGAAGGGCAACAGCGAGGTCGCCTGGATCCAGGCGGGGAGCCGCCCGGCGCCGGGGGCCAGCCGCCGCCCGAGCGCCGCCACCAGCAGGACGGTGGCGCAGGAACGCCAGGCTCTCCGGCAGGCGCGCCGCCCACTCGTGGCGGCCGAAGACCGTGATCGAGGCCGCCGTCAGCCAGTAGATCAACGGCGGCTTGGTGAAGTGCGGCACCTCGTGGTTGAGGTGGGGCGTGAACCAGTCGCCGGTGTGGACCATCTCCACCGCGACCGCGGTGTAGCGTCCCTCGTCCGGCTCCCACAGGCCGCGCAGCCCCTGGAACCCCACCACCCAGACCAGCGCGAGGGCGACCAGCCCGGCGCGGCGCAGCGCCCGGCGGCGCACGGTGCCGGTCCGGACCGGTGCTGCGGCGGGGAGGACGTCCGGCGAGGGTCCGGGGGACGGAGCGGTCATCCCCCGGATTCTGTCACCGGCGGTGCCGCCCGGGGCGGCGGCGGTGGCGTTCAGGCCGTCGGTGTCGGGACCGCGGCGTCGGGCTCGGGCGCGCTGCCCGCCGCGTTGTCCGGCACCACCAGTACCGGGACCCGCACCCGGTGCCGCAGGCGCTCCACCGAGGTGCCGTACACCAGGTCGCCGACGCCCCGGTGCCCGTGGCTGCCCAGGATCACGAGGTCCGGCCGGTGGCGCTCGACCATCTCGGCCAGCGCGTCGGGCGGTTCGCCGAAGCCGAGGTCGTAGCTCGCGTCGACGCCGAGCTCGCCGAGCTCGCCGGCGTAGAGGGCGAGGCGCTCCTCGTCGCCGCGGGTCTCCCGGTCGCGCTGCGCTTCGCCGAAGATGCGCGCGCCGCCGGACTCGACCACGTGCAGCAGCAGGATCTCGCTGCGCGAGCGGCCGCGGGCGAGCATGACGGCGTAGGAGAGCACCGCCCGGTCGGCGCCGGAGAAGTCGACCGCCGCGGCGATCCGGCGCGGGGCGCGCGGCGGCTCGATCTCCGGCACCACGCTCGGTCCGTGCACGGTCGCCGGCGCCTCGACCTGGGTGCCGCGCAGCCGGTGGACGAACGGCTGCACGGTGACGTAGACGAGCAGGCCGGCCATGGCCAGGGCGAGCGGCACGACGGTCAGCCCGAGCACCCAGGCGGTGCCGCCGGAGGCACCGCGGAGCCAGCCGCCGATCTCCTCCCAGGCGAGCTGCAGGTTGAGGCCGGCGATCACCAGGGCGACCAGCCAGCCGCCGCTCTCCAGGAGCGGACCGATGCGGTAGGAGCCCATCCAGCGGCGGTTGGCGACCACGTGGATCAGCGGGATCACCGCGAAGGAGAGCTGCAGCGAGAGCACCACCTGCGACAGCACCAGCAGGTCGCCGGTGGCCCGCTCGCCGAAGAAGACGATGGTGGCGACGGCAGGGACGATCGCCAGGGCACGGGTGAGCATGCGGCGGGCGACCGGCCGCAGCCGGATGTGGACGAAGCCCTCCATGACCACCTGGCCGGCGAGCGTGCCGGTGATGGTGGAGGACTGCCCCGCCGCGATCAGCGCGACGGCGAAGGCCACCGGCGCCAGGTGGACGCCGAGCAGCGGCTCGAGCAGACGGTGGGCGTCCTGGATCTCGGCGACCTCGTGCAGGCCGGCGGTGAAGAAGGTGGCGGCGGCCATCACCAGCAGGGCCGCGTTGACCAGGAAGGCGCCGTTGAGCGCGATCAGCGAGTCGAGGGCGTTGTAGCGGATGCCGCTGCGCACCCGCGCCGGGGTGTGCTGGAAGCGGCGCGACTGGACCAGGGCGGACTGCAGGTAGAGGTTGTGCGGCATCACCGTGGCGCCGAGGATGCCGATCGCCAGGTAGAGCGCCCCTTCGCCCGGCAGCGAGGGGACGAAGCCGGCGAGCAGCGGACCCGCCTCGGGGCGGGCGAGGAACACCTCGAGCCCCAGGCACAGCCCGATGGTGCCGATCAGGACGATGATGAAGGCCTCCATCCAGCGCATGCCGCGGGCGTGCAGGAGCAGGAGGAGGAACGTGTCGGCGGCGGTGATGAGGACCGCCCACAGCAGCGGGATGCCGAAGAGCAGCTGCAGCCCGATCGCCGAGCCGAGCACCTCGGCCAGGTCACAGGCGGCGATGGCGATCTCGGCCAGCACCCACAGCACCCAGGAGACGCGGCGCGAGAACATCGCGCGACAGGCCTGCGCCAGGTCCATCCCGCTGGCGATCCCCAGCCGGGCCGACAGGCTCTGCAGCAGCACCGCCATCAGGTTCGACATCAGCAGCACCCAGATCAGCTTGTAGCCGAACCGGGAGCCGGCGGCGATGTCGGTCGCCCAGTTGCCGGGGTCCATGTAGCCGACGCTGACCAGGTAGGCGGGGCCGCTGAACGCGAACAGGCGGCGCCAGAAGGAGGGGTGCTGCGGCACCGCCACGGAGCCGTGGACCTCGGAGAGCGAGCGGTGCGGTGGGTTCGGGGAGCGGGACGTCATCCGACGGTTCGATTTCTAAAACGCGACATTTTGACCAACCGAAAACCGACTCTACCCGATCTCTCCGTCGCCTGCACGCCCGAGGCGCCAGACGCCCGCGGTCAGGCCGCCGCTCGACACCGGGCGCTCCTCGTGCCAGACCAGCTCGTCCCGGTGCGTCTCGAGATGGGCGCGCAGCAGCCCGCCGGCCGCCGTGTAGAGCAGCGCCCGCCCGCCGGGAGCGAGATGACGCGCCAGGTTGTGGACCACCGCGGCGTAGAGGCCGTCGAGATCGCGGTCCTGCCGGCGACTGCGCCCGCCGAAGGGCAGGTTGGCGATCACCTCGTCGGCGGCGCTCCACGACCCCGGGTCCGCCGCGTCGGCGCGCACCACCTCGGCGTCCGCGGCCAGGCCGGCGGCGGCGAGGTTGGCGCGGGCGGCAGCGACCGCCGTGGGGCTGACGTCGAGTCCGCGCAGGCGGGGCGCGCCGCCGGCGCGGGCGCGCTCGACCAGCAGGGTGGCGCTGCCGCAGGTCGGATCGAGCACGCGGGCGCCGGGGCGGCCGATGCCCAGCCGCCGCACCAGCCCCGCGGCGACCGCCGGGTCGATCGCCGCGCCGACGTCGGAGACCCGGTAGGCGAACCGCTCGTCGGCCTGGAACGCGGGCAGGAGCCAGGCCCGGAGCGTGTCGCCGTCCGCGTCCACGGCGAGCTGGACCGCGTAGTGCGACGGGCTGTCGGCGAGATCGAGGGGGACGAGCGCACGGCGCACCGCGGCGAGCACGTCCCGGCGCCGCGCCCGGTCGAGGTGGGCGGGCAGGGCCAGGCGGTAGCGCAGCGGCGCCTCGGCGTCGAGCCAGCGCGGCCAGTCGGCGAGGTCGGGAGCGCCGGCCAGCAGGTCCGCGGCGCGGCCGGGGAGCCCGGCCCGG
The DNA here is from genome assembly GCA_963843275.1 of uncultured Acidobacteriota bacterium. Taxonomy (GTDB): domain Bacteria; phylum Acidobacteriota; class Thermoanaerobaculia; order Multivoradales; family JBCCEF01; genus CAWJJM01. The sequence continues at coordinate 575,830 of CAWJJM010000004.1, read as the reverse complement.
TCGTCGGGGGCGGGGGCGATGGCGAGGAGCAGCCGCACGTCGCGCAGGCAGCGCAGCCGCGGGAGCGGGTCGCGCGGCAGGACCCCGGCGGGAAAGCGCAGCCGTCCGGGGCCGGGGGAGCTGGCCGCGCCGAGGCCGGCGGCGGCGGCCTCCGCGACGGCCACGTCCTCGAGGCCCAGCGGCACCGCCGCCCACACCTCGGCGCGGGGAACGGCGCCGGCGCGCCACGCGGCGCGCGGCGGCCCGCCCGGCGCCAGGCGGTCACCCGCCTTGCGCACCGCCTCGGCCTCGGCCGGCGAGCGGGGCGACACCGCGCCCACGGCGCGCCGTGCCTCCGGTCCGCCGAGGCGTCCGAGCGCGAGGACCAGCGAGGGGCGGACCCACGCGACCTCCTCGGCCTCCAGGGCGGCGATCAGCGCCGGTGCCGCACGCGCCGCGCCGCGCCGGCCCAGCGCCGCCGCCGCGTTCTTGCGCACCTTGGGCTCGGGATCGGCCTGGACCGCCCGTTCGAGCGCCTCGCCGGCCGCGGCGCCTCCCAGGCGCCCGAGCAGGAAGGCCGCGGCCTTGCGGGCGTCCGGCGAGCCGCCGGCGAGGACGCCGAGAAGCGGCTCCACCGCGGCCTCGCCCCGCCGCAGCAGGGCGTCGCCGGCGGCGCGCACCGCGGCCGGATCGTGGGTGTCGAGGCGGGCGACGAGCTCCGCCAGAGGGTCCGGGGAGGGATCGTCCACGCCGGCAGCGTAGCAGGCACCGGCCACGTCCGCGGCGGGCGCAACCCTCCAGCGCCGCGTGCGTAGCTGGGGGCACACACCCACGTTCCACCGTCTCGGGAGGTGAGGATGTCCTGCCAGCGAAGCGTCCCTTCGTCGAGGGCCGGGTGGCGACCGCGCCGCCGGCTCTTCCTGTCCCTGCTCCTCGTGGCCGCCGCGGCGCTGCCCGCCGTGGCGGCCCCGGAGGATCCCCCTGCGGACCGCGACCGCGCCGAAGCGGCGACGGCGGCCGGCGACTGGGCCGCGGCCGCGACGGCCTGGGAGGCCGTCGTCGCGGCCGCCCCGGACGACGGCGAGGCCTGGTTCCAGCTCGGTACCGCGCGCGTGCGCCTGGGCGAGGCGGCCGCCGCGCTCGAGGCCTTCGCCCGCGCCGAGCCGGAGGGCGCCCCCGCCTACCTGCTGCCGCTGCGCCGTTCCTATGCGGAGGCGTCGCTGGGGCGGAAGGCGGCGGCGCTCGACGACCTCGAGGCCGCCTCCCGGGCCGGCCTGCCGCCCGGGGTCCTGTCGCAGCACCCGGGGTTGGCCGAGCTGCGCACGGAGCTGGCGGACGAGCCCCGCTTCCAGGCCCTGCTCGCCGCCGACGAGCGGCGCGCCCACCCGTGCGCCCACGACGCCGCCTACGCGCAGCTCGACTTCTGGGTCGGCGACTGGGACGTGGTGGCGAACGGCAACCAGGTGGGCCACAACGTGATCGAGAAGATCCTCGACGGCTGCGCCGTGCTCGAGAACTGGCAGGGCGGGTCGTCCGGCAAGAGCTTCAACTACCGCGATCCGGCCAGCGGGCGCTGGCACCAGCTCTGGATCAGCTCGACCGGCAACACCATCGCGTTCGAGGGCGGGCTCGACGCCGAGGGTGCGATGCGCCTCACCGGCGAGCGGGTCGAGCCGGACGGCAGCCGCGTGCCCACCCGCATGGCCCTGATCCCGCTGTCCGGCGGCCGGGTGCGGCAGCTCATCGAGGAGTCCGCCGACGGCGGCGCCACCTGGGAGGTCGGCTTCGACGCCGTCTATCAGCCGGCCGCGACGGCCGCGACGGACGACTGAACGATCGCCGCCACGACCCGTTCGGAGTCGAGGCGGATCGAGCGCAGGATGCCGCCCACCGAGCGCACCTCGAAGCCCACGAAGTGCAGCCCGGCGTGGCGGCCCCCGGCGCTGAGGACCCGTGGACCGCCGCCGGCGTCGAACAGCTCCCCGGCGCCGGCGACGAGCGCCGCCACCCCCGGGGCGTAGCCGGTGGCGAGCAGGACGTGGTCGAAGGGCTCCTCGCGGCCGTCGGTGAAGCGGACGCCGTCCGGCAGGAAGCGCTCGATGGCGGGCCGCACGCGGATCGCCCCGCGACGGATCCGCGCCACCGTCCCGACGTCGAGGACCGGCGCCTTCCCGGTCCGCCGGAGCTGCGCGGCCGGCGACACGGACGGCGTCTCGATCCCCCAGCGCGACAGGTCGCCCACCGTCAGGCGGCGCAGCACCCGCCCCACGGCGTCGCCCAGCCGGGTCGGCAGGTGCTCGAGCAGCAGCGCCGTCCGCTGGGTCGGCCGGCCGAAGATGTCGCGCGGCACGATGTTGACCGGCCCGCGCACCGACAGCGCCGGTCGTGCGCCGTGCTCGTCGAGGTCGAGGGCGATCTCGGCCCCGGTGTTGCCCATCCCCACCACCAGGACGTCGCGGTCGCGGAACGGCTCGCCGTCCAGGTAGCGGCGGCAGTGCTCGACGGTGCCGCGGAACCCCTCCTGGCCCGGCCAGCGCGGCTCGACGGGGACGCGGTTGTAGCCGGTGGCGAGGACCACGTGCGGTGACCGGAACACCCCGCCGCCGGCGGTCTCGGTGCGCCAGCCGGCGACGTCGCGGCCGACCCGCACCACCTCCTCGCCGAAGCGGGGCTCGATCCCGAGGGCCCGGCGGTAGTCCTCGAGGTACTCGGTCATCTGCCGGCGCGAGACGTAGCGCGGCCAGTCGGCGGGGAACGGCCGGTGGGGCAGGTGGGAGGTCTCCCGGGGGGTGTGGAGGTGCAGCCGCCGGTAGTGGCGGTGCCAGGAGTCGCCGACGCGGTCGCCGCGCTCGAGCAGCACGAACGGGCGGCCGAGGCGGGCCAGCCGCCCGGCGACGGCGAGGCCCGCCGGCCCCGCGCCGACGACGACCGTCTCGACCTCCGCATCCATCGGAGCATCGATCCTACCCCTGCCGCTGGAACTCGCGGGGCGGCTCCGCCGTAGGATGGGAGAGAGCGATGGACCGAACGTGGAGGAGAGGACGATGGTGCGAGTCTTGAGGTCGGTGCGCTTCCTGTTCATGGGCCCGGTCATCCTGGCTTTCCTGTTCCTGATCAACTGGATGACCTCGCCGGGCGACTGGTGGGTGCAGTGGGCGGCGTTGGGGATCGGCATCGCCTGGGTGATCGCGCTGTTCCGGGTGCTGACCGCCCTGGTGGTGGGGGGCGGCCTGGCGGCCCTGATCGCCTACCTGCGGCGCTCCTGACATTCCTGACAAGGTCCTTGCGCCGGCTTCATGCACGGCGGCGCGCGGCGGCCTAACCTGGGCCTGCGACCGGGGGATGGACCCCGGCGAAGCTCCAGGAGGAACCTCATGAGAACATCTCGAATCGGCCTCGCCGCCGCCGGCCTGCTGCTCGCCGCGGCGCCGCTGCTCGCCGCCGGCGGACGCGGCGAGGGCTTCATCCAGCGTCACGACGGCGACGGCGACGGCGTGGTCACCCGCGCCGAGTTCGCCGCCTCCCAGCCGATGTTCGATCACCTCGACGCGAACGGCGACGGCACCGTCACCGCCGACGAGGTGGCCGCCGCACACGCCGGCTTCGCCTTCGGCATGCTCGCCCGGCGCGCCGACGCCGACGGTGACGGCGCGCTGACCGCCGCCGAGCTCGACGCCTGGTTCGCCGCCCGCGACGCGAACGGCGACGGCAGGCTCGACGCCGCCGATCGGCCGGCGCGCGGCGCGGGCGCCGGGCCCGGGCCCGGACCGCGGGGCGACCGGGGTGCGGTCCTCGACGCGGACGGTGACGGCGTCGTCACGCTCGCCGACCTGGAGAGCGCCTTCGCCCGCCTCGACGCGGACGGCGACGGCGTGCTGTCGGCGGCCGAGCTGCCGCCGGCGCCGCGGTTCCAGCGTCGGCACGGCGGCCCCGGCCGCGGCGGCCATCACGGGTTCGCCGGCGCCGGCGGCCTGGCGCGGTTGGACGCGGACGGCGACGGCACGGTGACCCGCGAGGAGTGGGACGCCGCCCACGCCGCCCGCCCCTACGCCGATCCCGAGCGCGCGGCGGCCCGCTTCGCGGCCCTCGATGCGAACGGCGACGGCGTCCTCTCCGGGGACGAGCTGACGCCGCGCCATCGCGGCCCCGGCCGCGGCTTCCGCCGCTGAGCCGTCCCCCCGCGGCCGCGCCGGCCCCCTCCCGGGCCGGCGCGGCCCCTTTCCTCCGGCACCGTCGCCGCCGCGGGGCCTGCCCGGCCGGACCTCCCGTCCCGCGGGCGCCCGCCCCCCGGCGTCCCCGAACGCCATGAGGCTCCCGGGCTAGACTGCCGCCGATGCCCCGCTCCGCCGCCTCCAGCCCCCGTCTTCCGTGGGTCGCCGGCGCGCTGCTCGTCCTCCTGCTCGGCGCTCTCGCCGTCCTCCAGCTCCGCTGGCTGGGCGAGGTCGCGGTGGCGGACCGCCAGCGGCTCGACGCCGCCGGCGGCACCGCGATGGCGGCCTTCGCCGCCGACGTCGACCGCGAGGTCAGCCGGGCGTGGCTGGTGTTCCGTCCGCCGGCCGGCGGTGACCGGGCCGGGCTCGCCGCGCTCGCCGAGCGCTGGCAGGAGGCGGCCCCCGACCCGCGTCTGGTCGAGGATCTGGTCCTGGAGACCGGGGGGAGCGAGCTGCGCCTCCGGGACGGCGCCTGGGTGACCGCCGCGGACGCCCTGCCGGAGGAGCTGGAGCGTGCCGGCGCCCACCGGCGGCACCCCTTCTTCGCGCGCCGCGGCGGCGGCCGCCTCCGCCGCGACCTGACCTGGCGGCCCGTCCCGCTCCTGCGGCCGGATCTGCCCGGCCTCGAGGTGCCGGTGGCGGACACCGGCGACGACCGTCTGTGGGTCGTCTTCGACCGCGGCTACCTGTCCGACCGCCTGCTCCCGGCGCTGGTACGGCGCCACCTCGAGCCGGTGCTGGGTCCCGGCCTCGCGGCGCGGGTGACCGCCCGGGCGAGCGGCGAGGTCCTCTACGCCACCGCGCCGGCCCTCGCCGGGCCGTTCGAGTGGAGCCAACCGCTGTTCGACCTGCTGCCGGCCGACGATCTCCACCGCCTCGCCTTCGCCCTCGGCGCGCCCGCCGAGGAGGTCGCGCCCGTGGGCCGCCCCGAGGCGGTGCGCGGCGGACCGCGGCGGTTCGCCGCGCGCGGCGCTTCGCGGCGCCGGCGCGGGAGGCCTGGCCCTCCCTTGCTCGAGGCGCGGCCGGCTCGTGCGCCCGGCTCGCTCGCCGCCGCCCTCGGCCGCGCCCGCCGAGGCAACGCCGCGCTGGTCTTCGGCATCCTGCTGCTGCTGGCGCTGGCGGCGGCGGCGCTGGCCCTGTCGACCCGGCGGGCGCAACAGATGGCGCGGCGTCAGCTCGAGTTCACCGCCGCCGTCTCGCACGAGCTGCGCACGCCGCTGGCGGCGATCCGCTCGCTGGCCGACAACCTCGCCGACGGGCTGGTGCGCGAGCCCGAGCAGGCGCGCCGCTACGGCGCGCAGATCGCCCGGCAGGGGGAGCGGCTCACCGAGATGGTGGAGGAGGTCCTGGCGTTGGCGGCGCAGCGGTCGGGCGGGCGCCGCGAGCGGGTGCGCCTCGACCCCGGCAGCGCTGGCGCGCGAGGTGGCGGCGGAGGCCGAGGCCGGGCTCCCCGGCGCGCGGGTGGAGGTCGAGGTGGCGCCGGACCTGCCTCCCGTCGCCGCCGACCTGCCGTCGCTGCGGCGCGCTCTCGGCAACCTGGTCGCCAACGCCCTCAAGCACGGCGGCCGCCCGCCCTGGGCGGCGGTCGAGGTGCGGCGCTCGCAGCCCCCCGGGGAGGTCGTGCTCAGCGTGCGCGACCGGGGCCCGGGCATCCCCGCCGACGAGCGCGATCGCCTGTTCGAGCCCTTCTTCCGCGGCCGCCGCGCCCGCGACGAGCAGGTCCCCGGAAGCGGCCTCGGCCTCCACCTGGTGCGCCGGGTGGCCGAGGAGCACGGCGGCCGCGTCGAGGTGCGCTCGACGGCGGCCGGCAGCACCTTCGTCCTGGCGCTGCCCGAGTCCCGGGAGGCGCCGTGAAACGACGGATCCTGATCGTCGAGGACGCGGAGGCGCTGCGGCTGAGCCTCTCCGACCGCCTGGAGAGCGAGGGCTACGAGGTGGCGCTCGCGGCGGACGGCGACGCCGGCTTCGAGCGCGCCCGCGCCGAGCCGTTCGACCTGCTGCTGCTCGACGTCATGCTGCCCGGCCGCAGCGGCTTCGACCTGCTGCGCGACCTGCGCCGGGAGGGGGTGTCGGCGCCGGTGCTGCTGCTGACCGCGCGCGACGAGGTGGTGGACCGCGTCCTCGGCCTCAAGCTCGGCGCCGACGACTACCTGGTCAAGCCCTTCGCCACCCTCGAGCTGCTGGCCCGGATCGAGGCGCTGCTGCGCCGGGCCCAGCCGGACACCGAAGGGGGGTCCTTCGCCTTCGGCGAGGTGCGGGTCGACTTCCGCCGCATGGAGGTGACCCGCGGCGGCCGGGCGGTGGACCTGTCGGCGCTGGAGTTCCGCCTGCTGCGCTACCTGGTGGCCCACCCGGGCGAGGTGCTGTCGCGCGACCGCTTGCTCGACGAGGTGTGGGGCTACGGCGCCGACGTCTACTCGCGGACGGTCGACCAGCACGTGGCCACCCTGCGGCGCAAGATCGAGGTCGACCCGCGCCACCCCCGGCACGTCGTCACCGTCCACGGCGCGGGCTACCGCTTCGAACCCTGAGCCGGTCCCGTCGGACGCGGCACCGATCTCGCTTGCGCGTCGCGCGATGCGACTCCGGACCTCCGGCTGGCGATGGAGCGGGACGGTGGTGGGGCTCGTGCTGCTGGGCGGCCTCGCCTACCGGGCCGTCGTGGTCTACCGCTGGCGGCCGGGCGGCTGCGGCGCGGCGCAGCGGTGGTCGCCCGCCGAGGGGGTGCGGGGCGCGGTGCCGCGACCGGGCCACGCCGGCGGACCGTTGCGGGTGGTCTCGTACAACGTGGAGGGCCATGCGGCCCTGTGGCGCCGCGACCACGTCGCCCGGGCGGCGGCGACGATCGACCGCCTCGCCGCCGACGTGGTGGGGTTGCAGGAGGTCCATCGCGGCACCTGGCAGGCCCGCTTCGGCGACCAGGCGCGGCAGCTCCTCGCCGCCGGCTGGAGCGCCAGCTTCGGGGCGAGCTTCCGCGCCGGCGGCGGCGGCTACGGCAACATGGTGGCCACCCGCGGCGACGTCCTCTCGGCGGCGGTGGTACCGCTGCCGGGCCGCGGCGAGCCGCGCTCGGTGCTGGTCGCTCGACTGCGTATCGACGGCCGCGACCTCTCGGTGCTGGTCACCCACCTGAGCGCCTGGGGCCGCTGGCGCCGCGGCGTCCGGCGCGCGCAGGCCGCCTGCGTGGCGGCGGTCGCGGCGCGGGTCCCGCGGCCGGTGATCCTGCTCGGTGACCTCAACGCCGGGATCGGCTCCGCAGAGCTGCGGCCCCTGGCCGCCGCCGGCCTGCGTCCCTGCGGCGAGGCGGGGGCGGCGACCCACCCGGCGAGCGCGGAGCACCTCGACCACGTGCTGTGCGCCGGGATGCGCCCGCTGGCGGTCCGCGCGGTGCCGGCGGGTCCGTCGGACCACCGTCCCCTGGTGGCCGAGCTCGGCTGGGCGGCGCCGGCGCCGCCGCCGGCGGGGCGGGCGCGATGAGGTGGCGGGGCGGCGGCGGCCGCCGAACCGGGTGGTGGCACCGGCGGATGGAGGTCCGGGTGGTGGTCGTGGCGGCGGCCGCCCTGGTGTTCGTGGTGCTCGCCCTGGTCCTGTGGTCGACGAAGCGCCGCCGCGACGTGCGCCTCTACGTCGTCGACCGCGGCGTCGTCGGCGAGCTGCTGCCCTCGCTGGCCGGCATCACCCACGGCGCCCTCGTCGACGGCAACCGGGTGGAGCTGCTCGAGAACGGCGAGTTCTTCACCCGCCTCCTCGGAGACCTGCAGGACGCCCGCGAGAGCATCCACTTCGAGACCTTCCTCTGGGAGGAGGGCGAGGTGGCGGACCGGCTCGCGCGGACGCTCGCCGAGCGCGCCCGCGACGGCGTCGAGGTGCGGGTCCTGGTGGACGCCTCCGGCGGCCGCGGGATGAGCGCCCGCGAGCTCGCGGGGATGGAGGGGGCGGGATGCCGGGTGGCGCGGTACCACCCCTTCCGGCTCGCCTTCCTCGGCACGGTCAACAACCGCGACCACCGCAAGCTGGTCCTGGTGGACGGGCGGGTGGGCTACGTGGGCGGCCACTGCGTCACCGACGCCTGGAGCGGCGACGCCGGGGACCGCCACCACTACCGCGACGTGTCGGCCCGCGTCGAGGGACCGGTGGTCGCACAGCTCCAGTCGGCCTTCACCGAGAACTGGGTGGAGCAGACGGGGGAGGTGGTGGCCGGCGAGCGGTACTTCCCGGCGCTCCCCGAAGCCGGTCCGAGCCGCGCCCACCTCGCCTACGTCTCGCCGAGCGGCGCGACCTCCTCCGTGGAGCTGCTCTACTACCTGGCGATCGCCGGCGCCACGCGCCAGGTCCTGATCCAGAACCCCTACTTCCTCCCCGACCCCGACGGCCTGGAGATGCTGGAGCGCGCGGCGCGGCGCGGCGTCGACGTGCGGGTGATGCTGCCCTCGGCCGAGGCCACGGACAACGCCATCGTGCAGCACGCCAGCCACCATCACTACGGCGACCTGCTGGCCGCGGGCGTGCGCATCTACGAGTACCGCCGGACCCTGCTGCACCAGAAGGTCCTCACCGTCGACCACGCCTGGTCCGCCATCGGGTCGACCAACTTCGACGACCGCTCCTTCGAGCTCAACGACGAGGTCAGCCTGGGGGTCGGGGATCCCGAGGTCGCCGCCCGCCTCGAGGCGATCTTCGCCGCCGACCTGCGCGACTGCGACGAGCGCCACCTCGGCGAGTGGGCGCACCGCTCCTGGTGGCACAAGACGCTGGACGCGGCGGCCTACCTGATCAACGAGCAGCTCTAGCCCGGGCGGGGGGCACGGGCCTCAGAACTCGACCTCGCCACGGGCGCGCAGCTCGCGGGGCAGGAGCAGCCGGTAGAGGGCGTCGTGGACCGGCGCCGCGACCCCCGCCTCGCGGGCCTTGCGGGCGACGGTCCCGGACTGCGCCTCGAGCTCGGAGGGCCGGCCCTCGAGCAGATCGCGCTGCATCGACGCGGTCGCCGCCGCCGGCAGGCCGTCGATGAAGGCGAGGGTCGCGGCGACGCTGTCGGCGGGCAGCGCCACGCCGACGGCGCGGGCGAGGGCGGCGGTCTCCTCGAGCGCGGCCACCAGGAGCTCCCGGGTGGGGGCGACGCTGCGCAGGACGCCGACCGGCGCGCCGGTGGCGGCGCCGACGCCGCTCAGCGCCGCGATGAAGAGGAACTTGCGCCACATCGCCACCCGGATGTCGGGCGGCACGCGGACCTCCACGCCGGCGCCGGCGAAGGCGGCGCGCAGGCGCTCGACGCGCTCGGAGCGGCCGCCGTCGAGCTCGCCCAGCTCGACGTCCGGCGTGATGCCGGCGTGGCGGATGCGGCCGGGGCCGGCCTTGAGGGCGACGATCCGGCACAGCCCGCCCAGCACGTGCTCGCGGCCGACCGCCGCGGCGAGCACGTCGGGCGCGTCGATGCCGTTGAGCAGCGGCAGCACGGTGGTCTCGCGGACCGACCAGCGGCGACATCGCCGCCGCGGCCGCGGCGAGCTGCCAGGTCTTGACCGCGACCACGACGGCGTCGACGGGGCCGACGGCGGCCGGGTCGTCGGTCGCTTCGACCGGGCGCACCGCGAAGTCCCCGGCGACGCTCTCCACGGTGAGGCCGGACGTGCGCAGGGCCTCGAGGTGCGCGCCGCGGGCGATGAAGACGACGTCCTCGCCCGCCCGGGCCAGCCGGCCGCCGAAGTAGCCCCCGACGCCGCCGGCCCCCACGATCGCGATCCGCATGCTCCCTCCTCCCGGGACGAGTCTAACGGCTGGCCGGCCGCGGGGCGTGGCGTACACTGCCGCGGTGGACGTCCCCCGGCAGGAGGGCGGGACGGCCGCCCGCGCGCCCGCCGGGCGGCCGCTCGGCCTGTGGCTGTTGACCGCCGCGCTGTTGGCGAGCCCGGCGATCCACCTGGTGGCGCTGGCGCTCGGCCGGCGCTGGTTGAACTTCGGCAGCCACCGGGTGTGGGACGGCTTCGTCTACCTGGCGATCGCGCCGCTGGTCGGGTTTCTCCTGCTACGCCGTCACGAGCGCGCCCGCTTCTCGGTCTACGTGTTCCTCTCCTGCGAGATCCTGCGGGCGGCGCGCATCCACTCGCCGGCGCTGGGGGCCCTGGCGGTCGGGGCCATCCTCTACCTGCAGCTGCCGGGTCCGCGCCGCGTCCACCCGGCGGTCGATCCCCGGCGGGTGCTGGCCCGGTTGCGGGGTCGTCGGCGGCCCGTCGACCCCGGGGAGGGGGCGGAGCCGCGCCGATCTCAGTAGGAGTAGACCTGCCGGATGAAGGTGAGCAGCGTCTCCTGCACCCAGTCGCGGTCGATGTCGGCGAGCGGGCGCTCGCCGAGCTTCGAGCTGCCCATGGGGCGCTGGTAGATCGCCTCGACCACCTTGCGGTCGGCGTCGAGCCGGAAGGAGAGGCCGCGGGCCGGCTCCCCCTCGCGCTCGAAGTCGAGCCAGCAGCTCATCCCGAAGCGCGTGTTGTCACCGATGTAGGTGTGCATGCCGCGGGCGCGCAGCGGCTGCTGCACGTCGTGCAGGACCGGGCGGATGCAGTCGGCGGCCACCTGCCGGAACTCCTGGACGGCGGCCTTCCAGCGCTCCTCCTCGGCGAGGGCGTGGCGGCGCTCCTCGTCCTCGCGCCGCAGGAGGCTGTCGAGGACCTGCGCGAACTCGGAGTTGAACGTTCTGGTCATGGTGGTCGGCTCCCGCCCCTCGCGCGGGGCTGCGGGCCGCAGTATATGAGGTCGCGCTTCACCTCGGGGTGCGGCGCTTCCGGTGTGCTGGTATCCTTGGCTATCATCGCCTGCCGGGGAACATGACTTCTTTCGTGGACGCGGCCCGTCGCGGCCGCCGGTGAGGATCGCTTGCGGGACGTAAGAGAGGACGTCAGGGAGCAGGGCGAGCACCCCCAGAGGCTGGGCCGCTACCAGGTGCGGCGTGTGCTCGGGCAGGGCGCCATGGGCGTCGTCTACCTGGGGGAGGACCCGGTGATCGGCCGGCCGGTCGCGATCAAGGTCATCCGCTCGTTCGCCGGCCTCAGCGAGGCCGACCTCAAGCTGCGCCAGGAGCGCTTCGAGCGCGAGTTCAAGTCCGCCGGCAGCCTGTCGCATCCCCATATCGTCACGGTCTACGACGTCGGGCAGGACCGCGACAGCGCCTTCATCGCGATGGAGTTCGTGCCGGGCGAGACGCTCGAGGACGTGCTCGAGGCGGGGCGCCACCTCACCCCGAAGGAGGTCGCCGAGCTCGGCCGCGCCCTGGGCGGTGCGCTCGACTACGCGCACTCCCGCGACATCGTGCACCGCGACATCAAGCCGGCGAACATCCTGCTCGACGCCGAGGGCACGCCGAAGCTGAGCGACTTCGGCATCGCCAAGCTCAGCACCACCCAGGCGACCACCGTCGGTGCCGTCGTGGGGACGCCCGCCTACATGTCGCCGGAGCAGATCACCGGCGACCGGCTCACCGGCGCGTCGGACCAGTTCTCGATGGCGGTGGTGCTCTACCAGGTCCTCACCGGGGAGCAGCCCTTCAGCGGTGACAACCCCACCACCATGATGTATCGGATCATCCACAAGGCCCCGGTGCCGCCGCGCCAGCTCAACGGCAGCCTCCCGGAGGCGGTCGACGCGGTGCTGCTGCGGGCGATGGCGAAGAACCCCGAGGAGCGCTACCCGAGCTGCACCGATCTCGCCGAGGCGCTGGCCGGCGCCCTGGGGCTGCCCTCGGCGGCGCCGGCGCCGCCCGCCGTCGACCGCAACGCCCAGACCGCGCTGTTCGAGCGGGTCGAGATGAACCCGGACGAGGTGGAGACCGGCTACGGCGCCACCGTCGCCCAGCCGCCGCGCCGCGGCTGGGTGCTGCCGCTCACCCTGGTGGTGGTGCTGGCCGCGGCGGGTGCCGCCGGTTGGTTCGTGTGGCAGCGCGGCGGCGCCGCGACCGCGGCCGACGGCGTGCCCGCCGCGGAGGTCGGCGCCCCCGCCGAGGCCGCCAGCACGATCGAGGTGGTGTCGCAGCCGCCGGGCGCCGCGATCTTCCTCGACGGCGAGGACCAGCACCTGACCACCCCCGCCTTCGTCCCGGTGCGCGGGGCCGAGGGCAAGGTGGTCCGCCTCGAGCTGCGCCAGGAGGGCGAGACGGTGGCCAGCACCCAGGTGGTGATCGGCGCCACCGCCAGCGCCCGCTGGGCGCCGGAGCTGAAGCCGCCGCCGAAGCGGGTGACGGTGGCGACGACGCCGCCGGGGGCGCGGGTGACCCTGGACGGCTCGGCGGTCGAGGGGGTGACGCCGGTCGAGGTCGCCCTGGAGCCCGGCCGCCAGTACGCCCTGGCGCTGGCCCTCGACGGGCACCGCCCGGTGTCGCGCAAGGTGCGCTGGGAGGACCTGCCGGACGCGGTGCACCAGGGCGGCGCCTACGAGGTGGACCTGCCCGAGCTGCCGCCGCCGGGTCACCTGGTGGTGCGCGCCGCCTATCCGGTCACCGTCGAGGTGGACGGCCAGCGCCGCAGCGGCGACCGCATCGAGGTCCCGGCCGGCTCGCACCGGGTGACGGTCAGCGCGCCGCAGGTCTTCTACTCCGACACCCGCACGGTGGAGGTGGCTCCCGGCGGCAACGCGGAGATCAGCCTCCCCGCCACCCGCAAGGTGACCGTGGGGGCGACCCCGGGCAACTGCCGCGTCAAGGTCGACGGCCGCGACGTCGGCTTCGTGCCGGTGGGGGTCGAGCTGGCGTACGGCCGGCACGAGATCGAGTTCCTGTGGGAGAGTCTGGGCAAGAGCGCCCGCCGCACCGAGGACGTGGGGCCGTCGACCGGGCGCATCTTCGCCGCCGCACCGTCTTGATGAGCCGTCCTCCGAGGTCCTCCATGGCACGTCTCCGCACCGCGGGCGCCCTCCTGGCGCTCCTCGTCCTGGCGCCGGCGCTCCGCGCCGCAGCGCAGACCCCGTCGACCCTGCGCTCCCTCGAGGAGGCGGCGGCCCTGGTGGACTCCGACCCCCAGGCCGCCGCCGACCGCTACCAGGCGATCGTCTCCGGCGGCGACGCGGCGGCGGTGGCGCCCGCCCTGCTCGGCCTGGCGCGGGCGCGCCTGGCGGCCGGCGACGCCGAGGCCGCCGCCGCGGCGGCCGAGAGCCTGATCTCGATGCGGCCGACGGCCCCCGAGGTGGGCCCGGCGCGCCTGGTGCGCGGCGAGGCCTACGCCCGGCAGGCGACGGACGACGCCGGCCTCAACCGTGCCCGCGACGAGCTGCTGGCGGTGCGCGACCTGGCGCGGGCGGCGGGCGGCGAGCCGGACTGGGGCACCGAGGCGGTGGTGCGCGCCGGCGAGATGGGTGTCCGGCTCGGCGAGCCGGACCGGGCGGCGGCGCTGTTCCTGGAGGCCGTCGACCTGAATCCGCCCTCGCGCTGGCAGGCGCGCGCCAGCCTCGCGCTGGCCGACCTGATGCTCGGGCGCGGCGACTGGGAGGCCGCGGCGGACGTCCTCTCCGGGGCGCTGGCGGCCGCCGACCGCTATCCGAAGGACGCCGCCGGGTCCCTGGCGGCGCTGCGCCGGCGCGGCTCGCTGATCGACCGCCTGCGCCTGCGCGCCGCCGCCGGCGCGGCGGCCTGGCAGAAGGCCGCGCTGCTGCCCGGGCTGGCGCTGAAGCGGCCGGTCGCCGTCGCCGCCCGCGACGACGGCGCGCTGGCGGTGGTCGACGCGGGGCCGGACGAGGTGGTGACGTGGGCCGACGGGGCGCCGACGGGGCGTCGCCGGCTGCCCAAGATGGGCCGCCCCTTCTGGGGCGTCGACGGGGCCGCTCGCGTGCCGTCGGAGGACGGCGTGGTGGCGGTGGCGGACGGCAGCCGCCGGACCCCCGGCGGCGTGCCGGGGGTGGTCAAGCGGATCGACGCCGGCGCCGCCATCGGCAACGAGACCTTCCTGGTGCTGTTCAAGCCGCTGCGTGCCGCCGCCTTCGATCGCGATCTGCGCGACGCCCACTCGCTCCTGACCGCCCCGGAGGGCGAGCCGCAGGACGTCGCCGCCGCCCCCGGTCTGGGCGTCTACGTCCTCGACGGCAAGCGCGGCCGGGTGCTGCGCTTCGCGCCGGGGGAGGACGGCGGCCAGGAGGTGGCGACCGGCCTCGACCGCCCCCAGGCGATCGACGTCGACCGCCTGGGCGACGTCTTCGTGCTCGAGCGCTCCGGGCGGATCCGGGTGTTCGACTCCGCCGGCAAGCCGTTGCTGACCGTGGGCCCGGACCTGCCGGGAGGGGTGCGTCTCGACGACCCCCAGGACCTGGCGGTGGACGGTTCCGGCCACCTGTACATCGCCGACCCGCACCTGTCGGGTGTGGTGGTGCTGGAGTGAGCCCCATGCGCCGTCGAACCCCGCCGCCGTCGACCCGCCGCGTTCTGCTCTTCGCCCTGCCGGCCCTGCTCGCCGGCCTCGGCCTGCTGGCCGCGGCGCCCGCGGTGGCGCAGCAGCCGCCGCCCGCCGAGGAGGCGATCACCGTCGAGACCCTTCCCAGCCACGGGATCGACGAGCTGCGCTCGTTGTTCGACCGCGCCCTGGCCGTCTTCCACTCGGCCGACCAGCCGGAGTCGGAGGAGCTCTTCACCCAGCTCATCGACATGCTGGGCGAGCCGGCCAGCGAGGCCGCCGACGAGCGCCGCCAGCTCCTGGTGCGCAGCCTCGCCAGCCGCGCCGAGGTGCGCTTCAACCTCGGCGAGCTCGAGGCGGCGCGGAGCGACCTGCGGGAGACGCTGGCGGTGGACCCGGGCTACGAGCCCGATCTCAGCCTGATCTCGCCGAAGCTCGCCGAGCTGTTCCGGACGGTGCAGGCCGAGGTCGTGGGGACCCTGTCGGTCCAGCTCGACCCGTCCGACGCCGAGCTGTCGCTCGACGGCGCCCCGGCGCCCCGCCTCGCCGCCGGCGAGCCCGTGCGGTTGCCGGCCGGCAGCTACCACCTGGCCGCCCGCCGCCCCGGCTACGCCCCCGCCGAGGTCGACGTGGAGCTCGCCGCCGGCGCCGACGAGCGGCGCACCCTGGCGCTGGAGCGGACCAGCGCCACCCTGCGCGTGACCACCGCCCAGCCGGGAGCCGAGGTGGTCGTCGACGGCCGTTCCTACGGGGTGACCGCCCTGCCGTCGACCGCCGCCCCTGGCGAGCCCGCGGCGGCGGCCGGTCCGGCCCTGCTCTTCGTCGAAGGGCTGGCCTCCGGCGACCACACCTTCGAGCTGCGCCGCCAGGGCTTCCGGAGCCACCAGGGCAACCTGCGGATCACCGACCTCAGCGACTACCGGGTGGGTCCGATCACGTTGCAGGCCACCGGCGGCGCGGTCGTGCTGGTGGGCCTGCCGCCGCGCGCCGAGGTGCGCGTCGACGGCGAGACGCGGACGCCGCCGCGCGACGCCTCCGGCCGGCCGCGGCTCGACCTGGCGGTCGGTGGTCACCGCATCGCCGTCAGCGCCGGCACCCTGGGCGGCTTCGAGACCGCCGTCGACCTCGCCGACCGCCAGGTGCTGGAGGTGCCGGTGGAGCTGGTGCCGAGCCTGTGCCTGGTGGGTGTCCTGGGGGGCGACGCCGACGCCGCGGAGCGGGTGCGCTCCGGCCTCCCGGTGGCCTTCTCGACCCGCGGGAGCTGGCTGTTCCTCGATCGCGAGGAAGACGGGGCCGCGGTGCTGGCGCCCTTCTCGCTGCGGGCGCAGACGCTGCGCGGTGCGGCGCCCGGGGGCACCGCGGCCGCGGCGATCGACTGGGCGGGGATGCAGCGCGGCGCCGACCGCGCCCTGGCCTGCTCCGCCTACGGGCTGGCGGTGCTCTCCGACGACCTCTACGCGGCCGCCGCCGACCTCTGGGTGTTCCCGGCGGCACCGGGGCCGCCGCGGGCGGACGTCCTGCGCCTGCGCCTGGCCGATCCCACCTCGTTCCGCGAGGCGGCGGGCCGCTTCGCCGAGCCGCCGGCGCTGACCACCGCCTGGCTGGGCGCCGACCTGCTGCCGACGGAGTCGGAGGCGGGTCCGGTGGTGCTGCGGGTGACCGAGGGCGGCCCGGCGGCGAAGGCGGGCCTGCGACCCGGGGACGTGGTGGTCTCCGCCGGCGGCTCCGCCGACCCGGCCGCGGCGCTCGCCGCCGCCGGCCCCGGGGCGCCCTTGCCGCTGACCTACGAACGGGCGGGCGCGCGCCACCAGGTGACCGTCCAGCTGGGCACCAGCCCGCGGATCATCGACCCGGCGAGCTCCGGCCTGTTCCTGCCGGCCGCCTCGTCCTGGTGGTCGCTGGCGACGGCGTCGGGCGACGCCGCCAGCCCCGCCTGGGTGGTGGACCTCAACCGCGCCGCGGCGCAGCTCGGCCTGGCCGACTGGATCGGCGCCGTCCGGACGCTGCGGGGCATCCAGGTGCCGGAGCGGTCCGGGCTGGGTCGCGGCACCGTGGACTACTGGCTCGGCCTCGCCCTGCTCGCCACCGATCCCACCGCCTACCGCGACGAGGCGCGCGCCGCCTTCGACCGCGCCGCGGCCTCCCCGGCCCGCCTGTTCGACGACGACGGCCCCCGGGTGGCGCCGCGCGCCCAGGCGCGGCTGCGGGCGATGACCGTCCGCTGACGCGGCGGCCCCCGGCGGAGACGGAACGGGCCGGCGACCCACCGGCCGCCGGCCCGTGACACCCGAGCGGTGACGTCGCCGTCAGCGCTACGCCAGCACCGGCTCCCGCGGGGTGGCCTTGGCCTCCACCCGCTCGGCGACCGGCACGAAGCGCCGCTGCGGCTCGCCGACGTAGATCTGGCGGGGACGGCTGATCCGCCCCTTGGGATCCTCGGCCATCTCCTTCCACTGCGCGATCCAGCCGGGCAGCCGGCCGAGCGCGAACATCACCGTGAACATCTCGGTGGGGATGCCCATCGCCCGGTAGATGATGCCGCTGTAGAAGTCGACGTTCGGGTAGAGCTTGCGCTCGACGAAGAACGGATCCGACAGCGCCACCTCCTCGAGCTTCTTGGCGATCTCGAGCAGCGGGTCGCGCTGGCCCAGCTCCGCCAGCACGTCGGCGGCGGCGTCCTTGAGGATCCGCGCCCGCGGGTCGAAGTTCTTGTACACGCGGTGGCCGAACCCCATCAGCTTGAAGCCGGAGTCCTTGTCCTTGGCCATGTCGACGTACTTCTGGAAGTCGCTGCCGTCGCCGGCGGATCATCTCCAGCATCTCGATCACCCGCTGGTTGGCGCCGCCGTGCAGCGGGCCCCACAGCGCGCAGATGCCGGCCGAGATCGAGGCGAACAGGTTGGCCTGGCTCGACCCGACCATGCGCACCGTCGACGTCGAGCAGTTCTGCTCGTGGTCGGCGTGCAGGATGAGCAGCAGGTTCAGCGCCCGGTCGAGCACCTTCGGCACCGCGTAGGCCTCGGCCGGCACCGCGAACATCATGTGCAGGAAGTTCTCGGTGTAGGAGAGGTCGTTGCGCGGGTAGACGAAGGGCTGGCCGATCGACTTCTTGTAGGAGAAGGCGGCGATCGTCTTCGCCTTCGACAGCAGGCGCACGATGTTGAGGTCGAGATCGCGCGGCGTGTTCGGGTAGTAGGCGGACAGCGACGCCACCATCGCCGAGAGGATCGCCATCGGGTGGGCCGACGGCGGGAAGCCCTCGAAGAACTTCTTCATGTCCTCGTGGATCATCGAGTGGCGGGTGAGCTGCTCGTCGAAGTCCGAGAGCTCCGTGGCGGTGGGGAGGTGCCCGTAGACCAGCAGGTAGCACACCTCGACGAAGCTCGCCGAGGCGGCGATCTCCTCGATGGGATAGCCGCGGTAGCGGAGGATGCCGCGCTCACCGTCGATGAAGGTGATGGCGCTGGTGCAGGAGCCCGTGTTGCCGTACGCCGGATCGAGGGTGATGGCGCCGGAGGCGCCGCGCAGCGTGGTGACGTCGACGCCGACCTCGCCCTCGGTGCCGACCAGCACCGGGAGCTCGTAGTCTTTGCCGTTGAGAAGGAGCTTGGCGGTTTCCATGGGTATGAACCTCTCGCCCTGGCCACCAGCCCCCGGCGCCACGGCGGTCGGCCGGGAGGGCGGTGGCGGTGGACGAGATGGCCGACCGCCAACGACAGACGCTTGCCGAACCACGATAGCGTCGGCAGCCGCGGACGTGCATCACCTCGCCGGGTGGGTGCGCCCCCCGCGGGCCGGGGCGGGGCCGGGCCGTCCGCTCAGGTGTACTAGGCTCGCGTCGTGCGGAACGGACGAGCGCGGTGGAGGCGACGAGCGGGGGCGGGCGGTGCCCGCGGGGCGCGCGGCGCCGGGTGGACGGCCGCCGCCGCCCTGGCCCTGACCCTGGTGGCCGCCGGGGCCGGGGCGCAGCCGGGCCACCTGGCGCTGGGGGCGCGGGTCGGCACCACCGGAGCGGGCGCGGAGGCCGCCATCGCCCTCGGCGGCCGGCTGGCCCTCCGCGCCGCCGCCACCGCCGGCTCGGTGGGCGCCTCGGTCCACTCGCGCCGCGTCCACTACGAGGGCGACCTCGAGCTCGCCGCGCTGCTGGCGGTGGCCGACCTCCACCCCGGGGGCGGCGCCTTCCGGCTCTCCGCCGGGGCGCTGATCAACGACGACCGGCTCACCGCCACGGCACCGCTGCGCGAGATTCTCGTCGAGCACGGCTACCCCGTGCCGCAGGGCCTCGAGCTCGGCCGCGTGCGGGCGCGGGCGACGGTGGACCGCGTGGCGCCCTACGCGGGCATCGGCTGGGGCGGCGGGCCCGGCGGCCGTGGTCTCTACGTCTCCTTCGACCTCGGCGCCGCCTACCACGGCAGGCCCGCGGTGGCGCTCGACTACGACGGGCCGCTGCCGCTCGACCTGCTGGCGGGCGACACCTTCGACGCGCTGCGCGCCGCCGAGGAGCGCGACCTCGAGGCGGAGCTCGCCGATGCCACCTTCTACCCGGTGGTGGCGCTCACCGTGGGCTTCCGCTTCTGAGCCGGGCCGCGGCGGTCGTCGTGCAGCGCCGCGGCACGCCAGCCGCCCTGCCGGCGCCGTCGCGGCGCCCCGGGCCGGGGGCCGGCCCCCGGCGGGTCGCACCGCCCCGCGCGCCCGGGGCGCCGACGGGAGCCGCCGAGTGAGCGCCGGGCCGGTCGTGGTCGTCGGCGCCGGGCCCAACGGGCTGGCGGCCGCGCTGGCGCTGGCCCGGGCGGGCCACCCGGTCGAGGTCCACGAGGCGGCCGACGCGATCGGCGGCGGCACCCGCACCGAGGAGCTGACCCTCCCGGGCTTCCGCCACGACGTGTGCTCGGCGGTGCACCCGATGGGTGCCGCGTCGCCCTTCTTCCGCCGCCTGCCGCTGGGCGAGCACGGCCTGGAGTGGATCCAGCCGCCGGTACTGATGGCGCATCCGTTCGACGACGGCACGGCGGTCACGCTGGAGCGCTCGCTCGCCGCCACGGCCGACGGTCTCGGGGCGGCCGACGGCGCCGCCTACCGCCGCCTGATGGCGCCGTTCCTGCGCGCTGGGGAGCCGCTCTTCGAGGACGTCCTGGCGCCTCCGCTCCGCCTGCCGCGCCGCCCGTTGCGGATGGCGCGGCTGGGCCTCTACGGGCTGCGCTCGGCGGACCGCCTGAGCCGGCGGCTGTTCCGGTCGGAGCGGGCGCGCGCCTTCTTCCTGGGGATCGCCGCGCACACCCTGCTGCCGATGGAGAAGGCACCGTCGGCGGCCTTCGGGATCGTCCTGGCGCTGGCGGGGCACGCCGCCGGCTGGCCGCTGCCGCGCGGTGGCTCGCAGGCGATCGCCGACGCCCTGGCCGCGCTGCTGCGCCGGCACGGCGGCACGATCCACACCGGCTCGGAGGTGCGCTCGCTCGAGCCCTTCGCGGCGGCCCCGGCGGTGCTGCTCGACCTGACCCCGCGGCAGGTGCTGGCGGTCGCCGGGGAGCGGCTGCCCGACCGCTACCGGCGCCAGCTCGCCGCCTTCCGGTACGGCCCCGGGGTCTTCAAGGTGGACTGGGCGCTGCGCGAGCCGATCCCCTGGACGGCGCCGGCGTGCCGCCGCGCGGGCACGGTCCACCTCGCACCGGGCAGCGCGGCCATCGCCGCCTCGGCGGCGGCGGCCTGGAACGGAGCTCCGGACGACGAGCCCTTCGTCCTCCTCACCCAGCCCTCGCTCTTCGATCCGTCCCGGGCGCCGGCCGGCCGCCACACCGCCTGGGCCTACTGCCACGTCCCCAACGGCTCGACCGCCGACCGGGCGGCCGCGGTGGAGGCCCAGGTGGAACGTTTCGCTCCCGGATTCCGCGAGGTGGTCCTGGCGCGGCACACCTTCGACACCCGGCAGCTCGAGGCCCACGACGCCAACCTGGTGGGCGGCGACATCAACGGCGGGGTCCAGGACCTGCGCCAGTTCTTCTTCCGGCCGGTGCCCCGGCTCGACCCCTACGCCACCCCGCTCGCCGGCGTCTTCCTGTGCTCGGCGTCGACCCCGCCGGGCGGCGCCGTGCACGGCATGTGCGGGTATCACGCCGCCCGCTCCGCCCGCCGCCGACTGGATCGATAGACTGGGCTCGAAAATGCCCGAGACGCTGTCGCACTACCGGGTGCTCTCCCGGCTCGGTGCCGGAGGCATGGGCGAGGTGCTCCTCGCCGAGGACACCCGACTGGGGCGCAAGGTGGCGGTCAAGCTGCTGGCGGAGCGCTGGGCCTCCGACGCGGCGGCGCGCCGACGCTTCCTGCGCGAGGCGCGGGCGGCGGCCTGCCTCGACCACCCCAACATCTGCGCCATCTACGAGGTCGGCAGCGACGGCGACCGCGACTTCATCGTCATGCCCTACCTGGAGGGCGAGACGCTGGCCGACCGCCTGCGGCGCGCCGCCCTGGAGCTGCCCGAGGTCCTCTCCCTGGGCGTCCAGGTGGCCGACGCGCTGGCGGAGGCGCACGCCCACCAGATCGTCCACCGGGACGTCAAGCCGCAGAACATCCTGATCACCCCGCGCGGCCAGGCGAAAGTCCTCGACTTCGGGCTCGCCAAGGTGGTGCCGGCGGCGTCGGCGGCGTCGGCGGCGGACGGCGAGGCGGAGACGCTGAGCCTGCTGAGCCGGCCGGGGGCGCTGCTGGGGACCGTCGCCTACATGTCCCCGGAGCAGGCCCGCGGCGAGGCGCTCGACGAGCGCAGCGACATCTTCAGCTTCGGGGTGGTGCTCTACGAGATGGCGAGCGGCCGCCACCCCTTCGCGGCGCGCAGCACGGCGGAGACGCTGTCGGCCATCCTCACCCGCGAGCCGCCGGCGCTCGCGGGGCGTGCCGGGGAGCTCCCGGAGCAGCTCGCCTGGATCGTCGGCAAGGCGCTGCGCAAGGACCGCGACGAGCGCTACCAGACCCTCAAGGGTCTCCTCGCCGACCTGCGCGGCCTGGCCCGCGAGGCCGCCCTGGAGAGCGCGGGGAGGTCGGCCGGCACCGGGGCGACCGCGCGTCCCGCCCCCCCGGACCGCCGCACCGAGCGCCGGCGCCGGACGGCGGAGGGCCGCGGCGAGGGGGGCATCGACTCGCTGGCCGTCCTCCCCCTGGTCAACGCGACCGCCGACCCGGCCACCGAGTACCTCAGCGACGGCATCACCGAGAGCATCATCAACAACCTCGCCCAGCTCGCCGAGCTCCGCGTCGTCCCGCGCAGCACCGTCTTCCGCTACAAGGGGCGTGACGATCCGCGCGCGATCGCCGACGAGCTGGGGGTGCGCGCGGTGGTCACCGGCCGGGTTCTCGCCCTCGGCGAGCGGCTGCAGATCGGCGTCGAGCTGGTCGACGTCCGCGCCGACGCCCAGCTCTGGGGGGAGCACTACAACCAGGAGCTCGCCGACCTGTTCACCGTGCAGGAGGACATCGCCCGGCGGATCTTCGGCAGCCTGCGCGGCCGCCTGACGGGGGAGCAACAACGCCGCCTGAACCGCCGCCACACCGACAAGACCACCGCCTACCAGCACTACCTCAAGGGGCGCTACTTCCTCGAGAAGCGCACGGCCGGCGGCTTCGCCAAGGCGCGCCAGCACTTCGACCGCGCCAGCGCCGAGGACCCGCGCTACGCCCTGGCCTACACCGGCCTGGCCGACACCCTCACGCTGGTCGAGCGTTACGGCCTGGCGCCGCCCCGCGAGGTGATGCCGCGGGCGATCGCGGCGGCGCGCCGCGCCCTCGAGCTCGACCCCACGCTGGCCGAGGCGCACGCCTCGCTGGGACTCGGGCGCGCCTACTACGAGTGGGACTGGGAGGGCTCGGAGCGCGAGTTCCGCCGCGCCGCGGAGCTCAACCCCGGCTATCCCAGCGCCCACCACTGGTTCGGCTTCATCCTCGGTCAGACCGGCCGTTTCGACGAGGCGCTCGCCGAGATGCGGCGGGCACTCGAGCTCGATCCGCTGTCGCTGATCATCAACGCCAACCTCGGCACCGTCCACTACTTCGCCCGCCGCTGGGAGCCGGCGATCGAGCAGCTCGAGAGGACCCTCGACCTGGCGTCGGACTTCGCGGTCGCCCACCAGTGGCTGGGCCGCGCCTGCCTCGCCGCCGGGCGCGTCGACGACGCCGTCGCCGCCTTCCGGGCGGCGGTGGCGCTGCTCGGCGACGACCCGGAGTCGCTCGCCTCCCTCGGCCACGCCCAGGCGGTGGCAGGGCGCGCCGCGGAGGCCCGGGGTCAGCTCGCCGCCGTCGACGCCCTGCGCGAGCGGCGCCACGTGCCGGCCTACTGGACGGCGCTGCTGCACGCCGGGCTGGGGGAGACCGACGCCGCCTTCGCCGACCTCGACCGGGCCTGCGAGGAGCGCTTCGACTGGCTCGTGTCGCTCGGCGTCGAGCCCGCCTTCGACAGCCTGCGCTCCGACCCCCGGTTCGGCACCCTGCTCGAGCGGATCGGGCTCTAGCCGGCCCGGCCGAGCGCCCGGTCGCGGCGGGCGCCACGCCGGGAGCGGGCTGCGGCGGAGGTCACCACAGGCCCGGCACCAATGCCCAGGAACGCTGCCGCCAGGCGCGGAAGTCGGCTCCGTAGCGCCGCTCCAGATACCGCTCGAGGTCGGGCACCATGGCGAACGCGAACATCGCCAGCAGGAGGGGCGGGACCAGCATCGCCCAGGGATGGTGGGTGGCCAGAGCCCAGCCACTGACCCACACCACGTCCCCCAGGTAGTTGACGTGGCGGACCCGGCGCCACAACCCGCCGGTGTAGAGCCGGCCGCGGTTCTCCGGCCGCGCCTTGAAGCGCCGGCGCTGCCACTCGGCGCCGGAGTTCATGGCGCTGCCGAGGGCGAACAGCGCCACCGCCAGAGCGTCCCAGCCGTCCAGCGGCGCCGCGCGGCGGGCGGCCAGCCAGGCGAAGCCCACCTGGTAGAGGAAGGTCGCCGCCGCCGTGCCCGCCATCTCGCTCCAGCCGAAGCGGCGGCGCAGGAACACGAAGGCGGTCACCGCCATGCGCAGCCACATCACTCCGCCGAAGGCGATGAGCAGCGCGGCCCGCGCCGGCGGGACCCCTGCCGCCGGACGGAGCAGCAACGCCGCCGCGGCGACGAGGAAGCCGAGGTGGGCGACCGCCCACACGCTGCGCGGCAGCCGCGAGGTCTCCTGCTCGCCGTGCACCGGATCCTCCCTTCTCTTCGCGGTCGAGCGGTCGGATCCTAGCGCGGGGCGGCCAACCGCGGGCGGTCCGGCAGAGCCACGACCTCGCCGCCGGCGTCGAGGAGCATCACCTCGTGGCGGCCCAACAGGGGCACCAGCGGCGCCAGCGCGGGCTTGAGACGCGGCGGGCGGCGCCACAGGGTCGGGCCGCGGCGCACCCGCGCGGCGAAGGCGACGAAGGCCGGGTCGGGCGGCCGTTCGCGGCGCTCGTGGTTGACCAGCAGGGCGTCGATCCGCAGCGCCGGCGGGCGCCACCACGCGGCGGCGGGCCGGCCGCGGTCGACGAGCAGCCCGGCGAGGACGGCGGGTGCGGGCACCGGGACCACGTTGGGCGGCGGCCGGAAGCCGCCGAGGGCGGTCATCTCGTCCCAGGTCGCGGCGTCGGTCACGAAGCGCTCGCCGGGGTGCGCGGCGGCGTAGCCCAGGAGCGCCTGGGAGACCTCCACGTTGCGCCCCCAGCGGCCTCCCGCGGCGAGGCAGGCGAGGTGGGTGGCCACCGCCAGCGCGGCCACCGCCAGGGCCCGCCGTCGGCCGAGCAGGCGGTGCGCGGCCGGCACCAGCAGGGCACCGATCGGCAGGGCGAAGACGATGAAGTAGTGGAAGGTGTGGCTGCGCGGCCGGTAGGCCCACGGCACCTGGGTGCCGTAGCCGAGCCAGAGCCAGTCGGCGGCCAGGGTCAACAGCAGGGCCCGCTGGTGGACGGCGAGCCGGCGCCAGGCGGCGGCGCCGAGCGCGCCGACCGCGAGCAGGTCGAGACCGAGCTGCTTGGAGACCACCAGCAGACGCAGCGGCCAGAGGAGGAAGCGGACCCAGCTGCCGCCGAACTCCGCGAGCGGATCGGTGCGCGCGGTCTCGCGGGCCGCGGCGGCCCAGCGCAGCAGCGGCCGGCCGGCGAGGGCGCCGTAGACCGTGGCCTCGACGGCGACCGGCAGGACCACCGCCACCGCCAGCGGCACGGCGAGGGCGCGCAGCCGCGGGCGGTCGGTGAGCAGCAGGGCGACGACCAACGCGGCGATCCAGAAGACGGTGATCTCGTGGCAGGCGAAGGCGAGGCCCAACAGGGCCGCCCCGGCGATGCGGCCGCGCCGGCCGCCGCGCAGGGCGCCCGCGGTGCCGAGCGCCGCCAGGCCGGCGGCGACCGGCGTCGCTCCCGGGTAGCTGGCCATCACCACCTCGAGGGGGACGGTGGCGGCGACCACCAGCGCAGCGGTGGTGACCGCGTCGTGGCGGCGCGGCCAGCCGAGCAGCCAGGCGACCGCCGCGAGCAGCGTCGCCGAGGCGAGCAGGCTGGGGAGCGCGGCGGCGAGCTCGGTCGGGCCGAGGGCCGCCTGGGCGGCGCGGATCGCCAACTCGGGCAGCACCCGGAACTCGCGGTGGTCCGCGGGCAGGCGGTCGAAGGACCAGGCGTAGGCCGCGTAGACGAGGTCGTCGCCGTTGGCGTAGCCCAGCCACCAGACGGCGCGCGCTCCTCCCCACACCGCGGCCACCAGGAGAACGGGGCCGAGCCAGGCCGGCAGGCGCCGGCGCGGGGCGGTGCGGCGGACGGCGGCCGGCGCCGTCACAGGTAGCCGAGCGCCTCGAGCCCGCGGCGCAGCTCGGGGTCCATCCGCAGCCGCTCGCCGCGGTCGCCGGCGGCCGCGGCCGCTCGCCGGTGGCGGCGCACGAGCCCCCGCAGCCAGGCGGCGCGGACCGGGTCGGCGGCGGCGAGGTCGTGCCGCTCGCCGGGGTCGTGCCGCAGGTCGTAGAGCGCCGGGAAGCGGCCCGCGGCGGCGCTCCAGGGCACGATCAGCTTCCAGCCCGCCTGCACCACGCTGGCGGCCACCCGGCCGTCGTAGTCGAGGTGGGCGAAGCCGGCGCGCCCGGCGCGGCCGGCGCCGGCGAAGAGGTCCACCCCCGCCATGCCCTCGTGGGCGACGCCGAGCGCTGCGAGGACGGTGGCCGGCACGTCCATCGGCAGGGCGAGGCCGTCGTCGCGCCCGGGCGCGTCGCCCGGGCGGTCGATCACCAGCGGGATGCGCAGGCTCTCCGCGTGGAGGTTGTTGCCGTGCCCGAGATCGCCGTGCTCGTCGAACTCCTCGCCGTGGTCGGAGAGGAAGACGACCAGCGTGTCGTCGCGCAGCCCGCGCGCGGCGAGCGCCGCGAGCAGCTCGCCGAAGCAGCGGTCGGCGTGGGCCACCTCGGCGTCGTAGAGCGGCGGCAGGTCGGCGGCGAGCCGCGCGCGCTCGGCGCCCTGCGCCGCGTAGACGCGGCGGATGAACTCGCGGCTGCCGGCCTCCGGGTGCGCCACGCCCGCGGCGAAGCGCCGCCGCAGGTCGTCCGGGGGCAGGTAGGGGGCGTGCGGGTCGAGGACGTGGACGTAGAGGAAGAACGGGCGGCGGTCACCCTCCGCGCCGGCGGCGAGCCAGCGGTCGAGCCAGGCGACGACGCTGGCGCCGACCACGTCCGCCGGCGGTCCCTCGGGGAAGAAGAAGAAGTCGTCGAAGCCCTGGGCGAGGCCGGTCTGCCGGATGACGTGCCAGTTGGTGCTCCAGGCGGCGGTCCGGTAGCCGCCGCCCGGCAGGTCACGGAGGATCTCCGGCAGGGTGACGGCGGCGTCGGCCAACCGCGACTCCAGGGTGGTGACGCCGTGGCGCAGGGGCGGCAGGCCGGTCAGCACGCTGGCCACCGCGGGGCGGGTCCACGGCGCCTGGGTCACCGCGTTGCCGAACACCACCGCACCGCGGGCGAAGCGGTCGACCTCGGGGGTCAGCCCACGGTCGGAGCCGTAGACGCCGACCCGGTCGGCGCGCAGGGTGTCGACCAGGTAGACGAGGACGTTGGGCCGCGGCGCCGGGGCCTCCCGTCGTGGCGCCGTGGCCGCGGGCTCCGGCGGCGGGGTCGCGGCCGGCGGCGCCAGGATGCGCGGCGCCGACAGCTCGAGCGCGGATCCGGCGGGGGCGCGGTCCCAACGCCGCGGCAGGGCGCGCAGCGTGAGGCGGCCGAGGGCCGCCCGCCGTCCGCCCGGGACCGCGGGCAGGGCGACGAGGCTGCCGCCGCGGTCCTCCTCGAGGCGGGCGATCTCGACGGCCGCGCCGCCCTCCCACTGGAAGTCGACGGCCAGGCGCCCGGCGCCGCGCAGGCCGGCCAGCGCGAAGGCCGCGCCGGTCGGGATCGGTCGGGCGTAGGCCACCGCCGAGCCGGGCGGCAGCCGCAGGACGGCGGCGGCGGGGCGCCCGCCCCGGGTCCGCGCCGGCAGCGCCGCCGGTCCGGGTCCGGCCGCCACCGCCGGCCCGAGCCGCAGCCGGTCCCAGGCCATCGCCAGCTCGCGGCGGTCGCGCGAGCGGCCGCCGCGACGCGGCGCCAGGGCGCGCCGGTAGCCCAGCTCGAAGGTGTTCCAGCCCGCCCGCAGGCGCGCGGCGGGCACCGCGAGACGCCGCTCGCTCCAGCCGTCGGCTTCGAACGACACCCGGCCCACCTCCCGGCCGCCGGCGCGGACGGTGACCACCTGCGGGCCGTCGGGCAGCCGGGCGGCCCGGCCGCGCAGCTCCAGCCGGAGATCGCGCGGCTCGACCAGGAAGAGGCGCAGCCGCGAGGCGCTGCCGACGCCCCACACCCAGGTGGTGGCCGGAGTTCCCGCTTCCCGCTCGCGCCAGGACCAGCCGTCGAGCAGGTGCGGCGCCGCGGCCGGGCTGCCGAAATCGATCTCCCGCACCTCGCGCTCCACCGCGGCCCCCGGCAGCTCGGCGGCGAGATCGAGGACGGGGCGGAGGTCGCGCGCCGGGCGGGCGCAGCCGGCCAGCGCCACGAGCGCGAGGGCGCCGGCGGCGCGGAGAGGACGGGGCCGGTTCATCGGCGCGACACTACCGCGCGCGTCGCCCGCTCTGCAGCCGACCGGCACGGGGGCTCGGCTACACTCGCCCGGTGGCGAAGCTCGAGGCGACGCGGCCGGCCGGAGGCCCGGGATCCTCCGCCCCCCGGGCGCCGTGCGGCAATTGCGGCGCGCCGCTGACCGGCGCCTGGTGCTCCCGTTGCGGACAGGCGGTGGCCGGCCCCGTCCAGCCCTTCGGCCGCTTCGTCCGTTCCCACCTCGCCGAGCTGGCGGGCCTCGACTCGCGCCTGCTGCGCACCCTCCGCCTGCTGCTCCTGCGGCCGGGCCGGTTGACCGTGGAGTACCTGGCCGGGCGGCGGGTGCGCTACGTGTCGCCGCTGCGCCTCTACCTGGCGACCAGTTTCCTGACCTTCCTGGCGGTGGCGTTGCTCGACCTGCCGCTGGTCGAGGTGCACCGCACCGGGGAGGTGCCGCGCGACGAGGTGCGGGCCCCGATCGCCTTCTGGTTCGACCCGGCGGAGCCGGGGGGCGCGGACGAGGGCGCCGGGGGCCTCGTCGATCGCGCCCTGGGGGCCGCGGTGCGCACCGTCGAGGCCAGGCCGGAGGCGTTCAGCGAGGCCTTCACCCGCCACCTGCCGACGGCGCTATTCCTCCTGGCGCCGTTTCTCGCCCTGCTGCTGGCGGCGCTCTACGCGGACCGGCGGCGGCTCTACGCCGAGCACCTGATCTTCTCCCTCCACCTGCACGCGGCCGGATTCCTGGTCCTGCTGGTGGCCGTGGCGGCGCGCGACCTGCTGGGCACGGTGGTGCCCGGCGCCCTGCTCCTCGCGGCACTGGGGGTCTACCTGTTCGCCGCCCTGCGCCGGGTCTACGGCGGCGGCGTGCCGCGCACCCTCGCCAGCCTGGCCGCCCTGTGCCTCGGGTGGGGCTGCGCCCTCGGGATCACGGTCAGCGGGCTGGCCCTGGTCGTCGCGGCCCTCGCGGCCCGCTGATCCAGCCGAATCCTCCCGCCATGCCCCGCCCCGCGGGTGGGCCCACACCGTCTCGTCGCGTGGCGCGCGCCGTCGCGATCCCTGGTAGACGTGGACGGTAGCGCGGACGACACGCCGGACGGGGCCGCCGCTCCGGCCGGGAGGGCGATGGTGGGCGAGTCCATCCAGTTCCGTCTCAACGGCAACCCGGTGAGCCTGGAGAGCGCCGGTGACCGGAGCCTGCTCTGGGTGCTGCGGGGGGACCTGGCGCTGACCGGGACCAAGTACGGCTGCGGCGCGGGTGACTGCGGCGCCTGCACCGTGTTGGTCGACGGCCGCGCGGTACGCTCGTGCATCACCCCCCTCGCGGAGGTGGCGGGGCGCCGGGTGGTCACCGTGGAGGGGCTGGCCGGCCCCGAGGCGCTGCACCCGCTGCAGCGCGCCTTCCTCGACCACGCCGCCTACCAGTGCGGCTACTGCACCCCCGGCATGCTGATGCGGGCGGCGGGGCTCCTGGCGCAGAACCCCGCTCCCTCGCGCGCCGAGATCCTCGCGGCGCTCGAGGGCAACCTGTGCCGCTGCGGGGCCCACCAGCGGATCGTGGCCGCCGTCGAGCAGGCGGCGCGGGAGACGGGGGGCCGGCCGTGAGCGGCTCCGGCGGTCTGACGCGGCGGCGGTTCCTCGAGCTGGTCGGCGGCGGTGTGGTGGTGTGCGTCACGCTGGGGCCGGAGGCGGTCTGGCCGCAGGGCGTCCGGCGCTACCCGGAGGATCTCAACGCCTACCTCCGCATCGACGCGGACGGTCACGTCACCGTGTTCACCGGCAAGATCGAGATGGGCCAGGGAGTGATGACCTCCCAGGCGCAGATGGTGGCCGAGGATCTCGGCGTGGCGCTCGACGCCATCACCATGGTGCTGGGCGACACCGACCGCTGCCCCTGGGACATGGGGACCTTCGGCTCGCTGACCACCCGCATGTTCGGCCCGGTGCTGCGCGCCGCGGCCGCCGAGGCGCGCGCGGTCCTGGTGGGGCTGGCGGCGGCCCGCCTGGGGGTGCCGAGCGAGCGTCTCGTGGTGCGAGACGGCCAGGTTTCGGTCGCCGGCCGGCCGGAGCAGCGGGTGACCTACGGCGAGCTCGCAGACGGCCAGCGGATCGCCCGGTGGGTCGGCCCCGAGGCGGTCCTGCGGGCAGCCGGCGAGATGCGCGTCATGGGGACCTCGCCGCGGCGCTTCGACGGCCCGGAGAAGGTCACCGGCCGGGCGGTCTACGCGGCCGACGTGCGCCGCCCGGGCATGCTCCACGCCCGCCTGCTGCGGCCGCCCGTCCACGGCGCCGAGCTGCGCCGCGTCGACACCACCGCCGCGGCGGCCCTTCCGGGGGTCACGGTGGTCGCCGACCCGGATCTGGTCGCGGTGCTGCACGCCGACCCCGAGCGCGCCGAGGAGGCGCTGCGCCGGGTGGTCGCGGACTGGAGCCGTCCGGAGCCCGCCTTCGACACCGAGACCGTCGACCGCCACCTGCGCGCGGCGGCGCCGCCCCCGGAGGTCAGCCAGCAGCGGGGCGACCTGGAGGCGGCGCGCGCCTCCGCGGAGAACACGTTCGCCGCCACGTACCGGACCGGCTACGTGGCCCACGCCCCGATCGAGCCGCACGCCGCGCTGGCGGAGCTGGCGGGGGGGCGGTTGACCGTGTGGGCCTCGACCCAGACGCCGTTCCCGCTGCGCGACCAGCTCGCTTCCGAGCTCGGCCTGGCCGCGGACGACGTGCGGGTGATCACGCCGTACGTCGGGGGCGCCTTCGGCGGCAAGAACGCCAACGGCCAGGCGCTCGAGGCGGCGCGGTTGGCGCGCCGCACCGGGCGGCCGGTGCAGGTGGCGTGGACGCGCCAGGAAGAGCTCTTCTACGACACCTTCGACCCGGCGGCGGTGGTCGACGTCACCGCCGGGGTGGACTCCGAGGGGCGGCTGGCCCTGTGGGACACGCAGGTGTGGGCCGCCGGCGACCGTGGCGCCGAGCTCTTCTACGACGCTCCCCACGTGCGCCTGCGCACCTGCGGAACCTGGCGCGGGGCGGGGGCGGGGATGCACCCGTTCGCGGTCGGTCCCTGGCGGGCGCCGGGGGCCGGGACCAACGTCTTCGCCCGCGAGTCGCACGTCGACACCGCCGCGGCGGCGCTGGGCGTCGACCCGCTCGCCTTCCGGCTCCGCAACCTGGACGGCGACCCGCGCATGCGCCGGGTGCTGCAGACCGCCGCCGAGGCCTTCGGCTGGCGGGCCGGCCCGGCTCCGTCGGGCCGCGGGCAGGGGATCGCCTGCGGCGTCGACGCCGGAACCTACGTGGCCCTGTGCGCGGCGGTCGAGGTCGACCGCGACAGCGGCGAGATCGCCGTCCGCCGGGTGGTGTGCGCCCAGGACATGGGCGTGGTGGTCAACCCGCTCGGAGCCACGCAGCAGGCCGAGGGCTGCGTGACCCAGGGGCTCGGCTACGCGCTCAGCGAGGAGCTGCGCTTCCGCGGCGGTGAGATCCTCGACCACGGCTTCGGCACCTACGAGCTGCCCACCTTCCGGCGCCTGCCGGCGATCGAGGTGGTGCTGGTCGCCGACGACGCGCTGGCGCCCCAGGGCGGCGGCGAGCCGGCGATCGTGCCCATGGGGGCGGTGCTGGCGAACGCGGTCTTCGACGCCACCGGGCTCCGCCTGCGCCGCCTGCCGATGACCCCCGAGCGGGTGCGGGCGGCCTTCGGGTCGGCGCCGGAGACGAAGGCGGCGGCGCCGGCCGGCTGACGACGTCCGCGGCCGGGCGGGAGCGACGCCCGGGCGCTGCCGGACCGGCGGGCCGGTGCATCTCTTGCTTGGCCTTCCTCGCGCATGGAGAAGGTCTACGTCGGGGTCTCCGGCTGGAGCTACGACCACTGGCGGGACGGCGCCTTCTTCCCCGCGCGGCTGCCCCGGCGGGAGGAGCTCGCCTACCTGACCCGCCGGGTGAGCTCGATCGAGATCAACGGCTCCTTCTACTCGCTGCTCAAGCCGGCCAGCTACGCCGGCTACCGGGAGGCGGCTCCCGAGGGCTTCGTCTTCGCGCTCAAGGGGAGCCGGTTCATCACCCACGCCAAGAAGCTGCTCGACGTGAAGACCCCGCTGGCGAACTTCTTCGCCTCCGGACCGCTGCGCCTGGAGGGCGCGCTCGGCCCGGTGCTGTGGCAGCTCCCGGCCATGCGGTGGCCCCTCGAGCGGCTGCGCGACTTCCTCGACCTGCTGCCCGCCGACACCGCGGCGGCGTCGCGGCTGGCGAAGCGGCACGACCGCAGGGTCAGCGGGCGCGCCTCGATGGTGGTGCACGAGAACCGCCGGCTGCGCCACGCGCTGGAGCTCCGGCACCCGGCCTTCTTCGACGCGCGGGTGGTCCGCTGGTGTCGCGAGCGGGGGGTGGCGCTGGCCTTCTCGCACAGCGGCGACTGGCCCTACACCGAGGAGCTGACCGCCGGGTTCGTCTACCTTCGCCTGCACGGGGCGCCGCGCACCTACGCCAGCGCCTACGACGCCGGCGCGCGCCGGCGCTGGGCGCGGCGCATCCGGGACTGGGCGGGGGGCGGGGAGCCCTCCGATCCCGAGCGGATCACCGGCCGGGTGCCGCCGCGGCGCAGGTCCCGCCCGGTCTACGTCTACTTCGACAACGACGGCGAGGCCCACGCGCCGCGGGATGCGGTGCGCCTGATGGAGGCGCTGGGGGTGGAGGCGCTCGGCGGGCCCGGCTGACCTCGCCGCGGCCGCCCGCGTGCCGCGATGTCGGGGTCGCTCAGTCGCTCCTCACCCCGTTCAGCCGCGCGAGGTCGTCGTCGTCGAGCTCGAGCCCGGCGGCTCCGAGGTTCTCCTCGAGGTGCTCGACGCTCGAGGTGCCGGGGATGGGCAGGACCGTCGGCGAGCGGCCGAGCAGCCAGGCGAGGGCCACCTGCGCCGGCGTGGCGTCGTGTCTCTCCGCCACCTCGCGGACCGCCCGCTCGTCGTCGCCGGCCAGGTCCCCGGTCGCCAGCGGGAACCAGGGCAGGAACCCGATCCCCTCGGCGGCGCAGTGGTCGACCACCTCCTCCCAGCCGCGGTCGGCGAGGTTGTAGTGGTTCTGCACCGTGGCCACCCGGAAGTGCTCGCCGGCCCGCCGGATGTCGTCGACGCCGACCTCGGAGAGCCCGATGTGGCGGATCTTCCCGCGTCGCGCAGCTCCACCAGGGTGCCGAACTGGTCCTCGGCCGGCACGTCGGGGTCGATGCGGTGGAGCTGGTAGAGGTCGATCCGCTCGACCCGGAGGCGGCGCAGGCTCCCGTCGCAGGCGGCGCGCAGGTGCTCGGGGCGGCCGTTTGGCGACCATTTCCCCGGCCCGGAGCGCTCCAGGCCGGCCTTGGTGGCGATCACCAGGCCCTCCGGGTAGGGGTGGAGCGCCTCGGCGATCAGCCTCTCCGCCACCTCGGGGCCGTAGGAGTCGGCGGTGTCGATGAGGTCGACGCCGAGCTCGACGGCCCGCCGCAGCACCCCGCAGCGCCGCTTCGCGGTCGTCCGGCGGTCCCCAGACCCCGTCGCCGGTGAGGCGCATCGAGCCGAAGCCCAGGCGGTGGACGGGGAGGTCGTCGGCGATGGAGAAGGTGCCGCTGGCGGTGGCGTCGGGGGCGAGCGTGGTGAGGGTGGTCATGCGTTCCTCCTGGAGTGATTCATCGTCGGTACTGCGGGGCGCCGCCCCGCCGGGGGCGACAGGAAGAGATCAAGCAAGGCGCGCACCGGCCCGGGGCGATCGGGGCGTCGATCGGGTGGATCGGCCGCGCCAGGGACGGTGCCGGCAGGGGGGCGCGGCCCCTTCCTCGCGGGTCAGACCGGGGGAGGAGTGCCGGTGCCGGCGCGCTGGCGTCGCAACGCCGCGTCGACGCTCCACGGACCGGGACCGGCGGCGGAGAGCCACAGCCACAGGAAGCAGAACAGCACCGCGGGCTGGCCGCCGTTGACCACCGGCCAGAAACCCTGGGGAGCGTGGAACTGGAAGTAGGCGACCGCCATCTCCCCCGCCAGGACGAAGGCCACCGGGCGGGTGAGCCAGCCGACCAGCAGCAGGGCACCGCCGATCACCTCGAGCAGGCCGCCGATCCCGGCCTGGGTGAGCAAGGGCACGGTGCCGCCGTCGGGTGGCACCCCGATCGGCCAGGCGAAGAGCTTCACCGTGCCGGCCTGGAAGAACATCAGGGCCGCGACGATGCGGAGCAGGCTGCGCAGCCGGGGCGCGGCGGCCCGCCAGCGGGCGGCCGCGGTCACCGGGAACCCCGGGCCCCGACGGGTGCGGGGCGGGGGGTCGCCGGCCGCGGGCCGGAGGCCTTCGCCGCGGCCTTCCGTCGTCTCGTCGTCCAGTGCATTTCGACCTCCCTCCTGCGTCGATTCCGCCACCGGTCGGCGGCGTGGCCTCTCCTCCCGGCGTGCCGCCGGCGGCCGGGCGGGCGGGGCGCCGCGGGCCGGGCGGGTGACGACGCGGTGACCGCATGCTCACCGCGTCGTCGCACGGCCGTCACCGCAGGGCGCGAGAGTGGAGGGGAACCGCCGCGTGGAGGCGGCGTCCCCGACCCCCTGACCATCTTGCAAGAGGAGACCCAGATGCTGCGTTCTCGAACCGGCCGGATCGCGATCGTCCTCGGTGGGCTGCTGTGCGCCGTCCTGATGGCGGCCCCCACCGTGGCCCGGGCCGCCGACATCTCCGGTGCCGGTGCCACCTTCCCCTACCCGATCTACGCCAAGTGGGCCGACGCCTACAAGACCAGGACGGGTGTGGGCCTGAACTACCAGTCGATCGGCTCGGGGGGCGGCATCAAGCAGATCGAGGCCAAGACCGTCGACTTCGGCGCCTCCGACAAGCCGCTGCAGCCCGAGGAGCTCGACAAGTACGGCCTGATGCAGTTCCCGATGATCATGGGCGGCGTGGTGCCGGTGGTGAACCTCCCCGGCGTCGGCCCCGGCGACCTCAAGCTCACCGGCCCGGTGCTCGCCGACATCTACCTGGGCAAGATCTCGAAGTGGAACGACCCGGCGATCGCCAAGCTCAACCGCGGGGTGAAGCTGCCCGGCCAGGCGATCACCGTGGTCCACCGCTCCGACGGCTCGGGCACCACCTTCATCTTCACCCACTACCTGTCGCAGGTGAGCCCGGCGTGGAAGTCCCAGGTGGGCGAGGACGCCTCGGTGTCCTGGCCGGCCGGCGTCGGCGGCAAGGGCAACGAGGGGGTGGCCTCCTACGCCCAGCGCATCCCGGGCGCCATCGGCTACGTGGAGTACGCCTACGCCCTGCAGAACAAGCTCGCCCACACGCTGCTCGCCAACCGCGCCGGCAAGTACGTCGCGCCGAGCAGCGCGTCGTTCCAGGCGGCCGCCGCCGGCGCGGACTGGAAGGCCGCGCCCGGCTTCTACCTGCTGCTCACCGACCAGCCGGGCGAGAAGAGCTGGCCGATCACCGGGGCGAGCTTCATCCTGATGTACAAGCAGGCCGCCGACCCCGCCGCCTCGCGGGCGGTGCTCGACTTCTTCGACTGGGCCTACCACGAGGGCGGCGCGATGGCGGAGAGCCTGGACTACGTGCCGATGCCGGACAGCGTCGTCGAGCTGGTGGAGAGCACCTGGAAGAGCCAGATCAAGGGCGGCGACGGCAAGGCCGTCTGGACCGGGATGGCGAGCCGATAGCGGGACGGATCCCCACGCCGGCGGGGCGGGCGCCCGGAGCGCCGCCCCGCCGTGCGTCGCGCCGATGAGCCCCGAGACTCCCAGCGCCGTCGCCGCCCCGGGCGCGCCGCCGCCGACGTCGATCGTCGCCGGCCGCGACAGCCCGCGCAAGCTCGGCGACACGCTGTTCCGGAACACGACGCTGCTGTTCGCGCTGGCGGTCTTCGCCCTGCTCGTGGCGATCCTGCTGTCGCTGGTGCACGGCAGCCTGCCCGCGTGGCGCGCCTTCGGCCCGGGCTTCCTCGTCAGCCGGGAGTGGAACCCCGTGACCGAGCAGTTCGGGGCGCTGGTGGCGGTCTTCGGGACGCTGGTGACCTCGGCGATCGCGCTGCTCCTGGGCATCCCGATCTCCTTCGGCATCGCCCTGTTCGTCACCAAGCTGAGCCCGCGCTGGCTGGAGCGGCCGCTGTCGACCGCCATCGAGCTCCTGGCCGCCATCCCCAGCATCATCTATGGGATGTGGGGCCTGTTCGTGCTCGCCCCGCTGCTCTCGCTCCACGTGCAGCCCTGGGTCACGGAGCATCTGGGAGGCTGGCCGCTGGTCGGCCGCCTGTTCCAGGGCCCGCCGATGGGCATCGGGATGTTCACCGCCGGCCTGATCCTGGCCATCATGGTCATCCCCTTCATCTCGGCGGTGATGCGCGACGTCTTCCGCACCGTGCCCCCGATGCTCGAGGAGTCGACCTTCGCCCTGGGCGCCACCACCTGGGAGGTGGTGTGGAAGATCGTCCTACCCTCCACGCGGGCCGGCGTCTTCGGGGGGGTGATGCTGGGCCTCGGCCGGGCGCTGGGCGAGACGATGGCGGTCACCTTCGTCATCGGCAACGCCCACCGCATCGACGCCTCCTTGTTCATGCCCGGCAACACCATCGCCTCGAGCCTGGCCAACGAGTTCAACGAGGCGGTCGGGTCGCTCTACACCTCGTCGCTGATCGCCCTCGGGCTGGTGCTGTTTGCCATCACCTTCGTGGTGCTGGCGCTGTCGCGCCTGATGCTGATGCGGCTCGAGCGGCACCGGGGGCCGGCGCGGTGAGGCGGGCGGGGACGGCGCCGTGATCGACATCTACACCCGCCGGCGGCTGGTCAACGTCGTCGCCCTGACGCTCTCGGTCGCGACGATGGCGGTGGGTCTCGCCTTCCTGGTGTGGATCCTCGCGACGCTGTTCCGCCGCGGCCTGGCCGGCCTCGACCTCCGGCTCCTCGCCGAGAGCACGCCGCCGCCGGGCAGCGACGGGGGGCTCGCCAACGCCATCGCCGGCAGCCTTCTGATGACGGGGATCGCGATGCTGGTGGCGACGCCGCTCGGCATCCTCGCCGGGACCTGGCTCGCCGAGTACGGGAGGACGGCGGCCCCGCTGGCCGCCACCATCCGCTTCGTCAACGACATCCTGCTGAGCGCTCCGTCGATCCTCATCGGGCTCTTCGTCTACGAGCTGATGGTCGTCCGCATGGGCCACTTCTCCGGCTGGGCGGGCGCCGCGGCGCTCGGCATCATCGCCGTCCCGGTCATCGTCCGCACCACGGAGGACATGCTGCGCCTGGTGCCGTCGCGGCTCCGGGAGGCGGCGGCGGCTCTCGGCGCGCCGCGCTGGAAGGTCACCGTGCGGGTGACCTGGCGGGCGGCCCGCGCCGGCCTGCTGACCGGCGTGCTCCTGGCGGTGGCGCGGATCGCGGGCGAGACCGCGCCCCTGCTGTTCACGGCGCTCAACAACCAGTTCTGGAGCCTCGACATGAACGCGCCCCTCGCCAACCTGCCGGTGGTGATCTTCCAGTTCGCCATGAGCCCCTACGACGACTGGCAGCAGCTCGCCTGGGCCGGCTCGCTGCTGATCACCCTCGCCATCCTGGGGTTGAACGTCCTGGCGCGCGTGGTCTTCCGCCAGCGGGGGGCGCGGTGATCGTGCCGCTGCAGCGGGACGAGGAGCACGACGTTCCCGGGCCGGCCCCGGCCGCGCCGACGACGCCACGGATCCAGGTCGACACCGCGCACCTCGCCCGGGCCGCCGCCGCCGCCGAGCTGCCGGTCAAGCTCGAGGCGCGGCGGCTGGACTTCTGGTACGACCGCAACCACGCGCTGAAGGGCCTCGACCTGGTGGTGCCCGAGCGCCGGGTCAGCGCGCTGATCGGGCCCTCGGGCTGCGGCAAGTCGACCCTGCTGCGGACCTTCAACCGCATCTACGAGCTCTACCCGAAGCAGCGCGCCCGCGGCGAGATCCTGCTCGACGGCGAGAACGTGCTGGGGCCGAAGGTGGACCTCAACCTGCTGCGCCGCAAGGTCGGGATGGTCTTCCAGGCGCCGACGCCGTTTCCGATGTCGGTCTTCGACAACATCGCGTTCGGGGTCCGGCTCTACGAGCGGCTCCGCGCCGGCGCCCTCGCCGAGCGGGTGGAGTGGGCGCTGCGCAAGGCGGCGCTGTGGGACGAGGTGGCCGACAAGCTCGACCGCTCCGGCCACTCGCTCTCCGGCGGCCAGCAGCAGCGCCTGTGCATCGCCCGGGCGATCGCCCTCAAGCCCGAGGTGCTGCTGCTCGACGAGCCGACCTCGGCGCTCGACCCGATCTCCACCGCCCGCATCGAGGAGCTGATCCACGAGCTCAAGGCCGACTACACGATCGTGATCGTCACCCACAACCTGCAGCAGGCGGCGCGGGTCGCCGACCACACGACGCTGCTCTACCTCGGCGAGGTCGTGGAGTCGGGCGACACCGCCTCGATGTTCACCAGGCCCGCGAAGAAGCAGACCGAGGACTACATCACCGGCCGCTTCGGTTGAGCCGGCGCACGGGCGGGGCAGACCGCGCCGCCGCGCCCCCCCCCCCCGTCGCGCCACGACCCGCGGGTCCGGTGCCGCGGCGTCAGTCGCCGGCGTCGAGGCCCAGCACCGCGCGGATCCGCGCCTCCAGGCGGTCGAGGTCCCAGCGCGCCTGGTCGCGGACGATCCGGCGCAGCACGGGGTCGAGGCCGTCGAGGGTCTCGAGCAGGTCGACCAGCAGGCGGCGCTGGGCGTCGGACTGCCCGGCGTTCTCGGCGCCCTCGACGAGGTCGCTGAGGATCGCCGTCTCGGAGCGGGAGGCGACGAACGGCTCGCTCACCCCTTCGACCCACACCCGCGTCCGGCGGCCGGGACCGCGCCCGTCCTCGATGGGCTCGAGGCCGGCGATGCGCTCCGAGCGCACGTACTTCCCGTAGCCGAGTGGCACGATCCTGCCGGGGGCGATCCTCATCGCGGCCTCCTCGCACGCTGTGGACGGACGGAGAAGAGGATAGCAGCGCCGGCTTCAGGCCGGCCCGGTCCGGCGCCGAGGGAGGCCGGCCGCCGCGGCGCCGCCGGCATCGGGGAACGCCGCCGCCACGGGTGGCGCGACCCTGGCCCACGGCCGGAGGCGCGGCCGCGCGCTATCCTGCGCGCGTGCCCACCCCCGACCCGCCGCCGTTGCGCTTCTTCTGCGACGGTCCGGAGTCCGCGCCGCGCACGGTCGTCCTGACGCACGGTGCCGGCAGCCCGGCCGACGCGCCGTTCCTCGCCGCGGTGGCGGCCGGTCTCGGGGCCGCGGGGCACCGGGTGGTGCGCTTCGAGCTGCCCTACATGCGGCGCCGGCGCGAGGACGGGCGGCGCCGGCGGCCGGACCCCCCGGCGGTGCTGGAGGCGGCGTGGTGCGAGGCGGTGCGGGCCCTGGGCGAGCCGTCCCGGCTGGTGATCGGCGGCAAGTCGATGGGCGGGCGGATCGCCAGCCGGGTGGCGGACGGGCTCGGGGTCGCCGGACTGGTCTGCCTCGGCTACCCCTTCCATCCGGTGGGCCGGCCGGAGCGCCTGCGCACCTCCCACCTGCGGTCGCTGGCCACGCCGGCGCTGTTCGTCCAGGGCGAGCGCGATCCCTTCGGCGGCCGCGACGAGGTCGCCGGCTACGACCTGTCCCCCGCCGTCGAGTTCGCCTGGCTCCCCGACGGCGACCACTCCTGGAAGCCGCGCCGGGCGAGCGGCCACACCGCCGCCGGGAACCTGGGCGCGGGGATCGAGGCGATCGACCGCTGGCTGCGGGCGCGGTGAGCGGGTCGGCCCCGGTCAGGTGCCGGGGCTCTTCTTCGTCTCCGCCGCCGCGCCCGCCGCACGCGGCGCCAGCCGCGACTCGATCCGCCGGTCGGGCACCAGCCACATCAGGGCGACCCCGACGTAGATCGCCTCGGCGACCCAGCGGGCGAAGAACGCGGCCACGATCGCCACCAGGTAGAGGACGAACGACAGCTTTCCCTTGACGTCCCGGCCCAGCGCGGCGGCGATCTCGCCCTCCGGGCCCTCCAGCGAGATCAGCGACGCCTGGAGGATCAGCCAGGCCACCGCGGCGAGCAGCAGGACGACCCCGTAGGCCGCGACGGGGACGGGGGCGAAGCCGCTGTCGGCCATCCAGCCGGTGGCGAACGGCACCAGGGAGAGCCAGAAGAGCAGGTGCAGGTTCGCCCACAGGACCCGGCCGTCGACGTGCCGCGCGGCCTGCAGCAGGTGGTGGTGGTTCGCCCAGTAGATCCCGAGGTAGACGAAGCTCACCAGGTAGGTGGCGAGCGACGGCAGCAGCGGCCGCAGCACGCGCAGGCCGGCGCCGTGCGGCGCCCGCAGCTCGAGCACCATGATGGTGATCAGGATGGCGATCACCCCGTCGCTGAAGGCCTCCAGACGCTCCTTGCGCATGCGCGCCGGCCCGCGGGCGGCGTGGATCCCGTCCCGCGGCCTCCGCCCTCCTCTCCGCGTCGTGAGCGCCGAGCCTATCGCGAGGGCTTCTGACAAGATCGCCGATGCCTTGACGGACTTCCTCCTCGTCCACGGAGGCTCGCACGGAGCCTGGTGCTGGGAGCGGCTGCTCCCCGCCCTCGCCGCCCGCGGGCACCGCGGGCACGCCCTCGACCTGCCGGGAGCGGGCGACGATCCGACCCCCCGGCGGAGCGTCACGGTGTCTTCCTGCCTCGACGCCGTCGACCGTTTCGTCGCCGCCCGCGGCCTCGGCGAGCTGGTGTTGGTGGGCCACTCGATCGCCGGCATCCTGCTGCCGCAGATCGCGCTCCGTCAGGCGGCGCGGGTGCGAAAGGTGGTGTTCCTGGCCGCCCTGGTCCTCGAGCGCGGCGAGCGCGCCATCGACCTCGTGCCGGCCGCGCGGCGTCCCGCCTACCACGCCCGCGCCGCCGCCAGCGGCGACGGCACCCTGAGCATCCCCTGGCGCGAGGCACGCCGCCGCTTCTTCGGCGGTCTGCCGGAGGGGGAGGCGCGAGGCTGCTTCGCCCGCCTGACGCCGCAGCCGTTCGCCGTCTACCTCGAGCCCGCCGCGGTGTCCGCCCGCACCCTGCCGATGCGCCGGCGCTACGTGGTCTGCCGGCGCGATCTCACCTTTCCGCCGCCGTTGGCCCGCCGCTGGGCGCGCAAGCTGGGGGGCGAGGTCGTGGAGATCGACGCCGGCCACGGGGTGATGCTGGAGCGGCCGGAGGAGCTCGCCGCGCTGCTGGTCGCGGACGGGTCGGGCGGACGGCGGGGGTCCGGATGACCCGGGAGCGCTGGGCCCAGGTGGGGATCGTGGTCCAGTTCCTGGCCCTGATCCGCGGCCTCGCGGAGATCCTCCGCCTGCACGCCGCCGAGGGCGCAGCGTTCACGATGGCGCGGTCGGAGGCCTGGGTGGTGGGCGCGCTGATCGCCGCCGCGCTCACCCTCGTCGCGGTCCTCCTCGTCTTCCTCCGGCGCCCCGGCTGGTCGCTCGCGGTCTCCGTGCTGACCGTGGTGGTCCTGCTGGTCTACAAGGGCCTGGCGATCGGTTTCTGAGCTTCGGGCGGCCGGTCACCGCGCCATCCACCGGCGGCGCCAAGCCGGGGAGGAGCGCGCCGTGGGTTCTCGAGCCTCCCGGCGCCCCTCCGCTGCCGCGACCGGCCGCAGCGGAGCTTCTCCGTCTCCTCGAGTGCTCCGCCCCGTCCTCGGCGTGTGAGATCGTGGTGCGCACCGATCCGCACCGAGAGGAGGTTCCCGCGGCGCCGCCGCGACCCGCCATGCTCCGCACCGTCGAGGCGCTCCCCCGCCGAGCCAGGCGCCGCCGCGGCCCGCGCCGCGGTCGCTGGGCGGTCGCCGCCCTGGCGGCGGTCGTGGTGGCCGCGCCGGCCCGGGCCGACGCCGGTCTGCCGATGTTGTTGCTGGTGTGGCCCGGGAGCTGGGCGGCGCTGCCGGCCGTCATCCTCCTCGAGGCGGCGGTCGGGCGTCGTCTCCTCGGCGGCTGGCGCGAGGCCTGGAAGGTGTCCGGCTGGGGCAACCTGGTCACGACCCTGCTCGGGGTGCCCCTCACCTGGTTGGCCGCCCTGCTCATCGAGCTGCTCGGCGGCCTGCTGGTTCTCGGCCTCGGAGGCGACCGGGCGGAGCCGGGAGCGGCGCTGCGGCTGCTGGTGGGCGCCTTCCAGGCGCCTTGGCTACCCCCCACCGTCGAGTCGGCCCCGTGGTGGATCCCGTGGGCGGCCGCCTGGCTCTGCGTGCCGTTCTTCCTGGTCTCGGTGTGGGTCGAGGTGCGGGTCGGCCGGCGGGTGGCGCCACGGCTCGAGGAGGCCGCCCTGCGGCGCTGGAGCTGGTCGGCGAACGCGCTCACCTACGGTCTGATCGTGGCGGCCCTGGTCGGTTGGGGCGGCTGGCTGTTCGCCGCCGGTCGCTGAGGCGGGCGCCGGCGCACCGTCGGGCGAGGGCCGGCACCCGAACCCGGGCGCCCCCGGCTCCGTACCACCGCTCGGAGCAGCGAACCGGAGGAGGCCTCAGACCGTGGAACGAAACAGAGGGCGGAGGCGGGCGGCGTCGGTGGTCCTGGTCGCCGCGTTGGGCGCCGGCGCCGGCGCGGCGCCGGCGGCGGCCGAGAGCGGCTGCCCGCCGGCCGGTTGGAGCCGGGCGCGGCTGGAGCGTCTCGTGGCCTCGGGCTTCGAGCTGCCGGCGCCAGCGGAGCGTGACGCCCTGGCGCTGGCGCTGGTGCCGTGCCTCGCTGCGGCCGACCCGTGGCTACGCGACGGCGTGGCCTTCGAGGCCCTGGCCGGATGGATGCGGGGGCCGGGGCTCTCGCCGCCCGCTCGCCAGGAGCTGCTCGGCCGCCTGCTGCCGGTCCTCGAGGCGCCGCCGGACGGCCCCGCGGAGCCCGGTTTCCGCCAGCCGTTCGCGGCGCTGGCCCTGGCCGAGGTGGCGCGGACCGATCGCCTCGAGCCCTTCCTCTCGGCCGCCGAGCGCCAGCGACTGCTCTTCGCCGCCACCGGCTACCTGGCCGGGGTGCGCGACC
The DNA here is from genome assembly GCA_963843275.1 of uncultured Acidobacteriota bacterium. Classification (GTDB taxonomy): domain Bacteria; phylum Acidobacteriota; class Thermoanaerobaculia; order Multivoradales; family JBCCEF01; genus CAWJJM01. The sequence goes on along the minus strand of CAWJJM010000004.1, from coordinate 533,240 downwards.
ATCGCGACTTCGACGACGCCGACGGTTGGCGCCACGGCGTCGCCCACGGCGCCGACCTGCTGCTGCAGCTCGCCCTGAATCCGGCCGTGGCCCGGCCGGGGCTGGACCGCATCCTCGCCGCCGTCGCCGCGCAGGTGGCGCCGGACGGAGAGGTGTTCTACGTCGCCGGCGAGAGCGAGCGGCTGGCGCGGACGGTGCGCGCCGTCGCCTCGCGCGGCCTCCACTCCCCCGAGGAGTGGACGGCCTGGCTGGCCGCGGCCACGGCGCCCGCCCCGCTGGCCGACTGGTCGGAGGCGTTCTCGAGCCGGCGCGGCCTGGCCAAGCGCCACGACACGGTCGCCTTCCTCTTCGCCCTCTACTTCACCGTCGGCGAGAGCGGCGATCCGGCCCTGGTGGAGCGGTTGCTGCCCGGTCTGCGCGCGGCGGCACGCGCCGTCCCCTGAGCGCCCGCGCGCCGCGTCGGCAGGCTCAGCCGGCGCACAGGGCGGCCCGCCGCTCCGGGTCGCCGCGCAGGACCTGGCCCACGTAGTAGGCCGCCATGGCGCGCGCCGGCCCGGGTTCGTCCGCCGCCAGCAGGCGGGCGCCGTCCCGTCGCAGCCGCCGGGGCGCGTCCGGTCCGTCAGCCCGGCGCGGGGGGCGGCTCGCCGGCCGTCGCGGCCGGCTCCCCGACCGCCGGCGGCGAGGCGGTGAGGGCGGCGAGATGGAAGATGCCGCGGTGCCCGTCCTCCGGCGCGGCGAAGAGCTCCACGCGGCCGGCGTCGCCGGCGTCGCCACCCCCGCCCAGCGGCCGCTCGCCGCAGCTCGCCGCCGTCGAGCCCGTGCACGTCCACGCGGTCCCCGGAGGATTGACCAGCAGGATCGGCAGCGTGCGCTCCGGCCACCGCGCCCCCACCGCGGTGCCGGCCGGGCGGTAGGCGGGGTCCCAGGGGACGCCGGTCGTGGTCCGGCTGTGGACGTTGCCGGTCAAGGCGACGACCAGCCCGCCGGCGCCGGCCGCCTCGACCGCGGCCACCAGCCGGGAGGCCAGGTGGTCGTCGCGCTCCTGGCCGCTGGCGAACCGCCGCGCCTCGTCGAGCGTCGTCACCTCGAGCCGGCCGGGTGCGCCACGGGGGGGGCGCAGCTCGCGCAGGCGGGCGAGGAGGGAGAGCATGGCGGCGCTCGACCGGCCGTCCTGGTAGGCGCGCCGCCAGAAGTCGCCCGCCAGCAGGTCGGAGCGCGCATCCGCCGCGCCGTCCGAGCCCAGGAAGCGCGCGATCCGCTCCTCCTCCTCGCGCGGCACCTCCAGGGCCACCGTCACCGGGAGCCCCCGGCGGAGGGCTGCGCAGGCCACCGCGGCGACCAGCGCGGGCCCCTCGCGGGTGCCGTGGATCTCGCCCAGCAGGAGGATGCGGCCGGGGGTGAGCAGCGGTGCCAGGCCGCCCGGGTCGCAGCGGGTCCCGCTCCCGGCGTCCTCGGCGGCCGCGGCGGGCGGAGCGGTCGCGGCGGCGGCGGTCGCCGCCGCCAGCAGGCCGCCGAGCGCCAGCGCCGCGGCGGTCCCCCGGGAGCGCGGCCGACGCCCCGGCCTCATCGTCGCCCGGCGCCGGGGTGCCCGGTGTGCTGGTGCTGATGCGCCCCGGGGGCGCCGCCCATCTCGTAGCCGCGCAGCTCGACGTAGCGGTGGCGTTGCTCGGGGCTCAGCACCTCGGCGGCCTCGAGGTGGGCGGTGAGGTGGACGGCGCGCAGCTCGCCGCGCAGGCGCCCCAGCTCGGTGGTGCGGGCCGCGAGGTCCGCCGGAGCGATCGAGCCGTCGGAGAAGCGGCGGTCGAGCTCCCGTTCCCCGGCGATGATCTCCTCGCCCAGGGCCACCGCCCGCTGGTGCATGCCGTCGTACGCCGCCTCGATCTCCTGCCGCTGGGCGGCGGAGAGGCCGAGCTGGTCGGCGAGGTCGAGGACGTGCCGGGGGCCGGGAAAGCCGTGCAGCTCGGCCGGCAGCGCCATCCCCATGCCCTCGCCGGCGAGGAGCTGCCGGGTCTCGTCGGCGCCGAGGGCGGCGATCTCGCGCGGCTCGAAGGCGGCGTAGGGCGAGGTGGTGTCGGCCGCCGCCGGCGCCTCGGCCGGCGGCTTCTCGTGGGCGCCGGCCATCGCCTCGTGGAAGGGGCAGTCGGCGTGCTCCTGCGCCGCGGCGGGCAGCGCGGCGGCGGCGAGGATCGCCAGGGCCGAGATCCAGGGGGTGCGGGGGGATCGGTGCATCGTTCGGGTCCTCCGGTCAGGGGTCGTGGTTCGTGAAGCGGGGGCGGGGATCGCCCGGAAGCTCGTCGGGGGTCTCCGCCACGAGGGCGTCGAGGAGCCGGGCGCGACCGCCGGGCGGTGTCGCCGACAGCCGGTCGTCCCAACCGGCCAGCACCCGGCGCAGCAGGGTGACCCGCCGCTCGAGCTCGGCGAGCCGCTCTTCGGCGGTCGCCAGCTTGGCGGCGGCGAGGTCGCGCACCCGCCGGCACGGGACACCCCCGGCGTCGCGCTCGTCGACGGCGGCGGCGAGCTCGTCGAGGGTGAACCCGAGGCCGAGGGCGGCCCGGATCCACTGCACGCGCCGCAACGCCGAGGCGGGGTACCGGCGGTACCCGTTGGCGCGTCGCTCCGGCTCCGGCAGCACGCCCTTGCGCTCGTAGTGGCGCAGGGTGTCGGTGCTGATCCCGCAGCTTCGGGCCAGCTCCCCGGAGCTCAGGGTCCCGGGTGCGTCGTCCATCGGCGGAGGATAAACCCCGGAACCGGTTCGGGGGTCAAGGGGGGGCGGCGTTCCGCGGCGGCGCCGCTCAGTCCGCGAGCTTCCGGGCGGTCAGCGCGAAGCAGTGGTCGCCGGCCGGGTGGTGCCAGAAACCGGCCGGCTCGCGGCGTGGCCAACGCGAAGGGGTGCCGGGGGAGTCGGTGACGAAGGTGGCGCACAGCTCGTAGGCGCCACCGCCCCCGGGCCGGTAGCGGAAGGGCGAGTCGGTGGCCGGGTCGCGCGGCGGCGCCTCGAGCCCCTGCCAGCCGGCGAGCGCGTCGAGGTCCGGCGGCAGCTCGCCCTCGCGGCTCCAGTAGGCGTCGACCGCCGCGGCGATCGTCTGCAGGTCCTCGACGCGCCGCTCGTCGAGGCGGTGCTGGCGCTCCCGGGCGGGCGAGTCGACGAGCAGCAGCGCCGTCCCCACGGCGGCGGCGACCAGGGTGACCACCGTCCCGAGCAGCAGGGCCCGCCCGGTCGGGCGGCCGATCACCGCTCCTCCCGGCGCAGGTCGGCCAGGTAGTAGCCGAAGGCCGTCCCCGCGATCGCCGCCACCACCGCGACCTTGAGCCCGAAGCGGAGACTGAGCTCGCCTTCGAGCAGGTGGAAGAGCAGGGCCACGAGGTCGCCCACCAGGAAGCCGGCCGCCACGAACAGCGTGAGATAGGTGAGCCACTTGCGGACCTTCGACGCCCGCTTCCCCGGATCGCGCCGCAGCTCGCGCTCCTGGTGCACGGTCAGCAGCAGGTAGAGGGGGAAGGCGACCAGCAAGTAGGAGACGCTCCAGCGCAGGGTCGTCGCCGAGAACGACGGCCCCGCCGGGTCGGGCACGGCCTTCTCGATGAGCTCGAACAGCAGCGCCCCGAAGTGGAAGGCGGAGAGGAACAGCGCGGTGAACAGGAGCAGGTAGAGGAACGCCTCGCGGGCCGACAGGTAGGGTCGGGGCCGTGGCACGGGGAGCGGAAAGTCGACCTCGGCGTAGGCCGCGAGGGCCTCGTCCACCTTGTCCTGCGGCCAACCGGCCGCGCGCAGCGCGGTGGCGATGCGCTCGCGAGGGATGTCCCGCGCCAGGGCGTCGCGGACGAAGGTCGAGAGATCCTCGGTCGATCCGGTCATGACCCCTCCTCGCGGGCCATGCTAGCGCGCCGGGGCGGCGCGCCCTCACTGCCAGCGGAAGATGCGCAGCGCGACGGCGAAGGCGACGAGGCCCCAGGCGGCGAGCACCGCCAGCTCCAGCCCGTGGAGGGCCAGCGGCTCGCCGCGGTTCATCACCGCGCGCAGGGCGTCGTTGAGCGCGGTCAGCGGCAGGGCGCGGATCGCCGGCTGCAGCCAGACGGGGAAGCGGCTGGAGGAGAAGAAGCTCCCGGAGACGACCCACATCGGGAGCATGACGAAGTTCATCCACCCCGACGCCGCCTCCGCCGAGGTGGGCCGCGCCGCCACCAGCAGCGCCAGCCCGGTGAAGGAGAAGGCGCCGAGCAGGGCGACGGCGAGAAGCGCCACCCAGGAGCCCTGCACCGTCACCCCGAACAGCAGCCGGCCGGCGGCGAGCAGGAAGGCCAGCTCGGCGGCCAGGAAGACGAGGCGCGACAGCATCACCGACAGCAGGTAGTCGGAGCGCCGCATGGGGCTGGCGGCGAAGCGCTTGAGCAGCTTGCGCACCCGCGACTGGACGATGGCGAAGCCGACGCCCCACATGCTGCTGCCCATCAGGTTGAGCCCGATCAGGCCGGGGAGCAGGAAGTCGATGTAGCGTCCCCCGCGCTCGGCGACCTCGCGGCGGCGCACGGTCGCGAGGTCCTCGCGTCCCAGCGCCCGCTCGACGGCGTCGGAGACCGCCAGGGCGGTGGCGCGGACGCCGGGGCGGTCGGGGTCGTAGAGCAGGTGGAGCACGGGGCGGCCGGCGGCGCCGTCGGCCGGCGGCGCCGCCTCGAGCCGCACCGCCATCTCGGCGTCGCCTCGGCGCACCGCCGCCTCGGCCGCGGCGCGCGACAGGGCCACCGGGTCGAGGCCCCCCGCGGCCGCCAGGGTGTCGCGCAGCCAGGCGCCGTCCTCGGCCGCCGCGACCACCGCCACCCGCGGCGCCTCGGGCGGCCGGTTGCGGAAGGCCACCCCCAGCGCCACGGCGAGCAGCACGGGGAAGCCGAAGACCCAGAACAGGGCGCCCGGCTCGCGGACGAACTCGAGCAGCCGGGCGCGGGTCAGCTCGGCCAGCGGCCAGCGGGTCTCAGTCATCGCGCAGGCCCCGTCCGGTCAGCTCGACGAAGACGTCCTCGAGGGTCGCCGCGTGGGTGGCCAGGGCCGCGAGCGCGAGGCCCTGCCGGCCGAGCTCCTCGAGCAACGCCGGCAGCGACTCCTCGACCCGCCCCACGGCGAGGGTGCAGGCGCCATCGCGCAGCGTCACGTGGCGGACGCCGGGCAGGGTGCGGAGCCGCTCCTCGCTCACCGGACCGGCGGTGCGGAACTCGACGATCTGGTCGGCGCCGAGCGACGCCACGAGCTGGGCGGGGGTGCCCAGCGCGATGCGCCGGCCCTGGTCGAGGATCGCCACCCGGTCGCACAGCCGGGCCGCCTCCTCCATGTAGTGGGTGGTCAGAACCACCGTGCCGCCGCCCGCGGTGAAGCCCTCGACCAGCTCCCAGAGCTTGAGCCGCGCCTGCGGGTCGAGGCCGGTGGTGGGCTCGTCGAGGAACAGGACCTCGGGGTCCCCGACCAGGGCGCAGGCCAGCGCCAGGCGTTGCCGCTGACCGCCCGACAGCCGCTCCACCCGTGTTTCGGCCTTGGCTTCCAGCTCGACCGTGGCCAGGGTCGCGTCCACCGGCCGGCCGGCGTGGTGGAAGCTGCGGAAGATGCGCACCACCTCGCGGACGGTGAGCTTGTCGGGCAGCCGCGTCTCCTGGAGCTGGATGCCGAGCCGCTCGCGCAGCGCCCGGTCGTCGCCGCCGCCCCACGCCCGTCCCAGCACCTCCACCGTGCCGGCGTCGGCGGGCAGCAGCCCCTCGAGGATCTCGACGGTGGTGGTCTTGCCGGCGCCGTTGGGCCCCAGCAGGCCGAAGCACTCACCGGCGGCGACCTCGAGGTCGAGGCCGTCCACCGCCACCACGTCGCGGTAGCGCTTGACGAGGCCGGCGCAGCGGACGGCGGCGGGGGGCGGGGCGGCTTCGGGCACCGACGGCGATGCTAGCGCGACCGGCGGCCCCGGGGCGGGGCCGCGGGCCGGCACCCGCCGGTCAGTCCTTCGCGGGCGGTGCGATGGAGCCGGCGTAGTGGATCGAGCCCTCGCGGAAGTTGCCGTCGATCCGAAGAGAGCCTCGAAGGTCGCCCGCCAGGGTGATCTTCCCGGCGACGTGGCCGCCGGCGGAGACCTCGGCGACGTCGACGAGGTCGCCGGTGGCAGGTCCGGTTCCCCCGGGGCACTCCAGGTCGTAGCGTCCGATCGCGATCCAGTGCTCGTCGAAGGTGCCCGGAGGAGATCCGCACGGTCCGGCGACGAAGATCCGGTAGTCGACGGTCATCGTTCCGCTCAGGCTCCCGTCGACCCGATAGGACTGTTCCAGGTCGACGACGCAGAGATCGCCCACCGGACGACGCTCCGGGTGGGGCGGGCCGGAGGGCTCGTAGCTGCCCTGGACCTCGAGCACGCGCTGCGCCTCCGGCCCCGCGGCGGTCGAGCTGACCGCGAGGGTCAAGGCGACGGCGACGGCGACGGGAATCGACGGTCGTTCCGACACGGCGAACCCTCCTCTCCTGGCGAACGGGCGGCGCCCCGACATGATACGCAGCCGGGGCGAAGACGCCGGGGAAGGGCCGCCCGCGGCGGGTGGCACGGTGGCCGGCCGGGCGAGGCAGGACCGGCGGCGCGGGCGGTGTCGGGCGGGAGCCTCCGGCGCGCCGGCTCGCTGGTGACGTCGCCCCGCAGGTCGCCGATCCCGGAGATCCGGGGGAGGGGACGGCGCCCTCGACGCGAAGCGTCAATCCGGGTCCGCCAACCCCGGATCCACCACGACGTCCAACCTCCCGGCCGCCGCCACCGAGAACCCGTCCCGCAGCACCACCCGCCTCCCCGCCCGCAGCACCAGCCGACCGCCGGCCTCGACCACCACGCCGGGCCCCGCCGCGATGGCGTCGCACCGCTCCTCCTCCCGCACCCCGTCGACCGTCACCTCGCTCACCACCAGGTCCGGATCGGGGCACTTGGCGAGGGTGAAGGTGTCGAGGACGTGGCCGCCGGTGTCGACGAAGCGCCCCTCCAGGACCTTGCCCTGGACGTCGAGGACCAGGGAGCCGAGGGTGGCGAGGGAGACTTCCATCACCGGGTGGTCGAGGGTGCCGCCGCCGACGCGGGCGGCGCTGCCGGCCACGGTGTAGACGGTGCCCGTGTGGCTCGAGGTCCCGGCGGGCTTGACGTACGGGCCGTCGGAGAAGCTGCGGCCGTCGCCGGCGTCGAGTGCGTGCTGGGCGGGATCGTAGGTGTCCGAGGTGCCGTAGTGCCCGTCGAGGAGGATCGACCGCTCGTAGGAGTGGCTGTGGCCGGCGAGGACGAGGTCGGCACCGTAGTCTTCGAGGATCGGCAGCAGGCTCTCACGGATCGCGGTGAGGTCGGCCGAGGCGTCGGAGTCGTGCGACCCCTTGCTGTAGGGCGGATGGTGCCAGTAGGCGACGATCCAGTCGCCCCGGGCGGCGGCGAGGTCGGCGGCGAGCCAGGTGAGCATCGGACCGTCCGGGGCGAGGTCGCCCTCGGCCGAGTCGATGCAGACGAGGTGGACGTTGGCCCGATCGAACGAGTAGTAGGCCTCGGTGCCCGACGGCAGGCCGCCGGCCTCGCCGTCGCGGGGCAGGGTGAAGACGTCGAAGTACGGCCCGCTCTCGGTGGCGGAGTCGGCGCTGTGGGCGTCGTGGTTGCCGAACGTCGGCCACAGTGCGGCGCCCATCAGCACCGCCGGGTAGACGTCGAAGACCGCCTGCTGGTACTCGGCGTCGGTGCCGTCGACGTAGGCGTTGTCGCCGAGCATCAGCCAGAGGTCGGGGAGGCGGCCGTCAGAGAAGGCCAAAAAGCCGTCGCGCACCGCCCGCGCGCCGGCGCCCCCGGTGCCCGAGTCGCCGAGCACCCAGATCCGCGTCGCGTGGCTCTCGCCGGCGGGCGGCGCGGTGCGGAAGCTGTGCCCCGCGTCGCCTCCCGCCAGGGTCTCGTCCCCGGTGCCGACGGAGTAGAAGTAGCGCGTGTCGGACGCCAGCCCGCCGAGCTCGACCTGGTGCTCCGTCCCGGCGCCGATCTCGTCCTGGCTCTGGTCGAGCTGGTCCGGCGCCGGCCCGAAGCGCACGATCCCGCCGGTGACGACGTCGGTGCGCCAGCGGACGACGATGCGATCGGCGGCGGCGCGCTGCAGGTAGGGACCGCGGACGAGCTGCGTCGCGGCGCGGGCGGCTCCGCCCGGCAGCAGCGCCGCGGCGAGGAGCGGCGCCAGGAGGAGGGCGGCCCGGGTGCGGCCCGGCCGGAGACGTCGCGGCATCATCGAGCCGCGATGATACGGCCCTGCTCCCCCGAGAGGAGGAGGGCGGTCGCGGAAGGTGGATCGCGAAGGCCGCGACGCCGGGCGGTCGATGCGAGCCGCGCGGATCGCCGCGGACGGGCGACCCGAGCTCTGCGCCCTCCTGCCGAGCGGCGTCAGCCGCCGAGCCGGGCCGGGGCGGCGCGGGCCAGCTCGACGGCGGCCCCGCGGCGGTCGACGCCCTTCACCGTGACCCCGACCAGCCAGCCCCCACGGTAGGCCTGGAGCTGCGACCCGACGCGGACCGCGACGTCGCCGACTCCGGGGACGATGTCCCTCTCGGAGCCGCCGCCGCTCAACCACTGCCGGCGTGTCACGGCTCCGTGCTGCAGGACCAGGTTGGCGAGGCGCGGGTTCGAGCCGTCCGCCGCGGCCCAGGTGCACACACCGGAGCCCGCCTGCCCGGCCGCCGGGGCGACCCCGGTCGCCTCCCGGATTTTCTCGGCGGTCAGCAGGCTGCAGGGATCGGACGCCTCGGCGGCCGGCGCCGGCAGCGGCGCCGCATCCGCGGGCGCGGCGGCGGAGGGCTGCGCGGACCCGCTGGGCGCGGCGTCGTCCCTGGCGCAGGCGGCGAGGCCGGTGAGCGGCAGGAGGAGCAGGGGCAACAGGGTGAGCGGTCGGAGCTGGCGCGGCATCCTCGCCTCCTTTGTCTCGAAGGTGGTTTCCAGGGCCGAGGATAGAACGAGGCCCGGGGCGCCTCGGTGACGCCCCGGGCCCCGAAGCGCCACGGCTCACTGCCCCGCCTGGACCTCATGGATCTCGTCGGCGACCAGGCCGTGGGCGCGGCGGTGCACCTCGGCCGCCGCCTCGGCGCTGGGCGCACGGACCAGGCAGAACACCCGGCCGGACGCCTCGTCGACCCAGTACTTCTGGTAGTCGACGCCGAGCTCGCCTTCGATCGCGAGGTCCTTCTCGTGGGCCTCGGCGACGGCCGCGGCGGTGACGTTGCCGGCGCCGAGCCGGTGGACGTCGAGATAGAGGTGGGTGCCGGCGGCCGGGTGGTCGGCGTGCAGCGCGTAGGGCAGCAGCAGCGTGGCGACCGCCAGGCCGGCGAAGGTGGCGAGCGCGAGCCGGATCCAGCGGCGGCGCGGGACGGACGTCTCGTGGGCCTCGATCTGGTTCTTCATGGTCTCGTTCTCCTCTGGGTCGTGTTCCGTGCTCAGGCGGCCGCCGGATCCTCGGCGAGGACCACCGTGTCGGCCACCTCGATCACCTCGTCTGCGGGCAGTCCGGCCCGCCGGGCGTGCTCGCGGATCGACTCCTCGTCGACCCCCTGGTAGACGCAGACCGTCCCCAGCCTGCTGTCCTGCTCCCGCACCACGTAGGAGCGGATCCACCGCACCTGGTCGGGCATCTCCTCGAGCCCGACGCGGCTCGACACGCCGGCCGCCTTCTCGAGCTCGCCGGCGTCGCCCCATCCCTCGCGCCGCAGGATCACGTAGGTCTTCATGGTCGTTCTCCTTTCACTTCGTCGTTCGGAACGAGCGGCGTCGGCCGCCCGCGTTTCGATGGGAGGCAGCGTAGGGGGCGCCGGCGGGGCGCGTCCTGATCGCGGTCTGACCGCTTCCTTACCCGTTGCGGATAAGCTCCGTGGAGTGTCCCCGGTCTTCCGGTTCGCCGGCTACGAGCTCGACGAGGCGCGGCGGCGGCTGCGCCAGCGCGAACGGGAGCTCTTGCTCCAGCCGCGGGTGTTCGACCTGCTCGTCTACCTGATCCGCCAGCGGGAGAAGGTGGTCTCCAAGGACGAGCTGATCGAGGCCGTGTGGGAGGGCGCCTTCATCGCCGACGGCGCGGTGCAACGGGCGGTGAGCCTGGCCCGGTCCGCGCTCCGCGAGAACGCCCCCGACGCCATCCGCACCTATCCGCGCCAGGGGTACCGCTTCTGCGCTGCCGTCGAGGAGGGGGAGTCGGAGATCCCCGGGGAGGAGGACGCGGCGGTGCTGCGGGCGCGGGCCGCGTTCGCGCGGGAGGACTGGGACGCCGTGGTGGCGGCCTCCCAGGTGGCGGACGCGGCCGGCGCGCTCACCGCCGCCGACCTGGAGCGCTGGGGCCAGGCGGCGGAGTACCGGGGGGAGCCGCGCCCGGCGGTCCTGCCGCTGCAGCGCGCCGTGGCCGCCCACGCGGCCGCCGGCGACGCGCTCGGCGCGGCCCGGGCGGCGCTCCGGGTGGTGAGCCTCCAGCTCGAGAGCCGCGAGCTGGCGGTCGCCGGCGGCTGGCTCCGCCGGGCCCGCCGTTTCCTCGAGGGCCTCGCACCCTGCCGCGAGCACGGTCTGGAGCGCTGGCTCACGGCGCGGTACGCGCTGTTCGGCAAGGACAACGAGAAGGCGCACGCGAATGCCGAGGAGGCGCTGCAGATCGCGCGGCGGCTGGACGACCCCGACCTCGAGGCGCTGGGCCTGCTCTACACCGGCATCGCGATGACCACCCTCGGCGAGGTCGAGGCGGGCCTGGCCCGGATCGACGAGGCGGCCGCGGCGGTGCTGTCCGGGGACGTCGGCTCGTGGGAGGGCGGGGTGGTCTTCTGCGGCCTGATCTGGAGCTGCCTGAACCGGGGCGACTGGCGGCGCGCGGCGGAGTGGTCGGGCCAGTTCACCCGCTGGAGCTCCGCCCACCCCGTCTCCGGATACCCCGGGCTGTGCCAGCTCCACCGCGCCGAGGTGCTCTCCCTCCAGGGCGAGCTCGACGAGGCCGAGCGCGAAGCGGAGCAGGCGCGCGAGCTGATCGCGCGCGGCCTGCCGTACGCCGAAGGCGACGCTTGGCGGGTCCTGGGGGAGATCCGGCTCGCCCGGGCCGACCTCGACGGCGCCGAGGAGGCCTTCCGGCGGGCCCACGGCCTGGGCTGGGACCCGAACCCCGGGTACGCCCTGCTGCAGGTCGCCCGTGGCCGCGCGGACTCCGCGGTCCGCGGCCTGCAGCGTGCCGTCGACGACACCAGCTGGACCGGCCGCCAGCGCCGGGGCCTGCTCCTGGCCCACCTCGTCTGGGTGGCCGCCGCGGCCGGCGAGATCGAGATCGCCGGCGAGGCGATGGAAGAGCTCGACCGGCACCCCGAGCTGTGGTCCACCCACGGCGCCGCGGCCGTGGTGGCCCGCGCCCGCGGCGAGCTGGCGCTGGCGCGGGGGCGCTGCGGCGAGGCCGTGGCCGCCTTCCGGGACGCTCTGCGCGCCTGGTCGGAGGTCCCCGCGCCCTGCCAGATGGCCGCGGTGCGCCTACGCCTCGCCGCCGCCCTGGCGGCCGAAGGGGACGGCGACGCCGCCGAGCTCGAGATCTCCGCGGCGGAGGGCGTCTTCGCGGCGGCGGGGGTGCCGCTGCTCGCCGAGGACTGCCGCAAGCTGCGCCGGTCGCTCGTCGCCGGGGACGGGGACGGCCCCCGGCGGACCTAGGGAGCCGCCGCGGCGGCGCGGTCGCCGCGCCTCGGCGACCCCCTTTCCTGCGCGACCTGGTGCGAAGGCGGCCGGCGTGGTCGGAGAGGAGGAGTTCCCGGGGCCTCTAGCCGGCGCCCAGCGCCCGGGCCGTCAGCGGCAGCCGGCGCAGGCGGACGCCGGTGGCGGCGAACAGGGCGTTGGCGACCGCGGGCGCCACCGGCGGCACGGCGTGCTCGCCGAAGCCGCCGGGCCGCGCCTCGCTGGGGACGATCTCGACGTCGAGCTCGGGCATGGCGTCGAGGCGCAGCACCGCGAAGTCGCCGTAGTTGGTCTGTCGGGCGGTGCCGGCGACGAAGTCGACCTTTCCCAGCAGCGTCGCGGAGAGACCCCAGGCGATGCCGCTCTCGGTCTGGCCGGCGATGCCGAGGGGGTTGAGCGGCCGCCCGCAGTCGACCACCGCGGTGATGCGGTCGACGCGCAGCTCCGAGCGGTCCGGCGCGACCGAGACCTCGGCCACCATCGCCAGGTAGCTGCCGGCGTGGTAGACGTTGGCGGCGACGCCGCGGCCGCGCCGGCGGTCCGCCGTTCCCGCGCGGGGGAGCGGCGTCGTCCACCCGGAACGCTCGCGGACGCGCCGGAGGACGGCGGCGAGACGGCCGCGGTCGATGGGGAAGGGGCCGACGGTGGCGACCTCGTCCGGGAGCAGGGCCAGGCGGTAGTCGATCGGGTCTCGCCCGGCGAGGTGGGCCAGCTCGTCGAGGAAGGACTCGCGCCCGAAGACCGTCGAGGGGTACTCGACCGCGCGCCAGGGACCGGTGGGAACCGGGCTGGTGACGTCGGCGCAGTCGACCCGCAGGTGGGGGAGCCGATAGGGGTTGTCGTAGGCGCCCCAGGGGCTCTGGTCCTCGGCGTAGCCGTCGGGCGGGCGGGGCGGTTTCGGCGGTCCGGTCCAGATGTTCCGGCCCTCGTGGAGGTCGTAGATGGTCAGGTCCGAGGCGCTGGTGCGGTGCACGAGCGCGACCGGTGCGCCGTCGGCGTCGAGGCCGGCGGTGAAGCGTTGGGCGGTGGCGGGCTGGAAGTAGCCGCAGCGCATGTCGTCCTGCCGCGTCCACACCACCTGCACCGGGCGGCCCACCGCCTGCGACAGCGCCGCGGCCTCGGCGGCGTAGTCGGCGAACAGCCGGCGGCCGAAGCCCCCGCCCATCAGCGTCGGGTGGAGCGTGATCGCCGACTCCGGGAGACCCGTGACGCGGGCGACCTGGGCGAGGGTGCGGACGTCGGTCTGGGTCGGCGCCCAGATCTCCGCCGCGCTCTCGCGGACGTCGGCGGTGCAGTTCATCGGTTCGAGTGGGGCGTGGGCCTGGAACGGGTAGAGGTAGGTCGCTTCGTGGCGCCGCGCCGCGGTCGCCAGCGCCGCCGCCGCGTCGCCCTCGTGCCGCACCGGGAAGGAGGCCGCTTCGCAGGCGGCGGGGAGGCCGGCCAGGTAGCGCTCCGAGTCGAAGTCCGCCGCCGGCCCCGGCTTCCACTCGACGGTCAGGGCCGCCCGCCCGCGGAGCGCCGCCCAGGTGTCGTCGCCGACCACCGCCACCCCCGGGTGGATCCCGACGTCCACCGGCAGGACCCGGCGCACCCCCGGCACCCGCAACGCCGCGGCGCCGTCGAAGGCGCCGAGGGTGGCGCTCACCGCCGGCGCCCGCTCGATCGAGGCGACCAGCATGCCGGGGACGCGGACGTCGAGGCCGTAGCCGGCGGAGCCGGTGACGATGGCGGGCCCGTCGACGCGCCGGGTGGGATGGCCGAGGATGCGCCAGGTCGACGGGTCCTTGAGCGGCGGATCGTCGGGCACCGGCCGGCGGGCGGCGGCGGCCGCCAGCTCGCCGTAGCCGCGCCGCCGGCCGCTCGGCGGGTGCAGCACCGCGCCCGGCTCGGTGCGGCAGGTCGCCGGGTCGACCTCCCAGGCCGCGGCCGCGGCGCCGAGCAGCATCCAGCGGGCGGCCGCCGCGGCGCCGCGCAGCGTCCGGTAGGCGGCCGAGCTGCTGCCGCTGCCGCTGGTGTGGAGGCGGACGTCGGCGTAGCGGCCGCCGGTCGAGGCCTGCTCGATCCGCACCCGCGCCCAGTCGGCGTCGAGCTCCTCGGCGAGGATCATCGGCAGCAGCGTCCGCACCCCCTGACCCATCTCGAGCCGCGTCACCCAGAGGGTCACCGTGCCGTCCGTCGCCACCTCGAGGTAGGCGTTGGGGGAGAAGGCCGCCGGCGGCGCCTCCGCGGCGAGCAGATCCCCGAGGTCGCAGGTCAGGGTCAGCCCGGCCGCCGTCGCGCCGAGGCGGAGGAAGTCGCGGCGGGTGGCCCTCATCGGCCGCCTCCCGCCCGGGCGGCGCGGTGGACGGCGGCGCGCAGCCGCGTGTAGGTGCCGCAGCGGCAGACGTGGTCGGCGAAGGCGCCGTCGATCTGGGCGTCGCTCGGCGCCGGGTGGCGGGCGAGCAGCGCCACCGCCTCGAGGATCATGCCCGGCTGGCAGTAGCCGCACTGGGCGACGTCCTCCGCGATCCAGGCGCGCTGGCAGGGGTGGTCGCCGGCCGTGGAGAGCCCCTCGATCGTGGTGTACGACCTCCCTGCCGCCTCGGCCAGGGTGACCTGGCAGGAGCGGACGGCGGCACCGCCGTCGAGCACCGTGCAGGCGCCGCACAGGCCCACGCCGCAGCCGTACTTGGTGCCGGTCAGCCCCAGGCGGTCGCGCAGGGCCCAGAGCAGGGGCATCCCGGAGTCCGCCTCCAGACGGTGGCGACGGCCGTTGACGGTGAGGGGGAAGCTCGGCATGGCGGCGCTCCTCGCTCGTCGAGGTGGCGGCGGACCGGCGGCCCTGCGGCACGGCGCGCGGCGCCGGAGAAGCCAGGTTCGAGTCTGATACGGACGGAGGGACCGAGGGTTCCTCCGTCGGGGGGCGGGGGGTGGACCGCCGGCCTCGGTCCCGGGCGCTGCCGGGCCGTCGCCGGTGGGGGGCGGAATGGGGGGGCGGGCGGCGCCGTTGACCGGAAGGGGCCGTCCTGCTTGGGCAGACCGCCCCGATCGGAAAGGAGAGCGAGCGTGTCCATCCGCGACGTGCGACGGATCGTCGAGGCCCGACCGACCCTGGAGGGGGCCGGCGTCAAGCTGCGCCGTGCCTTCGGCTTCGGCGACACCGGCGAGACCGACCCCTTCCTGCTGTTCGACGACTTCCGCAACGAGAACCCGGCCGACTACCTGGCCGGCTTCCCCTGGCACCCCCACCGCGGCATCGAGACCATCACCTACGTGCTCGCCGGCTCGGTGGAGCACGGCGACAGCCTGGGCAACCGGGGGCGGATGGGCGCCGGCGACGTGCAGTGGATGACCGCGGGCCGGGGCATCCTGCACCAGGAGATGCCGCAGGGCGACCCGGACGGCCGCATGCACGGCTTCCAGCTCTGGTCGAACCTGCCCGCCGCGCTGAAGATGACCGAGCCGCGCTACCAGGACATCGAGTCGCGGGACATCCCCGAGGTCACCGAGGACGACGGCACCCGGGTGCGCGTGGTGTGCGGCGACTTCTGGGGCCAGCGGGGCCCGGTGGACGGCGTCGCCGCGGCGCCGCGCTACCTCGACGTCTCGGTGCCGCCGGGAGTCCGCCGGCGGCTGCCGGTCGACCGCGCCCACCACGCCTTCGCCTACGTCTTCGCCGGCTCCGGCACCTTCCGCGACGCCTCGCGGCCGCGCGGAGTGGCCAACGAGATCACCGGCGCCGTCGACCCGGCGGGCGACCGCGAGTCCGGCAACCGCTCGCTGGTGCTGTTCGACCGCGGCGACGAGATCGTGGTCCGGGCCGGCGAGGAGGGGATCCGTTTCCTGCTCGTCTCCGGCCGGCCGATCGAGGAGCCGGTGGCCTGGTACGGCCCGATCGTGATGAACACCGAGGCCGAGCTCCAGCGCGCCTACGACGAGCTGCGCAGCGGCACGTTCATCCGCCCGTGACCGCCTGATCCCGCCCTCCCGGCGACGGGCCGCGGCCCGGGGGGTCCGGCAGCGGTGCAGCGCCCGGCTCCCGGGGCCGCTCGTGGGCGCCCCGCGCCCGACGTGCTAGCGTCGCCGGCACCATGGAAGCGGGCGGGCGGTGGCGGGACCTGCGGGCTCGCGGACCCGGCCGCCGGGGCCCGGACCGCGAGCGCGGCCGCGGTATCCCGGCGGTCCTGCTGCTGGTCGCCGCCGCGTCCGCCGGGGCGGGCGCCTGCGGCCGGCGGGTCGGGCCGGAGCCGCTCCGGGTCTTCGCCGCGGCGAGCCTGACCGAGGTGGTGCAGGAGCTGGGCCGAGGGTTCGCCGGCGCGCGGGTCGAGCCCAGCTTCGGCGCCTCGAGCGTGCTGGCGCGGCAGATCCGCGACGGCGCGCCGGCCGACGTCTTCCTCTCCGCCAGTCCGGACTGGATCGACTTCCTGCGCCGGTCCGGCGCTCTCGACGGCGCGCCGGTCGTCGTGGCGCACAACCGGCTGGTCGCCGTGGCGCCGCCCCGGAGCCCGCTGGCGGCGCGCGGAGTGAGCGGCCCCGCGGCGCTGCTCGCCGCCCTCGGTCCGGACGGCCGCGTCGCCGTTGCCGACCCGGGCGTTCCCGCCGGGGAGTACGCCCGCGCCGCCCTGGAACGTCTGGGGCTTCTCGCGGCCTTCACCCCCCACCTGGTCGGCCAGGAGGACGTCCGCGCCGTCCTCCACGCGGTGGAACGGCGGGCGCTCGACGCCGGCTTCGTCTACGCCACCGACGCGACCGTCGCCGACGTCGAGGTGCTGTTCGCCTTCGACCCCGCCACCCATCCGCCGATCGAGATCCAGGCGGCCGTGCTGCGCGCCGCGCCGCACCCCGTCGCGGCGCGGCGGTTCCTCGACGACCTGCGGAGCGGGCCGGCGCGGGCGGTGCTCGAGCGCGCCGGCTTCGCGGTGCCCTGAGCCGTGCCGAGCGGGCCCGAGCTCGAGGTCGTCCTGCTCTCGCTGCGCGTCGCCGCGCTGGCGGTGGGGGCGAGCCTGGTGCCCGGGATCCTGCTCGGCTGGCTGCTCGCCCGCTGGCGCCACCCGCTGCGGCCGCTGGTCCAGGGGCTCGTGATGCTGCCGCTGGTGCTGCCGCCGGTGGTCACCGGCTACCTGCTGCTCGACGCCCTGGGGCGCGGCCGGCCGCTGGGGCGTGCCTGGCACGCGCTGACCGGGGGGCAGATCGCCTACACCACCACCGCCTGCGTGATCGCCGCCGCCGTGGTGGGCTTCCCGCTGCTGGTGGAGGCCGTCCGGCTGTCGATCGCCGCCACCGACCGGCGGCTCGAGCAGGTCTCCCGCAGCCTCGGCCGGGGACCCCTGGCGACCTTCCTCCGCGTCACCCTGCCGTTGGCGCTGCCCGGGGTGAGCGCCGGCGCCGTGCTGTCGTTCGCCCGCGCGCTCGGCGAGTTCGGCGCCACCATCGTGCTGGCCGGCAACATCGCGGGGGAGACGCGCACCGTCCCGGTGGCGGTCTACACGCTCCTCAACGTCCGCGGCGGCGAGGCGGCCGCGACGCGGCTGGTGGTGGTGAGCGTGGTGCTCGCGCTCGCCGCGCTGCTCGCCTCCTTCCGGCTCGCCGCCCGGCGGCGGAGCGCCTGATGCTCGCCGTCCGGCTCGAGCACCGTTTCCGCGGCTTCACCCTCGACGTCGAGCTGGCGAGCCCCGGTCCGGTCCTCGGCGTCTTCGGCGCCTCCGGCAGCGGCAAGACGACGCTGCTCCACGCCATCGGCGGGCTCCTGCGGCCGCAGCGGGGGCGGGTGGTGGTGCGCGGGCGCGAGCTGTGCGCCCTGCCCGGCGGCGCCTGGACGCCCCCGGAGCGGCGCGGTCTCGCCCTGGTGCCGCAGGATCCGCTGCTCTTCCCCCATCTCGGGGTCCGCGCCAACCTGGCGTTCGCGCCCGGTGCCGCGGCGCGTCTCGCCGGTCCGGAAGGCCGGCGGGTGGTCGACGTCCTGCGCCTGGCGCCGCTGCTCGAGCGCGGCACCGCCGACCTCTCCGGCGGCGAGCGGCAGCGGGTCGCCCTGGGACGCGCCCTGCTCGCCGACCCGCGCCTGCTGCTGCTCGACGAGCCGACGAGCGCGCTGGACGCGGAGCTCTCCCGCGACGTCCTGGCGCTGCTGCTCGGGGTCAAGCGCGAGCTCGCGGTGCCGATGGTCTTCGTCACCCACCGCGCCCCCGAGCTGCTCGCCCTGGCGGACGACTGCGCCGTGCTCGACGGCGGCAGGGTCGTCGCCCAGGGGCCCCCGGTGGAGGTGCTGCAGCGTCCGCGCGCCCTCGGCGTCGCCAGCCTGGTGGGGGTCGACAACCTGCTGCGCCTGGCGGTGGTGGGCGACGACGAGGCGGGGGGCGTCACCCTGCTCGGCCTGGGTGCCGGGCTGGCCCTGGCCGCCCCCTACTGCGGCGCCGCAACCGGCACGCTGCTCGACGTCGGCGTCTTCGCCGACGAGATCCTGCTCTGCCACCACGCGCCCGCGGGCCTCTCGGCGCGCAACGCGCTGCCCTGCACCGTCCGGGCGGTCGACGCCCTCGGCCACGAGGTCCTGGTGACCCTGGACGTCGCCGACACCGCGCTGCGCGCGCGCATCACCCCGGCGGCGGCGGCGGAGCTCGGCCTGGCGCCCGGGGACCCGGCGGTCGCGGTGATCAAGACCGCGGCCCTCCACCTGCTCGGCGGCGTTCCCGGCCGCTGAGCCCGCGGCCGCGGCACCGCGCCGGGCCCGGCCGCTTGACGGAAACGACCGGTCGTGCTATTTTCCTCCGCATGTCGAAGGGCGAGGAGACCCGGCAGCGCATCCTGCAGCGCGCCATGGAGCTGGCCAGCACGGTCGGCCTCGAGGGCCTGTCGCTCGGCCAGCTCGCCGCCGAGACGGAGATGTCGAAGAGCGGCCTGTTCGCGCACTTCGCCTCGAAGGAGGACCTGCAGCTGCAGATCCTCGAGACGGCGCGGGAGACCTTCGTCGCGGACGTCTTCCTGCCGGCGCTGCGCCTGCCGCGCGGCGAGCCGCGCCTGCGGGAGCTGGTGCGGCGATGGCTCGCCTGGGAGGCCGGGAGCTCGACGACCGGCGGCTGTCCCTTCGTCGGCGCGGCCGCCGAGTACGACGACCGGCCGGGTCCGGTGCGCGACGCCGTCGCCGGCGTGCTCCGCGAGCTGATCGGGCTGCTGTCGCGCGCCGCCCGGCTCGGGGTCGAGGAGGGCCACTTCCGCGCCGACCTCGACTGCGACCAGCTCGCCTACGAGATGTACGGCACCTTCCTCGCCTTCCACTTCTACCTGCGGCTCCTCGGCGACGCCGCCGCCGCCGACCGTGCCCGCGCCGCGTTCGAGCGCCTGCTCGAGCGCGCCCGCCCCGTCCACTGAACCCACGGAGAGGAGACCTCCATGTCCAAGCCACGAGCTTCTCGAGTAAAAAGCACGATCGGTCGTGCGCTTCATGGCTCGATCCATCGCGCGCTCGCCGTCCTGAGCCGGCTGGCTCCGCCGCTGGCGGCCCGCCTCGCGGTGCGCCTGTTCGTCCGCCCCCTCCGCACCGGTCCGGCCGCCGGCACGCACCTCGCCGCCGGGGCGCGTTCGATCCGCCTCGACGCCGCCGGGCGGAGCCTGGCGGCGTGGCAGTGGGGCGAGGCGGGGCCGACGGCCCTGCTCGTCCACGGCTGGGGCGGCAACGGCCTGCAGCTCGCCGCGGTCGGCCGCGGCCTCGCCCAACGGGGCTGGCGGGCCGTGGCCCTCGACCTGCCGGCCCACGGCCGCTCGGCCGGCCGCTCGACGAACCTCCTCGAGCTCGCCGAAGTGGTCGCGGCCGCGGTGCGCGAGGTCGGCGCCACCGCCGTCGTTGCCCACTCCTTCGGCACCGCGGCGTCGCTGGTGGCGATCGACCGTCACGGCATCCGTCCGGAACGTCTGGCGACCCTGGCGCCGGCCACCGACATGGCCGGCCTGCGGCAGCGCTACGCGCAGATGACCGGCTTCAGCCCCGGGGTGGTCGAGCGGATGGCCGGCCTGCTGTCCCGGCGGATCGGCTTCGCCTGGGAGCAGATCGAGGGCGCCGCCCTGGCGCCCCGGATCGCGGCCGAGGTGCTCGTGATCCACGACCGGGACGACCGGATGATCCCGGCCGCCGAGGCGGCGGCCCTGGCCCGCAGCCTCCCGGACGCGCGCCTGCGACGCACCCGGGGCCTCGGCCACTACGCGCTGCTGGACGACCCGGAGGTCGTCGCCGAGGTCGTGGACTTCGCGACCGCGCCCGCCCTGCCGGCGGCGTCCGCGGGGGTGGGACGATGACGGCCCTGCGGCACCTGGCGCGTCTCGCCCGGCGCCTGCTCCGCGCCCTCGGAGCCCGGGTGACGCGCCCCACGCCCGGCGGCTTCGGACTCACCGCCCACGACGTCGACGCGGACCTCCACTACGGCCGCGATTGAGCGCGCCGTGGCCGCGCGCCCGGGCCTCCCGCGTGCGCGGACCCGGCGGACCAGGCGATCCCGCCCGCCTCCGCCACCGGGCCATGCCGCGGAGCCCGACATCGCCTGCCGCGCCCCCTCAGTCCTCCGCCGCCCCCATCTCCTCGGCCACGTGGACGGGGTGCTGCCAGGGGCGCCCCGGGAGGATCAGGGTGGAGCCGGAGGCCTCGGCGACGAGCTTGCCGGTCGCGTCGACGACGTCGCAGGTGGTCACCGCGATGGTCCGGCCACGGTGGGTGACGCGGGCGCGGGCCTCGAGCGGCGCGTCCCCCGCCGGCACCGGGCGCAGGAAGTGGACGGTGAGATCGAGCGGGCTGTAGGCGGTGGGCCGCCGGCACCGTGCTGCCGACCGCCAGGGTCATCGCGATGTCGGCGAAAGCCGCCAGGGCGCCTCCGTAGACGATCCCGAAGGCGTTGCACACCCAGGGGGAGGGCGGCATCGCCATGGTCATCTCCCCCTCGGCGGACGCGACTCCCCGCCAGTCGAAGAGCAGCGACACCGGCGGCCGGAAGGTGCCCGCGGCGACCCGCCGGACGACCTCGTGACCGGGGGTGGCGTCCCAGAACTCCTGTCCTTCGACGTCGCCCTCGACCTCCCGCAGGTGGGGGTCCGGTAGCTCCGCCGCGGCGGCCGGGGCCGCCGGGAGGGGCTCCGGCACCCGCGAGCCGAGCGGCATCAGCACGCAGCGCGAGGTGGCGTGGCCGAGCAGGCGGCCGCGGCCGTCCTCGACGATGGCCTCGGCGAGTCCCAGCGAGCGGGTGCCGTGGATGAGCCGGCCGCGGCCGATGAACCGGTCGCTCCGCAGCGTCGCCGGGCGCAGGAAGCTCACCGACAGGTGCGACGAGGTGACCACGGTCCCCGGCGGCGCGCTGGTCAGCACCGCGCAGCTCAGCGGCAGGTCGGCGACGAAGGCGATCGTCCCGGCGAGGAACACCCCGGCCCCCGACTGCCACCAGCCGCTCGCCGGCATCGCGGCGGCGGCCATCGCCAGGCCCACCTCGGACAGGCGGAGCCCGGTGAGCCGGGAGATCGGCGGGTCGGGCAGCTCGCGGTCGAGGAAAGCGCGCAGCATCCCGAGCCCCGAGCGCTCGAGGGCCCCGGGCCCCCACAGCTCCCCCGCGGCGGCTCGCGGAGCGGCAGGGCCGGCGGTGCGTCGGGCATGGGAGGGATGCTAGCGCTTCCGGGCCGTGCGTTCACCGGGGCGGCTGCAGGGTGGGCGGCGCGCGGGTCGGCGGTCTCCCGGCGTCGGGCGCCCGGCCCGGCCGGGCCCGAGCGCGGTCGGCGCCCGCGCCGGTCTCCGCTCACTCCTCGACGACCAGCACCTCCCGGTGGCCGCCGGCGACCAGGTCCATGTAGCCGCGCATCGCCTCGGCGGCCTCCGGCGCGCGCGCGCTGCCCCGCGCCTGGCCCATGTAGGCCGCGAGGTCCTCCACCTCCGACTCCACCACCACCGTCCAGAACCCTGCCACCGCGTCGGTGAGGATCCGCGTGTGGTGGATCCCCTCCACCTCGAGGTGCGGTCGCGCCGCCTGGAACTTCGCCACCAGCTCCCGCGCCTTGCCCGGCTTCGCCGTGAACACGTTGCGCACCACGTACATGACCAGCGCTCCTTTCCGCCGCGGGCCGCAGGCGGCCCCGGCCGCAATCGGGTCGATCGATCGTCCGAGGCTACGCCGAAAACCGACGGCTACTGCGGGAGCCCCTCAGCGAGCAGCAGGCTACGGGTCTCGCGCGTCACGGCCAGGGTGATCGCCGAGTCGTCGGGGGCGACGCCGAACGACTCGGTCTTGACGTCGTCGAAGAACCCCGCGAGCTTCCGCCGGGTGGCGGAGGTGTCGCGGTCGGGGTCGAAGCGCTGCGCGAAGATCCCGGTGCGGCCGCGTTCGTCCATCCCCACGTAGGCCACCTCGCCGCCGCCGCCCATCCAGCGGCCGCGCCCGAAGGTGACGCTCGGCTCGCGGCCCCCCGACAGCAGGGAGATCGACGCCTTCCCCAGGCGCCCGGTGGCGACCTCGACGAAGAGGACCTGCGCACCGAGATCGTTCGACGAGACGAACAGCGCCCAGCGCCCGTCCGGCGAAACCTCGCCGTTGGTGTGGTTGCCGCTGGTCAACCGGGTCGGCTCGGTGCCGTCGGGGTGGATGCGGAACAGGCCCAGGTGCGCCGTGTTTCCCGAGGTGTAGACGATCCAGCGCCCGTCGGGGGTCATGGTGGGGTTCTCGGCGTCGACGCCGTCGTGAGTGATCTGGCGGGGATCGCTGCCGTCGGGGGCGACGCTCCAGATCTCGAGGCCCGTGCCGCCGCGCCCGGAGCTGAACAGGATGCGGCTGCCGTCCGGGGTGAAGCCGGGGTCCCAGTCCTGGGCGGGGTCGTCGGTGAGCTGGCGCAGCTCGCCCGACGCGCGGTCCAGCCGCCACAGGTCGAGGTTGCCGGTCCGGTTGGAGGAGAAGATCAGGTAGCGCCCGTCGGGGGAGTAGGCCGGCTGGCGGTCGGTGCCGAGGCTCCTGGTGAGCTGGTGGACGGTGCCGTCAACGAGGTCGACCTCGCGCAGCGACTCGCTCTGCTCCCAGGTGTCGAAGACGAGCCGGTCCCGCCCGAGCAGCGAGAGCGTCGAGTAGATGGCGCCCGAGCCCCGGAACGGGAAGAGGCCGGACGCCCAGAAGAGCGTCCTCGGGGCGCCGCCGACCTTCAGGTGGCGGACCTCGCCGGGGCCACCCGTCAGGTCGCCCACGGTGTCGGTCGACGCCGCGTAGTAGAGCCCCTCGCCACGCGGGTCCCAGGTGCTCGCCGAGATCACCCCCAGCCGCTCGCCCGCCTCGAGGTGCTCGCTGGCGCCGGTGTCCGGATCCACCAGCAGGATCTCCCAGCCGCCCGCGGCGCCGACCGGGCCGCCGCGCGTCACCGCGATCCGACCGCCGTCGGGCCGCCAACGCACGCCGAGCAGGAGCCAACCCTCGAGCTCGAGGACGCGTGCGCTCGCGGCGCGTCGCCGGATCGAAGATCCCCAGGGTCGTGACGTCGACGTTCTCGGTCCTCCGGCTGCTGCGGAGGAACGCCACGCGGCGCCCGTCCGGCGACCAGTCGAAGTCGTTGACGTCGGAGAGCAATGCGTCGCGGCTGGCCGCCGACGAGCGCCGTCCGGAAGAGATCGAAGCGATCCGTCGCCACCTGGCGCAGGAAGCCGACGGAGTTGCCGTCGGGGGCGAAGCGCGGCCGGACGTCGGGCCCTCCGGTCAGCGCCTGCTCGCCGCCCCCGTCCATCTGCTTGAGCCAGATCCGCGAGGTGCCGTCGCGGGTCGAGGCGAAGGCGACGAAGCGGCCGTCGGGGGAGGCCGACGGCTGCTGGTCGTCGCCGGAGAAGGTGAGCCGGCGGATCGCGCACGGGATCGGTGGGTGGCGGTGCGGGACGGAGTGCCAGCGCCAGCAGCGCGCCGAGAGCGGCCGCGACGACGATCGCGGCCACGAAGCCTCGCCACGGAACGGCGCGGGCGGCTCGTCACGACCGCGGGCCGCACCGGCTCGGCCCCCGTCCCGGCGAGCACCTCGGAGAGGACGATCCGTGCGTCGCCGATGTCGCGCAGGCGGTTGCGCGGGTTGCGCTCGAGGCAGCGGCGCAGCAGGCGGCGGATGGCGGGCGGCGTCGACTCCGGCAGGGCGTCGAGGTCGATGTCGGACTTGAGCACCCCGGCCAGGGTGTCGGGCACCGAGTCGCCCTCGAAGAGCCGCCGCCCGGTCAGCATCTCGCAGAGGACCACCCCGAAGGCCCAGATGTCGGCCCGCTTGTCGACCGCCAGCCCCTTGCGCCTGCTCCGGCGCCATGTAGGCGGCGCGTGCCGAGGATCAGGCCCTGGGCGGTGGCCGCCAGGGTGAGCGTCGGCGGAGGCGGCGAGCCGCGCCGCGGACTCCGGGCCCGACGCCGACGCCGGGTCCATCGCCTTGGCCAGCCCGAAGTCGAGCACCTTGACCGGTCCGTCGGCGGTGACCTTGACGTTGGCGGGCTTGAGGTCGCGGTGGACGATGCCCTTCTCGTGCGCCGCCTCGAGCGCCTCGGCGATCTGCCGCGCGACGGTCAGGGCCTCCTCGATCGGCAGGGCGCCGCCCTGCGAGCCGCTCGGCCAGCGTCGGCCCCTCGACCAGCTCCAGGACCAGGGCCCGCGCTGCCGTCGGACTCCTCGAGCCCGTAGATCGAGGCGATGTGGGGGTGCTGGAGCTGGGCCAGCAGCCGCGCCTCGCGCTCGAAGCGGGCCAGGCGCTCGCTCGTCGGCGGCGAAGGCCGGCGGCAGCACCTTGATCGCCACCTCGCGCCCGAGCCGGTCGTCGCGCGCCCGGTACACCTCCCCCATGCCGCCCTCGCCGAGCTTGGCGGTGATCTCGTAGGGGCCGACGCGGACGCCGGGTTCCATCGTCATGACGGCGCTCGTTTCACGGGAGGTCCGAGCGACATCCTAACCGCGCGGTCCCCTTGCAGGGACCGGTCCGTTCCCCGATCACGTGGGCGTGACCCTGCCGAGACCCGGAGCCGGCCGGCGGTCCGCCCCGGCCCCGCGCGGTCACTGCGAGCCGTCGGGTGCCAGGCCCGGGAGTTGCCGCGTCCATCCGGTGACGACCTCGATCTGGCGCGGGCGGCTCTCCTCCGGGGTGGCGATGGCGAGGATGCGGGAGCCGTCCTCCGTGACGTCGTAGGTGCGCATGTTCTCGTTGGCGTTGGCGACGAGGGCGGCGCGGAAGAGCATGCGCGTCGGTTCGAGCTCCAGTCGCGCACCGGCATGGGTCGCCACCACCCGCATCTCGTCGTCGTGGCGGAAGAAGAGGTCGCCGTTCGCCGCCCAGAGCGGCTCGCGGCCCCCGTCGGAGGAGACCTGGACCCGGTTTCCAGAGCCGTCCAGCGGCTCGGCGTAGATCTCGAACCGGCCGGTCTCGTTCGACTCGTAGGCCATCCAGCGCCCGTCCGGGGAGAGGGTCGGGTACTGCTCGGTGGCGCGCGTCGCGAGCAGCGCTCGTGGCGGTGCGCTGCCGTCGATCGGTCGCAGGTAGAGGTTCTGGCCGGTCCCCTGCTCATCGCGCGAGAACACGAGGGTCCGGCCGTCTGCGGACGGCGTGGCCTGCACCGTGTCGACTTCCGCCCTCTCCTCCCACAACGGCTTGCCCGAGTCGGGCGCGCCGACGCCGATGCGGTAGAGGGTGAACGGCGGCACGTCGACGACGTAGAAGAGCTCGCGGCCGTCGCGTGACCAGGCGGGACCGAACTCGGTCGCGGCGCCGGTCGTCAGCCGCGACAGGGTGCGGCGATCGAACGAGTAGGTCCACAGGTCGCGGCTGTCGCCGAGGAGCGTGAGCGCCGCCGCGCGCCCGTCCGGCGCCAGGCTGACCGACTGGTACTTCCGCCTCTCGTCCAGGGCGTCGCTGGCGTGTCCCTCCCGATCCAGCCAGACGAGTCGCTGCGGCGGGCTCGCCAGCGTCTCGGTGGCGTAGGCGAGAACGCCGCGCGAGGACACCGCGTACTCCGCGAAACCGCTCGACTGCGAGGTCATCACGTCGTCGACGAGGGCGACCGGCCGGCCGGTCGGCCGCGCTCGCTCGGGGTCGAACGGCAGTGCGTAGAGCCGCTTGCCCTTGGCGTAGATCAGGTGCCCGGTGGGGAGGTAGGTGGCGTAGAAGCCGCCGTCGACGATCCACTCGATCCGCTGCGTCCCGAGGTCGAGCACGCCGATGCGCGAGGTGTCCATCGGCGTGTGGAAGGCGGTGAACAGCACCTTCCGCTCCCCGGGCAGCGGCGTCGGCCACCAGTGCCCGAGCTCGCCGTCGGCGTGGTCGGGCGTCGTCAGCCGTTCGCTGCGGCCGCCCTCCGCCGCCACGCGGAAGAGGCCGTCCGAGTAGATCGGGGCGTAGACGATGGTGCCGTCGCGCAACCAGCACGCTCCCCCGGCGCCGCGCGCCTCGGCGAGCGGGAAGGGCCGCCCCCCGTCCGCCGGCACCTTCTGCAGGAAACCGCCGGAGCTGAACCCGATCCAACGTCCGTCGGGGGAGAAGAACGGAAACTCGGCGTCGTCGGTCCCGGGGATCGCCTCGACCTCCCCGCTGTCCAGCCGCCGCCGCAGCAACAGGCGGCGGCCGTTCTCCCGCCCCTCGAAGATCAGGGAGGTTCCGTCGGGGGAGAAGACCAGCGTCGTGCCGCCCGCCTCGCCGAACTCCTGGTTCGGAGCGAGCCGGATCGACATGTGCAGCGGCTCGGCGGCGGAGCCCAGGGAGCGCCACGCCATCCGGCCGGCGACGAAGCCGGCGGCGCCCACCGCGACGAGAACGATCGCCGCGACCGCCCAGCGGGTCCAGGCGCGGCGACGAACGCCCGTGCCCGTTGCGGCGTCGGTGCTCGTCGCTTCCCGATCGGCTCCCGAAAGGACGTCCTCGAGGACGATCCGCGCGTCGGCGATGTCGTGCAGGCGGTTCTTCGGGTTGCGCTCGAGGCAGCGGCGCAGCAGCCGGCGGACGGCGGGCGGCGTCGACTCCGGCAGCGGCGTCGAGGTCGATGTCGGACTTGAGCACCCCGGCCAGGGTCTCCGGCACCGTGTCGCCCTCGAAGAGCCGCCGCCCGGTCAGCATCTCCCAGAGCACCACCCCGAAGGCCCAGATGTCGGCCCGCTTGTCGACCGCCAGCCCCTTGCGCCTGCTCCGGGGCCATGTAGGCGGCGGTGCCGAGGATCAGCCCCTGGGCGGTGGCCCCCAGGGTCAGCGTCGGGGAGGCGGCGAGCCGCGCCGCGGACTCCGGGCCCGACGCCGACGCCGGGTCCATCGCCTTGGCGAGCCCGAAGTCGAGCACCTTGACGGTACCGTCGGCCGAGACCTTGACGTTGGCGGGCTTGAGGTCGCGGTGGATGATCCCCTTGTCGTGCGCCGCCTCGAGCGCCTCGGCGATCTGGCGCGCGACGCGCAGGGCCTCCTCGATCGGCAGAGCGCCGCCCTGGCAGCCGCTCGGCCAGCGTCGGCCCCTCGACCAGCTCCATCACCAGGGCCCGCGCTGCCGGCGGCCTCCTCGAGGCCGTAGATCGGAGGCGATGTGGGGGTGGTGGAGCTGGGCCAGCAGCTGCGCCTCGCGCTCGAAGCGCGCCAGGCGCTGCTCGTCCTCGGTGAAGGCCTCGGGCAGCACCTTGATCGCCACCTCGCGCCCCAGCCGGTCGTCGCGCGCCCGGTACACCTCCCCCATGCCGCCCTCGCCGAGCTTGGCGGTGATCTCGTAGGGGCCGACGCGGTCTCCGATCAGGGTGCTCCCGGCCATCCTCGTTCCGGTCCGCGAATCCGATGGCCCGCGAGCCGCCGGGAGACCCGGCGCCGCGAGCCCAGCTCTCAAGAGGAGAGGTCGTGATCTTAGCCGACCGGGCGGCGCTGCGTTCGGGGTGGCTCGCGGCACGTCCGGGGCCGCCACGGATCGGGACGGTCGGGATCGGCCGCAGCGCTGCCACGGAGACCGTCCCGCCCTGTGATAGAACCCGAGGCCCAGGATGCAACTCCACACGAAGATCCTCATCGGCCTGGTGGCGGGCGTCGCCCTCGGGCTGGTCGCGAACCTCGCCGGCATCGCTTGGCTGGCCACCGTGCTGGCGGCCCTCGAGCCGGTGGGCACGGCCTTCATCCGGCTCATCACGATGGTGGTGGTGCCGCTCGTCGTCGCCAGCCTGCTGATCGGCACCGCCTCGCTCGGCGACCTGCGCAAGCTCGGGCGGATCGGCGGCAAGACCGTCGTCTACTACCTGGCGACGACGGCCATCGCGGTCACCATCGGCCTGGTGCTGTCGAACCTCGTGCTCCCCGGCTCGCGGATCGACCCGGCGACCCGCGACACCCTCTCCGCCGCCTTCGCCGGCGAGGCGAGCCAGAAGATGGAGCTCGCCGCGCAGAGCCCCTCGGTGGTCGACGTCCTGCTGGGGATGATCCCGCGCAACCCGATCGAGGCGGCGGCGAAGATGGACCTGCTGCCGCTGATCGTCTTCACCATCCTCTTCGGCGCCGCCATCACGCTGGTCGCGAAGGAGCGCCGCGACGCGGTGCTGCGGGTGGCCGAGGGCGTCAACGACGCGGTGATGGTCCTGATCGACTGGATCATGAAGCTGGCGCCCTACGCCGTCTTCGCGCTGATCTCCGCGGTGGTGGCCCGCTTCGGCCTCGACCTGCTGCGCTCGCTGCTGTTCTACGCCCTGACGGTGGTCGCCGGGCTGGCGCTGCACGCCTTCGGCACCTACGCCCTCGTCGTGCGCTTCCTGGTGCGCATGAGCCCGGTCACCTTCTTCCGGCGCATCGCCCGGGCGCCGCTGGTGGCCTTCTCGACCTCGAGCTCGAACGCCACCCTGCCGGTGACCATGGAGACCGCCGAGGAGAGCCTCGGCGTGTCGCGCTCGATCGCCTCGTTCGTCCTGCCGCTGGGCGCCACCGTCAACATGGACGGCACCGCCCTCTACCAGGCGGTGGCGACGATGTTCATCGCCCAGATCTACGGCCTGCCGATGCACTTCGGCCAGCAGCTCACCATCGTGCTCACCGCCACCCTGGCCAGCATCGGCGCGGCGGGGGTGCCCAGCGCCGGCATCATCATCCTCATCCTGGTGCTGCACTCGGTGGGGATCGGCGGCGCCGAAGCGGCCGCCGGCATCGCCCTGATCCTCGGCGTCGACCGCATCCTCGACATGCTGCGCACCGCCGTGAACGTCACCGGCGACCTGACCGCGGCGAGCTTCGTCGCCCGCACCGAGGGCGAGACCCTCGAGCCCCGCCCGGACGACCACCGGGTGGAGATGAAGCCGGTCGACTAGGGCGAGAGGGCGGATGCGGGTCAATCTGCGGCGTCGCTGCTCGCTCGGGCCGCCGGCGGCGTACTGAAGCACGCCTCAGCGGCCCTGCCGCGCGCTCCTCGACCGTTTTCCCTTGCTCGCAGCCTGTCGGGCGCCACGGTGCTGGCTCCGCTGACCGCCCTCGATGCTGCCACCGGTCTCTGGAGCCGGGCCTCGGACGGAGCGGTGCTACGATCGAGCGAAAGAGCCGTAGCACAGCGTTCACGACCGGCGCCGGAGCCCGTGCCGGGGAGGGGTGGACCCCGCGGGCGGGACCGGGTGCCAGGGGAGCGGCACCATGCGAGCGATGCCCGTCCTACTCGCCCTGGCCGTCGCGCTGGCGGTCCCCGGCCTCGCCGGGGCGGACCGTCCGGCCGACCGGCCCGTCCACAGCTACCACTTCGTCCTCGTCGTCGGCGACGCGACGATGGGCGCGTTCCGGGGCGTCGACGGTCTCGGGGCGGAGATCGAGGTCGTCGAGTATCGCGAGGGCGGCGATCCCGACGTGGTCCGCAAGCTCCCTGGCCGCCTCAAGTACGGCGACCTGGTCCTCAAGCGCGGCTTCACGGCCAGCGCCGAGCTGTTCGACTGGCTGCTCGACCCGGCGACGGCGACCGAGCGCCCCGACGCCGACCTCGTCCTGTGCGGCGGCGAGCCCAGCGGCCCCTGCGCGGAACGCTTCCGCTGGCACCTCGTCCACTGCTTCCCCTCGAAGTGGGAGCTGCGCGCCGACGGCGAGTCGCCGCCCGTCGAGGAGATCCGGCTGAGCTGCGACCGGCTGGAGGCGGTGGCACCGTAGCGGCGGGTGGCCGCCGCTCGGTCGGGCGCCGCCAGCTTCCGGCTAGGGAGAGCCTCGAGGAGAGGCTCGCACGGGCCCGCGGCGGGGTGGGGGCGGCGGCGATCCTGCGGCCACCCCACCCTGGAAAAGGAGATGCCGATGCGCCGGAGAAACCGCGTCGCGGCCTGCGCCGCCGCCGTCGTCACAGCTCTCGCCCTCGCTGGCTGCCGGGGACCCGCGGCGCCGCCGGGTCCGCCGGGGCCGCCGGGATCGGGTGGCGGCACCACGGTTCTGCTGCTGACCGGGTCGGCCAACGTCAGCGATGCGGGGCTGACCCGCTACGCGATGTTCGAGCGGGAGAACCAGCCGGAAACGCGGGAGAGCTCGGTCCTCTACGCGCTGCCGCGGTCCGGGACCCTGCGCAACCTGTTCGTCGCGCCGTCCACCACGCTCGAGAACCCCGCCGCCGTGGTCCGGGTGACGGTCCGGGTCAACCAGGTCGACACCGCCCTCTCCCTGGCTCACACGCAAGCGGAGGGGGACGCGAACCTGTCCGACACCACCACGGCGGTGCCGGTGAATGCCGGCGACCGGATCTCGATCGAGTTCGCGGAGACCGCCGGCCAGGACCCGGTCACCTCCGCCGGGCTCTTCGCCCACTACAACGTCACGCTGGAGCTCTGGTCGCCGTAGGGCGAGGAGGCGGGCTCCGCCGGGCCCGAGGGTCCGGCGGAGCCGCGGCTCTCGTTCGCGCCCCGGTGCGACCTGGACGGATCAGGCGCCGCTGGCGCCGGCTCCGGCCCGGGTCCGCACGTAGGCGTAGTTCATCTGCGGCAGCGAGTTGAATCCCGCGGCCTCGGCGCAGAGTTCCTTCGCCTTCTCGGCGTCGCCCTTGCCGGCGTAGGCCTGGCACTGGCGGTAGAGGTTGTACGGGTTCTGCTGGCTGGCCTGTTGCAGCTCGGTGAGGGCCACGTCGTAGTCCTTGGCCGCCAGTGCGATCATGCCCGCCAGCTCGTGGGCCTGCCGGACCTGCGCCGGATTTCCGGAAGCCTCGGCGCCGGTGCGGAAGAGCTCGGCCTCCGCCTTCGCGGTCGCCGCGTCCTTCTTGCCGAGGGCGACGCGGGCGAGGTCGAAGTGCGCGCCGAGATGCGCGTTGTCCTTGATGGCCTGCGAGAGGCCGGATCCGTCGATCATCGCCAGCGATTGCCCGAACTGCTGTCCGGCCTCGTCGTACCGCCCCATCTCCAGGAGGATGTTGCCCTTCAACTGCAGGTCGCCGGCCATCGCCGGGACGTCGTTTCCGGCCTCACCGAGGGCGTACTGCTGGTCGACGCGCTCGAGCGCCGCGTCCATCTTCCCGCCATCGGCCGCCAGCACCGTCTCCCCGAACAGGGCGAGCCGGCGCTCGCCGTCGTTCCTGGCCTTGGTGGTGATGGCGGCCAGCTCGGTCGCCGCGTCGTCGGGTCTGCCCTGGTACATCCGAGCGGCGGCGATCCCGAAGTGCGAGTTGACGAAGTTCGGATCGATCGCGAGCGCCTTGCGGTACTGGGTGACGGCGTCGTCGAAGCGGCCCTGCTTGAGCAGCAGCTCCGCGTAGGAGTCGTAGGGGTTGGGGTTGTCGGGGATCAGCTCGATGTACTTCTGGAACGCCTGCTCGGCGTTCGCGTAGTCGCCCGCCTGGCGGTACGCGTAGCCCAGGATGTTGTAGACGGGCGAGAAGGTCGGCGCCAGCTCGGTCGCCCGCTTGTAGTGCTCGATCGCCTGCGCGTAGTCCTGCTGCCCGAAGTAGTAGCCGCCGAGGTTGAAGTGCGCCCGCGCGGCGTCGGGGTAGGCCGCGACCAGCTTCTCGAGGTACTCGTTCTGCTGCGCCGCGTCGTTGTTCGCCCCGGCCTCCGTGGCGAGGATCAGGAACCGCTCGCCGTCGGACGCCTTGTCGGACAGGCGGACCGCCTTGTCGAGATGCTCGAAGAACTCGCGGCCGGTCGGAGCCGTGTTGGCCAGGCTGAGCTCCGCCAGTGCGAAGTCGGGGTCGAGCGAGACGGCCTTCTGGAAGTGCTCGATCGAATCGGTGACGCGCAGGTTCTCGCTCAGGGCGCGGCCTTCCAGGAAGGCGGCACGCGCCTCCTCCGAGGCCGTCGTCACCGGGATCTCGCCGGCGTCCGCCGCGGCGGCACCCGTGGCGACGGGGGCCTCGGCTCCTTGCGGCGCGCAGCCGCCCAGGGCCGCCCCGGCACCGATCATCACGGACAGCAACAGCGCGAACTTCGGATTCACTTGCATCATGCGTCTCCCTTCAGGGGACACTCCTGCCCGGTCGACGCGGGGATTGCGGACGGGTCCGGAGGACTGGATCGTGCGGGACGTCGCGTCGCGGCCGGCTTCTAGCGGGCCGGTCGTCGCGTCGTCGGCGACCGCTGGGCGATCGTCTCCTTTCGCGGGACGACCCCGCGTGGAGCGAACCTTCTCCCAGAGGTCACTGAATGCACACAGTAGCAGATTCGGGCACCCTGTGCCGCGCACCCCCACCGGACCCGGTCGGGTGGGGTCGGGACTGTGGTAACTTCCTATTCAAATCGTCATGAAGCTCGCGCTGGGAAGACGTCTCGCGCTGGCCTCGGCATGGGTGCTGCTCGCGGCGAGCGCCCACGCCCAGGCGCCGATCAGCCCCGGGGAGGCCCAGGCGGGTCATTCCCAGATCACGACGACCGCCGTCAGGTCCACGCTGGCCGGGCAGGTCGTCGGGCCGAGCGGCGAGCCGCTGCCGGGTGTCGCGGTCGCGGTCGTCGCCGCCGACGGCAGCCGGCGGACGACCGTCACCGGCGCCGACGGCCGGTTCCGGCTCCAGGAGCTCCCCGTGGGGCAGCTCCGCGTCGAGGCGTCGCGGGCGGGCTTCGCCACGGTCCGTCGCGGGATCACGCTGGCTCCCGGGGAGAGCGCCCAGTTGAGCCTGATGCTCGGCGGCCCCGTCTCCCCCGGCGAGCCCGGCCCCGGCGGCGGCGGTTCTTCGGGAGAGCAGCCGACCCCGCCGCCGGAGCCCGAGCCCGAGCCGGCACCCACCGCGGGTCCGGTCGTGGTGGAGCGGGAGTTCAGCGACGACGTCGTCCTGCAGGACTGGCTCAACCAGGAGACGGTGGACGGCTTCCAGCTCGCCGCCGTCGTGCCGCTCGAGGCCGGCACCAGCCTGTTCGTCTTCGCGCGGCCCGCCGCGGCGACGACGTCGATCGTGATCCTCGACGCGAGCGCCGACCTGACTCCCGAGCGCCTCGGCACCCGCATCGCGCAGCATGCCGGCAAGAGGTTCCTGGGGATCCACCGGCTCGGCCCCGGCGCCACGGCCCTGGTGTTCCTCGATGGCCCCTGAGCCGCCGGCCGACGCCGGCTGGACGGAGGAGCAGCGCCGGCTGCTCGACCACGAGCGTTTCCAGGCGGAGGTCGAGAGGATGCGGCGGGGGTCGGGTCGCAGCGGCGGCGACGGCGGCAAGCCGGCCTGGCAGCGCTTCCTCGAGTCGACCGGCGGCGCGGCGCTGATCACGGTGCTGTTGGGGGGGATCCTCGGCAACTGGATCGCCGGGCAGTTCGAGGCGGCCCGGGCCGAGAACGAGCGCCGCGCCCTGACCCACGAGAAGTACCTCGCCGCGCGTCTGGCGACCGTGCAGCCGCTGCTCGAGCGCGTCGGGGGGACGGTGCGGGCCTCGGAGGACCTCATCACCCTGACCCGCCCCGACTGGGAGCCGAGCCCGGCGCGCTTCCCCGACCCGACCGAGCGCCAGGCCACCCTCGACAAGCGGCGCGAGATCCGCGAGGCCTACAACCAGGCCGACGCCGACTGGCGCAGCGAGAAGGACTCCCTGGGGTACCTGCTGGCCTACTACCACGGTGGCAGCTCCGAGGTCTCCACCGCCTGGTCGACGCTGTCGACCGCGCTGACCGCCTACGTCGACTGCGCCCGCGGCTGGTACGTCGACCACACCGGCCGCTTCACCGAGGAGGCCGTCGACGCCTGCAGCGACGAGCGCTCGACGGTCGACGCCTCGATGCGCGACCTGATCGCGCTGATGGGCGCGGTGGAGCCGTCGCCCCCCGGCGCCGCGCCCTGATTGGCGGGTTTGGGGGCCCGGTCCACGGGGTGGCGGTCCCGCGACGCCGTCACCCCCGCCCGGTGGATGTCGTGGCAGGCGCCGGCTCTCACCGCCGGCAGATCGCGTCGCGGGGACGCGCGGCAGCCTCGGGCACCGGAGCGCCGCCGGCAGACCGGAACGCCCTCGTAGCGTAAGCGGTTGACCGCCCCCGGGCCCGTCCCGGTCGCAGCGGCCGAGGGAGCGCTCGGGGTTGCCCCTGCTCGGCCGGCGTGTCACTGTTCCCCAGCCCCGCGGCACGGCGGCGCGCCGGGGCGACCTCCTCGTCACGATGCAGACCCGGCGATCCCTCGCTCCGCTCCTGCTGGTGCCGCTGGTCCTCGTGGTCCCGCTGGTCCTGCTGCCGGCGGTCGCCGGGGCCGCCAACTGGCCGGAGCACCCGCAGCTGCGCGCCGTGCGGGCGGAGACGGCGCCCCGCATCGACGGCGATCTCTCCGACCCCGCCTGGCGGGACGCGCCGGAGTTCACCGGCTTCACCCAGCACGACCCGGTCGACACCGAGCCCGCGACCCTGCCCACGGGGGTGAAGATCGTCTACGACGACCAGGCGATCTACTTCGGGCTGCGGATGGAGGACACGGCGCCGCCGACCGGGCGCCTGACCCGGCGCGACGACTTCGCCGAGAGCGACTTCGTGTCGATCAACCTCGACCCGCAGCTCGACCGGCTGTCGGGCAACGCCTTCACCGTCAACCCCTCGAACGTCCAGGTCGACACCGTCCTCTACGACGACATCCGCGAGGACCCGAGCTGGGACGGGGTCTGGGAGTCGGCGACCGAGGTGGGCCCCCGGGGGTGGAGCGCCGAGCTGCGGATCCCCTTCTCGCAGCTCCGCTTTCCGGACCGGCCGGTGCAGGTCTGGGGGGTGAACATCACCCGGCGCACCCAGCGGATCGCCGAGTTGGTGCGCATCGTCAACACGCCCAAGGGGCAGAGCGGATTCGTCTCCCACTTCGCCGACATCGTGGGGATCGAGGGGATCCACCGCGGCCGGCCCCTCGAGCTCCTCCCCTACGCCGTGGCGCGCGCCGACCTGCGCAGCGGCGTCGACCCGGACGACCCCCTCGTGGCGCGGCGGGAGACCGGCCTGGAGGGTGGCCTCGACCTGAAGCTCGGCCTCACCTCGACGCTCACCCTCACCGGCACCGTCAACCCCGACTTCGGCCAGGTCGAGGTCGACCCGGCGGTGGTCAACCTCTCCGAGTTCGAGACCTTCTACCCGGAGAAGCGGCCCTTCTTCACGGAGGGGGCGAGCCTGTTCGGCTTCGGCGGCTCGCCGGCGCCGGCGCGCTTCAACTTCATCGATCCGCCGAGCGTCTTCTACAGCCGGCGGATCGGCCGGGCCCCGCAGCTCGTCCCCAGCGCCGACTTCGTCGACGCGCCGTCGAGCACCCGCATCCTCGGCGCGGCCAAGGTCACCGGGCGCTCCGGCGGCGGCTGGTCGCTCGGGATCCTCGACGCGCTGACCGACGAGGAGTCGGCGCGCTTCGCGCGCGACGGCGAGCGCGGTCGCGTCGTCGTCGAGCCGCGGACCAACTACTTCGTCTCCCGGGTGGCCAGGGAGTCCACCGCCGGCTCGCGGATCGGTCTCGTCCTGACCTCCGTCGACCGCCAGCTCGACGGCGCGACCGACGCGCTGCGCCGCCAGGCGGTGACGGCGGGGATCGACGGCTTCACCCGCTTCCGCGAGCGCACCTGGATCCTCGAGGGGTACGCGCTCGGCTCGCGGATCGCCGGGAGCGCGCGGTCGATCACCCTGGCCCAGAGCGCGCCGGCGCGCTACTACCAGCGCCCCGACGCGTCGCACGTCGCCTTCGACCCGACGCGGACGTCGCTCGCCGGCTGGGGCGCGCGCGCGGTGCTCACCAAGGCGACGGGGCTGTGGCGTCCCATCGTCGCGCTGCAGGCCTACTCCCCCGGCTTCGAGACCAACGACGCCGGGTATCTCCAGCGCACCGACCTGGTGTCGGCCGACGCCGTGCTGCTGCGGGTCGACGAGACGGTCACCGAACGCTTCCGCGAGACGACCTCCTGGCTCGCCACCTGGCAGAACTCGAACTTCGCCGGCGACGTGCTCGAGCGGGGGATCTACGCTCACGCCGAGGCGCGGCTGACCAACTACTGGGAGCCCTACGTGGAGGCCTACCTGGTCGACGAGGCGCTCTCGGACCGCCTCACCCGCGGCGGTCCGCTGGCCCGCACCCCCGCCGGCTGGCACGCCGGGGCGGGGCTCCAGAGCGACCGGCGGAAGGCGTTCTACTTCGATCTCGACGCGTCGGCGGAGGAGAGTGACGACGGTTCGTTCTCGCGCGCTCTCTCGATCGAGCTCCACGCCCGTCCCGCCTCGAACGTCGAGCTCACCCTGGAGCCGTCGTACGAGCGGGGCCACGAGCGCAACCAGTACCTCGCCGCCTTCGACGACCCGGCGGCGACCGGAACGTACGGCCGCCGTTACCTCTTCGCCGAGATCGAGCGGCGCACCTTCGAGCTCGCCGCCCGGGTCGACTGGACGCTCGACCCCCGCCTCTCCTTCCAGCTCTACCTGCAGCCCTTCGTGGCGACGGGCGACTACCACGACCCCCACGCCCTGGTCGCCGCCGGCGGCCGCGACTACGTGCCCTGGCCCGACGCCGGCCGCGACCCCGACTTCGACCTGCGCAGCCTGCGCGGCAGCGCCGTGGTGCGCTGGGAGCTCCGCCCCGGCTCGGCCCTCTACGTCGCCTGGAACGAGAACCGCGCCGGCACCGAGGCCCGCGGCGACTTCGCGCTCGGCCGCGACCTCGGCGCGATCCTCGACCAGCCGTCGCACGACGTGGTGATCGTCAAGCTGTCGTACTGGTTGCCGCTCTAGGAACGCGCCGGAGCGGAGCCCGTGAGAGCTCCCCGAGCCGCGGCGGGACCCGCCGCCCGGCCGCCGCCGCGGGTCGGGTATCGTCCACGGCATGAGCCGCCGCGCCGACGGGTGTCTGATCGACCTGGACGGGACCGTCTACCGGACGCGCCCCGGGGGAGAGGAGGCGATCCCGGGCGTGCGCGAGGCCCTCGCCGCGCTGCGCCGCGCCGGCGTCCCCTTCCGCTTCACCACCAACACGACGCGGAAACCGCGGCGGGCGATCCTCGCGACGCTGGCCGGGCTCGACATCGACGCGGCGCTCGAGGAGGTCCTCACCGCCCCGGCAGCGGCCGCGGAGTGGCTGCGCCGCCGGGGCGTCCGCCGGGTGGCGGCGCTGCTCGCGCCGGAGACCCGCGAGGAGCTGGCGCAGCTCTCCGGGGCCGAGGTGCTCGCTCCCGATGTCGGGGACGGGTCCGGCGCGGCGGCGGAGGCCCTGGTGGTCGGCGACCTGGGACGGGCCTGGAACTACGAGAACCTCAACTGGGGCTTCCGGCAGCTCCTCGCGGGGGCGCGGCTGGTGGCGGTGCAGCGCAACCGCTACTGGGAGGCCGCCGACGGCCTCGCGCTCGACGCCGGCGCCTTCGTCGCGGCCCTCGAGGTCGCCTCCGGGCAGCAGGCCGAGCTGGTGGGCAAGCCGAGCCGCTCCTTCTTCCTCGCCGGCGTCGCCTCCCTCGGCCTCGAGCCGGCGCGTTGCGTCGGCGTCGGCGACGACGTCGAGTCGGACGTCGCCGGCGCCCGCGCGGCGGGGCTGCGGAGCGTCCTGGTGCGGACCGGCAAGTTCCGTCCCGGGGACGCGGCGGCGACCGTCGCGGCCGACGCCGTCCTCGACAGCCTCGCCGAGCTGCCCGCCTGGCTCGGGTGACGGCGCCGGGACGGCGTGGCCCCCGAACCGACGGGGCGGGAGCCGCTCCTCGCGGGAGAGCCGTCGAGCGGTGCGCGCTCCTGCCGGGGGTCGTCCGCGACGCCGCGTCTACTCCCGCGGCGCCAGCACCTCGGAAAGGTAGTCCGGCGTCCCTTCGATGCGCTCGAGGTGCGGGATCTGGAGGCCGGTGTGGACGTCGACCGCGAGCGTCCGGTACTCGTCGAAGTCCTTGACCAGCAGCGCGATCGGCTCGCTTCCACCCTTGGCGTCCGCGATCGCGTGCTCGAGCCGGTCCGGGTCGAACTCCTTGCCGTCGACCGCGACGACCGTCATCCCCGGCGACAGGCCCGCCGCGAAGGCCGGGCCGTTCCACAGGACGTCGTGGACCTCCCCCTCGTCGTCGACCGTCAGGCCGAGCGAGTAGGTGAAGCTCTTCGCGTGGTAGCGCTCGCCCTGCGCCTCCTCGGCGACCGACGGCTGGTCGTTGTAGACCACCCTCCAACCCTCGTCCGCGAGGCCCTCGGAGAGATCGCCGTGCCCCTCGAGGCGTGAGGTCAGGAACGCCTTCCAGTCGTACGGGGCGAGCCCGTCGAGTGTCGCGACGACGTCCGCGAACGTGTAGGTGTCGACGCCCCAGTCGCCGTCGCCGCCGCCGAAGAAGGCCCGCGCGAAGTCGTCGAGCGAACGGCGGTCGTCCGTCAACCGCCGCAGCTTCGCGTCGACCGCGAACCAGACGAGCTGGCCGCCCGAGTAGTAGTCCTCGCTCATCTGGTAGTCGCGGTAGGGCAGCGGCGCGCGCTTCGCGATCGTCGGGTCGTTGGTGGTGTCCTGGATCGTCCGCCAGGCCATGCCCGGACGCCCGCGCTGGTAGCGCGCCCCCACCGAGGCGAGCGACTCCATCACCTGCTCCCGGCTCCACAGCCCCGAACGGGCGGCCATCACGTAGCCCCAGAACTGGGTCTGCCCCTCGTAGACCCAGAGCCCGGCGTCCCGCTTGGGGACGTTGTAGTTCGGCGTCCACAGCTCGGCCGGCCGCCGGTACTTGCCGTCCCAGGAGTGGTTGTACTCGTGGCTGAGGAGGTCGCGCGCCGTCCAGCGCTTGTCCCACTTCGTGAAGTAGTCGGCCCGGGTGCCGTCCTCGCTCGAGCGGTGGTGCTCGAGGCCGATCCGCGAGAGCTTGTCGGAGAGGGCGAGGAGGAAGTCGTAGTGGTCGAAGTGGCGCGCGCCGTAGAGGCGGTCCATCTGTTCGACGAGCTTCCGGTGCGGCGCGATCTGGTCGTCCGTCGCCTCGAGGTCACGCGGCTCGTCGGCGAAGACGTCGAGGAAGACCGGCTGGTCGTCGCCCGCGTCGAGGGCGACGCGGCGGAAATACCGGCCGGCGACGACCGGCGAGTCGACGAGGTTCTCGAGGTCGATCGGCGCGAAGCGGACCCGGTCGCCGTCGCGGCCGGCGATGGTCAGGGCGGTGGCGAGCTGCCAGCCCGCGGGGAGCGTCAGCGCCGGCTCGATCTCGATGTCGCGGCTGAAAAAGCCCGCCGGATAGAGGACGACCGTGTTCCACTGCAGGTCGAGCATCTCCGGCGTCATCACGATCCGTCCCTGCTCCTTCTCCTGCGGCGAGAGGAACTGGAAGTCGAGCGCCAGGCGCGCGGCGCCGTCCGGGACGTCGACGTGGAAGGCGTAGACGTTCCCCGGATCGCGCCGCCAGACGAGCGGCCGGCCGTCCGCGCTCACGGTCAGGCCGGCGAGCTTGTCGATCGGCCCGGTCGGCGAGTGATGGCCGGGGATCCACTCGGGGTAGAGGAGGGTCAGGGGGCCGGGCGCGACCGGCACCTCCTCGTGGACGCGGAAGATGCGATGGCCGACGTCGGTCGCGTCGACCGCGAGCCGGAGGGTCCCCGGATAGGCGCGGTCGCGCGGCGCCGGGATCGAGTCCGCCGCCGGGGCGGGCTGCGGGGCGGTGGCGGGTGCCGACGTGCGTCGGGCCGGAACCGCAGCGAGCGCCGCGGCCGGAGGGCCGGCCAGGACGGCGCCCGCCGACACGACGCCGAGAGCGAGCAGGAGGTCGAGGCGCGAGGGCTTCATCGGCTCACTCTATCGGCCCGTCGCCGGCTGCGCGTCGTCGTCCTCGGTCCACGCCGCCTCCGCGGCGGCGAAGGCGGCGTCGATCGCGCCGAGGGCCGCGAGAGGTCGCCGATCACCACCCAGCCGGTGTGGGCGTGGTTCTCCGCAGACAGGCGCCGTTCGATCTTCGCCTCGCCGGGAGCGCGAGCTCCGCCCGGCCGACAACCCGCCGGCTCGGCTCGACGTACTTCTGTGGAGTGGGCCGAGAGGCCCGTCACGAGGACGAGCTCGCCCTGCGGGGCCCGGAATCCCGCGGCCGATCAGCGCGCGCTGGCCGAGAGGAGATTCGCATGATCAACCGTTCCGCCGTCCGCCTGGGCCCCGGGATCCTCGCCGCGCTGCTGTTCGCGGCGCCGTCGTTCGCCGACCCGATCGTGCTCGGTGAGACGGCTCGGATCCACTCGGAGATCCTCAACGAGGACCGCGCGCTGCGGATCTACCTGCCTCCCCGCTACGAGCTGTCGAGCGAGCGCTATCCGGTGCTCTTCCTGCCCGACGCGGAGACCCGGTTCCTGCACACCGCCGCGACCGCGGCGACGCTCGCCCAGGCCGGGCACGTCCCGCAGATGATCGTGGTCGCCCTGGACAACACGAACCGGACACGGGACCTCACCCCGCAATGGCTCGGTGAGGTCCCGGAGGAACATCCGCTGGCGAAGGCGGCGCCGCAGGGGGGCGGAGGCGACGAGTTCCTGCGCTTCCTCCGGGAGGAGCTCGTCCCCTGGGTGGATCGGTCCTACCGCACGGTGCCGTTCCGGATCCTGGTCGGGCATTCGTTCGGCGGCCTGCTCGCCGTCCATTCCTTCCTCACGCACCCCGCGGACTTCGACGCGGTCGTCGCCATCTCGCCGACGCTCGCCTGGGACGGCGAGGCGGAGCTGCGGCGGGCCGAAGGGCTCTTCGCCTCGACCCCTTCGCTGCGCGGCCGTCTCTTCCTGACGGTCGGGAACGAGGGCGATCCGATGCACACCGCATTCGAGCACTTCCGGGACCTGCTGCGGACCCGCGCTCCCGAAGGGCTGCGCTGGCACGCCGAGGTGCTGCCCGATCAGGACCACGGGTCGGTGCCGATCCCCAGCGTCGACCGGGGGCTCGAGTGGATCTACGCGAAGTGGCGGCTGCCCCCGTCGACGCGGCAGGCCGGTCTCGACCTCGTGGACGCGCACTTCGCCGCGCTGTCACGCGAGTACGGCTATCCGGTCCACCCCCCGGAAGCCCTCGTCAACGCCCTCGGATACCAGGCGCTCGGCGCGGGGGACACGCAGAAGGCGATCGAGATCCTGCAGCGGAACGTCCGCGACTTTCCCGCCTCCCCGAACGTCTACGACAGCCTCGGCGAGGCGGTCGAGGCCGCCGGGCAGCTCGAACGGGCGCGCGACCTCTATCGCCGCGCCTGGGTGATGGGAAAGGAGGCGGACGATCCCAACGCCGCCGCCTACGAGGCCCACGTGGATCGCGTCGTCGCGAAGCTGGAGAAGTAGGCGCGTCGGCACCGGGGGGCGCCGAGCCGACCCTCCCTCGAAACGTACGGCGGCGATCCGGCGGAGAGCTACGAGCGCTCGCGGAGGGGCCGCTCCGCAGAGAGCGACACCTCCACGGCTCACGTGCCGGAGACGGCGATCAGGTCGAGGACCCGCTTCACCTCCCGGACGCGCTGCGCCGCTTCGACCGCGCGCGACGCGTCGTCGCGGGCGGCGACCTCGCCGCGCAGCGAGACGACGCCGTCGCAGGCCTCGACCTCCAGGGCGGCGCTGAGATCGGTGCCCACGGAGCGGGCCAGCGCGGCCTTGACCGACACCTCGAGCGCGGCGTCCTCGGCCTCGAGGCGGAGCTTGTCGGCGGGGCGCGGCCGGGGGGCGGAGATCTTGTTCTCGACCGCGGTGATCCCGGGAACGCTCAGCGCCACCTCCTCGGCGAGCTCGGCGGTCGAGCGCTGGGACGCGTGCCCGGTGAGGATCGCCTTGCCCTCCTCGACGCGCACCTCGATCCCCGCCGCGTCGGACCCGAACGCCTGCGCGAGCTCGTCCGCGGTCGCCGCGGCGGGGTCGTTCGCGCCAGCCGCCGCGAGGACGGCCGGCGGCACCAGGCAGCACACGGTCAACAACAGGCCCAGACAGCGATTCTTCATGCGGCGTTCTCCTCTCGGGATCGTCGGTCCTCTTCTCCGCAAGCCCTACCCGACCGGCCCGAGGTAGCGGTCGAGCCAGGCCAGCGACTCGCGGATCAGGTCCGGCTTGGGCACGGTGTGGCCGCGCTCGAAGGTGAGCCGCCTCTTGTGCTCCGGCGGGGTTCCGAGCAGGTCGAACATCGGGCGCTGCGAGGTCTCCGGGGGGAAGTAGAAGTCCAGCTCGCCGTTGAGCATCAGGGTCGGCTGCGTCACCCGCGTCACGTAGTTGACCTGGTCGCACTCCGGCAGGGTGCGCTGGAAGTGGAGCCCCGCGACGTAGAGCACGTTCGCCCGGATGCGCGGCTCGATCGCCGGCAGGATCGCGCCGAGCGCGCCCCCCCAGCTGGCGCCGAAGTAGGCGATCCGCCCGGCGTCGAGGTCGTCCCGCGATTCGACCAGGTCGATGGCGCGGCCGAGGTCCTTGCCCCACATGACGACGTGATCCTTGTAGTTCGCGGACTCGGTCGGGTAGTCGGAGACGATCTCGGAAGGCCGCTCGAAGGTTCCCTTGTAGACGGGCAGCAGCAGGGCGCGGCCGCTCTTCTGGAGGAAGTCGACGCGGCGGAACTCGGCGTGGTGGTAGAGGCGGGTGTGGAGCGTCAACGAACCGGGGAAGAGGATCACGGCCTGGTAGGGAGGCCGCCCGCGGGCGGGGAGATAGAGGTGGACCTGCATCCGCTCGCCGCCGTACGCGGCCGCGATCTCGAGCCGCTGCCAGCGCCCGGGCGGAAACTCCTCGTCGGAGAGCAGGGTGGTCGCGAGGGGTCCGCGGTCGTAGTGGAACTGCCGCTGGAAGTAGGTGAAGACCTCGTCGGGAACGATCGGCGCGTCGTGGAAGTCGCGGTGCGGAACCTCGATCGCACGCGCCAGCTCGGCCGCGCGCGGGTCGGGCTCGAGGGCCCGCAGACAGCGGAAGCCGTTCGAGGGCGAACGGTCGAGGGCCGGCTGGGCGTAGGCGTCGACGAACGCGTACCCCGGGTCGTTCCAGCCGCCGCCGAGGATGAAGCGCCGGTCGGGACGGGGGTCGATCGGGTTCCGCACCCACTCGCGCACGTTGCCGGCGAGATCGCGCACCCCGAACCGGTTGACGCTGCGGGTCGACCCCACCGGCACGGTGCCGCGTCCGGCGAAGTTGGCCAGCGGCGCGATCTGCCCGCTGGCGTTGGTGAACGCGACCCGGCTCCAGTGGAAGAGCGTCGGCAGCGACTTTCCCGCCCACGCGGCGTAGGCGGCGGCCTCGTACCAGCTCACCCCCGCCACCGGGTGGTCGCCTTCGCCGGCGGGATACTCGCCCATCACCCAGCCGGCGGGCCCGGGCTGGCCGACCTGGTCGACCAGGCGGGCCAGGGTCGCCTCGCGGGAGAGCCCCGCGCCGTCCGCCTCGGGAACCACCTCCCGCCACAGCTCGGCGCGCGCGTAGCCCCCGTCGTCGACGAAGCGCTTGAACTCCCGGTTGGTCACCGGATGCCGGTCGATCAGGAACGCCGCGGTCGGCTCGGGCTCGAGGTGGTCGAGGCCGGGCAGGAACACCGGGAAGGCGCCCGCCGGCACCTCCTCCATCCCGTCCGGCAGCTCGCCCGCCGGCCGCAACGTGTACCGGCACGTGCGCGTGCTCGCCTCCGAGGCGTTCGTCGTCGTCTCGGTGAGGTTCCACACCAGGTCGTGGACCGTGCGGTGGCCGGCGAGCTCGAGACGCAGCCGCGACAGCCCGCGCGGGAAGGGGACGTCGGCGAGCGGTGTGACGCCGAAGTCGACCTCCGCGCCGTCGGGGTCGCCGTAGAAGGCGGCGAGCACACGGGCTCCCGGGGGCTCCGAGACGATCGAGATCGGCAGGGAGAACTCGGGCCGCAGCTTCTCGACGATCGGATCGGCCGGGGCGAGCTTGTCGATCTCGCGGGCCAGCTCGAAGGCCGTCCAGGAGTCCCGTCCCTCCTCGAGGACGAAGATCCGGTCGCAGAGGCTGGCGAGCTCGGGGATCGCCTCGTCGTGGGCCCAGCGGGTCAGGGAGTCGACCGCGGCGGCCACCTCGCGCGCCGAGCCGCAGCGCCGCGAGCGGTCCTTCTCGAGGCAGCGGCCGAGCAGCTCGCGCAGCGCCGTGGGCGTGCCGGGCGGCAGCGTGTCGAGGTCGAGGTCCTTGTGGAGCGTGGCGCCGATCGCTTCCGCGGCGCTGTGGCCGCCGAACGGCCGCGCGCCGGTGAGCATCTCGTAGAGCAGGCAGCCGAACGAGAAGACGTCCGAGCGCGCGTCGACGGGCTCGCCGCGCGCCTGCTCGGGGCTCATGTAGCCGGGGGTGCCAAGGACGGCGCCGGCGCGCGTGGGAGAGGCCGGCGCCGGCGCCGCCGTCCGCGTCGAGGCGTCCGACGCGGGCTTCTCCGCGGCGTCCGGAGGCGACGGTCCGGCGCTCTGCGCCAGGCCGAAGTCGAGGACCTTGGCGCGGCCCTGGGGCGTCACCATGACGTTGCCGGGCTTGAGGTCGCGGTGGACGATGCCCGCGGCCTGCGCCGCCCCGAGCGCCGTGGCGATCTGCCCGGCGAGATCGATCGCCTCGGCGACGGGGAGCGCGCCGCGCTCGAGCCGCGCCGCCAGCGTCTCGCCCTCCACGTACTCC
Source organism: uncultured Acidobacteriota bacterium (assembly GCA_963843275.1). Lineage (GTDB taxonomy): Bacteria > Acidobacteriota > Thermoanaerobaculia > Multivoradales > JBCCEF01 > CAWJJM01. The sequence goes on along the minus strand of CAWJJM010000004.1, from coordinate 488,718 downwards.
ATCACCAGGTACTGCTGGCCGCCCTCGCTCTCCAGCGTGTACACCGCCGCGATGCCGGGGTGGTTCAATGAGGCGACCGTCCTCGCCTCGCGCTCGAAGCGCTCGAGCCGGTCCCGGTCGCCCGCCAGCCGGTCGGGCAGGGCCTTGATCGCCACCAGGCGGTCGAGCCGGGTGTCCCGCCCCAGCACCACCACGCCCATCCCTCCGCGCCCGAGCTCCCGCAGGACCTCGAACCGACCGATCCGACCGGTGACGGAGGACATCCCGGGATGATATCCGGCGGCGGCGCCCGCGGGGTCGCCCGGATGCCGAGACGCCCGTGCGGGTCGCCCGCCCGCCGGCCCTGCGGACGGTGACTCCGGCCGCTACCCGCGGCCGGGAGGGCCGGGTCGCACCGGCGGGTCGAGATCCTCTCCCGACCCGGAGGTCCCGGGTGGACAGATTGCCCCGCTGTCGAGAAACTCTCGCCAGAGCCTCGCCCAGACCTTCCAGTCGTGTTTCCCGGCGGTGGTCCGCACTCGCGAATCCGGAAGCAGACCCGCGAGCATCCGCGCGGCCGGAGCGAATCGGTCCTCGGTGCCGAAGGCGAGATGCAAGGGCACGGCGTTCTCGCTCCGCCCCTGAAGCCAGCGCCAGAGCTGGTGGAAGTCCTCCTCGTTCGCCGGGTCCGGACTCCAGGAACGGGGTCCGCCCTGGGATCGGATCTCTTCGATCAGCTCGTCGTCCCCGAGATAGGGAGCGATGGCCAGGATCCCCTGAAGGTCTTCGGGGCGTTCCCGCGCATAGAGGAGGGCTCCGAGACCGCCCAGGGAGGTGCCGACGATCCAGACTTCGCGGTAACCCCCGGCCGCGGCGGGACCCACCACGTCGTCGTGCAGGCGATCGACGATCGAGCGGTCGCGGTAGTACCCGAGGTGGGCGTCGACGGCGATCAGATCGAGGGCGAGGCCCCGTTCGTCCGCCTGCTCGCGGAAACCGGCTCGGACGAAGTCCTTCGCTCCTCCGAACCTCCCGGGCAGGAGCACCGCCAGACAGTCGGCCTCGATCGGCGCCGGGAGTGAGATGGTGCCGATCGGGGCCTTCGCCGGCTCGAGGAAGGGCAGGCAGCCCGAGACGAGGAGAAGACCGGCCAGAGCGAGTCCCCGCGCGATGTAGGAGATCATGGGGCTCCGATGCGAGTGGAAGCGGAAAGGGGTGGGAGGATGGTCCAGGGTCGGGTCTCGGGCTTCCGGAGGAGGCGCGTCTCGAGTATGACGAAGTCGGCGGCCGGTATCGGCGGCGCTCCTCCGGGCAGCTCCCCGGGTCGCGGCCAGACGGCGCGCCGGACGCCGCGCGGGGGCGGCGAGGCGTGCGGGAAGTGGCCGGGACGGCGACGTCGACGAGGGTCATGAGGAAGACGAAACAGATTCCCCGAGCCACCGGAGACCCGTGACGGGCCGACGGGTTCTCGTCACGGGCGCCACCGGCTATGTCGGCGGTCGCCTCGTGCCGTTGCTGCTGGAGCGCGGCGACACCGTGCGCTGTCTCGCCAGGGACCGGGACAAGGTCGCCGCCCGCTCGTGGTCGGGCCACCCCTCCCTGGAGATCGTCGAGGGCGACGCCCGCCACGAGGCGGACGTGCGCTCCGCCCTCGCCGGCTGCGACGCCGCGTACTACCTGCTGCACTCGATGATCGTCGCCGGCGAGGACTACGCCGCCCGGGACCGGAGCATGGCGGCCTCCTTCGCCCGTGCCGCCGAGGCCGAGGAGGTCGGCAGGATCATCTACCTCGGCGGTCTCGGCGAGACCGGCGACGAGCTCAGCACGCACCTGGCGTCGCGGCGCGAGGTCGAGGCCGCCCTGTCGTCGACCGGGGTGCCGGTCACCGTCCTGAGGGCGGCGATGATCATCGGCTCGGGAAGCGCGTCGTTCGAGATGCTGCGCTACCTCGTCGAGCGCCTCCCGGTGATGGTCACGCCCCGTTGGGTCGACACCGAGTGTCAACCGATCTCGATCCGCGACGCGCTCCGCTACCTCGTCGCGTCGCTCGACACGCCCGCGACCGCCGGCAAGACGCTCGACATCGGCGGGAGCGACGTGGTCACCTATCGACAGCTCATGGCGCACACGGCCGCGGCCCTCGGACTCGCCGAGCGGATCGTCCTCCCCGTTCCGGTGCTGACCCCCCGGCTCAGCTCGCTGTGGATCCACCTCGTCACGCCGCTCTCCCACCGCATCGCCCGCCCCCTCACCGAGGGCCTGAGGAACCGGGTCGTCTGCCGCGACGACGAGGCCCGGCGCCTCATGCCCGGCGAGCCCCTGACGGCCGAGCAGGCCATCCGCCGCGCCGTGGAGGTCGCCGGGGAGCGCCGGGTGTCGACCTCGTGGTCCGACGCCGGCAGCATCCCCGGCGATCCCGGCTGGGCCGGCGGCACCGTCTTCCGCGACCAGCGCGCGGCCGACGTCGAGGCGCCGCCCGCAGCGACGTTCCGGGCCATCCGACGCATCGGCGGCGGCAACGGCTGGTACGCCGCCGACATCCTGTGGAGGATCCGCGGTGCGCTCGACCGTCTCGTCGGCGGACCGGGGCTCGGGCGCGGGCGCCGGGATCCGGAGGTCCTGCGCCGGGGCGACGCCCTCGACTTCTGGCGCGTCCTCGACGTCGAGCCGGAGCGACGGTTGCGCCTGCGCGCCGAGATGAAGCTGCCGGGCGTCGCCCTCCTCGAGTTCTCCGTCACGGGACGGGGCGAGGGATCGCGCCTCGTCCAGACGGCCTCGTTCCACCCCCGCGGGCTGGGCGGGCTGCTCTACTGGTACCTGCTGCTGCCGTTCCACGGCGTCGTCTTCTCCGGCATGCTCGAGGGCATCGTCCGCAGCGCCGAGCGGACCCCGGGCGAGGACGGCGACCGCCGCGCGTCGTGAGCGGCCGAGAAAGGACGGATCGTCGATGGCACGAAGAGAGAGAGAGGCTCCACCGAACCGCCGGCTCGTGCTGTTCGCCCACGGCAGCAGGGACCGGCGTTGGCTGCAGACCTGCGAGCGCATCGCCCGGCGGGTCGCCGAGAGCCTCGGCGAGGAGTCGACGGCACTCGCCTACCTGCAGATGGCCGAGCCGACGCTGGACCGGGTCGCCGCCGCGGCGGCACGCGAGGGTGTGGCTCGCCTCGTCCTGCTCCCCCTGTTCTTCTCCGCCGGTGGCCACGTCGCCCACGACGTCCCCGACGTCGTCGCGGCGGTTCGGCGGCGCCACCCGGCCCTCGAGGTCGAGGTGCTGGCGCCGGTGGGCGAAGACGAGCGGTTCATCGAGCTCGTCGTCGCCCTGAGCCGCGAGGGCATCGGCCGTGGGTGAGCCCGCCGGCGTCGATCGGAAGCGTGGAGCCGGCGCCCTCGAAGGGCCGGAGCGCCCTCGCCCTCGCCGGCTTCGTTCTGGTGAGCTTCGGCGCCAGCCTGCCCGCGGTCGTCTTTCCGCCCGGGGCGTGGTACGCCGGGCTGACGAAGCCCGAGTGGACGCCGCCGAGCTGGCTGTTCGGCCCCGTCTGGACCTTGCTCTACGCCGCCATGGCCGTCGCGGCGTTCCTCGTCTGGCGCCTGCCGACCTCCCGCCGGCGCACGACCGCGCTGCGCCTGTTCGCCGTCCAGGTGGCGCTCAACGCGCTGTGGACGCCGCTGTTCTTCGGTTGGCACCGACCGGGCGTGGCGCTCGCCGAGATCGTCCTCCTGGATCTCGCCGTCCTCGCCACGCTGCGGGCCTTCTGGCGCCTGCGCAGGGTGGCCGGACTCCTCTTCGTCCCCTATCTCGCCTGGTCCCTCTTCGCCACCGCCCTCAACGCCGCCCTGTTCTGGTGGAACAGGTGACCGGGACTCCGAGGTCGCGGCGCCGGGGGCGTCGGCAGCAGCCCCACGGGTCGGCTCGTCCCGCGGCGGACCGCGGGACCGGTCTGGAACCCGGTCCCGGTGACGAGCTCCGCCTCGACCTTCACGACCGCACCGTCTGGACACCAGGTGCGACGACGGGCGTGACGGGCGACGAGTGCGGACCTACGGAGCGGTCTCTGATCGGTCGCCCCGCCGGCGTCCTTCGGGAGGCCGGTGGCGTCGGGCCGTCACCTGGGGACCGGGCCGAGGTGGCGATCGAACCAGGAGAGCACCTCGTTCATCAGCGCCAGGCGGTCGGAGGGGATGTGGCCGCCTTCGAGGCGGGCGTGTCGCTTGGCGCTCCAGCGGTGCTCCCAGGAGTCGGAAGAGCGGCTGCTCGGCCTCCTCCCAGGGCATCAGGAAATCGTCCTGGCCGTTGATCATGAGGGTCGGCACCTGGGAGCGGGGCGCGAAGTTCAGCGCGTCCGCCTCGGGCGGGAAGCCGGCGCTCAGCCCTCCGGCGAGCAGCACGCTGGCCCCGAAGCGATCGTCGACGGCGGTGAAGATCGGTCCGTAGACCGCCCCGGCGCTGAAGCCGTAGTACCCGAGCTTCGCCGCGTCGATGTCGTCGCGCGACTCGAGGTAGTCCACCGTCCGGCCGAGGTCCTTCGACCACAGGACGATCAGGTCGCGCCACTCGTTGGGCGCGAAGGAGAAGGGCATGCGCCGCTCGTACGTCCCCTTGAAGACGGGATAGACCAGGGCACGACCGCTGCGCGGGACGAAGTCGAAGAGGTAGGGCGAGGCGAGAGCCCGCCCGGGCGGTAGGAAGAAGGCGTCGTTGCCCGGCACCCAGACGACCGCCTGATACGGCGGCTGGGCGTTGCGCGGCAGGAACAGGTGCGCGCTCACCCGCTCGCCGCCGTACGCCGCGTCGAACGTGACGGTCTCGCGTCGCCAGTACTCCGAGCTCTCGTCGACGGACTCGACGGTGGCGTTGAGCGGCGTGCGATCGTAGGCGTAGATCCTCCGGTAGGCCGCGAAGACCTCGTCGTCGACGGGTGCGTCGTGCCGCTGGCGCCGGCGGGAGGACACCACCGGCGCCAGGAGCTGCTCCGCCGGCGGGCTGCGATACAGCGCGCAGCGGATGCCGTTGACCGGCGCGCGGGACAGGGGCGGGCTGGTCTCGGCGTCGACCCGGAACGCGTAGGTGGGCTCGTTCCAGGATCCGCCGAGGATGTAGCGGCGGCCGCCCCCCGTCCCGGTCCAGCACCATTCCCTCACGTTGCCCGCCATGTCGTAGGTGCCGAAGTCGCCGAGGCCGGGACGGGTGCCCACGGCCTCCGGGCCGGCGCCGCCGAAGTTGCTCACCTCGACGATGTCCGACAACTGGTCCTGGGCGGTCGCCGCCGACCAGTGGTAGAGGGTGGGCAGCGACTTGCCGGCCCAGCGGCAGTAGGCCGCCGCCTCGTACCAGGAGACGCCGCCGACCGGGTCGTCCGCCGTGTCGGGCGCATAGCCGCCGAGCTCCCATCCGGCCGGTCCGGGGCGGCCGGTGCGGTCGACGAGCCGCCCCATCACCTCGGCGGGCGAGGTCTCCGCCGCCGCGAAGGCGTCCTCCCAGTAGCGCGCGTCGCCGTAGCCCCCGTTCTCGACGAACTCGAGGTACTCCCGGTTGCTGACCTCGAGGCGATCGAGCCAGTAGTCCTCGAGCTCGACGGCGGGGAACGAGGCGCGCTGGTAGGGGCCCCCGGGCACCCGGACCATGCCTTCGGGCCGCGATCCCGCGGGGTCGAGGTGCAGGCCCTTCCCGAGAGCCGTGAAGGGCCGGATGCCGAAGGGCGCTCCCTCGAACGTCTCGTAGCCGGCGTGGCGGATCCGCCACTGCATGAGCGCGTAGGGGATGCGGACGCCGACCAGGGGCGTCTCGCCCAGGCGGACCCAGGCAGCTTCGGACGATGCGTAGGGACGCAGCTCCACGTCCGCGCCCGCCGGCTCGGTGACGATCGAGACGGGGATGGTGATGCGCTCGAGCCTGCGGCGGACGGTCGGGTCGTCGGGGAGGTCGCGCTCGAGCCCCTTGGCGAGGAGGTAGGCCTGGCCGAGGCGGCCGGCCTCGCTCAGCCGATCGACCTCGGCGAAGACCTCCCGCCGCTGCCAACGCACGAGGTCGTCGCGCCAGGCGCGCCAGGCGAGCACCACGCCCGTCGCGGCCGAGAGGGCGAGCAGCGCGGCGACGCCCCGCCGGCCGAGCCGCAACCGTCGTCGGTGCGGGGCCAGCTCGCTCTCGCAGGCGCGCAGCGCCTCGACGAGCGAGGCGGTCGTGGCGAAGCGCCGCCGCGGGTCCTTGTCGAGGCAGCGCCGGACGAGGTCCGCGAGACGGCGGGGCACCTCGGGACGCAGCCGGCTCAGGGACAACGGCTCGTCGCGCAGGATGGCGCTGACCAGCGTCGTCGCCGCGTCCCCCTCGAAGGGCCGCCGGCCGCAGAGCATCTCGAAGAGCACGACGCCGAGGGAGAACTGGTCGGACTGCGGGCTCACCGCGTCGCCGACCAGCTGCTCCGGCGCCATGTAGGGAACGGTGCCGACGGCGATGCCCTCCCGGGTGAGCTGGCTCAGGGTCGCCAGGTCGGGAGCGACGTCCGCGCCGGTCGGCACCTCCTTGGCGAGACCGAAGTCGAGGATCTTCACCCGGCCGTCCGCCGTGACCATCAGGTTCTCGGGCTTGAGGTCGCGGTGCACGATGCCGACGGCGTGGGCCGCGGCCAGGCCCTCGGCCACGGTCCGTGCCAGGCGCAGCGCCTCGAGGAGGGGCAGGGCCCCCCCGGCGAGCCGCGCTCGCAGCGTCTCCCCCGCGACCAGCTCCATCGCGATGTAGGTGGTGCCGCGCTCCTCGCCGATGTCGTAGATGGTGACGATCGTCGGATGCTGCAGGGCGGAGGCGGCCCGCGCCTCGCGTTCGAAGCGCCGCAGCCGCTCCGGGTGCGACGCCAACTGCGGCGGCAAGACCTTGACGGCCGCCTCCCGGCGGAGCTTGACGTGGCGCGCCCGGTAGACCTCGCCCATCGCTCCCGCCCCGAGGGGCGCGAGGACCTCGTAGGCCCCGAGCCTCGTCCCTGCTGCGAGCTGCATCGGTCTGGTGCGAGGATAGGCCACGTCGCCCCCGCCGACAACCGTCGCCCGGGGAGCGTGCCGAGGCGGACACGCCTCGGGGCCCACCGGCAGGGTCCGACCCGGCGCGGAACCCGGATCGGGGGCAGCTTCCCGTCGTCGTCGACCCGCTGCCGCCGACCGACCGGGCGATCGGCCGGTCGGGAGAGAGGGCCCGGCTGAGCGCCCTGGAGGCGGAGCTCGCGCTCGGCCCCGGCCGTCGCCGGCGTCCGGGGAACCTGCCGCGGGGTCGAGCGGTCGAGAGCCAGCGCCCGCGCTCGCTCCGGTACGATCGTCCCGACTCGAACCTCGATGCCCACTCGGGAAGGAGCGCGGCGATGAGACGTCTTTGCGGGATCGTGGTGGCCGGGCTGGTCGCCTTCGTCGCCGCCGCCGCCGTCCGCGGCGCGCGCGGGCCGGAGCCGCTCGTCGTCGCCTCCTTCGGCGGCGCCTGGCAGGATGCGCAGCGGGCGGCGATCTTCGCGCCGTTCGAGAAGGAGACCGGCATCCCGATCGTCGAGAAGGTGTACGACGGGGGCTACGAGGAGCTGCGCCGGCGGGCGGAGTCCGGGGAGTGGGACGTCGTCGACGTCGAGCCGGCCGAGCTGCTGCGCGGTGCCGCGGACGGCATCTTCGAGCCCATCGACTACAGCGGCATCGACCGGTCGGACCTGCTCGCGTCCGCCGTACACCCGGACGGTGTGGGTCTGATGACCTGGTCCGTCGTCCTCGGCTACGACGCGGCGCGGTTCGGCGGCGGCGGGTCCGATGCGGCGGCGCCCGCCACCTGGAGCGACTTCTTCGACCTGGCGCGCTTCCCCGGCGAGCGCGCCCTGCGCCGCAGCCCGCAGTGGATGCTCGAGATCGCACTGCTCGGCGACGGCGTGCCGCCCGAGCGGCTCTACCCGCTCGACCTCGACCGCGCCTTCCAGAGCCTCGACCGCATCGCCTCCGCCGTGGTCGTCTTCGACGCCTGGTCCGATCCCGTCGACCTCCTGGCGCGCGGCGAGGCGGTGATGGCCGCCGGCACCAACGGCCGGTTCCTCCGCGCCCGGGAGGAGGGCGGCGAGGCGGTGGGGATCTCCTGGCGGCAGCAGATCGTCGCCTCCGACTTCTTCGTCATCGCGAAGGGCTCGCACCACAAGGCGGCGGCGCAGAAGCTGGTCGGCTTCGCCGTCGGCCCCGAGGCCCAGGCGCGCATCCCGCTCCACATCGACTACGGCCCGGTCAGCCGCCGCGCCCTCGCCGCCGTCCCCGCCGACGTCCTCCCCCACCTGCCGACGGCGCCCGAGAACTTCCGGCGCGCGGTGACCTTCGACGCCGGGTGGTGGCGCGAGCACGGCGCGGAGGCGGGGCGGCGGTACGCGGAGTGGGTGCGGAAGGTGACGGCCTCCGAGGGGCGGTAGGTCCGGCAGGGCGCTGGCGGCATGATCCGTTCCTCCCTCCCGCAGGCAGGCTGCGGACCGCTGGAACACGGGCCTCACCCGCGAGGACGAGGCGGGCGTCCCGGGCGCTGGAACGTCCGGCGGGGACGTCGGCCCGAGGTTCGCTGATGCTGAAACGGGTCGCCCAGAACTCGTGCGCGCGGTGGACCTTCCCCGCCGCCCTCCTGGCGGTCGTCGGCCTCGCGTATCGCCGCTCCATTCGTCGGGCCCGCGAGCGCGTCGGGACCGGCAGCCGGCTCGTCGTCACGCCCGTCGGTCCCCTCGAGGTCGCCGCGCTCGGCGACGGCGCGCCGGTGTTGGCGATCCACGGCGCCGGCGGCGGCTTCGATCAGGCCCTGGAGGTCGCCGGCCCGCTCGCCCGGCATGGCTTCCGTGTCGTCGCGATGTCGCGGTTCGGCTACCTCGGGACCCCGCTTCCCGCCGGCGCCTCGGTCGAGGCGCAGGCGGACGCGCACGCGCACCTCCTCGACGCCCTCGGCCTCGAGCGCGTCGCCGTGGTCGGCGCCTCCGCCGGCGCGCCCTCGGCGATGCAGCTCGCGCTGCGGCACCCCGAGCGCGTCGGACGGCTGGTCCTCCTCGTCCCTCTCGCCTACCCGGTCCAGAGCGAGGAGCGGCGGGCTGCGGACCTTCCCGAGAGACGGTCGCGGGCGACGCAGGCCCTCTTCGACGCCGCCCTCGGTTCCGACTTCCTCTTCTGGCTGGCGACCCGGCTCGCGTACCGGTCTCTGGTGCGGACCGTCCTCGGCACGCCACCGTCTCTGCTGCGGACCGCGAGCGCCGCCGAACGGGAGCGGATCCGCCGGGTCCTGGAGCACATCCAGCCCCTGAGCCGGCGCGGCCCCGGCCTGCTCAACGACGCCGCCATCGCCCGGTCGCTCCCGCGCTACGACCTCGAGCGGATCGCAGCTCCCACCCTGGTCCTCGCCGTCGAGGACTGCCTCTACGGCACCTACCCGGGCGCCCGCCACACCGCCGACCACATCCCGGACGCCCGCTTCGTCAGCTACCCCACCGGCGGCCACCTCTGGGTCGGTCACGAGAGAGACGTCATCCGGGAGGTCCTCGACTTCCTGACCGGTGAGCCCCGTGACGCCCGGGCGGATCCACGGCGTCGCCCGCCCGTTGGACCGCGCACGAGCTGATCGAGGCCCCCGACGACCTCCTCGCCACCGCGGCCACCCAGCCGTTCGCGGACCTCCCACCCGTCGCTCGATCCGGCGGGGCGTTCAGATCCCGGCGTACCAGGCCCACCCGTTCTTCGGGTTGCCCTGGTCTCCGCCGTCCTCGAGCCAGTCGGTGACCGTGACCTTCCGCACGAACTTCTTGCACTTGTAGCCGAGCTGCCGCTCGACGCGCAGGCGCACCGGGGCGCCGTGCGCCACGGGGAGAGGGCGACCGTTCAGGCCGTACGCGAGGAGCGTCTGGGGGTGGAGCGCGTCGAGCAGGTCGATGCTGTCGATCCAGTCGTCGAACCACGAGAAGGTGACGAAACGGGCCTGCGGCGACATCCCGCACGCCTCGAGGAGGCGGTGCAGCGGCACTCCCGTCCACTCGCCGATCGCCGTCCACCCCTCCTCGCACGTGTGGCGGGTGATCTGTGTCCGCGCCGGCAGACGCTGCAGATCGGCCAGAGCTCCAGATCGCCCCGCTCCTGGGTCTGGCAGACGACGCCCCCGTCCGGACGGGGGCCCCAGCCGAAGTTCATGGGGTCGTAGCTCAGGCGAAGATGTCGGCGCGGTGATCGGCGCTCCGCACCTGCTCGGGCGCCATCTCGCAGAAATCTGATAGCGGGCGTTCCGCGACCGTTTGTACTCTGCGCTCCGGTCGCGACGGCGAGGACACTCGCATCATCACCTTTCGCGAAAGTGAGGAAAATCTTGACCCCAGAACAAATCATCAAGGCCTGGAAGGATCCGAGCTACCGAGAGTCGCTCGGCACTCTTCAACTCGCCGCCATCCCGGATCACCCGTCGGGTCGCATCGAGCTGGAGGAAGAGGATCTGTTGAGCTTCTCCGGCGGTGTGGGCTTCACCAAGTGTGCCAACGGGTGTTCCTACGGCGGTCCCTGCACCTACGACGTGGGATGCACGGGGACGTGGTGGATCTTCTGCTGCTGTGAGCCGATTGCGAAGTAGGCGCTCCGGTTCAACCGGGCGTCTCCAGCGTCACTGAGGCCCGGGCTCCGTCTCGCGTCGTCGTCGCGGCCGCCTCGCGTTCGCCGGCGGGACGGGCCGGCACCGAACCGATTTTCGGAACGGGAGCGTCAGCATGAGCACCGAAACCACCACTCTCTCGCAGCGGGCACCGCGGATCAGGCTGGCGCTTGCAAGCATTCTGGGGATCCTCAGCTCGTTGGCCGCCGTGTACGTGACGATCATGGGTCGAATCGGCGGCGGCGGCGGTCATGCCTGCGTTGGTCCTCCGGGCGTGGACTGCACCGTGCCTCTCACCTCGGCCGGAGCCTGGCTCGGAGGCATTCCCCTCGCCGCTTGGGCGGCCGCCCTCTTCGCGTGGGTCGGCATGTGGTCGCTTCGCTGGCCGGCAGCGAGACGTTTCTCCTGGGAGCGTTACGGCCTGCTCGCGGTCGTGTCGGTCGGGTGTGCGGTCGCGGCTTACAAGACCGCGTTCTCCGTCGCGGTCCTGAAAGCGGTCTGTGTCCTGTGTCTGACCATGGCTTTAGCAATCGCATGGAGCTTGCTCGAGGCGTGGATTCTGGTGCGTAGGGCTTCGGCGATGCCCACGACCGGCGGCCTCAGCCCTGCGGGTGTCGCTCTCTCCCTCGCTGTGCTCGGCGTCAGCCTCGGGGCCCTCTACTGGCTTTCCCACAAGGCTCTGACCTTTTCGGGCGGCGACGTGGACAGCCTGGTGGCGGCGCACTTTTCGGCGCCGCGACAGGAGCTTCCGCCCCTCGACGGAGCTGCTGAGGCCGGTAGCCCGGCGGCACCCGTTGAGATCGTCGAGTTCCTTGATTTCGACTGCGGCTACTGCCGCGCCGCGGCGGAGTCGATACGGGCCCTCGAGGCAGATCACCCGGGGATGCTGCACCGCTATCGGGTCATCACGGCGATGGCGGGATCGGCAGGTCGGGCACCGCGCCGGCGCTCCCCCTCCGCACTTGCCGCGGCGGCGACCATCGATTGGCCCGGCGCATGGGACTTTCAGCGCGAGCTCTTTGCGGCGGAATCCCTGGACGCCATTCTGGACGTCGCCGAATCCAGGGGCTGGTCACGAGCGGATCTCGAGCGCGCGATTGCCGCGGACTCGGCACAGCAGGTTCTCGCGACGCACGCACGGATCGCGGAGCGCGCAGGTGTCCATGCCGTCCCGACGATCTTCGTCAACGGCCGGATCGTACGTTTCTGGATGCGCCGGGAGGTTCTGGAGACGGTGCTCGCGGCCGAGCTCTCCCGAAGCGCGCCCGACCGCCGTTCGGAGCCCGTGAAGTGAATCTCGATCTCGCGGGGGAGGCCGTCTGGTGTCGTGCCGCCACCCTGGGAGAGCGTGCTGCTGTCCTGCGGACCCGTCGAGAGCCTCCAGGTCTCGCCGAGCGACCCGAGGCGGTCGAGGCCCGGGGGCGGTGGAGGACCGTCGCGTGGCTGCAGGACGAGTCTCACCTGCGGGTCTTCCTCGAGAGCCACGGTCTCGATGAACCATCCTTCCGGGCGCTCCTCGGACTGCGGGAGGAGGAGATCGCTCGAGGGCTCAGCGGCCGATCCGACTGGCTTTCGGCGTTGCAGCGTGCCTTCCGGAGCGACACCCTCGCGGGACTCGATCCGATCCCGCGCATCTTGGCGGAACCGGGTTTCCTGAAGATGGTGCGGCCTCTGCTCGGTGAGGCGTTGACCCGCCTGCGGGACGGCCTGCGATCGATGGCTCGCTCCCCGGGGACGTTCGACCCCGACGTGGTCGAGGACGCTCTCTGTCGTCAGTTGCCCTCGTTGCTCGGGCAGGTGGTGTTGCAGACTTTCACCTTGGAGTTGCACGTGGCCCGCCTGGAGGGTGCCCTCGAAGGCGACACCCCGCGTGCCCGCTACGAGTCTTTTGTGCGCCGGCTGGACGAGCCGCGGGTGGTCTGGGCCATCTTGCGCGAGTATCGGTGCTCGCGCGGCCGGTCGTCGAGCGGGCGGCGGCCTGCGGCGAGCCGGCCTGGAGCACGTCCAACGCTTCTGTTCCGCCGTTCCGAGCTTCGGGTCGGCTCTTCGCGGGCCACGCTCCGAGGCCGCTGGTGAAGCAGGAGTCCGGGATGGGAGCCGTCATGGTGCGGTCGCTGGTGACCGTCGTCGCTTTCGCGACCGGTGCCAAGGTGCTCTACAAGCCGAGGAGCCTAGAGGTCGACGGGGCCTTCAGGGTTCTCCTGACATGGCTGGACCGGGAGGCGGCCCTCGGCCTGCACTCTCCCCAGGTTCTCGACCGGGGCGAGTACGGATGGATGGAATTCGTGGACTGGCGACCCTCGGAGGGAAACGGTCACCTTCGAACGTTCTACGAACGCCAGGGTGCTCTCATCGCGCTCACTTATGCACTCAACGCCGTAGATCTGCACTACGAGAACCTGGTCGCGACCGGGGATTGTCCCGTGCTCGTGGATCTCGAATCGCTCTTCCACCCGGCGTTTCCGAACGACGGACCCCCACCCAATCCGTCCGAGCGAGCTCTCGCCAAGTCGGTGATCAGGATGGGCCTGCTCCCCTATTTTTCCTGGGCCACGGGCGACAATCGTCGGGGGATCGACCTCAGCGGACTCGGGGCGGCGCAGGGGCAGGAGGCTCCGTTCGGTGTGCCCACGATGGAGGCGGTCGAGACCGACGAGATGCGCCTCGAGGCGTCGACGCCCGAAGCTGGAAAGCTCCTTCAACCACCCCACCACCCAACCGCCTTCCTTGGTCGAATTCCGGCAGGAGATCGAGCGGGGCTTCCGCCGCATGTACGGCGTCCTGCAGGCAAACCGGGAGCGCCTGCTGGCTGGCGATGGCCCGTTGACTCGCTTCCGCCCCGTTCGCGTTCGCGCCATTCTGCGTGCCACCAGCTATTCAGCCGCAATCAACAGGAGACCTACCATCCCGACTGCCTTCGGGACGCGCTCGACCGGGAACGCCTGCTCTCAGCTCTGTGGGTAGCCGCCCGCTCGCAGCGGGCCTATCGGCGGATCGCCGTCACGGAGAGCCGAGCGCTCTGGCGAGGGGACATCCCGTACTTTTGGACTCGGGTGGACGACACCGACCTGCGCGCCGGCTGCGACGGTTTCTTCGGCGACTTTTTCTCTGCGACACCGTGGCAGTCCCTCGAAGCCCGGCTGCGACAGCTCGGCGACGAGGACTTGGAGCGGCAGACATGGGTTCTCCGTGCATCGCTTGCGACGACACTGCAGAGCGAGGGACGCGAGGCCGCCTTGGCCTATGTGGCGGATGACCGGGGTCCTGATCTGGAAGGCGCGTCGGCGCTGGAGATGGCGAGGGCGGTCGGCGATGGGTTGCAGGACCTCGCCCTCTGGGACGAGGAAAGGGGCTCCGCATCGTGGATCGGTTTCTCCCTGGGGATGGACGAGGAGAGCTGGATCTTGACTCCGAGCCAGGCCGATCTCTACTCGGGCGTCCCCGGGATCGGGCTCTTCCTGGCCAGGTTGGGAGCGGCGGCGGACTGCGAGCCGTACGAGTCGCTGGCCAGGGGAGCCCTCGCGACCACCGAAGCCATCTTCGAAGGTAGCGCCAGCTCGACTCAGTGCGGTGCGTTTCAAGGCCTGGGAGGATGGATCTACACCCTGGCGCACCTGGGGTTCCTGTGGGGCGACGAGGAGCTCCTCGATCGAGCCGACGCGCTCCTTCCCCTCCTCTCGAGCGCCGTGGAACGGGACGAAACCTACGACCTGATCGGCGGTTCCGCCGGCGCACTCCTCTCACTGCTCGCACTCCACGAGGTGAGACCGTCTCCGGCCATCGAGCGTGTGGCGCGTCTCTGTGGGGATGGCCTTCTCGAGGCTGCTGGGAGGTCGACGGAGCCCTGGCATGGCCCTGGGGTCATGGGACCTCGCCCCTAACCGGCATCTCCCACGGCGCCTCTGGAGGAGGGCTCGCCCTTCTCCTGCTCGGTGCGCTGACGGGTTCTCGCCGATATCACCAGGCCGGGCTCCTCGCGTTCGCCTACGGCGCAGGCTCTTCTCCGAGGCGATGCAGAACTGGCCCGATCTGCGTTTCGAGGACCGGGGGGACTGTGCCGTCGCCTGGTGCCACGGAGCCGTCGGGATTGGTCTGGCGCGATTGCGCGCCTGGCCGATTCTGGGCGATGGCGACACCCGGGACGAGATTCTGACCGCCGCCGGAACGGCGATCGATGCCGGATTGAACATGAACCATAATCTCTGCCATGGCTGCTGGCAACCTCGAGCTCGTCGCGGACGCCGCCGCGCTGTTCCCGGGTTCCGAGCTTCGGCAGGCTGCAGACGCCTTCGGGCGCGACCTCCTAGAGCAAATGCGACGACGAGGCTGGCAAACGGCCGCGCCGTTCGGAATCGAGACACCGAGCCTGATGATCGGGCTGGCGGGAATCGGATACGGACTGCTCCGCATCCACACCCCGGAGGGTGTCCCGTCTGTCCTTAACCTGGAATCGCCGCGTGTCCCTGTCGCGCGATAGTGCGACTGGAGGCGGAGCGCGGTCGGGCGGAGCCCTGCGCCGCGAATCGCCGACGCTCGACCTACCGTTCGTCCTGAGACGGCGTGGTGCTCTCGCCGCCTGGAGCGCTTCGCTGCTCGCGCTCGCGGTGGGAGCCGGGATCCTGAGCCGGCCCGTGACCGACCGTCGTGCCGGCGTGGTCGTCGAGGCTCCCGGCGGCCACGATCTCGTCGGTCTGCGGCTCGCGGGGGGCGGTTGCTCGGCCTACGAGGCCGCCCCGCGGTATTCTCCGTTTGCCCGGTCCGAGCTCCCGGGGCAGATCGTCGCCGTCTCGACGGAGCGGACGAGTCCGCTGGGGAGGCCGGCGCCTGCCGGATCCTCCTGAGGTCGCTCCCGAAGCTTCGGCGGCGGTCCGCGAGCCTGGCCGATCGGTCCCGGGACGGCGATCGAGTTGCGGACGACCCTTCCGCGCGGTCTGTCGCTCCTCTTCCGGCGTGCGATCTCGCTCCGCCCGTCACCTCCGGAGTGAGCTTCTCGATGCTTCGTGCACCCGCCGAGCGATTGCTTCGTGCAGTGCGAGCGCTGCGCCGCCGCCTGCGAAGAGGTTCGGTATCGGTGGTTCTGCGATGACCAGGTCGACTGCGCTGCAGCCTGTCTGGCGATGATCCTCCGTCGTTCGGCCGCCGCGTGGCGTTGGGGGAGCCGTCGGCGTCTCGCGATCGGCCGTGTGCACCAGCGCCTACGACCTGGTGCAGGCCGCCAAGAGCTACGGTCTCGAGGTCGAGCACTACCTGTTGTCCGCCGATCGGTTGGACGGCCTCGAGGGTCCGGTCGTTCTCGGTTGGAGATCGAACCACTTCGTGGTCCTGGAGAGGGTACGACGCGCAAGGGGGCGCTCGGTGACGATGGTCGATCCTGCGTGGGTCGTCGACGAGTCGCTCCGAGGGCCTGGGGCGAGCTTCGCGTCTGGTGCTCGGCTTCAGCCGGCGCCGGGAGTGGTCGGGAGGGGCCGGCGTCGGCATTCGTGGTGGTCGGTCATCGATCACCTCCTGCCGCTGAAGCCTGGCGCAGCCTTGCCGTGAGGTCTTGGCCGCGTCGCTGGCGATCCAGTTGATCGGGTTGGCCGTGCCGCTGCTGACCCGGACTGTGGTCGATGAGCTGGTTGAGAGACCGGTCGAGACCTCCTGGACCTCTTCCTCGGTGTGGCGGCCAGGCTCGTCGCTCAGCCGTTGTTCGACTTCGTCCGCGGCAGTGCTCTCGCCCTTCTCCGCACGAGACTGGACGCGCGTTTGATGACCGCCTTGTTCGGCCATCTGCTCTCGCTGCCGCTCGCCTTCTTTCTAACTCCGGGGCGCGGGCGACCTGAGCCTGCGCCAGGGAAGCACAGCGAGCGTCCGGGAGATTCTCTCGGCTCGCTCGCTGGCGGCAGATCCTCGATGGCATCGCGGTGGTCGTGTTCGGCGTCCTGTTGGCCGTCGAGCCCTGTTCGCGGCGCTCGCGCTGCCGCGGGGGGTCTCCAGTGCGCCGTGGTCTTCGGCACCACCGTGAAGGTCCACCGAATCGCCGAGCGCGAGCTGGCCACGCGGGCCGACGCTGAAGACTTTCCTGGTCGGTCCTGTCGGGGATGACCACCCTCAAGGCCGGCGGTGGCGAGTCCCTCCCTCGCGCAGTGGTCGGGCTTGCTGCGAGCGAATCTGGCAGTTCCCTCCGCCTCAGCCTTTGGGATGCGGCGATCGCTGCCGGGCTGCGCGTGGTCCAGATGCTCGCGCCCCTGGTGCTGCTGTGGACCGGTGCTCGGCTCGTGATCCAGGGCGGGATGCAGCCTGGGAACGATGTTGGCTTCTATCTGCGCTCGCCGCGATGCTTCTCGCCCCGATGGTGAACCTGATGTCGAGTGGTCGGGTATTGCAGCAGGCGGGCGCTCATTTCGAGCGGCTGGCCGATGTGTTCGAAGAGCCGCCGGAGGAGAGCGGCTCTGGCGGCCGCCGTTTGAGGTCCTTCTCGGGGTCGATCTCACTGCGCGACGTCCACTTCAGCTTCCAGCGGTCCGGAGAGGCTCTCCTGCGGGGGATCGACCTCGAGATCCAGGGGTCGGAGCCTCGGTCTCGGGGTCCGACCGGGGCGGGGATGAGCACCCTGGCCCTGATCTTTCTCGCCCTCTTCAAGCCCCAGGAGGGCGAAGCTCTCTTCGATGGTGTGCCGGTGGAGCGACTCGATCTCCGTTCCCTCAGAAAGCATTGCGCCATCGTTCTGCAGGAGCCATATCTATTCCGCGGGACCCTCGCCGAGAACGTCCGCCAGGGAGATCCGACGATCAACATGGACGACATCGTCGACGCGTGCACCCGATCTCGAATCCACGAGGAGATCGCGCGCCTCCCCATGGGCTGCAGACCCACGCGTGGGAAGAGGCGCAGGGCTCTCCGGGGGCCAGCGACAGCGAATCGCCATCGCGAGGGCGCTCGCACGCCGCGCCCAGTCTTCTCGTCCTGGACGAGCGACGAGCCACCTGGACTCCCAGACGGAGCGCGAGATCCGCGTGCCGCATTGAACGAGCTGTCGATGACCCGGATCATCATCGCCCATCGCCTGTCCACCTTGCGCACGATGGACCTGATCCTCTTCTTGGATGACGGGCGAATCGTGGAGCGTGGGACACATCGAGATCTGCTGGCCACGGGCCAGCGCTACGCCGGCCTCTACGGCATGCAGGCTCAGATGGCATCCTGAGGCGCCTCACCAGCGCACGCCCTGCTCGCTCTCCTCGGTGGCCTTCACCAGCACCATCACGCGCATCGTCCGCCTCCTCTGTTCGAGCCCGCCCGGATCGGCGCCTCACTGAGACGACGAACGAGCTTGCCGGAAATCGACAGCGTCCCGCAAATCTCTCCGCGGGAGAGCCCGCGGGGGCGGCCGCCGACCGCAGGCGCTACCGCAGCCCTTCGAGGGTGAAGAGCCGGGTGCGCGTCCGCCAGACGTTGTAGGCGTAGTGCTGCTCGTCGTCGGCGAGCGCCACGTACTCGACGCTGAGCAGGGAGGCGCGGTTCGCCGGATCGATCGTCAGCACGTGCCGGCGCTCCCCGGTCGCCAGGTCGAGGCGCTCGACCTCGGCCGGCAACCGGTTGCGGCGGAAGAGCAGGATCGAGCGGCCGTCCGCGGACCAGCGGATCCACTGGTCGGCTGCGGTGAGGCCCGCGACCTCCACCGGGTCGCCGCCGGCGAGGGGGAAGATCAGGCCGCGTCCGTTGTCGTCCCGGACCGCGACCCGCTCGCCGTCGGGTGAGACGATGGCGTCGAGGTACATCCCCGGGGGGGTGACCGGCTCGGGTGCGCCGCCGTCGACGGCCTCGACGAAGCAGCGCCCCGGGTCGCCGCTCTTCCAGCCGCACAGCAGGATGCGATCGCCGCCCGGGAGCCAGGCGGCGTTCTGGTAGTTGCCCAGCCCGCCGCGATCGAGCTCCCGGGGCTCGCCGGGCCCGGTCGGGTAGGCGACGAGCCGCTGCGGGCTCTCGTAGAGCAGCGCCAGGGCCCACTTGCCGTCGGGAGAGAGGGCGCTCGGCGACCCCGGCCCCAGCACCACGACGGGAGAGTCGGCCGACGGGCGCAGGCAGGTGAGGTAGAGGTTGCCGGCGTAGTTGTTCTCCTCGTCGAAGAGGAGGGCCCGCCCATCGGCCGAGATGCGCGGACCGGTGGAGTAGTCGAGCCACGACAGGTTGCGCTCGCGCTCCATCCCGGCGAGTCGCGCCCAGACCTCGAAGCCGATCTGGTACTTGCTGACCAGCCACCTGCCGTCGTCGAGGACCTGGTGGATCACCATCCCCTCGGAGTCGTTGCGCACCAGGCGCGCGTTGCCCTCGAGGTCGACGCTGCGCAGGGCGTAGTCGGCCGAGCCGGCGGCCGCCGAGTAGACGATGCTCTTCCCGTCCGGGGCCCACGCCACGCCCTCGGAGCCCCAGTAGCCGTCGGCGAGCGTCGACACCTTCCCCGCCCGGTCGACGACCCTCAGCGGCCCGCGGTCGTCCCACTTCTGGGGGTGCTCGAAGAAGGCGATGCGGTCGTTCTGCGGCGAGATCTTCAGGTCGCTGAGATAGCCGGCGGTCGAGTGCAGCACCGTCCCGATCGGGTACTCGAGCCGGTCGAGACCGTCGACGGTGCGGATGATCGCCAGCTCGCGGCCGTCCGGCGACCAGGCGGCCTGGCGGACCCCCTCGAGGAGCTCGCGCGGCGCGGTGCCGCCGACCGCCACCCGCGCCAGCGTCCCTTCGAACTGCCGATGGCTGATGTACCGCGGGTGGGTGAGCACCGCCATCTCGCCCTGCGAAGAGATCGCCAGCAGGTGGACGCCGTGCAACCCGGCGTCGCGCGGCTCCGGGTAGTCGGGGCTCACCGTGTAGATCGACGGGGTCGTTCCGGTCTCGGAGGCGCTGAAGACGATGGTGCGCCGGTCGGGGGCGAAGGCGGCTTCGAAGATGATCAGCGGCTGGAAGGTGAACGGGGTGAGCTGCACCGGGTCGGCGAGCGGCGCCGCCGCGGCGGCGGTCGCGACCGGGCGCCGCTCGTGCCCGAGGTAGTAGGCCGCCGCCAGAGCGAGGAGGGCGAGCGCGGCGAGCCCGGCGGCGAGCAGCGGGCGACGCCGCTTCGCGGGCTCCGCCGGCCCGGCGGTCCCGCCGACGGACGAGGAGGACCAGGAGGACCCCGCCACCGCCTCGAGCGCGAAGGCGAGGTCGCGCGCCGACTGGAAGCGCTGCGCCGGCTCCTTCTCGAGGCAGCGGCGGACGATCCGGTCGAGGGCGACCGGCATCCGCGACGGCTCGCCCGCGAGCTCCGGCGGGTCCTCCCTGAGGATGGCGCTCATGCTGTCCGCCGCCGACGCCCCGGCGAAGGCGCGGCGGCCGGAGAGCATCTCGTAGAGCACCGCTCCGCAGGCGAAGATGTCGGCGCGGTGGTCGGCGCTCTGGCCGCGCACCTGCTCGGGCGCCATGTAGCCGGTGGTGCCCAGGACGGTGCCCGGGGAGGTCTGCTGGTAGGCGGTCGTGCGCGCTGGTGAGGCCCGGCTCGCCGAGCGGCGCGGTGAGCTTGGCGAGGCCGAAGTCGAGGATCTTCACCCGCCCGTCGCGGGTCACGAAGAGGTTCTCGGGCTTGAGGTCGCGGTGGACGATCCCCTTGTCGTGCGCCGCGGCGAGGCCGGTCGCGATCTGCGCCCCGAGCTCCAGGGCGCGTGCGCACCGGCAGCGGCTCGCCGGAGCCGTCGCCGGGCCCGCGGCTCAAGCCGCTCGCGCAGGCTCGCCCCGTCGAGCAGCTCGGTGACCAGGTAGGGGCGCCCCTCGTGGCTCCCCAGCTCGAAGACGGTGAGGATGTTGGGGTGGTTCAGCGCTCCCGCGGCCCGCGCCTCCTGCTCGAAGCGCGCCAGGCGGTCGGCGTCCTCCGCCACCTCGCCGAGCAGGACCTTGACCGCCACGTCGCGGTCGATGCGCGGGTCGTGGGCCCGCCACACCTCGCCCATCCCTCCGGAGCCGAGGAGCGAGACGATCTCGTACGACCCGACGCGGTCACCGGGCTGGATCGACATGTCTGACCGGAGGATAGCGGAAGCGTCGTCGGTGGCCTCGGGCGCGGTCGGGGCGACAGCTCCGAGCGTCGAGCAATAGGACGGGCACTTCGTCGACGACCGGGTAGCGGTGCCCGGCGGCGCACGAGAGTTGCTCCCTGATACGTTCCAGCGTACCGTGATCTCGCGGGCAGAAGAGATGCGTCGTCAGCCACCTCCGGATCCCCGTTCCACCCTGTGCTAGCTTGATCGGGCCGATGAGAAGGAGCCTGGGGCCTCTCCAAGAGTTGGCGAGACTGTACACGTTCAACTCGCCGATCCGAAGAGGGAGACACCGCTTGGCCCTGGCCAGCATGAAGTGGTCGGCCGAAGTTCCGCGTCAGGTGCTGGCGAGGACGGCGGACGGGCGTGAGCTGCTCACTTCCTTGGCCGATGTGTCGGGTCAGTTCCTCTACTTCCTGGGCGAGTATGAGCCCGCGGTCACCGAGGTCGTCCGCCGGGTGGTCGAAGCGGGCGACGTCTGCCTGGACGCCGGCGCGAACATCGGCTGGTACACGTCGCTCCTGCAGACGCTGGTCGCTCCCGGCGGGGCCGTCCACGCCTTCGAGCCGCTGCCCCGGAGCTTCGAGACGCTCCGGCGCAACGTCGAGCTCAACGAGAACGCCTCGGTGGTGCGCACGAACGCGGTGGCCCTGGGGGCGACCGAAGGGCAGGCCGACCTCCACGTGTTCGGCGACCTGCCCGACTCCCACGCCTCCGTCTCGAAGTTGGGCCGATCCGACGCGACCGGCTCCACAGTCCAAGTGACGACCCTGGACCGCTACCTGGAGAGCCGGGGCGTCGGAGAGGTCACCTTCGTCAAGATGGACGTCGAGGGCTCCGAGCTCGCCGCGCTCGAGGGCGCCACACGGCTGTTCCGCCAGACACGGCCGCCGATCTTCGAGATCGAGATGGCACGGGCGACCTCGAGGCACTTCCACCATCTCCCGAACGACCTGATCGCCTTCCTGCGCGGTCAGGCCGACTTCGAGTTCTACTCGATCGACGAAGAGCGAGCCGTGCTGCTTCCGATCGAGGGTTTCCGCGATGACGACGTGGGCGCGAACGTGCTCTGCGTCCCGCGCGAGGCGTACCGGGAGCGCTTGGCGAGACTGAAGATCCTCCCTCCGGAACGCGGCCGCGAGAGTTAGGATGCGGCGCTGAGCCGATGGATGCACGAGCCGACAGAGTCGCCTCGCTGGCCAATCTCTCCACCTTCGACGCCGAGGCCACCCGCCGGTTCGTCGAAGGGGCGCCGCACCTCAAGCACGCGGCTCTGCGCCACCTCTACGCGGGGTTGCTGACCGAGGTGTACGAGCGGGCGGTCCGCCACCGGGACTCGCCCAGGGTGCTGGATCTGGGCGCCGGGGAGGGGTCCACCACCTTGCGTTGGCTCGAGTTGGGGGCGAGGGTCACGGCGGTCGACGCCTCGGAGAGCCAGATCGAGGCGCTCCGGGCTCGCTGTGCCGGATACGCCGAGCGGCTCGACGTGCGCTGCCAGGATGTCGGCCGGGCGCTGGCCGAGATCGACGGGGAGTACGACGTCGTGGTCGCCAGCGCGTTCCTGCATCACGTGCCCGACTACCTCGGACTGATCCGCCGCGCTACCGAGTTGCTGGCCGGGTGGGGACAGGTCCTCACGTTCGAGGATCCGCTGCGCTACGACACCGTGGGCTGGCCGACGCGGGCCTTCTGCGCCCTCGGCTACTCCACCTGGCGCGTCTCACGCGGCGGCCTCTGGGCTGGACTCGGCCGCTGGCTGCGCCGGCGCCGCGGCGTCTTCCTCGACGCCTCCGCTCACGACAACGCCGATTACCACTCCCTGCGCGCCGGCCTGGATCAGGAGGCGATCCGCTCGCTGTTCGAAGAGCTCGGGTACGACTGCCGGGTCGAGCCCTACCTCAGCGTGCAGAGCCGGTGGTTCCAGGCCCTCGGCGACGTCCTGGGCCTGCACAACACGTTCGCCGTCGTCGCCGGAGCCCGCACGCCGGCGGACGTCCGCTGAGTCGGCACCGGCCGCTCACTCCTCGACGACCGCGTCCGCGAACAGCTCGGACAGCGGGCGCTCGTCCTGTCTCGCGGCCCACTCTCCCTCGACGTTCCTTCCGACGAGGAGGCGGAGCAGGAACATGCAGAACGCGAGGACGCCCTGCCACCGGTTGGGGGCGCCGTCCAGGCACGCGTAGAACCGACGCCGCAGGTTGTGGCGATGGCCGAGATCCGTCACCAGCGCGTCGAACGCCTGCCGCCAGGGCATCGTCCGCAGCCGGGGGGGGACGTCGTTGGGCTGGCAGTACACCCTGGCCCGGGGCTCGATGAGAAGCCTCCACCCCCGCCTTCGCAAGCGGGGCGTGAACTCGGCGTCGCCGAAGTTCGGATAGCGACTCGAGTCCATCAGGCCCGCCTCCCTGAACGCCTCGACCGGCACGAGGACACAGTTGCCGACGATCAGGTCCACCTGCCACGCTCTGGCGGGCACCGTCCAGACGGTCTGGTGAACCCAGTGCCGCCAGCCCCCGATCCAGGGGCTCCACTTCGGCGCCACCTGGAAGATGCGATGCGGCGTGTCCCACGAGAGCAGGAGCCCGCCGACCACGGAGCGTGGGTGGCGTCGCGCCGTCTCGACCAGATGCTGCACGCAGCTCGAGTCGAGGATCTGATCGTCGTTGATCATCAGCACGTGGGTGGGATCGTGCTCGAGGGCGGCGCGGACGCCGACGTTCGTGCCCTCGGTGTACCAGAGGTCGCCGTCTCCCCGCAGCAGCTCCGTCTGCGGGAACTCCTCGCGAATCGCCTCCGACGTGCCGTCGGTCGAGCCGTCGTCGACAATGATCGTATGGACGTCGATCCCCTTCAGCCGGAGTCTCGCGATGCTCCGCAAGCAGCGCAGGGTCGTCGTCCTGCGGTTGTGGACCGGAGCGACGATCTCGACCCTGGCGGCCTCGGAGCCGGCGGGGCTCACGACTGCAACCGTCCGACCGCCGCGTCCCCGACTCGCCGCAGCCGATCGGCGTTGTCCTGCTCGTCGGAGCTTCTGCCGGCGGCGACGTAGTCGAGATCGGCGCTCTCGGTCACGTCCTTCGCCAGGACCCGCCAGAAGTCGATCACGGTCACCTTGCGAGACCGCCGGCTGGATCCGCGAGAGAAGTCCTCCACGCTCAGGTTCCGGAAGACGTCGTCCGGGGTCGTGATCAGGACGACCTCCGCGGCCTCGATGCAGTCGCGGACGGAGCTCGACAGCAGGACCTCGTCTCCGATCTCCGCACGCGCCGTCTCATTCGCCAGGGGGTCGTAGGCCACGACCCGGGCTCCCGCCCTCGCCAGAGCCTTCGCCAGGTGGAGCCCTGGCGACTCCTCGACCACGTGGGAGTGGGGCTTGTAGGCCAGTCCCAGGACGGCGACCGGCGTGCCGGCTGCGATCTTCGACCGCAGCTTCCGGAGCGTGCGGTCCAAGAGCGACTTGTTGAAGGTCTCGGTCGCCGCGGCCAGTGCAGCCTCGGAATCGAGCAGCTCGGCCAGCCGGCTCATCGCGGCGGTGTCCCGCGGGAAGCAGGGGCCTCCGTAGCCGAGGGAGCCGGTCAGGTATCTCCTGCCGATCCGCGTGTCCGAGCCCACCGCTGCCGTGACCTCGTCGACGTCACCGCCGGGAAGTCGTTCGCACAGCTCGGCGAGCGTGTTCGCGAAGGAGATCTTCATGGTGATGAAGGTGTTGACGGCGAGCTTCGCCAGCTCGGCGTTCTCCAGGCTCATCCGCCGGCACGGCGCGTTGTTGACGACGACGCGAGAGTAGATCTCTTCGACCCTCGTGCCGGACCTCTCGTCCAGCTCGCCGACCAGGGTCATGTCCGGGTGCAGGAGATCGTGGAGAACGCTTCCCAGGGCCACGAACTCCGGGCTGTAGCAGAGCCCGAAGTCCTTCCCCGCCTGTTTGCCGGACGCCTGTTCGAGGATCGGCAGCAGCGCGTAGCGGGTCGCGCCCGGCAGCACGGTGCTGGTGAGAACGACCGTGTGGTACCCGTCCCGGTCGGAGAGCGCCTCGCCGATGTCGCGGAAGGCCGAAGCGGCGTACTCGAGCGAGAACGAGCCGTCCGGGTCGCTCGGGGTCGGGACGATGACGAAGGAGCACTCGGTGCTCAGGATGGCGTCCCGATGGCTCGACGTGGCGCGGATGCGGGCACGGTTCTCGTGGATGGACCGGGCGAGATCGGTCTCTCGCACCGGCGCCTCCCCTCGATCGAGCAAGCGCACCGCCCGTTCGTCGACGTCGACGCCGACGACGTGCAGGCCGCGACTCGCGAAGGCTGCCGCCATGCTCGCACCGAGCTTCCCCAGTCCGATCACGGCGACGCTCGTTGCCATGTCTGGTCCGCGACCTCCGGCCGACCGAGCCGTCAGCCGTTGCCCTGCGCCAAGCGGACGCCGTCGCGCTTGCTCAGCCTCGCGGACACCTGCTCTTCGATCCAGGCGTAGGTCCTCGCCAGCCCCTCCTCGAGCGAGATCCGGGGCTCCCAACCGAGTAACCTGCGCAGCCGCGTGTTGTCGGAGTTCCGGCCGCGCACGCCTTGCGGCCCGTCGACGTGCCTCGTCTCGATCCCCGGCATGCCGGCGATCGTCGGCGACGATGTGCGACGAGCTGGTTGATCGTGACCATCCGGTCGCTGGCCCAGATTGAGCGGCTCGTGGAAGTCGGAGCGCATCAGACGGTGGATGCCCTCGACGCAGTCGTCGACGTGGCAGAACGAGCGCGTCTGCTCGCCGTCGCCCCACACCTCGATCTTCCCGCTCGTCGGTCAGCTTCGCGTAGCGCGACCTTGCGGCACATCGCCGCCGGGACCTTCTCGCGCCCGCCGTCGTAGGTCCCGTAGGCACCGAAGATGTTGTGGAAGCGGACGATCCGCGGTCTCGATCGCGAAGCTCCTCTGCGTAGTGCAGGCACAGCCGCTCGGCGATCAGCTTCTCCCACCCGTAGGCGTCCTGCGGGTCCGCCGGGTAGGCGCATCCTCCTCGGCAGCGGCGTCGACGTCGGCATCGATCCTGCAGGTGCTGCGGATAGACGCAGGCCGTGGAGGCTGTACAGGTAGCGCCGGACGCCGGTGCGCCTGCGCGGCCTCGATCGAGTTGAGGTTCGATGAGCGAGTTGTCGTGCAGGATCGTGCGTGGTGGTGCGAGATGAAGCCCATGCCGCCCATGTCCGCCGCCAGCGCGTACACCTCGTCGATGCCGCGTCGTCCGCGGCACGTCCTGGTCGCGACCAGCGCAGGTCGGCGAGCTCGAACTCGTCGGCGTCGGTCGCTCGTGTACTCCGGGCGGCTTGAGCGTCGACGCCGCGGACCCAGTAGCCGTGCCCCTTCAGGTAGGGCACGAGATGGTGGCCGATGAAGCCGCCTGCTCCGGTGACCAGGATCCTCGCGCGTGCCTTCATCGGTGCCCTCGAAGGACGGATGGTAGCACTCAGTCGTTGCGGCCACGTCGAGCCGTGAGGGCCCGTCGAAACAGCTGGCGGTGCGCCTCGAGAGGCCGCCCGTCGCCCAGAACCTCCTCGGCCAGTCGGATCGCCGCGGTCGACGCCCGCAGGTAGTCCTCCGGGCCCATGGCGATGAACCGGCGCAAGCGGTCGACGAAGGCGCTCGGCTCGGCCAAGGGGACGTCGTAGCCGACACCCTTGCGCTCCAGGTCCCGCCAGTAGGTCTCCGTGCTGAGCAACACGGGGAGGCCGGTCGCGAGCGCTTCCAGGACGACGTGCCCGAAGTTCTCGCTGAGCGTCGGGAAGAAGAAGAAGTGGTAGCGGGCCAGGGTGGCGTGGACCCTCTCGTACGGAACCGGACCACGATAGCGGCAACGGACGTTCGCCGGCAGCCCCTCCATCCTCGACTCGCATTCGGCGATGTAGCCGGGGTCCTCGGCCGTGCCGTAGACGTCGAAGACGACGTCTCCGGAGACCCGGCCGATGAGGTCGATGGCCGTCGCCAGGTTCTTCTTCGGCACCAGACGGCTCAAGAAGACGAATCGGGCCGAGCCCGATCGCTTCTCGGGAAGGTGCGGCAGCGAGCCACGGGCCGGGGGTCGGGACGGCAGGTTCAAGGCGATCTCGGAAGGCTGGCCGAGAGCCAGCTCGACCTCGTCCCGCTCGAGTGCCGACGAGACGTGCCAGGTGATGCCGCGGTAGAGCCCCAGCCAGCGCGAGACGCGCAGGTAGACGGCCTTGCGCCGGCGCTTGAGGCGCAGCGCGTTGCGGGCGAGCTCACCGCGTGGCGCCAGGACCGCCGGGCAACGGGGGAGCGCTCCGAGGCGACGTGCCACGAGGAGCCAGATGGTGAGTCGCGAAAAGAAGCTGTTGAAGTAGACCAGATCGTAGCGTCTGCCGGCGAGGATCCGCCGGAGGCCCCAGGGGTTGACCTGCCGTGGGGCGACATGGTGGACGCGACAGCCCGGGCTCTCGCTCCAGCCGGGCCGAAGGTCGGGATAGGGGGCTGGATCGCCCCGGTCGCGGTCGCGTGAGAGGACGTCGAAACGGTACTCGTCCTGAAGACGCTCGACGAGGTTCGCCACGGAGCGTAGCGAGCCGCCCCCCTTGTAGCCCGGCAGGTAGGTCTCCTGGACGACCAGGACGCGCGGCCGGTCCCGGACCGGCTCGGTTCTCTTTCGGGCCTCTCCCGGCGGGGTGGGTGCCTTCACGACTCGAGCGAGCGCCGGATCCGGCGCTGGACGGCAACTCCCAGTTGGACCGCCACCAGCGCGCCGCCGGCGACCGCCACCAGGCGCATCACCGTCGGCAGGAGGGCGCCGTAGAAGCCCTCGTAGTTGATGTTCATCAAGACGATCGCGTAGAGTAGCGGCCGGGGCGGGCCGGGCTCCCCGGCCCGCGACCAGGGAGCGGTACAGGAACCTCAGCGCGAAACCGAGCAGCGCCATGCCGAGCGGGATCCCGATCGGTCCGAAATTGCGCAGCAGATCGCCCACCGGCGATGATCGCGAACGAGGTCCCACCGTACTCGAAGTAGACGAGGCTGTAGGTGCGGGCGTCGGAGACCTTGGGTTTGCCCGGCCAGAGGAAGCGGGGGATTCGGCGAGGTCCAGATGTCGCGCCAGATGTCGCCCGCCAGGCCGGTCTCTTCCTCGACCGTCCGCAAGAGCCGGTACTCGGCGACCACCATGGCGACCGAGCTGGTGATCTCGATGCGAAGGGCGACGTTGCGGAGGACGAAGAGGACGTTGTCGCGCAGGCTGCGCCCGGCGACGATCTCGGCCGTATCGGTCACCAGGTCGAGATTCGATGGCGCGGCATCCTCCGGCTTCGCCTGGGTCCTGCTCTCCGCGGCCGCGAGTCCGGGCCGGTCGACGGGGTGGCGTCGGCCGGCGCCTCGGACGCTGGCTCCTCGGTCCTGTAGATCGGCGCCTCGTCGCCCTTTCTCAAGCGGTAGGTCGTGCTCCAGATCGTCCCGATCGCAAGGCTCGCCACGCCGAGAACGCCGAAGAGGATGACGTGACGCCAGCGGATCCGGCGTCCGGCCAGGCGGAAGGCCAGGGCGAGGAGCAGGAGGTGGGTGACCAGTCCCGCCCGGCTGGCCGAGATCGTGAGGCTCAGGGGGCCGAGGAGGTACAACCCCACGGCCAGAGCCCGCTCACCGGCCGTCCAGGCCGGTCGCTCGAACAGCGAGAACCAGAGGAGAAACGCCGCCACGTGCGAGACGAAGGACAGGAAGATGAGCAGGCCGTCGTAAGGCCCCACGGTCGCGAGCCGCTGGTGCCCGACCAGGCCGAGGCGGAACGCCAGCCAGTAGAGGCCGAGGCCGGCGGCCAGCAGAACGGCGGCGGAAGCTCGCACTTCCGCCGTGCTCCAGTCCGTGTCCGGCAACCAACGTCGCACCCGGGTCCCCAGGTCATCGCCCCAGCGGGAGTAGTAGCCGATCAGGAGACTCACCCAGCCGAGGACCAGGTAGGCCATGGCGAGGCAGTACTGCAGGTCCACGGGGGCCGGGATCAGGTCCGGGGTCTGCTTGGCGATGCCCGCGGCGAGCAGGGCCGTACCGACCACGAACACCGGGGCGAGGTAGGTCCAGACCGGGTAGGTGACCGGCGTGAACGGCTCGAAGGTCCCGAGCCTGCGCTGCACCAGGAAGGGCGTCGCGAGCGCCACGGCCATGACCACGACCCAGAACCAGAGCCCGGCAGCGCGACGAGCTGCCCGAACGGCTCGACGGCGGCGGACGCCGCGGTCGCCACGCCCAGAGGGAGGAGTGTGGCCGAGGCGCCGCGCCGGGGCTCCCGGAGGCTCGACCCGCCCTCGGTCATCCTGCCTCTCCCTCTCGCCGGCCGCCGCTCCGCGGCCGCGAAGAGACCTGCGAACGCAGCGCCGCCCGGTAGGCCTTCATCGTCACCTCGGTCGTCGAGCGCTGGTCGAAACGCTCCACCGCGGTGCGCCGGGCGGCGGCACCGAGCCGACGGGCGACCTCGGGGTGGTCGGCGAGAAAGGCGATGGCCTCGGCCAGCTCTGTCGCTCGGCCGGGGGAGACCAGCCGGCCGTTGCTGCCGTCCTCGATCGCCTCGGGGATCCCGTTGATCCTCGTGGCGACGATCGGCTTGCCGAGCGCCATCGCCTCGATCAGAACGAGCGGCAGTCCTTCGACCAGGCTCGGCAGCACGAAGACGTCGGCGAGCGCCGACAGCGTCGCGAGGAAGGCGAGACGGCTGTTCCCCGACCGGCGGGACGGCAGGTAGCGGAAGCTCTCCGGCCCGACGAGGGCGGCGATGCGAGCCTCGGCCTCGGGCGGCAGATCCTCCATGCCGAGCCAGACGAAGAACAGCCGCGGGCAGCGCTTCTCGAGCTGGGCGACCGCTTCGAGGAAGGTCCAGTTGCCCTTGCGCTCGATGAACTGCGCCGCCACCACCACGAGGGTCCGGTCGCCCGGCAGACCGAGCTCGCGGAGCCGCTCGTCGCGGTCGCCGTGGGCAGCCTCGACGGCGGCGATCTCCCGCAGGTCGACGCCCGAGTAGGCGATCGGGACGTTCGCTTCCACCCAGGCGCCGAGGTGGGGCACGAGACTGTCTCGGACGTCGAGGTTGGTGGCGATCAGACGAAAGCCGGGGGTGCGTACCAGGCGTCGCAGGCGCCGCCGCCAGAGCCGGCGGCGGAGCCGGCCGGGCTCCGGCAGACGGGTGTGCAGGGTGACGAGCGTCGGGTGCCGCCGAGCCAGAGCGCTCAGCAGGCGGTGCGACGTCCAGGGCGCGACGTCCACGTGCAGGATGGCCGAGCCGCCGGCAGCGGCCAGCAGGTGGCGGCGGAAGACCGACTCGGCGTGCAGCTTGCGGTAGCGGCGACCGATGCGTGCCGCCAGACCGCGCGCCGCGACCGACGGGGAGCGCGCCGGAAGCTGGTCGACCTTCACCGACTGGTGGCTCAGGTATCCCAGGAGCGTCGGCGACGAACCTTCAGGGAGGACCGCGCGGACCTCGAACTCGTCGACCGCCGAACGCAGGAGGTTCAGAAAGTAGATCTGGACGCCCCCCCACTCGACGTAGGGCCAGGCGTGGATCAGGCGGGGAGGCGACGAGGCTGCTGTAGTAGTCTCCACCGGTTCGTTCGCCCGCGCCCGCACTGCCGAAGATCCATGAAGATTCTACTGGTCTCCCAGTATTTCTGGCCAGAGAGCTTCCGGGTCAACGACCTGGTTCGAGCGTGGCAGGAGCGCGGCCACCGGGTCACCGTCCTGACGGGGATTCCGAACTACCCGGAGGGCAGGCCCTACACCGGCTATTCGGCGTTCGGGCCGGCCGCCGAGCGCTTCGGGGACAGCCGGGTCGTCCGTGTGCCTCTGCTCCCTCGCGGCCGCGGCAACCGCCTGCGACTGGCCGTCAACTACCTGTCCTTCGCTCTGTCGGCTTCGCTCCTCGGGCCCGTGCGCTGCCGGGGACGCTTCGACTGCGTGTTCGTCTACCAGCTGTCGCCGGTCACCGTCGGGATTCCCGGTGCCGTCCTGCGACGACTTCGCGGAGTGCCGATGGCGCTCTGGGTGCAGGACCTGTGGCCCGAGACTCTGACCGCGATCGACGCGGTCCGTTCGCCGCTGCTGCTCGGCATCGTGCGTCGTCTCGTGCGCTGGATCTACCGGCGCTGCGATCTGCTGCTGGTCCAGTCGCGAGGCTTCGTGTCGGCGGTCGAGAAGTGTGGCGCCGACCCGGTGCGCGTCCGCCACCTGCCGAACTGGAGCGAGTCGTTCTACCGGCCGGTCGAGGTCGCAGCCGACGCGCCGGAGCGGGCGGCGCTGCCGCGGGGCTTCGTCGCCCTGTTCGCTGGCAATCTCGGCGACGCTCAGTCCCTGGAGACCATCCTGGAAGCGGCCGAACGGCTGCGCGACGCGCCGCAGATCCAGTGGGTCCTCCTCGGCGAGGGAAGCCGGCGGCGGTGGCTCGAGAGGGAGATCTCGCGTCGTCGCCTCGGGGAGAGCGTTCACTGGCTGGGGGCCCATCCGGCCGAGTCGATGCCGCGCTGGCTTTGCGCTGCCGACGCGTTGGTGATCACGCTCCGGGCCGGGGATGCCATCTCGCGGACGGTGCCGACCAAGCTCCAGTCCTACATGGCCTGCGGCCGTCCGATTCTCGGTGCCCTCGACGGCGAAGGCGCCGACATCGTGCGACACGCCGGCGCCGGCCTGATCGGTCCCGCCGGGGACGCCGCGGAGCTGGCGGCGAACGCTCTCGCGTTGGCTGGGAGGTCCGCCGCCGACCGTGCCGCGATGGGGCGCGCCGGACGCGAGTACTTCCTCGGGTATTTCGAGAGGGAAGCCCTGGTCGGCCGTCTCGAGACCTGGCTCGAGGAGCTGACCGCCGCCAACGGCCAGCGTTGACCGGGCCGGCGAGGCGAGTGGCCAAGTCGCCGCGCAGCGCCTAGAGTAGCCTTCCGTGCAGCGTCTCGAGGTCCTCACCGTCGTCGGCACCCGTCGCGAGCTGATCCAGCTCTCGCGCGTCATCGCGGCGTGACCGCCACCCTCGCCTGCGTGGTCGCGGCCGCGGCCTGCTGGGGTCTCCTCACCGCCATGGGCCGTCTACGCGCCGTGCGGCTGCCGATGGATCTGCCGAGCGCGCGAGGATCGCACGAGCGTCCGACGCCCCGGGTGGGAGGCCTGGCGATCGTCGCCGGGGTGTTGGCGGGGGTCGCGGCGCTGACGGTGGCAGGGCAGCGGCTGGGCGGCGCCGCGTGGCTCGTCCTCGGCTGCTCGCTGGGTGTCGCGGCCGTCGGTCTGGTGGATGATCTCCGAGGTCTGGGGGTCGCGCCGCGATTGCTCGTCCAGGGGGTCGCCGCCGCGGTCGTCGTGGCGTCTCTGGGAGGTGTCGCCAATCTGCCGCTACCGGCGCCGGCGGACCTCCGGCTCGTTTCCGGCGCCGGATGGGCGTTCTCCCTGCTGTGGCTGGTCGGGGTGACCAACTTCTTCAACTTCATGGACGGCATCGACGGTCTCGCCGGCGGGCAGGCCGTCATCACCTGCTTGACCCTCGCCGTGATCACGCTGGGGTCCGACGGCGGCCGCCTGAGTCTCCTGGTCGCTGCACCGGTCCTGGTGTTCCTCGCGTTCAACTGGTCCCCCGCGCGGGTCTTCCTCGGCGACATGGGCAGCTTCTTCCTCGGATTCTTCCTGGCCGCCTCTCCCTGGATCGGGCCTCCGAGCCTCCGCGAGGAACGGCTCCTGGTGGTCGCCGCGAGCCTCGGGCTGTTCCTGTTGGATCCGGTGTGGACGCTGCTGCGTCGTTTCGCGCGCGGCGCGCGACTGACCCAGGCGCACCGCGAGCATCTCTACCAGCGCCTGACGGCGCCGCCTCGGAGCCACGCCGTCGTCGCCGCAGGCTCGCACGCCGCGGCGATCGTGCTCTCCGTCCTGGCGGTCGTCGGAGCCCGGCGAGCCGGGTGGGCGTGGGTGGCGCCCGGCGCCGTGCTGGCCGTGTTCTTCGTCGAGCTGCTCCTCGTCGGACGGTCGAGCGCGCCGGTGGATGCGGCGCGGAAGTAGCGCCGCCGGGCCCCTGGCGATGAAGGCGATCGATTCGGCGCGCAACGCGGCCTCGGGTCTGCTCTCCTGGCTCGTGCCCTTCCTGCTCGCCTTGGTGGTGACCCCGGCCGTCGTCCACAGCCTGGGGGCGGAGCTCTACGGCGTCTACGCCCTCGTCGTCGGGCTCGGCGCCTACACGCTGGGTCTGACGCCGGCGCAGGCGGTCATTCGGGAGGTGGCCGCCTACCGGGCGCGCGGACACGAGGGGCGGCTGGGCTCCGTGGTTTCCGCCGCGATGCTGCTGACTTCGACGATCGGGCTGCTGCTCGCCGTCGGTCTGGGTCTCGGCGCCGATTGGGTCGCGACCGCGGTGCTGGAGGTGGCGCCCGGGTCGCGGCCGGCCGCCGTCGCCTCGCTGCGGATCTTCGCGATCGGGATCCCCCTGGCCATGTCGAGCCAGGTGCTGAGCGCCGTGCCGCAGGGACTCCAGCGCCTCGATCTCTACGGCCGGGTCGTCGTTGCTGTGGCCGTGGTCCTGCTCGGCGGCAATCTCGCCCTGGCGTACGCCGGCGCCGGCCTGGCCGCGTTCGTCGCGTGGTCGGTCTCGGCGACTGCGATCGGTTGCGGCGTCTTCCTGGTCGTGGCGCAGCGGCTCCTGCCCGGTGCACTCTTCGCCCGCCCGCCGAGGTTGCCGGAGCTCGTGCCCCTGGCCCGATTCGGCGTCACGGTCTCGGCGCGCCAGACCGTCGCCAACCTCCTGCTGCTGTTCGAGCGAGTGTGGATCGTACGGACCCTGGGGGCGGCCGCGCTCACCTTTTACGCGATTCCCATGCTGGTCACGGTCAGCCTGCACGCGTTCATCGCGAGCTCGGCGCTGAGCTTCTATCCCCTGGCGTCCGACGCCTACGCGCGGGGCGACGTCGCCGGGCTTCGCGTCGCCTATGGCCGGGCGCTGAAGGTCGCCGCGCCATTGATCGCGTTGCCGGTGATCACGCTGGTGGTGTCCGGTTCGCCCCTGCTGTCGCTCTGGATGGGGGCGGACTTCGCCCAGCGGTCCGCCCCCGTGCTCGCGCTCCACGCCGCGACCTTCGGGCTGGTCGCGCTGATGGTCGTCCCCTGGCAGACAGCCGATGCCCTCGGCCGTCCCGGGTGGAACGCCGGTCTCAGCCTGGCCTGGCTCCTCGTCAGCGGGGTGCTGATGATCTGGTGGACCCCTCGCTTCGGCATCGTGGGCGCGGCGGCCGCCCGGTTGGCGGGCCTGGTGGGGGTGCCGTTCTACGCAGCCCGCATCGAGGCGTGGTTGTTCGGCGGACCTCTGTGGCGCTTCTGGGGCAGGACTCTCGCCCTGCTCACCCTCGCCGCGGCTGTCTCCGCCGGCGCCCAGTTGGCGGCGCTCCGGCTCCTGCCCCCCGGCTGGGGCCTGGTCACCGCTCTCGGTGGAGGCTCTCTGGCGTTCGTCGCGGGTCTCTGGATCGTCCGCTTCTTCGATGCCGGTGAGCGACAATGGCTGCGGCGGCGCTTGGCGGCGCTGCTCGGGCGCAGCGAGGCGAGCTGAACGGCGGGACGTGCGGAGGAGCGAGCATGACGGGGTTCACGGAGAGGCTGGAGAGGCTCGACGGGACGATCTTCGACGAGGTCGTCAGCCAGTCCTCCGACAACGACCGCCGGTCGCTGCTGGCCTGTCAGCTGGCCGTCCGCGCCCTCGTCCCCGGCTATACCTATCTCGAGATCGGCTCGCATCTGGGGGGAACGCTCCATCCTCATCTCCGCGATCCCTCGTGCGCGCGCATCGTCTCGATCGACAAGAGGACGCCGGCTCAGCCGGACGAGCGGGGCGTCCCCTTCGACTACCCGGACAACACCACCGACCGCATGTTGACGCACCTCCGGCGAGTCGCTCCGGAGTCTCTTCCGAAGCTCACCTGCATCGAAGGCGACTCGAGGCAGGTGACCCCGGCCGAGATCGTGTCCTCCCCGGAGCTCTGCTTCGTCGACGGGGAGCACACCGACCGAGCCGTGCGCGACGACTTCCGGCTCTGCTCTGCGGTCCTCGCCGACAGCGGCGCCATCCTCTTTCACGACGCCCAGGTCATCTACAATGCTCTGATCGAAATCGTCGATCATCTCCGTTCCTCCGAGGCCCGGTTCCACGCCTACAACCTCCCCGACACTCTCTTCGTCGTCGAGCTCGGCGACTTCCCGATCCACGCGACGCCGGAGATCCGTTCGTTGCTGGTCGACAATCACGTCGGCTACCTGGCGGCGCTGCGCTCGAGCGATCCGTACCGGCGATTCGCCAACCGGGCACCGTTCCGGCTGTGGCGGCGGCTGCGGTCGAAGCTGCGCCTGGCGGGCCGCTAGGCGCCGGACGCGACGATGGCGCGGCTTCCCCTGGTCGATCGGGTCCGCTACCTGTGCGATGCCGCCCGGGGGCGGCGCGTGCTCCATCTGGGCTGCACCAACCACCCCTACACGGCCCGGTCGCTCGCGGACGGCTCCCTGCTCCACCTCCAGCTCGAGGCGGCGGCCGGCGAGCTCTGGGGGCTGGACTGCGATCGACCCGGGTTGCAGGCCCTGGCCGATCGGGGCTTCGGTCGCCTCATTCAGGCCGATCTCGAAGGGCTCGAGCGGATCGACCCGCCGTGCGGCTTCGACGTCATCATCGCCGGCGAGGTGATCGAGCACCTGTCGAACCCGGGCCTCTTCCTGACCGGCGTCCAGCGCTGGATGGGCGCCGAGACGCGCCTCGTCCTGACGACGATCAACGCCTACTGCGGCATGCGGATCGCGAGCTACCTGTTGCGCGGCCGCGGCGGCCGCAGCGAGCCGGTGCATCCCGATCATGTGGCCTACTACTCGTACTCGACGATCCATCGTCTGCTCGACCGTCACGGGCTCGCCGTTCGCGGCTTCTCGTTCTACGACGTCGGCCCCGAGCACCGGCCGCACAACCGCTTCTACCTCAACTGGCTCAACGACGTCTGCGTGCGATGGGCCCGGCAGGCCGCCGACGGTCTGATCGTCGAGTGCACCGTCGCCTGATGCTCGAGGACCCCGATCGGCCGATCCCCCGGCGCCCGTTCGGCGGCACGGGCCTGCAGGTCTCGGTGATCGGGTTCGGCGCCGCCAGCTATTGGGGCAAGAAGCTGTTCTCGGAGCGGCTCGCCGTCCGGCTGGTTCACGAGGCGGCGGCGTGGGGCGTCAACCTGTTCGACACGGGCGCGAGCTACTCGGGGGGCAACGCCGAGCCGCGTCTCGGGCGGGCGCTGGCGAGCCTCGATCGCTCCGGGCTGGTGATCTCCTCCAAGGTCGGGACCCGCCTGGATCGCTGGGGTCGGGCCCACAAGGACTTCCGTCCCGACCGGATCCGGGGAGTGGTGGAGCGGAGCCTGCGCAACCTCGGGCTGGAACGCCTGCCGTTGCTTCACCTCCACGGCCCTTCGCTGGACCACCTCGGGCCGGAGTTGTTGGACTGCCTGGAGAGCCTGCGGGACGAGGGGCGGGTTCGGTTCCTGGGGGTCAACAGCTTCGATCCCGATGTCATCGCGCGCGCCGGGGAGCTGGACCTCTTCGCCAGCCTGATGGTCGACTACGACATCCTGCGGAGGGACCGCGAACCGCTGATCGGGAGCTTGCGGCGGGCCGGCA
The DNA here is from genome assembly GCA_963843275.1 of uncultured Acidobacteriota bacterium. Lineage (GTDB taxonomy): Bacteria > Acidobacteriota > Thermoanaerobaculia > Multivoradales > JBCCEF01 > CAWJJM01. The sequence continues at coordinate 452,467 of CAWJJM010000004.1, read as the reverse complement.
AGGGCATCCTCGCGGCGGGTGCCCTCGCCGGGGCGGTGATCGGCAACCGATTGCTCCGGGTCCGGGGCCCGAAGGACGCCTGGTACGTGCTGCGGGCCTTGAGGCACCGCCGGCGCGATCTCGTCCGCGGCCGCGCCTATCGCTTCATCGGTGAGACGCCCGGCTGGAGCGCCAGCCAGGTCGCTCTCGCCTTCGTCCTGGCCAACCCGGACGTCAGCGCCGCCCTGATCGGGACCACCAGCGTCGAGCACCTGCGAGAGAACCTGGCGGCGGCGAGCCGGCCCCTCCCCGAGTCGGTGCTGGCGCGGATTCGGTCGGTGGGTCGGTAGACCGCCGGAGGCGTCTGCAGTGCGACCGCACCGAACGTCTAGCGGGCGAGGAGCTCTTCGCAGGCGGCGAGCACCTGCTCCGGCGGGATCGCCTCGAGGCACTGGTGTCGGTTGAAGCAGTCCGGCGTGAAGCAGCCTTCGCAGGGGACCGCGACCCGCAGGATGCGATGGCCGTCACCCGTCGGCTCCCAGCGCCCCGGGTAGTCGATCGCCGCGAAGATCGCGACACAGGGCAGGCCGACCGCGGCAGCCACGTGCATGGAGCCGGTGTCGTTTCCCAGATAGAGCCTCGCGTGCCGCATCGCCGCCGCCCCGACTCGTGCGCTCAGCTCCCCGGCGCTGTTGGCGCCCGAGCCGAGCGCCGCCACGATCCGGTCGCCGATCGGTCTCTCGTCGGCGCCGCCGTAGATCACCGGGACCACGGAGTGTCGTTCGACCAGGCGGCGGGTGACTTCGATGAACTTCTCTTCCTTCCAGATCTTGGACTTCCAGCCGCTTCCCGGTGCCAGAGCGAGCAGCTTCCTGGAGCGGAAGTCGTCTCCGCAGTGGGCGGCGAGCCAGGCGTCGGCCCGTTCGAGCTCGCGGTCGGAGAGCAGCAGGTCGGCTCCGCGGCTCGACGGCGGGATCCCTGCGTCCGCCAGGAGATCGAGCAGGAAGTCCGACTCCCGTTCCAGCCTCGGGAGCGGCCTCCCGGAGGACGGATCGGAGGCCGGACCGATCGGCGCGGGCGGTCGGCTGGGCAGCCGCCGGGACAACAGGTAGCCGTCACCGATCGTCGTCCGGATGCCGGCGGCGCGGAAGAACCGCCGATCGCGGGCGATGCTGCCGGCGGACCGGTCTCGGGTCATGAGATAGACGAGCGCGTCGAATCGCCGGCTCCTCAGTCTGCGGAGCAGGCCCGCCCGCGAGATCGCGGTCGCGACCGGGTTCCGGCCGCTCCCGTAGGTCAGCCAATCGTCGATCAGACCGCTGCGCGGCAGGATCCCCGGGGCCGCCACGCGATCGGAAGACCCGCCGCTGGCGTTGCACAGCAGGGTGATGTGGCTGTCGGGGCAGGCCTCGCGAAGAGCGTGGAGCGCGGGAAGGGCGACGATCGTGTCGCCGAGGTGTCCGGTCCGGAAGACCAGGATGCGTTCGAGCTCACCCCTGGGTCGCATCAAGGGACGGGCTCGACGCTGGCGTGCGGATGCGCGAAGCGGCATGATGCGTGGGATGACCCTCCACGAGGGGTGCGTGCCGGCACGGAACGGCGGCGGCCGCGGTGGAGAGCGTGGCCGATCTCGTGGAAGGGCTGGGCACGGCCCGCGCCGATGCATGACCTGATCGACAGATACGCCGCCGCCTGGGACCGCAATGCCGAGCTGGACGCCCGCTGGGTGATCCTGGCGGATCCGAACAAGCTCGGAAGTTGGCAGCTCGACGAGTTCCTGCGCACCGGCGAGGAGGAGATCGAAGGAGTCCTGGCCTTCCTGGATGGCCTCGGCGTCGAAGTCGATCCGCAGGGCCGGTTCCTCGACTTCGGCTGCGGCATCGGCCGGCTGTCCCGCGCGCTGGCCCAGCACATGGCGAGCGGGATCGGCATGGACATCTCGCAACGCATGATCGAGGAGGCCAGGGCCGTCCATGCCGATCTGAAGGACCGGGTGGACTTCGTCGTCAACCGCGAGGCCGATCTCCCGCAGGTGCCGAGCGACAGCGTCGACCTGGTCTACGCCCACATCGTACTGCAGCACATCCCGGCCGAGCTGCAGCGCGGCTATATCGCGGAGTTTCTGCGCGTCTGCCGCCCCGGAGGGATCGCGGTGTTCCAGGCGGTCACCGACGAGCTACCCCCGGATTGGCGGCGGCGGCTGCGCGACAAGGTGCCGGGGCCCGTCCGGCGGCTGGTCCGGCGCCTCAGGGGCCGGCCCGCGCTGCCCTTCGACATCGAGATGCACGGCATTCCCGAAGCCGTCGTGCGCGAAGCCGTCGCAGCGAACGGCGAGGTCGTCGCCACCGCCTACAGCGACTCCACCGATCCCGGTCATCACGGCGCCGTCCGGTTCTTCGATCGGGCGGAAGCCGAGCGCCGGGTCCGCGTCCGCGAGACCAGCAGCTCGCTGCTCAGCCAGTTCTTCGTCGTGCGCCGCATCTAGCCTGTGGTTGGCCGCGTGCCGCTTCCTCGGCTGCGCCCCCGGCGAGGTGCGCGGGCGCCAACCACTGGCCGAGCCGGCGCTTGCGCGTCGCGAGCCGATCCGTCCCGCGGTCTCCCGCGGACAGCCGGAAGACGACCGGCAGGTGGCGGCGGAGGAGCGAGAGGCCCCGCCGGGCGTAGTACCCCGGGGAGGGATCCACGTGGTCCGGGCGCCACCGGAGCCGGGTCCAGAAGAGGCCGAGCCCGTTGCGGAGGGTCGGCCGATGGTGCCACTCGGCCAGGTTCGGCGACATGCGGTTGGTGTCGCGGGGATCGCACAGGGCCATCTCCTCCGCATCGCGGACGAGCTGCGGGGGAACGGCGGCCGCCGCCTGGTCGAGCACGGCCCGCGGGACCGCCGACGCCGTCAGCCGGTGGGACAGCAGGAGGGCGAGCAGCACGCCGGGGTCCCATCCCCACGCTCGGGAGCGATCCAGCAGGAGCGGCCAGCGAATCTCCCGGCCCCGCTTCTCCAGGATGTGGCGGATGTCGCAGTACGGTCGCAGCCCGGCCTCGAACGCGTGGTTGTAGGCGGCGTGTGCGCAGGTGTGGAGGAGGAGGTCCTCGAGGCTCGGCGCCAGCGCCTCGGCTCCGGCGAGGACCACCGGTTCGGCGCGCTCCCAGATCTCCTCCAGCGGCGTCGCGGGCGCCCGATCCGGGGCGAGGAGCGTCCAGTGGAGCTCGATCGGGCCCCGTCCTCTCGAGAGCGGCGGGACGTGATGGAACCGGGTCAAGCGGTCGGCGACGTCGTCGGGAAGCTCCTCGCGCGGGCGGAAGCCCAGGTCGAGCAGGTGCCGGAGCGCCGGGGCGAGGTCGTCCCTGCGGACCAGCAGGTCGAGGTCGGACATCTCCCGGAGCGAGGCGTCGCCGTAGACGTCGGGGGCCAGCAGGGCGCCCTTGAGCAGCATGAGGGGGATCTCCGCCTGCCGAAACGAGAGGGCGACGGCACGCAGCTCCGAGAACAGTCCTGCGTTCCTCAGCGCGACCCGGCGGACGCGCCGGTGCAGCGACGCGAGAACGTCCGGTGGCACGCTGCCGGCCGCCGCGGTCCGGAGGCGCCGGTAGATCAGCGGCACCACATGCTGGGTGCGGGCGCGCCGGACGAACAGGTCCCATCCCGCGCGGGAGAGGTCGGGAGCCTCGTGTCGGGGAGGGGCGCCGGGCCCGCCGCGCAGACAGTCGAGGAGGGCTCGATCGATCGCGTCCACGGTGGCTTCTCCGGTGAAGCCAGGGTAGAGTACCGGAGTCGTGACGTTCCCCGGCACGGTGATCGGAGCAGCGGCGATCGGACCAGCGGCGATCGGAACAGATGCGAAGAGGCCCTAGCCCTCGGGCGCGGGGTCGTCCCATGTCCGACGAGCTGCCGATCGGTCCCGAAGAAGGCCTTCCCGCCCTGGAGCGGGAGGTCGAGGAGCTCCTCGATCGCTACCGCCATCGCCGGCGCGGTCCGGTCGACGACCCGGGCTTCCTTTCGGCGCGCATCCTCGCGCTCGCCCGGCGTCTCGAGTCCGTGGCCGGTTCCCCCGAAGTCGAGAGCTCGTGCGACCGCCTGCTCAACCGGCTGAGCCGTCTCTTCCTGCGCCATTTCGTGTGGGAGTGCCCGGGGCCGCGTCGACGCGAGGTCCGGCGGATCTTCTTCATCGCAGCGGCAGGCGGCCTGTGCAATCGACTCCGGGCCGTCGGCGCCCTTTCGGCCGTCTCCGAGCTGTCGGCCATCCCCTTCCACTGGAGCTGGTCGCCCAACGGGGTGTGTCCCGGCAGCGTCCCCTGCACGGACACCCTGGAGTCGCTCGGCCAGATGGACCTCAGCATCCTGGCGGAGATCTTCCTGGGAGATCCGAGCCGCACCCTCGTCCTGTCGAACCCGGTCGCCGAATCGACCATGTATCGGCGCTTTCTCGCCTCCCGAGGAGTGGACGAGGAGATCTTCGGCGAGGTCTACCGCGGGGCTCAGCGTCGCTTCCTGGGCGCCCTGACCGAGAGCTGCGGCATCGCGAGTCGGATCGAGGAGACCAGAGGGAGATTGGGGCGCGAGTACCGCGCCGCCCACGTGAGGAGAACCGACAAGCTCCGACGCTGGAACAAGCTCCGCCCCGGCCTGCGCTTTCCGTCGACGGAGGACTACGCCGAGATCCTCGACGAGCTGCTCGACGCCACGGAGCGCTTCTTCCTGTGCTGCGACGACGCGACGGCGTTGCAGGAGTTCCGGTCCCGGTACGGCGAGAGGGCCGTCACGTTCGAAGGCGAGTTCGGCACGGCGTTCCGGCAGACCAGCTTGGAGCACTCGGTCGCCGACCTCGTTCTGCTGTCCGGCGCGTCCCTGGTGGTCGGAACGCCGGAATCCAGTTTCTCCAGCTTCGCCATTCACGCGGGGAACGCCGAGTCCAGGTGGCCGTGCTCCCTGCCGGAGACGTTCACGGGCGGCTGATCCCGCGCGGTCAGAACTGCGCTCGGTAGACGTCGTAGAAGCGACGCGTTTCGGCCGGGACGAAGGGCTGGTCCAACCTGCATCCGCCGCGGACGAAGTCGATCGTGTGGCGGTACCCGAAGAGCTCGTCCTCGAGGTTGTCGAGCGGATCCTGCTCGTTCCGCTGCTGATAGACGGAGGCGCGGTTGAAGGCGACACTGTCCGGGAAGCGCGCCTGCAAGAGATACCCGCCCCAGATGTCGTCGACGCGGCCGACGAAGGGCAGCACGGCGTAGTAGGGCAGCACTTCCCGGGCGAGGAACGTGTTCTGGCTGTCGAAGGGTGCCAGGCAGGTGGCCCCGAACGGTGCCATCTCCTCGAGCTCGACCTTCGGCGCCAGCGCCAGCCGCGCGATCGCGTCGATGTCCGGATCCCCGTCCCAGAGGTCCGCCTGGACGAGGACCCGTCGCGTCGTTTTGCCCAGGTGGCTGAGGCGGTGGCGACGCGGCAGGTACTGGACCGGATAGCCCCGGTGCCAGACACCGGAGGCCGAGGTGACGGCCAGCGGGTCGAAGACGTCGAGCTCCGGACGGTAGAGATCGATCTCCACGTCCCTGCCGATCAGCAGGTCCTTCCCCCAATCGTCGTACGGGAGGTTGTCGTCGTCCACCGTGGCGACGACGTCGGCGCCGCGGCGCCACGCCTCGACGAAGCCGATGTTGCGCCGCTGGATCGAGCGCCACGGGATCGCCGCGCTGAGCTCCGGGTAGCGTTGCCTCTGATCGTCGGGACCGAGGTAGAGGCAGTCGAGCGCGTCGTACTCGCGATGCGGGGTCGCCAGGTCGCCGACGACGATCAGGTTCCAGTCGTCCATCGCGGCGAAGCGCCGCAGCGCTTCGGTGGGCGGGTGGATGCTCGTCGAGACGATGTAGCGCTTCACTCGCGGCCTGGATCGGGTGGCGGCCCGTCGTAGATCGCCGACTTCTCCTCGACGAGGAGCGATCGCTCGTTGAGCTTGCTCTTGAGGCGAAAGCGCTCCCGGTTGCACTGGTTGGAGGCCCTGGTCACCGCGATGTACTCCTCGTCGTACCGGCCCTCGCGATCGAGCATGTTCCAGCGCTCGACCAGGTCCCAGTTGCGCCGGTGCAAGGCGAGGAGCTCGCGGAAGATCTCGGAGTCGGTGGCGATCCCGAGCGCCGCCATCGCCTGGCGGAGGCCGCCGAGCTCGCGCCGGATGTTGACCCTCTTGGCGCGACTGGAGATGCGCTCCAGCTTCACCTCGAGGACCGCGGCCTTGTCGACCAACTCGCCGTGCGAGACCTCCACGAACGCCGGGCGCCTCCGCCACTCGGCGAGCAGGTACCGGCTCCCGAGCGGCTTGGTGACGCAGGAGTTGAACGGCCGGTAGTTCTTCGGGTTGACGGCGCTTCTCGACGGGATGATGCGCACCGTCCGGCAACCACAGTTCTTGGCGAAATCGATGATCCCGGAGTCGTTGGCGAAGAAGCAGGAGCAGCGCTGGAAGAAGTAGGCGTTCTCGAAGAGATCGCGCGTGCGGTAGACCGTCGGACCCTCGGGAAAGGGGACGAGGGCCTCCTCGGAATCACCGACCAAGACCAGCAACCTGCCGTCCGCTTCGAGGGTTCGCCAGTCGAGGTTGCCGAGATAGTTCCGGCGATCGGAGTTCGCGCGGTTGCGCAGGTAGACCACGACGACGTCGTCGAACGCGTCACCCCCGAACTGGCGATCCATCGCCTCGGTGACCTCCCGGGGCGGGTCGATGATCGACCGCTCGCGGACGCGGTGGAGGTCGGGCCGTGGCGACAGCGACGCGAGGTGGCTCTCGAGCAGGGCGTCGATCTTCGGGAGGTCGGCGTACGAGGCGTCGTACCTCGGGCTCGAGAAGCCGCTGCGGAGCGGGTCCTGCTCGAGGAGCTCCGCGGCTTCGACCCGCTCTCCGAAGAGGTGTCGCAGCAGCCGGAAGTAGTCCGGATAGGTGACGAGCGCCAGGCGCTCCGGGCTGGTTTCGAAGTAGACCCTGAGCGCCGGCAGGACGAAGAAGTTGAGATAACCGAACTCACAGAAACACGAGCATCTCGTCGCGTCGGCGTCGTGGCTCATCGGGGCGGAGCGTCCGGCGTCGCGTCCTCGAGCCGGGCGATGAGATCGCGCGCGATCGCCGCCGCTTCGGGGCGTGGTCCCTGGAGACGCAGCGCGCTCGCCGCCATGGCCGTGGCCCGCCGCAGCGTGGCGGCGGGGAGCTCCCGGGCCCGCACCGTGTTGTCCATCAGGGTGAGGTAGGTCTCACCGACGGAGACCTCGGTCGGGGCCCAGGTGGACCCGGGGGCGAACAGGGTGTCCAGGATGAGACCGACCGGCGCCGGCCGGTAGCGCTGGTGCCCACCCAGCTCCTCGATCGGCACCCGCTCGACCGCTCCGTTCCCGTTGCGGATCTGCAGGGCCTTCGGATAGGGCCACACCCAGCCCCGATCGTCCACCACCGCGTACTCGTCCGAGAGATAGCGGGCGCCCGCCCGCACCAGAGCCCGCACCAGGGTGCTTTTGCCGCTGTGGCTTCGGCCGGGGAGAACGATGGCCCGGTCGCCGACCGTCACCACGCCGGCGTGCATGAAGAGCACCTCCTCGGCCCGACGGGCGACCGCGAAGTCGAGCTTGGACTCCAGACCGTCGGCGAGCGCCCGGAGGGTCGAGGTCCGGGCGACGATCCGCTTGCCGTCGCGGCGCAGGCGATAGCCGGAAGCGCGATCTCGCTCCACCCGGAACCGCGCCTGCGGCTCCTCCGTGGTCCGGACCCTCGCCCCCGCCGGAAGGACGCCCCGCAGGCGGTGCCGGAAGCGCGGATCTTCGAGCTCGAGCGCGACCGAGGTGCCGTAGTGGACGAAGCTGAGGTCTTTCGGAGCCCCGGCCTCGCCCTCTCGGAGCAGCCGCAGCAGGCGGCGCGCGGCGTTCGGCGCCGAGCCCCGTTGCACCCGCACACTCCGGGCTCGCGAGGCCAGGGCCCGGAGCCGCTTCAGGGCGGGCGAGCGCTCGCCGCTCACGATGTCGCTCCGAGCGAGCAGGGAGAGGACGGCGGCGCCGTCGGTGATCCGCTCCAGCCGCCACCTCGTGCCGGGCCGGTAGGTCACGAAGGCGATGAGGTCGATCGGGCGGGGGCCGGCGCTGAAGGAGCTGCCGACGCTCTCGGGGAGGACCTCGGCTCCGTCGAGAAGCAGCGGTGTCGCCTGGCCGAGGGCGCGGCCGGCGTCGTCGAGGAGCACCCCCCTCGCGCTGTGGAGGGAGGCGCCGGCGCGCAGCAGCTCGAGCTGGAGCGCCGGCACGCTCCCCTCGTCGCCGCCGACGAGGAGCAGCGCGCGATCCCCGTAGGTGACGGCACCGGCCCGCACCCGGGTGGCTTCGCCGGGGCGAGGGGGGACTGCCGGGTTCCATGCTTCGTACGGCTCGCCGAGCGCTCTCAGCCCGCGACCGAGCTTCCGCTCCTCCTCCCTCGCCCAGGTGGTGAGAAGGGACGACGGAACGCCGTCGGGCCGGTAGCGGATGGTCTTGCCCGAGCTCACCGGCAGCGTCCGGCCGAGCTCCCGCAGGGGCCCCCGGAGGAGCTCCCGATCGCTGCGCACGCGGCAGGACTGGACCCGCTCGCGCCAGGCCGACACTTCGGGGCTCTCGAGGAGGCTGAGCTGCTCGGGGGTCGGCGCGATGCACGGGCGCAGCGCCTCGAAGAGGCTCTCCTCGTGCTGACAGTGTCCGAACAGCGCCTGGTTGTAGCGGGCGTCGAACGCCGACACCCGGGTGCCCTCCGGCCGGTTGCGCCGATAGAAGTGCCCGACTCTCGCCCGCGTGGCGCAGCGGACCCGGAACCCGCTCATCCAGGCCCGATACGACAGATCCTGCTCGACCATGCCCCACACCCGGTAGTGGGGCGAGAAGCCTCCGAGGTGCTCGTACGCCTCCCGCTCGAGCCCGTAGCAGGCGCCGAGCACCATCGGCACGTCGGCCACCCGGCCCCTCGGCCGGCGCAAGCGCCAGTGATAGCCCCACCAGACGGAGCGCACCCCGCCCCGCCAGAACAGGTCGGCCCCGAAGTAGTAGCTCGTGCCCAGGTCGTAGTCCCAGGCGTGCGGGCAGACGAGGGTGCGAGGGCCGATCGCTGTGAGGTAGTGCTCCAGCCAGTCGTCCGCGAAGCTCATGTGGGCGTCGAGGATCACCAGCACCCGGCCGGACGCCTGGGCGCAGCCGCGCCGCAGGGTGCTCATCGTGCCGAGCGGCTCGGCATTGCGCAGCAGCGTCACCCTCTCGTGGGGCACCAGCGCGATCGGGACGTCGCTGGCGTCGTCCACGACGACGACCTCGTAGGGGATGCCGCTCGCGGTCTCGTGGAGCCGGGCCAGCGTACGGGTCAGCAGCTCCAGCGGCTCGTTGCGGCTGGGGATCACGAACGAGACCTCCAGCGCGCTGTTCCTCCCGAGGGCGTCCACGGCTCCGGTATTCTAGCCGCCCCCCATGGCGTCCGATTCGCGTGCACCGGTGGTCAGCGTGGTCATCGCCACCCGCGATGCGGGACGCTTCCTGCGCCCCGCCATCGAGAGCATCCTCGGCCAGTCCTTCCGCGACCTCGAGCTGCTGGTGGTCGACGACGGCTCCACCGACGGCAGCGCCGAGGTCGCGCGTCATCACCGGGACCCGCGCCTCCGCTTCTTCGCCCGCGACCCCGCCGGTATCTCGGCGGCTCGGAACTTCGCCCTGGAGCGGGCTCGCGGCCGCTACATCGCCTGCATGGACGCGGACGACGTCGCGCATCCCGATCGGCTGGCGCTCCAGGTGGACCGCCTCGAGCGGGACCCCGGCCTGGGGGTGCTGGGATCCGCGATGCGGATCGTGGACACGGAAGGACGGTCCACCGGGCGCTTCACCTCAGGGACCGAGGGGAACCTGCAGATCCAGTGGATGGCGCTCTTCTACAGCCCCATCGCCCACCCCACCTCGGTCATCCGGCGCTCCGTGCTCGACCGGCTCGGCCTCTCCTACGACGAGACGCTCCGCGTGGCGGTGGACTACGACCTTTGGAGCCGCCTTCTTCCCCACACCCGCGCGGCCAACCTGCCGGACAGGTTGCTGAGCTACCGGCGGCACGAGGCGCAGACCTCGTTCAACCTGAGCGAGGAGCGGGTGCGCAACCACGAAGCGATCGTCCGCCGCTCGCTCGACACCCTGTGGCCGGGCCACGGGCTGTCGGACGGAGAGATCGTGTGGATGCGGCGCCTCCTGCGGAACGGGGAGGACCCGCGAGGCCACCCCGTCTCCTGGACGCTGTGGAACCTGCGCGGACCGCGGCTCGCCCTCGCGTACCTCGAGCTGTTCGAGCGCTTCTCGGCTCGGCACCGCGACGACCCGGAGCTCCCCTGGTTCCGCCGGCGGTTCGAGTATCGGTTGGGGAAGCGGGTCCTCGACTGGCCGCGCCCCCGGGGCTGGCGCCCGCTCTACCTGCGGCTCGCCCGGAAGGCGCCTGGGCTGATCGGCCCCTTGCTCCGTCACGCCCGTGGGGAAGACGAAGACGCGGCGAGCCCGCCCCCTGCCCGCCTCCCCCCGCGCCGCGTGCGGTTCGATCTCTACACCGGGCAACGGAGCACGATCCTGCTCTGCGGAGCGGCCCGCAGCGGCACGACGTGGCTGGCGGAGACCCTGAACCACGATCACCGCTACCGCATCCTCTTCGAGCCGTTCCTGCCCGAGGTGACCGGGACGATCCCCTGTCGCTACCCGTACATTCGGCCCGACGAGAGCGATCGGGATCTGGTGCACGACGCGCGGGCCGTGCTGCGAGGTGCGGCCCGGGACCGGACGATGGACCGCACCAACCCCCGCGCCCGGGCCTTCCGGCGCATCGTCAAGGAGGTCCGCTGCCACATGATGCTCGCCTGGCTGCATCGTCTGGCCCCGGCGATGCCGATCGTCCTGGTCATCCGCAACCCCCTGGCCGTCGCGGCATCGCGCCTGCGGATGAGCATGCACACCCACTTCGAGGATCTGATGGCGCTGCCGGAGCTGCTGGAGGCCCATCCCCGGGTCCGGGAGCTGGGTCGAGACGTGGCCGGCGAGGCGGATTCCGTTCGGATGGTCTTCCTGTGGTGCGTGCTCCACCACGTCCTGTTCGCGCAGCGCCCGGCCTCCATGGCGGTCACCGGCATCGCCTACGAGCGCGCGCTGCTGCGTCCCGAGCCGGAGCTCCGCCGCCTCTTCGAACGGGTGGGGCGCCGCTTCCACCCGGCTGCGCTCGAGCACCTGGTCCGCCCCTCCTGGTCGAGCGGACGCACGCCCCGGCTGGGTCGTCGGTCGGCGCGCCTACGCCCGCTGCGCGAGTACCGCGAGCGCCTCCCCCCCGCGGAGATCGAGCGCGGGTGGGCGCTGGTCGCCGCCTTCGGCTTCGGCGACTGGTACGACGAAGACGGCCTGCCGGCTGCCGGGTTTCCTTTTGCCGCTGCCTGAGCCGGGCGGGATCGCCGAGGCGGAGCACACCGTACGGATCCGGATCGGCCGTCCGCCGTCAGCTTCGGGCCCCGGCCCGGCGGGCTCGCGGTCGCGGAGCCTCGTAGCCGAAGCGCTCCACCAGGAATCGCTCCCGCCGGCCGACCAGCTCGATGGACGCCTCGTCGTAGAGCTCCTCCAGGGGTAGGGGCCGCGGCGAGGGGTTGGTGCGCTCGGCGGTCCGAACCGCTTCGCGTTCCACGTCGCCGATGGGACGGATCTCGCCGAGCGCTTCGAGCAGGCTGTCCTCCAGCCGTTCCTGGCGCAGGAAGCGGTCGACGTAGAGGTGGTCGCGCTCGAAGCGGGCGATCTCCTCGATGCTCGCGACGCCGCCCTCCCCCGACAGCCGGCTCGTGTGGCGGGTGCACAGCCTGAGGTAGCGATAGGTCATGAAGCCGCTGAAGCGGCACAGCGCCGAGTCGGCGTAGCCCTCCCGGAGGTCCGCTGCCAGCTCAGGGTCGAACATCCGCGACAGCCAGGTCCGGAACGCCGCCGGCGGTTCGGTCGCCCGGTAGGTCCGGCGCCAGGCACGGGCGCTCTCGGCCCCCACCGAGAAGGCCTTGCGCCGCTCCTCGGCGGAGGCTCCCGGCGGCAGCGCGCGCATCCGGGAAACCGGCACCGTGTTGGTGAGCCGTTGGTGCAGGGCGCCCCCGCCGCGGAGCCCGAAGCTCCACAGCGAGGCATACCAGTCCCACGGGCTCCGGATCGAGCACAGCACCAGCCGGCCGGCGCAGAGGTCGGGCGGCGCGGGTTGATGCTTGGGGCCCCGGACCCCGGCGCCCAACATCCGCAGCAGCTTCGCGACGTGCGTGCTGCCCGTCTTCGCGAGCTGGAGGTAGATCAGGTCCTCTGCGATGAACACGGGACCCCTCCTGGGAGCCGGCCAGAGGATTCGGGCGACTCGGGAAGGGCGCCGACACCCGCTCCCGGCTCCCCCCTCAGAAGGGGGCGACCGTCGACTCTTTGGGGGGGGCCTCCGTCGTCGTCGGCGCTGGCCCGGTCGTCCCGGCGGGCGATTGTGCGTACGCCGCCGGGGGGGCCGCGACCGAGCGCACGAATCCCAGCAGCAGAGCCGCCTGCACACCGAGACCGAGCCCCCGGATCACCTCGCGGCGCGTGGGGCCGGTCGCGGGGACCTCCGCCTTGACCAGGCCGGCGTCCTCGAGCTCGCCGAGCGCCAGGTTGACGATCCGCTCGTCCGCCGGCAGGCCGGTCTCCCGGTGGACGATCGACGCGAGCTCCTCGACGCTCCGTCCGCCGTCGGAGTGCTCGAGGACGAGGGCCGCCACCCGGTTCAACAGGTGGCCCCGATCGGCGTCGAGGTCGTAGACGATGGTCTCGTCTCCGAGCTCCTCGACCAGGAGCTTGTCGTCGTGGCGCTTTTTGGGGTTCATGCGGGTCTAGATATCACAGGATGCGCACGCTGGCCACGCGTTCGGCCGACGAGCGCTGCGCGCGCAGGGCTCCGGCCACCACCATCCTCCTCCAGTATCCGGCGCGCGTGGGCCCCCTCAGAGGGGGGCGGCCGTCGACTGACTGGGAGGGGCCTCCGTCGTCGTCGGCGCCGGCCCGGTCGTCCCGGCGGGCGATTGTGCGTACGCCGCCGGAGGGGCCGCGACCGAGCGCACGAATCCCAGCAGCAGAGCCGCCTGCACACCGAGACCGAGCCCCCGGATCACCTCGCGGCGCGTGGGGCCGCTCGCGGGGACCTCCGCCTGGACCAGGCCGGCGTCCTCGAGCTCGCCGAGCGCCAGGTTGACGATCCGCTCGTCCGCCGGCAGGCCGGTCTCCCGGTGGACGAGCGACGCGAGCTCCTCGACGCTCCGTCCGCCGTCGGAGTTTTCGAGGACGAGGGCCGCCACCCGGTTCAACAGGTGGCCCCGATCGGCGTCGAGGTCGTAGACGATGGTCTCGTCTCCGAGCTCCTCGACCAGGAGCTTGTCGTCGTGGCGCTTTTTGGGGTTCATGCGGGTCTAGATATCACAGTGAGCTCACCGCGGCGAAGCAGCAGCGACCCGCCCGCCGCCAGGAGCAGGGCGAGCAGGGCCAGGCCCCAGGGGCCCAGGGCCGGGACGGCGAGCATGGAGGGGACGAGCTCGTAGGCTCCGACGTCGCAGTGAGCCACGCCGTCGGCGTCACCGTCCTGCGGCCGGGCGAAGCCGCGCTGGTCGGTCGCCGGGCAGGCACCGTCGTCGCCCGTGTCGAGTGCGGACGAGCCTGCGCCCAGGGCCATCGTCTCGGTGGAGCCGCCGTTGTTCTCGAGCGGCCCCAGCAGCGGATCGGTGGTGACGAGGTTGGTGCAGGTCGCTCCCGTGGGACAGGCCGAGAGGATGCTGTGGTCGATCGACGGCGTCGCGGCGGCGTTGAAGATCTCCGGACCCATGTCGGCCGTGTCGCCCCAGAGGATCACGTTGACGAGGCTCGGGCTGTTCACGGCGGTACCCCCGCCGACGTTGAAGATCGCACCGCCGATGACGGCGCTGTTGCCGCTGAAGGTGACGTTGGTGAGGCTCGGGCTGCTCACGCCGAAGGAACCGCCGTTGTCGTAGATCGCGCCGCCTGAGGAGGCGCTGTTGCCACGGAACGCGAGGTGGGCGAGCTTCGGGCTGCAACCGGAGGCCGCGCCGGGACCGTGGCAATAGAGACCGCCTCCCGCCCAGTCCGGGAAGTCCGCGCCGCCGGCTTGCCCCCCGGTGATGGTGAAGCCGTCGAGGACCGTGGTCGCGGTGATCGGCGTGCCGGTGCCGTCCATGGTCAACACGTGGTAGGTGTTGGCGCCCTGCACGTCGGCAGTGGTCTCGGCGATGGAGTTGCCGTCGGTGTCGGTGTCGTCGCCGTCGATGTCGCCCGAGAGGATCGTCACGTTCGCCCTCGGGTCCCGGGCGGAGAGCTGGGTCTCCGTCCCCGCGAAGCCGCCGTAGACGGCGACCCCGGGCGGGACGAGGAAGGCCTCCTGCCGGTCGGTGGTCGACGGGCCCACCACGACGTCCGTGGTGGGGAGGTAGACGCCCGCTGCGACCCACACCTCGCCGCTCGCCGCCACGCCCAGGGCCGTCAGGAGCGTGCAGGCGGTGCCCCAGCTCGTGCAGGGACCCACCGTCGCACCGCCGGATGGGATCACGTGCCGCGTGGCCGCCGCCGCCACGCCCGGTATCCCGAGCACCAGGATCAGGAGAAGCGGCAGACCCCGCCGCGCGGGCCGAGAAGCACTCTTGGCCTCCATGCTTCACCTCCCGGAAGGTCGCAACCACAAAAAGCGGCCAAGGCGCTGAAGAGCACCCGCGAGGCCGGCCATCTTGGTCTGTGGGACTCGCCGAGGCTACGCCCGCCCGTCGAGGAGAGTCAACGAGTCGGTTCGCGAACACCGAGCGTTTTTCGACCCACCAGGGCATGCGGAGGATCGGCGCCCGGTGACGACACCTCCCGGCGAGGAGCGTGTCCACGGAACCCGTTTCGCTCTCACGGCTGGAGCGTTTGAGGTGGGTTCGGCTGCGAGGAGCGGGCGCCGCAGACGCGGCCGGATCCGCGCTTCAGCCGAGCCGCCGCGCCGAGAGCGGGTCCCGACGGCTACCCAGTTCGCCGTCGCCCGGCGACCCGGAGAGCGATGGCGCCCGCCGCACCGAGCGCCAGGGCCAATCCCCCGAGCCCGACGGGGGACAACGCAGGCACCAGCGCCACCCGGCGCGATGGATCAGGGGCTCGGCTTCACCCCGTACTGGGCCCACGTCAGGAGGTCCGCGAAGGCCGTCGCAAGCTCCTGCGGGGTGAAGGTGCAGTGGCCGTATCCGCCCGCCGTTCCGGCGACCGACCGTTGCACCAGCCAGTCTGAGTCGCCGGCCGCCGCGACCGCGTCACGGTAGAGGACGGCATGGAAGCCGGGGGCGACGGGATCGCGGAACGTCGAGATCATGAGCGCCGGAAGGGTCAGGTGGCCCGTCGGCGTGTAGTTGTGCTCGACAGTGTTGAGCCCGGCGGGGGAGGCCGAGAAGCGCTGGATGTTCGCGTTGATCCACTGCAGGGTTGCCGCGGGGAGCGCCCCGGTGTATTGCGTGGAGCTGTTGTCGAGGAACGGCTGGCCGTGCGTGAGTACGAGGGCTTCGGGGTAACCGGCGGCGCCCACGAGCGCGGTGACGATGGACTCGAAGAGCTCCGGGCCGTTCGCGAACGGGACGGGCGTCTGGTCGATGCTGGCGATCGCCAGTGCTCCGCTCGGATCATTCGTCATCGCCGCGATCGCGGGCACGATGATCTGGGACGTGACATCGATCGGCTGCGGAGAGTCGACGGAGATCTCCGGAAGGACGCCCGGATAGAACAGGTCGAACAGGGCGAACACGTTCGGCGTAGTAGTCGAGTTGGGCCCGCGTGCCTCCAGCGGCCGGCGCAGACGAGCAGCGCGCCCGAGAACTCGCCCGGATACGTCTCGATCAGCTTGATGGCGATGAGTCCGCCCATCGACCCACCGGCGGCGTACACGCGGCTTGGACTACCGAACTTCGAAGTGAAGATCCCCAGAAGCTGGTGGGTCCGCTGCGCGCCGTCCTTCACCACCCAGCCGTTGGCGGAGAAGCTCGATACCGCGACGGCCACACCCTGGGGCGCAAGGAGGGCGATGACCCGTTCGGCGTCGGGTGCAATCGCAACGGGCTGGTCGGTGGGCACATAGCCGTGGGCGTAGACCACCAGCGTGCCGTTCCAGTTCGTCGGGACCACGATGCGATAGAGGGCACCGGGACCGATGGAGCCATCGACGACGTCGTCGGCCCAGGCCGAAGCGGTCGATCCCAGAATCGCCGCAACGATCCACACCAGCTTCAACGCGTGTCGCTTCGACATGGCCGTTCTCCTTGCGGATAAGGATGTGTGGGCCAGCGGCAGGCCCACGGCGCCGACTACTGAAAGTTGGGACGAGGTGGAACATGGAACGAAACTGGTATCGGAGTCAACGTGGAGCGAGGCCCGGCGGGCGGGACCGCTGCGCCGGCGCCGGTCGCTATCCGCGGGGCCCACGCGCCCTCGAGCGACCAGCGCCGCCGGCGAGGCCCGGCCGCGCCCGGCAGGCGAAGGGGCCGGAAAGAGCTTTGCGGGATTTCTTCTCAGGCCAGCTGTCGGCCCCGGTCGCGGTGGACCGACTGCTGCTAAGTTGTCGATTCGAGGGATGGTAGCGCGTACGGGATTCGAACCCGTGTTACCGGCGTGAGAGGCCGGCGTCCTGGACCCCTAGACGAACGCGCCACGGGTCGTCGGGGCAGGGAGCCCCGGCGGAGCCTGCGGAGGATAGCAAACGGGGCGGCGGCCGTGCAAGGCGGTGGCGGGCCCCGGCGAAAGGGAGAACCGCCCGCGGTGGCGGGCGATTCCAGGGGATCGGGAGCCGGCGCGGCGGCTCTGCGGGCGGCTGTGCCCACCGACCCCGGTCCGCCGGAGCGGCCGGCCCGCCCGCGCCGTCCGGCTCAGCCGCGCGGGCCGGTGCCGTCGGGGTCGAAGATGGCCTCGATGGGGCGGCCGAAGAGGCGGGAGAGGGCGAAGGCGAGCGGCAGGCTGGGGTCGTACTTGCCGGTCTCGACGGCGTTGACGGTCTGCCGGGAGACGCCGACGCGGTCGGCGACGTCGGCCTGGGTCCAGTCGCGCTCGGCGCGCAGCACCTTGAGGCGGTTCTTCATGCGTAGCGCCTCGCGCCGAGCCACTGGCCGAGCGCCCAGAAGACCACCATCACCAGCACCGGCATCGACATCCCGAGGTGCGGGGCACCGGCCCTTTCGGCGAGTTGGTAGCTGAGCATGAAGAGGACTCCGACGCCGAAGCCCAGGGCCAGCCCCTCGAGCTGGATGCGGCGCAGCAGCTCGTCGGCGTGTTTGAGGAAGCGCACGTAGGCGACGAGCGCGCCGAGCCCGAGCAGGACGGGGAAGGCGGCGACGGTCCAGGTGGCGGCGGTCCCCAGGCCTCCGACCTTGACCAGGAGGAAGGTGCCGCCGACGTGCGCCAGGGCCCAGGCGAGCGCCCAGGCGTCGAACACCCGCAGGTTGTGGCGGTCCTTGGGGGTCGCGTGGCACCAGACGCCCCAGATCCGCAGGCCCTGCCGTTCGGTGATTGCATCGTCCATATCGAGTCTCCTTGTCGTATCGTAAACTTAACTTGACACGCAGGAGTGTAGTGGGGACTCGACAGGAAGTCAAGGAACTTTGTCTTCCCCCCTAGGTGCGGTCGGCGTCGGCCCAGGGCTTCGCCCCCAGGGTCCCGCCGTGCTCCTGCTGCGGGCCGTGGGCGGAGGGCTTGGACAGCTCGCGGGCGCGCTCGGCGGCGAGCTCGGGGGCCTGGCGGAAGACGATGTGGACGCCGTCGGGGTCGTGGGTGCCGAACAGCAGGGTGCCGTCGACGTCCTCGCGCAGGCCGCCGGGGATGTTCTTGTCGCGCAGGTAGAGCTCCTCGTAGACCTTCTGCGCCGAGGGCACCACGATGGTGAGGGCGAGCTTGTGGTCGGGGCCCTGGTAGTCGAAGTCCTCGTCCCAGCCGCGGGTGCCCTGGCCGGCGGGACGCCCGAGGATCTCGAGCACCGTCTCACCGGCCTGGAACAGGGCGCCGCGCCCGGTGTCGCGCTCCCAGCCGTCGAGCCGGGGCATCCCCAGCACGTCTTCGTAGAAACGGCAGGTGCGGTCGAAGTTCTTGGCCCTGACGACGACGCGCAGCTCGCGGATGTCCATGGGTTCCTCCTCGCAAGAAAGACCGCGGGGCCGGCGGCCGGGGACCGCCGCCCGGAGGTCAAGGAGTACCACACTCGACGGCCTGTTCCCAAGCCCCCGGCGGGTGGGGCGATGGTATCCTGCCGGCCGTGACGCGCCGTGTTCTCCGCCGTTTCGGCGTCCCGCTGCTGGCCCTCGCCGCCGCCGTCCTTCCCTCCGTCCCGGCCGCCCGCTCCGCCGCCCAGGAACCGCCCGTCGCGCCGGCGCCGGCGCCGGCCCTCGCCCCGGTCGAGCCCGGCGTCGATCTCGTCGTGCCGACGGTGGACGCCGAGGGGGCGACGCTCTACGCCCTGGCGCCGGTCGCCGCGCGGCTCGGCGGGCGGCTCGCGGCGCAGGTCGGCGGCGGTTGGTCGCTCACCTTCGGGGGCGAGGAGGTGCTGTTCGGCCCCGACAGCGGGGCCCTGGCGATCGGCACCGAGATCACCCCGCTGAGTCGCCAGCCCCAGATGGTCGACGGCTCGATCTACGTGCCGCTCGACTTCCTGTCGGTGGTCTACGGCCGCTTCGGCGACATCCGGCTGCGCGCCGACCCCGCCACCGGCACCCTGACCGCCGTCCGCCACCGCGCCCGCAGCCTGGAGGTCACCACCGACGTGGTGCACCTGCAGGGCGTCACCACGGTGGTGCTGCAGTTCCCCGAGCGGCCCGACTACCGGGTGGAGCAGCACGCCGGCCGGGTGCTGGTGGCGCTCAGCGGCGACCGGGTGACGGCGGCCCGGTCGCGGCCGGTCCGCGATCCGCTGGTCAGCGCCATCGACGTCCGCCCCGACCGCATCGTCGTCGAGCTGGTGCCCGGCGCCACGGCCGACAGCTACACGCTGGAGAACCCCTTCCGACTGGTCTTCGACGTCCACCGCGGCGGCGTCGCCGAGCGCCCCCTGGCGCCGGCCCCCGAGCCGCCCGAGCCGCCGGAGGGGTTGCACACCATCGTCATCGACCCGGGGCACGGCGGCACCGAGACCGGCGCCATCGGCCCCAGCGGGGTGGAGGAGAAGAACCTCACCCTGCTGATCGCCCAGACGCTCAAGGCGCAGCTCGAGGCGGCGCTGCCGGTGCGCGTCGTGCTCACCCGCGGCGAGGACGCCAACCTGCCGCTCGAGACCCGCACCGCCATCGCCAACCAGAACAAGGCCGACCTGTTCGTGTCGCTGCACCTGAACTCGGCCTTCGGGCCGGCGCCGCGCGGCGCCGAGACCTACTTCCTGTCGGCGACGGCCAGCGACGAGCGAGCGGCGCAGGCGGCCGCGGCGGAGAACGCCCCCGGGGGCGCGGCACGGCCGGCGGCGGGCGGCGACGCCGGCGGCGAGGACGCCCTCTACGACCTGCGGCTCATCCTCTGGGACCTGGCGCAGAGCCACTTCCTCGCCGAGAGCCAGCGGCTCGGCAACCTCATCCAGGGCGAGCTCAACGGCGCCCTCGACCTGCGCGACCGGGGCGTCAAGCAGGCCCCGTTCGTGGTGCTGATGGGGGCCGCGATGCCGGCGGTGCTGGTGGAGCTCGGCTTCCTCTCCAACCCCGAGGAGGAGCGCCGCCTGCAGGATCCCTCCTACCGGGGCCAGCTCGCCGCGGCGCTGGTGCGCGCCATCTCCCGCTACCGCGACGAGGTGGAGGGGGCCGCCGCCGGTGTGGCGTCCGGTGCGACGGGCCCGGCCGCCGGCGCCGCCTCGGGGCCGCCCGCCGCGGGCGGGGACGGGCGTTGAGCGGCGCCGGCCGGTTGGCCCTGGCGGTGGCCGGGGTGTTGGTGGTCGTGCTCCTCCTGGCGGGCGGTTGGTGGTGGTGGACCCACCGCCCGCGCGCCGCCGGTGGCGCCCCCGCCGGCGAGGAGGCCGCCCCCGTCCCCGAGCTGTCGCTGGCCGTCGACCTCTACTTCCCCACCCGCGGCACCACCCTGGCCGCCGAGAACCGCGAGCTGCCGGCGCCCGACGATCCCGAGCGCCAGCTCCTGCTGCTGGCGCGGACGTTGCTGGAGGGACCGGAGAGCCCCTCGCTGGTGGCGCCGTTGCCGGCCGGCGTGGAGGTCCGCTCGGTGCACCTGGGCGACGACGGCGTCGCCTTCGTGGACCTGGTCTCGGCCGACGGGCAGGAGCCTCCCGCCGGCGGCTCCATGGAGGAGATGTTGCGCGTCTACAGCCTGGTCGACACCCTCGCCCTCAACGTCGCCTCGGTGCGCAGCGTGGTGCTGCTGTGGAACGGCGAGCAGCGCCTGACCTTCGCCGGCCACGTCGACACCTCCCGCCCGCTGCTGCCCGACACCGCCCTGGTGCAGCGCGCCGCGGAGGGGGGGTGAACGGCGGCGGCGACCCCCGCCCGATCGGCGTCTTCGACTCCGGGGTGGGAGGTCTGACCGTGGTCGCCGCCCTCGAGCGGCGGCTGCCCGCCGAGTCGATCGTCTACCTGGGCGACACGGCGCGGCTCCCCTACGGCAGCAAGTCGCCCGAGACCGTCACCCGCTACACCCGGCGCACCGTCGACTTCCTCCTCGAGCGCGGCGTCAAGGCGGTGGTGGTGGCGTGCAACACGGCGTCGGCCCTGGCGCTGCCCAACCTCCGGCCCCCGGTGCCGACCTGGGGCGTGGTGGGGCCGGGCGCGCGGCGGGCGGCGGCGGTGACCCGCAGCCGCCGGGTGGGGGTGATCGCCACCGAGTCGACCGTGCGCTCCGACGCCTACGGCCGGGCGCTGCGCGAGCTGCTGCCCGGCCTCGAGGTGGTGAGCCGCGCCTGCCCGCTGTTCGTGCCGCTGGTCGAGGAGGGCTGGCACGACGACCCGGTCACCGAGCAGGTGGCACGGCGCTACCTCGAGCCGCTGCTCGGCGACGGCATCGACACCCTGGTGCTCGGCTGCACCCACTACCCGCTGCTGCGGCCGCTGCTCGCCCGGGTGGTGGGCGCCGGCGTCGAGCTGGTCGACTCCGCGGCGACGGTGGCCGAGGAGGTGGCCGCGGGCCTGGCCGCCGAGGGCCTCACGGCGCCGGCCGGGACCGCTCCCGAGCACCACCTCCACGTCACCGACGCCAGCGCCAACTTCGCCACCCTGGCGCGCCGCATCCTCGGCGACGCCGAGGTGCGGCTCGAGTGGGTGGAGGTGGTGTGAGCGGCGCGCCGACGCCGGGGTTGGTCGCGCCGGCCGGTGCGCGGGAGCGCCCGGCGGTGCGCCGCCGCGCCCTCCGGCTGGAGTGGCTGACCGTCGGCTGGAACCTGGTCGAGGGCACGGTGGGCGTCGCCGCGGCGCTGGCCGCCGGCTCCGTGGCGCTGCTCGGCTTCGGCGTCGACAGCTTCGTCGAGAGCGCCTCGGCCGGGGTGCTGATCTGGCGCCTGCTGGCCGAGCGCGGCGCGGCGGACGCGGCGGCGATCGAGCGCCTCGACCGCCGGGCGCACCGGCTGGTCGGGCTGTCGCTGCTCGCGCTCGCCGTGTTCGTGGCCGCGGACGCGCTGCGCGTGCTGTGGCTCGGCGAGCGCCCCGAGCCGAGCTGGGTGGGCATCGTCCTGACCGTCGTCTCGCTCGCCGTGATGGCGTGGCTGGCACGGGCCAAGCAGGCCCGGGCGCGGGAGCTCGGCAGCCGCTCGCTGGCCGCCGACGCCTTCCAGACCACCGCCTGCTTCTGGCTGTCGCTGATCACCCTCGGCGGCATCGCCGTCAACGCCGCGACCGGCTGGTGGTGGGCCGACCCGGTGGCGGCGCTGGGCATGTGCTGGTTCCTGGTGGCGGAGGGGCGCGAGGCCTGGCGCGGTGACGACTGCGCCTGCTGACCCTGCCGCTACAATGGCCGCCATGACCTCGACCCCCTCCCGCGGCCGCGCCGGTGGCCGCGCCGCCGACGAGCTGCGCCCCCTGGACCTCGAGCTCAACCCGATGAAGTACGCGGAGGGATCCGCGCTGGTGGTGCTCGGCGACACCCGGGTGCTGGTGTCGGCGAGCGTCGAGGGGCGGGTGCCGCCGTTCCTGCGCGACACCGGGCGCGGCTGGGTCACCGCCGAGTACGCCATGCTGCCGCGCGCCACCTCGACCCGCTCGATGCGCGAGGTCACCCGCGGCCGCCCCTCCGGGCGCTCGGCCGAGATCCAGCGCCTGATCGGCCGCAGCCTGCGCGCGGTGGTCGACCTCGAGGCGCTCGGCGAGCGCACGGTGACGGTGGACTGCGACGTGCTCCAGGCCGACGGCGGCACCCGGACGGCGTCGGTCACCGCGGGCTACGTGGCGTTGGCCGCCGCCTGCGGCCGGCTGCTGCTGACCGGCGACATCGCCCGCTGGCCGCTGCTCGAGCCGGTGGCGGCGGTGTCGGTGGGCCTGGTGGACGGCACGCCGCTGCTCGACCTCGAGTACGTCGAGGACCAGGTCGCCGAGGTCGACATGAACGTCGTCGCCACCCCCGGCGGGCGGCTGATCGAGATCCAGGGCACCGGCGAGCAGCGCAGCTTCACCCGCGACGAGCTCGACGCCATGGTCGACCTCGCCCTGGCCGGCGTCGACCGCCTGGCCGACGCCCAGCGCGCCGCGCTCGCCCCCGTCCTCGAGGAGGTCGACGCCGTCCTCGCCAAGGACCACCGCCGCCCGGCGAAGGCGAAGGACGAGTCCTCCCTCTGGGGCCCGCCGTAGCGGCCCTCGCCTGCGATCGCCGGGGCGGGTCGCGCGGCGCCTGACCCCGCGACAGCTCGGTCGGGAGCGCTCGGCTCGGCCCTCGGTTCGCGCCCGCTAGGGCTCGGGCAGCGTCTCGTAGGAGGGGAGGAAGGTGAGGGGGTGCTGGGCGAGGAAGGGGCGGCCGTAGGCGCCGGTGAGGACCTGGCCGTCGAGGTCGCGGGCGATGGGAAGGCCCATGCCGTAGGCGACGGTGGGGACGAGGTCGACCAGGTGGGCATTGGTGACCAGGGTGCCGGGGCGCACGCCCTCGCCGTAGAGCAGCAGGGCGCCGTCGGGGGAGCCGCTGAAGCCGGCGGCGAGCGCCGCCCCCGGGGTGAGCTCGCGCCACACCCGGCGCCAGCCGTGCGCCGGCTCGGCGCCGTAGGGCGACACCACCACCAACAGCTTGGGCGGCGGCGTGCGGTCCCACAGGCGGGACAGGAACAGGTCGAGGTGGGCGTAGTAGGCGGCCACCAGCCGCGAGGCGCGCTGGTAGGGCTCGCTCTGGGCGCCCTCGAACTGGGCCGCCGCGTAGCCGCCCAGGTAGGCGCGTGACACCTCCGCCAGGCCGTCGAGCTCGATGAACAGGGCGCCGACGTGCCGGTACTGGCCGAGCAGCAGCGAGGCGAGCGACTCGCGCCACAGGTCCCCGGCGAGGCCGCGGACCACCGGCGCCGGCACCGGTTCCCCGAGCGAAGCCAGCAGCAGCGGGTCGATCTCGTCGCCGCGCACCCGGAACAGCCGGGAGCGCGCCGCCAGCTCGGCGGGGTGGACGGTGGCGGGCAGGGCGGGCGCGGCGAAGTAGCGGTCGCTGAGGAAGAAGGTCGGGCCGGCGCGCACCGGGAAGCTCCCCGGCCAGGCGATCACCCCGCAGTCGATCCCCAGCCGCGGCAGCACCTCCCAGATCGCCCGCGTCCGCCGCAGCCGGCCGTCGGAGGCCACCCCCGGCCGGAACGTCCCCCAGCGGTCGAAGCCGATGCCGCGCGGCAGCAGCTCCAGCCGCACTCCGCGCCCGAGCGCCGGCAGCGGGTGCAGGCGGTCGCTCACCAGGCCGTTCTTGTAGGGGTACTTGCCGGTCGCCAGCGTGGTCCACAGCGGCAGCCGCCGGTTGGGGGCGAGCGAGGCCAGGCGCCCGTAGGCCCCCTGCTCGACCACCGAGGCGAGGAAGGGCAGGCGGCCCTGGCTGGCCAGCGGCAGGATGGCGTCGAGGGTGGCGCCCTCGAGACCCACCACCAGCAGCGTCGGCCGGTTGACGTCCTCCACCGCCGAGGGCCGGGGGCTGGCCGGCGGCCGCGGGTGGAAGGCCTCGCGGCGCTCCACCATGACGTAGATCGACAGCAGCGCCAGCGCCAGGTAGGCGACCCGGCTGCGCGGCCCGTAGCGGCGGTGCGCCACGCTGTGCAGCAGCGCGGTGTAGAAGGCCACCAGTGCCGCCAGCCCGAGCAGCGCGCCCGCCTTGAGCAGACGCAGGTTGATGCCGGGCGGCAGGTAGTAGCCGTAGAGGTAGGCGTGGGTGCCGTCGAGGACGGCGGCGAAGGTGAGCGCCGCGGTCAGGCCCCAGGGCAGCCAGCGGTTGGCGCGCACCGGGCGCCCCCACAGCCAGGGGAGCGACAGCAGCAGGGTGACGACGCCGCCGAGGCCGCCGTAGAGCAGCACCCCCCGGGCCAGCGGCACCGCCGCGAAATCGAGCCCCGGGTTGAGGAAGAAGATCAGCCCGGCGAGATGGGTGCCGGCGAGCGCGCCCGGGAGGAAGCCGGCCGCCAGGACCGCCAGCCAGCCGGGCGGCTCGAGGCGCGGGGGAGAGTCCGGGGGCGACGGGCCGAGCATGGCGCGGTAGAGTCTGGCACCGACCATGTCCCAGGCCAACCCTCTCGACCGGGTCGCGGTGCCGCTGGACACCGACGACCGCGACACGTTCCGGCGCTGGTGCGCCCTGTTCGGGCCCCGGGTCGGGGTGCTCAAGGTGGGCCTGGAGGCCTTCGTCCACTGGGGGCCGGCGGCCGTCGAGGAGGCGGGTCGCCACACCGGCGCCGTCTTCCTCGACCTCAAGCTCCACGACATCCCCAACACGGTGGCGGGCGCGGTGGCCGCGGCGCGCCGCCTGGGGGTGCGCTATCTCACCGTCCACACCGGCGGCGGGCCGGCGATGCTGGCCGCCGCCGTGGACGCGGCGGCGGGCGAGGTCGGCGTCCTGGGGGTGACGGTGCTGACCCACCTCGACGGGCCGGCGCTGGCGGCGCTCGACCTGCCCGGGGAGCCCGGCGACCGGGTGGCACGGTGGGCGGGGCTGGCCGCGGCGGCGGGGTGCGCCGGGGTGGTCTGCTCGCCGCTCGAGGTGGCGGCGCTGCGCCGCGCCCACCCGCGCCCCTTCCGCCTGGTCACCCCGGGGATCCGTCCCGGCGGCGCCGCGGCCGACGACCAGCGCCGCACCGCGACCCCGGCGGCGGCGCGGGCGGCGGGCTCGGACCTCCTGGTGATCGGCCGGCCGCTCACCCGGGCCGCCGACCCGGAGGCGGCGCTCGACGCGCTCGCCGCCGAGCTCGCCGCGAGCGGCTAGGCGCGGGCCGCGGCAGCGCCCGGCCCTCGTGGCGGAGCGCTAGTAGTAGAACAGCGGCCGGTCGACCTCGTGGTGGAAGTGCCACTGGTAGGTCCAGCCGAAGGGGAACTCGAGCGGCACCGTGTAGTCGGCGTCGATCTTGATGCGCGACTCGCTGCGCACGACCTTGAGGTGCTTGGGGTCGATCGGGATCTGGAGCTCCTGGGCCTTCTTGAGGATGTGCTTCTTGATCAGATCGCTGCTGCGCACCCGGGTGGCGTAGACCGCCTGGTCGGTCATGAAGTCGTGGAAGTCCGCGGTGCGCACCTTGACCGGGATCGCCACCCAGGCGATGGCGGCCCCGACCAGCAGGACCACGGTCCACAGCAGACAGCCGAGCTTGCTGTCGCCCCGTTCGCTGCGCTTGGCTCTCATGGACGTCCCCCTAACGGACGATGTGGAAGGTCCGGCTCCACCGGGTGCGGTCGAAGAAATGCCGCGCCACGCGCCCGAGCTGGCGCAGCCCCTGGCCCACGCTGGGGGCCTCCGCCGGCGGCGCGCCTCCGTACGACCAGTAGATCATGAAGGCGCGGCCCTTGAGGTACCGGCGGGGCACCGCCGGCTGGTTCCAGAAGCGCGAGTCGCGCGAGTTGTCGCGGTTGTCCCCCATGCAGAAGTAGCCGTCCGGCGGCACCTTGTAGGGGCCGAAGTTGTCGCGGTGGCGACGCTCCTCGCGCAGGAACTGCGAGTCCGGGAAGGTGCGCGGGTCGATGTAGTAGGTGTAGGAGCTGTCCTCCACCGGCTTGCCGTCGATGTAGAGCTGCTTGTCGGCCACCTGGACGGTGTCGCCCGGCATCCCCACGCAGCGCTTGATGAAGTCGTGGGTCGGGTCGTCGGGGAACTTGAACACCACGACGTCGCCGTGGCGCGGGTCGCGCACGGGCAGCAGCTTGCGCTCCCAGGGGCTGATCGTCGGCCCATAGATGAACTTGTTGACCAGGATGTGGTCGCCGATCAGCAGGTTCTGCTCCATCGACCCCGACGGGATCTTGAACGCCTGGAAGACGAAGGTGCGCGCGAAGGTGGCGAAGATCACCGCGATGAGCAGCGCCTCGAGGTACTCGCGGAAGATCGAACGTCGGGTGCTCATCGGCCCGCCTAATCTACCGGATCGGCGACTCCCCCTTCCCACCCCGGTTCCGCGGGCGGCCGCGCCCGCTGGCGCGGCGTCCAAAGATCGCGCTCCCGTCCAGGTCGTTTGACAGCGGCCGGTGCCCCGGGGCCGGCGGGGCGTCGAACGGCGCGCCTGTCCAGATTCCGAGACGGAGGCCGGACGGCGGACGGTACGCTGGATCCTCGCAAGCCTCTCTCTTGCAGTGACTTGCGCGCCGAGCGCCGGGTTGGCGCGCGTCTTGACCTCTCCCGTCGGCCCCAACACCCACCGGAGAAGGGAGGTGCCGAGAGGGGAGAGCCATGGCGAACAGCCGGAACGACAGGACACCACCGAGAGCGAAGCAACCCACCAATCACCGGAAGGAGCAGATCCATGAACACGCTGAACCGAACGACCGCCGTCGCGCTGCTGGTGGCCCTCGCCGCCGCCGTCGCCTTCGCCGCGCCCGCCGCCGCCGCGCCGGCGGGGAAGGTCAACGTCAACCAGGCGACCGCCGAGCAGCTCGCCCTGCTGCCGGGCGTCGGCGCCGCGGTCGCCAAGCGCATCGTCACCTTCCGCAAGGAGAACGGTCCGTTCGCCAGCGCGGAGGACCTGATGCTGGTCCGCGGCATCGGCGAGCGGACGTTCGCGTCGCTCGAGCCCTACGTCACGCTGGAGGGCAAGACGACGCTGACCGAGAAGGTGCGCGTGCCGCGCAAGGGCGGCGCCGCCGCCGGCGACGGCTAGGGATCCGCCCGGCTCACCCGGGCCGGCTCGCGTGCGGGGCGGGCGGGGCCGCCGTCGGCCCCTCCGCCCGCCGCGGCCGTCACGGGGGCGGCGGTGCCGTGGGGGAGGGCGCCGGCCGGGCCGGTCGCTCGCCCCGCGGCTTCACCCTCGTCGAGCTCCTCGCGGTCCTGGCGCTGGTGGCGGTGATCGCGGCGCTCACCGCGGCGCCGCTGTGGCGCGCCTCGCGGAACCTGCGGCTGCGCACCGCGGCCGCGGAGGTCTGCCGCACCCTCCGCCTGGCGCGCTCCACCGCCGTGCGGCAGGCGGCCCGGGTGGGGGTGAAGTTCCGGGTGGAGGCCCGCACCGGCGCCGTCACCTGGCGGCTCTACCGGGACGGCGACGGCGACGGCGTGCTGAGCCGCGACATCGCCGACGGCACCGACCCGCCGGTCGCGGTGGGAGTCGGGGGGGACGGGCGCCTGGCCCACTTCGGGCGCGGCGTGCGCTTCGGCTTCCCGCCGGAGGTGCCACCCCGCCCCGGCTCGTCGCGCCCCCTCGACCGGCTCGACGACGCGATCCGCTTCAACCGCTCCGACATCGCCTCGTTCGACCCGCTCGGCTCCGCCACGCCGGGCTCGCTCTACCTCACCGACGGCGAGAGCGGCGCCGCCTGCGTGCGGGTGTCCTCGCGCGCCGGCCGGATCCGCGTGCTGTTCTACGACGCGGACGCGGGGGAGTGGCGTTGAGGGGATTCTTCGCCCGGCGGCCGACGGCGAGCGGACGGTCTCCCGACCCCCGGCCCGGTCCCGGCGACCCCCCGGCGCGACAGGCTCCGCACCCCGGCCCACCCGGTGAGGGGATGCCCGCGGACCACCCAGCGGATCGTTGACTCCCGATCCGGCGGGCGGTAGGTTGCGGGGCGATGAGCGCCATCGTCGTCGTCACCACCGTCGGCACCGAGGAGCAGGCCAACGCGCTGGCCCGGGAGATCGTCGCCCGCCGCCAGGCCGCCTGCGTGAACATCGTGCCCGGCATCCGCTCCGTGTACCGCTGGAAGGGCAAGATCTGCCACGACGGGGAGCTGATGCTGCTGATCAAGACGGCGGCGACGGAGTTCGACGCGGTCGCCGCCACCATCCGCGAGCTGCACAGCTACGAGCTCCCCGAGATCCTGGCCTTCCGCGTCGCGAAGGGCGAGGAGCGCTTTCTCGGCTGGATCGGCGACAGCGTCGACAAGTCGGCCCCCGAGGGCGGTGACGACGAGGAGGACGACTCCCCCTTCGCCTCCGCCGGCGACGACTAGCTCCTCGCGGCGGCTGCGGGGGGATCCGCGGCGTCGCCGCCCGGTCGGGGTGCCCGCGGCGCCCTGAGGGTCGCCTCGGCGTCCCTCGATCGCGCTCCTGCCCCCCGCCTCCACCGCGAGCTGCCTCCGGTCACCGGGGGCGGCTCTCGCCTCGTCTATCCCAGTGCCCGGTCGAGGTCTGCGACGAGGTCGTCGGCGTCCTCGATGCCGACGGAGAGGCGGACCATGCCGTCGGTGAGGCCGAGCTCGGCGCGCTGGGCGGCGGGGACGGAGGCGTGGGTCATCGAGGCGGGGTGGGAGATCAGGCTCTCGACGCCGCCGAGGCTCTCGGCCAGGGAGAAGACGCGGACCCGGTCGAGCATCCGCTTGGCACGCTCGAAGCTCCCCACGTCGACGGTCACCATGGCGCCGAAGCCGGAGGCCTGGCGCTTCTGCAGGTCGTGGCCCGGGTGGTCGGGGAGGCCGGGGTAGAGGACCCGCTCGACGCCGGCGTGGCCGAGCAGCAGGTCGACCACGCGGCGGGCGTTGGCCTCGTGGCGCTCCATCCGCACCGGCAGGGTCTTGATGCCGCGCATCACCAGGAAGCTGTCGAAGGGCGACAGGATGCCGCCCGAGGACTTCGAGACGAAGTGGAACCACTCGGCGTCCTCCGGGCGCGAGGTCACCAGGACGCCGCCGATCGAGTCGGAGTGGCCGTTGAGGTACTTGGTGGTCGAGTGCACCACGACGTCGGCGCCGTGCTCGAGCGGGCGCTGCAGGTACGGCGACAGGAAGGTGTTGTCGACGACCAGCACGCTGTCGTGGGCGTGGGCGATCTCGGCCGCTCCGGCGATGTCGGTGACGTCCATCATCGGGTTGGTGGGCGTCTCGACGTAGACCATGCGGGTGCTGTCGCGGACCGCCGCCCGCACCGCGTCGAGATCGGTCGAGTCGACCCAGGTGAACTCGACGCCGTAGCGCGACAGGACCTGGGTGAAGAAGCGGTAGGTGCCGCCGTAGACGTTGCGCGACACGACCGCGTGCTCGCCGCTGCGCAGCAGGGTCATCAGCGTGGTGATCGCCGCCATCCCCGAGGCGAAGGCGTGGCCGTCGACGCCGCCCTCGAGCGCCGCCACGCACTCCTCGAGCGCCCGCCGGGTGGGGTTCTGCACCCGGGCGTACTCGTACCCCTTGTGCGCGCCCACCGCGTCCTGCACGTAGGTGGCGGTCTGGTAGATGGGGACCGCGACGGCGCCGGTCGTGGGATCGGGGGACTGGCCGGCGTGGATGGCGCGGGTGGAGAAGCCGAGCTCTTTGGGGTCGCCCTTCACGGTGTGGGTTCCTCGCGGGGATGGAGAGGGTGGCGGCCGGTCCGGCGGGACCGTCGCGAACGGTCGGCCGATGATATCCCAGGGCGCGGGGCGGTCCCGTAAGATGGCGCCCATGCAGACCGACTCCCCACCCGCCGACGAGCCCTTCTCGCCCCTGCGCTGGGAGGGCGGCAGCCTGCGGCTGCTCGACCAGACGCTGCTGCCGGACGACGAGGTCTGGCTCGACCTGCGCCATCCCGACCAGGTGGCCGACGCCATCCGGCGACTGGCGGTCCGCGGCGCCCCGGCGATCGGGGTGGCGGCCGCCTACGGCCTGGTGCTCGCCTTCGCCGAGCCGCTCCCCGACGAGTCGGTGGCGGGCCTCGAGCGGCGCCTCGACGAGGTGGCCGAGCTGCTCGCCGCCACCCGCCCCAC
Organism: uncultured Acidobacteriota bacterium; assembly: GCA_963843275.1. Classification (GTDB taxonomy): domain Bacteria; phylum Acidobacteriota; class Thermoanaerobaculia; order Multivoradales; family JBCCEF01; genus CAWJJM01. The sequence continues at coordinate 422,225 of CAWJJM010000004.1, read as the reverse complement.
CGCGGTCAACCTGCGCTGGGCGCTCGACCGCGGGCGGGCGGTGGTCGCGGGCACGCTGCGCCGGGTCGAGGGGGCGGCGGGCGGCGAGGCCGGGCGCGAGGTCGTCTACGGCGCCCTGCTGTTCTGGGCGCGGCGCCTCCAGCAGCGCGACGTGGAGACCAACCGCCGCATCGGCGAGCACGGCGCGCGGCTCTTCGCCGCCGGCTCCCGGGTGCTGACCCACTGCAACGCCGGCGCCCTGGCCACGGCCGGTTACGGCACCGCCCTGGGCGTGATCCAGGCGTCATGGGACGCCGGGCACGTCGCACAGGTCTGGGTGGACGAGACGCGTCCGCTGCTGCAGGGAGCGCGGTTGACCGCCTGGGAGCTGGCCCGCCTCGGCATCCCCTTCCGCGTGGTCACCGACTCGAGCGCCGGCGCGCTGATGTCGCGCGGCCTGGTCGACCGCATCGTGGTGGGCGCCGACCGCATCGCCGCCAACGGCGACACCGCCAACAAGATCGGCACCTACCCCCTGGCGGTGCTCGCCGCCCGCCACGACGTGCCGTTCTACGTCGCGGCGCCGCGCTCGACGATCGATCCCGCGACGCCGACCGGCGACGCCATCCCCATCGAGGAGCGCCAGCCGGACGAGGTCACGCGGCTGGCCGGCCGCCAGGTGACGCCGGCCGGGGCGGCGGCGCTGAACTTCGCCTTCGACGTCACCCCCGCGGAGCTGATTACGGCGATCGTCACCGAGGTCGGCGTCCTCGAGGCGCCCTACGGAGAGGCGATCGCCCGCGCGCTGCGGGCGGATGACGGCGGCTGAGCCGGTCAGGTCGCCAGGCTGAGCCAGACGACGGCCCAGGCGAGGTTGGCCGCCCCGGCGAGGGCGCCCACCGCGAGGCCGAAGGCGGCGTGGGCCGTGCCGCGGCCGCCCACCGCCGGCGCCCGGCGCAGGCCGCGCCAGCCGAGGGCGACGGCGGCCGGTGCGGGCAGCGCGCCGAAGAGCGGCACCAGCGCCAGCACGCCCAGGTAGTAGGACCCGAGGGCGGCGCCGTTGACGGCCGGGAAGACCTCGCCGAACGGCGAACAGGCGTCGACGACGCGGGCCAGCGCCGCCAGCCAGCGGCCGGGGGTCTCGGGGGTGCGGGGGGTCGCAGGGGAGAGCTCGCCGACGAGTCTCTGGCGGGTGAGTGCTTGCTGGGTCACGGCGTCTCCTGTTCGCTGCGGCCGGGGGAGCGTCCCGCCGGCCGATCTACGGAGAGGCAACGGCAAGCGGCGTGCCAGCTCGCGGCACAACCCGGCGCCGCGGCGTCCGTATGGAGGGCGACGCCGGCGGCGCGCGCGGCGCGGAGGGTAAGCTGCCCCGCGACGCCGCCGCGGAAGGGCGGAGGAGAGGAGCGGAACGTGACCTACGTCCAGGAGCGCTACCCGGAGGAGCTCGCCCACTGCTACGGCTGCGGGCGCCTCAACGAGCACGGCCTGCACGTGCAGACCCGGTGGGACGGCGCCGAGGGCGTCGCCCGCTTCCTCCCCGCGCCGTACCACCTGGCGATCCCCGGCTACGTCTACGGCGGGTTGATCGCCTCGCTGATCGACTGCCATGCGATCGGCACCGCCGCCGCCGCCGCCGAGGCCGGCACCGGCGCCGGGGCCGCCGCACCCCGCTTCGTCACCGCCTCGCTCCACGTCGACTACCTGGCCCCGACCCCGACCGGCGTCGAGCTGGAGCTGCGCGCCCGGCCGATCGAGGTGGGCGAGCGCAAGGTCGTCGTCGCGGTCGAGCTCCGCGCCGGCGCCACCCGGTGCGCCACCGGGCGCGTCGTCGCCGTCCGCCTGCCGGCGACCATGACGCCCGCTTCCCCCGACCCCGGACCGTGAGGAGATCCCGATGAACGTCGCCCGCCGTGCCCTCGCCCCCGCCTGCGCCACCCTCGCCGTCGTCGCGCTGCTGGCCGCGCCGGCCCGCCCCGCCGGCGCCGCCGACGGGCAGAACCCGGTCGCCGACGCGCCGGCGGAGATGCAGTTCGAGACCTACCAGCTCGTCCTGCTGGTGCGGCCGGCGCAGCGGCCCGACATCCCCGAGGCGGAGGTCGAGGACATCCAGCGCCGCCACCTCGCCCACCTGGGCCAGCTCGCCGCGGCGGGGAAGATCGTCATCGCCGGCCCGTTCGGCGACCAGGACGACCCGCGGCTGCGCGGCCTGGCGCTCTACCGGGTGGGCAGCGTCGAGGAGGCGCGGCGGCTGGCCGAGGCCGACCCGGCCGTCCAGGCCGGCCGGCTCGAGGTCGAGGTGATGACCTGGTACGTGGAGAAGGGCTACATGACCTTCCCCAAGGCGCCGCCCGTCGCCGCGGCAGCGCCGGCCCCCTGAGCGGGATCAGGCGTCGCGCAGCGTGCGGGTGGAGCCGGCGACGCCTCGCGCCCGCGGCGGCGCGCTGCGCGGGGTGGGAGAGCGGTTCTTTCGGGAAGGTGAAGGGGTGGATGGTGGAGGCGGCGGGAATCGAACCCGCGTCCGAGAAACGCGTCCCGGCGGCGTCTACGTGCGTAGCCTTCCTTGGAGTTTTTCGCCGGCGTGCCGCTGGGGGAAGACGACCCAGACACGTCGGCTAGCCTCGCTTGAGATCCGGACGCGACCCCGAGGCGGGGTCACGCCCTTCGTTCCGCTACAGTCGTCGATCGGCCGAACGCCGCGGAACAGGCTCCCGACCGACCGTCACGGCTTGATTAAGCCGCGAGTGCGAAGTTGTCGTTCGCAGTTAATTGACTCGTTTTACGAGCGAGTGCTCGACACGCGACCACCGGACCGCACTGTTCCCCGTCGAGCCCAGTACGCCCCCACGACAGTTGACAAAGAACCCTTCGCCGCTGACAACAGGGCGGCCGGCGGCGCCATTCCGGGGCTCAGCCGGCCTCGGCGGCGGGCTCGCGCGCCGCGAGCAGGCTCGCCACCGTGGCCAGGAACTCCTCGGGGCCGCTCGAGCGCAACCGGCTGACCACCAGGAACCAGCCGCCCAGGGCGAGCAGGGCGCCGAGCGGCGCCACCGGCAGCAGCGCCGGCACGAACGGCCACACGACGGTGAGGACGGCGCCGGCCAGCGACAGCACCAGGACGACCACCGCGGGGACGTGCAGGCGGTCGTGCCGCTCGCCGACCTCGAGCAGGATGCGGCTGGTGGGGCCGCCGGCGAGGATCGACAGGGTGCCCCTAAGCCAGCCGCGGCGCAGGCCGGAGAGGACCGGCAGGACCAGCTCGCCGGCGTCGCCGCGGCGGGTCCAGTCCGCGCCCCAGGCCTCGGCGGCCTCGGCCACCGCGGCCCACGCCGCCTCGGCGCCGGCCGGCACCTCGACGCTGCGGGTCTCCATCCGCGATCTCACGCCGCCGCGGCGAAGCGGTCGAAGTGCGCCTCCATGGCGGCCACGAACGCGTCCGGGGTGGCGAGGTCGTTGATCTGGCGGCGCAGGAGCTGGCCCTCGGGGAGGCCGCGGCTGTAGCGGTTGGTGAAGGAGCGCAGCTTGTGCAGCGCCGTCGTCTCGGGCTCGCGGGCGATGACGGTGTCGAAGTGCTCGCGGATGAGGCGCCGGCGGTCGGCGAGCGTCGGCGCGGCCACCCGTCCCCCCGAGAGCCGGGCCGCGGCCTGGCGGAAGATCCACGGGTTGCGGGTCGCGCCGCGGCCGATCATCACCCCGTCGCAGCCGGTGGTGCGCAGCATCGCGACCACCTCCTCGGCGGCGGTCACGTCACCGTTGCCGATCACCGGGATCCCGACCGCCTCCTTGAGCCGCGCGACCTCGTCCCAGGCGGCGCGGCCACGGAACATCTGGCGCGCCGTGCGGGCGTGGAGCGCCACGGCGGCGGCCCCCTCGCCCTCGCAGATGCGCCCCAGCTCGAGGTGGTTGCGGCGGCGCTCGTCGAGCCCCAGCCGGAACTTGACCGTCACCGGGATGGAGACCGCGCGCCGCACCGCCGCCACGATGCGCCGCGCCAGGTCGAGGTCGCCCATCAACGCCGCCCCTGCGCACCCCTTGAGCACCTTGTTCGCCGGGCAGCCCATGTTGACGTCGACCAGGTCGACGCCGATCGCCTCGACCAGGCGCGCCGCCTCGGCCATGGTCCCCGGCTCCGAGCCGTAGACCTGCACCGCCAGCGGCCGCTCCTCCTCGCTGTAGATCATCACGTCGCGCAGTCGCGGATCGCCGGCCAGCAGCATCTTCGAGGACAGGAACTCCATGGCCACCACGCCGACGCCGCCGATCCGGCGCACGATGAGCCGGAAATCGCGGTCCGTCACCCCGGCCATCGGGGCGAGGAACAGCGGCGGGTCGACGACGACGGGTCCCAGGCGCAGCACGACGCCATTCTACGGGGCGGAGAGCGGGCGGAGCCCGCGGGGAGCCCGCAGGCCGGGCGCGGCGACCGCCCCGCGGCGGTCGTCGGGGTATGCTGACCGGCATGAGCGGCGGCGACGCACCGGGCCGGCCGGCGGCGCGAGGGGACGCTCCGGCCGCGCCGGTGGTGCGGCCGCGCGGCCGGCGCGAGTCGTCGCTGCGCCGCGTCGCCGCCTGGTGCGCCGCGGTGGCGGCGGCGCTGCACAGCCTGGCGGTCGGTTGGCTCTGGTGGAGCGATGCGCCCGGGCTGCGCACCACCGCTCTGGTCTGGCTCGACCTACCCTCCTCGCTCCTCTACCTGCACTTGGTCGGCCGCTCCATCCTGCCGTGGAGCCTGCTCCTCGGCGGCCTGCAGTGGGCCACCACCGGCGCGCTCCTTGCGTGGCTGGTGGCGTGGAGCTCCCGGCGGGGATAGGGAGCGACGAGGACACGACGCGATGGCCTGGTATCGGGAATGGTTCGGACAGGACTACCTCGACCTCTACGCCCACCGCGACGCCGAGGATGCCGAGCGCAGCGTCGCCTTCGTCGCCGAGCGGCTGGGGCCGGAGCCGCCGCGGGCGGTGCTCGACCTCGCCTGCGGCGCCGGGCGGCACACCGCGGCGCTGCGCCGGCGGGGCCTGCGGGCGCTCGGCGTCGACCTCTCGCTCACCCTGCTCACCCAACGCCCCGACCTGCCGCGGGTGCGCGGCGACATGCGCTGCCTGCCCTTCGTCGACGGCTCCTTCGACTGGGTGCTCAACTTCTTCACCTCGTTCGGGTACTTCGAGAGCGAGCGCGAGAACTTCCGGGTGCTCGAGGAGATCGTCCGTCTGCTCACGCCGGGAGGCCGCTTCGTCATCGACTTCCTCAACCGCGACCGCGTGCTGGCGGAGCTCGAGCCGAGCAGCCAGCGCAGCGAGAACGGCCGGCGGGTGGAGATCCAGCGCTGGCACGACCCGACGACCTCGCGCATCAACAAGCGGATCACCGTACACCCCGCGGCGGGAGCGCCGCGGACCTTCCTCGAGAGCGTCCGCGCCTACTCGCGCGAAGAGGTGGTGATCGGCCTCTCCTGGGCGGGTCTCGAGGTCACCGACATCTACGGTAACTTCCAGGGGGAGCCCTTCCGCCGTGACAGCCCACGACTCATCCTCGTCGGTCGCAAGCCCGGCTGATCCGGCCGCCGCGGGGCGGCGGGTGGACCTGGCGGCGGCGGGGCGGTTGCCGCCGCTGCCCGCCGCGCTGCTCGCCGGCCGCGACCGCGACCTGCTCGCGCCGCTCGCCTTCCTGCCGCCGGGCGAGCTGCCGGTGCCGGCACCGCCCTTGGCCGGCGCCGCGGCCGCGGCGCGCGGCGAGCTCGCCGCCGCCCTGGGCCGGGCCAACCGCGCCTACGGCACCGCGGGCGCCGACGCGATGGCGCGCCGCCTGGCGGATCCCGCCACCGCCGTGGTGGTGGCCGGCCAGCAGCCGGGCCTGCTCGGCGGGCCGCTCTACACCCTGTCGAAGCTGCTCGCCGTCTCGCGCTGGGCGGCGGCGCTGGAGGCGGCCGGGCACCCGGCAGTGCCGGTGTTCTGGGTGGCCACCGAGGACCACGACTGGGCCGAGGTGGCGCGCGCCACCGTGCTCACCCACGAGGGCCCGCTCGAGGTCGACCTGGGCCCCGACCCCGAGCCGCTCACCCCGGTGGGCGTCCGCGCCCTCGGTCCCGGCGTCGAGCGCGTGCTGGCGGAGCTGCGTGCCGCCGTCCCCGGCGACCGCTACGCCGCCTGGCTCGACGAGCTGGCCGCCTGGTACCGGCCCGACGCCCGCTTCGGCGAGGCCTTCTGCCGGCTGATGGCGCGCCTGGCCGGGGAGCACTGCCCGCTGCTGCTCGACGCCATGCTGCCGGAGGTCAAGGCCGGCGAGCGGCCCTGGCTCGAGCGCCTGGTGGAGCGGCGGGCCGAGGTGGAGGCCGCGCTGGCGGCGGCCGACGCCGCCGTCGAGGAGCGCGGCCACCCGCTGCAGGTCCACCCGCAGCGCGGCGTGTCGCCGCTGTTCCTCTACCGCCGCGGCGAGCGCCGCCGCATCGCCTGGGCGGGCGCGGCGGACTACGAGCTGCGCGGCGGCGACGGGGAGCCGCGCCCGGTCGGGGAGCTGGCGGAGATCGTCGCCGGCAACCCGGAGGTCGTCTCGCCCGGGGTGCTCGCCCGCCCCGCGATCCAGGACGCCCTGCTCGGCACGACGTTGATGGTGATGGGTCCGGGCGAGCTCTCCTACCTGCCGCAGGCGGCGCCGGTCTACGAGGTCCTCGGGGTGCGGGCGCCGCGGGTGGCGCTGCGCCCGCAGGTGCTGGTGCTCGAGTCGCACCTGGTGGGCAAGCTGGACGACGCGGGGCTGGGGCTGGCCGACCTGCTGGGCCCGGAGGACGCTCTCGAGCGGCGCCTGGCGGCGGGGGCCGGCGCCGAGCTCACCGGCCCGGTGCAGGCGCGCGTCGAGGCGGCGCTGGCGGCGCTGCGGGAGCCGGCCCTCGAGCTCGACGCGGACCTCGAGCGGCCGCTGGAGAAGACCCGCGAGCAGGTGCTCGGGGCGCTCGACACCTTCGCCGGCAAGGTGCGGGCGGCCGCGGCCCGGCGCGACCGGGTGCGCGCGGGCCGGGTGGCGAAGCTGCGCGAGGCGGTGCTGCCGGCCGGCCGGCTGCAGGAGCGGGTGGTGGCGTCGGCCCACTACCCTGGCAAGTACGGCGACCGCTTCGTCGCCGCCGTCTGGGAGCAGATGGAGCTCGACGGCGGCGAGCTGCAGGTGGTGACGCCGTGAGCGCCGGCGTCGAGCTGCTGGCGATCGGGGCGCATCCCGACGACGTCGAGCTGGCCTGCGGCGGCACCCTGGCGCTGGCCGCCGGGCGCGGCCGGCGGGTGGGGATCGTCCACCTCACCCGAGGCGAGAGCGGCACCCGGGGCACCCCGGAGGAGCGCGCGGGCGAGGCGCGCGCCGCGGCGGACGCCCTGGGCGTCGAGGAGCTGGTCCTCCTCGACTGCGGCGACGGCGGGCTGCGCACCGGCCCGGCGGAGGAGGACGCGCTGATCGCGGTGCTGCGGCGCCTGCGGCCCGAGGTGGTGCTGGCGCCGTCGCCGGCGGACCGCCATCCCGACCACGGCCGCGCCCACCGCCTGGTCGCGGCGGCCTGCTTCTACGCCGGCCTCGCCGGCCGCCGCGGCGTCGGCGACGGGCTGTCGCCGCACCGGCCGGGGGCGGTCTTCCACTACATGCAGCACGACCCGTTCGAGCCCCGCTTCGTGGTCGACGTCACCGCCGCCTGGGAACGCAAGCAGGCCGCCCTGGCCTGCTACGCCAGCCAGCTCCACCCGGCGGCGGGGGGCGGTTCCGGCGCGCCGCGCGACGCGCCGCCGACCAAGGTGGCCAGCCGCGAGTTCGCCCTGGCGATGGAAGGGCGGGCCCGGCACTTCGGGTTGATGATCGGGGCGGAGCTCGGCGAGCCCTTCGGCAGCAGGCTGCCGCTGGCGGTGCGCGACCCGCTCGAGCTGGTCCCCGGAGGCGTGCGATGAAGATCGGTATCAGTTGCTACCCGACCTACGGCGGCTCCGGCGTGGTGGCCAGCGAGCTGGCCATGGCGCTGGCCGACGGCGGCGACGAGGTGCACGTGATCAGCTACGCGATGCCGTCGCGGCTGGTCATCCGCAGCCCGCGGCTGTTCTTCCACGAGGTGGCGGTGCCGCGCTACCCGCTGTTCGAGTACCCGCCCTACTCGCTGGCCCTGGCCACCAAGATGGTCGAGGTGGCGTTGCACGGCGACCTCGACGTGCTCCACGTCCACTACGCGGTGCCCAACGCGGTGTCGGCGGTGCTGGCGCGGCAGATGGTGGCGCCGCGGCCGCTGCCGGTGGTGACCACGTTGCACGGCACCGACATCACCCTGGTGGGCATCGACCCGAGCTACCGCGAGACCACCCGCTTCGGCATCGCCCAGAGCGACGCGGTGACCACCGTGTCGTCCTACCTGCGGGAGAAGACGATCGAGGAGCTCGGGGTGGGCAACTCGATCGACGTGGTCCACAACTTCGTCGACCCGGCACGCTTCGACCCCGGCGGCGGCTGCGCCGGCGGCGGCCGCTGGGCCAAGCACGGCGAACGGATCGTCGTCCACGTCTCGAACTTCCGGCCCGTCAAGCGGGTGCTCGACGTGCTCCGCGTCTTCCACCGCGTGCACGGGGAGCTGCCGGCGTCGCGCCTGCTGATGGTCGGCGACGGCCCCGACCGGCCGCTGGCCGAGCAGTACTGCCGCGACCACGGCTTCTGCGCGGCGGTGACCTTCATCGGCAACCTGCCGCTGGTCGAGGAGGTGCTGATCGGCGCGGACCTGTTCCTGTTCCCTTCGGAGACCGAGTCGTTCGGGCTCGCCATCCTCGAGGCGATGGCCTCCGGCGTGCCGGTGGTGGCGACCGGCGTCGGGGGAGTGCCCGAGGTGGTGGCGGCGGGCGAGACCGGCCTGCTCTACCCGATCGGCGACGTCGAGGGCATGGCGGCCGGCGCGATCGGGCTGCTCACCGACGAGCCGCGCCGCCGGCGCTTCGGCGCCGCGGGCCGCGAGCGGGCGACACGCAGCTTCGCGGAGAGCGAGATGGTGGCCCGCTACCGGGCGATCTACGAGCGGGTGCTGGCGGCCGCCACCGGCCGTCCCGAGCCGGCGGCCGCGCCCGCCGCCCGCTGAGGTCGCCGCCGCTCGCGATGACCCCTCGGGGCGACTATCTGGCCGCGGCCGGCGAGGCGCAGGGCGAGGTGCGGGAGAAGGGCTCGCGGTTCCTCGCCGTGGCGGCGGCCGCCGGCGACGAGGCGGCGGCGCAGGGCGTCCTCGCGCGGGTCGCGGCCGCCCACCCCGACGCCACCCACCACGCCTGGGCCTGGCGCCTCGGCGCCGCGGCGCGGGAGCGCTCCTCCGACGCCGGCGAGCCGGCCGGCACCGCCGGCCGGCCCATCCTGTACGTGCTGCGCGGCCGGGAGCTCTGCGACGTGGTGGCGGTGGTGACGCGCTGGTTCGGCGGCACCAAGCTGGGCAAGGGCGGCCTGGCCCGCGCCTACGCGGCGGCGGCGGCCGCCGCCGTCGACGCCCTCGCCGTCGAACGGCGCACCCCGCGGGTCGAGCTGACGGTCGAGATGCCCTACGAGCGGCTGGGCGCGGTCAAGCGGCTGGTCCACCCCCCGGAGGTCGAGCTGGTCGCCGAGACCTACGGCGACAGCGTGCGGCTGGTGCTGGCGGTGCGCCTGGGCAGCCGTCGGGAGGTCCTCGCGGCGCTCGCCGATCTCGGTCTCGAGCCCCGCGGCGGCAGCGCTCCTCCGCCTTGAGAGTGCCGGGGCCTTCGGATACACTCCCCTGGAAACCCGGTGGTCCATCACGTCGTGGCAGTACACCTTTCGCAGGCAGAGGAGAAGTCCAGATGAGCGAACCCTCCGTCCCTCCGGGGCCCCCTCCTTCCAGTCCGCCACCGCCGCCCCCGAGCGGGCCGGCCGGGGGCGCTCCGCCCCCCGCCGGCGGTCCGGTGAGCCCGAACCGCAGCATCATGCTGGTGCTCTCCTACCTGTGGATCCTGGCGCTCGTGCCGCTGCTGGTCGAGAAGGAGGACCGCGAGGTCCAGTGGCACGCCAAGCACGGCCTGGTCCTGTTCGGGGCCGAGCTGGCGGTGGCGATCCTGCTGACCATCCTCGGCGTCGTCGTTGACACGGTCTCCTGCGCGATGGGCTGTTTCACGACCTCGGTGTCGCTGGTGTTCTCGCTCGTCGTCCTGGTGGTCCACGTGATGTGCATCGTCAAGGCGCTCAACGGCCAGCGTTTCCTGATCCCCTACGTCAGCCCGTACGCCGATCGCTTCTGAGCACGCCGTCCATCTTCGAGGAGGGAGAAGCATGAGTGAGCCCATCGTTCCCCCCGGTCCGCCGAGCGCACCGCCCCCCGGCCCGCCTTCCGGCCCTCCGTCCGCTCCGCCCCCGGGGCCGCCGGCCGCTCCGCCGCCGGGCCCTCCGGCCGCTCCGCCCCCGGGCCCGCCGGCCGGCCGGCCGGGCCTGCCATGGGACCGGCAGAAGGACGGCAACAGCTTCATCGAGACCCTCAAGCGGCTGATCACCGATCCGGTGGGCGCCTTCCGCGAGATGCGCGAGAAGGGCGACTACGTGGCGCCACTGATCTTCGCCGTCATCATCGGCGTGGTCAGCTTCGTGGTCGGCCAGATCTGGCAGCTCCTCTTCGGTGCCGCCTGGATGAGCTGGATGCCGGCCGAGATGCGCTCGGAGCTGGGGCCGATGATGGCCGGACGCGGCGCCGTGAGCGTGATCATCTACATCATCCTGTCGCCGGTCTTCGTGGTCGTCGGGCTGTTCATCGCCAGCGGCATCATCCACCTGTTCCTGTCGCTGTTCGGCGGCAACAAGGAGTCGACGGCGGGGTTCGAGGGGACGTTCCGGGCCGTCTCGTACGCCCAGGTCGCCCAGTTGGCGAACGTCGTGCCCATCGTCGGCGGCCTGATCGCCGCGGTCTGGGCGGTCGTCCTCTACATCCTCGGTGTCGCCGAGGTGCACCGCACCACGTACGGCAAGTCGGCCGCGGCCGTGCTGGTGCCGGTGCTGCTGTGCTGCGTCTGCGCGCTGATCGCGGGCGGTGCCATCGTCGCCGCCATCGCGGGGGCGGCGGCCGGCATGAACAACTGAGGCGGTGAGCCCGCGGCGGCAGCTCGGGCTGCTCTGGGGGTTCGTGGCCGCGGCGCTGGTGGCGGCTGCGCCGCTCGCGCCGCGGCTCGCCGCGGGCCTTCCCGCGTGCCCTCTGCACCGCCTCACCGGCCTGCCCTGCCCTTCCTGCGGCGCCACCCGTGCCGCCCTGGCGCTGGCCCGCCTGGACCTGCTCTCGGCGTTCTCGGTCTCGCCGCTGGCCGCCGCCGGCTGGGTGGGCCTGGTGGGGGGCGGCCTGCTGGCCGGGCTGTGGGCGCTCGGCGGCCGCGAGCTCCCCGCCCTGCCCGCGTTGTCGCCGCGCCAGGCGCTCGGCCTGCGCTGTGCGGTGGTGGCGGGCGTGCTGGCGAACTGGTTGTATCTGGTGTATACCGGCGCCTGAAGGGGTGGCGGCGCCGGCCGCGCCCCGGCAGCCGCCATGTGGTCCCCGTCGCAGCTCAGCCCCCGCCGCCGCCGGGTCCTGGCGCTGCTCCTGCTGGTCGCCCTGGCGGCGCTGGACCTCTCCCGGCCACCGGCGCACCAGGTCTCCGCCCGCCTGCTGCTGGGTGCGATCCACACCTACCAGGCCACCCTGTCGCCGCTGATGCCCCGGGTCGGCGTACACTGCCGCTTCACCCCCACCTGCAGCCGCTACGCGGAGGGGGCGATCCGCAAGTACGGCGCCCTGGGAGGCTCCTGGCGCGGCGCCTGGCGGGTGATGCGCTGTGGCCCCTGGACCCCGGCCGGAACCGTCGATCCGCCGTGAACCCTGCGCGCCCGCTTATAATCGGCCCATCCGCCGCGATCCACATCCGGGGGTGGTGCGTCCCCTCTCCCGGCGCGCCCGTGAGGGCGACGGCGACGAGCGAGCTCCCGTGAAGATCCCCCGCGACCCCACCCGCGCCGTGGCGTTCGTCCTCGTGGCCGCCGTGCTCGGCCTGCTCGCGCTGCTCGGTTGGAGCGAGTCGCGGAGCGCCGGGCGGCGGGCCGGGGTGGGGATCGACCAGGGCCGCGGAGCGATCGCGGTCACCGGGGTCGACGCCGGGATGCCCGCGGACCGAGCCGGCCTGGCGGCGGGCGACCGGGTGCTCCGGATCGGCGACCTGCGCACGGTCAAGGTCAGCGACTGGGATCGCGCCGCCGCCGCTTTCGCTCCCGGCCGGCCGGTACGGATCGAGGTGGAGCGCGACGGCCGGCGCCTCCACATGACCCTGGTCCCCGGGGTGCCCTTCCCGTGGCTGCTGTTCCTGGCCAACGGCGTCACCGTGCTCGCCTACCTGGGGCTCGGGCTGCTGATCCTGCTGCAGAAGCGCCGCGACCGGGCGCCCCGCCTCCTGCTGTATTTCTCGCTGGCGGTGGCCGTCGAGCTGGCGCTCCCCTTCGGATCGATCGGCAACGTCGGGCTCGGCGCGGTGTCGCTGGTCGCCTACTACCTGCTGACCGGCGCCGAGATCGGCCTCGAGCTCCACCTCGCCTCGGTGATCCCGGTGCCCCGGCCGTGGCTGGCGCGGCGGCGCTGGGTGGTGCCGCTCTACTACACCCTGGGCTTCGGGCTGGGCTCGCTCACCGCGGTGACCTACGTGGCCGAGGATCTCCTCGGCCACGACCCGTTCCCCTGGACCTCGGGTCAGATCGAGCAGGTCCTGCTGCGGCTGGCGCTGCCGCTGTGGGCCCTGGGGGTGGTGGCCCTGCTCGCCGCGCCGGCCTTCTCGCACCCGCAGCCGCGGCGCCGGCAGCAGGCCGGGCTGGTGCTCGCCGGGGTGGTTCCGTGGGCGACCTTCGTGCTGGTGACGAGCCTGCTCGACGGCGTCGTGGCACAGACCCAGTGGCTGGCGGTGCTCGAGGCGCTGGTGCTGCTCTGTTACCCCGTGGCGGTGTTCGTGGCGATCTTCCGCTACGACCTGTTCGACGTCGAGATGACGGTGCGCCGCAGCCTCCTCTACGGCGGGGTCACCGGCCTGCTGATCCTGTTCTTCTACGCCTCCCTGGGAGCCGGGGGCGCGATCTTCTCGCAGCTCGTCCAGGAGAGCGGCTCGGTGTGGGCGATCGCCGTGGCCACGCTGCTGCTCGGCCTGCTGCTCGCCCCGCTGTTGCGCTGGCTGCAGCGGTTGATCGACCGGCGGCTGTTCCCCGAGCGCCATGCCCTGCGCGCCCACCTGATCGCCCTCGCCTCGGAGCTGCCCGCCCTGGGCAAGCTGCCGCTGATGGGCGAGCACCTGGTGGAGCGGATCTGCGGCATCTTCGGCGCCCGGTCGGCGCTGCTGCTGCTGGCGGATCCCGCCGCCGACGTCGTCGGCGTGCTGGCGGTCAAGCGCACGCGGTCGGCGCCGGCGTTGAATCGTGCGCTCCTGCTGTCGCTGCGCGATCCCGCGGTCGGAGTGCTGGAGCGGGCCCGCAGACCGGTGCCGCTCGACCAGCTCGGCCGCGCGACCGCGCCGGCTCCCAGCCCGCTGGTCCAGCGGCTGGCCGCGCAGGAGGTGCGGCTCGTGGTGCCGTTGCTGCAGCACGACCGGATGATCGGCCTGCTGGCGCTCGGGCCCCGGCGCAGCGGCGAGCCGTACCGCGGCGAGGAGAGCGAGCTGCTCGACCTGCTGTCGCACCACGTCGCCCTGGTCTTCGAGAACTCCCGGCTCTTCGTCTCCGCCACCTACGAGGGCCTCACCGGGCTGCTGCGCCGCGAGGCGATCCTCGAGCGTCTCGATCTCGAGCTGCACCGCGCCCAGCGCCACGAACGACCGCTGACCGTGGGGCTGGCGGACCTCGACCACTTCAAGGGGGTCAACGACCGCTACGGCCACTTGGCGGGCGATTCCATGCTGCGGCGGGTCGCCGAGGCGCTCGAGGGGAGCCTGCGCGACACCGACTCGGTGGGGCGCTACGGGGGCGAGGAGTTCCTGCTCGTGCTCCCGGAGACCGACCTCGCCGGCGCCCGGGTGGCGGCGGAGAAGATGCGCGAGGCGGTCGAGGCGGTGCGGCTGCGGATGGACGACGGCAGCGAGGCCGCGGTGACCATCTCGATCGGCCTGGCCTCGCTCCGCGAGCTCCAGGGCTCGCCGGTCGCGGTGACCGCCCGCGAGCTGATCGCGGCGGCCGACGCGGCGCTCTACCGCGCCAAGGGCGCGGGCCGGAATCGGGTGCATTCGCTCCTGGTCCACCGCGCCGTCTGACCCTCGCGGCGGATGCGGGGGCGTCTGCGGCGTCGCTGCTCGGTCGGCCTCCCTGCGGCGTACTGATGTGCGCCTCAGTCGGCCTCCCTCGCGCTCCTTGCAGCCACCCCCGCCTCCACCGCGAGGGTGCCTCCGGTCACCGGGCGGCTCTCGCTGCGCTCGCGCCGGACGCCTCGCGCGGGCTGCGCCCGCTCTCGGCGGAAAGAGGGTGGAGGCGCCTTCTCCGAGGGTGCCTCCGGTCACCGGGCGGGGCGTCGCTTCGCTCGCCCCGGACGCCTCGCGCGGGCTGCGCCCGCTCTCGGGGGAAGGAGGGTAGAGGGGCTTTCTCCGAGGGTGCGTCCGGTCACCGGGTGGCTCTCGCTGCGCTCGCGCCGGACACCTCGCGCGGGCTGCGCCCGCTCTCGGGGGAAGAAGCGTAGAGGCGCCTTTTCCGAGGGTGCGTCCGGTCACCGGGCGGCTCTCGCTGCGCTCGCGCCGGACACCTCGCGCGGGCTGCGCCCGCTCTCGGGCGGGGGCGAGGGTGCCTCGGGTGGCCGGGGGGGCTGCGCTCGCACCGCGCGCACCTCGCGGTCCCGCTGCGCTCGCACGCTCCGCCGTGGCGGCGTCGGGTCGGAGAGGGGGGGAATCGCCCTCCCGGGGTGGCGCCGGGGCGTGGTACCATCGCGCCTCCGCCGCCGGGTCGCCGGCGCTCCCACCATGGTCTCCTCCGCGGAACAGAACGAGCTCGTCGAGGTGCGCCGCATGCCCGAGGAGCGGGCGCTGCGGTTGACCTGGGCGGACGGGCACGTGGGCGAGCTGCCCTACGACTACCTCCGCGGCTGGTGTCCGTGCGCCGGGTGCCAGGGGCACGTCGCCGACGTGCGCTACCAGCCGCCGGGCGAGCCGGTGGAGCCGGAGACCATCCTGCCGGTCGGCAACTACGGGATCTCGATCCTCTGGTCGGACCGCCACGCGACCGGCATCTACCGTTTCGACTACCTGCGCCGCCTGTGCCCGTGCGAGGCCTGTGGCGGCCCCGTCGAGGGCGAGATCCCGGCCTGAGCCGGGTCGCGCCGCTGGAGAACCCCATCATGCGTCATCGTCCGTTGCTTCCCGCTCTCGCCGCCGCCCTCCTGCTGGCCGGCGCCGCGGGCGCCGCCGAACAGCCGTCCGCCAACGAGAGGAGCGTTTCGAGCGTGAACTCCCCCCGCGTCCTGCTGCACACCTCCAAGGGCGACATCCTCGTCGAGCTCGATCCCGACAAGGCTCCGAAGACCGTCGCCAACTTCCTCGACTACGTCCGCGCCGGGTTCTACGACGGCACCATCTTCCACCGGGTGATCCCCGGGTTCATGATCCAGGGCGGCGGCTTCACCCCCGACATGAAGCAGAAGCCGACCGGTCCGCCGGTACCGAACGAGGCCGACAACGGGCTGAAGAACGAGCGCGGCACGCTGGCGATGGCGCGCACCAACGACCCGAACAGCGCCACCGCGCAGTTCTTCGTCAACCTGGTGGACAACGGTTTCCTCGACCACCGCTCGAAGGACCTGCGCGGCTGGGGCTACGCGGTCTTCGGCCGGGTGCTCGAGGGGATGGACGTCGTCGACGCCATCGCCAAGGTGCCGCGCGGCAACCGGGGCCCCTTCCAGGACGTCCCCGACGAGCCTGTGGTGATCCAGAAGGCGACCGTCGTCGAGTCCGCCCCCGCCGCCGACTAGCCCCCGGCATGCACCGGGGGGCGTGCCCGGGCGCCCACGCACCGACACCGGGCAGGGGCCGCCCCCGGCCCGGAAGAGGTGCTGTCCCCTCGTCAGCCCGGTGAGCGGAGGGTCAGTCGGCGAGGCGGACGTCCCGCGCCTGCAGCCCCCGCTCGCCTTCGACGACCGCGAAGACGACCCGGTCGCCCGGGCGCAGCGGCCGCGGGGCCGTCACCGCGTCGGCGTGGACGAAGACGTCCACCGCTCCGTCGCGCCCGATGAAGCCGAAGCGGCGGCGCTCGTCGAACCACTTCACGGTGCCGTGTTCGGTGCTCATGACGGGTCCACGGACGGCTCACCCGCGGTCGCGCGCCGCGACCCGGGCGAAGGGTAAGGCGTCTGGCGTTGGGCTGCGGTCAGGCGCGGACGACGTTGCGGGCCTGGAACCCTTTGGGACCCTGCACGGCCTCGTAGCTCACCTTGTCGCCCTCGTTGAGGGTCCGGAAGCCGTCCATGACGATGGAAGTGTGGTGGACGAAGACGTCCTCGCCCCCGCCGACGGGCTGGATGAAGCCGTAACCCTTGGCGTTGTTGAACCACTTGACGGTCCCTTGGAGATGCATCTACCCCTGCTCCTTTCTTCTCTCATCCGCGCCGCGCGCGGACCGGCCGGCCGCCGCGCGGCGAATGCATTCCGGGCACGTGACCCCGGCGATTCAACCCACGGGTGAATCCACCCGCGAAGCGATGCGAGGGCGTCGAGAAGTCCATCCCTTGGAGATTCGTGGCGCGATGTTGCCATCCCGCGCCGGAAAAGGCAAGCGGGACGGGCAACTGCCGAGCTCGGGGGTGCTGCAGGAAGCTCTGCGGGGGGGAGGGGGGAGGGGTGGTGCCGAAGGCCGGACTCGAACCGGCATGGGTTGCCCCACACGGCCCTCAACCGTGCGCGTCTACCAATTCCGCCACTTCGGCGCAGCGAGGAACTCTAGCACAGGGGATCGCCGGGCGACGCCCCCGGACGGGCCCGGCGGCGTGATCAGTCGCCGCTTCCGCCGGAGCCTCCCGGCGGGTTGCCGGCAGGGGCGCCGCCACCTTCCGGTGCCGGCGCTTCGGGGGCCGGGGCGGCCGGGGTCTCCGCCGCGCCGGAAGGCGGCGTGGCGGTCTCCTCGGCCGGGGTGCCGGGGGTGGTCAGGTCCTTCGCCTCCTCGGCCGCCGACTCGCTCATCACCGAGGCGCCGCCCGGGCCGCCGGAGAGGACCGCGATGCCCATGGTGGTGACGATGAAGATGACGAACGAGGCGACGGTGAGCTTGTGCAGCAGGGTGGCGGCACCGCGGGCGCCGAACGCCGTCTGGGTGCTGCCCCCGCCGAAGACCGAGAGGTCGGCTCCCTTGCCCTGCTGGAGCAGGACGACCAGGATGAGGAACATGCACACGATGATGTGCAGAGTGTAGAAGACGTAGATCACTGCGTGTTCACTCCTCGGGTCGTTCGGGTCCGCCGCGGGGGGGCGTGGGGCGGACGGCGGCGGGGCGCCCGGTCCGGCCGTTCCGGTCCCGAAAGATCACCCCTCGCGCCGTCAGGCGCAACACCGGATGATAGCAAGAAAACTCCCCGCGTCAAGGCTCGCACCGCCCACCAGGAAGCCGTCGAGGTCCGGCCGTGCCGCCAGCTCGGCGGCGTTGTCCGGCTTGACCGAGCCTCCGTAGAGGATCCGCGTCGCCGTCGCGACCGTGGCCCCGGCCCCTTCCGCCAGCCGCCGCCGCAGGTGCGCATGGGCCTCCTGGGCGGTCTCGGGGGTCGCCGTCTCTCCGGTGCCGATCGCCCACACCGGCTCGTAGGCCAGCGCCCAGCCGGGTCCGGTCGCGTCGGAGCCCGCGCCGAGCGCCTCGAGGGCCGCGTCGAGCTGACGGTCGAGGACCTCGAGCGTACGCCCGGCGCCGCGCTCCTCGCGCGTCTCGCCGACGCACACCAGGGGTGCCAGCCCGTGGCGCCGCGCCGCGGCGATCTTCGCCGCCACCACCGAGTCGCTCTCCCCGTGGTCGCGCCGGCGCTCGCTGTGGCCGCACAGCACCCACGAGCAGCCGACGTCGGCGAGCTGGGCCCCGGAGACGTCGCCGGTGTGGGCGCCGGAGTCGGCGGGATGGAGGTCCTGCCCTCCCCAGGCCACCGGCGAGGCCGCCAGCCCCGCCTCCACCGTCGGCAGCAGCGGGAAGGAGGGGAAGACGACCACCTCGGCCCCC
The DNA here is from genome assembly GCA_963843275.1 of uncultured Acidobacteriota bacterium. Taxonomy (GTDB): domain Bacteria; phylum Acidobacteriota; class Thermoanaerobaculia; order Multivoradales; family JBCCEF01; genus CAWJJM01. The sequence continues at coordinate 404,096 of CAWJJM010000004.1, read as the reverse complement.
CCTTCCGCCGCGCCGGCTAGCGGCGCCGCCGCCAGCGCGCGGCAGAAGCGCTCGGCGTCGCCGCGCAGGTGGTGCATCTTCCAGTTGGCGGCCACCAACGGGCGGCGGGCGTGTGCCGCGGCGCTCACCGCCCGTCCTCCAGCGCGGCGAGGCCCGGCAGCGTCTTGCCGGCCAGCAGCTCGAGCGAGGCGCCGCCGCCCGTCGAGATATGGCCGATGCGGTCGGCGGTGCCGGCGGCGTGGACCGCCGCCACCGTCTCGCCGCCGCCGATCACCGAGAAGGCGCCCCGGTCGCTGGCGGCGGCAAGCGCGGCGGCCATCGCGCGGGTGCCGGCGTCGAACGGCGGCTTCTCGAACACCCCGAGCGGGCCGTTCCAGAAGATCGTCCGGGCGCGACCCAGCGCGCCGCGGAAGGTCTCCACCGTCGCGGCGCCGACGTCGACCGCCCGCGTCCCCGCCGGCACGTCCCCGGCGGCGACCGTCTCGACGCGCTGCGGCGCATCGAGGTCGTCGGTGACCACCAGGTCGGTGGGCAGCAGGACCTCCACCCCCTCGGCCGCGGCGCGCTCGAGCAGGGTGCCGGCGAGCTCCACCCGCTCGGCCTCGACCAGCGAGTCGGCGAGGTCGAAGCCCTGGGCGGCGAGGAAGGTGTTGGCCATGCCGCCGCCGACCAGCAGCAGGTCGAGGCGCGGCAGGAGGTTCTCCAGGGTGTCGATCTTGCCCTCGATCTTGGCGCCGCCGAGCAGGGCGGCGAAGGGTCGGTCGGGCGCGGCGAGCAGGCGCGACAGGGCCTCGACCTCGCGCAGGAGGAGGCGGCCGGCGGCCCGGTGTGTGAAGAGCTCGGCGACCGCCACCACCGAAGCGTGGGCGCGGTGGACGGTGCCGAAGGCGTCGTCGACGTAGGCGCCCGGGCCGCCCGGGCCGCGGACGAGGTCGGCCAGGGCCGCGGCGAAGGCCGGGTCGTTGGCCTTCTCGCCGGGCGAGAAGCGCAGGTTCTCGATCAGGCAGAGCTCGCCGGGCGCGAGGGCGCGGGCCGCCGCCTGCGCCTCCGGACCGACGGTGTCGGCCGCGAAGGCGACCGGACGACCGAGCAGCTCGGCGGTCTTCGCCGCCACCGGCCGCAGGCTGTAGCGCGGGTCGGGCTCGCCCTTGGGACGGCCGCAATGGGAGGCGAGGACCAGGCGCGCTCCGGCGGCGGAGAGCTCGCGCAGGGTCGGCAGCGCCTCCTCGATGCGGGTCGCGTCGACGATCTCGCCGGACGCGGAGAGCGGCACGTTGAAGTCGACGCGTACGAAGACGCCGGTGCCGGCGAGGCCGTCGAGGCCCTGGGCGGTGAGATCTTCGAGGCGGGGGAGTCGGCTCATCGCTGGATCCTCCTCAGAACGTTCGCGGGGCGGTCGCACGGGGACGGCTGCACGATCGCCGCCGGCGCGGGATGCGGGTCACCGGCCCAGGCGGGCCACCAGGTCGGCGAGGCGCGAGGCGTAGCCCCACTCGTTGTCGTACCACGCCACCACCCGGGCCAGGCGGCGGTCGGCGACCTGCACCAGCGGCAGGTCGACCACCGCCGACAGCGGGCTGCCGATGAAGTCGGACGAGACGAGCTCCTCGTCGACGGTGCCGAGGATCCCCGCCAGGTCCCCGGCCGCCGCGGCGCGGTAGGCGTCGCGGACGGCCGCCGCGTCGGCCTCCGCCGCCAGCTCGGCGGCGAGGTCGAGCAGCGCCACCGCGGGCGTCGGCACCCGCAGCGCCATCCCCTCGACCCGCCCGGCCACCGCCGGCAGGAGCCGGTCGAGCGCGCGCGGCGCGGTGGTGGTGGTGGGGATCATATTGACCGCGGCGGCGCGGGCACGCCGCGCGTCCGGGTGGGGCAGGTCGAGCAGCCGCTGGTTGACCGTGTAGCTGTGCGTCGTGCTCATCAGCGCGCGGCGGACGCCGAAGCGCTCGTCGAGCACCCGCACCAGCGGGGCCAGGCAGTTGGTGGTGCAGGACGAGTTCGAGATCACCCGGTGGCGGGCCGGGTCGTAGGCGTCGTCGTTGATGCCGCGGCACAGCAGCACGTCGGCATCGTCGGTGTTGGCGGTGAGGACCACCCGCTCCACTTCGCCGCGCAGGTGACCGGCGGCCTCGGCCTGGCCGAGGAACGCCCCGGTCGCCTCCACCACCACCCGGGCGCCGCAGCCCTCCCAGGGGACGTCCTCCGGCCGCGCGGCGGCGTACACCGGGATGCGCCGCCCGTCGATCACCAGGGCGCCCTCGGCCGCCGTCACCGTGCCCGGGAAGGGGCCGTGGACGGTGTCGCGGGCCAGCAGCCGGGCGAGCACCGCGGGCTCCACCAGGTCGTTGACCGCGACCAGCTCGAGATCGTCGCGGCCGACGGCGATGCGCGCCAGGGCGCGGCCGATGCGGCCCAGGCCGTTGATGGCGAAGGGGGTACGGTTCATCGCTGGGCGGTCAGGCGCCGGACGGCGCGCCGCGAGTCTAGCAGCCCCGGGGCCGCACCCCGCACCCCCCGGCCGACGGCGGGGCGATAAGCTGCCGGCGTGACGGGGAACGACCGCGAGCGCCCGTGGGTGCTCGGCATCGAGACGTCCTGCGACGACACCGCCTGCGCCCTGGTCGACGGGCGCGGGCGCGTGCTCGCCTCGGTGGTCTCGAGCCAGCTCGCCGCCCACCGGCCCTTCGGCGGCGTGGTACCGGAGATCGCCTCCCGCGAGCACCTGCGCAACTGGCCGCTGGTCAGCGGCGAGGCGTTGAGCCGGGCCGGCGCCGCCGTCGCCGACGTCGACGTGGTGGCCGCGACGCGCGGGCCCGGCCTGGTCGGCGCCCTGCTGGTCGGTCTCTCCCTCGGCAAGGCGATGGCCTACGCGCTCGACCGGCCGTTCCACGCCGTGCACCACCTCGAGGGGCACCTGTACTCGCCGTTCCTGCCGCCGCCGGCGGCCGCCGGGGAGGCTCCGCCCGCCGCCGAGCCGGTGCCCGAGCGCTTCGTCGGCCTGGTCGTCTCCGGCGGGCACTCCACCCTCTACCGGGTCGAGGCGGAGCGGGTGGAGACGCTCGGGGAGACCCGCGACGACGCCCTCGGCGAGGTGTTCGACAAGGTGGGCAAGCGCCTCGGTCTCGCCTATCCGCAGGGGCCCCGGGTGGACCGGCTCGCCGAGGCGGCGGAGCCGGCGGACGGCGCGCCGGAGACCCGCTTCGGGGTCGCCGCGGTCGCGGGCCTCGACTTCTCCTTCTCGGGGCTGAAGAGCCAGGCGCTGAAGGCGATCGAGGACCTCGCCGCGGCGGGCGTTCCCACCGACCTCGGCGCCCTCGAGGCGCCGGCGGAGCATCCGGAGACGGTGCCCCCCGAGGTGCGTCGCCTGCTGGCCGGCTTCCGCGCCGCCGCGGTGGCGCAGGTGCTCGGCCGGGTGGCGGCGCTGCACGCCCGCCGCCCGCTCGAGCGCCTGGCGGTGTCGGGCGGCGCGGCGGCGAACCGCCTGCTGCGCCGGGAGCTCGCCGCCTGGGCCGCCGCCGAGGGGGTCGACCTGCGCCTGGTCCCGCTCGCCTGGTCGGGGGACAACGCGGCGATGATCGCCCACGCCGCCCTGCTGCGCCACCGCCGGGGCGGCGGCGACGACCCCCGCTTCGCCGAGGCGGCCAGCCGCCTGCCGCTCGAGCGCTGAGCCGGCCGCGGACGGCGCAACCTCCGGCGTCCCGCGACGTATCCGGCACGAGGCACCCGTGCGCCTCGCCTGATCGTTCCGTCTTCCAGAAAGGACTTCCGATGCGACGTTCCCTTCCCCTGCTCGCCCTGGTCGTGCTGGCGCTGACGGCGCTGCCGGCGGCGGCGGCCGACGAGGCTCCGTCGACCTCCGCCGCCACCCCGGCCGCCGCGCCCGCCAGCGGTCCGGTGGCCGACCTGCTGGCGGCGATGGATCCCGACGCGGATCCCTGCCAGGACTTCTACCGTTACGCCTGCGGCGGTTGGCTCGACGCCACGCCGCTGCCCGCCGACCACCCGATCTGGGGGCGCAGCTTCTCCACCATCCACGAGGAGAACCGGGCGGTGGTGCGCGACATCCTCGAGGCGGCGGCGGCGCATCCCGACGCCAGCCCCGAGGCGTCGAAGATCGGCACCTTCTACGCCTCCTGCATGGACGAGGACGCGGTGGAGAAGGCCGGCGTGGCGCCGCTGGCGCCGATGCTCGCGGAGATCGCCAAGGTGGACGGGCCGGAGTCGCTGATGCGGGTGGCCGGCGAGCTGCAGCGCAAGCAGGTCGAGGTCCTTCTCGGGATCGGCGTGCTCGCCGACTTCAAGGACCCGGGGACCGACATCGCGTTCTTCGCCCAGGGCGGCCTGGGGATGCCCGAGCGCGACTACTACGTCTCCGACGACCCGCGCAAGAAGGAGCTGCTGGCCGCCTACCGCAAGCACGTCGCCCGCATGCTCGGCTTCCTCGGCGAGGACGCCGCGACCGCGGCCGCCGACGCCGACGCGGTGGTGGCGTTCGAGACGCGGCTCGCGGAGCTGTCGCGCCCCGCCGCCGAGATGCGGCAGGTCGAGAAGCTCTACCACAAGATCGATCTCGCCGGCCTCGAGAAGCTCACCCCCGACCTGCCGTGGAAGGCCTTCCTCGGCGGCACCGGGCATCCCGGGATCACCGCCATCAACGTCGCCACCCCGGAGTTCTTCGAGGGGCTCGACAAGCTGGTCGCGGAGACCGATCCCGCGGTGCTGCGCGCCTACCTGCGCTGGCACGTGATCGACGCCGCCTCGCCGCTGCTGTCGCGCGACATCGTGGCCGCCAACTTCGACTTCTACGGCCGCACCCTTTCGGGGCAGCAGCAGGACGAGCCGCGCTGGAAGCGGTGCGTCGACATGACCCAGGGCGCCCTCGGCCAGGCGATCGGCAAGGTGTTCGTGGAGCGCCGCTTCCCCGGCAGGTCGAAGCAGGTGGCGCTCGAGATGGTCGGCGACATCGAGCACGCCTTCGAAGCCGACCTGCCGCTGCTCGGCTGGATGGACGACGCCACCCGGCAGCGCGCGGTGGAGAAGGCCGAGGCCGTGGGCAACAAGATCGGCTATCCCGACGAGTGGCGCGACTACTCGAAGCTGCGCATCGTCCCCGGCGACTTCTTCGCCAACGCGGTCGCCGGCGAGGAGTTCGAGTTCGACCGCCAGGCGGCGAAGATCGGTCAGCCGGTCGACCGTGGCGAGTGGCGGATGACCCCGCAGATGGTCAACGCCTACTACACGCCGCTGCTCAACGAGATCGTCTTCCCGGCCGGCATCCTGCAGCCGCCGTTCTTCCGCCAGGACTTCCCGCCGGCGATGAACTACGGCGCCATCGGCGTGGTGATCGGCCACGAGCTCACCCACGGCTTCGACGACATGGGGCGCAAGTTCGACCCCACCGGCCAGCTCCGCGAGTGGTGGGAGCCGGCGGTCGCGGCCAAGTTCGAGGAGCGGGCCCAGTGCGTCCGCGATCTGTACTCGGGCTACGAGCTCGAGCCCGGCGTCCACGTGCAGGGCGACCTGACGGCGGGCGAGAACATCGCCGACATCGGCGGCCTCAAGCAGGCCTACGCGGCCTACAAGACCTGGGAGAAGCGGCACGGCGTCCCGCCGTCGCCGGCCCCCGGACTGACCGACGACCAGCTCTTCTTCATCTCCTTCGCCCAGGTCTGGTGCAGCCAGGCGTCGCCGGAGTACCTGCGCCTGCAGGTGACGGCCAACCCGCACTCGCCGTCGCGCTTCCGGGTGATCGGCCCGGTGTCGAGCAACCCGGCCTTCGCGGCGGCGTTCTCCTGCAAGCCGGGGGATCCGATGGCGCCGAAGCAGCGCTGCGAGGTGTGGTGACGCGCCGCCGGCGTCGCTGACCCTCTGCCGCGGCGGCGGTCCGCCCGTCGCCGCGGCCCCTCCCCCACCCGGCGGCCGCCGGTCCCGTGCCGCCGGCCGGCCGCCGGAAGGTCGCCGCCTTCCGGCGACGTTATGATCCCTGCCCCCGCGGGCGCCCCGCCCCGCCGGCCCGACGTCGTCCCGAGGAACCATGCAGCCGCACCAACGCATCCGCAACTTCTCGATCGTCGCCCACATCGACCACGGCAAGTCGACCCTGGCCGACCGCATCCTCGAGCACACCGGGGCGCTGTCGGACCGCGAGATGCAGGCCCAGGTGCTCGACGCCATGGACCTCGAGCGCGAGCGCGGCATCACCATCAAGGCCCACGCGGTGCGGTTGCGCTACCGCGCGGCCGACGGCGAGGACTACGTCTTCAACCTGATCGACACCCCCGGCCACGTCGACTTCTCCTACGAGGTGTCGCGCTCGCTGGCGGCCTGCGAGGGCGCCCTGCTGGTGGTCGATGCCGCCCAGGGCGTGGAGGCGCAGACCCTCGCCAACGCCTATCTGGCGGTCGACAACGACCTCGAGCTGCTGCCGGTGATCAACAAGATCGACCTGCCGGCGGCCGACCCCGACCGCGTCGCCGAGCAGATCGAGAGCGTGGTCGGCATCGACGCCTCCCGCGCCCTGCGGGTGTCGGCCAAGCGCGGCGACGGCGTCGCGGCGGTGCTCGAGCGCATCGTCCGCGACCTGCCACCGCCGGCCGGCGACCCCGCGGCGCCGCTCAAGGCGCTGCTGTTCGACTCCTGGTACGACCCCTACCGCGGCGTCACCTGCCTGGTGCGGGTGATCGACGGCAGCCTGGCGGCCGGTGACCGGGTGCGCTTCATGGCGTCGGGGCGCACCTACGAGGTCGACGAGCTCGGCGTCTTCACGCCCAAGGCGACCCCGGTCGCGCGGCTCGGCGTCGGCGAGGTGGGCTACGTCTACGCCGGCATCAAGGACCTGATCCAGGCCCAGATCGGCGACACCCTGACCCACCCCGACCGCCCCACGGCCGAGCCGTTCCCGGGCTTCCAGGAGGTCAAGCCGATGGTCTTCGCCGGCCTCTACCCGGTGTCGGCCGACGACTACGAGGACCTCCGCGCGGCGGTGGAGAAGCTGCGTCTCAACGACGCCTCCTTCACCTTCGAGCCGGAGAGCTCGGCGGCGCTCGGCTTCGGCTTCCGCTGCGGCTTCCTGGGGCTGCTGCACATGGAGATCGTGCAGGCGCGCCTGGAGCGCGAGTTCGACCTCGACCTGATCACCACCGCCCCCGGCGTCCGCAACGTCGTGCACACCACGGGCGGCACCCGTTTCGAGATCGACAGCCCGGCCAAGCTGCCCGAGGCGGGGAAGATCGACTTCCTCGAGGAGCCCTTCATCCGCGCCACCATCCTCACCCGCGCCGACTTCGTGGGCGGCATCCTGGCGCTGTGCGAGGACCGCCGCGGCGAGCAGGTGCGCCTGCACTACCTCTCCGCCGAGCGGGTGCTGATCGAGTACGACTTCCCGCTCGCCGAGGTGATCCACGACTTCTACGACCGCCTCAAGTCGGTCTCCCGCGGCTACGCCTCCTTCGACTACCACTACACCGGCCACCGGCGCAGCGACCTGGTCAAGCTCGACGTCCTGGTCAACGGCGAGCCGGTCGACGCGCTGTCGCTCGTCGTCCACCGCGACAAGGCCTACGACCGCGGCAAGACGCTGGTCGAGCGCATGCGGGACCTCATCCCGCGGCAGATGTTCGAGGTCGCCATCCAGGCGGCGATCGGCCACCGCGTGATCGCCCGGGAGACCATCCGCGCGCTGTCGAAGAACGTCACCGCCAAGTGCTACGGCGGCGACATCACCCGCAAGCGCAAGCTGCTCGAGAAGCAGAAAGAGGGCAAGCGACGGATGAAGCGGGTCGGTCGGGTCGACATCCCGCAGGAGGCCTTCCTGGCGGTGCTCGGGGTGGACTGAGCCCACACCCGGCCGACCGGCGGGCTCGGACGAGCGCGGGGAGCCTCGCCGGCCGCCGGATCTCTCCGGCGAGCAGCAGGCGCGAGAGAGGGCGCGCCTTCGCCCACGGGGGTGGGATCGGGGAGCAGGCGCCGGGCCCGCCGGCGGATCCGCGGCGAGGGGGAGAGCCGTCGCTCGGGCCGGTAGCCTCGCGCCGCGTGGGCGGGACCGAGGAAGCGGTCGGGGATCTCCGCCAGGAGCCGCGCACCGCCGTCGGCTTGGAGCGCGAAGGCGACGACACCCTCCCAGGGGACCTCGAGCTCGCCCGCGCGGATCGACTCCAGGCTCACCCCGCTCCCGTCCAGCCGGCAGCGATCGTGCCACCACCGCGGCTCGTCCTCCTGGAACGGCAGACAGAGCCGGGCCTCGAGCGAGCTGTCCGCGAAGACGAAGCGCGAGCTCGCCGTGAAGGCCAGCGGTGGGTAGAAGGGCCTCCCCGGACGGAACTCCCAACCCGGCTCGGTGCGCGCCGCGCCGCTGATCAGCAGGACCACCGTGCCGGGGGCGAAGCCGCCGCCGCTCGCCGCCACCATGTCCCGGAGGACGCGCTGCTGGGCCCGGGACCAGGCGGCGTAGGCGCGGTGCTGGGTGAGCGCGCCGCCGCTCGCCACCGTCACCGCGAGCGCCCCGAGGGCCGCGAAGACGGCGCGGCCGTGCCGGCTCGCCAGGCAGCTCGTGGCCGCGCAAGCCGTCGTGACGACGACCGCCCCCCCCAGCGAGGCGACCAGCAGCGTCGTGTAGTCGAGCCGCCGCAGGACCGTGGGGAGGAAGGGAGAGAAGCCCACCCCGATCACCGCCAGGCCGCCCGCCGCGAGAACGGCGAGGCGCCGCGGGCCGGGGCAGGGGGTGGTCTCCCGGCGGGCGAGGACGAGGACCATCGCCGCTGCGAGGAGCCCGCCGAGGAGGGCGGCAGTGCCGGCGGCGCCCCCGGTCAGCTCGTGCAGCCCGCGCGGCCAGATGTCGATCAAGACCCGCCGGTAGGCCGTGCCGAGCGAGGCCAGCAGCTCGCCGGGGCCGTCGATCGCGAGCTTCCTCCGTTGGTAGGAGATGCTCCCGGGGTGGAGGGCCAGGGCCAGGCGGAGCGCCGCCACCGACGGCACGGCGTACCAGGTCGCCAGCGTGGCGGCCACGCGCCCACGGCGGAGACGGGGCAGCGCCGCCAGCAGCGCCGGCGCGACGGCGGCGAGGGGCAGCGTCATCTCCGACGACCCGAGGGCGAGGATCTGCGCCGCGACGAGCAGCGCGCCGTGGAGCCACCGGCCGTCCCGGGCCAGGCGCAGAAGCGCGTAGACGGCCACCAGGAACAGCGGCAGGCTGAAGTGCTTTCCCATGGCGCGGCTGGCGAAAAGGGCCGCGTCGGCGGGATAGACGATGGCGAGGGCGGCGGCGAGGAAGGCCAGCGCCCGTCCCGATCCCAGGAGACGCAGGATGGCGAAGAGGGCGGCGCCCTTGATCAGGAACAGGACCGCGGCCAGCAGGCGGAGGCCGGCGAAGGAGTCGGGCGTGAGGTGGTAGGCGAGGACGATCGGGAGCTTGAGGAGCGGGCGGACGAGCTGCTGCTGCGGGCCGGGGGGGATCAGCGATCCACCCTCCCGCAGCGTCTCGAAGTTCACCCACTCCTCGACCAGGCCGGTCTGCGCGAGATGGGAGGGAGCCCACAGCAGGGCGGTCAGCACCGCGATCCCGGCGAGCGCGAGCAGATCGGGAGCGACCCGGGTCCCCCAACGGAGCGCCCGCGCTCCGGCGGCGCGTCGGTCGGGAAGTGGCGTCACCACGGGGAATCGGTCGATGGCGGCGGTTCTCGCGGAGCCGTCGCGCCCATGGCCCCGGCCTGCCTCCGCCGGGGCGGAACCGGACCTTCGCCGCGCCTGCTCGAGGTCGGGGGAGTGTGCGCTCCCGGGTCGATGCCGCGATGATAGCGTGGTGGTGGGCGGGCGGCCCGCGGCCGACGATGCCGCATGGACGATCCGCAGGACCACGTTCGCGGCGGCGCCCGCGCGTCGAGGTTCTACCGCGGCCGGCTGTCGCGGGCATCTGCTACGCTGATCGGTCGTGCCATCCGACGACGCGGTCGATCCGGCGGGCGCGCGGCCGATCGGCCGCGCCCCAGGACAGGAGCCCGGAGGGCGCGGGGCGTCCACCCCGCTCGTCAGTGTGGTGATCCCGGTCTACGAGAGCGAGGGTGTGGTGGCGCGGACGGTCGCCGCCTGCCAGCGCTATTTCAGCGAGCGCGGGCTGGCGCACGAGTTGATCCTCGTCAACGACGGGAGCCGGGACGGGAGCTGGGAGGTGCTCCGCCGGTTGGCGGCCGAGGTGCCGGAGGTGGTGGCCATCGACCTGCTGCGCAACTACGGCCAGCACACCGCCGTGCTCTGCGGCCTGCGGCACAGCCGCGGCGACCGTGTGGTGACCCTGGACGACGACCTGCAGAACCCCCCGGAAGAGATCGACCGTCTGCTCGCCACCGCCGACCAGGGGCACGACCTGGTGTTCGGGGTGCCGGAGCGCAAGGCCCACGGGACCGTCCGGCGCTGGGGCAGCCGCCTGGTCCACCTCCTCAACCGGCGCGTCTTCCGGCAACCTCGCGGCCTGGTCCTGACCAATTTCCGCTTGCTGGACCGGCCGGTGGTCGACCGTCTGCTCGCCCACCGCACCCGGTACCCCTACATCAGCGGGCTCGCCGTTCTCGCGGCCCGCCGGCCGGCGAACGTCCGCGTCGCACACCGTCCGCGCGAGGTCGGGCTGTCGGGCTACGGTCCTGCGAAGCTGCTCGAGGTGCTGGCGCGCATCCTCTTCAACTACTCTTCCTTCCCGTTGCGGGCCGTCATGACGATCGGTTTCGTCGCCGCGCTCGTCGCCTTCGCCCTGGGCTCCTGGTTCCTGGCGCGCGGGCTGCTGTTCGCCCGCGCGGTGCCGGGCTGGGCGTCGGTGGCGGTGATGCTGGCCTTCTTCAACGGGCTGCTGCTCCTCCTGCTGGGGATGGTCGGCGAGTACCTGCTGCGCCTGGTCGACCTGACGAGCCGGGCCGAGCCGTACGAGGTGGCGGAGGTCGTGCGCGGTGCTGCCTGACCATTTCGTGGTCGGGGGGGCGCAGCGGTCCGGCACCACGTGGCTGGCTCGGCTGCTCGACCTGCATCCCCAGATCGCGATGGCCCGGCCCCTGCGGCCCGAGCCGAAGTTCTTCCTGCGACCGGACGCCGGCGCGGCGACGCGCGAGGAGTACGCCTCCCTCTTCCCGCCAGCGCCGGCCGGCGTGCGGCTGCTGGGAGAGAAGAGCACCAGCTATCTCGAGCGGCCGGAGGCGGCGGCGCCGATGCGCCGGCTGCTCCCCGGGGTCCGCCTGGTCTTCGTTCTCCGCGACCCGGTCGAGCGGGCGGTGTCGAACTACCGCTTCAGCGTCGACAACGGGGTCGAGACCGAGTCGATGGAGGTGGCCTTCCGCGACGAGGAGCGCCGCCGCCGCGACTGGGATCGCCGGCGTTTCTCGGTGTCGCCCTTCGCCTATCTGCGGCGCGGCGACTACGCCGACCTGTTGGCCCCGTGGGAGGCGGCCCTCGGTCGCGAGCGTCTGACCCTCCTGCTCTACGAGGACCTGCGGTCCGACACCGCAGCCACCCTGCGCCGCCTGCTGCTGGCGCTGGGGGCGGATGCCGATCTCCAGCCCGCCCCGCCGGACCGCGCGATCGATCCCGCCCCGGGTGCCGAAGCGCTGGACCGGGCCCTCCGCGACCTCCTGGTGGAGCGTTTCGCCGCCGGCAACCGGCGCCTGGCCCGCCGCTACGGTCTCGACCTGTCGGCCTGGCGCCTCGGGGCACCGGTGAGCGTTCCCGACCCGGCCTACCATGGGGCGGCGGGATGACCCCGAGCGAGCGCCCTCGGAGTCCGGCGCCGTCGCGGCCCGTGCCGTTCCACCGGCCCACCCGGGTGGGCCGCGAGATCGAGTACCTGGCGCAGGCGTTCGCGGACGATCGGCTGGCCGGGGACGGGCCGTTCACCGCGCGCTGCGAGCGGCTGTTGGAGGAGTGCGTGGAGGTGCCGAGGGCGCTGCTGACCACGTCCTGCACGCACGCCCTGGAGATGGCCGCACTGCTGCTCGACGTCGGACCCGGCGACGAGGTCGTGCTGCCGTCGTTCACCTTCCCCTCGACCGCCAACGCCTTCGTCCTGCGCGGCGCCCGCCCGGTCTTCGTCGACGTCCGCCCGGACACCTTGAACCTCGACGAGACCCTCCTCGCCGACCGGCTCGGGCCGCGCACGCGCGCCGTGGTGGTGGTCCACTATGCCGGGGTCGCCGCGGCGCTGGACGCGATCACCGCCCTCGCCGCCGAGCGCGGGGTGCCGGTCGTCGAGGACAACGCCCACGGGCTGTTCGGCCGCTTCCGGGGCCGGCCGCTGGGATCGTTCGGGGCGCTGGCGACGTTGAGCTTCCACGCCACCAAGAACCTCACCTGCGGCGAGGGCGGGGCGCTCCTGGTGAACGACCCTGAGCTGTGCGCCCGGGCCGAGATCGTCCGGGAGAAGGGAACCGATCGCAGCCGCTTCGTCCGCGGCGAGGTGGCCCGGTACAGCTGGGTCGACGTCGGATCGAGCTACCTGCCCTCCGAGCTCCTCGCCGCGGTCCTGCTGGCGCAGCTCGAGTCACGGGACGAGGTGCAGGCGGCGCGGCGCCGGGTCTGGGAGCGCTATCTGGCGGGGCTCGCCGACTGGGCGCCGGCGAACGGCGTCGGCCTGCCGCGGGTGCCGCCGGAGTGCGAGCCGGCCTATCACCTGTTCTATCTCCTGATGCCGTCCGCCGCCGACCGGCAGCGGCTGATCGAGCACCTGCGGCGCCGCGGAGTCCACGCCACCTTCCACTTCCAGCCGCTGCACCTGGCCCGGATGGGGCGGCGCTTCGGCGGCCGTCCAGGCGAGCTGCCGGTCACCGAGTCGGTCAGCGAGCGGTTGGTGCGACTGCCGTTCTTCACCGCCCTGGGCGATGCGGAGGTCGACCGGGTCGTCGCGGCGGTCCGGGACTTCTCGGCGTGATGCCGGCGGCCCCCGCCGGGTTGCCGGCGGAGCGGCGGATGTTCATCCTGGTCGGCCGCGGCCGTTCGGGGGGCACGCTCCTCGCCCGCCTCCTCGACGCCCACCCGGCGATCTTCGTGGCGCCGGAGTCGCTGTTCGTGCTGCACCTGTTCCGCCGCTACGCCGACGTGCGCTGGGACGCGGCGACGGTGCATCGCTTCGCCCGCGAGGTGTGGCACGAGGAGCGGATGCGGCGCTGGCGGCTGGCCCCGCAGGATCTCGCCGCCCGGCTCACCGCCACGCCGGGCGCGACGCTGGCGCGCTTGTGTGCCGAGGTCTACGCCGCGAGCGCGGCGGCCCACGACAACCCCGAGGCGCTGTGGCTCGGCGACAAGAACCCCCTCTACGCTCTGTTCTGCGGCGAGCTGGCGGAGCTCTTCCCGCAGGCGCGCTTCGTCCATCTCGTCCGCGACTACCGGGACAACGTCGCCTCCTTCCGGGAAGTACCGTTCGATCTGTCGTCGGTCGGCGCCCTGGCGGTACGCTGGCGCCGCTACAACGAGGCGGTGCTGGCGGCGTCGCGAGGCCGCGCGGATCGCTTCCTGCGGGTGCGCTTCGAGGACCTCGTCGCCGATCCACGTTCCGTGCTGGGCCGGATCTGCGACTTCCTCGGCGTGCCGTTCTCCGACAGGATTCTGGAGCATCGCGCCGGTCGGGCCGAGGAGGACCTGCCCTGGCACGGTTCGCTGGCCGGCCCCCTCGACCCGTCGCGCCCGGGCCGCGGTCGGGCACGGTTGGCCCCCCGCGAGATCGCGTTGGCCGATCGCCTCTGCCAGCCTCTGGGCGAGGCGTTCGGCTACCCGGCGGCGCCCGCGGGGCCACGCGCCGCCCGGGCGGCAGCCTGGGCGGGAGAGGCGGTCGGGTGGGCGACGACCGCCGCCGAGAGGGGGTTGTTCCGTCTTCCGTTGGCGGTGCGGGTGGCGGCGATCCGCACCTACAGGGTGGCGACGGGGAACCGGATCCGGTGAGAGGGGGGCGCTCGGCACTGGCATGGTTCGAGGCCCTCGCCGGGGGGGTGGTCCTCGCCGGGCTGCTCTGGGCCGTCCGCCCGTCGCAGGTCCTTGCCGCGCTGGCGGGGGCGGCGCCGACGGCCCTCGTCGTGGGACTGGCGCTGCTCGGCGTCGCGGTGTTCGCCCAGGCCGCCCGCCTCCGTGCGCTCGGCGGAACGTTCGGACTGGGCTTCGCCGAGAGCCTCCGCATCACCCTGGCGAGCTACGTCTTCCAGCACCTCCTTCCCGGAAGTCTCGGTGGCGAGGGCTACCGGGCTCTCCGCCTGCGCCGGCTCGTCGACCGGTGGGGGCCGGCCCTGGGCGTGGTCACGCTGGACCGGGCGATCGGTGCCGCCGTCCTCCTCGTGCCCGGCGCGGCGGTCGCCGCGATGGAGCACCGCCGGTTGGGGGCGCTGCTGGTGGCGCGACGTCCCGGCCTGGCGGCGACGGCGCTCCCCTGGCTCGCGGGAGCTGCAGCCCTCGCCGTCGCGGTCGCCCTCCTGTGGCGCTTCGGGGGGCGGAGCCGGCGGGTCCGCGGAGCGACCCGAGCGGCGTTCGACGTCCTGCGGGAGTCGGTGCGCCGGGCGGGTCGACGCCGCTGCGTGGTCACGCTCGCGCTCGCGGTCGTGTACCACGGACTGCGGCTGGCCGGCGTGGCGAGCCTGCTGGCGGCCTTCGGCGACACCCTCGGGGTCGCCGATCTGCTCGTCGTCCTGGCCCTCACCCTGGTGGTGTCGTCGGTGCCGTCGACGCTGGGGGCGCTCGGGGTCAGGGAGGGTGCGCTGGTCTTTGCGCTGGGAGCCTTCGGAGCGGACCCGGGCACGGCGCTTGCCGTGGCCCTGCTCAACCGCTCGGTCCTCCTCGGCTTCGCCGCCGCCGGCGCCCTGGTGCTGCTGGCCTCGCCGCAGCGGGCCGACCCGTCCGGCGAGCGCGGGTCCGCCGGCCTCGCGGACCCCTCCGCCCGGCGCGGCTCTCCCTAGACCCTGCGCGACCGACGCGGCGGGGTCCGGCCCGCCCCTGCAGGGCGCCGCCGGCGCCCGCGCCGCCCGGCGAGCGGTCGGCTCAACGCCCGCTGCGGCCGGAGAAGCCGGTCACGATGTAGGTGCCGGAGCGCTGGTCCTTCTTCAGCTTGATCAGGTTGTTGCGCTCGGCGTCCTCGAGCAGCTCGGAGAAGGTCGAGTAGCCGAAGTAGCCCTCGTTGAAGGAGGGCTTCTTGCGCTGCATGGTCTGCTTGATCATCGAGCCCCAGAGCACGTCCTTGTTGTCGCGCAGCAGGGCCTGGATGGCGTCGACCATGAGGCGGAACGCCTCGGACTTCTTCTTGTCCGAGCCGTCCACCTTGGGGCTGCGCTGGCGGTCGCGCCAGACGTCCTCGTAGTAGATGAACTCGTCGCAGTTGTCCACCAGCAGGGCGGAGGAGCTGTCCTTGACCCCGATGCCGATGACGTACTTGTTGTTCTCCTTGAGCTTGGAGACCAGCGGCGAGAAGTCGCTGTCGCCCGACAGCAGCACGAAGGTGTCGAGGTGCTCGTTGGCGTAGGACAGCTCCATGGCGTCGACCACCATCTTGATGTCGGCGCTGTTCTTTCCCGAGTAGTACTTCTGCGGGATGTCGATCATCTCGATGGCCGCCTCGTGGAAAGCGCGCTTGTAGTCGCTGTAGCGCTCCCAGTCGCAGTAGGCCTTCTTGACGATGATCCTGCCCTTCTCGAGCAGGCGCTCGAGGATCAGGGCGATGTCGAATTTCTTGATCTCGGAGTCACGCACTCCGAGGGCGAGGTTCTCCAGATCGCAGAACATCGCGATCTTGCGTTCGTCGCTCACCGATGAGGTCCTTTCGGGCGCCGCGAGGATCTCGCCCCGCAGGGCGGCGAAATCCACGGCGGAGATGTCGTCTTCGAAGGTGAATTCTTCGCGCGGGCGCTGCTCGCCCTTGCGGGGTTCGGCCCCGGAGCGCCGCCGGGGGTCGGCGTCGCCGTCGCGGGTCGCGGCGCGCTCGTCGGCGCCGCGCCGCGGCGGCGGCGCCTCGCGGTCACGGCCCGCGGGTTTCGCGGCGGCGCCTTCGCCGCGCCCGCCGGCCCGCCCGCGGCGACGCTCGCCGCCCTCGCGCGCCGGCGCGCTCCCCGACCCGCGGCTACGCTCGGGGCGGTCGGCCTTGGCGCCGTCCCGCTCGCGCTTGGCGCCCCCCGCACCGCCCTTGCGCTCGGCAGCGCTCCGCTCCTCGGCGGGAGGGGACGCCTCGGCGGGCTCCTCGGGGGTCGCGGCGCCGTCGCCGGCGGGCTCGTCCGGGGCGCCTTCGGCGGTCGGCCGGAGCCACCAGGGGCTCATCGGGCGGCCTGTCCGGGCGGCGTCGGCCGGGGGCTGCGCGCCTCACCTGTCGGGGGGGAAGTCGGCACGGGATCGGGAAGGGGCCGTTCGGGCTCGGGCGGCGCGCCCGCGGAGGAGGCGCGACCGAGGCGGGAAAAAGTATACACCGCGTCCCCTCCCGCCCTCAGCTCCGCCCCGCCCGCGGGGCCGGGGCCAGCAGGTCCTCGAGGGTGTGGCCGAGCTCCGAGAACAGCCGGTACACGGTGGGCAGCGGCAGCCCGACGACGTTCGTGTAGTTGCCGTACACCGCCTCGACGAACAGGGCGCCGAGCCCCTGGATGGCGTAGGAGCCCGCCTTGTCGAGGGGCTCGCCGCTCGCCACGTAGCGGGCGATCTGCCGCGCGGTGAGCGGCGCCAGGACGACCCGCGACTCCTCCGCCGCGGCCGCCCGGCGCCCCCCCTCCGGCCCGGGCTCCTCGACCGCGACGCCGGTGAGCACGCGGTGCTCGCGACCGGCGAGGCGGGCGAGCATGCGGCGCGCCTCGGCCGGTCCGGAGGGCTTGCCGAGCAGCTCGGGCCGTCCGCCGTCCGCCGCCGGCAGCACCACCACCGTGTCGGCGGCGAGCACCAGCTCGCCCGGCCGCGCGTCGGCGGCCACCTTGCCGCGGGCCAGCCGGAGCACCAGGGCGCGCGGCGACTCGCCGGGCCGCGGCGTCTCGTCGAGGCCGACGGGGCGGACCTCGAAGCGCAGCCCCAGCGCGGCGAGCAGGTCGCGCCGCCGCGGCGAGGCGGAGGCCAGAACCAGCCGGGGCGGGTGGGGACGCTTCCGCGTCACGGGTAGTAGCCGCGCAGCGTCTTGGCCTCGACCCCGGGGCGGTCGACGGTGACCTCGACGCGGCGGAAGGCCTCGTCGCGGTCGCCGCCGGCGTCGCGCGACGACTGGTAGGCGAGCAGGTACTGGGTGCGCAGCTCGCGTTGGATCGAGTCGTAGACGCGGTCGAGCTCGACGGCGCGGTGCACGAAGAAGGTCTGCCCGCCGGTCTCGTTCGCCAGCCGCAGCAGCTTCGAGCGCACGGCGGGCTCGTTGCCGGCGGGCCCCAGCCCGATCGCGTAGATCGACACGCCGGTGCGCCGCGCGTAGTCGAGGGCCTCCTCGAAGCCGTAGCGGCTCCCCTGGTCGTCGCCGTCGGAGATCAGCACCAGGGCGCGCTTCCCCTGCACGCCGCTGAAATAGTAGAGCGCGTAGACCAGGCTGTCCCACAGCGCCGTGCCGCCGACGGCGTCGACGCCGGCCAGCCCGCCGGCGAGCACCTCGGGATCGTTGGTGAAGCGCACCGCGAGCTGCGGCTTGTCGCTGAAGGTGATCACCGCGGCACGGTCCTTCGGCTCGACCACCTTCTCGAAGAAGTGGGTCGCCGCCGCCAGCGCCTCGTCCAGCTCCTCGGTCATCGAGCTCGAGGTGTCCAGCAGCACCCCCGCGTAGATCGGCACGTTGCGGACCAGCTCGAAGCGCCGGATGCGCTGCTCGACACCCTCTTCGAGCACCGTGAAGTCGTCGCGGTCGAGCCCTTCCACGGGGCGTCCGGCGCGGTCGACGACCGTCGTGTACAGCTCGACCAGGTGGACGTCGATCCGGTCCAGGTTCTCGGGCGCGTTGACGAAGACCAGGTCCTCGGCCGAGGTGCCGCCGTCGAGGTAGGCGACGGCGCGCACGTAGGCGACCTGGTGCGCCGGCGGCAGCACGATCGGCTGGGCGAAGGGCGGTTGGTAGAGCGTCGCCACCAGGTCGTCGTTCAGGTACAGCTCGACGCGCTCGAGGTGCTCCC
The DNA here is from genome assembly GCA_963843275.1 of uncultured Acidobacteriota bacterium. Lineage (GTDB taxonomy): Bacteria > Acidobacteriota > Thermoanaerobaculia > Multivoradales > JBCCEF01 > CAWJJM01. The sequence goes on along the minus strand of CAWJJM010000004.1, from coordinate 386,040 downwards.
CCTCGGGGACGTCGACCTGGGCGAGCGCTCGCAGGCTGGTGGTGTAGCGGTGCCCCGGCTGCGGCTCCACCAGCCGGACTCCGAAGCGGTGCGGCCCGGCGTTGAGCAGGATCTCGTCGCGCGCCAGCTCCTCGCCGGCGGCGTCGACGGCGACCGCCGAAACCTCGTGGGTGCGCAGGCCGTCGCCGAGGTCGATCTCGACGTCGTAGGGCGGCCGCGACTTGCTCATCACCTGGCGGCCGTCGAGCGCGAAGCGCACCCGGGCGATCCCCTTGCCGCCGGCCACCGCTTCGACGCGGGTGTTGCCGGTGTGCAGACCCTCGGAGGGCGGCAGCAACCGCAGCGTGTGGTCGCCCCGTCCCAGGGAGCGGTTGGCCTCCGCCACCGGGTCGGGGCCGCCGCCGCTCCCGTCGTCGGCGGCGTCGCCGGGATTGGCTGCGACCACCCCCGCCACGGCGTCCTCGCCGCGATGGACGAACGGCACCGTCATCTCGCGCTCCTCGCGGTGGTAGCGCCCGCCCGCGACGTCCTCGACGCGGACCAGCAGGCGGTAGCGGCCGGGCCGCAGGTAGCGCTGGAAGACCAGCGGCAGCGACCCGGTGTCGGCGCCGCCGGCGGCGGGTAGCCGGAAACGGTAGCGGAAGTTCTCGAACAGCTCGTCGCCGCGCAGCACCTCGCCGTCGACCACGTAGTCGAAGGCCGGCCCGGAGTCGGTGGTCACCGTGCCGGCGCCCGGCGGCACCTCGAGCAGCCCCTGCACCACGGTGCGGCCGCCGCGTGCGCCCGGGAAGCTGAGGCGCAGGGTGGCGGGGAAGGTGCCGGCGCCCTCCGGCAGGTCGGTGGTCGAGGAGAGGAAGGAGCGCAGCCATTCTCCGTCCGGCGTGGGGAAGAGGTGGACGCCGCGTTGCGCCAGCTCCACCCAGTCGATGCTGCGGACCAGCGCCGAGACCAGTCGGTCGCCGCGGGGGCACTCCCGGGCGAGCCGGTCCAGGTTCTGCTGGTCCGTGTCCACCCCCGGTGCGGTCAGCAGGAGGTGCTGCAGGCTGTCGCGCGGCGTCCACAGCTCCCAGCGCCCGCCGCCGCGATCCTGGAAGACCATGTAGAAGTCCTGGCGCAGGGCCTCGCTGCCGCGGTAGTGCCAGACCTCGAGCGGCCGCACCAGCAGGCCGCAGCGGGCCAGGGTCTCCTCGGCCGGCCTGCCGTGGGCGAGATAGGCCTGGGCGCGGGGGTCCGCCAGGTCCTCCCAGCGCTGGCGCGCCTCGTCCGCGTGGGCCTCCCAGCGCTCCCGCAGCTCGTTGCGGCCGGTCTCCGGGTACGGGTCGCGCCGGCGCCAGAACTCCTCGATGAAGGCGCGGCGCTGGTAGTCGGCGGCGAGGCCGAGGAAGGCCTGCCGCTCGGCCGGCGTGATCAGCGCCGCCACCTCCACGAGCCAGTCGCGGAAGGCGGGGGCGAGGTCGGCGGGGACGGACGCCGCGGGAGCGGTCGCGGCGGGTCGGTCCGGAGCGGCGCCGGCGGCCGCGGCGCAGGCCAGGGCGACACAGGCGAGCGCTGCGGTCCGGCGGGGGATCAATGGGCTCCGGGACCGGTGAACTTCTTCTCGCCCGCGCGGACGGCGATCGGCAGCCGGTTCTGCCGCGGCGGCAGCGGGCACGTGGCGAAGGGCGTGAAGGCGCACGGTGGGTTGTACGCCTTGTTGAAGTCGAGCACCAGCCGCCCGTCCGGCCCCGGCCGGGGAGCGGTCAGGTAGCGGCCGGCGCCGTAGGTCTCCTTGCCGGAGGTGGCGTCGGAGAAGATCAGGAAGAGGTCGCCGTCCTCGTCGAGGGCGATGAGCCGGTAGGGCGTGCCGTCGACGGTGAACGTGACCTCGCCGGGCGACACCGCGTCCTGGACGTTGCCGGTGACGTCGTCGATCGGCATCGGGCGCGGGGTGTCGTAGGGCTCGAAGCGGGCGTCCAGCCGCCAGGCCGGATCGACCGGGAAGGTGTCGACGCCCCGGAAGCCGGTGCGGGCCGGGTTGTCCGAGTCCTTCACCCGCACGCCGAGCTTGTCGCCGCGCCGGATGACGTGGAACGACAGGCTGCCGAGCTCGACCACCGTCGGCCCGGCGTCGCCAGCCGCGGCGTCGGACACCATCTCCAGCTCGCGGAAGCGCTCGCCGTCGTGGGTTGCCTCGACGCCCGGCTCCACCTCGAGCCGGACCCGGTCGCCCTCACGGTGCAACGTACCGACCTGCAGCGGAGCGCTGGGGGGGAGGACCACGTCGTCCATCGGTGCGGAGCCGATGGTGCTGCGCCCCTCCGGCAGCCAGTGCAGCCCCGCGAGGGTGAGCCAGCCGTCGTCGCGGGTCAGGCGTTCCTCGCGCTGCCGGTGCCACGCGGCGATCTCCTGCCGGTAGGCGGCGTCGGCCGCGGCCCGGTCGTCGGCGGTGGTGTCCGTCCGTCCCCGCGGCGCGCAGCCGGCGCCGGCGAGCAGGGCGGCCGCGAGCAGCGACGCCACGACGGGCAGGGCCGGGGCCCGGCGGATCGAACCTCTCATCGTGCCTTCCTTCGTCGCCTACGGGTAATAACCCTGGAGGGTTTTGACCTCGGCGCCCGGGCGGGAGACCTTCACGTCGATGCGCCGGAAATCCGTCGAGCCGCTGGTGTTCGTCGACTGGTAGGCGAGCAGGTACTTCGACCGCAGCTCGCGCTGGATGCTGTCATAGATCGCCGCGAGCTGCGCCGGGTCCTTGATCAGGTAGCTGCGCCCGCCGGTCGCCTCCGACAGCTTGCCGAGCCGCTTGTAGGCGGCGTCGTCGCGCAGGGCGATGGCGTAGACGGTGACGCCGGCGCGACGGGCGTACTCGAGCGTCTGGTCCCAGCTGAAGCGCGAGCTCTCGTCCTTGCCGTCGGAGAGGATCAGCAGCGCCCGCTGGCCCTTGACGCCGTTGAAGTAGTAGAGGCCGAAGATGACGCTGTCGTAGAGGGCGGTGCCGCGCTCCGCCTTGAGCCCGGCGAGGCCGCCGGCCAGCGTCGGCAGGTCGCTGGTGAACTTGACGGCCAGGTTGGGATGGTCGTTGAAGGTGATGACGGCGGCGCGGTCCTTCGGGTGGACGGCCTGTTGGAAGAAATCGAGCGCCGCCTGGCGGGTGGCGTCGAGGTCTCCCTCCATCGAGGCCGAGACGTCCATCAGGATGGCGGCGTGGATCGGCAGGTCGCGCACCTGGTCGAAGCGCACGACCTGCTGCGGCCGGCCGTCCTCGCTGATCGCGAAGTCGTCCCGGGTCAGGCCCTCGATCGGGTGGCCCTGGCGGTCGGTCACCGTGGCGTAGAGCTCGACGAACTGCACGTCCAGCTCCTCGAGGTAGTCGGGCGAGTTGACGAAGACCAGGTCCTCGGTGGAGTTGCCGTCCGGCAGGTAGGCGACCGCCCGCACGTAGGCCACCGACTGGTCCGCCGGCAGCACGATCGGCTGCACCCACGGCTCCTGGTACAGCGTCGCCACCCGGGTCTCGTTGACGTAGAACTCCACCCGGTCGACCGTCTGCCCTTCGGGCACCTGCACCTTGGCCTCGGCGTTGAGGCTGCTGTGGTAGGTCTTGCCGCGCCGCGGCTCCACCAGGTCGATGCCGAAGCGCTGGCCGCCGGCGTTGATCAGGAGCTGGTCGCGGGCCAGCTCCTCGTCGGCGCCGTCGTAGGCCACCGCGGTCAGCCGGCGCGGCCGGGGCAGCGACCCGAGGTCGAGCTCGACGCTGTACGGCGGGCTGCGCTTGATGAGCAGGGGCCGGCCGTCGAGCGCGAAGGTGACGTGGTCGATCCCCGGGCCGGTCGCCAGGGTGTCGAAGCGCACGAAGCCGGTGTGGAGCTGGCCCTGCGGGTCGACGATGTGCAGCGTCACGTCGCCGGTCGACAGCGCCGCGTTGGCCTCGGCCAGCAGCTCGGCCGTCTCGCTGTCCGTGGGCACCACCGGCGGGGGGGCGGAGCCGACGTCCGGGACCTCGAGGTCGCGGTGCTCGCGGAAGAAGGTGCCGCCGTTGAGGTCCTCCAGCTTGACGACCAGGTCGTAGGTGCCGGGGCGCAGGTAGCGCTGGAAGACCAGCGGCAGCTTCGCTTCGCCGGCGACGCTGGCCGCCGGCAGGTCGAACTTGTAGCGGAAGTTGTCGAACAGCTCGCCGTCGCGCAGCACCTCGCCGGTGAGCACCAGGTCGAAGGAGCTGTGCCCGGCGAGGTCGGCGGCGGCCGCCGCCTCCCGCGGCACCGCCAGCGTCCCCTGCACTACGGTGCGGTTCTGGTGGCGCCCCGGGAACCCGACGGTCAGGGTGGCCGGCAGCTTCGGGGCGTCGTCGGGCACGTCGGTGGTGTAGCTGTTGAACGTCGCCACCCACTCCCCGTGCCGGGCCTCGGGCTTGTGCTCGAGGCGCGACAGCAGGATGCTGTAGTCGGTGTTGCCGGCGCGCTGGGTGTAGGCGATCGCGGCGGCGATCTTCTCGCCGTCGCGGCAGTTCAGGGCGATGCGCTGCAGCAGCCCCTGGCGCCCCTGCTGGCTGCGGTCCCCCATCAGCGTGTCCATCAACCGCTCGATGCCGTCGAAGGGTCGCCACAGGCGGTAGTTGCTGCCCTCGCGGTAGAAGATGACGAAGAACTCGAAGCCCACCTGGTCGCTGCCGGCGTAGTACCAGATCTCGAGCGGCTTGAGGATCTCGCTGCAGCGGCCCTCGATCGTCGCCGTCGGCAGGCCGTTGAGCAGCAGGATGCGCGAGCGGTCCTCCTGCAGGTTCTGGTAGTTGTCCCGCGCGATCCGCAGCCGCTCCTCGTACGACTCCTCGTACTCGTTGCGGGCGGTGTCGGGGTAGGGGTCGCGCACGCGCCAGAAGTGCTTGATGAAGGCGTCGCGCTGGTAGTCCTTGTCGAGGTCGAGGAAGGCGCCGAGCTCTTCGTCGGAGATGATCAGCTCGACGTCCTCGAGCCAGGTGCGGTAGGCGTCGGAGAGCTGCGCGATCCGCGCCTTGGTGGGCTTGTCGTAGGCGCGCGCGGCCGGCGCCGCGAGGACGGCGGCGAGGGCCAGGACGAGGAGGAGGAGGAGGGGACGGGCTGGACGGTGGCTGGTGCAGGCTCTCCGGATCATGCGGCTCCTCGTTCGGCACCGCCGGGGCGGCGGAGTGGCCCCGGGCGGTGAGCGGTACAACGCGGCCGGAGGGCGGCGGATTCCTCGGCCGCGGTAGACTGCTGGGTCCGATGCAGGCCGTCTACCTCGACCACAACGCCACCACCCCTGTCGACCCCCGCGTGCGCGAGGCGATGTTGCCGTGGCTGGGCGATCGGCACGGCAACCCGTCGTCGGTGCACCGCTTCGGCCGGGAGGCCCGCGAGGCGGTGGAGAACGCCCGCGAGCAGGTGGCCGCCCTGCTCGGCGCACGCCCTCCGGAGGTGGTGTTCACCGCCTCCGGCACCGAGGCGAACAACGCCGTGGTCCTGGGCGCGGCGCAGCGCACCGGCTATCGCGGCGGGCTGGTGATCTCGGCCTTCGAGCACCCCTCGGTGCGGGCGGCCGCGGAGCTCGTCGCCGCCGGCGGCATGGAGGTGACGCGGGTGGCGCCCGCCGCGGACGGGGTGGTCGCGGCGGCGGCCTTCGCCGGCGCACTGGCCCCCGACACGCGCCTGGCCTGCCTGATGCGGGCCAACAACGAGGTGGGCACGCTGCAGCCGGTGGCGGAGGTGGCGGAGGCCTGCCGCGCGCGGGGTGTGGCGCTGCTCTGCGACGCCGTGCAGGCGGTGGGCAAGGTCCCGGTGTCGGTCGCCGACCTGGGCGCCGACTTCGTCACCCTCGGCGGGCACAAGTTCCACGGGCCGCTGGGGATCGCCGCCCTCTGGGTGCGCCCCGGCGCCGAGCTGACGCCGCTGCTGGTGGGGGCAGCCAGGAGCGTCGCCGCCGGGCCTCGACCGAGAACGTCCCCGGTGCCGTCGGGCTGGGCGCCGCCGCGGCGCTGGCGGCGGCGGAGCTCGCGGAGCGGACCCGCCACCTCGCCGCCCTGCGCGACCGCTTCGAGGCCGGCGTGCGGCGGATCCCCGACGTCGTCGTCCACTGCGCCGGCTCGCCGCGGCTGCCCAACACCTCCCACCTCGCGTTCCCCGGGGTCGAGGGCGAGGCGCTGCTGATCCGCCTCGACCTCGCGGGCTTCGCGGTCTCCACCGGCTCGGCGTGCGCCTCGGGGGCGGTCGAGCCGAGCCCGACGCTGACCGCCCTCGGCCTGCCGCCCGCCGAGGCGCTGGGCTCGATCCGGGTCAGCTTCGGGCGCCCCAACACCGCCGACGAGGTCGACCGTTTCCTGGCCGTCCTCGAGCGCGAGGTGGCGGAGCTGCGGCGGTTGGCGCCGGCGGGAGGGGCACGGTGACGGCGCCGCTCACCGCGGTGGCGATGAGCGGCGGCCTCGACTCCTCGGTGGCGGCCTGGCTGCTGGCCCGGTCCGGCGAGGGGCCGGTCGTCGGTCTCTCGATGCTGCTCTGGGAGCGCAGCGGCCCGCCGGTGCACGGCCGCTGCTGCGGCGCGCTCGACCTCTCCGACGCCCGCCGGGTGGCGGCGCAGGCCGGCATCCCGCACTACACGCTGCGCCTCGACGCCGACTTCCGCCGCCGCGTCGTCGACCCCTACGTCGACGAGTACCTGGCCGGGCGTACCCCGAGCCCGTGCGTGCGCTGCAACACCTGGGTGAAGTTCGACCTCCTGCTGGCGCGGGCGCGCCGATTCGGCGCCGAGCGCCTGGCCACCGGCCACTACGCCCGCCTGGTCGACGGACCGGCCGGGCGCGAGCTGCACGCCGCCGTCCACCCGCGGAAGGACCAGAGCTACTTCCTCTTCGAGCTCGGCCAGGAGCAGCTCGCCGCCGCCCGCTTCCCGCTCGGGGAGATGGACAAGGACCGGGTGCGCGAGCTGGCCCGCGAGGCCGGCCTGCCGGTGGCGGACAAGGGCGAGTCGATGGAGACCTGCTTCGTCGAGGACGACGATCCGCGCGCCTTCGTCGAGCGCGAGGTGCGGCGCCGCCGCGCGGACGGGGCGGACGGGCCCGCCGCGACGGTGGCGCTGGCGGCCCCGGCGCACCTCGTCGACCGGGAGGGGCGGGAGCTCGGCCGCGGGGCGCCGTACTACCGCTACACCGTGGGACAGCGGCGCGGCCTCGGGGTGGCGGCCGGCGGCGACCGCGCCGGGCGGCGCCTCTACGTTCTGGCGATCGAGCCCGGCGCCAACCGGGTGACGGTCGGCGACGCCGGTGAGCTGGCCTGCCGCGCGCTCGACGGCCGCGACCTGCACTGGATCAACCCCGAGCTCGACCTCGCCGGCGACGGCGCGGTGGAGGCGACGGTGAAGGTGCGCTCGCGCCACGCCGGCGCCGCGGCGCGGATCCGCCCGCGGCTGGGCGGCCGCGCCGCGGTCGAGTTCGCCACCCCCCAGTCCGGGATCGCGCCGGGGCAGGCCGCCGTCTTCTACCGGGGCACGCGGGTCCTCGGCGGCTGCTGGATCGAGCGCGGCCGGCCCTGATCCCGGGCCGGCCGCCCGCCGGCGCCGCCCACGACCACCACGCACTCGCCGCGCAGGGCGGGCCGCTCGCCGAGCTCTGCCCGCAGCTCCGCCAAGCTTCCGCGCAGCACCTCCTCGTGCAGCTTGGTCAGCTCGCGGGCGACGGCCGCGGGGCGGTCGCCGAGCTCGGCGACGGCGTCGTCGAGGCTGGCCAGGAGCCGGTGCGGCGACTCGAAGAACACCAGCGTGTGGTCGAGCTCGGCGAAGCGGCGGTAGAAGGAGCGGCGGCGCCCGGCGCGGGGCGGCGGGAAGCCGCAGAAGGTGTACGGGTACGGCGGCAGCGCGGAGACGACGAGGGCGGCGAGGACGGCCGAGGGCCCCGGGAGCGGCTCGACCGGCACGCCGCGCGCCGCCGCCTCGCGGACCAGCAGGTAGCCGGGGTCGGAGACCAGCGGCGTGCCGGCGTCGCTCACCAGCGCCACCCTCCGCCCGTCCTCCAGCTCGTCGAGGAGCTTCGGCAGCCGCTGCCGCTCGTTGTGCTCGTGCAGGGAGACGAGGCGCTTGTCGAGGCCGAGATGGGCCAGCAGCCGGCCGGTGTGGCGGGTGTCCTCGCAGGCCACCAGGTCGGCGGCGGCCAGGGCCTCCCGGGCCCGCGGCGACAGATCCTCGAGGTTGCCGATGGGAGTGGCCACCACCAGGAGCTTGCCGGGCATCGGGAGGCGCGATGTTAGCATGCGCCGGATGCCCCTCCACCCGCGCCTCGAGCCGGCGGCCCGTCGGGCGCGGGGCCTCGCCCTCGGCCTTCTGGCGCTGGCCGGAGGCGCCTGCAGCGCTCACGAGACGCCCGCCACGCCGCCCCCGCCGCTGTCGGTTCCCGCGAGCGCCTACCACCTGCGCGACCGCGTGGTGGCGGTGGTCGACGAGGAGGCGGTGCTGCTCTCCGACATCGAGCAGGTGATCGGGCTGGGCCTGGTCACCGCCGAGCCGGGGGAGAGCGCCGCGGCGCTGCGCGCCCGCGTCCTCGACCAGCTCATCGACCAGCGCCTGCGCTTCCAGGTCGTCGACCGTTTCGCCTTCGAGAGGGTCTCGGTGGACCTGATCGAGGCGCAGGTGGCGCGCATCGCCGAGCAGTTCCCTTCCCGCGAGGCCTTCCTCCGGCGCCTGGCCGAGCTCGACCTCGACGAGGAGGAGCTGCACCAGCTCGTGGCGCGGCAGCTCATGGTCCTCAACTACGTGGAGGAGCGCCTCGGGGCGCGGGTGTTCGTCAGCCTCGACGACATCCGCACCTACTACGAGGAGGAGCTGGCGCCGCGGCTGCGGAAGGCCGGTCAGCCGGTGCCGGCGCTCGAGGACGTGCGCGAGGACATCCGCGCCCTGCTCAAGGAGAAGCGGCTCAACCAGGAGATCGAGGACTGGACCGAGCGTCTCCGCCGCGAGGCCGACATCCAGGTGTTCCTCGACGAGCCCGTGCAACCGCTGCCGCCGCGCGTGGACCGGGTGGCCGGCTCCGCCCCGCCCGCCTGACCGCCCTCAGCGCTCGCCGTCCGGCGCGCCGTAGATCTCCCGGTAGCGCGCCCAGCTCCCCAGCACCTTGCGCACGTAGCCGCGGGTCTCGCCGTAGCTGATCTTGCTGAAGTACTCGGCCGGCTCGTCGCTGTAGCAGTAGCTGCGCCACAGCCGCGCCGCGGCGGGACCGGCGTTGTAGGCCGCCACCGCGGGCTGCTCGTCGCCGCCGAGCTCGCGCAGGAGCCGCGCGACGTAGGCGGCGCCGAGGGAGATCGACACGGTCGGGCGGTACAGGTCGTGGGGGCCGATGTCGCCGAGGCCGACCGCGCTGGCGACCGTCTCGGCCGTCGGCTGCACGAACTGGGTCAGGCCGCGCGCCGAGGCCGCCGACAGCGCCCGCGCGTCGAAGCGGCTCTCCTCGCGGATGATCGCCACCAGCAGGTACGGGTCGACGTGGTGGCGGGCCGACTGCTCGAAGATCGTCTGCGCGAAGGCGAAGGGGTAGAGGAGCCGCCGCAGGTCGTAGGGCCAGAAGGGCTCCGGCACCCCGTCCGGGATCTGGCGCGCCAGCGTCTCGGCGATCGCCATCCCCTGCGGCAGGTGTCCGCCGCGCGCCAGCAGCCAGCCGGCGGTGAAGGCGAGGTCCGGGCGGTCGTAAGGGAAGTGCTCGCGCAGGGCGGGGACCCCGGGGGCCCACAGGCCGAGGGCGAGCAGCTCCTCGGCCGGATCGTCGAGGTCGGCGCGCCACAGCGGCCAGTCCCCGGTGGGGACCGCCGACAGGGTGAGGAAGCGCTCGCTGCCGGGGTCGCGGGCCAGCCGGCGCGCCAGCTCCGCGGCGGCGTGCGACCGCGGCTCGGGCTGCGAGGCGAGCAGCAGCCAGGCGTCGTACCGCTCGCTGGCCGAGGTCCCCTGTCGGGCGGCCAGCTCCTGCGCCACCGGCGCCAGCGGTCCACGGGCCATCCGGTCGCGGGCGTCGAGGGCCAGCGGGTGGTAGAAGTCCAGGCGTTCGACCCGCACGTAGCGCCGCGCCGCCTCGACGAGGTCCCCCTCGAGCTCGGCCTTCCGCCCCCGCCAGTAGGCGACCTCGAGGTCGGTGTCGCGGCCCCCGCGGGCGGCGACGTCCAGCCAGTGCCCGGCGCGGTCGGCGCGTCCGGAGACCAGGTCGGAGGCGGCGAGGAAGAGGCCGGCGCGGGCCGCGATCGCCGTCCACTGGCGGCGTGCCGCCAGCAGCTCGAACAGCGCCGCGGCGGCCTCCTGCCGCCCGCTCCGCCATTCCAGGCGCAACGCCCCGATCAGGGCGGCGTCCGCCAGGCGGCCGTCGGGGTCGCTGCGGTAGACGCGGCGGAAGGTGTTGTCGGCCTCGGCCCAGTCGCCCGTCAGCTCGTGGCAGCGGGCCTGCTGGTAGAGGGCCCGGGCGACGAGCTCGGGGTCGCCGGCGCGGGCGGCCAGGGCGGCGAAGCCGGCGGCCGCCTGCGCGAAGTGCTCCTGCCAGAAACGGCTGCGGACGAGCTGGTAGGCGAGCTCGAAACGGTCGCCGGAGAGCGGTCCGGTGAAGCTGGCCACCAGCGGTCCCAGATAGTGGATGGCGCGGTCGAAGTCGCGGTGCTGGTAGTAGACCTGGCCGAGGCGCCGGGCGGTGTCGTCCGGCGGGCGGTCGCCGGCCAGCGCCGCCACCCGTTCCGCCGCCTCGCGGGCGGTCTCGTCGGTGACCGTCTCGTCCATCAGCTCGGCGTAGAGGTCCATCGCCCGCCCGGTCTCGCCCAGGCGCAGGGCGCAGTCGGCGATGGTGAGGAGCAGGCGGCGGCGCTCGGCGTCGGCGTAGCGCTGCGCCTCGAGCCCGCCGAGCAGGCGGCAGTCGCCGCCGGCCAGCACCGCCCGGCGCAGCAGGGAGACCGCCTCGGGAAGCTCGGCCTCGGGCCGCCGCGCGGCGACCACCGTCGCCACCAGGCCCGCCGCCACCTCCGGGTGGCCGAGCTCCTCCTGGGCGCGGGCGGCGCGGTAGCGGGCGTAGAGGGCGAGGTCGGGGCTGTGCTCGATCGCGTGGACGAAGGCGGTGGCGGCGTCGCGCTCGCGGTGGGCGCGGTCGAGCAGATCGCCGGCGAGGACGTCGAAGCCGAGCCGGTGGGCGGTCTCGGCGCGCTCCGTCAGCCAGCGCTCGGTCTCCTCGAGCGCGGCGTCGAAGCGGCCCTCGCGCTGCAGGTCGACGAGGGGGATGCGGGGGTCGTCGGCCGTCTCCTGGGCCGCGGCCGGGCGCGCCGAAACGGCCAGCAGGACGGCCATTCCGGCCGCCGCGGCGAGCCGGGACAACGGGGCGGTGGCGGAGGGCGGGCCGGAGGTCATGGGCACGACGGCGGGCGGTCGGACGCGCGCCGCGCCGTCGCAAGGCACCCGTGGCGGCGGTGGATCAGGTGCTGTCCGCGGTGCGGACGCGGTCGACCCGCGCGCCGAGGCGCTGCAACTTCGATTCCATTGCCTCGTAGCCCCGGTCGAGGTGGTAGATGCGGTCGACGACGGTGGTCCCCTGGGCGGCCAGGCCGGCCAGCACCAGGCCGGCCGAGGCGCGCAGGTCCGTGGCCATGACGTTGGCGCCGGTGAGGCGGGTGCGTCCCCGCACCTTGGCGGTGCGGTTGCGGACGCGGATGTCGGCGCCCATCCGGTTGAGCTCGGGGACGTGCTGGAAGCGGTTCTCGAAGACGAACTCGCGCAGCGTCGAGACGCCGTCGGCCTGGGTCATCAGCGCCATGAACTGGGCCTGGAGATCGGTGGGGAAGCCGGGGTGCGGCGCCGTCTCCACCAGCGTGGGGTGGAGCGGGCCCGCGCTGGTGACGCGCAACCCGCCCGGCACCTCCTCGACCTCCGCGCCGGCCTCGCCGAGCTTCGCCACCAGCGCCCCGAGATCCTCCGGGCCGGGCGCCCTCCACGGTCACGTCGCCGCCGGTCATCGCCCCGCCGACCAGGTAGGTGCCCGCCTCGATGCGGTCGGGGATGATCTCGTGGCGGGTTCCCCCGAGTGCGTCGACCCCCTCGATGGTGAGGGTGTCGGTGCCCATGCCGGAGATCCGTGCGCCCATCGCGTTGAGCAGCTCGGCGAGGGCGGTGATCTCGGCCTCGCGGGCGCAGTTCTCGAGCACCGTGGTCCCGGCGGCCAGCGTGGCGGCCATCATCACGTTCTCGGTGCCGGTCACCGACGGCACGTGGAAGCGGTAGCGGGAGCCGCGCAGCCGTCCGCTGGCGGTGACGTAGCCCCCTTCCAGGCGCACCTCCGCCCCCAGGGCCTCGACCCCGCGCAGGTGCTCGTCGACCGGCCGGTTGCCGATGGCGCAGCCGCCGGGCAGCGAGACGGTGGCGTGGCCGCGCCGCGCCAGCACCGGGCCCAGCACCAGGATGCTGGCGCGCATCGTCTTGACCACCTCGTAGGGGGCGTCCTGCGGGCTCGACACCTCGCGGGCGCGGTGTACGTGGACGGCGCCGTCGTGGCGCTCCCAGCCGGAGCCGAGGTGCTCGAGCAGACGGCACATGGTGCGGATGTCGCGGACGTCGGGCACCCGGTCGAGGACGACGGGCTCGTCGGTGAGCAGGGTGGCGGCGAGGGCGGGGAGGGCGGCGTTCTTGGCGCCGCTGGCGCGGACGGTGCCGTGGAGGCGCTGGGGGCCGGTGATCTCGAATCGGTCCAAGTGGGGGGTCTCCGGTTACGGCCGCGGCCGGGTCTCGAGGTGGACGATGCGGGGGATGCCCGCGTAGTCGGCGTGCACCCCGGCGAAGTGCAACCGCGATGCCGAGGCGGCGTGCTCGACCGCGGCGAGCTGGCCGCGGCCGATCTCGAGCAGCAGCGGGACGCCGGGGCGTAGGCCGGCGCCCGCGGCGGCGAGCAGCGCCGTCAGCGTGGCGAGACCCCCGTCCGCCGCGAACAGGGCGGCGCCGGGCTCGAACCCGGTCACCTCGGGCGACAACCGCGGTGCGTCGCGGCGGTCGACGTAGGGTGGGTTGCTCACCAGCAGATCGAAGCGGTCGAGCCGCAGCCCGGCGGCGAGGTCCGCCGCCACCAGGTCGACGCGCCGCTCCAGGCCGTGCCGCGCCCGGTTCCCGGCCGCCACCGCCAGGGCTCCCGGGGAGACGTCGGTGGCCACCACCCGCGCCGCCGGCAGCTCCAGCGCCAGGGTGAGCGCCAGGCAGCCGGAGCCGGTGCCGACGTCGAGCAGGCGAGGCGCCGCCGGCAGCGGCAGGGCCAGCGCGGCCTCCACCAGGTGCTCGGTCTCCGGCCGTGGGATCAGCACCCGGCGGTCGACCCGGAAGGGCCGCCCGTAGAACTCCCGCTCGCCGGTCAGGTAGGCGACCGGCTCGCCACCCAGGCGGCGCTCCAGCAGGGCGGCGAAGCGCTGCCGCGCCGGGGCCGGCACCAACGCCTCCCCACGGGCGAGGACCTGGGCCTCGGAGAGCCCGAGCACGTGGCCGAGCAGGAGGGCCGCCTCGCGGGTGGAGGGGCGGAAGGGCGCCGCGGCGAGGCGCGCGCGGGCGCGGGAGAGGAGACCGTCGACGCGGTCGGCAGCGGGCACGGGGGCAGTCTACCGGCGGGCCGCGGGCGCGGCGCCGGCGGCGCTCAGCCCGCGCTGCCGGCGCGCCGCTCCCGCGGCTGGCCGACCCGCTCGAGGTGGCGCGCCGCCCGCGCGACCAGGGCGGGCTCGGCACGGCCGCGCTCGGCGGCGTGGAGGAAGGCCGTCAGGGCGGCGAGCGCCCGGCGGTCGAGATGTGGCGAGAAGCGGAGCGGGGCCAGGCGGCGGGCCAGCGCCTCGAGCTCCGCGCCGCGTCCCTGTCGGGCGTAGACGGCGGCGAGGTCGAGCCCGACGCGGGCCGCGTCCCAGGCGCGGCCCTGGCGCCGGCAGGCCTCCCCCGCCGTCGCGAGGAGCTCCTCGGCGCGTCCCAGGTCGCCGTCGGCCGCCGCCAGGACGCCGGCGAGCCACGGCTCCTCCTCCGCCGCCGCCCCCGGCCGCGCCCGGGCCAGCACCTCGCCGGCCTCGGCGGGGCGCCCCGAGCGCACCAGCGCCCAGGCCAGCGTCCGCCGGATCGCCGCCGCCAGCTCCGGATCGCCCAGCGGGTCGACCCGGCCGAGGGCCGCGAGCAGCGGCTCGAGGGCCTCGCCCGGGCGTCCGCGCTCGAGCTCGAGACGGCCGCGGTCGAGCAGCACCTCGGCCCCGTGGTCGGCATCGCCGGCGGGCGGCCGGTGGGCGGCCCGGTCGAGCAGGCGTGCCGCCTCGTCGAGCCTCCCCTGGGCGCGCCGCAGGGTGGCGAGACGGTGCTCGAGCCGGGGCTCGGCGGAGGGATCGCCGCTGGTGGCGAGGTCGCGGGCGGCGCGCTCGAAGGCGCCCTCCGCCTCGTCGAGCTCGCCGGCGCGGCGCAACGCGTCCCCGAGCGCCACCGCGGCGCGCGCCGCGGCGGCGGCCAGCGGGCCGCGGCCGTGGAACGCTTCGTCGAGGCGCTCGAGGACGAGCAGGGCGAGGCGCGCCCGGGCCGCGGCCTCCCCGGCGTCCTCGGCCGCCACCGCGCCGCTGGCGGCGGTCAGCGCCTCGGCGAGGTCGAGGCGGTGCAGGCGGCGGCTGGCGCGCACCCGGACCTCGCGGCGCGCGGCGGGTTCGTCGAGCAGGGCGGCGACCAGCTCGCCGACCGGCGGCACGGCAGCCGGGGGCGCCGGGCGCAGCGGGCCGGCGGCGGCGGCCGCGCCCGCCTCCAGACGCGAGAGCGCCCGCCGCCGGCAGCGCGGGCAGCGCAGCAGGTGCGCCAGCAGGCGGCGGTCCTCGACACGGCCGCCGGGCGCGCCCAGCCACCGGGTCAGGTCGGTCGCCCTGGGATGGTCCATCGCGCGGCGCCTCGGAGCTCGCGGACGCCGTCCGGGCGCGGCGTCAGGCCGTGCCCCGCGGCCGTCCTCGCACATAGAGTCTCCGCGAGCCGCGAAAACGGGACAGGGGACGCCGGGGAGAGGCCCGAGGGCCGGGGCTCAGTGGGCCGCCAGGCGCTCGGCCTGGAAGTGGGTCACCAGGGGGTCGACCAGCGGATCGAGGTTGCCCTCGAGGACCGCGGGGAGCTGGTGCACGGTGAGCCCGATGCGATGATCGGTGACGCGGTTCTGGGGGAAGTTGTAGGTGCGGATCTTCTCGGAGCGGTCGCCCGAGCCCACCATCCGCCGCCGCTCCTCGGTCTGCGCCGACTCGGCCCTCTCGCGCTCGATCTCGAGCAGGCGTGCCTTGAGGACGCGCAGCGCCTTCGCCTTGTTCTTGATCTGGCTGCGCTCGTCCTGACAGCTCACCACCAGGCCGGTCGGGAGGTGGGTCAGGCGCACCGCGGAGTAGGTGGTGTTGACCCCCTGCCCCCCGGGACCCGACGAGCAGAAGCGGTCGATGCGCAGGTCCTTCTCGTCGAGCTCGACCTCGACGTCGTCGGCCTCCGGCAGCACCGCGACGGTGACCGCCGAGGTGTGGATGCGGCCCGACGCCTCGGTCTCCGGCACCCGCTGGACCCGGTGGACGCCGGCCTCGTACTTGAGGCGGCTGTAGGCGCCGCGACCCTCCACGATGGCCGAGACCTCCTTGATGCCGCGGACGCCGGACTCGGACAGGTCGATCACCTCGACCCGCCAGCCCTGCGACTCGGCGTAGCGGCTGTACATGCGGAACAGCTCGGCCGCGAACAGCGTCGCCTCGTCGCCGCCGGTGCCGGCGCGGATCTCGAGGACGACGTTGCGCTGGTCGTTGGGGTCCTTCGGCACCAGCTCGACGCGCAGCTCCTCCTCGAGCTCCTCCTGGCGCCGGGTGAGCTCGGACAGCTCCTCGCGCGCCATCTCGTAGAGCTCGTCGTCGCGGCCCAGCCCGGAGAGCATCTCCTCGGTCTCCCGGCGCTGTTGACACACGTCGCGGTAGCGGCGGTACAGCGTCACCACGTGGTCGATCTCGGCCAGCGCCTTCGACGTCTCGGTGAAGGCGCGGCGGTCGGCCAGGATCTCGGGGTCGGCCAGCCGGGCCTGCAGCTCGGCGTGGGTGGTGGCGATCTGCTGGAGCTTCTCGAGCATGGGGCGGGCCCAGGGGGCGGCGGGCGGAGGGGCCGCCCGCCGGAGGATCAACCGTTGCGCTGCTGCGAGTACCGCCGCTGGAACCGCTCCACACGACCGGCGGAGTCGATCAGCTTCTGCCGTCCGGTGAAGAAGGGGTGGCACTCGTTGCAGATCTCGAGGCGCAGCTCGTCCTTGGTCGAGTAGGTCTCGAAGGTGTTGCCGCAGGCGCAGACCGCGGTCACCGGGTGGAGCTCGGGGTGGAGGTCGTTCTTCACGGCGTTCGTTTCCTTCCGTTGAGGAGCCTGGGATCCGTGCCGGAGCCCGACGCGCGGCACGGGGCCGGCGCCGCGGGGGCGCCGCCGGAACCCGCTACATTAGCCGATCGCCGGAGCGCTTGTCACCTCTCCGCTGCGTCGGGGGCTACGGCAGGTTCCGCCGTGTACAACCGGCGAGGAGGCCGCGATCTTCCCGGCGCCGGCGGCGGCGGCCAGCAGGATGGCCAGGCCGAGCGCGTAGATCTGCGGATCGGTGGCCGGGGCATCACCCTGATCACGGTGTAGGGCTCGCGAGCGCACGACGGGCGGCTCCGGCGAGCGACTACACTAGCCACCATGGAGCTCGGCGCCCTTGCCACGGAGCTGCGCGGGGCCGTGGTGGTGGACGGGCACACCGACGTGCCCGACCGCCTCTTCCACGAGCCCGCGGACCTCCGCCAAAGCCTCGCGGATGGCCACGTCGATCTGCCGCGCCTGCGGGCCGGCGGCGTCACCTCGCCCTTCTTCGCGCTCTACGTGCCGGCCTTCCTCGATCCCGCCGCCGGCTGGGCGCACGCCCGCGAGCTCTACCGGCGGGTCGAGGAGCAGCTCGTGCCCGGCGAGCTCGAGGTCGCCGTGACCGCCGACGACGCGCGGCGCGCCGCCGGCGCGGGCGCCGTGGCGGTGTTCCTGGGGCTCGAGAACGGCCGGCCGCTGCTGGAGCCTGGCGCGCTCGAGCGCTGCGCGGCCTGGGGGGTGCGCTACGTCACCCCCACGCACGTGCGCAGCCACGAATGGTGCGACGCCTCGACCGACGCGCCGCGACACGGCGGGCTCTCCGACGAGGGGGTCGAGATCGTCCGCGAGATGCGCCGCCGCGGGATGCTGGTCGACGTCTCCCACGTCTCCGACGACGCGGTGCTGCACGCTCTCGACGCCGTGCGCGGGCCGGTGATCGCCAGTCACAGCTCGGCGCGGGCGCTGTGCGACCACCCGCGCAACCTCCCCGACGGCCTGGTGCGCGACGTGGCGCGCTCCGGCGGCCTGGTGGCCGCCAACGCCTATCCCGCCTTTCTCGACCCCGACGCCGCCCTGGTCAACGCCGAGCGCACCGTGGAGATCGTGCGCCGGAGCCGCGAGCTCGCGGCCGAGGGGCGGCAGACGCCCGCGGCGGAGCACCGGGTCGGCGTCGAGGTCACCGCCGAGCGGCCGCTGCCGCCGGTGCCGCTGGCGCGGCTCGTCGACCACGTGCTGCACCTGCTGGCGGTGGCCGGCGAGGAGCACGTCGGCATCGGCAGCGACTTCGACGGCATCCCCGAGGTGCCGGTCGGCTTCGAGGACGTCTCGCGCTACCCGGCGCTGGCCGCCGCCCTGCTCGACCGCGGCGTGCCGCCCCGCGTGGTCCGCATGATCCTCGGCGAGAACTTCCTGCGCGTCCTCGCGGCAGCCGAGCGGCTCGCCGGCTGACGCGCGGCGGGCCGCGGCGGCCGTCCCGACGCCGCGAGGGGCGCCTCCCCCGGCGGGGTGGGGTCAGTCGCCGGCGGCGAGGAGCGCCGGCCCGAACAGCACGGCGTTCAGCAGCAGCGGGAAGGTGCCGCGCCAGAAGCCGCGGAAGGCCGGATCCTGGGAGAACAGGACCAGCTCGCCGCGGTCGACCCGCTGGGCCGCGACGAGCAGCGCCCCGGAGAGCCGTTGGCGCGACTCCGGCCAGGCGAAGCCGGCGAGCACCGGGTCCGGGCGCCGCACGACCGTGAGCACGTCGGTCTGCGGCTCGCCGGTCGGCAGCAGCAGGTGGCCGCCGGCGAACAGGACCGGCGGTGCCGAGCGCAGGCCGGCGGTCAGCGGATGGCCGTCGCGGAGCTCGGTCGCCACCACGGCGCCCGGGACTTCGAGCGGGCGGTCGATCGGGGGCGCGGCGGCCCCGGCGCCCGACGTTCCCGCTGCGGTCGTCCCGGGCGCCACGTCGTCGCCGGTGGCGTCCGCGTCGGCGCCCGGGTCGGCCTCCGTCACCGTGGTCAGGGAGCGCGCCCGCAGCCAGTCGATCGCCCCGCCCACGGCGACGAGCACGCCGCCGCCGCGCACCCAGCGCTCCACGGCGGCGCCGCCGTCCTCGTCGAACGCGCCCTCCCAGCCGTCGCCGTCCGGGAGGACCAGCACGGTGAAGGGCGTCAGGTCGACGTCGCCGACCGCCGCCGCGGGGAGGCAGGTGACCCGCGTCTCGACCTGCCGGTCGAGCAGGAACCACAGCGCCCCGAAGGAGCCGGGGTCGACGCCCTCGCCGGAGAGCAGGGCGACGTGCGCGGGCCCGACGTCCGCCATCCGCGGCGAGCCGAGCGAGATCCCGCCGGAGCTGTAGGAGGTGGCGGCCGGCTCGAGCGGGACGTCGGCGTCGAGGGCCAGCGTGGCGAGGCGGCCGGCGGTCGTCGCCGGGTTGCCGACCCGGGGGACGAACAGGGTGCCGGGGGGGTAGGAGTGGCCGCCGACGCGCAGGTCGTGCAGCGCCACCCGGAAGCGGACCCCGTCGTTCTCGAGCTGGGCCGCGATCCGGTAGGAGGCGACACCGGAGGGGGGCAGCAGCCATCCCACCGCCGTGGCCTCCGGCGCCACCGCCTCGGGCGGTGCGGGCGCCGCCACCGAGGGGGGCGCGGCGGCGGTGGGCGCCGCCTCGGCGCCGCTCTCGACGCGCCAGGTCTCCACGTTGAAGGCGAGGGGCAGCGACCAGGCGGTGACGTCGTAGAAGGCGGCGTCGAGGTCCTGCTCGACGCGCTCCCGCTGCCCGGCTCAGGAAGTCCGCCGGCATCGGCGTCTCGGCCTCGAGCAGCGAGCGGACCAGGTTGCCCAGCGGCTGCACCGAGCTCGCCACCCAGGTGCCCGCGGGGAAGGTGCGCGGGGCCGCCGCGCCGGCGGCGGCGCCGGGGTGGCGGGCGGGGAGGGTGCGCTCCGCCGGCAGGCGCCCCACCGCGATGCCGTGCAACGCCAGGGTCGCCGCCATCGCCGCGGCCTCCGGCTGGTCGTCCGTCCACAGGTACTCGGGCCCCGGGCGCGTGGCGCTCGCCGCGCGGGCGGCGAGGAAATCGACGAGCAGGTGGTGGCGCTCGCCGGCGGCGGTGTGGACCGTCGCCAGCGACGCGGTGAGGTGCCGCGCGATGCGGTCGGCCAGCGAGAGCAGGCTGCCGTCCGCCCGCCGGTAGGCGCGCCCGGCGCGCCCGCCGCCGGCCACCTCGTAGGTCATCCCCACCGCGCCGCGGAAGCTGGCGTAGGAGTCGGCGTAGCCGGGGTAGAAGAGATCGAAGCGCTCCGCCTTGTAGTAGAGCCACCCCATGCGGTCGAAGGCGGCGGCGTTGCCGCGGCCGAAGACGTCGAGCCACCGCACGACCCGCGGGTCGATGTCCGGGTTCACGGGGTCGGCCGACGGCGGGAAGAAGTAGGTCGCCTCCGGGGACATCTCGTGAAAATCGACGTAGACCTGCGGCTCCCAGCTCCGCATCGCCTCGATCCGGAAGCGCGTCTCGCGCTGCGTGCCCCACGCCCAGTCCCGGTTGAGGTCGAAGCCGTAGTGGTTGGTGCGGCCGCCCGGCCACGGCTCGCGGTGCTCGGCCGCGGCCGGATCGGCGTCGGCGAGGCGGCCGCTGCGCTCCTGGTAGGCGGTCACGTAGCGCTCCCGGCCGTCGGCATTCGACACCGGGTCGATCAGCACCACCAGGTCGTCGAGCGGCTCGGCGCCGGGGCCGCGGCCGGCCGCCAACAGGTAGGCCGTTGCCAGCGCCGCCTCGGAGGAGGAGGACTCGTTGCCGTGGATGCCGTAGGCCAGCCAGACCACGGCGGGCAGCCGGTCGGCGAGACGTTCGCGCTCGCCGGCGGAGAGCGCCGCGGGATCGGCCAGCAGGGCGCGGTCGCGGCGGATCTCGTCGAGCCGCGCGATGTTGCGGGCGCTCGACACCGCGACCAGGGTCAGCGGCCGGTCGAGGTAGGTGGTGCCGTAGTCCCACAGCGCCACGCGGTCGGACGCCGTCGCCAGCGCGGAGAGGTAGCGGCGGATCCCCTCGTCGCGGGTGAAGCGCTGCCCCAGGGGATAGCCGAGGATCTCGCCGGGCGACGGCACCGCCGGGTCGGTCGCCGGCAGCTCCGGGTGCTCCCCGGAGGAGAGCTCGGCCAGCAGGGGGACGCGGTCCGGGTCGAGCGGAGGCTGCGGCGCCGCCGCCCCGACCGGCGCCAGCGCCAGGCAGAGGGCCACGGCCGCAGCCGGCAGCTCGCGCAGGGTCGCCATCGCCGCCCGGGGGGTCAGGAGGTCACGCTCTCGACCGAGATGCTGAGTCGTTTCATCATCTCGTGGAGCGTGGTGGGCTTGACCTGGAGCAGCTCCGCGGCGCGCTTCTGCACCCCCCCCGCGGCCTGCAGGGCGCGGATGATGAGCTGGCGCTCGTAGTCCGAGACCGCCTCCTTGAGCGACAGCCCGTTGGGCGGCAGGCTGGTGGAGGGCGGCGTCGCCGAGGTCGGTTGGCGGACGCTGTAGGGGAGCAGGTCCACGTCGAGCACCGGCGCGGTGGACAGCACGACGGCGCGCTCGACCACGTTCTCCAGCTCGCGCACGTTGCCCGGCCAGTGGTAGTCGAGCAGCAGGGCCATCGCCTCCGGCGCGATCTCGTGGATCGCCTTGTCGTTCTCCTGCGCGTAGCGGGCCAGGAAGTGCTGGGCGAGCAGCGGGATGTCCTCGCTCCGCTTGCGCAACGGCGGCAGCGGGATGGTGATCACGTTGAGCCGGTAGTAGAGGTCCTCGCGGAAGCTGCCCTGCTCGACCTCGGCCTCGAGCTCGGCGTTGGTGGCGGCGATGATCCGCACGTCGGCCTTGATCGTCTCCACCCCGCCCAGGCGCATGAACTCGCGCTCCTGGATGACGCGCAGCAGCTTGGCCTGGGTGTCGAGCGGGATGTTGCCGATCTCGTCGAAGAAGATCGAGCCTCCGGAGGCCACCTCGAAGAGGCCCTTCTTGTTCGAGATGGCGCCGGTGAACGAGCCCTTGACGTGCCCGAAGAGGTTCGACTCCAGCAGGTCGGCCGGCATCGAGCCCGAGTTGACGGTGACGAACGGCCCGTCGGCGCGGCGCGAGTGGTGGTGGATCGCCTTGGCCACCAGCTCCTTGCCGGTGCCGCTCTCGCCGCGGATGAGGATGTTCGACTTCGCCGGCGCCGCCAGGGTCACCAGGTCGAAGACCTGCTGCATGGGCTTGGACTTGCCGACGATGTTGTCGAAGCCGAAGCGCTGCTTGAGCTGCTCGCGCAGCGACCGGTTCTCGCTGGCCAGCCGGCGCTGCTCGAGCCCCTTGCGGATGGTCAGCAGCACCTCTTCGTTCTTGAACGGCTTGGGGATGTAGTGGAAGGCGCCCTCCCGCATCGCTTCGATGGCGCCCTCGATCGAGGAGTAGGCGGTGATCACGACGACGACCTGGTCCGGGTCCTTGCGACGGATCTCCTTGAGCGCCTCCTGGCCCGACATCCCCGGGAGCATGAGATCGAGCACCACCAGGTCGACCTCCTCCCGGTCGAGCAGGGTCAGGCCCTCCTCGGCGGTGGTGGCGCTGAAGGTGGTGTGGCCCTCGCGTTGGATCAGCGAGGTGAGGACGTCCTGCAGGACCTCCTCGTCGTCGACGATGAGGATGTTCATGACGCGGAGGACTTTACCTCGTCGTCTCCGCGCCGGCTCCGCCCTGCGGCGCGGCGTCCGGGGCGAGCGGCAGGACGAGGGTGAACCAGGCCCCCTCGCCCGGCGGGCTCTCGACCGTCAGCTCGCCCCCGTGGTGGTGGACGATGTCGTGGCTGATGGCCAGCCCGAGCCCGGTGCCGCCGCGGCCCAGCTTGGTGGTCACGAAGGGCTCGAAGATGCGGCCCATCAGCTCCGGGGCGATGCCGCCGCCGGTGTCGCGGACGGCGAGCCGGGCGCGGCCGCCGTCGGCGCCGAGCTCGAGCCGCAGGGTGCCGCCGTTCTCCTCCATCGCGTCGTAGGCGTTGAGCACCAGGTTGGTCACCACCTGCTGCAGCTCCCCGGCGTCACCGATCACCACCGGGCCGGGATCGGGCGGCTGCCACTCGACGGCGATGCGGCGCTTGGCGAGCCGCTCGCGGAGCAGCTCGAGGCACTCGCCGACCACCGGCGCCAGCGCCACCGGCCCGAGCTCGCCCTGCCGGCTGCGCGCGAAGTCGAGCAGGTTGTTGACGATCTTCGAGGCGCGGAAGGTCTGCCGCTCCACCTTCTTGAGCAGGGCGTACCGCGGGTCGTCCTCGCTCATGTCGGCGAGCAGCATCTGTGCGTAGCTGGAGATCCCGGTCAGCGGCGTGTTGACCTCGTGGGCGACGCCGGCCGCCATCACGCCGAGCGCCGCCAGGCGGTCCTGCTCCTTGAGCGCCGCCTCCATCGCCACCTGCTCGCTGACGTCGTGGATGACCAGGATGCGGCCGGTGCCGCCGTCGCCGGCGAAGGAGGACGCGGAGAGCTGCAGGTGGCGCTCGCGCCCGGAGATGTCGCAGAAGGAGGTCTCCACCGGCCCCTTCCCCGGCTCCGGCATCGGCGCCACCGGCAGCAGCTCGGTGACCGGTCGGCCCAGCAACGAGCCGCGTTCGCGCCCCACGACGGCGGCGAAGCCGAGGTTCGCCGACACCACCCGGCCGGCGGGGTCGAGCACTGCGATGCCGGCGGGCGAGGACTCGATGATCCCCTCGCTGTACTGCTGCAGCCGGCTGACCTCCTCGAGGCGGTGCTGAAGCTGGTCGAGGAGCTGCGCGTTCTCGATCGCCAACGCCGCGTGGTCGAGGAGCTGGCGGAGCAGGTCGAGGTCGTCGCTCGACAACCGCAGCTCGTCCTCCTTGAACCCGACCAGCACCAGGCCGACCCGGTTGCCGCGCACCGTCAGGGGCAGCGCGTACCGGTAGCCGGCGGCGAAGAGGCGCTGCGCCGGCAGGGTCACGGCGGCGGGCAGCGCCACGCCCTCGATCCGCTGCACCTCCTGGCCCCACACCTCCTCGCCGAGAACGTCGAGGGCGAGCCGCGGCGGCAGTCCCGCCTGCGGGCGCACCGGCACCAGGGCGGTGCCCTCGGCCAGGTAGAGATTGCCGCGCACCACGCCGACCGAGTCCTCGATCGCCTCCAGCAGGCGGTTGCACAGGCGGTCGAGGTCGCGCTCGAGCAACAGGTCGCGCCCGAAGTCCACCAGCGCCCGCCGCTTGCCGTAGGTGCTGCGGTACTGGAGCCGTTCGAGGCCGGTGGAGATGCCACGCTTGGCGGGGACCAGGATCCCGGCGATGCCGAGGCCGGTGGCGAAGACCAGCAGGTTGCGCAGCAGCGAGAGCTGCGGCGGCACGCCGCGCCCGATCGCCAGGTTGACCAGCGAGAAGCCGATCACCCCGAGCAGCAGCGTCAGCGTGTAGGAGATGGTGTCGCGGACGATGACGTCGATGTCCCACAGCTTGTAGCGCAGGATGGCGTAGGCGAAGGTCAGCGGCACCAGGCCGAGCGGCACGACGGCGGCGGCGGTGGCCATCTCCGGCCAGTGCAGGCCGGCGGTGAGCGGCACCACGTAGAGCAGCAGGAAGGGCACGTAGCCGCCGGCGAGACCGGCGGCGATCCACTGCATCTGCCGCTGCTGCTCCCAGTCGTCACGGCGGCGCAGGCGCGTCACCAGCACCGCCAGCGCGGCGAGCGCGTACAGCACCAGGTGGCCGAGCTCGATGCGGTCGAGGACCGGCAGCACCGCCCGCGGCCGGCCGCCGGCGAGCCAGCGGCCACCGGTCGCCACCAGGTCGGCCTGGACCAGCAGGAGGAAGGTCGCCGGCAGGTAGAGGAAGGGCAGCACGTGGCGCAGCCGGCGGCGCGCCACCGCCGGGCTGGGGAAGACCAGGAACAGGTGCAGGGTCAGCGGCGGCAGGAGGAGCCGGGCGACGGCGTCGCCCGCGAAGAGCACCCGGCCGGCGGCGTCGAAGTCGCCCCCGGGGGTGAACAGGTAGAGCGCCGCCGACGCCAGGCACCAGAGGTAGAACAGGCGGCTCTGGCCGCTGCGGTCCTTGAGCAGGGTGTAGAACCCGATCAGCAGGTAGACGGCGCCGATCAGGGCGAGGACCAGGTAGGGCCAGTCGATGGCGAGCGGGGGCCGGGCGTAGTCGACGCTGACCAGCTCGTCGCCGCGCATCACCGCGAGCTGCGAGGTGGAGGCCCCGAGCAGCGCGTGGCGGAGGTCCGCGAGGCCGGGGACCTCGCGTCCCTGGACGAAGGCGATCCGGTCGCCGGGGCGCAGCCCGGTGGCGGCGTCGTCCACCGCGGTCACCACCAGCAGGCCGCCCGCGCCGCGGGCCGTGAAGCCCACGGTCTGGAAGCTGGCGACCTTACGGGCGGCGGACAGCCCGCCCAAGGCGGCGACCACCGCGGCGAGCAACAACGCGACGATCAGGAAAGCCGGTCTCGACGAACGTACTGACGACACGGAGACGAATACCCCCTCCAAAAGTCTTGTACGGACGACGCAGGTTCCGTGCCATGCCTGAGAGGCTGCAAAGGCCCATCGGGCAAGGGTTTTCCTGCCTTTCGTCCAATCTTCCGGATCCTATCCAAATATGTGGATCCAATGGAATGGAGTGCCGGCGATCGGCCTGCCGGTGGGCGGGGTGCGAAAACGGGGCGAGCCGCTGGGGCGGCGGCGGCGGACGGTGTCGCGGGGTGGCGCTAGAACTTCAGCGCGATGCCGCCGAGGAGCCGGCGGCGCAGCTCGTCGTCGTTGCCGCCGGAGAAGGGCCACGAGCCGCGGCTGAGCTGCATGTTGAGGCGCAGCGCCATCTCCGGGCTCATGTCGAGGAGGATGTTCAGATCCTGGGTCAGCATCAGGTCGAGGCGCTCGACCTCGAGCTGGGCGGTCTGCGGCGCGGCGGCCGCACCGAGCGACTCGGGGGTCTGCTGCAGGTGGTGGAAGGCCACGAACAGACCGGTCGCGGTGCCGTCGAAGTGGGTGTCGATCGAGGTCACCAGGTAGCGCACCCGGTTCTCGTACGAGCCCTGGTCGGTGGCGTAGAAGACGCCGCCGCCGCCGCTCGCCAGGCTCGACTGGAGGCGCGCCAGGATGTGCGGCGTGATCCGGCGGCTCACCGCCACCTGCACCTCCGGCACCTGGTCGCCCGGCACCAGGTAGAGGCTCTCGAGGCGGTCCGACAGGTCGTCGCTGAAGTAGAGGCGGACGGTCTCGTCGAACTCGCGTTGCGTGGCGCCCACCGAGAAGCTCTCGTCGCGGTCCGTCTGGTGGACCAGCAGGAGCTGGTAGCAGAGCTTCTCGTTGTCCTCGCAGCTCTCCCCGACCTGGTCGTGGTCGTGGGCGATCCGCGTCGGCGAGAAGTCGCGCAGGTCGAGCGGCGCCTCGTCGTAGACCTTGTGCGAGGCCACCAGCGTCGCCTGCCAGGTGGGGTCGATCTGCAGCACCATGCCGCCGCGGGGCGACAGCGACAGGCTGCCGTCGCGCAGCGCCGTGTACATGCCGTACTCGACCAGCACGGAGGGCCGCACCTGGGTGCCGGCGCGTCCGAACAGGTCGACGCGGTCGTGCTGCGGCGTCAGGTCGGAGTCGAGGCCGGCCTCGTCGAAGCCGAAGGCGGACTGCCGGTAGCGGACGCCCGCCTGCAGGCTCGAACGTTCGTCGAGCTCGGTGGTGTAGGTGCCCTCCACCCGCCAGCTCCGCGAGGCCTCCGGGATGTCCAGCGGATCGATGCCGCCGTGGCGATGGAAGTTGCTCTCGGAGGTGTACTGGGCGCTGAAGTCCGAGCGCCCGCGTTCGCCGATGGCGTGCCGGACGTGGAGCCCGTAGTGCTCGAAGTCGACCGGCGCGGCCGCGGCGTCGCGCACGTCGAGCAGCCGGTTGGAGCGCGAGCTGAGCTGGACCAGCATGTCGCGGTCGCTGGCCAGCTCGAGCGACAGCGCGCTGGCCTCGCCCGACGAGTAGGTCGGCGCACCGCCGGCGTCCGCGGAGGAGGGCTCGAGCTGCCAGTAGTCGCCCTCGAGGCCCAGCCGCATGTTGCCGACGCGCCCCTCCAGGCCGACCGCCCCCTGGGTGACGTAGCCGTCGCCCGGGCCGCCGCCCTGGTCGATCCCGGTCATCGCCTGCATCTCGGCGAGCAGCCGCGGCGGATCGGAGACCGTCCGGCCGCCGCCGCGCCCACCGCCGGCGGCGCGGCGCGCCGCGTCGGCGATCTCGGTCACCTGGATGTCGCGCAGCACGTCCGGAGGGATCTCGGCCCGGGCGGCCCAGAAGTCGGCGCCGTCGCGGACCTCGCTGCGCTCCTCCTGGACCAGCTCGAGCTCGAGGAACTGGTAGGCCTGGGCGGTGGCGCGGGTCAGCCGCACGACCGCCGGCACGAAGCCGGCCTTGTGGGCGATGATCTTGTAGAGACCCGCCGGCAGCCGGTCGAACTGGAAGTCTCCCCGCTCGTCCGTGACCGCCTTCTCGAGCGCCAGGTCGCTGAGACGGTAGACGTAGACCCGTGCCGAAGCCAGCGGCTGGCTGCCGTCCAGCACCCGGCCGCCGACCCCCACGCGGGCCACGGCCGGGGCCGCCGGCGCGTCCGCCGGAGCCGCGACGGTGACACCGCCGGCCGCCAGCACGGCGACGGCCACGGTGACCTTGGCGAGGTTTCGAGACAGTGAGGCCATGGTCTCCTTGAGAAATCTCAGTATAGGAGCGGGCGTCCACCCCTGTCAATTCGGGGAGGTCGGCCGTCCGGCGCCCGGCCGCCGGACCGGGGAGGAGCCCGACGGCTGCCGCCCGACCGGACGGCAGGGGTGCGCGCCACGGCCACCGCGAGCACCGGCGCGGCCCCGGCCGCCCGCAGGCAGTCGGCCGCCGCTGCGAGGGTGGCCCCGGTGGTCGTCACGTCGTCGACGAGCACCACGGGGCGTCCCGCGAGGCCTGCCTCGCAGCGTGGGCGGACGGCGAAGGCGCCGCGGAGATTGCGCCTGCGGGCGGCGCGGTCGAGGGCGGTCTGAGGGGGCGTGGCGCGGCGGCGGACCAGGGCCCGGCGCACCGGCAGCCCGAGGTGTCGGGCGAGCGGGAGCGCGATCCGCTCCGCCTGGTTGTAGCCCCGCGACAGGCGGCGTCGCCAGTGGAGGGGCACCGGGACCACCCGCGTCGGCGGCGCCGTCCAGGGCCCGCCGCGGGCAGCGATCTCGTCGGCCAGCGTCGCGGCGAAGCGTGCGCCGAGGAAGCCGAGGCGCTGGAACTTGAGGGCCTTGAGCACCGCGTCGAGCGGCGGCTCGTAGCTCCACGGCGCGAGCGTGTCCGGGGCGTCGGGTGCGGGCGGGGCGCGGCGCAACCGGCCGCGGCAGGCCAGGCAGAGCCCGAGCGGGGCCGCCGGCGGCAGCGCCGCGCCGCAGCCGCGGCAGGGGGCCGGGAGCAGCAGGGCCAGGACGGCCCCGCCCAACCGCCGCCAGGGCGTCGGGCCCGGCGCGCGGGGCCGCGCCCCGGTCGATCGTCGCCTCGGTGACGTCGGTGGCCTCCCTTCCGTACGCAGGAGCGGGGCGCCCGCGGAGGGGCGCCGTCCGGGAAGACGGAAAACGCCGCCGCGCAGCGGCCCCGGGGGCCGCACGGCGGCGGGTATACTGCCCGGCGTCGCGGGGAGCATCCCCGGGCCGGAGAGAGGAGAGCCAGGTGAGCCGCACGAGGTGG
The DNA here is from genome assembly GCA_963843275.1 of uncultured Acidobacteriota bacterium. Lineage (GTDB taxonomy): Bacteria > Acidobacteriota > Thermoanaerobaculia > Multivoradales > JBCCEF01 > CAWJJM01. The sequence continues at coordinate 358,064 of CAWJJM010000004.1, read as the reverse complement.
ATCCCGATCTGTTGCGTCGTCGTGGCGCTGTTCGTCGCACCGGCGGCGGGGGCGCAGGAGCTCTACACCTACACGGTCGGCCTCTTCGGCGGCCTCGGGGGTTCCATCGACGCCGACACCGGCAACGGGGTCGACAACGGCAGCTTCCAGCTCGGCGTCTCGGTGGTGACCGAGGCCCAGACGCGGGTGGCGCTGCGCGCCGGCCGGCTCGGCCTGGGCGGCGGCGACCGCTTCGTCGACCTGACGGACGCGCGCCTCACCTACGCCACCCTCGCCGGCGAGTACCGGTTCCAGGACGAGGCCTACACCCCGTGGGCCTACATCGGGCTGGGCGCCTACCGGGTCTCCGGCGACCGGCCGGGCGGCGACCGCAGCGACGACACCGGCGTCGGCCTGGCGCTGGGGCTGGTCGGGGAGTTCACCCTCACCCGCCGCTTCGACGCCGTGGTGGAGGTCTCCGGCCACTACGCCGACCTCGACCAGGCGAAGGTGTTTGCGATGGGGCACGCAGGCGTCGCCTTCCACTTCTGACCCTCGCGGCGGATGCGGAGGGATCTGCGGCGTCGCTGCTCGGTCGGCCTCCCTGCGGCGACCTGATGGTCGCCTCGGTCGGCCTCGCTCGCGCTCCTTGCAGCCACCCCCGCCTCCACCGCGAGGGTGCCTCCGGTCACCGGCTCGGGCGTCGCTGCGCTCGCCCGGGTGGCCTCGCGCGGGCTGCGCCCGCTCTCGGGCGGAGGGCGGCTCTCGCTTCGCTCGCGCCGGACACCTCGCGCGGGCTGCGCCCGCTCTCGGCCGATAAGCGCTGACGGCTACTGCGCTCGCTCGGGGGGCCTCGCGCGGGCTGCGCCCGCTCTCGGCCGGCGCGGCGCGAGCCGCGGTCAGTCCTCTTCTTCGAGGCTGGAGTGTTCCAGGCGGGAGGGGCGGCCGCCGGGGACGACGCGGAGGCCGGCGTCGTCGAGGCGGTCCATCAGGCGGTGACGGTCGTCCTGGGTGCCGGCGAAGGTGAGGCGGACCAGGTGGTAGCCGCTCTCCTCGCGGACGCGGAGCATCTGGGTGTGGACGCCGGCGGTCTCGAGCAGGGCGCCGAGCTCGCCGAGGGTCCGGCCGGGCGGGAGCTGCACCGCCAGGACCTGGCGGCCGCGGTGGAGGAGCCGGCGCTCGACCGGGCGCAGGGCGACGAGGATGAGCAACAGGACGGCGGTGGTGACCGCGGCCTCGGCGAAGAAGCCGGCCCCCACCGCCAGGCCGATCGCCGCCGCCACCCACAGGCCGGCCGCCGTGGTCAGGCCACGGACGCCTCCCCGCGCCCGCAGGATGGTGCCGGCGCCCAGGAAGCCCACCCCGGAGACGATCTGCGCCGCGATCCGCCCCGGGTCCCAGGAGGCGCTGCCGCCGTGGAAACGGGGGCCGATGTGGACCGAGACGTCGGTGAGCAGGGCCGCCCCGACCGCGATCAGCATGTGGGTGCGCAGCCCGGCGGCCTTGCCCGTCCACTCGCGCTCCGCCCCGATCGCGCCCGCGAGCAGGGCCGACAGGCCGATCTTGGCGGCGATCTGCCAGAGCTCGGGGGCCACGGCTAGGACGAGCTGTCCGTCGCGGCGGAGCCGTCGGAGGCGGTGGCGGGGCCGGCGGCCGCCAAGGCCCGTTCGATGCGCTGGCGGACGGCGGGGTCGTCCCAGTCGGTCATCCCCACCCACTTCTCCACCACCCGACCGCCCACCACCAGGTAGGTCTCGGGGATCTTGTCGGTCCCGTAGCGGTGCGCGACCTCCCAGTTGGGGTCGTAGAGGACCCCGGCGGCGCGGCTGCCGCGGAAGGTCTGGACCTTCGCCGCCTCGTCCTCCACCGCCACCATCAGCACCTTGAAGCGGGGGTCGGTGGCGAAGTGGTCGACCAGTCGATCGAGCGCCGGGACCTCGGTGATGCAGGGCGGGCACCAGGTGGCCCAGAAATGGACCAGCGTCACCGGCGCCATCCGCGGTCCGAGCGTCTGCGGCCGGCCGGCGGCGTCGAGGAGGAAGCCGCCCGGCGCGTCGGAGGTGGCTTCGCCGTGCGGCCAGAACAGCGCCGCGGCGGCCAGCGCGACGACCACCGCGACGGCGATCCTCGCCTGCACGCCCAACCTCTTCGGCGGGACGGCGACGTCGATGCGGGGGGTGTCGGGCTCGCTCATGTCGTTCTCCTCACGGGGGTCACGCCGCGCCGGCCGGTGAGGGCGGCGGGACGGCGGGGGGAGGGCCCGCCGCGGCTGCGCCGGCTCCTCCCGGGCGCAGCGGACGGTGGGGACGCCACCGCTGCGGGCGATTGTACCGCTGCCGGCGGCGCCCCCGTCCACCCGCCGGCGGGTGGACGGGACCGCCCTTCGGGGCGGCGGTCCCCGGGCGACGCCCACCTCCGGGCCGCCGCCTCGCGGGGGAGCTGTCAGGAGCCGGCGGCCGCGGCCGTGCGCGGCGCCGCCGCGTCCGCCGCCACCTCCGCCAGCGCGGCCTCGATCCGAGGCAGCACCTCGTCACGCGTGTAGCGGATCATGTGCTGACCCATCACCGCGTGGGCGACCGCCCAGCGCAGCGTGTGGGGGCGGCGCAGCGCGCTTCCCAACAGCCGCCAGAAGTGGCGTCGCCAGGAGCTGCGCACGCCGGCGTCGAACGCCGTGCGCACCAGGGTCGCGAGGTGCTCGAGCCGCGGCCGCTGGCGGGCGGCGGTGGGCCGCACCGTGCGCACGAACCGGCGGCAGCGCCGGAAGTAGGCGGCGGGGGCGTAGAGCGCCCGCAGCAGCGCGGCGTAGCCGGCGAGCAGGGCCGCTTCGTCCATCGCCGGCTCGAAGTTGGGGCGGGCGAACTGGTCGCCGCCGGAGGCGCTGCGCAGCCGCCCCTCGGCGGAGAGCCGGCGCCACAGCGCGGTCCCCGGCAGCGCGGTGAGCACCCCCACCATCGCCAGCGGCACCGGCGAGGCGGCGATCAGCCGCTGCTGCTCGGCGAAGATCGAGGGGTCGTCCTGGTCGAAGCCGACGATGAAGCCGCCCATCACCTCCAGCCCCGAGGCGGTCAGCCGGTGGATCGCGTCGAGCAGGTCGAGGCGCAGGTTCTGGGCCTTGCCGGCGGCGGCCAGCGCCGGCCGCGACGGCGTCTCGATGCCGAGGAAGACCGCGGTGAAGCCCGCCGTCACCATCGCCTCGACGAGCGCCCCGTCGGCGGCCAGGTTGACGCTCGCCTCGGTGTAGAGCTCGAAGGGGTGCCCGGCCCGCCGCTGCCAGCGCGCGAGCTCGGGGAGCAGCCGGCGCACCGCCGGCTTGTTGCCGATGAAGTTGTCGTCGACGAAGAACAGCGAGCCGCGGTAGCCGAGCCCGTGGAGGGCGTCGAGCTCGGCGAGGACCTGGTCCGGCCGCTTGACCCGCGGCGTGCGGCCGAAGATCTCGACGATGTCGCAGAACTCGCAGTGGAAGGGGCAGCCGCGCGAGTACTGCACGCTCATCGAGGCGTAGCGGTGGAGCTCGAGCAGGTCGTAGCGCGGCACCGGGACGGCGGCCATCGCCGGCCGCTCGCCGGGCTCGCGCAGGATCACGGGCCCGGCGTCGGGCGACGCCAGCGCCGCCAGCAATTCGTCGATCCGCCCCTCCGCCTCGCCGCAGAAGACGACGTCGGCGTCGGTGAACTCCTCGGGTGCGGTGGTCGGTGCCGGCCCGCCCACCGCGCAGCGCCGACCGGCCCGGCGGGCGCGCGCGAGGACCGCGTGCATCGACGGCGCCTGGATGCGCATCCCTCCGGTGAGCACCACGTCCGCCCAGGCGAGGTCGGCGTCGTCGAGCGGACGCGCGTCGAGGTCGACCAGGCGCAGCGACCAGTCGGCAGGGAGCAGGGCGGCCAGCGAGATGAGACCCAGCGGCGGCAGCGCGACCCGCTTGCCGGCGAGCGCCAGGCCGTACTGGAAGCCCCAGTAGGTCGGTGGCAGCGCCGGGCTGACCAGCAGAGCGCGCATGCTCTCCAGCCTAGCGGTCGCCGTGTCCCGTGGCGTCAGGCCTCTGTCACCGTTCGGTCGGGGTCCGGGCGGGCGGAGCTCTCTCCCGAAGGAGGGGGAGTGGCTCCTGGGGAGGGATTCGAACCCCCGACCAATCGGTTAACAGCCGACCGCTCTACCACTGAGCTACCCAGGAGTGGAACCGGGGCCGGCGAGCGGCCCCGGGGCCGGAATTCTAGGCGGTGACCCCGGAGAGGTCAAACCGGGCCGGTGGCCCGCCCGCAGGCGCGCCACCGGCTGCCCGAGCCACCGCTACCGCGTCGAGTCGAGGAAGGGCTTGAGCTTCGTCGCCCGGGTGGGGTGACGGAGCTTGCGCAGCGCCTTCGACTCGATCTGGCGGATGCGCTCGCGGGTGACGTTGAAGCTGCGGCCCACCTCCTCGAGGGTGTGCTCGCTGTCCTCGCCGACGCCGAAGCGCATGCGCAGGACCAGCTCCTCGCGGGGGGTCAGCGTCTTCAGCACGTTGCGCGTCGAGTCCTTGAGGTTGGTGAAGATCACCGACTCGATCGGGCTGGTGACGTTCTTGTCCTCGATGAAGTCGCCGAGGTGGGAGTCCTCCTCCTCGCCGATCGGGGTCTCCAGCGAGATCGGCTCCTGGGCGATCTTCATGATCTTGCGCACCTTCGAGGCCGGCAGGTCCATGCGCTCGCCGATCTCCTCGGCGGTGGGCTCGCGACCCAGCTCCTGCACCAGCGAGCGGCTGGTGCGGGTGAGCTTGTTGATCGTCTCGATCATGTGGACCGGGATGCGGATGGTCCGCGCCTGGTCGGCGATGGCGCGGGTGATCGCCTGCCGGATCCACCAGGTGGCATAGGTCGAGAACTTGTAGCCGCGCCGGTACTCGAACTTCTCCACCGCCTTCATCAGGCCGATGTTGCCTTCCTGGATGAGATCGAGGAACTGCAGGCCGCGGTTGGTGTACTTCTTGGCGATCGACACCACCAGCCGCAGGTTGGCGACGATGAGCTCCTCCTTGGCGCGCTCGCAGATCGCCTCGCCCTCGCGGATCTTGCCGATGGTGGCGGAGATCTCGGCGTGGGTGGTGCCGTAGCGCTCCTCGATCTCCTTGATCTTGACGCGGTACTTCTCGATGCGCCGCCGGTGTAGCGCCTGGAGCTGCTCGTTGGTCTCGCGGTTCAGCGCGGTCTGGGCGCGGCGGATGTCGGACTCGAAGCGCGAGAACTGGCGGTCGATGTCCTTGAGGAAGTCGACCATCCGGTTGCGCGCCTGCAGCGAGAAGTCGATCGAGCGGATGTCCTTGGCGATCTTCGCCACCATGCGGTCCATCTCGCGCTCGATCTCGAGGAACTTCTCCCCGCCGTCCTTGCAGCGCTTCTGGCGCTTGCGCAGGCCGTCGATCTTGCCGTCGTTGGTGGCGATCTGCTCGAAGATCTTGATGTTCTTCTTGATCCGCTCCGCGGCCTTGGCGTCGAGCGGCTCGTCGGGCTCGGCGGCCATCAGCTCGCGGAGCACGCGGGCGTCCTTGGTCGCCAGCTCGTTGAGCCGCAGCAGCTCGCGCAGCACCACCGGGTTCTCGCACAGCGCCTCGTAGATCAGCCACTCGCCCTTCTCGATGCGCTGGGCGATCTCCACCTCGCCCTCGCGGTCGAGCAGCGGCACGGTGCCCATCTCGCGCAGGTACATGCGCACCGGGTCGTTGGTCTTCTCGTGGGCGGCGAGGGTGAAGTCGCCGCCGTCCTCGTCCTTCTTGTCGAAGTCCCGGTCGGACGTGCTGTCGAAGTCGTCCCGGTTCTGGTAGCGCTCCGGCCGATCGATGACGTCGATCCCCAGATCGGAGAAGGCGACGTAGATCTCGTCGAGCTCCTCGGGGAGGCTGACCACCTCGTCGGGGAGGATCTCGTAGATCTCGTCGTAGAGCAGATAGCCCTTCTCCCGGCCGAGCTCGATCAGCTGCTTGACCGCCGGGTACTTGTCTTCGACGGCGGCGGGTGCGTGGGTCGTCGTCACTGGACCTCCTCGGGAGCCCTTCGCCTCGCCGCCGGAGTCGTGCGGGGCGCACCGGAGCCGCGGTGCAGGCAATGGCTCAAGTCCGTCTTCTCTCTCAATAGGCGTTCGAGGCGCGCGTCGTCCCCTTCGCGCTGCGCCTCGGTGATCTCGCGGGACAGGGCGCGCTGCCGTTGCTGCAACCAGCGGCGCGTCAGCTTGTCGAGGCAATCGTCGAGGGTCGGCCCGTTCGGGCCGATGCCGCTCCCTACCATGAGACGCGCCAGATGGTCGACGGACACCCCCTCGTCCCCGAGCTCGTTGAGCACGGCCCGGGTGCCGGGGGCGCGGCCGGTCCCGCTCTGGAGGTATAGAGCGTGGAAGGCGCGATAAATATTCCGGCAGGACGCGTCGAGGAAGACGTCGGCCGGCGGCAGCTCGCCGGGGCCCGGCAGGGAGCTCCCCGAGAGCAGCATCTCGAGGGCCAGCTCCTCGAGGCTGCGCACCGGCCCCGGCGGCCGTGGCGCCGGCTCGCCGGGGCCCGGCTCGGGCGCCGGCGCCGCCTCCCGGCCGGCCGGTCCGCCGCCCGCCGCCGCCCCCGGCACCCGCTGCAGCAGCAGCTCCACCGGCAGGTCGAGGCGCTCGGCGGCGCGCCGGCCGTAGCTGAAGCGCAGCACCGGGTCGGGGATGCGCCCCAGCAGCTCGCCGAGGTCGGAGGCGGAGCGCGCCTGCAGCCGGGGCTCGCGCCGCGCCCGCGACGGGGTGAGGCGCTCGATCTCGGCGAGCACCGCGTCCGGCGCGCCGGAGACCGCCCGGGCCACCGCCTCCGGCCCCTCCGCGAGGCGCAGCGAGTCGGGGTCGTGGCCGGCCGGGAAGGGAGCGCGGTAGACCGCCATCCCGACGGCGAGCAGCAGCGGCAGCGCCCGCCGGTGGGCGCGCTCGCCGGCCTCGTCGCCGTCGTAGGCGATCACCACCTCCTCGGCGTAGCGGGCCAGCAGCCGCGACTGCTCGGGGGTCAACGCCGTGCCCATGGTGGCCAGGGCCCCGTCGACCCCCGAGGCCGCGGCCCCGAGCACGTCGAAGTAGCCTTCCACCAGCACCGCGCGGCCGCTGTCGCGGATCTCGCGGCGGCTCTGGAAGAGCCCGTACAGCAGCTCGCCCTTGTGGAAACGGTCCGTCTCGGCCGTGTTGACGTACTTCGCCTTGTCGTCGCCGAGGGTGCGGCCGCCGAAGCCCACCAGCCGTCCCGACGGGTTGTGGATCGGGAACATCAGCCGGTTGCGGAAGCTGTCGATGAAGGTGCCGCGCGAGGAGCGGCGGATCAGGCCGGCCGCCTCCAGGTCGCGCTCGCGCACCCGGCCCTTCAGCGCGTCGTAGAGGCCGGTCCAGCCGTCCGGCGCGTAGCCCAGCCCGTAGCGCTCCACCAGCTCCGGCGGGATCCGGCGCTCGGCGAGGTAGGCGCGCGGTGGCGCCGCCGCGCGCAGGCGGTCGAGGAAGTACTCCTCGGCGGCGCCGAGAGCGCCCTCGAGATCCGGCTCGTCGCGGCGCGCGCGCTGGTGGCGCTCGCGGATGGGGATGCCGTAGCGCAGCGCCAGCGACTCGATGGCGCCGGGGAAGTCGTCGCCCGACAGCAGCATGTGCAGCTTGATCGCGTCGCCGCCGGCGCCGCAGCCGAAGCAGTAGAACAACCCCCGGTCGGCGTCGACGTGGAACGAGGGCGTCTTCTCCTTGTGCAGCGGGCAGGTGCCCTGCCAGTCGCGCCCCTTGCGGGCCAGCTTGGTGTGCTCGGAGGCGATGCCGACGATGTCGACGGCGTCGCGCACCGCCTGCACCAGCTCGCGGCTCAGATCGATGTTGCCGAAGGCCATACGGGTTCCCGTGCTGTTGTCCCTAACGGGGGTCCTCCCCTCCCGATTCCCCCCCTCGCCCTCGCGGCGGATGCGGGGGCGTCTGCGGCGTCGCTGCTCGCTCGGCCTCCCTGCGGCGTACTGGTGTACGCCTCGGTCGGCCTCGCTCGCGCTCCTTGCAGCCACCCCCGCCTCCACCGCGAGGGTGCCTCCGATCACCGGGGGGGCGTCGCTGCGCTCGCCCCGGGGGCCTCGCGCGGGCTGCGCCCGCTCTCGGCCGGGGGCGGCTCTCGCTTCGCTCGCGCCGCTCGGAGGCCTCGCGCGGGCTGCGCCCGCTCTCGGTCGGGGGGCGGCTCTCGCTTCGCTCGCGCCCGGACACCTCGCGCGGGCTGCGCCCGCTCTCGGGGGAACTTCTCCGAGGGTGCCTCCGATCACCGGGGGGCGTCGCTGCGCTCGCCCCGGGGGCCTCGCGCGGGCTGCGCCCGCTCTCGGCCGGGCCCGCGGTCCGCCGGGGGCGGCTCAGGCGCCCTTCAGGGTGACGACGGTGGCGCCGTCGCCGCCTTCGTTGCGTTCGCCGGGGCGTTGGGCGGCCACGGCGGGGTGGCGGCGGAGGTGCTCGCGCACGGCGTCGCGCAGGCGGCCGGTGCCGTGGCCGTGCACCACGCGCACCTCGGCGCGGGAGGCGAGCAGGGCGCGGTCGAGGTAGGCGTCGAGTCGGCCGAGCGCCGGCTCGACCCGCTGGCCGATCAGGTGGAGCTCGGCCGGGACGGTCGGGGCACCGTCGTCGCCGGCGCCGCCGAGCGACACGGCGGCGCGGCGCCGCCCGGTGCCCGCGGCCGCCGCGGCGCCGCCGCCCGCCCGCCCGTCCGCCGCCGGCACGAGCTCCTCGGGACGGCACTGCAGGCGCTTGCCCCGCACCGCCACCTCCGCCCGTCCCGCTTCGAGCTTCTCGAGCACCCCCTCCCAGCCCAGGCCGCGGTGGCGCACCTGCGCGCCCACCTCCAGGGCGCCGCCGGCGGCGGGCTCCGGCGGCGCGAGCTCGGGAGCGGCGGCGAAGAGCCGCTCGGTGGCCTCGGCGGCCAGGCCGCGCCGGCGTCCCTCTTCGAGCTGGCGGCGCAGCCTCTCGGTCTCCTCCCGCAGGCGCTCCAGCGTCTGCCGGCGGAAGGCCTCGAGGTCGCCGGCCAGGCGCCGGCCGACGCTGCGCCGCTCCTCGGCCAGCGCTTCGCGCTCCGCGGCCAGGCGGCGGCGGAGCTTCTCGGCGTCGTCCGCCGCCGCCGCGGCGCGCTCGCGCTCGGCGGCGAGCTCGTGGCGTACCGCCTCCACCTCGGCGAGCAGCCGCTGCAGGTCGCGGTGCTGCGAGCCGAGCCGCGCCTCGGCGCGGTCGAGCCAGGCCGCCGGCAGGCCGAGCCGCCGCGCCAGGGCGAGCGCCTCGCTGCCTCCCGGCGGTCCGGGCAGCAGGCGGAAGGTCGGCTCGCCGCGCTCGGGGTCGAGCTCCATCGCCGCGCAGGCCGCGCCGTCCATCTCCAGGGCCGCGGCGGCGACCTGGGTGAGGTGGGTGGTGATCACCGCCAGGGCGTCGCGGTCGACCAGGCCTTCGAGCAGCGACACGCCGAGCGCCGATCCCTCCTCCGGATCGGTCCCCGACCCCAGCTCGTCGAGCAGCAGCAGGCTGTCGGGCCCGGCCGCGTGCCACGCCTCGTCGAGCCGCAGCAGGCGGCCGCTGAAGGTCGAGCGGTCGGCGAGCAGGTCCTGCTCGTCGCCGACCGTGGCCACCAGCCGGGCGAGGACCGGCAGCCGGGTGCCGGCGGCCGCGGGCACCGGCAGGCCGCTCTGCGCCGCCATCGCCAGCAGGCCGACGGTCTTCAACGCCACGGTCTTGCCGCCGGCGTTGGGGCCGGTCACCACCAGCGCCCGCCGGTCGGGGGCGAAGTCGACGTCGAGGGGGACGACGTCCCCGGCGTGGCCCGCCTGGCCGAGCACCCGCTGGCGCAGGTCGGCGAGGCGGGGATCGAGCAGCGGGTGGCGGGCAGCCACCAGCGTCAGCTCATGGCGGGGCGCGATCTCCGCCGGGCGGGCGGCGGCGAGGTCGGCGAAGGTGATCGCCGCCTCGAGCAGGTCGAGCTCGGCCAGGAAGGCGGCGTGGGCCTCGAGGTCGGGGAGCGCGGCGCGCGCCCGCGCCAGCAGCTCGGCCACGATGCGCTGGCGCTCGGCCTCCTCGTCCTCGGTGGCCTGCTGCAGGGTGTTGTTCGCCTCCACCGCCGACAGCGGCTCGAAGTAGAGGCTCTTGCCGGTGGCCGAGCGGCCGTGCACCAGGCCCGGCACGCGGCCGCGGGCCGCGGACTGCAGCACCACCACCAGGCGCCCGCCGCGCATCGGCAGGGTGTCCTCGCCGATCTCCTCGCCGTGCTCGCGGACCCAGGTGCCGAGCTCGCCGTAGAGCTGGTCGCGGACGCCGCGGATCCGCCGGCGCAGGGAGACCAGCTCGGGCGAGGCGTCCTCGCGGACGTCGCCGCGACGGTCGAGACGCGCCTCGATCTCGCGCCGCAGCGCGCCGAGGCCGGGCAGCGGATCGGCGAGGGCGGCGAGCTCCGGGCAGGGCGGGTCGGCTTCGCGGATGCGCCGCCGCGCCGCCCCGGTCGCGGCCAGCAGGCTCCCCAGCCGCACCAGCTCGGCTCCCCCCACCGGCGGTCGCCCTGTCTCCAGGCGTCGCAGGAGCTCCCCGAGCGGCTGCTCGAACGAGGGCACCCAACGGCCGTCGGCGCGCAGCCGACCGGCCTCCTCGAAGCGGCGCCGGTGGCGGTCGAGGGCCGCGCGATCGGTCTGCGGCTCGAGGGCGGCGACGCGGGCCGCTCCGAGGTCGGTGGCCGCCAGCGCGGCGATCAGCCGCAGCAGCGTCGGCCATTCGAGGGCGGCGGCGGTGGCGGGCGAGACCACCGGGGCGGTGGGGGCGGTCATGGGAGGAGACAACGAAAAACGGGAGCCGGAGAACTCCAGCTCCCGTCGGGTCCGGCCCGGAGGCCGGCAGGGCTCTACCGAGCGGTCGGCCTCAGGCGAGACCCTGGCGCCGCTCCTCGGAGAGCTTGCGCAGGATCTTCTTGCGCGCCTGCGCTTCCTTCCGCTTCCGTTTCACGGAGGGCTTCTCATAGTGCTGACGCTTGCGCAGCTCGGTCAGCACTCCGGCCTTCTCGACCTTGCGCTTGAAGCGGCGCAGTGCGTTCTCGAAGCTCTCGTCTTCGCGCACTTGCACGACGGGCATTCGGCGATCACCTCTCTTCTCTGGCGGATCTCGCCCGACCTCGCCGGCCGGACGGAAAACTCCCCCGCGGCTCTTCGCAGGGCCTTTCAGTATCGCGCAGGACCGCGCGCCGCGTCAAGCGGCGGCGGCGGGGCGGACGGCCTCAGCCGCCCTTGACGTCGTCCTTCTCCGAGCCGCTCTTCACCTCGGTGAAGTTGGTCTTGTAGACCTCGAGGACGCCCGTCTTCTTGTCCTTGCGGAACCACACCGCCGCGGCCGCCCGCTGCGGGTTGGTGGGATAGAACCAGGCGACCACGTTGTCCTTCGGAAAGTCGCGGACGTTGGCATAGTACGGCGGGCCCAGCACCTGGCGCACGTCGTCCTCGCTCATCCCTTTCTTGACCTCGGCGAAGCGGTCCTCGGTCATGTACCGCTCGTTCTGTGCCTGCTCCAGCGCGGCCTTGAGCTCCTCGTTGTCCGGATCGACCGCCAGCGCCGCCTTGTAGATGTCGATGGCGCGGCTGTAGTCGCCTCCCTGGTCGATGTACTCCTGCGCGTAGAGCATGTCCTCGCCGCTCTTCCAGCGGATCGCCTGCTGCTGGCGGTCGGTGAGCGGCTCCCCTTCGACCGGGGGATTGTCGTTGATGAAGGAGACGAGCTGGGTGTTGAACTCGTCGGCCTGCTTCTGGACCTCGCCGCGCAACCGCGTCACCTGCGCCTGCGCCTCTTCCGCGGTGGGGCCGTTCTCCGCGGCCTCCGCCTCGTCCGTCGCCGCGCCGCCTTCCGCCGCCCTCGCGGCGGCGACCTGCTGCTCGGCCCGGGCCAGCTCCTGCCGCTTGGCGTCGAGATCCTGTTTCATCTGCTGGAGCTGGTTCCAGGCGGCCTCCTGGGCCGCCGACGCGTCGGCGGCCGCCCGCTCCTCACCGCTGCCGCACCCCGCAGCCCCCAGCCCGGCGACGAGCAGCACGGCCACGCTCCAGGTACCGAGTTTCCGTAGCATGTCCTGATCTCCTCGTGATCTGACAAGGATCGACGATGTGTCGCGAGGCCCCGCCGTGAAGCTCCCCGGGGGCCCCTCCGCACGGTACCACATCGGCGCCGCCGCCGCAGCGCCGATCGCATCCGCTAACCCCTTTTGCGCCAAGGGGTTTTCGCGCGCCGTCGCCTTGACAGCCCCGGCGCGCGTGACGAATAATCGTAGCCCTTCGACTGAGCTGCGGCAACGGTTCTCCGGGGAGGTCGACAGATGGCGGATCAAGAGCGTTCCGAGCGCTTCCAGCGCCTGCAGGAAGAGGTCAACCAGCGGGTCCGCGAAGCCGTCGCCGGCCTGCGCGAGCGGATGGAGGAGCACCTGCGCCGCCTCAGCGACGACGCGCGGGCGGCGCTCGAGGGTCTCACCCCCGAGCTCCCCGAGTCGTTCCTGGGGGCCGAGGAGCTGGCCCCGCTCACCGAGGAGGCGGCCCGCGAGTCGGGGCGCCGGGTGCTCGCCGAGCTGGTCGCCGCGCTGGCGGACATCGACGGGGCGCGGCGCCAGAGCGACGTGCTCGCGGCGCTGGCGCGCGGTGCCGGGCGCTTCGCCTCGCGGGCCGCGGTCTTCCTGGTGCGTCCCGAGAGCGCCCGCCTGTGGAGTGCCCACGGGTGGAGCCGCGAGCTGGGCGACCTCGAGCTCGACTACGCCGACGGCGCCTGGTCGCCCGCCGGCTTCGGCCGCGGCGCCCGCAGCCTCGACGCCGGCGAGTGCGCCGAGCTGTGCAGCCGCGCCGACGAGCCCCTGCCGGACGGCGGCGTGCTGGTGCCGCTGGTGCTCCGCGACCGGCTCGCCGCGCTGGTCTACGCGGACCGCCGCGCAGCGGACGAGCCCTTCCAGCCCGAAGCCGTGCAGGCGCTGACCTGGGCCGCCGGCCTGGCGCTGGAGAGCCTGCCCTTCCGGGAGCGCGAGACGACCCCCACCCTGCACGGCCTGGGGGCCGCGCCGCCGGCCGCGGGTCCGACGCTGCCACTGTGGGGTACCGACGAGGAGACCGCGGAGGAGGCCGGGGAAGAGGCCGGGGAAGAGGCCGCGGAAGAGGGGCCCGCCGTGGAGGAAGGCGGCTGGTCCGACGCCGACGGGGTGCCGGAGGTGGAGCTCCAGGAGGCGCCCGGTCCCGAGGTGGCGGCTCCGCCGGTGCCGCCGCCGGACGAAGGTGGCGAGCCGTGGTCGTTCGAGACGGTGGGCGAGCCCGGAGCGGTCGGGGACGCGGCGACGGCGGCGGAAGAAGAGCCCGCGGCCGACGCCGGCGGTGCGTTCGAAGCCGCGGCCGAGGAGGCCGCCTTCGAGCCCTCCGACCTCGCCCCTGCGGCCGAGGCGGAAGAGGCCGCCGGCCCGGAGGAGGAGGTTCCGGAGGAGGAGGTTCCGGAGGACGAGCTTCCGGAAGCCGCGGCCGTCGAGGTCGAGGCCGGGGCCGCCGAAGAGTGGGTCGCCGAGGAGGACGCGGAGGACGCGGCGTCCGGTGTGGCGGCCGCCGGGGAGCCGGAGCCCGAGGAGGAAGGGGAGGAGGAGACCACCGGGGTCGCGCCCGCCTGGGGCGCCCCACCGCCGCCGGAGCCGGAGCACGAGCAGGAGGCGGCGGAGGCCACCTGGGACGGGGGCGTGGGACCGGCGCCGGTGGCGGCGCCGGCCGAGGCCGAGCCGGCACCGCCCGGCGGCCCGTTCGGCGTCCAGCCCCCGGCCGTCCCGCCGCCGCCCCCGGGCGGCAGCGAGGTGCACCCGCCCAGCGACGTCGAGGGGCCGGGCCGCGCCTTCGGCGACGCCGGGACGGTCCCCGCCGACGAGGAGTCGGGCCGTCACGAGGAAGCGCGCCGGCTGGCCCGTCTGCTGGTCAGCGAGATCCGTCTCTACAACGAGGAGGAGGTCGAGGCCGGCCGCCGGCACGGCGACATCTACGAGCGGCTCAAGGAGGACATCGACCGCTCGCGCCAGATGTACGAGGAGCGCGTCGATCCGGGGGTGCGCGACGCCACCGACTACTTCTACCAGGAGCTGGTGCGCAACCTCGCGGCCGGCGACGCTCGGGCGCTCGGCATCTGAGCCGCCCGGCGGAGGGACGCGGACGGAACGGATGCGAGCGATGAGCCGAGACGGAGCCGCGTCCCCGGTGCGCCCGCCGGACGAGCGGAGGACCGTGCTCCGCCGACCGCTCCGCATCCTCGCCACCACCCTTCTGGCGTGTGTGGCCCTGCCCCTGATGGGGGCGCGGGCGCCCCAGGGCGGCCCCGCGAGCGGCACGCCGGCGGCCGGCGCGGTCGCCTTCGAGCCCGGCCGCTGGGTCCTCCACCTCGCCGGGTCCGCCGCCGCCCTGCGCCGGCACGACTGCGCGGCCGCCGAGCGTCTGCTCGCCGCGGCCGTCCTCCCCGAATCGCCGGACGGGGTGGCCTTCCGGACCCTGGCCGACGGGCTCTACGCCCACGCCTGCGAGGACGTCGCCCGCGCCGAGGACCGCCTGCTGGCCGCCGGGCGTGCCGGAGTCCCGGAGCTGGAGGACTGGCGCCTCCTCGTCCTCGCCGACGCCGCCGCGGCGGCCGGCGACCGGGCCACCGCTCGCCGCTCCCTCGAAGAGCTCCTCCGCGACCACCCGAGCTCGCCGCTGCGCCCCCAGGGCCTGGTCGAGGCGGCGGAGCTGGCGGCCGAGGACGGCGACGTCCGCGGCGCCCTCGAGCTCGCCGCGCAGGTGCGCGCCGAGGGGGTCGGCGGCGAGGAGCGGCAGCGCCTCGACGAGCTCGCCTGGCGGCTGGCCGGAGCGGCGGGCGACGCGGCGGCGCGGGCGGCGGCCGGCCGCAGTCTGCTGAGCCATCAGCCCGACCGGGCGGAGGAGCTCGGGGTGACGGCCGCCCTGGCGCCGCCGCGGGCCGTCGCCGCCGCGCCGGACTGGGCGGCCCTGCTCGCCCCCGACGAGCTGGTCTCCCGCGCCCTCGCCCTGCTGGCGCTCGACCGGCCGGAGCCCGCCCTGGCCGCTCTCGACGCGGTGGCCCCGGCGGCGCGCGACTTCGACTGGAACGTGCTCTCCGCGCGCGCCCTCACCGCCGCCGGCCGCGGCCTCGAGGCGCTGTGGCGGCTGCGCGACCTCGACACCTCCGATCCGGCCGCCGCCGCCCGCGTCGACTGGCAGCGGGCGCGCGCCGCCAGCGAGGCCGCGCGGGTGCGGCGCGGCCGTCCGCCGCTGGCCGCCGAGGAGCGCGATCGCCTGCGGTCCGCGGGGCGCCACTATCTCGAGCAGGTGGGCGCGCAGCGGGCCGATCGCGAGCTGGCCGCCCGGGCGCTGCAGGAGCTGTTCGCCGACCGCTGGGACGAGGGCTCCTTCGACGAGGCGCTGGGCACCCTGCGGCGCCTGCGGGAGATCGACCCCACCGACACCACCGGGGCGCGCAAGCTCTGGGAGGCAGGCTGGCAGGAGCTGTCGTCCCGCAACCCGTCCGGCGCGATCGGCTACTGGGCCGAGCTGGAGGCGCTCTACCCGGACTCCGCCTACGCCCGCGGCGGCCGGTACTGGACCGGGCGCGCCTACGAGCAGCTCGGCGAGCCGGGGCGGGCGCGGGAGATCTACCGCAGCCTGCTGGCGGCGGAGACCGCCGACTTCTACCTGCGCAACGCCGCGGCGCGCCTGCAGGGGACGACGGCGGCCACCGGCGCCTCGCTGGCCGACGACCGCGGCATCCCGTGGCCCGTGCATCCCGCCTTCGCGCGGGCCCGGCTGCTCACCGACCTGGGGCTCGACGACCTCGCCGAGACCGAGCTCCTCGCCGTCCGCCGCTCCTCCCCCGCGCCGACGGGCGCCGCGCGCCGGCGGGCCGGCGACGCGCTCGAGGCCCTGATCCTCTCGCGCCTCGGGCGGCCGCGGGCGTCGATCGGCAAGATCCGCGACGCCTTCCCGGCGCTCGGCGGCCCTTTCCAGGCGGCGGTGCCGGCGACGGCGCTGCGCCTCTACTACCCGCTGCTCTACGACGAGGTGATCCGCCGGCAGGCGGAGCGGCGCGGCCTGGCGCCCGAGGTGGTGCTGGGGATGGTGCGCCAGGAGAGCGGCTTCGACGTCGGCGCGACGAGCCGCGCCGGCGCCCGCGGCCTGCTGCAGCTGATGCCGGCGACGGCGCGCGAGACCGCCCGCAAGATGGGGCTGCCCTACTCGACCGCCCGGCTCAGCGAGCCGGAGTTCAACCTGGCGGTCGGCACCCACTACTTCGCCCACGTGCTGGGGATGTTCGACGGCAACCTGGAGCTGGCGCTGGCGGGCTACAACGGCGGGCCGTACCGCATCCGGCGCCTGTGGCGCGAGGCGGCGCCGGCGACGGCGCTCGACAGCTTCCTCGAGGGGCTCCCGGTCGAGGAGTCCCGCATCTACGTCAAGCGCATCCTGGTGCTGGCCGACAGCTACCGTCAGCTCTACCCGCAGGCCACCGGGCCGGAGCCGTCCTGAGCCGCCGGAGGGCCCCGACAGGGCGGGGCCGCGGCCCTCTCCGCGGGGTGGCCGCTGCGCTGCTGCCGGCGCTGCTCGCCGCCGCCTGCTCCGCCCCGGGCGACACGGCGCGGCCGCAGCGCGGGCCGGTGGTGCTGATCACGCTGGGGGCGCTGCGCGCCGACGCCGTCGAGGCGCTGGCGGCGCACCCGGCCGGGGACCTCACCCCCCACCTCGACGCGCTGGTGCGGGAGGCGGACTGCGCGGCGCGGGCGGTGGCGCCCTCGGGCCTGGGGCTGCTCTCCCTGGCCACCTACCTGACCGGCCTCTCCCCGTGGCAGCACGGCACCTTCCGGGCGGGCGAGCCGACCCTCGCGCCGGAGCTGCGCACCCTCGCCGAGGCCTTCGCCGAGCGCGGCTACCGCGGCACCGCCTACGTGGAGGGCCCGTGGCCCCGGGGCGACGCCGGTTGGGCGCAGGGCTTCTCCGACTTCCGCCCGCTGCGGGCGGCGCGGCGTGCGGCGGGCCACCTGGCCAGCCTCTCCGGCCGCCAGCTCGTGTGGGTGCACCTCGCCGACCCCGCTCCCCCGTGGCGCCGCCGCGCCGCGCTGGTCGACCGGTTGCCGCCGCCGGTCCCGCGGCCGGGCACGCTCGAGCGGCGGCTGCCGTCCATCGCCGTCGAGCGGTTGCAGGATCCCGCCGCGGCGCTGCCGGCGGCCCGCCGCCGGGAGCTCGCCAGCCTCTACCGGCTCGCCGTGGCCCGCACCGACGACCGGCTCGGCGTGCTGCTCGACGCGCTGCGCAGCAGCGGCTCCTGGGACGACACGCTGTTGGTCGTCGTCGCCACCCAGGGCGAGGCGGTGGGAGGGCTGGACGCCGGCGGCGTCGCCCGCGGCCTCGAGCGCGGCATGATCGAGGTGCCCCTGGTGGTCAAGCTCTCCGCCGCGCTGCGCCGCGCCGGCGCCACCTGTGCCGGCGGCAGCGGCGAGCCCCCCGCGGCGGCTCGGGTGTGGGCCACCCTGGTCGAGGCGGTCGGGGCCGAGGTGCCGCCGGCGGCGGCGCCGAGCCTGCTCGGCCGGGCGGCGCCCGGAGTGCTGTCGGAGCTCTACCTGACCAACGGCGACAACCGCTTCTCCTGGGTCGCGGGGGACCGTCAACTGCTGTGGCGGGCTCCGTTCGCGCCCCCGGAGCCGGGCTACTTCGCCGCCCGCCGTGCCGCCTACGCCGCGGCCGGTGCGCCGCTGCCGCCGGCGACGGCGGCCGTTTTCGAGCGCCTCTCCGCGGCCTTCGCGGCCACCCCCCCGCTGAGCGGCGACGGCGCGGTGGTGGAGCTGGTGGCGTGGACCGCCGACGGGGGCACCCGGCGCATCCGCCCGCCGACGCCGCGCGCGGCGCTGCCCGGGGGTTCGCCGGCTGCGGCGATGGCGGGCGCCCTGGAGCGCCGCTGGCGCGCCTTCGAGCCCTGCGAGCGTCCCCCCGGAGCCGACCGCCGCGAGCGCGCCGCGGCGCGGCACGCGGCGGCGGACGGTTGATATACTGTGCGTTCCCCCTGCCGGGGGCATCTGCGGGTCCATAGCTCAGCGGTTAGAGCGTCCGGCTCATAACCGGCAGGTCCCTGGTTCGAATCCAGGTGGACCCACGGCAGCGGCTGGAGAAAACGATCGATGCCACATCTCGAATCCGTCGTCACCCTGCAGCACACCCTCACCGACCTGCAGCGCGCCCGCGAGCGACTCGCCGGCATCCCCGACTGGATGCGCGAGCTGCACGAGGAGCACAGCGCCGTGCGCGGCGAGATCGAGAGCCTCGAGGAGGCGATCGCCGCGGCCGGGCGCGAGCGCCGCGAGTCGGAGGCCGAGGTCGGGGAGGCGCGGGAGAAGCTGAAGCGCTACCAGCAGCAGATCAACAGCGTCTCGACGCAGCGCGAGTACGGCGCCCTGCTGCAGGAGATCGACACCGTCAAGCGCCAGATCAGCGAGGGCGAGGAACGCGGGTTGGCGGCGATCGAACGTGCCGAGACGCTGGGCACGGAGGTGACCACGCGCCGCGAGGGCTTCCGCGAGCTCGACGAGCGCTACTCCGCCGAGCTCGCCAAGTGGGAGGCGGAGAAGCCCGGGGTGGCGACGCAGGTGGCGGAGCTCGAGGCGCGCGTCGAGACGTTGCGGACGGCGCTGCCGCGCAACGTCCTGGCGCAGTTCGATCGCCTCCGCGACCGCCTCGACGGCATGGCGCTGGCGCCGATCCGACGCGTCGAACGGCCCGGCCGCAACCCCGGCATGTGGCACTGCGGTGCCTGCAACTACCGCGTGCGGCCCCAGGTGGTGGTCGAGATCCGCAACAACGGCCGCCTCATCCCCTGCGACAGCTGCCAGCGCATCCTCTACCTCGAAGACCCCACCTGATCCGACCGGCCGTTCCCCGACGCCGGTCGTCGGAACCTCCTCAGAACGCGCGCGACGCGACCTCCCCCGGCTGAACCGGCCCCGGGTGGGTCGGCATTGACGATGCAACGGCGGGTCAGCGGGTCCGCCTCCGCCGGGGCCGCCGACGGGCCGCCGGAGCATGCCGCGCCGAGCCGCCCCGGAGGTTGAGTTGGAATGTATCAGATTCACGGAACGTTACCTGATCGCCGGCCGCCGGATCGACGCGCTTCCCCCCGGCAGGTCCCCTCGGCGGCCACCGCGAAGACGATGACGAACCACGCCCGGCCGACGCCGGATCAGGAGCCCACATGACCGAGAACCAGACCCTCCCCGTCCTCCCCCTGCGGGACGCCGTGCTCTTCCCCGGGGTGACGGTCCCCATCGGTGCCGGCCGGCCCGGGACGCTGAAGGCGATCGAGGCCGCCAGCGCCACAGAGGAGCGGCGGATCTTCGTGGTCGCCCAGCGTCGCAACGAGGACGAGGCGACGCCGGAGCTGCTCTACACCTTCGGGACCGTCGCCCGCATCGGCGAGATCCAGCGCGGCCTCGGCGGCGTGCAGCTCATCCTGCACGGCGAGCACCGCGGCATCGCCGTACGCATCTCCGAGCAGGAGGGCTCCCTGCAGGCGATGGTGCACCAGACCGACGAGATGATGCCGCTCAACCCCGAGGATCCGGCCTTCGTGGCGCTGTACCGCGAGGTCCGTGAGCGCGCCGCCGAGCTCGGCAAGCGCTCCGGCCTGCCGGAGGAGGTGGTCGGTCGGGTGCTGCAGTCGGTCAGCGACCCGGGGCGGCTCGCCGACCTGGTCGCCGCCTACACCGAGATGTCGACCGCCGACCGGCAGATGCTGCTCGAGACGCTGGCCGTCGAGGAGCGGCTGCGCCGGGTGCTGGTCCAGGTGCAGCGGCAGATCGGCGTCCTCGACGCCCAGGAGACCATCAAGAGCCAGGTCCAGGAGGAGCTCGGCGACCGCCAGCGCGAGATCTACCTGCGCGAGCAGCTCAAGGCGATCCAGCGCGAGCTCGGCGAGGGCGAGGAGGGCGAGGATCTCGAGGAGCTGCGGACGCGCCTCGACGCCCTGGAGCTTCCCGAGGGGGCGCGCAAGGAGGTGGACCGCGAGTTCTCCCGCCTGGCGCGGATCGGCCGCGAGTCGATGGAGTCGCAGGTGATCCGCAACTTCCTCGAGACGGTCGCCGAGCTGCCGTGGAACGAGCGCTCGCGCGAGCACCTCGACATCGGCGAGGCGCAGCACATCCTCGACGTCGACCACTACGGCCTCGAGGACGTCAAGGACCGCGTGCTCGAGTTCCTGGCCGTGCGCCAGCTGCGCGACGCGGAGATGCGCCAGCGCCGCGAAGCGGCCGCGGCCGCCCGGCCGGAGGCGGCGGGGGAGGAGGGCGCCGAGGAGGGCGCCGAGGAGGGCGCCACGGAGGACGGCGGGGAGGACGGCGGGTCGGAGGCCGCGGCCGCGGCGGGCGAGGGCGGCGACGACGACCTGCGCGGCAACGCGGACGACCGCGTGGCCAAGGGCCCGATCCTGCTCTTCGTCGGCCCGCCGGGCGTCGGCAAGACCTCGGTCGCCAAGTCGATCGCCCGCGCCATGGGGCGCGAGTACGTCCGCATCTCGCTCGGCGGGGCGCGCGACGAGGCGGACATCCGCGGCCACCGGCGCACCTACGTCGGCGCCATGCCGGGCCGCATCATCCAGGGGATGAAGCAGGCCGGCAAGAAGAACCCCGTCTTCCTGCTCGACGAGATCGACAAGCTGGGGGTGTCCTTCCAGGGCGACCCGGCGTCGGCCCTGCTGGAGGTGCTCGACCCGGCGCAGAACGACAGCTTCACCGACCACTACCTGGGGATGCCGTTCGACCTGTCGGAGGTGCTGTTCATCGCCACGGCGAACTTCATCCAGAACATCCCCGGCCCGCTGCTCGACCGCATGGAGGTGGTCGAGTTCTCCGGCTACACCGAGGCGGAGAAGCTGGCGATCGCCAAGCAGTACCTGCTGCCGCGGCAGCTGCGCGAGAACGCCCTGGGCGAGGGGCGGCTCGAGGTGGCCGACGCCGCGGTCGCCGAGGTGATCTCGCGCTACACCCGCGAGGCGGGGGTGCGTCAGCTCGAGCGCGAGCTCGGCAAGCTGGCGCGCAAGGTGGCGCGCAAGATCGCGGCCGGCGAGGCCGAGCGCGTGGGGATCGACCGCGACGACGTGGCCGGGCTGTTGGGGCGCCCGCGCGTCCACCCCGAGCACGCCGCCACCGAGGACCAGGTGGGCGTGGCCACCGCGGTCTACTACACGCCGGTCGGCGGGGACATCATGTTCGTCGAGGCGTCGACGATGACCGGCAAGGGCGAGCTGGTCCTCACCGGGCAGCTCGGCGACGTGATGAAGGAGTCGGCGCGCGCCGCCTGGACCTACGCCCGCTCCCACGCCGGCGAGCTGGGGATCGACGAGGAGGCCTTCAAGCGCGACCTCCACGTCCACGTGCCCGCCGGGGCGGTGCCCAAGGAGGGTCCGTCGGCCGGCGTCGCCATGGCCACCGCGCTGGTCTCGGCCCTCTCCGGCCGGCCGGCGCGCCACGACGTGGCGATGACCGGCGAGATCACGCTCTCCGGCCGCGTGCTGCCGATCGGCGGCGTCAAAGAGAAGGTGCTCGGCGCGGTGCGCGCCGGGATCAACATCATCCTGCTGCCGAAGCAGAACGAGGCCGACCTCGAGGACCTGCCGGAGGACGTGCGCCGGACGCTCGAGGTGCACCCGGTCGAGGAGCTCGGCGAGGCGCTCGCCCTCACCCTGCGGGGCGCCAGCTTTCGCGAGGGCCGGCTCTCCTTCGCCGACGCGGAGGACGACCGGCAAGTGAGCGAGATGTCGCACTGACGGGGGCGGCGCCCCCCGGCGATCCGAGGCCCCGGCCGGACGTCCGGCCGGGGCCTCGGTCGTTCTGCGGCATCAGGTCGCGGCGGTGGAGGTGCCCGGGACGGGCTGCGCCGACAGGCGGACGAAGGCGCGCAGGATGTCGGTGGCGGTGATGATGCCCACCAGGCGGTCGCCGGCGTCGACCACCGGCAGGCCGCCGATCTTGTGCTCCACCATGCGCTGGGCGGCCTCGGCGGCGCGCTCGTCCTCGCCGATGGTGACCACGCCGCGGCTCATGATGTGGCGCACGCGCCGCGCCGGCAGCACCAGGACCACCTTGCCGTCCTTGACCACCGACGACCGCCGCTTGGGGACCGGCCCGAGCACCTTGGCGAGGTCCCGGTCCGAGACGATCCCCACCACCCGCCCCCGCTCGACCACCGGGACGTGGCGGATCTTCTCGAACACGCAGATGAGGAAGACCTCGTCGAACGGGTCGTCGGGACCCACGGTCCGCACCTGACGGGTCATCAGGTCGGCGACTTTCATCACCCCGAGGCCGCCAGCTCCTTGGCCGCCCGCTTCTCCATGTCGAGGAGCCACCGCTTCGCCTTCTTGCCGCCGATGTAGCTGCCGATGCCCGACTTGTTGGTGGTCACCCGGTGGCAGGGGATCACGATGGGGAGCGGGTTCTCGATCAGGGTCGCCAGCACCAGCCGGTAGGCGTCGGGCTGGCCCGAGGCGGTGGCGATGTCGCGGTAGGTCCGGGTGCGGCCGTAGGGGATCTTGGCGGTCTCCTTGAGCACCCGCCGCGCGAAGCCCGTCACCCCGGACGGCTCGAGGTCCCAGTCCACCTCCAGCCGCCGCCGGACGCCCGCGAAGTACTCGGAGATGCGGCCGAACAGCTCCTCGAGGAACTCGGACTCCTCCTCGAGCTCGATGAACGGGGTGTAGTCGGCCGCCTCCGCGGCGGTCGGACGGATCCGCACCGCCGTCACCTTGCGGTCGCGCAGCTCGAAGGCGAGGTCGCCGAGCGGCGACGGCATGGTGAAGCGCACCACCCCCGCCGCGTCGCCTGCGACCGGCTCCGTCAGCGGCTGCGCGTCGCTCTCCGCCATGGGCTCACACTACCATGCGGAGGGGCCTCTCCCCTGGGGAGACGGGCCTCTCAGCCGGGGATCCGCGGCGCCGCGACGCGCACCCTCAGCTCCCCCCAGCGAGCCGCCGCGAGCTCGCCGCCGAGGTCGGCGTCGCCGCGGTAGAGGCGCTTCGGGATGTGACGGCACGGGACGCGGAAGGTGGTGGCGCCGGCGAGCGGGAAGGGGGCGAGGAAGAGGCTGTCGCTGGCCGCCTCGAAGCGCCCCCGGCGCGCCCCGTCCGGCCACTTCCGCTCGAACGTGCGCTCCCCGCGCGTGCACACGGCCAGCGAGGCGGCGTCGGCGAGCTCCAGGAAGCGGTAGTCGCGGGCGGCCTCCTCGAGGTCGGCGCCGCTGCGCTCGGCGAGCTCGTCGCGGCGCTCGCGCCAGGCGGCCAGCGGACCCTCCCAGTCCGGGTCGCCCTCCCGGTCGCGGAACAGGGCCAGCGCGTGCAGGGTGACGAGGAGTGCCGCGTAGGGGCGGTCGGCGGCGAAGCGCCGCGTCCCCCGCGACCAGATCTCGCGGCGGCCGCCGTCCGGCAGGGAGCGGAAGTCGTAGGGGACGCCGCCCGCGGCCGGGTCGGAGGTCGGCGCCGCGTCGGCCTCCCGCCAGCCGTTGTCGTGCTCCCGCACCGCGAAGATCAGGTCGGACCGCCGCGGGTGGTCCGGCAGGCCGTCCTCCCGCCACAGCGCCACCAGCTCGCCCGCCAGCCGGGCGTGATCGGGCTGGGTGACCAGCAGCAGGCTGTCCCCTTCGTCGACGACGATCATCGCGCTCCTCCCGGTCGCCGCGCGGCCGGTCCTCCCGCAGTGTACGCCGGGGACCGAAACACTTCGCGTCCTCCGGCGCCCATCGTGTCGTCGACCCATTCACGCGATCGCCGAGAGAGGCCCGCGGCGGGCCGGCCGAGGCTCGCCGCTCCGCCCTCCCGGCCGCCGGGAGGCCGTGATGAACCGGATCCCCAGCTCGGGCCGGCGTCTCCTCGCCGCCGCCGCCCTC
The DNA here is from genome assembly GCA_963843275.1 of uncultured Acidobacteriota bacterium. Classification (GTDB taxonomy): domain Bacteria; phylum Acidobacteriota; class Thermoanaerobaculia; order Multivoradales; family JBCCEF01; genus CAWJJM01. The sequence continues at coordinate 334,185 of CAWJJM010000004.1, read as the reverse complement.
GCCGCCGTCCTCGCCGCTCCCAGCGCCCGGGCGATGGAGCCCGCGAGCAAGGTGCTGCGCGTCCTCAAGCCGTCGCCGGGCGGCGTCAACCGCCAGGCGATCCCGCCCGTCGCGCCGCCGCCGCCACCGCCGGAGCGCACCGGGGACGCCGGCGCCGCGGCGCTGGAGCACATCGCCCTCGCCCCCTGCCTCGAGCGCTGGGTCGAGCTCACCGAGAACGGGCCCGCCGTCGGACCCGCGAGCTTCGTGGTCACTCTCCCCGACCCCCTCGACACCCACTTCGCCCGCGAGTTCGACGTCTTCCAGCTGGCGCTCCTCGAGGCGATGGCCGGCGCGGGCTTCACCCTCGATCGCAGCTGCCTGCCCTGGGACTCGGAGGACCAGGAGCGCGTGCCGGGGATCCACCGCGAGGTCCCCGGTCTGCTGCTGTTCCGTCAGGGCCGGCGGGCCGGCCGGGCGGTCCTGGTGGTGGGGGAGACGCCGCAGAACGGGGTGCACGCCGGGTCGATGGAGCGTGCGATCGATCGGGCCGAGCGCTGGAGCGGCGGAGCGGTCCGCGTGCTGGGCCCGACCTTCTCCGGCTCGGCGCCCTCGCTGGCGAGCGCGCTCGGCGCCGCGCACGTGGAGGACGCCCTGATCGTCTCGGGCTCGGCCACCGACTCCCACCTCGCGGACTTCTTCCCCGGGCAGCGCGTGGTCGCCCTCGCCGCCACCAACGAGGATCTGCAGAGCTGCGTCTGGAACCGCCTGGTGCCCGAGCGCCTGGGGCTGGACACCCGCTGGGAGCCGCCGGCGGAGCCGGACGCGAAGCCGCCGCCGGCCGAGCTGCTCTGTCCACCGGGCAGCGCTGCCGACGGCGCGGACGACGACAACGCGCGGGTGGCGCTGTTGGTGGAGTCGTCGGCGTACGGGAGCCAGTTCCTCGCCTCCGGCTTCCAGGTGGTGCCCTTCCCCGCCTCCATCTCCAGGCTCCGCGCCGCCCACCAGGAGCAGGAGAGGGCAGCCCGCGAGGCCGAGCGGACGGCCGGCGCGCCGCTGCGCCACCTGGCGATCGACCTCGGGCGCTCCGCGGCGGGCGGCTGGGCGCCCTTCGACGTCCAGGGGACCGCGGTGAGCCAGGACCTGATCCTCGCCGAGCTGCTCGACCACCTCGCCCGGCTCAAGGTCGAAGTGGTCGGCATCATCGCCACCAACATCCTCGACAAGCTGTTCCTCGCCGAGGCGGTGCGGCAGGCCGTGCCCTACGCCCGGCTGGTGACCTTCGAGGGGGACGTCCTGCTCAGCCACCCCGACCTGGCGGAGGTCACCGCCGGCATGCTGGTCGTCTCGTCCCATCCCCTGGAGCGCCCGCAACCGCTGCTCGCCGCGGGCGGGGAGCGCCGGCGGTCCGCCGGGTCGCGGGACCGGGGCGCCGCGGGCGGCCTGCACCTGCGCTTCGACCTCGACGCCGCGGAGGGGATCTACGACGCGGCGCGCTACCTGGCGGCCGACGAGGAGCCGCCGCCGCGTGCCGTCTGGGCGCAGATGGTGGGTCAGGGCGAGCTGTTCCCGCTGTGGCGGCAGCAGATCGCCCGGGTGGCGGTACGCGCCGAGGTCGATCCGGCCCCCGCGCCCGGCGTGACGGCGCGTTCCGGCGTCCTCCCGGGCCCCCCGGGCAGCGGCCCCTCCGGGCCTTCGCCACTGCCGCTGGCCTGGGTGATCGTGACGACGATCTCGACGTTCCTCCTCGGCCTGGTCGTCTTCTCCGGCCTGGTCGCCGTGCGGCGGCAGGGCCGCATCCTCGGGCTGGCTCCGACCGACGTCTTCACCGTGCCGCTGCGCCCGCGGCGTCGCTCCTACCGGTCGGACACCGGGGTCCACTTCCTGGTCTATCTCGCCACCCTGGTCCTCGGCGTCCCCTACCTGCTGATCGCGGCGCCCAGTCTGCAGGGCGTGCTCGGCGAGGCCCCGGCCCGGTCGTCGTTCCTGGCGGGGGTCCCGGCGGCGCTCGGGGAGACCGCCAACTACGCGGTGGCGCTGATCGGGACCATCGTCCCGTTGGCCGCCCTGTGGCTTCTCGTCAGCCTCGCCCACCACACGCGCTGCGAGCTGGCGGCGGCGCGAGGGCCGGCCGCCCCTCGGGGCTGGCGGCGCTGGGCGGCGTTGACGCCGCTGGTGCTCGGGACGGCGCTGGTTCCCCTCGCCGTGCTGGCGGACGTCGTCTGGATCTCCCAGGTGTGGGGCGAGGGCGTCGCCACCGACGCGGTGCTGCGCCGGTCCCTGGAGATCAGCCGGGGTGTGAGCCCCCTGCTGCCGACCGCCCTGCTCGGGGTGGTGGTCGCGGCCTGGTGCCTGCTGAGCCTCCACCGGCGGTCGGTCCTCGCCGAGGTCACGGGCCCGGCCGTGCCGCGACCCTCGCCCCGGCAGCGCGGGGCGCGGCCGGCCGGGGACCGGGTCGGCGAGGTGCGCCGCGCGGTCGATCCGATCCACCTCGGGCGCCGGTTCTTCGCCTCTTCGGTGGTGCTGGTGTACCTCCCGCTCGTCTGGCTGGCCGTGGCCTACGGCACCTTCCACCTCCCAGTGCGCAGCCTCGAAGGGCTCGACTACGATCTCGTCCTGACCGGGCTGTTCGTGCTCTGCCTGACCCTCGCCGTCGCCTCCGGCGTCGCCCTCGAGCAGGGGTGGAAGGCGCTCAAGGCCTTCCTGGAGTGGATCGAGGGCCTGGAGGGGGGGAGCTTCGGGACGCGGGTCGCCGAGGCCTACGCCGCGACGCGGACCTCGCCGTCGCTGGCCGCCGCCCGCCAGCGGGAGGCGTGGCAGCGGCTGCGGGAGATCGACGCGGCCTCCGCCCCCCCGGCGGTGGCGGCGCTCCTCGACCGTCTCGGCGGTGTGGAGTCGGCCGCGGCGGCGTGGCCGGTCGTGGCCGGCTGGTTGACGGAGGGACCCGGGGAGGACAGCGGGCAGCCGGCGGTCGCCGCCTCCCGCGACCTGTTCTGCTGGGGGATCGTCCGCCTGGTCGGCGCGGTGTGGTCCCAGCTCCGCCACCTGATGGGGTTCGTGGCCGCGGCCGTGGTGCTGCTGCTCGGTGCGGTCACCGCGTACCCGCTGCAGCCGCAACGGTTGCTCTTCATCTACCTCGGGCTGCTGGCGATCCTCGGCATCAGCGTCAGCGTCGCGGTGCTCCTCGACGCCGACCGCGTCGGCATCCTGCGCGACCGCTCCAAGGCCCAGGAGCAGGGACGCCGCCGGGCCCTGCTCGGACGGCTCGCCCTCTACGGCGGGGTGCCCGCGCTGAGCCTGCTGGCCAGCCGCTTCCCCGAGCTGCGCGGCCTGCTCTTCGACTGGATCCAGCCGTTGCTCAAGGCCCTGGGATAGAGCTTCGGCGGGCGGGTATGATCGGAGAGGTCCGCCGGCCGGCGGGCTCGATCAACCTGCGAGGAGTGCTCCCGGATGGTCTTCCAACCAGAACCTTGGCGCGTCAAGGTCGTCGAGCCGATCCGCCTGCCCGATCCCGAGGAGCGCGAGCGGCGCCTCGTCGACGCGGGCTTCAACGTCTTCGACGTCCCGTCGGAGGCGATCTTCATCGACCTGCTGACCGACTCGGGCACGTCGGCGATGTCGGACAACCAGTGGGCGGGGTTGATGGTGGGCGACGAGTCCTACGCCGGCGCCCGCAGCTTCTACCGCTTCGAGGCCGCCGTGCAGGAGATCTTCGGCCTGCCGCAGGTGGTGCCGGTGCACCAGGGGCGGGTGGCCGAGAACCTGCTCTTCTCGACCGTGGTCCGGCCCGGCTCGATCGTGCCCAACAACTCGCACTTCGACACCACCCGCGCCAACGTCGAGGTCAACGGGGGCGAGGCGCTCGATCTGGTGATCGAGGAGGCGCGCCACCCGGGGGCCGAGCATCCCTTCAAGGGCAACGTCGACCTCGACCGGGCGCGCCGGCTGTTCGAGCGCGAGCGCGAGCGCATCCCGCTGGCGATGCTGACGCTGACCAACAACTCCGGCGGCGGCCAGCCCGTGTCGCTGGCCAACATCCGCGGCTATGCCGAGCTGTGCCGCGAGTTCGCGATCCCCTTCTACATCGACGCCTGCCGCTTCGCGGAGAACGCCTGGTTCATCCGCCAGCGCGAGGCGGGGCAGGGCGACCGCCCGGTGGCCGAGATCGTGCGCGAGATCTTCGACCTCGCCGACGGCTGCACCATGAGCGCCAAGAAGGACGGGCTGGCCAACATCGGCGGCTTCTTCGCCAGCCGCGACCGCGAGCTGGTCGAGACCATCAAGCAGCGCCTGGTGCTGATCGAGGGCTTCCCCACCTACGGCGGCCTCGCCGGCCGCGACCTCGAAGCGGTGGCGCGCGGCCTCTACGAGGTGCTCGACCACGAGTACCTGCGCTTCCGCGTGCAGCAGGTCGACGCCTTCGGGCGCCGGCTCACCGAGCTCGGCATCCCGATCATCCGCCCGGTGGGCGGGCACGCGGTCTACATCGACGCCCGCGAGTTCCTGCCCGCCATCCCGCCGCCACGCTTCCCGGCCCAGGCCCTGGTGGTGGCGCTGTACCGGCAGGGCGCGGTGCGCGGCGTGGAGATCGGCAGCGTCATGTTCGGCCGCGACGACCCCGAGACCGGCGACCCGGTGTACGCCGACCTCGAGCTGGTGCGCCTGGCCGTGCCGCGCCGCGTCTACACCAACTCGCACCTGCAGTACGTCGCCGGCGTGCTGGAGGCGATCCGCGACCACCGCGACGCCCTGCGCGGCCTGGAGATCGTCCACCAGGCCCCGGTCCTGCGTCACTTCACCGCCCGCTTCCGCGAGGTCTAGGCGCGAGAGGGCGGCGGCGGGCGCGCCGGCGGCGCTCCCCGCCTCCACAGCCGCCTCCAGCCTCGCGGCGGCGGCGGCCGAGCCACCCGGCGGAGCGGGCGCTCTCGCCCCGTTCCGGGGGGCGGGGCGGCCCCCGGGGGGCGGGAGTACACTGGATCGTATGGACAAGATCACCCGCCAGGACGCTCTCGACTACCACTCGCGCGGACGCAAGGGCAAGGTGGAGGTGGTCCCCACCAAGTCCACGGAGTCCCAACGCGATCTCTCTCTCGCCTACACGCCCGGCGTGGCCCACGCCTGCCAGGCGATCGAGGCCGATCCCCTCCAGGGCTACGAGCTCACCGCCCGCGCCAACCTCGTGGCCGTCGTCACCAACGGCACCGCCGTGCTCGGCCTCGGCGACATCGGGCCGCTGGCCGGCAAGCCGGTGATGGAAGGCAAGGGCGTCCTGTTCAAGCGCTTCGCCGACATCGACGTCTTCGACCTCGAGCTGGCGACGCACGACCCCGAGGAGATCATCCGGACCGTCAAGCTCCTCGAGCCCACCTTCGGCGGCATCAACCTGGAGGACATCAAGGCGCCGGAGTGCTTCGAGATCGAGCAGCGGCTCAAGCAGGACATGTCGATCCCGGTCTTCCACGACGACCAGCACGGCACCGCGATCATCTCCGGGGCGGCGCTGCTCAACGCCCTGGAGCTGGCCGGCAAGGAGATCGGCGAGGTCCGGATCGTCTTCTCCGGCGCCGGCGCGGCGGCCTTCGGCTGCATCTGGCTCTACCTGCTGTTGGGGGCGAAGAAGGAGAACATCCTCCTGGTCGACTCCAAGGGCGTCATCTACCGCGGCCGGCAGCAGGGCATGACGCCCCTGAAGGAGGAGTTCGCCGCCGACACCGACGCGCGCACCCTGGACGACGCGATGCGCGGCGCCGACGTCTTCGTCGGCCTTTCGGTGGCCGGCCTGGTCACCCAGGACATGGTGCGCTCGATGGCGCCCGACCCGATCGTCTTCGCGATGGCCAACCCCACCCCGGAGATCTCCTGGGAGGAGGCCACCGAGGCGCGCTCCGACGTGATCATGGCCACCGGGCGCAGCGACTACCCGAACCAGGTCAACAACGTCCTCGGCTTCCCGTTCATCTTCCGCGGCGCCCTCGACGTGCGCGCCACCGACATCAACGACGAGATGAAGCTCGCCGCGGCGCACGCCCTGGCCGAGCTGGCGCGCGAGGACGTGCCGGACTCGGTGCTCAAGGCGTACGGCCTCGAGCACCTGCGCTTCGGCCGCGAGTACCTGATCCCGAAACCGCTCGACCACCGCGTGCTGCTGCGGGTGCCGCCGGCGATCGCGCGCGCCGCGATGGAGACCGGCGTGGCACGCACCCCGATCGCCGACTTCGCGGAGTACGGCCGCCGGCTCGAGACGATGATCTCGCGGCGGCTCGAGCTGATGCACGACGTGCTCGACCGCGCCCGGCGCGATCCCAAGCGGATCGTCTTCCCCGAGGGCGAGCACGAGAAGATCCTGCGGGCCGCCAAGATCCTCGTCGACGAGGGGATCGCCCACCCGGTGCTGCTGGCGCGGCCGGAGGCGATCCGCGACACGCTGCGCGACCTCGACCTGCCGGAGGACAAGTCACCGTCGTCCACCCGAAGGTCTCGCCGCACTTCGACGCCTACGCCGAGCGCCTCCACGAGCTGCGCCGCCGCGACGGCCTCACCCTCGAGGACGCCACCAACCTGATGCGCTCGCGCAACTACTTCGGCACCATGATGGTGGAGCGCGGCGACGCCGACGGCCTGATCTCGGGGCTGACGCAGCACTACCCGGAGACCATCCGGCCGGCGCTGCAGATCATCGACACCCGCCCCGGGGTGCGCCGCGTGTCGGGCGCCTACATCCTGATCCTGCGCGACCGCCTGTTCTTCCTCGCCGACACCACGGTCAACATCGACCCGAGCGCCGAGGACCTCGCCGAGATCGCCCTGCTCACCGCCGAGTTCGCCCGCCGCTTCCGCATCGAGCCGCGGGTGGCGATGCTGTCGTTCTCGAACTTCGGCTCCAACAAGCACCCGGCCGCGGACAAGGTGCGGCGGGCGGTGGAGATCCTGCAGCGCGCGGCGCCGGACCTGGTGGTCGACGGCGAGATGCAGGCCGACACCGCGGTGGTGGGCCCGATCCTCGAGGAGTCCTTCCCCTGGAGCCGGCTGTGCGAGCCCGCCAACGTGCTGATCTTCCCCGAGCTGCAGTCGGCCAACACCGCCTACAAGCTGATCTGGCGGCTGGCCGGTGCCGAGGCGATCGGCCCGGTCCTGCTCGGCATGGGCAAGCCGGTGCACGTGCTGCAGCGCGGCGTCGAGGTGAGCGACATCGTCAACATGGCGGCGCTCTGCACGGTCGACGCGCAGGAGGCTCCGGGCGCCGAGCCCCGGCGGGTCGAGGAGGTCCTGGCGACGCTGTGAGCGAAGGCGGCCCGGCCCGCCGCTTGAGGCGGCGCCGGGCCTGCTCTACAATCACAGTCCTTCCACGCCAAAGGCGGCCCGGCGACCCCGCGCCGCGCGGGGTGGGTAGGCCGACGAACCCAGGGAGCCTCGTGCTCGAGTCACCAAGGAGGAAGTCCGTATGAAGAAGATCGCTGTTGCCGTTGCCTGTGTCGTGGCGGTGGGGACGTTGTTCGCGGCGATCTCGGCGGAGGCCGCCAGCAAGAAGCCGCGCATCGCCGTGCTCGAGATCAAGAACAAGGCCGACAACCAGTACTGGTGGCACGGCGGCGGCGAGGCCGCCCAGGACGTGTTCATCACCCAGCTGGTCAAGAGCGGCAAGTACACCGTCGTCGAGCGCGAGCGGATCAACGCCATCCTGCAGGAGAAGGGGCTGGTCCTCTCCGGCGACATCAACCCGTCGACCGCGATGCAGATCGGCAAGCTCCTGGGCGCCGACTACCTGCTCGCCGGTGCCGTCACCGAGTACGGCTACGAGGAGGCCTCGGCCAGCGGCCCCGGCTTCCGCCGGCTGCCCAGCTTCGGCGTCGGCAAGAAGAACTTCAGCGCCGCCATGAACTGCCGGGTGTTCGACATCTCGACCGGCGAGATCGTCTGGGCGGACGAGGCGCGCGCCGAGGACTCCACCGTGAAGGTGCGGGTGGGCGGCTTCGGTGGCGGCATGGACTCGCAGAAGATGTTCGACAAGGTCATGCGGCCGGTGATCGACGACCTGATCAAGAGCCTCAACGCGGCCGACCTGTGACCCGACGCGCCTCCGGGCGCTCGGCGAGGATCCTCTCGGGCCCGGCTCCGGCCGGGCCTTCGTTTTCCCCGCCCGCGCCCCCGGGGCGCGGGGTTTGGGCGACCGGCGGTTTCCGCGTAGGATTAGGCGCGTTTTCCGCCAATCTCCGCGAGGGCTCCTGCGTGCCCGCCGACGTCGCCCCACCACTCAGCGTCGAGTCCGCTCCCCGGCTGCTGGCGCGGCTGCGCCAACGCGCCGCCGCCACCGCCGGGGACCGGCGGATCGTGCTCGCCGAGGGGGACGACCCGCGAGTGGCGCGGGCCGCGGCGACGGCTGCGGCGCTGGGGCTCTGCCGGCCGGTGCTGGTGGGTCCCGCGGCGGCGGTGGCGCGGGCGGCGCGGGAGGCCGGCGTGCCGGCGTCCGTCGAGCGCCGCGACCCGGACGCCGACCCCGACCTGGCGGCCCTGGCCGAGCACCTGGCGGCGCGGCGCTCCGCCCGCGGCCACGCGGCGGAGCCGGCCGCCGCCCTGTGCCGGGAGCGGCTGCACTACGCCGCCCTGCAGGTGGCCACCGGGCGGGCGGACGGCGCGGTGATGGGCGCGGTGGCCACCACCGCCGCCACGCTGCGCGCCGCGCTGCGCGCGGTGGGCCCGCGCCCCGGGCTCGAGGTCGTCTCGTCGTGCTTCCTGATCGCGCCGGCGGGCGACCGCCGGGCCCTGATCTACAGCGACTGCGCGGTGGTGCCGGAGCCGGACCCGGCGCAGCTCGCCGACATCGCCGAGGCGGCGGCGGCGAGCTGCCGCCTGCTCCTCGCCGAAGCGCCGCGGGTGGCACTGCTGTCGTTCTCGACCCATGGCAGCGCCGACCACCCGCGGGTGGTCCGGGTGCGCGCCGCGGTCGCCGAGCTCGAGCGCCGGCGGGTCGACTTCGCGTTCGACGGCGAGCTGCAGGCGGACGCGGCGCTGGTCCCCGAGGTGGCGGCGCGCAAGGCCCCGGCGAGCCCGGTGGCGGGGCGCGCCAACGTGCTGGTGTTCCCGGACCTCGACGCCGGGAACATCGCCTACAAGCTGAGCGAGCGGGTGGGGGGAGCGCGGGCGGTGGGCCCGCTGCTGCAGGGGCTCGCCCGGCCCATCAACGATCTGTCCCGCGGCTGTTCGAGCGAGGACATCGTGGACGTGATGGCGGTGACGGCCCTGGCGGCCGTGGAGGGGGAGGGATGAAGGTTCTGGTGGTGGGAGGGGGCGGCCGCGAGCACGCCCTGTGCTGGAAGCTGCGGCAGAGCCCTTTGCTGCGCGAGCTCTACTGCGCACCGGGAAACCCCGGGATCGGCGAGATCGCCGACCTGGTGCCGACGGCCGCCGACGAGGTGACGCGGCTGGCGGACTTCGCCGCCGAGCTGAAGATCGACCTGACCGTGGTCGGCCCGGAGCTGCCGCTGACCCTGGGGCTGGTCGACGAGCTGGAGCGCCGCGGTCTGGCGGTGTTCGGCCCGTCGCGGCAGGCCGCCGAGCTCGAGGGCAGCAAGGTGTTCGCCAAGCAGTTCATGGAGCGCCACGACATCCCCACGTCGGCCTTCGAGGTGGTCCACGACGCCGCCGAGGCGCGCCGCGCCGCCCGCGGCTTCGGCCTGCCGGCGGTGCTCAAGGCCGACGGCCTGGCGGCCGGCAAGGGGGTGCTGATCGTCGGCGACGAGGCGGAGCTCGACGACGCCCTCGACGTCCTGTTCACCGAGCGGCGCTTCGGCGCCGCCGCCGACCGGGTGCTGGTGGAGCCGTTCCTGGTGGGGGAGGAGGTGTCGTTCCTGGCGCTGGCCGACGGCGAGCGGCTGCTCCCCTTCGCCACCGCCAAGGACTACAAGCGTCTCGGCGACGGCGACAGCGGCCCGAACACCGGCGGCATGGGGGCCCACAGTCCCTCGCACACCCTGTCGTCGGAGCAGTGCCAGGACATCATGGACCGCGTCCTTCGCCCCACCCTGCTCGGGATGGCGGCGGAGGGCCGCGCCTTCCGCGGCGTCCTCTACGCCGGGTTGATGATGACGGCGGAGGGGCCGCGCGTCCTCGAGTTCAACGTCCGCTTCGGCGATCCGGAGGCGCAGGCCCTGCTGCTCCGCGTGGAGGACGACCTGCTGCCCATCCTCGCGGCCGGCGCCCGCGGTGCCTTCGAGACGCGCCGGCTCCGCTTCCGCAAGGCCGCCGCCGCGTGCATCGTCCTCGCCTCCCGCGGCTACCCCGGGACCCCGGTCCGCGGCGAGGTGATCGAGGGGCTCGAGAGGGTGGCGGCGCTCCCCGCGGTGGAGGTGTTCCACGCCGCCACCGCCGAGGAGGGCGACCACGTGGTCAGCGCCGGCGGCCGGGTGCTGAACGTCTGCGCCACCGGGCCGCAGCTGGCCGAGGCGCTGCGCCGCGCCTACGCCGCCGCGGCGCAGATCGACTGGCCGTCGAAGGTGCTGCGCCACGACATCGGCCGCCGGGTGCTCGAGGGGCACGCCGGCCGGCCGCCGCACGGCTTCGACTGAGCCACGCCGCCGGCGGGCGACGCCGCGGGGAGCGGGGACGTATACTGCGGGCAAGAGGTACGTAGCCCCGCCGCGGACGTGCACGGTCGTTGACACGCCTCGCCGCCGGCTGCGATACTCCCGGGGCCGCCTTTTCGGAAATCACGGAATGCGTGGAGTTTCCACGGTCGAGTGCCGTGGTATCGGAAATGCATTCCTCGCCAGGGGTCATCACGAGCAACGGCCTCGAAGTGAGAGAGCTCGATGGGGTGCCAAGGCTGCCAGTTCCAGGGGATGTCGACCGCCGTCGAAGACGCCTTCGTCGGTGTGCGCTTCCGTGAGGAGACCAACCTGACGCTCTGCTCCACCGGCGGCAGGACGATCGGGCGCGATGCACCGGTCATCGTGGCACTCGAGTCGGGTCCCGCCTTCGGCGTCGTCGAGCGCTCCCCGATGCCGGTCTTCAAGCCCTGCCAGAAATCCAGCGCGCGGCCGATCGTCCGTGTGGCGGACGAGGCCGATCGCGCGGCCCACCTCGAGCAGGTCGAGGTCGAGCGCGAGGCGCGCCGTTGGTGCCACGACCGGGCCCGCGAGCTGGGCCTAGAGATGAAGATCTCGCGGGTCGACGTGCAGCTCGGCGGCAAGCGTGCCACCTTCTACTTCACCGCCGCCGGCCGGGTCGACTTCCGCCAACTGGTGCGCGACCTCGCCAAGCGGTTCTCGGTGCGGGTGAAGATGGTGCAGGTGGGAGCCCGGGACGAGGCGGGCCTGCTCGGCGGCGTCGGCATCTGCGGCCGCACCCTGTGCTGCTCGACCTGGCTGAAGGACTTCCGGCCGATCTCCATCCAGATGGCCAAGCGGCAGAACCTGTCGCTGAACCCGTCGAAGATCTCGGGCCAGTGCGGCCGCCTGCTGTGCTGCCTGGCCTACGAGGACGACCAGTACCGCAAACCGAAGAAGAGTGCCTCGACGGGGCCGTCGACCGCCGACGCGTGACCTCCACCATGGCCAATCGAAAGCTGATCCGCCCGGACATGAACGAGCTCAAGAAGGACGCCTCGGCCCGCTCGGTGCGCCGCAAGCACACCCCGCCGGAGCAGACCAACGCGGAGGAGTTCTACTACATCAAGCAGATGGCGGCGAAGACGCCGATGGTGGTGGTGCTGCTCGACGGCGAGGAGCTGCGCGGCTGGATCGAGTGGTACGACAAGTCCGCGATCAAGCTCAACCGTCACGGCGACCCCAACCTGCTGGTGCCCAAGCACAACATCCGCTACATGTTCAAGGAGGAGGAGCTGCGCCGCCGCGGCCGCCGGCGCGCCGCCGTGGCCGCGGGGGACGGCGGCTCCGCCACCGAGGACGAGGCCGAGGCCGCGGAGGATTGACCCCGGTCCTCGCCTTCACCCAGGGCGATCCCGCCGGGATCGGCCCCGAGGTGCTGGCGCGGGTGCTGCTCGGGCCCGCCCCCGGCGCGGCCGCCCCCCCGGGCCCGGCCTGGGTGCCGCTGCTCGTCGCCGAGCGGGCCGCCCTCGAGCCGCTGCGGCCGGTGCTTCCCGACCTCGCCTGGGAGCGGCTCTCCGAGGTCGCCGCGCCGCCGTCGCGCGCCGCGCTCGCCGCGCTCGCCGCCGCCAGCCGGGTGGCGTTGCTCGACCCGGTGGGCGAACGCCGTCCCCTCGCCTTCGGCAGCAGCGGTGCCGCGGACGCCGGCGGCGCCCTGGCGGCGCTCGACGCCGGCATCGCGGCCGTCGCCTCCGGCGCCGCCGACGCCCTGGTGACGGCGCCGCTGTCGAAGGCGTCCGTCGCGCGCCACCACCGCCCCGGCTTCACCGGCCACACGGAGTACCTCGCCGCCGCCTGTGGCCTGGAGCGCTACGGGCGCGACTACCTGATGGCCTTCCTCGCCGCCGACCTCCAGGTGGCCCTGCTGTCGACCCACCTGCCGCTGCGCCGGGCGCTCGACGGGGTGACGCCGGCCGCGCTCGGCGCGGCCCTGGACCGGCTGGCGGCGTCGGCCGGCGGGCGCATCGCGGTGGCCGGCTTCGATCCGCACGCCGGCGAGGGCGGCCTGCTGGGCGACGAGGACGCCGAGCGGGTGGCGCCGGCGGTCGCCGCGGCGCGCGCCCGCGGCCTCGACGTGCACGGCCCGGAGAGCGCCGACTCGCTGTTCGCCCGCGCCCGCCGCGGCGAGTTCGACTGGGTCCTCGCCCTCTACCACGACCAGGGGCTGATCGCGGTCAAGACCGCGTCGTTCGGGAGCGCCACCAACTGGACCCTGGGGCTGCCCTGGCTGCGCACCTCGGTCGACCACGGGACCGCCTTCGGGATCGCCGGCCGCGGGATGGCCGACGACGGCCCGCTGCGGGCGGTCGTCGCCACCACCCTCGGGCTGCTCGCCGGTGCGCTGCCGCGCCGGCGCGGGTAGACTGCGGGCGTCTCGCGGGCGTTCCCGCGAGCTTCCCCCGAACCTCTGCGGAGATGTCCGATGCCCTCCTCGACCCGTTCCGCGGTGCGCCGCGCCGCGACCGCCGGCGCGCTCGCCCTGGTCCTCGCGATGACCGTTGACGCCCTCCCCCCGGCCGCCGCGGCGACCGCTGCGCCACCCGACGACGCCGCCGCGGCGGCCGCGCGCCGGGCTCTCGTGGAGCGCTACGGGGAGGCCGAGAGCAGCCGCGCCGCCCGCGGCGTCACCCAGGTGCTGCGCCGCTGGCGCCCGGAGGACGGTGACGCGGCCGCCTTCCGCGCCTTCGTCGCGGCGGAGTTCATCCCGCGCGGCCCGGTCCTCGACGCCACCTTCGACCGCTTCGAGTTCGCCGAGGAGCGGCTGGGCGGCTACATGACCTCGCTGATCCGCGACCTGCGGCGCGGCGCCGACCTCGACCTGGGACCGCTGCTGCCGCTCGACCGGCGCCTGGCGGGCTACGATCCGTCCGCCCACCTGGCCGACGACCTGTTCGCCAACAAGATCGCCTTCGTGGCGCTGCTGAACTTCCCGCTCACCTCGCTCGACGAGAAGCTCGCCGAGGGTGACGGCTGGTCGCGCCGCGAGTGGGCGGAGACGCGGCTGGCCGGGGGCTTCTCGAGCCGCGTTCCCGCCGACGTTCAGCAGGGGATCTCGGCGGCCCTGGCGGCTGCCGACACCTACATCTCCGGCTACAACGTCTTCCTGCACCACCTGGTCGACGGCGCCGGCGACCGCCCCTTCCCCCCCGGCCTGCGGCTGATCAGCCACTGGGGGCTGCGCGACGAGCTCAAGGCGCGCTACGCCGACCCCGACGGGCTGGCGCGCCAGCGGATGATCGCCCGCGTCTTCGACCGCATCGTGCGGCAGGAGATCCCCGCGGCGGTGATCGACGACCCGCGGGTGGACTGGGACCCGTTCAGCAACCGGGTGACCCCGGCGGCGGAGGTGGGGCCGGAGGAGCTCGCCGCGGCCGGCCTGGAGGCCGCCCCGCCCCTCGCCGCCGCCGGCCTCGACGCCCGCGAGCCCGACGAGCGCTACCGTCGCTGGATCGAGGTCTTCCGCGCCGTCCGCGCCGCCGACCGCTGGTCGCCGGACGAGCCGACCTTCATGGCGCGCCGCTTCAACGAGGACCGCGAGATCCCCGAGCCCGAGGTGCGCGCCCTGTTCGAGGCGGTGCTGACCTCGCCCCTCGGGCCGCGGGTGGCGGCGCGCGTCGCCGAGCGGCTGGGGCGCCCCCTCGAGCCGTTCGACATCTGGTACCCGGGGTTCCGGCCCCGCGGCGCCCTCGCCGAGGAGCGCCTCGACGCGATGACCCGCGAGCGCTACCCGACCCCCGAGGCCTTCGCCGCCGACCTGCCGCGCCTCCTCGTCGACCTCGGCTTCGCCCCCGACCGGGCGCGCTTCGTCGCCGACCACGTGGTGGTCGACCCGTCCCGCGGCGCCGGCCACGCCTTCGGGGCGGCGCGGCGCGACGACCGGGCGCACCTGCGCACCCGCGTCGGGCCCGACGGCATGGACTACAAGGGGTACAACATCGCCGTCCACGAGTTCGGCCACAACGTCGAGCAGGTGTTCAGCGTCACCGCCATCGACCACACCCTGCTCCAGGGCGTCCCCAACACCGCCTTCACCGAGGCGCTGGCCTTCCTCTTCCAGGCGCGGGACCTCGAGCTGCTCGGTCTGCCCGCACCGGACGCCGCCACGGCCGGGTCGGAGGCGCTCGACACCTTCTGGGCGACCCGCGAGATCGCCGGCGTGGCGCTGGTCGACATGGGCGCCTGGCACTGGCTCTACGACCACCCGGAGGCGACCCCCGCCGAGCTCCGCGACGCGGTGGTGGCGATCTCCCAGGACGTCTGGAACCGCTACTTCGCCGACCTGTTCGGGGTGCGCGACCAGACCCTGCTCGGCGTCTACTCGCACATGATCGACGCGGCGCTCTACACGCCGGACTACCCGTTGGGGCACCTGATCGCCTTCCAGGTGGAGGACGGCTTCCGGCGCAGCGACCGGCCGTTCGGCGAGGAGTTCGAGCGGGTGGCGAAGCTCGGGCGGCTCACCCCGGACGCCTGGATGCGGCAGGCGGTGGGGGCGCCGCTGTCGGCGGCGCCGCTGCTCAGCGCGGCGGCGCGGGCGCTGGACGGCCCCGGGGCGCGCTGAGCGCGGCGCCGGCGACCGGCCGGCCGGCGGCGTCGAGCAGGCCGCGGCGCTCGAGCCAGCCGCGGGCGTCCTCGGCGTCGCGGGCGAACCAGGCGCGCGCCGAGCCGAGGCGGAAGGTGTAGCCCCAGGCGTCCATGTCCGCCATCATGCGCCGCCGGCCCACCCCCGCCAGGCGGTCGGCGAGGACGATCTGCAGGTAGCAGGTGGCGTCCTCCTCCGCGTCGTCGCCGCCGGCGTCGGTGTGGATGCCGGCCCGCCGCTCGCCGGCGCAGATCAGGTGGCAGGCCTCGTGGAGCGCCGAGTGCACCGGCGTGTCGGCGCGCACGAAGAGCTTGTCGCCCAGGATCCCCGCCTCGGGCTCGCCCCAGAACGTCGCGGGGATCGGCTCGCCGGCCGCCACCTCCACCAGCTCCAGGCCGTACCCCGCCACCAGCCCGGCCAGCTCGCCCGCGGCGAGCTGGCCGCAGCGCATCACGTGATCCGCCGCGGTGGGGAAGGACATGTGCGGCGGAGGTTAGCAGAAGGGCGGGACGCGGCCCCGCAGGTCAGGGCTCTCGCCGCCCCTCACGGGTCGGAGGGCTTGCGCTCGCCTTGTACCCGAGGGCGAGGAGCGCCGCTGCGGCGAGGGCGAGGATCAGGAGGATGCGGCCCGGCGGCGCGAGAGCCGGGATGGTCACGGCGGCGGCCTCGACGGCGACGCAGGGCGAGAACTCGGAGCTGTCGCCGAGGGTGTCGCTGACGGTGGCGATGGCGGTGACGAAGGCCCCGGGGGACACGGCCGCGGGGAGGAGTCGGTCGATCGAGCCGTGGCCGGCGCCGTCGGTGGTCAGGGTGGCGTGGCCGAGATAGGTCTCTCCCTCGCCATGCCCCGAGGGGTCGCACGCCGAGTTGGCGAAGAAGAAGATGTCGAGCTCCGTGCCGGGGGAGGAGTCGAGGTCTCCCGTGATCGCGGTGCCTCCCGGGCCGGAGACCGCGGTTGCGAGCACCGGGTAGTTCTGCAGGTCGTTCTGGCCGCCGTCGCCGTCGCCGGGATCGTTGACGGTCACCCCGTCGTCGCCCAGGTCGATCCCCAGCCCGCCGTTGGCGAAGATCCGGTTGCCGCCGATCGGATGCTGCAGGTTGTCGCCGAAGTTGGGGGCCACTCCGAGGATGTCGATGCCGTTGCCGAGGTTGAAGGCGATGGTGTTGGCGCTGCTGCCCGGGACGAGCTCGCCGATGTAGGTCAGGCGGCTGGTTCCCGCGTAGCCGTCGGTGATCCGCACCCCATCGCCCTGATTGGGGACGGGGTTCTGGCCGGAGGGGTCGGTCCCGATGAGGTTGCCCCAGATGAAGGTGTTCCGGCTCTGATTGGCCACCAGGATCCCCGGCCCCGCATTGCCGGAGATCACGTTCCCGGCGGTATCGGGGTCGATGGCGTACCTCCCGATCACGGTGAACTCGAGGGTGGTTTCGAGGTTGACGAAGACGCCGGTCTGGTTGGGGATGGCGCCGGTCCCGGCCGCATCGATGCCGATGAAGTTGCCGGACACCCGGTTGCGGTAGGAGTCGTGCCACAAGGCGACGCCCGAGCCGTTGCCCGCGATCACGTTGCGATCGCCCGGGTCGGCGCCGCCGACGAGGTTGAAGGTCGCCTGGCCCTTGGTCCGTACGCCGTCGCCGGTGTTGCCGAGGGCGGTGCTGCCGGCCGCGTCGGTGCCGAGGAAGTTGCCCGCGATCACGCAGTCGGTGGCGGAGTCGAGGAGGATCGCGTGGCCACCGCCGAGCATCGGGTCCGCCGCGAACCGGTTGATGACCAGCCCGCGGATGACGCTGCCGCTCGCGGCCGCGGTGACCTGGAAGCCGACCGCCCCCAGGCCCGCGAAGACGCCGTCGATCTCGACCAGCAGCACCGCGTCGTCGCTCACCGCCTGGGTGTTGGGGCTGGCTCCCGGCTGGGTGTAGCCGTCGAGGGTCATCGGCACGCCCAGCGGTGGCAACGGGCCGGTCGGCACGATGGTGTGGACACCCGCCCCGGGGATGTCGAACTCGATCCGGTCGTCGGTGCCGTAGGCGCCGACCGCCGCCACGTCGGCGGTGATATCGACGCCGACGTTGAGCGAGGTGATCGCTTCCCGCAGGGTGACGGCGCCGTCGTTCACCACGGTGTCGGCGACGCCGGTGACGGTCACGGTGGCGGCGTGGGCGCTCCCGCCCCAGATCGCCGCCACGGCCAGCAGCCCGCGGACTCTGTCCTTCATGAAGACTCCTCCGTCCCTTTACCGGATCAAGAGGCGGGGGAGCGGCGATTTGCTCACCGGTCCGGGCAGACCGGGCGCGCCGGCCGGCGCGGTCGGGAAGGCGGCAGAGCCGGGTCGGCGCCACGGCCACCGGCCGCCGCGGTGACGCCCTCATCCCCTACAGGAACAGCACCCCCACCCCCGCCACCGCCAGCAGCGCTCCGAGCACGCCGCCGACGCCCACGCGCTCCCTGCCCAGCAGCACCACCACCGGGATGATCAGGACCGGGGTGACCGCCATCAGGCTGGCGGCGACGCCGGCGGGGACGAGCTGGACGGCGACCAGGGAGAGGGAGACGCCGAGGAAGGGGCCGAAGAAGGCGCCGACGGCGGTGAGGCCGAGGGCCTGCCGGTCGGCCAGCGCGGCGCGGGTGCGGCCCCACCAGCCGAGGGCGAAGAACAGCACCACGTAGCCGGCGAGGCCGGCGAGGACCCGGATCTGGGTGGCGGCGAACGGGTTGTAGCTCCCCATCCCCAGCTTCGACAACACCAGGCCCCCGCCCTGGCCGACGGCGCCGCCGAGGCCGAGCAGGACGCCGCGCAGGAGGCGGGCGGGGGGCGGCGTCCCGGGGTCGGCGCCGGGCCGGAGGGGTGGCGCCACCCGGCGCCGCTCGAGCACCGCCCAGGCGACGCCGGCCACGGTCAGCGCCATCCCCACCAGGTCGCGGCCCGAGAGCACCTCGCCGAGCACCAGCCAGCCGATCGCCGCCGCCAGCGGCGGCGCCAGCGACATCATCAGGGTCGACAGCCGGGAGCCGAGGACGACGAAGGCGCGGAACAGGCACAGGTCGCCGAAGGTGAAGCCGACCAGGCCGGAGACGCTCAGCCAGAGCCAGGCGTCCGCGGGGGCGTCGGTGGGCAGCGGGTGGCCGCGCCAGAACCAGCCGACGACGCCGAGCGGGACCAGCGCGAGCACCAGGCGCAGCAGGTTGACCGCCAGCGAGCCGACGCGACGGCCGGCGGCCTCGAAGGCCAGCGCGGTGCCGACCCAGCAGCAGGCGGTGCCGAGGGCGGCGAGCTCCCCGAGGTGGTGCACCGGCGGAGAGTAGCCGATCGCCGGGCACCCCGGAAGACGACCGCCGGCGGGGGGGACCCGCCGGCGGTGGGGGCGGCCCGGGGGCCGCCGGGTGGGGCCGGGTCTACGGGCAGGTCGCGAAGGCGGCGCTGTCGAGACGCGGCTCGGCGATGTCGCCGAGGGCGTTGCTGTAGGTCTTGCTGGTGTCGGTCGCGGTGTCGGTCACCGTGAGCTCGTAGGCGACGTTGGTGGTCGCCGCCAGGAACACCCAGTAGTGCCCGTTGACCGGGCAGGCCGGCAGGACCTTCACCAGCATCTCCAGGTTCTCGGGGCCGAAGAACCAGAACATCCCCGACTGGTCGGTCTCGCGGATCGCCTTGCCCCTGCCGGAGCCACTCGGGCTGTCCCAGTCCACCTCGACACGGAAGCGGCCGCCGTCGAGGCAGAGCGTGTCGGGCCCGGCCAGGCAGCCCGGGATCTGGCCGCGCAGCGCGCCGTCGGGAGCCGTGTCCGTGTCGATCACGACGTAGAGGTCGTTGGCCAACAGGTCGGCGGTCTGCGAGATGTCGGCGTCGAACGTGACGTCGATCGGACTGGTCGTGTCGCCGAGGTCGTAGACCAGGTCGCCGTTGGTCCCCGCCGCTCCCTGGCGGACGGCGCCGCCGGTCGCTCCGGCGAGGGTGTGGGCACACCGCAGGTGCACGGTCGCCTCGTGCTCGCCGGGGAGGACCGTCCCCATCAGGTCGACGTCGGCGGAGCAGGCGCCCTCGGCGCCCCCGGTCAGCGGCGGCACCACGTCGGAGGGGCGCAGCGCGAACCCGGCGTGGCGGTCCGTCACCGGCTCCTCCGGCAGGATCTGTCCGCGGATCATGCCGCCGGGCTTCGCCGCGGTGTGCACGTTGACGTAGAGGCCGCCGGCGCGCAGCCAGACCACCTGCTCGGCGTCCGGGTGCCAGACCGCCTGCAGGGGGCTCGCCGGGTCGCCCAGGTCGAGGAGCACGGGGCCGTTCTCGTCGGCGAACCCCATGTGGATGTGGGCGGCGGTGGCCCCGTCGAGGTCGTGGATGCAGCTCAGGGTGAAGGTGCTCTCGTCTTCCGCGAGGACGCCGACGCACTTGCCCCAGTGGTCGGTCTTGACGCTCGGCACCTCGTTGGCGCCGGTGAGCAGGAACTTGAAGTTGGTTTCGGCGGCGGCGGGCAGGGCGGCGAGGGCGAGGGCGCAAAAGAACCACAGCGCGCGGGTCCATCGGGTCATCGTGGTGTGCCTCCTGGCGATGGGCCGGTGCCACCCCCGGGGATCGGCGCGTGGATCCCCGAGGAGCTCCCCGGCGTTCGGATGCCGTTTTGGGGCAAGCACGACACGTGCCGCCGGCGGGCTTCAGCGGACGCGGTAGGCGAGCAGCAGGCGGCCGTTGACCAGCGGGTCGTCGCCGGTCCGCGCCTCGCCCGGGCGCCGCACCGAGAGCGGGCTGTAGAACACCTGTCCGTCGACCCGGAGGCGGGGGGAGAGCTCGTAGCCGACCCCGGCGGCCACGTGCCACACCACGCCGTCCGCGGTGAGGCGGCTGCGGTCGCGGACCTCGCCGGTGAGGGCGTCGACCCGGAATCCGAGGTCGAGCCGGTCGGCGCCGAGCGCGAGGTAGGGCAGGAGGCGGCGGACCTGCGGCTCGCCGGCGCCCGCCAGCACCTCGACACCGACCGTGCGCAGGGTCACCCGGTCCTGCGACGGGGCGCGGCAGGCCAGCGGGTTGCCCTCACCCGGCGGGCGGGCCGCGACCTCGTCCGGACAGGTGATGTCGGACTCGATGCTGCCGGCGGTGCCGTGCAGGCGCGCCCCGAGGCGCCAGCGCCGCCGCTCCACCAGCGGCCGGGCCAGCCACAGCGAGGCGAGCTGGGCGCGGGCGTCGAAGAGCCGCGCCGGCGGCACCCAGGCGACCCCGCCCGACCAGCCGCCGCCCAGCCCGACCTCCACCCGGGGCCGCGCCAGGACCGGCGCCTTGTTGAGGTCCTCCTGCTTGGAGCCGCGGAACCCCACCCGGACCTCGTCCGGATCGAGGCGGGGGATGTGGCCGATCTCGAGGCCGGCCTCCACGCTGCCCGCGGCGCGGCTCCGGGGCACGCCGAACCCGGTGTCCAGGGCCACCGAGGCGAAGTACTTCATCGCCCAGGCCTCGGGGCGGTCGAAGCGCAGGTCCTCGTCGAAGCGGACCACCGGCGGGTCGGCGGCGGCCGCCGCCGCCGCCCCACCCAGGGTCAGGCTGGCGACGGTGACGGCGACGGCGACGGCGTTGCGGCGGACGCGGGGGTGGCGTCGACGCTCCTCGGGCGCGCTCACGGGCAGGTGGCGAAGGCCGAGGTGTCCTGCACCGGGAGCGCCGCCTTCCCTTGCGGGTTGGGGTAGCGGCGCGCCTTGACCGCCTGGGTGTCGACCACGGTGACCGTGAACTCGACGTTGGTGGTGGCGGCGAAGAACACCCAGTAGTGGTTGAACGGGTCGACGCAGGCGTCGAGCACCTTGATCAGCATTTCCACGTTGGACGGCTGGAAGAACCAGAACAGGCCGGAGTCGTCGCTCAGCTCGATGCGGTGGGCGAGCTGCTCGGTGCCGTTCGGTGGCCGGAAGGTCACCTGCACCCGGAATCGTCCTCCCCCCAGGCAGAGCGTGGTTTCGTCGGGCACGCAGGGACCGGCCGGGACGTCGTCGTCGAGCACCCTGACGGTGGCCGCGCTCGGGCTGCCCAGCGTCGCGCCGCCGGTGGGAGCCGAGAGCGCCAGGTTGATCGTCTCGTCGCCCTCGAGCTCGTTGTCGTCGAGCAACGGCACCGCGACGTTCTTCGCCGCCGCGTCCCCGGCGGCGAAGTGCACCACCGTCGACACCGGGGTGTAGTCCTCGCCGCCGGTGGCGGAGCCGTCGTCGCTCGCCACCGTCGCCGAGACCGCGCCCTGCGAGCCGCCGGTGCGCCGCACCTGCAGGTTGGCCGCTCCGCTGTCCTCGGCTGCGGAGACCTCGGCGGCCGCGAAGGAGAGCGTGCCGGGGGACCCGCCCCCGCTGTCGTTGTCGTGCAGGGTCAACGTGGCGCTCGACGGCGACCCCAGGCTGGCGCCGCCGGTGGGCGCCGACAGGCTGAGGACCACGGTCTCGTTCGGCTCGACGACCGCGTCGTCCGCGGTGGGGACGGTGAACGACTTCGGCGAGTCGTCGTTGTCCGCCCACGACAGGTTCCCCGAGCGGGCCGTGTAGTCGGACCCCGCGCTGGCCGAGCCGCCGGAGGTGGCGTAGTGGACGCCGACCGCGCCGTCGTCGCCGCCGACGCGCTGCACCACGACGGTGGCGGTGGCGCCCTCGGGCACGGCCAGGCTGTTGGTGCTGAAACGCAGGGAGCCCGGCGTCCCGCCGCCGCCTCCCGACACCACGATCCGACCGGACATCCCGACCCCGTTCGGGGCACCGTGGATGGTGCAGTAGTAGAGGAAGGTGCCGGCGCTGTCGAAGGTGTGGCTGTAGGTCCAGGCGGCGCCCGACGCCGGCCGGCCGAACGAGCCGTCGTCGGCGGTCACGCTGTGGGTCCCGCCCTGGTTGGTCCAGACCACGGTGTCGCCGACGGCGATCTGGAGCTGCTCCGGGGTATAGGAGAAGTTCTGCACCGTGACGTTGTGTTGGGCCGCCCGCGCCGCGGGCGCGGCGGCCAGCAGCGCCGCGGTGGCGGCCAGTGCGAGGGTCCTCGAGCGCATCGTCGTCCTGCCTTTCCGGTCGTTTCGTGAACGCCGGTAGGTGCCCGGGCGCCGCCGTCACGGTTCAAGTGGTGCCACCGCCCCGGGGGGATCGAACCGTCGCGGCGGGCGCCGGGACTCAGGGATCGGCGGGGGGTGGTCGGAGGCCGTTCCGGGTCCCGGCCGCTGCCTGCAACGAGAGGCGGAGGAGAGATAGGGTGAACGCGATGCTGGAGCGGCAGGGCGAGCGGACGGCGGCCCCGCGGCGGCCCGACGACGGGGCGCTGCTCGCCCGGGTGCGCCGCGGCGACCGGGCGGCCTTCGAGGACCTCTACAGCCGGTACTACCGGCCGCTGTACGCCTACCTGCTCAAGGTCACCGGGCGTCTGGAGGCGGTCGAGGAGCTGATCAACGACACCATGCTGGTGGTGTGGCGGCGGGCCGACGCCTTCGACGGGCGGTCCCGTCTCTCCACCTGGATCTTCGGGATCGCCTACCGCAAGGCGCTCAAGGAGATCACCCGCCGGCAGCGCGAGCGGGCCCGCACCGGCGAGTCCGACGTCGAGCCGGTCGATCCGGGCGACTCCCCGCACCGGCGCTGGGCGCGCCGCGAGCTGGCGGGGCGGGTGGCCGGGGCGCTCGAGAGCCTGCCGCCGGACCAGCGGGCGGCGGTGGTGCTGACCTATTACCACGGCCTGTCGTACCCGGAGATCGCCGAGGTGGTCGGCTGTCCCGTGGGGACGGTCAAGACGAGGATGTTCTATGCGCGCCGCAAGCTCGCCCGGCTGCTGCCGGACGCAGGGGGCGGCCTGGAGGACGACCATGGCTGAGCGCGGCGGGACGCAGACGGGCGGGCCGGTGCGGCTCGGTCACCAGGAGGCCTGGGAGCTGGTGCCCTGGTACGTGAACGGAACGCTGGAGGGGCTGGAGCTCGAGCGCTTCGCGGCGCACCTGGAGCGCTGTCCGCTCTGCCAGGCCGAGGTCGATGCGAACCGCGAGCTGGCGGTGGCCGTGCGCGAGGTGGCCGAGCTGCCGCTGTCGCCGGTCGCCGGCTTCGAGCGCCTGATGGCCCGGATCGACGCGGCGGGGACGGAGAGCGCCGAGCCGGCGCCGCCGCGGTCGCCGGCCGCCGCCCGCGGCTGGTGGCGGGCCACGCCCCGTGCGGCGCGGTGGGCGCTGGCGCTGCAGGCAGCGGCCCTGCTGGCACTGGTGATCGGTCTCGCCCTCGCGCGGCCGCCCGCCCCCGGCCCCGCGGCGCGGCCGGGGGGACCGTTCGTCACCCTCTCCACCCCTGCACATCCGGTGGCGCTCGCCCCCGAGCGCGCCGAGCTCCGCCTGGTCGTGGCGCCGACCACCCCGGAGGCGCGGCTGCGCCAGCTCCTCGCCGCGGTCGGCGGCGAGATCGTCGCCGGGCCCTCGCCGGCCGGCGCCTACACCGTCGCGGTGGCGGCAGAGGACCGCGACGTCGCCCTCTTCCGCCTGCGCGCCGCCCCCGAGGTGGCGTTGGCCGAGCCGGTGGTGGTCGACCTGCGGGGCGGGGCCCGCCGGTGAAACGGTCGCTCCGCCGCGAGGCGGGTGCGGCGTTCGTCCTGCTGGCGCTCGCCGTGGCCGGCTGCTCCGGGTGGGCGGGCACGGCGCGGCCGCTGCGCCACGGACCCGGGGTGGACCAGGTCCTGGTGGTGCTGCCCAGCGCACCGCGCGTGGTGTGGGAGCAGCGCGCCCGCGAGCTCGCCGCGAGCCATGGTCTCTATCTCTACGCCGCCTGGATCATGCGGTCGCTCGACCTGCCCTGCATCGTCTACGGCGTGCCGCCGGGCGAGTCGATGGCACGGGTGGTGGCCCGCCTGGCGGCGGACCAGCGGGTGGAGCTGGCGCAACCGGTGCAGACCTTCGAGACGCTGGGCGGCGGCGACCCCTACGGCGAGCTGCAGGCGGGGATGCGGACGATGCGGGTCGCCGCGGCCCACCGCTGGGCCACCGGCCGCGGCGTCAAGGTCGCGGTGGTGGACACCGGCGTCGACGTGGGCCACCCCGACCTGGCGGGTCGGGTGGCGGGGGTGGGCAACTTCGTGGACCGCGGCGAGATCGGCTTCACCCGCGACGTCCACGGGACGGCGGTCGCGGGGGTGCTGGCGGCGGACGCCGGCAACGGGGTCGGCATCGCCGGGGTCGCTCCCGAGGCCTCTCTGTTGGCGTTGAAGGCGTGCTGGCCGCGGGCGGCGGGGGCGTCGGCCGCCACCTGCGACAGCTACTCGCTCGCCCAGGCCGTCGACGCCGCGGTGAGCGGCGGCGCGCAGGTTCTCAACCTCAGCCTGGCCGGGCCGCAGGATCCGCTGCTCGGGCGGCTGCTGACGGCGGCGCTGGCCGGCGGCGCCACGGTGGTCGTGGCCGCCGACCCGCGACGCCCGGACCTCGGCTTCCCCGCCGCCCTGCCGGGCGTGGTGGCCGTGATCGACGCCGACGCGCCGACGCCGGCGGCGGCGCTCGGCCGGCCCGGGGTGGTGAGCGCGCCGGGGCGGGACGTCCTGACGACCGTCCCCGGCGGCGCCTACGACTTCCTCTCCGGCAGCTCGATGGCCGCGGCCGAGGTGAGCGGCGTGGTCGCCCTGCTGCTCGAGCGCGCGCCGCGGCTCACTCCGGTCGAGGTCGGCGAGCTGCTGGCGGGTGCCGCGGGGCCGCGGCCCGCCGTCGAGCGGCCGGGGGCCGCCGGGGGCGGGGTGGCCGCCGGGCCGCCGCGGGTCGATGCCTGTGCCGCCCTCGCCCGCCTGGTCGGTCTCGCCGAAGGCTGTCCGGGCGCCGGCGCCGTGGCGCGCTGAGCGGCGCCGCGGCAGGGCGGGAAATCCGCCCGGGGCACGCGCCGTTTCCCCTGGCATGCCGGCGCCGCCCCCCCGCCCCGCCGCAGCGGCCGCCCTGCCGCCGCCCGCGCCCGGTCCCGGCGCCGGCCTGTACCTGCACGTCCCGTTCTGCTCGGCGGTGTGTCCCTACTGCGACTTCGCGGTCACGGTGGGCGGCGAGCGCAGCCGCGCGACCTTCCGCCGCGCCCTGTTGGCGGAGGTGGAGCGGCTCGCGGCGGAGCCGGCGGCGGCGGCCTGGGGAAGCTGCGCGGACACCGTCTACTTCGGCGGCGGCACCCCCTCGTCGCTGCCGCCCGAGATGCTGGCCGAGATCCTCGAGGCGCTGGCCGACCGCCTCGGGGTGCGCCGGGACGGCCCGGGCGCCGCGCGGGTCCTGCTCGAGGCGAACCCCGAGGACGTCACCCCGGAGGCGGCGGCCGCCTGGCGCCGGCTCGGGGTGGACACCCTGTCGCTCGGGGTGCAGAGCTTCGACGCCGCGGCGCTCGCCTTCCTGGGACGCCGCCACGATCCGCGGCGGGCCCGGGAGAGCGTGGAGATCGCCCGGGACGCCGGCTTCGGCACCGTGTCGCTCGACCTGATCTACGGCCTGCCGGGGCAGGACGCGGCGGCGCTGGCGCGGGAGCTCGCCACCGCCGTCGGGCTCGGGCCCGACCATCTGTCGTGCTACCAGCTCACCGTCGAGCCCCGCACCGCCTTCGGGGCCCGCCGCGCCCGCGGCGAGCTGGTCGAGCTCGACGCCGACGGGCAGGCCGAGCGCTTCCGGCAGGTGCACCGGACCCTCGCCGCCGCCGGCTGGACGGCCTACGAGGTGTCGAGCTTCGCCCGCGCCCCCGGGCACCGGTCGCCGCACAACCGCAAGTACTGGGAGCACACCCCCTACCTGGGGCTCGGGCCCGCCGCGCACTCCTTCGACGGCGTCCGCCACCGCTGGTGGAACCCGCGCCGGCTGGCCTTCTGGCGCGCCGCGGTCGAGCGCGGCGGGCTGCCGTGCGAGGGCGGCGAGGCGCTCTCCTCCCGCCAGCTCGCCGCCGAGCGGCTGATGCTCGCTGTGCGCACCGCCGAGGGGCTCGACCTCGGCGAGCTCGCCAGCCGCTACGGTGTCGAGCCGACGGCCGCCGACCGCGAGCTGATCGCGCGGCTGGTGGAGGCGGGGCTGGCGCGGCCCGAGCCCGGCCGGCTCGCCCTCACCCTCGAGGGTTGGGCGGTGGCCGACGCGCTGGCGGCCCGCTTCAGCTTCTGAGCCGTCCGGCGGGGCGCCGCGCCGCGGGGCACGCCGCTTGCTCTTCCCCGCCGCCATGGAGCGGAGCACCCCCGCGGACTCGCTGGCCCGGACGCTGCGCGACCGGTTCGGCCACGCCGGACTCCGGCCCGGCCAGGCGGAGGTGATGTTCTCGGTGCTGACCGGGCGCGACACCCTGGCGGTGATGCCCACCGGCGCCGGCAAGTCGCTGTGCTACCAGCTCCCCGGCCTCCAGCTCGGCGGCACCACGGTGATCGTCTCGCCGCTGATCGCGCTGATGAAGGACCAGGCCGACAAGCTGGCGGCGCGCGGCGTGGCCGCGGTGCCGCTGCACAGCGCCCTGCCGGCCGCCGCGGAGCGCGGCGCGCTGGAGGAGCTCGACGCCGGCCGGGTGGAGTTCCTCTTCGTCACCCCGGAGCGCCTGGCCCGGGAGGACTTCCGGGAGCGGCTGCGGCGGCTCGAGGTGCCGCTGCTGGTCGTCGACGAAGCCCACTGCATCTCGGAGTGGGGACACGACTTCCGCCCCGACTACCTGGAGCTGGGCCGCGCCCGCGAGGCCCTGGGGAGTCCGCCGGTGCTGGCGCTCACCGCCACCGCCACCGCGGAGGTGGTGGCCGACATCGCGCGCCGTCTCGGCGCCGCGGACCTCGACGTCGTCGACACCGGCGTCTACCGGCCCAACCTCCGCCTCGAGGTCGAGCCGGTCGCTGGCGACGCCGGCAAGCTCGAGCGGCTGCGCGAGGTGCTGGCGACGGCGCCCGGCACCGGCCTGGTCTACGCGTCCACCGTCGCCCGCTGCGCCGCCACCGCCGAGGCGCTCGCCGCCGCCGGGTTCGCCGTCGGCCGGTACCACGGCCGGCTGGGCAAGCGGAGGCGCCGCCGGGCCCAGGAGCGCTTCATGGCCGGCGAGCTCGACGCGCTGGTGGCGACCAGCGCCTTCGGCCTCGGCATCGACAAGCCGGACATCCGTTTCGTCGTCCACCGCGACCTGCCGGGCTCGCCGCTCGCCTACTACCAGGAGGCCGGTCGGGCGGGCCGCGACGGCGCGCCGGCGCGGTGCCTGCTGCTCCACGACCCGGACGACCGCCACGTCCAGAGGCGGCTGGCGAGCGGCAGATATCCGCGCGCCGCCGACGTGCGGGCGGTGCGGCGGGCGCTCGCCGCCGGGGGCGGCAGCGGCACCGAGGTGGCCGCCGCGGCAGGGGTGGGCCGCACCCGCGCCCGGGTGGCGCTCGCCGCGCTGGCGGACCGCGGCCTGGCGGTGCGCGACGGCGGCCGCTGGCGGCCGGCGGGGGAGGGCGGCGCCGGCGTCGACGCTGAGCTGGCCGCGGTCTACCGGCGGCGGGGCGAGGCGGACCGCGAGCGGCTGCGGCGCATGGAGGCGTACGCGCAGACCGCGCTGTGCCGCTGGCGCCACCTGCTCGAAGAGTTCGACGAGGAGCTGCCGCGGGCTCGGGGCGACGGGCCGTGGGAGCGCTGCGGCCACTGCGACAACTGCGACCGGCCGCTGACTCCGGAGGCGGTGCCGCCGGCGGAGCCCGACGCCGTCGCCGGCTTCGCGGCCAGCCTGGCGGCGGCCGCCCCGAGTCCCGGCGACGACGTCCACCTGCCGGTCTACGGCCGCGGCGTCGTCGAGGCGGTCGACGACGCCACGGTCACGGTCGGCTTCCCCGACGGCGCCAGGCGCCGCTTCGCGCGCCGCGAGCCCGCCTGAGCCGCGCTACGGACAGGTGGCGAACGCCGCGGTGTCCTGGATCGGCTGCGCCGCCGGCCCCAGCGGGCTGGAGTAGACCTTGACCTTCTGCGCCTCGGTGTCGAGCACCGTCAGCGTGTACTCGACGTTGGTCGTCGCCGCCGCGAACACCCAGAAGTGGTCGTTGATGGGGCAGCCGGCGAGCACCTTGATCAGCATCTCCCAGTTGTCGGGGGTGAAGAAGTAGAAGAGCCCGGAGTTGTCGGTGGGGACGCCGGTGACCTCCCGGGCCGCGCCGCGGGTGCCGTACTGCGTGCGCCACAGGGTGCGGACGGTGAAGCGATCGTGGTCGAGGCACAGGGTCTCGGGGGACGACACCGGGCAGGGGCCCGCGGGGACGACGGTGCCGGTGAGCCGGCCCGACTCCTCCCCGTTGATCACCAGCGGCACCTCGAGCGGACCGGTCGCGGTGGGGACGAGGTCGACGTCGAAGACGAGGAAGTGCCCGGCGCCGAGATCCAGCGGCAGGTCGGCCGGGGAGGTGGAGGGAGCGCCCGCGCACGCGGTCGCGAAATCGGCGTAGTCGCCGGTCCGGATGCCGCGGACCTGGAAGGGCGGGCTGGTCTCGATCGACGTGACGGTGCCGGACGCGGAGCAGTCCGCACCGAAGCAGGTGACGAAGCACTGGTTTCGGATCTCTCCCAGCTCGGCGGTTCCGTAGGGGAACTCGGGTTGGGAATGGGCGGGGACGACCCCGAGGAAGAGCGTCGCGAGGGCCAAGACGGCGGGAGGGAGCTTTCGCGTCACGTTCGGTCTCCTGACGGATCCGCCGGCCGCGGCCGGCGGGGGGACGGCGAAAACCGGCGCCGGAACCTCGGGAGGCTGCCAGCCCGGGCGGTGGACGATCGGAGATGCCCGTCCATTCTCCAGCTTTGGCGGGCGCCGTCAAGAGATGGGGCGCCGCGCGGGCGGGGCCGCCGCGCCGTCCTGCGCGGGACGGGGGTCACCGCCGCGGGGTGGCGAGCCAGGAGCCGTACATCGGGTCGGGGAAGACGAACCAGTGGTCGCCGACCTCGGTGAGGGCGGCGTCCGGCGCGTCGCGCAGCGCCTGGCTGCCGCCGGGGAAGTCGCGGATGTCGTCGCCCAGCCACTCGACGATCTCGAGCGGCGGCAGGTAGCGGCTGGCCCGGCCCTGGACGATGGCGTCGAAGCGCGGCTGCTTGTCGGCGGGGGCGCCGTCGGGCTGGCAGAGCACGAGGTCGTAGGGGATGCGCTGGGCGCGCAGGTTGTCCTCGCTCTCGGTGCAGACCACCTGGTCGCGGTTGGTCACCACCGCGATGCGCCCCCCCAGGCTGCGCACCCGCTCGAGGAACTCCACCGCTCCGGGGAGGGCGACCGCCTCGCGCCGCCGCACCCACGCCTGCCACGACGGCTTGGTGAAGCCGAGGCCCTGCGCCGCCCGCTCCTTCTGGTAGAGGGAGTTGTCGAGCAGCGTCTCGTCGAGGTCGAGGACGACCGCCCAGGTCCACGGGTCGCGGCCGGCGACGAGCTGCTCGAGGCGGTCGCCCGCCGCCCGGTAGATGCCGACGTACACGGCCCGGTGCTCGGCCGAGTTGCGCACCCAGTGGAGGTTGTCGGGCAGCGGCACGGTGGCCGCCGCCGGGGCGGCGGGGAGCGGCGCCGCGGGTGCGGGGGCGGGGGCGGGGGACGGGGCGCTGGCGCAGCCGGCGAGGACGAGGGCGAGGACGAGCGACGGGGGGACGTGGCGGCGCATGGTTCTCCTCCGGGGCAGTGGACGGCGCCGAGTCTAGCGGCGCGGTGGGGCGGCCCGTCGGCGGCCGGCGCGCCGCGACCGGCGGCGCCGCGGTGCGCTGCTGATAGCGTGCGGCGCGGCGACCCGGAGGAACGCGCCCGTGACGAGCTTCAACCAGACCCTGGGACTGACCGCCGGCGCGGACGGCGGCGTCGTCCTCGACACCCGCCCGGAGCACCTGGTGGCCCCGGAGACGATCCACTTCGCGGTCCTCGCCACCGTCGCGGAGGTGGCGGCGGCACAGGCGGTGGGGCGCGCGGTGGTCCCGGCCTCGGTCCACCTGAGCCTGCTCGCCCGGGCGCGTCCCGGACGGCTGGTGGGCCGGGGGCGGGTGCTGCGCACCGGGCGGCGGCTCGCCGTCGCCGCCGGCGAGGTGTGGCAGGGCGAGCGGCAGGTGGCCGCCGCCACCGTCACCTTCTCCCTCCTCTGACCCTCCCGATGAGCGAGCTCGGCGACCTGGCGGCGGGCCTGTTCGCCAGCGTGCTGCGACCTGTCG
This sequence comes from uncultured Acidobacteriota bacterium, assembly GCA_963843275.1. GTDB lineage: Bacteria > Acidobacteriota > Thermoanaerobaculia > Multivoradales > JBCCEF01 > CAWJJM01. The sequence continues at coordinate 303,945 of CAWJJM010000004.1, read as the reverse complement.
CCGGCGCCGCGGCCGTGGTGGCCACCGCCTGGGCGCTCGGGGCGTGGCTGCTCGGTCCGGACGACGGCGGCGGGCTCGGCGGAGCGGCGCGCGCCGCCGCCCTCGGGCTGGGCCTCGTGGCCACCGGCGTCCTCGCCCTGGCGGCCGGCGGTCTGCTCCTGCCCCCCGCCGTCGGCGCGCTGCTCGCGGTGGCCAACCTGGCGGCCCTGCCGGCCTGGCGGCGGGCGGTCGCGGCGCGGCCCCGGCGCGCCGCCGCGGCGCTCCTCCCGGGCCGGGCGGCAGCCGCCGCGGTGGCCGTCGGTGCCGTGTTCCTGGGGGTGCTGGCGCTGTATCCGACGATCGGCTTCGACCCCACCCTCTACCACCTCCCCTACGTCCACGCCTTCCTCGCCACCGGCCGGCTCGAGGCGCTCGCCGGGTCGCGGTTCCCCGTCTTCCCGCAGCTCAACGAGATGCTGTTCGCGGCCGCCGTGGCACTGGGCGGCGAGGGGGCGGCGGCGCCGCTCGAGCTGGCGATGGCGGGTCTGGCCGCGGCGCTCGCCTTCGCCTGGGCACGGCGGGTGGCCTCGCCCCGGGCCGGGGCCTGGGCGGCGGCCCTGTGGCTGGGGTCGCCGCTGGTGGTGTGGCTGGCGACCCAGGCCTACGTCGACGCCGCCCTCGGGCTGTTCGCCCTCGCCTCGGTCGAGCCGTTGTGCCGGGGCGCGGCGCCCGGCGACGCCGGCGCGACCCGCCGGCTCGCCCTGGCGGGCGCCGGGGCCGGCTTCGCCGCCGGGGTCAAGTACCTGGGCCTGTTCTTCGTCGCCGTCCCCGCGCTGGCGCTGGCGGTGGCTGCGCTGCGGCGGCGGCGGGCCGCACCCTGGATCGCCTTCACCGCCGCGGCCCTCCTGGCAGCCGCTCCCTGGTACGCCCGCGTCGCCGCCTTCCGCGGCGACCCGCTCGACCCCTTCCTCGCCCGGCGGCCGGCGCCGGCCGCCGCGGCGGCCGCGGCCGAGCCGTTGGTCCCCGGGGCGGTCGACGGGTCACGCGACGCGGTCGTCCGCGAGCTGCGCCTGCCGCGCACCCTGGTGTCGGCCGTGTTCCGACCGCACCGGCTCGAGCCGCGGCCGCCGCTGTCGCCCTGGTGGCTGCTGGCGCTGCCGATCGGAGGGGTCGCGGCGTGGCGGGTGCGGCCGTTGCGCCCGGCGGTGGCGCTGACCTTCGGGTACGTCGCCACCTGGGCCCTGCTGCCGCCGGACGTCCGCTTCCTGACCCCGGCGCTGGCGGTGGGCGCGGCGCCGCTGGCGGTGGGCCTCGACCGCCTGCTGCCGCGCCCGGCGACGGCGCGGCGGCGCTGGTGGCTGGCGGCGGCGGGCACGGCGCTGCTGCTGGCGCCCGGGCTGGCCTACGGCGGCCGGATGCTGGGTCGCTACGGAGCGCTGCCGCTGCGCCCCGAGGCGCGGCGCCGCTGGACCTGGGCCCGGGTGCCCGGGTCGGAGGCGTTGGCCCGGCTCGCGGAGCGCACCGGCGAGCGCGCCTCCGTCTACCTGCTCGCGGCGGAGAACCTGCGCGACTTCGTGCCCGGGCAGGCGCTGGGGGACCGGTCCGGCGCGGCCCGCTACGCCCTGGTCACGCCGCTGCTCGAGCACCCGGGGGCGCTGCGCCGCCGCCTGCTGCGCCTGGGGGCCGACCACCTGCTGGTCCTGCGGCGCGACGAGGGGTTCACCCGTACGCCCGGGTTCCGTCGTCGCTTCGCGCCGGTGGTGGAGACCCCGGAGGCGCGGATCTACCGCGTCCGGGGGCCGACGGAAGCGACCGACCGGCCGTGGCGCTGAGCGCGACCGCGGGGCGCGTCAGCGCCGCCGGTCGCGCCGCCGCTCGGCCCGCTTGCGGCGCTCCGACGCCGCCCAGGAGCAGATCGGGCAGGCCTCGAGGTCGTGGTGGCGCGCCGGACAGTGCTCGCGGCCGAAGTGGATGATCTGCAGGTGGCGTCGGCCCCACTCCTCCTCGGGGAAGACCGCCTTCAGGTCGCGCTCGGTGCGCTCCACCGTGGTCCCCCGCGACAGGCCCCAGCGCGCCGCCAGCCGGTGGATGTGGGTGTCGACCGGGAAGGCGCTCTCGCCGAACGCCTGCGCCATCACCACCGAGGCCGTCTTGTGGCCGACGCCGGGAAGCGCCTCGAGCTCGGCGAAGCTGCGCGGCACCGCGCCGCCGTGCTCGCGGACCAGCCGCTCGGAGAGGCCGCGGATCGCCCGCGCCTTCTGGTTCGCCAGCCCGACCTCGCGGATCAGCCCGTGGATCTCCTCGACCGGGACGCGGGCCATCGCCTCCGGGGTGGCGGCGCGGGCGAACAGGGCCGGCGTCACCTGGTTGACCTTCCGGTCGGTGGTCTGTGCCGACAGCAGCACCGCGACGAGCAGGGTGTAGGGGTCGCGGTGGGCGAGGGGGATCTCGGTCCGCGGGTAGAGCCGGTCGAGGATCTCCCCGATGCGCCGTGCCTTCTCCTGCCGCTTCATCCGCTCCTCCCCCGGTCCGGCGGCGCAGCGTACCACCCGGGGTCGTAACGGGGACGGGCTCCGGGCGTCTGGGGTGGGGAAGCCGTCGCGGAGGAGCGGTCGGACGGTCCACCCTGCTCTCCCGGCGGTCCCGGACGGGAAGGAGGAGCGATGACGACTCGGCGAGAGGCGCTCGTCGGCCTGGCGATGGCGGCACTCCTGGCCGCATTCACCGCAGCCGGCGAGGGCTACACCATCACCCAGATCACCGACTCGAGCGGTGGCAACTGCTCCGACCCCGACATGGTGGGCCGCCGGATCGCGTTCTCCTGCGACTCCGACCCGACCGGCGGCAACCCGGACGGGTTCTTCGAGATCTACCTCTGGGATGGCGCGACGGTGCAGCAGATCACCGACTCGCCGTCGCAGAGCTCGTCCCACCCCAGCCTCGACGGGGACGCCATCGCCTTCCAGTCGAAGGCGGACCTGACGGGTTCGAACGCCGACACCAGCACCGAGGTCTTCCTCTGGGAGTCCGGCACCTTCACGCAGATCACCGACGCGGTGAGCCGCGTGGCGCTGGATCCGGTCCTGGACGCCGGCGAGATCGCGTTCGAATCGACCTTCGATCCGCTGGGGACCAACCTGGACGGCAGCCACGAGTTGTTTCTCTGGGACGGGACGGCGTTCACGCAGCTCACCGACACCACGGGCCGGTCGTTCCTGCATCGCGACTTCGAGAGCGGTGTCATCGCCTTCGACTCGACCGCCGACCTGACCGGCGGCAACGCCGATCACGGCAGTGAGATCTTCGTCTGGGACGGCTCGGCCTTCGCCCAGATCACCGCCTCGGCGAGCGCGGACTCGGCGGATCCGAGCCTCGACGACGGCCAGATCGCCTTCGCCTCCGAAGCGGACCTGACCGGCGGCAACCCGGACGGGAACTTCGAGATCTTCCTGTGGACCGGCGCGGGATTCCAGCAGGTCACCGACACGACCAGCGGTGACTGCTCGGCGCCGAGCCTGGACGGCGGCTGGATCGCCTTCACCTGCGACGGCGACCCCACCGGCGGCAACCCGGACGGCAACGGTGAGATCTTTCTGTGGGACGGCGCGACGATCCAGCAGATCACCGACACCACCACCTTCGACAACGTCGGGGCCAGCCTCTCCGGCGGCGCCATCGCCTTCGTCACCCGGGCCGATCCGACCGGCGGCAACCCGGACGGCAACCTCGAGCTGTACCTGGCGGCGGTCCCCTCGGTGCTGGAGATCCCCGCGCTCGGCGGCGCCGGGCTGGCGCTGCTGGCGCTGGCGCTCGCCGCGCTGGCGGCCTGGTGGCTGCGCGCCGGCTGACCGGGCGGTAACGCCGCCGCGCGGGGCGCCGCCTCTCCGGTAGGCTTTACGGAAGACCTGCGGAAAGGAGGCGGGGATGTTCACGCTCGCGGACGTGCCGCCGCACGTGGCGGAGGACCTGGTGCGGCTGCGCCGGCGGCTGGCGGCGGTGCCGGGCAAGGTCACCGACCGCAACCTGCTGATCGGGACCTGGAACATCCAGGCGTTCGGCGACGTCTTCGACGGTTTCGGCGAGAACCCCGGGAGCCCCAAGCGCACGCTGCACGGGCTGGCCCTGATCGCCGAGGTGGTGCGCCGCTTCGACGTCGTCGCGATTCAGGAGGTCAAGCGCGAGACGACCGCCATCCGGCGCCTGCTCGACGACTTCCTGGGCGCGGACTGGGGGCTCATCCTCAGCGACGTCACCGCGGGCGACAAGGGCAACAAGGAGCGGCTGGCGTTCCTCTACGACACCCGGCGGGTGCAGCCGGCGGGGCTGGCGGGCGAGATCGTGCTGCCGCCCACCGCCGCCGGCGACCCGGTGGAGCAGTTCGACCGCACGCCCTACATCGTCAGCTTCCGCGCCGGGCGTGAGCGCTTCACCCTGCTCACCGCCCACATCCGGTTCGGCGACGCGCCCGAGGACCGCCTTGCGGAGGTCGGCGGCCTGGCCCGCTTCACCGCCGACGAGATCCAGGCGCGGGCGCGCGGCCCCATGGCCGAGGAGCGCAACCTGGTGGTCCTCGGCGACTTCAACATCGACGCCCGCGGCGACAACCCGCTGTTCCAGGCCCTCGTCGAGCGCGGGCTGGTGGTGCCCGAGCAGCTCCAGGGGCTGCGCACGACCACCGGCGCCAGCGCCAAGTTCTACGACCAGATCGCCTGGTTCATGGGCGAGTCCACCTTGCTCTACGCGCAGAACGCCGGCGTCGTCGACTTCGTCGGAACGGTCTACAAGCAGCTCCACGCCAACCAGCTCCCGTCGCGGCTGTCGGACCACTTCCCGCTGTGGGCCGAGTTCGTCACCGACCGCGGCGACCAGGAGCTCGTCGGCGTCCTGGGGGTCGACCCGACCGCCGAGGATCCGCTGGCCGTGGTGCCGGACTGAGCCGCCGGCGCCGCCCGCCCGCCCCGGGGCCGGCCCGTATACTGCGCCCGTGGTGCGCGCGACCGGGGTCTCGACGCGGCAGGGCTCGTGGGGCCTGGCGGAGCTCGGGGCTCCCCTGCCGCTGGACGAGCTGGTGCCGGGCGACGGCCCGTGGGAGGTCGAGCTCGGCTACGGCAAGGGCCGCTACCTGCTGGCGCGCGCCGCGGCCGAGCCCGGCGGCCGGTTCCTGGGCGTCGAGCGGGTGGGGAAGTACGAACGCCTGTTCACCCGCCGCGCCCGCCGCCGCGGTCTCGCCAACTGGGTCTCCCTGCGCGGCGAGGCGCTGTTCCTCTGCTCGGCCGTTCTGCCCCGCGGCTTCGCCCGCGCCCTCCACGTCTACTTCCCCGACCCGTGGCCGAAGAGCCGGCATCACAAGCGGCGGCTCTTCGACCCGGAGACGGTCGACCTGGTCCTCGGGCTGCTCGCCCCGGGGGGAAGCTTCGCCTTCGCCACCGACCACCTCGAGTACGGCGCCGTGGTGCGCGAGATGCTCGCCGCCCATCCCGGCCTGGCGCTCCGCGAGGTCCCCGGCGGCTGGCCGGGGGGGCCGCGCACCAACTACGAGGCCAAGTACGTCCGCGAGGGGCGGCCCATCCTGCGCCTGGAGGGCACGGTGAGGGGCGCGGCGGCCGGCGCGGCGGCGGCCGGCTTCCCGCTCCACCCGGACGCCGCGCCGGCGGTGGTGGCCGCGGTGGCGGCGCCGGCGCCGGCCGAGCCCGGCGCGGCGCGGTGATATCTTCCTCGCCTCCGTGCTCGAACGCCTGCGCACCCTCTTCCCCTACTTCCGGCGGTACCGGCGGCGCCTGATCAGCGGCGTCGGCGCCATCGCGGCCTCGGTGGGCGTGGGGCTGCTGGCGCCGCTGCTGGTGGGCCACGCGGTCGACGCGCTGCGGGTCGAGGTCAGCGGCCGCACCCTCGCCACCTACGCCGCGGCGCTGCTCGCGGTCACCGCCGGGATGGGCGTGTTCAGCTACCTGCAGCGGATGATCCTGGTCACTATGAGCCGGGACATCGAGCTCGACCTCCGCAACCGCTATTTCGAGAAGCTCGAGGAGCTGTCGCTCTCCTTCTTCCAGGAGAGCTACACGGGCGACCTGATGGCGCGGGCGACCAACGACCTGCAGGCGGTGCGGATGCTGTGCGGCCCGGCGATCATGTACTCGACGAACACGGTGCTCACCGCCACCGGGGCGCTGGCCTTCATGGTGGGCATCCACGGGCCGCTCACCCTGGTGGCGCTGGCACCGATGCCGCTGGTCGCCTGGGTCACCCACTACGTCGGCCAGCGCATCCACGTCCTCTTCGAGCGCGTCCAGGAGAGCTTCTCCGATCTGTCGACCCGGGTGCAGGAGAACCTGTCCGGGGTGCGCGTGGTGCGGGCCTACGCCCGCGAAGGGGCCGAGGCCGAGCTGTTCGCCGCCGCCAACGAGGCCTACGTGGACCGCAACCGCGACCTGATCCGCTGGGACGCGGCCTTCCGGCCGGCGCTGCAGATCCTCGTCGGGCTGGGGTTCGTGGCGGTCCTCTGGTACGGCAGCGCGCTGGTGGTGCGGGGCCGGATCACCGTGGGTCAGCTCGTCACCTTCAACCTCTTCCTCGGCGAGCTGGTGTGGCCGATGATCGCCATCGGCTGGGTGATCAACCTGCTGCAGCGCGGCACCGCCTCGCTGGGGCGGATCCGCACCATCCTCGAGACGCCGCCGGCGGTCGCCGACGCCCCGGCCGACGAGCTCGTCGACCCCGGGCCGCTCTCCGGCGCGATCGCCTTCCGTGACCTCACCTTCTCCTACGGGGACGGGCCGGCGGTGCTGGCCGGCGTCGACCTCGCCGTCGGAGCCGGCACGACGGTGGCCCTGGTGGGCCGCACCGGCGCCGGCAAGACGACGCTGCTGTCGCTGATCCCCCGGCTGTTCGAGCCGCCGCCGGGGAGCCTCTTCGTCGACGGCGTCGACGCCCGGCGGCTGCCGCTCGCCCGGCTGCGCTCGGCGGTGGGCATGGTGCCGCAGGAGACCTTCCTGTTCTCCACCACGGTGCTCGACAACATCCTCTACGGCAGCCCGGCGGCGGGGCGCGAGGCGGCGGCCGAGGCGGCGCGGCTGGCCGGCCTCGACAGCGACCTCGCCGACTTCCCCCAGGGCCTCGACACGGTGGTGGGGGAGCGGGGGATCACCCTCTCCGGCGGCCAGAAGCAGCGCGTCGCCCTGGCCCGTGCGCTGCTGCGCCGCCCCGAGATCCTGCTGCTCGACGACGCCCTGTCGGCCGTGGACACCCACACCGAGGAGACCATCCTCACCAACCTGCGCGAGGTCTTCCCCGGGCGCACGGTGTTCCTGGTCTCGCACCGCATCTCCACGGTGCGCGGCGCCGACCTGATCCTGGTCCTCGAGGGCGGTCGCATCGTCGACCGCGGCCGCCACGAGGAGCTGGTGGCCCGCGGCGGCCTCTACGCCGACCTCGCCCAGCGCCAGCGCCTCGAGGAGGAGCTCGCGGCGGTGTGACGGCGTGCCGGCCGGCGGCGCGCTTGCTTGCCCTCCCTTCGCCATGACCGACACCGCGCGGCGCATCCTCGTCACCGGCGGCAGCGGCCTCATCGGGCGCGGCGCCGCCGCGGAGCTGGCGGCGGCGGGCTTCGAGGTGGTGGTGCTCTCCCGCCACCCGGAGCGCGTCACCGACCTCCCCGCCGGCGTGCGGGCCGCCGGTTGGGACGCGGAGACCGCGGACGGGTGGGACGCGCTGGCCGAGGGGGCGCGCGGCATCGTCCACCTCGCCGGCGAGAGCCTGGCGGAATGGCCGTGGACCGAGGAGAAGAAGCGGCGCATCCGCGACAGCCGGGTGCGCTCCGGGCGCGCCGTGCTCGAGGCGATCCGCCGCGCCGAGGTCAAGCCCCGCTTCCTGCTCCAGGCGTCGGGCATCGACCTCTACGGCGACACCGGCGACGAGCCGGTGAGCGAGGAGCACCCCCCGGGCGAGGGCTTCCTGGCCGACGTCTGCGTGGAGTGGGAGGGGGTCACCGCGCCGGTCGAGGCCCTGGGGGTGCGGCGCTGCCTGCTGCGGACCGCGCTGGTCCTCTCCGCCGAGGGCGGCGCGCTCCCCCAGATCGCCCGCCCGTTCAAGCTCTTCGTCGGCGGGCCGGTGGGCGACGGCCGCCAGTGGGTGTCGTGGATCCACCGCGCCGACGAGTCCGCCGCGATCCGTTTCCTCGCCGAGAGCGAGCAGGCGTCGGGCCCGTTCAACCTGGCGTCGCCGAACCCGGTCCCCAACCGCGAGCTGTCACGGCGGCTGGGACGCGTCCTGCGCCGGCCGAGCCTGTTGCGCGCGCCGGGCGTCGCGCTGAAGCTGGTGCTCGGGGAGATGGCGACGCTGCTGCTGGCGAGCCACCGGGTGCTGCCGACCCGCCTCGAGCAGCTCGGCTTCCGCTTCCGCTTCCCGGAGCTGGGCGCGGCGCTCGCCGACCTCTACGGCGACGGCGGGCTCAGCGCACGTCGAAGTGGCGGTAGCGGGCGTTGACCAGGCAGGTGACGGCATAGCCGACCAGTCCGAGGGCGACCAGGGCGAGCAACCAGGCGCCGTAGGGCTGGCCGAGCAGGGAGGCGAGCGCGCCCCCCAACCCGCGCGCTTCGCTGGGGTCGGACTGGATCGCCGCCCGCAGGAAGAACAGGCCCACCAGGACGAACACCACGCCGCGCGCCGCGAAGCCGATCCGGCCGGCGCGCGTCGCCCAGGTCTCCTGGGTCGGGCTCATGGCGGCGATCCGCCAGCGGCGCCGGAACCGGGCGCGCCAGGCGATGGCGAACTGGGCGAAGGCCACGCCGATCAGCACCACCCCCACCCCACCGACCAGCCACTCGCCCCAAGGATGCGACATCAGCTCGGCGGTGAAGCCGCGTGCGCCGCCGCTCGAGCCGCCCCCCGGTGGCCGACGGCGAGCGAGACGGCGAACAGCGCCAGCGCGGCGTGCAGCGCCCCGCTCGCCACGTAGGCGGTGCGGACCACCATCCCCTTGGGCTCCGAGCCGTGGTTCTCGACGTCGAGGACCCCCTCGACCACCTTCCAGGCGGCGTAGGCGAGCAGGCCCAGCGCCAGCAGCACCAGCAGGACGCGGCCGAAAGGCGCCTGGCCGATCTCGCGCAGGGCGCCCCGGCTCCCGGTCGCCTCGCCGCCCCGGCCGAACGCCAGGCGCACGGCGAGCACCCCGACCACCGCGTAGACGACCCCTTTCGCCGCGTACCCGAAGCGGGCGAAGCGCGCGATCCAACGTGCCACCTCGCGGCCGCCGGAAGCGGCCGCGGCTCGTGTATTGGTCAGGGGGGAGCTCAAGGGGAACCTCCTCGGGTGAAGTTGCTCTTCTGGGCGCCGTCCGCCGCTTCGAGGCTGCAACGGCAGTGCCACGCCGCCCCGCCACGGCACGGCATTCGCACTCTTCCGGGCCGGGGCCACGGCGGATCCGCCGTCGGCTCCCGACCGACTCGAGACGACACAACGGGAAACCACCTCACGAGGAGGACCTCATGCCACAGCAGGCCTGGAGCAAGAAGGACGAGCGCCAGTACGAGCACATCAAGAAGAGCGCCCGCCAGCGCGGCCGCTCGGAGTCCCGCGCCGAGGAGATCGCGGCCCGCACCGTCAACAAGGAGCGCCGCGAGGAGGGTCGCACCAAGAGCGGTCGCCGGAGCACCTCCGGCACCGGCAACCCGAACCGGAGCCTCGAGGACCGCACCAAGCAGGAGCTCTACAACCGCGCCAAGCAGCTCGACATCGAGGGCCGCAGCAAGATGGACAAGGGGCAGCTGGTGCGCGCCATCCGCAGAGCCTCCTGACCCCGGCCCCGCGGCGGACGCGGGGGCGTCCGCGGCGGCGCTGCTCGCTCGGCCTCCCTGCATCGACCCCCGCCGCCGCCGCGAGGGTGCCTCCGGGGCCTGCCTCCGGTCCCCGGCGGGCGGAGCTCCGCTCGCCCGCGAGGCCTGGTGCGGGGTTCGCCGCCGGCGGGGTCGGCCCGGCGGGGTCGGCTAGGATCGGCGGGTCTTGCGTCCGTGGCCTCCGCTTCGCCGGGTTCCGAGCGGCTTTCTCGCCGCGGCGGCGGCCGTGGCCTGGGTGGCGGCGGCGCTGGCCGGGCGGTTGTGGGGGTTCGCGGCGGCGGCGGAGCGCCTGCCGCAGTGGGACATGGCGAAGTACGGGGCGAGCGGGCTGCGCCTCGCCGACGCCGTGGCCCGCGGCGACGTGGTCGCCCTGGTCGCCGGCATCCACCGGCTCGACGTCTGGCCGCCGCTGTTCCCGTTGCTGGAGGTGCCGGCGTTCCTCGCCGGCGGCCCGGCGTGGAGCACCCCCCGGATGCTGGTCGCGGCGCTGTTCGGCCTCGCCGGGCTGGCGCTGTTCTGGGCCGGCTGGGAGGTGGCGCGGCCGCGCGGGGTGGGCGCCGCCGCGGTGGCGGGCGCGGTGGCGGCGGCGCTCTTCGTGTCCAGCCCCTTCTTCCAGCTCTTCGGCACCCTGGTGATGCTCGAGGTGCCGGGCGCCCTGCTGCTGGCGGTGGCGGTGGCCACCTACGCCCGCTGGCTGGGCGGCGGCCGGCGCGCCGACTGGGTCGCCGCCTGCGCGGCCGCGACCGCGCTGTTCTTCACCAAGTTCAACTACGGGTTGCTCTGGCTGGTGCCGTTGCTGCTGCACGAGGCCTGGCGGCGCGCGGGATCGTGGGCGGCGCTGGCGCGGCGGCTGCGGGCACGGCTCGCCGCGGTCGACCCGCGGCGCCCGTGGACCGTGGCGCTGATCGTCTACGCCCTGCTGCTCGCCGGGTTGGCCCTGTCGGGGGGGTTCTCCTTCGAGCTCGCCGGGCAGCGGGTGGCGCTGCGCTCGCTGGGCCCGCCGCTCTACCTCCTCTACCTGGTGGCGCTGGCGCGCGTGGCGCTGTCCGCGCGGCGGCGCCGACGGCTGGTGGAGCGGGTGCGGGCGATGACGCCGGAGGGACGGATCGCGCTGTGGACGATCGCGCTGCCGATCGGGCTCTGGATGCTGTCGCCGCACCACGCCAAGAACTTCGTCCACTTCGTGGAGAACCGCTCCTCGGGCCTCGGTCCGCTGGCGGGTCTGGCCTTCTACCCGGCGGCCTTCCTGGAGCGGTTCCACGCCCATTCCGGGGTCGGTCTCGCGGCGGCGGCGGCGGCGCTGGTGCCGTTGCTGCTGCTGCCGCGGCTCCCGCCGGCGCGGCGGGCGCTCGGGCTCGCCCTGCTGGTGGCGTCGGCGGCGTTGCTGCTGCACCCCTACAAGATGCCGCGCTTCCTGGCGCCGGCGGCGCCGTTGGTCTGGCTGCTGGCCGCGGCGGCGGCGGCCGAGGCGGTGGACCAGGTCGCCGCGCGGGCGGGCCGCGCGGCGCGCCTGGCGGTGCCGGCGGTGGCCGTCGCGCTGGTGCTGGCGCTGGCTCTCCGCGCCGGCGTCGACGTCCCGCGGCTCGAGAGCGACTTCGCCCTCCACTCGGTCCCGGCGGCGGTGGAACCGGTGGTCGACGCGGTCGCGTCGGTCGTCGCGGCGGCGCCGGCCGGCGCCGTCCTCGTCGGCTCCTGGAACTTCTTCTCCCCGGGTCTCGTGGAATGGGACTTGCGTCGTCTCGACCCGGGCCCCGGGGAGCCGCGCTTGCCGCTCGACCCCGGGGAGCTGGCGCGCGATCCGGAGGCGGTCCTCGCCCGGGCCGCCGGGCGTGGCCTGGCGCTCGTGGTGCTGGACCTCGAGGCCGGCAGCCCCGCCCTGCGCCGCGACTTCGCGGCCGAGAGCGCCCCCCTCGACCCGCTGCGCGCGGCGGTGACGGGCGATCCGCGCTGGCGGCTGGTCGCGGAGCGCGACTTCCCGGAGAGCGGCTACCGCCTGCGGGTCTACTCTCCCCGCCCGCCCGCTCCCTGAGCCGGTGGCGGCCGGCGGGCTGCTGCTAGAGTGGTGGGTCCGCGGGGGAAGCGCCACGAGTGAAGCCACACCAGGGTACGCACATCGACAGTGAGGAGGCAGGCATGGGGAACGACCCCCTGAAAATCGGACTCATGGGCTTCGGCAGGATGGGGCGGAACCTGTTCCGCATCCTGCACGCCAGCGACGACCTCCGCATCGCCGCGATCAGCGACATCGCCGACCACGAGGGGCTGGTCTATCTGCTCCGCTTCGACACCATCCTGGGGCGCTTCGAGGACGAGGTGAGCCTGGTGGACGGCACCCTGTACGCCGCCGGCCACCGCACCGCGATGCTGTCGGCGGAGAAGCCGGGAGACGTCGACTGGAGCGCCCATGGCGTCCACACGGTGGTCGACGCCTCGGCCCGTTTCCCGCGGCGCGCCGACATCGAGCGCCACCTCGAGCGCGGGGCACGGCGGGTGATCCTCTGCGTCCCGTCGCCGGACCCGCCGGACCTCACCGTGGTGATGGGGGTCAACGACGGCGCGCTCTCGGCGGAGCAGCGGATCGTCTCCAACGCCTCGTGCACCGCCCACTGCGCGGCGCCGCTGCTCGCCGTCCTCGGCGACGCCTTCGGCATCGAGCGCGCCTTCCTGACCAGCGTCCACGCCTACACCAACCAGCAGCGCCTCGCCGACGTGCCGGCCGAGGACCCGCGGCGCGGCCGGGCGGCGGCGGAGAACATCATCCCGCAGGAGACCAATGCCGGCGAGGTGATCGTGCAGCTGCTGCCCGACCTCGCCGGCCGGCTCACCGCGCACTCGATGAACGTGCCGGTGCCCAACGGCTCGCTGGTCGACCTGGTCTGCTGGCACCGGCAGCCGGTCACCCGCGAGGCGATCAACGAGGTCGTGCGCACGGCCGCGGGCAGTGCCCGCTGGCGCGGCATCCTCGACTACGAGAACGACCCGATCGTGTCGTCGGACGTGCTGCGCAGCACCTTCTCGAGCACCTTCGACGCCCAGGCCACCATGATCCTGGGCGACCGCGTGTCGAAGACCGTCGCCTGGTTCGACAACAGCTGGGGCTACGCGCACCGGGTGATCGACCTGATCCGCCGCTTCCGCGAGCTCGACCGCAGAGAGGAGGCCGCCTGATGGCGAACGACGGCAGGATCCGCGTGGGCATCAACGGCTTCGGCCGCATCGGCCGCAGCGTCTTCCGCATCCTCCCCGAGCGCGAGGACGTCGAGGTGGTGGCGATCAACGACCTGTTCGACAACCGAGCAGCTCGCCTACCTGCTGAAGTACGACACGGTCATGGGGCTCCTCGAGCGCGACGTGCGCAGCGACGAGGACGCCCTCTACGTCGACGGCGAGCGGATGGCGATGACCGAGGCGCGCGACCCCGCGGCCATCCCCTGGAGCGAGCTGGGGGTGGACATCGTCGTCGAGTCGACCGGGGTCTTCCGCACCCGCGAGAAGCTGGAGAAGCACCTCGCCGCCGGCGCCCGCAAGGTGCTGCTGACCGTGCCGCCGAAGGACGCCGTCGACGCCATGGTCGTCCTCGGGGTCAACGACGAGGTGCTCACGCCCGAGCACCGCATCGTCTCCAACGCCTCGTGCACCACCAACTGCCTGGCGCCCGTCGCCAAGATCCTCCACGAGGCCTTCGGCATCGAGGAGGGCATGATGTCCACGGTCCACGCCTACACCAACGACCAGCGCCTGGCCGACGTCCCCCACAAGGACCTGCGGCGCAGCCGGGCGGCGGCCGAGAACATCATCCCCACCACCACCGGCGCGGCGCGCGCCGTCGGCAAGGTCATCCCCCACCTCGCCGGCAAGCTCGACGGCATGGCGATCCGGGTGCCGGTCCCCGACGGCTCGATCGTCGACCTCGTGGCGCGCCTGCGGAGCCCGGCCCTCGGCCGACGAGGTCAACGCGGCCGTGCGTGACGCCGCCGCCGGCCCGCTGAAGCGCATCGTCGAGTACAGCGAGGCGCCGCTGGTCTCGACCGACATCATCGGCAACCCCCACTCGTCGATCTTCGACGCGCTCGTCCACCCGGTCGCAGGGCGACGGCTGGGTCAAGGTGGTGTCCTGGTACGACAACGAGTGGGGCTACTCGAACCGGGTGGTGGACCTGATCGAGCGCATGGCGGGCTAGGCGGCGGGCGGACGCGAGGACGCATGGCGACGACGGGGCGGCGGGTCGGCATCTTCGGTTGGGGGATCGTCGCCCCGCGGAGCGCCGACCTCGACGAGTTCGCCGCCAATCTGGAGGCGGGCGGCAGCTGGCTGGCGCCGTTCGAGGGCTTCGGCGCCAGCAACTTCCTGGTCGGCGAGCCGAAGTTCGACTTCGCCGACTACCGCGAGTGGATCGACCGCCGCCACGCGCCGAATCGCTACCCGCGCCTGCTCGAGAAGATGGACCGCACCACCCTGTTCGCGGTGGGGGCGTTCATCCAGGCGTTGCGCCGCAACCCGGGCCTCGAGGAGGAGCTCTCCGGCCTCGGTCCCGAGGCCCACGTCTACGTCGGCAGCGGCCTGGGCGCGTTGCCCACCATCTACGAGGAGTCGATCGCGCTGCACCGCGCGCAGCGCCGCTGGGACCGCTTCTGGGCGCGGCCGGAGCGCAATGCCGCCCTCGCAGCCTACCGCCGGCGTGGCGAGGTGCCCCCGGGGGAGGCGCCGCCGCCCGACCCCGCGACCCTCGACGACCCCGGCGAGCGCGAGACGGCCGAGGAGGCCTGGGACGCCTGGTGGGCACGGCGGTCGGGCGACCTGGCCGACTACATCGTGGCGCTCGGCGAGATCGAGTCGCTGGCCGTCGCCGGCGACGTCGAGGCCGGCAAGCGGGCCCTGCTGCGCGAGAAGCAGCGCCGCCACCAGCGGCTGCGCGAGCGCTACGCGGCGCCCGCGCCGCCCTGGGCGGCCGTGTCGGCCAACCTGCTGTGGAACATCCACAACACGCCGGCGTCGCAGATCTCCATCCTGGGCCGCATCACCGGACCGGCGTGGGCGCCGGTGGCCGCCTGCTCGACCTTCGCGGTCACGCTGAAGCTGGCGATGGAGACCATCCGGCGCGGCGAGGCCAAGGTGGCGGTGATCGGCGCCGCCGACCCGCCCCCCCATCCGCTGACGGTGTCGGCCTTCTTCAACGCCCGGGTGCTGGCCGGCGCCGGGTCGGTGTCGAAGCCGCTGTCGGAGCTGCGCGGCACCCACGTCTCGGGGGGCGCGGCCGTCTGGATCCTCGGCGACGTCGACTACCTGACCGCCAAGGGGATGGAGCCGGTGGGGCTGGAGCCGCTGGCGGTGGGCGTCTCCTCGGACGCCGACCACATCATCACCCCCTCGAAGGAGGGGCCGCAGAAGGCGATCCGCGAGGCGCTGGCGCGGGCCGGGGTGGCGCCGGCGGAGATCGGCGGCTGGGATCTCCACGCCACCGCCACCCCCGGCGACTACCTGGAGGTCGAGAACCTGCGCGAGGTCCTTCCCGACACCGTGCTGGTGACGGCGCGCAAGGGCATCTTCGGGCACGGCATGGGGGCCGCCGGCGGCTGGGAGCTGACCGCCCAGTACCTCGGCTACGCCAAGGGTCGCGTCGACCCCACGCCGCTCTCCGCCGGCGAGCTCAACTCGATGATCGCGGGGGTCCACCGGCACTTCGTCTTCGACCGTCCGGTGGCGGTGCCGGCCTGCACGGTCGGAAAGCTGTCGATGGGGGTCGGCGGGATCAACGCCTGCGTCATCTCCCGCCCCTGGTAGCCGCCGAAAAGACGGAGACCGCGGGGGGCGGTGGTAGGATTCCGCGGGTACCTGCGGATCCTCTTCCTGCGAGGAGCGTGACATGGCGCGGCGTCTTCTCCGAGCTCTTCCGGCCGTTCTCCCGCTGATCCTGGCGCTGGCCGTCCCGACGGTGGGACGGGCCGCCGAGGTCGCCGTCGATCCGGCGGCGTACCCGCCCGCGCACGAGGAGACGCGGCAGCTCGTCGCCCTGGTCGACGCCGCCGCCGACCTGGTCTCCGAGCAGGGGGCGGCGAAGGCCTGTGCCGCCTTCCGCCAGGAGGGCACGCGCTGGCGGCACGGCGAGGTCTACGTCTTCGTCAACGACCTCGAGGGCGCCGCCGTCTGCCACCCGACGCGGCCAGACCTCGAGGGGCGCAACGTCCTCGACCTCCGCGACCCGTACGGCAAGCCGATCGTCCGCGCCTTCCAGCGCGAGGTGGAGAGCGGCGGCTCGGGCTGGGTGCACTACCTCTGGCCGCGCCCGGGCGAGGGCACCAATTTCGTGTGGAAGAGCACCTATGTGCGCCGCGCCGAGAGCCCCGACGGCAGGGCGTACCTGGTGGGCAGCGGCCGCTACCTGATGCCGATGGAGCGGCTGTTCGTGGTCGAGCAGGTCGGCGATGCCGTCGACCTGCTGCAGGCGCAGGGGACGAAGGCCTTTCCCACCCTGCGCGACCGCGCCAGCGGCTTCCGCTTCTACGACTCGTACGTCTTCGTGATGGACGGGGCGGGGGTGCAGCTCGTCAACGCCGGGTTCCCCGAGTACGAGGGCAAGGACATGCTCGACACCGCCGACCCCGACGGGGTGGTCATCGGCCGCGAGATCCTCGCCCGGCTGGCCGACCACGACGCCGCCTGGATCGAGTACAAGTGGCCGCGACCCGGCGACCAGGTGCCGGCGAAGAAGAGCGCCTTCGTCCGCAAGGTGGCGCTCCCCGACGGCCGCACCGTCTACGTCGGGGCCGGCCTCTACGGCGGGTAGCCGCCGCGCCGGCCCCGCCGGGCCGTGGTGTGCCGCGTGAGCGCCCCGACGCCGAGCCCGCTGGCGAAGAAGCTGGGTCTCGGTCCCGGCGTCACCGCCGTGGTGGTCGAGGCGCCGCGGAGCGTCTCCGAGGCCCTCGCGCCGGTCCCTCCGGGCGCCGCCCTCCGGCGCCGGCTCCCCGGGGCGGGCGACGTCGCCCTGGTGCTCCTCTTCTGCCGCCGCCGCGCGGAGCTCCGCCGGCGCCTGCCGGCCGTGGCCGCGCGGCTCGCCCCCGCCGGCGGCCTGTGGGTGGCGTGGCCGAAGAAGAGCTCCGGCGTGGCCACCGACCTGTCGTTCGAGGTCGTCCAGGGCGCCGGCCTGGCGCTCGGCCTGGTCGACAACAAGGTCTGCTCGGTGGACGCGGTCTTTACGGCGCTCCGCTTCGTGGTGCGCCGCGAGGACCGGGCGGCGTGGGCCGCGGGGCGGCGGCCGGCGCGGTGATCGCTCCCCTCGGCGGCGGTCCGCCGGCGGTCGCGGCCGGACCGGCGGGGAAGGGCGGGCTGAAGGCGGGGTCCCCGCGGCCCGACGAGGGCGTCGATCCGCCGGCCGCCTGCTGTCCTGCGGTCACCCGCAATCCGCCCGCCACGCTCGCGGCTGCCCTCCTGCGCCCATGACCGACCCTCGCGTGAGCGTCATCATCCCGGCGTACAACCACGCTCGTTTCCTGGGGGAGACCCTCGCATCGGTCGCCCGCCAGACCCTGCCCGACTGGGAGTGCATCGTCGTCGACGACGGGTCGACGGACGCGACGCGAGACCTGGTCGCCGAGTGGGTCCGGACCGACCAGCGCTTCCGCTACGTCCACCAGGACAATCGCGGGCTCTCCGCCGCCAGGAACCGGGGCAGGGAGCTGGCCCGTGCGCCCCTGCTGCAGCTGCTCGACGCGGACGATCTCCTCGCCGCCGAGAAGCTGGAGACGCAGGCGGGGATCCTCGACGCCGATGCGGAGATCGACGTCGCCTTCAGCAACTACCGGCCCTTCGACTCCGACACCGGCGAGCTGGGGGAGCCGTTCTGGCCGGACATGCTCTCCGACGATCCGCTCGAGGATTTCCTGTTCCGCTGGGAGCGCGGCCTGTGCATCCCGATTCACACGGCTCTCTTCCGGAGCGCTCTCTGGGCGGACAGGCCGATCTTCGACGAGAGACTGCGGGCGAAAGAGGACTGGGTGATGTGGATCGAGCTCGCCCTGCGCGGCGCCCGCTTCGATTTCCTCGACCGGGACCTCGCCTTCTACCGGATGCACGCGCAGAACATGTTCCGGGCACTGCCGCAGATGAGCGTGGCCCTGGCGCACGCCGCGCTGCTCGTCCTCCCTCGCATCCCGGACGCGCTGCGCGGCCGTTTCGTCGACGAGACGATGCGGCACGTCACGGTGACGCTCGAGCGCGGCCTGTCGTCGGCCGATCAGGGCGGAGCGGCGGTGGCTGGCCCGAGCCCGCAGGGACGGCCGTCGCCCCGGTGAGGCGGCCGTCGAGCCCCGATGCCCCGCTCAAGGGTCCGGGGCGCCGCCGGTGCCGGCGGGAGCGGTCGCCACCAGCGGCCGCGCGCGCCCCAGCCGTTCCTCGGCGGCGGCGATGAGGTCCCCGAGGCCGCGCCGCGCCAGCGCCGACACGGCGACCCCCGAGAAGCGGCGCTCCAGGGCGGCGAGCTCCGGGGCGGGCACCAGGTCCGCCTTGTTGAGCACGATCAGGCGGTCGATCCCCTCGAGGTCGAGCTCCTCGACCAGGCGCTCGACGGCGGCCAGCTTCTCGTCGAGCCGCGGGTCGGCGGCGTCGACGACGTGCAGCAGCAGGTCGGCGTCGGCCAGCTCCTCGAGGGTGGCGCGGAACGCCGCCACCAGGTCGGGGGGCAGGTCGGAGAGGAAGCCGACCGTGTCGGTGATCACCACCTCGCCCTCGCGCGGGAAGCGCAGGCGGCGGCTGGTCGGGTCGAGGGTCATGAAGAGCTTGTCGGCCGCCTCCACCTCGCTCTCGGTGAGGGCGTTGAGCAGCGTCGACTTGCCGGCGTTCGTGTAGCCGATGATCGAGAGGATCGGCAGGTCGGCCTCACGCCGCCGGCGCCGCCGCACGTCGCGCTGCCGGGAGAGCTTCTCGACCTCCTTCTCGAGCGCCCGGATGCGGTCGCGGATCCGCCGCCGCCCCACCTCCATCACCGTCTCGCCCGGCCCCCGGCCGCCGATCCCGCCGGTGAGCCGCGACAGCCCGGCGTCTCTCTCGGTGAGCCGGGGCAGCGAGTACTTGAGCTGCGCCAGCTCGACCTGCAGCTTGCCGTCGCGGCTGCGCGCCCGCTGGGCGAAGATGTCGAGGATGAGCTGGGTGCGGTCGATCGCCTTCATCCCGGTGGCGTCCTCGAAGGCGCGCGCCTGGGCCGGCTTGAGGTCGATGTCGAAGATCGCCACCTCGGCGCGGCGCCGCATCCCCTCGAGCACGATGTCCTGCAGCTTGCCGCGCCCGACCACCGTCTTCGGATGTACGGTGCGCCGCCGTTGGCGCACGGTGCCGGCGACCTCGACCCCCGCCGAGCGCACCAGCTCCAGGGTCTCGGCGAAGCGGTCGTCGTCGGGTTCGATCCCCACGACCAGGGCGCGCTCGCGGCCGGTCGAGCCGGCGGCGCCGGCGAGCCGCGACAGCTCCTCCTCGAGCGCGGCCATGGTGGCCTCGACGTCGAGGTCGAGGCGGTGCACCTCGGGGGCCCGCAGCCGCTGGAAGCTGTCCTCCCAGCGCGACTCGCCGTCGCCCTCGTCGCCGGCGGCCGAGGGCGCCAGCCATGCCACCTCGACGGCGCCGGGCGCCCCGTCGCCGTCGACCTGCACCGCGGCCACCAGGTCGAGGCGCAGCAGCGCCAGGTCGGTGAGGTCGTCGTGCGTCAGCGGCTCGCCGCGCAGGTGGGTGTGGACCAGGCGCAGGCCGCGGAAGCGGCCGACGCCGCCGCGCAGGCGGCCGACGTCGGGGATCTCGATGCGGTGGGCGTCGCCGACCACGACGTTGCGCACGGTGCCCTCGCGGGTCAGCAGCACGCCGACCTGGCGCCCGAGGTCGTGGGAGATCCCCGCCAGGTGGCGGGCGAGCTCGAGCGACACCACCTCCCGGGGCGCCACGCGCCGCCGGAAGGTGCGCTCGAGCGCACGCCGCTGCGAGGTCTTGATGCCGCGGAGGTCGCCGTCGATCTGGCTGGAGATGGTGTGCCTCGAGGTCGGGTCGTCGCGACCCTTCAGTTGACGGGCGGCGGGGTGAACATCTCTTCGTCCGGGCGGGGCGCGAACCCCATGCCCATCAGCGACAGCAGCAGGTCGCGCCGCTCGGCGGGGCCTTCGGCCTCGAGCAGCGCCTGCTTCTCGCCCGGGGAGAACGGCAGCGCCACCGACAGCCCGTTGAGCAGCGCCACCCCGGGCAGCGTCTCGAGCCGCTCGAGGTCGAACTCCAGGTGGCGCTGCTGCGCGAAATCGCGCAGCGCCCCGAGCAGCGGGTCGCGGTCGAGGCGCAGCTCGGGCTCGACCAGGTCGGCCTGGAACTCGGCGTAGTCCACCCGCACCCGGCGGTATCCGCGCTGCGGCGGCAGCTCGTCGACCGCCCGGAAGCGGCACACCCCCTTGAGCAGGATCAGGTAGCGCCCGTCGTCCTGGGGCTCGCAGCGCTCCAGGCGGCCGGCGCAACCCACCGAGTACAGGCGCGGATGGTCGGTCTCGGCCAGCGGGTCGGGCCGGTTGTCGTTGCGCGGCACCACCGGCTGGATCATCCCCAGGTAGGGAGCCGTCGCGGCGAGGTCCTCCACCATGTGGCGGTAGCGCGGCTCGAACACGTTGAGCGGCATGTAGTTGCCGGGCAGCAGCAGCGAGCCGGTGAGCGGGAACAGGGGCAGCACGTCGGGGAGCTGCTCGAAGCCCGGGTCGGAGAGTGCGGACATCGACACCATTCTATGGTGGCGCAACGGGGGCGCCCGGGAGCGAAATTCCGCCGCCGGGCGCGAGGGGCGGGGGGCGCCGCCGCCGGGAGCCGGGGCGTCAACGCGGCGGGTCGGGGGCGGAGACCGACGGCGGCCGCACCCGCCAGTCGCCGGGGCGGGGACCGGGCTCGATGCGCCAGCCGGGGGCGAGCTCGACCGACCACCCCTGGCCGGCGGTGGGTGGAGCGTCCACCGGATGGTCGAGCGGGACCACCACGCCGGTGACGCCCTCTTCGCCGCGGGCCAGCAGCACGCCGCCGCCGGCCACCGTCAGCACCCCCCAGGAGGCGGTCACCCGGGCCGAGCCGTAGGCCGTTCCCGCCGCCGGCAGCGGCGTCGCGTCGTCGGGGTCGAAGGAGTAGCGCAGCTCGGGGTCGGCCGGCAGCCGCAGCACCGGACCCTCGACCAGCGCCGCGCGCAGCCGCGCGAGCTCGGCGTCGCGGCGCTCGGCCAGCCGGCTCTCCTCGGCGACGATCCGCGCGCCGTCGTAGGCGTCCCAGCGCCCCTCGGCGCTGGCGGGGTCGGGCGGCGGCAGCCGCATCCGGGAGCGCAGCAGGCGGGCCAGGTCGGTCGTCGGGGAGAGGTTCCGGCGCCAGGCGTCGCCGGTGGCGTCGAGCAGGAGGCCGTACGCGGGACCGGAAGCGTAGGCGAAGGAGCGCGAGAGGCTCTCCGCCCCCTCGCGTTGCGCCAGCCCGACGGCGGCGCGATCGGGGAGGACGTCCGGCGGCAGGCCGCTCATCGCCAGCCCGGTGTACTCGGCCAGTCCCTCGTTGAGCTCGAGCGCCCGCTCCTCGTCCGCCGCGCCCGGGAAGAGCCGGTGGCGCCGGGCGCGGAAGGTCAGGGCGTCGGCGACGGCGGCGCGGCGTGCCGCGCCGTGGTGGAGCAGGGCCGCGGCCAGGGCGCGCCACTCCAGGCGCGTCCAGATGCGTCCGTCGCGCGTGGCGAGCTGCGGGTTGGCCGGGTCGCCCAGCGCCCATCCCCATCTCCGCTGCAGGCGGTGGAAGAGCTCGTGGAAGACCAGCCGGCGGCGGGCGTGGACCTCGTCGGGCAGCGGCCAGATCAGCATCGACCAGGTGACGCCGCTCCACTCGAGGGCGGTGTTGGCCACGTTCTCCTCCGGCGGCAGGGTGCCGGCGTAGAGATCGCCCCGCCGGGCCAACCGGCCGCCGGCGTCGGGAACGTTGGCGACCACCTGCCGCGAGGCGCGGTCGACGAGGAGCAGCGGTCCGTAGAGCGGCTCGCCCCACCGCCGGCCGCCCTCGGCGGCGCTGGCCGCGGCGATCTCCGCCAGCTCCCGGCGCGCCTGCTCGAGGTCGATCGCCGGCGGCTCGCGGCGCGCCGGGTCGGCGCGGGGGCTCGCGGCGGCGGCCGCCGCCCCCCCGCCGCCGGCCGCCGCCGGCCGGCGCGCGGTCCAACGGATGCCGTGCCCGGGCGTGACCCGGAGCACGAGGTCGCGGCCGCCGTCCGCTCCGCGCAGGATCAGCCGGCGCCCGCGCTGCTCGAGCCGCCGGGAGGGCAGGGCGACGCCGTCGACGCTGGCGCCGAGCAGACGGTCGCCGCGCATCCGCAGCGTGAAGCGGCCGGCCGGGTCGTGGGCCTGGATCACCCGCGTCGGCGCCGGCGACAGCGCCAGGCCGAGGGCGAGCAGCAGCGGCAGGGAGAGCAGGGCGCTGGCCTGGAGCCGCTGGGAGCCCGACCAGCTCCAGGCCCGCGACCGCAGCAGGCAGACGCTGGCGACGTCGAGCGCGGTGCGGCTCCAGGCGGCCAGCCGCCCGCGGTCGCGCCGCCGGCGGGCGTGCAGCTCCGCGAGGTCGCCCAGCATCTCCTCGGCCCGTCCGGGCGTGCACAGCCAGACGATCCAGCGGCCGCGGCCGGTCACGGGTGCACCGGCCGGTCGATCGCCCGCCACAGGCTGCTGCGGATGCGCCGCATGGAGTCGAGGGAGGAGCTGCCGGCGGCGGTGATGCGGTAGAGGCGCTTGCGGCGCCCGCCGCGCTCGCCGGTGGGATCGGCCATCCGCGAGGCGACGAGCCGCTTGCGCTCGAGCCGGTCCAGCGTGGTGTACACGGCGCCCAGGGCGATCGGATGGCCCGACAGCGCCTCCAGGTGCTCCTGCAGGGTGACCCCGTAGCCCGCGCCGTCGAGCCCGGCCACCGCCAGCAGCACCAGCTCCTCGAACCCGCCGAGCCGTGCGTCCGCCATGCGGCTATTTGTACCACATTCTAGATTGAAGGGATCGCCGGGCGCCGCGCGTGGCGTGGGCCCCGCGCACCCGCTCAGTCCGCGAAGCCGCGCCGGGGGTCGACCCGGCGCAGGCGCAACCCGGTCTCGTCGGTGAGGTAGGCGTAGCCCACGCCGGGCTGCCAGCGGCTCTCGGGATCGAGCCGCTCGTAGCGCCGCCGGCGCGCCGCGCGGTCCTGCGGAGCGATCATCCGCAGATGGTAGAGCTCGAGGTCGGCGCCGGGCCAGCCGCCGAGGACGCGGGCCTGGCGGGGGCCCTTGCCGCCGTGTAGGGGGCGCAGGTCGAAGCGATGGTCGGGGAGGGCGCGGAACAGGCGCACCACCTTCTTGCGCCCCCAGCGTCCGTCGGCTCGGTAGGTCGTCGCCGAGCCCCACAGCTCGCGGAGGCGGACGGCGTACGCCTCCAGGCCCAGCCGGCGGCCGCGGCGGATCACCCGCTCGGCGCGGGCGCGGAACTCCCGCTCCAGGCGCTCGTCGGCGTCGACGGCGAGGATCCACTCGGCGCCGTGGCGGTGCGCCGCCTGCACCAGGCGGCGGTGGTTGGCGGGCTCGTCCCAACGGGGCCGCGTGGGCGGGTTGCGCAGCACCTCGACGACCGCCGGATGCGCCGCCAGCAGGTCGCCGGAGCCGTCGGACGACCCGTCGTCCAACGCCACGATGCCGTCGACCTGGGGTGCCAGGTTGGCGAGCAGGCCCGGCAGGCGGTCCGCCTCGTCGTGCACGGCGACGACCGCGAGCAGGCGCACCCGCCGCGGTTCGGGCGCCCGGCGGGCCGTCCCCGACGGGATCACCAGCAGGCGGTGGACGTGGCGGCCGGTGCGGGCGGTGACGGCCCGGGCGACGGTCGGCCGCAGGCGGGCGAGCCGGCGCAACAGGGGAGGGCGGAGGTCGGCGAGGAGCACCTCCCGGCCGGCGACGGTGGCCGGCACCACCGCGTCGTGGGTGGCGAAGCGCCAGCCCGGGCGCACCGCGCCGAGCTCCGCGAGCGCCGCCGGCCCGCTCACCCGAACCCGCTCGGGGTCGGAGAGGACGGGCGTGAGGTCGCCGCCCGCCTGCAGCAGCCGGCGCAGGAAGCACTGCTGCCGCTCGATCCGGTCGAGGTCCGTGCCCCCCTCGGGCACGGCGCTGCGCGCCCCGATCCACTGGTGGATGCGCTCGCCGGAGAGGCTCTCCTCCGGGGGCTCGAAGGTGACGATCTTGACCCCCTCCTCGAGGGGTGCCGTGGGGGTCAGCGGATAGTAGAACTCGAGCCGGCGCGGCACCGGCACGCGGACCGTGCAGGTGGCCAGGAAGCGCTCGGTCGCCGCCCGCCGCAGGTAGACGCCGTGGTCGACCCTCAGCCCGTGCTCGGCGAGGGCGGCGCGGACGGCCGGGTGGCCGCCGCGGGCGAGCGCGGCGTTGACCCGGTCGCCGAGGCCCGGGCACCAGAGGTCGCGGGGCACCCAGGTCAGCCGTCGCCGACGGGGGTCGACGACCACCAGCACGTCGGTGTTCGCCGTCCACGCGTCGCGGTCGAGGATGCCGACCGCGGTGGTCATCCCTCGGGCCCCTCCGGCGGCGCCCCTTCGCCGCCGTCCGGGACGCCCTCCGGCAGCGGTCCGGAGAGGCCGCGCACCAGCCCC
The DNA here is from genome assembly GCA_963843275.1 of uncultured Acidobacteriota bacterium. Classification (GTDB taxonomy): domain Bacteria; phylum Acidobacteriota; class Thermoanaerobaculia; order Multivoradales; family JBCCEF01; genus CAWJJM01. The sequence goes on along the minus strand of CAWJJM010000004.1, from coordinate 279,504 downwards.
CAGGTGGCGGCGGCGACGCCGAACAGGATCCGCGGCTGGAGCCGCAGGACGCGGCCGAGCCGGGAGCGGTCCCACGCCGCCACCCGCCGCAGCAGCCGGACGACGCGCACCGCCGGGTAGAGGGCGACCAGCCGGAGGTGGCGCAGGACGCCGCGCCCCTCCACGCCCGGCACCTCGACCCGGCGCGCCAGCCACCCGAACCAGCGGCCGTGGTCCTCCTGGTGGCGCCAGAACTCCCCCGCGGTGGTCGGCCCCGGGTGGGCGATGACGATCGCCGGGTCGAAGAGGAAGGGGATCCCGGCGCGCGCCAGGCGCCAGTTGAGCTGCGTGTCCTCGCCGCGCACCAGCTGTGGGTCGTAGAGGCCGAAGCGGTCGAAGATCTCGCGATCGAAGGAGAGCTGGTAGATCGGCTCGGAGACCACCTCGCGCGGCCGCGACGGCAGTCCGGCGCTGTACTCGAGCAGATGGCTGGCCTCGGCCCAGGCGTTGACGGGGTCGGCCGGACGGATGGCGCCCCCGACGCAGGCGAAGCCCTCGCGGTGGGCCGCGATCCGCCGGCCGAGCCAGTCCGGGTCCGCCGTGCAGTCGGCGGCGAGGAAGGCGACGACGCGGCCGGCGGCGGCGGCGATGCCCAGGTTGCGCGCCGCGCCCGTGGGGATCCTGCCGGTCCGGCCGATGCGGCGCACCCAGGGGAACTCCCGCCGCGCGATCTCGGGCGTGGCGTCCTCGCCGCTCCACACCAGGATCACCTCGAACGGCTCGGCGGTCCGCTGGGCGGCGAGGGAGCCGAGCGCGCGGCGGATCGAGGCCGCGGCGTCGTAGGCCGGGACGACGACGCTCGCCGCCGGCTCGGCCGTGACCCCACCCGCCGCCGCACCGCGCTCGTGCACCGCTGCTCCGCCCGCGGGGACCCGGCCCGCTACGAGGCGCCCCTGCCGCTGAGGACGACGGGGATGGTCTTGAGCAGGATCTTCAGGTCGAGCAGCGGCGACCAGGAGTCGATGTACTCGAGATCGAGCTCCATCCAGCGGTCGAAGTCGACCTGGTTGCGGCCGCTGATCTGCCACAGGCAGGTGAGCCCCGGCTTCATCGACAAGCGGCGCCGCTGCCAGCGCTGGTACTGGGCGACCTCCTCGGGGATGGGCGGCCGCGGGCCGACCAGGCTCATGTCGCCGCGCAGCACGTTCCAGAGCTGCGGCAGCTCGTCGAGGCTGAACTTGCGCAGCAGCCGTCCGAGCCGGGTCACCCGCGGGTCGCGGCGCAGCTTGAACGCCGGGCCCTGCATCTCGTTGAGGTGCAGGATCTCGCGGCGCCGCAGCTCGGCGTCGTGCACCATCGTGCGGAACTTGTAGAGCGTGAAGTAGCGGCCGTTGAGGCCGCAGCGGGTCTGGCGGAACAGGACCGCGCCGCCCGAGGTGAGCTTGATCAGGCCGGCGATGACCACGACCAGGGGGAGGCCGAGGACCAGCAGCAGGGTGGAGACGGCGACGTCGGTGAGCCGCTTGGCCATCAGCTGCAGCGGGCTCGTCGGCGTGGTCGAGAAGGTCAGCAGCGGCATGCCGTCGAGGTCTTCGAGCTGCACCCGGGCCCGGACGTTGGGGAACAGGTCCATGGCGAAGCGGGTGCGGATGCCGAGCTCCTGGAGGATCTCGAAGATCTCCTCCATGCGGTCGAGCTCGCGGCGCCGGACGGCGAAGATGACGTCGTCCACCGGGTGCTCCTCGATCAGCCGCGGCAGGTCGGCGAGGTCGCCGAGCACGGGGTGGCGGTCGGACACGATCCGCCCCGGCTCGGCCTCGCCGGTGCGGACGAAGCCGAGCAGCCGGAAGCCCCAGAAGCGGTGCTGGTCGATCGACTGGGCGATGCCGAGCGCCGTGGCGTCGGTGCCGACGATCAGGATGCTGCGGTAGTTCAGGCCGCGGCTGCGCACGTACCGCGAGGTGAGGCGGATGGCCAGCTTCTCGCTCAGCAGCAGCAGGCAGGACAGCAGGGCGAACAGCAGGATCCACGAGCGGCTGATCTGGTCCTCGAGCAGCCGCTCGCCCAGGCGCAGGCCGAAGATGACCAGGGTGAGGATGGAGGCGCCCAGGAACGACACCCGGATCACGCCCCAGGCCTCGTCGACCAGCGGCACGGTGCGGTGCGAGCGGTAGCTGCCGGACGACAGCAGCAGGGCCCCCCAGATCACCAGCGCCAGCGGCAGCAGCGGCAGGTAGGCGCCCAGGGGGTAGAAGCGGCCGGTGAAGGCGCCCTCCCAGAGGCGCGGCAGCAGCGCGTCGCGCAGCCAGTAGGCGGTGAAGAAGGAGGCCGCGACGACCGTCAGGTCGAGCGCGAAGATCGTGACGGTGAGGATCCGCGCGCGTTCTTTCAGCATGGGGCGGAGGCGAGGTGGGCGGCGTCTCCCGTGTCCGGTTGCCTATTGTAACGGAGCGGCGGGCGGAATCGTCCACGCCGGTGGCCGTCCGCGGTGACCGGGCGGCGCCGGCCGGCCGCCGATCAGGTGGCGGAAGAGCTCCTCGTAGCGGTCGACGACGGCCTCCCAGCCGTAGCGCTCCGCGGCCCGTGCGGCGGCGCGGCGGCCGCGCTCGCGCGCCGCCGCGGGGTCGCGCCGCACCGCCTCGCAGCGCGCGGCGAGGCTCTCCGGATCGGCGGCGCGGAAGTAGAGCGCCGCCGATCCGGCCACCTCGCGGTTCTCCGGGGTGTCGTTGACCAGCAGGCAGTTGCCGTAGCCCATCGCCTCGACCAGGGCGGGGTGGGTGCCGCCCACCTCGGTGGCGTGGACGTAGGCCAGGGCGTGGGCGAGCAGCTCCCGGTAGCCCTCGCCGTAGATCGCCCCCGGGAAGACCACCCGCGGGTCGGCGGCGGCGCGGAATCGGGCGATGAAGCGCTCGGCGTAGGGGGCGCCGCCCACCATCACCAGGGGCAGGTCGCCGCCCACCGCCCGGTAGGCCTCGACCACCCGGTGCGGGTTGTTCTCCGGCTCGAAGCGGCTGACGTAGAGGAAGTAGCCGCGGTCCTCGAGGCCGAGCCGGCGGCGCACCTCGGCGCCCTCGGCGGCCGCCGGGCGCGGGTCGACCCCGTAGGCGATCGACCACGAGTCGACCCCGTAGCGCTCGCGGTAGTGACGCCGGATGACCTCGGCGTCGGTGACCAGGGCGTCGGGGAGGACGCAGGCCAGCCGCTCCGACAGCGCGTAGACGGCGCGCCCGGGGGCCCCCCACTTGGCGCGCCGCTTCTCGATGCCGTCGACGTGCAGGGCGGTCGGCACGCCGGCGTGGCGCAGCAGCGGGACGAACAGCGCGTTGGCGGAGTTGACCACCAGCGCCGCGTCGACCGGCTCGACGCCGCTGCGCCGCCCCAGGTGGAGGCTCGACAGCAACGTGTGCACCGGCGTGTCGAGGTACTTGCTGCGCACCGTCGGCAGCACCACCAGGTCGACGCCCAGGTAGCCGGTGAGCTGGGGCGGGACCACGTGCGACCGCCCGTAGACGGTGACCCGCCAGCCGCGCTCGACCAGCCGCACCGCCAGCTCCTCGGCGAAGGTCTCGTAGCCGCCGTAGCGGCCGGGGATGCCGCGGCTGCCGACCAGCGCGACGTGCGGCCGCCGGGCTCGCGCGCCGCTCACAGCGGCTCCCCGGCGCGGCCGAACCAGCGGTCGATCGCCGCCGGCGGCACCCGCCGCCGCGCCTGCACGGCGCGCCGCCGGGCGAGGATCTCGCGGCGGCGGCGCCACAGCCAGCCGTAGGCCGGCAGCGAGGTCCGCTCGCGCAGCAGCACGTAGGCGAGGGCGGCGAGGTCGCGGGCGGCGGTGGGTACCAGGGTGCGCACGAGGTTGCCGGGAGTCTGGTGGACGAGGCGCAGGAGGTAGCGGTTCTTCAGCGAGTGGAAGTTGACCTCGGCGGGCATCCGCCGGCGCCGTTCGGGGAGGTTGGCACGCCGGTGCACCGCCTGCGCCGCCGGCTCGTAGACCACCTCCCAGCCGCGCTCGCGCAACCGGAAGCAGAGCTCCGCGTCCTCGCGGAAGGAGTGGAAGCGGGCGTCGAAGACCTCGCCGCCGAGCGCCACGTCGTCGAGCGCGGCGCGGCGGAACAGCGAGGCGGCGCCGGTGGCGCCGAACACCCGCTCCGGGGCGGCCCACTGGCCGTGGTCCGGCTCGCCGGAGCCACGGTCGAGGTGTCTCCAGGTGCGGGTGAGCCGCATGCCGCAGGCGTCGAGTCGCCGCGGCCCGTCCGCCTCCGGCCGCACCAGGCGTCCGGTGACGGCGCCGACGCGCAGCTCCGGGTGGCGCCGGGCCCGCTCGAGCAGCCGCCCCGGGTAGTCGGGCGCCGGCAGGGCGTCGGCGTTGAGGGTCAGCACCCAGGGGGCGCGGGTGTGCGCCAGCGCCGCGTTCATGCCGCCGGCGAAGCCGCGGTTGTCGGCCAGCGGCAGCAGCGTCACCGGGATGCCGGCGTCGTGGAGCCGCGGGGCTTCGCGCTCGAGCACGGCGACGGTGGCGTCGGAGCTGGCGCAGTCGGCGACCACCACCTCGAGAGGCCGGTGCTCGAGCGCCGCGAGGGCCGAGAAACAGGCCGGCACGTCCGGGGCTGCGTCGCGGGTGACGATGCACACCGCCAGCGCCGGCGGCTCCGCCGGCGCGGCGGGGGGCCCGGTGGGCAACGCGGCCTCGCCCGCGGGGGCCTCCGCCGCCCAGCGCCACGGCCGCCGCCAGCCGGTGAGCGCCCCGGCCAGCGCCCCCCCGAGGCCGGCCGCCGCGGCGGCGCGGCCCGGGGCGCGCCGCGGCCGCCGCAGCGGCAGCAGCGCCAGCCGCGCCACCAGGCCGGCGGGGAGCAGGGCGCGGGCCGCCGCCGCGGCCAGCCGGCCGTGGTGCCGCCGCAGGTAGCGGACCAGGTTGCGCTGGTAGATCCACAGGAAGCGGCCGTAGCCGAGCGTGCCCACGGTCGAGCCGAGCCGGTGGTGGAAGAGCGCGGCGGGGTGGTAGAGGATCCGGTCGCCGCGCGCCGCCAGGCGCGCCGCCAGGTCGACGTCCTCGAACCAGGCCGGCCGGAAGCCGGCGTCGAACCCGCCCGCCGCCGCGAAGGCGGAACGGCGCAGGGCGAGGGCCGCCGCCGCCGGCTGCTCCACGGCGCTGCCGGGCGGCGGCTCGGCGTCGGCCCCTCCTCCGGTGGGGAGGAAGAGGGTCTGGGCGAGGAGCCGCGCCGCCCCCGGCAGGCGGCGGAGCTGCCAGGCGTGCTGGGGCGCGCCGCCGGGGCCCACCAGGCGCGGCGCCAGACCGGCGGCCTCGGGGTGCTCGGCGAAACCGGCCAGGAGGGCGGCGAGCGCCCCCGGCGCCGGCCGCGCGTCGGGGTTGAGGAAGAGCACCAGCGGCGCCGCGGCGGCCGCGGCGCCGGCGTTGGCGCCGCCGGCGAAGCCCAGGTTGCGGCCGGGCGCCAGCAGGCGGCCGCGCGTCCGCACGGCCGCCGCCGTCGCCGCCGGCAGCGGGCCGTCGGGGCCGCCGTTGTCCACCACCACGAGCTCGTAGCGCGGGTCGTCGGGCCAGGCGTCGAGGAGCTCGGCGAGCGGCGCGGGGTCGCCCCACTGGACGACGACCGCGCTCAGCTCGGCGTCCCGCGCGGGCCCGGCGGCCGTCATCGCTCCACCCGCCACACCCGCACCCCTCCGGCGCCGCCGGCAGGGGCCAGCCAGGGGGCCGGAGGCTCGGCGGCGAGCAGCGCCGCCGGGCGATCGCGCAGGTCGACCGGGTCGACCACCAGGAAGGCGGCGTCGCGCCGCTCGAGCTCCCGGTGCAGGCGGCCGAGGTAGAGCCCCGGGTCGGTCACCTCGCGGCCGAAGGCGTCGCGGACGTAGAGGTACGGCCGGTCGAGGTAGCGGCCGAGGAACGGCGACACCCCGGCGAGGACGGTGCCCGGCGGCACCCGGTCCGCCAGCGCGCGCAGCGCCGCGACCTCGCCGTAGGGATGGTGGGCGACGAAGGCGGGGAGCCGGAAGAGGAACGTCTTCACCGCCAGCAGCGCCACCAGGGCGACGCCGGCCGCGGCCGCGGTCGCCCGCAGGGCCGCCGCTCGGCGCAGGGCGCCGGCGCCGCCACGCCGCCGGGTCGCCGCCCGCCAGCGGTCGGTCAGGACCTGGCGCACACCCCCTCCCCAGGGCGCGGCGGCGCAGGCGGCGCCCACGGGCAGCAGGAGGAGCACCAGGCGGCCCCAGGTGAAGAAGGAGAAGGCGACGCCGGCGAGGAAGGTGGCGCCGGCCGCCAGGAGCCAGGCCGTGGCGCGGCGGCGGGCGACGAGGGCGGCGAGCGCTCCCGCCGCCGCGGCCAGCACGTGGACCGGCGTGCCGAGGAGCTGCGCCAGGCCGCCGCCGGCGAAGAAGCGGACCAGCTCGGCGAAGCCGCCGCGGACGATCGCCGCGCCGTCGCGGCGCAGCAGCTCGCCGGGTCCGGAGACGGCGGGGTGGCCGAGGGCCGACCAGTCGGGGTAGCCGTGCAGCTTCCAGGCGAGGTTCTTCCAGTTCTCGTCGTGGAACGGGTCGCCGAACGCCGCTGCGCGCAGCGCCGCCTCCGGGGCGACCAGCAGCAGGGCGAGCCCGGCGGCGGCCGCCAGGTGACGCCCCCGACGGCGCGGCGCCAGCCACCAGGCGGCGAGCAGCGGTGGTGCCAGGAAGAGCGCGCTGCCGCGGGTGAACAGGGCCAGCCCCAGGCAGGCGCCGGCGGCGAGGGCGGGGCGCCAGCCCGGGTCCTCGAGGTACACCAGGCCGGCGAGCACGGCGCCGGTGGCGAGCGCGGCGAAGAACATGTCGGTGGCGGCGTTCTGGCCCAGCGTCCAGAGGTTGGGGTTGACCGCCGCGAGGGCGAAGGCCAGCGCGCCGGCGGTCGCCGGTCCCGGGGTGCCGGGGTCGCCACGGCCGGCGAGCCGCGCGGCGAGGGCGAAGGCGAGGGCGGCCACCGCCGCGGCGGCGGCGTTGGAGATCAGGCGCGCGGCGGTGAAGGTGTCGCCGACGGCGGCGCCGAGGGCGGCGACGAGCAGCGGGTAGAGGGCCGGCCGGAACGGGTCGTCGGGGAGACGGCCGGCCAGGATCCGGTCGGCCTGTGCCGCGTAGCCGTCGCGCTCGGCGCTGTTGACCTCCTCCACCCAGTGCGTGCGGGCGCCGAACGCCGCCAGTGCCGCGAACAACGCCAGGGTCGCCGCGGCCAGCGCGGTGCCGCGGCGCCGCGGCGCGGGGAGACGGACCGCCGGAGCGCTTCCGGCCCGTCCTTCGTGGGCTCGCTGGGTGGTCTCCATGGCGCTGGCCGCGGGCGTTCGCCGGCACCCGAGCCGGTGGTACGATAGCGCGTCCCTGGGCTCACGGCTGGCTTCCGCGGCGCGTCGCCTCGGCCGCGAAGGCGGGGGTGGCGTGCGGCCCGCGACCTGGAAGAGGATGCGTCGCATGCGTCGATCGCTCATCGCCCTGCTGCTCTTGGCCGGGACCCTCGCCCTCCACCCCGGGCTGGCCGGGGGCACGGCCCAGCAGGCCGCGCCGGCGGCTCCCGGCCCGGGCGCGGCGCCCACCGCCCAGGCCGGGTCGCTCCCGGCGGCTCCGGAAGCGCCGGCCGGCGAGCACGGCGACGCCGGCCACCACGGCGGACCGGTGGTGCCGGTGCTCATCGGGTTGGCGATCATCCTGGCCGCCGCCAAGCTCGGCGGCGAGGTCTTCGAGCGCGTCCACCAGCCGGCGGTTCTCGGCGAGCTCGTCTTCGGGGTGATCCTCGGCAACGTGGCGCTGCTCGGCTACGGCGGCTTCGAGTTCCTGGCCAGCAACCAGGGGATCGAGATCCTCGCCCAGATCGGCGTGATGATCCTGCTCTTCGAGGTCGGCCTGGAGTCGAACGTCGCCGAGATGCTGTCGGTCGGCGCCTCCAGTCTGCTGGTGGCGGTGCTGGGCGTGATCGCGCCGTTCTTCCTCGGCTGGGGGGTGTCGGCCTGGCTGCTCCCCGACGAGGAGCTGCTGGTCCACATCTTCATCGGCGCCACCCTGTGCGCGACCAGCGTCGGCATCACCGCCCGGGTGCTGACCGACCTCGGCAAGGTGTCGGCGCGCGAGTCGAAGATCATCCTCGGCGCCGCCGTGGTCGACGACATCCTCGGCCTGGTCATCCTGGCGGTGGTCACCGGGGTCATCTCGGCCGCCAACACCGGCGGCGAGCTCGAGAGCCTCGACATCCTGCTGATCGTGGTCAAGGCGGTGCTGTTCCTCGGCGGCGCCATCGTCGTCGGCGGCTGGCTGGCGCCGCACGTCTTCCGCCTGGCCAGCAAGCTGCGCATCCGCGGCATGCTGCTCGCGGTGTCGCTGATCTTCCTCTTCGTGCTGGCCTGGCTCGCCGACCTGATCGGGCTGGCCACCATCGTCGGCGCCTTCGCCGCGGGGCTGGTCCTCGACGAGGTCCACTTCAAGGACTTCCTCGACCGCGGCGACCACCACCTCGAGGAGCTGATCGCCCCGATCGGCGCCTTCCTGGTGCCGGTGTTCTTCGTCTGGATCGGCGCCCGGGTCGACCTCGCCGCGTTCGGCCGGCCGCACATCCTCGGCTTCGCCGCCCTGCTCTCGGTCGCCGCGGTGATCGGCAAGATGATCTGCGCCGCCGGCGTCCTCGAGCGCGGGCTCGACCGGCTCTCGGTGTCGGTGGGGATGGTGCCGCGGGGCGAGGTGGGGCTGATCTTCGCCTCGATCGGCGAGGGGCTGCGCCTGCACGGCCATCCGGTGATCAGCGTCGACGTGTTCGGGGCGGTGGTCATCATGGTGATGGTGAGCACCCTGATCACGCCGCCCTGGCTGAAGATCACGCTGGCGCGCGGCGACCGCCGCAAGGCGCGCCGCGAGGAGCGCCGGCGCGCCGCGGCGCTCGGCCCCGAATAGGCCCGGCCCCCACCCCGGCGGGGGGGGTATGATGGAGGGCCGTGCACTCGGGCATCCGCTTCTGCCGCTCCGCCGACGGCGCCCGCATCGCCTACTACACCGCGGGCAAGGGCGCGCCCCTCGTCCAGACCCCGACCTGGCTCACCCACATCGGCCTCGACGCCGACGGTCCGTGGCGCCCGTGGATCGACGAGCTGCGCCGGGACCACCGCCTGGTGCGCTACGACCTGCGCGGCTGCGGCCTCTCCGACCGCGACTGCGCCACGCAGTCGCTGGCGAGCTGGGTGGCGGATCTCGAGGCGGTGGTGGACCGGCTGGAGCTCGAGCGGTTCCCGCTGTTCGGCCTCTGTCAGGGGGCGGCCATCGCGGTGGGCTACGCCGCGCGGCATCCCGACCGGGTCAGCCGTCTGGTGCTGTACGGCAGCTACCTGCAGGGGGTGTTCGCGCGCCCCGAGCCGGGGGAGGCGGCCCAGCAGGTGACGGCGCTCGGCAAGCTGATCGAGACCGGCTGGGGCGGCGACCGGCCCGCCTTCCGCGAGGTGTTCGCCTGCCTGTTGATGCCCAGCGCCTCGCCGGGCAAGGTGCGGGAGATGGCGGAGATGGAGCGCCACAGCGCCAGCGCCGAGATGGCGGCGCGGCTGTGGACGGCCTTCCACCGCGTCGACGTGCGGCAAGCGGCGCCGCGGGTGCGGGCGCCCACCCTGGTGCTGCACTGCCGCGGCGACGGCATGGTCGCCTTCGAGGAGGGCCGGCGCCTGGCGGCGCGCATCCCCGACGCCCGCTTCGTCGCGCTGGACAGCGACAACCACATCCTGCAGGCCGACGAGCCGGCCTGGGAGCGTCTCTGGGAGGAGCTCCACGGCTTCCTGGGGCGGCCGGCGCCGGCGGCGGTGGCTCCCTACGGTGAGCTCACCCCCCGCGAGCGGGAGGTGCTCGACCAGCTCGCCCGCGGCCGCTCCAACCCCGAGATCTCCTCGGCCCTCGGCATCCGCCCCAAGACGGTCCGCAACCACGTCAGCTCGATCTTCGGCAAGCTCGGCACCCACCACCGTGCCGAGGCGGTGGTGCGCGCCCGCCAAGCGGGTTTCGGCGCCGACTAGGACGCCCGTCCCACCCGCGCGCGTCGCGGGGCCCTGCCGCCGGGACGTCTGCCTCATGACGGCCCCGCCACCGCTGCCTACCCTGGAGGGTGAGTCGTACCACCCACCTTTCCAGGGAGGACCCCACGATGTCCGGACTTCTCGCCATGCTCTACGGAGTCTGCTGCTACGCCGTCTTCTTCGCCACGTTCCTCTACGCCGTGGGCTTCCTCGCCAACGCCGGCGTCCTCAAGGGCATCGACGCCGGCGCCGGCGGAGCGCTGCTCCCCGCCCTCGTCGTCGACCTCGCGCTGCTGACGCTGTTCGCGGTGCAGCACAGCGGCATGGCGCGCCGAGCCTTCAAGCGGTGGCTGACGCGCCTCGTGCCCCCGGCCGTCGAGCGCAGCACCTACGTGCTCGCGTCCAGCCTGGTGCTGGCGCTGCTGTTCTGGCAGTGGCGGCCGCTGGGCGGCTTCGCCTGGCGGGTGGAGGACCCGGCCGCCCGCGCCCTGCTGTGGGCGGTGTTCGCGCTGGGCTGGCTGACCGTGCTCGGCGGCACCTTCATGATCAGCCATACCCACCTGTTCGGACTCAGCCAGGTGTGGGCGCGGCTGCGGCGGCGCCCCAGCCCGCAGCCCCCCTTCCAGACCCGGGGCCTGTACCGCTATCTGCGCCACCCGTTGATGACCGGCTTCCTGGTCGCCTTCTGGGCGACGCCCGACATGAGCTGGGGTCACCTGCTGTTCGCGGGCGCCTCGACGGGCTACATCCTGCTCGCCACCCTCGCCCTCGAGGAGCGGGATCTCGAGCGGCAGCTCGGGGAGCCGTACCGGCGCTACCGGCGCGAGGTGCCCGCCTTCCTGCCCCGTCCCGGGCGGGTGGCGCAGGCGCCGGCGTCGGAGCCCGGCGCGCAGGGCGCGACCTCCTGACCGGCGGGTCCGTCCGGCCCCGCGGGCGGGCGGTGGGTTCAGAATTCTGGACCCTTTCAAGATCCGACCCACCGCCCGCCCGCAAAGGGTGTTCCCCCCTCTCCGCCGCGCGATCCAACGGTTCGAACGCCCGCCCCCCCGTTCCGGATTCAAAAGCCGGGATCGCGCCCCCTCCGAGCAACCCTCTCTTATGCCTGTAAAATACTGTAGGTAAAGGACTTGGGTGCCACCCTCGGCACCCGTGGAACGGGCGTTGCTCCTTCCGGCGCCCAGACGCCGCACGAGCGATCGACCCCGGCCGGCCCCGATGATCGGGGCGTCCGCGCGCGGGGGACCCGAAGGAGGTGACCAGGGCGGGATGGCGCGGCGGCGCGAGGTGAGAAAGAAGCGGCGGCCCCGGAGGGCCGCCGCGTGTCCGGCCCGCCGGCGAACGTTGGCAGCGCGTCCGGCGGGCAACAACAGACGAGGGAAACAAACCATGAGTCGAGCCAGGAATTCCTTGTCGCGGGCCCTCTACGGGGTGCTCGCGGCCTTGCTGCTCGCCGCCCTGCCGGCGGCGGCGCAGAACGAGAACAGCTCCATCCTCGGCACCGTGCGGGCCGCCCAGGGCGGCACCGCACTCCCCGGCGTCACCGTCACCCTCACCGGGGTGGGTGCGCCGCGGCTCTTCGTCACCAACTCCGAAGGGCAGTTCCGCTTCCAGAACGTCGGCCCGGGCAACTACCGGCTCCAGGCGGAGCTCGACGGCTACTCGCCGGTCGAGTACACCGATCTGGACATCCGGGGCGGCCGCAACTACACCTTCGACGTCCAGATGAGCGCCGCGGTCGAGGACACCATCGTCGTCACCTCGGCGGCGCCGGCGCTCGACGAACGCAAGATCACCCAGTCGGTGTCGATCTCGGAGGAGGAGCTGGCGAAGATCCCGACCGCCCGCGACCCCTGGTCCTTCGTCACCCAGGCTCCCGGCGTGGTCACCGACCGCATCAACGTCGGCGGCAACGAGAGCGGGCAGCAGCCCAACTTCGTCGGCACCGGCGCGCTCTCGGACCAGAACTCGTTCATGGTCGACGGGGTCGACATCACCGACCTCACCGCCCTCGGCAGCTCGTCGACCTACTTCGGGTTCGGGCAGTTCGAGGAGCTCAACATCTCGACCGGCGGCACGGACGTCACCACCCTGACGCCGGGCGTGCAGGTGAACCTGATCACCAAGCGCGGCACCAACCAGTGGTCCGGCTCGGCGCGCTACTTCGACACCGACGACTCGTTCCAGTCGGGCTCGAACCTCGACCGCGGCGACCTGGGTCCCGGGCAGGAGGCGGCCGATCCGGCCGAGCTGACGCCGAACCAGGTGCAGAGCATCAAGGAGTACGGCATCGAGGCCGGCGGACCGGTGCTGCGGGACCACCTCTGGGCCTGGGGCTCGTACGACAAGAACGACATCACCCAGAGCGTCTTCGGCGGCACCCCGGACAACACGCTGCTCGAGAACCGGGCAGGCAAGCTCAACGCCCAGTTCGACCCCTCGACCTCGGGCGTCTTCTCGTACAACTGGGGCGACAAGGCGAAGAACGGCCGCGGGGCCGGTCCCAGCCGCGCTCCGGAGACGACCTGGGACCAGACCGGTCCGACCACCATCTGGAAGGCGCAGGCGAGCCGGGTCTTCACCCCCAACTTCCTCGCCACGCTGACCTACGGTTACGTCGACGGCGGGTTCCAGCTGCTGCCCAAGGGCGGCATCGAGTCGCCGGTGTACCAGGGTCCGGACGGCGTCTTCCGCAACAGCTTCGCCTTCCTCGACACCGACCGCAACTCCACCGAGTACCAGGGCGACGCCTCGTACTTCTTCAACGCCGGCGGCACCGGGCACGAGCTCAAGTTCGGCGCCCAGCACCGCGAGCACGAGAACCTCTCCAACTACGGCTTCGGTGGCAGCCAGCTCTCGATCGACGGCCCCTCCCAGGGTCTGCCGGCGGGCTACGACCTGGTGCTGCTGTGGCGGAACCAGACGGTCCGCGACACGGTGAAGTACGACGCGGCCTGGCTGCAGGACACCATCACGTGGGACCGGCTGACGATCAACGCCGGCCTGCGCTACGACAAGCAGAAGGCCACCAACGACCCGGTGCTCCAGCCGGCGAGCCCGGTGGCGCCGCGGCTCGGCGACATCAACTTCCCCGGCAACGACGCCGGCGGTTTCTCCTGGGACACGGTCTCGCCGCGCATCGGCCTGACCTACGCCCTGGGCGAGGGCCGCAAGACGCTGCTGCGGGCGAGCTACAGCCGCTTCGCGTCACAGCTCGGGTCGTCGATCCCGGTGCTGGTCAACCCGACGCTCTACGCCTACGGTGTCTACGCGTTCCAGGACACCAACGGCAACCACCTGGTCGACCCCGGGGAGGAGGGCAACCTCTCGTTCCTGGCGCCGGTCAACTTCGACCCGGACGACCCGAACTCGATCGTCAGCCCCAACCGCATCGACTCGAACCTGTCGCCGGAGACGACCGACGAGATCGTCTTCGGCGTCGAGCGCGAGCTGCTGCCGGCGTTCGTCGTCGGGGCGCGTCTGAGCTGGCGGCAGACCACCGACATCCTGGAGGACCACCGGCTGATCCGGGACGGCAACGGTGTCGTCCGCGAGGCCACCCGCGACGACTACATCCTCGACCCGGGCCTCGACCCGGAGCTGGACCCGAACGGGGACGGCTTCATCGAAGGGACGCTGCCCACCGGGGCGACCTACAACGTCCCGGTCTACACGCTGCGGCCGGGCCTCACGGACACCGGCGGCAGCCTGTACACCAACGGCGACCGGGAGACCGACTACAAGGGACTGGCGCTGACCTTCGACCGGCGGATGCGCAACGGCTGGTCGCTGCGCGGCTACGCCAACTTCTACGACTGGACGTGGAAGATCGGGCCGGAGTTCCGGCACTTCGACGACCCCACGAACGAGGACAACGCGTCGGGGGACCCGCTCGAGATCGCCGACGACAACGGCGGCGCGGTGGCCGAGCAGTCGGGCGGCTCCGGCAACGTGACGCCGTTCATGAACAGCAAGTGGTCGGCGGGGGTCACGGGCATCGTGACGCTGCCGTGGGACTTCCACCTGGCGGCCAACCTCAGCGCCCGGCAGGGCTTCCCGCTGGCCTACTTCCGCACCGTCACGGTGTCGGACGGCAGTCAGACCGACGTGCAGCTCGTCGGCGACGTCGACAAGTACCGCAACCCCAACGTCTACCTGGTGGACCTGGGGCTGGACCGGGAGTTCCAGTTCCAGGACGTCAACCTGACCCTGCGTTTGGACGGGTTCAACCTGCTCAACGAAGGGTTCGTGCTGCAGCGCGAGCGCGACGCCGGCACCAGCCGTGCCGGCTACATCGATCAGATCGTCGGTCCGCGGATCTTCCGGCTCGGCGCGAAGATCAGCTTCCGGTGATCTGACCCGCGCCGGGGGGTCCGATCCCCTCCGGCCTGTCGGGACTTCCGGTCCCGGGCACCGGCCGCCGCACCCGCGAGGGAGGCGGCCGGTGTCGTCGCGCCCGCGGCGAGGGAGAGGACGCAGGCATGACGACGAAAGACCGCGGCCGGGCGGCGGCTGGAGCCGCCCGCGGCCGCACGACGTGCCCGGCCGGGCGCGGGCCGGCCGCCCTCGGCGCGGCGCTCGTCCTGCTCACGGTGCTTCTCCTGGCGACCTCCGGCTGCGACCGGGGTTCCCGGACCGCGGCGCCGACGCCGGCCTCGACACCCGCCGCCGCCGTCGTCCCCACGCCGGCCGCCGCCGGCGCCCCCGGCTTCCCGCCCCCCGGCCGCGCGCGCGACGTGGTGCTCGTCACCATCGACACGCTGCGCGCCGACGCCACCGGCTTCGGCGGCAACGCGGACGGCACCACGCCGCACCTCGACCGGCTGGCCGCCGGCGGCCGCCGCTTTCCCCGGGCCCACGCCCACGCCGTTCTCACCCTGCCCTCGCACACCTCGATCCTCACCGGCCTCTACCCCTTCGAGCACGGGGTGCGCGACAACAACGGCTACCGGCTCGCCGCCCGCGTGCCGACCCTGGCGACCCGGCTGGCGGACGCCGGCTTCGCCACCGGCGCCTTCGTCGCCGCCTTCCCGCTCGACGCCCGCTGGGGCCTCGACCACGGCTTCGCGGTCTACGACGACCACTACCCGGACACCGCCGAGTCGGAGATCTTCCGGCTCGCCGAGCGCCCGGGCGACCAGGTGGTGGCCGCCGCCCTGGCGTGGTGGCGCGAGAACGCGGGCCGCCGCCGCTTCCTCTGGGTCCACCTGTTCGAGCCGCACGCCCCCTACAAGCCGCCGGCGCCCTTCGCGGCGCGCTTCCCCGATCGGCCGTACCTGGGCGAAGTGGCGGCCGCCGACGCCTTCCTGGCGCCGCTCCTCGACCCCTTCCTGGCCGAGCCGGCGCAGGCGCCGCTGGTGGTGGTGACCGGCGACCACGGCGAGTCGCTCGGCGAGCACGGCGAGCTCACCCACGGGCTGTTCGCCTACGAGTCGACCCTGCACGTGCCGCTGGTGGTGTGGGGGCCGGGGATCGCACCGGGCTCCGACCCGCGGCTGGCCCGCCACGTCGACGTGGTGCCGACGGTGCTCGACGCCCTCGGCCTGCCGGCGGCCGAGGGGCTGCCCGGCAGCTCCCTGCTGCGGCCGCCTCCGGCCGCCGTGGACTCCTACTTCGAGGCCCTCCACGCCGCCCTCGACCTCGGCTGGGCGCCGCTGCGCGGCACCCTCGCCGGCGACGACAAGTACATCGAGCTGCCGCTGCCCGAGCTCTACGACCTCGCCGCCGATCCCGGCGAGGAGCACAACGTCCTCGCCGCCGGGCGCGACCTCGCCCGCCGCCTCGACCGCTCGCTCCCCGCGGAGGCGCCCTGGCCGCCGAACAAGGGCGCGGTGAGCGACGAGGAGGCGAAGAAGCTGGCGGCGCTCGGCTATCTCTCCGGCGCTGCCGGCGCGAAGACCGTCTACACCGCCGCCGACGACCCGAAGAACCTGATCCTCCTCGACGCCGAGATGCAGCGCATGCACCAGCTCTACGAGGCGCGGCGGCTCGACGAGGCCGAGGCGGTGGTGCGCTCCGTGCTGGCCGAGCGGCCGTCGATGCCGGCCGCCTGGTCGTTCCTGGCCCAGGTGCTGCTCGAGCGCGACCGGTACGGCGCGGCGGTGGCGACGATGGAGGAGGCCCGCCGGCGGGGCTTCGCCAGCGAGTCGCTGCTGCGCCAGCTCGGCCTCGCCCTGGCCTGGGGCGGTCACGCCGGCGAGGCGGTGGAGCTGCTGCGACCGCTGGCCGACGCCGGCGGCGACCCGGCGTCGCTCAACGCGCTGGGCACCGCCCTGGTCGAGGCCGGGCGCCCCCGCGAGGCGGTCGAGGTGCTGCGACGGGTGTTCGCCCGCGACCCCGACGACGCCCGCGCCCACGAGAACCTCTCGGTGGCGCTGCTCGCCCTGGGCGAGTGGCGGCAGGCGGGCGCCGAGGCGCGGCGCGCCCTGGCCACCGATCCCACCCGCCCGCACTCGTGGAACAACCTCGGCGTGGCCCTCTACCAGGAGGGCGACGGGCCGGGGGCGCTGGCCGCCTGGGAGCGCTCGCTCGACCTCGATCCGCACCAGTACGACACCCTGTTCAACGTCGGGCTGAAGGCGGCGGAGCTGGGGCAGGCGCCGCGCGCCCGCGACGCGCTGGAGCGCTTCGTCCGCGAGGCGCCGGCGGTGCGCTACGGCCCCGACCTCGACACCGCCCGCGCCCTGCTCGCCCGCCTGGGGGGACGCTCGTGAGGCGCGACACCGGCGTGGCGGTGGCGCTGCTGGCCGCCGCGCTGGCAGGCGGCTGTACGGGCGGCGGTCGCCGGGTCCACGGCGAGCGGCCTCCGGTGGTGCTGGTGTCGATCGACACGCTGCGCGCCGACCACCTGCCCGCCTACGGCCACCGCGGTCTGGCGACGCCGGCGATCGACGCGCTGCGGGCCGACGGCGTGCTCTACGCGGACGCCTGGAGCCACTACCCGCTGACCCTGCCGTCCCACGCCTCGATCCTCACCGGCCTGCTGCCGCCCGACCACGGCGTGCGCGACAACAGCGGCTACCGGCTGGCCGCCGACCTGCCCTACCTGCCCCGCGACCTCCGGGCCGCCGGCTATGCGACGGGGGGGGCGGTGTCCGCCTTCGTGCTGCGCGGCGCCAGCGGGCTCGAGGACGGCTTCGACCTCTACGACGACGCGATCCCGCTGCACGCCCGCACCGGCCTGGGCGGGCAGCAGCGCCCCGGCGAGACGACCTGGAGGGCGGTGCGCGGCTGGCTGCGCGAGCACGCCGGCGGGCCGTTCTTCCTCTTCCTCCACCTCTACGAGCCGCACAGCCCGTACCGGCCGCCGGAGCCCTTCGCCTCGCGCTACCGCGACGCGCCCTACGACGGCGAGATCGCGGCCGCCGACCGGGTGGTCGGCGAGCTGGTGGCGGAGCTCCGCCGGCTGGGCGCCTACGACCGGGCGCTGGTGGTGCTGCTGTCGGACCACGGCGAAGGGCTGGGGGACCACGGCGAGGCGGAGCACGGCGTGCTCCTCTACCGCGAGGACCTGCACGTGCCGTTGATCCTCAAGCTGCCGCGCGGCGAGCGCGCCGGGACCACCGTGTCGGCGCCCGTCGGCCTGGTCGACGTCTACCCGACGGTGGCGGCGCTGGCCGGCCTGCCGCCGCCGCCGCGGACGGACGGGGTCTCGCTGCTCGCCGCGGCGCCGGGCCCGGGCGCCCGCCGGCTGTACGCGGAGACCTTCTACCCGCGGCTCCACTTCGGCTGGAGCGAGCTGACCTCGGTGACCGACGGCCGCTTCCACTACCTCGGGGGGCCGCGGCCCGAGCTCTTCGACCTCGCCGCCGACCCGGGCGAGCGGCGCGACGTGCTGCGCGACCACCGCCGGATCCTCGCCGGCCTGCGCGCCGAGGCGGCGCGGCGCGCCGCGCCGCTGGCGGCGCCGGGCTCCGTCGACGCCGCCACCCGGCGCCGCCTCGCCGCCCTCGGCTACGCGGCGGGCGCCGCGGACCCCGGCGACGGGCCGCTGCCCGACCCGCGGCAGCACCTCGCCGCGCTGGGCGACCTGGAGCACGGCATGGCGCTCGCGGCGCAGGACCGCTTCGCGCCAGCGGTCGAAGTGCTGTCCGGCCTGGTGCAGCGGGAGCCGCGGATGGTCGACGCCTGGGAGACGCTGGGCCGGGCGTGGCAGGGTCTCGGCGAGCCGGAGCGGGCGCTGGCCGCCTACGGCGAGGCGCTGTCGCGCAGCCGGTCGGCGCCGCAGATCGCGCTGGCCGCCGCCGGCCTCCTGCTCGAGACCCGGCGTCCCCGGGAGGCCGCCGAGCACGCCCGGCTGGCGCTCGACACCGACCCGGTGGCGGCGCGCCAGGTGCTGGCCCGCGCCGCCCTGGCGACGGGCGACCTCGAGACGGCGGAGCGCGAGGCCCGCCGGGCGGTGGCGGAGCGCGACGGCGACCCGGGTCCGCTGCTGGTGTGGGCGGAGGTGCAGCGGGAGCGCGGCGACCTCGCCGGCGCCCTGGCGGCGGTGGAGAAGGCCGACGCGGAGCTCGCCGCGCTGCCGGGCGGCGGCGGCGACCGGCGGCGCGGGCTCGAGCTGCTGCGCGGCGGCGTGCTGGCCCGGATGGGCCGTGCCGCCGAGGCCGAGGCGGCCTTCCGGCGCGAGATCCGCGCCGATCCCGCCCACCCGCGCGCCTACACGGAGCTCGCCCTGTTGCTGGCGCTCCAGGGCCGCTCCGCCGACGCGGTCGGCGTGCTCCGCGCCCTCGTCGAGAGTCATCCGACGCCCGGGGCCTACGCCGCCGCCGTGCGTACGCTGCGGGTGCTGGGCGACCCGCGCGCCGCCGAGGGCCTGCGCCGCCACGCCCTGGCCCGCTACCCGGACAGCCCGGTCCTCGCCGCCGCCGCCGGCGGGGGCGCGTGAACCACGGCCGGGCGGTGCGGCGGCAGCGGTCGGGGAGACCGGGTTAGGATGCCCGGGTCCCGACCCGGAGGCCGCACCCTGCCGACCCTCGCCACCACCTGTCCCATGGACTGCCCGGACACCTGCGCCCTCGAGGTGGAGGTGGAGGCGGGCGGCCGGGTGCGGTCGATCGGCGGCGCCGCCGGCCACCCCACCACCGCCGGCTTCATCTGCAGCAAGGTCTCCCGGTTCGGCGAGCGCCTGGACCACCCGGAGCGCCTGCTCACCCCGCTGCGCCGCACCGGCGCCAAGGGCGAGGGCCGCTTCGCCCCGGTCGGCTGGGACGCGGCGATCGCCGAGATCACGGAGCGCTTCCGGGACATCACGGCGCGCTGGGGCGGCGAGGCGATCCTGCCCTACCACTACGGGGGCTCGAACGGCTTCCTCACCGACGAGCTGATCGACGACCTGTACTTCGCCCGCCTCGGCGCCTCGCGGCTGGCCAAGACGATCTGCGCCGCCCCGGCGACGGCGGTCGCCCGCGCCCTCTACGGGCGGATGCCCGGCGTCGCCCACGAGGACTACCCGCGCGCCCGGGCCATCCTGGTGTGGGGCGCCAACCCCCGCGTCTCGCACATCCACCTGGTGCCGTTCCTGCGCGCCGCCCGGCGAAGCGGCGCCTTCGTCGCCGCCGTCGATCCGCAGCGCACCTTCTCGGACCGCGAGGCCGACCTGCAGCTCCAGGTGCTCCCGGGCACCGACCTGCCGGTGGCGTTGGCGATGATCGGCCGCTGGGCGGCGGCCGGCCGCCTGGACCGCGCCTTCCTGGCGCGCCACGCCGACGGGGTGGAGACGCTCCTCGCCCGCGCCGCCGAGTGGAGCGTGGAGCGCGCCGCCGCCGCCGCCGGGGTGGCGGCGGACGACGTCGCGCGGCTCGCCGACGCCTTCGCCGACGCGACGCCGGCGGTGGTGCGGGTGGGCTGGGGGATGGAGCGCAACCGCAACGGCGGCCAGGCGCTGGCCGCGGTGCTGGCGATGCCCGCCCTGCTCGGCAAGTTCGGCGTCCGCGGCGGCGGCTACACGCTGTCGAACAGCGCCTGGGCGGAGCTCGACCGCCGGCGAGTGCTCGGCGACCTCGGCTGGCGCAGCCGCGTCGTCGACATGACGCGGCTGGGGCCGTGGCTCGCCCCCGCCGGCGCGGCGCCCGATCCGCGCGACCCGGACTTTCCCCCGCGGCCGCCGATCCACGGCCTGTTCGTCTACAACGCCAACCCGGTCGCCACCGCCCCCGAGCAGGGCCGCGTGCTCGCCGGGCTCGCCCGCGACGACCTGTTCACCGTGGTCTTCGACCAGGTGATGACCGACACGGCGCGCTGGGCCGACCTGGTGCTGCCCGCCACCACCTTCCTCGAGCACTGGGAGCTGCGGCGCAGCTACGGTTCCTACGGCGTCGGCGGCGGCCCGCCGGTGGTGGCGCCGCGCGGCGAGGCGCGGCCCAACGTGGAGGTGTTCGCGGCGCTCGGCCGGGCCATGGGCTTCGCCGACGAGCCCTTCGGCTGGGACTCCGCCACCGCCTTCGAGCGGGTGGCGGCGGCGCTGTCGGTCGGCGGTGAGCCCGCCGACCGCGAGCGGCTGCGTGCCGGGGGGTGGCAGCGCCCGGCTCCGGAGGCGCTGCCGGTGCAGTTCGTCGACACCTTCCCGCGCACCGCGGACGGCAGGATCCACCTGGCGCCACCCGATCTCGGACCCGAGCCCTACCGCTACCGGCCGCCCCGGACCGGGCGCTGGCCGCTGGCCCTGATCAGCCCGGCGAGCGCCCGGCGCATCAGCTCCAGCCTCGGTGAGGTGGGACGCCAGGAGCTGACGCTGTCGCTGCACCCCGAGGACGCGGCCGTCCGCGGCATCGCCAGCGGCGACCGGGTGCGGGTGTTCAACGACCTCGGCGAGGTGGTGTGCGCGGTCCGGCTCGACGCGCGGCTGCGCCCGGGGGTGGCGCGGCTGCCCAAGGGGGCGTGGCGGCGGGCCTCGGGCAACGGGGCGACCGCCGCGGCGCTGTGCCCCTCCCACCTGTCGGAGGTGGGCGGCGGGGCCTGCTTCAACGACGCCCGGGTCGACGTCGAGCCCGCCGGGTGAGCCGGCCCCGCCCGGGGCCCCTAGGGGGAGGCGCCGTCCGGGGCGGGGGCCGCGGCCGCGCCGCCCTCCGGCGCCGCCTCCTCGGGCAGCAGGACGACGAGCTCGTCGGGGTAGACCATGTCGAGCTCGCTGCGGGCCAGCCGTTCGAGGGTGGCCGGGTCGTCGCGCAGGCGCTCGAGGCGGTGCTCGAGGCTGCCGATCTCCTGCCGGGTGCGGGCGATCTCGGCGCGCAGCTCGGTCTCGCGCCGCTCGACGACCGCCAGGTCGCGCCAGGTCTTCACGCCGGCCACGCCGAAGAGCGCCAGCAGGAACACCACCACGGTGACGCCCAGCGGCCGCAGCAGCGCGGGGCGGCGGGGCGGCGGGGCGGGGTCCGCACGCGCTCTGTCGGCGGGGTCGCTCATCGGCGGGTCAGGGGCGCCAGCGGGGGAAGGAGGCGGCGCCGGGGTAGAACGCCTCCGCGCCGAGCTCCTCCTCGATCCGCAACAACCGATTGTACTTCTCCACCCGGTCGGTGCGGCACGGCGCCCCCGTCTTGATCTGGCCGGCGCGGGTGCCGACCGCCAGGTCGCAGATGGTGGTGTCGCGCGTCTCGCCCGAACGGTGGCTGATCACGTTGGCGTAGCCGTTGGTCTTGGCCAGCTCCACGGCCGCCAGGGTCTCCGACAGGGTGCCGATCTGGTTCAGCTTGACCAGCAGGGCGTTGGCGACCCCGTCGGCGATCCCCTCCGCCACGATCTCCGGATTGGTGACGAAGACGTCGTCGCCGACGATCTGCAGCCGCGCGCCGAGGCGGGTGGTGAGCTCCTTCCAGCCCTCCCAGTCGTCCTCGGCCAGCCCGTCCTCGATCGAGATCAGCGGGTAGGCGTCGACCAGCTCCTCGTACCAGTCGATCAGGTCGCCGCTCGACAGGCCCTCGCGCCCCTCGCCCTCCAGGGCGTAGGCGATCTTCTTGCCGCGCCGCTTGGCGACCAGCTCGCTGGCCGCCACGTCGATGGCGACGGCGAGGTCGCGCCCCGGCCGGTAGCCGGCCTGGTCGATCGCCGCCACCAGCAGGTCGAGGGCCTCGCGGTTGCTCCCCAGGTTCGGCGCGAAGCCGCCCTCGTCGCCCACCGCCGTCCCCAGGCCGCGCGACTTCAGGACCGACTTGAGGGTGTGGTAGACCTCGACGCTCGCCCGCAGCGCCTCGGAGTAGCGCTGGAAGCCCACCGGCACGATCATGAACTCCTGGACGTCGACGGAGTTGTCGGCGTGGACGCCGCCGTTGAGCACGTTGAGCATCGGCACCGGCAGCACGGTGGCCGCCGGGCCGCCGAGATAGGCGTAGAAGGGCAGGCCGGAGGCGTCGGCGGCCGCCTTGGCGATGGCCAGCGACACCCCGAGCACGGCGTTGGCGCCCAGGCGGCTCTTGTTCGGGGTGCCGTCGAGGTCGCGCAACATGCGGTCGAGCGCCGCCTGGTCGCGGGCGTCGGAGCCGACCAGCTTCGGCGCGATCTCGTCGCGTACGTGCTCGACCGCCTTGCGCACCCCCTTGCCGCCGTACCGCTTGCCGCCGTCGCGCAGCTCCAGCGCCTCGCGGCGGCCGGTCGAGGCGCCCGAGGGCACCGCCGCACGGCCGCCGGCGCCGCTGTCGAGGACGCAGTCCACCTCCAGGGTGGGGTTGCCGCGGGAGTCGAGGATCTCGCGGGCCAGGATCTCATCGATGGCAAACATGCAAACCTCCTCCGGTGGGCGATTGTACCCCCCGGGCCCTGTCGCCGCAGCTGCCGGCCGCCCCCCCGCGGGCTGTTAGGATCGCCGCCGTCGCGGCCGCCGCCGCGCGCCCTCCGCCCATGCCCTTCCGCTTTCGCCGCCGCCGCCGCGCCGCCGCGACGCCGCGCCCGCTGCGCCTCCACGTCGGCGCCGGCCGCGAGCGGCTCGAGGGCTGGCTCAACCTCGACATCCAGGACCTGCCGGGGGTCGACGTGGTGGCCGACGTCACCGAGGGTCTGCACTTCCACGACGTCGAGGCGATCTACGCGGAGCACTTCCTCGAGCACCTGCGGATCGACCGGGCGATCGACTTCCTCGTCGAGTGCCACCGCGTGCTGGTCCCCGGCGGCTGGCTGCGGCTGTCGACCCCGAACCTCGACTGGGTCTGGCTGACGCACTACGCGACCGCGGCGCCGGCGGAGGAGAAGGAGCGGCGGGCGCTGGGGACCAACCGCGCCTTCCACGGCTGGCGCCACCAGTTCCTGTGGAACCGTGAGCTGCTCGGCCGGGCGCTCGGCGCCTGCGGCTTCGACGACGTCACCTGGTGCCGCTGGGGGGAGAGCCCGCAGGAGCTGTTCCGCGGCCTCGAGCGTCACGAGCGCTACGTCGAGACCGCCGAGCTGCCCCACGTGCTGATCGCCGAGGCACGCCGCGCCGCGCCGCGGCCGCGCGAGCTCGCCGCCCTGCGCGAGCTGGTGGGGCGCGAGTTCCTCGACCACCTCGCCGACTGAACGGCCCCGCCCCGTCCCCGCGCCGGCCGGGTGCGATGATGGCGGCATGCTCCGCTCCGCTCCCGCGCCCCGCCGCGCGCCGTGGCCGCTCGCCGCCGCGGCGCTCCTCGCCGCCGCCGGGCTGGCGGCCTGCGCGGGGCGGGCCGCGCCGCCGCCGCCGAACCTCGTTCTGATCGTCGTCGACACGCTGCGGGCGGACCACGTGGGCGCCTACGGCGCGGCGCGCCGCACCACGCTGGCCCTGGACCGCCTGGCGCGGGAGTCGGTGGTCTTCGAGCGGGCGCGGACCCTCGCCCCCTGCACCTTCCCCTCGGTCGATGCGCTGCTGACGTCGCGGCACCCGGCCCGCTTCGGCGCCCACGCGCCCGGCGACCTCGGGATCCCGGCGGAGCTGCCGGTCCTGCCCGCGCTGCTGCGGCGGCGCGGCTACCGGACGGCGGCGGTCTCGGCCAGCCCCGTGGTGCGCGCCCGGCCGGGGGAGATCAACCGCCGCGGCGGTTTCGGCCGCGGCTTCGACCTCTTCCTCGACGACTGCACCTGGCGCGACGGCCGCTGCGTCACCCGCGGCGCGCGCACCGCCCTGGCGCTGCTGCCCGAGCCGTTCTTCCTCTACCTCCACTACCTCGATCCCCACGACCCGTACCGCCCGCCCCCCGGGGCCGCGACGCGGCGCTTCGCGGGCTCCTGGAGCGGCCGGGCCGAGGTCGCCGCCGGCGACCCGCGGCCGGCGGCGGCGCGCCTCTACGCGGGCGGGGCGACGCCCGCCCCGGGCGCGGCGGCGCGGCGGCGTGCCGGGCTGGACGCCGGCGAGCTCGCGCACCTCGTCGACCTCTACGACGACGAGGTCGTCTTCGCCGACCGCCAGCTCGCCGACCTGCTGGCGGCGCTCGAGGCCCGCGGCGTCCGCGACCGCGCCGTGGTGGTGGTGCTCTCCGACCACGGCGAGTCGTTCCTCGAGCACGGCCACCTGCGCCACTGCCGGTCGCTGTACGAGGAGGAGGTGCGGGTGCCGCTGATCGTCCACCTGCCCGCCGGCCGCGCGGCGCGGATCGCCACCCCGGTCACCCTGCTCGACGTCGCCCCCACCCTGCTCGAGCTGGCCGGGATCGACCCGCGCGCCCTGCCGCTCGAGGGGCACAGCCTGCTGCGCCGGCTGCGCGACCCGGCGGCGGCGGAAGGGGCCGGGAGCACCCTGCGGGCGCGCCGCCCCGGCCGGCCGGACGGCGCCGCGGGGGAGCCGCCGCCGGAGGTGGCCTCGGCCGGCGCCTGGTGGAGCCTGCGGCAGGGGCGCTGGAAGCTCCTCGTCGACCGCGGCGGTGGGGGCGCCGTGCGCCTCTACGACCTGGCCGCCGATCCCGGCGAGCGCCGCGACCTGGCGCCCGCCCGCCCCGCCCTGGTCCGCCGCCTCACGGGCAAGCTCGACCGCGCCCTGGTCGACCTGGCGCCGGCCGGGGCCCCCGCGGCGCCCGCCCTCGACGAGCTGCGCGCTCTCGGCTACCTCGACTGAGGTGGCCGGCGGCCGCCGGCCGCGCGCCGGCCACCGATCTCGAGTTGACAGGCCCGGTACCGTGTGCGATCCTTTTCGTCCGCCACGGCGACGTGGCGCCATGACGCGGGGTGGAGCAGTCAGGTAGCTCGTTGGGCTCATAACCCAAAGGTCGCGGGTTCAAATCCCGCCCCCGCAACCATCCCGATCCACCCGAGGCGGCCGCCAGGCCGCCTCGTTCATTTTCCCCCGCCGGCCGCCTCCCGCGCCCCCGCCAGCAGCTCGTCCGCCACGTGGCGGGCCGGGTAGACCTCGGTCAGCGCCGCGAGGATGCCGCGGGCGTCCACCGAGACGGCGCGCGCCCGCGCGTCGGAGTAGACGAAGCGGTTGGGCAGCATCCACAGGTTGCCGTCGAAGATGATGCCGACGAAGCGCCCCTCGCGGTCGATCACCGGGCTGCCGGAGTTGCCGCCGATGATGTCGTTGGTGGAGACGAAGTCGAGCGGCGTCGAGGGATCGACCGCGCCGCGGGCCGCCGCCAGCCGCGGCGGCACGTCGAAGGGCGGCCGGCCGCCGAAGCGCTCGGCGCGGTGGAACAGGCCGCCGAAGGTGGTGACCCAGGGGATCGTCCCGGCCTCGACGTCGTAGCCCTCGACCACGCCGAACGACAGGCGCAGCGTGAAGGTGGCGTCGGGGTAGGTGTCGCGCTGGTGGAGTTGGAACCAGACGCGGGCGATGCGGGCTCCGGCGCTCTCCTCCACCGACTCGACGCGCTCCCGCACCAGGTCGTCGATCTCGCGGTCGTAGGGCTCGATGCGCCGCATCAGGACGAGCAGCGGGTCGTCGGAGGCGGCCACCGCCGCGCTGCCGCCGGCGACGAGCTGCTGGCGGAAGGCGACGTCGCCGAGCCGGGTGCCGGCGACCGCGTCGTGGGCGACCTCCTCCGGGCCGCGGTCGCCGAGCAGGGCGAGGACCAGCGGATGGGTGGGGCCGAGCTGGAAGTACAGGTTGCGCAGGGCCCCGGCGAGCAGGAACTCCTCGTACTCCGGGTAGATCGGCGCCGGGGAGTAGAGGCGCTGGTAGAGCGACGGCAGGGCGCTCTCGCGGTAGGGCGCGAGGCGCTCGCCGTTGGGCTTGTCCCGTTCCGCGGCGAGCCGCACGATGCGCTGGGCGATCGACGGCAGCCGCAGGCGGTCGAGCGCGGCGAACGCCTGCTCGCGTGCGAAGACGGTGCGGTGGAGATCGAGCGCCGCGGCGATCTCGCCCCAGGGGTCGCCGATCTCGGCGGCGAGCTCCGGGTCCGCCGCCACCCGCCGGCGCAGGGCCTGCTCCTGCCGCTCCTTCTCCGCCATCACCCCCTCGTCGAGGAGGCCGGCGAGGTAGCCGCCGATCGCCTTGAGCGAGTTCTCGACACCGAGCTGGGCGCCGCGCGAGATGCGCGCCTGCTCGGCGCCGCGGGCGGCGAAGGTGGCGAGCTCGGCGTGGCGCGCTTCGAGCGCCGTCTGGCGGAAGGGGTAGGCGACGTCGCGCAGCCAGGCGAGCTGGGCGAGGGTCGAGAGCCGTCCGGTGGACCCCGGGTTGCCGGCGACGAAGACCACCGAGCCCTGCTCGGGCCCGCTGGGGTCGAAGGGCAGGTAGGAGGCGGGGTGCAGCGGCCGGCCGTCCCGGTAGACGCGGAACAGCGACACGTCGAGGTCGAAGCGCGGGTACTCGAAGTTGTCGGGATCGCCCCCGAAGGAGGCGAGCTGGGCCTCCGGGGCGAAGACCAGCCGGACGTCCGTGTAGCGCCGGTAGCGGTAGAGGTCGTACTCGCCGCCCTCGTAGAGGGTGACGACGTCGCAGCGCAGGCCGGTGGCCTGGTGGCACTCGGCCTCGATGCCGGCGGTCGCCGCGCGGCGGGCGGCGGCGGCCTCCTCGGGGCTCGTCCCCGGCCGCACCGCGCCGCGCACGCGCTCGGTCACCCGCTCGATGGAGTCGAGGACGTTGAGCTCGAGGTCGGGGCACGCCCGCTCGTCCTCGCGGCCGGCGGCGACGAAGCCCGCGGCGACGGCGTCGTGCTCGGCCGTCGACAGCTTCTGGATGCAGTCGCGCCCGACGTGGTGGTTAGTGATCACCAGGCCGTCGGGAGAGACGAAGGAGCCGGAGCCGCCGTTGTTGAAACGGACGGCCGCTTCGCGCACGTGGTCGAGCCAGGCGGGGGAGAGGGTGAAGCCGTAGCGCTCGGCGAGCAGGGCTTCGGGGAAGTCGTTGAGCAGCCACATGCCCTCGTCGGCCGCCGCCGGCGGCGCGGCGGCGCACGGAGCGAGGACGAGGGCGAGCAGCAGGGCGGCGGCGGGGCCGCGGCCGGGCCGGGGCGCGACGGTGGCGTGGGGCATCGTGGGGGCTCTCCTTTCCGGCCGATCGTATCCGCGGCGACCGCCGGTCGGACCGCCCCCGAGGGGTGGGGCGAAGGACCTTCTAGGGCGGCTCGACGGCGCCGCTCTCGGGTCCGACCGGCTCCCTCTCCGGGCGCTCGACCCGCCGTGGGCTGGAGATGCCGAGGGCGATCAGGAACACCCCCGCCACCAGCCCGGCCGACAGCCAGAAGGGGGCGGCGCGGCTGACGTAGCCGAAGGCGGCGGTGGCCCAGATCGGGCCCAGCATCCGCGAGACGCCGCCGAAGCCCTGCTGCACGCCGAGGTTCTGCCCCACCTCGTCGCGCCGCGAGTGGCGCGAGATCAGCGAGCTGGTGGCGGGGAACAGCAGCGCCGTCCCCACCGGCACCAGGGCGATCACCGCGGCGAGGCCGAGGAGCGTCCCGGGCAGCGGCGCCGCGGCGAGGCCGCAGGCCAGGCTGAGGGCGCCGATGCGCAGGGTGCGGACGTCGCCCAGCCAGTCGTTGATCGGTCCCAGCAGGACCGCCCTCATGAAGAGCGAGATCGCCCCGACGTAGGTGTAGAACCATCCGACGTTCTTCACGGTGACCCCGAACTCGCGCTCCAGGTAGAGGACGATGACGCCGTTCATCGCCATGAAGGCCATCATCCCCAGGGCGTAGACCCACACCAGGCGCGACAGGTCGGAGGCCGGGTGGGTCAGCACGCGGACCAGCGCCTGGCGCAGCGAAGAGCGCTCCGGCTCGGGGCGCGCCGCCGCGGCGGCGGCCGCCGCGCCCTCGTCGGCTCCGGCCTTCTCGTCGACCGACTCCGGCAGCATCCAGCGGGCGAAGACGAAGTTCGCCAGGCACAGGGCCGCGGCGACGAAGCCGGGGGCTTCCGGCGACATCCGCGTCGACAGCGAGCCGATCGCCGGGCCCAGCACGACGCCGGCGCTGGTGGCGGCGCTGAGCCAGCCCAGGGCCCGGGTGCGCTGCTCCGGGGCCACCGAGTCGGAGACGTAGGCCTGGACGACGCCGGTGGTGCCGGTGCCGAGCCCCTGGACGAAGCGCGACACGAACAGCATCCACACCGAGCGCGACAGTCCGAAGACCACGAAGGCCGCCGCCGACAGCAGCAGACTGCCGAGGATCACCGGCCGGCGGCCGAGGCGGTCCGACAGCCGTCCCCACAGCGGCGCGCTGGTGAGCTGGGCGAAGGCGAAGGCGGAGATCAGCAGCCCGATGGTGGTGTCGCTGGCCCCGAAGCGCTCGGCGTAGAAGGGCAGCAGCGGCAGGACGATCAGGAAGCCGATCATGTCCACGAACACCGTGGCCATCAGCACCCAGATGCGCCGC
The DNA here is from genome assembly GCA_963843275.1 of uncultured Acidobacteriota bacterium. Classification (GTDB taxonomy): domain Bacteria; phylum Acidobacteriota; class Thermoanaerobaculia; order Multivoradales; family JBCCEF01; genus CAWJJM01. The sequence continues at coordinate 250,844 of CAWJJM010000004.1, read as the reverse complement.
ATCGACGCCGCCCGGCTCACGCCCGCGCCTCGCCGCGGCCCCACAGCGCGAACGCCCCCGCCCCCGCCGCCGTCAGCAGCACCCCGTAGACCCCGGCGACGCCGAGCTCCTGCAGCCGCAGGGCGGCGACGATCTCCATCGAGATCGGCCGGGTCTCGAAGGTGTAGAGGACGATCGAGGTGACGAAGTCGCCGAGCGCGGTGATGAAGGCGAGCGCCGCACCGGCGGCCAGCGCCGGCCGCACCAGCGGCACCACCACCCGCGTCAGGGTGCGCCAGCGCGAGGCGCCCAGCGAGGCCGCCGCCTCCTCGAGCGCCGGGTCGAGCTGCCCGAGCCCGGAGAGCGCCGCCCGCCCGGTCAGCGGCAGGTCGCGGAGCAGGTAGGCGAGCGGCAGGATCAGCGGCGTCCCGATGAGCACGAAGCGGCCGGCCAGCGGGGCGTCGACGCTGAAGGTCGTCGCCAGCGCCACCGCGAAGACGGTCCCCGGCACCGCCCAGGGCAGCGACAGCAGGCTCTCGAGCGCCCGCCCGGTGCGGCCGCGGTCGAGCACCGCGCCGCGGGCGGCGGCGAGGCCGAGGGCCACCGCGGCGACGGTGGCGGCGGTCGCCATCCACAGCGAGTTGCCGACCGGCCGCAGGTGCTCCGGCTGGGTGAGGACGGCGGCGTAGTTGGAGAGCGCCAGCCGCGGCGGCAGCGCCTCGGTGGTCCAGGTGCCCGGGGGCACCAGCGAGATCAGCACCACGGTGGCGTGCGGCAGCAGCAGCAGCGCGGCCAGGCCCCAGCCCGCCGCCGTCGCGGCGGCGCGCGCCGCGCGGCCGCGCACCCGCCGTCGCGCCGGCGCCACCCCGCGCACCGCGCCGGCGACCCCGCTCAGCCGGTTGCTGCGCTGCAGGGCGCCGAGCCCGACCAGCGCCACCGCCGCCAGCACCACCGTCTCCACCTGGGCCATCCGCACGTCGCCGTTGAGCTTCGAGAAGACGATCTGGGTGGTCATCACCCGGAAGCCGCCGCCGAAGATGTAGGGCGCCGAGAACGAGGCCAGCGAGGTCATGAAGGTCAGGATGGCGGCGCCGGCCAGCGCCGGGCGCAGCAGCGGCAGGGTGACGCGCAGCAGGGTGCGCGTCGCCGAGGCGCCGAGCGAGGCCGCGGCCTCGAGCAGGGCGGCGTCGAGGCGCGCCAGGGCGGCGCGCGTGAACAGGTAGAAGTACACGTACATCGAGTACGCGTGGACGAGCAGGATGGCCCCGGCGCCCCCGAGCCGCCAGGGCGGCCGGTCGAGCCCGAGCAGCGCCTCGAGGCCGCGGGCGACGAAGCCGCTCTCGCCGTAGAGGAAGAGGAAGGCGATGACGCCGACCAGCGGCGGCAGGGCCACCGGCAGCGCCACCAGGCCGCCGAGCAGCCGGCGGCCGGGGAACTCGGTGCGCTCGAAGACGAAACCGAGCGGCACGCCCACCGCCGCGGCCAGCCCCACCGACGCGGCGGAGATCCACAGGCTGCGCCACAGCGCCAGCCACTCGTCGGGGCGGGCGAAGAACTCGGCGAAGCCGGCCAGCGGGCCGCCGGCGACGGCGCCGCCGGCGGCGCCCGGGGTGCCCAGCCCGAGGGCCTCGAGCAGGGTGATCAGCAGCGGGTAGCCGACCAGCCAGGCGAGCACCGCGGCGAGCGCCGGCCAGGCCCAGCGGGTGCGGCGCCGGCCGGCGGCGGCGCTCACCCCGCCTCCCCGCGGGCGAAGGCGCGCGGCTCCGGGCCGCCGGCCGTCGGCGGCCGCACCACCCGCACCCGCCCGCCCACCGCGGGCGGCGCCGCGGCGGTGCCGGCGCCGCCCGCAGCCAGCACCTCGGCCTCGCCGCCCCCGTCCAGGGCCACCTGGAGGTAGGTCACCGGGCCCGCGTAACGGCGCCCGGCGACCTTCCCCGGGAGGCCGGCGGCGGCGTCGGGGCCGGCCAGCCCGAGGGCCTCGGGCCGCGCCACCAGCTCGACCGCGGCCCCGGCCGCCAGCGCGTCGCCGGCGACGGCCCGCCAGCGCTCGCCGCTGCCGTCGAGCAGCACGTCGAGCGCGGCGCCGGGCTCGGCCGCCGCCTCGGCGCGCCCCGGCAGCACCGTGGCGCGGCCGACGAAGGTGGCGACGAAGCGGGTGGCGGGTGCCTCGTAGAGCTCCTCGGGGGTGCCCACCTGCTGCAGCCGCCCGCCGTGGAGCACCGCCACCCGGTCGCCGAGGTCGAAGGCCTCCTCCTGCTCGTGGGTGACCAGCACGGTGGTGATCCCCACCCGCTGGATGGCCCGGCGCAGCTCGCGGCGGGTGCGCTCGCGCAGCGCCGGGTCGAGGTTCGACAGCGGCTCGTCGAGGAGCAGCAGGCGCGGTTCGGGCGCCAGCGCGCGGGCCAGCGCCACCCGCTGCTGCTGACCGCCCGACAGCTCGCCGATCGGCCGCGGCTCGAAGCCGTCGAGGTCGACCAGCGCCAGGGCGGCGGCGACGCGCTCGGCGACCTCCTCGCGCGGCCGCCGGCGGGAGGCGAGCCCGAAGGCGACGTTCTCGCCGACGGTGAGGTGGGGGAACAGGGCGTAGTGCTGGAAGACCATGCCGAAGCGGCGCCGCGCCGGCGGCAGCCCCGTGACCTCGGCCCCGGCCACCTCGACGCGGCCCGCGTCCGGGGTCTCGAAGCCGGCCAGCAGGCGCAGCAGCGTCGTCTTGCCGCTGCCCGACGGGCCGAGCAGGGCCAGCACCTCCCCCTCGGCGACCTCGAGTCCCACCCGGTCGAGGACGTGGAGCGGGCCGAAGCGCTTGTCGAGCCCGGCGAGGACGAGGAAGGGGGCGGCCACGGAGCGGGCGGTCAGCCGCCGTCGCCGCCGGCGCGGGCGAGGAAGGCCTCGCCGCGGCCGCGGATCTCGCGGTCCCAGGTCTTCATCCAGTCGTTCCCGTAGCGCTCCATCAGGTCGCGGTCGACGTCGGCGGGGACGATCGAGTCCATCACCTCGACCGTCCACTCGGGCAGGCGCTGGCGCTCGATGTCGTCGCGGGCCGGGATGCGGAGCGATTCGCGGGCCGCCAGCAGCAGCGCCTCCGGGCCGCCGATCCAGTCGATGAAGGCGCGCGCCGCGTCCGGGTGGGGCGCCCCGGCGACCAGCCCGATCGAGTCGACGATGATCGGCGTGCCGGAGGCGGGGAAGACGTAGTTCAGCGGCGCCCCGCGCTTGCGCTGCCAGAGGGCGTCGGTGAGCTCCCACACCGTGACCTGCCCCTCCTGGCGCTGCAGCTTCTCGATCATCAGCGCGGGGTTGAGGACGTACTCGCGGGTCTGCTCGTCGAGGTGGGCGAGCCAGCGGAAGCCGGCGGTGGGCGAGCCGGTGCGCTCGACCGACCGCGCCACCATCAACCCGAAGAAGATGCGCATCGTGCCGCTGGCCAAGGGGTCGCGGATCAACACCTGGTCCGCGAAGCGGGGGGAGAGCAGGTCGTCCCAGTCCCGCGGCACGTCGTCCCCGGTGACGGCCCGTTCGTTGTAGAGGATCACCGGAGCGGTGCGGTAGACGGCGAAGTAGCGGTCCTCGGGGTCGGCCATCCCCGGCCCCAGGGTGTCGGCCCAGCCCGGACGATAGGGGGCCAGCAGACCCTGCTCCGCGCCGCGCGCGAAGATCGTCGACGGGCCGCCGAACCAGACGTCGGCCTGCGGGTTGGCGCGCTCCGAGCGCACCCGGTCGTAGACCTCCTGGCTACCCATGTCGAGCCAGCGCACGTCGAGGCCGGGATGCTCCTTCTCGTAGGCCTGCTCCACCACCGCCAGCAGCTCGCGGCCGTGCGGCGAGTAGAGCACCAGCGTGTCGGCGCCGCCGCCGCAGCCGGTGACCAGCGCCAGCGGCGCCGGCGGCCGCCAGGGCGGCGACGGCGAGCAGGGGGGCGGCGCGGCGTCGCCGGCGGCGCGGGGGACGGTTCGGCAGGGGTTTCTCCGGAGCGCTCATCCTAACCTCCACCGGGGGCGCTCCCCGGCGCGCCGGCGCCCAGGGCCAGCAGGTTGGCGAACAGGCGGTAGGCGCCGGGGACGCCCGCGGGGAGCTGGCGGAAGAAGGCGAGGCCGGTGTAGACGTAGGTGCCGGCCCCCACCGGCGCCACCAGCAGGGCGCCGCGCTGCTCCGGTTGCCCCGGGTCGGTCATCGCCAGCAACGGCCGGTAGCGCTCGTCCCAGGTGTGGGGGAAGTAGAGGCCCCGCTCCTGCACCCAGCCCTCCCAGTCGGCGGGACCGATCTCGTTGGGGACGTGGAACACCGGGTGGTCGGGCACGAGCGCCCGCACCGGCGCCGTCTCGTCGGTGATCCGGTCGTGCGGCCGGGCGATCTCCAGCGGGTAGGGCGGGAAGCCGCCCTCGACCCACGGGTACTGCTGGTACTGGACGATCACCAGCCCGCCGCGGCGCGCGTAGTCGAGCAGGCGCGGGTTGGCGCGGCCCAGCGCCGGGTCGACCTCGTAGGCGCGGCTGCCGATCACGATGGCGTCGTAGCCGGAGAGGTCGCTCTCCGTCAGCGCGTCGGCGTCGAGCAGGACCACCGGCACGCCGACCTCGGCCAGGAGCTCGGGCACGCGGTCGGCGGCGCCGCGGACGTAGCCCACCCGGGACAACGGCGGCAGGCGGATGTCCGCCGCGGCGACCGCGGCGACCGCCGGCTCCGGGACGGGGGTGGCGCGGACGTGCGGGTAGTCGACCAGCGGCAGGGCGGCGGCGTAGCGCCCGGCGACGGCGCCGGCGGCGTCGGTCACCACGGCGGTGGCGTGCACCGCGTAGGTCCCCGCCGCGAAGCGCTCGGGCGGGGCCACCGCCACGGTCAGCTCGACGTCGTCGCCGGGGGTGCCGGCCGCCGCCAGGGAGAAGGGCTGCGGCGGCACGGCCGGCCATCCCTCCGGCACCGCCACCTCCAGGCGGCCGGCGAGCGGCGCTTCGGCGTGGGAGGTCAGCGTCACGTGGAGGCGGCGCGGGCTCCGCCGGGCGGTCGGCCAGACCAACCGGTCGGGGGAGAGGCCGACCTCGACCGCCGGCACCACCCGCAGCGGTGCGCGCACCTCCCCCACGGCCTGGTCGCGGGTGCGGTCGGCGACCTCGCGCTCGAGGACCACCTCGACGCCGGCGATCGCGACCCGGAAGCGGGCGACCAGCGGTGGCGGTCCGAAGGGCTCGCCGCGCACCGCCGGCGGCGCCGCGCTCCAGTCGTAGAGGTCGCCGCGCAGCGGCCGCTCGAGGAAGTAGGGGACGGTGGGCGGGGCCGCCGCCGGCACCGTCACGAGCCAGGAGCTCACCCAGAAGCCGTGCGCGGGATCGGCGTTGGGCTGGAAGCGCGCCGCCCAGCCGGTGCGCTCCGCCACCGGCGCGGGGGCGACGGCGGGGTCGAGTCCGGCGGGGCTGACCAGCTCGACGCCGCGCAGCTCCACCGGCGCGGCGCTGCCGGCGCCGACGCCGCCCGGCGCCCACAGCAGCGTGTCGACGCGCCAGCCGTCGCCGGGGGCGACCGCGGCGCGATCGGCCACCGCGTCGATCGCCACCCCGGCCGCCGCCGCCAGCGCCGTCCGGGCGAGGTCCAGCTTCTCGGTCACCAGGTCGCGGGCGGCGCCGCCGTCCGGCGGGTCCGGGGCATCGCCGCCCGCCAGCCGCCGCGCCTCGCGCAGCAGGGTGACGATCTCGGCGAGCGGCGGCGCCGCGGCCGCCAGGTCGGCCGCCGCCAGCCGGGCCCGGGTGCGGCGGGCCAGCTCCTCGACCCGCGCCAGCCGCTCGCCGGCGTCGCGCCGGGCGGGGCCCTCCGGCAGGCTCGCGACCAGCGCCGGCAGGTGCGTGTCGATGCCGGAGAACAGGTCGTCGCCGGCCGCCCCGGCGCCGCCCCACACCCAGCCCAGGTTCGAGCGGCCCGGGCCCAGCGGCTGCAGCATGCCCATGTCCTGGGAGCGGTGGAGGCTGCGCGAGGCCAGGGCGATCTGCAGGATGGAGCGGCCGGTGAGCGGGTCGAGGACGCCGGTCGGCTCGGTGACGGTGGTGGCGTCGGGGTCCCACCAGGTGTTGCGGTAGAAGGCCGCCGGCCGCCACGGCGCCAGCCCGTCGGCGGCGAGGTCGGGGAAGGCGCCGGCGTCGCCGGACCGCTCGACCGCCTCGCCGGCGATCCGCCCCGAGGCCTGGTGCTGGCCGTGGCCGGCCCGCTCGTCGGGCGGGAAGACCGCCACCACGACCTGCGGACGGAAGCGGCGGATCACCCGCACCGCGTCCTCGAGCAGGACCGGCTCGGGCCAGAAGCGCAGCGTCTCGTCGAGCGAGCGGGTGTAGCCGAAGTCGTAGGCGCGGCTGAAGAACTGGCGGGCGCCGTCGACGTGGCGGGCGGCGAGCAGCTCGCGGCTGCGCAGCAGCCCGAGCGCCGGCCCGAGCTCCGACCCGATCAGGTTCTGGCCGCCCTCGCCGCGCGACAGCGACAGGTAGGCCGCCTCGCCGCCGCGGGCGCGGGCCACGAGGGCGAGCAGGGCGGTGTCCTCGTCGTCGGGGTGGGCCCCGATCACCAGCAGGCGCTGGTGGGTCGAGAGCTTCGCCAGCAGGCGGTCGACGAGGCTGACGCCGCCCGCCTCCGGCGGCTCCAGCGGCCGCTCGAAGGGCGCCAGGACGCCGGTCGCGCGGGCCGTGCCGAGCGCCGCCAACAGCACCAGGACGGCGGTCCCGGCGAGGCGGCAGCGCCGCGCCGCGGCTCCGCCGCGCCGGTCGCGTCCCAGGGCACCGCCGACTCGCTCTCGCATCGCAGGACCTCTCTCGGTCGGGTTCTCGGCTCGGGATGGAAGGTGTGCCGGCCGGGGGCACGGCGGCGAGTGTAGCAGCGGGGTGGCGCCCTTCCCACCCCCCGACGCGGCACGCTGCCGTCCTGCCGGGGTGTGGTGGCGGACCGTCCGATGGAGTGTTCCCGTCCCCCCCGGGAGGTCGCACAATGCCCCTACGCCCTCCCGGCCGCCCCCGGGGAGTGTCTCCGGGGCGTCCCCGATCGAGGTACCCGATGCCGACACCCGCCAAGAAGACCCGCTCCAAGCCCTTCCTGCTCCCGCAGTTCTGCAAGGCGTGCGGTCGGTGCATCGACGCCTGCCCGAAGGACTGCATCCACCTCGGCGACGAGATCGAGCCCGCCTCCGGCTTCACCCCGGTCGAGCTCGACCTCGAGGTCTGCAACGCCTGCGGGCTGTGCCTGTCGGCCTGCCCGGAGCCCTACGGTCTGCTGCCGATCCCGCTCCACTCCGACGGCCACGCCGGCGCCCTGACCGAGCTGTTCGGCCCGCAGCCGGAGCCGGCCGAGGAGCCCGAGGCGGTGCCCGACGTGCGGGTGCCGCTGCCGGCCCTCGAGCCGCGGGTGATGAAGGGCGCCCACGCCGCCGCGGTGGGGGCGCTGCTGGCCGGTTGCCGTCACTTCTTCGGCTACCCGATCACCCCCTCGACCGAGGGCGCCGAGCTGATGGCCAAGCACCTCGGGCACCTCGGCGGCGTCTTCGTCCAGGCGGTGTCGGAGGTGGCGACCGTCAACATGATGTACGGCTGCGGTGGCGCCGGCCGGCGGGCGATGACCTTCACCTCGTCGCCCGGCTTCTCGCTGATGCTCGAGGGCATCTCGTACATGGTGGGCGCCGAGATCCCGGGCGTGTTCGTCAACATCATGCGCGGCGGCCCGGGCCTCGGCAACATCGGTCCGGAGCAGGCGGACATCAAGCTGGTCTGCCGCGGCCTCGGCCACGGCAACACCCACGCCCTGGTCCTGGCGCCGGCCAGCCCGCAGGAGATGCTCGACCTGACGCTGGAGGCCTTCGACCTCTCCTTCGAGTACCGCAACCCGGTGATCGTCGCCGGCGACGGCTACCTGGGCCAGGTGACCGGGCGCGTCGAGCTGCCGGAGTCGATGGTGCAGCCGGGGCTGCCGGCGTGGGCGGTGTCGGGCGACGCCGCCCACCGGCACAACCTGATGTCGTCGATCTACCTCTCCGAGCCGGAGCTCGAGGAGCACAACCTCCACCTCAACGAGAAGTACCGCCGGATCGCCGAGCGCGAGCAGCGCGCCGAGCTCTACCGGGTCTACGACGCCGAGTGGCTGCTGGTGGCCTGCAACACCCCGGCGCGGATGGCCAAGGGGGCGGTCGAGGCGCTGCGCGGGCGCGGCATCAAGGCCGGCCTCTTCCGCCCCGTCACCCTGTGGCCCTTCCCCATCGACCACCTGGTGCCGCTGCTCCCCGCGGTGCGCGGGCTGGTGGTGGTGGAGGCCGGCGCCGGGCAGCTCGAGGACGAGCTGCGCCTCGCCCTCTCCCACGCCGGCGTCGCGGTGCCGCGGCTCGACCACGTGCAGCGCTACGGCGGGGTTCTCCCACAGCTCGACGAGATCGTCGACAAGGTCGTGGATCTCGAGGAGACGCAGCATGCCGAACGCGTTCTACAGACGGTTTGAGCGCCACGCCGGGGGGGAGGGCGTCAAGGGCTTCTCCACCCACTACTGCCCCGGCTGCGGCCACGGGCTGGTGCACAAGTACCTGGCCGAGGCGATCGTCGAGCTGGGCGTCCAGGACCGCACGGTCGCGGTGTCGCCGGTGGGCTGCGCCGTCTTCCTCTACTACTACCTCGACGTCGGCAACACGCAGGCCGCCCACGGCCGGGCGCCGGCGGTGGCGCTCGGCCACAAGGTCGCCAACCCCGACTCGATCGTGGTCAGCTACCAGGGCGACGGCGACCTCGCCTCGATCGGCCTCGCCGAGATCCTGCAGGCGGCGCAGATGGGGCTGCCGCTGACGGTGATCTTCGTCAACAACGCGATCTACGGGATGACCGGCGGCCAGATGGCGCCGACCACCCTGATCGGTCAGCGGACCACCACCACCCCCGAGGGGCGCACCCGGCTCGAGGGCCAGCCGCTGCGCATGGCCGAGACGCTCGCCCAGCTCGACGGTCCGATCTACGTCGAGCGGGTGGCGCTGTTCGACCCGCAGCAGCGCAACCGCGCCAAGAAGGCGATCACCAAGGCGCTCCAGCTCCAGGTCGACAACCGCGGCTTCGCCCTCGTCGAGGTGCTGGCGGAGTGTCCCACCCACCTGAAGGCGACGCCGGCCGAGGCGCAGCGCTGGGTGGAGGAGCAGATGCTGCCGGTGTTCCCGTTGGGCGTGAAGAAGGACGTCGACGTCGAGCCCTGGTTCGCCCTCGACGCGCCGGTCTTCGACCCGGAGCGGCTGGTCGCGGTGGTGGGGGGCGCGGCGGAGGCGCCGGAGCGCTTCGGCGACGGTTTCCCCGCCCACCTCGACCCCGATGACGTGGCGTTGAAGTTCGCCGGCGCCGGCGGCGACGGCGCCCAGACCATCGCGGCGCTGACCACCCGGACGGCGATCAACGAGGGGTTCGATTCGACCTACATCCCGAGCTACGGCCCCGAGTCGCGCGGCGGCACCTCCTACGCCGACATCCACGTGGCCCGCGAGGAGGTGCTGTCGCCCGCCTCGCCGCGGCCGCAGGTGCTGCTCGCCTTCAACGCGCCGTCGCTCGAGAAGTTCGCGCCGCAGGTGCGGCCGGGCGGCATCGTGCTCTACGACAGCGCCATGGCTCCGGAGGCGCCCCCCGAGATGCAGCCCGACGTCACGGTCATCCCGGTGCCCTTCGTCCAGATCGCCCAGGGGCTGGGCTCCCAGCGGGTCAAGAACATGGTGGCGTGGGGCGCTCTGCAGGCGGCCACCCGCCTGTTCCCTGAGGCGAGCTTCCGCGCCACCCTGGAGAAGGCCCGCGCCGCGATGCGCGACCCGCAGCTGTTCGAGCGCAACCTCGAGGCCTTCGCCGCCGGCCAGGCCGCGGTGGTCGAGCACGTCGCCCAGCCGGCCTGAGCTGGCCTGGGCGGGCCCGGGCCGCCCGTCCCGTCCCGCGGCGTGCGCCGCGCGATGGTAGGCTGCCGCCCTTCCCGAGCGCGGATCCCGAGCGCGGAACCGGAACGCCGGAGGTGTGGTGACGGTGCGAACGCTGAGCGGGCCCCCCGGCAGGGGCGCCGTGGTCCCGACCTCGCCGTGGTGGCGGCGGCCGCTGCCGCCTCCGCTCGGGCGGAGGGGGAGCGACGGCCGGCCCTGAGCCGCCGCCGGGCGGGCCGGGGGCGCCCGACTTCTCGCCGCTGGCCCGGCGCTACGCCGCGTCGCGCCCGGGCTACCCCCCTCGGCTCTTCGCCTTCCTCGCCGCCGCCGCCCCCGCCACCTCGCAGGCCTGGGACTGCGCCTGCGGCAGCGGCCAGGCCTCGGTCGGGCTGGCCGAGCGCTTCGAGCGGGTGGTCGCCACCGACGTCAGCGCCGAGCAGATCCGCCACGCGCTGCCCCATCCCCGCGTCGAGTACCGCGTGGCCGCGGCCGAGGCGAGCGGGCTCGACGCCGGCTCGATGGACCTGGTGACGGCGGCCGCGGCCGTCCACTGGTTCGATCACCCGCGCTTCTGGGCGGAGGTGCGGCGGGTGCTGCGCCCGGGCGGGGTCGTCGCCGTCTGGACCTACCACGTGGCCCACCTGGCCGAGCCCTTCCCCGAGGTCTTCGCGCGCTTCTACGAGGACGTGCTCAAGACGTACTTCGCGCCCGGTGCCCGCTGGGTCGACGAGCGCTACGCCACCCTCGACGTCCCCGGCGAGCCGCTCCCGGCGCCCGATCTCTCGGCGAGCGCCGAGTGGGACCTGGCGGGGGTGCTCGCCTTCGTGCGCAGCTGGAGCGGCGCCCACCGCTACCGCGAGGAGCGCGGCGAGGACCCGGCGGAGGTGCTGCGCGCCGAGCTCGCCCCGCGGTGGGGCGACCCGTCCCGGCGGCGGCGCATCGTCTGGCCGCTCTACCTGCGCGCCGGCCGCCTCTGAACGCGGCGGGCGCCGCTCACCCGGCGGGCGCGCCGGGGACGTTCTCCCGCAGCACGATGTCGCGCCGGACCACCCAGCCGCCGGAGGCGTCGCGGCGCGGCGTCACCACGCCCGAGCCGCCGCGCGGGGCGGTGGGCTCGGCCGCGGAGGAGAGCAGGGGATCGTCGGTGAAGTGGATCGAGTCGACGTAGTAGGTGCAACACCCCGGCTCCACGATGTGCATGTGGACGTGCGCCGGGATGTCCCGGTCCGGATAGCTCGCCGGGCGGATGGTGTCGAAGCGGTAGTGGCCCGCGGCGTCGGTGCGCGCCCAGCCGCGCAGCCGGCCGTGGCGGGTCGCGGCCGGCGGGTACACGCCCCGGGCGTCGGTGTGGTAGGCGTAGACGACGACGCCGGGCGCCGGCCGACCCCGCCGGTCGCGCACGGTGCCCTCGATGCGCAGCGGCTCGCCGGGCTCGTCCGCCGGCGCGATGCGTTCCCGCGGACCGATCTCCTCCGGCATCCCGACGAAGACCAGCTCGCACCCCTCGCAGGGGAGGCCGACCACCGGCTCGCGGACGGCGGCCCGGCGCTCGGCGCGGGCGCCGCAGGCGACGGCGAGCGCCGCCGCCAGCAGGGCGAGGACCGCGCGCCGGCGGCTCGTGGCGCCGGCGCTCCGAGGGTTCCGGGGCATCGCCTCCCAGGCTACCGCAAGGCCGGGCGCCGGGGTCAGGGGGCGGCGGTGGCCGCGTCCGCGGCGGGCGGGATCGTCCCCTCCAGGAGGCCGGCCACGTCGAGCTCCACCCGCACGGTCTTGCCCACCCGCAGCACGAAGAAGCTCGGGTCGCGCAGCCCCCACTCCACGTAGGGGACGTCGAACGACGCCGTGGCCTCGACCCGGTTGCCCTCCACCCGCGCCACGGTGAGCACGGCGACGCGATGGCGGGCGCCGTGGAACGTCAGATCGCCGTGGAGCTGCAGGTCGTTGCGCCCCTGGCGCAGACCTCCCGGCAGGTCGATGCGGTCGATCCGGTAGGTGGCGGTGGGGTAGCGGTCGGTCTCCAGGATGAGCTGGTGCATCTTGCGGTCGCGGCGCCCGATGCCGGTGTCGGCGCGGGTCACGTCGATGACCACCTCGCCGTGCGCGGCGGCGGCGCCGTCCGGGTCGAAGCGGACGTCCCCCGACGCCGGCCCCAGCGTGCCGTGGACGTCGTGCATCGTCGCATCGAGCTGGAAACGGACGGTGCTGCGCTCCGGGTCGAGGTGGAACACCAGCGGTGCGGCGGCGGCCGCCGTCGACCCGGCGGCGAGCGCGCACAGGGCGACGAGGCAGGTTCTACGCGTGCGGGGCATCGGGCTCCTCCTCGTGGACAGAGTGCGGGCGGAGACCCGCGGTCGGTCTGTCCCCGCGGCCGGCGGAGGGGTTCAGCGCCCCGGCCGGCCGCGGGCTGGGAAGGGGGGCCGCCGAGGCGACCGCCCGCTCAGGATGCCGCGGCGGCGGCGACGAAGTCCGCGTAGCGACGGGCCGGGCGGCCGAGCAGGCGCTCGCTCGCCGCCACCTCCGCGGGCGACGCCAACAGGCCGTGACGGGCGAAGTGGCCGTACATCGTCGCCAACGCCTCGACCAGCCAACCGGGCAGGTGGGCGCGCATCCCCTCGGCCCACGCCGCGAGATCGGCGCCGCCGTAGCGCACCTCGCGCCCGAGGGCGGAGCTCCAGGTGGCGGCGGCGGCCGGCCCGGTGACCGGGTCGGGACCGACCACCGGCACCCGCTCGCCGACGCCGGCGTCGGTGGTGAGCAGCCGGGCGATCGCCTCGCCGACGTCCCCGGTGTCCACCGAGTGGCACCCGACCGGACCCAGGGGCACCGGGTAGACCCCGTGCTCGGCGATCACCGGCCGCACCGCCAGGTCGTTCTGGAAGTAGTTGTTCGGCAGCACCACCGCGCCGGGGACCCCGAGGCGGCGCAGCTCGCGTTCGGCGGCCCGCTTGCCGGTCACGTGCACGGCGTCGGGCAGCTCGTCGATGCCGTAGATCGACAGCAGGACGAAGCGCTCGACCCCGGCGGCAGCGGCGGCGCGGACGGCGTTGAGGTCCAGCCGCTCCTCCTCCGGGTCGAGCGGCGGCACCAGCGCCGCCCGGTCGACGCCGGCGAAGGCGCGCTCCAGGCTCGCCGCGTCCCCGAGGTCGCCGGCGACGGCTTCGACGCCCGGCGGCAGCCGCGCCGCCTCCGGGTCGCGGCTCAGCACGCGCACGCTCTCGCCCGAGCCGGCCAGCGCGCGCGCCGCGGCCGAGCCCACCTTCCCCGTCCCGCCCAACAACAGAATGGTCATGACGTCCTCCTCCCCGACGTGGACGGGTCGATGGTAGCGGATGGCTGATCTATGATCGCAGGCCCGTGATCGGTCGTGAGATCGGACGCTACGAGATCCTCGCCCGCCTCGGTGCCGGAGGCATGGGCGTCGTCTACCAGGCGCGCGACCGCCAGCTCGGCCGCCTGGTGGCGCTGAAGTTCCTGCCCCCCGAGTTCGCCGACGAGACGATGCGCCGCCGCTTCCTGCACGAAGCGCGGGCCGCCTCGGCGCTGGACCACCCGGCGATCTGCACCCTCTACGAGATCGGCGAGACCGACGACGGCGCGCCGTTCCTGGCGATGGCGTTCTACGAGGGCGAGACCCTGCGCCAGCGCCTCGACCGCGGCGCCATGCTGCCCGCCGCGGCGGTCGCCCTCGCCGGCGAGGTCGCGGCGGGCCTGGGCGCCGCCCACGCCCGCGGCATCGTGCACCGCGACGTCAAGCCCGCCAACCTCTTCCTCACCGCCGACGGGCGGGTGAAGATCCTCGACTTCGGCCTCGCCCACCGCCCCGGGATGACGCGGCTGACCCGTGCCGGGACCACCGTCGGCACCCTCGCCTACGCCGCGCCGGAGCAGGTCTGTGGCGAGCCGACCGACCGGCGCGCCGACATCTGGTCGCTCGGCGTGGTGCTCTACGAGGCGCTGACCGGGCGGCACCCGTTCGCGGCCCCCAACCAGGCGGCGTTGCTCCACGCCATCCTGTCGCAGGACCCGCCGCCGCCGAGCACCTGGCGCCGCGACCTGCCGGCGGCGTTCGACGCCCTGCTCGGGCGGCTCCTGGCCAAGCGGGCCGACGACCGCCTGCCCGACATGGAGGCCGTCGTGGCCGGGCTCGACGCGCTGCCCGGGGCGAGCGGTGCGGGCTCCGGACACGCCGCTCCGACCGCCGAGCTGCCGGTGGCGAGCGACCGCGTGGCCCCCGCTGCCGCCGCGGTCTCCGCCGTCGGGTCGCGCCCGGCGGAGGCGTCGGGCGTCGCCCTGCTCGGCTTCTCGAACCTGTCGCGGGACGCGGCGGTGGACTGGCTCGGCGGTGGCCTCGCCGAGTCGATCGGCGGCGATCTCCGTCGTCTCCCCGGCGTCGAGGTGGTGGGCCGCGAGGCGGTGCAGGCGGCGCGCTCGGCCGACGGGCCGCCCGACCTCGACGAGGCCGTCGCGGCGACCCGGCGCGCCGGGGCGCGCTGGGCGGTGTGGGGGAGCTTCCAGAAGGCCGGCGAGGCGCTGCGCATCCGGGTGCACGTCGCCGACGCGGCGGCGGGGCGGGAGCTGGAGGCGATCACGGTCGACGGCGCCATGGCCGACGTGTTCGCCCTCGAGGACCGCGTCGTCGAGGAGCTGGCCGCGGCGCCTCGACGTGGAGCTGTCGGCCGCCGCCCGCGAGAGGTTGGCGGTGCCGCCGACCGGCTTCGTCGAGGCCTACGAGTACTGCGCCTGCGGCCTGGAGCTGGTCTTCGAGATGAACCCGGAGAGCTTCGCCCGCGCCGCCGAGGCGTTCGGCAAGGCCCTGGAGATCGATCCCGACTACGCCATGGCGCACTCCGGCCTCGGCCAGATGCGCGCCATGCGCTTCATCTCCACCACCGACGTGGCCGACCTCGAGGCGGCGATCGCCCACCTGACCCGCGCCCTCGAGCTCGACCCAGACCTCGGCGACCCCTACCTGTGGCTGACCTACGCCTACGCGCGGCAGAACCGGTTCGACGAGGCGATCGCGGCGGGCCGCCGGGCGGTGGAGATCCAGCCCCGCGGCGCGCTGGCGCACTACTTCTTCGCCGTGGCGCGGTGGCTCGAGGCCGGGCTGGTGGGGAGCGGGGCCGACGGCTGGGGCGAGGCGGTCGAGCACATCGTGCGCTCCACCGAGCTGGCGCCCCGCAACCAGTCGGCGTTCCTGGTGCGGGGCGACCTCTATCTGCGCTGCGGGCAGTACCCGGCCGCCCATGCGGCCGCCCTCCGGGCCGCGGAGATCGAGCGCAGCGGCGACTTCGAGAACGCCCGCTTCGTCGGCGGCCAGGCCTTCCTGGCGACGGTGCTGCTGCGGCAGGGGCGGCACGACGACGCCTGGAACGCCTTCGACGCCGCGGTGCGCGACCTCGAGCGCACCGACCACGTCTACACGCCGGCCTTCACCGCCAGCTGTCGCTGCCAGCAGGCCGAGATCCTCCTCCGCCGGCTCGACTACAGCGGCGCCCTGACCCTGGTGGGCGCCGCCCGGCGCGAGATCGACGCCCACCGCACCTCGCTCGCCGTCGGCTGGTTCCGCATCCGGCTCGAGCTGCTCGCCGCGTCGTGCTTCCACCGCCTCAACATGACGCGCGAGGAGCGGCGCGCCACGGGGGTCGCCACCGACCTGCTGGAGAGCCGCAGCGGCTACGACTTCAGCGGCGTCTGGGAAGGCGGCGCCGGAGCGCTGCTGTTCGACCTCGCCGACCACCGGGCGCTGGCCCGCGACCCGGGGGCGGCCTGCGCCACGCTGGAGCGCGCCGTGGCCGCCGGCTGGCGGGAGCTGCCGCGCCTCGACACCGCGGTGGGCTTCGCCGGCCTGGGGCCGGTGCCCGAGCTGGCGGCGCTCCGCGAGCGGTTGCTGGAGCTGCCGCGGCTGCCCGAACCGTGAGCGCGGCCCGACGTCAGAAGCCGGCCGAGGCGCGGGCGGGGGAAGGTTCGAGGCGGCGCTCTTCGCCGTAGGGGAAGAAGTCGATCACCTCGCCGCGGCGGTTGCGCTCCTGCATGCGGCGCCAGAAGGCGACCTCGTACAGGTCGGAGTGGTGGGCCTCGAAGACCTCGCGGAGGTGGCCCTCGAGGCCGAGGAAGCGGCGCATCTCCTCGGGGAAGACGTCCTCCTCCTCGACCGAGAACCAGGGCTCGGCGGACATCTCGTCGTGGGCGTCGTGGCTCTCCGGGAAGCGGCGGAAGTTGCAGTCGACCAGGTGGGCGAACTCGTCGTAGTCGTAGAACACGACGCGCCCGTGGCGGGTGACGCCGAAGTTCTTCAGCAGCAGGTCGCCGGGGAAGACGTTGGCGGCGGCGAGGTCCTTGAGGCAGTCGCCGTAGTCGATCACCACGGTCTCGGCGTCGCGCTCCGGCGCCTCGCGCAGGTAGACGTCGAGCGGCGTCACCCGGCGCTCGACGTAGACGTGGTCGACGATCACCTCGCCGCCGGCGACGTGCACCGTCTCCCCGGCCACCGCGAGCAGCTCGGCGAGCAGGTCCTCGTCGAAGCGCTCGCGCGGCAGCGGCAGGTGCTCGAACTCCTGGAAGTCGACCATCCGTCCGACCCGGTCCTGCACCAGCACCTGCCGGTACTTGTTCATCACCTCCCAGCGGGTGGTCGACTTCTGCGGCGGGAAGCGGTCCTTGATCACCTTGAAGACCCAGTCGTAGGAGGGGAGGGTGAACACCGCCATCACCAACCCGCGCTGCCCCCGGGCGACCACGAAGCGCTGGTCGCTGGCGCCGATCTGCGCCACCAGGTCGCGGTAGAACTCGGTCTTGCCGTGCTTGTTGTAGCCCAGCGAGATGTAGAGCTCGGCGATCCGCTTGCGCGGCAGGATCGTCTGCAGGAAGCCGATCACCTCCCGCGGGCTGGCCACCTCGGCGTGGAAGTACCAGCGGGCGAACGAGAAGACGATCGACACCTCGTCCTCGGTGGGCAGCACGGCGTCGACCCGCAGGCCGTCGGTGCCGTGGAGGACGGCCAGCGCCAGCGGCATCACCGAGCCGCCGCGCCGGGCACGCCCCACCAGGTAGGCGCCCTTGTTGCGGAAGAAGACCGGGCGCAGGAAGTCGAGCGCCTCGATGTCGGCGCTGCCGAAGCGCTCGACGGTGCCGCGCTCGATCCGCACGGCGGCGCGCCGCGCATCCTCCTCCAGGTGGCGGAAGGGCACGTCGAAGTGCGCGTCGGCGAGCACCCGGCGCACCACCGCCTCGTCGACCGTGTGGGTGGCGTACATCCGCGCCGACGCCATCTCCCATCCCCTGTAGGGCAGCGGGATGTCCTCGGCGCCGTAGTCGATGCGCCGGTCGACGCCGACGTGGGCGAAGACGCGGCGGGTCAGGGAGTTGAAGAAGGTCTTGGCGAGCTCGACGTCGTCGCGGCCGAGGACGGCGCGCCCGAAGGCCTCCTTCAGCGCGTGCCAGGTGGGGTGGGCCTCCGGGTCGATGCCGGCGGTGCCGAGGAGGATCCGCACCTCCTCCAGCGCCCGCCCCACCCGGTCCGACTGCAGCCGCATGCGCTCCACCGTCTCGCGCCGCACGCCGCCCCAGTCGCGGTGCTCGAACAGGGTGCGGACACGGCGCGTCGCCGCCAGGAAGCTGGCGTGGTACTCCGCGAAGTGGGCCTCGATGACGTCGGCGGCGCGCGCCGCGGCGGTGGCCAGCTCCATCGCCCGGCATGCTAGCAGCCGCCCCCGGCCCCCGGCGCCCGCCGCCGCCCGCGGCGGGAACCTTTCCGGGGGGGAGGCGTTAGTCCGGGTGGAGGTGGGATGCACGACGGCGACGGGCGCAGCGACGGCGAGCTGATGGCCGCCACGCGGGAGGGGGATCGCGAGGCGTTCGGCGTGCTGGTGGACCGCCACAAGGACCGGCTGGTGGGCTACCTCGCCCGCCTGACCGGCTCCGCGGAGCGCGCCGAGGACCTCGGGCAGGAGGCCTTCCTGCGCCTCTACCAGGGGGCGGCGACCTATCGCGACGAGGGGCGCCTGCCGGCGCTGCTGTTCTCCATCGCCCTCAACCTGCTGCGCTCGGAGGAGCGCCGGGCGCGGCGCTGGCGGCTGCTGGCGCCGTTCCTGCCGCTGCCGCCGAGCGCCGCCGAGCCGGGCGACGCGGCGGGCCACGGGCCGCTGCTGCGCGCCGAGGAGAGTCGGCAGGTCAGCGCCGCCCTCGCCGCGCTGCCGTTGCGCTTCCGCGTGCCGCTGGTGCTGTTCGAGATCGAGGGATGGTCCTACGCCGACATCGCCGCCCACCTCGACTGCCGGCCGGGCACCGTGAAGTCGCGCCTCCACCGCGGACGGGAGCGGCTCAAGGAGCGGCTCGCTCCCTACTGGAACGAAGGACGGGAAGTGTGCCATGAACGATCAGCACCTCAGCGAGAGCCTGCGACGCCTGCCTGAGGCGCGCGCCGGAGCCGGGTTCACCGCCCGGGTCCTGGCCCGCCTCGACGAGGCCGCGCCGCGTCCCGAGGCCGACGCCGCCGGCGGCTGGCCGCGGCTGGTGGCGGTCGCGGCGGCCGCCGGAGGCGTCGTCCTGCTGCTCAGCGTCGGCGTGTGGGATCCGCGGCCCGCGGCCGTGCCGGTCGGCCGCCCGGACGCCGCACCCGCGGCGGTCCCCCGGGCGGCCACCGCCCCCGAGCCCGACGGCCTCGACGCCCCGGCCGATCCCGCCGCCGCGCCGCGGATCGCCCGGCGCGCCCCGGCGCCGCGTCCGACCGCCGCGCCCCAGCGGTCGCGGCCCGCCGCGTCGGCCCGCACCGCCGACGGGCCGCCGGCGGGCGGGGCGATCCCTGCGGCCACGGCCGCCGCCCGGCTCGCCGAGCTGCGCGCCGAGCACGACCGCCTGGCGGCGCGCCTGGCCGCGCTGCGCGCCGACCTGCCGCCGGATCGGCCCCCGGTGGTGCTGCTCGGCGGGTCGGACGACTTCGAGCTCGTGCTCGACCTCGGGCGGACGGCGCCCGGGGCGGGCGATGCGGGGCTCCGTCCCGCCGCCTCCCCCGGCGCGACCCTCCCCCGTCACCTGTGACCCCGGAACCGACGACCGAACGAGGAGACCCCATCGTGAAGAAGACTCTGAACGTCCTGCTGGGCGCCGCCCTGGTGGCGGCCCTGCCCCTGGCGGCGCAGGCGAACGCGCCGGCCGCCGAGCGCGCGTCCGCCGGCGCGGCCAAGGCCGCGAAGGGCGGCGCCGCGACCGCGGAGAAGCCCGTGAAGAAGGAGGAGAAGGTCGACACCGAGCGGAAGACCAAGACGGTCAAGCTCGTGGTGGTCGGCGACGGCGAGGGGAAGGGCGACGGCGAGGCGCACGCCTTCCAGGTCGTGGTGCCGGACGTCCGCGTGGACGTGCCCGACTTCGACGTCGCCGCGGCTCCCGGCGGCCCGCCGGTCTGGGTGTCCGCGGTCGCCGGCGGCGGCTACCTCGGCGTCGAGCTCACCGAGCTCACGCCGGAGCTCCGCGCCCACTTCGGTGCCGGCGAGGACGCGGGCGTCCTGGTGGGGCGGGTCGAGGAGGACAGCCCGGCGCAGCGCGCCGGCGTCCGGGTCGGCGACGTGCTGACCCACGTCGACGGCCAGGAGGTGGGCTCGAGCCTCGACGTCCTGCGCCAGATCCGTCCGCGCAAGGACGGCGAGGTCGTCGGCCTCGAGGTGGTGCGCGACGGCAGGGTGGAGAACCTCACCGCCACGCTCGCCGAGCGCGAGCGGCCGCAGATCGAGGCCAACGCCCTGTTGCGCCGCCTGGGCGAGGGCACGGAGGCGGTCTACGAGGTCGACCCGGCGGAGCTCAGCAAGCGGATGGCCCGGGTCGGGGAGTACTTCTCGAGCCCGGAGTGGAAGGCCAAGATGGAAGAGATGGAGAAGAACACCGCCAACCTCCAGGAGCGCCTCGAGATGCTGCAGAAGCAGCTCGACGACCTGTCGACCCAGCTCGACGAGCGCGGCTCCGGCGGTCACTGACCGGCGGTGCCGTCCGCCCGGCCGCGGTGTCGCGGCCGGGCGCCGTCCCCTCCCTCCTCCCGGCGTCCCGCCCTTTCCCGCTGTCCCCCGCGCCCGCCCGCGTCCGGCCGGCCCCGCGGCCGCGGGGTAGACTGACCGTGGGAGGAGAGCGATGAAGCGCATCGGAATCGAGGTCCTGGTCGTCGCCGTGCTGGTCCTGGTCGTCGCCGGCGTCTGGTCGTGGGGGCGGCACACCACCGCCCGCGAGGTGGCCGCCCGCGAGCAGGCCTGCCGCGGGTGGGTGGACACGGTCGCCGGCTCCGAGGCGACCATGGTCTTCCGGGCATTCGCCGCCGGCGTCCACCCGCTGGTCCTGTCCGGCGAGCCCCAGGGGTTGGACCAGGCCGTGGGGGCGCTGCTCGAGCTGCCCGGGGTGGAGTTCGTGCACGTGGTCGCCCGGGACGGCACGGTGCTCGCCTCGAGCGACCGCAAGCTGCTGACCACCGGACGGCTGGGGTCCGACGCCGCGTGGGTGCTCGAGACCGGCGAGCTGGAACAGCGCCCAGGCGCCGGCGGCGTCGTCGAGATGGCGTCGCCGGTGGTGGGACCGTCCGGCCCCGCCGGCTTCGTGTGGATGGGCTACGACACGGCGTCCGTGGTGGCGCAGGGCCGCCCGGCGGGCTGGGGGGAGGAGAAGCCGGCCGGCGAGGCGCCCCGCCCCGACTACTAGGTCGCGTCGCGGTCCCCCGGGGAGGCGGCGCTCAGAAGGCGGCGAGCTCCCGCGCCGCCGCCACCACCCGCTCGCGCGTCGGCAGCAGCGCCTGCTCGAGGTTCTTGGCGTAGGGGCTCGGCCGGTCGTCGTGGGTGACGCGGCGCAGCGGCGCGTCCAGCCAGGCGAAGCCGGCGTCGGCGAGCCGCGCCGCCACCTCGGCGCCGAAGCCCAGGGTGCGGGGGGCCTCGTGCACCACCAGCACCCGGCCGGTGCGCCGCAGGGAGGCGAGCACGGCCTCCTCGTCGAGCGGCACCAGGGTGCGCAGGTCGACGACCTCCGCCTCGATCCCCTGCCCCGCCAGCGCCGCCGCCGCCTCCAGGCAGGTCCAGGTGGCGACGCCGTACCCCACCAGGGTGAGGTGGCGCCCCTGGCGCAGCACCCGGGCGCGGCCGATCTCGCCCAGCAGGTCCCCCGCCGGCAGCACCTCCTTGACCCGCCGGTAGAGGAACTTGTGCTCGAAGAACAGCACCGGGTTGGGGTCGCGCACCGCCGCCTTGAGCAGCGCCTTGGCGTCCACCGCCGTCGCCGGGCAGACCACCTTCAGCCCGGGCACCTGGGCGAACCAGCCCTCCGGGTTCTGGGAGTGGAAGGGGCCGGCGCCCACGCCGCCGCCGGACGGCAGCCGGACGACCAGCGGACAGGGGACCTGCCAGCGGTAGTACAGCTTGGCGGCCACGTTGACGAGCTGGTTGAAGCCGCAGGAGACGAAGTCGGCGAACTGCATCTCGACGACCGGCCGCGTGCCGAGCAGGGCGGCGCCCGCCGCCAGCCCCAGCGTGCCGCTCTCGGCGATCGGCGTGTCGAGCACCCGCTCGGGCCAGCGGGCGTGGAGCTGGCGGGTGGCGCGGAAGGCGCCCTCGAAGGCGGCGATGTCCTGCCCCATCAGCACCACCGCGGGGTCGCGCTCGAGCTCCTCCGCCAGCGCCTGGTTGATCGCCTCGACGTAGGTGACGGCGCCGTCGCCGCCGCCGCCCCAGGAGCGGCCGGCGAGCCGCGCCGGCGGCAGCGACTCGGCGCGCACCGCCTGCCGGTCGGCGGCCGGGGCGGGCGCGAAGACCGGGCGGCGGGCGGTCGCCGCATCGGGCAGCGGCGCCGCGAGCGCCGCCTCGATCGACGACTCGACGAGCTCCGTCACCCGCGCCTCGAGCCGTTCGACGGTCGCCTCGTCCGCCGCGCCGTCGGCGAGCAGCCGGCGACGGTAGGCGGGCACCGGGTCGTCCTCCAGGTAGCGGTCGAGCTCGTCGCGCGGCACCACCTTCAGGGAGTCGTCGCCCTCGCTGTGGCCGCGCATCCGCCCCAGCATCGCTTCGATCAGGGTGGGGCCCCCGCCGCCGCGGGCGCGGTCGGCGGCCCGGCCGAGCGCCGCCGCCATCGCGTCGGGGTCGTTGCCGTCCACCGTCTCGCCGGCGATCCCGTAGCCCACCGCGCGGTCCGACAGCCGCTCGGCGGCGTACTGCTGGCCCGCCGGCGTGGCGAAGGCGTAGCGGTTGTTCTCGATCACCAGCACCAGCGGCAGCTTCCACACCGCCGCCATGTTGAGCGCCTCGTGGAAGTCGCCGGTCGAGGTGCCGCCGTCGCCGATGAAGTTGATCGCCAGACGGCCGCGACCCTCGCGCCGGGCGACGAAGGCACAGCCCGCCGCCACCGGGATCATCGCGCCGAGGTGGCTGATCATCCCGACGTGGAGGATGCCGGCGTCCGGGTCGAGAAAGCCGTAGTGGAAGGAGCGCTCGACGCCGGCGGAGAAGCCCTCTCCGCGGCCGAGGAGCTGGCAGCAGAGGCGGTGGAGCAGCGTGCCCGGGTCCGGGCGCCGCCCCTCCCAGGGTCCGGCGGTGAAGCCGAAGCCGGGGAAGGTGCGCCCGGGGTCGAGGTAGAGCGCCAGGATCGCCGCCAGGTCGCGGTGCAGCGTGCACAGGGCGTCCCCCGGCTCGATCGCCAGGCCGGCCGCGGCCGTCGTCGCCTCGTTGCCCACCTCGCTGTACCACTTCGACACCCGCCCGGTGAGCAGCAGCGACTCGAAGCGCGAGTCCAGGTCCCGCGCCAGTTTCATGAACGCATACCGCAACAGCCGCACCGTCGCCTCCCCGCTCATCCGGCGCAGCCTACCCCAGCCCGCAGCCCCCGACGCCGTGGTCGGCGGCGGGAGCGCAGCGGGTGCCGCTCCTTCGGTGAACCGACCCGCATCCGCCCTACGGCCGGGGGGCGAGGGTGCGGCGGATCCGCTCCAGCTCCTGCTGCAACCGGGCGATCTCCGCGTCCTTGTCGGCGACGCTCTTCTTCAGGCGGCCGATCTCCTCGTCCAGCCGCGCCAGCCCGTCGGTCTGCGGGGCCGGTGGCCCGGCCTCGGCGGCCGGCGCCCCCTGCGCGGTGGCCGCCGTGGGGGTGTCCGTACCCGCACGGGCGCCCAGCTCCGCCAGGCGGTGGGCGAGGGCCTGGAGCGCCTCGGCCTCGCCCTGACGCGGGCGGGAGCCCTCGGTGACGTAGCCGTCGAAGGCGTCCGCCGCGCGGGCGGGATCCCAGGCGGGGTTGCGCGGGTCGAGGAGGAGGACGCCCAGCAGGTAGCGGGCCTCGCGCCCCGCCGGCTCGTCGGGCCGCTCGGTGGCGAGGCCGGAGAGCAGCTCCTCGGCCCGGGCGAAGGCGCCGCCCGCCATCGCCTCCTCGCCGGCGCGCAGGCGTTGCTGGACGGCCTGCGGCGGCGCCGCCGGCGTGGAGGCGCAGGCGGCGGCGAGGAGCGCCGCGAGGGCGGCGCCGGCGAGGGGACCGGGGCGGGCGGGGGCGGTTCGGCTCATCGGGACGTCTCCGGGTCCGGGATCGACGGGCGCAGCGGCAGCACGACGCGGAAGGTGGTGCCTCGGCCCAGCGCGCTGTCTGCACCGATCGTGCCTCCGTGGGCCTCGACGATGCGCCGCGCGATGGCCAGCCCCAGCCCGGAGCCGACCTCGCGGGCCCCGGTCTGGTCCTTGGCCTGGTAGAACTTCTCGAAGATCCGCGGCAGGTCCTCGGCGCCGATCCCCGGGCCGGTGTCGGCGACCTCGATCTCGACCTTCGGCTCGCCGTGGTCCGGCAGCACCCGGGCGCGTAGCCGGATGCTGCCGCCTTCCGGGGTGAACTTGAAGGCGTTCGACAGCAGGTTGCCGAGCACCTCGTTGAGGCGGTCGGGGTCGGCGGTGACCGTGGTCGCCACCGGCTCCACGGTCTCGAGGCGGAAGTCGATGCGGTTCTGCAACGCCAGGGGCTGGAAGGCGCCGGCGAGGTGGCGGAGCAGCTCGCCGAGGTCGACGTTGTGCAGCTCGAGCCGCCCGCCGCCGGCCTCGAAGCGGGAGACGTCGAGGAGGCGGCGGATCATCCGGTCGAGGTGGTCGGTCTGCCGGTCGACCGCGTCGAGCGTGGTCGCGGCGCGGTCGCTGAGCTCGCCGTAGGCGCCCTGGCGGAGCAGCGTGACGTAGCCCTTGATCACCGACAGCGGCGTCTTGAGCTCGTGCGACGCCACCGAGACGAACTCCGCCTTCAGCCGGTCGAGCTCGGCGAGCTCGGCGGTCATCGCGGCGAACGAGCGGGAGAGCTCCCCGAGCTCGTCGCCGCGGTCGGCGGCGAAGCGGAGATCGGGATCGAAGCTGCCCTGCGCCACCACCCGGGTGGCGCGGGCGAGCTGGCCGACCGGCTGCAACAGGCTGCGGGTGAGCCAGGCGCCCACCAGCAGCGCCGCGAGGACGCCGGCCACCAGGGCCATCACCGTCGTGCGGGCGGCCTCGGTGGCGATGGCGGTGGCCCGCTGCACCTGCTCTTCGCCCACCCGGTCGATCGCCCGGCTCACCGGGTCGAGGGCGCTGTCGAGGGCGGCGAAGGCGGGCGCGGTGCGGGTCTGGTCGAGACGGTCCGCCGCTGCGACCCGGCCGCCGCGGATCAGGTCGCGCTCGCGGTCCACCAGCGCGCGCAGCTCGTTCCAGGTGGCGCGCGCCTGCGACACCCGGCCGCCGTAGCCGGCGTCCTCGAGCTGGCGGAAGGCGGCCTCCACCCGGCGGCTCTCGCGCTCCACCTGGGTGCCGGCGTCGTCGCGCACGTCCGACGGACGCTCCGCGAAGGCGAGGTAGATGCGCTGCCAGTGCTCGAGCTCGCCGAGCGAGGCGCGCAGCCGGCCCAGCGCCAGGATGGCCTCGGCGTCGCGCGTCTTGAGCTCGCGCACGATCCCTCGCAGCTCCCACAGGTTGGCCAGCCCGTAGAGGGCGGGGG
The DNA here is from genome assembly GCA_963843275.1 of uncultured Acidobacteriota bacterium. Lineage (GTDB taxonomy): Bacteria > Acidobacteriota > Thermoanaerobaculia > Multivoradales > JBCCEF01 > CAWJJM01. Next base: position 226,030 of record CAWJJM010000004.1, on the reverse strand, counting down.
CGACCAGGAGCAGGGTGATGCCGACCAGCGGCAGGGAGATGCGGGCGCGCAGGCGCACGGCCTAGTCGGGACCTTCCGCCGCCGCGCTCAGCTCAGCGCTCCAACGCCTGGATCTGGCGCTCGAAGGAGCGGCGGCGCCGGTTCTCGGGGTCCATCTGGAGGAGGATCTTGAGGGCGAGGCGCGACTGGGCGACGTCGCCGGTGGCGATCAGGCGCTCGATCTGGCGCTCCCCCTGCGCGACGGCCGTCCGGCGCCGCTGCTCCCCCTCCCGGCGGTCCACCTCGGCGCGCATGGCGGCCGGGCGCGCGCTCTGCGGGGCCGCGGCGCCGAGCTCGCTCGCCACCTCGCGCGCCGCCCCCCACTCGGCGGCCCCGAGGTGCTTCTCGAAGCGCTCCTCGAACGGGATCTCGACGGCCCGCAGGCGCGCCTCGGGCAGCCGCGCCGCCAGCGTGTCGAAGGCGACCCGGCTCATCCGCTCGCGCAACCAGGCGAGCTGGCGCTCGGCGGCTTCGACCTGCCCGCCCGCCACCGCCTCCTCGAAGCGTTGGTGGCGCTTGTCGAGCTCCTCGTCGCGCTCGAGCTGGCGCTCGGCGCGGCGCAGCTCGCCGTCGAAGGCCGCCGCCGCCTCCTCGTCGAGCTTGCGCAGGGCCGCGAGCTGGCGGCGGCCGCGCCTAAAGTCGCCGGCGGTCAGCGCTTCGCGGCCCACGGCGAGCGCCTCGGCCACCCGGTGGTCCTTCTCCACCTCCTGGTCGAGCAGGCCGACCCAGCTCTCGTAGTCGTCGCGGCGGGGGTGGTTGGGGAACAGGTCGAGGAGCGAGTCGAGCGCCATCACCGCGAGCTGGCGCTGCCGCGCCTTGAGGTACTTGTTGAGCAGCGCCTCGAGCTCCTCGACGCGCTGGCGGTGCCCGGCGAGCCGCTCGGCGTCGCGCAGGCGATCGCGCAGCCCGGAGAGGCCGGGGGCGGCCGGGTTGGACTGCTCGACGGTCGCCACCAGGTCGCGGGCGCGGTCGAGGTCGCCCGTGTCGAGCGCCTGGCCGGCGTCGCGGATCACCTGCGTCGTCTCGCGCACCCGTCGCGCGGCGCGGTCGATCTGCTGCAGCAGGGCGGCGCGCTCGGTGGGCGACAGCTCGCTGGTCGGGGCGCGCCGCGGCCCCTCGCCGGGCGCCGGCGGCCGCGCCGGCCGGGCCGGGGCCGCCGCGACCTTCTGCGTGCCCGCCCCGGCCAGGCCGCGCCGCACGTCGTCGAGCGCCTCGATGAAGGCGACGGCGTCGGCGAAGCGCTGCTCCGGGTCGCGGGCCAGGGCGCGGGCCACCACCCGGTCGAGGGCGGCCGGCACCTCGACGTCCGGGTTGCGGCCCGCCAGCGGCAGGGCCTCCTGGCTCATCCGCTGCACCAGCGACGCCGGGCCGCTGCCCTCGAAGGGGAAGCGGCAGGTGATCATCTCGTAGAGCACCAGCCCGAGCGAGTACAGGTCGGTGCGGTGGTCGAGCCCCGGGCCCTCGGAGACCTGCGCCTGCTCCGGCGAGCAGTAGCGCAGCTTGCCGGTGAAGGTGCCCACCTGGGTCACCTCGAAGGCGGGGTCGGGCGCCAGGGTGCGGGCCAGGCCGAGATCGATGATCTTGAGCCGCAGCCGGTCGGCGGCGTCGACGTGGATCATCAGGTTGTCGGGGCTGATGTCGCGGTGGATCACCCCGGTGGCGTGGATGGCGCCGAGGCCGCGCAGCGCCTGGATGCCGAGGTCGATCGCGGTGTGCAGCGGGAAGGGCCCCTCGCGGTCGATGCGGTCGCCCACCTCCTCGCCCTCGACGTGCTCCCAGACCATGTAGAAGCTGCCCTCGGCGAGCCGCGAGCAGTCGTAGAGGATGGCGACGTTGGGGTGCTTGATCTGGGTGGCCAGGCGGGCCTCGCGCAGGAACCGCTTCTGGCTGGCGGGATCGGCGGCGAGGTCGGCGCGCAGGACCTTGATCACCCGCAGCTCGTCGAGGTGGAGGTGGCGGGCGAGGAAGACCTCTCCCATCCCCCCCGCGCCGAGCGAGCGGACGATCTCGTACTTGCCGTCCAGGACCGAGCCCGATTCCGCGATGCTCACGACGGGCTATTGTAGTCGCTCGCCGGCCGCTCCCAGGGGGAGGCCGAAGATGCAGTCGACGCGGGTGCCGTCGCGCTCCTCCCAGGGGACGCCGAGCAGGCGCGGCGCCCGGAAGTCGATCCGGTAGGCGAGCTCGCGCACGGTGTCGCTCTCGGCGGCCTGCGACGCGATCAGCACCCAGTGGGCGAGCTTGCGCGCGTCCTCCGGGCGGTAGATGCCGCCGATGAGCCGCTCGCCCAGCAGCTCGCCCAGCCGCGGCAGCTCCGCGGTGTAGCGGCGGGCCGCCTCCAGGGCGGCCTCGATCGGCAGGTGGAACGCCGGGATGGCGAAGGCGCCGTCGCCCGGCGGACCGCCGGCGTTGTCGCCGAGGAAGAACCCGAGCAGGCCGCGCAGCGCGCCGCCGCTGGCCTCGCGCGTGGTGATCTCGACGTGCGCCGGCAGCAGCCAGAAGGGCAGGTGGCCGGCGACGGCGCGGGCCGGGCTGGCGACGAACGACACGTCGACCGGCGCCAGGCCCCGGGTGGCGGTGGGCTCGTGCCGCCAGCCCGAGCGGCAGGCGGTGCAGTAGTAGACGGTGTCCTCCTCCGCCGCCGCCAGGGCGGCGCCGCAGCTCGGGCAGTCGAGCGGCAACAGCGCGAAGCCGCTCACCGGCGCCACCAGCGGCGCAGCAGGGCGGGAGCCGGCGCCGTCGTGCGCCGCACGCCGGAGCCCTCCTCCACCACGCCGCCGTAGCGGAAGCGGCGCCACGCCCAGGCCAGGAAGAGCGAGCCCACCACCGCCGCCCCGGCCAGCGCCCCGCAGGCGTCGTCGGCGAGCTGGATCACGGTGGACCCGAGGTAGCAGAGCAGCGCCTCCGTCCCCACCAGGACGAGGGCGCGGTAGAGGTCGTTGCCCGGCGCCTTGCCGTAGGCGAGGCTGCCGTCCTCGGCGTCGATCACCGCCTGGTAGGAGCGGTCGCGGAAGCGGTAGCGCACCACCCACAGCGGGTAGTAGACGACCGAGACCGCCTCGCGGACCGTCTCCAGGAAGCGGAAGCGCACCCGCTTCATCCCCGCGGCCGGGTCGGCGTCCTCGCGGAAGCCGGCGAGCGCGGACTCCCGCGCCTCGGTCTCCGAGCGGGTCGGCGCGAAGACCATGCCGCGGCGCTCCAGCGCCTCGCCGTCGAAGGGCAGCAGCCGGTCGCCGGCGAGCCGCACCTGCTCGACCCCCAGCTCGGCCACGTTGACCGCGGCGAGGGTGCGGTCGAAGTGCCGGTGGGACGAGCGCTCCACGTCGACCTCGTAGTGCTCGGTCCGGCGGCTCTTGCCGGAGCCGGTGGTGCGGGTCCGCTCCTCGGTGCCGAAGGCCCAGCCGATCACGTCGGCCTCGACGCGGAAGAACGGGAGGAAGCAGAGGAAGGCCTCGCCCAGCTCGGCCTCGCGCGGCAGGCGGCGGTCCTTGTTCCAGCCGCTGCCCAGCCAGCGGCCGACGGCGCCGCGCGCCTCGCTGGCGTCGTGGCGGGCGTCGACCGCGAAGCGCCGCACCCCCTCGGGCTCGCTGACCAGCAGGGTCGCCGAGCAGAAGCGGCAGTGGGCCACCCGCACCCCGGCGTCCACCTCCAGCACGCCGCCACAGCTCGGGCAGGTGAGCCCGGCGACGCGGGCCGGCGGGCCGCCGGTGACCGCCGCCGGGTCGTCGGGAGCCGGCGGCGGGGGCGGCGCGGCGGTCGCCGGTGGCGGGGGCGGGGGCGTGGGTCCCACGGCGCTCACACCCGGCTCGTCACCCACCAGGCCAGCAGGCTCAGCGGCACGGCCGTGACCCCGATGACCACGGCCTTCCACAGCAGGTCCGAGATCGCCAGTCCCTCGACCCCGAACAGCACCAGCCCGAGGGCCGCCACCAGCACGTAGGGCGTCTCGGCCTTGGCGGGGAAGACCGAGGCGAGCACGGCGCCGGTCGAGCCCTCGACCAGGGCGCTCCAGGGACGGCCGTCGTAGCGGTAGGTGGCGCGCCAGAAGGGGACGTGGACGAGGGCCGTCTCGACCACCTCGCCGGAGCCCGGAGCGTGCTCGAGCCAGCCGCGCGCGGTGGCGAGCGGGACCGCCGCGGGAACCGTCTCGGCGCCCTCCTCCGGAGCCGCGAAGGGCACCAGCTCGCCGGCCGGGACGTCGAGCTCCGCCATCCGCGGCTCCGGCGTCGGCGCCGCCGGCTCGGCGACCACCGACTCGCCCGCCGCGGCGCGCCGGCGGAACATCCACACCGGGAAGCTCACCGCGGCGAGGTCGGTGACCTCGGCCCGTTCGTCGAGCCCCTTGACCGTCTCGTTGCCGGCCATCCAGCGGCGCAGCGCCTCGGCGGCTCCCGCGCGGTCGACCAGCCGGGGCAGGCGGTAGTGGCTGACCAGCCCGCCGCGGTCGACGAACAGGCTGGCGCCGCAGAAGGCGCAGCGCAGGAGGCGGTCGCCGCTGGGCAGCGGGTTGGCGCCGCCGCACTGCGGGCAGTCGAGCGTCGTCGCGGCGGTCAAGCCGGGGTGGCGCGGGCGCCGCAGCTCGGGCAGAAGCGGGCGCCTTCGGGGAGCCGGCCGCCGCACTGGGTGCAGAAGGCCGCCGCGGCGCTGCCGGCCGCGGCCGCCGCCCCGCCCGCCGCGGCGCCGCCGCCCTCGGGCGCGCCGGCCGGCGCGCCGCCACTCGCGGCCGCGCCGCCGCCCGGGGCCGCGCCGCCCGGGGTCGCGCCGCCACCGCCCTGCATCGCGTCGCGCATCATGCCCGGGAGCATCATCCCCAGGCCGGCGCCGACGCCGACGCCCATGCCGGAGGCGACGGCACCGCCGCCCTCGCCGCTGGCCCGGGCGGCGTCGCCCATGGCGCGGGCGGCCTTGAACTTCAGGTAGGTGTCGACGTTGCCGACGGCGCCCATGCCGCTGCGCTCGTCGATCATCGCCTGCACCTCGGCGGGTGGGGTGATGGCGCCGAGGAACAGGTCGACCAGCTCGATGCCGTACTTGGCGAAGTCGTCGCCGACCCGCGACTTCAGCGCCATGGCCAGCTCGTCGTAGACCTTGGGCAGGTCGAAGATCGAGGTCAGGTTCTCGCCCAGCAGGTCGTTGAGCCGGGCGACGATGACGTCCTTGAAGTAGCTCTCGACGCCGTCGCTGGTGTAGGTGCCCAGCGTCCCCACCACCCGGTTGACGAAGAGCTGGGCGTCGACCACCCGCACCGCGAACTTGCCGAAGGCGCGCAGGCGCACCATGGCGAGCTCGCGGTCGCGGAAGACCACCGGTTCCTTGGTGCCCCACTTCAGGTCGAGGAAGGTCTTCGCCGAGACGAAGAAGACCGCCGCCTGGAACGGCGAGTGGCCGCCGAAGGCGCGGCCCAGCAGGCCGGTCAGAAGCGGCAGGTTCTGCGTGGCCAGGGTGTGGCGCCCCGGCCCGAAGGTGTCGAGCGCCTTGCCGTCGCGGAAGAAGACGGCGCGCTGGCTCTCCTCGACGATGAGCTGGCTGCCGAGCTGGATCGGCGCCGTCCCCTCGCGGGGGAAGCGCGCCACCATCACGTCGCCGAGCGGGTCCTGGTGCTGGATCACCTGCATGGCCGTGCCTCCCTGGCGGTGTCGCGGCGAGCTCTGCTCATCCGACCGACCGCACCACGTTGCCGATCACCGCCGCCCGCTCACCCCAGCGTGCCTCGACGGCCTCCAGCCGTTCCAGCGCCGCGTCGACCGCGGCGGTCGGGCCGCCGGGCGCCGCCGGTGCCGGGATCTCCTCGACGGCGGTCTCGAGGGCCGCCAGGTCGGCGAGCAGCCCGAGGTCGAAGTCGTAGAGGCGGGCGAGCTCCGGATCGCCGATCTTCACCGGGTCGAACAGGCCGGTCTGCCCGTAGTCGGCGAAGCGGATGTGGCCGGCCAGGCGGTCGAGCCCGCGCTCGAGCCGGTCGAAGCGGTCGAGCACGCCGAGCTGGCCGGCGTCGGTGTAGTCACGCGCCCGGCGGCGCAGCCGCGCCACCAGGGCCTGGACCTCGTCCGCCATGTGCTCGCGCTGCAGCTTGTCGACGTCGCGGCGCAGCTCGCGGTCCTGGAAACCGCGGAAGCCGGGGATCCGCTCCATCAGCCGCTCCAGCGGGTTGCGCTGCTTGCGCGCTTCCTCGTAGCCGTCGGTCACCCTGTTCCCCCCGGGTCGGAAGCGCCGATGGTAGCAGAACGACGCGGTCCGGGCGGCGTCAGGGGAGCGCTTTCAGCGGCGCCAGCCGGACGTCGGCGCCTCCCGTCCGGAGGTGCCAGCCGTCGGCCCCGTGAGCGAGGGCCGGGGTGGAGAAGAGCGGGTAGCCGCGCGCCTCGACGGGGTCCCCGCCGACGGTCGCGCCGCCCCCCGGGTGGAAGACCAGCGGCTCGCCGCCGGCGGCCAGCCCGAGGCGGGTGGGGACCCCGTCCGGGTCGCGGGAGACGATGAGCCGCAGGTCCGCCGCGCGCGCCGTCCACGCGGCGAAGGTCCCGGCCTCGGCCGCCCGCCCGACCAGCAGGCCGATCGCCGCCGGCTGGCGCTGCGGCACCGCCACCCAGGCGCCGCGCGCCGGGCTGCCGCGGTAGACCGCCGGGAAGCGCTCGCCGGCCGGCGCCAGCGTCCAGCCGCCCGCGGTGACCAGCGCCACGTAAGTGCCGCCGGCCCGCGCCACCACCGCGTCGCCGGCCGGCCGGGGCCGGGACCAGGCGGCGGCGAGGTAGGCGTGCCCGGGCTCCGCCGCGGTTCCCAGCCGTGCCAGGGCGCGCCCGTGGTCGGCCACCGCCTGCTCCTGGCCGACCCGGCTGCGCCAGCGCTCGGCACGCCGGTCGTCGACCCGGCTCCACAGGTAGAGCGGCGCGAAGCCGACCCCCTCCGGCAGGAGCACCACGGGGATCTCCTGGCCGCCCGAGACGGCCAGCGCCAGCCCGTCGACGGCCTGCGACGCGGAGAGGATGTAGTCGGGCGTCGCCCATCCGTAGAGCGCGGCGTCGACGTCCCGCCGACCGCCCGAGGAGATCCGGCGCCGCTGGCGGATCTCGTAGCTGCCCAGCTCCTCGCGGTGGGCCAGCAGCCGGCGCACGGGGTCGGGGAAGCGGTAGCCGGTGACCCCCATCTCCGGCGCGTCGCGGAAGGTGATCTGCGCCGGGTCGCCGAGATCGGCCGCGAACCAGGCCCAGGCCCGCCAGGGGGTGTTGGCCGGCGCCGCCAGGGCCCAGTGCAGGTAGGTGCGGGTGCGGGCGCCGGCCGGGACGGCGCCCACCTGGTCGACCGCCCAGCGGGCGAAGGCGAGGTCCAGCTCGCGGTCGGCCAGCCGGCGCACCGGCGCCGCCGGGGCGAGGTCCCGCAGGTGCAGCAGCGCCTGGATCGACAGCGCCAGGTAGCCGGCGCTGTCGGCCTCGTACCAGCCGCTGGCGTCGCGGGCCGCCAACAGGGCCTCGGCGTGCCGCGCCCAGGCGCGGCCGGCGTCCGAGTCGCCGGTGCCGGCCACCGCGTGGGCGGCCAGGGCCCGGGCGACCCGGACGAGCCGCTGGTTCTCCGTCTCGGGGAAGCTCCACGGCGCCTCCAGCCGGTCGGCCGCGGGCGGCGGCACCGCCGCGCCGGCCGCGCGCCGCAGCGGCTCCCGCAGTCTCTCCGGCACCGCGGCGGGGAACTGCAGCGCGACGCGCTGGAGCGACAGCAGGGCGCGCTCGCAGCTCGTCGTGCCCCAGCGGCCCGCGCACGGCTCGAGCGCGCCCTCGAGGTGCTGCCCGACGGCCGCCGCCGGAGCCGCGCCGCGGAGGGACAGGGCGGCGGCCACCAGGGCCGCGGCGGCCTGCCGGTCCGGTCCGGTGCGGTGGATGGCGCCCTCCAGGCGGTCGAGCTGGCGGCGGGCCCGAGCGAGGTAGGCGAGCTGGCGGTCGCTGAGCCCGGCGGCGCCGGGGGCGGGGCGGGCGGGCACGGGGGAGAGCGCGAAGCGTTCGGCCGCCGGCGGGGTCGCGGCGCGTGCCGCCCGGGTCGCGGCCGCTGCCGCGGCGGCCGGCTGTTCCTCGGCCGCGGGCGGGTCCGCGTGCCGGCCCGCGGGGTCCCCGAGACCGCCACAGGAGACGGTCAGGGCGACCGCCAGGGTCGCCGCGGCGACCGGCCGACCCGGCCGCCCGCGGGGGCTGCGGCGCGGCGTCATCGCCGGCGGAGCGAAGCAGGATGCGGGCCAGCGCCGGGCGCGGTCCTTGCTTCGCGCTGGCGGCGGAGCGATCGGAGCATGCGCACGCGGATCATCGTCAACCCCCGGGCCGGCGGGGGCGAGCGCCTCGCCGAGGTGCGCCGGGCGGTGCGCGCGCTGGCCGGGGCCGAGCTGGCGGAGACGCGGCGGGCCGGCGACGCCGAGCGCTTGGCGCGGCGGGCGGCGGCCGACGGCTTCGGGACGGTGGTGGCGGCCGGCGGCGACGGCACCCTCAACGAGGTGGTCAACGGCCTCGCGGACGACTTCTCCGCGGCGCGGCTCGGGATCCTGCCGCTGGGCACCGCCAACGACTTCGTCCGCTCGGTGGGGGTGCCGGAGGATCTCGCCGGCGCGATCGAAGTGCTCGCCCGCGGCCGCACCCACCGGGTGGACGTGGCCCGGGCCACCGCCGGCGGGACCACCCGGCACTTCGTCAACGTCGCCGCCGGCGGCTTCTCGCGGCAGATCAACGAGCTGCTCGACGACGAGGTCAAGGGCCGCTGGGGGGCGCTGTCCTACATGCGCTCGGCGGCGGCCGCCCTGCCCGACCTCCACCCCTATCACGCGCGGCTCGACCTCGACGGGGAGGAGCTGGTGGCCGACGCCTACATGGTGGTGGTGGCCAACGCCCGCTACGTCGCCGGCGGCATCCCGGCGGCCCCGACGGCGCGGCTCGACGACGGGCTGCTCGACGTCTTCGTGTTCCCGGAGATGCCCGCGGCGCAGCTCGCCGTGCTGGTGCCGCGCGCCCTGATCGGCCGCCACGAGGGCAGCGAACGGGTGACCTTCCGGCGCTGCCGTCGGCTGCTGCGTCGACGCCGACCCGCCGCTGGTCTTCAACGTCGACGGCGAACCGCTCCAACCGGCGCCGGCCCGTTTCGAGCTGCTGGCCGGTGCGCTCGAGGTGGTGGTGGGGCGTCTCGCGCAGGAGGGCGACGCGGGCGCCTGACCGTCTCACCGCTGCGCCGCCGCCGCCCGCCGGCGCAGGGAGCGATAGGTCAGCGTGGCGGCGATCGCCAGGGCGCCGGCCGTGGCGTTGAAGGCGACGTCGCGGAGGTCGTAGTAGCGCGACGGGAGCAGCGCCTGGATGCCCTCGTCGATCCAGCCGGCCCCGGCGGTGAGCAGGAAGGCGCCGGCGGCGGCGGGCGCGATCCGGGCGCCCGGCCGGGTGGCGAGGCCGGCGAAGCAGAGCACGCCGATGGCGCCGTACTGCACGAAGTGGAAGGCCTCCTCGGGGGTGCGCACCCAGCGCAGGGCGACGGCGTAGGCGAGCGCGAACGGCGCCAGCGCGGCGAGGGCCGCGGGCCGCGGGCGGTCGCGCGCCATCGCCGCCCCGACGGCGGCGCCGACGGCGAGGAAGACGAGCCACATCGTGGCCCGCAGCGCGTCGCGCCCGCGCAGCCAGTCGGCGACCTCGCGGGCCCAGGCGAGCGTCGCCCAGGTGCCGAGCACCAGGACCCCGGCGAGGAGCAGGAAGAGACGGTCGCGCCGCACCCCGGCAGCCTACCTCGCCCCACCCCCGACCGCCCGAGCCGGCCGCGCGTGCCCCGCGGGGCGCGCCCCGGTCCGCTCGCGCGGCGTCAGTCCATCTGCTTGCGCAGCACCGTCGGGATGTCGTAGTCGTCGACGTTCGACCAGTTGGGGCCGTAGCCGTGCGGATCCTCGCCGCGGGCGTGCGCGATCACCTTGCGGTAGAAGGGGACGTGCTCCTCCTCGGCCGGGGCCTCGGCCGCCGCCGGGCGCCGCTCGGGCTCGGGCTCCGGGCGCCGCTCGGGCTCGGCCGCCGCCGGCCTCGCCGGCTCCGGATGGCGGAAGGGAAGGTGTCGTCGCGCGGCTCGGGGGGCGCCACCGCGGCGAGCTTCGGCACCGGCCGCAGGGCGCCGGGCGCGCGGTCGAAGCCGGTGGCGATCACGGTGACCTTCATCGCCTCCTCGAGCCCCTCGTCGATCACCATGCCGGAGATGATGTTGGCGTCCTCGTCGACCGCCTCCTGGATGATGCGCGCCGCCTCGGCGACCTCGTGCAGCGTCATGTCCGCGGCCGCCGGAGATGTTGAGCAGCACCCCGCGCGCCCCCTCGATCGAGGTCTCCTCGAGCAGCGGCGAGGAGATCGCCCGCTGCGCCGCCTCGAGCGCCCGGTTCTCGCCCTTGGCGATGCCGGTGCCCATCAGCGCCATCCCCATGCCGGTCATGATCGACTCGCACGTCGGCGAAGTCGACGTTGACCTCGCCCGGCATGGTGATCAGGTCGGTGATGCCCTGCACCGCCTGGCGCAGCACGTCGTCGGCGATGCGGAAGGCCTCCGACAGCGGCGTGCCGCGCTCGACGAAGGAGAGCAGGCGCTCGTTGGGGATGGTGATCAGCGTGTCGACCGAGCCGCGCAGCTCCTCGACCGCCTGCTCGGCGTGCTGCATCCGCCGCCGGCCCTCGAAGGAGAAGGGCTTGGTGACCACCGCCACGGTGAGGGCGCCGATCTCGGCCGCCAGCGAGGCGATGATCGGCGCCGCGCCGGTGCCGGTGCCGCCGCCGAGGCCGGCGGTGAGGAAGATCATGTCGGCGCCGTCGAGCATGCTCGAGGATCTTGTCGGTGTCCTCGAGCGCCGCCTTGCGCCCGATCTCCGGGTCGCCGCCGGCTCCCAGCCCGCGGGTCAGCGACCGGTGCCGAGCTGCAGCTTCGCTCGGCGCCGGCACTTGTGCAGCGCCTGCAGGTCGGTGTTGGCGGCGATGAACTCGATGCCCCGCAGCTGGGCGTCGATCATGCGGTTGACCGCGTTGCCGCCGCCGCCGCCCACCCCGATCACCTTGATGTTGGCGGGAAGCGACTCGCGCCCTTCGGCGAGGGTGATGGAGAGCTCCTCGCCGCCTTCCCCGCGGGCTCGTGCTCGTCGAACAGGATCATCGGCTCAATCCCCCTTCCGGGTCTGGTTGAAAGTCCTTCGGTGTCTTCAAAGCAGGTCCGGGAACATGCCGCGCAGGCTGCCCACCATCGTGCGCATGGAGAAGCCGGCGCGCTTGCGGGCGCGGCCCTCGAGCTGCTCGGAGGCGCGGCCGTAGAGCAGCAGACCCGAGGCGCAGGCCCAGGTCGGCGAGCTGATGACGTCCACCAGGCCGCCCAGCCCCTGGGGCAACGCCGTAGCGCACGCCGGCGTCGAAGATCTGCTCGGCCATCTCGAGCAGGCCGTCGAGCTGGGCGCCGCCGCCGGTCAGCACCACGCCGCCGCGCGGCGGCTCGTCGAAGCCGTACTTGCGGCAGGTCGTCGGCGGATCAGGTTGAACAGCTCCTCGGCGCGGGGCTGCAGGATCTCGCAGAGCTCGCGCCGCGGCACCACCCGCTCGGCGCCGCCGGCGACCGCTGGGCACCGCGATCCCCTCGTCGTCGCCCACCATGCCCCGCCAGGCAGCAGCCGCTGCGGGTCTTGATCCGCTCGGCCTCGGCGAAGGGGGTGCGCAGGACCATCGCCAGGTCGTTGGTGAAGTGGCCGGCGCCGATCGGCAGCACCGCCGAGTGGTAGACCTCGCCGTCGGTGAACAGCGCGTAGTCGGTCGTGCCGGCGCCGACGTCGAGCATCAGCACGCCGAGCTCGCGCTCGTCCGGCGTGAGGACGGCCTCGGCCGTGGCCAGCGGCTCGAAGACCATCTTGATCACCTCGATGCCGGCGCGGTTGACGCAGGTCAGCAGCGTCTTCGAGCGGGTCAGGTTGCCGGCGACGAGGTGGACGGTCACCTCGAGCCGGCTGCCCAGCATCCCCAGCGGGTCGGCGATGCCGCCCTGCTCGTCGACCAGGAACTCCTGCGGGATGGCGTGGAGGATCTCGCGGTCCGAGGGCAGCGGCGCCGACTGGGCGGCGTCGAGCACGCGCTTGATGTCGGAGGCGCCGATCTCGCGGTCCTTGCGCGCCACCGACACCATCCCCCGCGAGTTGACGCTGCGCACGTCGGCCCCGGCCACGCCGACGTAGGCGCGCGAGATCTCCACCCCGGCCATCACCTCGGCCTCCTCGCTCGCCGCCTTCAGCGCCTCCACGGTCGCCTCGACGTTGACGATGTTGCCCTTGCGGGTGCCGCGGTTGGGGGCCGTGCCCTCGACCCACCACCTCGAGCCCACCCTGCTCGTCGGCGTGGCCGATCAGCACCCCCACCTTCGACGACCCGATGTCGATCCCCACGTAGTAGTCCTGCGGCTTGGCCATCAGCGCACCTCTCCGTCGTTTCTGCTCGCCACCGTCGTCACGTCACACCCTCCCGTCCCGAGCCGGCCGCGGCCCACCCGCCGCCGCCGGCCGCACCAGCAGCCGTCCCGTGAACCGCAGGTCCAGCGTCCCCAGCGTCCCCAGCCGTTCCCCCAGCGCCGGCAGCGCCCGGTCGAGGCGTCGCGCCGGCGCCGCCAGGGAGCCGGCGCGGACCAGCACCGGGCAGGGCAGCGCCGCGGTGTGCAGCCGGAAGTCGCCTTCGCCGAGCACGTCGACCCGCGCCAGGCCCGACGCCCACACCGGTTCCTCGCGGGCCACCTCCGCGGCGAGGGCCAGGGCGGCCGGCACGTCGCCGCCGGTGCTCCACGGCGACGGCTCGACCACCAGGAAGCGCTGGCGCGCCCCCGCCGGCGCCGGCGCGATCGGGCGGCCCTCGCGGTCCACCAGCCAGAGCCGGTCCGCGCGCGCCACCAGCGCCGCCGGCCGGCGCTCCACCACCTGCACCGCCAGGGCGTCGGGAAGCCGCTTCTCCACCGCCACCCCGGCGATCCAGGGATGGCCCTCCAGCGCCGTCTCGACCCGCGACAGGCGCAGCCGGACCAGGTTGCGACCGACCAGCGGCGCCAGCCGGCCGTGCACCCAGCGCGGGTCGACCCGGGCGGTCCCGCTCACCTCGACCCGGGAGAGCGCGAAGCGGGGCGAGGTCAGCATCCAGGCGCCGGCCGCCGCCGGCACGCCGACCAGCAGGAGCGCCGTCGCCGCCGGGCGCAGCAGCGCCAGGGCCAGGGGGCGCCGCCGCCGGCGCGGCTTGACCGCGCGGCGCCGGAAGGGGAGGACGTCGCCCGCCGCCGGGCGGGTCAGCGGGCCGAGCGGGCCCGCCAGGCCGCCCCCCTCGCCGCTCACCGGCGTCTCCGGGTTCCAGCGCGGGTCGGTCACGACAGCGCCTCCCCCTCGTCGCTCTCCACCAGGCGGCGGCCCAGCTTGTAGATGTCGCCGGCGCCCAGCGTCAGGATGACGTCGCCGGGCCGGACCCGGGCGCGCAGCCGCTCCACCGCCTCGTCCCAGGTGGCGCAGAAGGCGGTGGCCCGGTGGCCGCGCGAGCGCGCCTCGTCGACCACCATCGCCCCGGTGACGCCGGGGATCGGCTTCTCGCGCGACGGGTAGATCTCGGTGACCAGGGCGTGGTCGGCCCCGAGCAGGGCGCCGCCGAACTCGGGCGCCAGGTCGCGGGTGCGGCTGAACAGGTGGGGCTGGAGGACGACGTGGACCTGCCCCTCCGGGTACGCCTGGCGCGCCGCCTCCAGGGTGGCGGCGAGCTCCGAGGGGTGGTGGGCGTAGTCGTCGACCACGGTGGCGTCGCGCCAGCTGCCCAGGCGCTCGAAGCGCCGGTGCACGCCGGCGAAGGAGCCCAGGGCGCGGGCGATGTCGGCGAAGTCGATGCTCAGCGCCAGTCCCACGGCCACCGCCACCAGCGCGTTGCGCACGTTGTGCAGCCCGGGCATCGGCAGCTCGACCTCGCCCATCGGCCCCTCGTCGAGGGTGCGCACGCGGAAGCGGCTGCCCGCGGCGCTCGGCCGCACGTCGTAGGCCTGCAGCTCGGCCTGTGCCGAGAGCCCGTAGGTGATCACGCGGCGCTCGAGCCGCGGCAGGATGTGCTGCACCTTCGGGTCGTCGAGGCAGACGATGGTGCGGCCGAAGAAGGGCACCCGGTTGGCGAACTCGACGAAGGCGTTCTCGATCTCGTCGAAGGTGCCGTAGGTGTCGAGGTGGTCGGCGTCGATGTTGGTGATCGCGGCCAGCACCGGGTGCAGGCGCAGGAAGCTGCGGTCGTACTCGTCCGCCTCGGCGACGAGGAACTCGCCGCGCCCGACCCGCGCCCCGGTGCCCAGCGCGCGCACCCGGCCGCCGACGATGACCGTGGGGTCGAGCCCGGCCTCGGTCAGCACCGTCCCCACCATCGAGGTGGTGGTGGTCTTGCCGTGGGTGCCGGCGAGGGCGATGCCGTACTTGAGGCGCATCAGCTCGGCGAGCATCTCGGCGCGGCGCACCACGGTGATGCCGCGCTCGCGGGCCGCCGCCAGCTCCGGGTTGTCCTCCGGCACCGCCGAGGAGATCACCACCAGGTCGACGCCCTCGAGGTGGTCGGGGGAGTGGCCCTCGTGGATCTCGGCGCCGAGGCGCTCGAGCCGCTCGGTGACCGGTCCCTTGGAGAGGTCGCAGCCGCTGATCTCGAGCGAGTAGTTCGAACAGCACCTCGGCGATGCCGCTCATGCCGGCGCCGCCGATGCCGATGAAGTGCAGCCGCGACAGGCCGAAGCGCTCGAAGAGCATGACGTTCCTCATGCCGCCAGCCCCTCGACGCGGTCGGCGATGGCGGCCGCGGCGCGCGGGCGCGCCAGGGCGCGGGCGGCGCCGGCCATCGCCGCCAGCCGGTCGCGGTCGGCGAGGAGGTCGCCGAGCGCCGCGGCCAGCCGCTCGGCGGTCAGCTCGCCGGAGGGCAGCACCAGCGCGGCCCCGGCCGCGGCCAGGGCCCGGGCGTTGTCGACCTGGTGGGCGCCGGCCAGGGTCAGCGGCACGAGCACCGCGGCGCGCCCCGCCGTGCAGATCTCGGCGGTGGTGATGGCGCCGGCGCGCGAGACCACCGCGTGGGCCGCGCCGAGACGCCGCGGCATGTCGGGGACGAAGTCGACGACCTGCACCGCGACCGCCCCTCCGGCGTCGTCGCGGTCGTCCGCCGCCGCCACCGGCAGGCCGGCGGCCGCGTAGGCGGCGGCGGTCTCGGCGACCTTGCCCGCGCCCGCCTGGTGGAGGACGCGGAGCGGCGGCAGGGCGCCGGCCGCCGCCAGCCGGCCGAGGGCCGCGGGGACGCTGCGGTTGAGCTGGGCCGCCCCCTGGCTGCCGCCCACCACCAGCAGGCGGAGGGGGCCGTCCGCCGGCGCCTCGCCGAGGCGGGCGAACTCGGCGCGCACCGGCACCCCGGTCACGGTGGCGGGGCAGGCGAGGCCGTGCCCGGCCCCGTCGAAGGCGACCGCCGCCTCGCGGGCCCAGCGCGACAGCCAGCGGTTGGCGACGCCGGGGACGGCGTTGGGCTCGACCAGCAGCGCCGGGCGCCGGGCCAGCGCGGCGCCGAGGACGGCCGGCGCCGAGACGTAGCCGCCGGTGCCCACCACGACGGTGACGCCGAGGCGCAGGATGAGCCGCCGGGCGGCCACCGTCGAGCGCCCCAGGGTGACGACCGAGCGCAGTCGGTCGAGCAGGCCGCGGCCGACCAGGGGCAGGGCGTGGAGCGGGTGGAAGGGCCAGCCGCGCTCGCCGACCAGCTTCGCCTCCATGCCGGCGGGGTCGCCGGTGAAGTCGACCCGCCAGCCGCGCCCGGCGAGCTCGTCGGCCACCGCCAGGGCGGGGAAGACGTGCCCGCCGGAGCCGCCGCCGGCGAGCAGGACCCGGCGCTCGGCCGCGGCGCTCATCCGTGCTCCGAGAGGTTGAGCAGCACGCCGCAGGCCGCCATCGAGGCGACCAGCGAGGAACCGCCGTAGGAGAGGAAGGGCAGCGGGATCCCCTTGGTCGGGAGCAGCGCCACCGCCACGCTGATGTTGATGAACGCCTGCAGCACGAGCAGCGCCGTCAGCCCGATCCCGAGGTGGCGGCCGAAGGCGTCGGGGGCGTGCAGGGCAGCCCGCAGCCCGCGCCACAGCAGCACCAGGAACAGGGCCACCACCACCAGCGCCCCGGCCATCCCCAGCTCCTCGGAGACGATGGCGAAGATGAAGTCCGAGTGGGGCTGGGGCAGGAAGAAGAGCTTCTGGGCGGAGTTGCCGAGCCCCAGGCCGAGGACGCCGCCGCTGCCCACCGCGATCAGCGACTGCAGCACCTGGTAGCCGGCGCCGAGCGGATCGGCCTCGGGGTCGAGGAAGGTGAGCAGGCGCTGGCGCCGGTAGTCGGCCGAGACCATCAGGGCGAAGAGCAGCGGCACCAGGGCCACCGCGCCGGTCGCCAGGTAGCGCCAGGGGAGGCCGGCGAGAAAGACCATCACCAGCACCGCGGCGACCAGCAGGACGGCGGTCCCCATGTCCGGCTCGAGCAGTACCAGGCCGGCCACCAGCGCCGTCGCCAGGCCCACCGGCACCAGCAGCTCCGGTCGATCGATCCGGTCCTGCTTGCGCTCGAGCTGGTAGGCCACGAAGGGGACCAGGGCGAGCTTGGCGATCTCCGACGGTTGCAGCGAGAAGCCGCCGAGGAAGAACCAGCGCCGGGTGCCGTTGAGCTCCGGCGAGAACAGCACCGCCACCAGCAGCGCCACCACGACGCCGAGCGCTCCCCAGGCGACCAGCGGCCGCTTGAGCAGCCGGTAGTCGACGTGCATCGCGACGAGCAGCAGGGCCATGCCGAGCGCCGCGGCGAGCCCCTGCTTGACCAGGAACGGGTTGCCGAGCAGCCCGGCGCCGCGCGACGCCTCGCTGCGCGCCACCGCCGAGCTGGCCGAGTACACCATCACCAGGCCGAAGCCGACGAGCAGCACGACGCAGGTGAACAGCACCTTGTCGGAGGCCAGCTTCTTCGCCATCTCAGGCCTCCCCGCCGGCGGCCTCGCGGGCCAGGCGCTGGAACTCCCGGCCGCGGTGGGCGTAGTCGTCGAACTGGTCGAAGCTGGCGCAGGCGGGGGAGAGCAGCACCACGTCGCCGTCGCCGGCGCGCCGGGCGGCGGCCGCCACGGCGCGCTCCAGGGTGTCGCAGCGCTCCAGCGGCGCGACGCCGTCGAGCGCCGCGGCGAAGCGCTCGGCGGCGTCGCCGATCAGGTACAGCCGCCGCGCCTTGGCGCGGACCAGGGCCGCGATCGCGGCGGGGTCGTCGCCCTTGGCGAGACCGCCGAGGATCAGGTGGACCCGCTTGTCGGGGAGGTCGGCGAGCGACTTCGCGGTCGCCGCCACGTTGGTCGCCTTCGAGTCGTCGTACCAGGCGACCCTGCCGCCGGCGTCGACCCGCTCCATGCGGTGGGGCAGCCCGCGGAAGCCGCGCAGCGCCTCGCGCAGCTCGGCCCGGCGCACCCCGAGGGCGCGGGCCAGCAGCGCCGCCGCCATCGCGTTCTCCAGGTTGTGCGCCCCGGTCAGCGGCACGTCGGCGCGCGAGAAGAGCAGCCCGCCGTCGTCGGGGCTCGACTCGACGACCCGCTCCCCGTCCAGCCAGCAGCCGTCGGCGACCCGCCCGCGGCGGGAGAAGAAGCGCCGCCGGGCGGCGCTGTCGGCCGCCGCCGAGCGCGCGTCGTCGGCGTTGAGCACCGCCACGTCGGCGCGCTCCTGCCGGGCGAAGATGTTGCGCTTGGCCGCGGCGTAGGCCTCGAGGTCGGCGTAGCGGTCGAGGTGGTCGGGGGTGACGTTGAGCAGCGCCGCGGCACGCGGCCGGAAGGTGTCGACCGCCTCGAGCTGGTAGCTCGACACCTCGACCACGAAGATCCGGCCCGGGGGACCGTCGACCACGGCCGACAGCGCGGTGCCGATGTTGCCGCACACCTCGACCGCGTGGCCGGCGGCGGCGATCATCGCGCCGGTGAGCGCGGTGGTCGTCGACTTGCCGTTGGTGCCGGTGACGGCCACCACGGGACCGTCGGCCAGCGGGAAGGCGAGCTCGATCTCGGAGATCACCGGCAGCCCCCGCCGCCGCGCCGCGGCGAGCAGCGGCCGGTCGGGGGGGACGCCGGGCGACAGCACCACCGCCTCGACGTCGTCCGGGAGCTCGCCGGCGACCGCGGCGGCGGACTCCTCGCGCCACACCTCGAGGTGGTCGTCGCCCAGCTCGGCGGCGAGCTCCGCGCGGTCGCGGGCGTCGACGCCGAGGACCCGGACGCCGCGGCGGGCGAGCAGGCGGGCGGCGGCGGCGCCGGAAACGCCGAGGCCGTAGACCAGGACCCGCCGCCAGCGACGGTCCGCGCCGAGATCCGGGAGGACGCCGCTCATCGCAGCTTCAGGGTCGACAGGCTCATCAGGGCGAGGATCAGCGCGGCGATCCAGAAGCGCACGATGATCTTCGGCTCGGCCCAGCCGACCATCTCGAAGTGGTGGTGGATCGGCGACATCCGGAAGATGCGCCGCTTGAAGGTGCGGAAGAAGGCGACCTGGAGCATCACCGAGAGCGCCTCGATGACGAAGATGCCGCCCACCAGGACGAGGGCGATCTCCTGCTTCGACAGCACCGCCACCATGCCGATGGCGGCGCCGATCGACAGCGAGCCGACGTCGCCCATGAAGACGTCGGCGGGGTGGCAGTTGAACCACAGGAAGCCCAGCGCGGCCCCGACCAGCGCGGCGCAGAACACGGTCACCTCGCCGACCCCGGCGACGTACTCGATCTGCAGGTAGCTGGCGATGACCCGGTTGCCGGCGACGTAGGTGAAGATGGCGTAGGTCGCCGCGGCGATCATCGTCGAGCCCACCGCCAGGCCGTCGAGGCCGTCGGTGAGGTTGACGGCGTTGGACGAGCCGACCAGGACCAGCACCACGAAGGGCACGTAGCCGACGCCGAGGTAGAGCACCAGGTGCTTGACGAAGGGCAGCGCCAGCGTCGGGCGCACCTGGTAGCCGGAGGGCAGCAGCAGCAGCACGCCGGCGGTCAGCGCCGCGGCGGCGATCTGCAGCAGGAACTTCTGCTTGCTGGTCAGCCCCAGGTTCTGCTCGCGGACCACCTTCAGGTAATCGTCGACGAAGCCGATCGCCCCGAAGGCCGCGGTGACGGCGACCGCGGCCCACACGTAGGCGTTGGTCAGGCTCGACCACAGCAACGTCGAGGTGATCAGTGCGAACAGGATGAGCAGGCCGCCCATGGTGGGGGTGCCGGCCTTGATGAAATGCGCCTGGGGGCCGACGTCGCGGATGTTCTGGCCCACCGACAGCCGGCGCAGCGTGCGGATGAACCAGGGGCCGAGCAGCAGCGAGATGAGCAGCGCCGTGACCGCCGAGCCCGCCGCCCGGAAGGTGATGTAGCGGAAGACGTTGAAGCCGCCCCAGACCTCGTGCAGGGGATAGAGCAGGTGGTAGAGCATCAGCGCTCCCCCCGCAGCCGCTCGACGACCTTCTCGAGCCCGACCCCGCGCGACGCCTTGACCAGCACCAGGTCGTCGTCGGCGACGCGCTCGCCGACCCAGTCGGCGGCCTCGGCGGCGGCGGCGAACCAGCGCGCCTCGGCGCCGGCGCCCTCGGCGGCCGCCACCAGCTCGCGCGACAGCTCCCCGACCCCCACCACCGGCGTGAAGCCGAGCTCCGCGGCGCGCCGGCCGCCTTCGCGGTGGAAGCGCGGCGCCTCCGGGCCGAGCTCGAGCATGTCGCCGAGCACCGCCCAGCGGCGGCCGCTCTCGCCGGCCAGCGCGACGGCGCTCTGCAGCGCCAGCTCCAGCGCCTCGGGGTTCGAGTTGTAGGAGTCGTCGATCAGCGTCACCCCACCGGCGAGGCGGTGCAGCGTGCCGCGCCCGGCGGCCGGTCGGGCCGCGGCGGCGGCGGCGGCGATCGCCGCGGGCGCCACCCCCAGCGCCCAGGCGGCCGCGGCCGCGGCGAGGAAGTTGTCGACGTTGTAGTCGCCGTGCAGCGGCAGGTGGACCTCCTGCGCGACGGCCCCCCGCTCGTCGGCGATCTCCAGCCGGAAGCGGCTGCCGGGGGTGCCCGGGCCGGCGGGGCGGACGTCGGCGGCGCGCACCGCGGCGCCGTCGCCCCGCCCGTACCAGACGACGCGCACCGAGCGGCCGGCGGCGCCGCGCCGGTCGGTGAAGCGGCGCACGAAGCGGGTGACCTCGGGATCGTCGGCGTTGGCCACCACCAGGCCGCCGTCGACCAGGCCCTCCAACAGCTCCGCCTTCGCCTCGGCGATGCCGCGCAGGTCGGCGAAGAACTCCAGGTGCACCGGACGCACGTTGGTGTAGACCACCGCGTCGGGGCGCGACAGGGCGGAGAGCTGCGACAGCTCGCCGGCGCCCGACATCCCCATCTCCGCCACCATCCACTCGGTGTCGTCGGGGATGTTGAGCAGCGACAGGGGGAAGCCGTAGAGGTTGTTGAGGTTGCCCTGGTTGCGCGCCGCCCGGTAGCGCCGCTCCAGCATGGCGCAGAGCAGCTCCTTGGTGGTGGTCTTGCCGGTCGAGCCGGTGATCGCCGCCAGGTGCGGCGGCGCCGGCGGCCGGCCGTCCCCGGCGCGCACCCGGCGGGCCAGGGCGTGCAGCGCCCGGTAGGTGTCCTCGACGCGCACCAGGGCGGCGCCGGCGGGCGCCTCCACCTCCCGGTGCACCACCGCCGCCGCGGCGCCGGCCGCCAGGGCGGCGGCCACGAAGCGGTGGCCGTCGGTCGCCTCGCCGGGCAGGGCGAAGAACAGCTCGCCGCCGGCGATGCGGCGCGAGTCGAAGGCCACACCCTCCCAGGCGGCGTCGGGGGACCCGCCGGCGAGCCGGCCGTCCATCGCCGCCGCCGCTTCGCCGAGGCTACGCCGCACCGGAGCGCTCCTCGAGGGCCTTGACCACCTCGTCGAAGTCGTAGAAGGGGTGCTCCTCGTGACCGATCACCTGGATCGGCTCGTCGCCCTTGCCCGCCACCAGCACCGCCGACCCCTCGTCGGCGAGCGAGACCGCCAGGCGGATCGCGTCGCCGCGGTCCGGGACCACCCGGTAGGCGGTGTTGCCCGAGGCCTCCAGCCCCTCCTCGACCGCCGCGATGATGCGCAGCGGGTCCTCGGTGCGGGGGTTGTCGGAGGTGACGATGGGGAGCTCGGCGAGGCGGCCCACCACCTCGCCCATCAGCGGCCGTTTGCCGGCGTCGCGGTCGCCGCCGCAGCCGAAGACGACGATCAGCCGCTTGTGGGTGAAGGCGCGCAGCGAGGTGATCGCCGCCTCGAGCGCCTGCGGGGTGTGGGAGTAGTCGACGAAGACCGGGAAGGCCTGCCCGCGGTCGACCGGCTCCATGCGGCCGAGCAGCGGCTTCTGGAGGGCGATGCCGCGGGCGACGGCCGCCGGCGGCAGCTCCAGCGCCTCCGCCGCCGCCACCGCGGCGAGCAGGTTGAGGAGGTTGAAGTGCCCGCGCAGCGCCGAGGTGAACTCCAGCTCGCCGCGGGGGGTGGCGAGGGTGCCGCGGATGCCGCGGTCGTCGAAGCTCACCTCGACCGGGCGCACGTCGCCGCGCCGCTCGCCCCAGGTCACCGCGTCGGGCATCTCGGCGGCCAGCCGGGCGCCGTGCTCGTCCTCCACGTTGACGGCGGCGCGCGCCCCCGGCGCCAGCATCCCGAACAGCTTGCGCTTGGCCTGGAAGTAGTCCTCGAAGTCGCGGTGGAAGTCGAAGTGGTCGCGGGTCAGGTTGGTGAAGACGGCGGTGTCGAAGGTGGCGCCGGCGATGCGCCCCAGGGCCAGGGCGTGCGAGGAGACCTCCATCGACACCGCCTCGGCGCCGTCGTCGCGCATCCGCCGCAGCAGTCGGAAGAAGTCCGAGCCCTCCGGCGTGGTGCGGCCCTTGGCGTACTTGTGGTCGCGGAAGAAGTAGCCGAGCGAGCCGAGCAGCCCGCAGGGGCGGCCGGCGGTCTCCAGGAAGCGCGAGACCAGCGTGGAGACGGTGGACTTGCCGTTGGTGCCGGTGACGCCCGCCATCAGCAGCTCGCGGTGCGGCTCGCCGTAGGCCCGGGCCGCCAGCCGCGGCAGCAGGGCGTGCGGGCTCTCGGCGGTGAGCCACGGCACGTCCGGGTCGAGGTCGGCCGGGCGCTCCGCCCCCGACGGTCCCAGCACCGCCACGGCGCCGGCCTGCGCGGCGGCGGCGGCGAAGCGCGTGGCGTCGAAGCGGGCGCCGCGCCAGGCGACGAACAGGTCGCCGGGGGCCACCTGCCGCGAGTCGTGGGCGACGCCGGTGACCTCGGGGTCGGCGTCCCCGGGCGGCGCCACCCCGAGGTCGGCGAGGACGGCGGAGAGCTTCACGCCGGGCCTCCCGCGGTGGCCAGCACGGCGGCGCCGGCGGCCGCCGGCACCGGGCCGAGGGTCGGCTTCTCGGGCGCGACCGCGGCGGTGACCGGCGGCGGCGCCGGCGCCGGTCGTGCCTCCTCCCGCCGGCCGGCGTCGTCGCGCTGCGGCGGCACGCCGAGGTAGAGCAGCGCCGGTTCGACGATGCGGGCGAAGACCGGCGCCGCCACGCTGCCGCCGTGGTAGCTCGGCCAGGGCTCGTCGATCACCACCGCCACCACCAGCGCCGGCCGGCGCGCCGGGGCGAAGCCGATGAAGCTGGCCACGAAGCGGCGGGCGGAGTAGCCGCCCTCCGGGCTCGCCTTCTGCGCCGTGCCCGTCTTGCCGGCCACCCGGTAGCCGGGGATCGCCGCCGCCTTGCCGGTGCCGCCCTCGACCACGCCCTCGAGCATGCGCTCGACCTGCAGCGCCGTCGCGGCGGTCACCGGGTGGCCGAGGACCCGGGGGCGCGTCGTCTCGACCGTGCCGTCGGGCCGCTCCACCGCGGCCACCACGAAGGGGCGCCACAGCGTCCCGCCGTCGGCCACCGCCGCGAAGGCGTTGGCCATCTGCAGCGGCGTGACCGACAGTCCCTGGCCGAAGGACACGTAGGCCTTGGTCAGCGGCCACCACTGCTCGAGCGGGCGCACGTCGCCGGCGCTCTCGGCGGGCAGGTCGATGCCGGTGGGCCGGCCGAAGCCGAAGGCGCGGATGGCGCGGTAGAGGCGCTCCTGTCCCACCGCCAGGCCGGTCTTGATGGCGCCGACGTTGCTCGAGTGGGCGACCACCTCGCGCAGCGTCAGGCGGCCGAAGGGGTGGTGGTCGCGGATCCGCACCCCGGCCAGGGTGATGCCGCCCATCTCGCAGTCCAGCACGTCGTTGGGGTCGAGGACGCCGTCGCCGACGGCGGCGGCCACGGTGACCATCTTGAACGTCGAGCCGGGCTCGTAGGCGTCCATGATCGCCCGGTTGCGCCAGTGGTCGGCCGGGGCGTCGGGGAAGCGGTTGAGGTCGACGGTGGGGAAGGAGGCGAGTGCGAGGACGGCGCCGTCGGCGGGATCGAGCACCACCACGCTGCCGCTCTTGGCGCCGCTGTCGGCCACCCCGCGGGCCAGCTCGCGCTCGACGATGTGCTGCAGCGTCGCGTCGAGGGTCAGGCGCAGGCTGGCGCCGGGCTGGGGGGCGTCGCCGCCGGCCGCCGCCGGCAGCACGGCGGTGCCGCGCCGGGCGTCGCGGAGCAGGGTACGGGTGCCTTCGCGGCCGGCGACCAGGTCGTCGGCCGCGTGCTCGAGCCCGGCGAGGCCGCGCTGGTCGATGCCCGCGTAGCCGAGCACGTGGGCGGCGAGCTGGCCCATCGGGTAGTAGCGCCGGTACTCCTTGAGGAAGTCGACCCCGGGCAGGTCGAGCGCGGCCAGGCGCTCGGCGACCGGGCGGTCGAGCTGGCGCGCCACCCACACGAAGTCGCGGTCCTCGCCGAACCGGCGGGCGAGGGCCGCGGTGTCGCCGCCGGTGACCCGGGTCACCGCGCGGGCGGTCGCCGCCGGGTCCTCGATCCGGCGCGGATCGGCCCACGCCGAGTCCACCTCCACCGACACCGCCAGGGCGCGCCCGCGGGCGTCGACCAGGGTGCCGCGCGGCGGCTCGAGCTCGATCACGAAGCGCTGCTGGCGGTCGGCCTTGGCGCGGTAGGTGTCGTAGCCGGTCACCTGGAGGGCGAACAGCCGGGCGCCGATCGCCAGTGCCCAGCCGCACAGCACCACCACGAAGAGGACCAGGCGCGGCCTCACGGCACCACCTCGTGCCAGGTGAGGGTGTGGTCGGCGCGGGGCCCGACCATCCCCAGCTCGTCGACCGCGCGGCGCTCCACCTCGGGCACCGCGGCCCGCTGCGCCGCCTCCACGGCCAGGGCGTCGCGCTGGCGGTCGAGGTCGCGCAGCTCGCTCTCCAGCTCGTCGATCCGGTAGGCCGTGTCGAGCACCCGGACGTGCAGGTACGTATAGGTCAACAGCGCCAGCGCCACGGGCAGGGCGAGGAGCACGACGAGTGCCAGCTCGCGCAGGCGACGACGGTCGCGCTGGCGCACCAGCCAGACGTTCTCCACCTGCCGGTGATAGGCGTAGGCGCTGGGCAACGCTCCCTCCGGGTCGCTAGAGCCGCCGCGCCGCGCGCAGTCGGGCGGAGCGCGACCGCGGGTTGTCCCGGACCTCCTCCTCGGAGGGCCGGATCGGCTTCTTGGTGAGCAGCTCGATCAGCCGCGTCTCCGCCAGCGGGCGGCCGGTGACCCGGTCGACCTCACCGCGGGCCAGATCGCGGAAACGGTTCTTGACGATGCGGTCCTCGAGGCTGTGGTACGAGATCACCACCAGCCGCCCCTCCGCCTCGAGCAGGTGCACCGCCTGGTCGAGGAAGCCGGTCAGGCCGGCCAGCTCCTGGTTGACCTCGATGCGCAGCGCCTGGAAGACCCGGGTGGCCGGGTCGATCCGTCCCTCCCGGCCACGCCCGCGGCCCCTCCCGGCGCGCTCGGCCCCCTTGGCGCGGTCGATCAGCTCCTTGAGGCCGGCGGTGGTGGTGATCGGACGACGGCGTCGCTGGTCGACCACGGCACGGGCGATCCGGCGCGCCTGCCGCTCCTCGCCGTACTCCCTGAAGATCCTCTCCAATTCGGCCTCCGGGTAGTGGTTGACGATCTCCTCGGCGGTCAGCTCCCCGCCGCCCATGCGCATGTCCAACGGCCCCTCCCGGCGGAAGCTGAAGCCCCGCCGCGCCGTGTCGAGCTGAAAGGAAGAGACTCCGAGGTCGGCGAGCACGCCGGCGACCCGCTGCGCCGCGTCCACGAGGTCGGCGAGGCGGTGGAAGTTGCCCTCCACCAGCCGCGCGCGCTCGCCGAACGGCGCCAGCCGCTCGGCGGCCATCGCCAGGGCCTCCGGGTCGCGGTCGAGGCCGAGGAGCCGGGCCTCGGGCGCCGCGCGGAGCAGCGCCTCGGCGTGCCCGCCGAAACCGACGGTGCAGTCGACGAACAGCCCTCCCCGCTCCGGCGCCAGGCCGTGGAGCGTCTCCTCCACCAGGACGGGGATATGTCGCGCATGCAATGGGTTCCCGGGTCCTCGACCCGCGTCCTCCGGCGGCTGTTCCGCCATGACCCCTCAGATCTCGTGCTCGCTCAGCGCCGCGAAGTCCTCCTCCGTGAAGGGCTCGTCGAGGAGCCGCTTCTCGAACCGCTCCCGGTTCCAGACCACCAGGTGATCGATCTGACCGCTGACCACGACCTCGCCGTCCATGCCCGCCTGCTCCCGCAGCAACTGCGGCAGCACGATGCGGCCCTGGGTGTCGAGGCGACCCTGCTGACCGAAGTAGTTGACCCGCTCGAGGAAGCGCACCTTGGTGCGGTGGGTCGAGGGCATGCGCCCGAGGCGCTCCTCGATCTCCTCCCACACCGGCAGCGGATAGACGAGGGCGGCGTCCCCCCGGACGGAGGTGACGAACAGGTCCGAGCCCCAGCGCTCCTCGATGTGCTGACGGAACGCGGTGGGGACCTTCAGACGCCCCTTGTCGTCGATCTTCGCTGGCGCGCTTCCGCGGAACATACTCCCCACCACCTCGTGCAGGTGATTGATGGGACACGGTACCACGGGGCTCCACTTTTGTCCACATTTCTCCACTAGCGACCACCAAGGGATCGGAGGCGCAGAAGACCCCTCCGGCGGCCCGGACGGCCGCCCGAGGGGTCCTCGGTTCGCGGGAGGGTCTGGGGGGGGCGCCGGCCGGCGCCCCGGGGATCAGCCGCCGGGAGGCGGGGGCGGCTGGAGCGCCGGCTGCGGCTCGCCGCCGGCCGACGGGGAGGCGTCGGGCGGCACGATCGGTTCCGCCGGGGCGGTCGCGGCGTCCGCCACCGGCTGCTCGGGCGTCGCGGCGGTCCCGTCCAGCCCGGTCAGGGCCGCGTCCGGCGCCGCGGTGCGGAACGACTCCGCCCCGGGGGGCGGGTCGAGCTCGATGTAGGCGCGCTTCTCGAGCTTCTCGAGGTACTCGGCGAGCTTGTCCTGGTAGGTCTCCTGGCCCGCCCGGTTCTTGACCTCGTCGACGATCTCGTTGAAGGGGCGGAGGCCGGCCTCCTCGCGCTCCTCGACCTGCACCAGGTGGGTGCCGCCGCGGCTCTCGGTGGGCTCGCTCACCGCTCCCGCCGGCAGCTTCCAGACCGCCTCCTCGAGCTCCGGGGCGAGGTCGCCGGAGGCCACCCAGCCGAGGTCGATGAGCCCGCTGGTCAGGCCCTTGCCCTTGTTGTCCTCGGCCAGCTCGGCGATCGAGCGGCCCGCGACCAGCTCCTCGCGCAGGCTCTCGGCCAGGGCCTGGCGCTCGTCGGTGCCGAGGCCGCTGTCGGCGAGCACCACCACCTCCTGCAGCCGCAGGCGCTGCGGGCGCTGGAACTGGTCGGGGTGCTCCTTGTAGTAGCGCCGCGCCAGCTCGTCGTCGACCTCGATCTTGCTGCGCACCTCGCGGCCGAGGACGTCCTGGATGCGCATGTTCTTGCGCAGCTGCTCGCGGAACCCGGTCAGCGTCATGCCGCTCTGCGCCAGCGCCTGCTCGAACTCGCCCGGCTCGTCGAAGCCGTTGCGGTCGCGGATCGACTGGATCTGTGCGTCGACCTCCTCGTCGGTGAAGGCGACGTTGAGCTGGTCGGCGCGGGAGAGCAGCAGCATCTCCTGGTAGAGGTCGCTGAAGGCCCGCTCCGGGATCTCGGCGGCGAGCTGCCGGCGCTGCGCCAGCGGCAGCTCGGCGTGCAGGATCTCGCTCTCCATGTCGGTGCGCCGGGCCTCGTAGTCGAAGAGCGTGGCGATGCGGTCGTTGACGCGGATCACCACCTTGTTCGCCACCTCCGGAGAGGCGGTGTCGGTGGCCCGCACCGGGAGGGCGACGAGCGTCGCCATCGCCAGGGCGGCGAGCAGCCGCGGAGCTGCCAGGGGCCTATCCGTCAAGGTATGTACCTCGATAGTTGAAGGGGAGATTGCGCTTGAAGACGGTCACATCATAGCGCTGGCGGGCCGCCTCGACCAGCTCGCGGAGGCGCCGGTCGGTGGCCTGCTGCCGGAGGCGACGCTCGATCTCCGCGCGCGCCTCGCCGAGCGGCTCGACCTCGGCCGGCAGGCGCGCCACCACCTGGAAGAGGTGGAAGCCGTAGTCGGCCTGCAGGACGTCGCTGGTCTCGCCCGGCGCGAGCGCGAAGATGGCGTCGGCGAAGGCCGGCGGCAGGTCCTCGCGGGCCAGGTCGCCCTGCGGTCCGGCGGTGGCCGCGACCTCCGGGTCCTCCTCGAGCTCGGCCGCCACCCGCTCGAACGGGGTCCCGGCGCGGATCCGCGCCAGCGCCCGGTCGGCGGTGCCGCGGTCCTCGACGAGGATCTGGCGCAGGCGCACGCGCGCCGGCCGCCGGAAGTCCTCGCGGTGCTCGTCGTAGTACGCCGCCACCGCGGCGGCGTCGATCTCCGGGCCGCCGGACGGCTCCGCCGCCGCCAGCAGCCGGTCGACGGCGTGGCGCCGGCTGACGCCGCTGCGGGCGCGGGCAGGGATCTCCGGCACCAGGCCGCGCTCCACCGACAGGCGGGCGAGCAGGCGCTCGGAGAGGAACTGGTCGAAGAGCTCGGACAGCACGTCGCTTCCCAGACTGGCGCCGTCGTCGCCGAGGTGGCGCCGCAGGTAGCGCTGGAACTCCTCCCAGCGCACCTCCTCGGCGTCGACCGTCGCCACCACGTCGGGCGCCGGGGGCGCCTCGCGGCGGCAGGCGGCCGCGCCGCCGGCGACGAAGAGACCAACCGCCGCCAGGGCGCGCAGATTCCGCCGCGATCCCCCCGTCACGCCGCCAGCTCCTCGAGGGTGCGCCGGGCGGTGCCGACCAGGCCGTCGCCGCCGATCGCCACGGTCAGCACGCCGGTGGGGCTGAAGGCGACGCCCTCGCGGCTGCGCACCATCTCCACCAGGCGGTCGACGTCGACCTGCGCGTCCTGGCGCAGGCGGATCACCACCTCGCCCTTGCGGGTGCCGATCGACTGCACGCGCAGCGCCTCGGCCACCCGCTTGAGCGCCGCCACCTGGAGCAGGCTCTCCACCTCCGGCGGCGGCGGGCCGAAGCGGTCGCGCAGCTCGGCGAGGATCTCGTCCTCCCCGCGGTCGCCGGCGACCACCGCGCGGTAGGTCTCCATGCGCAGGTTGGCGTCGGCGATGTAGCTCTCGGGGATCGACAGCGGCACCGGCAGGTCGATGGCGGTCGAGGGCGCCTCGGGCACCGCCTCGCCGCGCAGCTCGCGCACGGTCTCCTCGAGCATCTTCAGGTAGGTCTCGATCCCCACCGCCGCGATGTGGCCGCTCTGCTCGGCGCCGAGCAGGTTGCCGGCACCGCGGATCTCGAGGTCGCGGGCGGCGATGCGGAAGCCGGCGCCGAGGTCGGTGAACTCGCGCAGCGCCGCCAGCCGCTTGCGCGCCTGCTCCGACAGCACACGGTCCTGCGGCACCAGCAGGTAGCAGTAGGCGAGCTGGCTGGACCGGCCCACCCGGCCGCGCAGCTGGTAGAGCTGCGACAGCCCGAAGCGGTCGGCGCGGTGCACGATCATGGTGTTGACGTTCGGGATGTCGATCCCGTTCTCGATGATGGTGGTGGCGAGCAGCACATCGTACTCCCGGGCCGTGAAGGCGTGCATGCGGCGGGCGAGCTCGCCCTCGTCGAGCTGGCCGTGGCCCACCGTCAGGCGCACGCCGGGGACCAGCTCGCGCAGGAACCCGAGCACGCGCTCGATGGTCTCCACCCGGTTGTACACGTAGTACACCTGGCCGCCGCGCTCGAGCTCGTACTCGATCGCCTCGCGGACGACCTGGCCGTCGAAGGGCAGGATCGCGGTCTCCACCGCCATGCGGTCCTTCGGCGGCGTCTCGATCACCGACATGTCGCGCACCCCGGCCAGCGACAGCTGCAGGGTGCGCGGCACCGGCGTCGCCGACATCGCCAGCACGTGGACGTTCTTCTTGAGCTGCTTGAGGCGCTCCTTCTGCGCCACCCCGAAGCGCTGCTCCTCGTCGACCACCACCAGGCCGAGGCGGGGGAAGTGGACGTCCTTCGACAGCAGCCGGTGCGTCCCCACCAGCACGTCGACCTTCCCCGCCGCGAGCCGGCCGAGGGCCTCCTTGATCTCGGCTGCCGAGCGGAAGCGCGAGACCATCTCGATGGTCACGGGAAAGCCCGCGAAGCGGCGGCGGAAGGTCTCGAGGTGCTGGTCGGCGAGGATGGTGGTGGGGGCCAGAACGGCCACCTGGTAGCCGCTGTCGACCGCCTTGAAGGCGGCCCGCATCGCCACCTCGGTCTTGCCGTAGCCGACGTCGCCGCAGAGCAGCCGGTCCATCGGCCGCTCGCGCTCGAGGTCCTCCTTGACGGCGGCGATCGCCTCGAGCTGGTCGGGGCTCTCCTCGTAGGCGAAGGCGGCCTCGAAGGCGCGCAGCAGGTCGCTGTCGCCGGGCATCGCCGGGGCGCTCGCGATCTGCCGCTCGGCGTAGAGCTTGAGCAGCGCGCCCGCCATGTCGCGCAGGCCGCTCCTGACCCGCGCCTTGGTCCTGTTCCAGGAGGTGCCGCCGAGGGTGTCGAGGCGCGGCGCCACCCCCTCGATGCCGCTGAACTTCTGCACCAGGTCGAGCCGCGACAGCGGCACCAGCAGGCGCCGGCCGCCGGCGTAGGCGATCTCCATCACCTCGGCCTCCACCGGGGTCTCGCGGCCCATGCCGCGCAGCGCCGGCGGCAGGTGGTTCTCGCCGTCGGCGCCGCCCACCCGCCGCAGCGCCACGTACTGGCCGACGCCGTGGTCCTGGTGCACCACGTAGTCGCCCACCTTGAGGTCGCGCAGGCTGGAGACGAAGGGGCCGAAGCGCACGCGGCGCCGGGCGCGCTCCTGCGGCTTGGCCCGCGGCAGGAGCTGCTGCTCGCCGTAGACGGAGACCCCGGCGGCGGGCAGGCGGAAGCCGCGGGCGAGCTCCCCCTCGGCGATCTCGCAGCCGTCGCGGCCCAGGGCGAGGCCGCGCCCCTCGAGGAGCTCCTCGATGCGCCGGCGGTGCGCGGCCGGGGTCACCACCACGCAGCGGTCGCCGCGGTCGTGGGCGGTCGCCACCTCCTGGGGGAACCGCGGCAGCTGCCCCTGGAACAGGTCGGTGGCGGTGGCCCCGAAGTCGACGCGCCGGTCGCCTCCGGCGGCCGTGGTGCGGTCGCCGAGGATCAGCCCGCCGACGCGGAGGGCGGCGGCGTCGAGGATCGCCCGGACCGCCGCCAGCGGCTCCTCGAGGGCCTCGGGCGGGGCGACGAGCTTGTGGTGGTCGCGGCGCGCGACGAAGTCGTTCTCCAGGGTCTCGGCGTGGTGCGCCGCCTCGGCGGCCAACGCCGGCGGGTCGACCGCGATGCGCAGCGCGCCACCGGCGCCGGCGGCGAGCTCGTCGAGCGTCGAAGTGGCCTCGGCGAGCAGCGGCAGGTAGTTCTCCCAGCCCGGGAACCCGCCGTGCTCGCGGAGCGACTCGAGATGGGTCGCGGCCTCCGGGCCGACGCGGTCGCCGGCGATCTCGGCGAGCACCGCCGCCAGCCGCGCGGCGGCCCGCGGGCCGGAGGGGAAGAGCGACAACGGCAGCAGCCGCACCCGGTCGAGCCGCTCCTCGGAGCGCTGCGAGGTGGCGTCGAAGCGGCGCACCGCCTCCACCGTGTCGCCGAAGAGCTCGATGCGCACCGGGTCGTCGGCGCCCGGGGGGAAGACGTCGAAGACGAAGCCGCGCAGCGCCAGCTCGCCGACCTCGGTGACCAGGTCGCTGCGCCGGTAGCCGAAGCCGGCGAGCTGCTCGGCCAGCACCTCCATCGGCAGCTCGTCGCCGGGCGCCACCTCGACCACCGCGGCGAGGAAGTCGGCGCGCCGCGGCAGGCGGCGGAACAGCGCCCGCGGCGTGGTCACCAGGGTGACGCCGGCACCGCCGGTGAGCAGTCGGTCCAGCGCCACGACCTCCTGGGCGCGCACCGGCAGCGAGGCGTCCGTCTCCTGGTAGGGCGACAGCGGTGGCCCGGGGAAGTACACCGGGGCGCCGGAGCGCTCGGCCGGGGCGAGGAGCTGGGCCGCCTCGATCCAGGCCAGGGCGTCGGCCTCGTGCGGCACCAGCACCAGGGCGGGCCGTCCGAGGTCGGCCGCCAGCAGCTCGCCGACCCACGCCGCCGCCGGCACCGGCAGGCGCACCACCTCCCCCAGGCCGTCGAGGAGGGCCCGGTAGGGCGCACTGCTGCGCAGCTTCCGGGAGAGCTCCCCCCAGAGGCCCGGTTCCGTCACGCCGTCACTCTACCTGCCCGCGGGCGCCGGAAATTCCCCGGCGGCCCGGGGGGCGAGGTCAGGAACCGGGTGGCGACGCCGCGTCCCAGAGGGCGGGCGCCGCTGCGCCCTCGAGCGCCAGCAACCGCCGCTTGCGGTCGAGGCCGCCGCCGTAGCCGGTCAGCGAGCCGTCGGCGCCGATCACCCGGTGGCAGGGGACGACGATGGGGATCGGGTTGGTGCCGTTGGCGCGCCCCACGGCGCGGGCGGCGCCGGGCCGGCCCAGCCGCCCGGCCAGCTCGCCGTAGGAGATCGTGGCGCCGAACGGGATGCGCCGCAGCTCCTCCCAGGTGGCGCGTTGGAAGGCGCTGCCGCGCGGCGCGAGCCGCAGGTCGAACTCGCCGCCGCCGCCCGGCGAAGTACTCGGCGAGCTGGCGGGCGACCGGGCGGCAGCGCCCCGGGTCGGCGACCGGCGCGGCGCCCTCTTCGCGGGCCAGGCGGTCGAGGATCTTCGCGGCCTGCCGGGCGTCGTCGAGGAAGTCCAGGCGCACCAGGGCGCCAGCGGCGTCGACCACCGCCAGCAGCTCGCCGACGGGGGTGGTGAGGCGGTCGTGGAAGAGGGTCACGCGGGGCCTCCCAGGCTGGTCCACAGGTGGTTGGTGGCGAAGCTGCGGTAGGGCGCGAAGGGGAGCATCAGCTCCTCGGTCTCGTCGGGGCCGGGGCGGTGGTCGAGGCCGTGGAAGCGCGCCAGGGCCGTGGTCAGCCCGCTGTCGCCGACCGGCACGCAGTCGGCGAGGCCGCAGGCGCGCAGCATCACGTAGCGGGCCGTCCACGGGCCGACGCCGCGCTGGGCGAGCAGCCGCGCCTCGAGCGCTCCCGCGGGCCCGGCGGCGAGCTCGTCGAGCGGCAGGTCGCCGCCGGCGATGGCGCGGGCGGCGTCGATCAGGTACTCGGCCTTGCGCCGCGAGAACTGCATGCCGGTGAGGTCCGCGACCTCCAACCGCGCCACGTCCTCCGGTCCCGGGTGCGCGGTGAGCCCCTCGCCGGCGCTGCGGCCGGCGCGCGCGATCAGGCGCCGTCGCAGGGTGTAGGCGAAGGCGAGGTTGACCTGCTGGCCGACGATCGCCCAGGTGAGGCCCTCGAAGGGGCTGGCCGATTGCGGGATGCGCAGCCCGCGGCGGCCTTCGAGGAGCCGCCGGCGGGCGGGATCGGCCGCCAGCCGGCGCTCGAAGGGACCGGGGTCGGCGTGCAGGCCGAGCAGGCGGAGCGCGGTGGCGTGCAGGGCGGCGGCCGAGTCGGCGCCGGGGCGGCCGGGTCCGGCCCAGCGGCAGCGGACGGCGGTGCCGGCGAGCTCGAGGTGGAGGCGGCCGCTCCCCTCGGGCAGGCGCAGGGCGCGGACGACGTCGCGGCCGGCGACCCGCTCGGTGGGGCTGTCCGCGGCGCGCCCCAGGAAGGCGAGGGTGAGGTCGGGCCGGAAGTCGCGCGGCAGGGCGAGGGTGAAGGGGCCGCCGTCGCGCAGGGCGCGGTAGTCGCCGGGCGTCATCCGCGCCCGGCGCCGGAAGGCGGCGTGGAACGACGAGAGGCTCTCGAAGCCGACCGCCAGCGCCACGTCGAGCACCCGGCCGTCGCCGGCGAGCAGCCGCCGCTGCGCCGCCTCCACCCGCGCCCCCTCGAGGAGCTGGCGCGGCGTCGCGTGGTAGTGCTCGCGGCAGAGGGCGGCGAGCCGGGTGGCGCCGACCCCCGCGGCGCGCCGCAGCGCCGCCGCGTCCGGGAAGGCGGCGGGATCGCGGCGCAGCCGGGCCACCAGCTCGGCGGCGAGCCGGCGGCCGGGGTCGTCCCCGGGCCGGAGCTCGTCGGGTCGGCAGCGCCGGCACGGGCGCAGCCCGGCGGCGCGGGCCGCCGCCACGGTGGGGAAGAAGCGCACGTTCTCGGGCTTCGGACGCCGCGCCGGGCAGGAGGGCAGGCAGTAGATGCCGGTGGACACCACGCCGACGACGAAGCGCCCGTCCCAGGAGGCGTCGCGCGCCTCCGACCGCTCGAGCATGAGGGCGCGGCTCGGTGCCATGGGCGCATGTTACGGCCCTCCCCGGCGCCGCGTCGTCCGGATCCTTTCGCGCAAAGCCGGAGGGGGCGTGGCGCTCCGCGCTCAGCGGGGACCGTCGCCCCAGCGCTCGGCGGCGAGGCGGGCGAGCTCGGCGGCGGCGACCGCCGGCGGGCCGAGGTGGAGGTCGCGCGCCAGGTGGCGGGCCGCCCGGGCCCAGCCGGCGACGATCCCCGCCGCCAGGGCGCCGTGGCCGCGGGCGAGGGCGCGGCCGAGGTCGGCGAGGTCGCGGCCGACGATCCGTGGCTCGGCGAGGATCCAGCGCCGCCCCAGGAGCCGGGCGGTGACCCGCCAGCGGTTGCCGTAGAGGAGACGGTAGCGGTCGACGGTGCCGCCGCCGGTGGCGCCGCCGGCGTGCAGCGCCGTCGCCGCCGGGACCGAGAGCGCGGTCCAGCCGGCGGCGCGCAGGCGGACGGCGAGGTCGGCGTCCTCGTACCAGGAGACCAGTCGCGGATCGAAGACGGCGCCGCCCGAGAGCGCCACCGCGGCCAGGGCGGCGCGGCGGTAGAGGGCGGCGGTGGCCGAGACGCCGAAGACCTCGCGGGGCGGAGCGTCGCCCGGCGGCGGCGCGCCGCCGCGGCCGAGCTGCACCGCCTGCCACCAGCGGTTCCAGGCCAGGCCGCAGCCGTCGACCCGCTCGGGCCGGCCCGCCTGGAGGTTCACCCCCTGGGCCGCCGCGGCGCCCGGCGCGGCGGCGAGCGCCGCGCGCAGCGCCGCCAGCCATCCCGGGCGCACCACCGCGTCGTCGTTGACGGTGGCGAGCCACTCGCCGCGGGCGGCGGCGAGGCCGCGGTCGGTGCCGCCGGCGAAGCCCAGCCCGGGCGCGCCGGGCACCCAGCGATCGACCCGGACCCCGGCGGCGTCGATCCGGCGCCGGAGCGCCGCCGCGTCGCGCTGCGCCACCACCACCAGCTCGAGCTCCTCGCCGCCGTCGGCCCGCAGGGCCGCCAGGCAGTCCTCCAGCAGCGGGCTCGCCCCCAGGGTGGGGACGACGGCGGAGACGCCGGCGCCGGCGCTCACCGCCAGTCGAGCTCCGCCAGGTCGAGCACGGCGCCGTTGGGCACCCCCGCCCCCGCCGGCAGCACCTCGACCTCGAGCGGTGCGCCGGCCGGCCAGGCGAACGGCCCCAGAGTGGTCTCCGACCACACCGTGCGCACCGGCGGCAGGCGCCAGACGGCCAGCCGGTGCGCCCCGGCGCGGAGCGCCAGGCGCACCGGCCGGCCGCGCGCGTTCTCGATGTACTGGGCCACGAGGTGCACCGTCACCCGGTCGCCGTCCGGCACCACGGGGGCGCGCGCCCAGCCGCCTTCCGGGAGGGTCCAGCCGCCGCGGTAGCGGGTGCGCTCGATGATCCAGCGCCGGGGAAAGACGTTGCCGCCGCTCTTCTCGACCCAGGGATCCTCGAACTGGACCGTGCGGGTGGGGAGCCGGGCGGCGGCCGCGGGCACGGCGGCCGCGGCGAGCAGCAGCAGTGCCGCTCCCAGGTGGGCGGCGGCGGGGCGGCGCCGTCCGGGCCAGGCCCACAGCAGGGGCACCGCCAGCAGCGACCCGGCCACCCACCACCACAGCGCCGGCCGCGGTCGCACGGCGCTGGGGAACAGCCGCGCCACGTCGGCGGCGAAGCGCAGGTCGAGGTGGTCGAGCAGGTAGGTGCGCCCGTCCGCGAAGTTGTAGGTCCAGCCCGGCACGACCAGCCACAGGCCGTGAACGCGACGGTCGCCAGCCCGAGCGCGGCGGCCACGGCCCGGGCGCCGCCCCGGCGCCGTCCGGCCGCCAGCGGCACCAGCAGCAGGGCGAGCAGCGGCAGCGCCACCAGGGCGTAGCGGAACGGCGGCGACCAGCCGCCGTACCACTCCAGCCGCGGCACCACGACCAGCAGGTACGGGGTGCAGAGGACGGCGAGGTCGAGGAGGATCCAGCGCCCCAGACCGTCCTCGCCCTCGCCGGGGGGCCGCAGCGGGCTGCGCCGCGGACGCCGGCGGGCCACGGCCAGCACGCCGGGCAGCAGCAACAGCCACAGCGGCGCCGCGGCGAAAATGCCGAAGGCGCCGTCCCAGAACAGGCCGAGGATCCCGAGGGCGTAGGCCAGCGGCGAGTAGCGGGTCAGCTCCAGCTCGCCCACCTGGTGGATCTTCAGCGGGTTGTGGAAGACGATCTGGTTGTGGACCAGGATGCCGCCGCCCACCAGGGCCAGCGCCAGCGACAGGAGGATCAACGGCTTGCGCGGCCGGCCGCCGTGCCACCAGGCGAGCGCCACCAGCGGCACCGCCAGCAGCATGAAGCGGATCTTCAACAGCGGCAGCAGCAGGATCGGCACGCCGACGGCGAGCCAGTGGCGGCGGTCCCAGCGGCCGCTCCGCCGGTGGCCGAGGATGCGGTCCAGGGCGACCACCGCGAGCAACGCCGCCGGCACCTCCACCCACACCTGGTACGAGTAGAGGAGCAGGGGGGTGTGAAGGCGAACAGCCCGTAGGCGAGCAGCGCGCCGCCCGGGCGCTCCGGCCAGTAGTGACGGGCCAGGCGCAGCGTCCACCAGGCGAGCAGCGCGGTCAGCGCGGCCATGGTGAACAGGGCGCCGCTCTTGCCGGCGAACCGGTAGGCGGGAGCGAGCACCATCGGCAGCAGCTCGTTGTGGCGCGAGTAGATCTCCCCGTGGCGTCCCACCGGGTCGCCGGGCTGCGGCTCGAGGTCCCGGTCGAGGAAGGCGCGGCCGTCGCCGGCGGCGTAGTTGTTCGCCAGGTCGGCGTCGAGGTCGTAGGCGAGGCTGTGGGTGATCAGCAGGTAGTAGGGCTCGTCGCCGTCGGGCGGCCGGTGGCGGGTCGACCACGGGATCACCGCCGCGTACACGACCAGCGGCAGGAGGAAGAACAGCGGCGAAGGGTGCGCCCCCAGGCGGCGGCCGAGCAGCGGGCGCAGAGCGACGAGCTGGCGCAGCACCCGGTGGCCGAGCAGCAGCACGAAGCCGGCGGCCAGCGCCTCGTCGGCCAGCGGCAGGCCGAGGCGGGGCGCCGCGGAGACGGCCACCAGCAACGCCGCCAGCGCCACCATCTCGCCGCGGCGGGCGGCTCCGGGGATCGCCCGTGCCCCGGCGCGGCGTCCGGCGTGGTGGATCGCCCACAGCGCCGCGACCACCAGGGGCAGCAGGGCCAGCGTGCCGCGGAACGGTTCGCCGGCGGCCAGCGGCAGCAGCCAGCGCGCGAGGAGCGCCGCGAGCGCCCCGAGGGCGAGGGTGGCGAGCTCGACGCTCACCGCCTGCCCTCGAGCCGGTAGAGGTGGACCGTGGTGTCGGCCGGCAGCCGCGGGTCGCGCCGCACCTCGATGCGCTCGACCGGCAACGGCGCCGGGACCTCCCAGCGGCTGCGGTAGGTCTGCCCCAGGAAGTCGCCCTCCGGAGCCACCCAGGCCACCCACGGTGGCGGCGGTCCGTGCAGCGTGGCGACGACGACGTCGGGGCGCCGGGCGGCCCACTCGGCGGTCTCGTCCCCGGCGCGCAACGTCCACTCGCGGCCGTTGCCGTCGCCGTCGAGCAGGCGCACCGTCGCCACCGGGGCGTCGGCCGCCAGCCCGGCGGCGTGCGAGAGGTTGCTGTCGACGGTGAGGCTGCGCAGCCCGCGCGGCATCCGCTCCGCCACGTCGACGACGAGGGTCGGCCGCGCGGCGTCGAGGACGATGGTGGCGACGCCGAGGAGCGACGTGGTGGCGGGCGGCAGCTCGCCGAGCGCCACCACGGCCAGCAGCGCCACCGCCCAGCCGGCGGGGTGTCCCCAGACGGGCACCCGCGAGCTGGCGATCGGACGCGGCCGCCGACCGCGCCAGCGCGCCGTGCCCCAGCCGGCGGCGACCAGCCCCACCGTCGCCAGGAGGCCCCACGCGGCCACCGCCACGAGGCCGTGCTCCGCCGTGGGCCGCAGCCCGAACCGCGCCAGCGCCGGGCCGAGGGCGTCGTGCCGCACCCAGGGATAGGCGCCGGCGAGGGCGGTGACCACGACCAGGACGGCGGTCCACACCGCCTGGGGCGCGAAGGCCAGCCGCCGCTGGCCGCTCACCACCCGGCCCTCGGTCGGGAGGTCGCCGCCGGCCGCCAGGGCCGCCACGGCGAGGGGGGCGGCCAGCGCGGCGACGATCTCCGCGGCGCGGGCGCCGGCCACGATCAGTGCCACCACGCCGGCGAGCAGCAGCAGGCGCCGCCGGCCGCGGTCGCGCCGGCCGCCCAGCGCCAGGGGGAAGGCGGGCAGCAGCACCGCCGCCAGGGTCAACCGGTCGCCGATCACCTGGCGGCTGACCAGGGTCACCGGGAAGGCGAGGGCCAGGGCGCCCACCGCCACCGCGACCGGGACCAGGGGGTGCAGCGCCGCCCGCCAGCGCCCGCCGCCGGCGGGCGCCGCCGGGTCGGCGCCGCGGCGCGCCCGCGCGGGCGGCCAGCCGGCGAGCAGGAGCCCGGAGGCCACCGCCACGGTGCCGCCGCGCGGCAGCAGCAGGAGCAGGGCGACGGCCGCCGCCCCGAGCACGAGGCGCAGCGCGACCCGCGCCGCCGGTGGCAGGGCGGCGGGCGGCCGCCAGCCCACTTCGGCGAGGGCCACCGCCGCCAGGCCGACGACGCCGACGGTGGTGAAGCCCGGGCCGAGCAGCGCGGTCAGCGCCGCCGCCACGGCGGCGGCGGCCAGCCCGTAGCGGGTCGCCAGCAGGGCCGTCGCCGCGGCGGCCACCAGCGGCAGGCCGAGCAGCCCGGCCAGGAAACGGGCGTCGAGGGGTGGGGCGACCAGGCGCTCGGAGCGCAGCATCACCTGCAGGGCGACGGCGAGGGGGAGCGCCCAGGCGAAGGCGCGGGCCGCCGCCGGCGCGGCGGCGCCGTGCAGCCGCCGGCCGGCGGCGAAGGCCAGCGCCGCGGCGGCGACCGCCATGACCGCGGTGCCGCGCATCGGTCCGGACGGCAGCGCCCAGACCGCCAGCGTGACCAGCAGGGAGGCGACGGCGGCCTCGTCACGGCGCGCGCCGGCCACCGCGGCGGACCGGCCGAGCCGGAACGGCGCCTCGGAGAGGGCGGCCACGGCGAGCAGCAGCAGCCCGCCGACCAGCGCCAGGTAGGCGGACTCGGCCGCCCCCTGGGCCTCGCGCTGGAAACGGGCGAAGCTCGCCATGGCGGCGATCGCGGCCAGCGGCACCGCGAAGCGGCCGGCGGCGCCCGCCAGGTGCCGGACGGAGGCGCGCGACGAGCGGGTGGAAGGGGTCACCACGGCGACTGGATTGTAAGCGGCCCGGAGGCCGGGGGCGTCCGTCCGGTCTACGTTCGCGGCCGCCGCGTCGTCGCCGGGCCTCGGCGCCGCCGCGCCGGGGCGGGCGGGGGATTCGCGTAGACTGTCCCGGCCATGCTGTCCCGCGACCTCCTGCGCAACGAGCCCGAGCGGGTGCGCGACGCCCTCGCCGCCCGTGGCGAGGACGCGATCGCCTACGAGCGCTGGCTCGGCCTCGACGGCGAGCGCCGCGACCTGATCGTCGAGGTGGAGGAGCTCAAGCGCCAGCGCAACGAGGCGTCGAAGGCGATCGGCCAGGTCAAGCGCGAGGGCGGCGACGCCGCCGAGCAGATCGCCGCGGTGGGGCGCCTCAAGGCCCGGATCGAGGAGATCGACGAGCGGCTCGGCGGCCTCGCCGCGGAGGCGGACGACCTCGAGCGGCGCTTCCCCAACGTCCCCGACGCGAGCGTTCCGCGCGGCGCCGACGAGTCGGCGAACCGGGTGGAGCGGGTGGTGGGCACGCCGCGCGACTTCGCGGCCGAGGGCTTCGCGCCGCAGCCGCACTGGGACCTCGGGCCGGCGCTGGGGATCCTCGACTTCGAGCGCGGCGCCAAGGTGGCGGGAGCGCGTTTCACGGCGTCGTTCGGGGCCGGCGCGCTGCTCGAGCGGGCGCTGATCGCCCTGATGCTCGATCTGCACACCCGGCGCCACGGCTACACCGAGGTGCTGCCCCCGTTCATCGTCAACGGCGACTCGCTCTACGGCACCGGGCAGCTCCCCAAGTTCGCCGGCGACTCGTTCAAGCTCGAGGGCTTCGACTGGTACCTGGTGCCCACCGCCGAGGTGCCGGTGACCAACCTGCACCGCGACGAGATCCTCGACGAGGCGGCCCTGCCGGTGCGCTACGCCGCCTACACGCCCTGCTTCCGCAGCGAGGCGGGCTCGTACGGCAAGGACGTGCGCGGGCTGATCCGCCAGCACCAGTTCAACAAGGTGGAGCTGGTCCAGCTCACCCACCCCGACAGCAGCTGGTCGGCCCTCGAGGAGCTCACCGGCCACGCCGAGGCGGTGCTGCGGACGCTCGACCTCCCCTACCGCGTGGTCGCCCTGGCGACGGGCGACCTCGGGTTCTCCTCCGCCAAGACCTACGACCTCGAGGTGTGGCTGCCCGGCCAGCAGGCCTACCGCGAGATCTCCTCCTGCTCGAACTTCACCGACTTCCAGGGGCGCCGCGCCAACCTGCGCTTCCGTCCCGCCGAGGGCGGCAGGCCGCGCTACCTGCACACGCTGAACGGCTCGGGCCTGGCGGTGGGTCGCACCCTGGTGGCCATCCTGGAGAACTACCAGCAGGCGGACGGCACGGTGTTGGTCCCCGAGGCGCTGCGCCCCTTCGCCGGCGGCCTCGAGCGCATCGAGCCGCGCGCCTCCTGAGGCTCGGCCCGTGGACCTCCGCGCCGGCACCAGCGGGTTCGCCTACAAGGAGTGGAAGGGGCCCTTCTACCCGGAGGACCTGCCGGCGGACGGCATGCTCGGCCACTACGCCGGGCGCCTGCCCGCCGTGGAGATCAACAACACCTTCTACCGCCTGCCGCGCGAGGGCGTCCTCGCCGGTTGGGCGGCCGCGGTGCCGGCCGGCTTCCGCTTCTCCATCAAGGCGTCGCGGAAGATCACCCACTTCGGCCGCCTCGCCGGCGTCGAGGGCGAGACCCGCTACCTGCTGGACGCCGTCGGCGCGCTGGGCGACAAGCTCGGCGCGCTGCTCTTCCAGCTCCCCCCCAACCTGCGCTGCGACCTCGAGCGGCTGACCGCCTTCTGCGCGCTCCTGCCGCCGCACACCCCGGCCGCCTTCGAGTTCCGCCACCCCTCCTGGGACGTCCCCGAGGTCGCCGCCCACCTCGCCTCCTGCGGCTTCGCCCGCGTCGTCGCCGACACCGACGAGGCGCCGGTCGAAGGGCCGCTCTCCGCCGACGTGCCGTGGGGCTACCTGCGCCTGCGCCGCGCCGAGTACCCGGACGCGGCGCTGGGCGACTGGGCGGCGCGCGTGGCCGCCACCGGCTGGGAGCGCGCCTTCGTCTTCTTCAAGCACGAGGACGCCGGGGCCGGGCCGCGCATGGCGGCGCGCTTCCTCGAGATCGCCGGCGGCTGAGCCGGCGGGCGCCGCCGGGCGGGCGGCGCCGGCTTGGTGTGTCGTGGCGCGAAGGGGCCGCGGCGGCGGCGGGTCCGGGGGACGTCGCCGCTCCGGTGGGAGATCGGGGACCGCGGCGACTCGGCAGGGCCCGCGCGCGGCCGGAAGAGGGCGGCTGAGGGGCGGAGATCCGGGCGCGGGCCCTGACGCCCCCGGACCCGCCGCCGCCGCGGCCCCTCCACCGGACGTGGGGGGCCGGCCCCGATCGCCCGGCTCGGGGTGTGGGGAGGCCTGGGACGTCGCCGCTCCGGTGGGAGATCGGGGACCGCGGCGACTCGGCAGGGCCCGCGCGCGGCCGGGAGTGGGCGGCCGAGGAGCGGAGATCCGGGCGCGGGCCCTGACGCCCCCGGACCCGCCGCCGCCGCGGCCCCTCCACCGGACGTGGGGGGGCGGCCCCGATCGCCCGGCTCGGGGTGTGGGAGGGAGCGGTCGATTCTCCGGAAAGTCTTTATTCCCAGTTGTTTGACGGCTGCTGGCACGCCGCTTGCCATTCAGGGGGGTGCGGTCGTCGCTGGAGCCGTGGAAGCTCGAACGGCGGCGGCCGCGGACTTTCGAGAGCGAGCGATGAAGATGCGCCGACCCCCCACCGACGGCAAGCAGAACGTGGTGGTGACGTGCGCCTGCGG
This sequence comes from uncultured Acidobacteriota bacterium, assembly GCA_963843275.1. GTDB lineage: Bacteria > Acidobacteriota > Thermoanaerobaculia > Multivoradales > JBCCEF01 > CAWJJM01. Next base: position 184,185 of record CAWJJM010000004.1, on the reverse strand, counting down.
GCAGCGCAACGAGTTCCCGCTCTCCACCCTGCGCCCCGACCATCCCTACCGCTGCTCGTTCTGCCAGGACCGCCTGGTCAACTTCCGACCCTCCGATCTCGCCGCCCTCTGGCGCGACACCGACCTCTAGGGGGAGCGGTCGCCCGGGCCGCCCTCGGGCCTCGGGCTAGACTGACCCCGCGGAGGGGTGGCTGAGTGGTCGAAAGCAGCGGTCTTGAAAACCGCCGGCCGTCTCCACGGCCCGTGGGTTCGAATCCCACCCCCTCCGCCAGGATCGGCCAGCCCGTCCTCCGGCTCCGCCTCACCCCGCCGCCGGGATCCCCAGGATCGCCACCGCCGCGGTGGCCAGCGCGCCCAGGGTGCCGACGACCATCACCCGGCGGCGGCCCGGCGCCTCCGGGCGTGCGGCGGCGACGAGGACGCCGACGACGCACTGCAGGCAGTAGAAGACGGCGAAGGCGCGGGAGGCCCAGGCGAGGATGCCGAGGACGTCGGTGGACCAGGCGAGGGCCACGGTGGCGAGGCCGATCAGCAGGTAGGGCGTCCGCCGCGAGATGCGGCCGCCGAAGACGGTGGTCAGCAGGCCCGAGCAGCCGGCGTCGTCGGCGACCGCGGCGGAGAACTGGCTGGCGGCGGCGGCCACGACGATCAGCGCCGGCAGCACCGCGGCCAGCGGCGCCACCAGGTGGACGATCGCGGTGACGTTCGCCTGCGGCGGCGGCCCGGAGGGGAAGAGCACGAGCGCCAGGCCGAGGAAGACCAGGTAGATGGCCGCGGAGACGAGCTGGGCCAGGCGCATGGTGCGGGCCCGGCGCTCCGGCGGGTGCTCGCCGCCGAGGAAGCGGCTGGTCTCGAACCCCTGGACGACGATCAGCAGCCCCATCAGGTGCCGGCCGGCGGTCAGCGGGTCCTGGGTCGAGGCGACGTCCGGCAGGTGCCAGGTGCCGGCGGCGAGCGCCCGGACGTGGAACAGGGCCAGGCCGGCGAGCAGGCCGGCGATCATGCCCAGGTTCAGCGCCACCGCGTAGCGCTCGACCCCCTCCAGGGCACGGAGGCCCCGCCAGGCCCCCACCGCGGTGATCGCGCCGAGCACGGCGGTGGTCAGCAGTTTCGCGGCGAGCGGCCCGCGGGCCCCGAGAGCGTCGAGCACGAAGGCGGCGAGCAGGCTGAGGTAGTAGGTGACCGAGATCAGGTAGGCGCCGGCGAGGACCAGGTGCGAGGCCTGCTCGACGCGGGTGGCGACGGTCTTGTCCTCGGCCGCCCAGTGGGCCTCGCTGGCGCGGGCGTGGCCGAACTCCGCGCTGTGGGTGCCCGCCTCGCGGCGGCGCTCGGCGAAGACCGGCTCGGCGTAGCGAATGTTGAAGCGCACGACCGAGCCGACGGCGTAGGCGACGAGCAGCAGGGCGGCCATGGCGACCGGGGCGAGCAGCCCCGTCGCCGCCACCAGCAGCGGCGCGGAGACCAGGAAGCCGCTGCCCATGATCGAGGCCAGCGGGGTGGTGGTCGCCGCCCAGGACGGCGAGCGGCGTGCCGCCGGCAGGAAGGCGAGGAGGCCCGCCGCGCCGAGGGCGACCGCCAGCACCAGCAGATCCGCTGCTCCGAGCGCCACGGCGACAGGTTACCGGGAGGGGGGCGCGGCACCGTTGCCGCCGGGGCCGTCCGCCGCCCTTGCGGTGGGGCGTTCCCGATCGCGGTCGAGACGGCGCGGGGGGCGCGGCGCCCCGCCGGGCGGGTCGCCGCCGGACGGCGCGGAGGAGGCGGCCGGCCCGGCGGCGCCGGCGGCCGGCGGGTGCACGCCCAGGGGACCGGCCGCGTAGACGTGGCCGGCGAGCAGCCCGTTCGGGTTCGGATCGGTGTTGTAGAAGGTCACCGGCAGCGTGCCGCAGTCCACCGGCTCGGAGCACACCGAGCGATGGAAGTGCAGGTGGGGTGTGCCGCCGGTGTTCCCCGTGTTGCCGCTCGTCCCCACCACCTGCCCGGCGCGCACCGCCTGGTGGGGGGTGACGCTCACCTGCGAGAGGTGGGAGTAGGCGGTGATCGTGCCGTCGGCGTGCAGCACCTTGACGAAGTTCTCGTGCCCGGGCACGAGGTCGCCGTCGGCGTACCCGGTGCGCGTCTCCGTCACCTCGCCGTCCGCCGCCGCGCTGACCGGGGTGCCGATGTCCATGCCGAAGTCGTAGGAGTAGGCATAGATGCCGCTGTGGCCGAAGCCGGAGCAGTTGCCCTGGAGGACGCGGTAGGCGGTGCCCACCGGGTAGGGGAGCGCGAAGTCCGAGGCCTGCCACGGCGGGTAGCCGCTGCAGGTCTCCGCGTTCGGCGCCGTCGGCCCGCCCGCGCAGGCCGCCAGCAGGCCGGCGAGGACGGCGGTCCGGATCCACCGGCAGGTCCGGGCCGCCGCGCTCCGGAGCGGCGGATGTCCAGCGTCGTTCATGGTCTCTCGCCGGCCGACGTTACACCGCCGCGGGAGCCCGGGGCGGCGCCGGCCCCGGTGCGCGGGACGCGACCGCCGCGCCGGCCGTGCCGTCTCGCGGGTACAGTGGGGCCTCCGGCGGGCCGAGGCGCGGGGACCCGGCGTCCGCCGCGCCGGCGGACCGCCGGCGACGACCGGAGGAGGGAGCATGCGCCCGTTCGAGACCCGACGCCTTCCCGCTCGCCCCGACGCCGTCGCACCGGACGGCTCCGACGTGCGCATCCTCGCGGGCCTCGCCGGGGGCGGGATGGCGCACTTCGAGCTGGCGCCCGGCGAGACCTCGACCGCGGTGACCCACCGGACGGTCGAGGAGATCTGGCTCTTCCTCTCCGGGCGCGGCGAGATGTGGCGGCGGCAGGGGGGACGCGAGGAGGTGGTGGCGGTCGAGGCGGGGGCCTGCCTGACCATCCCCCTGGGGACCGAGTTCCAGTTCCGCGCCTTCGCCGGCGTGCCGTTGGCGGCGGTCGCGGTGACGATGCCACCGTGGCCGGGGGAGGGCGAGGCGGTGCAGGTGCCGGGACGGTGGGAGCCGACCGTGCCGGTCCCGGCGGACCCGGCGCGCCGCAACCCTCCCAGCGGGACGCCGTAGCAACTGCGGACCCTGCGGTCATGGAGGTCGCGATGACCCTCGATGTGAAGCTCGCCTGGCGGTTGCTGTGGAAGCAGCCGGTGATGGCACTGACGACGGTGGTGGCGCTGGCGGTGGGCATCGGGCTCGCCACCACCGGGTTCACTCTGCTCGACGCGGTCCTCTTCGCGCGGCTGCCGTTCGCTGGCGGCGACCGGGTCGCGCTGGTGACGTCCTACGAGCGGGACGGGGAGGGGCGGGTGGAGCTGTCGGCCGAGCGCTTCCGCTTCTACGCCCGGCAGGCGACCGCCTTCGCGGGGCTCGGCGCGGCGCGGAAGGCGCCCGCGAACCTGCGCCTGGGCGAGGAGGTCGTGCCGGCCGACGGCTGCGCCATCACCCCGGGTGCCTTCGCCTTCCTGCCGTTCGCGCCGCGGGCGGGGCGCGGACTCGAGCCCGCCGATGCGGCGGCGGGGGCGATGCCGGTGGTGGTGCTCGGCGAGGGGCTGTGGCGGCGGCGCTTCGGGGGCCGGACCGAGGTGGTGGGGCGGCGCGTCGAGGTGGGCGGCACGCTGCGCACCGTCGTCGGGGTGATGCCCGCGGACTTCCGCTTCCCGGTCGCGGCCGACCTGTGGCTGCCGCTCGGGACGGCTGCCGGGAGCGACTGGGAGGGCACCCGCCTGTTCGGGATGCTGCGCCCGGGTGTGTCGTTCCCCGCGGCGCAGGAGGAGATCGGCGCCCTCGCCGGGCGCTTCGCGGCGGCATGGCCCGAGATGCCGGCCACCCGGCCGGTGGTCGAGCCCTACGTGGAGGCGCTGTCGCACGGCCTCGACCTGCTGGCCGGCGTGCTGGTGGGGGCGCTGGTGCTGATCCTGCTCGTCATCGCCGCCAACGTGGCCAACCTGATGCTGGCCCGCACGCTGGCGCGGTCGGGGGAGCTGGCGATCCGCACCGCGCTCGGGGCGCCGCGGCGCCGGCTGATCGGGCAGATCTTCACCGAGGTGCTCCTCGCCGGCGCGATCGCCGCCGTGATCGGGGTCACCGCCTCCCACGCCCTGCTCGCCTGGGTGACCGCGCGGCTCACCGACATGCCCTACTGGACCGACTTCGGCCTCAACGGGCGGACGGTCTCGTTCGCGGTCGCGGCGACCCTGCTCGCCGCCGCGGTGGCGGGCGTGCTCCCCGCGCTGCGGGCCACCCACGGCGACAGCTTCGCCGAGCTGGCCGCGAACCGCGCCACGGCCCGCTTCGGCCTCGCCAGCGCGGTGATGGTCGCCTGCCAGGCGGCGCTGTCGGTGGCGCTCCTGCACGGGGCGCTGCTGATGGCGAAAGGGGTGACGAGCTACGCCCGCGGCGGCGAGCTGCCGCCGGCGCCGCTGGTGGCCGCGCGGCTGATCCCCGGACGCTCGTCCCCGGCTGCCCCGCTGCCCGGCGCGGCCGCTCCCGACCGCGCCGACGAGGCGGCGGCGATCCTCCGCGCCGCCCGCGCCGTACCCGGGGTTTCCGCCGCGGCGCTGGCCACCTCGCTGCCGCGGCTCAGCCCGCCGGCGGTGCGGTTCGAGCTCGAGGCGGCCGACGGCGTGGGGCGGCCGACGGCGGTGACGGCGCCGGTGATCGGCGTCTCGGGGGGGTTCTTCGCAACGCTGGGCGCCCGGCCGCTGCAGGGGCGCTTGCTCGAGGAGGAGGACGCCGCGGACGGTGGGCGTCCCGTCGCCGTCGTCGACCGCGCCTTCGTGGCGCGCTTCCTCGGCGGTGCCAACCCCGTCGGCCGCCGGCTGCGGCGGGTCGGCGTCGAGGGAGGCGCGCCAGCCCGCGGCCCGTGGCGGGAGGTCGTGGGGGTGGTGCCGGACCTGGGGATGGGCGGCGGCGACCCGGCCCTCGCGGCGGCCTGCTACCTGCCGCTCACGACGCAGGACGCCGACTACCTGGCCCTGCGCACCGGCCGCGGTGCCGGCGAGATCGAGCCGCTCCTGCGCACCGCCCTGGCGGGCGTCGATCCGCGGCTCGAGGTGCGCGACGTCGTCGCCTTCGCGCGCCTGGGCGCAGCCGACCGGGCCGCGTTCGCGGGGATCGGAAGCGGCCTCGGGGCGATGGGCGGCGTGGCGTTGGCCCTGTCGGCGATGGGGATGTACGCGATGATCTCGTTCGCGGTCACCCGGCGGCGGCGCGAGATCGGTGTCCGTGTCGCCCTCGGCGCCACGCCCCTGCGCCTCCTGCGCGCGGTCGCCGGCCGGGCTGCGCTGCCCCTGTTCGTCGGCGTCCTGCTCGGGGTGCCGCTCGGCCGGCTGGTCGCCGAGGCGCGCAACCTCTTCGCCTTTCGGCTCCCCGCGAGCGCCGGCCCCTGGGCGCTACCGTTGGCGGCCGGGGCGATGCTCCTCGCCGGGCTCCTCGCCTGCTGGCTGCCCGGCCGCCGCGCACTGGCCATCCCCCCGGCCGAGGCGCTGCGGGCGGAGTAGGCGCGCGGTGCGGCGCTGTGCGCCGGGGAGGAGCGGATCCGGAGTTCCCCGGCGATCCTCTGCGCCGTCGTCGGCGCCGCGCGCTCCGCTAGACTGAAGGCGGTCGATCGATGCGTACAGACCGCGGAGCGGCCATGACTTCGCGACCCAGGTGGTGTGGCACCGCCCCGGCGTCCCCGGTCCCGGGCGGCGCCGGCGTGACCGCCCGTCGCCCCCCGCCGCCATGACCATCCGGTTGCTCCTCGCCGACGACCATCCCGTGTTCCTGGACGGCCTCGAGCAGCTCCTGCGCCTCGAGCCCGACTTCGAGGTGGTCGGCCGCTGCCGTGACGGCGAGGAGACGCTGCGGGCGGTGCGCGAGCTCGCCCCCGACCTGCTGCTGCTGGACCTGCGCATGCCGAACACCGACGGTCTCGGGGTGCTGCGGGAGATGGTGCGCGCGGGGTCGACCACCCGCGTCCTGGTGCTCACGGCGGCGCTCGACGAGGACGACGTGGTGGAGGCGCTGCGCCTCGGGGTCCGCGGCGTGGTGCTCAAGGAGATGGCGCCGCGGCTTCTCCTCGAGGCCATCCGCAAGGTCGACGCCGGGGAGCAGTGGCTGGAGCGGACCTCCACGGCGCGGGCGCTCGACAAGCTGATCCGCCGCGAGGAGGGCGCCCGCGAGGCGGCGGAGCTGCTCACCGCGCGCGAGCTGGAGGTGGTCCGCCTGCTCTGCCGGGGCCTGCAGAACAAGGAGATCGCCGCCCGCCTGTCGATCACCGAGGGGACGGTGAAGGTCCACGTCCACAGCGTCTACGTGAAGCTCGGGCTGAGCACCCGGATGGCCCTGATGCGGTGGACCGAGGAGCGCGGCCTGAGCTGACCCGGACACGGGGGCGGCGGCGAAAAAGGCGGACGGGACCCGGGGGTCGGGCCCCGTCCTCGAGGAGAGAAACGGCGCCCCGGGGGAGGGGAGGCGCCGGTCGTGCGAGTCAGTCGCCGCAGTGGCCGGGGCCGGTGAGCCCCTCGTTCCAGTTGGCGAGCGCGCCGTTCAGCGTCGAGGTCACCCCGGGGGCGAGCGAGCCGCCGCCCACCGGCGGCACCACCTGGCCGGCGATCAGCGCGTCGGCGGCGGCGATCACGACCGCGATCGCCGAGTCGTCGGCGCCCGCCGCGACGTTGAGCTTGGCGGCCATCAGCTGGTGCGCCAGGCTGATCAGCCCGTTCCCCGCCGCGGGCGTGTTGAAGATCGAGCACAGCTCGAGATCGGAGTAGGTGGTGTCGCCCAGGGCCAGCTCGGTGACCGGCCAGGTGTCGAAGTTGTTCCCGGTCGCGCAGCCCTCGGGGCCGTGGGTCTTCCAGTAGCCCTGCGTGAAGGTGCAGCTGTCGCCGTGCCCGCAGGGCAGCGTGCTGCAGCTCCGGTTGGCGGTGAACTCACTCCGGTTGAGGGTGCTGTTGGCGTGGGCGAAGGCGCGGAAGACGTAGTCGGTGCCGCAGAGCAGCGGCTCGGGGCACGAGCTCGAGGTGCCGTTGTCGAAGAGCAGGTCGCCGACGTTGACGGTGACGCACTCGCCGGGGCCCAGGGCGTACCGCGATCCGTTGGCGTTGCCGGAGAACGAGCCGTCGCAGACGCCGGAAGGCCAGGCGCCGCCGTTGGCCGCGAGGTCGGCGGCGCTGAGCCACTGCAGGGTGAAGCCGGCGGGAGCCCCGGTGGCGCCGGCGCAGACCTGGACGTTGATCGAGACCTGCGTCGAGCCGGCGCACGCCAGGGTCGGCGTGGCCATCTTCGACTTCGGTGCCGCACCGGCGGTGGCGGCGGCGAGCAGGACGAGGGTGGCGAGGGTCGCGCCGCGGACGGCTGGGCGGCGAAGGATGCGGATGGCGGACATCGGGTGCTCCTTGTGGCCGGACGGTCCGGCGGCGGGTCAGGGTGCCCCCCTGCGTGGGAGCCCCGGCGCGGGTCGCTCCCGGTGTCCTCATCGCTCGCCGGCGGCTGCGATCAATCTACGGTGGTGCGACGCCGGCGACAATTGATCGAAACGGAGAATCTCCTATGGTTTCGGGTATATATCCCCACCGTCCGTGCTGGGACCCTCAGCCCGTGCCGCCCTGGGTGCGGCGCCTGGAGACCCGCCTCGGGTGCGCCGCCCGCGGCGAGCGCATCGCGGCGCTGCGCCGCCCGGGCGAGCTCCGGCCCTAGTCGAACTCGACCACCGGCGGGGCCTGCTCGCGGCCCACGCGACCGGTCTCGACGTGGGCCCGGAAGTAGTTCTCGCCCCGGATCGGGGAGCCCGCGAGGCGCCGCAGCAGGGCGATCTGGCCGACGTGGGCGAGGCCGTCGGCGATCGGACCGCGGAAGATCTTCTCCGCCGGGTGGGAGGCCTCGCCGGCCGCGGCGAGCGCGCCGTCGAGCCGCGCCAGAGCGGCGAAGAAGCGCTCCACCTCGTCGTCCCACGGCAGCGGCTCGGCCTGCGTCCAGCGGGCCGAGCCCTGGGTCATCCGCAGGGCCCACTCGAGCAGGTCGCCGACGTGGGCGAGGATCTCGACGGGTGTCCGCGTCGACGGGCCGGCGCGGAAGCCGGCGAACTCGGCGGGGGCGCCGCGCAGCGCCTTGCCGCCGCGGTAGGCGAGGGTGGCCAGGGTGTGCCGGAGCAGCTCGGTCTTGGCGGGATCGGGGGCGACGGGGTCGGACGCGGGGCTCATGCGCGGATTATGCATGCTCGGCTACGATCGGCATCGCGCCGCGTCGCCGCGGCTCCCCACCACCCAGCCCCCGAGGAGGTTCGATGCGCATCGCCGAGGCCCTGTTGCCCGAGTTCGATCACGAGATGGCCACCACCCGCCGCCTGCTCGAGCGGGTGCCGGACGAGAAGGCGCAGTGGAAGCCGCACCCGAAGTCGTTCGCCCTCGGGCACCTCGCCCAGCTCGTCTCGTGGATGCCCGGGTGGATCGCCACCACCCTGCGCGAGACGTCGCTGGATTTCGCCGCCGCCCCGCCCTACAGCTTCGAGGCCACCGAGACGCTGGTCGCCGCGTTCGACGACAACGTCCGGGAGGCCCGCGAGGCGATCGCGACGACGCCCGAGGCCGACTGGGAGGAGACCTGGTCGCTGACCCGGGACGGGCGGACCCTGTTCTCCGACCGCCGGGCGACGGTGGTGCGGACCCACGTCAACCACCTCATCCACCACCGAGGCCAGCTCAGCGTCTACCTGCGTCTGGTCGACGTGCCGCTGCCGTCGATCTACGGCCCCACCGCCGACGAGGGCTGGTAGGCGGCGGCGGCCGGCGGGCGGATGCTCGACTGGATCGAGGAGCACCTCGGCGCCAACCGCGTGGTGCTGGCCCTGTCGCTCGCCCGCCTCGGCGACGGCGTGGGCAACAGCGTCCTGATCGTCGTCCTGCCGCTGTACGTCGCCGCGGTCCCCAGCCGCTGGCCGCTGCCGACCTCGGTCCTGGTGGGGCTGCTGATCGCCGTCTACGGCATCGTCAACTCCGCGGTCCAGCCGCTCGCCGGGGCCTGGATCGACCGGTACGGGCGGCGCAAGGTGTCGATCCTCGCCGGCCTCGGCCTGATGGCGACCTGCACCCTCGCCTTCACCGCCGCGGAGAGCTACACGGCGCTCGCCCTGCTGCGGATCGCCCAGGGGGTGGGCTTCGCGCTCACCCTGCCCGCGTCGCTGGCGATCCTCAAGGACGCCACTCGGCGCGAGAGCCGCGGCGGCGCCATGGGGGTGTTCACCACCTTCCGCATGATCGGCTTCTCGGCCGGGCCGCTGCTCGGCGGATTCCTGCAGTCGCGCTACGGCTTCGGCACCGCCTTCGTGGCGGCGTCGGCGGCCATCCTGGCGGGGCTGGTGGCGGTGCAGGTGTGGGTGGACGAGCCGGCGACCGAGCCGGACCCCGCGGCGCGCTTCCGGGTGTTCGACCGCGCCTGGCTGGCCGACGGCCTCCTCCCGCTGGGGCTCGCCACCTTCGTGATGGCCGCCGACATCGCGATGATGACGGCCCTCGAGAACCGCTTCAACGCCCGTCTCGACCAGACCGCCTTCGGCTTCGGAGTCGCCTTCAGCGCCCTGACCCTGACCCGCGTGGTCTTCCAGGCGCCGCTCGGCCGGCTCTCCGACCACGTGGGGCGCAAGCCGCTGGTGCTCGGCGGGCTGGCCCTGCTGGCGCCGGGCACCGCGGCGCTGGGCTACGCCGCCACCACCCTGCAGCTCACCGGGATGCGGCTCTTCCAGGGCCTCGCCACGGCCGCCATCGCCGCCCCCGCTTTCGCCCTGGCGGCCGACCTCGCCTCCGAGGGGCACGAGGCGCGCCAGATGAGCCTGCTGACCACCGGCTTCGCGCTGGGGATCGCGCTGGGCCCGCTGCTCGCCGGTCTGCTCGGTGTGGTGTCGTTCCAGCTCCCGTTCTGGGTCGGCGGCGTGCTCGCGGTGGTGGCGACCGCCGTCGTCTGGCGCCGGGTGCCGGAGACGGTGCGCCGGCGGTGAGCCCGGGAGCACGGCGGCTCGGCGGGCGGCGCCGCTCGATCACCTCCCTGCGAGGACGAAGCGCAACCCGTCCGACAGGCAGCCGGGGAAGATCGAGTTGTGGGTCTCGCCGGGCATCACCCGGTGGGCCAGGTGGAGGTCCCGGTAGTGGCGCCGCGCCAGCCGTCCGGCCAGCGTCTCGAGGTCGGCCACCATGTCGTGGTCGCCGTTGCGCTCCCGGCTGCCGACGCAGAGGTAGAGGCGGGCGGGCAGCCGGTCGTGGCCGTCCGCGTAGGCCTCCTCGAGGCGCAGGACGAGGCGGTCGTCGTACCACAGCGACGGGCTGACGGCGACCACGTTGGCGAACAGCCCCGGCCGGGTCAGCAGCGTCCAGGTGGCGAACAACCCGCCGTAGGAGTGGCCCACCAGCGTCCGGCCGCCGGGATCGGTGCGGTAGGCGCGGTCGACCAGCGGCAGGATCTCCTCCGCGAGCACCCGCTGGAAGGCCGGCCCGCCGCCGGACACGCGCTGCCACTCGCGGCCGTAGCCCCCGGTGGCGACGAAGGTGGGGGTGTCGTCACGGGTGCGGTTCAGGCGGTAGCGCAGCGGCCCCCCGTAGGCGATGCCGACGACGATCGCCTCGGGGAGGTGCCGGCGCTCGGAGAGGTGGTCGACGATGTTGCGGGCGATGAGGAAGGAGTAGTCGGCGTCGAGCGTGTAGACGACCGGGAAGCGCCGGGCGGGATCGTCGTAGCCGTGCGGCAGGGCGATCCGCAGCTCGTAGTCGACCCCGTTGACCGCCGAGCGCAGCGCCCGCACCTCGACCCGGTCGACCACCAGGGGCGCCGGCGGTCCCAGGGCGGCGGGGCGGGGCGGCGCCGCGGCCGGCATCTCCTCCACCCACGCCGGCACCTCCGGCTCGCCGGCGAAGACCGCGCGGTCGAGGCCGGCGGTGATCGCCCAGCGGTGCAGCCAGCTGATCCCGCCCGGCCCGGTGTAGCCGTCGGTGGGCCGCCGGTAGACCGGGTCCGCCACCGCCTCGTCGAGCCCGATCCAGCGGGTGCCGCGCGCCTCGAGCGCGGCGAGCAGCTCGCCGAGGTGGTCGGCGTTGAGCGCGTTGGCGTGCACCAGCAGCACCTGCGGGATCGGCCGTCCGACGATCCGGCGCGCCTGCTGCTCGTAGAACTCCACCACCGCGAGCATGTAACGGCGGTAGTCGGTCGCCAGGCGCTCCTGCGCCGCCGCGTCCCCGGCGTTCCACGCCGCCGCGTAGGCGCGGGCGTAGATCCACTCGCCGTCATCCACCGTGACCGGGGCGATCCGGTAGCCGTGCTCGGCGAAGAAGCGCTCGTTGCGGTGCTGCAGCTCGGCGCTGCGCCCCAGGTGGAGGTAGGGGTGGCGGAACCAGCGCAGCGTGCCGCCGTGGCGCGCCACCAGCGGGCGCAACACCCGCTCGCCGCGCAGCACGTCGGCCCTCCACACCTCGGGGTCGACGCGGTGCAGGTCGAGGTGGTCGCTCGCCGTGGTTGCCGAGCTCCTGGCCGGCGTCGAGCCAGCGCTCGAGCAACGCCACCCGGCGCGGGTCGACCGCCCCGTCGACCACCAGCTTCGACCCGTTGACGAAGCCGACCGCGGGGACCCGGTGGGCGCTGAGGGTGGCGAGGAGCCGGTCGGTGATCTCCACCTGCTGGGCGAAGGTGTGCCGGCCCGGCGGGGCGACCGGCAGGTCGTCCAGGGTGATCGCCATCCGCCGCTCGCCGGGCTCCGCACCGCCGGCGGGGCCGGCGAGGAGCCCCGCGGCGCACAGGGCGAGGGCGGCGATCGCGGCGCAGCGGCGCCGCCGGGGCGCGGGGCGCGGGGCTCGGAGGCGCACCGGCATGCGGCCGAGCTTAGCGGCCCCGCCGCGGGCGCCCCGGCTCAGGCCTCGGGCAGGTGGACGCTGCCGTCGTCGCCGAGCGGCCAGCCGGGGTTCCAGGCGATCTCCCACACATGGCCGTCGGGATCGGCGAAGTAGCCGGTGTAGCCGCCCCAGAAGACCTCGGCCGGCGCCCGCAGGGCCCGCCCGCCCGCCGCCACCGCTTCCCGCACCACCCGGTCGACCGCCTCGCGGCTGTCGACGTTGAGCGCCAGCGCGACGGCGCCGCTCACCGTGTCCGGCGGCGCCTCGAGCCCGGCGTCGGCGGCGAGATCCGCCCGGCCCCACAGCGCCACCACCAGGCCGCCGGCCTGGTAGAAGGCGACGCTGTCGTCGGTGCCGCGGGCCGGCCGCCAGCCCAGGCCCGCCTCGTAGAAGCGGCGCGCCGCCGGCACGTCGGCCACCGTCAGCGTCACCACCGTGATCCGCTGCTCCATCGTCCCGCCTCCGGGTCGGTCGTTCGGCGGTACCTTAACCCGTCCGACGGTCACGGTGCCGAGGTGTTCGCCAGGGGCCGCAGCGAGCGGGCGACCACGTAGGCGCCGATCCGTCTCCCCAGCGCGGTGCCGGCCACCGAGTCGTAGCGGAAGTGGATGCCGAGGTAGACGCGGGAGAGAGCGCACTCTTCGGCGGCGGCGGCGAAGGAAGGGAACGACCGGTCGGCGGGATCCATGCAGAGCTTCTCCGACAGCGGCCCGGCGGCGTCGACCTCGGGGATGGTCATGGTGAACGGACGGGGGTCGCCGTAGACGCTGGCGAAGACGGTCATCGCGGCGGCGCAGGCGGTGCCGTGGGCCGAGGGGTAGGAGGGGAACGCGTAGGTGTGCCGGTGGGTGTTGTCCCACTGCGGGTCGGGCTCGGTGTCGGGGTTGCCGTCCTCGGCCGCCCAGCGGATGGCGGTGTACGGGCGCCAGTGGTTGTAGAGGAACTTGTTGTCGAACACGTCCACGTAGGCGTCGAAGATGCTCATCTCGAGCAGGGCGAACATCCGCGCCGCCGGCCACAGCCCGAGCCGCTCCTCGGCCGCCAGCCGCCGGGCCAGCCGGTTGTGGGAGCTCTCCACGAACTCCTTCCACCAGAGGGCCAGGTGGGTCTGGTCGGGCGTCCGGGCGGGGCTCTCGAAGCGCCCCATCTCCTTGACCTCGGCGAAGGCGGCGGTGTACTCGGGGCTGTCGATCTCCGGCGGGGGCGGGGCCCGGAAGAAGCCCGGCGACGGGAGCACGAACGGGCGGGCGGTGGCCCAGCCGGCGCCGAAGACGAACCCTTTCGGCGTGCCGCTGTGCTCGGCGAACTCGGCGTAGACGCCGGGACCCATGGGGTGGAACCGGTACTCGGCGCGGTTGTCCCAGCCGTCGCCACGGCGCCCGTCGAGGACGCGACGGGCGGCCTCGGCACCGATGCGGACGCCCCGGTCGCGGCGGCTCCCGGCCGGTGACGCGTCCATCCAGCGCCGGCGCTCGCCGGCGAAGAGCCGCCGCCGGTCCGGGTACTGGTCGACCGCCACCCGGTAGGCCGCCTCGGCGGCGGCGGCCAGCGGGTCGGCGTCGGGTGCGAGGGCGGCCGCAGGCGCCTGGGCGTAGGGGGCGTAGCGCGGCTCGATCCGGTTGAGCGCGTCGTGCATGGCCAGGTGCAGCAGCGCGGCGCTGTGGACGCCCTTGAGGGTGAGGAAGCGGTCTTCGCCCTCGGCCACCTCGAGCAGGAGCCGGTTCCAATCGAGGACGATCTGCGCCGGCACCGGGGACGGGGCCGGGCGCGCCGCCGCCGGGGCGGCGGCGACGCCGGACCGCGGCTCCGCGGGCCGCGGGGGCGGCGCAGGCCGCGAGGGCGAGGGCGATCGCAGTGGTGGCGAGTGGCATCGGTGCGCGCATGGTCGGCCTCCTCGTGGTGGCGGTGCGCGGCAACGTAGCAGCGGCTCGCGGCGGGCGGTAGTCCAGAAAGTGTAGTTGGCCGGCCGTGGGCAGGCGTGGGAAGATCCGGCGGTGTCCCAGGGCTACGGCCAGTACTGCCCGTTCTCGCTCGCCGTGGAGCTGCTGTGCGAGCGCTGGTCCCTGCTGGTGATCAGCCGGCTCGGTTACGGTTGCACCCGTTTCAACGAGATCCACCGCGGCGTGCCGCGGATGTCGCCGTCTCTGCTGTCGAAGCGTCTCGCGGAGCTGGAGCGCGCCGGCCTGGTCGAGACGCGGCCGCTCCGCCGTGGTCGCGAGTACCGGCTCACCGAGGCCGGCCGCGATCTGGGGCCGATCATCGACCGCCTGGCGCTCTGGGGCCAGCACTGGGCGCGGGACATGGTCGACGGCGACCTCGATCCCGCCTTCCTCGTCTGGAGCATGCACCTGCGCATGGACACCGCCGCGATGCCGGCGGGGCGCACCGTGGTGGAGCTGGCCTTCAGCGGCGCGCCGGCCGACTGCCGGCGGTTCTGGCTCGTCCACCGGGACGGGGCGGTCGAGATGTGCCTGAAGGACCCGGGGCTCGACGTCGACCTGCTGGTGCGCTCCGATCTGCGGGTCTTCGTCGAGGCGTGGCGCGGCTTCCGCGACCTGCGGCGGGAGATCCTCGCCGGGACGATCGAGCTGGTCGGGCCCCGGGAGCTGCGACAGCGCTTCCCGGACTGGCTGCGCCTGCACCCGCTGGCGCCGCACGAGCGCAAGCGCCCGGGGCGGGAGCGACGGCTCGCGGCGCGGTCGGCCCGCGCCGGCAGCTCCGCCCGCGGCACCGGCCGCCCGCCGAGCTAGGCGGCGGGACGGTCCGGGCCGTCCGTGGTGGGGCTCGCCTTCCGGCTCAGCGACGGGCGAGGATGTCGGCGCAATCGGGATGGGCGGCGATCGTGCGCCGGCGGACCTCCTCCGGGTTGAGGCCGGCCTCCGCCGCGTCGCGCATCAGCGCCGCCATCTCCGCCGCCAGCCGGCGGCAGGAGGCGTCGACGCTCTCCCGCGCCGCCAGGGCCGCCTCGAGGGCCGCGGCGGGCTCCTCCTCGCCGGCGGCGCGGTAGGCTGCCACCGCTTCGGGGAGCCGCCCGAGCTCGTGGAGCGCCCGGGCGCGCCGCGACTGCACCCGGCGGCGGTCGGTTCCGTCCGCCACGGCGAGCGCGCGGTCGAAGTCCGCCAGCGCCTCGCTCCAGCGCCCCAGCCCGGCCGCGGCCTGGCCGCGCCAGTAGCTGACGGTGAAGTCTCCGCCCCCCGCTGCCCGGGCGTGGTCGAAGGCGTCGAGGGCCTGCGCCCAGCTGCCGCGGCGCACCAGGAGCTGGCCGCGCCAGGACCACGCCTCGGCGGCGTCCGGCTCGGCCGCGACGAGCTGCTCGGCGGCACGTTCGGCCCGCGGGTACCAGGTGGCGGGTGCGTCCTCGGCCTGCTGCATCGCCAGCGCGAAGGCGAGGCGCAGGCCGCGGCCGGAGTCCTCGCCGGACGCGGCGCCGAGGTAGGCGTCGTACGCCGCTCCGGCGTTCCCCACCGCTTCGAGCTGGCGGCCGAGCGCCAGCAGCACGACCGGGTGCTCGTGCCATCGTTCCACCTCCTCGCCGAGGTGGCCGGTCGCCGCCGCGACCGCGGCGAGGACGTCCGCATACGCGGCCTCCTCGTCGGGGTCGAGCGCTTCCGGGGTCACGCGGCGCAGGGCGTCGAGCGCCTCGGCCGGGTGCTCCAGCTCGGCGAGGAGCTGGCCGAGGGCGACCGCGAAGCGGGGCGCCGCCGGGCCGGCGAGGTCGACGGCGCGCTCGAGCGGCGCCACGGCGTCGGCGGGCCGCTCGAGCTTCCACAGCGAGATGCCCAGCATGTAGTGACCCGGCGCGTAGGCCGGCTGGCGGCGGGTGACCACCTGGAACATGGTCGCGGCCTCCGCCCAGTCGCCGTTGCGGAAGGCGGTGGTCCCCTGCTCCCACTCGCTCATCACCTGATCGGCCGCGGCGGTGGCGGCCACGAGCAGAGCGACGACGGCGACGGCGCGGCGCATGGCGGGTCCTCCTCTCGTCCTCGCGTCCCGGCCCGCCCGGCGGCACCGGGCGGGTGTGGAACCCGCGCCGAGGATACCCCGTCGCGCCCGGCCGCTCCCCGCCCCCCGGCACGGGAGGTCGGAGCCGCGCGGCGCCGGGACCGCGAAGCGGCTCCGAGGGCCGCTCCACCCTCCCCTCGGCCGTCGCGAGATCGGTGCGGTGCGCGCCTTCGGGTTGCGCGGGGCGCGCGGCGTGCCCGCTGCACCGTGGTAAGATTTACTTTCTCCTTTCGCTCGTCGGCGGCCTTCGTTCCGGTTCGCCGCCGCGGGCTCTCCGTCCCCGTCCATCCGAGGGGACTGCTGCACGTCGCTGAGGTGCTCCCGATGTTCTTTCCGCTTTCCGTCCGGACCCGCCGGCTCGTCCCCGTCCTCGTCGCCGGCGCCGCCTCGCTGCTGGCCCTCCCCGCGCTCGCCCAACCGACGTTCTCGAAGAGCTTCTCGCCGGGGACGATCGGAGCCGGCAGCGCCAGCCGCTTGATCTTCCAGATCGACAACGCCAGCGGCACACCGGTCACCGCCCTCGCCTTCGTCGACAACCTGCCGGCGGACGTGGTGCTGGCCTCCCCGCCGAGTGCGACGTCGCCGTGCGGCGTCGGAGCGTCGTCGCCGCGGCGGCCGGGGGCGGCACGATCGACTTCAGCGGCGGCAGCGTCGGCGCATTCTCCTCGTGCCAGGTGGCCGTCGACGTGATCGGCAACACGGGGGCTCCCACGACAACGTGTCCGGCGACCTGACCTCGGATGCGGGCAACAGCGGCCCCGCCGCGGCGAGCCTCGTCGTCGCCGAGGGTCGGATCGGCTTCACCAAAGACCTCTCGCCGGGCGCGGTGCAAGTGGGCGCCAAGAGCCGGCTGACTTTCACGCTGGACAACCCCGGCGGGCCCGCGGACAGCATCGAGTTCAACGACTTCCTTCCCGGAGGGATCGAGGTCGCCGATCCGCGGAACCGGTCAACACCTGCGGCGGAACCCTCACCGCCCCGATCGGCGCGACCGTGTTGAGCCTATTCAACGGAACGATGGGGGCGAGTCGTCCTGCGACGATCGGGCTGGACGTCGAGGCCACCGGGGCCGGGACTCTCGTCAACCGCACCGGGAACCTGAGTGCCTCGAGCGGCGTGGCGGGCTTCGCGGTGGCCGGGCTGACCGGCCGATCGACCCGCTGGCAGATCGAGAAGGAGTTCGTCGGCGACCCGCTCCCCCCGGGCTCGACGCTGCCCCTGCGCTTCACCCTCCACAACTTCGACCGGCAGCTTCGCCGCGACCAGCATCGCCTTCACCGACGATCTCGACGCCATGCTCTCCGGCCTGGTGGCGGTGCCGCCCCTGCCGACCGAGCCCTGCGGCGCGGGTTCGACCCTGACCGGCACCAGCGTGCTGTCGCTCGCCGGGGGCGTCCTTGCGCCGGGGGCAGCTGCACCTTCGACGTCGACGTCGAGATCCCGGCAGACGCGACGCCGGGCTCTACCCGAACATCACCAGCGACGTCAGGCCACGGTGGCGGCTGCCCCGCACTGGTCCCCGGCCTCGACACCCTGGCGGTGGAAGGTGCCGCTGCTGACCAAGACGTTCCTGTCCGACCCGGTCTCGGGCGGCGATTCAGTGGATCGTGGAGTTCACCCTCGTCAACACCTCCGCCAGCCCCCTCTCCGGCGCCTCCTTCAGCGACGACCTCGGCTTCCTCGGCGGAGTGACCGCCCACCCGGCCGGCGAACGGGTACTGCGGCGGGTCCTCCACCTCGTCCTTCGTCGGCGGCTCCGGGGTGCGTCTCTTCCTCGGCATGGCTCTCGCGGGTAACGGATCCTGCACCTTCCAGATGACCTTGGACCTCCCGGTAACGCTGCCGGGCGGCATCTACATCAACACCACCTCGGGGTCAGCGGACCCTGGTCGCGATAACGGTCCGGACCGCCGGCGAGCGACGACCTCACGGTGCTCGGTGGTCCGCGCTGACCAAGTCCTTCCTCGACGACCCTACGCTGCCGGGGCGACTCGGTGACGCTGGAGTTCACCCTCCGCACGGCGAGGCGGGCTGGCGCCGGAGTCGACGACATCGCTTTCACGGACGACCTCGGCGCCGCGCTCACCGGCCTGACGGCCACCTGCTCCCGGCCACGGCTTCTGTGGGCCGTCGTCGCAGATCAGCGGCATGAGGTGCTGAGCGTCACCGGCGCCAGCCTCGCCGGGGCGAGCTCCTGCACCTTCCAGGTGACGTCCAGGTCCCCGTCGACGCGCTGCCCGGGCCTACACGAACATCACCAGCGACGGTCGCCGGCATCTCGGGCGGACAGACGGTGGAGGCCCGCCGGCGGCCGACGACCTCGAGGTGGCCGGGCTCAGCTTCGCAAGTCCTTCACCGACGACCCGGCGTTCCCCGGCGGCACGGTGACCCTCGGTTCACGCTCCAGAACCTCAGCACGATGGCCACCGTCACCGGCGCGACCTTCACCGACGACCTCGACGCGACCCTCCGCGGGCTGACGCCGGCCGGGCTGCCCAGGAGCCCTGCGGCGCGGGTTCGAGCTCTGGCCGGCACCACGTGCTGTCTTCACCGGGGGCCGCTGGCCCCCTCGTCGCAGTGTGCACCTTCGACGTCGTGCTGCAGCTGCCGGCGGCGGCCCCGGCCGGTGCCACCCCAACCGCACCAGCTCCCTGCCGCCGCCTTCGACGGCAGTCCCGTGGCCCTGGGCCGGCGCCGCGCGACACCCTGGGGTGCTCGATCCGCTGACGATCACCAAGGACTTCACCGACGACCCGGTCGGGCCCGGGGCGACGGCGACGCTGCGGTTCACGCTGACCAACTGTCACCCCACCGCGGCGGCCACCGGCCTGCCTTCAGCGACGACCTCGATGCGACGCTCAGGGGCTCGTGGCGGCCGGGCTCCCGGCGAGCGGCTTCTGCGGCGCCGGCTCGACGATCTCCGGCTCCGGCCTGCTCACCGTCAGCGGCGCCAGCCTCGCCCCGGCCTCCTCGTGCACCTTCTCGGTCACCGTCCAGGTGCCCGGCCGCCGCGGCGACCAGCAGCTACCTCAACACCACCAGTGAGCTCACCGGCACGCTGGACGGCGTCGGGGTCACCGCATCCACCGGCCAGCGCGCGCTTCACGTGGCCGGCGTCGAGCTGACCAAGTCTTCGCCGGCCCGACCGGCGCCGGCGGGACCGTGGCGCTGACCTTCACCCTCACCAACCTCAGCGCCGGCACGGCGGTCTCCGGGCTCGCCTTCGCCGACGATCTTCGATGCGGTGCTTCCCGGCCTGGTGGCCGTCGGCCTGCCGGCGGTCAACGTGTGCGGCGTCGGGTCCACGCTCGCGGGCACCTCGGTGATCAGCCTGACCGGCGGCAGCCTCGCGGCGGGTGCCTCGTGCGAGGTACCGGTGACCGTGCAGGTTCCGGCCGATGCCGCGCCGGGGACCTACGCCAACGTCACCAGCCCGGTGAGCAGCAACGGCGTGCAGGCGGGTGCGCCCGCGGCGGACGACCTCGAGATCGAGCCGGCGCCGCTGTTCAGCAAGGCCTTCGTCCCCGCCTCGATCCTCAGCTCACAGGTCAGCACGCTGGTCTTCACGATCGACAACACCGCGAACGCCCTCGCCGCGACCGGCCTCGCGTTCACCGACGCGCTGCCCGCCGGGGTCGTCGTCGCCACGCCGCCCGCCGCGGCCTCCACGTGCGGTGGCACGGTCACGGCGGTCGCCGGGACGGGGACGGTGGCGCTGAGCGGCGGGACGGTGGCCGCCGGCGCTTCCTGCACGGTGCAGGTCGACGTCGCCGGACTCGCGGCGGGCACGTTCGTCAACACCAGCGGCGAGCTGACGTCCTCGCTGGGCTCGAGCGGTCCCGCCACGGCCAGCCTGGAGGTGACCGCGAACCTCGTCGAGATCCCCGCCCTGGGCGGTTGGGGCCTGCTGCTGCTCGCCGGCGCCCTGGCTCTTCTCGGCTGGGGACGCCTCCGGACGCTCGGAGGGTAGCGCGGGGCGCGGACGGCGCGGCCGGGTCAGGCGGCGTCGAGCAGCGTCGACGGAACCCGGGCCAGGCGGGGCAGCTCGCTGAGTGCCTCGCGCGCCAGGTCGAGCTGGCCGGCGAAGTGGCGGCGCACCACAGCGGGCCGAAGGCCCGGGCGGCCATTCCGATCGCGCGCAGGCGCAGCCGCTGGAGGGCCGACGAGGAGGCCGCGAGCTGGTCCGCGAGCACCTTGCGGGAGGCGCTTCGGTAGACGTGGAGCAGGAAGTTGCGCGGCGTCGAGTGCGCGCCGACGACGGTGGCGCGGCGCTCGAGGATGCCGGCGAAGAAGCCTCCCAGGTCGTCGCAGGGCACCGCGGTGTAGACCTCGCCCACGTGGCCGATGTGGGTGTCCGAGCCTCCCTGCACCGGCTTGCGGGCGCCGAGGGCGAGCTCCTCGGCGAGGACGTTGAGGACCTGGGCGCGGGTGCCGTTGCGCACCTCGAGCACCGGCGCCAGGTCGAGCAGCCGGGTGAACTCCTCGGCCTCGATGCGGGAGAGATTCTCGCGGTAGATCGGGTGGTTCCAGCAGCAGAACAGCCCCGCGTCGAGGCAGTACCGCACGACGTCGAAGGCGCTCGGCCGGAGGCGCTGCAGGTCGGCGTGCTGAGCCGGCCCGTGCCCGTACACGTTGACGTGGACGGTGAGGCCGGAGATCGGCAGCTCGGTCGACACTTCCTCGCCGACCACGAAGTCGTCGACCCCGGGGTGGGCGGCGAGGAAGGCGAGGCAGCCGTCGACGGTGTCGTGGTCGGTGATCGTCACGTAGTCCATGCCCCGCGCCTTGGCGAGCCGGTAGATCTCCTCCGGCGACTCGCGGGGGGAGAAGGTCACCCCCTCCAGCCCGGGCACCTCCTCGCTCGAGAACGACGAGTGGACGTGCAGGTCCATCCTCTTGAGGCGCATGCGCTTCCTCCCGTCGACAGCCTGCACCGGCGGCGTGAAGGCGGCGTAGCCTCCCGGTGACGAAGCGGCAAGGAAGGGGTCGCGGCGCGGTGACGCCGGAGGCGGCTGGCAGCGCCCTTGCTGGCCTCCGTGGGCCACCGCGCAGACCGCGAGGAGCCCGCCCTGCCCCGCCCGCCGCAGACCCTGACCGAAGGCCCGATCCTCCGCACCCTGGTCCGTCTGGCCGGGCCGATCGTGGCCGCCAACGTGCTGCAGACCGTCTACCAGCTCGTCGACACCTTCTGGGTGGGGCGGCTGGGGGCGGCGGCGGTGGCCGCGGTCTCGCTGAGCTTTCCGGTGATCTTCCTGCTCATCTCGCTGGGGGGCGGCATCGGGATCGCCGGCACCATCCTGGTGGCCCAGTCGGCCGGCCGCGGCGACCGGCCCGAGGTCGACCGGGTGGCGGCGCAGACGATGAGCCTGGTGGTGCTGATCGCGCT
This sequence comes from uncultured Acidobacteriota bacterium, assembly GCA_963843275.1. GTDB lineage: Bacteria > Acidobacteriota > Thermoanaerobaculia > Multivoradales > JBCCEF01 > CAWJJM01. The sequence goes on along the minus strand of CAWJJM010000004.1, from coordinate 162,955 downwards.
GGCGCTGTCGGCGCTCGGCTACGCCGCGGCCGGCGGCGTGATGCGGGCGATGGGAGCGGGGCCCGAGACCCTGCCGCTGGCCGTGTCGTACCTGCGCATCTCGTTCCTCGGGCTGGTCTTCGTCTTCGCGTACTTCGTCTTCCAGTCGCTGATGCGCGGGGTGGGCGACGTGCGCACGCCGATGTTCATCGTCGCCGGCACGGTGCTGCTCAACTTCCTGCTCGACCCGCTGTTCATCCTCGGCTGGGGGCCGGTGCCGGCGATGGGGGTGGCCGGCGCGGCGCTGGCCACGGTCTTCACCCAGGGCCTGGCCACCGCGGTGGGGGTGGCGATGCTGGCCAGCGGGCGCTACGGGGTCAGCCTGCGCGGCCAGCGCCTGGTCCCCGAGCCGGCGCTGGTCCGCCGCCTCGTGCGCCTGGGCCTGCCGGCCTCGGTGGAGCAGTCCACCCGCGCGCTGGGGATGGCGATGATGGCCTTCCTGGTGGCCGGCTTCGGGCGTGACGTGGTGGCGGCCTACGGCATCGGCACACGCATCCTGGGCTTCGTCATCATCCCGGGGCTGGGGCTGTCGATGGCGGCGTCCACCATGGTCGGGCAGAACGTCGGCGCCGGCCGCCTCGACCGCGCCCTGCGCGTCGCCCGGGTCGGCACCGCGCTCGGCTTCGTGGCGCTCTCGGCGGCGGGGGTGGCGATCTTCGCCCTCGCCCGGCCGCTGACCGCCGCCTTCATCCCCGGCGCGCCGGCGGTGGTGGAGATGGGCGCGGACTTCCTGCGCATCATGGCCCTGACCTTCGGTTTCATCGGCGTGCAGCTGGTGCTCAACGGCGTCTTCCGGGGCGCCGGCAACACGGTGGTGGCGATGGTCCTGGCGATCGTCTCGTTGTGGGTGCTGCGCTTCCCGCTCGCCTACGCTCTCGCCGAGCGCTCGCCGCTGGGGCCGCGGGGGATCTGGTGGGCGTTCGCCCTGTCGAACGTCGCCGCCGGGGTGATCGCCGTCGGCTGGTTCCTGCGCGGCTCCTGGAAGCGCCGCGTGCCGGGCGAGGAGGAGCACCTCCAGGAGCTGGTCGTCGCGGAGGCGATGGTCGAGGAGGGGGTGGAGTGAGGCGGCGGGCGGCCGTCGGGCCCCCGGTCAGAGATGGAGCGAGCGGAGCAGGGCGGCGTAGTCGGGGCGCTGGCGGAGCTCGCGCAGGCGGGGGTCGTAGCGCAAGGCCCAGACCATGACCTCGCGGCGCGCCACGGCGCGCCGCATCGCGCGCATCGCCGCGTCGCTCTCCCCCCTCCCGCCAGCGCCACGGCGCGCAGGTAGGGGGAGGCGTCGGCGAGCTGCGCGGTCCGCTCCCGCCACAGGCGCGTCTGGCCGGCCGCGCCCGCCAGGTGGGCCCGGGCGCTGCGCACCTCGTCGGTCTCGCCGAGGCTCTGCGCGGCGCGCCGCAGGGCGGCGTCGGCCGCGGCGAAGCGGCCGAGCTGCTCCAGCGCCAGCCCGCGGGTCAGATGGGCGCGGCCGAACCCGTCCTGCACCTCCAGCACCCGGTCGCAGGTCGCCACGGCCTCTTCGTAGCGCCCGGCGTAGAAGGCGAAGGCCGCCTCGGCCGAGCGCACGATCAGCGACAGCGGGTCGAGCTCGCGGGCTCGGGCCAGGCGGCTGCGCGCCGCTTCGGGGCGTCCCTCCGCGAGCAGGAAGAAGGCGGCCCAGTGGTGGGTCTGCGCGAGCTCGGGCCCGAGCTCCAGCGCGCGCTGGAAGTGGCGCCCCGCGGCGGCGGGATCGAGGGCCCACTGCAGCGCCAGCATGCCGAGGATCAGGTGCGGCTCGGGCAGTCCGGGGTCGATGGCGAGGGCGTGCTTCGCGGCGTCGTCGGCGCGCCGGAAGCGCTCGCGCGCCGGCAGCTCGCCGAGCCAGTAGGTGCCGAGCAGGAACTCGGCGTCGGCCAGTCCCGACCATGCCGCCGCGTAGCCGGGGTCCTCGTCGAGCGCCGCGGCGAACGAGGCCTGCGCCGCCGTCAGCCCGGCGGCGTCGCGCCGCGACAGCTGGTAGAGGCCCATGACGACCTGCTCGTAGGCGCGGAAGCTGGCGGTGCCGAGGTCCGGGGGCCCGTCCGTCGCCGGGCCGATGCCCGGGGCCAGCGAGGCCATCACGCCGGAGACCACGGCGTCCTGGAGCTGGCCGGGCTCGCTCCCCGCCGGGGCGCCGAACGACCAGGTGCGCAGGGTCGCGCCGTCGCGGCTGGAGATCAGCCGGACCTCCGCCCGCGCCGTGTCGCCGTCCCGGCGCAGCGCGCCGGTGAGGACGGCGTCGACGCGTAGCCGGCGGCCGAGGTCGGCCGGGTCCGCCTGCGGCCGCAGGTAGTCGAGGACCGTGCCGAGCGGCGCGACCGCGTAGCGCTGCGCCAGACGGGGCGCGAGGGCGCGCGCGAGGGCGAGGCCGGCGGCGGGCGAGGCGGTGCCGGCGGGCACCTCGAACGGCAGGACGGCCAACGTCCGCAGCTCGCCGGGGTCGGGCGGCGGCGGCGCGGAGCGGCCGGCGGGCCGCAGCAGGACGGCGGCCAGCGCAGCGGCGGCGAGCGCGCCGGCGGCGAGCCCGAGGCGCAGCGCCGCGCGCCGCCGCGGCCGGGGGCGACGGTCGGGATCCGGACCGGCCACCCCCCCGGCGGCGGCCGGCTCGACGGCGCGCACCTCGCGGACGAAGCGGTACCCGACCCCGCTCTCGGTGACGATGAACGCCTGGTCCTGCGCGTCGTCGCCGAGGATCCGCCGCAGGACGAAGACGCTCTGGGTGAGGTTGGCGTCCTCGACGATGCTCTCGCCCCACACCGCGTCGAGGAGCTCGTCGCGGGTGAGGACCGCGCCCGGCCGTTCGAGGAAGGCGAGCAGCAGATCGAAGATCCGGGGCGTGACGCGCACGGCCTCGGCGCCGCGGTAGAGCTTGCGGCCGAGCGTGTCCACCCGGAAGCCGGCGAAGGCGAGGAAGCGGCTCCGGCGGGCGGGGTCCGCGGCGGGGGTCACGGCGCCCGCTCCCGGGGCGCCGGCCGGGACGGGAGCGAGGCTGGGGTCGGCGCCGGCCCGGAGGGGAGTGGCGCCGGGGGTTGCGCCGGCCGGCGGGCCGGGGGGGCAGCGGGCCGGCGGGCGGAGGAGGGAGCCTCCCCCGCACCGGCCGGCCGGCTGCGGGGCCCGACTAGCCGTCCGGGTCGAGCGTCGAACCGAGGTGGTTGCCGTTGGGATCGAGGGCGGGTCCGACCTTGTTGCCGTCCGGGTCGAGCGTGGAGCCGAGCTGGTTGGGCTCCCCGTTGGGGTCCCAGTCGGGGCCGCCGGCGGCGCTCACCGTGCCGAGACCCGGGCCGACGCCGAGCGCTCCGAGCCAGCCGGCGACCGTCGCCTGCAGGCCGCTCCACGCCGCGGCGACCGTGTCGACGCCGGCGGGCGCTTCGCCACGGCCCGGCGCGGCGAGGGCGAGCGGCGCCCACAGGGCGACGAGCACAGCCGACAGCAGCGCGAGGGACCAGAGACCGTTTCTCCTGTGACGCATCGAGACCTCCTCGAGGTGGTGCCACCCCCGTCTCCCACGGCTCATCCGCGGGGCGGCCGGGACAGCGGCGGACTCCCGAGGGCCGCCGCGGGACGCGCCGGCCGTCGGGTCCTGGTGCACCCGATGGTGCGCGCAGCGGCGGGTCCGCGGCCTCAAGAGGGATCAGGAAGCTCCTCAGCCGTTCTCAAAGCTCCGGGTCGGGGACGCCCGCCGCCCCTACCAGACGCGGCAGACGTCGGCGCGCACCATCGGTTGGCCGGGCCTGCAGGAGAAGGCGTGGGCGAACGCGGGCATGTTGGCGACCACGCCGTTGATGCGGTACTCGGCGGGCGAGTGCGGATTGGTGCGGGCGCGCAGCCGCTTGGTCTCGGGCCGTTCGTCGCCGCAGGCCCACTGGGCGAAGCCGACGAAGAAGCGTTGGTCGGGGGTGAGGCCGTCGCGCGGTTGCAGGTCCTCGCCGGCGGTCGCCTGCTTCCACGCCTGGTAGGCGAGGAGCTCGCCGCCGAGGTCGGCGAGGTCCTCGCCCTCGGTCAGCCGGCTGTTGATCTTGATGTCGTCGACCACGGTGTACTCGGCGTACTGGTCGACGACGCACTGGGCGCGCTGCTCGAAGGCGGCGCGGTCCTCGGGCGTCCACCAGTCGCGCAGGTCGCCGCCGGCGTCGAAGCGGCTGCCCTCGTCGTCGAAGCCGTGGGTGAGCTCGTGGCCGATGGTGCCGCCGGTGTCTCCGTAGTTCGGCGCCGCGTCGGAGCGCGGGTCGTAGAGCGGCGGCTGCAGCACCCCGGCGGGGAAGTTCATGTCGTTCATCGACGGGTCGTAGTAGGCGTTGACGGTGGGCGGCGTCATCCCCCACTCGTCGCGGTCGACCGGGCGGCCGATCTTGGCGAGCTGGCGCCGGCTCTCGAAGCAGCGCGCCCGCACGACGTCGCCGAAGAAGTCGTCGCGGGCGATGCGGATCGGGCCGTAGTCGCGCCAGTGGGCCGGGTAGCCGACCTTGTTGCGCATCGCGTCGAGCTTGGCAAGGGCCTGCTCCTTGGTGGCCGGCCCCATCCAGTCCAGCGCCGCGATGCGCTCGGCCATCACCGCCTCGATGGTGCGCACCATGGTCTCCACCGCGCCCTTGGTGGCGGGGCTGAAGGTGTGCTCGACGAACAGGCGCCCCAGCGACTCGCCGAGGTCGCGGTCGGCGAGGCCGACGCAGCGCTGCCAGCGCGGCTCCATCCCCTCGACGCCGCGCAGGAAGCGGCGGTAGAAGTCGAAGTCGGCCGCGACGAAGGGCGGCGACAGGTAGGGCGCCGCGGCGTCGACCAGGTGCCAGCGCAGGTAGGTCTTCCAGTCGGCCAGGCTCTTGTCGGTGAGCAGCCCGTCGAGGGCGCGGTAGAAGTCGGGCTGCGCGACGTTGACCGCCGCCACGTCGGGCACCCCGGCGGCGGCCAGGTAGGCCGACCAGTCGAACGAGGGGGTCAGCGCCTGCAGCTCGGCCGGCGCCATGCGGTGGTAGATCTTCGCCGGGTCACGGCGCTCCACCCGGGTGAGCGAGGCGGCGGCCAGCGTCGTCTCCATCGCCATCACGGTGTGGGCGTCGGCCGCCGCCCGGCCCGCCTCCTCGCCGAGCAGCCCGAGCAGGGCGGCGACGTGCTCGACGTAGCGCTGGCGGACCTCCTTGGAACGGTCGTCGGTGTCGAGGTAGTCGTCGCGGTCCGGCAGCCCCAGGCCGCCGGCGCCGGCCTGGGCGATCACCTCGGTGGCGTCGCCGAAGTCCTGGCCGGACCCGAAGCCGAACAGCATGCCGCGGTCGCCGATGCCCATCTGCAGGCGCGCCACCAGGGCCGGCAGCTCCGCCTTCGCGGCCAGGGCGTCGATCGCCGCCAGGTCGGCGGCGATCGGCTGCGTCCCGGCCGCCTCGACCGCCGTCTCGTCCATGCAGGCGGCGAAGTAGTCGCCGAGCTGGGCCTCGGCGGCGGGGCGGCCGGCGCGCGGTTCCGCCGCCGCCTCGAGCAGCCCCCACAGGTAGGCCTGGTTCTCCTGGTACAGCTTCCCGTACTGGCTCCAGCTCGACTTGTCCGCCGGGATCGGGTTGTGCTCGATCCAGCCGCCGCAGGAGTAGCGGTAGAAGTCGACGCACGGGTCGACCGAGCGGTCCATCGAGGCGACGTCGAGGCTGGGGGTCTGCGGCAGCGCGTCGAGCGGCTGCTCCGGGCCGGCGGCGGGCGCCGCCCCGGCGGCGGCGAGGGCGGCGACGACCACGGTGGCGAGGGCGAGGGTCCGGCAGGTCTTCATGCGGTGCTCCGTAGGGTGCTGGGCGATGGGGTGCACGGGCCCGCGGACGGCGGGCGCCGGAAGATTGTACGGGACCGGCGCGGGCGGGTTGCGGCGTCGGCGGGAGCGGCCGGGCGCTTCACGCGAGCGGCTGCGGTCCGCCGCCGGCGGGCCCGACCGGCCGCACCGGGAACCGCTTGTCGGCCAGGTAGCAGCCGGCGACGCCGGCGGTGAAGGCGGCCAGGTCGAGGGGGTCGAAGACGCCGCGGAACGGGCCGTCCGGCCAGGCGAGCTGGCTGAGCTCCGTCGCCGCCGACGCGACGAGGACGAGGGCGGCGGTGGCTTCCGCAGAGCGCCCGACGATCCGGCGGAGCGGTCCCCGGGACGGGCGGCGTCGCAGGATCACGTAGAGCCACGCCGGGAGCGTGAGGTCGGCGGCGTGGGTGGTGAGGAAGCTGCCCACCAGGACACGGCCGCCCGGCGCCGCCGGGAACATGTCGAACAGCGCCGCGGCGATCCAGGCGGTGAACAGCGCCCACTCGGCGGCCGCCCAGGCCCGGCCGGCGCGCGGGTGGAGTGCCGCGGAGCGCATGCGCCGATTCTGCCCCAAAGGGGGAGGGGGCGCCGGCGGGCGCGGCTCCCGGCACCGGGACGGTCGGGTAGGATCGCCGGCCATGCGCACCGCCGCTCTGCTTCTTCTCGGGGCTCTCCTCGCCGCCTGCGCCGCCCAGCGCGCGCCGGTGGCCGGCCCGGCGGCGGGGTCGCCGCTGGCGGACGTCACCGTGGTCGACCTCACCCACACCTTCGACCGCGACACCATCTACTGGCCGACCGATACCCAGGGGTTCGTCCTCGAGCCGGTGTTCGTCGGGATCACCGAGGGGGGCTGGTACTACGCCGCCCACCGGTTCAGCGCCGCCGAGCACGGCGGCACCCATCTCGACGCCCCGATCCACTTCGCCGAAGGCCGCTGGACGGTGGACCGGATCCCGGTCGACCGGCTGGTGGGGCCGGGGATCGTGGTGGACGTCTCCGCGGCGGCGCGGGCGGACCGCGACTTCCTGGTGGGGGTGGCGGACTTCCAGGCCTGGGAGGCGGCGCACGGGCGCATCCCCGCCGGCGCCATCGTGCTGCTCGACACCGGCTACGGGGCCGCCTGGCCCGATCGCGCCGCCGTCCTCGGCACGACGAAGACCGGCCCCGAGGCGATCCCCGAGCTCCACTTCCCGGGCCTCGACCCGGAGGCGGCCCGCTGGCTGACCCGCGAGCGCGACCTCCGCGCCATCGGCCTCGACACGCCGTCGATCGACCGTGGCCAGTCGACCACCTTCGAGAGCCACCGCATCCTGTTCGCCGCCAACGTGCCCGCCTTCGAGAACGTGGCGAACCTCGACGAGCTCCCGGCGGCCGGCTTCACCGTCGTCGCACTGCCGATGAAGATCGGCGGCGGCAGCGGCGGCCCGCTGCGCATCGTGGCGCTGGTGCCGCGCGGGCGCTAGGGCGGCGCCGGCGGCGCCGCCGGGCGGGTGAGCTCGAAGCCGTCGCTCCAGGCCTCCGCCGTACCGAGGGTGGCGAGGACGAAGCGCTGCAGCTCGGCGGTGTCGGCGGTGAGGACGACGCGGCGGTCTCCGGGCCCGTCGCCGTTGGGCACGAACGTGTGGCGCAGGACCTCGGGTTCGGCGTCGAGGCGGGCGGCGAGCCAGTCGTGGCGCAGGTCGGAGAGCCGCGGGGTCGGCTCCAGCGCGTCGACCCGCAGCAGGTAGTGCGGCGGAACGACCCGGAAGTCGGTGTCCCGGGAGGCGACGTCGAGGAAGAGCCGGTCGCCGAGCTTGAACAGGTGGGCGTCGTAGACGCGGGCCTCGCGCTCCTCGACCCGCACGAAGCGGTACGAGCGGTCGGCCGGGTCGCCGACGAACTTCCACAGCTCGTCGCCACCGCCCTCGACGCGCCGGGTCCAGTCGCCGGCCAGCGCCGGGTCGTAGACCACGTCCTTCGCGGTGTAATAGGGGTAGACGGAGGTGACGACGCACCCCGCGGCGAGCGCCGCCGCGATGCCGAGCGCCGAGAGCGGGAGCTTCTTCACGGTGGGCCCTCCTCGCGCCGGAGGTCGGAGATCCGGCGCACCCAGCCTACAATGCGCCCATGATCGCTCGCGAGAGGGAGGGTGACGTCGCGGTGCTCCGGCTCGACCACGGCAAGGCGAGCGCGCTGGACACCGAGCTGCTCGAAGCGCTGGTCGCCGAGCTCGACGCGGCGCGCGAGGGGGGGCGCCGGCGGTGCTCCTCACCGGCACCGGCTCGATCTTCTCCGCCGGCGTCGACCTGTTCCGGGTGCTCGCCGGCGGCGAGGAGTACCTGGCGGGCTTCCTGCCGGCGCTGGCGCGGGCGCTCTCGACGCTGTTCACCTTTCCGCGGCCCGTGGTGGCGGCCCTCAACGGCCACGCCATCGCCGGCGGCTGCATCCTCGCCTGCGCCTGCGACTTCAAGGTGATGGCGACCGGGCGGGGGCGGATCGGGGTGCCGGAGCTGCGGGTGGGGGTGCCGTTCCCGGCCATCGCGCTCGAGATCCTGCGCTTCGCCGTGCCGCGCCAGCACCTGCAGGGGCTCACCTACACCGGCCGCACCTTCACGCCGGAGGAGGCCCTCGAGCGCGGCCTGGTCGACGAGCTCGTGGCGCCGGAGGGTCTCCGCGCCCGGGCGCTGGCGGCGGCGCGCGAGCTGGCGGCGGTGCCCGCCGCCACCTTCGAGCTGACCAAGCGCCAGCTCCGGGACCCGGCGGTCGCGCGGGTGGCGGCGCTCGGCGAGAGGATCGACGCCGAGGTGGCCGCGGCCTGGTCGCGCCCCGAGACCCACCGCGTCATCCGCGACTACCTGGACCGCACGCTCGGCGCGAAGCGCTGAGCCGCCCTCCGCGGGCCTGCCGGGTCAGCGCTCCGGCGCCGGGAAGACCACCGGGCTCTCGTCGCCGTCGGGCCCGACCGCGGCGACGCCGAAGAACCAGTTGTCCACCACCAGGCCGTCCATCGTCGCCGCCGTCGTGCCCGCCGGCACCCAGCGCCAGTGGTCCCAGGTGGGCGAGGTGGTCCGCCGCCAGTAGACCTTGTAGCCCGCCGGGGCCGGGCCCGCGGCCGGCGCCTGCCAGGCGAGCCGGGCGGCGGGCTCGACGGCGCCGGCGGCGGTGACCTCGCGCGGCGGCGGCGGCGCCCACGCCAGGGCGGCGAGGGTGGCGACGTCGAGGGCGGTGAGCTTGGCGGCGTAGTCGAAGTCGACGCCGGCGAGGACGTCCCCGTACCGCCGGCCGTCCTCGACCCGGACGTCCTGGTGCTGGCGGTCGTAGTTCTCGTGCGTCTCCATGATCCGCACCGCCGGGAAGCCGGCGTCGTTGAACGGCTTGTGGTGGCCGCCGCGGCCGAAGCGGTCGAGGCGGTAGACCATCATCACGTCCAGCGCCGGCACGTAGGCGTCGGCGACGGCGTCGACGTAGCGGGCGAGCTGCCGCGAGGGACCGTCCACCTCGCCGCCGAAGAAGCGCATGCGGGCCAGCTCCTCGGGGGTGGTGCCGGCCGCCGGGCTCTCGGAGAAGACGCGGGCGGTGGTGTTGTCGACGACGCCGTCGACGCCCTGGACGTTGCCGATCATGTCGTCGTTCAGCACCGCCTCGATGCGCCATCCCGCCGCCTTCGCCACCTCGGCGAGGTGCCTGCCGCCGTAGAGCCCCTGCTCCTCCCCGGACAGCGCGGCGAAGACGATCGAGGCACCGAAGCGGTGCCGCGACAGCACCCGCGCCGCCTCCAGCACGCCCGCCAGGCCGCTGGCGTTGTCGTTCGCGCCGGGGGCGTCGGAGGTGGCGTCCATGACGTCGCTGACCCGCGAGTCGATGTCGCCGCTCATCACCACGTAGCGCTCCGGGTCGGTGGTGCCGCGGAGGATGGCGACGACGTCGACCACCTCGGTCGGCTCGGGGATGCGCGGCTCGGCCGCGATCACGGTGCTCGGGGTCGTGATCTCCAGGCAGCCGCCGCAGTCCGCCGAGATGCGCCGCAGCTCGGCCTCCACCCAGCGGCGGGCGGCGCCGATGCCGCGGGTCTCCGAGGCGGTTTCGGACAGGGTGTGGCGGGTGCCGAAACCGACCAGCGTGGTGACGTCGGCGCGCAGGCGGTCCGCCGAGACGGCGGCCACCAACGGCGGGATGCGGGCGTCGCGGGCCGGCGGCAGGGTCGGCGCCGCGGCGCCGGCCGCCGCGCCCGCGACGAGGGCGGTGGCGAGGAACGGGGCCGGAATGCGCATTCAGGGAACCTACCGCACCCGCCGGGACCCCGGCGGACGGCTCAGGCGGCGCGTCGGGGCGCGGGGCGCTCGCGGAGCAGCTCCACCTCCCGGCCCATCGCCTTGCTCAGCGCCAGCAGGTGGTCGCGGAGCTCGTCGAGGCTCCAGCGGAAGCTGGCCACCCGGTCGGTGATCTCGGCCAGCGGCAGGGCGACCCCGTCGCGCTCCGCCTCGTACCGGGCGAGGGCGGCGTCGCCCCCGCCGGCGAGCGCCGCGGCGGCGGCGTCGGCCAGCAGCTCGGCGTCGCGCAGGGCGTCGGTGATCCCGTGCGCGCTCAGCGGGTCGCGGAACGACGCCGCGTCGCCGACCAGCGCCCAGCCCGGGCCCCACGGCCGCCGCAGGTACCCGGTGACGCCGCTGAAGCCGCGCAACCGCCCGTCGCGGAGCTGGATCGGGAAGTCGGCCGCGCTCTCGGGGACCAGCTCGGCGGCGAGCCGGTGGAAGGACCTCTCGAGGTTGCCCCGGTGCTCCGCCAGGAAGCGCCCGGTGGGCATCCCCACCCACAGGCAGACCTGGTCGCCGTCGGTGGCGATGACACCCGCCGCGGCGTGGCGGCGGTAGAACCACTCGTAGTCCCGGTGGCCGGCGTCGGGCCAGTAGCCGTAGATGCAGGCGCTCGAGGCGGCGCCGCGCCAGGTGGTGGCGGCACCGATCTCGGCGGCCACCCGCGAGCGGACGCCGTCGGCGCCCACCACCAGCGGCGCGCGGGCGGTGAAGGCCCGCGGCGCCCCGTCCGCGCCGCGCACCGTCCCCGCCACGCCCACCACCCGCCCGCCGCGGCGCAGCAGGCGGTCGACCGCGGCGCCGAAGCGCACCTCCACGCCGGCCTCGGCGGCCGCTGCCACCAGCAGCGGGTCGAGGACCGTACGGCGCGGCGCGAACAGGCTGGCCACCCCGGCCTTCTCCTGGATGTCCACCACCTCGGCGACGTCGCCGTAGTGGATGGTGGTGCGCCGCACGGCCGGGGTGCCGGCCGCCACCAGCCGGTCGAGCAGCCCCCAACGGTGGAGCTGCAGCACCCCGGCCCGCATCAGCGCGTGGGTGGAGAGCGTGTCGGTTCCGGCGGCGGGCGCCCGGTCCACCAGCAGCACGCGCAGGCCGCGGCGGGCCAGCAGCAGGGCGGTGGCGGCGCCGGCCACCCGCGCCCCCACGACGACGGCGTCGTAGGCGGGGCGGCGGGGGGGTGCGGGGCGGCGGGGTGTGGGGCGCGGGCTCACGGTCGGTGTCCTCCGTTCGGTCGGGTGCCGGCTCAAGCGGCGGCCCGCTGCGTGGAGCGATGCGCGCCGGCGATCTCGTCGGCGAGCTCGCGGGCGTCGAGGCCGACGCCGTCGAGGAAGCTCGAGCGCCGGCGGATCATGAACTGCAGCCCGAGCACGTAGAGGCCGGGCAACGGGGTGCGCCCGCGGCGGTGGTGGATCTCGCCCTCGGCGTCGAGCACCGGGGCGTGCAGCCAGGGGTAGACGCGGCGGTAGCCGGTGGCCCACAGCACCGTCGAGATCCCGGCCGCCGCGAGGTCGAGCTCGGACGGGCCGGGGCCGGCCGGCGCCAGGCGCTCGGGTCGGTCGCCGAGCGGATGGCGGCGATCGAGGCCGTGGGCGGCGATGTAGCGGTCGATGCGGCCCAGGAGCTCCTCGAGGCGGTCGTCGGCGGCGGCGACCTGCTCCAGCAGATCGGGCGCGAAGCGGACCCGCCGGCCGTCGGCCGCCACGAGGTGGCCGGCCAGCGTCACGCCCTCGTCCGCCAGCACGCCGAGGTCGAGGTCGGCGGGCTCGTGCTCGGCCAGGCGACCGTCGACGCCGATGAGCTGCAGCGAGGGCTCGTGGCGGGCGCGTCGCGGCTGCGGCATGTCCGCGACGCTGCGGTCGAAGATGCCGAGCCGGTCGAGCCAGCAGACGATGTCGCGCCCGCGGTAGTGGCGCGGCAGCCGGTTGTGCTGGCCGACCGCCAGCGTGACCGGGCGCCCGGAGCGCCCGATCTCGCGGGCGAGCTGAGCGCCGGTCGCCGAGGCCCCGACCACCAGGACGCCGCCCTGCGGCAGCCCCGCCGGGTTGCGGTAGCGGGTGGTGTCGAGCTGCACGATCCGGCGGTCGATCGCCGCCGCCATGCCGGGGATCCGCGGCCGGTCGCAGTGGCCGGTCGCCACCACGACCCGCCGGGCGCTCCACGTGCCGCGGTCGGTCACCACCCGCCAGCCACCGTCGGCCGGCGCCACCGACCGCACCTCGGTCTCCTCGTGGACCGGGGCGCCGAACGAACGCGCGTAGTCGGCCAGGTAGTCGACGACCTCGAGTCGGGTCATGAAGCCGTCGGGGTCTGGCCCGCGGTACGCGTAGCCGGGCAGGCGGCTCATCCAGTTCGGGGTGAGCAGGCGCAGCGAGTCCCAACGCTGGCTGCGCCAGCGCTCGCCGATGCGGCCGCGCTCGAGCACCGCGTGGTCGACGCCGCGGTCGGCGAGGCAGCGGCTCATCGCCAGGCCGGCCTGGCCGCCGCCGAGGACGAGGGTGTCGGTGCGTCGCATGGGGAGACCTCCGGAGGTTCGGACGTGGAGGGAGACCCCCGGGGGCCGGCCGGTCGGGCCGGCCCCCGGCGGGGAGATCAGGCGGCCTCGACGCGGAGGTCGACCGGCACGCCGTTGGTGACGACGTCGTACACCGCCGAGCGCTGGCGCGACCGCTCCACCAGGTCGCGCAGGACCTCGGCCGGCGCGTCGCCCTCGACCTTGAAGGTGACGCGGATGCCCTGGTAGCCGTTGCGGACCTCGTCGGACAGCCCGAGGATGCCCAGCAGGTCGATGTCGCCCTCGACGGTGGACTCCACCGAGGTCAGGTCGACGCCGCGGGCGGCGGCGATGTTGATCAGGCCGGCGGTCAGGCAGGAGGCCAGCGCGTGGAGGACGAACTCCACCGGCGTCGGGGCGTTGTCCTTCCCCACCAGCACCTGCGGGTGGTCGGCGTCGTAGGTGTGGGTCTCGCGGTGCGCCATCTCCTGGCCGGCGCCGAAGAAGCCGCCGATCGTGCTGCGGCTGTGGGTGCCGGCCACCCAGCGGTTGGCGGCGCGGAACTGGAACTTGGCGATCTCCGGCTGTCCCTTCACCGCGTCGAGGGTGGCGAACAGCGTCGGGGTGTCGACCCCGTTGCGCGGCTGGACGGGGGGCTTCTCGGTCATGGTCTGGGTCGTCATGGTCGTCTCTCCTCGTGCTTTCGGTCCCTGGTTCGCGCCGGGTCGGCCCGGTGCCGGTGGCGCTCACCTCTACCTCCCGAAAGCGGCGGGAAAGGTTACGCGGCGGTCCGCGGCGCGGCGGCGCGGTGGGCCGGGAGAGGGCGGGACGAGACGCCGGGGTGCCCGCCCGGCGGGAGCGCGAGGGGCGCCGGCAGGCCGGGGATCACCTGCGGGCCGCGCGGGCCGCGTGGGCGGCCCGCGGGGGGAGCGGAGAGGTCAGGTGGGCACGGTATAGCAGAGCGCGGTGCCCTCGAGCGCCACGACGCCGTCGTCGCGCACCACGCGGGTCGACAGCCGCGTGATCGGCTTGTCGTGGCGCACCTCGAGGACCTCCACTTCGCCGGCGATCGTCTGGCCGGGGGAGACCGGGGCCCGGAAGCTCCAGTCGACGTGGAGGAAGACCGAGCCGGGGCCGGGGAGGTCCTCGGCCACCACCGCGTTGAGGATGGCGCTGGTGACCCCGCCCTGGACGATGATGCCGCCGAACACGGTGCCGGCCGCCAGCTCGGCGTCGTAGTGCAGCGGGTTGCGGTCGCCGCTCAGCGCCGTGAAGCGCTCGATGTCGGCCGCCTCGACGCGGCGCTCACGCCGTGCCCGCTGCCCCACCGCGGGTGCTCCGTGCGGCCACACGGGGGCCGCGGTCTCCGGGTCGTCGCTCATCGCCCGCCTCCTCCGCGCCGCTGCGCTCCGGGTTCTCCGCGGCCAGTATACGGGCCGCCTCCCCGGCCGCCTTAACGCCCGGTGGCACCGATTCGTCATAGAAAGCGGGTATGGAGGAGACGGATGCCGTCCTCGTCGAGCGAGCCCGCCATGGTGAAGCCGCTGCCTTCGAAGCGCTGGTGCGACGGCATCTGCGCTCCGCCTACGCGGTGGCGCTGGCGCGGCTGGGCCGGCCGGCGGACGCCGAGGACGTCTGCCAGGAGGCCTTCTTGACCGCGCTCGAGCGCCTCGACGCGTGCCGCCGCCCGGAGCGCTTCGGCGCCTGGCTGCTGGCCATCGTGCGCAACCGGGCGCTCGACCAGCTCCGCGCCCGCGGCCGCCGCGAGGGGGAGCCGCTCGACGCCGCCGCCCGGCGGGCCGACGGCGCCGATCCCGAGCGCGACGCCAGCCGCTCCGAGCTCCGCGCCGAGCTGCTCGCCGGTCTCGGGGAGCTGACGCCGACCCAGCGCGAGGTGGTCCTGCTCTTCGACCTCGAGGGGTTCAGCCACCGGGAGATCGGGGAGCGGCTGGGCATCTCGGAGGGGTCCTCGCGGGTGCACCTGCACAACGCCCGCCGGAGCCTGGAACGACACCTGGCCGCGCGCCGGCCGGGGGAGACGACGGAGGAGAGATGACGCCACGAGACGAACCGCCGCGGAAGACGCCGGACACGGGGCCGCCGGGGTTCGCTGTCCTGGACCCGCGACGCGACCCGGCGAGCTGGGAGCGCCTGGTGCGGCGGATCACCGCCGCGGCCGCGCCCGAGCTGGCGCGCCGGGCCGCCGAGGCGGACGTGCCGCGCGGCGTCCTGGTGCTGCTCTCGGAGTGGCGCCGCCCGGCGCTGTCGGCCGCCGCCGCCCTCGCCGCCGCCGCGGCCACCGTGCTGCTGCTGGCCGGCGGACCGGCGGCGGCGGGCACGGCGCCCGGCATCGCCGACGCCCTCGGCTCGCCCGACCCGGTGGCCGCCTGGGTGGAGAGCGACGCGCCTCCCTCGCTCGAGGAGCTGGTGGCGGCACTGGAAGGAGACGGAACGCGATGACGTTTTCCCGAGCGAGCACCGGGCGCGCCCGCTGGTTCGCGGCGGCGGTCCTGGTCACCACCTTCCTGGCCGGCGCCCTCAGCGGCGTCGCCGCCGATCGACTGCTCGGCGGCCGCTGGCACGGCGAACACCACGGGCGCCCCCACGGCGCGGCCCGCATCTTCGCGCCCGAGGGGCCCCTCGGGGAGCGGCTGGACCTGACCCCCGCGCAGCGCCGGCGGATCGACGCCATCCTCGCCGCCGACCGCGGCAGGGTGGAGGCGGTGCTCGGCGAGATGCGGCCGCGGCTGGCCCGCCTCTTCGACGGCACCACCGCCCGCATCCGGGCCGTCCTCACCCCCGAGCAGCAACGAGAGTTCGACGACTACCTGGCGGAGCGGCGCACGCGCCTGCGCCACCGGGATCGAGAGGAATCGAGATGAAGCGTTTCAAGAGCCTGATCTACCTGGCCGTCGTCGCGATCGTGGTGGCGGTGGCCGTCTTCTTCGTCCTGCGCGTACGGGCCGAGCGTGCCGCTCCCGAGGAGACCTCCACGGTGGTGCCGGTCGAACGGCGCACCCTCGAGGTGGTGGCGGAGGCCTCCGGCCTGGTCGAGCCGATCCAGACCGTCGAGGTCAAGTCGCGCGCCTCCGGCGAGGTGCTGCGGGTCCAGGGGGAGACGGGCGACGTGGTGGCCAAGGGCACGCTGCTCGCCGAGATCGACCCGCGCGACGTGCAGAACGCCCTCGACCAGGCGGAGGCCGACATCGAGTCGGCGCGGGTGCGGCTGGCGACGACCGAGGCGGATCGCCGCCGCCTCGGCAAGCTCCGGGAGGCCGGGCTGGTCTCCGACCAGGAGGTCGACCAGACGGTCGACGCCGTGGCCACCGCCAGGGCGGCGTTGGTGCGGGCCCAGACCAACCTGCAGCTCGCCCGCGAGCGGCGCAACGACGTCACCATCCGGGCGCCGATCGCCGGCACCCTGATCCAGCGCACCGTCGAGCCCGGGCAGATCATCGCCTCGGCGACGTCCAACGTGTCCGGCGGCACCACGCTGTTCACCATGGCCGATCTCGCCGAGATGCAGGTGCGGGCCAAGGTCGACGAGGTCGACATCGGGCAGATCCACCCCGGCCAGGCGGCCGAGGTGACGGTGGAGGCCTACCCCAACCGGGTCTTCGCCGGCGAGGTGATGAAGATCGAGCCGCAGGCGGTGGTCGAGCAGAACGTCACGCTGTTCCCCGTGCTGGTCCACCTCGACAACCCCGAGCGCCTGCTGCGGCCGGGGATGAACGCCGAGGTCAGCATGAAGATCGCCCGCCGGGAGGACGTCACGGCGGTGCCCAACGCCGCGGTGGTGAGCCCGCGCGACGCGCGGGCGGCGGCGGCGGTGCTGGGGGTCGACGCGACCGCGATGGGCGGGCGGTCCGGCGGTGGCGGCGGTGCCCCGGGCGCCGCCGCGGGCGGAGCGGCCCCCGGCGCCGCTGGCGCGGCAGCCGCGGGGACGGCCGGAGCGAGCGCCGCCGGCGGCCCCTCGGCCGAGTGCCGCGACCTGTTCGCCAAGCTGCGCGCGGGCGGCGGTCCCGAGAGCCTGAGCGCGGCGGAGCGGTCGCAGCTCGCCGCCTGCCGCCAGGCCCTCCCGGCGGGCGGCGGGCGCTCCGGGCGCCGCGGCGCCGGCGGTCCGGCGGCGGCGGCCGCGGGCGGTGACTCCGGCGCCGCGGACGGCGACACGCGGCCGGCGGTGGTCTTCGTCGAGACGCCGTCGGGTCCCGAGGCGCGGCGGGTGCTGCTCGGCCTGTCCGACTGGGAGTACACCGAGGTGGTGCGTGGCCTCGAGCCCGGCGAGCGGGTCATCCTGATCTCGGTGGCGCAGCTCCAGCAGCAGCAGCAGCAGCTCGCCGACCGCATCCGCCAGCGCGCCGGCGGGGGCCTGCTCGGCGGCTCGTCGAACCGCTCGGGCGGCAACGGCGGCGCCCGGCAGGGGAGGTGAGCATGCCGATCCTCGAGATCCTCCGCGTCGCCTTCGACGCGGTCCGCGCCAACAAGCTGCGGTCGCTGCTGACCATGCTCGGGGTGGTCATCGGCATCGCCGCGGTGATCACCATGGTGGCGCTGGGCGAGGGCGCCCAGCGGTCGGTGGAGGAGCGCCTGTCGACGATGGGCGCGAACCTGCTGACCGTGCGCCCCGGGCAGTCGTTCTTCGGCGGCGTCGGCCGCGGCCAGGCGCAGCTCACGGTCGACGACGCCGAGGCGCTGCGCCGCGCCGGCGGGCCGATCGCCGGGGTCGCCCCCGAGCTCGAGGGCCACCTGCAGGTCGAGCACGGCGCCGACAACGCCAACGCGTCGGTGACCGGAACCTGGCCGAGCTACTTCGCGGTCAACAACTTCCACCTGGCGGAGGGCCGCCTGTTCACGGAGGCCGACGACCGCGGCCGCCGCCGCGTCGCGGTGCTGGGAGCGGTGGCCGGCGACCCGCTCGGCGTGGCGACCGGCTCGCTGCTCGGCGAGACCATCCGCATCCGTTCGATCCCCTTCGAGGTGATCGGGGTGCTCCAGGAGAAGGGCGGCCAGGGGTTCTTCAACCCCGACGAGGACATCTACATCCCGCTCGCCACCGCCCAGCTCCGCGTGATGGGCACCGACAGCGTGCGCTCGATCGGCGTGCAGGCCGCCGGCCCCCGCCAGATGGACGCGGCGATGGTGCAGATCGACCAGGTGCTGCGCCGGACCCACCGGCTGCGTCCGGGCGAGGCCGCCGACTTCAACGTCCGCGACCAGGCGACGTTGCTCTCGACGGTGCAGGAGACCACCCAGACCTTCTCCTTCCTGCTCGCCGGGATCGCCGCCATCTCGCTGGTCGTGGGCGGCATCGGGATCATGAACATCATGCTGGTGTCGGTGACCGAGCGCACCCGCGAGATCGGCCTGCGCAAGGCGCTGGGGGCGCGCCGGCGCCACATCCTGCTGCAGTTCCTGCTCGAGTCGATGGTGCTGTGCGTCGCCGGCGGCGCGCTCGGCCTCGCGGTGGGCGTCGCCGGGTCCTACCTGCTGCAGCGCATGGCGGGGTGGTCGATGGCGATCTCGCCGGAGGCGGTGGTGCTCGCCTTCACGTTCTCGGCCGCGGTGGGGGTCTTCTTCGGGCTCTGGCCGGCGCGGCGCGCCGCCGGGCTCGAGCCGATCGAGGCGCTGCGCTACGAGTGAACCGGCGCCTCGGCCGCGAGGTGGCACCGATCGCCCCGTGGGCGGCGGCACGGTGCGGCGGCTCAGTCGGCGAGCAGGCGCTGGGCGTGGTCGGCGACGGCCTCGGGGGTGAAGCCGAAGTGACGGGCCAGGTCGCCGGCCGGGGCGGAGGCGCCGAAGCCGTCGAGGGCGTGGACGTCGCCCCGGTCACCCACCCAGCGCCGCCAGCCGAACGGGCTGGCCGCCTCGATCGCCAGCCGTCGCGGCAGGTCGGGGGGCAGCACCCGGTCGCGGACCGCGGCCGGCTGGGCCGCGAAGACCTCCTGGCAGGGCATCGACACCACCCGGGCGGCGACACCGCGGCCGGCGAGCAGCTCGCGGGCCTCCATCGCCAGCGCCACCTCGGAGCCGGTGGCGATCAGCACCAGGTCCGACCGGCCGTCGTCGGGGTCGGCGAGGACGTAGGCGCCCTGCGACACCCCCTCGTACGCCCCCTCCTCGGTGCCGGGGAGGATCGGCAGCTTCTGCCGGGTCAGCGCCAGCGCGGTGGGGCCGGCGGTGTGCTCGATCGCCATCCGCCAGGCCGCGGCGGTCTCGTTGGCGTCGGCCGGGCGCACCACCCGCAGGTTGGGGGTGGCGCGCAGGCCGGCGAGCTGGCCGATCGGCTGGTGGGTGGGGCCGTCCTCGCCCAGGAAGATCGAGTCGTGGGTGAAGACGTAGATCACCTGCAGCCCCATCAGCGCGGCCAGCCGGATGGGCGGCTTCATGTAGTCGGAGAAGATCAGGAAGGTGCCGCCGAACGGGATCAGCAGCCGCGACAGCGCCATGCCGTTGAGGATCGAGCCCATGCCGTGCTCGCGCACGCCGAAGCGCAGGTTGCGGCCGCCGTGGACGAGCGCCGAGAAGTCGCCCTCGCCGTCGACCAGGGTGCTGTTCGAGCCGGCGAGGTCGGCGGAGCCGCCGAGGAGCTGCGGCAGCACCGGGGCCAGCGCGTTGATCACCTTGCCGGAGGCCTGCCGCGTGGCCAGCGGCTTCGACCCGGCGGCGAAACGCGGCAGCGCCTCGTGCCAGCCGGCGGGCAGCTCGCCGGCGGCGCGGGCGCGGAGCTCCGCGGCGGCGTCCGGGTGCGCCGCCGCCCAGCGCTCCACCAGCTCGTCCCACTCGCGCTCGAGCGCCGCGCCGCGCTCGGCGTTCTCGCGGAACGGCCGCCGCACCTCCTCCGGCACGAGGAAGGTGGGCTCCTCGGGCCAACCGAGGTTGCGCTTGGCGGCCGCCACCTCCGCGGCGCCCAGCGGCGCGCCGTGCGCCTCCGCGGAGTCCTGCTTGCCCGGGCTTCCGTAGCCGATGTGGGTGCGCACCACGACCAGCGACGGGCGGTCGTCGTCGACCGCGGCGTGGACGGCGGCGTCGATGGCGGCGAGGTCGTTGCCGTCCTCCACCGTCACCACGTGCCAGCCGTAGGCCGCGAAGCGCCCGCCGACGTCCTCGGAGAAGGCGAGCGTCGTGGGCCCGTCGATCGAGATGCCGTTGGCGTCGTAGAAGACGGTGAGCTTGCCCAGGCCCAGGTGGCCGGCCAGCGAGCACGCCTCCGACGCCACCCCCTCCATCATGTCCCCGTCGCTGGCGATCACCCAGGTGCGGTGGTCGATGACCGGGAAGCCGTCGCGGTTGAAGCGGGCCGCCAGGATGCGCTCGGCCATCGCCATCCCCACCGCGTTGCCCACCCCCTGGCCGAGGGGACCCGTGGTGGTCTCCACGCCGATCGTGTGGCCGTGCTCGGGATGGCCGGGCGTGCGCGAGCCGAGCTGCCGGAAGCGGCGCAGCTCGTCGAGCGGCAGCGGGTAGCCCGCCAGGTGCAGCAGCCCGTAGAGCAGGGCCGAGGCGTGGCCGCAGGAGAGGACGAAACGGTCGCGGTCGATCCAGCCGGGGTCGGCCGGGTTGTGGCGCAGGTGGCGGGTCCACAGCCAGTAGGCCAGCGGCGCCTGGCCCATCGGGGCGCCGGGGTGGCCGGAGCTCGCCTGCTCGACCATGTCGACGGCCAGGAAACGCAGGGTGTTGATGGCGAGCTGGTCGAGCTCGGTGGCGAAGGCGGTGGCGGTCGGGGGGCTCATCCGGGCTCCAGGCGACGGTCGATGGGGGCGGCGGTGGCGTGGCGGCACGGCTAGTCTCAACCGCCCGCCGGAGGATTACCCGACGCCCCGATCCGGTTTTGACTTGGCGGGCGGCCGGGTCTAGAATTTCCGGTCCCTGAAGACCGCGCGGAGAGGTGCTGGAGTGGTCGAACAGGGCTGCCTGCTAAGCAGTTGTCCGGGGTCAACCCGGACCGAGGGTTCGAATCCCTCCCTCTCCGCCACCTCCTTCGCCGCCCCGGGCCGTCCGTCGCCGCGGCCGACCTCCCCGGGCGCGGCCCGGCGCGCCGGTCGCACCCTCCGCCTACGCCTCGTTCTCCGCCGGATCCTCCGGCTGGCGCACCGTCATCACCGGGCAGGGGGCGTGCTGCACCACCCGCTCGGCGGTGGAGCCGAGCAGCAGGTGCGCGATGCCGGCCCGTCCGTGGGTGCCCATGGCAACGAGGTCGGCGCCCCGCTCCCGCGCCTCCTCGACGATGACCTCCGGCGCGTAGCCCTCGCGCGCCGCGGTGTCGACGGTCAGCCCGTCGCGGCGCAGCTGGCGGGCGGCGAGATCGAGCCGGTCCTGGGCGTCGGC
The DNA here is from genome assembly GCA_963843275.1 of uncultured Acidobacteriota bacterium. GTDB lineage: Bacteria > Acidobacteriota > Thermoanaerobaculia > Multivoradales > JBCCEF01 > CAWJJM01. Next base: position 142,029 of record CAWJJM010000004.1, on the reverse strand, counting down.
GCCGACGTCCGACAGGTAGTCGACCGAGGTCGGGATGGGGCCGTAGGCGGTGTACTCGATCGGCAGGTGGTAGGCGTGGAGCAGGACCAGCCGCGCGGACTGCTCGAGGTGCGCGAGCAGCCGGTGGGCGACGCGTGCCGCCTCCTCGGCGCCGGGCGAGAAGTCGGTCGGCACCAGGATGGTGCGGATCGGCCGGTGGCGGTCCTTGTCCGACGGGTGGACGGTGAGCACCGGGCAGGGCGCCCGCTGCACCACCCGCTCGGCGGTGGAGCCGAGCAGCAGGTGGGTGAGCCCGGTGAGCCCGCGGGTGCCGAGGACGATGAGGTCGGCGTGGGCCTCCTCGGCGGCGCGCAGGACGACCTGCGACGGCACGCCCATCGGCACGTCGAGCTCGACCGTCAGGCCGGCCTGGCGGGCCCGCTCGGCGGAGGCCTCGAGCTTGCTCTGCGCGATGCGGTGGATCTGCTGGCTGAAGTCGGAGTTGGCGGGGACGTAGTCGGGCAGCGGCGCCGGCAGCGACATGCCGTGGAGCAGGATCAGGCGTGCGCCATGGTGGCGGGCGATGTCGATGGCCCAGTCCACTGCGACCTCGGCGGTGGGCGAGAAGTCGGTGGCGACGGCCACCGTGCGCAGCGGTCCCGGGACCGCCGCGGCGTCGCGATCTGGCGTCTCTTGGGTCACTGGATGCCTCCTCGTGTGGAGAGCCCGGACCGGGCCCTCGATCAGCCTACCAGCCCCGCGCCCGCCTTGTGGGGTGGTGGGGCGCGTGATACCTTGAACGACCGGTCGCGGCGTCCGCCGGGGCCGGCTTCTCGTCCCCGCCCTCTTCGCCAACCGCCCTCCGCGGAGGGCCCGAGCTGCGAGATCGCACGATGGCAGACACCCACCTGAGCGGCCCGGTGCGGGTGCGCTTCGCGCCCTCCCCGACCGGCCACCTGCACGTCGGCGGCGCCCGCACCGCCATCTACAACGAGCTGCTCCGGCGCAGCCTGGGCGGGGCGCTGATCCTGCGCATCGAGGACACCGACCGGGAGCGCTCCGACACGGCGATGACCCGCGGGATCGTGTCCGGACTGGAGTGGCTGGGCCTGGCCTTCGACGAGGGCCCGGTGCTGCAGAGCGAGCGGCTGGAGCGGCACCGCGAGCGGGCCGAGGAGCTGCTCGCCGCGGGCCGCGCCTACCGCTGCTTCTGTACCTCGGACGAGCTCGAGCCGCTGCGCCGCCGGGCGGAGGCGGAGGGCCGCACCTTCCGCTACCCGCGCACCTGCCTGGAGCGCCCGGCGGCCGAGGTGGAGGAGATGGTCGCCGCCGGCACGCCGTGGGTGCTGCGGCTGCGGATGCCCGACGAGCCGGTGCGCTTCACCGACATGGTGCGTGGCGCGATGGCCTTCGCCGCGGAGGTGCTCGACGACTTCATCCTGCTGCGCTCGGACGGCTCGCCGACCTACCACCTGTCGGTGGTGGTCGACGACGCGGACATGGGGGTGACCCACGTGCTGCGCGGCGAGGACCACCTGTCGAACACTCCCAAGCACGTGGCGCTGTTCGCGGCGCTGGGGGCGCCGGTCCCCGTCTTCGGCCACCTGCCGCTGATCCTCGGGCCGGACAAGAAGCGGCTGTCCAAGCGCACCGGGGCGACGTCGGTCGAGGAGTTCCGCGCCCAGGGCATCCTGCCGCAGGCGCTCTACAACTACCTGGCCCTGCTCGGCTGGTCGCCGGGCGACGACGCGGAGATCCTCTCCCACGAGGAGATGGTGGCGCGCTTCACCGTGGAGCGGCTGAATGCCTCGGCGGCGGTGTTCGACCGCGACAAGCTGGCCTGGATGAACGCCCGCTACCTCTCGGCGCTGCCGCTCGACGAGCTGTGGCCGCACCTCGAGCCGTTCCTCGAGGAGGAGGGGCTGGTCGGAACCCACGCCGCCGAGGCCGAGCGCGGACGGTTGCGACCGGGCGGTGGAGCTGCACCGGGCCCGCGCCACCGACCTGCGCGACCTCGCCGCCCAGGTGGTGCCCTACTGCCGGGAGCGCCTCGAATACGACGAGGACGCCTGCGCCCGGTACCTCGACGATCCCGAGCTTCCCGAGCGCCTCGAGGCCCTGCGCGACCGCTACACCCAGGTGGAGCCGTTCGAGGTCGAGCCGCTCGAGGAGTGCCTGCGCGGCCTCGCCGCGCAGCTCGGGGTCAAGGCGGCCTACCTGATCCATCCCCTGCGCATGGCGCTGTCGGGCACGAACGCCGGGCCGCCGGTCTTCGACCTGGTGGCGGTGACCGGCCGCGAGGCCACCCGCCGTCACCTCACCCGCTTCGTCGACTGGCTGCGCGAGGAGCGGGAGCCGGCGGCCGGCGACCCCGGATAGGCGCGCCGCGGGCGGCTCCGGCGGGGCGGGCGCCGGGTGTTCGTGCCGGCACCGGAAGCGGCGGAATGTCCCGCCGGGACGGACGGTTGCCTTGACCGTGCACCCCCGGTGGCCTAGACTCCGAGGCTGCCGTTGGGAGGTCGTCTAATGGCAAGACATGCGGCTCTGGACCGCAGAATCGGGGTTCGAGTCCCTGCCTCCCAGCCATCGTCTTCCCCCGTCTCCACAGACCGACGCACGCCGTGCCGGCGCCCCTGCTGGACGCCGGCGGCCCCGGGACCGTAGGAACCGGGTGGCGATCTCTCCTCTCATCCTCCGCTCAGGCAGGTGCCGATGCTTCGCAAGACCCTCTACGCCCTGGCGCTGCTGGCGCTGCTCATCCTGCTGCTGATCTTCCTGCCGGACGGCACGGCGGGGGCCGCGTCGCCCTCGACCCCCCAGCCGGTGGCGGTGACCAACTTCCCCGACCTCCAACGGGTGAAGGGGGAGGTGAAGGTGGCCGGGGGCGAGGTCGCGGTGAGCGGCGGCCAGGTGGCGATCGCCGGCGGCAGGGTGCGGGTCGAAGGGCCGGTGCAGCAGACCGACCTGGGGGTGCGGCGGGCGACCGTCGGCCCCACCGGCGGCCGGGCGCCGGGCGAGCTCGTCCCGGCCGGCACGCTGAGCGCCGACGGCTACGGCTGGGTGACCCTGTCGCTCGCCGGCGACGTGCGCGGGCGGGGGGCGGGTGGCACCGTGGGAGCGGTGCTGGTGCCCGACATCGACGTCGCCGCCCGCGCCTTCGACGAGGGGCGGCTGCTGCTCCCGCTCGAGCTCGAGGCGCCGGTCGAGGCCGCCGGGGGCTGGGTGGCCGCCTCCGGCGAGCGCGTCGCCCTCGCCTTCCCGCGCTACCGCGTCTATCTCTTCAACACCTCCGAGCGGGCCGTCGACGCCCGCCTCTACGCCTACCTGGCGAGCTGAGCCGGCCCGCCGCGCCGGCCGGGCTCAGCGCCCGGCGCCCGGCGGCGCCGTGTCGGCGTCCGCCCACGACGCGGTGAACCGGGCGCGCGCCGCGGCCGCCTCCGCGGTGCGCTGCTGTGCCTCCAGGCTGGTGGCCAGGCCGTACAGCGAGCGGCCGTTCTCCGGGAAGCGCTCCAGGTCGCGGCGGTAGACCGCCTCCGCCTCGGCCGCCTGCCCGGCGGCCAGCAGCGCGGCGCCGGCGACCTGGTCGGCGATGGCTCTTCTGCGGTCGGGAGCGGCGGGGCGGGGAGGGGCCGCTCGCCCCCGGCCGCGGCCCGGGGGGAGGGGGATCAGTCGGCGCGCGGGGCGGCCGGCAGCGCCGCCCGGGCGGGGACCGGGGCGGGCACGGTGCGGGCGCCGGACAGGGCCCAGAGGATCAGCGCCAGCAGCACGAGCGGCGCGCCCACCGAGAACAGCAGGCCGAGCACCAGGGGCGCGGCGACCGCCAGCGCCACCAGGGCGAGCAGCGATCCACCCACCACGGCGAGGCCGCCCAGGAAGTGCCCCGACAGAGCGCTCACCGGCAGCAGCACCAGGTGCAGCAGGAGCTTCGCCAGCGCCCCCACCAGAACGACCGCCACCACCACCGTCAGGATCACGCCGGCGATCAGCAGCAGGGCCAGGAGCTCGAACATCGTCGTCACCTCCTCTCCCCCCTCTCTACGCGCGACCGCGGCTCCTGTTTCCCCTCCGGCGCGCTCCCGCTGACAGATCCCGGAGCCCGCTTCGCGTCTCCTCCTGCAGGAAGGAACGACAGCACTTTCGTCAATGCCGTCGAGGTGCTACCCTGGAAGGAGGAGCTTCTGATGAAACGCTTCGCAAGGGCTGGGCTGGCCGCCGCCCTCCTCGCCACCCTCGCGTTCCCCGCGCTGGCGGTGGACACTCAGCAGCCGCTGCCGGTGCCGTCCCCGAGCTGCACCTCGTGCCTCTGCCAGAAGACCTGGTGTCTGATCCACGCCGAGGAGCTCTACGCGTACTGCTCCAACCGCGCGCAGACCTTCTGGGAGGTCTTCGCGTGCGAGAACGGCTACGACGCGAATCTCCTCGGCTGTAGCTGGGAGTACGACGTCTGCACCCTGGGTCTGTGATGTCCGGTCCTCAGAGGCCGGCGGGGATCGCGCGCCGCGCGGTTCTCGCCGGCACGGCCCTCCTGGGAGTGCTCGCAGCTCCCGGCGCGGCCGGCGCGCGGGTTTCGCTCGGTTGGCGGCAACCGGTCCGCGTCGTCCAGCTCGACGAGCGCCTCTACCTCCTCGACCTGGGGAGCGGGGTGTGGGAGAGCCGGTCGGAGGGTGGCTGGGAGCTGGCCGTCGAACCCGGGGACTGGGTGGATATCGGCACCGAGGGCGACCAGCTCCTCCTCCTGCGGGCCGACGGCCGCCTCTTCCACTGGGACCGCGTCCGGGGCTTGCGGGCGGCCGGTTCGGCCCCACCGGGAGCGATCAGGGTGGCGGTCTCGGCGGGCGCCCGGTGGTTCGCCGCCCCGGCCGCGCCCGGTGAGCCCGTCCCGATCTGGCACCAGGAGGTCGGCGCGGGAGTGCTGTCGCTGCCGCTGGAAGCGCCCGTGTCCCCCTTCGAGACCGCGGAGCTCGAACGCGGCTACCCGGTCGAGAGGCTGCTGTTCAACCAGGTGATCCTGCTGGGGAGTCCGCAGGGAGCCGTCGTGGTCTTCCGCCTCCGGGATCTCCTCGCGACGTGCTCACGCGACGGATGCCGCCCGGTGCCCTGGCGCTCTCCTCGGACCGCGGCCTCGATCGCCAAGCCGTTGCGGGCCAAGACGCCGCCGCCGCCGATGGCCACCGTGCAGTCCGCCGTCCTCTCCCCGGACGGGGGCCAGCTCTTCGTGCTCCCCTCGGTGACCGACTGGGATCCGGAGACGACGCGCTTCGAGCAACGCGATCGCGTGCTGCGGCTCTCGGCGACGGGCGAGATCCTGCAGCGTTGTCGGCTTCCGCGGAGAGCGGCGGCGCTGGTCCGCGCCCGGGCCTCGGTCCTCGCGGTCTTCGACGATGGACGCTGGGGCAGGGTGTGCGGCGAGTGAGTCTCCGGCGATTGGAGGTCGGCCTCGGGTTCGCCCTGCTCGAGCTGCGGCGGCCCACGCTGGTCTTCTCCGCCGCCGGCAGTGCCGTCTTGGCGCTGGCGATCGCCCTCGGTGGCGAACCGTCCTTCGCGAAGAGCGGTCTGATGTCCTATGTGGCCCTCGCTCTCCTGGCGTTCAGCGGAATCCTGGGCGGCCAGCCGGCCGCGGCGCTGCGCGTCTGGAGAGGGCGGGACTACCTCCCCGCCGGCCTGTGGATCGCCACCGCCTTCGTCGTGCGTTGGGTCGTCGTCATGGTCGGGTTCTCCGTCGTCGCCCTGGCGGCCGTCCGGGCCGGCCACCATTTCAGATCGTTCGCCGTCCTCCGCTTCGCGCTCGTCCTGTTCGCCCTGGCCGCGTGGGCCACGATGCTGTCGGCCTTCCTGCGACGTGCTTGGAACCTGGTCGCGGTCGTGTTGCTCCTCGCGTCCGTCGCCCGCTGGGTCCTGGCGATTCCCGGTCCCTCCGGGCCGACGCTCTGGCTGGCGGCCGCGGTCTCGCCGGTCCTCGCCGGCCTCCTGCCGCATCGGGGCCAGATTCTCCTCCCCCTGGGGACGGGGCTGGTCCTGCTGCTGTTCACCTGGTGGTGGGTCGAACGGGCGGAGATCCGGAGGATGTCGTGATCGAGCTCGAGGGGGTGGGCAAGTCGTTGGGGCTGTTCCGCTCGCGCGAGGTCCTCCGCGACGTGAACTGCCGCATCCCGAGTGACCGGGTGGTGGGTCTGCTGGGTCGGAACGGGGCGGGGAAGACCACCCTGCTCCGCCTGATCCTCGGGCACGCCTGGCCCACCCGCGGTCGCATCCGGGTGGACGCCCCCGCGCCACGCCGGATCTGGCTGCCGGAGGGGCGGGCGATCGCGGAGCTCGGCCGCCCGCTCGACTGGGCGCGCGCGATGGAGCTGCCCGACCTCGACGAGGAGCTGGCCGAAGGGCTCGACGTCCGACCGCTGTGGAGGCGGCCGGTGCGCACGCTGTCGAACGGGCAGCGGCGGCTGGTGGAGATCTACCTCACCCTGGCGACCGACGCCGATCTGGTGCTACTCGACGAGCCGACCGCCGGGCTGGACCCGGTGCACCTAGAGGTGGTGAAGCGGGCCGTGCGCCGGCGGGCCGCCGACGGAGCGACGGTCGTCCTCTCCACCCACCTGATCCGGGAGATGGAGGACGTGGTCGACCACGTCCTGCTCCTCCACGCGGGCTCGATGCTGGCGACGGGGGACGCCGACGAGCTCCGGCGCGACCTCGGCGCCTTCGTCCCGGTCGCCCGGCCGGCTGCGATGGACGGACTCTGCGACGGCGTCGAGGTCGTCCGCTCGGAAGAGCGGCTGATCGCTCGCGACGCGGCCGCCAACGCCGAGCTGGCGAGGCGGATCCGGGAACGCGGCCTGCCGTGGCGGCCGGTGGAGCCGACCCTGCACGACGTGTTCAGCGCGAGGATCGCGGGGTGAACCGGGCGGCCGCTCTCGTCGCCCTGGGGCTGGCGGCAGTCGGAGGGTCCGCCTGGGCGGCCGCCGGTGGGCCGCACGCACCCGCTTCCCAGGACGAGGCCGGTCCGCTGGTGGTGCGGGTGGTCGCCGCCGCCGGCGTCGTCCCGGAGCGGTCCCGCGCCGTGCTCGTTTGCGGCCAGGGGCAGGGACGCCACACCCGCCGCCTGCGGCCGACCGGTTCCGGCGTGCGGATCCGTCCGCCGAGAGGGGGATCCTGCGCGGTGTGGGCGAGCGCGGCGGACCTCGGCTTCGCGCGAGGGGAGGTCGGCGGGGGGGAGGTGGCGCTCCGCCTGGGCGCGGGCGCGACCCTGGTGCTGACGGTGAGCGACGAACCGACGGGACGTGCGATCCGGGGGGATTCGGTGGTGCTGCGCCTGGCGTGGAAGCCGGACCTGCGGACGCCCTCCCGGGCCGTTCCTCCGGAGGTGCTGTCGCGCCGCACGTCGCCGCGCGGCGGGTTGGCCGTCGGATCTCTGGCTGCCGGGACCTACGAGGTCGAGGTCGCTGCGGAGGGGTACGCTTCGCGGCGCATCATGGTCCGCGATCTGCGCCCCGGTCAGCTCGTGCGGCGTGACGTCGCCTTGCCGCGTTCGGCCGCGATCTCCGGCTTCCTCGCCGGCCGGGACCCCGGGTCCGACGTCCGGCTCCGCTGCTGGCGCAGCGACACGCTGGAACGCCGCACCGTCGTCGTGGCCCCTGACGGTAGCTTCCGCCTCGACGACCTCGAGAGCGGAGTGGCCTATGGCTTCACGACCCTGCGCCAGGGCATCGAGTCGGAGCCGGTCTATGCGGTGGCGCCCGCCGCCGGCGTGGCGGTGGAGGTCGCGGGCGGGCGATTCCTGCGCGGCCGGGTGACCTCCGACGCGGGACCTCCCCGACCGATCCGGGTGGAGGTCACCGTCGGCCATCCGCCGTTGCCGGACCTCCACTTCCCCCCGCTGCGCGAGGAGACGGTGGACGATCCGCAGGGCCGCTTCGCGATCGAGCTGCCGCACGGCGTCGAGCTCGAGGTTCGGTTCAGCGCCGCCGGGTACGCGCCGGCGGTGGTCCGGGTGGGCACCGGTCCCGTCCTCGACGAGGTCGAGGTCGAGCTGTGCCGTGGCGCCGAGCTCAGCGGCCGGGTCCGCTCGGCGATCGCGGGCGATCCGGTCGCAGGGGCCCGCGTGTCGCTCCAGTGCCTGGACGGCGAGGCGGAGGTCTTCGCCGACTCCGTTTCCAGCGACCGGGATGGAGCCTTCCGCTTCTCCGCCGTCCCGCCGGAGGCGTGCAGTCTGCGGGTCTGGAGTGACGGCTTCTCCCCCCTCGACGACGTTGTGGAGGTCACCGAGGACGACGTGCACCTCGAGCACGACGTCGACCTCGAGCCGGAGGCGGTGCTCCGGGGCCGCGTGGTGATCGGCCCGGACGAGGTGCCGGCGGCCGGCGCTCGCGTCGCGATCTCCTACCCGCGGGTGCCGGGCTCGCCGCGGGCGGTGGCGGGCGCCGACGGGCGGTTTGAGCTGCGCGGACTTCCCCCGGGGCAGGTGGCGATGGAGATCGCCCACCCCTCCGGCTTCCTCTCCGCGGCGGGCCTCGCCGAGCGCGGCGACCCGGAACCGCGGATCTATCGATTGCAGCCGACGGTCACGTCGCGCGGGCAGGTCCTCGCGATGGGCGAGCCGTTGGCCGGCGCCCGCCTGACGCTGTTCGGCGGGCGCCGTACCCTGCGGACCGAGACCGGTCCCGACGGCTCGTTCGTCCTCGGTGGCGTGCCGGTCGGCGCGGTTCGCTGGGACGTGTCGCACCCGCGGCTGGTGCAGTTGTGCAGCGGCGTCCGGCAGGTGTCGGCCGCCGCGCCCGACCTGGACATCGCCTGCGGGCGGGGCTTCCGCCTGACATTCACCGGCGTCGCTGGCGACGCCGCGCTGCAACTCCGCGACCTCGACCGGGGGCGGCTCTACCGCCCGTCGCGCCGCGGCGGGGGCCGCGCCGTGTTCGTTGAGGTGCCCGACGGTGCCTATGAGCTGTTCGTCCCGGTCCCTCTGGCGGAGGATCCGGTGTTGTGGAGGGGCCGGGTCACGGGCGCGATGGTCGTCTCGCTCGCGCCGCCGCCGCCCGGGTGAGGGAGCGTCACTCTCGCCCCGCCGCGGTCCGGGCCGGCGCTCAGCGGATCTCGAACGGCAGGGTGAGGAGCGTCTTCTGCTCGAGGCCGTGGGCCTTGGCGGAGCCGGTCGCCGGGCTGCCGGACTCGGAGCGCTTCACCGAGCGGACCTTGCGGCCGCGGGCGTGGCGCTCGAGGTGGGGGAGGACGAAGAAGAGCGCTCCCATGTTGGCCGGCTCCTCCTGGACCCAGACGAGCTGTTGGGCGTCCGGGTGTCGGTCCAGGGCCTCGGCCAGCTCGCGGTCGGGGAACGGGTAGAGCTGCTCGAGGAAGACGATGGCGGTGCGGGTGTCGCCGCGGCGCTCGCGCTCGGCCACCAGCTCGTGGCCGATCTTGCCGCTGCACAGGAGCACGCGCTCGGCGCTCTCCACCCCGGCGTCGTCGCACAGGACGGTGCGGAAGCGGGGACGGCCGAGCTCGTCGAGCGGCGAGGACGAGGCCTTGTGCCGGAGCATCGACTTCGGGGTGAAGACGACCAGCGGCTTCTTCCACTTGCGCAGCGCCTGGCGCCGGAGCAGGTGGAAGTACTGGCCGGCGGTCGACGGCTGGCAGACCTGGATGTTGTCCTCGGCGGCGAGGGTCAGGAAGCGCTCGATGCGGGCGCTGGAGTGCTCGGGACCCTGCCCCTCGAAGCCGTGCGGGAGCAGCATCACCAGGCCGGCGAGCAGCCCCCACTTGTCCTCGGCGGCGACCACGAACTGGTCGAGGATCACCTGGGCGCCGTTGGCGAAGTCGCCGAACTGCGCCTCCCAGAGGACCAACGCTTCCGGGTAGTCGCGCGCGAAGCCGAACTCGAAGCCGAGCACGGCGGCCTCCGAGAGCATCGAGTCGTAGGCCTCGAAGAAGGCGCCGCGCTCGCGCGCCTCGTCCTCGAGCGCGACGGCGCACAGCGGGCAGTGCTCCTCGCCGTTCTCGACGTCGACCAGCACCGAGTGACGGTGGTTGAAGGTGCCACGGCGGCTGTCCTGCCCGGTCAGCCGGACCGGGATGCCCGCGTCGAGCAGCGAGGCGAAGGCCAGGGCCTCGGCGAAGCCGTAGTCGAGCGGCCGTTCGCCGCGCCCCATCTCGGCCCGCTGCTCGAGGAGCTTGACGATCTTCGGGTGGACGTGGAAGCCCTCGGGGGCGCGGGTCAGCTTCTCGGCCAGCCGGCCCAGCTCGGCGGCCGGCAGACCGGTGTCGACCTCGACCTCGGGCCGGTGCAGGCCGCCGAAGAACTCGTCCCAGTAGGCCGGCAGCTTCGCCAGCTTCGGCTTCTCCTCCATCGCCCCGGCCTTCTTCTGCGCCGCGTCGATCTCGTCGCGGAACGCCTTGCGCCGCGCCTCGATCGCGTCGCCGTCGAGGCCGATCCGCTCGCCGTAGAGCTCGGCGAGCGGCGGGTGGGCCTCGATGGCGCGGTAGAGCAGCGGCTGGGTGATGGTGGGGTCGTCGACCTCGGAGTGGCCGTGGCGCCGGTAGCCGACCAGGTCGACCACGACGTCGCTGGCGAAGCGGTAGCGGTACTCGACGGCCAGCCGCGCGGCGTAGAGCACCGCCGGCATGTCCTCGCCGTTGACGTGGAGGATCGGGATCGGCAGGCGCTTGGCGACGTCGGTGGCGAAGTCGCCCGAGTGCAGGGCGGCGGGCTCGGCGGTGAAGCCGATGCGGTTGTTGACCACCACGTGCACCGTGCCCCCGACCGAGTACCCGGCGAGGTCGGCGAGGTTGAGGGTCTCGGCGTTGATCCCCTGGCCGGCGAAGGCGGCGTCGCCGTGCAGGAGGATCGGCACGATGCGCTCGGTGCCCGGCTCCCCCTGGCGGTCGAAGCGGGTCTGCTTGGCCTTGACGCGGCCCAGCACCACCGGGTCGATCGCCTCGAGGTGGCTCGGGTTCGACGCCAGGTGGATGTGGATCTCCCGCCCCTCGCGGGTGGTGTAGGGACCGGTCGCCCCCAGGTGGTACTTGACGTCGCCGCCTCCCAGCACGCTGCGCGGGTTGACGTCCTCGAAGCCGGCGAAGATGTTCTCGAGCGGCGTGCCGACGATGTGCGCCATGACGTTGAGGCGCCCGCGGTGGCTCATCGCCAGCACCGCCTGGCGCGCCTGCCGCGCGCCGCACACGGTGAGCATCTCGTGGAGCAGCGGGATCAGCGCCGCCACGCCCTCGATCGAGAAGCGCTTGGTGCCGAGGTAGCGGCTCTGCAGCATCTGCTCGAGGGTCTCGGCGCGCAGGATCTGCTCGAAGACGGCGTCCCGGTCGATCTCGGGCAGGTCGCGCTCGACGCGCTCCTGGATCCAGCGCCGCCGGACCGGATCCGGGATCTGCATGAACTCCACCCCCAGGCTGCCGCAGTAGCGCCGCCGACCCTCGGCGGCGCCGGGGAACTCGGCGGGGTCGAGGCGCAGCTCCGGGTGCGGGCGCGCGGCGTCCCGGCCCAGCGGATCGAGCCGGGCCTCGAGGTAACCCCAGCGGCGGAAGGCGTCGAGGACCTGTTCCTCGACGGGCTTCTCCACGGTGAGGGTCTGGATCTCGTCCATGAGGCTCCCAGGATAGCGCGTTCGACGGCGGGGGCGGCCGCCCGCGGCGGGCTCTCCTCGAACGTGCAACCGCCGCGCCGACGGGGCGGTTGCGCCGCGGCCGGCGGCGTTGACCGGACCGCGGCGCCGGGCGATACTCCGCGGGGCGCCGGCCGCCCGGCCGGCGCCCCGGCACCGTCCCTTCACCACCCCGGGAGCCTCGAACCATGCCCTCCGTCCACAAGGTCCTCCTGCTCGGCGCCGGCCGCGTCGGGGCCGCCATCGCCCGCGACCTGGCCGGCGAGTTCGCCGTCACCGTGGCCGACGCCTCGGCGCCGTCGCTGGCCCGGCTCTCCGGCGTGCCCGGGCTGCGCCCCGTCCGCGCCTCGGTGAGCGGCGACGAGCTCGTCCCCCTGCTCGCGGACGCCGACCTGGTGGTGGGGGCGGTGCCGGGGCCGCTCGGCTTCGCCACCCTGCGGAGGGTCGTGGAGGCGGGCCGCGACGTCGTCGACATCTCGTTCTTCGCGGAGGACGCCTTCGCGCTCGACGCGCTGGCCCGCGAGCGGGGCGTCGTGGCGGTGGTCGACTGCGGCATCGCCCCCGGGGTGAGCAACCTGCTGCTGGGGCGCCACGCGGCAACCATGGAACGGGTCGACCGCTTCTGGTGCGCGGTCGGCGGCCTCCCCGAGGTGCGCTCCTGGCCCTACGAGTACCGGGCGCCGTTCTCCCCGGTCGACGTGATCGCCGAGTACACGCGGCCGGCGCGGCTGCGGCGGGGAGGCCGCGACGTCACCCTGCCCGCGCTGTCGGAGGTCGAGTTGGTCGACCTGCCGGGGGTCGGCACCCTGGAGGCCTTCGACACCGACGGGCTGCGCAGCCTCCTGCGCACCGTGCCGGTGCCGGACATGGTGGAGAAGACGCTGCGCTACCCGGGCCACGCCGAGCGCATGCGGATGCTGCGGGAGACGGGCTTCTTCGCCGCCGAGCCGGTGCAGGTCGGCGACGCCGAGGTGCGGCCGGTCGACCTCGCCGGGCGCCTGCTCTTCGAGGCCTGGCGCTACCGGCCCGGGGAGACGGACCTGACGGTGATGCGGGTCATCGTCGAAGGGGTGGAGGACGGTCGCCCGGTGCGCCACACCTACGACCTGCTCGACCGCTACGACCGCGCCACCGACACCCCCTCGATGTCCCGCACCACCGGCTACACGTGCGCCGCGGCGGTGCGCCTGATCGCCCGGGGCGGCGGCCCGGCGCCGGGCATCACGCCGCCCGAGCGGCTGGGTGTGGAGGCCGCCGACTTCGTCCTCGCCGACCTCGCCCGCCACGGGGTCACCTTCGAGCACCGCGTGGAGCCGATGTCCGCCTGACCCCGCGGGGCCTGCGGGGGATCCGCGGCATCGCTGCTCGCTCGCGCGGCCTGCGCTCCGCTCCCGGCCGGAAAACGGCGACCGGCACCGCTCGCCGTCGCCCCACGCGCGGCCCCTGGGCACCGCCGCGCCCACCCGCTGGGGCGGGGGGGCGATGGTATGCTGCCGCGGCGGGAAATCGCGCCGCCCCGCCCTGGACGAACTCCCGGGAGAGCCCTCGCATGGCCGTCGAAACCGGCACCCGACACCGACCGTCCGACCTTCCCGAGCCCGCCCCCGACGAGGCGGCGGGGCCGCGTCTCGACCGCGAGACGGTCCTGGCCGACTACCGGCTGGCGTGGACGAGCCGGGAGGCCAGCCTGCTCGGCCGCCGCGAGGTGCTGACCGGCAAGGCGAAGTTCGGCATCTTCGGCGACGGCAAGGAAGTGGCGCAGATCGCCATGGCCAAGGCGTTCCGGCGCGGCGACTGGCGCTCCGGCTACTACCGCGACCAGACCTTCATGATGGCGCTCGGGCTGGTCCGCGTCGAGGAGCTCTTCGCGCAGCTCTACGCGCACGCCGACCCGGTGGCCGACCCCTCCTCGGCGGGCCGGCAGATGAACGCCCACTTCTCGACCCGGCTGCTCGACGCCGAGGGCGCCTGGCGCGCCTCGGCGGACTCGTTCAACTCGTCGGCCGACCTGTCGCCGACCGGCGCCCAGATGCCGCGCCTGGTGGGTCTGGCCTACGCCTCGCGCCTCTACCGCGAGCTGCCCGAGCTGCGCGCGGAGCGCTTCGCCCGCTTCTCCCACGGCGGCGAGGAGATCGCCTTCGGCACCATCGGCAACGCGTCGTGCGCCGAGGGGATGTTCTGGGAGGCGATCAACGCCGTCGGCGTGCTGCACGCCCCGATGCTGCTGTCGATCTGGGACGACGGGTACGGCATCTCGGTGCCCAACGCGAACCAGATCACCAAGGAGAACCTGTCGGAGGTCCTGTGGGGCTTCCAGCGCCGCCGCCACAGCGAGGACCGCGACGGCTACGACCTGTACACCGTGCCGGGCTGGGACTACCCGACCCTGTGCGAGACCTACGTCCGCGCCGCCGAGGTGGTGCGGGGCGAGCACGTGCCGGCCATCCTCCACGTCGTCGAGCTGACCCAGCCCCAGGGCCACTCCACCTCCGGCTCGCACGAGCGCTACAAGGGGGAGGAGCGGCTGGCCTGGGAGGAGGAGTGGGACTGCCTGCGCCAGATGCGCCGGTGGATCCTGTCCTCCGGGGTGGCGGACGACGACGAGCTCGACGGCCTCGAAGCCGCGGCCCGCGACGAGGTGCGCGCGGCGCAGCAGCACGCCTGGGAGGCCTACCGGGCGCCGCTCGAGGCGGAGCGCGGCGACCTGGTGGAGCGGCTCGACGCCCTCGCCGCCGCCGCGGGCGCGGCCCGCGGCGCGGTCGAGGCGGTGCGCGCCGGGCTCGAGCGCAAGCCCGGGGCGCTGCGCCGCGACCTGCTGGCGGCGGCCCGCGAGGCGCTGGTCGCGGCGCGGCGGGTCGAGGCTCCCGAGCGGGAGGCGCTGGCGGACTGGGAGGCCGAGCGCCGCGCTGCCGGACGCGCCCTCTACGCCCGCCACCTGCACGCCGAGGGTGCGGGCTCGACCCTGGCGGTGGAGCCGGTCGCCCCCCGGTACGCGGACGACGCGCCGACGCTCAACGGCTTCGAGGTCCTCAACCGCTGCTTCGACGCGGCGCTGGCGCGCACCCCGGAGCTGGTGGCCTTCGGCGAGGACGTCGGCCAGCTCGGCGACGTCAACCAGGGCTTCGCCGGCCTGCAGGCGAAGTACGGGCCGCTGCGCGTCGCCGACACCGGGATCCGCGAGACGACGATCCTCGGCCAGGCGATCGGCATGGCGCTGCGCGGCCTGCGCCCGATCGCCGAGATCCAGTACCTCGACTACATCCTCTACGCCCTGCAGACCTTCTCCGACGACCTCGCGACGCTACGCTGGCGCACGGCGGGCGCCCAGACGGCGCCGGTCATCGTCCGCACCCGCGGCCACCGCCTGGAGGGCGTCTGGCACTCGGGCTCCCCGCTGGGCGGCATCCTCCACCTGCTGCGCGGCGTGTGGGTGTGCGTGCCGCGCGACATGACGCGCGCCGCCGGCATGTACAACACGCTGCTCGCCGGCGACGAGCCGGCCCTGGTGATCGAGGTCCTCAACGGCTACCGGGCCAAGGAGCGCCTACCCGCCAACGTCGGCGAGATGCGGGTGCCGCTCGGCGTGCCCGAAGTGCTGCGCGAGGGCCGCGACGTGACGGTGGTCACCTACGGCGCCTGCTGCCGCATCGTCGCCGAGGCGGCCGAGCAGCTCGCCGCCGTCGGCGTCGAGGTGGAGATCGTCGACGTCCAGACCCTGCTGCCCTTCGACCGCGACGGGCGCATCGTCGACTCGCTGCGCAAGACCAACCGCCTGGTGCTGGTGGACGAGGACGTGCCCGGCGGCGCCTCGGCCTTCATGCTGCAGCAGATCGTCGAGCGGATGGGCGGCTTCTGGTGGCTCGACGGCATCCCGCGCACGGTGACCGGCACCGCCCACCGGCCCGCCTACGGGTCGGACGGCGACTACTTCTCCAAGCCCAGCCGGGAGGACGTCTTCGACGCCGTCTACGGGCTGGTCCACGAGGCGGCCCCGGACCGGTTCCCGCGGCTGACCGGCTGACCGGCGCGGCGGCGTGGAGTACACCGCGAAGACGCGCTTCGAGCACGGCGGGCCCGCCGCCGTGGGCGTGCTGCTCTCCAACCTGGGCACCCCGGCGGCGCCGACCGCCGAGGCGCTGCGCCCCTACCTGCGCGAGTTCCTTTCCGACCCGCGGGTCATCGAGCTGCCGGCCTGGAAGTGGCGGCCGACCCTCGAGCTCTTCGTGCTGCCGCGCCGCCCGGCGACGTCGGCCGAGCTCTACCGCAAGGTGTGGACGGACGAGGGCTCGCCGCTGGCGGTGATCGCCGAGCGCCAGCGCGCCGCGGTCGCCGAGCGGCTGGCCGCGGCGGTGGGCGGCCCGGTCCACGTCGCGCTCGGCATGCGCTACGGCGAGCCGTCGATCGCCGGCGCGCTGCGCGCGCTGCGCGAGGCGGGCTGCCGGCGGCTGCTTTTCTTCCCTCTCTACCCGCAGTACTCGGCCGCCACGACGGCGTCGAGTTTCGACGCCCTGGCCGCCGAGCTCACCCGCTGGCGCTGGATCCCCGACCTGCGGACGATCCACGGCTACCACGACGAGCCGGCCTACATCGAGGCGCTGGCGCGGTCGATCCGCGAGCTCTGGGAGCGCCAGGGCGGCGCGCCCGAGCGCCTGCTGTTCTCCTTCCACGGCGTGCCGCGGCGCTACTTCGAGGCCGGCGATCCCTACCACTGCTTCTGCCACGAGACCGCCCGCCGCACCGCCGAGCTCCTGGGGTTGCCCGACGACTGCTGGGTGGTCGCCTTCCAGAGCCGCTTCGGCCGCGAGGAGTGGCTCAAGCCCTACACCGACAAGACGGTCCAGGCGATGGCCCGCGCCGGCGTCCGCCGTCTCGACGTCGTCAGCCCGGCCTTCTCCGCCGACTGCCTGGAGACGCTCGAGGAGCTCGACGGCCTCAACCGCCACTTCTGGGAGGAGGCGGGCGGGCCGCCGGCGGGCTACCGCTACATCCCCTGCCTCAACGACCGGCCCGACCACGTCGCCCTGCTCGCCGACCTGGTGCTGCGCAACCTCGCCGGTTGGGTGCTGCCGCCGGGGGAGTGGGACGCGGAGGCGGCGCGCCGCGAGGGCGAGGCGGCCCGGGCCCGCGCCGAGGCCCTGGCCGCGAAAGGGGTCACCGAGGACGCGACGTACGGCGGGGACGCTCCGCCGGATTGAGCGAGCGCCGAGCTCGACGCTCTCCAGACCCCCGCCAAGCCCTCAGCGCGCGAGATCGGGTCGCGAGCGCCGGATCATGATCTGAAAGACGCGGTCGTCCGTCAGGCCCCAGACGATCCCCTCGACGTCGTAGTACAGCATCTGCCCCTCCGAGCTGGTCGACTGCGGCGGACCGAAGATCCGCACGATCTGTTCGCGGGAGCTGCCGATGCCGAGCCCGTCGTCGGTCTCGACGGTGAAGCGTTCGTTGAGCATGGGATCGCCGCCGGCCAGCAGGGCGTCGACCCGGTGGTCGTGTCCGAAAACGAGCCCGAAGCCACAGGTCAGGTACTCCCAGGCGTTGTCTCCCATCTTCCGTTCGGGCGGACCGACGAGCGCCTCGACCTCGGCGCGGGACATTCCGACCCGCAGCCCCCCGAAGCCCACGCCCGGCTCCAGCGGTGCCGCATGAAGGACGCGGCGGCAGCCGACCGCGGCAGCTCCCGGGCGATCGGCTGGCCGCGAAGCCGAGCAGCTCGAGATCAGCGCCAGGAGCACCAGACTCCCAGCCAGAATCCACGGACTTTCGGGCCGACCCTCGTGTCGGGAATCCAAAGTCATCGGAGACCCACGGACGCCTCGGCGTCCCTCCTCGCGTTGCTCGTATCCGGACCCACGTCCACCACCGCGCCGCGAGCTCGAGACGGTCTCGGAGACACCCTCCTAGCTAGCGGAGTGATCGTCCCGATTCGTCCACGATGTGAGCGATCGGTTCGTTCAGCAGATCGAAGAGCGCCGGCGGTACGTCGCGCCCTACCTCGAGGAGGCTGATCACGAAACGCGAACGCCAGATCGCCCCTCCCGCGGTGGGCTCGTTCGGGTAGACCGTCAGGTCCATCGTGCGTGGGAAGCGCCAGCCCGCGCCAGAAGTCGTTTCTTCGTGGTCGTCGAACAGGTCGAGCTCGGCCATCAGGGCGCCGCTGACGGGTGCCCTGATCTCGACCCTGGAGATCGTTCGTGGATCCGCCACCGGTGCGAGCACGCGGACGTCCCGAGAGGAAGCCATCCACGGCTCGATGTCCGAGCTCTCGAGCCGGCCCCCTTCCGGCAACCACTGGTGCACCGTTCCGCTGACGTCACCAGAGAGGACAATCGCCGGGAGCAGAAGCGGATTGGGCAGGGCGAGCGCAAGATCCCCCGGCAATCCCTGGGTCAAGTGCAGCAGGTTCATAGAATGATCCCAGTACTGGAGGGTGACCCCGTCCCAAGCGATCGTCGCATCGGAGGCCAGGGGGGTGAGCGGGTTGTTTCTGGTCGAGGAAGCGCGGAACCGTTCGCCATCGCGCCAGAACTCGTACCGGGCGGCGGTGGACCATCCTTCAGCGGGTACTGCGGGATACTCCACGCTGATCAGCACATCGGCGACCAGGTGGATCTTCTTGGGGACGTACCGGAACCCCGCGAGAAGCTCGGAATCGAGCGCCACGGACTGCTCGAAACCGTCGTCGGCTGCGACGCACTGCGACGCACAGGCCGGCCCTGACGGCAGGCCGACCATGCCGATCGCAAGAAGGAGCACCAGGGCAAGCGGGCCGCGTTTGCCCTTCCCTGCCTTGACAAGATGGTTCAGCATGTCCGTTTCCTCTTTCTCAGCCCTGGCATGAATAGACACCGAGTGGTCCGCCACAGGCGCACCTGAACGTAGTACAGGGCTTCGTGCCACAACAGCCGCCATTGTTTTCGAAACCTTCATGCCCCCACTGAACGGACGAATCCAGATCCAAGGGGTTGAAGCTAGTATGGACCTTCACGCATTCCGAGTCCCCGCACGCTGTCTGTGTGTTGAAGCAGCCGGTCGGGTCTGGAACTCCTAGTCTATTAACTATTAATTGTAGTGTACGCCTGTCAACATCGTTCAGTCAAGTGGCGTATCTCTGGTGGTGGCTCTTCAAGCTGAGCCACCGCTGCTCGCCGTATGGTTGTAAGCGCTGCAAGGAGGTTGCGCCGGCGGCCAGGGTGCCCTGGCTCCTGTGAGCGGCAGGCGACGGGCCACCGTCGTGCGGCTCAGAGCCCGACCGAGCATGACGCTGCAGACGCGGCGAGCTCCGCGGCTGCAGCAGGAAGGTGGTGAGAAGTCCTAGCTGATCGTGGGCTGTTCGAGAGCTACGAATCGATCAGGCCGGTGGTGGGCGACGACGCCGTGGCGTAGAGCTTCTTCGGGATGCGGCCGGCGTGGGCGGCGAGCCAGCCGGCCTCGATGGCCAGCTTCATCGCCCGGGCCATGCGCACCGGGTCGGCGGCCCCGGCGACGCCGGTGTTCATCAGCACCGCGTCGGCGCCGAGCTCCATGGCGATGGCGGCGTCGCTGGCGGTGCCCACCCCCGCGTCGACGATCACCGGCACCGTCGCCTGCTCGACGAGGATGCGCAGGTTGGTCGGGTTGCGCACCCCCAGGCCGGAGCCGATCGGCGCCGCCGCCGGCATCACCGCCGCCGCCCCGAGCTCCTCGAGCTTGCGGGCCGTCACCGGGTCGTCGTTGGTGTAGGGCAGGACCACGAAGTCCTCGGCGACCAGCCGCTCGGTGGCGCGCAGCAGCTCGACGGTGTCGGGGAACAACGTCTTGCGGTCGCCGATCACCTCGAGCTTGACCCAGTTCCAGCCGCCCACCTCGCGCGCCAGGCGCGCCGTGCGCACCGCCTCGTCGGCGGTGAAGCAGCCGGCGGTGTTGGGGAGCAGGAGGTAGCGGTCGGGGTCGAGCGCCTCGAGCAGGCCGGCGTGACCGGCCGCGGCGTCGTCGCCGCCGAGGCCGACGCGGCGCAGCGCCACGGTGACCATCTCGGTGCCGGCGGCCGCGAAGGCGTCCGCCATGACGCGGTAGTCGGTGTACTTGCCGGTGCCGAGGATGAGCCGCGAGTGGAAGGTGCGGCCGGCGATCTCGAGCGGCTCGACCTCGGTGGCGGCGAGGGGGGGGTGGGTCGCGGTGGTCATCGGGGGGCTTCCTCCTCGCCGCCGATCATACCCGCGGCCGGCGCCTCACTCGGCGCCGACCGGCGGCGCCGGCGGCGAGCCGGCCGGAGCCGCGCCCTCGAACATCGCCCGCACCTCGTTGTCGGCCAGCAGCACGATGGTGGCGACGCCGAGGATGGTGCCGAGCGGCATGTTGAAGCAGTTCAGACCCGAGACCACCATGCAGCCGAGGTAGGCGCGCCGGCGGTGGAGCCACCAGCCGGCGAGCAGGTTCAGCGCCACGTAGACCAGGCCCAGAACCAGGAAGAAGCCGGCGATGGCGAAGGGCAGGCAGGCCCAGGGCTCGTGCAGGTCGCTGTCGAACCGCGCCAGGCTGCCCGCCATCGCCATCACCACCAGGGCGCCGAGGATGAAGACCGCGGCGACCGCGCCGTAGATGTAGTGGAAGATCGCGACCAGGTCGAGGTAGGTCTTCTTCTGCTGCAGACGGGCGGCGTCGCTCATCGGGAGCTCCTCTCCCGGCGTCAGACGGCGGTTGCCACCGTCCGCGCCGATTTGTGCTCGACGATCCGGTTCGCGGCGTCCACGTAGACCAGGTCCGGGTGATGGCGGCGCGCCTCCTGCTCCTCGTAGCTGGCGTAGGTGCAGATGATCACCAGGTGGCCGGGCCGGACCTTGTGGGCGGCGGCGCCGTTGAGCACCACCTGGCCCTCCCCGGGCACGCCGGGGATGGCGTAGGTGGCGAACCGTTCGCCGTTGTCGATGTCGTAGATCTCGACCCGCTCGTGGTCGAGCACGTCCGCCGCCTCCATCAGCAGCGGGTCCAGGGTCACCGAGCCCTCGTACTGGAGGTTCGCGTCGGTGACCGTGGCGCGGTGGATCTTCGACTTCAGGAGGGTCCTTCGCATGGCGTTCTCTCCTTGCCCTACGGGGTCCCGGAGGCCTTTGTTCCGGGGAGGTCGATCTCGAGGTTGTCGATGAGGCGGACCTTGCCCACCCGCACGGCGAGGGGCAGCAGCACCCTCCCCCGGTCGGGGATCCGGTCCAACGGTCGGAAGGTCTCGGCGTCCACCACCTCGGCGTACTCCGGAGACGCCAGGGGCTCGGTGGCCAACGCCCGCCGCAGGGCGGCGCGCACCGCCTCGGCGTCGCGCTCGCCGCCGGCGATGGCGCCCCGGCCGAGGGCCAGGGCGCGGAACAGCACGGTGGCCGCCCGCCGCTCGTCGGCGCCGAGCAGCGCGTTGCGCGACGACATCGCCAGCCCGTCGGGCTCGCGGACGGTGGGGTGGGCGACGATCTCGAGCGGGAAGTGCAGATCGGCGACCATGCGCCGCACCACGGCGAGCTGCTGCGCGTCCTTGGCGCCGAAGACGGCGAAGTCGGGCTGGGCGAGCAGGAAGAGCCGCGCCACCACGGTCGCGACGCCGCGGAAGTGTCCCGGGCGGTGTGCCCCCTCCAGCCCTTCGGCCGGCCCCGCGACGTCGACGCGGGTGGCGTCGCCCGGCGGGTAGACGTCGTCGACCTCGGGGAGGTAGAGCAGGTCGACCCCCGCCGCCTCGAGCAGCCGGGCGTCCTCGGCGGGCTGCCGCGGGTAGCGCGCGAGGTCCGCCGGGTCGTCGAACTGCGTCGGGTTGACGAAGATCGACACCACGGTGCGGTCGCCGAGCCGGCGGGCGCGCTCGACCAGCGCCAGGTGCCCGGCGTGCAGCGCGCCCATGGTCGGTACCAGGCCGACGCGCTCACCGGCGCCTTTCCAGGCGGCGACCTGCCGGCGCAGCGCGGCGCCGCGGGAGACGGTCAACATCGCGACGTTCCTCTAGCCGTAGAGCTTGTGGACCTCGGGCGCGGCGGCGCTGCCGCCGTAGCTCTCCTCCTCGTTGGGGAAGCCGCCGCTGCGGACGTCGGCCGCCCAGGCGGCCACCGCCTCGCGCGAGGCGACGCCGAGCTGGGCGTAGCGGCGCACGAAGCGCGGCGCGATGCGCTCCTCCAGGCCGAGAAGGTCGTGGTAGACGAGCACCTGCCCGTCGCAGGCCGCGCCGGCGCCGATGCCGATGGTGGGGATCTTCACCCGGGCGGTGACCGCGGCCGCCAGGTCGGCCGGCACGCACTCGAGAACGAGCGAGAAGGCGCCGGCCTCCTCGGCGCGCTCGGCGGCGGCGAGCAGCTCGGCGCGGGCGTCGGCGGAGCGTCCCTGGACGCGGAAGCCGCCCAGCCGGTGCAGCGACTGCGGGGTGAGGCCGAGGTGCGCCATCACCGGCACCTCGGCGCCGACCAGGGCCGCGGTGACCTCGGGGCGGTCGCCCTCGATCTTCACCGCCTGGGCGCCGCCCTCCTTGACGAAGCGCAGGGCGCTCGCCACCGCCTGCTGCGGCCCGAGGTGGAAGGAGCCGTACGGCATGTCCGCCACCAGCAGGGCGCGGTCGACGCCGCGGCGGACCGCCTTGACGTGGTGGAGCATCTCGTCGAGGGTGACCGACAGCGTGTCGGGGTGTCCCAGCACCACCATGGCCAGCGAGTCGCCGACCAGCACCACGTCGACGCCGGCGGCGTCGGCGGTGCGCCCCTGCGGGAAGTCGTAGGCCGTGACCACCACCAGCCGCTCGCCCCGCTCCGGGGCGCCGGCCACCCAGGGCACGGTCACCTTCTTGGGCCGCTCGCTCATCGCGTCCTCCTCTGCCGGCCCGCGCGCGGGTCCAGCGAGTTGGTGCCCGGATCGTGCTGCGCGAGGGAGGGAGACGTGGAGTCCTGCCACCGGCAGGCGAAAGCCGGACCGACGAGCGGCCGGACCTCCGGGCCGGCGTCGGGCGCCCGGGCGCCGCGTCGGAGGTGCCGGGACCCGCCCGTCGGCGGATCTCCAGCCCTCGCGGCCCCGGGACCGTCGACCGCGCCCTGCGCGGCCGCCGACCCATGTCCCGTCTCGGTCCCCTCCGGCGCGACGCCGGAGCAGCGGATCCAAGCGGTCAGACAGCGTGCCCCCGAACCCGGGAGCGATCCGATGATACCACCGGCGGGGAGCCCTCCCAGGGGTCCGACGCCGGCTTCCGCCGCACCGAGGGATCAGGCCTCCGGCCGAGAGCGGGAACGGGCGGCGAGCGCCACCCGGCGCAGCATGTGCCGGGTGATCAGGCGATGGCCGCCGCTGCGGATCACGACGGTCTTGTAGATCTGGCCGAGAACGCCCGGGAAGGCGGCGTGGGTGCGCGCGACCAGCGTGTCGTCCGCCAGGTCGAAGGTGAGCCGGTAGCGGGCGAACCGGTGGCGACCCTCGAGAACCAGCCGGCGGCCCGGCGCGAGCTCGGCGATGCGGAAGCCGGGAATCGACTGGCCGGGAGCGGAGCCGAACTCGGGGGTCCCGATCGACGGACGGCAGCCCAGGAGCCGGGCGAACCGCGAGCTCGCGCCCATCCTCCGAGTGAGCACGCGAACGAGCGCGGCCCAGAGGGCTGCGGGAGGGGCCTCCACCCGCAGGCTGTGCTCATCGATGAACGGGAGGTCGGCCACCGAGCCCCTCTCGGACGCGCGCAAGCAAGGACCGTCGCTACTCTTTCGACCCGTCGGAACGAACCAGAACCCGTTCGCCGGTGACGGGAACATCTCCCGACATGTACTTCTCGGAGATGACCAGCTTGTCGCCTTCAATTGTAAAGGTGCGTTTTTGATCGGTTCCAATATACCCGGGAATGTTACCGCCACGCACATGCGTGACCCAATAACGTTGGTTGGAGTCCACTGTGTAGGTACCGAAATATCCGCAATACCAGCTGGGGATGCAGGCCTCGGGATCCGGGTCGACGACCGCGTCTTGCGGATTTGGCGGATTGTGCATGATGTGCACCGACATGTGCCCATCCTCAGTGAAGATGAACTCTCCGATCGGAGATTCGCCGAACACATGGATGGGTTCGCCGCCCTTCGGGGTGTCGGCATAGCGAACCAGGCGCCAGGTTCCGACCAGCGGGTTGTCTCGACTCTTGTCCGGTACCACCGCACCTCGAGCTTGCGAGATTGGCATCGCGGCCACGAGCAGCAGGACGAAAGCCTTTCCGATCATCGCGAGTCTCCAGTGCGTGTCCAGCTCTACCGGGGCACGTAGTACTCCGTCCCGTGCACCGGCTGCCGCAGCCGGTTGACCAAATCCTCGAAGTGCTCGACATGGGCCGGGAAGCGGAGGTCGCGGGTGTCGACGACCAGCAGCGGGGAGCGGGAGTAGTAGTGGTAGTAGTGGTGGTAGGCGTCGATGAGCTCCGTCAGGTACTCGCGGGAGATGTTCTTCGGCCAGCCGCGGTGGCGGATGCGCTCCATGCAGGTGTCGAGGTCGGCCACCAGGTAGAGCACCAGCTCGGGGACCGGCACCTGCGGCTCGAGCAGCATGAACAGCTTGTCGAAGATCAGCAGCTCCTCGTCCGACAGGTTCAGGTAGGCGAAGACGCGGTTCTTCTGGAAGGTGTAGTCGGACACCAGGAGGCGGTCGAACAGCCCGCGCTGGGCGACCATCTCCTGCTGCTGCTTGTAGCGAGACAGCAGAAAGTACAGCTCGGTCTGGAAGGCGGCCCCGGGACGGTCCTCGTAGAAGTCGTCGAGGAAGGGGTTGTCGGCGTCCTCGAGCACCTTGACCCCGTCGAAGTGCTTGGCGAGCATCTCGACCAGGGTCGTCTTGCCGACCCCGATGGGGCCGTCGACCGCCAGGTAGTGGAAGGGGAGGGGGGCCGGGGTCAACTCGCCGCCGCGCTCTCCACCGGAGCCGGGGCGGCGTCCGCCGCGGGGCGGACCACGGGGTTGTAGAGGGTGTCGCGCTCCACCGGCTCGAAGCCCGCCGCGCGCACCACGCGCTCGAGCTCGGCGCGGGTGAGCTGCTGTGCCGTCTCCGCCCCCGCCATGTGGTAGATGCGCTCCTCGACCACCGTCCCGTCCAGGTCGTCGGCACCGAAGCGCAGCGCCACCTGCGCCAGCTTCGGCGTCACCATCACCCAGTAGGCCTTGATGTGCGGGATGTTGTCCAGCACCAGCCGCGACGCCGCGATCACCCGCAGGTCCTCGTCGCCGGTGGTGTGGTACTTCAGCCCCAGGTAGTTGTTCTCGGGATGGTAGGCGAGGGGGATGAAGGCGTTGAAGCCCGGGGCCTCGTCCTCGAGCGCCCGCAGCCGCAGCAGGTGGTCGACGCGGTGCTCGGGCCCTTCGACGTGGCCGTAGAGCATCGTGCAGTTGGTCTGGATGCCCAGGCGGTGGGCGGTGCGGTGCACCTCCAGCCACTCGTCGGCGTCGAGCTTGCCGTCGCAGATGACCTCGCGCACCTCGGGGTGGAAGATCTCCGCGCCGCCGCCGGGCAGCGAGCCCAGCCCGGCGTCGCGCAGGCGCACCAGGACCTCCTCGATCGACAGCTTCTCGTGGCGCGCGAACCAGCCCACCTCGATCGCGGTGAAGGCCTTCAGATGGGCGCGCGGGAAGCGCTCCTTGAGCCCGCGCATCATCTCGAGGTACCAGTCGAGCGACAGGTCGGGGTGGCAACCGCCGACGATGTGGAACTCGGTGACCCGCTCGCCGCCCTGCTCGCCGGCCCGCCGGTACACCTCCTCGTGGCTCATCTCCCAGGCGTGCTCCTCGCCGGGCAGCGCCGCGAAGCTGCAGAACTTGCAGTTGTAGGTGTAGACGCAGACGTTGGTCGGGTTGATGTGCCGGTTGACGTTGAAGTAGGTCACGCCGCCGTGCAGGTCGCGGCGCACCGCGTCGGCGAGCCGGCCGAGCGCCAGCAGGTGGGGCGTGGTGAGGCAGGCCAGGGCGTCGGCCTCGTCCAGCCGCTCGCCGGCGCGGACCTTGGCGGCGATCGGCGCGAGGGCGGCGGGAAAGGCCTCGGGGCGGATCTCTTCGCGGTGGGAACGGCCGTTCATGAGGCGGCGAGTATATCAACGGCGGTGGCGGCGAAGAGCCACAGCGACAGCACCCCGTTGGCGGTGAAGAACGCCGCGTCGAGGCGCGACAGGTCGCCCGGGCGGACGATCCAGTGCTGGTAGCCGACCAGCGCCGCGCAGCCCGCCCAGCCGGCCCAGAACCCC
This sequence comes from uncultured Acidobacteriota bacterium, assembly GCA_963843275.1. Lineage (GTDB taxonomy): Bacteria > Acidobacteriota > Thermoanaerobaculia > Multivoradales > JBCCEF01 > CAWJJM01. The sequence continues at coordinate 116,253 of CAWJJM010000004.1, read as the reverse complement.
CAGCCGAGAGCGGCGCCGGCCGGGTCCGCGGCGTAGACCGCCGGCAGCGCGGCGAGCAGGCCCAGCATCGCCGCGTGCAGCAGCGCGGAGATCCACAACGCCGCGGCGACCCCGAAGCGCGCCGGCACCGAGAACAGGCCGCGGGTGCGGTCGAAGTCGCGGTCCTGGAGCGCGTAGAGCACGTCGAAGCCGGCGACCCACAGCAGGACGACGGCGGTGAGCAGGAACGGCGTCGGCGCCACCGACCCGCGGACCGCGATCCAGGCCCCCAGCGGCGCCCCGCCCAGCGCCAGCCCCAGCACCAGGTGCGAGGCCCAGGTGAAGCGCTTGGTGTACGAGTAGCCGAGCAGCACCGCCAGGGCCAACGGCGAGCAGGCCAGCGCCAGCGGGTTGAGGCGCCAGGCCGCCACGACCAGGAGCAGGCCGTTGACGGCGACGAACCCCGCCACCCAGCCGGGGGTGACCAGGCCGGCCGGCAGCGCGCGCCCCCGGGTGCGCGGGTTGACCGCGTCGATGCGCCGGTCGGCCAGCCGGTTGAAGGCCATCGCCGCGCTGCGCGCCGCCACCATCGCCACCAGGATCCACCCGAGCACCCGCCACGCCGGCCAGCCGTCGGCCGCCAGCACCATCCCCAGCAGGGCGAAGGGGAGGGCGAACAGGGTGTGCTCGATCTTGATCATCTCGAGCACCGTGCGCAGGGAGCGGAGGGGGCGGTTCACGGCTGGCGACCTTAGCACCGCCCCCCGGCGTGGCGACGTCGGCGGCGCGACGTGCGACAATAGGACGAAACGAACCCCTGCTGAGTCTGGTCGGCCGCCTTCCGCGCTACCGTCCGGCGGCGCGGAGGAGACCGAATGGCGAGACGAACCAACACCACGTTCCTCAAGCGACAGAAAGAGATCGACCGCAAGGCCAAGCGCCAGGAGAAGCTGCAGCGGCGCCAGGACCGGCGCGCCGCCAAGGCCGAGGCCGAGGACACGGGCTCCGGCCCCCCGATCGCGGCACCCCAGGGGGTGCCCGACGGTCCCGGCGGTGGCGACGCCCACGCCGACGCCGAAGAAGAGACCGGCGCGGAGACCTGACCGGAGCCGCGCCGCGCGGCGCGGACTCCCTCGCTCAGGCCCCGGCCTGCGGCCAGCGCAGGCCCGTCTCCTCCGCCTCGGCGAGCCCGAAGCGGTCGAGCACCCGCAGGGCGTAGTGGTCGAGGAAGCGGTCCATGTCCTCGCCTCCGATGTAGAAGGCGGGGATGGGGGGGAGGAGCAGGGCCCCGGCGTGGGCGACCCGGCGCAGGTTCTCGACGTGGAGGACCGACAGCGGGGTCTCGCGGAACCCCAGCACCAGCGGCCACCCCTCCTTCAGCGCCACGGCGCCGGCGCGGTGGATCAGCGTCGCGCCCGAGCCGGTGGCCAGCGCCCCCAGCGTGCCGGCCGAGCACGGCAGCACCAGGGTGCCGCCGAGCCGGTAGGAGCCCGAGGCGATCGGGGCGTCGAGCTCGTTGTCGCGGTGGATCTCGACCTTGGCGGCGGCGGGGCCCTCCAGGCCGGCCGCCGCCACCAGGTCCTCCGCGCCGGTGCGGTCGCGGCCCAGCTCGTGGCGCAGCACCTGCGCGCCGCCGCGCGACACCACCAGGTGGAGGCGTCCGACGTCGGGGTGCCGGGCCAGCGCCCCCAGCAGGTGCCGGGGGAGGCGCATGCCGGAGGCGCCGGTGACCAGCAGGGCGAGGCGCTGCGCGCCGGCGGGGCTCAGGCGGCGAGCTCCTCGAGGGTGGCGCGCAGGAGCTTCCAGAACCGGCCCACCGACGGGATCAGCACCCGCTCGTCGGGCGAGTGCGGGAACTCGATCTGCGGCCCGAAGGAGATCATGTCCATCCCCGGGTACTTCTCGCCGATGATGCCGGTCTCGAGCCCGGCGTGGATCGCCTTGACCGCGGGCTCCTCGCCGAGCTCGCGCCGGTGCACCGCGGAGAGCACCCGCAGCAGGCGGGAGTCCATGTCGGGCTGCCAGCCCGGATAGCCACCGGCCTCCTCCACCTGGGCGCCGGCGAGGGTGGCGGCGGCGCGGATGCGGCGTCGCAGCGCGGTGATCGCCGAGGCGACCGAGCTGCGGCTCGACATCAGGATCCCCAGGCTGTCGTCGCCCGGGGTCACCACCGCCAGGTTGGTGGAGGTCTCCACCAGGTCGGGGATGTCGTGGCTCATCGCCATCACGCCGTGCGGCAGCGCGTTGAGCAGCGCCAGCGCCTTGACGGTCGAGGCCTCGTCCCACACCGCCGCGGGCGCGTCGACGACCGAGCTGTCGAGGCGGATCCCGGGGTCGGGGCCGGCGTACTCGGCGCGGATCGCCGCCATCTCGCGGTCGACCGCCTGGCGCAGCGCCTCCTGCCGGCCCTCGGCCACCATCACGGTGGCGAAGGCCTCGCGGGGGATGGCGTTGTGGGCGGTGCCACCGGCGAAGCGGGCGAGCTGGAAGCGCCCCTCGAGGAAGGCCCCGTAGAGCGCCCGGGCGAGGAGCTGGATGGCGTTGCCGCGCTGGAGGTGGATGTCGACGCCGGAGTGGCCGCCCTTGAGCCCGGAGAGGTGGAAGCGCACCGCCTTCTCGCCGGCCGCCGGCGCGCCGGTCACCAGCGGCAGGCGGAGCTGCGAGTCGCCGCCGCCGGCGCAGCCGACGTAGAGGGCGTTCTCCTCCTCGGTGTCGAGGTTGAGGAGCTGGCGGCCCGCGAGCAGGTCGGCCGCCAGGCTGCCGGCGCCGGTCAGCCCGGTCTCCTCGTCGATGGTGAACAGCAGCTCGAGCGGTCCGTGGGCGATGTCGCTCGACTCCATCACCGCCAGCATCGCGGCCACCCCGATGCCGTTGTCCGAGCCCAGGGTGGTGCCGTCGGCGGTCAGGTAGTCGCCGTCGCGCTCGGGCCGGATGGCGTCGCTCGAGAAGTCGAAGTCGACGTCGGAGTTCTTCTCCTGCACCATGTCGAGGTGGCCCTGCAGCACGGTGACCGGGGCGTCCTCGTGGCCGGGGGCGGCGGGCTTGGTCACCACCACGTTGCCGGCGTCGTCGGTGCGGGCGGGCAGGCCGAGGCGCTCGGCGACGCCGAGCACGTGGCGCCGCATCCTCTCCTCGTCCTTCGAGGCCCGCGGGATGGCGAGGATGTCGTCGAAGTGCTTCCATACCACGCGGGGATCGAGGTCGGAAACGAAGGTCATGTCGGGTCCTCCTGGGGAACGGCTTCTCGGGTGAGGTCGGGGGCGCGCCGGCCGGCGCGCCGTCACCCGACGAGTGTACCGCGCCGCGGCCGCCGCCGGCCGCCGGCCGCGGCCGCCCGGTTTGCCCCGCCCGCGCCGGGGCCGTAGAATCGCCCGGCTTTCGTTCATCATCGACTCGGAGGGGACAGCAGACATGGAACCCAAGCGGGATACGCCGTACGTCCCAGCGTCGAAGTCCATGGCCGAGCTCACCGTCAAGGCGGTGCTGCTCGGCGTGGTGATGGCCGTCGTCCTCGGCGCCGCCAACGCCTACCTGGGCATGAAGGCGGGGCTGACCGTCGCCGCCACCTTCCCGGCCGCCGTCGTCGCGATGGCGGCGCTGCGCGCGCTGGGCGGGACGATCCTCGAGGAGAACATCGCCCGGACCGCGGCGTCGGTGGGGGAGGCGCTGGTCGCCGGCGCCATCTTCACCATCCCCGCCTTCGTGATCAGCGGCGCCTGGGAGGAGCTGCACTACTGGGAGTCGACCGTCATCATGATGCTCGGCGGCGTCCTCGGCGTGCTCTTCGTCATCGTGCTGCGCCGCACCCTGGTGGTCGAGGCCGACCTGCCCTTCCCCGAGAGCGTCGCCGCCGCCGAGATCGTCAAGGCCGGCCAGGGCGGCCAGACCGGCGCCAAGTACGTCTTCGGGGCGATGGGGATCGCCGCGCTGTGGGAGCTGTTCAAGAACTCCAACGGCATCCACCTGGTGGAGGACTACGCGCAGCGCTTCTACGAGTTCTCGGCCTCGACCGTCGAGATGCTGGGCCGCCGCGTCGCCTACACCGGCGGCCTGCTGGTCCAGTCGCCGTCGGCCTCGCCGGCGCTGATGGGGGTCGGCTTCATCGTCGGCCTGCGGGTGGCGGCGGTGCTCTTCGCCGGCGCGGTCATGGGCTGGCTGGTGCTGGTGCCGTTGGCGCTGTTCCTCAGCCCCTCGCTCTCCGCCGGCCTGCCCGAGGGCAACACGATGCTGGACCTCGCGACCATGGTGTGGCTGCGCCAGGTGCGCCCCCTCGCCGTCGGCACCATGATCGTGGCCGCCTTCTACACCCTGTGGAACCTGCGCGGCTCGCTGGCGGCCGGCATCGGCAAGGCCTTCCGCGACCTGCGCGGCGGCGCCATCGGCAGCGGCGAGGCTGTGGAGCGCACCGAGGTCGACCTCGACTTCAAGAAGGTCCTGGTGGCCATCGGCCTGATCGCCATCCCGGTCTTCTTCCTCTACGACTACTTCGCCCAGAACTGGGGCGGCTCGCTCCTGCTCACCGTCGTGATGGTGGTCCTCGGCTTCCTGTTCGCCGCGGTGGCGGGCTATCTGGTGGGCCTGATCGGCAGCTCCAACAACCCGATCTCGGGTCTGACGCTGTCGGCGCTGCTGATCTCCGCGGTGCTGATGGTGGCGATCGGCCTCACCGACGTCCACGGCGTCGCCGCGGTGCTCGGGGTCGCCGGCGTCGTCTGCTGCGCGGCGGGCATCGCCGGCGACATGATGCAGGACCTCAAGGTGGGGCACATCCTCGGCGGCACGCCGTGGAAGATGGAGATCGCCGAGATCATCGGCGTCATCGCGGCGGCCGCGGTCCTCGCCCTGCCGCTGTCGGCGCTGGACCGCGTCTACCACATCGGCTCCGCCGAGCTGCCGGCGCCGCAGGCCGGCCTGATGGCGCTGATGGCCAAGGGGATCGTCGGCGGCGAGATGGCCTGGCCGCTGGTCATCGTCGGCATGTTCCTGGCGCTCGGGCTGATCCTCATCAAGTCGCCGTCGCCGATGCTGATCGCGGTCGGCATGTACCTGCCCTTCTACTCCACCGCGGCGATCTTCGTGGGCGGCGTCTTCCGCTGGTTCTTCGAGCGCAAGGCCACCCGCGCCGGCGCCACCGGCGAGGAGCGCCTGCGCGCCGAGAACCTCGGCATCCTGGTGGCGTCGGGCTTCATCGCCGGCGAGGCCCTGATGGCGGTGATCCTGGCCTTCCTGGTGCTCGGCGGCGAGTTCGCCCCCTGGCTGCTGCACATGCGGCAGGCGGTGACGCCGTCGTTCGAGCCCAGCTTCTGGCTCGGCCTGATCGGCTTCGCCTTCGTGGCCTACATGCTGATCTGGATGCCGGTCAAGAAGATGCGCGAAGGCGGCCTGCCGGCGAGCCGCATCGAGTAGCGCGGTGGCGGACGAGACCTGCCCGCTGCGGCCCGCCCGGGCCGCGGCGGGCCCCGCCGGCCCCGCGGCCGCGCCCCGCGCCCCGGCCGACCCCGCGGCCGCGCTCGGCCCGCGCTGGGCCGAGGTGGTGCCGGTGCCGCGAGCCACGGCGCGCGAGGTGGAGGGCCGGGTGGTGCTCGAGCGCCTCCGGCCCGTCCGCGGCGGTCTGGCGGGACTCGGCGACCGGGTCGCCTACCTGCTGTCGATCCCCCGCGTCCGCCTCGACGACCTGGGATCCGCTACCTGGCGCCACCTCGACGGCCACCGCACCGTGGCCGACGTCTGCGCCGCCCTCGAGGCCGACCTCGGCGACCCCGTCCGCCCCGCCGCCCCGCGGGTCGCCCTGTTCCTGCGCCAGCTCCACGACCACCACTTCATCGACCTGGCCTGACGGCGGCGGCCGCTCCCCGCGCGGCTCCGGCGCGCCCCGCGGCGCCGCCTTGACAGCGGCGCGCGGCCGCGGGTACGTTTGCCGCGCATGGCCAACCCCATCCGCGCTTTCCTGTTCTTCACCGGCACCGGGCCGATCCTGGTGCTGACCACCTACGAAGAGCTGAACGACGAGCGGCTGATCGCCAAGCTGCGCTACAAGGGGATCGACCGCTTCATCGCCTACGAGGTGGCGCGGGAGGCCGTCGAGCAGCGCTACCCGCAGGCCTACCCCTCGGTCGCCGCGGACCTTGCCGAGCGCGAGGACCTGCGCGTCCTCGACTTCAACGGCCACCAGATCATGGCCAACTTCTCGCTGCACGAGCTCGGCGACCCGATCAAGGTCCCCTAGCGCCGGCGCCGCCCGCTACGGCGGGCCGCCCTCCCCACCCGTCCCGTCCCCCCGCCGCGCCGCGCCGCGGTACATCACGCCGGCCAGCGCCGACGTTCCCGGATCGCGGAAGCGCTCCAGGGCGACCCGCTCCAGCGGGGCGGCAGCGAGCAGGGCCGCGAAGTCGCGGTCGAGGTGGCAGCCGTCGGCGCAGAGGCTCCACAGCGGGGTGAGCCGGCGCTGCCAGCGGGCGACGCCGGGCGACGGCGCCAGGCCGTGCTCGAGGAAGAGGAAGCGGCCGCCGGGGGCGAGCACGCGGTGGATCTCGGCGAGGACGGCGGCGGGGTCGCGGACGCTGCACAGCGTCCAGGTGCTCACCGCGGTGGCGAAGGTCCCGTCGTCGAAGGGGAGGCGCTCGGCGTCGAGGGTGTGCAGCTCGACCGGGGCGGGCGCGGTGGCGAGCCGCCGGCGGGCCAGCCGCAGCATGCCGGGGTTGGGATCGACGGCGTCGATCCGCTCGATGCCGGGCGGGTAGCAGGGGAGGTTGAGGCCGCTGCCGAAGCCGATCTCGAGGACGCGGCCGCGCGCCCCGGCCAGCAGCGCCCGGCGGTAGCGGTCGAAGCGCCGCCCCGAGCAGGTCAGGTGGCAGAGCCGCGGGAAGACGAAGCGGCGGTACACGCGGCGGCGCGGCGTCCCTAGTGGTGCCCCAGGACCGGGTGCGGCCGGTAGGGCTCCTCGAGGGCCGCCGCCTCCTCGTCGTCGAGCCGCAGGCCGACCGCCGCCACCGCCTGGTCGAGGTGCTCGAGCTTCGTGGCGCCGACGATCGGCGCGGTGACGCCGGGCTGGCGCAGCAGCCAGGCCAGCGCCACCTGGGCCGGCGTGTCGCCGCGCCGGCCGGCGACCTCCGCCACCCGCTCGACCACCGTCGCGTCGCCGTCGCGGTAGTAGAGCTTGTGCGCGTAGTCGTCGGAGCGGGTGCGGGCGGTGGCGCCGGACTCCTGGTCGGTCGCCCGGTCCCCCGGCCGCCGGTTGCCGGTGAGGAAGCCGCGGGCCAACGGGCTCCAGGGGATCACCCCCAACCCCTCGGCGCGGCACAGCGGCAGCATCTCGCGCTCCTCCTCGCGGTAGACGAGGTTGTAGTGGTTCTGCATCGACACGAAGCGGTGCCAGCCGTGGAGGTCGGCGGTGTACAGCGCGCGCGCGAGCTGCCAGGCGAACATCGAGGAGGCGCCGAGGTAGCGCACCTTGCCGCTGCGCACCAGCGAGTCCAGCGTCTCCACCATCTCCTCGACCGGCGTCGTCGGGTCCCAGCGGTGGATCTGGTAGAGGTCGACGTAGTCGGTGCCCAGCCGCCGCAGCGAGGCGTCGATGCCGGCCAGGACGTGCTTGCGCGACAGGCCGCCCGCGTTGGGCCCGTCGCCGGCCGGGAAGAAGACCTTGGTGGCGATCACCACCTCGTCGCGGCGGGTGAAATCGGCCAGGGCGCGGCCCAGGACCTCCTCGGAGGCGCCGCGCGAGTACATGTCGGCGGTGTCGAAGAAGTTGACGCCGGCCTCGAGCGCCCGGCGGATGAACGGCCGGCCGTCCTCCTCCGACAGCACCCAGTCGCGCCACCCGGGATCGCCGTAGCTCATGCACCCGAGGCAGATCCGCGACACCGACAGCCCGGTGCTCCCCAGCTTCACGTACTCCATCGTCGCCTCCTTCCGTCCGCATGCTACCGCCGCCCCCGGCGGCGCCGGCTACCGGGGCTCGTCCGGACCGCTCTCCCCCGCCAACCCCACCGCCGCGAGCAGGCGCAGGGCGTTGCGGGTGGTGGCCAGGCCGGGGCGCAGCCGGTAGTCGAAGGTCATCGGCCGCGGCGCGCCCGGCGGGTGCACCGTCTCGCGGAAGTGCACCGGCACGGCGGCGGCGGCGATCCGCGGCAGCGCGCCGAGCTCGAGGTCGTGCGTCGACAGGGCGCCGATCGCGCCCGCCTCCAGCAGGTGGCCGAGCACCCGCCGCACCGCCTCGCGGCGCTCCTCGCTGTTGGTGCCGCGCAGCACCTCGTCGAGCAGGTAGAGCAGCACGCGGTCCTCGCGCCGCGCCCGGCCGGCCTCGTCGACCACCTGCTTGAGGCGCAGCAGCTCGGCCATGAAGAACGAGACGCCCGCGGCGAGGGAGTCCTCCACCAGGATGCTGGTGGCGAGCCGCAGGGGCGGCAGCCGCAGCGCCGCGGCGCAGGCGGGCGCCCCGGCCTGCGCCAGCACCGCGTTGGCGCCGAGGGCGCGCAGCAGGGTGCTCTTGCCGCTCATGTTGGAGCCGGTCACCAGCAGGAAGGTGCCGGGCGGACCCACCCGGACGTCGTTCGCCACCCGCTGGCCGGCCGCCAGCAGCGGGTGGGCGAGGCCGCTCCCGACCAGCTCGCGGTCGCCGTCCTCCCGCAGCTCGGCGAAGGCCCAGCCCGGTTCGCCGTGCGCCAGCGCGGCGAGGGCGGCGAGGGCCTCCAGCTCCCCCAGCGCCTCGAGCCAGCGGCGCGCCCGCGGCCCGGCGCGCCGCTGCCAGCGCTCGAGCGCCGCCAGGGCGTGGAGGTCCCACAGGAACAGCGTCTGGACGATGACGTGGAACGAGCCGTGGCGGGCGTCGGCCACCTCGACGCGGCGCCGCAGGCGGGCCAGCCAGCGGCTGGCCGGGACCCCCTCGGAGGCGAGGTCGGCGGCGACGCGGGCGAGCCGGGGCGCGGTCCAGGAGCGGGCCTCGGCGACGGCGAGCGCTCCGGCGTAGGCGCCGAGCTCGTCGGCGCCGGCGGCGACGCGGTCGAGGAGGGGGTCCACCCGGCCGCGGAGACCCCAGGACAGCGCCAGGGCGGCGAGCAGCCCGAGCGCCGGCAGCGCCGCGGGGAGCAGGCCGCCGAGGGCGGCGAGCAGCGACGCCCAGACGGCGAGGGGGAGCGCCCAGGAGACGACCCGCAGGGCCGGGCGGTCGAGGAGCCAGGGCGGGCTCTCCGCCCAGGTGAGGAAGGCCTCCGGGTCGGCCGGCGGCCGCCGTGCCGGCCGCCGCCGGGGGGCCGGGTCCGCTCCCTCCGCGCTCCCCCCCGCGACCGGCGCGGCGGGGCCGTCGTCCGGGTCGACCGGCACGCCGACGCCGAGGCCGGCGTGCTCGAGCTCCTGGCGGAAGTCGATCTCCGCGGCGAGCTCGCGCACCGCCGCCTGGCGCGCGCCCACCTCGCCGGGCGGCGCGGGGGCGAGCAGCCAGCGGGCCAGCGTGGCGCGGCCCACCGGGGTGCGCGCCGTGCCGAGCAGCCGGGCGAGCGAGACCGCGCCGAAGACGCCGACGTCCCGCACGAACGGCGGCAGCGGCCGCGGTGCGTCGGCCGGCGGCGCCGGGCCGGGCGGCAGGTCCGCCCAGCGCCGCTCGCTGCGCGCCAGCGCCTGGGCGTTGAGCGCCGCGAGGTCGGTCCAGCGGCGTTGGCGGCGCAGCAACCGGCCGTGGAGGAGGGCCAGCACGGCCAGTACGAGGGCGCCGCCCGCCGCCCCCGGCCAGGCCCAGCGCGGCGCGCTCCCGGCGTGCACCAGCCCGGCCACCAGGAAGCCGAGCCCGACGGCCAGCGCCGCCAGCCGGGCCGCGGAGTAGGCGCGGCTGGCGCGCTCGAGGCGCCTCTCCTCGGCGCGGCAGCGGTCGCGGCGGTGGCGGTAGACGGCGGCGGGGTCCGGCGGCCCCGCGCTCACTTGACGTAGCCGAGGGCGCGCAGCTTGGTGATGTGGGTCCACTCCAGGTGGGTCGACTCGACCACCTCCTCCTCGCCCGCGCGGAGCTTGCGCCGGGCGGCCTCGCGAGCGCGCAGCTCGCGCTCGCCGAAGCGCCGCAGGGTGGCCACCACCCCGGGGCGCTCCGCCGCCAGATCGTGGACCTCGCCGGGGTCGTGGGCGAGGTCGTAGAGCTCGACCGGCAGGTCGGCCTTGGTGGGGACCACCAGCTTCCAGCTCCCGCGGCGCACCGCCCAGCGGTCCGGCCCGTAGAGCAGGAAGTCCGACAGCAGCAGGCGCTCGTCGCCGGCCGGCGGTGCCGCCGCCTCGGCGCGCCCGGCGAGCAGCGGCACCAGGTCGCGGCCGGGGGTGGACGGCCCGTCGACGCCGAGCAGGTCGAGCAGCGTGGGGAAGAGGTCCCCCATCTCGACGCTCTCGGCGATCACGCCCGCCGGACGGCCCGGCACCGCCAGCAGCGCCGGCACGTGCAGCAGCTCCTGGTAGTGGGTGTGGCCGTGGTCGGAGACGACGTAGCCGAAGCGCTGCATCTGGTCGAGCCGGTCCCAGAAGGCCTCGCCGTGGTCGGCCACCACCAGCAGCACGGTGCGGTCGGCCTGGGGCGAGGCGGCGAGGGCGTCGAGCAGGCGGCCGAGCTGGCGGTCGGTGTTCGCCACGTCGCCGCGGTAGAGGCCTTCGATCCAGCGGCGGTCGGCCGCCGGGGGCAGGTCGCCGCCGAGCATGGGCACGTCCTTGCGGATGTGCTCGCAGCCGACGTCGCCGGCGTAGTCGGGATCGAGCGGCCGCGCCATCTGCTCGCAGAGGGGAGCGGGCGGCTCGTAGGGCTGGTGGGGACCGAACAGGTGCAGGAACAGGAAGTGGCGGCGGTCGCCCAGCTCGCCGAGACGGGCGATGGCGCGGTCGACCAGCACGTCGTCCGGCTTCGAGACGAAGGCGTACTCGTCGAAGCCCCGCTCCATGCCGAAGGCGGTCCCGAGGTAGATGTTGTTGTAGAGGGCCGTGGTGTAGAAGCCCGCCGCCGCCAAGGTGGAGGCGAGGGTCGGCACCGCCTCGTCCAGGCCGCTCGGCACGAACGTCCCCAGGCGGCGGCCGGCGCCGTGGACCTGCGGCGGCTGGCCGGTCAGCAGCGTGGCGATCGAGGGCAGCGTCCAGGGGGCGGCGGCGGAGAGGTCGGCGAAGCGGATCGAGCGCGCCGCCAGGGCGTCGAGCGCGGGGGTCACGTCCGCCGGGCCGCCGTACGCCCCGACCACGTCGGCGCGCAGCGTGTCGATCACCACCAGCACCAGGTTCGGGCCCGGCGCCGGCTCCTCCGGCAGCAGCATCGGCGCCCCCCACACCGCCGAGCCCTCGGGCAGCTCGTGGCCGGTGCGCAGCGCCGTGGTCTCCATCACCAGCTTGCCACCGCGCGGCACGTCGACCGCCCGCGCCACCTGGCGCCAGCCGTCGAGCTCCGGGCCCGCGAAGCGCTCGTCGAGCCACGTCGTCGGCGCGCCGCCGCCGCGCGGCTCGACCCAGGCCCGGAAGCGCACCTCCACGCCCGGCTGCGCGAAGCGCGGCATCAAGCCGAGGCGGGTTTCGAAGCGGGCGCGGCGCGGGGCGTCCTCGGGCAGCGTCAGCTCGAGACGGCGGTGGCTGGGCAGGGTGGGGACGGAGATGCCGTCGAGCGTGGTGACCCGGCCGGCCGCGCCGCCGAGCTGCGCCGCCAGCGAGGCGACGCGCACCCGGCCGCCCGTGGCGCTCAGCTCGATCCCCGTGACGCGGCCGGTCCAGTAGGGCTCGCGGCGCAGATCGACCTCGTAGAGGTGCTCGGCGCCGTCGCCGACCAGCGACAGGCTGAGCGCGCGGTAGGGCGTGAACCGGCCCTCTTCGGCGAGGTGCCAGCGGATCTTCACCGTGTCGGCGTCGCCGGTGGCGCGCAGCCGCAGGTGGGTGACCCGGGCGGCCGAGAGGTTCACCTTCAGCGCCACGGCGCGGGGGCCGACGGTGATCCCGGCGGCGAGCTCCCGCAGGTGGGCCGCCTCGGGCGCGATCAGGTTGGACGACCGCAGCGGCCCGCTGGGCTCGTGGCCGCCGCAGCCGGCGACGGCGACGAGCGCCAGGGCGAGGGCCAGGGCGGACGCGAGGTCCGTCGGTCGGGTCCGGAGGGTCGAGGTCACGAGCTGGCGAGGGAGCGGCCGCGAGCGGGCGGCCGCGATGGTCGGCCCACCCTACTCCACCGTCACGCTCTTGGCCAGGTTGCGTGGCTGGTCGACGTCGGCGCCGCGCCGCACGCCGATGTGGTAGGCGAGCAGCTGCAGGGGGAGGACGTTGACGATCGGCTGCAGCGCCGCCTCGACCCGCGGCACCCGGATCACCTCGTCCGCCACCTCCTCGACCTCGCCGGGGTCGCGGTCGGTCAGCGCGATCACCACCCCGTCGCGCGCCTTGACCTCCTGCATGTTGCTCTTCACCTTCTCGAACACCAGGTCGCCGGTCGCCAGGGCGACCACCGGCATCTCCTGGTCGATCAGCGCGATCGGCCCGTGCTTCATCTCGCCGGCGGGGTAGCCCTCGGCGTGGATGTAGGAGATCTCCTTGAGCTTGAGCGCCCCTTCGAGGGCGATCGGGTAGTTGATGCCCCGGCCCAGGTAGAGGAAGTCGTCGGCGCGGAAGAAGCGCCGGGCGATGCGCTCGATCTCGGCCTCGCCCGCCAGGGTCGCGTCGAGCGCGTGGGGGAGCCGGGACAGTGCCGCCGCCAGCTCGGGACGGGGCTCGAGGCCGCGCACCTGGCGCAGGTAGAGGGTGAGCAGGTAGAGCGCCACGAGCTGGGTGGTGAAGGCCTTGGTCGAGGCGACGCCGATCTCCGGGCCGGCGTGGGTGTAGAGGGTGCCGTCGCTGACCCGGGTCGCCTCGCTGCCCGGGACGTTGCACAGCGCCAGCAGCCGGGCGCCGCGCTCCCGTGCCGCCTCCATCGCCGACAGCGTGTCGGCGGTCTCGCCCGACTGCGAGATCCCCAGCGCCACCACCCGTTCGCCGACGATCGGGTCGCGATAGCGGTACTCGGAGCCGTAGTCGACCTCCACGGGCACCCGGGCCAGCTCCTCGATGAGGAACTTGCCGACCAGGGCCGCGTGCCACGAGGTGCCGCAGGCGAGCAGGTGGAAGCGCTCGGCCGCGGCCAGCGCCGGGTCGATCTCCGCGAAGCCGTCGAAGGAGATCTCTCCCGTCGTGAAGTCGACGCGGCCGGCGAAGGTGTCCTGCACCGCCTGCGTCTGCTCGTGGATCTCCTTGAGCATGTAGTGGCGGTAGCCGCCCTTGTCGGCCTGCACCGGGTCCCAGTCGAGCCGCCGGCGGCGGCGCTCGACCGGCTCGCCGGCGGCGTCGAGGATCTCCACCGCGCGGGGGGTCACCCGCGCGATGTCGCCGTTCTCGAGGAAGATCACGTCGCGCGTGTGCGCGATCAGCGCCGCCGGATCGCTCGCCAGGTACTGTTCGCCGTCGCCCAGCCCCAGGATCAGGGGCGGCCCCTGGCGCGCGGCCACGATCTCCCGGTCGCCGTCGCCGTCCGCCCGCACCACGGCGAAGGCGTACATGCCCTCGAGCTCGGCGCAGGTGGCGCGCACCGCCGCCACCAGGTCGCCGCCGCCGTCGAGGTGCGAGGAGACCAGGTTGGCGATCACCTCGGTGTCGGTGTCGGAGCGGAAGGTCCAGCCGGCGTCGGCCAGGCGGCGCTTGAGCGGCAGGAAGTTCTCGATGATGCCGTTGTGGATCAGGGCCACGCGCTGGCGCGCGTCGACCATGGGGTGCGCGTTGCGCTCGCTGGGCGCGCCGTGGGTGGCCCAGCGGGTGTGCCCCAGGCCGTGGCTGCCGGCCAGCGGCCGGCCGTCGAGCTTCTCGACCAGGCGGTCGAGCTTGCCCTCCGCGCGCACCGTCTCGAGGTGCGCCGTTGTGGACCACCACGACGCCCGCCGAGTCGTAGCCGCGGTACTCGAGGCGCCGCAGCCCGTCGAGCAGCAGCGGCACCACCTCCTGGTCTCCCACGTATCCGACGATCCCGCACATGCCGTCACTCCTCGTCCGTCGCGTCCGGCCCGCCGGGCGCGCGCCCGGGGCGCCGGCGCTCGCTCCAGCCGGGGACGTTGCGCTGCCGGGCCCGGCCCACCCCGAGCGCCCCGGCGGGCACGTCGTGGGTGATCACCGAGCCTGCGCCGGTGGTGGCGTCGTCGCCCACGGAGACCGGGGCCACCAGCATCGTGTCGCTGCCGACGAAGGCACCGCGGCCGACCGTCGGTGCGGTGCTTGTCGCGGCCGTCGTAGTTGCAGGTCACCACGCCGGCCCCCACGTTGGCGCCGGCGCCGACCGTCGCGTCGCCGAGGTAGGCGAGATGGTTCGCCTTGGCGCCCTCGCCGAGCCGGGCGTTCTTGACCTCGACGAAGTTGCCCACCCGTGCCCCGGCGGCGAGCTCGGCGCCGGGCCGCAGGCGGGCGAACGGCCCGACCCGGGCGCCCGCCTCCACCCGCGCCCCGTCGAGGGCGCTGTAGGGCTCGACGACGACGCCGTCGGCCAGCCGGCTGTCGCGCAGCCAGGCGCCGGTGTGCAGCGTGCAGCCGGCGCCGACGCGGCTGGCACCGAGCAGGCTCACCCCCGGGTGGAGGACCGTCTCCGGGCCCACCTCGACGCCCGGCTCGACGACGGTGCGGGCCGGGTCGAGCACCGTCACGCCCGCCTCCATCAGGGCTTCGAGATGCGCGGGACAGCAAGGCTCCGTGGACGCGCGCCAGGTCCTGGCGGCTGTTGATCCCCCAGCCCTCGCGCGGGTCGGACAGCGGCACGGCGCGCACCTCGTGGCCGTCGGCGCACCGCCATCGCCGGCACGTCGGTCAGGTAGAGCTCGCCCTGCGCGTTCTTCGGGCTCAGGCGGTCGAGGTAGGCGAGGACGTCCGGCGCGGGGAAGGCGTAGAAGCCGGCGTTGGCGCGGCCGCTGCGGCGCTGCTCCGCGGTGGCGTCGCGGTGCTCCACGATGTCCCGGAAGCGGCCGTCCGGGTGGAGGAGCACCCGGCCCAGGGTGCCGGCGTCGTCGAGGTCGGCGTAGGCCAGGGCGCCCCAGCCGGCCTCCGCCGCCGCCGCCAGTGCCTCGACGGTTTCGGCGGTCACCAGCGGCGCGTCGCCCATCAGCACCACCACGGTCGCGGCGCCGGAGAGCTGCGGCGCCGCCTGGGCCAGCGCGTGGCCGGTGCCGCGCTGCTCGGCCTGGAGCACCCAGGTGACGCCCGGGTCGGCGAGCTCCGCGCGCACCTCGTCGGCGCCGTGGCCGACCACCACCAGCACCTCGTCGCACCCGGCGCGGCGGGCGGTGTCGACGACCCAGGCGAGCATCGGCCGGCCGCCGACGCGGTGCACCACCTTGGGGCGCTCCGACCTCATCCGGGTCCCCTTGCCGGCGGCGAGCACCACCGCCACCCGGCGGCGCTCAGCCGGCACGGCGCATCCTCCCCGGGGCGTCGAGCAGGCGGACCACGGCGTGGCCGAGCTTCGCCGCGTCGTGGCGCAGCAGGTCGCCGGCCGCCAGCAGGTCCTCCTCGACCAGCTCGACACCGGCCGCGGCCAGCGCCGCGGCGTCGACCCGCACCGGCTCGGCGCCGATCTCGGCGTAGCGCCGGACCAGCTCCTCCGGCAGCGGGGTGGAGTTGGCGAGGACGGCGTCGACCAAGGGGTCGTCGGCCTGGTGGCGCAGCGCCTGGAGGTGCGCGGCGCCGTCCATGCCGTCGGTCTCGCCCGGCTGGGTCATCAGGTTGAGCACCAGGACCACCGGGGCGCTGCTCTCGGCCACCGCGCGGCGGATCGCCTGGATCAGCAGGTTGGGGAGCACCGAGGTGTAGAGCGAGCCGGGGCCGAGCAGGATCAGGTCGGCGCGGCGCAGCGCCGCCACCGCGGGCGGGAAGGCGGGCGGATTCGCCGGCTCGACGGTGACCCGCTCGAGCGGCTCGCCCGAGGCGCCGACGGCCGACTCCCCCTCGTACAGCCGCCCGGAGCGCCCGAGGCCGCGCAGGTGGAGGTCGGTGAGCGTCGCCGGCAGGATCCTGCCGCGCACCGACAGCACCCGCTCGGCGGTCAGCACCGCCTGGTAGAAGTCGCCGGTGATCCCGGTCAGGGCGGTGAGGAAGAGGTTGCCGAAGGAGTGGCCGCTGAGCCCGCGGCCGTTGGGGAACCGGTACTGGAAGAGCCGCGCCAGCAGGTCCTCGTCGTCGGCCAGCGCGACGAGGCAGTTGCGGATGTCGCCGGGGGGCAGGACCCCGAAGTCGCGGCGCAGCCGGCCCGACGAGCCGCCGTCGTCGGTGACGGTGACGATCCCGGTCAGCTCGCCGAGGCGCGCCCCGGGCGTGCCGAGGTGCGGCTTCAGGCCCCGCAGCAGGACCGAGAGCCCCGTGCCGCCGCCGATGGCGACGACCACGGGGCTCGGGGAGGTCCGGCCGCGCTCGGGCGGCGGTGTCTGCTCAGTCCAGTCCGAAGAGATGGGCGTGTTCCTTCCTCTTCCTCAGCTCGGCGAGGTCGGGGTCGTGAAAGGCGCGCACGCGGTGCGCCGGATCCCTGGCCACCGCCTGCGTCAGCGCCTCGGCGGCCTCCTGCTCGCGCCCTCCGAGGCTGTGCAAGGAAGCGGCCAGATAGGCGAAGTGGCCGTCGGCGTCGTCGCCGCGCGCCCCGTCGACCAGCGACAGGGCGGCGTCGAGGTCGCCGCGGTTCTTCGCGTAGACGGCCTCGAGGTAGGGATCGCCGCCGGTGCGCTTCTTCGGCGCCGGAGCGGCGTGGCGCTCGGCGATCGCCAGGTGCTGGCGCGCCCGAGCCACCAGCTCCGGCCGATCGCTCTTGGCGATCACCTGCTCGAGCCGCGCGCGGGCGGTCTCCCAGTCGTGCTCCTGGACCGCCCGCAGCCCCGCCTGGAAGTCGCCGATCTCCGGGTCGGCGGCCACCGCGGAGGCGCCCCGGGAGGGCTCGCCGTCCTTGGTCACCAGGCCGAGCGCGGCGAGCCGTTCGCGCACCTCGTCGTCGCCGGCCTCGAAGCGCTCGGCCAGGGCGGCCAGCGTCTTGGTCTTCGCGTAGCGCTTGAGGTAGCTGGTCTCCTGGTCCGTCCAGGTCTTCGCCATCGATCCTCCCGTCAGCGTTTGCGGAGCTCGATCAGGATCTGCTTCGCCACCGACTTCAGGGTATCGAAGACCCCCTTGCCCTCGGTCGCCACCGCCTCGAAGGTGGGCTCGCGCTTGAAGTTCAGGATGCGGTACATCTCGTCGACCGCCGTGACGTTGGGCAGGTCCCGCTTGTTGAACTGCAACGCGTAAGGGATGGTGCGCAGGTCGAAGCCGTGCTCCTTGAGGTTCTGGTCGAGGTTGCGTACCGACTCGATGTTGGCGTCCATCCGCTCGCTCTGGCTGTCGGCCACGAACACCACGCCGTCGACCCCCTTGAGGATCAGCTTGCGGCTGGCGTCGTAGAACACCTGGCCGGGGACCGTGTAGAGGTGGAAGCGGGTGGTGAAGCCGCGGATGGTGCCGAGGTCGAGCGGCAGGAAATCGAAGAACAGCGTGCGGTCGGTCTCGGTGGCGAGGGAGATCATCTTGCCCTTCGCCTCCGGCGCCGTCTTGTTGTAGATGTACTGCAGGTTGGTCGTCTTACCGCACAGGCCGGGCCCGTAGTAGACGATCTTGCAGTTGATCTCCTTGGCCGCGTAGTTGATGAAGGTCATGGCTGCTGCTCGGTCCCTCGGGACGGCGCTCCACCGAGGGCGGCGCCGATTCCGTCTCCGCGGCCGGCCGTCCCGGGCGCCCGCCCGGCGACCCCGGCATCCGCGCCCTACTCGGAGAAGAGCGCGTCGATGTCCTCGTCGGTGATCTCCGAGAACGGGCTGGCCGTGCTGCTCTCCACCCCGCTCTCTCCCCTCTGCATCATCGACTCGAAGATCTGCTCGAGCTCGCCGCCGGAGCGCTTGACCCGCAGCCGCACCAGGCCGAGCGAGGACCGCTCGTCGAAGATGACGACGAGGATGGCCCGCTTGGCGACGATCGAGATGTGGATGTGGTCCTGCTTGCCTTCGTGGAACAGCACCGAGAACTCGCGCTCGCCGATCAGCTTGGCCAACCCGTCGGTGGCGGCCACGTTGCCGGCGGTCAGCGAGGCCAGCGACAGGGTGTCGAACTGCTCGATCTCCCCCACCGCGCTGATCTGCTGGCCGTTCTTGTCCACCAGGAAGACGGCGCGGGCGTTGGCGTCCTGGCGCAGCTGCCGCAGCGCCTTCTCCAGGCGTTGGTGCTCCTCCTCGTGGAGGACGAGATGGCCGGAGGTCGGTGTCGTCATGTCCACTGCCGAAACGCCGTCGCCGACGCCCTCCCGCTCAACGGAAGTAGCGCCAGCCGGTCAGGATCTGGGCCTCGGTCAGCACCACCGTGTGGCCGACCACCCGGTGGGCCAGCGGGATCGGCGTGCAGCCGTGACCGCCCTGGTTGACCTGATCGAGGCGGCAGGCGGAGCCGCACTTCGCGTCCACCATCCAGTCGCCTTCGTGGCGGAAGCCGCGGCCCAGCTTGGCGTGGGTCTCGCTGGCGTCGAAGGCCACCTGCAGCTCCCCGGTCCGGTCGCGCCCCACGAAGAAGCGCACCTCCTGGTTGCCGCGGTTGAGGAAACGGTAGAAGCGCACCTGGCTGGGGGCGAGGTCGGCGACGTCGACCACGACGTCGCCCGAGCCGTCGGGGCGGACGAGCTCGTAGTCGCGCCCGAAGCCACCCTCCCAGGCGTAATCGGCCGCCACGACCAGCCCCACGAAGCTGGCCACGAGCAGCAGGCCGTGCACCGGCCGGAACCTCGTCATCGCCGCCTATTGTCGGTGATCGGGCTTCGCAAGGCAAGCCGCCGCCGGCCGCCGGGGCCGCGGCCTAGAAGAGGGTGTAGATGAACGGGGCGCTCGCCTGGCTGGTCACCACCAGCAGGATCACCAGGCCGAGGATCAGGATGAAGGGGATCAGCCAGTACGCCTTGTACTGCCGGGCGAACTGGAAGATCTCCTTGAGCAGCGTGCCGACGTATCCGAGTCTTCGCATGATCGGGCGCCGCCGTCCGGCAGGCGGCGACTCCACCCTATCGCGGCCGGGGCCGCTCAGTCGAGAGGCACCTCGTCCTGCCAGGTGGCGTGCGGCGCGCGCTCCGCCGCCGGCTGCTCCCGCTTGTCGAGCAGGAAGGGACCGAGGACGAGGTCGTCCATCTCGGTGCGCATGAAGCAGCGGTAGGCGTCCTCCGGGCGTGCAGCACGATCGGTTCGCCGCGCACGTTGAAGCTGGTGTTGACGATCACCGGGCAGCCGGTGAGCTCCTCGAACTCGCGCAGCAGCGCGTGGTAGCGCGGGTTGGTCTCGGCGTGCACCGTCTGGACGCGCGCCGAGTAGTCGACGTGGGTCACCGCGGGGATGTCGAGCGCGGCCGGTTGACCCACTCCTGCAGCGGCAGCCCGGCCTCGTCGCCGCGCGGCGGCAGCCGCCGCGCCTGGCGCCACGTCGGCGACCAGCAGCATGTAGGGCGACGGGCGGTCGAGCTCGAACCACTCGGCGACGCGCTCCGCCAGCACGCTCGGGGCGAAGGGCCGGAAGCTCTCCCGGTACTTGATCTTCAGGTTCATCACCGACTGCATCTTCGGCGAGCGCGCGTCGCCGACGATCGACCGGTTGCCCAGCGCCCGCGGGCCGAACTCCATGCGCCCCTGGAGCAGCCCGACCACGTTCTCCGCCGCGATCAGGCGCGGCCACCGCGCCGGCCCAGTCGGCGTCGGCGAGCTCGCGGTAGGGCATGGCCCCTGGCGTCGAGCCAGGCGCGGATCTCCTCCGCGGTGAACTCCGGGCCCGAGGTAGGCGCCCCGCATCGCGTCGGCGCCCCGTCCGGGCTGCGCCGCGGGTTGCCGAGCGCGTTGTGCCAGACGCGCCAGCGCCGCGCCCAGCGCGCCCCCGGCGTCGCCGGCCGCCGGCTGGATCCAGAGGTCGTCGAAGACCCCCTCGCGGAGCAGCCGGCCGTTGGCCACGCAGTTCAGCGCCACGCCGCCGGCCAGGCAGAGGTGGCGCTCGCCCGGTGCTCCCGGCGCGCGTAGCGGGCCAGGCGCAGCACGATCTCCTCGGTGACCTCCTGGATCGACCGCGCGAGGTCCATCTCGCGCTGGGTGATCGGCGTCTCGGGCCGGCGCGGCGGGCCGCCGAACAGCTCGCGCGAAGCGGTCGTTGGTCATGCGCAGCGCCGTCGAGGTAGCCGAAGTAGTCCAGGTTCAGCCGGAACGAGCCGTCGTCGCGCAGGTCGATCAGGTGCTCGCGGATGAGCGTCGGCGTAGCGCGGCTCGCCGTAGGGCGCCAGGCCCATCAGCTTGTACTCGCCGGAGTTGACCCGGAAGCCGGTGAAGTAGGTGAAGGCGGAGTAGAGCAGGCCGAGCGAGTGGGGGAAGTGGATCTCGCTGCAGCAGCTCGAGGCGCGCGCCCTCGCCGACGCCGATGGTGGTGGTGGCCCACTCGCCGACCCCGTCGAGGGTGAGCACGGCGGCGCTCGTCGAACGGGGACGGGTAGAAGGCGCTGGCGGCGTGCGACTCGTGGTGCTCGGTGAAGCAGATGTCGCCGCGGCGCGTCGACGCCGCAGGCCTCCAGCGCCTCCTCGATGCGCGGCGGGATCCACAGCTTCTCCTGCAGCCACAGCGGGACGGCCTCGACGAACGAGCGCAGCCCGCGCGGCGCCATCGACAGGTAGGTCTCGAGGATGCGGTGGAACTTGAGCAGCGGCTTGTCGTAGAAGGCCACCGCGTCGACCCGGCCGCCGGCCGAGCCCGGCCTCGGCGAGGCAGTAGCGCACCGCCTGGACCGGGAACCCCGGGTCGTGCTTGCGGCGGCGTGAAGCGCTCCTCCTGGGCCGCCGCCACGATCTCGCCGTCGTCGACCAGGCAGGCGGCGGCGTCGTGGTAGTAGCAGCTGATGCCGAGGATCTTCATCGCGGAGGCCGGCGGCCGGACGGGCGGCGGGACGGGCTCAGAACTGCTTGCGGTGCGCGGCGGCGCCGGCGGTCCAGTCGTGGCCGGCGCGCGGCGCCTCCCAGTAGGTGGCGCGGGCGGGGTCGGGGCCGCGGGTGATCGCCAGCTTGCCGGTCGCGCGCAGCAGCAGCCCGACCGGCAGGAAGAGGCCGTAGAAGAGCAGCGGCATGAGCAGCCAGGTGACCGCCGTGCCGACGGCGCGGGCGAAGCGGTCGAGCGCCGTCGCGAGCCGTGCGTAGACCGCCACAGGTGCCACCAGGCCGGCGGCGAGCACGAGGAGGGCGATGCCGCCGACCACTCCCCCGAGGACGGGCTTCCAGAAGGCCAGGGCCGCGGCGACGGCCACCCCGACCAGGGCGCGTACCGCCGCCTCGCGGCGGAGGCGGGCGCGGGCCGGGGCGTCCGCGGGCCCGCCGGCGGCGGGGGGTTGTGGAATTTTCGCTGCCATGCGACTCTTGTGACGCGTAAATCGGCTGTCGGAGCGTTCGCTTGAGGTGCTTCCCGGCGGCTGGCCGGGCCGGCATTGTAACCGAAGGCGGAGGGGGAGAGGGGGGTTGCACCGCGCGCCGGTAGCGGTCCCAGGACACGTGCGCGGGCACGTGGATGTCGTTCGCTGCAACCACTCAGGAGGTCCATCAGCTGTGATCAGAAAGACAATCCTCGCGGTCGTCGCCCTCGGAGCGGTCCTCACCGCCGCCGCGCCGGCTCTCGCCGGCACCGTCTACCTGCCCCTGGCCGAGTTCCGTCAGACCGGGGGCGAGATCCACCAGTCGATCGTGTGGGTCAGCAACCCGACCGGCCAGGTGCGGAGCTTCAACTACCGCTTCATCCCCACCGGCACGGACGGCACGCAGGGCGCCCCGGAGAAGACCCTTTCCGTCGCCCCCGGAGTCGACCTGCCGATCGGCCCGGTCGAGCTCGGCCAGATCGGCGTGCTCGAGCTCAACGGCGACGACCGTCTGGCCTACCGGGCGTCGCTCGACGTCTATGACACCCGCTGGAACCTCAAGTCGTCGACCGACGTCGCGGTCGTCGGTTCGGAGAACCTGGTGCAGGCGAACGTCTCGGCCCAGCTCCAGGCCCTCGAGCGCAAGGCCGGGGGGGTGATGACGGACGTCGGCGTGCTCAACCTCGCCGCCGAGGACGCCTCCTGCGAGATCGGCACCTACGACGCGACCGGCAACGCGATCGGGACGACGGCCACGATCTCGGTCCCGGCGCTGGGGCAGCGCCTGTTCCCGGATGCCTTCGGCCTCCTCGGCACGCCCGAGATCTCGGGCGGGCGGATGGAGGTCACCTGCGACGCGCCGTCCTTCCCGTTCGCGCTGATCTCGGGCAAGCAGCCGGCGCTGCTCGAGTTCGCCGGACCGTCGACCGCCGGCTCGAAGCTGTCGCCGCCGGACCGGACGCCGAGCGGCAACGACCCGGGCAACGATCCGGGCAACGATCCCGGCAACGACCCGGGCAACGACCCCGGTACGCCGGTCTCCGGCCTGCTGGCCAACCGCCCCGGGACCTTCTTCGCGCCGGTGACCGGCAAGAGCCTGCTCGACGTCGGCCTGCCGATCGCGGCCGGCGCCAGCTACCGGACCCTGACCATCGACTACGACATGTACGTGCCGAAGAAGTACCCGCCGGCGGTGTTCATCGGCACCGTGGTGCTGCTGCGGCCGAAGAAGGGCGGCACCTTCGTCGCGCACATGCTGCGCCCCGACCGCAAGAAGAGCATCCTCGACCTCGGGGTGGGGGACCGTGGCGTGTTCCGCGGTGGGAGCGGCGTGTGGGGGGCGGACACCACCTACCACGTGCACCTCGTCTACAACGGCGCCAACGGCGGTGTCGTGTGGGAAGTGCGCCAGGGCAACAACCTGGTCGAGCGCATCACCGGCGGCGGCGGCCACACCCCGCTGACCCACGGCGGCGAGGGCATCGTGGTCCGCTTCGGCATGGCGCACGTCTACGACAACGCCTACTACCCGCCGCTGGGCTTCCGCTTCTCGAACCTGCAGGTGCGCGGCGCCAACTGAGCCGCCGCGGATCTGCGCTCCGGACTCGCCCGGCGGCTCCGCCCGCCGGGCTTTTTTGTGCCCCGGAGGTGTCGCCGGAAGGTCGAAAAATCCTTGCCATGATGCATACTTATCGCGTAGAGTGCGGGAGCGTCGCAGATCGCCCACCCACCCCGACCGGCGGCGGCCCGGAGGCCGGTGGCGGCGCACCGCCGGACGGGGGACACGACCAGGGAGGTCCACCCCCATGAGCACTCCCGGCAAGGGGCTCGTCGCCGCGGGCCTGGCACTGTTGTGGGCGGGATCGGCGGCCGCGGGCACCGTGGTCCTGCCGCTCGCCCTCAGCCGCACCCTGCAGGGCAAGACCTACCACTCGAGCCTGTGGGCGACCAACCTCGGCGACGCGCCGGAGACGGTCGAGCTGCGCTTCATCGCCGCCGACACCTCGGGGCTCGGCGGCCCGGCCGACGCCTCGGTGGTGGTGGAGCCGGGCCAGACCCGGCGCATCGTCGCCGGCGATCCCGGCACCCTGGGGATGGTGGAGGCGACGGCGGGGGACGCGGTCGTCTTCGCCGGCCGGGTCGAGTCGTTCTCCACCGCCGGCCTGGCGCGCTCGCAGGCGCACGTCCCGGTCGTCGGGGCCGACGACCTCTTCGCGGCCGGCACCACCGCCCACCTGCAGGGCCTCGAGCGCTCGCTGGCCGGCGCCGCCACCCACCTCGGCGTGGTCACCGCCGGGGAGGAGGACGGGGTCTGCACGATCAAGGCGTTCCGCGCCGACGGCAGCCAGCTCGCCGGGACGGCGACGGTGGTCGCCTTCGCCGACGGGCTGCGCTGGTTCGAGGACGCCTTCGCCCTGCTCGGCGAGACGTCGCTCGGCGACGCGCGCTTCGACGTCAGCTGCGACGTGCCCTTCTATCCGTTCGCCGCCGTCTTCGCCGGCTCGCCCGACTCGACGCAGTTCGTGATCCCGTCGCTGGGCGGCGACGCCGGAGTCCAGCCGCCGGTGGGCACCGGCGAGCTGCTGCGCAAGAACGGCGTCTTCCTCGACGCCGTCCAGGGCGACGCCTACCTGTCGCTGCCGCTGCCGATCGCGGCCGGCGTCCGCTACAGCGAGCTCGAGGTCGAGTTCGACGTCTACGTGCCCAAGCTGACCAGCCCCACGGACGTCACGTTCTGGGGCACCCTGGTCCTGCTGCGGCCGGTCAAGGGCGGCACCTACCTCGCCCACACCATCCGCGGCAACGGCCGCAACAAGACGACGCTGGACATGGGGATCGGCACGGCCGGCGTCTTCCGCGGCGAGAACGACGCCTGGCAGGAGCAGGCCAGCCACCACGTCAAGGTCGTCTACGACGCGGACGCCCGCCAGGCGACCTGGGAGCTGCGCCGCGGCGGCGCCCTCGTCGAGCGCATCGTGGCGACCACCGGCACGAGCCCGCTGCGCCACGACGGCGAGGGCATCCACGTGCGCTTCGGGTACGAGAAGGTCTACGACAACGCGTACTTCCCGCCGTGGGGGTTCCGCTTCTCGAACCTGGTGGTGCGCGGCGTCCCGGTCGGCTGAGCGGCTGCGGTAGGGTGGGCGGGTGGAAGCGCTCCCCCCCGCCCTGCCGCCTCCGCAGCGCCACCTCGACATCCCCGGCTTCACCCTCGGCCACGGCTCCGACCGGGAGGGGATGACCGGCGTCACCGTGGTGCTGTGCCCGCCGGACGGGGCGCTCGCCGCCGCCGAGGTCCGCGGCAGCGCCACCGGCACGCGCCAGTTCGACTCGCTGGTCCTCGGCCACCACGTCGCCAGCCGCGCCCACGCCGTGGTGCTGGCGGGCGGCAGCGGTTTCGGGCTCGCCGCCGCCGACCCCGTGGTCGCCCACCTCGAGCGGCTCGGCCACGGCTTCCGGACCCCGGCGGCGGTGGTGCCGCTGGTCCCCACCGCGATCCTCTACGACCTCGCCTTCGGCGACGCCCGGGCCCGCCCCGGGCCCCCCCTGGTGGAGGCGGCGCTGGCCGCCGCCGCGGCCGGCCCGGTGGAGGTGGGGAGCGTCGGCGCCGGTACCGGGGCGACGGTGGGCAAGGCGCGCGGCGCCGCCTGCGGCATGAAGGGGGGGTTCGGCTTCGCCCTGCTCGCCCCGGCGGATGGGCCACGGGTGGCGGCCGCGGTGGCGGTCAACGCCTTCGGCGACGTGCGCGACCCCTTCGCCCCCGCCGACGCGCCGGGACCGGACGGGCTGGTGGCCGGCTGCCGGGCCGCCCCCGACGCCCTGGAGCTGGTGGGCGCCGCCCGCGTCCTCGCGGCGCTGCCGGCCGACCACCGGCACCCGTGGGAGGGCAACACCACGCTGGCGCTGGTCCTCACCGACGCGACGCTGTCGAAGGCCGCGGCGCTGAAGGTCTGTCAGATGGCGTTCGGCGGCCTCTACCGCACCCTGGCGCCGGCGCTGTCGCTGTTCGACGGCGACCTGGTGGTCACGCTGTCGTCCGGCCGGCGCGCCGCCGACGTCACCCAGGTGGGGGTGCTGGCGGAGCAGGCGGTGGCCCACGCCATCCTCACCGCCGTGCGCGAGGCGGACGGCTTCGGGCTGCTGCCGTCGGCGCGCGATCTCCCGCCGCGCCGCTGACCGCGGCGCCGTCCGCGGCCAGGACGAGGGCGAAGCGGAACGGGAAGCGGCGCCGCAGCTCGACCCCGGGGAGGTCGGAGACCAGGCGGCGGACGGCCGCCAGGGTCCAGGCGCGCGCCAGCGAGGCGCGGCCGTCGTGGCGGGTCACGGGGCCGGCGCCGGTGAGGGGGATCAGCAGCGCCCCGGCGAGGGCCGCCAGACGGCTGCGCCGGAGGTCCACCACCGCGGCGCCGCGGAGGGCGACGCGGCGCATCTCGGCCAGGATGCGGCGGTTCGCGGCGGCCTCGAAGTGGTGGAAGAAGAGGGTCGACAGCGACCAGTCGACGGCGCCGTCGCGGAACGGCAGCCGCCGCGCGTCGGCGACGACCCGTAGCCCGTCGCCGCCCAGCCGCCGCCCCGCCAGCAGGTGGGCGAGCTTGCGGTCCACCCCGACGACCCGCACCCGGCGCCCGCTGGCGGCGGCGCGCGCCGCCAGGCCCGCCGCCACCTCGCCGCTGCCGGTCCCGACGTCGAGCAGCCGCTGGCGGGCGGGTCCCGCGGCCAGCCGGGGCAGGAGAGTCCGCCGCGCCGGCAGGTGGCCGAGGAGCAGCCGGTTCACCCGGCGCAGCTCGGCCAGGGCCCGCTCCACGGTGGCGGGGTCGAGGCCCTCCCGGTCGAGGATCTCCACGGCCTCGCCGTCCGGCTGGTGGAGCACCCTCATGGGGCGCCGATTCTAAGCGCTCCGGCGGCGCCGCGATACCGCCTGCCGCCCGCTGTAGGATCGGCCCAGCTCATGCTCCCCGCTCGTCGTCCCGCCGCCGCGGTGCCGGCCCTGCTCGCCGCGGCCGCCCTCGCCGCCGTGGCCGCCGCCTGGCGCTGGGGACCCCTGCCGCCGCTGCCGCCGGCGGCCGTCTGGGGCTGGGGCCTGGCGCTGCTCGGCGCGGCCGCCGCCTGCCATCGCCCGCTGGGCGAGGCGGACCTCGCCGCCGGCGCCGCCGTCCTGCCGGCGCTGGCCGCGGGCTGGGGGCCGGCGGCGGCGGGCGCGGCCGCCGCGGGTGTGCTGCTGCTCTCCGACGCCGCCCGCTTCGCCGTCCTGCGGCGGCTCGCCCTGCCGTCGCCGCCGCCGTCGCCCGGGCCGTGGGTCACCGCCACCTCGCGGGCGGCGCTGGCGGCCGTCGCCGGCGCCTTCGCCGCGGCGGCCGCCGCCAACGCCGCCGCGCCGCTGCTCGCCCCGGCGGTGGCGGGCGCCGTCGGCTTCGGCGCCGCCTCGGCGCTGCTCGACCTCGGCGGGCACGCCGCGGCGGCGCGCGGACGCGACGCCGCGGAGGGCGGCCGCCGCTGGCCACCGCCCCGCGAGTGGATCGGTCACGCCGTGGCGGCGGCGGCATGGGGACTCGGGGCGACGCTGCTGGCGCTGCCGCCGGCGCCGCGCTTCGTCGTCCTCGCCGCGCTGGCCCTGCTGGCGCTCGAGGCGGCGCGCCAGGCGGTGGCGCGCCGGACCGCGGAGCAGCGGGCGGGCGAGCTCGGCCGGGTCCAGGGGGCGGGGCGGCGGATGGCCTCCGGGCTGCCGGAGATCGAGGGCGTGGTGGCCCACCTGCGGGACGAGTGCGCCGACCTGGTGCCGTTCCACGGCTTCCACCTCGAGCTGCGTGGCGACGGCGCCCCGGGGCGGAGCTGGTGGGCGGGCCGCGAGGGGCCGCTCGTCCCCGGCGCTCCGCGGCCGGGGGCGCACCCGCCGCCACGCCCCGGAATCCACCGGCGCGGCGCGTGGCGGATCCTCGACCACCCGCTGGCCTGGGGCGAGCGGCCGGTGGCGCGCCTGCGGCTGTGGTGCGATCCGCGCGAGCTGGGCGGCGCCGACCTCGAGCTGCTCGCCGCCCTCTGCCCGCAGATGGCGGCCTCGCTGCGCCAGGCGCTGCTCGACCGCGAGGCGCGCGAGGACCCGTTGACCGGGGTGGCGGTGCGGCGGGTGCTGGAGACGCGGTTGGTGACCGCTTTCCGGGAAGCGGCCGAGGCGGGCACCCCGCTGGCGGTGGTGATGTGCGACGTCGACCGCTTCAAGCGCATCAACGACACCCACGGCCACGCCGCCGGCGACCGGGCGCTGGTCGCCGTCGCCGGGGCGCTCGCCGAGCACAAGCGGGGCGACGACCTGCTGGCCCGCTACGGGGGCGAGGAGTTCACGTTGCTGCTGGCGGAGACCGACGGCGCCACCGCGTTGGCGGTGGCGGAGCGGTTGCGGCGGGCGGTGGCGGCCCTGGACCTCGAGGAGGACGGGGCGCGGCTGGCGCTGACCCTCTCGGCGGGGGTGGCGGCCTTCCCCGAGACCCATGTCAAGACGCCCGCCGAGCTGCTCCTGCTCGCCGACGGCGCCCTGTACGAGGCCAAGCGGGGAGGCCGCGACCGTTGCCTGCTGGACGTGGGAGGGGGGCGCTACCGCGCGCCGGGAGGCGAGCTGGTCACCGCCGCCACCCCCCGGCCGGCCCCGCAGGCGCCGCGGATCTTCGCCTGATCGCGTCGGCGGCTCAGTGGCCGGCCCCGGCCTTCTCCATCGGGTTGAAGTCCTGGCGCTCGTACCCCTCGGGGGCGGCGTAGGTGCCGGCGGGCGCGTCCTTCTGCTCCACCGACACCAGCTCCTCGCGGGTCGCGACCTTCTGGCCCATCACCGTCAGGGTGGTCTCGCGCAGCACCGGGTAGCCCTTCACCTTCGACAGCTGGTCGATCCAGTCGGCACCGCCCGGCTGCATCTCGGACATGGCGCGCATCAGGTCGTAGATCCGCCCCATCGGCACCTCGACGTCGTCGCTGGTCCACAGGTCCATGCTGACCTCGAGGCCCATCGGGTTGGTCAGCTTGACCTTGACCAGCTTGGTGTCCCAGGAGCCGACCTCGCGGGTCTCGTCGGTGGGGGTGACGTCGGCGGTCATCTTCATCATCTGGGTCATCTGGTCGACCATCTCCTGCTGGCCCGCCGGGGCGAGCGCGTGCAGATCGATCGGCAGGTCGAGGACGCTGTAGGTCTTGGCGTCGTGGTCGACGAGGAGGAGCTGGTCCCCGTGCATGATGAAGGACTTCTGGCCCTCGGTGCGCGCGATGGCGTCGGGGCCGATCCACAGCTCGACGTCGTTGTCGCGGGCCGGCTGCTCCTGGCCCTGGATGGCGAAGGCGTCCTGGTGGCTCTTGAGGTGCAGCACGGTGTCGGCCTGCGCGCCGCCGGCGGCGACGGCGAGCAGGGTGGCGAAGAGAAGGGTGCGCTCGAACATGGGATCTCCGGTCGTGGATGGTCAGGGCGAGGGCCGGTCCGCGGCGCGCCCGCCAGGGCTGTTCAACAGCGCCCGGGAGGCGGAAACTCCCCGCCGGATCCGGTGCCGTCGCCGCGGGCGGCGACGAGCTCCTCGGGGGTGTCGACGTCGCGCCAGCACGCCGCCAGGCCCGGCGGGGGCGCGACCACCGCCACGCCGGGCTGGCCCACGATCTCGCGCGGCGCCCGCCGCCCGGCGGCGGCCAGCGCCTCGAGCAGTGGGGCCGCCGCGGGCTCGTAGAGGGCGAAGAGCGGCTCGAACGGCGCCCCGGGCCCCGGGCGTGGCACCACCGCCACCCGCCCCGCCCGCCGCTCCCCGAGCAGCCAGGCCACGGCCGCGGGCGTCACCCGGGGCAGGTCGCAGGGCACCACCACCCAGGTGGCGTGCGGCGCCCAGCGGAGGGCGGCGAGCAGGGCCCCCAGCGGTCCGCCGCCGGCGCCTCCCGCGAGCGGCACGTCGGGCAGGCGGTCGAGCCCGGCGAGCGCCGGCGGCACGGGTCCCGCCCCGAGCAGGACCGTCGCCTCCACCCAGGGCGCGAGGGCCGCCGCCGCGCGCGCCGCGAGGGCCAGGCCGCCGACCGCCTCCAGCGCCTTGGGACGCCCCATCCGGCGGCTGGCGCCGCCCACGAGGACGCCACCGAGGAGGCGGCCGGCGGAGGGGGCGGGGATCGCCACGGTGCCTGCGCGGCCGGCGGCCGCTAGGCCGGCCGGATCGACTTCAACATCGTGAAGAAGGCGTCGCGCTGGCCGTCGAGGGTCTGCTGGGGGCCGGTGATCTTGAAGAACCAGGGACCGCCGTTGCCCTCCACCACCGCGCCGAGCAGACGGGAGTCGGGCTGCGCCGCGCTCGGGCCCATGCCCATACCGCCCGCCTTCAGCGTGCCCTTCACGTCCACCCAGGTGACGTGGTAGTCGCCGACCTCCATCGTCCCCTGCTCGGGCGGGCCGGCCGCCTCGACCTGGCCGACCCAGCGATCGATGTTGGCCTGGGTGCCGCCGCCGCCGCCGACCCCGAAGTG
Source organism: uncultured Acidobacteriota bacterium (assembly GCA_963843275.1). Lineage (GTDB taxonomy): Bacteria > Acidobacteriota > Thermoanaerobaculia > Multivoradales > JBCCEF01 > CAWJJM01. The sequence goes on along the minus strand of CAWJJM010000004.1, from coordinate 86,385 downwards.
GAAGACGGTGAGCTCGGCGGTACCGCCCGGTCCGGGGATCGTCGCCTGCGCCATGCGCATCGGGCTGCTCGGCGGCTGCGACTGCCAGCCCTGCGGCAGGTCCCACTGGATGGAGTTGCCGGCCGGGGCCGACTCCATCGGGCCACGCGAGGTCATCGGCGCCACCGGGGTCTCCGCTCCGGCGTTGGTCTGCGCCGCGGGCGGCGGGGCCTGCGCCGCGGGGCCCTCGGCGCGGTCGCCGCCGCAGCCGATCAGGGCGAGGAGCGGAAGGAGGAGAAGTGCGGACGACGCGGTGCGGAGCTGGTTGCGCATCTGGGGTCCTCGGGTGCGGTTGATCGGTCCCCCGTCCGGGGGCGTGGCGGAAGCGCATGGGAATCGAACCCACCCCCCGACCCGGAACCGGGCCGGGACAACGGTTTTGAAGACCGCGGAAGGCACCAGCCCCCGAGCGCTTCCGGCGGCATTGTACACGCCACCGCCCGGCGTTCCGGGGGCGCGCCGCCGCCGCCCCGGCTACAGCGGCGGCAGCACGCGGCAGGCCGCGCCCGCGGCGGCGGCCGGGGTCCGGGCCGGCAGGTGGAGCAGCGCCGGGCCGCGCGCCTGGGCCGCCAGGTCGTGCGAGCCGCGCGGTGCCTCCGGGGTGACCATCCAGCCGTCGGGGCCGCGCTCGAGGCGTGCGGGGAGGAAACGGTCCCGGTCGCGGGCCGGCGGCGCCGGCGCCGCGAGGACGCCGTCGAGCATGTCGTCGAGGTAGCCGGCCGGCCGGCCGAGCAGGCGCGCCAGGGCCGGGCGCACGAACAGCCGGTAGGCGACCATCACCGACGCCGGGTTGCCGGGCAGGCCGAAGACCAGCGCCGCCCGGTCGGCGCCGTCGCCGGCCGGGCGCACCGCCGCCACCAGCGGCTTGCCGGGCTGGATCGCCACGGCGTCGAACAGCAGCCGGCAGCCGAGGCCGGCGAGCACCGTCTCGACGAAATCGAACTCGCCGGCCGAGACGCCGCCGCAGACCAGCAGCACGTCGGCGGTCGCCAGGCCGCGGGCGACGCGCGCGGCCAGCTCCTCCGGGTCGTCGGGGGCGATGCCGAGCGCGGTGAACGCGAGGCCCAGCCCGGCGCCGGCGGCGAGCAGGAAGTCGGTGTGGCTGTCGCGGAGCTGTCCGGGGCCGGGGTCGGCCTCCGGGGGCACCACCTCGTCGCCGGTGGTGAGGACGGCGACCCGCGGCGCCGCGTGCACGGTCAGCTCGCCGTGGCCGTGGGTGGCGGCGACCGCCAGCGCCTCGGGGCCCACCGGGGTGCCGGCGGCGAGGACCGCCGCGCCGCGCCGCGACACCTCGCCGCGGCGCCGCACGTGCGCGCCGGCCGCGGGCACGGTGGCGAAACGTACCTCGCCGTCGGCGGGTTCGCAGAGCTCGAACGGCACCACCCGGTCGGCGCCCGCCGGCAGCGGCGCGCCGGTCATGATGCGCAGGGCGGCGCCGGGCGGGAGCTCCCGGCCGGGGGCGTCGCCGGCCGCGATCACCCCGGCGACCGGCCGGCGATCGCCGGCGGCGAGCGGGCCGGCCACCGCGTAGCCGTCCATGGCGGAGACGTCGGCCGGCGGCACGTCCACGGTGGCGTCGAGCGGCGCGGCCAGCACGCGGCCGCGGGCGGCGCGCCGCTCCAGCCGCTCGGGGGGCAGCGGGGCGAGGTACGGCTCGAGCCGGGACCAGGCTTCGCGGGGCGGGATCATGGCGGCCCCTGGTATACTCCGAGGACACCCGACGGTTCAACTCCAGCCGCCCCGCCCACCGCTCGGTGCGGCCGGCCGGCCCCCGGAGATCGCTCCTGTCCCTCCCCGGAAAGACCTTCAAGTACCGAGGGGATCTGGCGGAGACCGGTCTTCCCGAGATCCTCTTCTCGATCGACCGGTTCCAGGTCCCCGGGGTCATCGAGGCCGAGCGCGACGGGGTGGTCAAGGAGATCCACCTGCGCGAGGGGCGGGTGGTCCACGCCAGCTCCAGCGACCTCGAGGACAGCCTGGGCTCCCACCTGCGCCGCAGCGGGCGGCTCGACGCCGAGCAGTTCGCCGCGACCATGCAACTGCGCGAAACGAGCGACCGGCGGTTCGGCGTGCTCCTCATCGAGCAGGGGTTGCTGTCGCCGGTCGAGGTCTACCGGGCGATCCGCGAGCAGGTCGAGGCCATCGTCTGGAGCCTCTTCTACTGGCCGGAGGGGGCGGTGACCTTCTCGATCGGCGACTTCCCCCACGGCGGCGGCCGCGTCGCCATCGACCTGCCGATGCGCCGGGTCATCCTGCAGGGGATCCGGCGGGCCCCCAGCGCCCGCGCGCTGGTGACGCGGCTGGGGCGGCGCGAGACGGTGTTCGTCCCGAGCTTCACCACCGAGGCGCTGATCGAGATCGGTCTCGACGCCGAGGAATACGCCCTGCTCGGCCTGGTCGACGGCCGGCGGACGCTGGTCGAGATCTGCTCCCGGGGACCGTTCTCCGGGGCCGACAACGCCAAGCTGATGTACGCCTTCCACGTGCTGCAATTGATTCGCAGGGGCGGGGTGGAGGAGAATGACGGCGACGAGCCGCCGCGGCAGGGTCGGCCGCTCGAGATCCGTCTCTAGACGGTAGGAGGACGTCCTCTCCCGCCGGAGCACGCCGGAATCCCCCGGGCGGGTCCCCTTCCGGCCCGTGGCGCGGCGAGCCAGACGAGAGGACCCCCATGCCGATCTACGAGTACGAGTGTCAACAGTGCCGCCGGCGTCTCGAGGCGATGCAGCGGATCAGCGACCCGCCGCTCGCCGAGTGCCCGGAGTGCGGGGGGCCGCTGAAGAAGCTGATCTCGGCGCCGGCCTTCCAGTTCAAGGGCAGCGGCTGGTACGTCACCGACTACGCGCGCAAGTCGGGCGGCGGGGAGAAGGCGTCGGGCGACGCGGGCGGCAAGGGCGACGCCGGCAAGGGTGACGCCAAGGGTGCGGCGGGCAAGGGCGACGCCGGCAAGGGCGACAAGCCCTCCGGCGCGACCGGCTCGGCCGGTGCCGCGAGCAAGGAGTGAGCCGGCGCGGAGCCGGCCGAGGAATCAAGTGTCGGGGAGCGCTGTTGGAGCAGCGAGAGCCGTATGCCGGCGTCACCCCGGGGGCGGTGGCGCGCCCATCGTCGATGTGGAGGTCGTCATGAAGGTCCTGGTCAGCGGGCTCGCGCTCGCGCTCGTCCTCGGTGCCGCTTCGGCGGGCGCCGCCAGCTTCGTCCTGGTCAGCGACGAGCACCTCGCCGACCGCGCCACCGCGGTGGTCGACGCCCGGGTGCTCTCCGTCGAGCCCGCCCCCGCCGCCGGCATTCCGGCCACCGACTACATGATCGAGGTCGACCGGGTGGTCGCCGGCGAGGTGTCCGGCCGCAACCTGATCGTGCGGCTCCCGGGCGGCACCCGCCCCGACGGCCTCACCCTCGCGCTCGACGGCGTGCCCCGCTTCTCGGTCGGCGACGCCCTGTTCCTCTTCCTGCGGCCGAGCGACGACGGCACCTACCACGTCCTTGACCTGATGCAGGGCGTCTTCCACCCCGCCGTGCGCGACGGCAAGACGGTGCTGTCGCGCGACCTGGCGGGTGCCCGCGAGCTGGCCGCGCCCGGCGAGCCGGAGGGGAGCCGAGACCGCTACCGCCAGCCGCGGGCGGCCGAGGCCTTCCGGCGCTGGATCGCGGACCGCGCCCGCGGGGTCGCGCGGCCGGCCGACTACTTCCTGCCCGCCGCCACCGGCGAGGCGGCGGGGAGCGGCAGCGTGAGCGCCCAGTACCGCCTGTTCACCGGCGCGGACGACAGCCTGAACATGCGGTGGTTCGACTTCGACGAGGGGCAGAGCCAGCCGTGGCACATCATCGCCGGCGGCCAGCCCGGCTTCACCGAGTCCCAGACCGCGGCGTCGACCCGCGCCGCGATCGCGGCCTGGGACAACGCCGCCGGCACCAACATCCGCTACACCTACGCGGGCACGGTGGCCCACGACGGCGGCCAGCAGGGTGGCTTCGACGGCGTCAACGCCATCATCTTCGACGACGCCGACGGCTCGATCGACGACCCCTTCGACTGCGGTCCGGGGGGCGGCGGCACCCTGGCGGTGGGCGGGCCCTGGTACCAGACCAACGCGCTGCCGGGACCGCACGGCAAGTTCTACCACCCGATCGCCGGCGGCTTCATCGTGGTCAACAAGGACGTCTCCTGCTACCTCACCACGGTCGCCAAGAGCGTCGACCAGCTCTACGCCCACGAGCTGGGGCACACGCTGGGGTTCCACCATCCCTGCGACGACCCCTGCAGCGGCGCCACGCCGGCGGAGCGGGACGCGTTGATGTTCCCCTTCCTGCACGGCGACGCGCGCGGCGCCAAGCTCGGCTCCGACGACCTGGCGGCGGCGCAGTACCTCTACCCCGGGAGCACCACGGGGGGCGGCGTGCCGGCGCCGCCCAGCGACCTCGAGGCCACGGCCCTGGCCTACGACCAGGTCCAGCTCGCCTGGGTCGACAACTCCGCCGACGAGACCAGCTTCCGGGTGGAGATGAAGATGCCCGGCGGCAGCTTCGCCCTGGTGGGCAACCCGCCGGCGGACGCGGAGTCGCTGCTCGTCGACGGCCTCGCCGCCGAGACCACCTACGTGTTCCGGATCCGGGCGCGGGGCCCCGGCGGCTCGTCGGCCTGGAGCCCGACGGCCAGCGTCACCACGCCGACGGCCCTCCCGGTGGCGCCGCAGTCGCTGGCCGCCGAGTCGGTCGCGGAATCCGCGGTGGTCCTCACCTGGGTGGACCGGGCCGACAACGAGGACTACTACCTGATCGAGGCGCGCTCGGCGACCAGCGCCGGCTGGGCCCCGTTGGGCACCGTGCCGGCCGACGCCAGCGCGTTCGTGGCGAACGGCCTGCTCCCCGACCTGCCCTACACCTTCCGGGTGACCGCGGTCAACGCGCAGGGCAGCTCGGAGGCGGCGGAGATCAGCGCCACCCCGCACGGCGCCTTCAGCGGTTGCACGCCGTCGAGCGACGTGCTCTGCCTGCGCGACCGCTTCCGGGTGGCGGTGCGCTGGAAGAACCAGCACCCGCCGGGCGGCAACGGCAGCGGCAAGGGGCAGCCGCTGGCGGGCGACGAGTCGGGGACCTTCTGGTTCTTCGACAGCGCCAACACCGAGCTCATCGTCAAGGTGCTCGACGGCTCGACGGTCAACCAGCACTTCTGGGTCTTCTACGGTGGGCTGTCGGACGTCGAGTACTGGGTCGACGTGGTCGACACGGCGACCGGCGCGGCGAAGACCTACCACAACGCCCCCGGCGGCCAGTGCGGCCGCTTCGACACCGCCGCGCTACCGGGCGACGTGGGGCCCGGCGCGCCGGCCTCGACCGCCGCGGCGCCGCTCACCCCCGCCGCCGCGCCCGCCGGCACCGGCGCCTGCGCCGAGGACGAGCGGACGCTCTGCCTGCTGGACGGCCGCTTCGCCGTCACCGTCGACTGGACCAACCAGCACAACGGGGGCCAGACCGGCGTCGGCCATCGCATCGACGGCAGCGACCAGACCGGGTACTTCTGGTTCTTCAACCCGGGCAACGTCGAGCTGGTGGTCAAGATGATCGACGCGCGCAGCCTCGACGGCCACTTCTGGGTCTTCTACGGCAGCCTCTCCGACGTCGACTTCAAGATCTCGGTCACCGACACGGAGGCGGTCCAGACGCGAGACCTGAGTCACCCCGCCGGCAGCCAGTGCGGCGAGTTCAACACCAGCGCCTTCCCCGTCGACGCCGGCTTCTGACCCCGCCCCCAGCGGCGGAGCGCGAGGGAGGCCGACCGAGGCGACCATCAGGTCGCCGCAGGGAGGCCGAGCGAGCAGCGACGCCGCAGACGCTCCCGCATCCGCCGCGAGGCTCACCAGTTGATGTAGTCGAGCTCCGGAGACACCCGCACCGTGCCGGGGCGCCGCAGGCCGGGTCGCTTGGCGGTGAGCGACAGCCAGGCGGTGAAGACCGCCCGGAACATCTCGAAGCGGCCGCGGGCGCCGGCGGCGAGGCCCCGCTTGCGCTCCTTGACCAGGTGCCGGAGCCCGCACAGCACGGTCGTGGTGGCGCGCATGCCGAGCTGACTGCAGGCCCAGTTCAGCGCCGTCTCCACCGTGTAGCCCTGCAGGTACTCCTCGGGCACGGCCTCGAAGATCTCCCGCCGCAGGCAGCGGATCCCTGACAGCAACGGCCCGGTGCGGGCGTGGACGGCGTCGATCAGCCAGCCGCGGTGGCGGATGCCGATCGACATCTCCGCGCGCCCCGACACCACCGGCTCGATGAGCTGGCCGAGCAGGTACTCGGAGAGGTTGAGGATGTCGCCGTCGACGAACAGCAGCACGGGGGCGTCGGTGTGCGCGACGCCGATGGCCATCGCCAGCGCCTTGCCGTAGTTCTGGCGCAGGTGGATGGTGCGGACGCCGAGGCTGCGGGAGATGCGCACCGTGTCGTCGGTCGACCCGTCGGAGACCACCAGCACCTCCTGGATCGATCCAGTGCTCTTCAGCACCGTGATGACGTCGGTCAGCGTCTCCTGCTCGTTGAAGGCGGGCAGGATGGCGGCGACCCGGGGGAGGGGCTCGTTGTCGTAGGTCATCGCTGTGGGTCCCGGGGAGGGTCTCGCGGGCAATATATCCGATCGCGCGCCGCCGCGGACCGGCCCCCGGGGCGGGGGACGGCGCTCAGGGACGGCTCCAGCGCGGGCGGGCGGGGAGGCGCTCGGCGCCCGGGAGGATCTCGCCGCGGGCCAGCAGCCGGGCGTCGCCGGTCAGGCTCCAGCGGCCGGGCGCGCCCGCCGCCTCCGCCACCGCCAGCTCGCAACCCCCGGCGGTGAGCACGCCCGCCGGCAGGGCGACGCGCGCCAGCGCGACGCCCACCGCGGCCGCCGCGAGCACCCCCGTGCCGCAGGCCAGCGTCTCGGCCTCCACGCCCCGCTCCCAGGTGCGCAGCTCGATCCGGTCGCGCCCGGCGAAGACCACGAAGTCGACGTTGGCGCCGGCGGGTCCGAGATCGGGGTGGGAGCGCAGCGCCGCCCCCAGGGTCGGCAGCGGCGCCGACTCCAGGCCGTCCGGCCACTCCACCACCAGGTGCGGTACGCCGACCGCCACCCGGTGACCCGCCACCCGCCGGCCCGCGGCGGAGAGCGTCACCGGCTCCGGCGCGCCGGGGCGCGCCAGCGTCAGCGCCACGCGGTCCTCGCCCGCCCGCCGGGCGTCGACGGGGCCGGCGCCGGTCGCCAGGACGACCGCGTCGTCGGCCCAGCCGAGATGGAAGGCGAGACGCGCCGCGCAGCGCGTGCCGTTGAGGCAGAGGTCCGCGCCGCCGCCGTCGGCGTTGAAGTAGTCCAGCTCGACGGTGGGCACCGGGCCCGCGGCCCCGGGCCGGCGGCGCAGCACCAGGAGGCCGTCGGCGCCCAGCCCGAGGCCGCGCCGGCACCAGGCGCGGATGGCCTCCGCAGTGGGCGGTGCGGCCGGTTCGACGAGCGCCAGGAAGTCGTTCCCGGCCCCCGAGGTCTTGAAGCAGAGAGCCATCGCTGCGACGCGCCGCGGCTCAGCGGGCCTCGGCGGTCACCTCGGCCGGCGCGCTCTCGTTCCCGTCGCGGTCGACGGCCGTCACCCGCCAGGTGTAGCGGCTGCCGGCGACGAGGTCCTGGTCGACGTACTCCGTCGCCGCCGGGGTCCCGGAGGTCAGGGTCTCGAACTCCCCTGCGGCGCCGCGCCGCCGGGACACCCGGTAGCCGGCGAGGTCCGCCGCCGACGATCCCTTCCACACCAGCCGCACGCGCCCCTCCTCGGAGAGCGCCACCAGGTCGCCGGGGGCCGGCGGCGGGAAGCGGTCGCGGTAGTCCACCTCGTGCACCTCACCGATGCCGCTCTCGAGCAACGGTGCGTGGCGGGCGACGGCGGTGACGGCGTAGATGTAGTCGCCGCCGAAGCTCGCCGTGGGGTCGGTGTAGCGGGTGGTTCCGGCGTCGAGGCGCGCCAGCGGGACGCCGAACGAGCGCGTCGCCGCCGGGCGGCGGTAGACGTGGAACCCGATCACGTCGGTCCCGCCGCTCTGCCAGCGCAGCTCGATGCCGTCGGCGCCGGGCCGCACCTCGACCGCGGTGGGCGGCGCGGGCGGCGGCCGGGGGACGATGACGGCCAGGTTCGAGTACTGCGAGCGGTCGCGATCGTGGACGACCGTGCGCACCGCGAACCAGTGCGCCTCGGGCACCTCGGGGAAGGCGCGGGGCAGCGGCAGATGGACGACGATGCGGTCGCCGACGACGGCGGCGGTCAGCTCGGGCTCCTCGATCGCCACCCGCAGGTTGGCGCCGGCGGCGAACTCGCGCGGGTCGAGAGGGGTGACGCCGGGCGGCAGCTCCGGGGCCGGCGGGGTCGCCGGGGCCGGCGGGGTCGCGGCGCCGGGGGCGCCGGGAGCCGCCGGCGGAGCGCTCCCGGGCGCGCCCGGCGCCGCCGCGGTCGTCTCCGCAGCGGCCTCCGGGGCCACCTCCGGCGGGGCGGTCGCCGTGGCCGCCGCGCTGCCGCCGCCGGCCATCGCCGCGGTGTCCGCCCGCGGCGCCGGGCGGACCGCCTCCCAGACCTCCACCCGGTCGAGGCCGGGCAGCGCCATCCCGGCCGCGGTCTGCTTGGGATAGGGGAAGTCGAGGATCAGCTCGAGGTCGCGCTGCTCGATGCCGAGCTCCTGCGTGGTCTGGGGGACGAAGCGCAGCGGCGGCGCGGGCTCGCCCTTCTTGCCGCACCCCGCCGCCGCCAGCGCCAGCAGCGCGGTCGCGGCGGCGGCGGCGCGGTGGACCCGCCGGCGCCGGGGCTCAGAGGACATAGCGGGAGAGGTCCTGGTCCTTCACCAGGTCGCCCAGCGCGCGGCGCACGTAGGCGGCGTCGACGGCCAGCTCGACGCCGGCCATGTCGGGCGCCTCGAACGACACCTCCTCGAGCAGGCGCTCCATCAGCGTGGCCAGGCGGCGGGCTCCGATGTTCTCGGTGTTCGAGTTCACCTCCACGGCCAGGCGGGCGATCTCGGCGATGGCGCCGGCGTCGAAGCGCACGGTCAGGCCCTCGGTCGACAGCAGGGCGGCGTACTGCTTGGTCAGCGCCGTCTCCGGTTCGGTGAGGATGCGGACGAAGTCCGCCTCCGACAGGGCGGCCAGCTCGACGCGGATCGGGAAGCGCCCCTGCAGCTCGGGGATCAGGTCGGACGGCCTGGAGACGTGGAAGGCGCCCGCGGCGAGGAACAGGATGTGGTCGGTCCGCACCATGCCGTAGCTGGTCGACACCGTGGTCCCCTCGACGATGGGCAGCAGGTCGCGCTGCACGCCCTCGCGCGACACGTCGGGCCCGCGGCCGCCCTCGCGGCCGGCGATCTTGTCGAGCTCGTCGAGGAAGATCATGCCGCCCTCCTCGACCCGGCTGCGGGCGTCGCGGGCCACCTGTTGGCGGTCGATCAGCTTCTCGGACTCCTGCTGCAAGAGGATGCCGCGCGCCTCGCCGACCGTCACCTCCTGCTTGCGGCGGCGGCCGCCGAACAGGCCGGGGAGCATGTCCTTGAGGTTGACGCCGATCTCCTCCACCCCCTGGGGGGTGAACATCTCGAAGCTGGGGAACGCCGAGTCCTCGACCTCCACCTCCACGCGCCGGTCCTCGAGCGCGCCGGAGCGCAGCTTCTGGCGGAACTTGTCGCGCGTCTTCGCCACGGTGTCCTCGGCGCCCGTCTCCTCGGCGCCGTAGCCGGTCAGCGGGCGGGAGGGCACCAGCAGGTGGAGCAGGCGGTCCTCGGCGTTGGCCTCGGCCTGCGCGCGCACCATCTCGCGGCGCTCGTCGCGCACCATCTGCACCGCGATGTCGACCAGGTCGCGCACCATCGACTCGACGTCGCGGCCCGACGTAGCCGACCTCGGTGAACTTGCTGGCCTCGACCTTGAGGAAGGGGGCGCGGGCGAGCCGCGCCAGCCGGCGGGCGATCTCGGTCTTGCCGACGCCGGTCGGGCCGATCATCAGGATGTTCTTGGGGGCGATCTCGCGGGCGATGTCGGCGGGGAGCTGCTGGCGCCGCCAGCGGTTGCGCAGCGCGATGGCGACCGCCCGCTTGGCCTCCTTCTGGCCGACGACGTACTTGTCGAGCTCGGCGACGATCTGCCGCGGCGGCATGTCCTCCAGCCCCCCGGCGCGGCGGTCCCGGCGGGGAGCTCAATCAGCCATCGGCGGTCAGCTCCTCGACGGTCAGTTGGTCGTTGGTGTAGATGCAGATCTCGGCGGCGATCCGCATGGCCTCGGTGGCGATCTCGCGGGCGCCGAGCTCGGTGTGCCGGAGCAGGGCGCGGGCGGCGGCGAGGGCGAAGTTCGAGCCGGAGCCGATGCCGAGCACGCCGCCCTCGTCGGGCTGCAGCAGGTCGCCGGCGCCCGACAGGAAGAAGCTCTTGCGCGGTCGGCACACCAGCATCTGGGCCTGGAGCTGGCGCAGGGCGCGGTCGGTGCGCCAGTCCTTGGCCAGCTCGACCACCGCCCGCTCGAGGTTGCCGCGTACTCCTCCAGCTTGGCCTCGAGCCGGGCGAACAGGGCCAGGCCGTCGGCGCCGCCGCCGGCGAAGCCCACCAGCACGTCGCCCGGCCCACCCGGCGCACCTTCGCGGCGCTGGCCTTGATCACGGTGTTGTTGAGGGTCACCTGGCCGTCGCTGGCCATGACACCGTGTCGCCGCGGCGGACCAGCAGCACGGTGGTGGAGTGGGAGGTGGCTCATGGCGGCGGATTGTAGCAGCGGGCCGGCCCGACGGCGGGCGCCGGCCCGGAGGCCGGGCCGCTCAGCCGTTGCGGGCGCGCGGGGTGGGCGTCGCGGTAGACGGCCAGCAGGCGCTCGATCTCGACGTGGGTGTAGCGCTGGGTGGTCGCCAGGGAGGCTGTGGCCCGAGCAGCTCCTGGATGGCGCGCAGGTCGGCGCCGCCCTCGAGCAGGTGGGTGGCGAAGGTGTGGCGCAGGGTGTGGGGGTGGACGCCGGCGGCGAGCGGCCGCGACCTCGACCCAGCGGTCGAGCACCCGCCGCACCGAGCGGTCGGAGAGGCGGCCGCCGCGGTGGTTGAGGAACACCGGCTCCGCCGTCGCCGCGCCGCGCGTCGCGGCGCTCGGCGCACCGCCTCCCACTCGGCCAGCCAGGCGCGCAGGGCCGCCGCCGCGGGCGGCCGAAGGGCACCATGCGCTCCTTGCCCCCCTTGCCCACCACCCGCAGGACGCGCGCCGCGAGGTCGAGGTCGCGCCAGTCGAGCGACACCAGCTCGCTGACCCGCAGGCCGGTGGCGTAGAGCAGCTCGAGGACGGCGCGGTCGCGGGCCACCAGCGCCGGGTCGCCCGCGTCGCCGCCCGCCGCCGCGGTGGCCTCGAGCAGCGCCTCGATCTCGCCCGGGCGCAGGTGGCGGGGCAGGGTGCGGGGCGCCTTCGGCGTCGCGCACGCCGCGGCCGCCGGGTTGGCCGCCAGCACCCCCTCGCGGCAGCCGAAGGCGAGCAGGCTGCGCACCGCCGACAGGGCCCGCCCCTGGCTCTTGCGGCCCAACCCGTCGTGGTGCAGGGCGGCGAGGAAGGAGCGCACTGCCAGCACGTCGACGGCGGACGGTCCACGGCGTCGGGCGCCTGCCGCCAGGAAGTCGCCGGCAGGAAGGCGGCGAAGCGCTCCAGGTCGCGGCGGTAGGCGCGCAGCGTGTGCGGGGAGAAGTTGCGCTCCTCGGCGAGGTGCTCGAGGAAGCGCTCGATGAGCCGCCGCACGGCCGCCTCAGCCCACCGCCACGCCCGCCGGCCGGGAGGCGAGCGGCGCCGGGTCGAGGGCGAGTCCGTTGCGCGCCGCCCACGCCTCGAGGTCGCGGTGGGCGCGCCCGGCGTAGGCGGCGCGGCGCTCGCGCTTCTTCGACCCGCCCCTCGAGGTCGGCGGAACAGGCCGTAGTTGATGTTGGCCGGCTGGAAGTGGCGGGGATCGGACTCGGTCAGGTGGCGGGCCAGCGCGCCGAGCGCGGTGGTCGGCGGCAGCGGCTCCGGCGTGCGGCCGTCGCGCTCGAGCGCCAGGTAGAGGGCGATGGCGAGGCCGGTGGCGGCCGACTCGAGGTAGCCCTCGACGCCGGTGATCTGGCCGGCGAGCCGCAGCCGCGGCCGGTCGCGCAGCCGGTAGCAGGCGTCGAGGTGGGCGGGCGAGTTGACGAAGGTGTTGCGGTGGATCTGGCCCAGGCGCACGAACTCGGCGTTCTCCGAACCCCGGGATCATGCGCAGCACCCGCTGCTGCTCGGGCCACTTCATCCGCGACTGGAAGCCGACCAGGTTGAAGCAGCTCTGCGCCAGGTCCTCGCGGCGGAGCTGGACCACGGCCCAGGGGCGGGTGCCGTCGGGGCGCGTCAGTCCGACCGGCTTCATCGGCCCGAAGCGCAGGGTGTCGACGCCGCGCCGCGCCAGCTCCTCGATCGGCAGGCAGCCCTCGAAGAACAGGTCGCGCTCGAAGTCGTGCAGCGGCAGCACCTCGGCCGCCAGCACGGCGGCGTGGAAGGCCAGGTAGCGCTCGCGGTCGAGCGGCGCGTTGAGGTAGTCGTCGCCCGCCCCCTTGCCGTAGCGCGACTGCCAGAAGAGCGGCCCGGGATCGAGGCTGTCCCGGCGTCGACGATCGGGGCGATGGCGTCGTAGAAGTAGAGGTGCTCGCCGCCGAGCAGCTCGGCCAGCGCCGCCGACAGCGCCGGCGAGGTCAGCGGCCCGGTGGCGAGCACCACCTCGCCGGCGGGCAGCGCGGTCACCTCGCCGCGGCGCAGCTCGATGCGGGGGTGCGCCGCGAGGCGCCCGCTCACCGTCTCCGCGAAGCGCGTCGCGGTCCACCGCCAGGGCGCCGCCCGCCGGCACCGCGGCGCCCCGCGCCGCGGCGATGACCAGCGAGCCGAAGGCCTCCATCTCGCGCTTGAGCAGGCCCGCGGCGTGCTCGGGGTCGTCGCTGCGGAGCGAGTTCGAGCACACCAGCTCGGCGCAGCGGTCGGTGTGGTGCGCCGGCGTCGAGCGCTCGGGCCGCATCTCGTGGAGCACCACCGGGACGCCGCGCTCGGCGAGCTGCCAGGCGCACTCGGAGCCGGCCAACCCGGCGCCGACGACGTGGACGGGGGCGTCCTGGACGGGCGGGGCCATCGGTGCGCCGATTATAGGAGCGGGCCGTGCGGCGCGCGGCCGGCACGGAATGCGCCACCGCCCGCGGGGGTAGGATCGCGCCGGGAGGAGCGCATGGACCACGAAGCACTGCGGGCGCGGGTCCTCGAGCTGCTGGACGGGCGCGGGGCGCACGTCGGCTTCGACGCGGCGGTGCGCGGGTTCCCGGTCGAGCTGGCGGGACGGCGGGCGGCGGATCTGCCGCACACCGCCTGGCAGCTCCTCGAGCACCTGCGCATCGCCCTGTGGGACCTGGTCGGGTACAGCCGCAGCGCGGACCACGAGTCGCCGGACTGGCCGGCCGGGTACTGGCCGCCCAGCGAGGCACCGCCGGACGCGCCGAGCTGGGACGAGAGCGTGGCCGCCTACCGGCGCCACCGCGACGAGATGAAGGAGCTGGTGGCGGGCTGCCCCGATCTGCTGGCGCCGCTGCCGTGGACCGACGGCGGCGCCGATCTGCTGCGCGAGGCGCTGCTCGCCGCCGACCACGCCGCCTACCACCTCGGCCAGCTCGTCGACCTGCGCCGGCAGCTCGACCTCTGGCCGCCGGAGGGCGAGGAGTGAGCCCCGGGGCGGAAGCGGGCGCCGCCGCGGCGGCGGCGATCGCCCGCGCCATCGAGGCGTCGGGCGTGCCGGTGGTCGGCGAGGGCGGCATCCCCGGCACCACCTAGAGATCCTGTTCGGTTCCGAGCGGCCGGCCTTCCACACCAGGTCGAAAACAGCCGTCGCCGCTCGCCCGGGGGCCTCGCGCGGGCTGCGCCCGCTCTCGGCCGGACCGGCGAGGTGGGCGTCCCGACCCCGCCGGTCGCCGGGGGGTGGGTGCGGGGTGCGGGGGGCGGCCCTTAGGGCCGGGGCGGGGGCGGCAGCGGGTTCGCTTGACACCCTTTCGGGGGCGTGGTTAGTCTGCCCGCCGTTCCAGCGCCGCCCGCTGCGGTGCCCAGCCGTGGTCCTCCAGCTCTTCCAGGGAGCCAGAGAAACGTGCCGAGAAACCTCGTGATCGTGGAGTCGCCCGCCAAGGCGGCGACCATCGCCCGCTTCCTGGGGGACGACTACCGGGTGGAGGCGAGCTACGGTCACGTCCGCGACCTGCCGCAGAACGCCACCGAGATCCCGGCGGCGGTGCAGGGCGAGGAGTGGGCGCGGCTCGGCGTCGACGTCGAGCACGGTTTCACGCCGCTCTACGTGGTGCCGGCCGACAAGAAACGGCACGTGCAGCGGCTCAAGCAGGCCTTGCGCGAGGCCGACCGGCTGCTGCTCGCCACCGACGAGGACCGCGAGGGGGAGTCGATCAGCTGGCACGTCCTCGAGCTCCTATCGCCGCCGAAGAAGGTCACCGTCGAGCGCATCGTCTTCCACGAGGTGACCCCGGAGGCGATCCGGGCGGCGCTCGCCGCGCCGCGCCAGCTCGATCAGGACCTGGTGCGGGCCCAGGAGGCGCGGCGGGTGCTCGACCGCCTGTACGGCTACACGCTGTCGCCGCTGCTGTGGAAGCGGGTGGCGCCGAAGCTCTCGGCGGGGCGGGTGCAGAGCGTGGCGGTGCGGCTGCTGGTCGAGCGCGAGCGCGAGCGGATGGCCTTCCGCTCGGCCGAGTACTGGGACCTCGAGGCCCGGCTCGAGGCCGCCGGCGGGAGCTTCGAGGCGCGGCTGGTACGGGTCGGCGGACGGCGGCTGGCCGAGGGCAAGAGCTTCGACCCGGCGACCGGCCGGCTGGCGGACGCGTCCCGCCTGCAGCTCGGCGCGGCGCGGGCGAAGGGGCTGGCCGACGCGGCGCTGGCCGCACGTCCCTGGCGGGTGGCGTCGCTCGAGCGCTCCCCCGGCACCCAGAAGCCGGCGCCCCCCTTCATCACCTCGACCCTGCAGCAGGAGGCCAACCGCAAGCTGCGCTTCACCTCCAAGCGCACCATGCAGGTGGCGCAGAGCCTCTACGACGGCGTCGACCTCGGCGGCGAGCGCGTCGGCCTGATCACCTACATGCGCACCGACAGCCTGACCCTCGCCCAGCGGGCCCTGACCCAGGCGCGCCAGGTGATCGGGTCGGTCTACGGCGACGAGTACCTGCCGCCCAAGCCGATCCGCTACCGCACCCGCTCGAAGGTGGCGCAGGAGGCGCACGAGGCGATCCGGCCCACCGACCTGTCGCGCCGGCCCCAGGACGTCCGCCGCTTCCTCGACGACGACCAGGCGCGGCTCTACGAGCTGATCTGGAAGCGCACCATCGCCTCCCAGATGCCGCCCGCCCGCTTCGAGCGCACGGCGGTGGAGGTCGAGGTGGCGGTCGAGGACGGGCCGCTGACCTTCGCCACCAGCGGCAAGCGCATCGTCTTCCCCGGCTTCCTGCGCGCCTACGTCGAGGGGTCGGACGATCCCGAGGGCGAGCTCGGTGACCAGGAGTCCTTGCTGCCGGCGCTGGCGCGGGACGAGACGGTCGAGCCGACCGCGGTGGAGGCCGAGGGCCACACCACCCAGCCGCCCTACCGCTACACCGAGGCCAGCCTGGTCAAGAAGCTCGAGGAGGAGGGGATCGGCCGCCCGTCGACCTACGCCTCCATCCTCGGCACCGTCCAGGACCGCGGCTACGTCTTCAAGCGCGGCAACGAGCTGATCCCCACCTTCACCGCCGTGTGCGTCACCCAGCTCCTCGAGGGCCAGTTCGAGGACCTCGTCGACACCGCCTTCACCGCCCACATGGAGGACGACCTCGACGAAGTGGCGGCGGGGCGCAAGGCGTGGGACGCGCTGGTGGGCCAGTTCTTCAACGGCGTCGGCGGCCGGCCCGGCCTGCAGCGGCGGGTGGACGAGGGCGAGGTGGTGTACCCGACGGTGGCGCTGGGCGCCGACCCTGGCAGCGGCGAGCCGCTGGAGGTCAAGATCGGCCGCTACGGCCCCTACGTCAAGCGCGGCGAGGACGGGCCGATCGCCAGCCTGCCGCCCGACCTGCCGCCGGCGGACCTGACGCCCGAGCTCGCGGCCGGGATGCTGGAGGCCAAGGAGGAGGGCGGCGAGCCGGTGGCCAGCGACCCCGGGACCGGGCTGCCCGTGCACCTGCGCCACGGCCGCTTCGGCTTCTACCTCGAGCGCGAGCCGACCGCCGCCGAGAAGGCCGCCAAGGCGAAGCCGCGGCGCGTTTCCCTCCCCGCCGACGTCACCCCGGAGACGCTCACCCGGGAGATCGCCGAGCAGCTCATCCGGCTGCCGCGGCGGGTGGGCGAGGACCCGGAGAGCGGCGAGGAGGTGATGACCGGGATCGGCCGCTACGGGCCCTACGTCAAGCGCGGCGACGAGTTCCGCAGCCTCGGCTCGTGGCGCGAGGCGGTGGAGATCGCGCTGCCGGCGGCGCTCGAGGTGCTGGCGCAGCCGAAGCCGCCGCGCGGCCGGCGCCGCGGCGCGGCCGGCAAGCAGGTCCTCCAGGAGCTCGGCGAGGCGGCCGGCGCCGCGGGCCCCGTGCGGGTGCTCGAAGGGCGCTACGGGCCGTACGTCACCGACGGCGAGGTCAACGCCACCCTGCCCCGCGGCACCGACCCGGGGTCGGTGGATCTCGAGCGGGCGCTCGAGCTGCTCGCCGCCAAGCGGGCGGCGCCGCCGCGGCCGCGCCGGCGCAGCGGCGGGCGGAAGAAGAAGGGCTGACCCGGTGGGCACGCCGGCGCCGGCGGATGCGACCCTGCGGGCGGAGCTCCTGGAGCTCGAGGCGGGGTTCTGGCGGGCGGCGGGCGACGCCGGCTTCTACTCCCGCCACCTGGCGGACGACGGGGTGCTGGTCTTCTCGGGCCCCGACCTGATCCTGGACAAGGCGGCGGCGCTGCCGGCGGTCGCGGCGGCGGCGCCGTGGGAGAGCTTCGAGATCCTCGCGCCGCGTACCCTGCGCTGGGCGCCCGACGTGGCGGCGCTCGTCTACACCGCGCGAGCCCGCCGCCCGGGCGCCGGCGAGATGCGCGCCCACGTCGCCAGCGTCTACGCCCGCCGCGGCGACGCCTGGGAGCTGGTCCTCCACCAGCAGTCGCCCTTCAGCGGTTGAGGGCGGTCCGGGCGCGGCGGGGACCGCGTCGCTGCCGGGTCGACCTCAGGCCACCCCGCGCCGCCGCAGCAACCAGCCGCCGAGGGCGAGGACGAGGATCGCCAGAGCGGCAAGGCCGCCGGCGGTGAGGGTCGGGATCTCCAGCACCGAGGGCAGCATCAGGGCGGCGAAGGTACCGCCGCTGCCGGCGTAGGGTCCGGTCTCGGTCCCGAACTCCCCGTTGCAGCCCCCGCCCTCGCCGGGGCAGCAGGAGAAGTAGGACGTTCCGAGCGGCCCGCTGCTGAGCATGCCGTCGACGCAGGCCTTCTCGTCGACCGTGCCGGTCAGCTGCGCCGTCAGGAACGGCGGGCAAGAGACTGGTCCGCTGACCAGCTTGAGGATCGGGTAGCCGCTGATCGACGAGCCCGCCTGCTGGATCGTCGCTTTGCCGGAGAAGACGCAGGTGCCGCCGTTCTCCGGGAGATCGGCGTTGGTTTCGATCTTCCAGACGCCGCTGACGTCGGGCTGGGCCGCGGCGGGGACGGTGAGGACGAGGGTGAGAAGAACCGTTGCGGGGACGAAGAGACGCGCCATGACGATCTCCTTGCCGAGGTTCGCGAAGGTCCGCCTGCGGCCATCGTACGCCCCGGGCCCGGAGGTCGCAACCCGTCGCGGCGACGCCGGCGGAGCGGGCCCTCCACCGGCGGCTCCCCTCACCGGTCGAGGGCGGTCCGCCCGTAGGTGGGGCCGGGCCGCCGCCGCGCCCAGCCCTCGATCTCCAGCTCCAGCAGCGCCGCCAGCACCGCGTCGACCTCGCGCCCGACCGCGGCGGCGACCTCTCCCGGGGTGCGCTCGCCGCCCAGCGGCAGGGCCGCGAGCACCCGTCCCTTGAGCCCCGGCAGGCGCGGCACCGTCGCCTCGTCGGGCGACGGGCCGGCGCCGTCGCCGCACAGGAGCCAGGCGGCGGACGGGCCGACCAGCGCGTCGAGGACGTCGCGCGGCTCGCCCGCCGGGGCGGCGCCGTCGGCGATCAGCCGGTTGGGGCCGCGCGAGCGCCGGTCGAAGATCGGCCCGGGCACCGCCAGCACGTCGCGTCCGAGCTCGAGCGCCAGCCGGGCGGTGATCAGCGAGCCGGAGCGTTCGGTCGCCTGCACCACCAGGGTGGCGCGGCCGAGGGCGGCGAGGATCCGGTTGCGCACCGGAAAGTGCCAACGGCGCGGTGCGGCGCCACAGGGGAACTCGGTGACGACGGCGCCGGCGCCGGCGATCTCGCGGCGCAGCGGCCCGTGCCCCGCCGGGTAGTCGACGTCGATGCCGCAGCCGAGCACGGCGACCGTGGGGCCGCCGGCGGCCAGCGCCCCGCGGTGGGCGGCGGCGTCGACCCCCGGGGCGCAGCCGGAGACCACGGTCCACCCCGCCGCGGCGAGCGCGCGCCCGAACTGGCCCGCCGCCTCGCGGCCGTAGGCGCTGGCGCGCCGCGAGCCCACCACCGCCACGCCGCGGCCCGTCGCCACCAGCGCGGCCGGCAGCTCGCCCACCGCGTAGAGCACCGGGGGCGGCAGGGCAAGGTCGGCGAGGGGCCGCGGGTAACCGGGGTCGTCGAAGGTGACCAGGCGAGCCCCGGCCCGCTCGGCGCGGCGGAGCTCGCGGCGGGCGAGGCGGCCGGACACCGCGGCGACCCGCCGCGCCCGCTCGAGCTGGCTGCCGGGAAGGCCGAGCGCGCGGGCGGTGGGAGCCGGGGCGCCGCGCAGCCAGCCGTCCCCGGCGAGGGCGAGGCGGCAGGCCGCGGCCCGGCCCAGGCCGGGGTCGGCGTTGAGGGCGATGCGCACCTCGCGGAGGTCGTGCCGGTGGGGTGGCGTCGGCATCTGCACCGGGGTAGACGCGAACCGCCGGCGCCATCTGGCGGCACTCACCGGGTATGCGTCGCACCACCCGTCGCCGGGCCGGACCGCTTCGGCCCTCGTATATACTCCGGGAGCTTGGAGATGCCCTCTTCGTCACCGCAGGTTCCGCCCGTCGGTCCGGCCGCCCTCCGGGGCGGCCGCCGTGCCCTTCGGGGGCTCGTGCTCGCCGTGTGCCTTGCCGGCGCCCTGGCGGGCTGCAGCGGCGTGTCCGCGAGCGGCCGCGCCCAGGAGCAGATCGACTTCGGGGTGGCGATGGCCAAGCAGGGCCTGTGGAGCGAGGCGCTGTTCCGCTTCGAGCGCGCCTCGCGGCTCGATCCCAACGACTACCGGGTGCTCAACAACCTCGCCGTCGCCTACGAGGCGACCGGGGAGTTCGACCGCGCCCTGGACGTCTACAAGCAGGCTCTCCGCGTGCAGCCCGACAACCGGGACCTGCGCCGGAACTACGCTCGCTTCGTGGAGTTCTACCAGAGCTTCCACCCGTCGGGGGAGAAGGCGGCGGAGGGGGCGGCCGGGACGGCGCCGGACAGCACCGCCACTCCACCGCCAGCGCCCCCGGCGCCCTCCGGGGGCGGTTGAACGGGCGGGAAGCGTACCGAATCGGGGGCAGGGGGCACGAAGGGAGTCGAGCCGTGACCCGAAGTCAACGCATCGCACTCTGCTGCGCCGCCGCGTGGCTGGCCGCCGCACCCCTGTGGGCGGGGTCGGTGGAGGTGCGACTCAAGCTGCCCCAGAAGGCGAAGCTCGACCTCAAGGGCCGTCACTCGATCACCATCGCCCCCTTCCTGGTGGTCAGCCAAGAGGGCGAGGACCGCACCCGCGGCCGCACCGTGGACGTGGAGGCCGAGTTCAAGCGCTACCTCACCAAGACGTTGCGCCGCGAGACCGACCTCGAGGTGATCGACGCGCCGCCGGTCGACTACCCCACCTACGACCTCACCCAGCTCGGCCGCGAGGCCGACTTCTGGAAGGCGGTGGGGGAGCGCACCCAGGCGGACCTGATCCTCTCCGGCGGCCTCGACTTCGACGTCCAGGACCGCACCGGCTACCGCACCGAGGAGTACACGTCTCCCTACAACGGGCGGCGCTACTACCGGCAGGTCCTCGTCGAGCAGACCGGCTTCGAGTACGACATCCTGATGCAGGTCTACGACGGCCACACCGGCGAGCTGCTCTACACCGACAACTTCAAGGACTTCCAGAGCACCGAGGGGGAGAGCGCGGACCCGCTGAAAGGCATGTTCGAGAATCTCTACTCCCTCGAGGACCGCATCATCGGCGTCTTCGCCCAGAAGAGAGGTCGAGGCGACGCGGGTGCTGTTCACCCAGTGAGCCCGACCCGTCCGCCCAGAAGGAGGCCAGCTTGAGACGTTCGCCCCTACGGCTGGCGGTCCTGGCGATCGCCGCCCTCGTCACCCTCGTCGCCCTGGCGCCGCCCGCCGGCGCGCAGCTCTACGCGCCGCTGCCCGAGTTCTACGGCCGCGGCTTCGGCAAGAACAAGATCCAGTACCGCAACTTCGACTGGCAGATCTACCACTCGCCGCACTTCGACGTGTACTACTACGCCGACGAGGCGGAGCTGCTGCAGAAGGTCGTCTCGTTCGCGGAGAGCGCCTACGACCAGCTCTCCCGCGACTTCGACTTCCAGATCAAGGAGTCGACGCCGCTGATCTTCTTCGCCAACCACGCGGCGTTCGAGCAGAACAACATCATCCTCAACTTCATCCCCGAGGGCGTCGGGGCCTTCGCCAGCCCGGCGCGCTTCCGGATGGTGCTGCCCGTCGACGTTCCGGACCCGGAGCTGATGGCCCTGGTGCGCCACGAGCTGACCCACATCTTCCAGTACCACATCCTGTTCGGGGGCAGCCTGGGCAAGGCGCTGGCCGGCCAGGTGCCGACCTGGGTGATGGAGGGGATGGCCAGCTACATGGCGAAGGACGAGACCACCACCGACCGGATGGTGCTGATCGACGCGGTGGTCAACGACAACGTCCCGCGGATGACGCAGGACGACCCGCAGGGCTTCTTCGCCTACCGCATCGGGCACGCCTGCTTCGACTTCATCGAGGAGCGCTGGGGCAAGGACGGGTTCCGCGACTTCATCTTCGAGCTGCGCAACACCATCGGCGGGCGCATCGGCCGCGCCGTGCAGCGCGCCTTCAACATCGAGCCCGAGGAGTTCGACGCCGACTTCCGCCGCTGGCTGCGCAAGAAGTACCTGGCCGAGCTGCTGCGCACCGGCGAGCCCGGCGACTTCGGCCGCCCCTTCCGCGTCGAGCGCGGGCTGCCGTCGCAGGAGATGTCCCCGACCGCCTCGCCGTCGGGCGACCTGGTGGCGTCGTTCTCCAGCGAGCGCGGCGACCTCGACGTCTCGCTGTTCGACACCCGCAAGCGGCGGTTGATCCGCAACCTCACCCGCGGCTACACCAACCAGTACCAGTACCTGGTCGGCCAGTTCCTCACCATCGGGTTCCAGCAGGGGCGCGACCTCGCCTTCTCCCCCGACGGCAACAGCATCGCCGCCTTCGCCAAGCGGGAGAAGGGGCGCAGCCTGGTGCTGATCGACGTGCTCGGCGGCGGCATCCAACGGGTGGTCGACATGCCGTCGGTCGACCAGCAGCTGGCGCCGGCGTGGTCGCCGGACGGCCGGACGATCGCCTTCCAGGGCAACCGGGCCGGCCGCTTCGACGTCTTCCTCTACGATCTCGACAGCGGCGAGCTGACCAACCTCACCGACGACTCGCTGTACGACGCCGCGCCCACCTTCTCCCCGGACGGGCGCTCGGTCGTGCTGTCGTCGGTGCTCGGCGGCGGCTTCTCGAAGCTGTTCCGCATCGACCTCGACAACCCGCGCGAGCGCACCCAGATCACCGCGGGCGACTTCAACGACAAGGACGCCATCTTCTCGCCGGACGGGAAGCGGTTGTACTTCACCTCGGACCGCTCCGGGGCCGACAACATCTACGGCCTCGACCTCGCCACCGGCGAGCTGAGCCAGTACACCAACGCGGTCACCGGCTGCTTCCAGCCGACCGTGCTGGCCGCCGACACCGAGGGCAAGGAGCGGCTCGTCTACACGGGGTACTGGAAGGGCCGCTTCGACCTCTACGAGCGCGACGTCGACGAGCCGGTGACCGAGCCGACCCGGCTCGACCTCACCGCCGAGCCGACTCTGCCCACCGAGCTGCCGGCCTTCGAGCCCGACATCCAGGTGGCGGTCAACGACGAGAACAAGGAGGGGTACGGCGGCTTCCACCTGTTCCTGGAGAACGCCGACACCGTCCTCGCCATCGACGACAACCAGACCCTGATCGGGCAGGTGATCCTGTCGTTCTCGGACTACCTCGGCGACCGGCGGCTGATCGGCGTGCTGAGCTCGGTCGACAGCCTGTCGAACTTCGACTTCATCTACCAGGACCTGTCGCGCCGCTGGCAGTGGCAGCTCGAGCTGTTCGACGACCGCCAGTACTACCTGGAGCGCGCCGACACCGGCTTCTTCAACGACGTTCAGCGCGGCCACATCGGCTACCGCCTGACCGGGCTGGTCGGCACGGTGGTCTATCCGCTGAGCTTCTACCACCGCGCCGAGCTCGGCGTCGGCTACGCCTACCGCAAGTTCGCCTCCCCGTTCGTCGTCTTGAACGAGGCCACCGGCGAGCCCGAGATCCGCTACGTCGAGTTCGCGCAGGACTTCCCCCTGCTCACCGGGGCGTTGGTGGGCGACTCGGCGATCTACGCCAGGTACGGGGCGATCTCCGGACGCCGCTGGCGGCTCGACCTCAACTACGCACCCGACATCGGCGGCGGCGGCTCCGGGGGAACCCTGTCGGAGAGCGCCGACCTCGACTTCCGCCAGTACCTGCCGCTGACCCGGCGCAGCAACTTCGCCTGGCGCGTCTTCCTGGCGGCGTCGCAGGGCAACCAGCCGAACCCGACCTACTTCGGCGGCCTCGACACCCTGCGCGGCTACTCGTTCCGCGAGTTCGTCGGCGACCGCGGCTTCTTCACCAACCTCGAGCTGCGCTTCCCGCTGATCGACGTGCTGGCGACGCCGATCCTCGGCTTCCGCGGCATCCGCGGCGTGATCTTCCTCGACGTCGGCGGCGCCTGGTACCACGAGTTCGAGACCTTCACCCTGTGGAACTCCGCCGAGAACCGGTTGGAGGACGCGCGTGCCGCCTACGGCTACGGCATCAGCGTCAACTTCGGCGGCCTGCAGCTGAACTGGGACTTCGCCAAGCGGACCAACTTCCAGGATTCCGAGAAGGGCTACCGCTCGTCGTTCTGGATCGGCACCCGCTTCTGATCGGCGGCCCGCCGCGCGCCTCCCGGGAAGGCCGTCCCCGGGAGGCGCTACAATCCTCTGGATCATGGACCTGGAGGTGGTGGGGGCCCACGGCGGGGAGAGCCGGGACTGCCGGATGACCTGCCTGCGGATCGACGGCGGCCTCGCCGTCGACGCGGGGTCGCTGTCGCAGGTCCTGTCGGTGGAGGAGCAGATGGGCATCCAGTCCATCCTGCTCACCCACTCGCACATGGACCACATCACCTCGCTGCCGTTCTTCATCGAGAACGTCTACGGGCGCAGCGAGGGGGCGGTGGACATCTACGCCTCCGAGGCCACCATCTACTCGATCCGCAAGTACCTGTTCAACAACGCCACCTGGCCGGACTTCACCCGGCTGCCCAACCACCTGCTGCCGGCGGTGCGCTTCCACGAGATGGCGCCGGAGGTGCCCCTGGTGCTCGGCGGGGTGCGCTTCACCCCCATCCCCGTCAACCACCTGGTGCCGACCTACGGCTTCCTGGTCGAGCACGACCGCGGGGCGATCCTGTGGTCCAGCGACACCGGCCCCACCCATCGGTTGTGGGAAGTGGCCAACCGCACCCCGAACCTGCAGGCGCTGATGCTCGAGACCAGCTTCGACAACGGCATGCAGCAGGTGGCCGACGTCTCGCTGCACCTGACCCCGCGGACGATGGCGGCGGAGCTCGCCAAGCTCGAGCGCGACGTGCCGGTCCTGCTGCACCACCTCAAGCCCCCCTCGGTGGCGCGCATCCACGAGGAGGTCGCCGCCCTCGGCCGCTCCGACGTCGAGTTCCTCGAGGAGGGGCGCACCTACACCTTCTAGCCCCGCGTCCGGGGGCCCGGAAGCCCCCGCCGCCGTGATACCGTTTCCGCGGAGCGGGGCACAGGGTGGTCTCACCGGAACGATCGGCCAGCGGATGCGTGTGACGGTCCTCGGATCGGGGAGCCGGGGCAACGCGGTCGTCGTCGACTGCGGCGGCCGGCGCCTGCTGATCGACGCCGGGTTCTCCTGCCGCGAGATCGAGCGCCGCCTCGGCGCCGTCGGGGTGGCGCCGGAGACCGTCGAGGCGGTCCTGCTCACCCACGAGCACCAGGACCACGTGCGCGGCATCGACCGCTTCGCCCGGCGCTGGAAGGTGCCGGTGTGGGCCACCGCCGGCACCCTCGCCGAGACCCGCGGGCTGTCGGAGCGGGCGCGCCGCTGGACGCGGGTGCTCGCCTCCGGGCGCCCGGAGCTGGTGGGCGACTTCGAGGTCGAGCCCTTCGCCATCCCCCACGACGCGCGCGAGCCGGTGGGCTACGTCCTCACCGGTCCCGACGGCTGCCGCCTCGGCCTCGCCGGCGACCTGGGCAGCCGCAGCCGGCTCGCCTGGGGGCGGCTCGAGGACCTCGACATCCTGGTGCTCGAGACCAACCACGACCTCGACATGCTGCGCAACGGGCCCTACCCGTGGGTGCTCAAGCAGCGCGTGGCGGGCCGCCACGGGCACCTGTCGAACCGCGACGCGGCCGACGGCGTGCCCGAGCTGCTGGGCGACCGGTTGCGCTGGGTGGTCCTCTACCACCTCTCACAGACCAACAACCTGCCGGCCATGGCCGCCGCCGAGGTGGGCGAGGTGCTCGCCCGCGAGGGCGCGGCGGCCGAGCTGGCGGTCACCTGGCAGGACGGGCCGACCGAGTGGATCGGCGTCGGTCCCGACGCCCCCCCGGGGACGGCGGAGCCGCTGCCGCACCCGCGCGTCCGCGCCGCGGCGCGCCGCCGCGCGGCGCGCCGTGGGAGCCAGCAACAGCTCGGCCTCGACCTGGTGGCCGTGGGCGAGCCGTAGGCGGGCGGGAGCCTTTTGCAAGGAGAACGACCAGTGATGCGGGCGCGAGTCACCGTCTACCCCCGCCGCGAGATCCTCGACCCCCAGGGCAAGGCCATCCGCAACGCCCTGGCCGGCATCGGCTTCGCCGAGGTCGAGGACGTGCGGGCGGGCAAGAGCTTCGAGATCACCCTCGCCGGAGACGACGCCGAGCACGCCGGCGAGTCGCTGCGCGCCATGTGCGAGAAGCTGCTCGCCAACACCGTGGTGGAGGACTACGCGGTGGAGCTGCTCGACGACGGGGGTGCGGCGTGAAGGCCGGCGTCGTCGTCTTCCCGGGCTCGAACTGCGACCACGACGTCTACCACGTGCTCAAGCACGTCCTCGAGCAGGACGCGGTGTTCCTGTGGCACGGCGACGACGACCTGAAGGGCTGCGAGCTGGTGGTGCTGCCGGGCGGCTTCTCCTACGGCGACTACCTGCGCGCCGGCGCCCTGGCGGCGCAGTCCCCGGTGATGCGGGCGGTGCGCCGCCACGCCGCCGAGGGCGGCCTGGTGGTGGGGATCTGCAACGGCTTCCAGATGCTGCTCGAGGCCGGGCTGCTGCCCGGTGCGATGCGCCGCAACCGCACCCTGCGCTTCGAGTGCCGCGACGTGTTCCTGCGGGTGGAGCGCACCGACCTGCCGTTCACCCGGCACTACAGGCCCGGCCAGGTGCTGCGCATCCCGATCGCGCACGCCGAGGGCAACTACGAGGCCGCCCCGGAGACCCTGGACGAGATCGAGGCGGCCGGTCAGGTGGTGTTCCGCTACACGGATCCGGCGGGCGGCCTGGACGACGCCTGGAACGTCAACGGCTCGGCGCGCGCCATCGCCGGCCTGGTCAATCGCGAGGGCAACGTGCTCGGCATGATGCCCCACCCCGAGCGTTGCGCCGAGGCGATCCTCGGCGGCGTCGACGGGCGGGCCTTCTTCGAGGGCATCGTGGAGAGCGCCGCCGTGCCGTCGCGGGCCGGCGCGGGGGCCTGAGCGGTGGCCACGGAACGCGAGGGCACGGTGGCGGTGCCGGCCGCCGCCGCCGAGGAGCCGCGGGTCGACGCGGCGCTGGCGGCCGAGCACGGCCTCACCGAGGAGGAGTACGGCCGGCTGGTCGCCCTGCTGGGCCGCACGCCGAGCTGGACCGAGCTGGGCATCGCCTCGGCCCTGTGGTCGGAGCACTGCTCCTACAAGTCGTCGAAGGTCTACCTGCGCACCTTCCCGACCAGCGGGCCGCACGTGGTCCACGGACCGGGCGAGAACGCCGGCGTCGTCGACCTGGGCAACGGCTGGGTGGCGGCGTTCAAGATGGAGAGCCACAACCACCCCAGCTACATCGAGCCGTACCAGGGGGCGGCGACGGGGGTGGGCGGCATCCTGCGCGACGTCTTCACCATGGGGGCGCGGCCGATCGCGGTGATGGACTCGCTGCGTTTCGGCGACCTCGACGCGCCGCGGATGCGCTACCTGGTCGACGGCGTGGTGCGCGGCATCGGGGGCTACGGCAATTGCGTCGGCATCCCCACGGTGGGGGGCGAGACCGGCTTCCACCGCTCCTACGACGGCAACATCCTGGTCAACGCCTTCGCCCTCGGGCTGGCGCGCCGGGACCGCATCTTCACCGCCGAGGCGCGCGGCGCCGGCAACCCGGTGCTCTACGTCGGCAGCCGCACCGGGCGCGACGGCATCCACGGCGCCACCATGGCCTCGGAGGCCTTCGACGCCGAGAGCGAGGCCAAGCGGCCGACGGTCCAGGTGGGCGACCCCTTCACCGAGAAGGTCCTGCTCGAGGCCTGCCTCGACGCCATGCGCGGCGGCGCCATCGTCGCCATCCAGGACATGGGGGCGGCCGGGCTGACCAGCTCGGCGTTCGAGATGGCCGGCCGCGGCGGCACCGGCATCCGGCTCGACCTCGACCGCGTGCCGCTGCGCGAGCCGGGGCTGACGCCCTACGAGATCATGCTCTCGGAGTCGCAGGAGCGGATGGTGATCGTGGCCCGCCGCGGCCGCCAGGAGGAGGTGGCCCGGGTCTTCCGCCGCTGGGGGCTCGAGGTGGTCGAGATCGGCGAGATCACCGGCGACGGCCGCGCCGTGCTGCGCTGGCAGGGCGGCGTGGCGGCGGACATGCCGGTGGCGCCGCTGACCGCCGAGGCGCCGGTCTACCGGCGGCCGGCGGCCCCGCCCGCCGACCTGGCGGCGCGGCAGGCCGACCCCGAGGTGCCGCCGGTCGACGACCCGGCGGCGACGCTGCGGGCGCTGCTCACCACCCCCGAGCTGGCCAGCAAGGAGTGGATCTGGAGGCAGTACGACCACTCGGTGCGCACCAGCACGGTGCTCGGTCCCGGGGGCGACGCGGCGGTGCTGCTGCTCAAGGGCACCACCTCGGCGCTGGCGTTGTCGTGCGACGTCAACCCGGTCTACTGCTGGCTCGATCCGCGCACCGGCGGCGCCCAGGCCGTGGCGGAGGCGGTGCGCAACCTCGCCACGGTCGGCGCCGAGCCGGTGGGGCTGACCGACTGCCTGAACTTCGGCAACCCCGAGAACCCCGAGGTCTCCTGGCAGCTCCGCGAGGCCGTCCGCGGCATGGCCGAGGCCTGCCGGGCGCTGGAGGTGCCGGTGGTGTCGGGCAACGTCTCGCTCTACAACGAGACCGAGGGACGCTCGATCCACCCCACCCCGACCGTCGCCATGGTGGGGATGGTGCCCGACGTCGCCACCCTGCCGCGCTCCTGGTTCCGGCAGGCCGGGGACCGCATCCTGCTGCTCGGCGCGGACGCCGGCGAGTACGGCGGCTCGGCCTACCTGCGGCTGGTCCACGGCATCGAGCAGGGGCGCCCGCCGAAGGTCGACCTCGACGCCGAGGCGCGGCTCGCCGAGCTGCTCCGGGTGCTCGTCTTCCAGGGCTCGGTCGCCACCGCCCACGACCTCTCCGAGGGAGGCCTCGCCGTGGCCCTGGCCGAGGCCTGCTTCGGCGCCGGCCTCGGCGCCCGGGTCGAGGTGCCGCT
This sequence comes from uncultured Acidobacteriota bacterium, assembly GCA_963843275.1. GTDB lineage: Bacteria > Acidobacteriota > Thermoanaerobaculia > Multivoradales > JBCCEF01 > CAWJJM01. The sequence goes on along the minus strand of CAWJJM010000004.1, from coordinate 58,156 downwards.
GACCCCGACGGCGCTGTTCTCCGAGACGCAGGGCCGCGCCCTGGTCGCCTGTCCGCGGCGCGCGCTGGCCAAGGTGCTCCACGCCGCCGAGCGCGCCCGGGTGCCGGTCGCCGAGGTCGGCGAGGTGGGCGGCGGCGAGCTCGCGGTCGCCTGCGACGGCGCGCGCTTCCGCGTCGACGTCGAGGCGCTGCGGACGGCGTGGGCCGAGGCGCTGCCGCGCGCCCTCGGCCTCTGAGCGCCGGCGGGGAATCGGGGCGGCGGCGCGACCGTTACGGCTCTTTTCCGGAGAGGTCCCGCGGCCGACCGGGCCGCGGTATCATCCGGCCCTCACCACCATGTGCGGCATCTTCGGAATCGACGGCCACGAGGACGCGGCGAACCTCACCTACCTCGGGCTGTACGCGCTGCAGCACCGCGGCCAGGAGTCGGCGGGGATGGTGGCGTGGGACGGCCGCCGCATGCGGGTCGAGCGCGGCATGGGGCAGGTCGCCGACATCTTCCGGGCCCGCATCCTGGAGCGGTTGGGGGGCTCCCGCGCCATCGGCCACACCCGCTACTCGACGGCCGGCACCAGCATCATCGCCAACGCCCAGCCGATCGTGGTGCAGACCTCGATGGGCCCGCTCGGCGTGGTGCACAACGGCAACCTCACCAACGCCGTCGAGGTGCGCCGTCGCCTGGAGCGCTCGGGGTCGATCTTCCAGACCACCAGCGACACCGAGGTCATCCTGCACCTGATGGCGCGCGAGCCGCGCGCCGACGTCGTCGAGTCGTTGATGCTCGCCCTGGCCGAGGTGCAGGGCGCCTACTCGCTGCTGATGGTGGCCGAGGACTGCCTGATCGCCGCCCGCGACCCCTACGGCTTCCGGCCGCTGGCGCTGGGGGAGCTCGAGGGACGGCCCTGCTTCGCCTCGGAGAGCTGCGCCTTCGACCTCATCGGGGCGCGCTCGGTGCGCGAGCTCGAGCCGGGCGAGGTGGTGGTGGCGCGGGAGGGGACGATCAGCCGCCACCGGCTGCCGCAGGAGCCCCGGCCCACCCGCTGCCTGTTCGAGCAGGTCTACTTCGCCCGCCCGGACAGCGAGGTCTTCGGCGACGCCGTGTCGCAGGCGCGCCTGGCGATGGGGGCGCGGCTGGCGCGCGAGGCGCCGGCGGTGGCCGACATCGTGGTGCCGGTGCCCGACAGCGGGCTGTTCGCCGCCCTCGGCTACAGCCGCGAGTCCGGGCTGCCGCTCGAGTTCGGGCTGATCCGCAACCACTACGTGGGCCGCACCTTCATCGAGCCCAAGCAGTCGATCCGCCACTTCGGGGTGAAGATCAAGCTCAACCCGGTGCGCGACCTGATCGAGGGGCGCCGGGTGGTGCTGGTCGACGACTCGATCGTCCGCGGCACCACCTCGCCGAAGATCGTCAAGATGGTGCGCGACGCCGGCGCCTCCGAGGTCCACATGCGGATCTCCTGTCCCCCCACCGCCTGGCCCTGCCACTACGGCATCGACATGCCCACCCGCGAGGAGCTGGTGGCGTCGTCGCACGACGTCGAGCAGATCCGCGAGTTCCTGGGTGCCGACAGCCTCGCCTACCTGTCGCTCGACGGGCTGCGCGGGTCGGTCAGCGGGCCGCCGGAGAGCTACTGCACCGCCTGCTGGACCGGCGACTACCGGGTCCCCATCTCCGCCGAGGACCGCCGCCAGGCCGAGCTGTTCCCGATCCGTGCCGAGGAGGCGGAGTGAGCGGCACCGGGGCGCGGGGCGGCCCGGGCGGGGCGCTGCGGGCGGTGTACGAGCTGGCGCGCCGCGCCGCCGTGGCCCGCCACTCGGTGATGCTGGGGCCGGAGCGCCCGCCGGCCGGCCACCCCGCGGCGGCGGCCCGGCGCCCGGCGGACGCGACCGCGCCGCGCGGTGCCGACGATCCGGGTGCCTCCTAGCCGCCTCTACCGCCCCGGCGACCTGCGCCGCGGCCTGAGCGCCCGCACCGACGGCGAGGAGCCGGCCTGGCGGTCGCCGTTCCGGCGCGACCTGGGGCGGCTCACGCACAGCGCCTCCTTCCGGCGGCTGCAGGGCAAGACCCAGCTCTTCGCCGGCCTCGAGTCGGACTTCTTCCGCAACCGGCTCACCCACTCGCTCGAGGTGGCGCAGATCGCCCGCACCCTGGCGCTGAAGCTCAACGCCGACGGGCTCGCCGCCGCCGACAGCGCGATCGACCTCGACCTGGTGGAGCTGGCGGCGCTGGCCCACGACCTCGGCCATCCGCCGTTCGGACACACCGGCGAGGAGGTGCTCGACGGGTTGATGCGCGAGGCCGGCGGCTTCGAGGGCAACGCACAGACCCTGCGCATCCTGGCGCGGCTGGAGAAGAAGCTCGACGATCCCGGCGAGCAGCTCGCCGGCGACAGCCCGCGCTGGTACCGCGACGGGCGCGACGCCGGCCACGGGCTGAACCTGTGCTCGCGCAGCCTGGCGGCGGTGCTCAAGTACGACCGCGAGATCCCCTGGCGCCGGCCGCCGGACGCGGGCCTGGTGAAGGGCTACTACGCGTCGGAGTCGGCGGTGGTCGAGCGGGTGCGACGCGACGTCACGGCGGGCGCGGGCGGGCCGATCGCGGTCGTCGAGTGCGGCATCATGGATCTCGCCGACGACATCGCCTACTCGACCTACGACCTCGAGGACGCCTTCAAGGGGGGGTTGCTCAACCCGCTGGACCTGCTGTTCGCCGCCGACGAGGTGCTCGAGCGGGTGGCGGCGCGCACCGCCCGCGAGCTCGGCGGGGCGTGCTCGGCCGCGGACGTCGGCGACGTCCTGCGCGAGCTCTTCGCCGCCTTCGGGGAGCCGGCGCCGGGAGCGGGCGCCGGCGCCGGCGACTATCTGCGGCAGCTCGGGCAGAGCTACACCGCGGCGCTCGACTTCGCCCGCGACGGCTTCTTCCGCAACGCGCTGACCTCGAGCCTGGTCAACCGCTTCGTCGCCGCCGTGGGGGTCGACTTCGACGCCGCCGATCCGCCGCGCTCCCGGGTGCGCATGGGGGCCTCCGAGCGCCGCCAGGTCGCCGTCCTCAAGCACCTGACCTACGTGCTGCTCACCGCCTCGCCGCGCCTCAAGCTGGTGGCCCATCGCGGCGAGGCGGTGGTGCGGACGATCTTCGCGGCGCTGGCCGGGAGCGGGGCGACCCTGCTACCCGCCGACCTCGCCGACCGCTACGCGCAGGCCGACGAGCGCGGCCGCCGGCGGGTCGTGTGCGACTTCATCGCCGGGATGACGGACCGCTACGCCGTCGAGCTGTACGCCCGCCTGTCCTCGGAGACCTTCTACTCGATGTTCAAGCCGCTGTAGCCGGGCGGCGGCGCGCCGCCGTGGGGTAGCGTGGGGGGGATGCTGGCGGTCGAGGAGCACGGCCCGATCACGCGGGTGCGCATGGCCCGGACGCTCGGCGGGCGGCCGCTGCACGAGGTCTCGGCGTACCTGGTGGGCGGGCTGCTGATCGACGCCGGGCCGCCGCCGGCCGCCGGCGCGCTCACCGCCTTCTGCCGCGAGCGCGGCGTCGAGCGGGTGGTGCTGACCCACCACCACGAGGACCACTCCGGCGGCGCCGCCCGCCTGGCCGCCGACCTCGGGCTGCCGGTGGCGGCGGCGGCGTCCGCGGTGCCGCTGCTCGCCGCGGGTCTGCGGATCCCCTTCTACCGGCGCCTCGTGTGGGGGCGCCCCCGCCGCTTCCGGGCGGAGCCGCTGGGGCCGGTGGTGGAGGCCGCCGGCCTGCGCCTCGAGGTGGTGCCGACGCCGGGCCACGCGGCGACCCACGTGTGCCTGTTCGAGCCGCGGCGGCGCTGGCTCTTCTCGGGCGATCTCTACGTCCACCCGCGGGTGCGCTACCTGCGGCGCATCGAGGATCTCGACGCCCACCTGCGCTCGCTGCGCCGGGTGGCCGCCTTGGAGCCGGAGCTGCTGCTCTGCGCCCACGCCGGGCCGGTCGCCGGCGCCGGCGCCGCGCTGGCCGCCAAGATCGGCTGGTGGGAGGAGCTCGGCGGCCGCGCCGCGGAGCTCGCCGCCGCCGGTCTGCCGGCGGCGCGGATCACCCGCCGGCTGCTCGGGCGCGAGGGGCTCTTCACCTACCTGTCGGGGGGCGACTTCTCGAAGCGCAACCTGGTGCGGGCGCTGCTCGCCGGGGCGGCCCCCGAGGGCGGCGGGCGGCCCCGCTGAGCCGGCGGACCGTCGCCGGTTGTCAGGCCGGCTCCGGCTGTGGCACTCTCCCCCCATGACGCGAGCCGGGGAGGGGGGGCGGCGCCCCAGCGCCTACCGCGAGGCGGGGGTGGACATCGACGCCCAGGAGCGCGCGCTGGGCCGGGTCAAGGAGCTGGCGCGGAAGACGTTCACCCCGGGTGTCCTCGCCGACCTCGGCGCGTTCGGCGGCCTGTTCCGCCCCGACCTCGACGGCCTCGACGAGCCGGTGCTGGTGGCGTCGGCGGACGGCGTCGGCACCAAGCTCCTGGTGGCGCGCCTGGCGGGCGACCTGTCCACCGTGGGGCGCGACCTGGTCAACCACTGCGTCAACGACGTCCTCGCCCAGGGGGCGCGGCCGCTGTTCTTCCTCGACTACGTGGCCGCCGGGCGGCTCGAGCCGGAGCGCATGGTCGAGCTGGTCGGCGGCGTGGCGGAGGGGTGCCGCGACAACGGCTGCGCCCTGCTCGGCGGCGAGACGGCGGAGATGCCGGGGCTCTACGCGCCCGGCGACTGGGAGCTGGCCGGGTTCATCGTCGGGCTCGCCGACCGCGCGGCGTTGCTCGGGGCGCCGCGCGTGGCGGCCGGCGACGTGCTGGTCGGCCTGCCCTCGGCCGGCCTGCACACCAACGGGTACTCGTTGGCGCGGCGGATCCTGTTCGACCGCCTCGGCCTGGGGCCCGGCGACGCCGCGCCCTGGATCACCCGCGGGCGGCGCACCGTCGCCCAGGAGCTGCTGGCACCGCACCTGTCGTACCTCAAGCCGCTCTCGCCGCTGCTCGCCCACCCGGGGCTGCACGCGCTGGCGCACGTCACCGGCGGCGGGCTGACCGACAACCTGCCGCGCATCCTGCCCGCCGGCACCCACGCCGCCGTCCGGCTCGGCACCTGGGAGGTGCCGCCGATCTTCACCTTCCTGCAGGAGGAGGGCGAGGTGACGGACGAGGAGATGCTGCGGGTGTTCAACCTCGGGGTCGGGATGGTCGCGGTGGTCGCCCCCGACGCCGCCGGCGAGGTGCTGGCCTCGCTGCGCGCCTCCTCGCAGCCCGGCTTCGCCCTGGGGACCGTGGCGGAGGGCGGCGAAGGGGTGGTCTACGACCTCGGGGCCGCCGGCCCCGACGCCGCCGCCGGCTGACCCGGTCCGCCCCGTCATGTCCCGCGCCCGCCTCGCCGTCCTGCTCTCCGGTCGCGGCTCGAACTTCCTCGCCCTGCACGCGGCCGTCGCCCGCGGCGAGGTGCCCGCCGAGCTGGTGCTGGTGGTCTCCAACGTGGCCGGCGCGCCCGGGCTCGAGCGGGCCCGGGAGCTCGGGCTGCCCGCGGCGGAGATCCCGAGCCGCGACTTCGCCGACCGGGCCGGCCACGAGCGGCAGGTCCTCGCCGCCCTCGCCGCCGCCCGGGCGGAGTGGATCTGCCTGGCCGGCTACATGCGGCTGCTGTCGGCGGAGTTC
>CAWJJM010000004.1:0-47500 GCA_963843275.1 uncultured Acidobacteriota bacterium | reverse complement strand
GGTTAAGAGGAGGGGTTAGCTGGCTTCGGCCGGCGAAGCTCTGAATCGAAGCCCCGGTAAACGGCGGCCGTAACTATAACGGTCCTAAGGTAGCGAAATTCCTTGTCGGGTAAGTTCCGACCTGCACGAATGGCGTAACGATCTGGGCGCTGTCTCCACGAGAGGCTCAGCGAATCTGTAGCACCGGTGAAGATGCCGGTTACCCGCATGTAGACGGAAAGACCCTGTGCACCTTTACTGCACCCTGGCAGTGAACCCCGGTGCGTCATGTGTAGGATAGGTGGGAGGCTTTGAAGCCGGGCCGCTAGGCTCGGTGGAGCCAACGGTGAAATACCACCCTTGACGTACTGAGGTTCTAACCGAGACCCGTCATCCGGGTCCGGGACATTGTCAGGCGGGTAGTTTGACTGGGGCGGTCGCCTCCCAAAACGTAACGGAGGCGCGCGAAGGTTCCCTCAGGCTGATTGGAAACCAGCCGCAGAGCGTAAAGGCATAAGGGAGCTTGACTGCGAGACGTACATGTCGAGCAGGTACGAAAGTAGGCCTTAGTGATCCGGTGGTCCCGCATGGAAGGGCCATCGCTCAACGGATAAAAGGTACGCCGGGGATAACAGGCTGATCGCGTCCAAGAGTTCACATCGACGACGCGGTTTGGCACCTCGATGTCGGCTCATCGCATCCTGGAGCTGAAGCCGGTTCCAAGGGTTCGGCTGTTCGCCGATTAAAGCGGTACGTGAGCTGGGTTTAGAACGTCGTGAGACAGTTCGGTCCCTATCTCATGCGGGCGTAGGATACTTGAGGGGATTTGTCCCTAGTACGAGAGGACCGGGATGGACGAACCTCTAGTGTACCAGTTGTCGCGCCAGCGGCATAGCTGGGTAGCTATGTTCGGAAAGGATAACCGCTGAAAGCATCTAAGCGGGAAGCCCCCCCCAAGATGAGGTATCCCATGAGGCCCCTCGCAGACGACGAGGTTGATAGGCAGGAGGTGTAAGCGCTGCAAGGCGTTGAGCTGACCTGTACTAATCGGCCGATTGGCTTGACCATTTTCCTTGGTTCCCGACGGATCCTATCGCTACTGACCCGATTCGGTTGTTGCGCGGCGGCGCCGCGCTTGCTCTTTCTCAGGATATAAAGGTTTCCCGGTGACTCTAGCGAGGGGGAAACACCCGTTCCCATTCCGAACACGGCAGTTAAGCCCCTCAGCGCCCATGGTACTACGCTGGAGACGGCGTGGGAGAGTAGGTCGTTGCCGGGAGTATTCTTCGCGGCCCCCGAGCCCAGAGCTCGGGGGCCGTTCTTCTTTTTGGCCTCTCTTCAGCGGCGCCGGAGCGCCTGCCGCGCGCTCCCGGGCGGTAGAATGCCCGCTTCATGCGAGCCCCCTCCCCGAGCCGCCACGGCGCCCCGCCTCCGGCGGCCCCGGTCCTCCCCGCCCGCGGTGCCGGCCTCGGCACCTTCGGGGGCGTCTACACGCCGTCGATCCTCACCATCCTCGGGGTCATCATGTACCTGCGGTTCGGCTGGGTGGTCGGCAACGTGGGGCTCGCCGGCGCGCTGGTCATCGTCACACTGGCGACCGGCATCACTTTCCTGACCGGCCTGTCGATCGCGGAGATCGCGACCGACCAGCGGGTGCGCACCGGCGGCGCCTACTACATGATCAGCCGTTCGCTCGGCCTCGAGTCGGGCGGCGCGGTGGGGATCCCGCTCTACTTCGCCCAGGCGCTGTCGGTGGCGCTGTACACGGTGGGCTTCGCCGAGAGCGTCGTGGAGGTCTTCCCGCGGCTCGACCAGCGCTGGGTGGGCGTGGCGACCACGGTGGGCGTCGCCCTGCTCGCCCTGCGCTCGGCGCGCGCCGCGATCCGGGCGCAGTACGTGATCATGGCGGCGATCGCCCTGTCGCTCGTCTCGCTCGTCCTCGGCTCGCCGATCGAGGCCACCCACGTCGAGATGTGGGGCGTCCCGGCTGCGTCGTCGGCGCCGTTCTGGCGGGTGTTCGCGGTGTTCTTCCCGGCGGTGACGGGGATCATGGCCGGGGTGAGCATGTCGGGCGACCTGCGCGACCCGGGGCGCTCCATCCCCCGCGGCACGCTGGCAGCCATCGCCACCGGCTACGTCATCTACATGGCCCTGCCGGTGATCCTGGCCGCCCGCGCCGACGCCTCCACGCTGGTCGCCGATCCGCTGGTCATGCGGCGCATCGCCCTGTGGGGCGACGCCATCGTCCTCGGGGTCTGGGGCGCCACCCTGTCGAGCGCGGTGGGATCGATCCTCGGGGCCCCCCGGGTGCTCCAGGCACTGGCGCGCGACGGCGTGCTCCCGGCGCGCCTGCGCTGGCTGGGCCGCGGCAGCGGCGAGGACGACGAGCCCCGCCTGGGGACCGTGCTCACCTTCGCCGTCGCCCTGGTGGCGGTGTGGTTCGGCAACCTCGACCTCATCGCCCCCGTGCTGACCATGTTCTTCCTCACCACCTACGGCGTGCTCAACGTCACCGCGGGCGTGGAGCGCCTGCTCGGCAGCCCGTCGTTCCGGCCGCAGTTCGCGGTCCACTGGTCGCTCTCGCTGATCGGCGCGCTGGGCTGCCTGGCGGTCATGCTGCTGATCAACGCCTTCGCCACCGTCGTCGCCGTGGTGGTGGTCGTGGGCATCTTCGTGTGGCTCGAGCGCCGGGAGATGACGGCGGCCTGGGGCGACGTGCGCCGCGGCATCTGGATGGCGGTGGCCCGCGCCGGCCTCTTCCGGCTGCGCGGCTCCGCGGTCGACGCCAAGAACTGGCGCCCCCACCTGCTGGTGTTCTCCGGCGCCCCGACCCGGCGCTGGCACCTCATCGACCTCGCCGCGGCGATCACCCACAACCGCGGCCTGCTCACCGTCGCCACGGTGCTCCCCCGCGACCAGGTCACCACCGACCGCCGCACGTCGATGGAGGCGGCGATCCGCGACTACCTCGAGAAGCGCGGGGTCCGGTCGCTGGTGCGGGTGGCGCGGAGCCGCGATCCGTTCACCGGCGCCGAGCGCCTGGTCGAGTCCTACGGCCTCGGGTCCGTGGTGCCCAACACGGTGCTGCTCGGCGACAGCGAGCAGGCCGAGCTGCGCGCCGGCTACTGCGGCATGATCGCCCACTTCCACGACGCGCAGCGCAACGTGGTGATCGTGCGCGACAACCCGGACCGCGGGTTCGGCCGGCGCCGGCGCGTCGACGTCTGGTGGGGCGGCCTGCAGCACAACGGCGGGCTGATGATGATCCTGGCCTACCTCCTCCACACCAGCCTGCCCTGGCGCGGCGCCGAGGTGCGGCTGAAGATGGTGGTGCCGACCGAGGCGGCGGCGGCCGGCGTGCGCCGCAACCTCGACCAGCTCGTCCACAGCTCGCGCACCGGGGCCGGCTTCGAGGTCATCCTCGCCGGCGACCGGCCGTTCGAGGAGATCCTCCGCGACTCGTCGGGCGACGCCGACCTGGTGATGATGGGCATCGCCGAGCCCGGGGAGGACTTCCCCGAGTACTTCGCCCGGCTGCAGCGCCGCACCGAGGGCCTCCCGACCACCCTCTTCGTGCTCGCCGCCGAGGACCTGGCGTTCGGCGAGATCCTCTTCCTGCGCGAGCACGCCGCCGCGGCCCGCGAGGCGGCGGCGCGCGCCGCCGCCTCCTCCGGCTAGGCGCTCGAGCGCCCCGCGGCCGAGCGCCCGCCGCGGCCGCTGCCGGCCGCCGCGCCGGCGGCCGTCGCCATCAGCGCGGCGCGTTCGCCGGCGCCGAGGAAGGCGGCGGCCAGGGCGTTGCGCTGCAGCGCCGCGAGCTCCGCGTCGCCGAGGCCCATCCGCTGCCGCGCCACCCGGTACTCGTGCGGCAGGTCGATGCCGCTGATCGACGGGTCGTCGGTGTTGAGGGTGGCCACCACGCCGGCGGCCATCAGGCGGCGCAGCGGGTGGGCGTCGTAGCTGGGCACCGTCGAGGTGTGGACGTTGGAGGTCGGACAGACCTCGAGCGGGACGCGCCGGCGGGCGAGCAGCTCCACCACGGCGGGGTCCTCGATGGCGCGCACCCCGTGGCCGATGCGCTCCGCCCCGAGCTCCTCGACCGCCTGCCGGACGCTCTCCGGCCCCGCCGCCTCGCCGGCGTGGGCGAGGACGTGGAGGCCGGCGTCGCGGGCGCGGCGGAAGTGCGCCACGAAGAGCTCCCCGGGCCGGTGGGCCTCGTCGCCGGCGAGGTCGAGCGCCACCACACCGCGGTCGCGGCAGGCGATCGCCGCCTCCACCTCCAGCCAGCCGCGCTCCGGGCCGTAGGTGCGCGAGACGATGCCGATCAGCTGGGCGCGCACCGGCGAGGTCGCGGCGGCCTCGGCGAGGGCGTCGCACACCGTCTCGGTGACCCAGCGCGGCGCGAGGCCGTGCAGCTCGCCCATGAAGGCGGGGCTGAAGCGCAGCTCGAGGTAGTCGATGCCCTCGCGGGCGGCGTCCTCGAGGTTCTCGCGCACGATCCGCCGGATCGCGGCGGCGTCGGCGATCACCCGCCGCAGGACGTCGAACTTGGCGAGGAACGCCATCAGGTCGGGGCGCGGCTCGAGCACCTCGACGTGCGGGCGCAGCCCCTCGGCGTCGTCGGCGGGCAGCCGGATGCCGCGCTCGCGGGCCAGCTCGAGCACGGTGTGGAGGCGCACGTTGCCGTCGAGGTGCCGGTGCAGCTCGACGACCGGGTGGTCGGGGAGGGGGTACGCCGCGGGCATGCGGGCGAGGCTACTACGCGGCGGCGGCCGCCGGAGGCGCCGGCCGCGACCCGCGGCGCGGCGCAGACACGAAGGCGCCGGACCCGCCTGCGGCGGACCCGGCGCCGGGGGGACGGCCGGCCCGGGAGGGCCCGGCCGTCCGGCGAGCGGCCACCCTTACGGGCGCGGCGGCTCGTCGTCGGTGGTGCCGTCGTCGTCGTCGTGCCGGCGGATGGACCTCCACCTTCGGCACGGTGACTTCCTTCTTCTCGGTCTTCACCTCGACGTCGGCGGCGTCCACGTCGTACTTGGGCAGGTTGCCGTCCTCGGTCTTCTCGACGTCGTACTTGGGCAGGTTGCCGTCCTCGGTCTTCTTCACGGTGCAGGCACCGAGGCCGAGTCCGAGGACACCCACCAGGGCGAAGGCGAGGGCGCTGTTCGCAAGTCGTTCGGTCGTCTTCATCGTCTCCTCCTTTGTGTGGGCGGGGACCGGTCGGGTCCGCGCCGTGGGCCGATGGTCGGCCCTTCGGAGGGAGCGTCTTGTCCAAGAAGCGTGCCAGGCCCCGTCGTCACGGGGAGGAGAGCGCGGCGGCGGGGTGCGGGAGGGTGCGCCGGCCGCCGCTCAGGGGGCGCCGAAGTTCTCTTCGTAGCGCTGCCAGAACCCGTCCGGCGTGTAGCGGTGCTCCTGGGTGCCGTGGCACTCGACGGCGTACACGGCGGCCACCGCGCCCATCCGCCCGCAGACCTCGAGGTCGGCGCCGCGGGCGAAACCGGCCATGAAGCCGCCGCGGTAGGCGTCGCCGGCGCCGGTGGGATCGACGACCCGCTCGGCCCGTGCGGCCGGCACGGTGACGACGTCGCCGCCGGGGCGCAGGATGCGGCTCCCCTCCTCGCCGTAGGTGACCACCCAGAAGTCCGCCAGCTCGAACAGCGCCTCGCCCCCGACCCCGGTCTTCTCGCGGAAGACGGCGAACTCGTAGTCGTTGACCACCACCGCCCGCGCCCCCTGCGCCGCCTCGCGCAGGCTGTCGCCGTCCATCGCGGTGACCTGGAAGGAGGGGTCGAAGATCACCGGGATGCCGGCCTCCCGGGCCTCCCGGCAGTGGCGGACCATCGCCTCCGGGTCGTCGGGGGCGACGATCGCCAGGGGTCCGCCGGGGGCGCCGCCGTCGGCCGCCGCCGCGAGCGACAGCTCCCGGGCCCGCCGCATCGCCCCCACGTAGAAGCCGGTGATCTGGTTGTCGGCCTTGTCGGTGGTGATGAAGCAGGTGGCGGTGACCTCGTCCTCGTGCACCGCCACCGCCGACAGGTCGATCCCGTGCCCCTCCAGCCAGGCCCGGTACTCGCCGAAGTCCGCAGCCGGCGGCGGCGACGATCCGCGGGTGCTCGCCGAGCAGGGCCAGGGTGTAGGCGATGTTGCCCGAGCAGCCGCCGCGCTGCTTGCGGAAGTCGCTGACCAGGAAGGAGATCGACAGCATGTGGATCTTCTCCGGCAGGATGTGGTCCTTGAAGTAGCCGGGGAAGTCCATGATCTGGTCGAAGGCCAGGGAGCCGGCGACGAGGAGCTGGCGGCCGGAGCTCGGCTGTCGGATCGGAGGCATCGGCGTGTCTCGGGTCGGGGGAACGGAGGGCCGGAAGGCCCGCGGACGGGCCTCCATCCTCGCAGAAACGGCCGCCACTGGCAAAAGGGCCGGCCGGGTGGCGAGCGGCGTCTCAGCCCGGCGGCGGCGGTGCCGGGCGCGGCGTCAGGTACCGGCGGCCGGGCACCTCGAGCAGGTCGCCGCGGCGCCGCCGCAGCACGCGGTCGAGGAAGCGCCGGGTCACCTCGACCACGGCCGCGGCGCGCGCGGCGACGTCGGGAGGCGTCCCCGGTCCGAGGGAGAAGCCGGGGACGACGCCGGCCGCCAGGCCGAGCGAGGTGAAGCCCAGATGCGGCAGCCCGTCGACCCGCACCACGGTGCGGGGGGCGTTGACCAGGGCGTCGAGGAGCGTGAAGTCCGGATCGATGGCCGGATCCCCTTCCTCGTAGAGGTGGAGCAGCGGGGTGGTCCAACCCGCCCGGTCGAAGGCGACGCCGTCGAGCCAGTCGCCGCCCTGGCGGTTGGCGATCCCGCCGTCGAGGCTCACCACCCCGGCGAGCGGCAGGCGCAGGCCGAGCAGCAGCGCCGCCCGGGCGCCGAAGCTGTGCCCGACGACGGCGACGCGACGGGTGTCGACCCAGCCGAGGCGGCGCAGCCGGGAGACGGCGAACGCCAGGTCGAGCGCCTGGGCGTCGGCCTGCCGGAACGGCGACTCGCCCTCCGCCATGGGGCCGTCGATCAGGCTCGGCGACGGCGTCGTGGCGACCGCGTAGCCGTGGCTGGCCAGCAGCTCGGCGAGCACCGCCTGGTCGTAGGCGGCCTGGAAGTTGCCCTGCGCGATCAGCACCAGCGGCCAGCGGCCCGCGGCCGGCGCGGCGTCCGGCACCCCGGCCAGCGGGCCGTCGAGCCAGGCGCGCGCGGCCTCCTGCGGCACGCCGTTCGACGCCAGCAGGGCGACGAAGCGCTCCAGCCGCGCCGCCGCCGCGGCCGCGGGGGGCGGGGCGGAGCCGTCCTGCGCGGCGGTCAGCAGCCAGACGTCGCGGACCCGGCTGCCGCCGGCGGCGAACCGCGCCGCCGTCGGATACCAGACGACGATCTGCACCGGCCGGGGACCGTCGGTGCCGCGCGCCGAGCGGTCGGGGTCGGCGGCCTGGAGCACCCGGTAGCCGACGCCGTGGGGTCCGGGGGAGAGCGGGCCCCACAGGGCGGGCGGCCGCCCGGCCGCCGGCAGCGAGGCGCAGGCCCCGGCAGCCAGCAGGAGGGCTCCCAGAAGCACCCGGAGCGCGCGGCGCGGCGCCCGCCGCCCGGCCGCCCCGGGAGGGCGGAGCGCCGAGGCGGGCGCCATCAGCCGGCCCCCGGGTCGCGCACCACCTCGAGGAACTGCTCGAGGATGCGGAAGGTCAGCCCCCAGATCTCGTAGCGCTGGTAGCGGAAGGAGGGGAAGGCCCGCCGGCCGCCCTCGAGCTCGACCAGCACCTCGGACAAGGCCGCCTCGTCGCGGAGGTGGGAGAGCGGGATCCACACCGCCGCCGCCACCTCCACCGGGTCGGGGACGGCCTCGACCCGCGGCCCCACCGCGGCCACGAAGGGCGCGATCACCAGCGGCGGCAGCCGCCGGCTGGACGGGTGCAGGTCGTCGAGGCGGCCGATCACGTCGCGGTCGGGGTCGAGGGTCACGCCCACCTCCTCGGCCGTCTCGCGCAGCGCGGTGGCCCGCAGGTCGGCGTCCCGAGGGTCGCGGCGGCCGCCGGGCAGGGCCATGTGCCCCGACCACGGGTCGCCCGGCCGCTCGACCCGCTCGATCAGCAGCAGCTCGAGCTCGTCCGCGGTCCGCAGCACCACCGTCACGCCGGCCTCGAACACCCCCGCCGGGCGCGGCGCCCGGCGGGGCGTGCGGCGGGCGAGCGCCTGGCGCAGGGCGGCGATCCGGGCATCCTCCATCGAGGCGGCAGTCTACCCGCGCCGGGAGGGTGGGGCGCCGCGGGGCGGCCGGGAGGTGGCAGAATAGGTGCCGCTCCGCCTCTGTTGAGGAGACCTGCGATGACCTCGAGCCAGGCTTCCCCCCGGCCGCCCGGGACCGACGGCGCCGCCGCCGGCGGCGAGCCCGCCGACCTCCAGGGCCGGCGCCTGCGCGACCTGCGCATCTCGGTCACCGACCGCTGCAACTTCCGCTGCCGCTACTGCATGCCGAAGGAGGTCTTCGGCGCCGACTTCGCGTTCCTGCCCCGCCGCGACATCCTCGACTACGAGGAGATCGCGCGGGTGGCGCGGGCGCTGGCGCCGCTCGGCCTGCGCAAGCTGCGGGTGACCGGCGGCGAGCCGCTGCTGCGCCGCGACCTCACCCGGCTGATCGAGATGCTGTCGGCGGTGCCCGGCACCGAGATCGCGATGACCACCAACGGCTCGCTGCTCGCCGCCCGGGCGGCGGAGCTGGCGGCCGCCGGCGTCGACCGCGTCACCGTGTCGCTCGACTCGCTCGACGACGCCGTCTTCCGGCGCATGAACGACGTCGACTTCCCGGTCTCCCGCGTGCTGGCGGGGATCGCCGCGGCCGCCGCCGCCGGCCTCGGGCCGGTCAAGGTCAACGCGGTGGTGCTGCGCGGGGTGAACGACGGCTCGGTGGTCGATCTCGCCCGCCACTTCCACGGCAGCGGGCACATCCTGCGCTTCATCGAGTACATGGACGTCGGCTCGACCAACGGCTGGCGGCTCGACGACGTGGTGCCGGGGCACGAGATCGTGCGCCGCATCGCCGCGGTGATGCCGCTCGAGCCGCTGCCGCCGAACTACCCCGGCGAGGTGGCGCAGCGCTTCCGCTACCGCGACGGCGGCGGCGAGATCGGCGTCGTCACCTCGGTGACCCGCCCCTTCTGCGGCGGTTGCACGCGGGCCCGGCTGTCGGCCGAGGGCGTCCTCTACACCTGCCTGTTCGCCACCCGCGGCACCGACCTGCGCGGCCCCCTGCGCGCCGGCGCCAGCGACGCGGAGCTCGCGGACCTGGTCGCCGCCACCTGGCGCGCCCGCGACGACCGCTACTCGGAGATCCGCTCGGCCGCCACCGGCGGCCTGCGCAAGGTCGAGATGTCCTACATCGGCGGCTGACCTTCGTCCGCCGGGCCGTCGGCCTAGTAGCGGTAGTGGTCGGACTTGTAGGGCCCCTCGACGGGGACGCCGATGTAGTCGGCCTGGTCGGGGGTGAGCTCGGAGAGCTCGACGCCGAGCTGGCCGAGGTGGAGCCGGGCCACCTCCTCGTCGAGGTGCTTGGGGAGCACGTAGACCTTCTTCTCATAGCGGTCGGCGTGCTGCCAGAGCTCGAGTTGGGCGAGCACCTGGTTGGTGAACGAGGCCGACATCACGAAGCTGGGGTGGCCGGTGGCGCAGCCCAGGTTGAGCAGCCGCCCCTCCGCGAGCACCAGGATCGAGTGGCCGTCGGGGAAGACCCACTCGTGGTACTGCGGCTTGATCTCCACCTTCTCGACCCCTTCCATGCGCT
Organism: uncultured Acidobacteriota bacterium; assembly: GCA_963843275.1. Taxonomy (GTDB): domain Bacteria; phylum Acidobacteriota; class Thermoanaerobaculia; order Multivoradales; family JBCCEF01; genus CAWJJM01. The sequence goes on along the minus strand of CAWJJM010000004.1, from coordinate 37,727 downwards.
CCAGGCCGGCCATGTCGATCTCGTTGTCGAAGTGGCCGATGTTGCCGACGATCGCCTTGTCCTTCATCCGCCGCATGTGGTCGACGGTGATGACGTCGCGGTTGCCGGTGGCGGTGATGAAGACGTCGGCGCGGTCGACGACGCTGTCGAGCCGCCGCACCTCGTAGCCCTCCATCACCGCCTGCAGGGCGCAGATCGGGTCGATCTCGGCCACGATCACCCGGCAGCCCTGGCCGCGCAGCGACTGGGCGCAGCCCTTGCCGACCTCGCCGAAGCCGAGCACCACCGCGGTCTTGCCGCCCAGCATCACGTCGGTGGCGCGGTTGAGGCCGTCGACCAGCGAGTGGCGGCAGCCGTAGATGTTGTCGAACTTCGACTTGGTCACCGAGTCGTTGACGTTGATCGCCGGGAACAGCAGCGTCCCCTCGCGCATCCGCCGGTAGAGGCGGTTGACGCCGGTGGTGGTCTCCTCGGAGACGCCGCGCAGCCGCTCGGCGGTGCGCCGCCAGCGCTGCGGGTCGCGGGTCAGCTCGCGGCGCAGCAGGTCGAGGATCACGCCCCACTCCTTGGGCTCGGTCGCCGGGTCGAAGTCGGGCACCCGGCCGGCGGTCTCGTACTCGGCGCCCTTGTGGACCAGCAGCGTGGCGTCGCCGCCGTCGTCGACGATCAGGTCGGGGCCGCCGCCGTCCGGCCACTCCAGCGCCTCGTTGGTGGCCCACCAGTACTCCTCGAGCGTCTCGCCCTTCCAGGCGAACACCGGGACGCCGCGCGGATCCTCCGGCGTGCCGCCGGTCTCCGGCCGCCCCACCACCACCGCGGCGGCGGCGGGATCCTGCGTCGAGAAGATGTTGCAGGAGACCCAGCGCACGTCGGCGCCGAGGTCGGCCAGGGTCTCGATCAGCACCGCCGTCTGCACCGTCATGTGCAGGCTGCCCATCACCCGGGCGCCGGCCAGCGGGCGCGCCTCGCGGTGGCGCTCGCGCAGCGCCATCAGGCCCGGCATCTCGTGCTCCGCCAGGCGGATCTCGGCGCGGCCGGCCGGCGCCTGGCCGAGGTCGCGCACCTTGAAGGGCTCGCGGCCGGCCTGGCGGGCCGCCGCGAAGGGGTGGGTGGTGGCAGCGTCCGTCGTCGTCGCGGTGGTCATGTCGTGCTCTCCTCGTCTCGGTGGGATGGTCGGTCGTTCGGTCGGAAACGGTTGCTACGGAAGATCGTTCAGCCGCTGGTGGCCAGCGCCGCGCGGGCGTCCGGCCGCGCCGCCGCCGCGCCGTGCGGCGCCCGCGCGGTGGCGGCGAAGAGGTTCGGTCCCTGGGCCCCGGCGTCGGGCGGCAGCGGCACCCAGCGCGGCGCCTCCAGCCCCGCGGACCGGATCCACCCTTCCAAGCGGGCGCGCTCGAAGCCCATCCACTGGTGGCCCATCTCGCGGCGGTAGCGGGCCCGGTCGTGCGCCAGCATGTCCACCACCAGCAGGCGGCCGCCGGGGGCCAGCGCGCGCGCCGCCTCGGCGAGGACCGCTCCCGGGTCGGGAAGGTGGTGGAGCACCAGCACCAGCACCGCGGCGGTCAGCTCGCCGTCGGCCACCGGCAGCGCCTCGAGGGCGCCCTGGCGCAGGTCGACGTTGGCGAGCCCGTCGAGGCGGGTGTGCGCCGCCGCCAGCATCTGCGGCGACTCGTCCACTGCCACCACGCGCTCGACGAACGGCGCCAGCACCTCGGCGGTGCGGCCGGTGCCGCACCCCAGGTCGCCCACCACCGCGGCGGGGTCGAGCAGGCCGAGCAGCGGCAGCACCTCGGCGCCGGCGCCGAACAGCTCCCCGCGCACGCGGTCCCACTCGCCGGCGGTGGTGGCGAAGAACTCCCGCGAGCGCACGCGGCGCTCGCGCAGGATGGCGCCCAGGCGTCCGGCGTCCTGGCGCGCCGCCGGCAGCTCGGCCACCTCGCGCCGCAGCAGCGCCCACAGCTCGGCGGCCGCCTCCTCGAGCTGCGCGGTGCGCAGCCGGTAGAGGTGGCTGGTCCCCTCCCGCCACGAGGTCAGCCAGCCGCCGTCCGACAGCACCTTGAGGTGCCGGCTGACCGTCGACTGCGGCTGCTGCAGCACCGCGCACAGCTCCGACACCGCCAGCTCCTGGCGCTCCAACAGCAGCAGCAGGCGCCCCCGCGTCGGGTCCGCCAGCACCGCCAACCGCTCGAAGACGTCGCTCTCTCGCTCGCTCATGTCGGGGTGGATCGACGTTCTATCCGTCCATCCGGATGCAAGGGTACATCGGGTCCGCCCGCTTGTCAACCGCGACCCCCCCGGCGGGCTCGGCGGACGCGCACGCTTCCCGACCCCGAGCCGCCCCGACCGCCGGCGCGCGGCCGCCGCGCAGGCGCCGCGGTCCCCCATCCCACCGCGACCCCCGGCCGTCCGCCTCCGGCCATCTCCGGTGCAGGGCCGTGGGGGGCGACCGCTCCGGCGGGCTCGGCGGACGCGCACGCTTCCCGACCCCGAGCCGCCCCGATCGCCGGCGCGCGGCCGCCGCGCAGGCGCCGCGGTCCTCCATCCACCACCCGAGCGGCGCCGGCCGCCGGGGGGGTCGCCCCCCACGGCCCCACACCACGAGCCCGCAACCGGAGACGGCCGGCCGCCCGCGTCGCGGCACCCTCCTTGCTTCGGTCGGAGCCGGAGGAAAGGGATGCCACACACACTCGAAGCCGAACAGCTCCGGCGCTACCGCGACATCGCGGGGCTGCTGGTCAGGTACGGGCGCTCCGACCTGCTGGCGGCGGCGGAGCTCGATCCGCTGCTCGCCGAGGGCGCGGTGGTGCCGGAGGAGGCCGCCGCCGAGGCCGACGACCTGGCCCGCGACCTCGAGCGGCTGGGGCCGACCTTCATCAAGCTGGGGCAGCTCCTGTCGACCCGCGCCGACCTGCTGCCGGCGCCCTACCTCGACGCCCTCGCCCGGCTGCAGGACCGGGTGGAGCCGTTCCCCGCGGCGGAGGTCGAGCGCATCGTCGCCGAGGAGCTCGGGGTGCGGTTGTCGAAGGCCTTCTCGCGCTTCGACTCCACGCCCGTCGCCTCCGCCTCGCTGGGACAGGTCCACCGGGCGGCGCTGCGCGACGGCCGCGAGGTGGCGGTCAAGGTGCAGCGGCCCGACATCCGGCGCTGCATCGCCGGCGACCTCGACGCCCTGGAGAAGATCGTCGAGCTGCTCACCCGCCATTCCGAGCGCGCCCGCCGCTACCGCCTCGACGCGCTGCTCGAGGAGTTCCGCCGCAGCCTGCTGGCCGAGCTCGACTACCGGCGGGAGGCGCACAACCTGGCGACGGTCGGCGCCAGCCTGGAGCGCTTCGACCGCCTGCTGGTGCCGCGGCCGGTCGAGGACTACACGACCTCGCGGGTGCTGACCATGGAGTACGTCGACGGGGCGAAGCTCGACGAGCTCTCGCCGCTGGTGCGCACCGAGCTCGACGGCCGCGCCCTGGCCGACCAGCTCTTCGAGGCCTACCTGGTCCAGGTGCTGCTCGACGGCCTGTTCCACGCCGACCCGCACCCGGGCAACCTCCTGGTCACCCGCGACGGGCGGCTGGCCCTGGTCGACCTGGGGATGGTCGGCCACGTGGCGCCGGCGCTGCAGGAGCGCCTGCTCAAGCTGCTGGCGGCGATCTCCGAGGGGCGCGCCGACCAGGCCGCCGACCTGATGCTGGCGATGAGCGCCGTCGGCCCCGACGGCGACCGCGAGCGCTTCCACCGCGAGATCTCGCGCCGGGTGCTGCACCACCGCGAGGCGTCGCTCGAGGAGATCGAGCTCGGCCGCCTGCTCCTCGAGCTCGGCCGGGTGGCGGCGGAGGCCGACGTCCGGGTGCCGCAGGAGCTGGCGCTGCTCGGCAAGGCGCTGCTCAACCTCGACCACATCGGCCGCGGCCTGGACCCGGCGTTCGACCCCAACGCCGCCATCCGCCGGCACGCCGCGGCGCTGCTCAGCCACCGCATGCGGCGCTCGCTCTCGCCCGGCCACCTGATGTCGGGGCTGCTCGAGGCCAAGGAGCTCGCCGAGCAGCTCCCCGAGCGGGTCAACCAGATCCTCACCACGCTGGCCGACAACGACCTGCGGGTGCGGGTCGACGCCATCGACGAGACCGAGCTGCTGCGCGCCTTCCAGAAGGTGGCCAACCGCATCACCGTCGGCGTCGTCCTGGCGGCGCTGATCGTGGGCGCCGCCCTGATGATGCGGGTCGAGACCGACTTCCGCCTCTTCGGCTACCCCGGCTTCGCGATGATCTGCTTCCTCTGCGCCGCCGCGGGCGGCGCGTTGGTGGTCTGGGACATCCTGGTCCACGACCGCCGCGACCGGCGGCGCTGACGGCGCGGCGGTTCGGGATAACGTAGGCCGCCATGAGACGGCTCGCCTGGGCGTTGGCGGCGCTGGCGGCCTGCGCCGCCGGGCCGGCGCGGGCGGCCGCGCCGGAGCCGGGGCCGCTGGTGCTCGACGCCGGGGCGATCGCGCGGCGCCAGCTCGTCGGCGTGGGGCGCGACGTGGTGGTGGCCGGCACCGCCTACGCCGACGTCGCCGCCCTCGACGGCTCGGTGCGGGTCAGCGGGCGGGTCGAGGGCGACGTGCTGGCGCTCGGCGGCGACGTCGAGGTGCTCGACGGCGCCGAGGTGACCGGCGACCTCTTCGCCCTCGGCGGCACCGTGCGGGCGGCGCCCGGCGCCCGGGTCGGCGGCCGGGTCGTCTCCCACGCCGACCTCGACGCCGCGTGGCTCACCCTGATCGAGGGGCCGGCGCTCGGCCTGTCGCCGCTGGACCCCCTGGTGCTGGGCGCCAAGCTCGCCCTCGTCGCCGCCTGGCTGGCCCTGGCCCTGGCGCTGCTCGCGGTCGTCGGCCGCGAGGTGGTGGCCACCGCCGACGCCGTCCGCGCCGAGCCCTTCCGCAACTTCTTCGTCGGGCTCATCGCGGTGCTGGCCCTGCTGCTGGCGGCGTTGCTCTTCGCCGCCTTCGCCGCCGCCCTGGTGGGGGTGCCGCTGCTGGTCCTCGTGGTCCTCTTCGCGCTGCTGCTCAAGCTGTGGGGGATGGTGGCCGTCTTCGTGGCGCTCGGCCGCGCCCTGCTGGCGCGCCTGCGGCGCCGCGGCCGTCGCCCGACGGCGCTCGACGCGGCGCTGGCGGGGCTGCTCGTCCTCGGCCTCGTCAAGCTGGTGCCGTGGGTCGGGACCTGGGTGTGGACGGCGGCGACGCTGATCGGAGTCGGCGCCGCGCTGGACACCAAGTTCGGCCGCCGCGAGCCGTGGTTCGCGCCCGGTCCGGACGCCCTGCCGCCGTCTTGACCCTCCCCCGACCATCCCGTACGCTCCCGGTCGGGAGGGAGGGTCCCACCATGTCTGCAATCGAGAAGATCGGAGTCGTCGGCGCCGGCACCATGGGGCACGGCATCGCCCAGGTGGCGGCGCAGAGCGGATACGAGGTGACGCTGGTGGACGTCTCCGCCGCGGCCCTGGAACGGGGCGTTGCGGCGATCGGCAGGAGCTGGGGCAAGCTGGTCGACAAGGGCCGGCTGTCGGCGGAGGAGCGGACGGCGGCGGAGGCGCGGCTGCACACCGCCGGCGAGACGGCGGCGCTGGTCGGCTGCGACCTGGTGGTCGAGGCGGTCGTCGAGCGCCTGGAGGTCAAGCGCGACGTGCTCGCCGAGCTCGACCGGGCGTGCCCCGCGGCGACCCTCCTGGCGTCGAACACCAGCTCGATCTCGATCACCAAGCTGGCGGCCGGCACCGGCCGCCCGGACCGCGTCATCGGGATGCACTTCATGAACCCGGTGCCGCTGATGCAGCTCGTCGAGGTGATCCGCGGCCTGGCCACCTCGCAGGAGACCTACGACGCCGTCGAGGCGGCCGCGCGGCGCATGGGCAAGACGCCGGTCGAGGTCCACGACGCCCCCGGCTTCGTGTCCAACCGGGTGCTGATGCCGATGATCAACGAGGCGGTGTTCTGCCTCGCCGAGGGCGTCGGCACCGCGGAGGCGATCGACCAGGTGATGAAGCTGGGCATGAACCACCCGATGGGCCCGCTGGCGCTGGCCGACCTGATCGGTCTCGACGTCTGCCTGGACATCCTGCGGGTGCTGCACGACGGCTTCGGCGACCCCAAGTACCGGCCCTGCCCGCTGCTGGTGAAGATGGTCGACGCCGGCTACCTGGGGCGCAAGTCGGGGAGGGGGTTCTACGCCTACTGAGCCGGCGACGCTGCTCTGCCAGGTGTGCGGCGCCCGCAACCTCGAGGACGAGGAGTTCTGCCGCCGCTGCCACCAGAAGCTGCTGGTGGTCTCGGGGGCGGCGATCCTCGACGAGGAGGGCGACGAGGAGGACGCCGCCGAGGCGTTCTCCTTCGACGAGCACCTGCTCGAGCGCATCTCGGTGCTCGAGGAGGCGGTGCGCCGCACCGCCGACACGGTCCGCCAGCTGGTCGGCGCGGTGCACAAGCAGGAGCAGGCGCTGCTGGTCGGGCAGACCGGCCTGGCGGCCCTGCGCGAGCTCCTCGAGCACAAGGGGACGCTCGCCCACAGCGAGTGGAGCGAGCTGTGGGAGAGCAAGATGGACAGCCAGCTCCTGGCGCTGGAGAAGCGGGAGCGCTTCCTCGGCGTGCGCGAGCGGGTGGCCGCGCTCTACCGCGGCGACGGGGGCGAGCGCTTCCGCGAGCGCCTGAGCGAGGCCGAGGAGGCCTTCGGCGCCCTCGACGTCGAGCGCGCCATGACCGCGCTGGAGGAGGCCTTCGCCCTCGACCGCGCCAACTACGAGCTGGCCTTCTTCCTCGCCGAGGCGCGCTACGCGGAGGGCGACTCCGACGCCGCCCTCGGCTACTTCGCCCGCGTCCTCGAGGTGCGGCCCGACCACTTCGAGGCGCTGGTCTACGGCGGCGTGCTGCTGCACGAGGCCGGCGACAGCGAGCGCGCCGAGGAGCTGCTCAAGCGCGCCGTCGCCAACCACCCCGACGAGTTCCTGCCCGCCTTCAGCCTCGGGGCGATCTACGCCGCCGGGGGCAACCTGTCGCGCGCCGCCGCCTTCCTCGAGCGCGCGGTGGAGATCGATCCGCTGCCGCAGGCGCTCTACCTGCTCGGCAACTGCTACTACGAGATGGGCCGCGCCACCCCGGCGATCCGCCGCCTGGAGGCCGCGGTGCACGCCGACCCGGCCTTCGAGGAGGCCTGGCACGTGCTCGGCCTCGCCTACCTCGAGCGGCACTGGAACCGCAAGGCGCTCGAGGCCTTCCGCCAGGCGCAGCGGCTCAACCCCAAGAAGCTGCAGTACCAGGACCTGGTGCGCTACCTGTCGAGCGCCGGCACGCCGCCGCTGCCCGAGGTCTCGCCCGCCGCCGCCACCTGGTACGCGCGCGGCGAGGAGCACCGCCACCGCGACGAGCCGAAGCAGGCGGCGGCCTGCTACCGCCGGGCGCTCGACGATTCCCCCGACGACCCCACGGTGCTGCTGTCGCTGGCGATGGTCTGCCTGCAGCTCGACCGCGACGCCGAGATCGAGAGCGTCACCCGGCGGGTGCTCGACCTCGACACCGGCGAGATGGTGGCCGCCACCGCCTACGCGGCGCTGTCGGAGGCGCTGCGCAGCCAGGGCCGCTTCCGCGAGGGCAACCGCCTGGGGCGCCGCCTGCTCGAGCGCGGCAGCTCGAGCTTCGCCCAGACCATCGCCTACTACGAGATGGCGGTGAACCTGGCGGAGATGGAGGAGGACCTCGACCGCGCCCTCGACTACGCCCGGCGCTCGGTCGACCTCGCCCCCGACGAGCTCAAGGCCTACCCGCTGGCGGCGCTGGGCTGGGTGCACTACAAGCGGCGCGAGCTGGGCAAGGCGGTCGACTGCCTGACCCGCTCGAGCGAGCTCGGACCTCCGTCGGCCACCACCCTGACCCACCTGGGGATGGCGCTGCTCGCCGCCGGCGAGGAGGACCGCGCCCGCGGCGTCCTGGCCCGCGCCCGCGACCTCGGCGACCGCCGCGAGGGGCTCGAGGAGCGCATGCTCCAGTGCATGAAGGAGTCGTCGCGGCTGCTCGAGCGGGTGGAGGCGGGGCGCCGCACCCCGCCGCGCCGTTCCTGAGACCGGGGGGATCCCGGTGCGCGCCGCCGCGGTGCGGTAGCATCACCGTTCCGGGCCGCCCCGCGCGGCGGCCGCCGCTCGGTCCGAGCCGTCCCACCCGCTGGAGATCGACCATGCGCTGGAGTCGTTACTACCTGTTCACCACCCGTGAGGTGCCCGCCGACGCCGAGGTGGTCAGCCACCAGCTCATGGTGCGCGCCGGGATGATCCGCAAGGTCGCGGCGGGGATCTACACCTACCTGCCGCTGGGCTGGCGCAGCGTCCGCAAGATGATCGACATCGTGCGCCACGAGCTCGACGCCTCGGGCGCCGTCGAGCTGGCCATGCCGGCGGTGCAGCCGGCCGAGCTGTGGCAGGAGTCGGGGCGCTGGCAGCTCTACGGCAAGGAGCTGCTGCGCATCCAGGACCGTCACCAGCGCGACTTCTGCTTCGGGCCCACCCACGAGGAGGTGATCACCGACACGGTGCGGCGGGACGTGAAGTCCTACCGCCAGCTGCCGCTGAACCTCTACCAGATCCAGACCAAGTTCCGCGACGAGATCCGGCCGCGCTTCGGGCTGATGCGCGGCCGCGAGTTCCTGATGAAGGACGGCTACTCGTTCCACGCCGACACCGGCAGCCTCGACGCCACCTACGACGACATGCTCGCCGCCTACCGCCGGGTCTTCGAGCACTGCGGTCTGGACTACAACGTGGTCGAGGCCGACACCGGCACCATCGGCGGCTCGTCGTCCCACGAGTTCATGGTGGTCGCCGACACCGGCGAGAGCGCGGTGGTGCGCTGCCCGAGCTGCGGCTACGCCGCCAACGTGGAGAAGGCCGAGAGCCGCGAGCTCGTCCCCCCCGCCGCGGCGGCCGCGGCGGCGCGCTCCGACGGGCCCGAGGAGGTGGCGACGCCGGGGATGACGTCGGTGCCCGACGTGGCGGAGTTCCTCGGCTTCGCGCCGCACGGCATCGTCAAGACGCTGATCTACGACAGCGAGGAGGGGCTGGTGGCGGTGGCGGTGCGCGGCGACCGCGAGGTCAACGAGGTCAAGCTCGCCAACCTGCTCGGCGTGCAGCACCTGGCGCTGGCCGGCGAGGACAAGGTGCGCCAGGCGACCGGGTCGCCCCCCGGCTTCGCCGGCCCGGTGGGGCTGGACGCCCAGGTGCGGCTGGTGGTCGATCGCTCCGCCGCCGGGCTGGTCGACTTCGTGTGCGGCGCCAACAAGGCCGACACCCACCTGTGCCACGTCCGCTGGGACCGCGACGTGGCGACGGAGCCGATCCCGGGCGACGTCGTGCTGGTCACCGGCGGCGACCCCTGCCCGCGCTGCGACGGCACCCTCGAGCTGTTCCGCGGCATCGAGACCGGCCACATCTTCAAGCTCGGCACCAAGTACTCGCAGGCGATGTCGTGCACCTACACCGACGAGAGCGGCGACGACCACCCGATGATCATGGGCTGCTACGGTCTCGGCATCGGCCGCACCGTGGCCGCCGCGATCGAGCAGAACCACGACAAGGAGGGGATCATCTGGCCGCGGCCGCTGGCCCCGTTCGAGGTCCTGCTGGCGGCGCTGAACCCGGACGACCCGGAGGTCGGCCGGGTCGCCGAGCGCCTCTACGCCGACCTCGCCGCGCGCGGCGTCGACGTGCTCTTCGACGACCGCGACGAGCGCCCCGGGGTCAAGTTCAAGGACGCCGACCTGATCGGCTTCCCGGTGCGCCTGGTGGTGGGCGCCCGCTCGCTCGCCGAGGGCCAGGTGGAGGTCTCGCTGCGCCGCGACCGGGCCAAGCAGCTCGTCGCGGTGGACGACGCGGTCGAGCGCGTGCTCGCCCTGCTCGCCGGCTGAGGGGCGGCGCCGGCGCCGGCGGTGGCACGCCGCTTGAAGCCTCCAGGGGTCGGGGCCGGCGGCGGCGGTAGAGTGGAACGACCCGAACGGCCGAGGAGAACACGATGGCGAGCGACGACCTGGACCAGCGCCTCGAGGACCTGCGCAACGACGCGGATCCACCGACGGACCCCGGCGAGGAGACCTGGGCCGTCGAGGTCGCGAGCGCAGAGGACGCCGAGGAGGTGTTCGCCGGCGGCGCGGCGCTGCCCTCTTCGGGGCTGCTCAGCTTCTACGACCGGCTGCGCGGCCGCGTCCTCGACACCGTGGAGCGGCGGGGCGGCCGGCTGACGCCGGCGGTGGTGCGGGCGCTGCTGCTGGTCCCCGACGTCTTCATGCTGCTGGTGCGGCTGATGCTCGACCGCCGGGTGCCGGGCTCGGCCCGCGCCATGATCGGCGGCGCGCTGGCCTACTTCATCCTGCCCATGGACCTGTTCCCGGAGGCGGTGGTCGGAGGGATCGGCTACCTCGACGACCTGGTCCTCGCCACCGCCGTGCTCGCCCACGCCTTCGGCGGCGAGCTCGAGCCCTACGCCCGGGCCCACTGGAGCGGTCCCGAGGACGTGCGCAAGGTGCTGGCCGACGTCTCCACGGCGGCCCAGGGCCTGCTGGGCCAGAACCTCTACGACCGCCTGCGTCGCCTCGCCTCGCGCCGCGGCATCGACCTCGACCACCCCGACCACCCCAGCCTGGACTGAGCGCGGGGCGGTCCCCTTGACTTCTCAGGGGAGCGTGCCGTAGCCTCACCCCTATGAACCTTAGGGAAGATGGCGACGCCGGCGAGCGCAACCTCGAGCTGCTGCGCGGCACGCTGGACGTCCTGGTGCTGAAGACCCTGAGCTGGGGGCCGCTGCACGGCTACGCGGTGGCCGACTCCATCCGCCGCCGCACCGGCGAAGAGATCCTCGTCGAGGAGGGGGCCCTCTACCCGGCGCTGCACCGCCTCGAGAAGCGCGGCTGGGTGAGCGCCGAGTGGGGGCTGTCGGAGAACAACCGCCGGGCCAAGTACTACCGGCTCACCGGCGCCGGCCGGCAGCGGCTCGCCGGGCAGGTCGAGACCTGGCGCCGCTACCGCGAGGCGGTGGACCGCGTGCTCGGCGCCGCGGAGGCCTGAGCGTGGCCCTGCCGCGCGGCGTGCGTCGCCTCTTCCGCCTCCCCGACTCGCCCGAGGGCCTGCGCCGCGCCGTCGACGAGGAGATCGACTTCCACCTCGCCGAGCGCGCCGCCGAGCTCGAGGCGGCGGGGTGGAGCCCCGAGGCCGCGCGGCGCGAGGCGCTGCGGCGCTTCGGTGACCCGGGGCGGGTGCGCGCCGCCTGCGCCGAGCTCGACGGCGAGCGGCTGCGCCGCAGCCGCCGCCTGGAGACGCTCTCCGAGCTGGCCCACGACCTCCGCGTCGCCGGCCGCCAGCTGCGCCGCGCGCCGGCGGTGAGCCTGGTGGCGGTGCTCACCCTGGCGCTCGGCATCGGCGCCACCACCGCCATCTTCAGCGTCGTCCACGCCGTGCTCCTGCGCCCGCCGCCGTTCCCGCAGCCGGAGCGGGTGGTGTTCGTCTGGGAGGGCGACCTCGACCGCCGCGGCGACGTCTCCGCCGGCAACTTCGCCGACTGGCGCGAGGACTCCCGGGCCTTCACCGCCCTGGCGGCCGCCCGCGCCGGCAGCTTCAACCTGGCCGCCGGGCCGTCGCCGGTGCGGGTCCCGGGGCTGCGTGCGACCGCCGCCTTCTGGCGCGTCTTCGCGGTCGCTCCCGCGCTCGGCCGCCCCTTCGGCCCGGAGGAGGACCGGCCGGGGGCCCCTCCGACCGTGGTCCTGTCGCACGAGCTGTGGGCGCGGCGCTTCGCCGCCGACCCCGGCCTGGTGGGGCGGCGGGTGCGGATCGACGGCGCGCCGGCCACCGTCGTCGGGGTGATGCCGCCGGGCTTCGACCCCACCGGCGACGGCGCCGAGCTGTGGGTGCCGATGGCCTTCACCGCCGAGCGGCTGGCGACCTACGACGAGCACACCTACCAGGTGGTGGGGCGGTTGGCCCCCGGGGTCGACCGGGCCCGGGCGCAGGCCGAGCTGCGCCGCGTCTCCGCCCGGCGACAGGAGGCCGCCCCGGACGACCAGCGCGACCTGCGTGCCCTGGTCACCTCGCTCGCCGACGACCTGGTGGTCGACGTGCGCCGCCGCCTGCTGATCCTCTTCGCCGCCGTCGTCGTGGTGCTGCTGATCGCCTGCGGCAACGTCGCCAACCTGCTGCTCGCCCACGGCGCCGGCCGCGGCCGGGAGATGGCGGTGCGGGCGGCGCTCGGGGCACGGCGGCTGCGCCTGGTGCGCCAGCTCCTCACCGAGAGCCTGCTGCTCGCCCTGGCGGCGGCCGCCGGCGGGGTGGTGCTGGCGGCGGCGGGGGTGCGCGCCCTGGTGGCGTTGGCGCCGCCGGGCGTGCCGCGGCTCGACGAGGCCGCCATCGACCTGCCGGTGGTCGCGTTCGCGGTCGCCCTGGCGGTGGGCGCCAGCCTGCTCGCCGGCCTCTTCCCGGCCTTCCGGGGCTCCCGGGCCCGTCCCGGCGAGATGCTGCGCGAGGGCGGCCGCAGCGGGCGCGACGGGTCGTCCGATCGGCTGCGCAGCCTGCTGGTCACCGGGGAGGTGGCCCTGGCCCTGGTGCTGCTGGTGGCGGCGGGCCTGCTGGTGCACAGCGGCATCGAGGTGGCCCGCGTGTCCCCGGGCTTCGACGTCGACCGCCTGCTCACCCTGCGCGTGTCGCTGCCCGAGAACGGCTACGCGGACCCCGGCCGGGTGGTCGACACCTTCGCCCGCCTCGCCGCGGGGGCGGCCGCGCTGCCGGGGGTGCGGGCGGCGGCGGTCTCCAACCAGCTGCCGCTGGCGGGCTCCAGCGCCAGCAACGGCCTGCTGGTCGAGGGCCAGCCGCTCGACGAGGACCACCTGGTGCTCGCCGACCTGCGCCTGGTGTCGCCCGGCTACCTCGCCACCCTGGGGCTGCCGCTGCGCGCCGGCCGGGCGCTCACCGCCGCCGACCGCCGCGGGGCGCCGCGGGTGATGCTGGTCAACGAGACGCTGGCCCGGCGCCTGTTCCCCGACGGCGAGGTCCTCGGGCGGCGGGTCGCCTGCTGCGAGGGGACGCCGGACGACCCGCGCTGGAAGACGGTCGTCGGCGTGGTCGGCGACGTGCGCTCCCGCGGCCTCGCGGTCGAGCCGCCGCCGCAGTTCTACATCCCGCTGGCCCAGGCGCCGGAGGAAGCGTGGGGCTGGCTGCAGCGCACCATGGTCCTCGCGGTGCGCACGGCCGGGGCCCCGGAGGCGGCGGCCGCGCCGCTGCGCCGCCTGGTCGCCCGGGTCGACCCCGAGCTGCCGGTCTACGACGTGGCCTCGATGCGGCAGCGCCTGGGCAGCTCGCTCTCCCAGGCGCGCTTCAACACCCTCCTGCTCACCCTTCTCGGCGCGGTCGGCCTGCTGCTCGCCGCGGTCGGCATCTACGGCACGCTGGCCTTCACCGTGGAGCAGCGGCGCCACGAGATCGGGGTGCGGATGGCGCTCGGCGCGAGCGCCCGGGAGGTGGTCGCCCTGGCGCTGCGCCAGATGCTCGTGCCGGTGGGCGTGGGGATCGCCTGCGGGGCGGTGGGAGCGCTGGCCGCCGGGCGGGGCCTCGAGGCCTTCCTGTTCCGGGTCGGGACGGCGGATCCGGCGACCTTCGCGGTGGTCTTCGCGGTGCTGCTCGGGGTGGCCCTGGCCGCCGGCCTGGTGCCGGCCCGCCGCGCCGCCCGCGTCGACCCGGTGCGGACGCTGGCGGACGGCTGAGCGGGCGCTCAGCCGAGCAGCCGCGCGACGTCGTGGCGCAGCCGGTCGAGGTCCTCGGCGCTCTGCGAGTCGTAGTAGCCGCGCACCCGGCCCAGGGCGTCGACGAGCACGAACTTGGTGGAGTGGTAGATCGTGTCGCCCTCCTGGAGCGGGACCAGCGGCGGGTTGGGATCGAACCCCAGGTGCAGACCGTCGGCGGCCAGGCGGCCGATCTGCTCGCGGCTGCCGGTGAGGAAGAGCCAGCGGTCGCTGGCGTGGTAGCGGCGGGCGAACTCCTCGAGCACCGGCGGCTGGTCGTGCTCGGGATCGACGGTGATCGACACCAGGCGCACCGCCGCGCGGCCGTCCTCCCCCCGCGGCAGGTCGCGGTCGAGCGCCGCCATCTTCATCGACATCACCGGGCAGATCAGGACGCAGCGGGTGAAGACCAGGTCGGCCACCCAGGGGGTGCCGAGCAGGGTGTCGCGGTCGACGGCCGAGCCGTCGCGGTTGTGCAGCTCGAAGGCCGGCACCGCGCCGAGGTCGGGCAGCGGCGTGCCGCCCCAGCCGCCGGCGCGGCGGCTCAGCCAGGTGCCGATCCCCAGGGCGACCACGACGCCGAGCAGCAGGCCCCACAGCAGGCCGCGGTGGAAGCGGCGGCCGACGCTCACTCCAGCCTCCCGCCGCGCGCCGCCAGCAGCGCTCCGGCGAAGGCGGCCAGGGTGACCGCCGCGGTCACCGCCACCGCCGGGCCGAACGACGGCAGCCCGGCCGCCGCGCCGCCGCCCGGCGCCAGCGCCTCGCGCAGCGCCGCCACGCCCCAGGTCAGCGGGTTGGCGTGCATCACCGCCGCCAGCCAGCGCGGCGCACCGGCGGGCGGGAAGAAGGCGCCCGACAGCAGCCACAGCGGGATCAGCAGCAGGTTCATCACGGCGTGGAAGCCCTGCACCGAGCTCACCCGCCAGGCGGCGGCGAAGCCGACCGCGGCGAGCTGGAGCGACAGCAGCACCACCACCGCCGCCGCCGCGGCCGCGCCGCCCGCGGTGAGCGGGAAGCCGGCGACCGGCGCCAGCACCAGGAAGACGCCGCCCTGGAGCGCCGCCAGGGTGGCGCCGCCCGCCACCTTGCCCGCCACCACCGCCGCCCGCGACACCGGCGCCGCCAGCACCCCCTGGAGGAAGCCCTCGCGGCGGTCCTCGATCAGCGAGATGGTCGAGAAGATGGCGGCGAAGAGCAGCACCAGCACCACGGTGCCCGGGTAGAAGTAGGCGAGGAACCCGCCGCCGCCGGCCGGCGCGCCGGGCATGCGGAAGGAGCCGGAGAAGCCGGCGCCGATCAGCAGCCAGAAGACCAGCGGGGTGGCGGCGGCGCTGACCACCCGGGCCGGCTCGCGGAAGAAGCGCACCAGCTCGCGGCGCCACAGGGTGCCGGCGGCGAGCCACAGGGCGGTCGCCCCGGCGGGGGCCGGCGGCGCCGGCAGCGGGCGCGGCGCGGCGACGCTCATGGCGCCTCCTCGGCGGCCGGCGCCGCGGAGAGGCCGTGGCCGGTGTGGCGCAGAAAGACGTCCTCGAGGGTGGCGCGGGCGACGGTGACCGCGGTGACCCGGCGCTCCCAGTCGGGCAGCCGCGCGGCGAGCCGGGACAGCAGCGCCCAGGCGCCGGTGCCGCCGGCGAGCTCGAAGCGCACGGTGCCGGCGAGGACGGCGGGACGCGCGGCGAGCGGCTCGCCGGCCAGCGCCGCGCCCAGCGCCTCGCGCAGGCTCACCGGGTCGGGGCCGGAGACCGTCACCACCTCGCCGCCGATCTCGCGGGTGAGCTCGTCCGGCGAGCCGGCGGCGACGACCCGGCCGCCGTCGAGCAGGACCAGCCGGTCGCAGCGCTCGGCCTCCTCGAGGAAGTGGGTGGTCAGCATCACCGTCACCCCCTCGTCGCGCAGCCGGCCGAGCACCGCCCACAGGTCGCGGCGGGCGCGCGGGTCGAGGCCGGTGGCGGGCTCGTCGAGCAGCAGCAGCCGCGGGCCGTGGAGCAGCGCCTTGGCCAGCTCCACGCGCCGCCGCAGGCCGCCGGAGAGCGCCTCGGCGCGGTCGTCGCGGCGGTCGCCGAGGTCGAAGCGCGCCAGCGCCTCGCCGATGCGCAGCGCCAGCCGGCGGCCGCGCAGGCCGTACAGGTGCCCCTGGTGGAGGAGGTTCTCGCGCACCGTCAGCCGCAGGTCGAGGCCGGGGAGCTGGAAGACCACGCCGAGCTCGCGGCGCACCCGCGCCAGCGCCGCGCCGCCGCCGGCGGCGAGCGCCGTCCCCAGCACCTCGACCCGGCCGCCGCCGGGCGGCAGCAGGGTGGCGAGGATGCGGAACAGCGTCGTCTTGCCGCTGCCGTTGGGCCCCAGGAAGCCGAACACCGCCCCCGCCGGCACCACGAAGTCCACCCCGTCGAGCGCCCGCCGCTCGCGGTAGGCGTAGGTCAGAGCGGTGGCCCGCACCGCCACCTCGGCGGCGGGCACGGCGGCGGCGGGAAGCGTCGGTTCGGCGGCGACCGGCGAGGCGGGCACGACACTCATCCCGACCAGCTTACCGGATTCCCCGGCCGCAGCTCCCGCCTCGAAGGAGCCGTCCTCCGAGAGCGGGCGAAGCCCGCGCGAGGTCCCCGCGGCGCGAGCGCAGCGAGGCGCCGCCCGGTCCGATCTCGCGGCGAGAGGGTGGAGGCGGGGGTAGATGCAAGGAGCGCGAGCGAGGGTGGGTGAGGCGTACTTCAGTACGCCGCAGCCCGCCCGACCGAGCAGCGACGCCGCAGATGCCCCCGCATCCGCCCTCTCGTCAGGCGGCGCGGTCGAGGAGCATGACTGCCAAGATCGCCGGCAGGTAGAGCACCGAGACCAGCAGCAGCTTGCGGGCCGCCACGTTGGTGCGCTGGCGGCGGAAGAGGACGCTCGCGCCGAGGAAGGCCAGCGACAGCGCCAGGGCGCCGGCGAAGTAGATCGGCCCGGTGAGCCCGAGCAGCGAGGGCAGCAGCGACACCGGCACCAGGGCCGCCCCCCACAGCACCGCCTGGCGGCCGGTCCGCGAGCCGTCGGCGTCGAGCACCGGCAGCATCGGCATGCCGCCGCGCTCGTAGTCGGCGCGGTACATCCAGGCGATGGCGAGGAAGTGGGGGAGCTGCCAGAGGAAGAGGATGCCGAACAGCACCCAGGCGCCCGGCTCCAGCACGTCGCGGGCGCCGGTCCAGCCCATCATCGGCGGCACCGCGCCGGGGATCGCGCCGACCACGGTGGCGAGCGAGGACAGCCGCTTCATCGGGGTGTAGAGGAAGACGTAACCGGCCAGGGTGAGCCCGCCGAGGAAGGCGGTGAGCAGGTTGACCGCCACCGCCAGCCAGGCCATCCCGGCGACCGACAGCGCCACCGCCCAGAGCAGCCCCAGGTCGGGGTCGATGCGGCCGCTGGCGATCGGCCGCTGCGCGGTGCGGCGCATGCGGGCGTCGACGTCGCGCTCGACCACCTGGTTGAGGGCGCCGGCCCCGGCGGCGACCAGGCCGGTGCCGAGGACGGTGTGGACGAGCAGCGCCAGGTCGAGCGACCCGAAGGCGCCGGGGGTGGCCATCACGAAGCCGGTGGCCGCGGTCAGCGCCACCATCACCGCGATGCGCGGCTTGGTCAGCTCCAGCAGGTCGGCCGCCACCGCCGACCAGCGCACCGGCCGCGCAACCGCGACCTCCAGCTCCACCCGCGGCCCGATCTCGATCCTCTCCATCAGCCCTTCCGCTCTCCTCGTGGTGCCCCCGGGTCGACGCCGGGAGCCGTGCAAAGGTTGCACGCGTTCGCCACGTGCATGCAGGATCCGGTCCCCGGGCCGAGGGCGCGCGCGATCATAGCACTCCCCCGGCGGGTGGGGCGGAGAGGGGGGGGCGGGCCCGGGGCCGCCCGTTCGGAGGGGCCTCGCGACACCGTCCCACACCCCGGCGGGAGGTGCCGTCCACCCCGCCGGCGGCGCGGGCGGCCCGCCGGCGCGGTTGGAGCCGATCGTGCATCTCCGTGCGCCGCGATGAGCCGCCGAAGCGCCGTCTCGCGTTGCGGGACGGCAAACTGTGCCCGCCACCGTGCACCATGTACAATGCCTCCGCGATCGCGGGCGGGCGCCGGAGGGGCGGCAGCGTCTTGCGCCGCACCGCGGCGAGCGCTAACATCCGCCGCGCTCCGCTTGTGACCATTTTCACAAGCTCGGCCTGACCGAAGAGGTGGGGAGCTCCGCCGGGGTGGCGGAGCGCGCCCGCCCGGACATGCGGGTTGGAGATCCAGAGTGAGGCGCCGCTGACATGCCACAGCTTTTCCCGCGCAGCTCGAACGCCCTGTCCCGGGTGAGCCTGGTGCTGGCGCTGGTCGTCCTGGCCGGTCTGGTGTGGGCCGGGACGCTGCTCAACACCGCCGGCTACAACACCGGGCAGCACGTGGTCCTCCACCAGCCCGTCCCCTTCAGCCACAACCACCACACGGCCGGCCTGGGCATCGACTGCCGCTACTGCCACACCAGCGTCGAGACCTCGAGCTTCGCGGGCATCCCGCCCATCGCCACCTGCATGAACTGCCACAAGCAGATCTGGACCAACGCCGATCTGCTCGAGCCGGTGCGCGCCGCCTACCGCACCGGCGTGCCGATCCAGTGGGAGCGGGTCAACGACCTGCCCGACTTCGTCTACTTCAACCACTCGATCCACATCGCCAAGGGGATCGGTTGCGAGACCTGCCACGGGCGCGTCGACAAGATGCCGCTGATGCTGCAGGAGCAGCCGCTGACCATGGCCTGGTGCCTGGACTGCCACCGCGACCCGTCCCGGTACGTACGGCCGCGCGAGGAGGTCTTCACCATGGGCTGGAGGCCGCCGGTGCCGCAGAGCGTGCTGGGGCCGAAGCTGGTCGAGGAGTACGACATCCACAGCCTGACCTACTGCTCGGTGTGCCACCGGTGAGCGCTGAGGGACGGGGAATGACACGACTGAAGGTACTGCCCGACGCGCCGCCGGCCGCCCCGCCGGCCGCGCCCGCCGCGGCCGCCGACGCCGGGCTCGACGTCGAGGCGCTGCGCGCGCGGCTGGCCGGCCAGACGGGCCCCCGCTTCTGGCGCAGCCTCGAGGAGCTGGCCGGCACGCCGGCCTTCCGCCGCCTGCTGCACCGCGAGTTCCCGCAGCAGGCCTCGGAGTGGCTGGGCGGCGACGTGTCGCGGCGCCGCTTCCTGCAGCTCTCCGGCGCGTCGCTGGCGCTGGGCGGGCTGGTCGGCTGCACCCGCCAGCCGGACGAGAAGATCGTCCCCTACGTCGACATGCCCGAGGGCGTGGTGCCCGGCGACCCGCTGTACTTCGCCACCACCCACACGCTGAACGGCTACGGCCGGGGCCTGCTGGTGGAGAGCCACCTGGGCCGCCCCACCAAGGCCGAGGGCAACCCCGTCCATCCGGCCAGCCTGGGCGGCACCGACCTCTTCGCCCAGGCCTCGGTGCTCGACCTCTACGACCCCAGCCGGCTGCAGACCGTCCAGCACCTCGGGCGGGTCAGCACCTGGGACGCCTTCACCCGCGACCTGGGGGGCATGATGAACGCCCAGGGCGGGCTGGCGGGCGCCGGGCTGCGCGTCCTCACCGGCAACGTCACCTCGCCCACCCTGGTGGCGCAGATCGGCGACCTGCTGGCCAAGCACCCGAAGGCCCGCTGGCACGTCTGGGAGCCCGCGGCGTCGGGCGCCTCCCGCGCCGGCATCGCCCGCTCCCAGGGCGCCGACCGCGAGGCGGTCTACGACCTGTCGCAGGCCGACGTGGTGGTGACGCTCGACTCCGACCTGCTGACGGTCGGCCCCGGGGCGCTGCGCCACGCCCGCGACTTCACCTCGCGCCGGCGCACCTGGCGCGGCGCCGAGGCGATGACCGAGACCGCCCCCGCCGCCGAGCTCACCGCCACCGCCGGGCGCGAGATGATCCGGCTCTACGCGATCGAGTCCACCCCCACCTCGACCGGCACCCTGGCCGACCACCGGCTGACGCTGCCGCCGTCGGAGGTCGCCGCCTTCGCCCGCGCCCTGGCCGCCGAGCTCGGGGTGCCGGGGGGCCGCCGCCGCCGCTTCTCCAAGCCGCGGGCGGGGCAGTGGGCGCGCGAGATCGCCCGCGACCTGCGCGCCCACGCCGGCGCCGCCGTCGTCGTGCCCGGCGAGTACTGCCCGCCGCAGGTCCACGCCGTCGCCCACGCCATCAACCGGGCGCTCGGGGCGGAGGGCCGCACGGTGCGCTACGTCGAGCCGGTGGTGGCGGGAGACGCCGATCCGCTCGCCTCGCTGCGCGAGCTGGTCGCCGACCTGCAGGCGGGAGCGGTCGACGTGCTGCTCATCGCCGGCGGCAACCCGGTCTTCACCGCCCCGGCGGACCTCGAGCTCGCCGCCGCCCTCGAGCGGGTCGGCCAGCGCATCTACCTGAGCCGCGAGGACGACGAGACGGCGGCGCTGTGCCACTGGGTGATCCCCGAGACCCACTACCTCGAGGCGTGGAGCGACGCCCGCGCCTTCGACGGCACCCCGTCGCTGGTGCAGCCGCTGATCGAGCCCCTCTACCCGGGTGCGAAGAGCGTCCACGAGGTGGTCGCCGCCTTCGCCGGGCGCACCGACGCGGCGGGCTACGAGCTGGTGCGCGAGCACTGGCGCTCGCGCGGCCTGGGCGGCGCGGACTTCGAGTCGGCGTGGCGCAAGGCGCTGCACGACGGCGTGGTCGCCGCCCCTGGCGGGCCCGGCCCGGCGCCGGCCGCGGCGGGCGCGGCGCTCCCCGAGGGCGCGGCGGCGGCGGCGGGCGCGGCGGCCGCCGGAGCGTCCGCCGGCGCCGGCGAGCCGTTCGAGGAGGAGGACCTGCTCACCGAGGTGCGGGCCGAGGAGGGCGGCGCGGCGCGCGACACGCTGGAGCTGAACTTCCGCCCCGACCCGACGCTGTGGGACGGGCGCTGGGCCAACAACGCCTGGCTCCAGGAGCTGCCCAAGCCGATCACCAAGCTCACCTGGGACAACGCGCTGCTGGTCTCCACCGGCACCGCCGAGCGCTTCGGGCTGCGCGCCACCGACCTGGTCGAGCTCGCCTGGCGCGACCGCCGCCTCGAGGTGCCGGTGTGGATCGTCCCCGCCCACGCCGACGGCTGCGCCACCCTGCACTTCGGCTCCGGGCGCCGCCGCGTCGGCCCGGTGGGCACCGGCGCCGGCTTCGACGCCTACGCGCTGCGCACCTCCGACGCGCTGTGGACGGCGCCGGCGGTGCGGCTGCGCCGCCTCGGCGGCAGCTACCCGCTGGCCTGCACCCAGGACCACCACTCGATGGAGGGGCGGGCGGTGGTGCGCACCGCCACCGTGGCGCAGCTCGAAGAGGACCCCGAGGTCATCGCCGAGATGGGCGAGGTGCCGCCGGAGGACGACTCGCTCTACCCGGGCTACGAGTACAACGGCCACGCCTGGGGCCTGGCGGTCGACCTCAACGCCTGCACCGGCTGCAACGCCTGCGTCGTCGCCTGCCAGAGCGAGAACAACATCCCCACGGTGGGCAAGCACCAGGTGCTCAACGCGCGCGAGATGCACTGGATCCGCATCGACCGCTACTACGAGGGCAGCCTCGACGAGCCGTGGCTGCACAACCAGCCGGTGATGTGCCAGCAGTGCGAGCGCGCCCCCTGCGAGGTGGTCTGTCCGGTGGCGGCCACCGTCCACAGCGACGAGGGCCTCAACGACATGGTCTACAACCGCTGCGTGGGCACCCGCTACTGCTCGAACAACTGCCCCTACAAGGTGCGGCGCTTCAACTTCCTGAAGTGGAACGACATGGAGACCGAGGTGCTGAAGGCGGTCCGCAACCCGGACGTCACCGTGCGCGGCCGCGGCGTGATGGAGAAGTGCACCTACTGCGTGCAGCGGATCAACCTGACCCGGATCCAGGCCAAGCGCGAGCGCCGCGAGATCCGCGACGGCGAGATCCGCACCGCCTGCCAGCAGGCCTGCCCGTCGGACGCCATCGTCTTCGGCGACCTCAACCAGAAGGGCTCCCGGGTCGACCGCTGGAAGGCGCAGGCCATCGACTACGGGCTGCTCACCGAGCTCAACACCAAGCCCCGCACCAGCTACCTGGCGAAGCTCCGCAACCCCAACCCGGCCCTGGAGACCTAGGACACGGCATGAACGCCCTCGACCCGTCGCTCGGCCGCCCGGCCAAGCCCTTCGTGCCGCCGGTGGTGGCGCCGGGCCACAGCCCGGCCTCGATCACCGACCAGGTGAACAAGGTCGTCTTCGGCAGGACCCCGCTGTGGTGGGTGGGGGCGCTCGGCGTCACCTTCTCCATCGTCATGGTCTTCCTGGTGGCGGTGACCTGGCTGTTCGCCCGGGGCGTCGGCATCTGGGGGCTGAACATCCCGGTGGCCTGGGGCTTCGCCATCGTCAACTTCGTGTGGTGGATCGGCATCGGGCACGCCGGCACCCTGATCTCGGCGATCCTGCTGCTGTTCCGCCAGGAGTGGCGCACCTCGATCAACCGCTTCGCCGAGGCGATGACGCTGTTCGCGGTGGCCTGCGCCGGGATGTTCCCGGTCTTCCACCTCGGCCGGCCGTGGGTCTTCTACTGGCTGCTGCCCTACCCGAACACGATGACCCTGTGGCCGCAGTTCCGCAGCCCGCTGATCTGGGACGTGTTCGCGGTGTCGACCTACGCCACGGTGTCGCTGCTGTTCTGGTACGTGGGGCTGGTGCCCGACCTCGCCACCCTGCGCGACAGCGCCAGGAACGCGTGGGCGCGCCGCGCCGCGGGCCTGTTCTCGCTCGGCTGGCGCGGCTCGGCGCGGCACTGGCACAACTACGAGACCCTCTACCTGCTGCTCGCCGGCCTGGCGACGCCGCTGGTGCTGTCGGTCCACACGGTCGTCTCCTTCGACTTCGCCATCTCGATCGTGCCCGGCTGGCACACCACCATCTTCCCGCCCTACTTCGTGGCCGGAGCCATCTACTCGGGCTTCGCCATGGTGATCACCCTGGTGCTGCCGCTGCGCAGCCTCTTCGGGCTCAAGGAGATGATCACCGAGCGCCATCTCAACGCGATGGCCAAGGTGATGCTGGCCACCGGGCTGATCGTGGCCTACGGCTACCTGATCGAGCTGTTCATGGCCTGGTACTCGGGCTCGCCGTTCGAGCTGTTCATGGCGAAGAACCGGATGACCGGGCCCTACCAGTTCCAGTACGCCTCGCTGTGGCTGTGCAACATCATCGCGCCGCAGCTGCTGTGGATCCGCCGCTTCCGCCGCAACCCGGTGCTGCTGTGGATCGTCGCCATGTTCATCAACGTCGGCATGTGGCTCGAGCGCTACGTGATCGTGGTGGTCTCGCTGTCGCGCGACTTCCTGCCGTCGTCGTGGGACCTGTACTCCGGCACCATCTGGGACTGGTCGCTGTTCATCGGCACGATCGGCTTCTTCCTCTCGCTGATCTTCCTCTTCGTGCGCTTCCTGCCGATGATCTCCGGCTTCGAGATGCGCCACCTGGTGTCGCACACCCACGAGAAGACGACCATGACCGAGGAGCTGCCGCGATGACCGTCGCCCGCGTCGAGCCCGCCGGCCTGTACGGGGTGATGGCCGAGTTCCGCACCGGCAAGGAGCTGATCGCCGCCGCCCGGCGCGCCCGGGAGGAGGGGTTCACCCGCCTGGACGCCTACTCGCCGTTCCCCATCGAGGAGCTGCCCGAGGCGCTCGGCCTGCGCCGCTCGCCGGTGCCGCTGATCGTGCTGGTGGGCGGCATCCTGGGCTGCATCGGCGGCTTCTTCCTGCAGTACTGGACGCAGGTCATCCACTACCCGATGAACGTCGGCGGCCGCCCCTACAACTCGTGGCCCGCCTTCATCGTGCCCACCTTCGAGTGCACCATCCTGGCGGCGGCGATCTTCGGCGTGGTCGGGATGATCGCGGTCAACCGGCTGCCGCAGCCCTACCATCCGGCCTTCAACTGGGACCACTTCCTGCGCGCCTCGCGGGACCGCTTCTTCCTCGCCATCGAGGCGGACGACCCCAAGTTCGACCGCCGGGCCACCGCGGAGTTCCTGCGCGGCCTCGACCCCAGCGAGGTGACCGAAGTTGAGAACTGAGCGCAAGCCGCTGCTGGCCCTGGTGGCGCTGGTCGCCCTCGCCGGCGGCGCCTGCCGGCAGGGGATGTACGACCAGGCGAAGTACGAGCCCTACGAGAAGAGCGACCTGTTCCCGAACGGGACGTCGGCGCGGCCGCTGCCGCCCGGCACGGTGGCCCGCGGCCAGCTCCACGCGGACAAGGTCTACTTCACGGGCGCCGACGCCTCGGGGGCCTTCCAGCCGATGCCGATGAAGGTCACCCGCGAGCTGCTCGCCCGCGGCCGGCAGCGCTACGACATCTTCTGCTCGCCGTGCCACGACCGGCTGGGCACCGGCAACGGGATGATCGTGCAGCGCGGCTACCGGCAGGCGGCCTCGTACCACCAGCAGCGCCTCTACGACCAGCCCGACGGCTACTTCTTCGACGTCATCACCCGCGGCTTCGGCCAGATGCCGAGCTACGCGAGCCAGATCCCGCCGGCCGACCGCTGGGCGATCGTCGCCTACGTGCGGGCGCTGCAGCTGTCGCAGAACGCCGAGCTCGGCGCCCTGCCCGGCGACGTGCGGCGGGTGGCCGAGAAGGCGCTGGCCCCGGGACCCGAGCCCGCGGGCGGAGCGCCGGCCGCCGCCCCGGGGCACCCCACCGCGCCCACCACCGACGCCGGCGCCGCGCCGGGCCACGGAGACTGACCGAGCGATGACCGTAGCGGAACCCTCGAACCGTTTCCTCGCCCCGGCGTCGCTCGGCCGCTGGCGCAACCTCGGGCTGGCCGTGGGGCTGGTGGGGCTGGTGCTGTGCGCCCTCGGCTGGGTGGCCGACGCGCCGCAGTTCTTCTCCTCCTGGCTGCTGGCGGTGACCTACTGGGTGGGCGTGTCGATCGGCTGTCTGGCGCTGATGATGATCCACCACCTGACCGGCGGCGCCTGGGGGGTGGTGATCCGGCGGGTGCTGGAGGCGGCGGCGGCGGTGCTGCCGCTGCTCGCCGTGCTCTTCGTGCCGCTGCTCTTCGGCCTGCCCGAGCTCTTCGCCTGGGCGCGCCCGGAGGCGGCGTCCGACCCGATCCTGGCGCACAAGGCGGGCTACCTCAACCCGACCGCCTTCACCGTCCGCTTCGTCGTCTACTTCGCGCTGTGGGCCGGCCTGACCTTCTGGCTGCGCGCGCTGTCGGCGCGCCAGGACCGCGCCGCCGACCCGGCGCTGTCGAAGCGCATGCAGGCGATCGCGGCGCCCGGCCTGGTGCTGTGGGCCTTCGTCACCACCTTCGCCTTCGTCGACTGGCTGATGTCGCTCGAGCCGCACTGGTTCTCCACCATCTACGGCGTCTACTTCTTCGGCGGCGCCGGGCTCTCGGCGATGGGGTTCCTGGTGATCGTCGCGGCGGCGCTGGCGCGCCGCGAGCCGCTGGCCGGGGTGCTCACCGCGCGGCACTTCCACGACTGGGGCAAGCTGACCCTGGCCTTCGTCCTGCTGTGGGCGTACTTCGCGTTCTCCCAGTTCCTCATCATCTGGGCCGGCAACCTGCCGGAGGAGATCTCCTGGTACCTGCACCGCACCCGCCACGGCTGGGCCTTCGTCGGCATCGCGCTGGCGCTGTTCCACTTCGGCGTGCCGTTCCTGCTGCTGCTGAGCCGCGAGCTCAAGCGGCGGCCGGGGCGGCTGGCGCTGCTCGCCGGCTTCATCCTGTTCATGCGCTGGGTCGACTACCTGTGGCAGATCGCGCCGGCGATGCACCCGGAGCGCTTCGCCGTCCACTGGCTGGACGTGGTGGCGCCGCTGGCGGTGGGCGGCCTGTGGCTGGCCACCTTCGTGTGGATCTACCAGCGCCGGCCGGTCCTGCCGGTGCACGACCCCTACCTCGAGGAGTCCATGGGCGATGTCGCATCCCACTGACCCGCACGGGCACGGCGCCGAGGCGGCGCCCGCGAGCCACCAGCGGCCGTCCGGCAGCGAGCGGCAGATCGACCGCGACATCAGCCTGCGCGGCGTGGCGCTGACCGTGCTCGGCGTCTTCCTCGGCACCGCGCTGTCGATGCTGGCGATGTGGTGGCTGTTCTCGTGGCTGCTGGCGTCGGCGGAGAAGCGGCCGGCGCCCCCGGCGCTGGTGCAGCAGGCGGCCGGCCAGCTCCCGCCCGGCCCGCGGCTGCAGGCCTCGCCCGACGCCGACATGACCCACATGCGGGCGCGGGAGAACGAGCTGCTGTCGAGCTACGGCTGGGCCGACCGCGCGGCCGGCACGGTGCGCATCCCGGTGTCGCGGGCGATGGACGTGCTGGCGGCGACCGGCTTCCCCGGCCCGATCGGCCCGGCGTCGGCGAGCGCGGCGCGCCCGCCGACCGAGGCGGCCGGAGCGGCCGGCGGGGCGACCGCCGGCGCCGGGGGCGAGCCCGGCACCGCCGTCCCGGCCCCCGCGGGCGCCGGGGTCGAGGCGCCGGGCGCCGCGATCTCCGGCAGCGGCGGCGCCGCGCCGCCGGCCCCGGCGGAGGGGCGGCGGTGAAGGCGCTCCGGGTCATCGAAACCGAGGGCGGCGCCGGCGGCGGGCGGGGACCCGCGCGCCGCCGCCCGCAGACGGAGGGGCGTGTGCAGCGAGTGGTGAGAGAGCTTCGCCGGGCCGGCCTCGGGGCCGCCCTGCTGGCGTCGGCGCTGAACGCGGCGCCGCCGGCGGCGGCCCAACCACCGGCGGCCGGCGTCGACCCCGCCAACCAGGCGTCGGGCCTGCCGGGGCCGCTCGCCAAGGTCGGCTTCGACCAGAAGCTGGGCGGCACGGTGCCGCTCGACCTGGTGTTCCGCGACGAGAGCGGCGCCCGGGTGCGCCTGGGCGACTACTTCCGGGCCGGCCGGCCGGTGGTGCTGGCGCCGGTCTACTACGAGTGCCCGATGCTCTGCGACCTGACCCTCTCCGGGCTGGCGCAGAGCCTCAAGCCGCTGACCTTCTCGGCCGGCGACGAGTTCGAGGTGCTCAGCGTCTCGTTCGACCCCGGCGAGACGCCGGAGACCGCCCGCCACGCCAAGGAGCGCTACCTGCCGCGCTACGGGCGCGAGGGGGCGGCCGCGGGCTGGCACTTCCTCACCGGCGACGAGGACCAGATCGAGCCGCTGATGGACGCCATCGGGTTCCGCTACGTCTACGACCCGAAGACCGACCAGTACGCGCACGCCGCCGGCATCGTGCTGCTGACGCCCGACGGCGGCATCGCGCGCTACTTCTACGGCACCGAGCACGCCCCCAACGACCTGCGCCTGGGGCTGGTCGAGGCCGCCGACGGCAGGATCGGCAACCCGATCGACGACGTGCTGCTCTACTGCTTCCACTACGACCCGGCCACCGGCCGCTACAGCGCCGCCACCTGGAACCTGGTGCGCGCCGGCGGCGGCGTGACGGTGCTGCTGGTGGGCGGGTTCGTCGTCCTCATGCTGCGCCGCGAGCGGCGGGCGAAGAAGGGCGCCGACGGCGCCGCGAGGACCGCCTGAACATGCCGGACTTCCCGCTCTTCCCGCAGGCCGCGACCGGCGTGGCGCGCCAGGTCGACGCGCTGTTCCTCGCCTGGCTGGGCATCAGCCTGTTCTTCGCGGTGCTCATCTTCATCCTGATCACCGTCTTCTTCATCCACTTCCGGCGCCGCCGGCACGGCGAGACCGGCGACACCCGGGAGGTGCGCACCCTGCCGCTGGAGCTGACCTGGTCGGTGATCCCGCTGATCATCGCCCTGGCGATGTTCGCCTGGGGCGCCAAGGTCTTCTTCGTCGCCGTGCCGGCCGCCGGACGACGCCATCGAGTACTGGGTCACCGGCAAGCAGTGGATGTGGAAGTTCCAGCACCCCGACGGGCGTGCGCGAGATCAACGACCTGCACGTGCCGATCGGGGCAGCCGGTCAAGCTGACGATGACCTCGGAGGACGTGATCCACAGCTTCTTCGTGCCGGCCTTCCGCGTCAAGGCGGACGTCCTGCCCGGGCGCTACACCACCGTCTGGTTCGACGCCACCAAGCCCGGGCGCTACCACCTGTTCTGCGCCGAGTACTGCGGCACCGAGCACTCGCGGATGATCGGCACCGTCGTGGTGCTGACGCCCGAGGACTACGAGCGCTGGCTGGCCACCGGCAGGACCGGCCGCCACCATGCAGGCCGACGGCGGCGAGCTGTTCCAGCAGCTCGCCTGCGCCACCTGCCACCCGGGGAGGCGCCGCCCGGAGCGCTGCCGCCGCGGGCGCCGTCGCTCGAGGGCTCTTCGGCAACCAGGTGGCGCTGGCCAGCGGCCGCACCGTGACCGCCGACGAGAGCTACATCCGCGAATCGATCCTCGACCCGCAGGCGAAGATCGTCGCCGGCTTGCAGCCGATCATGCCGACCTTCAAGGGCCAGATCAGCGACGAGCAGCTCAACGCGCTGGTCCTCTACGTCAAGTCGCTGGGGCAGCCGGAGGGCGCGGCGGCGAGCGCCGCCGCCCCCGGGCCGGGCCCGGCGGCGGCACCCCAAGCTGGAGAGGCCTCCCGATGACGACGGCAGCACAACCCCGCGCTGCGCGGCAGCTACCTGAGCGCCGGCGGCTGGGACCTGAAGTCCTGGCTGCTGACCACCGACCACAAGCGGATCGCGATCCTCTACCTGCATCTCGATCACGCTGTTCTTCTTCCTCGGCGGCGCTCTTCGCGCTGCTCATCCGGCTCGAGCTGCTGACGCCGGCCGGGCGACATGGTGCAGCCGGACACCTACAACCGGTTCTTCACCATGCACGGCGTCATCATGGTCTTCTTCTTCCTGATCCCGTCGATCCCGGCGATGCTCGGCAACTTCCTGATGCCGATGATGATCGGCGCCAAGGACCTGGCCTTCCCGCGCATCAACCTGCTGAGCTGGTACCTCTACATACCTGGGCGGCGTCCTCACCCTGTCGGTCGATCCTCGCCGGCGGCGTCGACACCGGCTGGACCTTCTACACGCCGTTCTCGACGCACCTACTCGAACGGCTACGTGGTGCTCGACCATCCTGGGCATCTTCATCGCCGGCTTCTCGTCGATCCTCACCGGGCTCAACTTCATCGTCACCATCCACCGGATGCGCGCGCCGGGGCTGACCTGGTTCCGGCTGCCGCTGTTCGTCTGGTCGCACTACGCCACCAGCCTGATCATCGTCCTCGGCACCCCGGTGCTGGCGATCACCCTGCTGCTGGTGGTCGTCGAGCGCACCTTGCACCTCGGGATCTTCGACCCCGCCCTGGGCGGCGACCCGGTGCTGTTCCAGCACCTGTTCTGGTTCTACTCGCACCCGGCGGTCTACATCATGATCCTGCCGGCGATGGGCGTGATCAGCGAGCTCATCGCCTCCTTCTCGCGCAAGCGCATCTTCGGCTACCACTTCGTCGCCTTCGCCTCGATCGCCATCGCGGTGCTCGGCTTCCTGGTCTGGGGCCACCACATGTTCGTGGCCTCGGCAGTCGGTCTACGCCGGGATGGTCTTCTCGGTGCTGTCGATGCTGGTCGCGATCCCCTCGGCGGTCAAGGTCTTCAACTGGACCGCGACGCTGTACAAGGGGTCGATCTCGTTCGAGACGCCGATGCTCTACGCGCTCGGCTTCATCGGGCTGTTCACCATCGGCGGGCTGACCGGCGTGTTCCTGGCCACCCTCGGCATCGACGTCCACGTCCACGACACCTACTTCGTGGTCGCCCACTTCCACTACATCATGGTGGGCGGCACGATCATGGGCTACCTGGGCGGCCTCCACTTCTGGTGGCCGAAGATGACCGGCCGCATGTACCCGAGCTTCTGGTCGCGGATCTCGGCGATCCTCGTCTTCGTCGGCTTCAACCTCACCTTCTTCCCGCAGTTCCTGCTCGGCTACCTGGGGATGCCGCGGCGCTACCACGTCGTACCCGCCGGAGTTCCAGGTGCTCAACGTGCTGTCGACCGCCGGCGCCACCATCCTCGGCCTCGGCTACCTGCTGCCGTTCATCTACCTGTTCTGGTCGCTGAAGTACGGCCAGCAAGGCGGCGACAACCCGTGGGGGGCGACCGGTCTGGAGTGGCAGACGGCCTCGCCGCCGCCGACCGAGAACTTCCTCGACCCCGCCGGTGGTGACGACGGGGCCGTACGACTACACGACTACGTGCCGCAGCCGGACCTGCGCGGGCCGCTGTCGCGGGAGGAGGAAGAGTATGCCTGACGGGCACGCGACCACGGCCCGGCGCCGGGCGCCCGCACCCGCACACGCCGCACGCCGAGCACCACCCGGCGCTGCGCCACCACTTCGACACCCTCGAGCAGCAGAAGGAGGCGTCGTCGCTCGGGATGTGGGTGTTCCTGGTCACCGAGATCATGTTCTTCGGCGGGCTGTTCTGCACCTACCTGATCTACCGGCGGCCGCACATCGCCGGCTTCGCCGAGGCCAGCCACGAGCTCGACATCACCCTGGGCGCCGTCAACACGGCGGTGCTGATCGCCTCGTCGCTGACCATGGCGATGGCGGTGTGGGCGGCGCAGACCGGGCGGCGCAAGGCGATCGTCGGCTTCCTGCTGGTGACCATGTTCCTGGGCATGGTCTTCCTCGGCATCAAGGCCGACGAGTACGCCGAGAAGTTCCACCACCACCACGTGCCCGGGGCGTCGTTCCAGTGGGACGGGCCGCACCCGGCGGACGGCGGAGCAGTTCTACTCGCTCTACTTCGCCATGACCGGGCTGCACGCCCTGCACATGATCATCGGCATCGGGGTGCTCGCCGCCCTGCTGGTGCCGGCGTGGAAGGGGCGCTACAACGCCGCCTACCACAATCCGATCGAGGTGTCGGGCCTGTACTGGCACTTCGTGGACATCATCTGGATCTTCCTCTTCCCGTTGCTCTACCTCATCGGACGTCACTGAGTGCAGCCGTCCGGAGATACGGTTGCATTCGACCACCGCTGCATCCACGGCAGCGGCGTTGCGCTCCCTGCGGCAGACCTGTGGGTCTGCCTCAGTCGCGCGCCTTGCTGCCGCGGCGCAGCGGCGCTCTCGGTGCGACACCCTATTTCCGGACGGCTACACGAGGAGACCGGTATGTCGCTGCACGTCGTCCAGCCCCGAACCTACGTCACGGTCTTCCTCTGCCTGCTGGCGCTGACCGCGCTCACCGTGGCGGCCGCCTTCGTCGACCTGTCGACCTACACCGGCGTGCTGCTGATGAACGACATCGTCATGCTGGGCATCGCCGTCATCAAGGCGGTCCTGGTGATCACCATCTTCATGCACGTCAAGTACAGCGGCCGGCTCACCGCCCTGACCGTGCTCTCCGGGGTGGTGTTCTTCCTGATCCTGGTGGGGATCACCCTGTCGGACTACTTCACGCGGGGGATCATCCCGGGGAAGTAGGCTCCTCCGCCTCCGCCTCGTCCTCGATCTCGCCTGAGCGCAGCGGATGACGACGCTGTTCCTCTTCGCCGCCACGCTGCTGGTGGCGGTCCTCGTCTCCGAGTACGCCAGCCGCAGCGTGCTGTCGACGGCGGTGCTGTTCCTCGTCGTCGGGTTCCTGGCCGGCGGCGTGACTCGACCTCATCCCGCTCGAGGGGGGCGACGAGCCGGTGCAGCGGATCGCCGAGGTGGCGCTGTTCGCGGTGCTGTTCACCGACGGCATGCGGGTGGGCGTCAAGGAGCTGGCCAAGGCCTGGAGGCTGCCGGGGCGGGCGCTGCTGTTCGGCATGCCGTTGACCATGCTGGTGACGGCGGCTGCTGGCCCACTGGCTCAGCGGCCTGCCCTGGGTCCTCTCGCTGCTCATCGGCGCCGCCCTGGCGCC
The DNA here is from genome assembly GCA_963843275.1 of uncultured Acidobacteriota bacterium. GTDB lineage: Bacteria > Acidobacteriota > Thermoanaerobaculia > Multivoradales > JBCCEF01 > CAWJJM01. Next base: position 6,131 of record CAWJJM010000004.1, on the reverse strand, counting down.
CACCGACCCGGTGTTCGCCTCGGCGCTGGTCGGGCGCGAGGAGGTGCCGCGGCGGCTGCGCGAGCTGCTCAACGTGGAGAGCGGGCCTCAACGACGGCCTGGCCCTGCCGGTGGTGGTGATCCTCGTCGCCTTCGCCGGCGGCGAGGCGGCGCACTACGGCGCCGCTCGGCCTCGAGGTCGTCCGTCGGGATCGCCCTCGGCGTGGTCGTCCCCGTGGGGCGCCGCCTGGCTCGAGCAGCGCAAGCGCTTCGCCGCCGACCAGGTCTACGAGCCGCTGTTCGGCGTGCTCGATCGGCCTGCTGGTCTTCACCGCCGCCGCCATCACCCACGCCAACCCCTTCCTCGCCGCCTTCGCCGCCGGCATCACCGTGGCCAGCGTCCACGACAAGGCGCGCCGCGAGTTCCACCGCTTCGGCGAGATCCTGGCCGAGATCCTCAAGCTCGGCGCCCTGCTGCTGTTCGGCGCCCTGTCGCGCCCCGCCTTCTTCTCCAACCTCGGCTGGGGCGACTGGGCGTTCGTGCCGCTCGCCCTGGTGCTGGCGCGCCCGGTGGCGCCTGTGGATCGCGCTCGCCGGCAGCGGCATGGACTGGCACGAGAAGGTGGCCGCCGCCTGGTTCGGGCCCAAGGGCTTCGCCTCGGTGGTCTACGGCATCCTCATCCTGCGCTCGGGCGGCGAAGGCGCCGGCCACGTCTTCCACCTGATGGCGATCGTCATCGCCGCCTCGATGGTCGCCCACTCCTCGACCGACGTGGTGGTGGCGCGCTGGTTCCGCGGCCGCGAGGAGCGGGAGGGCAAGGGAGCGGGGGAGGCGGACCTGGCGAGCGAGCGCCCCGCCGGCGGCGAGGCGGGCGGCGAGCCCGAGCCCGCGGAGCCGGTGGCGTGACCCCCCGCGTCGCGAGGCGCACGATGCGCCCGGGACACGGCACCGATCGCGTTCCACCGCACTCGCCAGGGCGGCGGCCGGCGGCGTCCGGGGCGTGCGTGGCAGAAAGAAAAGGGCCGCCCCGATCGCTCGGGACGGCCCTTTCCGTCGACTGCGTTGCGAGTGGCTCAGACCTTGCGGACGTTCTCCGCGGCCGGGCCCTTCTGGCCCTGGACCACGTCGAACTCCACCCGCTCACCCTCGGCGAGGCTCTTGAAGCCGCCGCCCTGGATGGCCGAGTGGTGGACGAAGCAATCCTTGCTGCCGTCCTCGGGGGTGATGAAGCCGAAGCCCTTCGTGTCGTTGAACCACTTCACGGTACCGGTGGTACTCATTTCCTGCTCCTGTTCGTTGCTGCAAACCTGGGGTCGGAGAGCGGAAATTCGTACCATCCGACGTTCGGTGTGCTCGGGGGTGAATCCCCCTCTGGATCCTCGTCGCCGGCCGCGGGACACTTGCCCGCCCGCCAACGGCGTGATGACCGTATAACACATTCTCGCAAGACGGCCATTCCCGAGGCCGCCGCGCCGGAGGCCGATTCGCACCGCGGCCGGCCGCCCCGTGAGAGCATCGGCCGATGAGCGAGCGCGACCGAGGCGAGGAGCGGGTGCGCGACGCCGAGGCGGTGGGGGTGGCCCGGCACGCCGGGGACGCCGGCGACGCCGGGGGCCCGGGCGAGGGCACGCCCGGGGAGCCGGAGCGCGACGTCGCCGCCTCGCCCGGCGCGCGCCGCTACCCGCCGATCGCCGACTACGCCTACCTCTCCGACTGCCACTCGGCCGCCCTGGTCTCCCGCGGCGGCTCGGTCGACTGGTACTGCCTGCCGCGGCTCGACCGCGACAGCGTCTTCGGGCGCCTGCTCGACTGGGAGCGCGGCGGCTGGTGCCAGATCGCCCCCGCCGGCGCCGCACCGCGCCACCCGCCGCTACCTCGAGGACACGCTGGTGCTGGAGACCGTCTTCACCACCGACGGCGGCCGCGTGCGGCTGGTCGACGCCCTGGCGATGCGCGCCGGCGGCCGCGAGCACCCCCGCCGCCAGCTCCTGCGCTTCGTCGAGGGGGTCGAGGGCGAGGTGGAGCTCGCCGTCGAGGTGGTGCCGCGCTTCGACTACGGCTCCACCAAGCCCTGGATGCGCGACCACGGCGAGGGGTTCTTCACCGCGGTGGGCGGCGACTCGGGGCTGCTGCTGGTCACCGACCTCGACCTCGCGGTCGCCGAGGACCTCCACGCCCTGACCGGCCGGGTGCGGCTCGGGCCGGGCGACTGCCGCCGCCTGGGGATCGGCTTCGTCCGCCCGGAGGAGGTCTACCCCGAGCTGCCGCCGCGGCCCTCCGTCGACGCCCTCGACGACCGGCTCGACGAGACCCTCGACTGGTGGCGCGCCTGGTGCTCGCAGGCCGAGGCCGAGGCCCGCCGGCCGGCGATCCTGCGCTCGGCGATGGTGCTGCGCGGCCTGGTCAACGCCCCGACCGGCGCCATCGCCGCCGCCGCCACCACCTCGCTCCCCGAGGCGGTGGGGGGGGCGCGCAACTGGGACTACCGCTTCACCTGGATCCGCGACTCCGCCTTCGTCCTCGGCTCGCTCGACCAGCTCGGCTTCGCGGCCGAGGCCGACGGCTTCCGCTACTTCGTGGAGCGCACCACGGCGGGCTCGGGCGACGAGATCCAGCCGCTCTACGGCATCGGCGGCGAGCACCTGCTGCCCGAGATCGAGCTCGACCACCTCGACGGCTACCGCGGCTCGCGCCCGGTGCGCATCGGCAACCGCGCCTACCGCCAGCTCCAGATGGACACCTACGGCCACCTGCTCGAGCTCGCCTGGCGCGCCGCCCAGCGCGGCCGCGTCCCCGACGCGGACTACTGGCGCTTCCTGCGCGACGTCGTCGAGACGGCGCTCCAGATCTGGTCGCACCCCGACCGCGGCATCTGGGAGGTGCGCGACGCCGACCACCACTTCGTCCACTCGAAGGCCATGTGCTGGGCCGCCGTCGACCGCGGCATCCGCCTCGCCGAGAGCTGCGGCCACGACGCCCCGCTCGACCGCTGGCACGCCGGCCGCGACGAGATCCGCAGCGCCATCGAGACCCAGGGCTACGACCCCGCCGCCGGCACCTTCGTCCGCGACTTCGGCCGCGACGAGGTCGACGCCGCCCTCCTGCTCCTCCCCCGCGTCGACTTCGTCGCCTACGACGACCCCCGCATGGTCCGCACCGTCGAGCGCATCCGCCGCGACCTCACCACCCCCGAAGGCCTCATCCTCCGCTACCACTCCCCCGACGGCCTCCCCGGCCCCGAAGCCCGCTTCCTCGCCTGCACCTTCTGGCTCGTCGAATGCCTCGCCCTGTCCGGCAAGCGCGACGAGGCGAAGAAAATCTTCGAGCGAACCGAGGCCCTCGCCAACGACCTCGGCCTCTTCTCCGAAGAGTACGACCCCGACACCGGCGAGATGCTCGGCAACTTCCCCCAGGGCCTGACGCACTACTCCCACATCGCCGCGGCGGTGGCGCTCGAGAGGGAGGTGCCGCCGCAGGAGCCGGGGGAGTAGGGGCGGGAGCCCCGGTGGTGGGAAGATCTACGATCGCTGAGCGGAATAATACTCAAGAGCAACCCAGTCTTGATCGATGGATTCTCAAAAAGGTGGGAGGGCTGTACTCCTTCCGATCGACAGACCAGCCTATTTTCCCCAGCAAACACGGCCAAGCGCCCAGCGCTCGCCCTCAGAGATGGCCAAGCCGCCTCCAATAACGGCGAACATAGTCATGATCTCTAGCGAATCGTAGAAGCCCCGTTCATCATCGAAAAGGCGTATCCGTACCACGCAATGATCCTTCCTCGCCGGCCCCAGGGCCTGCAGTCTCAGCGCTTGAAATCCTCACGGCTACCGAGTAGGATTCGTTCACCAACTCGCTAGCTGCGCTTCACCGCCGCCGCAAGTTAGGATACCGCTATCCCGCCGCCAAGAAAGAATAGGACTACCTCATGCCGAAAGCTATCGCACCGGCACACTGCATCAACCTGCTGGAAAGCCTCCCAGGTATGTTACGCCAATCGCCGAGGATGACAATCTACTTTACGAGATCACGTGTGGAGACTGCCGTCTTTTTTGAACTAGTAACCGATCGCATTGACATCGTCCGCGGAACAAAGGGATCGGGAAAGAGCGCGCTCTTTCGCCTTCTCACCGAGTATGCAGCTCCTGAGCTTCTCAAGAGGCAAAGCCTCGCGATGCTCAAGGGAGTTGAAACGAAGGGTGATCCTGTTTTTTTGCGATTTCGCCCACAGTTTGAGCAACTCGACGAGATGGAGTTCGCGAGCTTTTTGGCGGATATACATATTTTCGCTCATCACGTCGCAACTCTTTGGCGCGCCCTCCTATCGGCCCTACATCTCAAGAGCGAAGAGCAAGTTCGACCGCTTCATTTCGGTGGCGACGGACAACGGATTTCCGGTGCAGGCGCGTCCGTTTTCAATTCCATCCCTCGTTGGGTGGGCTCTAAGTAAACTTCCGCGTGTTCGTCGAGTGGAGGGCGGAGTCCAACCAGAGGGCTCCCTTTCTCTTGGAGTGGAGTTTGCGGAGGCGGGCGTCAAGGTGGCGAAGACTCCTATTTTTGTGGCTGAGATACATGAAGCCCTCGTCAGAGCGCTTGAGTCTGCAGGACTCCGACTCTGGGTGATGCTCGATAGACTTGACGAGGCCTTTCCTCGCCGTTCTGAAGTCGAGAAACGCGCTCTGAGGGCCCTGTTGAGTACGACTCAGGCGTTCAAGAGCGAACACTTGAGGCTCAAAGTCTTTTTGCGGGACGATATCTTCTCGTCGGTTACTGACGCACCAGAAGGTTTTGTTGGACTTACGCACGTTATGAGCAGATGCTCACCCGTCTTGCGTGGAATCGGGACCAGATTCTGCAACTCATTACGAAGAGGGTTTTTGCAAAGGATTCGCTCGTAACGCGCTGGTTCGAAGTGGATGGGGAGCGCCTCGACCAAGACCATGGCTATCGACTCGATTGTTTTTATCGGATTTTCCCGATGAAACTGCGCGCGGGCGCGCGACAGTCGCCGACCCTTGAGTGGCTGTGTCGACACTGCGAAGATGCCAACGGGGTTATCACGCCCCGCGACATGATTGACCTGATTACTTACGCAAAGTACGAGCAACATAATATTACTAGAACCTCCGGCGAGGAGGTGACTTGCCTTCTCTCTCCAGCGGCCGTTTTGGGCGGCCACCAGCAGATGTCTAAATAAGCGTGACAACTACTTGAAGGCTGAATTTCCCCACTTTTGGCCGTTCATCGAGCGCTTTGAAAACCAGAAGGCTGAACACGATGAGAGCAGCCTTATCGACTTACTTGATGATCACAAAGAGATGATAGGAGAGTTGGTCGCGATTGGTTTTTTGAAGTTCAACCCTAAGAGCCGCACCTATGCCGTACCATTTCTCTATCGGCCTGGCCTGAGAATCCGCCAAGGGAAGAGCCTGCACGGAGGGCCTAACCCCATTTCATCTTAGGCCCAGAGCAGTCCGGTGAGAACGAAGCGGGAGGGGCGAGCTTCGAGAGGGCCGGTGATCCAAAGCGGCGGATCGGCGGAGGCGATTGTGTTGATGACGCGCGAGGAGGTATGGGAGGCCGCCTCAGTCAAATTCAGGTTGAGCAGGCTCCCTTCCCCACCTGTGGAGGAGCCAGCCTTCGAGCGGACATTTTCGAAGATCTCCCGCGCGAGAATCGGAAAGGCAGATCCTTGGAACTCCTTGTCCGAGAATGTAGCGCGTCACGATGGCGTCATTCTCGCCCATGCGCTCGATCATCAGCTCCTCGACGAGCTTCTTGACGCCGAGCTGGAACTTGTCGAGCGGGTTGGCGAGCGCCGTTTTGACGACCTGGTCGTCGTGGCAGGCCTTTTCCTTGATCTGCTGGAAAAAGAGGCGGTCTTCCTCGTTGAAGGCTGTTCCGAAGCGCTCGTTCAGGACCTCGATCAATTCCGAGAGTGGTGCCTTCTCGTCCTTCGCCTTGCCGGTGCCGACCTCGGTAGGGCTGTTGGCGTAACCCGGCTCGCCCTCCTCGCACCTCGATGGCGCCTGAGAAGACGCGCTCCAACCGGTAGTACTGGAGCGCCACCTCGTCGCCGAGCTGGAGGACCGTGGCATCCCGATCCAGCGGCAGATGTGGCAGCAAGAAGCGTCCGAAGCTATAGAGCATCTCC
>CAWJJM010000003.1:0-232171 GCA_963843275.1 uncultured Acidobacteriota bacterium | reverse complement strand
AGCCGCCAGCCCTCCTTGACCTCGCCCGTCGGGCCGTGCCGCCGCACCGAGGCGTCCTCGGCGACGGCCGTGAAGAAGTCCCCGCCGGGCCCCGGCGCCAGCGCGGTGACCCGGCCGGAGACCGGGATCTCGGCGCGCACGGTGCCACCGTCGTCGAGCCGCAGCACCCGCCCTCCAGCGAGATCGAAGACGAGGGCCCCACCCTCCGGCAGGCCGGCGAGCGGACCGGGCACCGTGCCGGGCAGCGGCACCTTGCGGAGCAGCAGGTCGTCGCCTTCCGCGGCCGTCAGCCCCGCCTCTCCGCGCAGCGACACCAGGTAGCGGCCGCCGTCCCAGGCCAGGCCCAGCGGCGCGGCGGGGAGAGCCACCACCCGATCGAGCTTCCAACCGTCCTCCCCGTGGCGCCAGCGCAGCAGGCGCTCACCGTAGACGTCCGCGACGGCCACCTCACCCGCCGCGCGGAGGCGACCGCCACCGGCCAGCGTAGCTCCTGGTCCCCGCTGACGTCGAGCACCTCGTCGAAGGCCATCACCGACGGGAGGGTGGCCCGCGCGGGGGCCTGGGCCGCGGCGGTCGCGACCGTCATCGCCCCGGCCAGTGGGAGCGCGAGCGCGACGAGGAAGGCGAGGTGCCGGCTGCGCCGGCCCGGGGACAGTGCGCTGCGGCTCATCGCCGGCCTCCGATCTCCTTGTGGCAGGAAAGGCACAGCTCCCGGTCGGGGGAACCGATCAGGTAGTGCTCGTACGGGGCGTCGTGCACGCTGTGGCACGAGCGGCAGGTCAACGGCATGCCGTTCCGCGGATCGCGCACCTCCTCGCCGAGGGGATGGACCGCCTGGTGCTGGTGCGAGTGGCAATCGCCGCAGAGGGTCACGGCGTCGGCCTTCAGCAGCCGCGGCTGACTGCCCCCGTGCCCCTCGTGGCAGTCGGTACAGTCGAGCTCGCCGCCGGCGTGCGTCAGGTAGCGGCCCGGCTCGCCCGACTTGGCCCCCCCGGGATCGTGGCACGACAGGCAGAGGCTCTTCTCTTCGGACCGCAACAGGGCCGGACCGCTGCCGCTGTGGGGGTTGTGGCACACCGTGCAATCGCCGCCGCCCGCCGGGACGTGGGGGAACGCCGCGGAGCGCGCCGCCTCGACCTGCTCGTCGTGGCACATGCCGCAGAGCTCGGCCACGGGCATCGTGGTGGCGAAGGGCCGGGGACTGTCCGGAGGGTTGTGACAGGTCGTGCAGTCCCCCGCGGCGAAGGGCTCGTGCAGCGAGTCGCGGAAGAGCCCCCGGCGCGCCGACGCGTGGGGGTCGTGGCACTGCTGACAGGCCGCCTTCTCCACCGGATATCCCGAATGCGCCTTGCGGAAGGCGCCGCCGCCGGTGGCGTGGCACTGCGTGCACACCGCCGCACCGACCGCGGACAGCAGGTTCGGAGCCTGGCTGGCGTGCGGCTCGTGGCACCTCGCGCAGTCGCCCTGGGCGAACGGGACGTGTTGGACGGGCCGCTTCTCCCAGGCCCCGACCTCCTCGTGACAGGTGGTGCAGAGCTCGCGCTCGTCGGCCCGCAACAACCCGGCACGCGACGAGCCGTGGGGCTCGTGGCAGTCGGCGCAACGCCCCTCGGCCGCCGGAGGGTGGACCACCGGGCGCTCGAGGGAGGCGGCGACGTCGGTGTGGCACTGGCCGCACAGCGGCCCCGGGCGCTCCCGCAGCAGGTTGTCGAAGCGCGAGGCGTGGGGACTGTGACAGGTGGCACAGTGCCCGTCGGCCGCCGGCTCGTGCTGCACCCGGGCCTCGAGCTGATCCGAGAGATCGTGGCACTGCCCGCACGCTTGTTTCTGGTCCACGGCCCGGTCGGGCGGGAGCTCGGCAGCCGCCCCCGCCGCGGCGACGACCACCGCCGCGACGAGGAGGAGGAGCCGCCAGGGATCGAACTTCGTCGTCGGTGTGTTCACTGGGCTCCTCCCTGGTGGCAGATCGTGCAGTCGCCGTCCGCGAACGGCGGGTGCAACTTCGGCAACATCATCCCCGCGGTCTGCGAAGCGTGCGGGTCGTGACAGCTGCCACAGTCCAGGCCGCGGGCGGTCAGTCCCAGGTGCGACCCGGTGAACTCCTGCGACGTCCCGTCGTGGCAGCGTTGACACGTTTCGGCGACCGGTTCCAGCAACAGGTCGGCGTTGCGCGTCATGTGGGGACCGTGGCAGGTCGTGCAACCGCCCGGCTCGCCCGCCGGCTCGTGCGCCTTCTCGCTGGCGAGCTCCTCGCCGATGTCGCCGTGGCACGAGGTGCACAGCGCCTGGACGGGCGCCTTCAGCAGCGGCGTGTTCGCAGCGGCGTGCGGTTGGTGGCAGCTCGTGCACGCGCCGGATGCGGCCGGCCGGTGCGACGAGCCGCCCGGCGGCGCCGTCACCGGCACGTCGTGGCAGCTCACGCACAGGTCGCCGGTCGGGGCCGTCAACAGCGCCGGCACCGCCGAGGCGTGCGGATCGTGGCAGGTGGCGCACTCGCCATCGGCGAAGGGCGAGTGCTGGGGCAGCTCCCGCGCCGCCGCGATCAACGGTTCGTGGCACGTCGCGCACAGCGCCTCGCCCCGTGCCCGCAGGAGCTTCGGCGGCCCGGCGTGCGGCTCGTGACAGACGGAGCAGCTCCCGCGCGCCACCGGCTCGTGCACCACCGGCAGACCGGAGCGAGCGCCGATCGCGGAGTGACACTCCCCGCACAGCGCGTCCTGGGCCTCGACGAGCAACGCCGGGCGGCCGGTGCCGTGGGGCTCGTGGCAGGTCAGGCAGTCGTCGGCCGCAGGGGCGTGGACCACCGGCGCGCCGGTCGCGGTCGGGTCGTCGTGACAGCCCACGCAGAGCTCGCGGGGCTCGGCGGCGAGCAGTAGCTTCCGATGGTCGCTGCGGTGGCCCGCGTGGCAGCTCGTGCACTCCTCGGCCGCGGGGTGGGCGTTCGGCTGCTGCAGCGCGTCGCCGACATCCCCGTGACAGGAGGTACAGAGCTCTGCCTGCGCGGCGACCAGCAGCGGCGGGTTCGCCGAGGTGTGCGGATCGTGACAGTCGAGGCACTCCCCCGCCGCGACCGGCGGGTGCACCGATCCTGCGCCGCCGGTGGCAGGCGTCTCGTGACACTGGAGGCAGACGTCCGCTCCGAGCCGGGCGCCGGCAGCGATCGGCTTCCCCGTTTCGTGGCAGGTCGTGCACTCGAGCACCGGATGGGTCGAGGCGAGCAACAACCCCTCGCGGGGCGCCGAGTGCGGCTGATGGCAGCTCGAGCAGTCGACGCCGGTCACCGAGAGGCCGTCGTGGGCCGCGGCGAACCCGGCGCTCGCTCCGTCGTGGCACCTTCCGCAGAGGGCGTCCCCCGACGCCTTCAGCAGAGCCGGCTGCGACGATCCGTGCGGCTGGTGGCAGGTGTCGCAGGCCTCGGCCGCCGGCGGGTGGACGACCTTGCGATCGAACTCGTCGCCGCCGTGACAGGTGAGACAAAGGGAGCGCTCGTCCTTCGCGAGCATCGCCGGGTGGTCCGAGCCATGGGGGTCGTGGCAGCTCGTGCAGTTCTCGACGCCGGGGTGGCGGTGCTCCGCCTCCAGGTCGAGATCGCCCGACGGGTGGCAGCTCGTGCACAGCGCCGGCTCGGGCTCCACCAGTCGCAGCGCCCCCACCAGACCGTGGGGCTTGTGACACACCGTGCAGTCGCCCTGGGCGAGCGGCGCGTGGGGCACCTTCTTGCCCTTGCCGATCTCCGCGTGGCACTCGGTGCAGCTGCTGCCCTTCTCGAAGCGGGAGCCCCGCTTGAGCTGGGCCGCGGCCGGCGGGGCGACCAGGACCACAGCGAGGAAGGTGAAAGCGAGCGTCGCCACTCCGGCCGCCGCCAGGATCCGTCGTCTCGAGCTCATGGTGTCCATCCCTCCTGTCCCGACGTCAGTGGCCGGCCAGTCCATGCCCGTGCCCGGCCGGATCGGCGGGCGCGTCCTCGTGCGTTCCGGTGATGCGCAGCTTGGCGAGCGCCGCCTCGTCGACCTCGATGTCCGAACGACTGCGCAGCTTGTCGACGAAATCGGCGAGCAGGCGCTGGAACTTCTCGGCGTAGACCGCCGAACGGACGTTGCCCGAGACCTGCTCGAACGGGTAGGGCCCCTGCGCCTCGCGCAGGTTGACGCGCACTACCACCCAGCTGCCGGCCGCACCCATCGGCTCGAGCACGTCACCGCGCTGCGCCGCGAGCAGCGCCTCGTCGAAATCGCCCCCGCCCGGCTTCGGTTCCACCCAGCCGCGCTCGCCGCCCGTCTCCTTGTAGCCGTCGGTGGAGTGACGGCGGGCGAGCCAGGCGAAATCGGTGCCCTCGCGGGCCAGGCGGGCGACCTCCCGCGCCTCCTCCGGGGTCGCCACGGTGATCTGGCTGACGTGGAACCGCGGCGGCCGGTTGAAGCTCTCGCGGTGGGCCTCGTAGTACGCCTCCATCTCGTCGCGGTCGACGGTCACCGCGGGGCCGAGGACGGTCTTCAGGTAGCGGTCGACGAGCAGATCCTTCTCCAGCGCCGCCACCCTCCGTTCCACCGCAGGCGTGCGGTCGTAGCCGCGGGAGAGGGCCTCCGCCAGCAGGAGCTTCGACTCGAGCAGTCCGTCGAGCACCAGCGGGACCGCAGCGCGCGCCGCCTCCTCGTTGCGGATGCCCTTCCAGCGCCAGACCAGCGCCATCCCCAGCTCACCGGCGGTCACCGTCTGGTCGCCGACCCGGGCGAGGACGGCATCGCGGTCCCCGACCTTCGGCATCAGCCGGGCGTCGGGCTGCCGCTCCGGCGCGATGCCGGCGAGGACCTCGGCGTCGATCTCGACCGGAACCTTCTCGCGGAGCCGTGCGGCCAGCGCGGCCTTGAGCGCCTGTCCCTTGCGGAAGCGGACCAGGTCGCGCAGGTCGCGCCGCACCGCTTCGAATCGGTCGGGGTCGGCGGGCGAGAAAGCCTCGACCCGCACCACGGACCAGCCGATCGAGGTCCGGACCGGCCCCAGCAGCGCTCCCGGGGCCGCGTCGAAGGCGACCTGCGCGAGCTCGGTCTGCAGGTCGATGCGCGCCAGGTCCTCGACCCGTCCGCCGCGCAGCTTGTAGGGATCGACCGAGCGCTCGGCGGCCAGCTTCGCGAAGTCGGCGCCGCCGCGGAGATCCTCCAACGCCCGCTCCGCGTCGTCCCGCTCCAGAGTGGTCAGGACGCGCAGGGTCACGCGCCGGTACTCGCGCTCGAAGGCCTCCCGGATCTCTTCGTCGGTCGCCGTCGCCGGCCGCCAGACCGCCTCGTTCTCGAGGTGCTGGACGGCGAGCTGGTGGCGCAGCTCCTCCAGCTTGCCGGGGATCGGCGCCTCTTCGAGCATCCCCATCGCCCGCGCCTCCTGGGCGATCAGGGTGTCGTTGACCAGGCGGAAGACGAGCCGGTCGAGGTCGAAGACCGCCCGCTCGCCCGCCTGCGCCTGCTGGTGGGTCTCGGCGAGTTGCCGCTCGGCGTCCTCGGGGTACACGGGCTCGCCGTTGACGACGGCCAGCGGCGTGGGTTCCGCGGCTGCGGCGGGGACAGCGGGAGAGGTCGCGGCCGGCGCCACCACCTCGGCGGCGCTCGTCGAGGGCGCGGCGAGGGACGGGAGAAGGACCGCGACCAGGGCGATCCGGGGTGCGAGCTTCTTCATGGAGAGGTCCTCTGGGTCATCGGTTCACCGGCGGGCTCGGAGAGCAGCCGTCGGACCATCGAAGTGAGCATCCGTTCGGCGAGCGCACCCCGGGTGTAGACGCGGCCGAGCCGGAATGGCCCCGCGCCGTCCCAGCCACCCCGCTCGCGTCCGCCGATCCAGGTGATCCGCCCGCTCTCGGCATCGAGCAGGCGCAGCGCCAGAGCCACCCGGGGCCTCGGCTCGCCCCCTCCGCCCCCCGCCTGGTAGCTCTCCACCGACCCGACGACGATCCATCGGGCTCCGGTGGCGGCGACCAGGGCCCGCCGGGTGTCGTCGTCGACGCCCCCCCAGGCGAGGCCACCCCGCCGCAGGACGGAGGTGACCCGGCCGGGCGGCGCCAGCTCGGCCCCGTGGCGGTAGAGAAGGGTGCGCGCGATCTCGGTGGCGGTCTCCGCGGCGTTGGTGCCGGCCGCCGTCGTCACACTGCCGAAGGGGAGCAGGGCGATCCGGCCGAGCCCGGCGGCGGACGGGGCCAGCGATCGCGACGTCCCGCCCGTCGAGGCCCGCTTCAGGAAGTCCCGGCTGAGCCGTCGCCCCGCCCGTTCGGCGAGATCCTGGAGGTCGTCGACCACCCCAAGGCCCAGCAGCGTCCGGCCGTCGAGGCCGCTCGGAGCGGTGAAGCCGCACCAGCGCAGCGCCCCGTCGGCGCCGGCGAAGGCGTGGCCCGAGAGCGCCAGGCGCGGGGTCTCGGCGGTCGCGGTCTGGTGGAGCGTCAGCGACAGGACCCAGTCGGCGCCGAGCGCCGACGCCAGGTCCACGAGATCCTCCGGCCCCGCGTCGTCGAGCACGCGGAGACGTCGGGCACGCATCGCATTCCTCATCTCCACCGGGTCGACCACCCGGTGCCCGGATGCCGCCAGCTCGGCGACGATGCCGCGCTCCACCGCCTGCGCCGTCGCCGGGTCGCCCTGACGGTCGGACAGCGGCGCGACCGCCACCGTCGCCGCGCCGGCGACACCGGCCCACCACGCCACGAGCACCGTGGCACAGGGCGCGAGGCGAGCCCGGACGGATCGGGACGGCGACGAGGGGCGGGACACCGTCATCTCCAGCTACTTCACCAGCGTCGCAAGCGCCTTGCGCACGGCGCGACGGGTGGTCACCGACACGGGCTCACCCGCCGTGCCCAGGACGCGGGCGGCGAAGCTCTCGCCCTTGGCCACCGCGGAGGCCGCCCACACCGGGGCGCCGGTCTCGGCCTCGACCATGTGGACGTCCAGGCCGACCACCGGGATCGTCGAGCCGCCCGAGCGCACCAGGTCCGACTGCGTGACGCTGCCGAGGATCAGCGCCTGCACCCCGAGCTGCTCGCCGAGGGCGATGACCTGCTCCTTCGACGGGTCGGTGACCCGGGTGCCGAACTTGCCCAGCGCGGCTTCCACCTCGCCCGGCTCGACGACGTCCAGGGCACCGGTGGCGAGCAGTTCGGTGATCATCAGCCGCGTGGCCCGGGCCCCGGCCTGGCGGTCCGACGACAGGTTCTGGAACGGCAGAACCGCCACCCGCGTGACGAACCCGAAGTCGAAGTTCGGATTGGTGAAACGGGTCGGTTCGGGGTTGCCCGAGCAGCCGGCGGCCAGCAGGACGCCGGCTGCGAGCAACAGCGGAAGCGGGACGAGTCGGTGGATTGGGCGCATGATCGGATTCCTGGGGGTCGTGAGATCGGATCTAGAAGACGAGGGCGACGCCGGCGCGGAAGCTACGGATCCGGGAGAGCTCGGTCGCGCTCAGCCGGCTCTCGGTCCGCGTATAGGAACCGAAGAGCCGGAAGCGCGGGTTGAGACGGTAGTTGACGGTGGCGCTGCCGGTGCGGGTGTCGCGCAGCACGTCGTCGGAGAAGTCCTGGTAGAAGGCGGAGAGCGTGAGCTTGGTGCCCGGCGAATAGGTCAGGCCGTAGCTCTGCCGCAGCGACCGTACCGTGGAATCGTCGTTCAACCCCCAGTCGCCGGACAGCGTCAGGTACGGTGTGGCGCGCCACGTGGTGCGCAGGTCGACCTCCGTCCGTTCGAGCAGGAGGTCACCGCCCCGCGTCTCGTAGCGCAGGAACGAGTAGCCTCCCCCGACGGTCAGGGTGGGGCTGACCTCCGCGTCGAGGACCTCGCGCCAGGCGAAGACCCGGCGGTCCGAGCCGAAGAAGGGGTCCTCGACGTCGCTCTGCTCGACGGTCGACAACAGATCGAGGCCCGGCAGCAGCTCCGACGAAACGGCGAGCCGGTCGGTGCGCGTGGCGCGGATCAGGGCCTGCTCGTCCCGCTCGTCGCGCTGGATGTGGCTGAGGCTGGCCTCGAGCGTCTCGAGCGGGCGCCACCAGAGCGTGTTGGTGAAAACGTCCTCGGTGCGCAGGAGGACCGGCGCCACCCGGTTCTCCGAATCGACGTATCGGTAGCTCGAGTCGAACTGCAGGTCCGCGGGCAGATCGATGGTCAGGCGGGCCTGCGCATGGACGTCCTCGTAGTCCCTTCGGGCCACCGCCCCCGCGAGGGCCTGGTCCTGGTTGATCCCGAGCGACACATCGCCGCTGACCCGTGAATGCGGCTGGAAGCGGGCCGTCGCGTCCGCCCGGTAGAGGGTCGCCCGCCCATCGAGCAACGTGCCGACCCCCGCCTCGCGCAGCGCCCGCACCTCGGTGACCGCGACCTCGGTCGCGGCGTTGGTCCCCACGTTGACCGCCTTGAAGTAGCGGTCCTCTGTCTCGGGGAAGCGCAGCGAGTAGTGCAGCAGCGTCCCGTCCCAGGTGCTGCCGACTCCGGGAATCTCCTCCCACAGCAGGTTGTCGCGGCTGTGGTAGACGCGCCAGGGCAGCGCCGCATCGGAGGCGGCGTCCACGGTCACCTCGAGCTGCGAGACCGGCAGGGTGAAGCCGAGGTCGACGCCGGCGTTGCGGAAGGTGGCGGCGCCGCCGATCTCCAGCCGGGGCTCCACCGGGGTCCGCAGGTCGCCGTCGACGAGAGCGGGGACCGCGGCCAGCTCGCCGATCTCGGGGCTGGGATCGACCGCGCCGAGCCCCTCTCGGGCGGCCACCGGCTCCCCGAGGGACGTACCGCCGGAGCGGTCCTGGTCGATGCGGGAGGCCCAGCCCGCGAAGCCCAGCCACAGGCGGTCGCCGAGAAAAGGCCGCGCCGCGTCGAGCCGGAGCTCGTGCCGCTGTTGGTCGAGCTCCAGCCCGCTCTCCACGTTGGTCACGTCCCACGACTCGAAGGTGTAGGAGGCCGACCAGCGCTGCCGCCGGTAGTCGGCGATCAGGTCGAGGAGCCGGCTGTCGGTGCCGCGACCGAAGACGGCCGTGTCGAGGAGGTTCGACTCGTCGCGGTAGCGGGCCGTCAAGGTCGTCGATCGGGTGGGACGCCAGGAGAGCCAGCCGATCAACGACTCGATGTCCAAGCGGTCGGAGGTGGCGAGATCGGTCGAGGTGCGGTCCTGGTAGGACAGGCTGGCGGAGAGCTCGGGACGGGCGTAGAGGAGCTCGAGACGCGGCTCACGGCTGCGGCGACCGACCTCGCCACCGGCGGTGTCGCTGCGAAAGTCGAAGAACCGGTACCCGACCTGCAGCGTGAGGTAGTCGGTCAGCACCTGCCGCAGCAGAAGGTTGGCCTGCTCGTCCAGGTGGTCCGAGGAGCTGCCGTCGACGTCGCTGGTGCCGGTGGAGAGGAGAAGACTGCCCGACAGCTCCACCGCCCGCGCCGAGAGAGCTGCCAGCAGCGCCACGCACACGGCGACCACGAGCCGTCCCTGTCGCCGCCCTCGGCGGCCGCTGTCCACACATGGCTTCAAGTGTTCCTCTCCGCGTTCGCGGCGGCGCGTTTCGGCCGCCGCGGCCATCATCCCGGAGTCCGCCGCGTGAATCACCATGTTGCAGGGTGGTGCGGAAAGAGCGCCGGGAGGGCCGTCTCTCCCACCTTCCCGGGCGGGCTGTCGGCCCCAGAAAAGAAACCGCCCGGGAGGAGCCTCCTCCCGGGCGTCGAGATCAGATCAACGCAACCGACGACGACCTTACGGGGTCGGCAGGGTGTCGAACTCGTCCTTGCTGTGGCACTTGTTGCACAGCGACCGCTGGTTGGCGTCGTAGGGGTTCGGCAGCGCGTACGAACCCGACTCCTCGCCGTCCTCGTCCAGCAGCGCGACGTTGAAGTCCCAGCGGCCCGCGTTCGGGCGACGAGGTCGCGTGCGCGCGGTGGCAGGTCAGGCACATCACGCGGCTGCTCGACGGTCGGGCCCGCGGTCGAGGTGGTGGTGTTGGCCGGATCCTCGAACGGGACCTGCGCCAGGTACGCGGTCGCCTGGGTGCCGGTGCCGCAGGGCGCCGGCCGCGGTCGGCGGGTTGTTCACGCAGTCGGTGGTGCCGTTGTACGCGTTGTAGGCGGCCGCGATGTCGTTGCCGAGCGGGGTGCCGGACGGGTGGATGCAGTCGCCGCGGCGTTGTTGTGGAAGTCGCCGTGGCAGTTGGCGCACCAGGCGCTCATGCCGGCCTGGTAGGCGGTGTGGTTGGCGTTGCCCTCGACCCCGAAGAACAGGCCGAGACCGACGGCCGTCCGGAGCCGCGTTGGGGAACATGTAGGTCGATGCCGTCGGTGCGGACCAGGCGGTTGGCGCCGTAGAGCAGGCGGAACGCGTCGGTGCCGTGCGGGTCGTGGCAGCTCGAGCAGGCCAGGTCGGCCGACGGGAAGGTGCCGCCCGGGGCGGTGGCTGAGCACCGGGTCGGCCGCGATGCCGTGGCCGGGGCGACGATGTTGTGGCCCGCGGCGTAGCCCAGGATCGGGTTGCTGGCGCCGGCGTGGCCGTCGTTGATGTTGTCCTCGGTCAGGAAGACGAAGTCGCCGGCGCCGCGCTCGCTGGTCGGCACCAGCGGGTCGCTGGCCAGCACGTGGTAGCTGCCGCCGTCGCCGGCGTGGCAGGACAGGCAGGTGTCGGACGGCGTGGCGCCCTGCAGCAGGTAGGCGTTGACGCCCTGGCCGGGGCTGCCGCCGTTGGCCATGATGGCGCCGTTCTCGCTGTTGTGCATGGTGTGGCAGCCGTTGCAGTGCGCGACGCCGCCACTGTGGAACGCCGCCGCCGGCATGGCGACGAGTGCGATCGCCGCGGCGGCGATCAGGATGGGGAGCGCTCTGGTACCTCGAATCATGGCGAGATCTCTCCTCGCTTGGAAGTGGTCTGGATTGGAACGGATCGTCATGTCACCGAAGTCCTACGGATACTGCTTCGAAGCTCGTCAAGCGCCGGGTCGCGGAGGACTTGTGAAAACTTTCACAAGCTCGCCGTGAATCGTGCCGGACCGCTCCACCTCCTCTCGGTTTCCGTTTCCTGGTGCCTCGGAAGGCGCCCTGCAACGCCACCCATCGAACCTGGCGCCTCCTCGAGACCCACGGCAGACGGCTCGGAGGTGCGCTCTCTGGGTGCCGAGGATGTCGCGCCGGCGACGCGCCTCCCATACCCACGGGGGTGGCGCGGGGAACGTCCCCGGACGGCCTACCCGCTCACCCCGCGGGGCGGGAATTGGCTCGCCCGGCTTGACGGCGCGCCGCGCTCCGCGGCCGGATACCCTGCCGGGCGAAAGGGGACGCACCACCATGAAGAAGGTCTTCGACGCACTCGCATCGCTCAAGCTCACCGTCATCCTGCTGATCGCGCTGCTCGGGGCGCTCGCCGCCGGCACCATGGTCGAGTCGGCGCGCGGCACCGACGCCGCCGGTCAGCTCGTCTACTACGCGGGTTGGTTCCAGGCTCTCCTGGCACTGCTCGCCGTCAACACCGCCTGCGCCATCGCCAAGCGCTGGCCGCCCGGCAACCACCGCATCGGCTTCCTGCTCACCCACACCGCGCTGCTGCTCATCCTGGTCGGCGCGCTCGCCACGGCGGCGCTGAAGACGGAGGGCAGCCTCGCCCTGTGGGAGGGGCAGGAAGGCAACCAGTTCGCCCTGCGGGACGGGGCGCAGGGAAGCGTCGCCACGCTGCCCTTCTCGATCCGCCTCGACTCGTTCGAGATCGACACCTACCCCGGCACCATGCGGCCGGCGATGTTCCGCAGCCGGGTGACCGTGACCGACCGCGAGCTGGGGACGACCTTCCCGGCCGTCATCCAGATGAACCAGGAGCTCACCTACCGCGGCGTCAAGTTCTTCCAGTCGAGCTACCAACAGTCGGGCGGACGGGAGATGTCGATCCTCACCGTCTCCCGCGATCCCGGCAAGCTGATCGTCTTCCTCGGCTACTTCCTGCTCCTCGGCGGGATGGCGACGGTGCTCGGCACCCGCATCGTGCAGGCGCGCGCTCTGGCCCGCCGCGACGCCGAGCGGGCCGCGGCCCGGGAGACGACGGGCCGCGCCCGGCGCGCCGCCGCCGTGGCCCTGCCGCTGCTGCTCGCCGCCGCGCTCGCCGCGCCGGCGCCCGCCGCCCGGGCGGCGGCGACCGTGGCCCCGCCCGAGGTGGTCGCCGCCGTGCGCACCCTGCCGGTCCAGCACGACGGCCGGGTGATGCCGCTCGACACCCTCGCCCGCGAGGCGGTGTGGAACGTCACCGGCGCCAAGGCCGGCTGGCAGGGGCAGGACCCGGTAGCGGTCGTCCTCGGCTGGGCCTTCGCACCGCAGGACTGGACCCACGAGCCGGTGGTGAAGGTGGGGAGCGGCCGCCTCGCCGCCGCCGCCGGGCTGGCCGGCGGCCCCGCGTCGTTCGCCGCGCTGGCGGGCAACCCGCAGCTGATGCAGCTCATCGCCCAGGCGCACGCCGCCGCCGACCACGACCAGCCCCTGACCCCGGTGCTCAAGGACGCTCAGAAGCTCGAGGGCCGGCTGCTGTGGATGCAGAGCTTCCTGCAGCGCGACGCGCTGCGGGTCCTGCCGCCGGCCGACGTCGACGCCCGCTGGGACACCCTGCCCGCGAACGTCGACAGCGCCGCCGCCCTGGCCGACTGGTACCAGGCGCGCCGCGCCGCGCCGCCGGCCGGCTGGCCCGCCTTCGCCGCCCTCGGCAAGGAGCTGACCTACAACCACGTCCGGCCGTCCCGGCTGGCCTGGTGGATCCTGCTGCCGGCCACCCTGCTGGCGCTGGCGGCGCTGCTGCGGCCGCGCCGCGCCCTCGACCTGGCGGCGGTGGTCGCGCTCACCGCCGGCTTCGCCGTGATGACGTGGGGGATCGCGGTGCGCTGGCAGGTGGCCGGGCGCATCCCGGCGTCGAACATGTACGAGTCGATGCTCTTCCTGGCCTGGGGCGTGGGGCTCTTCGCCCTGGTGGCCGCCGCCCTGCTGCGCAACCGGCTGGTCATCTTCAACGCGGCGGCGATGTCCGCCCTCACCATGATGCTGGTCGACCTGCTGCCGGTCGACCCCTTCATCCACCCGATCGCGCCGGTGCTCGCCGGGACCCCGTGGCTGGCGATCCACGTGCCGATCATCATGGTCAGCTACTCGGTGCTGGCGCTCGGCGTGCTGATCGCGCACATGCAGGTCGGCCTCGAGATCTTCGCGCCGGCCCGGCGCGCGGCGGCGGCGCGCATGAACCAGCTCCTCTACTGGTACATGCACGTCGGCTCGCTGCTGCTCGCGGCCGGCATCATCACCGGCTCGATCTGGGCGGCCTCCTCCTGGGGACGGTACTGGGGATGGGACCCCAAGGAGGTCTGGTCGCTGATCGCCTTCCTCGCCTACATGGCGATCCTGCACAGCCGCTTCGACCGGCAGATCGGCGCCTTCGGCGTCGCCGCCGCGTCGATCGTCGCCTTCTGGGCGGTGCTGATGACCTACCTGGGGGTGAACTTCGTGCTCACCACCGGGCTGCACTCCTACGGCTTCGGCAGCGGCGGTCTGGTGGAGTGGATGGCCGGGATCGGCGTCCTGGAGCTGGTGTTCCTGGCGGCGGGCTACGTCGCCCACCGCCGCAGTGTCGCGGCCCACGGGCCGCTGGTGGCCGCCGGCATCTGATCGCCGGCGACATCGCACCGTTTCACCCCCTCTCGGGCCGTCCCCCCGTCCCCTTTCAAACGGCCCGGGAGGGGGCCTTCTCCGCCCGCCGCCCACGCGGCGGGCTTTTTCGTGGCGGCAGCGGAGGACCGGCGGGGGCTCAGCCGCGCAGCAGCTCGTCGAGCCGCGCCGGCGGCGCGAGCTCGACCGGCTCGACACCGCGGCGGAAGAGACGGGCCGGCGTGCTGCCGAGCAGGGTGAGCCGGCCGCCCTCGACGCGCAGCATCGACCCCTCGCGCAGGCCCACCACCGGGCGCTCGTTCTCCTCCAGGTACTCGCGGAGGCGCTGCTCGCGGGTCTCGCCCTGGTGGGTCGAGCCGGGCTCGGGGTCGAGGTAGTGGGGGTTGATCTGGAAGGGGACGAGGTCGAGCGCGCGGAAGCTCGGCGGCTCGACGATCGGCATGTCGTTGGTGGTGCGGATCGTCGGGCAGGCGACGTTGGAGCCGGCGCTGGTGCCGACGTAAGGGACGCCGGCGGCGACCCGCTCGCGGATCGCACCGAGGACCCCGGTGGCGTGGAGCTCGGCCAGCAGCCGGAAAGTGTTGCCGCCGCCGACGAAGAGCGCCGGCGCCGCGGCCACCGCGGCCACCGGGTCGACCGCCTCGTCGAGCCCGTCGAGCGCCAGCCCGAGCCGGGAGAAGCGCGCGCGCGCCTTGGCGGTGTAACCGCGCCGGTCGGCGAGGGCGTAGGGCACGAAGACGACGCGCTCGACCGCGCCGAGGAAGTCGGCCAGCTCGCCGGCGCAGTGGTCGAGGTAGCCGGAGCCGTGCTGCGTCGAGTTGGAGATCAGCAGCAGCCGGCGCATCACGGCCGGCAGCGCGCTCACGCCGCCGGCTCCCGGTCGGCCGGGGCGGGGCCGGCGGCGAGGGTCCGCTCGACGCGGCGGGCGGCGGCGCGCAGCGGCGACTCCTCGTGCTCCGCGGCCTCGGAGAACACCTCGTCGAGCACGCCGCGCAGGGCACCGACGCGGGCGAACAGCTCCTCGCGGGTGGCCTCCGGCGCCTCCGCCAGGTGGGCGAAGGCGATGGCGCCGCCGGCGTTGGCCACGTAGTCGGGTGCGTAGAGGATGCCGCGCCGGTGCAGGCGCTCGGCGTCCGCGTCGTCGGCGAGCTGGTTGTTGGCCGAGCCGCACACCACCCGGCAGGCCAGCCGCGGGATGGTGTCGTGGTTGACCGTGGCGCCCACCGCGCAGGGGGCGAAGACGTCGCACTCGACGTCGTAGATGGCCTCGGCGTCGACCCGCTCGGCCCCCAGCTCGGCGGCCACCGCGGCCGCCCGCTCGCCGTCGACGTCGGCGATCGCCAGGGCGGCGCCGCCGGCGCGCAGCCGGCGGGCCAGCGGCAGGCCGACGTCCCCGACCCCCTGCACGGCCACCCGCCGGTCGGCCAGCGAGCCGTCACCGTCGACGTGGGCCAGCGCCGCGCTCATCGCCGCCGCCACGCCGTGGGCGGTGAACGGCCCGGGGTCCACCAGCCGGCCGCCGCCGCCGTGGCCGCCGAGCACGTACCGGGTGGCGGCGGCGATGTCCGCCATGTCGTCGGGGGTCGTCCCCAGGTCCTCGCCGGTCGCGAACAATCCGCCCAGCGACTCGACGAACCGGCCGTAGCGCCGCAGCAGGCCGCGCCGCTCCTCCGCCGGCAGCGGGGCCGCCAGCGCGATCACCGCCTTGCCGCCGCCGTACGGGATCCCGGCCACCGCCCACTTCGCGGTCATCCCCTCGGCCAGCCGCTGGGCGTCGCGCAGCGCGGCGGCCGGCGACGGGTAGCGCTTCATCCGGGTGCCGCCGCTCGGCCGCCCCAGCGTGGCGTCGTGCAGGGCGACGAAGAACCAGGCTCCGGTCGCGGCGTCGAACCGGCTCACCACACCGAGGCCGTCCCAGGTACGCAGGACGGACTCGAGCTCCGCGGCGGCGGCGTCTTCGGGGGTCATCGGGATCTCCTCTCGGGCGGTCGAGCCTATCAGGCCGGACGGCGCTCCCAGCGACGCTTTCGCCGCCCCGTCCGTTCAAGGGGAGAGAGCGTCGTCCCATCCACGAAACGGAGGAACCCATGTCCCCTCGTCCCCTCCCCCTCGCCGTGGCGTTGTGCGCCGCCGCGACCCTCCTCGCCCCGGCGGCGGGCGCCGCCACCGCGGCCGCGGCGGAGCCGCTGCGCCGCGACCACCTGCTCGGCGGCGTCGACCCGCGCGTCGCCGAGACCCTGGCCTGGGAGTCCTGCGCCGGCGGCGCCGCCGACTGCCGGGTGGTCGAGAGCCAGGAAGGCCACCTCCGCCTGCTCGCCCCCGCCGACGTGCAGCGCAGGTTCGCCCGGCGACTGGCCGAGGTCGATGCCCAGAGCCACGCCGTCGACCTGCGGCTCGACCTGCTGGCCCCCGGCCGCGGCGGCCTGCCCTCCGGGCTGCCCTCCGGCGCGGCGGCCGCCCTGCGCGACGCCGGGCAGCACCTCGGCGTCGCCGGCTTCCAGCGCGTCGACACCGCCCTGCTGCGCACCGCCCGCGGCGGCCTGCTGCGGCTGCGCGGGCCGGGCGATCAGCCCTACCAGCTCGACCTCGAGGTGGCCCCGGCGGCCGGGCTCGACCCGGCCCGGGTGGAGATCCGCCAGGTGAGCCTCACCGCGCTGCCGCCGGCCGTGCGCGGCGCCGGCCCGCCCCCGCCCGTCCAGCCCGGACGGCTGCTGCAGTCCAGCCTGGGCCTGGACCGCGGCGAGACGGTGGTGGTCGGCACCGTCCGCCTCGACGACGCGGCGCCACCGCTGGTGCTTCTGCTCACCGCCGACCCCTAGTGCCGCGAGAGGGCGGATGCGGGCGCGTCTGCGGCGTCGCTGCTCGCTCGGAAGGCCTGCGGCGTACTGAAGTACGCCTCAGCCTCCCTCCCTCGCGCTCCTTGCAGCCACACCCGCCTCCGCCCTCTCGCCGCGAGATCGGACCAGGGAGCGCCGCACGGGGCTCGCGCGGAAGGCCTGCGGCGTACTGAAGTACGCCTCAGCCTCCCTCCCTCGCGCTCCCTGAAGCCACACCCGCCTCCACCCTCTCGCCGCGAGATCGGGCCAGGGGTGCGCCGCGCGGGGCTCGCGCGGACGGCTCGCCCGGGTGCTGCGCGCCCGGTCTCGCGCCGGCGGGCGGCGGCGCCGGAGGGTCGCCTCAGCCTCCCTCCCTCGCGCTCTTTGCGGCCACACCCGCCTCCGCCCTCTCGCCGCGAGATCGGACCAGGGAGCGCCTCGTGGGGCTCGCGCGGCCAGGCCGCGCGGGCCCTGCGCGCCCGGTCTCGCGCCGGCGGGCCGCGGCGCGACGTGGCACGGGCGGCGCATCTAGAATGTGCGGGGGGCCGACCTGTGAACCAGCTCCGCGTCACCGACGATCTCGACCTGCTGCTCGAGGTGATGCCGCCCGACCTCGGCGAGGCCCTGCGCCGGCACCCGGATCGCGACGGCTTGATCGAGGTGGTGCTCGATCTCGGCCGCCCGCCGGAGGCCCGCTTCCCCGACGTCGGCGTGGTGCTCGCCGACGCGCCGGTGTCGCGCGGCGACCTCGAGCACGTGGTCGCCCGCGTGGGCCGCTTCGGCGCCGACAACCGGGCCGGCATCGAGCGCACCCTGCACCGCATCTCGGCGCTGCGCAACCGCTCCGGCGACACCGTCGGGCTCACCTGCCGGGTGGGCCGGGCGGTCTTCGGCACCGTCGACATCCTGCGCGACGTCGTCGAGTCGGGGCGCTCGCTGCTGCTGCTCGGACGCCCCGGGGTCGGCAAGACGACGCTGCTGCGCGAGGCCGCCCGCGTCCTCGCCGACGACCTCGGCAAGCGGGTCCTCGTGGTCGACACCTCCAACGAGATCGCCGGCGACGGCGACATCCCGCACCCCGGGATCGGGCGCGCCCGGCGCCTGCAGGTGCCGTCTCCCGAGGTCCAGGACCGGGTGATGATCGAGGCGGTCGAGAACCACATGCCCGAGGTCGTCGTCATCGACGAGATCGGCACCCAGGCCGAGGCGGCGGCCGCCCGCACCATCGCCGAACGCGGCGTGCAGCTCATCGCCACCGCGCACGGCAACACGCTGGAGAACCTGCTCCAGAACCCGACCCTCTCCGACCTGGTCGGCGGCATCCAGGTGGTCACCCTGGGCGACGAGGAGGCGCGGCGCCGGGGCACCCAGAAGACGGTGCTCGAACGCAAGGCGCCGCCCACCTTCGACGTGCTGGTCGAGATCGCCTCGCGCGACGCCCTCGCCGTCCACCACGACGTCGCCGAAGTGGTCGACCACGTCCTGCGCGGCGCGCCGCCGCGCCCCGAGCGCCGGCGCCGCCGCGGCGACGGCGAGGTCGAGATCCGGCCCGCCGGCGCCGGGGAGGGGGCGCCCGGCGCGGCCGGCGCCGTGCCCACGGCTCCGGCCGAGGCGCCGTCCCCGGCGGGGACGCTGCGGCCGCGCCCGAGCCGGATCCTGCGCATCTTCCCCTACGCGGTCTCGCGCGGGAAGCTGGAGCGCGCCCTGCGCAAGTTCGGCGTCCCCGGCTACGTGGTCGACGATCTCGGCCAGGCCGACGTGATCCTGACCACCAAGTCGCAGGAGCGGCGCCAGCCCCGCCGGCTGCGCGACGCCCAGGCGCGCGGCGTCCCGCTCCACCTGATCAAGAGCAACACCGTGACCCAGATGGAGAGCTTCCTGCGCTCCGCCTTCCACCTCCCCGAGGGCGGCGCGGACGAAGCCGCGGCCCTCGAGGAGGTCGAGCACGGCGTCGAGGAGGTGCTCGGCCAGGGCCACCCGGTGGAGCTCGCCCCCCGCGGCCCCTACCTGCGCCGCCTGCAGCACCAGCTCGCCGAGCGCCACCGCCTGCCCTCGGAGAGCAAGGGCGACGATCCCTACCGCCGCGTCGTCCTCTACCCGCCGTAGCGCTCCCCCGGTGCGGCGCCCCGGCGATCGTACCGGGCACAGCGATTGCTTCGTCCGCAGTCAGGGCGAGGACCGCGATGACGATGGCGAACCACAAGGCGAGGGCCGACCCGGAACGAGAGACGGAGGGAGCGCTGCTCGTGCTGCGGGGCGCCCGCGGCTCGGCGGCGACCGCCGACAGCACCGCGGCCGCCCTCGAGGAGGCCGGCCTGGAACCGCGCCCGGTCGAGGGTCTCGCCGGCCTCGCCGACCTCGCTCCGGACGCCGACGCCCTCTTCGTGGCCGCCGGGAGCCTCACCGCCGAGGAGCTGGCGCGCCTGGCGCGGACGCTCGCCGGCGAGCCCCGGCTGGCCGACCTCCCGGTGTTCGCCGTGACCGAGGGTGCCGAGGACGAGGACCGCCTCGAGCCGCTGCGCGGGCTCGGGCAGGTGACGGTGCTCGGCGCGCCGGCCAGCGCCCAGGCGGTGGTGGCGGCGGGGCGGGCCGCCCGCCGCGAGCGGCACCGCCGTGCCTACGTCCACCACCTGCTGGGCCGCATCGAGGAGGCCGAGCTGCGCGAGGAGCGCCTGCTGGCCGTCCTCGGCCACGAGCTGCGCAACCCGCTGGGGGTGATCGCCACGGCGCTCTCGGTGATGGCCCGCATCGAGGGCGACGCGTCGCCCGGGGCCCCCTACCGGCGCATGATCCAGCGCCAGGTGGAGGACCTGGCGCGGCGCATCGACGATCTGCTCGATCCCGCCCCGGCGACGACCCCCGGGCCGCGCGAGCGCGAGTGGCCGCCGCCCGAGCGCCTGCTGCCGGCCACGGGCCGGGGCCGGGAACCCTCCGGGCAACGGACGGTGCTGATCGTCGAGGACCACGACGACGCCCGCGCCGCCCTCGGGGAGCTGCTCTCGATCTGGGGCCATCGGGTCACCCCGGCGCGCAGCGGCGAGGAGGCGCTGGCCGCCGCGGAGCGCGTCCGCCCCGACCTCGCGCTGGTGGACATCGACCTGCCGGGTATCGACGGCTACGAGGTCGCCCGGCGCCTGCGGGAGCGCTGGCCGGAGATGGAGCTGCTCGCGATGAGCGGCTACGCGCAGCCCGAGGATCGCGACCGTTCCTTCGCCGCCGGCTTCGACCGCCACCTGGCGAAGCCGGTCGACCCCGGCCGGCTGGCCGCGCTGATCGGACCGGCGGAACCCGCCTGATGCGGGGTCCGCGGGCCCCCGCCCGGAGCCTTCCATGAGCAGCGAACCCGAATCCGTCCCCACCGCCGGCGCCGCGGCCGATCCGTCGCCCGCCGCGACCGAGGCCGACGCCCCCGGGCGCGAGCAGCGCGAGCGCCGGGTGGTGATGCTCGCCCGCTCGGGCCTCAACGAGGCGTTGGCCGCGAAGGTGCTGCCGAAGGCGGGGATGGAGCTCGAGGTCCGCCCGTCGGGCGAGGAGGTCGCGGCCGAGATCGAGCGCGGCGCCGGGGCGCTCCTGGTCAGCGCCGAGGCCCTCACCCCCGGCACCCTCGAGCCGTTGCTGGCGGTGCTCGCCCACCAACCGCCCTGGTCGGACCTGCCGGTGGTCGCGCTGCCCGGCGACGAGCGCACCAGCAACCGCTGGACGTCGGGGGCCCTGGAACGGCTCGGCAACGTCATCGTCCTCGAGCGCCCGGTGCGCAACGCGATGCTGCTGTCGGCGGTGCGCAGCGCCCTGCGCGACCGCGGCCGGCAGTACGAGTTCCGCGCCCTGCTCTCCCGTCTCGACGAGGTGGAGCGGCGGCGGCACGAGTTCCTGGTCGAGCTCGGCCACGAAGTGCGCAACCCGCTCGGGGTGATCCGCACGGCGCTGTCGCTGCTCGAGG
This sequence comes from uncultured Acidobacteriota bacterium, assembly GCA_963843275.1. Classification (GTDB taxonomy): domain Bacteria; phylum Acidobacteriota; class Thermoanaerobaculia; order Multivoradales; family JBCCEF01; genus CAWJJM01. The sequence goes on along the minus strand of CAWJJM010000003.1, from coordinate 211,796 downwards.
AGCTCGACGGCGGCGCCGACCCGGCGGAGCGGGCCCGACCCGTCGAGCTGATCGCCCGGCAGACCGAGATCCTGGCCCGCCTGGTGGACGACCTGCTCCACGTCTCCCGCTTCAACGTCGGCCAGATCGCCCTGCAGCCGCGCACGGTGGACCTGGCCGAGGTGGTGGAGACCACGCTGGAGCGCTTCAGCCTGACCGCCAAGGCCAAGGGCGGGCGGCTCGACCTGCGGCTGGACGACGCGGCGGTGCCGGTGGCTGCCGACGCCGTGTCGCTGGAGCAGGTGGTCTTCCACCTGGTCCGCGCCGCGCTGCGCGACGCCCCGCCCGGCGACCGCGTCGAGCTGGCGGTTGGGAGCGAGGACGGCCGCGCGGTCCTGACCGTCGACGGCAGCCGCCCGGCGGATCCCGAGGCCGAGCCGGAGCTGGCGCAGGCGCTGCCGATCGTCCGCAACCTGGTGGAGCTGCACGGGGGGCGGGTCGACTCGACCGCCGACGGCGCGGCGGTCCGGGTCGTCGTCCGGCTGCCCCGCCGGCAGCGCCCCGAGCGGCGCCGGGGCCGCGACCGCCGCCGGCGGGGGCGGCCGCTGTCGGTCCTGGTGGTGGAGGACTCCTCGGACGGGCGCGAGGGTCTGAAGACGCTGCTGGAGCTGAAGAGCTACCGGGTCGCCACCGCCGCCGACGGCGGTCAGGCGCTGGCGCGGGCCGATGAGTCGGCTCCCGAGGTGGCGCTGGTCGACATCGGCCTGCCCGACATGGACGGGTACGAGGTCGCCCGCCAGCTCCGCGCGCGTTTCGGCTCGGCGCCGCTGCTGGTCGCGATGACCGGCTACGGCCAGCCCGACGATCGCCGCCGCGCGCTCGAGGCCGGCTTCGACCTCCACCTGGTCAAGCCGGTGGACCCGGAGCAGCTCTTCGACCTGCTGGCCGGCGCCGGCGAGGCGCCGGCGGCGTCTCAGGGCTCGTAGCCGGCGACCGTCCGCGCGGTCAGCCCGCGCCGCCGGACCGCCACCTCCACCCGGCGCCACGCCGCGTCGCCGCCCGCCTGCGGGTAGTAGCCGATGAGGTACTGGGCCGCCAGCTCGTCCTCGATCTGCCGGTAGATCCCCGACAGGTCGTCGTGCCGGCGGACGATCCACGAGCGGCCGCCGGTGGCGGCGGTGAGGCGGTCGAGGCGGGAGCCGAACGAAGGCCAGCCGAAGTCCAGCCCGCCCAGCCGCGCCGCCTCCTCGTTGGCGACGAGGACGTAGACCGGCACGCCCACCCGGCGCGCGAAGTCCAGGCAGGTGCGGAAGGAGAAGTCGGCGTCCTGGTCGGCACCGTCGGAGTAGACGATCAGCGCCCGGCGCCCCGGGCTCGACTGCAGCTGCACCAGGGCGTAGACCACCGCCTTCCACAGCGAGGTCCGGCCGTCCGCGGTGAGGGTCGCGAAGGAGCGCCGCAGACGGCCGAGGTCCTGCGTCGGCCCGGCCACCAGGCGGGCCTCGTCGTCGAAGTCGACCACGAACGCCTGGTCGCGCCCCGGCCGCAGGCCGCCGAGGAAGCCGCGCGCCGCCGCGGTGACCGCCGGCAGCTTGACGAACATGCTCGCCGAGGAGTCGACCGCCAGGCCGACGGTCAGCGGCATCTCGGCGGCGTCGCCGAAGGTCGCGATGCGCTGCGGGACCCCCTCCTCGCGCACCTGGAAGTCGTCGCGCCCCAGGCCGCGCACGGGCCGGCCGTCCCGGTCGGTGACCACCACGAAGAGCTCGGTCAGGCGCACGTCGACCCGCTCCGGCGGCAGGGTGCCGTTGAGGGCCAGCGCGTCCTCCACCCGGGAGCCGTCGGCGAGCACCGCGACCGCCCGCAGGATGCCCTCGGCGGCCTGCGGCGGGATGCGCAGGCGGTGGCGGAACGGAGGCTGGAAGAGGGTCGCGACCAGGCGGTCGTTCCAGTACAGCTCCAGGCGGTCGAGCCGCCGGCCGGTGGGGAGGGCGACCTCGGCCCCCACCGTCACGTCGCCGACCGCGCGACGGCCGGTCGGCTCGGTGATGCGGACCGTCGGCGCGCGCGCCCCACCGTTGACCACCAGGGTGTCGCGCCCCAGCTCGCCGCCGGCGGCGTCGTAGGCGATCGCCTCGACCCGCCGGGGCAGTGGCAGGCGGCCGAGGTCGACGACGGCGGCGAACGGCGCCGCGGCGATGCGCGCCACCCGCCGGCCGTCGAGCGCGAGCACGACCCGCGCCACCCGCGGATCGACCACCGTCTCGAAGCGCACCGGTCCGCGGAGCATCCGCCCCGGGGGGCGCAGGAGCTGGACCGGGCGCGGCGCCGGCAGCACCCCGGCGGCCGCGTCGTAGAGCCCGCCGCCGGTCGAGGGCTCGGCCGACAGACCGGCGACCGTGCCGCCCCACGCGCCGCTGGAGAGATCCTCGACGACCACGCCCACGCGGTCGACCTCGGCCCCGACGGCCAGGCTCCCCCGGTAGCTCCAGGTGGGCCGGCCCACCGCGGCACCCGACGGCCGCACGACCTCCCCGGTCACCGACCGGTGGGAGACCTCCGGCGGGGCCGACTCCACCGCCGCCGGCAGCGCCAGGGTGAGCCGGACCGGCCCGCCCGGCGGCGGCTCCATCCGCACCTCGATCGTGCCGGCGGCGGCACCCGCCGACGGCGGCGCCACCACCGCCCGCACCGACACGAGACCCGGGTCGAGCTCGCCGGCGAGGAGCCGCCGCGCACGCAGCGCCGACAGCGGCTCCGGGGTGCCGGACGCCGTCCAGCGGCGGGCGGAGACGCGCACGTCGGGCCGCGCCCCGGCCACCGCCAGCGGCCGCATGCCGGCGGCGGGATCGGGCCGCGCCGCGTACCGCACCCGCAGGCGCCGCCCCAGCTCCGCGACCGCGGCCGGCAGCTCGGCCGCCGCCAGCACCACGCGCCCTCCCGTCTCCGCGGCCACCCGCTCGAGCGGCGCGCGCGGGGCCGCCGCGACCGGTGCCGGCCGCTCCCGGGCGAGCTCCTCCTCCGCCTTCTCCGCCGGCGTCCGGCGCCGCGGCACGCGGTAGGTGCCGAGGACGTCGGTGCCCCCGAGCATCGGGTCGTCGCGCTCGGTCGAGCCCCAGCGCGACGGCTCGGCGGCGCGGTCGCCGGCGAGGCTCACCGGCACCACCGTCCACCCCAGGGCGGCCAGCGCCGCCGCCAGCTCGCCGGTGGGCCCGTCGAGCGGGACACCCGGCGGCGGCGCCGTCCGCGCCACCGGCTCGACCCCGAGGCGGCGCCACGGCGCCGCGGGGTCGAGGTCGTAGCCGTCCCCCACCCAGAAGACCACGGCCGGGCCCTCGGGCGGGGCGTCGCCGCCCTCGCCGGCGGCAGCGGTCAGCGTGTCGAGGAACAGGTCGAGGCGGTCGCGCACGTAGGCCGCCTCGCGCGCCGTCGCCTCGTCGACCACGCCGTCGGGAGATTGCGGCGCCGGCGGCAGCGCCTCCTGCGCCTCGCGGCGGAGGGCCAACAGGCGGTCCTCGCCGCGCTCCATCACGGCCGCCCGCTCGAGGCCCGCCGCCAGCTCCGCCGGGTCGCGGCTCGGACCCGCCACGTGGCGGGGACGCTCCGCCGCCAGCACGACCTCGACCGGCCCGAGGCGCGCCAGCTCCGGCGCCAGCCGCGCCAGCGCGGCGGCCGCCCGCGGCAGGCCGCCGACCGACGAGAGCCCGGCGTCGAGGTAGACGACGACGCGCCAGGGGCGGGCCTCCGGCCCCACCTCGAGCACCGGGCGGCTCTCCTCCCCCACGCGCACCGTCAGGTCGTCCGGCCGGAGCTCGAGGCGCGGTCCGCCGAACGCATCGGTCACCTCGACGTCGACCTCGCCCACCGCCAGGGCGGTCGCGGCGGTGCCGGCGCCGGGGGCGGAGACGACCTGGGCGGCGGCGGGCGTCAGCGCCGCGAGGAGCGCGGCCAGGGGGATCGAGAGACGGCGGAGGTCCACGGCGGTTCCGGGGAGGGTGGGGGTCGGCGGCCGGCGGCACCGCCGGCGCCGGCCGATTCTACGGCCCCGCTTCGCCGGCGGGGGCCGGCGCCGGCGCGGCCTCCGCCGCCGCGGGGGTCGCCACCCCCCCGGCGCCCGCCAGGTCGGGAGCCAGCTCCTGGCTGTAGATCTCGAGCAGCGAGAGGAAGAAGGCGGCGATCACCGGCCCGACGATGAAGCCCATGGCGCCGAAGGTGAAGATGCCGCCCAGGGTGGAGAAGAAGATCACCAGGTCGTGCATGCCGCTCTCCCGTCCCACCAGGCGCGGCCGCAGCAGGTTGTCCACGTTGACGATCACGACCACCGTGACCAGGGTGATCGCCAGGGCCTGCCAGGGGTGTCCGAGCAGGAGCTGGACCAGCGCCGCCGGGTACATCACCAGCCAGGCCCCGACCACCGGGATCACCGACAGCACGATCATCACCACCGTCCAGAGCACCGGCGAGCCGACCCCGAAGATCGCCAGGGTGATGCCGCCGATCGTCCCCTGCACCACCGCGATGACCAGCGTGCCCTTGACCGACGCCCGGGCCACCGAGGCGAAGCGGGCGATGATGGCGTCCTCGTGGCGGCGCTCGAGCGGGACGAGGTCGCGGATCCGCTCGACGATCCGACGCCCGTCGATGAAGAAGTAGAACATCGTGAACAGGGTGACGAAGACGGTGACCAGCACCTGCAGCGTGCCGCGCGAGGTCTTGCGCAGGAGGGTGCCGAGCACGCCACCCACCGTGCCGGCGCCCTCGCGGATCGCCGCCTGCCAGTCGATCGGCCCGGGGGCCAGTTCGGCCATCCACGGCAGCGTCCGCAGGCGCTCCGTCAGGGCCTGGAACTGGTCGACGAGCTGGGCCATGCGCTCGTCGGCGTGCTGGAACAGGTCGACCGCCTCGCGGGTCACCCGGTCCCCGATCGCGTAGAGCGGCACGAGGAGCAGCAGCACCAGCAGCAGGCAGGTCACCATCGAGGCCACCGCGCGCCGCCCGCGGGCGGCGCGCAGCAGCCCCCGGTAGAGCGGGTGGAAGAGGGTGGTGAACACCGCCGCCAGCAGCACCGGGGTGAAGAACATCCGCACCATGTAGAAGAAGACCGCCGCGGTGCCCACCACCAGACCGAGCAGGAACCAGGTGCCGAAGCGGTAGGACGGGGCGCTCACGCGGGCTCCCGCGACCACGGCAGGCGGTCGAGGTCGACGTTGCCGCCGGAGAGGATGACGCCGACCCGGGGGTGGGCGAGGCCGAGGGTGGTGGCGCGGTCGGTGAGCAGGGCGGCGACCGGGACGGCGGCGGAGGGCTCGACGACCAGCTTCATCCGCTCCCACACCAGGCGCATGGCGGCGACGATCGCCTCCTCGTCGACCGTGACCAGGGCGGCGAGATGGGCGCGCAGCGCCCGGAAGGTGCGCTCGGCGAGGGAGGCCTTGAGCCCGTCGGCCACCGTCCGCACCGGGCCCGGAGATTGGGCAGCCGCCGCCCGGCGGCCAGCGAGCGTGCCGCGTCGTCGGCAGCGGCGGGCTCGGCGCCGACGACGCGGGTGCCGGGCGCCATCCCCGCCACCGCGATGCCGGTGCCGGCCGACAGGCCGCCACCCCCCACCGGCACCACCACCAGGTCGAGCGCGCCGACCTGGTCGAGGAGCTCGAGGACGGCCGTCCCCTGACCGGCGATCACCCGCGGATCGTCGTACGGGTGCACCAGGGTGGCCCCGCTCTCCGCCACCAGGCGCCGCGCCGTCTCCTCCCGCGCCTCGCCGGTCGGGGCGCACAGCACGATGTCGGCACCGTACCCGGCGACCGCCTCGCGCTTGGCGCGCGGCGCGTCCTCGGGCATCACCACCCGGCAGGGGATGCCGCGCGCCCGCGCCGCCAGCGCCAGCGCCGCGCCGTGGTTCCCCGACGAGTGCGTCAGCACCCCGCGGGCCGCCTCCTCGGCGCTCAGCGAGAGCACGGCGTTGGCCGCCCCACGGGCCTTGAAAGCGCCACCCTTCTGCAGGTTCTCGGCCTTGAAGAAGAGCGCCGCACCGGCCATCCGGTCGAGGGTCGCCGAGGTGAACACCGGGGTGCGGTGGACGTGGGGCGCGATGCGCTCGGCGGCGCGCACGACCGCCGCCGCGTCGGGGAGCGCCAGCGGGTCGGCAGGGGCGGGCTCCATGCCCGGCGGTTCTATCACGCTCGGGGGCCGGCCGGAGCACCGCCGGCACAGTGTCGTCACGCCGCCTCCACCGCCTCGTCACCGCCCGCGCCCAGACTGGGCCTGCGATGGACCCTGCCCTGCCTCTGCTCGTCGCCGCCCTCGGCCTCCTCGGCGCCGCCGCTCTGGCGGTCACGGCCGCCACCTACGCTGGCGCCGCCCGCACCCTGGCGGCGCGGCCGCCGCACGACCCCGACGAGCGCCGGCCGCTGCCGCCGATCAGCGTGCTCAAACCCCTCAAGGGTGCCGACGACGGGCTGTTCGAGAACCTCGCCGCCCTGGCGCGGCAGGACTACCCGGTCTTCGAGCTCGTCTGTGGCGCCGCCGACCCCGACGACCCGGCGCTGGCGGTGGCACGGCGCGTCGCCGCCGACTTCCCCGGCGCCGACGTGCGCATCGTGGCCGGCGTGCCGCCCCTCGGCCTCAACCCCAAGGTGGGGCTGCTCGCCGGGCTGGCGCGCCGCGCCCGCCACGAGCACCTGCTGATCTCCGACGCCGACGTGCGGCCCGGACCCGGCTACCTGCGGGCGCTCGGCGCCGCCGCCGCCGGCGACTCGACCCACCCGCCGGCCGCCCTGGTGTCCAGCGTGCTGACCGGGGCGAATCTCGCCGCCGACCGGCGGCCCGCCGCCGGAGCGCTGTGCGACGAGCTCCATCTCGGCACCTTCGTCGCCGCCGGCGTGGCGGCCGCGTCGGCCGCCGGCCGTCCCTGCGTCGTCGGCAAGTCGATGCTCTTCTCGTCGCGCGACCTGGCGGCGCTCGGCGGCTGGCGCACCGTCGCCGACGTCCTCGCCGAGGACTACGTGCTGGGCTGCGCCTTCGCCGCGGCGCGGCGCCGGGTGGCGCTGTCGAACCACGTCCTGCCGGTGGCCTCCGGCCGGCACCGGCTGCGCGACTTCACCGCCCGCCACCTGCGTTGGTGCCAGATGCGCTGGCGCCTCGCGCCACTGGCCTATCTCGGCGAGGCGCTGCTCAACCCGGTGCCGGCGTTGGTGGCCACCGCCGTGACCGCCGCCGGGCTGTCCCTCCACGGCGACGGTGCCGGCTGGGCCGTCGCCGCGGCCGCGGCGACGGCCGGGATCGCTTTGAAGGCCGCCGCCGACGGCTGGCTCCTCGGCCGGCTGGCGGGCCGGCGCATCCCCTCGGCGCGCCTCGCCTGGATCCCGCTCAAGGACCTGCTGATCGCCGCCGTCTGGGCTCTGGCGCCGTGGAAGCGGACCGTCGCCTGGCGCGGCTCCCGGCTGCGCATCGGCGCCGGCAGCCGCCTCTCGGTACCGGTCTCGACCCGGCCGGCCGCCGCCCCGCCGCGGCTCGCCCGGGAGGTGCCGTGATCCCGCTGCCCGACGCCCGTGGGTTCGACGGCTGGCGGCGCATCCTGTGGCTCGACCTGGCGCTGCTGGTCCTGGTACGGCGGGTGGAGCGCCCCCTGCTGACGCCGCTGATGCGCGGTCTCACCCGGGCCGGCGACACGGTGAGCTGGCTGCTGCTGGCCGGCGCGCTGGCGTCCACCGGTCCCGCCGGCGCCGGGCACGCCCTCCGCCTCGCCCTGGCCGCCGCCCTCGCCCTTGGCCTTTCGCAGGCCCTCAAGCGCGCCTGCTGCCGGCCCCGCCCGAGCGAGGGGCTCTGCGGCGTCGCCGCCCTGGTCGAGCACCCCGACGCCTTCTCCTTCCCCTCCGGCCACACCGCGGTGGCGGCGGCCGTGGCGGTCGTCCTGGCCGGGACCGGTGCGCTGGGAGGGATGGCCGCCGCCCTGGCCGCGGGCATCGGGATCTCCCGCGTCTACCTCGGCGCCCACTACCCTCTCGACGTCGCCGCCGGCGCCCTGGTGGGCGCCGCCGCCGGTCTCGCGGTGCGCGCCACGCTGCCCCTGCTCGCCTCCGGCCTCGCGCCCCTGCCCTGATCCGGCGCCTGGAGGGCCTCCCCGTCCCCGCCCGCCGCTCCGGGTCCGCCGCCCCCGGCACGCCGTCCCCCCTGGTGGTCGCCGTGGCCATGGGCTACGGCCACCTACGCGCCGCCCACGCTCTGGCCGGCGCGCTCGGAACCCGCGTCGTCGACGCCGACGGGCCGCCGCTCGCCGGGCCCGAGGAGCGGCGCCTGTGGGCCGCCTCCCGCCGGCTCTACGAGATCACCTCGCGCACCTCGCAGCTCCCGGCGGTGGGGCCGCCGATGCGCTGGCTGCTCGACGCGATCACCGCCATCCCGCCGTTCCACCCGTGCCGCGACCTCTCCGCGCCCGACCGCGCCACCCGTGGCCTGGGGCGCTGGATCGACCGCGGCCTCGGCAGCGGCCTCGCCGCCGAGCTCGAGCGCACCGGCGCGGCGCTGCTGACCACCTACTTCGCCACCGCGGTCGCCGCCGACCGGCACCTCCCCGCCGACGCTCCGAACCCTCTCCACTGCGTCGCCACCGACAGCGACCTGGCCCGCATCTGGGTGGCGCGCGACCCCGGGGCGGGGCGGCTGCGCTACATGGCGCCGACCCCGCGCGCGGCGCGGCGGCTGGCGCTCTACGGCGTGCCGCCGCCGCGCATCGAGACCACCGGCTTTCCCCTCCCGGGCGAGCTGCTGGGGGGCCCGGAACTGGGAGCGCTCACCACCCACCTGGCCCGCCGCCTCGTCCGCCTGGACCCCGCCGGCGCCTTCCTCGGCGCCCGGCGGCGGGAGGTCGAGGCGCTCCTCGGGCCGCTGCCGGCGACGGCGGACCGTCCGTTGACGGTGGCCTACGTCGTCGGTGGCGCGGGCGCCCAGGCCGGGGTGGCGCGCCACCTGCTGCGGGCCCTCGGGCCCTGGGTACGGTCGGGGCGGCTGCGCCTCGTCCTGGCCGCCGGGCTGCGGGTCGAGGTCGCAGCGGCCTTCGAGCGTTGGGCGGCGGAGTGCGGCCTGGGCCGCCATCTCGGCGCCGGCGTCGAGGTGCTCGTCGCCGAGTCCCTCGACGCGTATTTCCGGCGCTTCAACGCCCGGCTGGCCACCGTCGACGTCCTGTGGACGAAGCCCAGCGAGCTGACCTTCTTCGCCGCCCTCGGCCTGCCCCTGGTGCTGACCCCCCCGGTGGGGATGCAGGAGCGCTACAACGGGCGCTGGGCGGTGGAGGCGGGCGCCGCCCTGCGCCAGCGCGACCCCCGCGTCGCGGCCGGCTGGCTGGCGGAGTGGCTCGCCGACGGCACCCTCGCCGCCGCCGCCTGGAACGGCTTCCGGCGCCTGCCGAAGCGCGGTCTCTACCGGGTGCTGGAGCGCGTCGGCGGCGCCCCCTCCGCGGGCTGCTAGGCTCCGCGGCATGCCCCGCCATCCGCGGTTCGGTCCCGCCGTCGCCGGCATCGGCGGCTCCGTCTACTCGGCGCTCGCCCACCGGCTGGCCGGCTTCGCCGGCGAGACCTACCCGCTGCACGTCGGCGACACCTGGATGGAGCCGCCGGAGGGCTGCCGGATGGAGGACCTGACGGTGGCCGAGCACCCGGGGATGCACCGCTACTCGCAGCCCCACGGCCTGCCCGCCCTGCTGGCGGCGGTGGCGCAGCGGGTGGAGGCGCGGTCCGGCACGGCCACCGGGCCGGACGACGTGCTGCTCGCCGCCGGCGCCACCGGCGGGCTCGGCGCCGTCCTCGGGGCGCTGCTCGCTCCCGGTGAGGAGGTGCTGATCCTCGCCCCCCACTGGCCGCTGGTCTCCGGCATCACCCGGTCCTTCCACGGCGTCCCGGTGCCGGTGCCCTTCTACGGGCTGCCGGGCTCGCCGGCCGCGGCGGTCGCGGCGGTGCGGCGGCACGCCGGCGAGCGCACCGCGGTCCTCTACCTCAACACCCCGAACAACCCCACCGGCCGGGTGCTGCCGGCCGACCAGCTCGCCGCCCTGGTCGACTGGGCGGCGGGCGAGGACCTGTGGGTCATCGCCGACGAGGTGTACGAGGACTACGTCTACCGCGGCGCCCACACCTACACCCGGCCGCTGGCGCCGGAGCGCACCTTCGCCGCCCACTCCTTCTCCAAGGCCTACGGCATGGCCGGGAACCGCTGCGGCTACGTGGTGGGGCCGCCGGACGCGATGCGCGAGGTGCTCAAGGTGGCGGTGCACTCGTTCTACTGTGCGCCCACGGCCTCGCAGCTCGCCGCCCTGCGCTGCCTCGAAGGGCCGGGCGACGCCTGGGTCGACGCCGCCCGCGACAGCTACCGCGAGGTGGGCGACGAGGCGGCGCGGCGGCTGGGCCTGGCGGCGCCCGAGGGCTCGACCTTCCTGTTCTTCGACGTCGGCCCCCACCTCGGCCCCCGCGGCCTCGGCGGCTTCCTCGAGGAGTGCGTCGAGCGCGGGCTGTTCCTCGCCCCGGGCCCCAGCTTCGGCCCCTTCCCCACCCACGTGCGGCTGTGCTTCACCTCGGCGCCGCCGGACGTGGTGCTGCGCGGCGTCGACACCCTGGTCGAGCTGCTCGCCGGCTGAGCCCGGCGGCCGCGCTCAACCCTTCGCGCGGGCGTGCCAGGCGGCGAGCACCGCGCGCTCCTTCTCCGGCGCCAGCCCGGCCGCGCCGACCAGCCGCTCGCGGTCAGCGTCCGGCTGCTCGTTCACCCAGGCCAGGGCGTCGGCGGCGGTGGTCGCCAGCGGGCGGAAGGTCAGGCCCGCCGCGACGGCGCGCCGGTTGTCGGTGAGGGCGATGACGTGCTCCGGATCGGAGCCCGGGATCCAGGTGGTCATCTCCTGCCAGGGGAGCACCTCCCGCGCCGCCAGGAAGTCCGCCGGCACCCAGGTGAACGAGAGCTCCCGGTCGCCGTCGAAGGCGGCGCGGATGCCGTAGAGCTGCTCGGCCATGCTCAGGCGGGAGCGCGGGCCGGTGGCGTTGTAGGTGCCGGTGTGGCCCTCCTCCACCATGCGGATGGTCCACTCCGCCAGGTCGCGGGCGTCGATCACCTGCACCGGGTCGGTGCCGTCGCCGGGGGCGAGGATCTCGCCGCCCTTCTCGATCCGGTAGGGCCAGTAGGTGAAACGGAAGGTGCGGTCGCGGGGGCCGACGATCAGGCCGGGGCGGATGATGGTGGCGCGGTCGCCGAACCACTTCCGCGTCTCGCGCTCGGCCGCCGCCTTCAGCGGCCCGTAGAGGGCCCCGAGGTCCTTGCGGAACTCCTCCATGGTCACCGCCAGCGGGTCGACGCCGTCGGGCATCGGCAGCACCGGCGACTCCTCGTCGATCGAGCTCAGGCCGGCCGGGTCGTAGACCGAGATGGTGGAGATCATCACGTACTGGCGGGCGTGGTCGGCGAGCACGCTGGCCGCGTCGCGGATCCAGAAGGGCAGGGTGGTGGGGTTGTCGATCACGACGTCCCAGTCCCGCCCCTTCAGGGGGGCGGTCTCGTGGAGGTTGCGGTCCCCGCGGAGCTGCTCCACCTCCGCCGGCAGCTCGGTCTCCTCCCGGCCGCGGTTGAAGACGGTGACGTGGTGCCCGCGGGCCAGCGCGTAGCGCACCTGGAAGGGGCCGGTGAAGCCGGTGCCGCCCAGGATCAGGATGCGGAGCGGCTTGCGCCGCGCGCGGCGCGGGCGTCTCCGCGCCGCCGGCGGTCGGCCCCGCCGCCGAGCCCGCCCAGCGCCAGGGCGCCGCCCGCGGCCGCGGACAGCTGGAGGAACCTCCGTCGATCGGATCGCATGCTCGTTCTCCTCGGACGTTCGAGATCGGTGCATCGCCTCTTCTACGCAGCGGCGCGGCCGGCGTTCAGGCGCCGGCGGCGGGCGCCGCCGCCGGCTCGGCCTCGACGGTGCGCGCCATCGCCTTCTGCCGCCCACCCAGCCACAGCGAGACCGCGAGCCACAGGGCCGAGACCGGCAGCGCCACGAAGGAGACCCCGGCGACGCCGAGACCGAGCGCCGACAGGGCGGCGGTGGTCCAGGCCCCCACCTGGTCGCCCAGCCGGTAGACGACGGTGTCGATGAAGCTCTTCGCCTTGTACTTGTCCTCGCGCGGGACCACCGTGTAGAGGACCTCCCGGGCCGGCCGCGCGGCCGCGTAGTTGCCGCTCCGGCGCAGCACCTGGAAGGCCACCACCAGGGCCAGCGTCGGCGCCAGGCCGAGGCCGAGGAAACCGAGCACGGAGAGCGCCGGGACCAGCGCCAGCGTCAGGGCCACCCCCAGCCAGCGGAGCAGCCGCGCCGCGAGGTAGAACTGGCCGAACAGCGTCAGGGCGTTGACCGTCAGGTCGATGCGCGCGAACAGCGCCGTCTGCGCCACGCCCGCGGCCACGCTGCGGTCGATGATCGCGGCCTGCTGCAGGTAGAGGAAGGTCGAGCCCATGGTGTAGAGCAGCATGTAGGCGGAGATGCCGAGCAGGTACGGGGAGCGCAGGGCGTGGGCGGCACCGGCCCAGACGCTGCCGCCGATGCGGCCGGCCGCCGCCGCGCCCGGTCCGGCGGCCGCCGGCGTCTCCCCGGCGCGCTCGCCGGCGCCGCCGGCCTCGGCGCCCAGCGCCGCGACGCAGCGCACCGCCGCCTCGAGCAGCGCCGCCGACACCAGCAGCAGGGCGTTCTGCCCCACCACCCCCACCAGCGTGGCGGTGAGCGTGGAGCCGAGGATCGCCCCCAGCGTCCCGCCGGCGGCGATCACCCCGAAGAGCCGGCGCCCCTGGGACTCGCGGAACAGGTCCACCATGAAGCCCCAGAAGATCGAGGTCACGAACAGGCTGAAGACGCTCACCCAGAGGAAGAAGGCGCGCCCCACCCAGACGGCCGCGGCGTCGCCGGCCGCCTCGAGCAGCAGGTAGAACACCAGCAGGTTGAGCAGGAAGAACCGGTAGGTGAGCGCGATGAAGCGCCGCCGGGGCAGCCGCGCCACCAGGCGGGAGAACATCGGGTTGGCGAGCAGCATCAGCAGCAGCGTGCCGGTGAACATCCAGGGCAGGTTGCGCACCCCGCCGGCGATCCCCATCTGCTCGCGGATGGGGCGGATGACGAAGTACGCCGAGAAGATCAGGAAGTGGTAGGTGACGGCGAGCAGCACCGCCCGCAGCTCCCCGGGGCGGGCGTCGAGCAGGCGCAGCAGGGGGCCGGGACGGGCGGGCGCGGTCTCCGGCATGGGGCGCCGACTCTATCGCGCCGCTGCCGCGGACCCCTGGGCCGCAGCGGATGGGGGCGCGTCAGGGGGCCGTCGCGGCGCCGGCGGCCAGCGCGCGGCCCGCCGCGCCCGCGATCGCCAGGCTGCGCGGGTCCTGCAGGAAGGCGACCACGCCGAGACGGTCGCGGCGCCACGCCGGGTCGAGCGCGAAGCGCACCGTGCCGGTGCTCCCGGCGTTGCGCGGCGCCAGCTCGAAGGCCTTCTCCAGCCGCCGCACGACGCGGTCGTTCTCCAGCCGCCGGCCGGCGTTCTCGCCGCTACCCACCGGCGTCGACAGCCCGTCCTCGACCAGGGCCACCCAGGCGACCAGCGGCCGCCGCGCCGCGCCTTCCCGGCGCTCGGCGCGCACCTCCGCCCGCACCGCCCCGTCCTCGGGGACCACGGTCAGCTCCACGGCGGCGGGATCGGGCGTCGCCAGCGCGGTCGCGATGCGCCGGCGGATCTCGGCCTCCCGCGAGCCGACGGTCTCGGCGACGCCGTCGATCACCAGTTGCGGCGTGTAGATCTGGGCGCCGGGGAGACGCCGCGCGTAGCGCTCCTGGCGGGCCGACCACTCGGCCGCCGAGAACGGGTCCCGCCAGCCGATCGAGTTCCAGTAGTCGACGTGGAAGGCCAGCGGCAGGACCCGGCCCGCCAGGTCGGGCTCGGCGGCGAGCCGCGACAGCAGGCGGTCGGCCGGCGGGCAGCTCGAGCAGCCCTGCGAGGTGAACAGCTCGAGCAGCACGGTGGCGCCGTCCGCGGCGGCGGGCGCCGGCGACGGCCCGGCGGCGCCCTGGCGCCCCAGAGCCACGGCGGCCAAGGCGACGGCGACGACCGCGGCGGCGAGGGGGAGGAGACGGGTGCGCACCCGCCGACGATAGACCATCGGCGGCCGGCGCCGCCTCACGAAACGGTCACGCCACCCGCTCCCCGGGCGCCGTGGCGGGCTCACAGCCGCCGGTGCGAGGCCACCGGCAGGGCGCGCCGGACCCGCGCCACGGCCTCGAGGTCGATCTCGGCCAGGGCCAGCCCGGGGCCGGCCGGCGCGCTCGCCACCACCTGCCCCCACGGATCGAGGATCGCCGCGTGCCCCCAGCTCTCCTTCAATCCCCGGTCGTCGTGGCGGCCGTGCTGGGCCGGCGCCACCAGCCAGCACTGCGTCTCGATGGCCCGCGCCCGCAGCAGCGGCTCCCAGTGGTCCTTGCCGGTGGTCAGGGTGAAGGCGGACGGCGCCAGCAGCACCTCGGCGCCGTCGGCGGCCAGCCGCCGGTAGAGCTCGCCGAACCGCAGGTCGTAGCAGATGCTCATCCCGAAGCGGGCGAGCGGGGTCTCCGCCACCACCGTCTCGGTCCCCGGCACCACGGTGGCCGACTCCTGGAACCGCACCTCCTCCACGTCGACGTCGAAGAGGTGGATCTTGCGGTAGACCGCCAGCCGCTCCCCGCCCGGCCCGAACAGGACGCTCGTGTTGGCGCAGCGGCCGGGCACCCCGGACGCCTCGTTGAACGACCCCAGGAGCAGGTGGATGCCGAGGCGCGCGGCGAGCTCCGCGAAGCGGCTGCAGGTGGGGCCGTCCAACGGCTCGGCACGGCGCACCTTCTCGTCGTGCGGCCCCAGGTAGTTGGTGTTCTCGGGAGTGGCCACGAACGCGGCGCCGTAGCCGGCGGCGCGCTCGATCAGGGTGCGGGCGGCCGCCAGGTTGCCCGCCTCGTCGGAGGTCGAGTTGAGCTGGACGGCGGCGGCGAGGAACACGGCTCCCTCCGGGCGGCTACTCGTAGCGCAGGGCGTTGGCCGGCTCGACCCGCGCCGCCCGCCAGGCCGGAGCGGTGCAGGCGAGCAGGGTGACCCCCAGCGAGAAGGCCACCACCGCCGCCACGTCGAGCGGCTCGACCCGGAACGGCACCGCGGCGATGAAGTAGATCGCCGCCACGTCGGGATCGAAGCGGATCAGGTGGAAGGTGGTCAGCGTCCACGCCGCCGTGGCGCCCACCGCCACCCCGAGCGCTGTGCCCACGGCGCCCAGCGCCCCGCCGTAGAGCAGGAAGACGGCACGCAGCCGCGCCGGCGGGAAACCGAGCGCCGCCAGCACGCCGATGTCCCGCATCCGCTCGCGCACCAGCACCACCAGCGTGGAGGCGACGTTGAAGGTGGAGACCAGCACGATCAGCCCGAGCACCACGAACAGCGCCCACTGCTGGATCTTCAACGCCGAGAAGAGCTCGCGGTTGAGCTGCCGCCAGTCGGTGACGAACCAGTCCGGGCCGAGCAGCCGCTCGGCGGCCGCCGCCACCCGCGCCGCGTCGGCGGCGGGGTCGTGGAGGGTGAGCTCGTAGAGGTCGGTGGCCCCCTCGCCGCCCATCAGCCGGTCGACCAGCGCACGGTCGAGCACCACCCAGCTGTCGTCGAACTCGGCGAAGCCGGAGGCGAAGGTGCCGGTCACCCGCAGGCTCTGGAAGCGGAAGCGGGGGTCGCCCTCGGCGAAGCCCAGTGCCACCAGGCGCAGGCGGTCGCCCGTCCCCACCCCGAGCCGTCGCGCCAGCTCGGCGCCCAGCACCGCGCCCGGCACGCCCGCCTCGCCGGCGGCGAGCTGCCCGGCGCTGGCGGCGAGCTGGCCGCCGCCGGGATCGACCCCGCGCAAGGTGACCTCCACCGCCTCGCCGGCCGCCGCGCCGCCGGCGGCGGGCACCGACACCGTGCCCTCGCCGTAGGCCACGCGGCCGACCCGCTCCACCCCGGGCAGGGCGGCGAGACGGGCCAGCGTCGCCGCCGGCAGCTCGGCGTCGGCCCGCCCCAGCGGCGAGGCGACGATCGGGGCGTTGCCCTCGATCAGCTTGCGCTCGAGGTCCTCGCGGTAGCCGGTCATCAGCGCCATGGCGATCACCATGGCGGTCACCCCGAGGGCGGTGGCGCCGAGGGCGGCACGGGCGGTCCCGCCGAGGAGCCGGCTGCGGCGGCCGCGCAGGAAACGCCAGGCGACCAGCCAGGGCAGCGGTCCGCGCAGCAGCGCGCCGGGCCGGCGGCGGGGCGGGCCCGCGCTCACCCCCGCGCCCCGCAGAGCTCGAAGAAGCGGTCGAAGATCGGCGCCGCGTCGTGGGGGCCGGGCGCCGCCTCCGGGTGGTACTGCACCGAGAGCACCGGCCGCTCCGCCACCTCCAGCGCCTCCACGGTGCCGTCGTTGAGGTTGAGCTCGCGCGCCCGGGCGCCGGCGGGGAGCGACTCGGCGTCGACCGCGAAGCCGTGGTTCTGGCTGGTGATCGCCACCCTCCCGCTGGCGACGTCCCGGACCGGCTGGTTGCCCCCGTGGTGCCCGAACTTGAGCTTGAAGGTGCGCCCCCCGAGGCCGAGGCCGATGAGCTGGTGGCCGAGGCAGATGCCGAGCAGCGGCCGCTCGGCGGCGATGAGCTCGCGCACCGCCGCGACGATCCCGGCGAGCGGCTCGGGATCGCCCGGACCGTTCGACAGCACGATGCCGTCGCTCCCCAGCGCCAGGGCCTCGGCGGCCGGCGTCCGCGCCGGCAGCACGCTGACCCGCGCACCGCGGGCGGCCAGCGAGCGCAGGATGTTCTGCTTGACCCCGAAGTCGTAGAGCGCCAGGTGGAGGCGCTCGGGACCGTCCGCGGGGTGCTCCCACGGCGCCTCGCAGCTCACCTCGTCGACCAGGGCCCGGCCCACCATGCTGGGGAAGTCCGCCAGCTCGGCGGCCAGGGCGTCGACGTCGGAGCGCTCGGTGGTGAGCACGCCGCGCAGCGCGCCGTGGAGACGCAGCCGCCGCACCAGCGCGCGGGTGTCGAGGCCGGCCAGCGCCGGCACGGCGTGGCGGCGCAGGTAGGCGGGCAGCGCCTCGGCGCCGCCGCCCGCCGCCGGGTGGGGCGTGAAGTTGCGGGCGACGAACCCCTCGACCCACGGGCGGCGCGACTCCGCCTCGTCCTCGGTGGTGCCGTAGTTGCCGATGTGGGGCTGGGTCATCACCACGATCTGGCCGCGGTACGACGGATCGGTGAGGATCTCCTGGTACCCGGTCATCGAGGTGTTGAACACGACCTCCCCGAAGCGGGTGCCGGGGGAGACGGCCTCGCCACGGAACAGGGTTCCGTCCTCGAGCAGGAGCAGGCCTTCGTTGGCGGGAGCGGTGACCACGGGGCGGGGTATCATAGCACCCGCGAAAGGAGCCCCATGACCCCGTCCCCACCCCGTACCCGCCGCCGCTCCGGGCGCGCCGCGCTCCTCGCGGCGCTGCTCGCCGCCGCCGTCGCGCTCCCCGCGGCCGCCTACACGATCTACCTCAAGGACGGGTCCAAGCTGATCGCCCAGGAGAAGTACCGGGTCGAGGGCGGGACCGCCTACATGACGCTGCTCAACGGCACCCAGGCGTCGCTCCGCGCCGCCGAGATCGACGTCTCCCGCACCGAGGAGGCGAACCGCGAGAACCTCGGCGCGGCGGTGCTGATCGAGGGCGGCGAGGCGGTGGAGGCCAAGCCCGCGCCGGCGCCGCGCCGGCGCACCCTCGAGGACCTCATCCACGAGGGAGCGGTGCAGGGCCCGGCGCCGGCGCGCCCGGCGCCGATGGCGCGCGGGGCCGGCCCCGGGGCGACGGCGGCGCCCCCCGCCGCCGGTCCGGCGCCCGACCGCACCGCCGGCGGCTACCCGGACCTCGCCACGCTGCCGCGCGAGCCCTTCCCGGGCGCCGAGGTCAAGGCGGCGATCAACACCTACTTCCACGATCACGGAATCGACCAGGTGGAGGTGGTGCGGGGGACGGCGGCGGACCGGCCGCTGGTCGAGGTGACCACCGGCTCGGAGGCCGCGGTCTTCCGCGCCGTCGCCCTCGCCGCCAGCGCGCTGGCACAGCTCCGCCGCCAGGGCGACGACCTGCCGGCGCTGGAGCTGCTGCTCACCACCCCGGCCCAGCAGCGCGCCGGGCAGTTCGTCCTCACCCCCGAGCTGGCGGACGAGCTGTTGTCGGAGAAGGTGGATGTGGCGACGTTCTTTCTAGCCCACGTCCAATTCTGACCCTCGCGGCGGATGCGGGGGGATCTGCGGCGTCGCTGCTCGCTCGGGCGGGCTGCGGCGACCTGATGGTCGCCTCACCCGCCCTCCCTCGCGCTCCTTGCATCTCCCCCCGCCTCCGCCGCGAGCGTGCCTCCGGTCACCGGGGGGGGGCGTCGCTGCGCTCGCCCCGGGGGCCTCGCGCGGGCTGCGCCCGCTCTCGGGCGATGAACGGCTCTCGGTCGGGGGGCCCGCGGCGACCTGATGGTCGCCTCACCCGCCCTCCCTCGCGCTCCTTGCATCTCCCCCCGCCTCCGCCGCGAGCGTGCCTCCGGTCACCGGGGGGGGCGTCGCTGCGCTCGCCCCGGGGGCCTCGCGCGGGCTGCGCCCGCTCTCGGGCGATAAACCGCTCCCGGTCCGGGGGGCGGCGCCGGGGGGCGGGGGTGGAGGGCGGCGGGGCGGGAGGCCGCCCCGCCGTCGGGGTCAGTCGGCGGGGTGGCCGTCGGCGTCGATGAGGACGATGTGGTCGAAGCCGGCGGCGTGGATCTGGTCGGTGACCTGGGCACGGTCGCCGACGACGACCCAGACCAGGCCGTCGGGGCGGAGGTGCCGCTGCGCCGCCTGGTGCACGGCGTCCAGGTCGAGGGCCGCGACCTCGGCCGGGTAGCGGTCCCAGTAGTCGTCGGCCAGGTCGAAGCGCACCAGCTCCTGGACGGCGTCGGCGACCTCGCCGCTGGTCTCCCAGCGGCCGGGGAGCTCGAGGGTGCGGTCGCTCTTGACCCGCGCCAGCTCGGCGGCGGTCACCGGCGACCCGCCGGCGACGCCGCGCAGCTCCTTGGCCATCTCCCGCATCGACGGGCCGGTCTGATCGGTCTGCACCGGCGCGTAGGCCAGCCAGGGACGCTGACCGAGGGCGTCGATCAGGAAGCTGCCGGAGCCGTACGCCCAGTGCTTGTCCTCGCGCAGGTTCATGTTCAGCCGCGAGACGAAGCTGCCGCCGAGGACCTCGTTGACCGCCTCGAGCGCCATCTCGTCGGGGTTGTTGCGCGGCGGCGCCAGCTCGCCGACGATGACGATCGACTGGATCGAGCCGGGGCGGTCGACCAGGTAGACGGTGGAGGCGTCCCGCGGCGCCACCCGGGCGAGCTCCTTCGCCGGCACCTCCCCCTGCCGCCAGCCGCCGAACAGGCGCTCGAGCCGGGGGCGCAGGGTGTCGAGCGTGGTGTCGCCGACCACGACCAGCGTCGAGTTGCCGGGCTTGAACCAGGTGTCGTGGAAGCGCACCAGGTCGTCGCGCGTCAGCGCCGCCACCGAGGCCTCGGTGCCGGTGCCGGTCCACGGCGTGGCGTAGGGGTGGCCCTCGCCGTAGAGCAGCCGCGGCATCACCCGGAGGGCGATCGGGAACGGCGACACCTTCTCGCGCTGGATGGCGGCCAGCCGCTCGGCACGCAGCCGCTCCACCTCGGCCGCCGGGAACGAGGGGTGCAGCGCGACGTCGGCGAACAGCGCCAGCGACGCGTCGAGGTTCTCCACCAGGGCCGTCATGTCGACCGAGCAGAAGTCGAGGCCGGCGTCGGTGTCGAGGGTGGCGCCGAGCCGGGCGAGCTCGTCGCTGATCGCCAGGGAGTCGCGCTCGCCGGCGCCCTCGTCGAGCACGTCCATGGCGAAGTCGGCGGTCCCCTCGGTGGCCGTCTGGTCGGAGGCGTAGCCGGAGTCGACCAGGAGCTGGAGCTGCACCACCGGCACCGCGTGCCGCTCCGCCAGCACCACTTCGAGCCCGTTCGCCAGGCGGGCCCTCTGGATGCGCGGGAAGGACGGCGCCGGGGCCGGCCCGGGCTCCGGGAGCTGCGCCCGGTCCACCCCCGACGCGGCCGCCTTCAGGTCCGGGAAGGGAGTGACCTCGAGCAGGTAGCGTCCCGCGGAGAGCCAGCGCCGCCCGGTCGCGACGAGCTGATCGGGGGTCGCCGCGCGCAGGTTGGCGAGGTGCTGCCGCCAGCAGTCCGGGTCGCCGAAGTAGACCTGGCAGGCGGCCAGGATGTCCGACTTGCCGCCGAAGCCGCCGATGCGCTCGGCGCCGCGCACGAAACGGGCGCGGCTGCGGTTGGCGGCCCGCTCGACCTCGGCCGCGTCCGGCCCCTCGGCCAGCAGGCGGGAGAGCTCCTCCTCGATCGCCGACTCCACCTTCGCCGCCTCGACGCCCGGCGACACGGTGGCGACGATCTCGAACAGGCTGGCGATCTCGCGGTCGTCGATGAAGGCGCGGACGTCGGTGGCGATCTTCTCGTCGTACACCAGCCGCTTGTACAGCCGCGAGCTCTTGCCCAGCGCCAGCACGTCGGACAGCAGATCGAGGTCGTCGACGTCGTGGGAGGTGCGGCCGGGGGCGTTCCACACCATGTAGACGCGGGCCTGGGGCACCCGGTCCTGGACGGTCTGGCGGCGGTCCTGCTCGTGCTTTGCCGGCCACTGCTCCCAGCGGGCCACCGGCGGTCCGGGCGGGATGTCGCCGAAGTACTTCTCGACCTTCTCGCGCGCCGTGGCGGCGTCGATGTCGCCGGCGAGGACGAGCACGGCGTTGGCCGGCCCGTAGTAGCTCTGGAACCAGTGGTGGACGTCGTCGAGGGAGGCGGCGTCGAGGTCCTCCATCGAGCCGATCACCGTCCAGGAGTACGGGTGCCCCTCCGGGAAGGCGCCGCGGGTGATCAGCTCGTCGGAGACCGAGTACGGCTGGTTCTCGTACTGCCGCTTCTCGTTCTGCACCACGCCACGCTGCTCGTCGAGCTTGTCCTGCCCGACGGCGCCCAGCAGGTGTCCCATGCGGTCCGACTCGAGGAACAGCACCCGGTCCAGCGCCGACGTCGGCACGTTCTCGAAGTAGTTGGTGCGGTCCTCGTTGGTGGTGCCGTTCATGTCGGTGGCGCCGATCGACTCGACGCCACGGAAGTAGTCGTCGTCGAAGTTCTCGCTGCCGTTGAACATCAGGTGCTCGAACAGGTGTGCGAAGCCGGTCTTGCCCGGCCTCTCGTTCTTCGATCCCACGTGGTACCAGACGTTCACCGCCACGATCGGCGCCTTGTGGTCCTCGTGGACCAGCACGGTCAGGCCGTTGTCGAGCACGAACTTCTGGTAGGGGATGTCGATCTGCGGGGCGGGCGTGGCGGCGCGGGCGGCGACGGCGGCGCCGAGGGCGCAGACGACGGCGACCGCGGCGACAGCGTGCAGCGGGGAGCGGAGCATGGGCGTTCCTCCGAAGGGTTCGAACGAGCGGACGCCCGCCGTCCGACGGTCGGGCGACGGGCTCACCACCGCATACGCGGCGCGGGGCCGGAGGTTTACGCCGCGCCGGGGGGGCCGCCGGCCGCCGCGGCGAGATCGGCGTCGACGCCGGAGACGAGCTGGCGCCGGCGCTCCGCGGGGAGGGCGAGGGCGTCGCCCAGCCGTTCCAGCCAGGTGGCCTCCAGGTCGCTGAGCTCGCCGTCGGCGCGCAGCACCACGGCCGCCAGCTCGTAGAGGCTCGCGGCGGCGGCGGGATCCGCCACCAGCCCGGCGAGCTCCTCGACGGGCGGCGGCAGCACCAGGTCGCGGTGCACCTGGCGCACCTGCTCCTCGTCGAGCTCGCCCGCCTCGAGCCGCGTCTCGATCGCCGCCTTCTCCTCCGGGGCCATCCGCCCGTCCGCCAGGGCCGCCGCCACCATCGTGCGCACCGCGGCGAAGACCAGACCGGAGGGCGGCTCGGCGCCCCTCGCGGGCGGGGCGGGCGGCGGCGGATCGGCGGGCGGCTCCGCCGCGGGGGGCGGGGGCGGCACCGCCGCCGTGCTCCGCGCCGCCGGAGGCGGTGGGGGCGGCGCGGCCGGAGGTGCCGGCGGAGAGCCCGCCGGCCGGCCCTTGGTGAAGGCGTAGCCGCCACCCGACGTCGCGCCGCCACCCCCCGCCGGCGTGCCGCCGCTCTTCTGGGCCAGGTACGCCCCCGCCGCGGCCATCCCGCCCATCAGCAGCAGGTTCCGCCCCCCGATCCGCCGCACCACGCGCCGCGCATCGATCCCCGTCGCGTTGCGCAACAGGTCTCCGACCAGGTTCTCGATCAGCATCCGCGAAGTCTACGCCCGCGGGGCTTCGAGCGCAGCCCGCGCGGGTGGAGTGACGGGCAGCCCACCGGCGCTCCGGAAAAGGTGTCCGTCACCGACTTGGCGCGAGAGCGGGCGCAGCCCGCGCGAGGCGTCCTTCCGGGGTCAGCGCAGCGAAGGACCGCCCCCGTTCGAGGGTGGTCGCGGAGCGACCGCACGAGGCCTCCCGGCGCGAGCGCAGCGAGAGCCGCTCGGGGTGACCGGAGGCAGACTCGCGAGGCTCCGCCGCGAGCTCAGAAGCGCCACGAGAAGCCGCCGCTGATCTGCCGCCCCGACAGATCCAGCTTCCCCAGCCCGGCGAAGTCCTTCGACAGCTCGTCGTCGGCACGCTGCCATCGGCCCTCGACGAAGAACCCCCAGCGCGGCCCCAGCGGCACCTCCGCGCCGACCAGCCCGTAGTAGCCGAGCACCTCGCCGTCGTCCTTGAAGGTGTCGGTGAACAGGAACAGGTCGTTGGGGTCGGAGAAGTCGACGAAGTCCCCCGTCTCCTCGAGCGTCCAGAAGTACAGGCCGCCGCCGACGGCGACGTAGGGCACGATCCGCGCACCCGGAGGGGCGAGGAGCAGCATGTACCCGGCGGTGGCCGAGGAGATGTCGAGGGTGGTGGTGTGGAAGATGCCGTGGCCGCCCGCGTCGAGGTAGTCCAGGTAGGACAGGTCGTTGGACCCTTCGTAGGTGTCCAGCGAGAACAGGATGGCGCTGCGCCCGCCGAGGCTGTAGCGGAAGTCGGCGCCGACCACCGCGTCGTCGAAATCGCTGGCGTCCATGCCGAAGATGTCGGCGCTGTCGTTCCAGTAGCGCGAATCGCCCTTGGGCTGGAAGAGCCCGAGGCGGAAGCGCAGGGCGTTGCCCCCGGAGCCGCGGCGGTACTGGGCGTGGGCGGGGAGCGCGGTGGCGAGCACCGCGGCGACGGTCATCAGACACAGGATGGTCTTGCGCATCACGGGTTTCCCTCTCGTTCGATCAGTGAGTCCGGCCTTCGGGCCTGCTCCGGGAAAGAGCAACGAGGATGCCACGCGCCCGAGGCGCCCCGCGGTGCGGCGCCGACGGCCAGAACCTCCTACGGAAAAAGGGGATTCCCGGTTCTCCGGTCGCCCTCCCGGAGACCCTCCGGCGACCTCTGGAGAGGACGCCTGGAGGAGCCCGGAGGACGAGCCGCTCCGCACGGACACCCCCGCCCCGCTCCGCGACCCGCGGTCCGACCTCCCTCCCCACGTCGACCCGGGCGCTCGGCGCCGACCGCCGGACCCGGCGCCGGCCGCGCCGGCGGCGCTAGCCGAACCCCGGCGGCAGGCCGCCGCCGCCCGGCAGGCCGCCGCCGCGCAGCGCCCTCTTGAACATCCCCGAGCCCTTCATGCGCTTCATCATCTTGCGCATCTGCTTGAGCTGACGCAGCAACTGGTTGACGTCCTGCACCCGCGTGCCGGAGCCCGCCGCCACCCGCTTCTTGCGGCTGGCGTTGAGCACCTGCGGCTTGCGCCGTTCGAGCGGCGTCATCGAGTCGATCATCGCCTCCACCCGCACGAGCTGCTTCTCGTCGACCTGGGCGCCCGCCAGCCCCTTGAGCGGGCCGACCTGGGGCATCATCTCGAGGAGCTGCCCCAGCGGCCCCATGCGGCGCACCTGGCGGAGCTGGTCCCGGAGGTCCTCGAGCGTCATCTCGTCGCTCATCAGCCGGCGCGCCAGCCGGTCGGTCTCGTCGCGGTCGAGGTCGCGCTCGGCCCGCTCGATCAGGCCGAGCACGTCGCCCATCCCGATCATGCGCGAGGCCATGCGCTCGGGGTGGAAGAGCTCGAGGTCCTCGGCCTTCTCGCCGACGCCGGCGAAGCGGATGGGAACCCGCGCCACGGTACGGATCGACAGGGCGGCGCCGCCGCGCGAGTCGCCGTCGAGCTTGGTGAGGACGACGCCGGTCAGCGGCAGGGCGGCCGCGAACTGCTCGGTCGAGCGCACCGCGTCCTGGCCGGTCATCGCGTCGGCGACGAACAGGACCTCCTCCGGGTCGACGCGCGCCGCCAACCGCTTGCAGCTCCGCCATCAACGCCTCGTCGACGTGCAGCCGGCCGGCGGTGTCGAAGACGATGACGTCGTGGCCGCGCTCCGGCGCCTCCTTGAGGGCCCGGCCGGCGAGCTGCAGGACGTCCTCGCCCTCGGCCGGCGTGATCACCGGCACCTCCACGCCGCGCCCCACCTGCACGAGCTGCTCGACCGCCGCGGCGCGCTGCAGGTCGCCCGCCACCAGCACCGGGTGCCGGCCGCGGCCGGCGATGCGGCGCGCCAGCTTGCCCGCCGTGGTGGTCTTGCCCGAGCCCTGCAGGCCGCACAGCAGCACCACCGCCGGCCGGCGGGTCAGCACCAGCTCCTCGCCCTCCTCGCCGAGCAGGGCGGTGAGCTCGTCGCGCACCACCTTGACCACCTGCTGTGCCGGCGTGAGGCTCCGCAGCACGTCGGCGCCGAGCGCGCGCTCGCGGACCCGCGCCACGAACGGACGGACCACGCGGATGTGCACGTCCGCCTCGAGCAGCGCCAGGCGGATCTGGCGCAACGCCGCGTCGAGCGATTCCTCGGTGATCCGCCCCTCGCCCTTGATCTGGCGGAAGACGTCCTGGAGCTTCCCCTGTAGACCGTCGAACATCGATGCGACTCCCGGATGCGTGGAAGCGGCGGCGGGGCGCACGCCCGGCCGCGGTGCGGACGGCCATCGTAACAGGCGGGGCAACCGTCCCGGCGGGGACGGTATGCTTGCCGGCCCATGTCCCCTCCCCCGCGCGTCGCCGTCGTCGGAGCCGGGATCACCGGCCTCGCCGCCGCCTGGAGCCTGCGCGGCGCGGCGGCGCGCGCCGGCCGGCCGCTCGCCGTCGACCTGGTGGAGGCCGAACCGCGCTGCGGCGGCCGCATCTCGAGCGAGCGCCGCGACGGCTTCCTGCTGGAGAGCGGGCCCGACTCGTTCGTCGCCCGCAAGCCGGCGGCGCTGGAGCTGGCCCGGGAGCTCGGCCTCGGCGACCGCCTCGTGCAGCCGCCGCCGGAGCGCGACCGGGTGTGGATCCTGCGCGGCGGGCGGCTGCTCCCGGTGCCGCCCGGATCCGGGGTGATCCCGTGCCGACTGGCGCCGGTGTTCGCCAGCGAGCTGCTCTCCTGGCACGGCAAGCTGCGTCTCGCCCTCGACCTGGTGCTGCCGCCCCGCCGCCGTCCCCGGCCGGGCGACGAGAGCCTGGCGGACCTGCTCGCCCGCCGCTTCGGGAGCGAAGCGGTCGAGCGGCTCCTGGGTCCGCTGGTGGCCGGCATCTACGCCACCGCGCCCGAGGCGCTCAGCGTCGCCGCCACCTTCCCGCACTTCGCGGAGATCGAGCGCCGCCGGGGCAGCCTGATCCGCGGCCTGCGCTCGACGGCGGCGGGGGCGGGGGCGGCCGGCGCGGCGGGCGGCTCGCTGCGGCTGTCGCTGGCCGGCGGCGTCGGCGAGCTGGTGACGGCGCTCCACGGAGCCCTCGCCGCGGCCGGCCCGGTGCCGGTCGCGGTGTCCCTGGGCCGCGCGGTCCGCAACCTCCGGCCACCGGGCGAGGGCGGGAGCTGGGGCGTGGAGCTCGCCGGCGGCGCCCGCCTCGCCGCCGACGCGGTGGTGCTGGCGGTGCCCGCCTTCGGGGCCGCCGACCTCGTGGCGCCCTTCGCGCCCCGGCTGGCCGCGGTGCTGCGCCAGCTCCGCTACGTCTCCACCGCCGCGGTGCACCTCGCCTACCGCGCCGAGGACCTGCCGCCGCTCGAAGGCCTCGGCTTCGTGGTGCCCGGGAGCGAGGGGAGGCGGCTCACCGCCTGCACCTTCGCCTCGGTCAAGTTCCCCGGCCGCGCGCCCGCCGGCTGGACGCTGCTGCGCGCCTTCCTGGGAGGACCGGGGCGCGGCGCCCTGCTCGACCGCGACGACGACGACCTGGTGGCGGTGGCCCGGGGGGAGCTGGAGGAGATCCTCGGCGTCACCGCGGCGCCGGGGTTCACCGCGGTCCACCGCCAGCCGCGGGGCATTCCCCGCTACGAGGTGGGGCACCGCGAGCGGGTGGCGGCGGCGGAGGCCGCGCTGCCCGCCGGGCTGCTGCTCGCCGGGGCCGGCTACCGCGGTCTCGGCGTGCCGGACTGCATCAGCGACGGGCGGCGCGCCGCGGCCGCGGCCCTCACCTACCTCGACGCGCTCAGCGGCGCCCAATCGAGCTCGCCGCCCGCCCCCACCTCGAAGACGTCTCCCAGGCGCCGCACCGCGGCGCCCCGCGCGTAGTCCAGGCACAGGTCGCCGACGTCGAGACGGCCGTCGCCGGCCGGCGCCGCCGCCGCGGAGGTCGTCGCCTCCCCCGCGCCGGCCGGCGCCGCGCCCGCGTCCCGGTAGAGAACCACCATCCGCCCGCCGGCGCGGAGCAGGTCGCCGGCGTGGACCTGCTCGTCCCAGGCGAGCGCACCGTCGAGGCGGACCCGCTGCCAGCCGAGGTCCCGGGGCGTGGCGCCGGCGGCGGCGATCACCTCGGCGAGCAGCGGCACCCGGGCGAACGCGAGGCGCTGCCGGGTCATGGTCACCAGACGGTCGGACAGCGGCGAGGCGCCACCCGCCTCGAGGGCCGCCAGGTCGCTCTGCGGCGCACGGCCCGGCTGGATCTCGGTGAGGCCGAAGACGGCGGACGCCGGCCCCGCCGGCCCGGGCAGGGCGGCGGTGACGGTGGGGAACTCCGCCTGGCGCGCCGGCAGCTCCTCCTTGCCCCAGGAGGTGTAGCGCTCCGCGGGCACCGGATCGGAGGGTTCGCGGTAGAGCTCGATCCGCACCTGGTAGCGCTGCGTGCCGAAGGGCAGCTCCTCGCGCGCCGACTCGACGGCGAGGTCGTCGTCGTGCGCCGGCTCCAGGCGGCCCGGCGCCGACCAGGTGAACGGCCAGTCGGTGCGCAGGAACTCCGACTGCTGGAAGCGGTCCAGCCCCTCCCCCGGAGCGAGCTCGAGCCACGGCACCGAGCCCTCGATGGTGAACCACAGCACCTTGGCCGTCAGCGGCCCGTGCCAGGGCCGCAGCCGGTCGTCCGGCACCCGTTCGCCGTGGAACGACAGCGCCGGGGCCTCGGTGTAGTAGACGGGATCGCCGCGGCGGGTCTCGGCCTCGAGCACGGCGCGCAGGGTGAAGGCGGTGCCCGCCGGCACGCTCACCGGACCGACCTCCGCCACCCCCGACCCGGCGACTTCGATCGCCACCCAGGCGGCGCGCGGCTTCGGCGCCACGCGCTCCTCCACCCGGGGCATCAGCAGCAACGCGGCGACGACGACCACGGCGACCGCCACGACGGCCCAGAAGATCTTGCGTTCCGACGACATGACGGGGAGTCTACTCCCGTCCAGGGGGGCTGCTAGACTCCTCGCTCCCGACGCGACACCCCCTACGCCCACCCCCCGAGGACCCTGCGATGCCCCACAGCCGACACCTCTCCGGCCGGCGGATCGACCCGACGCCGCTGACCGGGCGCGAGAGCCTCGAAGACGTCGTCTCCGGCGCCTTCACCGCCTACAACGCCGGCCGCCTGCGGGAGGCCTGCGAGCTGCTGCGACGCAAGATCCTCGCCCCGGAGGTCACCGTCGGCCTGTCGTTGTCGGGGGCCCTCACCCCGGCGGGCTTCGGCAAGTCCTGCCTGGTGCCGCTGATCGAAGCCGGCTTCGTCGACTGGATCGTCTCGACCGGCGCCAACCTCTACCACGACACCCACCACGCGATCGGCCTGAAGCTGCACCAGGGGAGCCCCTTCGCCGACGACGTCGAGCTGCGCGAGGAGGGCGTGGTGCGCATCTACGACATCGTCTTCGACTACTCGGTGCTGCTCGAGACCGACAAGTTCTACCGCCAGGTGATGCGGCTGCCGGAGTTCGACCACCCGATGACGACGCCGGAGCTGCACCACCGCGTCGGCCGCTACGTGGACCAGGTCGAGCAGCGGCTGGGGATCCCCGGCACCTCGCTGCTCGCGGCGGCCTACCGGCGCGGCGTGCCGGTGTTCACCTCGTCGCCGGGCGACAGCTCGATCGGCATGAACGTGGCGCGCCTCCAGCTCGAGGGCCGGGGGATCGGCTTCCAGGTCAGCGAGGACGTCAACCTCTCCGCCGCGATCGTCTGGAAGGCCAAGGAGGAGGGGGGGCGCAGCGCCTGCTGGATCCTCGGCGGCGGCAGCCCGAAGAACTTCCTGCTGCAGACCGAGCCGCAGCTCCAGGAGGTGCTCGGGCTCGCCGACGTGGGCCACGACTACTTCCTGCAGGTCACCGACGCCCGGCCCGACACGGGAGGCCTCTCCGGCGCCACCCCGGGCGAGGCGGTGTCGTGGGGCAAGGTCGACCCGGACCGGCTCCCCGACGCGGTGGTCTGCTACTCGGACAGCACCCTGGCGCTGCCGCTGCTCACCCACTACGCGCTGGCGACCGTCGAGCCACGCCCCCACCGGCGCCTCTACGACCGCCTCCCCGCCCTGCTCGCGGAGCTGCGCGCCGCCTTCGCCGCCGCCCACGCCGACGAGGACGAGGGCGCCTTCACCTCGCGCTGAGCCGGCGCGCCGCGGTCAGCCGCGGGCGGGCTGCGTCTCTTCGAGGCGGGCGACGACGTCGCGGTAGTTGGAGTTGATGCCGTAGAGCTCGACGAACGCCTCGTGGGCGGCGGCGCGGTCGCCGAGGGTCTGCTCGGCGTCGCCGAGGTCGTAGAGCAGGCCGAGCTGGTCGTCCTCGGCGAGCCCGGGGACCGCCAGGCCGCGCCGGTACCACTTCACCGCCAGCTCCGGCAGGCCCTTCTCGAGGAACGCCATGCCCAGCATCGAGCAACAGCCGACCAACAGCTCCGGGGCCTTGGCGGCGATCTGGAACTCGCCGATCGCCTCGTCGAGGAGCCCCATCTCGCGGTAGGCGATGCCGAGGTCGAAGTGGGTGCTGAAGTCCTCCGGCGAGAGCTGGTCGGCGACGCCGCGCTTGAAGCCCTCGACGATCTCCTCGAGCGACTGCTCCCGTGGCTGCTCGAGCAGCAGCTCCTCGTCGTCGAGCTCCCCTTCGCGGGTGAGCTCCTCCTCGAGCTCCGCCGCGAGGTCGAAGAACTGCTCCTCCTGCGAGAAGAACCCGGCGTCGGCCGACGACGGCGCGGCCGACGCCTCGACGTCGCGCAGCCAGCGGATGGCGCTGTCCTCGCCCACCGCCTCGGCGGCCGGCGGCGGTGCGCCGCCGGGCGGCGCTGCGGCGGCGGGCGGCGGCTCGGCGGCGGGCGGTGGCTCGGCGGCGGGCGGCGGGCCGGCCGCCGCCGACGCCCCGGTGGCTCCGGCGGCGCCCTCGCGCGCGGCGCGCCGCGGATGCAGCACCTCCGAGGCGATCGCCGCCAGCAGCGACTCGATGTCGCGGCGGCCGCGCCGCCGCGGCGGCGCCGCCTCGGGCGGCGCGGCCGCCTCCGGTGCGGCCGGCGGCTCGTCCGCCGCGGGCGGCCCGGGCTCCTCCGCAGCCGCCGCGGGCGGGGCCTCCACGGCGGCCATCTCCGCAGCAGGAGCCTGCGCCGCCGGGGCCTCGTCGGCGGCGGCATCGGCCGGCGGTGTCTCCCCGTCTCCCACCGCGACGTCGGGCAGTGCCGGCGGCGGCTCGAAGGCGGGCGCCTCCTGGTCGGCGGCCGCCGCGGCCGCCGGCGCCTCCACCCGGCCGCCCACGACCCGGTGGCCGGCCGCCTGGAGCGGCTCCTCGACCCCGCGCCACGCCTCGGAGCGCTCGTCGACCACCGTCAGCAGGCGGCTGGCCGCCGCCGCCGCCGCCGCGTGCTCGCCACGCTCGAGGTGGAGCCGGACGCCCAGGGCCAGGCCGCCGGCGTGGGTGGGGTTGAGCTCCAGCAGCTCGGCGAGGCGTTCGCGGGCCTTGTCGCCGAGCCCGTACTTCGACAGCACCTCGGCCTCGGTGTAGAGGTCCTCCTCCTGGCGGATGCGCTCGGGCTGCACCTCGGCGGCGGTGCGCTCCAGCACCTCGGGATCGAGGCGTAACCGGGGGGTCGCCCCGGCGCGGTCGGGGGCCGGCTCCGGCTCCTCGTCCGCCTCCAGCGCGAAGACCTCGTCGAGGTCGAGCTCGATCTCCTCGTGTCCGCTGTCGGCGGCGGGTGCGGCCGGTGCCGTCGCCGCGGCCGCGGCGGCCGCGGCTTCGATCCCCTCCGCGGGCTCGTCGTCGAGGTCGAGCACCAGGACCTCGTCTTCGGGCGGTGGCGCGGCGACCTCCGGCTCCGGTTCCACCGGTCCGGGAGCGACGGCGCCCTCCCCGGCGGCCGCCTCCTCGGGCGCGACGGACGCCGCGTCGGCGACGGGCGGCAGCTCCTCCGCGGGGGCGTCCTCGGCCGCCTCGACGGCGGCCTCGCTCTCCGGCGCGACCGCGGCCTCCGCCGCCGCCGGCGCTGCGGCCGCTTCGCCCGCCTCGGCGCCGCGCAGTCCCACCATCCGCGCCACCCGCTCCGCCTCCGGGTTGCGCTCCACCGCCTCCGCCAGCAGACGCGCCGCTCCCACGGTGTGACCGCCTTCGCGCAGCTTGAGCACCGCGTCGGTGATGAAGGCGATGTTGGCCGGGTCGACGTCGAGGGCGCGACGGTAGACCTGCTCGGCCTCGCCGGCGTGCCCGTGCTCGAGCATCATCTCGGCGATCTGGCGGTACTCGTCCATCGCCTTGTCGAGCAGCTTGAGGTCCCGGTACAGGTCGGCGAGCTTCGCCCGCAGCGCCGGGTCCTCCGGGTCGACCTCGCTCAGCCGCTCGTAGATGGCGACGGCCGAGGTCAGGTTGTCGTGCTTGAGGTAGTAGTCGGCGAGGACCTGGTACTGGCTGCGCGCCTCGTTGAGCAGACCCTGGCGGTGATAGAGCTCGGCGAGCTTCTCGTAGGCCTCGAGCCGGATCGGATCGAGCTTGACGATCTTCTTGTAGATCGCGATGGCCTTGACGAAGAAGCCGTCGGCCGTGAAGCTCTCCGCGATCTGGTTGAACAGCTTGACCGCCTCGTCGGGGCGGCCGGTGCGGGCGTAGAGATCCCCGACGCGGTTGAGGGTCGCCGCGTCGTCGGGGCTCTCCGCGAGCACCTTGCGGTACTCGCGGATCGCCGCGGCGATCTTGCCTCGGGAGGCGTACTTCTCCGCCGTGCGGACGACCTGCTCGCGCTTGAAGGCCATCAGCTCATCGCGCCTTCAGGTCCACGGCTCACCGCTCGCGCCGTCGCTCCGGCGCGGGTCAGTTCTCCCGGCGCTCCTCGATCCGGGCCGCCTTGCCGCGGCGGCCCCGCAGGTAGTAGAGCTTCGCCCGGCGCACCTTCCCCTGGCGCATCACCTCGATCCGATCGAGGATGGGCGAGTTGAGGGGGAAGATCCGCTCCACCCCGATGCCGCCGGAGACCTTGCGCACGGTGAAGGTCTCGCGGGTGCCGCCGCCGCGCCGCGCGATCACCACACCCTGGAAGACCTGGATGCGCTCCTTGTCGCCCTCGACGACGCGGACGTGAACGCGCACCGTGTCGCCGGAGCGGAACTCCGGGACGTCGGCGCGCAGATAGCTCTCTTCGACCGCCTGTAGCTTGTTCATGACTGTTTCCCCTGCCGTGAGATCGCCGATTATCGCTCACGCCGGCGGACCGCCGCAAGGCGGCAGGCCGCGCGCCGTCTCGTCACTCCGTGTCCGTCTCCTCCGCGGCGCCGCCGGAGGGGTCCGCGAGCGCCGCCCGCAGCTCCTCGAGCTCGCGCCGTCCGGCCGCGTCCAGCTCCGCCGTCGCCAGCAGGTCCGGCCGCTTGCGCAGCGTCGCCCGCAGCGCCGCGCGGCGGCGCCACCGCTCGATGGCGGCGTGGTCGCCCGACAGCAGCACCGCCGGCACGCCGCGCCCCTCCACCTCCGGCGGCCGGGTGTAGTGGGGGTGGTCCAGCAACCCGGCGCGGAAGCTGTCCCGCTCCACCGACTCCGGCAGCCCGACCACCCCGGGGACCTGCCGCGACAGGGCCTCGATCAGCACCATCGCCGGCAGCTCGCCTCCCGAGAGCACGTAGTCGCCGATCGACAGCTCCTCGTCGACCACCGTCTCGCGCACCCGCTCGTCGATCCCTTCGTAGCGGCCGCACAGCAGCACCAGCTCCTCGCGGCCGGCGAGCTGCCGCACCGCCGCGTCGTCGAGCCGGCGCCCCTGGGGGGACAGCAACACCCGCCAGGCCCGCCGGCCTTCCCGCTCGGCGCGCCCGGCGAGCTCGCGGACCGCCCGGATCCAGGGCGGCGCCGTCATCACCATGCCGCCCCCGCCGCCGTACGGCTCGTCGTCGACCGAGCGGTGACGGTCCTCGGTCCAGTCGCGCAGGTCGTGAACCGTGACCTCCAGCAGGCCGCGCTCCACCGCCCGGCCCACCAGGCTGGTCGCCAGGAAGGGCGCGAACAGCTCGCCGAAGATGGTCACGACCCGGACGCGCACGTCTCCACCAGCCCGGGCGGCAGCTCGAGCTCGAGCCGGCCGCCCTCCACGTCCACCCGACGCAGGAAGGCGCGGACGAAGGGGACCGGGACCCGGCGCCGCCCGTCGTCGACCACCAGCAGCAGTCCGCCGCCGTCCTCCACCAGGTCCACCACCTCCCCGAGCTCCCCCGCCGCCGCGTCGCTCACCCGCAGGCCGAGGAGCTGGAAGTGGTACCAGGTCCCCTCCGGCGGCGGCGGCACCGCCGCCAGCGGCACGCTCAGCTCGCGGCCGCGCAGCGCCTCCGCCCCGTCCCGGTCGTCGACGTCCGCGAAGCGCACCAGCAGGGCGCCGCGATGCTCGCGCACCGTGGCGATCGTGCGGAGCTCGGCCGGCGCCGCGGCGGGCGCCGGCGGCGCCACCCACAGCTCGGCGCCGGGGACGAAGCGTTCGGGATTGTCGCTGACGGGTTCGACGACCGCCTCGCCGCGCAGCCCGTGGGCGCGCAGCACGCGGCCGACCAGGACGCTCCCCGGTCCCTCAGTCGAGGACTTCGAGCTCATAGAGCTCGTCGTCCAGCGCCGCACGGGCGTCGAGCAGGGTGCGCAGCGCGCGCACGGTCGAACCGCGGCGGCCGATCACCTTGCCGACGTCGTCCTCGGCCACCTCCACCTCGAAGATCGTCGCGGCGTCCTCCTGTACCTCGAACACCGCGACCTCCTCGGGGCGGTCGACCATGCGCTGGACGAGCGCCTCGATCTGCTGGCGGAGCTCAGCCACTCTCTTCGCTCCCGCCCGCGGCCTCGCCGCCGGCGGCCGGCTTCTCTTCGGCGGCCTCGGCGGCCTCGGCGGCCGGCGCCTCCTCCGCGGCGGCCTCGGCGGCCGGCTCTGCGGCCGCGGCCTGGGCGGCGGCGGGGGCCGCGGCGGGGGCCGCAGCTTCGGCCGTCTCCTCGGCGGCCGGAGCCTCGGCGGCCGGCGGCGCCGCGGCGGCCTTGCGGGCCCGCGGCTTCGCCGGCGGCTCGGCGGGCGCGTCGAACTTGCCACTCGCCGCCTTGTCGACCAACCGCTTCACGGTCGGCGACAGCAGTGCGCCCTGCTCCACCCAGTAGCGCACCCGGTCCAGGTCGAGGGTCACCTCGGGCGGCGTCGGGCGCGGGTTGTAGTGGCCCACCTCCTCGACCGACGAGGCGGTGGGGGTCCGGCGGGAGTCGGAAACGACCACCCGGTAGAACGGGCTGTGCCGCTTCCCCATCCGGCGGAGCCGAATCTTCAACATGTCATCAACCTCCAGACGTCTTCTGCGGACGCTACGCTGCGGTACGCAGGGCGCGCGCCCGAGGCGCGCGACGGGGTGCGAGGTGCGGCCGCGCCGGGCGCCGGCGAGCGCTCCCCGCGGCTCGGACCCGATCGTGAGCCGGCGAGGGCACGCGGGCCGCACGAAGTTCAACAGCTTACCCGATCCCGGCCCCGTTGCCAAGGCGGGGATCAACGATCACACCGGATCGACCGGGCGGACGGTGACCCGGCCGCCGAGCCGGGCGTGGGGCGACGAGCGGGCGAGCGCGACCGCCTCGGCGAGGTCGGAGGCGCGCACCAGGAAGAAGCCGGTCGGCGCCGCCGGATCGGAGCCGCTCGGCGCCGCCTCGGCGCGGCCGCCTTCGACCACCACGCGCGCG
Source organism: uncultured Acidobacteriota bacterium (assembly GCA_963843275.1). Classification (GTDB taxonomy): domain Bacteria; phylum Acidobacteriota; class Thermoanaerobaculia; order Multivoradales; family JBCCEF01; genus CAWJJM01. The sequence goes on along the minus strand of CAWJJM010000003.1, from coordinate 177,358 downwards.
TCGGTGAGCTTCTCGGCTGTCGCCAGCCGCCCCTCCGCCGCCAGCCGCCGGGCCCAGGCCCGGTAGAGCTCCACGCGCTCGGCGACCGGCGGCCCCGCCGGGGGATCGTTCGAGAGCAGGAGCAGGAAGAGCGACCCGCGGTCCGCGGCGGCGGGGGTGGGGACGGCGGTCGCCGCACGCCCCCACCAGCCGAGGGCCAGCCCGGCCAGCGAGGCCGCCAGCGGCAGCAGCCAGCGGACCGTGCTCCGGCGGCGCACCAGCCCGCGGGCGGCGAGCCGGCGGACGAGCCGCTCCTCGAGCCCGGCGGGCGCGGCCGGCTCGCGGGGCAGCGAGGCGACCGCGGAGGGGGTGTCGTCGGGGTGGGTCGATCCGGTCATGGCGTGTCTCCGGCGAGGCGGCGGCGCAACAGCCGCCGGGCATCGAACAGACGGCGCTTCGAGGTCCCCACCGGGATGCCGAGGCGCTCGCCGATCTCGGGATGGGTGTAGCCCTCGAGGTCGAACAGCAGGAGCACGGCGCGCAGGCCGTCGGGCAGCGCGGCGAGAGCCCTCTCGACGTCGACCGCCAGCGCAGAGGCGGGCGGCAGGGACCGCTCGGCGGACGGCGCCGCGTCGGCGCTCCCGGCCGCCGTCCAGCGTAGCGCGCGGCGCGACTCGCGCCAGCAGTTGACCAGGATGCCGGCCAGCCAGGTGCGCAGCGCGGAGCGGCCGCCGAACGACTCCAGCCGCACGAGACTGCGCGCCCAGGTCTCCTGCACCAGCTCCTCGGCGGCCGACGCGTCGCCGCCCGACAGGCGCAGCGCCAGGCCCCACAGGTAGGGGCCGTGGGCGCGGTAGAGCGACCGGAAGGCGCTCTCGTCGCGGCGGGCCAGGAAGCGCTCGACCAGCCGCTCGTCGTCGGGGGCGGCGGGGGTGTCGGCGGGCACGATCTCCTCGCTCCTGGGTGGCACGGGAGGCCCGGAGGGTTCGCTCCGGGCTCCCGCCGCGCCGCCCGCGAACCCTACCCCCTCCCGGGATCACCCAGGGTCGAACGCCGGACCCGCGCCGCCGCGGGCCGCGACCCCTGGAGGTGTCATGACGCTCCATCGCCTGGTCGTCCCCGCGCTGCTCGCCCTTCCCCTCGCCGCCGCTCCGCTCGCCCGCGCCACCGACGATCCCGGCGGCGCCTGGAGACCGGAGCTCCTGCCGCGCGCCCGGGAGATCGCCGCCGCCCTGGCCGCCGGCCCGGCCCGGGTCGCCGCGGGTGCCGGGGTCTACGTCCTCACCGCGCACGGCTACGAGCTGGCGCGGGAGAGCCGCAACGGCTTCCACTGCCTGGTGGAGCGCGACCGTCCGGGCGCCTTCGAGCCACAGTGCTTCGACGCGGAGGGATCGGCCACCCTCCTCGCCGAGACCCTGATGACCGCGGAGCTGCGCATGGCGGGCGCGGACCGCGCCGAGATCGAGGCGCGGGTCGCCACCGCCTGGGCGGAGGGGCGCCTGCGGGCGCCGCGCCGCCCAGGGATCAACTACATGCTGTCGACCGAGAACCGGGTACCGGTCGACGCGGCCGGGACCGTCCGCCCCTTCCCGCCCCACCTCATGTTCTACGTCCCGTATCTGACCGACGACGATCTCGGCTCCGGCGGCCCCGGCGACCCCCTCTTCGTCATCCGCGGCGGCGCCCCCGGCGCCTACGCGATCGTCCCGGTCCCCGCCCCGGCCGCGGCAGGCGGGGCGGGCGGATAGCGCGCCCGGTCGCTGCCGGCCGGCGGCCCGTCGGGGCCGCCGGCGCCCAAACCCGGGCCGGGCCGGCTACGTAGGAAGGTCCGAATGCAGATCCTCGGCCCCCTGCCCCGCACCCTCCGCCGCGCCGGTTCCCTCGCCGCACTGGCGACGGCGCTCTGCGTCACCGCCACCCTCCCCGCCCGGGCGGCCGACGGGGTGACCCGCGGCGCACCGATCGTCGTCCACCGCGCGGCGGGAGAGATCACGGTCGACGGGCGCCTGGAGGACCCCGGCTGGCAGGGCGCCGTCCGGATCGACACCTGGTACGAGACCAACCCCGCCGACAACGTGCCGGCCAAGGTCGGCAACGTCGCCTGGCTCACCTACGACGACCGCTTCTTCTACGCGGCCTTCGAGTTCTCCGACCCGCACCCCGAGCAGATCCGGGCGCCGCTCGGCGACCACGACGCGATCAACGGCAACTCGGACGACTACGGCGGGGTGATCCTCGACACGCGCAACGACGGCAAGACCGCGGTCCTGCTGCTCGCCAACCCGCGCGGTCTGCAGTACGACGCGGTGTCGGCCGACGCCTCCGGCGAGGACTCCTCCCCCGACTTCTTCTGGGACTCGGCCGCGCGGATCACCGAGGACGGCTGGGTGCTCGAGATGCGGGTGCCGTTCTCGTCGCTGCGCTACGAGGGCAGCTCGCCGCAGTGGGGGATCCTGCTCTACCGCAACATGCCGCGCGAGTTCCGCACCCAGATGTTCGCCGAGAGGCTGCCGCGGGACGAGAACTGCTTCATCTGCCACGTCCAGCCACTCGAGGGGCTCGCGGGGCTGCCCGAGGGCGGCTCGCTCACCGTGGCGCCCTACGCCACCGCCAGCCAGGCCTCGACGCCACGCGACGGGCCGGGGAGCCCGCTCGAGACCGGCTCCGCCGAGGGCGACGGGGGCGTCGACCTGAAGTGGCTGCCGAACCCGGGGCTGGCGCTCGACGCCACCGTCAACCCGGACTTCTCGCAGATCGAGTCGGACGTCGCGCAGATCGCCGCCAACGAGCGCTTCGCCCTCTTCTTCCCGGAGAAGCGACCGTTCTTCCTCGAGGGCGTCGACCTGCTGGCGACGCCGATCCAGGCCGTCTACACCCGGACCGTGACCGATCCCGCCTGGGGGGCGCGCGCCACCGGCCGCGTCGGCTCGACCGGCTACACGCTGCTGGTCGCGGACGACCGGGGCGGTGGCAGCGTCATCCTGCCCGGGCCCAACAGCTCGGGCCTGGCCCGGCAGGACTTCGCCTCGACGGTCACGGTGGGGCGTCTGCGGCACGACCTGGGCCGGTCGTTCGCCAGCTTCCTGGTCACCGACCGCGAGATCGACGGCGGCGCCTACAACCGGGTGTTCGGTCCGGACTTCGAGTGGCGTCCGGGCCAGGCGGACCGGGTCAGCGGCCAGCTCCTGTGGAGCGAGAGCCGCACCCCCGAACGGCCCGACCTGGCGGCCACCTGGGACGGCCGGCGGCTCTCCGGTCACGGCGCCCGGCTGTCCTGGTCGCACGGCACCGACACCGTCGACTGGTTCGCGGGCTACTGGGACTTCGCCGACGGCTTCCGCGCCGACAGCGGGTACGTGCCGCAGGTCGGCTACCGCGAGGGCTACGGCGAGCTGGGCTACACCTTCCACCCCGACGGCGGACCGGTCCGGCGCTGGCGTCCCTACCTGTCGTCCGACTACACCGAGACCCAGGACGGTGAGCTGCTCGGCCGCCTGATCCGGCCGGGCATCAGCCTCGACGCCTTGTGGTCGTCCTTCGCCAGCGTCGAGCTGGGCTTCGACACGCTGCGGGCGGTCGACCGGGTGTTCGACGTCCGGCGCTTGATCTTCGATCTCCGCTCCAGCCCCACCCGGAGGATCACCCGCCTGGAGCTCGAGGGACAGGTCGGCGACCAGGTCGACTACGCCAACGACCGCCTCGGCTCCGGCGCCGGCCTCACCTTCGAGGCCACCGTCCAGCCCACCGACCACCTGCAGCTCTCCGCCCACACCGAGCGCCGCTGGCTCGACCTCGACGAACCCGGCGCCCACGGCCGGCTGTTCACCGCCGACGTCGCCCGGCTGCGCGGCCAGTACACCTTCACCGCGCGCTCCTACCTGCGGCTGATCGGGCAGTGGGTGGAGACCGAGCGCGACCCGACCCTCTACACCTCCCGGGTGACGCGGCGCGACGCCGGCCTCGCGGGGTCGGCGCTGTTCGCCTACAAGCTCAACTGGCAGACGGTGCTGTTCGTGGGCTACGGCGACGAGCGGGCGCTGGTCCTCGACCCGCAGGGCGACCGGCTCGAGCCGGCCGCCCGCCAGGTGTTCGTGAAGCTCTCCTACGCCTTCCAGCACTGATCGCGCCGCGCCGGACGGCGCGGTCAGGGGGCGGCGGGGCCGTAGGTGACGACCAGCCACTCGAGGCCCAGGTAGAGGCCGACGAAGAACACCAGCACCACCACGACCAGGATCACCGCCAGGCGGCGGCTGTGGAGCTGCGCCGCCGCCCAGTAGGCGCCGACGGCCGTCAGCACGGCGAAGATCACCACCAGGACCAGCCAGTTGCCGAGCACGCGCCGCCTCCCGCCTCAGCCCCGGTGGAAGCGCTCGCCGCGCTCGGCCATGTGGCGCAGCAGCTGCGCCGGGCGCAACCGCTCGCCGTGGCGGTCGGCGTAGCGGTCGAGCCGCTCCACCACGTAGCCCAGCCCCTGGTGGTCCGCCTCGCGCAGGATGCCGCCGCGGAAGGGGGGGAACCCGAAGCCGAAGATCACCCCGACGTCGACGTCGTCGGGGTCGGCGAGGATGCCGTCCTCGAGCGTGCGCGCGGTCTCGTTGAGCATCTGCAGCCAGCAGCGCTCGGCGATCTCCACCTCCGAGAGCGGCGCCGGCTCCCAGTCCAACAGCGGGTAGACGCCGCCGTCCACCCGCCGCGCCGCGCCGCGGCCGCCGCCGTACCGGTAGAAGCCCTTGCCGCCCTTGCGGCCGGTGCGGCCGGCGGCGAGCAGGCGCTCGAACAGCGGCGGCGGCGCCAGCCGCTCCCCCTGGCGCGCCACCATCTCGCGGCCGGCGTGGTGCGCGATGTCGAGCCCCACCTCGTCGAGCAGGCGCAGCGGCCCCACCGGGAAGCCCCAGCGCTCCAGCGCGCCGTCGATCTCCTCGATCCGCGCCCCCTCGGCGAGCATCCAGGCGGCCTCGTTGAGGAACGGGCCGAGCACGCGGCTGGTGAAGAACCCGGGGCCGTCGGCGACGACGAGGACGGTCTTGCCCATCTCCCGGCCCAGCGCGACCGTGGTGGCGACCGCCTCCGGCGCGCTGCCCGGGTGGTGGATCACCTCGAGCAGCGGCATCTTGTGGACCGGGCTGAAGAAGTGCATCCCCACCACCCGCTCCGGGGCGCGGCTCCCGGCGGCGATCTCGGCGATCGGCAGCGTGGAGGTGTTGGAGGCGAAGACGAGATCGTCCGGAGCCACCGCCTCGACCTCGGCGAGCACCCGGCGCTTGGTCTCGAGGTCCTCGAAGACGGCCTCGATCACGAAGTCGCTGCGCACCAGCTCCGCGTCGTCGAGGGTCGGCACGATCCGCGCCATCGCCGCCGGCACGTCGGGCGCCCCGAGCCGGTGGCGGCGCTCGAGGTCGGCGAAGCGCCCGGCGGCGGCGGCGAGGCCCCGGCCCAGCGACGCGTGGTCGCGGTCCTTCATCACCACCCGGCGCCCCCGCGCGGCGAGCAGCTGGGCGATGCCCGCCCCCATGAACCCCGCGCCCACCACCCCCACCGGGCCGCGCACGGCCCGGGCTCCGCGCGCCGTGCCGGTGGCGCGCGACTCCACGGCGGTCTTCATGAAGAAGATCGCCATCAGGTTGCGGGCGGTGCGCGAGACGACCAGCTCGGCGAAGGCCTCGGCCTCGAGGGCGAGGCCGCGCTCGAGGGGCAGGTGCAGGCCCTCGTGCACCACGTCGACCGCCACCAGGGGCGCCGGGTAGAGGCCGCCGGTCTTCGCCAGCACGCCGGCGCGGGCGCGGTCGTAGACCACCCGGTCGGCCACCGGGACATGGGTCAACAGCTCCGCGGCGCGCTGCGCGAAGGGGCGCCCCGCACCCCGCCGGGCGGCGATCGCGCTGCCGCGCCCGGCGGCGTGCTCGGCGAGCAGGCGGCGCGCCGCGTCGCCCAGCACGGCCGGATCGCACACCTCGTCGACCAGGCCGAGCCGCCGGGCCCGTTCCGCCCCCACCTGACGGCCGGTGAGGATCAGGTCGAGCGCGGCCGGCACGCCGATCCGCCGCGGCAGACGCTGGGTGCCGCCCATCCCCGGGATCAGGCCGAGCTGCACCTCGGGCAGGCCGAGGCGGGTGCGGCGCGACCGGGTCGCCACCCGGTAGTCGCAGCACAGGGCCAGCTCGAGCCCGCCGCCCAGCGCGGCACCGTGGATCGCCGCCACCTTCGGAAACGGTAGCCCCTCCAGGCGACGGCTGAGCGCGTGGCCGCCGGCCAGCAGGGCGCGCACCCGCTCCGGCGTCGCCAGGCCCCGCAGCTCCTCGATGTCGGCGCCGGCGACGAAGCCGTCCGGCTTGCCGGAGACGATCACCAGGCCGGAAGGCGGCTCCGCCTCCAGGCGGTCGAGCTGCTCGGAGAACCAGCCGAACAGGCGCGACGACAGGGTGTTGACCCGCTTGGACGGATCGTCGAGGACCAACCAGGCGATCCCGTCGCGCAGCTCGAGCCGACCCGGCGGCGCGTCCGCCGCGGGCGCCGCCGCGGGGGTGGGGCTCTCGGTCATGGAACTCCTTCGGGTGGGGCGCTGGCCGCCGCGCTGCGGCAGGCCTCGAACCATCGTAAGGACCGCCCCCGCGGCGTGTCAACCGACCGCGGGCCCCGGTGCCGGCGATCGGCCTGCCGCATCCGCCGCCGCGCGTCAGGGACAGGGGAAGGCGGCGGTGTCCTGGACGGGCTCGAAGGGCGTGTTCGGGGGGTTGGTGTAGGGATGGTGCACGCCCGTCACGGTGTCCTCCACGTCGAGCTGCACCGAGACGTTGGTCAGCCCCGCGGCGAACACCCAGAAGCGCCCGTTCACCGGGCAGGCGGCGAGCACCTTGACCACCACCTCGACGTTGTGCTCGTCGAAGAACCAGAACCAACCGGTGTCGCCGGTCAGCTCGCGCGCCACCCCCTGCCCCGCACCCCCCCCGGGGACGGCCCACTGCGTGGTGACCCGGAAGCGGTCGCCGGCGCCGAGGCAGAGCACGGTGGCGGACGGGACGCAGGGCTGCGGCGGCGCCTCGGCCGGCGCGAAGCGACGGGCGAGCACCCGCCGGCTCGAGTCGTCGGCTTGCCGGGTCCAACCGACCAGGAAGCCGAGGCCCTCCCCCACCCCGCCGAGGACCGCCGCGGAGGGATGGAGCGGATCGCCGGCCGCCGACTCGTCGACCCGCAGCTCCGCGCCGAGCGGGACCCCGGCGTCCGACCAGCGGTCGGCGTAGACCGAGCCATCCGCCCGCGCGTCCTTCCAGACCGCCACGAAGGCGCCGTCGCCTCCGCTCACCGCCGGCGCGGCCTGGCTGGCGGCGCCGCTGCCGAGCCGGAACGGCGCCGGGAACAGCGGCCCCGCCGCCCCGAACACCTGGCCGTGGGCCGTGCGCGGGGCCGTCGGGCCGCCGGCGCCGGCGCGCTCCCAGGCGACCAGGAAGGTCCCCTGGTCGCTGGCCGCCACCGCGGGCTCCGAGCTGCCCGCCGCGCCGGGGTCGACGTCCGCCTCGCCGCCGAGCGCGGTCGCCCCGCCGGCGGCCGCCGGCGTGAAGCGCCGCACCCGCACCGTGTCGGCGAGCGCGAAGCTCTCCCAGGCCACCAGGAAGCCGCCGGCCGGGCCGACCCCGACCCGCGGCTGCGCCACCTGGTCGCCCGAGTCGGCATGGACGAGGACCGCCGGGCCCAGGGGGGCGCCCGCCCCGTCGAGGCGGCGGGCCTGGATCTCGACGCCGGTGAACGCCGGCGAGCCGCCGACGACGCCCTCGTAGCGCTGGCGCTCGAACACCACCACCGGGCGGCCGGAAGCGTCGGCGGCGGCATCGGGCCGCGCGAAGACCTGCCCGGAGGCGGCGGCCACGGTGCGCTCCGGCCCCGCCGCCGTGCCGTCCGGATGGAAGCGGCGGCCGGCGATCTCCCGGGCGAAACCGAGGCCGGCGCGGGTCCAGAAGACGAAGAAGTCGCCGCCGGCGACCCCGACCGCGGGCGGCGTCTCCACCGCCAGCTCCACCGGCACGGGGAGCAGGAACGGCCCCGCCACCGGCTCACCGAGCGCGTCGTAGGTCCGGCCGCACAGCCCCGCGCCGCCGTCGCAGTCGCCCACCCACAGCGCCACGCTGTCACCCCCGGGCCCCGCCGCCATCCGCGGCGCCGGCGTCGCCGCCACCGGGTCGACGCTGACGTCGAACACCTCCCCGGCGACGGGAACCTCCCCCGACGCCCCCCGCGACAGCAGACAGCACACGACCAGGGCGGCGGCGCACGGCAGACGGCATGACCTCATCGAGACGCTCCTAGGAGATCCAGACCCAGCGGATCGAAGACGACGCATGAATCCTACCCCGACCGCGCCCCCCGCAGCGCCCCTCCGAGAGCGAGCGCCGCCCGCGCGAGGCCCCGAGAGGCGCGAGCGAAGCGAGAGCCGCCCCTCGGCCGAGAGCGGGCGCAGCCCGCGCGAGGTGTCCGGCGCGAGCGTAGCGAGAGCCGCCCCCCGGCCGAGAGCGGGCGCAGCCCGCGCGAGGCCACCCGGGCGAGCGCAGCGACGCCCCGCCCGGTGACCGGAGGCACCCTCGCGGTGGAGGCGGGGGTGGCTGCAAGGAGCGCGAGCGAGGCCGACCGAGGCGTACATCAGTACGCCGCAGGGAGGCCGACCGAGCAGCGACGCCGCAGACGCCCCCGCATCCGCCGCGAGGGGGGGTTAGGGGAGGCGGAGGACCAAGACCGTGAAATCGTCCTCGCGCGGCGCCAGCCCGGCGAAGTCCGCCACCTCCGCCAGCACCGCGTCGCGCAGGCGTTCGACCGATTCGGCGCCGTGGCGTCGCAGGCTCTCCTCGAGACGGGTGAAGCCGAAGGGCTCGTCGGTCCCCTCCCGCCGCGCCTCGACGATGCCGTCGCTGAACAGGAAGAGGGTGTCGCCGGCCGCCAGATGGGCCTCCTTGGCGAGCACGTCGAGCTCGCCGCGCACGCCCAGCGGGTAGGCGACCGACTCGAGCGCCTCCACCCGGCCGTCGCGGCCGATCCGGTAGGGGAACAGGTGCCCGGCGGAGGCGTACAGCATCTCCCGGCGCGACGGGTCGATCAGCGCGTAGCAGAGGGTGGCCAGCAAGCGCTTGCGCGCCGTCTGGTAGACGGTCCGGTTGAGGGTGTGGAAGACCTTCTCGACCGACGGATCGAAGGACACCTGGACGGCGAGCGCCGACTTGGCCATCGACATCACCAGTCCGCTGGAGACGCCGTGGCCGGCGACGTCGCCCACCGCCACGGCCAGCCGGCCGTCCTCGAGCGCCAGCACGTCGTAGAAGTCGCCCCCCACCTCGCTCGCCGGCAGGTAGGCGTGGGCGATGTCGACCCCGGCGAGCCGCGGCGGCAGCTCCGGCAGGATCGAGCTCTGGATGCGGCGCGCCGTCTCCAGCTCCACCCGCTGGCGCTCGCGCTCGGCGATGCGGCGCACGTGCGGCGGCACGTCCTCCCAGCGGTACTGCAGCTCCGACCCGCCCACCAGGTCCTTGAGGCTCACCAGCGTCGGCAACGCCACCAGCAGCAGCGGCAGGGCGCCCTGGAAGCGCAGGAAGGAGTCGTCGGCGAGCAGGAACGGCATCGCGCCGAAGGCGAGGTCGGCGGTGATCGCCGCGGTCAGCGCGGTCAGCAGGTCGCCGGCGAAGAACAGCGTCGCGAGGACCGCCGCCCCGGCGAATCCCCACACCAGGTTCGACGACAGGCTCCCCCCGGAGACGACCGGCCAGAAGGCGACGGCGGAGAGCGCCGACACCACGATGCCCGCCCCCCATCGCCCCAGGCGGCGCGACGCCGCCGAGAGCAGGAACAGGCGGGCGAACAGCTCGCTGTAGAGCCCGTAGGCGAGGGTGAAGGCGAGCAGCGCCAACCCCGGCCAGCTGGCGCTCTCCCACCACGGCCCGAGGGTCAGCGAGAACATCGGCGCGGTCGAGCGCGCCGGCACCAGCAGCAGCAGCAGCGTCTCGCCGCCGGCCAGCGCCAGGCCCGCCATCAGGCCGCGGAACGACGACCGCGCCAGGGTCGCGTTGGCCCAACGGCCGGTGAACAGGGCGTCGAAGCCGGCCAGCTTCTGCGGCCAGCGGGAGCGGCAGAACCACTCGCCCACCGCCCACGACAGGGCCGCCACCAGCGCCATGACGCTGAACCAGAGGATGACGATCTGCAGGCTCCAGGCCCAGGCCACCTGGCGGCGGCTGAGGATGCCGAAGTTGGTGCCCTCGCTCGCCGAGGCGCCGGCCAGCAGGATGAGCATCCCGCCGGCCACGAAGGCGAGGACGAAGATCTGGACCGCCCGCCGCACCCCCACCTCGCCGGCGTGGTAGCGGCGCAGGAAGACGACCGCCACCCCGGGGAAGAGCAGGAAGGCCATCATCACCCGCACCTGGCTCATCAGGTTGATCGGCTGCAGGGAGGCCTGGATCTCCTTGACGTCGGGGATGTCGTACCAGAGCTGGAAGCCGGTCAGCTCGTCGCCGGCGAAGGTCACCTCGATCCCGTACGGAACCTCGGTCGCCAGCACCGCCTCCTTCGCCGGGTAGCGCAGCGACAGGTCGGTGCGGGCCTGCAGGTCCTGGCGGCGGACCACCGGCTCCCCGAAGTCGTCGAGGCCGAAGCCTTCCGTGCGCAGGAAGGCGTCGGCGCGGCGCCGGGCGACGGCGGGGTCGATCCCCGGCGCCTCGTGCTCCTCGGGCACCCGTCGCACCAGATCGAGCACCCGGCCGTCGAGAGAGATGCGGGCCCGGTAGGCCCATTCGAAGGGGCGCGCCCCCGGCGGGTAGACGGTGACCCGCCAGTCCACGCTCTGCCCGGCCAGCAGACTGTCGCGCAGCCGCTCGAGGTCGCCCCCCGCGCGCAGGGCGCGCAGCAGCCGCGCCTCGATCGGCGCGGTCTGCGAGAACACGGTGACCACCAGCGCGCCGGGCACCGGATCGCCCAGGTCGCGCAACCGTTCCAGGGCGACGGCGGTGGCCTCGTCCTTGGTCACCGTCCAGTGGTGCGGGGCGAAGGGGAACACCCGCGGGTACGCCCACAGCAGGGCGGCGGCCCCGGCGAGGCCGGCCAGCGTCCAGATCAGGAGCTTCCAGGAGTTGCTCTTCGCCATGTCCCCTTCCACCCGCCCGGCGACGCCAAAAGAAACGGGCGCCGCTCCGGTCGTTCCCGACAGGTACGACCGGAGGGCGCCCCGGGTTTCCGGCGGCGCCGGCGCGCGGGCCTCAGCCCAGCGCGGTGACCAGGCCGCGCACCGCCTCGGCCGACTTCTCGAGCGCCTGCCGCTCCTCGGCGGTCAGCTCGAGCTCGACGACCTCCTCCATGCCGCGGCGGCCGAGCTTCGCCGGCACACCGACGAACAGCCCGTCGAGGCCGTACTCGCCCTCGAGGTACACCGCGCAGGGGAGGATCTTCTTCTTGTCGCGCAGGATCGCCGCGACCATCTCGACCACCGCCGCGGAGGGAGCGTAGTAGGCCGAGCCCTCCTTGTAGTAGTTGACGATCTCGGCGCCGCCCTTGCGGGTGCGGTCGTTGATCGCCTCGATCTTGTCGGCGGCGAGCAGGTTCGGCAGCGGGATGCCGTTGACGGTGGAGAAGCGCGGCAGCGGCACCATGGTGTCGCCGTGGCCGCCGAGGACGAAGGCGTCGACGTCCTGCACCGACACGCCGAGCTCGGCGGCGATGAAGTAGCGCATGCGGGCGGCGTCGAGCACGCCGGCCATGCCGAGGACGCGCCGGCGCGGGAAGCCCGACACGCGCCGGGCCACCTCGCACATCGCGTCGAGCGGGTTGGTGACCATGATCAGGATGGTCTCCGGCGACCGCGCCACCAGCTCGGTGATCACCGCCTCGGTGATCTCGGTGTTCTTGCGCAGCAGGTCGTCGCGGCTCATCCCCGGCTTGCGGGCCAGCCCGGCGGTGACGACGCAGATGTCGGAGCCGGCGGTGGGGGCGTAGTCGCCGCCCCCGGTGATGGTGGCGTTGAAGCCCAGCACCGGCGCCGACTCCATCATGTCCAGCGCCTTGCCGGTGGCCAGGTCGGCGGCGATGTCGACCATCACCACGTCGGCGAGCTCGGCCTCCGCGATCCGCTGCGCGGTGGTGGCGCCGACATGCCCGGCGCCCACGACGGTGACTTTGTGATCCATGGCGATCTCCCTCTCGTGTGGCGAGAACAGGTGGTGAGACGACCCCCGGTCGCGCGCGGCTCGTGTGGGGGAAGGACCGGGGGAACCGACGAAAAAGCTATCACAGACGGGCGATTCCGCGCCCCTCCCGCGGGGCGGGGCGCGACCGCGTCCCGGGGGCGGGCTCTGGTAGATTCCACGCCCGTGCCGAGCCTCGACTGGGAGCCCCTGCTCGCCGCCGCCCGCCGCGCCCGGCGTCACGCCCACGCCCCGCACAGCGGCTACCGCGTCGGGGCCGCGGTGCGCACCGCCGACGGCGCGGTGTTCGCCGCCGGCAACGTGGAGTACGACGTCCCGGCGCTGTCGACCTGCGCCGAGCGCAACGCCCTGGCGGCGGCGCTGTCGGCGGGGCACCGCGACCTCGCCGCCCTGGCCGTGGTCACCGACTCGACGCCGCCGGCCCGGCCCTGCGGCCTGTGCCGCCAGTCGCTGGTCGAGCTGACCGGCGGCGCGGACCTGCCGGTGCTGTGCGCCAACGAGCGCGGCGAGCGGGTCGAGGAGAGACTCTCCGAGCTCCTCCCCCACCCCTTCCGGCTGGCGAGCGCGCGGCCGGTCTGACCGCGCGCCGGCTCAGTCGTCGAGATCGAGGAGGCGGCGGGCGAGCTGCCCGGGGTTGGCGGCCTTGACCTCGGGACGGAAGCGGTCGCGGATCTCCTGGCGCTCCGCGTTCTCCGCGAACCCCCACTCGGCGAAGGCGAAGCGGCAGCCGGCGGCGCGGGCGGTGGCGGCGTCGACGCGGCTGTCGCCGACCAGCATCGCGGCCGCGACCTGTACGCCCATGCGCTCGGCCAGGTGGCGCACGCCGGGCGGCTCGGGCTTGCGCGACGGCAGGCTGTCACCCCCCAGCAGGTCGGGGAAGTAGCGCTCCAGGTCGAGGCCGCCGAGGATCTTGTGGACGAAGCGCTCCGGCTTGTTGGTGTAGAGCGACAGCGGGTAGCGCGCCGCCAGGTCCTCGAGCATCTGCTCGACCCCCGGGTAGGGGCGAGTGGTCTCCAGGCACACGGCGTCGTAGTGGCGGAAGAACCGCTCGAGCGCCCGGTCGATGGTCTCCGGCACCCGCTCGGACGCCGGGTGGACGCCGACCGCCGAGGCGACGAGGACGCGGGCGCCCTCGCCGACCATCGAGATCACCGCCTCCATCGGCAGGGCGTCCCAGCCGTAGTCGACGCGCATCCGGTTGATCGCCACGCTCAGATCGCGGCGCGAGTCGACCAGGGTGCCGTCGAGGTCGAAGATCAGACCCGCCGGGGGTGAGAGGGGCTCGTCCAGGGTGCGCCTCGCGGTGGCTTCGGGAACCCGCCGTTCACACGGACACGAAGTCGGCCTCGACCCGGGCGGGCAGCAGGCCGGCCTCGTGGCCGCGGTCGAGCAGCGTCTGCACCGCCCGGCGGCCGGCCTCGCCGTACCCCCGGGTCCACTCGTTGACGTACATGCCCACGAAACGATCGGAGCGCTCCGGATCGTCCTCCAGGCCGCGGGCGTAGCGCACCGCGTAGCCGAGGGCCTCCTCGCGGTGGTCGAGCGCGAAGTCGATCGACTCGGTCAGCAGCCGGCAGAGCCGCCGGGTGAGGTCGGGCGGCAGGTCGCGGCGGATGGCGTTGCCACCGAGGGGGAGCGGCAGGGCGGTCTCGCCCTGCCACCAGGCACCCAGGTCGACCACCGCCGACAGCCCCTCGTCGCCGAAGGTGAGCTGGCCCTCGTGGATCACCACGCCGGCGTCGTGCTCGCCGGCCGCCACCGTCTCGAGGATGCGGTCGAAGGGCACGACCTCGGTCTCGACGGCGATCCCCAGGCGGCGGCACCACAGCCCGAGCGCCAGCGCGGCGGTGGTGAGCTCGCCCGGGATCGCCACCCGGCGGCCGGCGAGGGCGCGGCCGTCCATCCCCTCCCGGGCCACCACGACCGGTCCGTACCCGTCGCCGAAGCTGGCGCCCGACGGCATCAGCCGGTAGCGGTCGTGGAGGTGGGCGTAGGCGTGGAAGGAGATCGCGGTGATGTCGTAGGTGCCCTCGAAGGCGGCGCGGTTGAGGCTCTCGATGTCGGACAGCACGTGGCGGACCGCCAGCCCCTCGGTGTCGAGCTTGCCCTGGGTCAGGGCGTAGAACATGAAGGCGTCGTCGGAGTCCGGGCTGTGGGCGATGCGCACGGTGGTGGTGGCCGCCGGTCGAGGCGTCGTCGGTGCCGTCGTCATGGCACCGACGCTATCAGCACACCCCGCGGGCGGCAATTTGCGACGCCGCGACGGGGCGCCGGGGAGCGGCCGACCGGAGCGGCGGGCGGGGCGGGGCTGTGGGATGATCGCCGGGTCCCGTTCCGCCCGAGAGGAGATCCCGATGACACGCCTGTCGCTGCTGCCGCTCGTCGCGGTGGCCCTCGCCGCCGCACCCGCCCATGCCGCCGCCCCCGGCCGGCCGGCGGGGCCGCTCGCCCACACCTACTCGATCGTCGCCCGCGACCCGGCCACCGGCCAGCTCGGGGTGGCGGTGCAGAGCCACTGGTTCCAGGTCGGCACGGTGGTGCCCTGGGCCGAGGCCGGGGTCGGCGCCGTCGCCACGCAGTCGTTCGTCGAGCCGGCCTACGGGCCGCGCGGGCTGGCCCTGATGGCCGGCGGCTGGAGCCCCGCCGACGCCCTCGACCAGCTCCTCGCGGCCGACGACCAGCGCGACGTGCGCCAGGTGGCGATGGTCGACGCCGCCGGCCAGGTGGCCGCCTGGACCGGCAGGCGCTGCATCGAGGCCGCCGGCCACCAGACCGGCGACGGCTACTCGGTGCAGGCGAACCTGATGGACCAGCCGACCGTCTGGCCGGCGATGGCGCGCGCCTACGAGGCGGCGCGGGACGACCCGGCGCAGGACTTCGCCGACGCGCTCCTCGCGGCGCTGCGGGCGGCGCAGGCCGAAGGGGGCGACATCCGCGGCCGGCAGAGCGCGGCGCTGCTGATCGTGCGCGCCAAGACCACCGGCGACCCGTGGCGCGACCGGTTGGTGGACCTGCGCGTCGACGACTCGCCGCAGCCGCTCGAGGAGCTGGCGCGCCTGCTCCGCCTGCACCGCGCCTACGACGAGATGAACGCCGGCGACGAGGCGGTGGCGCACGACGACTTCGCCGCCGCCCTCCAGCACTACTCCGGCGCCGCGAAGCTCGCCCCGGAGGTCGCCGAGCTGCCCTTCTGGCAGGCCGCCACCCTGTTCGTGGAGGGCCACGAGGACGAGGCGCTGGACATCTTCCGCCAGGTCTTCGCCGCCGAGCCCCGCTGGGCCCGCCTGGTGCCCCGGCTACCGGCCGCCGGGCTGCTCCCCGACGACCCGGCGAAGATCGAGAAGATCCTCTCGGTCGCGCCCTGAGGTCCCGGCCGAGCGGCGGACCGGGCGGCCAGCGGCGCGTGCAGCGCCGGCCGCCCGCCCAAGGCACGGCCGCTCGGTGCGGCGATCGTCACTCGATGGGGATGCCGCGCCGCTCCAGCTCCCTGTAGATTTGGTCGCTGAGGGCCTGCACCGAGTCGACCTCGTCGAAACGGCGCTGGTCCCTCAAGATGGAGGAGAGCGACGCCAGCGAGAGCCAGACCTCGGGATCGTAGAGCCCGCGGGCCTTTTCGGCGACGGCGACCGACCGGCGCGCCAGGGCCTCGGCCCGCTTCAGATCGGTGGTGGTTTGAAAGTAGGTGGCCAACCACCGAAGCCCGATCGCCGCCTCGACGCTCTCCTCGCCGTAGGCGGCAACGCGGACACGCATCGCCTCCTCGTAATCGTCGAGCGAGCGCTGCCGGAGGTCGGCAACCGCTTCCGGCGTCAACTCGCTGCTCGCCTCTCCGTGGTTCGCCGCTGCCGCGAGAGCGTTCCCCTCCCCCTGAAGCAGCGGGATCCGCACCGGATCATCGTCGCCGGCCTGCGCGGTGATCCGGATCAGAGCGTCCCGATAGACGACGAGGGAGTCCTGGGAATCGTGCTTCGTCTCCAGGACGGTTGCCTTGCGGACCGCCAGATACGCCTGGTCCTGGAGCGAGAGGTCGGTCGTCGCGTCACACGCCGCGATCGCCGCCTCGTTGAGCTCCAGCGCCGCCGCGATCCGCGCCTCGCCATCCGCCTCCGCGACGGTCTGTGCTCCGTCGTAGGCCTGGCGAAGGGCCTTCTCCGCCTGGTCCAGCCGACTCCGACACGTGCCTGATCCCGTTGCCGGGTCAGCACTGGCCGCGACAATTGCGAAGACTCCCAACGCAACCGCTGCAACACAGATCTGCCAGTTCCTTCTTTCCATGGTCGTTTCGCTCCGTCTCAAAGACCACAGGCTGCCTTCACGGCAGCGCTCATCGCCACTCCTTCACCAGAGTTGCCAAGGAAAGTGTTCGCTCGTCACATGCGCCAGCGACGCTACTGCGCTAGCTACTAGCGGCCGTCCTGTGGTCGCTCGGCCAGGTCCTCCTCTTGGTCAGGGCCGTCTTCACAAGGGCGGTGCGATGGATGCCCCTCTCCCGGTCGGCCGAACCGCCGACACGCGGTCGCCGGGGAGTGGAGGAAGCGGACCGCCGGACGCCACTTCTGGCCCCCTTCGGCACCAAGGCGTCCCGGCCGACCCGGCGCCGCCCGAGAGAACGGGCGGCGGCGTTCCTCCACTCAAGTTAATTAACGTATACTCTCTTGCGGGTAGGCTGTCAAGAGGCCGGCGCCGTCACTTCCGCGGCGTGACGCGGGTGTCGTCGGTCACGGTGTCGCCGGGGTGCAGCACCACGGTGTCGCCGGCGGCGAGGCCGCCGACCACCTGGACCGCGAGCTCGCCGCGGTGGCCCACCTCGACCCGGCGCAGCACGGCGCGGCCGTCCTCGACCACGAACACCGCCCACGGGTCGGCGCTGCCCGCCTCCACCGCGCCGGCCGCGGGGCCGGCGCCGGGCCGGAACAGCGCCCCGGCCGGCACCTGGAGCACGTCGGCGGCGTGCCACACCACCACCCGCACCTCCACCCGGTAGCCGTCGCCGAGGCGTTGCCAGGCCTCGCGCGGCGCGGTGAAGGCGATGACCACGTCGACCCGCTGCTCCTCCACCCCGAGCGCCGAGACCTTGGTGTAGCCGCCCGGCTCGACCCGGCGCACCACCCCGGAGAGCGGCTGCCCGCCGCCCCACTGCTCGATGCGCACCGGGTCCCCGGGCGAGACGCGCACCGCGTCGGTGGAGAGCAGGTCGCTGACCACCTCGAGGTCCGCCGGGTCGGCGAGCTCGAGCAGCGGCTCGCCCGCCGTCACCACCGCCTCGCTCTCGCGCAGCCGCCGCAGCACGACGCCGCCGGTCGGCGCCGGCACCTCGACCGGCTGGCGGTCCGCGCCGGCCGCCCCGGCGCCGAGCAGTGCGGCGCGCGCCGCCGCCAGCTCCTGCCGGGCCGCCACCTCCGCGGCGCCGGCCGCGTCGGCCTCCCCCTCCGCCGTGCGCGCGGCCGTCTCGGCCTCCTCCATCTGGTCGCGGGACACCACCTGGTCGGCCGCCAACCGGCGCATCCGGTCGCGCTCCGACGCCGCGTAGGCGGCCTGGGCCCGCGCCGCGTCCCGCTGCGCCGCGGCCCGGTCGACCGCCGCCCGCGCCGCCGCCACCCGCGCCTCGGCCTGGGCCCGCGCCCGCACGTCGAGCAGCGGCGGCGCGGCGGGCTCGAGCACCGCCACGGTCTGGCCGTCGCGGACCTCGTCGCCCGGCTCGAGCTCGATGCGGAGCACCGTGCCCGCCACCGGCGCCGAGACGGTGTAGCGCTCGTGGACCCGCGTCTTGCCCTCCTCGTCCACGGTGACCTCCAGCGGGCCCCGGGTCACCTGCGCCACGTCGACCGGCACCGGCCGCGGGCGCAGCGCCCAGGCCACGGCGGCGGCCACGGCCAGCAGCACGACGCCCCACACCAGGCGGCGACGGGTGAGACGGGGCAGCCGGCGGGCGCCGGCGGCGTCGTCCGAGGGGGGACGCGATGCGTGCTTCGGGGTCATGGTCGGCTCCTCACTCCCGGGTCTTGAGCACCGCCACCAGGTCGAGCCGCGCCAGGCGGCGGCGCACCACCGCTCCGGAGACCGCGGCCGCGGCCAGCACGGTGGCGACGGCCACCGCGTAGGTGCGCGGCAGGACGATCAGCGGGAAGCGGTAGAGCTCGGTGTCGTACGCGTGGACCAGCAGCGCGGCCAGCCCGCGGCCGAGCGCCATGCCCAGCGGCAGGGCCGCGACGGTGAGCGCCGCCAGCTCGCCGAGCAGCAGGGTGGCGACCTCGCCGCGGGTGAAGCCCAGCACCCGCAGGCTGGCCATCTCGCGGCTGCGCTCGGACAGCGACACCCGCGCCGCGTTGTAGATCACCCCGAAGGCGATGACGCCGGCGAAGCCGACGCTGAAGGCGACGAACAGGCCCATGGTCTCGTCGAGGGTGTCGCGGAAGCTGGCCACCGCCGCCCGCTTGATGTCGACGCCGGCCACCTTCGGCAGCCGTTTCAGACGCCGGTAGAGCACGTCGCTGCGCGCCGCGTCGACCGCCAGGAAGGCGCCCGACAGCGTGGGGCCCTCGCGCAACATCCGGTGCAGGGCGTCGATCTCCATGTAGGCGTTGGTCCCGAGGTACTCCTCGATCACCCGTGCCACCCGCACGCGCCGCACCGGCCGCTCGCCCTCGAGCACCTCGACCGACACCACGTCGCCGGCCCCGACGCCGAGGATCCGCGCCAGCTTGTCCGACAGCACCAGGCCGTCCGGCGGCAGTTTCACCGGCCGCAGATCGCGGCTGACCACCCGGTTGAGGCGCGGCGCCGCGGGCAGGCCGAGCAGACCGATCTGGCGCGAGCGGTGGCCGTGGCGCAGCCGCACCGCCACCGAGCGCAGCGGCTCGGCGGAGAGGACGCCCGGGAGCCGCTCGACCTCGTGCAGCGCCTCGCCCGAGACCGGCTCGACGAAGCTGACCGTCACGTCCTGGCGCTGGGCGACCCGGAAGGTGACGTCGACCACCTCGTCGAAGGCGTCGTAGAAGAACAGCGTCGCCACCATCATGGCGCCGGCGCAGGCGATGCCGGCGATCGCCGCGAGGGCGCGGGCCGGGCGCCGCAGCAGGTTGCGCAGCACCATGCGGCCGGGCGCCGAGAGCAGGCGGCCGAGCCACGACGTCTCCAGGAGCCCCCGCCGGTAGACCGCCGGCGGCTCGGGCCGCATCGCCTCGGCCGGCGGCAGGCGCACGGCACGGCGCACCGCGGTCGCGACGCCCGCCACCGCGGCGACCAGGGCCACCCCCACCGTCCCCACGAGGACCGCGGGGTCGAGCCGGTAGGTCAGCACGGGGAAGCGGAAGTAGTCGTTGTAGATGCGGATCATCCCGGCACCCAGCCAGGAGCCGGCGCCCACCCCCACCGCGATGCCCACCCCGGCCACCACCAGCCCCCAGCCGACGTAGTGCAGGCCGATCTCCCGATCGGTGTAGCCGAGCGCCTTGAGCGCCGCGATCTGCTCGCGCTGCACGGCGACGATGCGGGCCATCACCACGTCGAGCAGGAACGCCGCCACCGCCAGGAACACCGCCGGCATCGCCGTCCCCATCACCTCCAGGCCCTGGATCTCGCTCTCCAGGTACCAGTGCGAGGTCTGCAGGGCGCGGGGGATGGCGCCGCGCCCCCCGTAGCGGTCGAGCAGCCGGTCGAGGCGGTCGATCACCTCCGGCACCGACGCCCCCGGCCCCACCGCCACCGCCACCTCGTTGAAGGCCCCCTCCATGTCGAAGGCGTTGGCCAGCGCCCGCCGCTCCATCCACAGGACACCGAAGCGCGCGTCGTCGGGCAGCACCTCGCCGGGCCGGATGGCGTAGACGAACTCGGGCGAGAGCGCGACCCCGACGACCTCGAGCCGCCGGCGGCGCCCGTGCAACAGCGCCGCGAGGTGGTCGCCGGGGACCAGCCCGTGGGCCAGGGCGAAGCCCTCCGACACCAGCACCTCGTCGGGCCGGCCGGCCGCCAGCCAGCGGCCGGAGCGCAGGTAGAGGCGGTCGAGCGGCGGTGAGCCGCCGGCCGGCGTCGAGATCAGCCGCCCGGTCGCCGGCTCGCTCATCCCCGGGACGTCCAGGGTGACGTCGGCCACCACGCGCGCGTCGACCGCGGCGACGCCGGGGATCGCCCCGATGCGCTCGACCAGCGAGCGCGGCGCCCGGACCAACGAGGCGAAGACGTCCGCGAAGCGGTAGCGCTGGTAGTAGGTGGCCTGGGTGAGCCGCAGCGAGCGGAAGGTCGAGACGTACATCACCGACACCGTCACCCCGGAGGCGATCACCAGGGCGATCGCCAGCGCCTGGCTCCGGATCCCCCAGAGGTCGCGCAGCAGCTTGCGGTGCAGGGCACGCATCCGGCGCGCCTACCAGGACAGCTCGCGCGGCGCGAGCTTGCGGGGGTTGGAGCGGACGTCGGTGATGCGCCCGTCGGCGAGCTGCACGACGCGGTCGGCGATGCCGGCGATGGCGGCGTTGTGGGTGATCACGGCGGTGGTGGTGCCGAGCTCGCGGTTGACCCGCTCGATCGCCTCGAGCACCACCACGCCGGTGGTGATGTCGAGCGCGCCGGTGGGCTCGTCGCAGAGCAGCACCTCGGGGCGCTTGGCGATGGCGCGGGCGATGGCGACGCGCTGCTGCTCGCCGCCCGAGAGCTGGGCCGGGAAGTGGTCGAGGCGGGGCCCGAGGCCGACCAGCTCGAGCGCCTCCTCGGGGCGCATCGGCCGGCTGGCGATGTCGGTGACCAGCGCCACGTTCTCGCGCGCGGTCAGGCTGGGGATCAGGTTGTAGAACTGGAAGACGAAGCCGACGTGCTCGCGCCGGTAGCGGGTCAGCTCGCGGTCGTCGGCCGCGGTCAGCTCGTGGTCGCGGTAGCGGATGACCCCCGACGACGGCGTGTCGAGGCCGCCGAGCAGGTTGAGCAGCGTCGACTTGCCCGACCCGACGGCCCGAGCAGCACCACCAGCTCCCCGGCCCACAGGTCGAGGTCGACGCCGCGCAGGGCGTGCACCTCGACCTCGCCCATGGAGTAGACCTTGGTCACCCCGCGGGCCGAGAAGACCGGCTCGGCCGCCGCGGCAGCCTGGTCGGGCGCTCCCACGGGCCCATTATTGCCGCAAAGCGGCGGGCGCGCGCCGCGGCGCCGCGCACGGCACCGGCGGGCCCGAGCGGGGCCGCCGCGGTGGTAGCGTGCGGTCCGTGCCGCGGCCGCCCGCCCTGCTCCTCGTCCTCGTCGCCGCCCTCTCCTGCGGGCGCGACGGCGCGGCGCCGCCCGCCCCGCCGGCGCCCGGCGCCGCCGCGGAGACCGTCGAGCTCGACGGCCTGCTCACCGACGAGGGGGTCGAGTGCCAGGGGATGCGGGGGATGGACGGCTTCCTCTACACCCTGACCGGCGACCTCCACGGGCTGACCAGCGGCGACCGCGTGCACGTGACCGGCCACCGCGCCGAGAGCTCGATCTGCCAGCAGGGCACCACGCTGGAGGTGGAGCGCATCGTCGCCCGGCCGCCGCGCTGAGGCGGCGCGGGCCGGCTCAACCGGGGCGCGCTCCGAGGGCCCGGCCGACGGCGGTCACCAGCGCCTCCGGCCGCGGGCGGTGCGCCGTCCAGCCGACGTGCCCGTCGGGGCGCACCAGGGCCACCAGCCCGGCCTCCGCGCCCCAGCGCCGCCACACCGAGTCGTCGCTGTCCCGCAGGTCGTCGGCCCCCAACCGCGCCTCCGTCTCCGCCGGCAGCACACGGTGCACCCCGACGCCGTCGACGACGCCGAGCAGGCGCCGCACCTCGGCCGGCGCCCAGCGCGGCAGGCGCTCGTCGTCGAAGAGGAGCAGCGCCGAGGTGGGACAGCACAGGTCGTGCACCCGGACCTGCCCGCCGCCCGGGCGCAGCAGCACCCCGTCGGGAGCGCGCGCCCCCACCCGGCCGTCGCCGCCGGCCAGCAGCGGCGAGCCGCTGTAGCGCACGTCCAGCATGCCGATCCGCGGCGCGATCCGGCGCATCGTCCAGCGGCGGCCCAGGGCGGCCCGCGCCACCGCGGCGCCGGCGCGCCGCAGCAGCGGCACGGGCAGCAGGGCGAAGCGGGTGAGCAGGTCGGTGAAGCGGTCGGTGCGGGTGAGCACCGCCGGCCGGCGCTCGGCGTCGTACGACCCGAGCAGCACCTCCGCGTCGCCGCCGGCGAAGACCCGGCCCAGCTTCCAGGCCAGGTTGTGCGCGTCCTGGATGCCGCTGTTCATCCCCTGGCCCCCGGCCGGGCTGTTGACGTGCGCGGCGTCGCCGGCGAGCAGCACCCGGCCGGCGCGGAACCGTGGGCTGGTGCGACAGTGGATCTCGAAGGTGCTCGCCCAGACGGTGCGCCACGGGCCGGCTCCGAACAGCTCCTCCACCCGCCCGCCGACGCCCGCCTCCCCCACCGCCTCCTCCTCGCTCTCCTGGCGGCCGAGGCTGCCGACGATGCGCCACAGCCCCTCCCCCAGCGGCAGGGCGAAGAGCAGGCCGCGGCGCAGCGGCGCCAGGCGCGGCCCGGGGAGCTCGCCGCGGGCGTCGGGGAAGGTGACGTCGGCGAGCATCAGCCGGCTCGGGTAGGTCTTGCCCGGGAAGGGCAGCTCGAGGCCACGGCGCACCGTCGAGTCGGCGCCGTCGCAGCCGACGAGGAACCCGGCCTCGACGTCGTAGGCGGCGCCACCGCGGGGTTCGACCCGCGCCACGACGCCCTCGGCGCCGGCCGAGAACGAGGCCAGGCGGTGGCCGAAGCGCACCTCCACCATCCCGCTGTCCGCGACGGCGTCGGCGAGCAGCCGCTCGGTTCGGTTCTGCGGCAGGATCATCATCCCGCCGCAGGCCGACAGCTCGGTGAGCGGGGTCAGGTCGAGCTCGAACGCGGGGCGCTCCCGGCCGGGCACCCAGAGCGCCACCCGGGTGCGCAGGTCGCCCGCCGCGAGGAAGTCGTCGAGGACCCCCCAGGCGCGGAAGATCTCCAGGGTGCGGGTGTGGAGGGCGGGGGCGCGCGAGTGCTCCGAGAGCTCGTCGTCCTCCTCCACCACGAGCGCGCGGACGCCGTGGCGCGCCAGGCCGAGGGCGAGGGACAGACCCACCGGGCCGGCACCGGCGATGAGGACGGGCGGGGGCACGCGGAAGTCGCGTGCAGGCCCTGTGCCCGGTCCGGCTAGCCCGGCGACCGGGGATGACCGGCGGCGTGCCCCTCCGGGGAGCTGGCACCGACGGTGGCGAAGCCCGCCGCGACCCAGGCTTCGATGCCGCCCTCGATCAGCATCGCGTCCTCGTACCCGAGGGCGCGCAGCCGATCCATCACCGCCGACCCGCACTCGTCCCGCCGGCAGTAGACCAGGAACGTCTCGTCGCCGAGGCCGCGCAGCAGCTCCGGGCGCGCCTCGATCTCGGCGAGCGGCAGGCTGCGCGCCCGCGGCAGGTGGCCGAGCGGTCCGTGGAACTCCTCGGCCGGGCGCAGGTCGAGGATCGGCACGCCCGGGGTGTCGCGGACGATCTCGAAGGCGACCGCCGGCTGGACGCGGCGGAAGAGGGTGGCCTCGCTCATCCGCGTCGAGCGACAGCCGGCCAGCGCCGGGAGGAGGCAGCAGGCCAGCAGCAGCGGCAGCGCCACCCGGGCCGGCGGCCGGACGCCGCGGGAGCGCCGCGGCATCGCGCCCGGCGGCGCGGGGACGGGATCGCGGGGTCCGCGGCGCATCGCCGTCAGCATACCCGCCCCTTCAGCCTTCGGCCAGCTCGAAGTCGGGGACCACCTCGCCGACCACGCCGCCCCGCCGGTCGACCACCGGAGGGCGACGCCGGTCGGCCAGCTCCGCGAACTCCTCCGCCGACAGGCAGCCGAGCTGGCGCAGCAGGTCGATCACCACGCCGTCGCGGGCCCGCTCGCCGCCGTCGGCGATCTTCAGCGCGAGGCCCAACGCCACCGGCCCGCGCACCCCGACGGCGTAGAAGGCCTCCGCACCCTCCTTGGCCAGCAGGCGGCCGCCGGTGGCGCGCATCAGCCGGGTGGTGAACCGCCCCGGCCCCGCCACCATCTCCGGCACCTCCGTCATCGCGGCGACGATGCGCCCCGCCGCGCCCGCCACGGCCGCCGCGTCGCCCTCGGCACCGGCGTCGAGCCCGGCCGCCAGCTCCGGGGCCACCAGCGCAGCGTAGCCGCGGGCCGCCGCGGCGAGCGGCAGGTGGAAGGCGGGGGCGCCGCAGCCGTCGGTGCCCACTCCGACGTCCGCCGGGTCCAGACCGGCGAACCGCGCCACGTGGCCGAGGATGCGGCGCTGCAATGGGTGGTCGGGGTCCAGGTAGCCGGCGAGCGGCAGCTCGAGCAGCCGGCAGGCGAGCAGCATCCCGGCGTGCTTGCCCGAGCAGTTGTTGTGCAGCGGGCCCGGCGCGCTGCCGCGGGCGGCGAGCTCGCGGGCGGCCGCCGCATCGAGCGGCGGGTGGGCGCCGCAGCGCAGGTGGCCGGCGTCGAGGCCGCCGCGGGCGAGCAGCGCCGCGGCCCGTTCGACGTGCTCGGGCCGGCCGGCGTGGGAGGCGCAGATCAGCGCCAGGTCGGCCGCCGCCAGGGAGAAGCGTTCCGCCCCGCCGGCGAGCACCAGCGGCAGGGCCTGGAACGGCTTGGCCGCGGAGCGGACGAAGGTGGCGAGCGAGGGATCGCCGAGGTGAGCCACCGGGCGGCCGGCAGGGGTCGCCACGGCGGCGGCGCCGAAGTGGAACGACTCGGGGAGGCCGCCGCGGAAGACGGTCGCCAGCGGGACCAGGGCGGACAAGGGGACCCGGGCGGGCGGCGCGGTCAGCCGCCCGCCGCCCCCGGCACGCGGCCCTCCGCCGCCATCGCCGCCTCCACCGTGTCGTAGGTGGGGAACTGGTCGGCCAGCCGCGCCACCACCAACAGCCGGGTGATGCGCTCGGAGGGGTTGACCAGGATGAGCTTGCGACGCTGGTCGCGGAAGCGCGCCAGGTAGCCGACCAGCTCGCCGATCCCGGTCGAGTCGATGTAGTTGATCCTCGAGAAGTCGATCAGCACGTGGCCGCGGTCGTCGGCCAGCGCCCGCTCGAGGGTCTGGGCGAAGAACTGGGCGCTCTCGCCGAGCTTCACCACCCCCTCGACCAGGAGCAGCGTGAACCCCTCCGCCTGTCGCTTCTCGACGATCATCGACCACCTCGCCCGGGAGGGGTGAGTCTAGCAGCCCGCCGGGATCACTCGCCGGGGTCGTCGCCTTGCGCGACGGGCCGCTCCGGGGCGTCCACCCGCCGGACGCCGAAGGTGCCCGTGCCCGCGTGCAGCGTGAGCTGCGGGAAGGGGATCTCGATGCCCGCCTCGTCGAGCGCGATCTTGGCCAGCTCGGTCATCTCGAACAGCGCCTCGCGCTCGGTGTAGGGGTCGCGCAGCCACACCCGCAGCTCGAGGTCGACGCCCGAGTCGGCGAGCTCCTGGACCACCACGGCGGGGGCCGGTTCGTCGAGGATCAGCCGGTGGCCCTCGACCGCGGCCAGCAGCACCCGCCGCGCCTCCCGCGTGTCCTCCTTGTAGGCCACCGACAGCGGCACGCCCAGCCGGAGCTGCGGGTTCAGCGTGTGGTTGACGATCTCCTGCTTGACGATCTCGCGGTTGGGCACGATCGCGTCCAGCCGCTCGACGGTGAGGATGCGCGTGGTGCGCAGGCTGATCTCCTTGACCTGGCCGAAGGTGCCGGCGATGGTGACGTTGTCGCCCACCCGGTAGGGGCGGTCGAACAGGATGGTCAGGCCGGCCACCACGTTGCCGAGGCTCTCCTGCGCCGCCAGCCCCACCGCCAGGCCGAGGATCGAGATGCCGGCGAGGATCGAGCCGACGTTGAAGCCCAGCTCGCTCGCCGCCATCACCACCGCGAAGGCGAAGAGCACGTAGCGCAGCAGCCGGGTGCCGATCGAGAGCACCGACGGGTCGGCCTTGGTGCGCCGCAGGGCGCTGCGGAACACGCCGGCCGCGATGCGGTAGAGCACCCAGAAGACGACGAGGACGATGAGCGCCCGCACGACGTCGGGGACGAAGCCGATGGCGGCGTCGACGAGCTGCCGGCCGTAGCGCTTCCAGGCGCGCGCCGACAGCGGGTCGCCGGAGAACTCGAGGGCGGCCGGGACCTCGGACCCGGCCTCGTCGCCGGCGCGGCCGTCGGGCTGCGCCGGCTGCCCCTGGGTGGGGGCGGTGGCCGCGCCCACCGCCTGCTGCACCTTCTCGGCGGCGCTGTCCTGCGCCCGGCAGGGCGGCGCCGAGGCCACGGCGAGCGGCAGCGCCAGCAGCAGGACGCCGAGCCGGCGGGCGATCGCGGGGCGCACCATGGGACCGCGATGCTAGCAGCCCCGGCCGCCGGGAGGGGGCCGCCCCGCCGGTCGCCTACAATCCTCGCGGACCGACCCTCGTCATGGAGCTCTTCCTCCTCGGCCTGCTCGCCTTCGGCGCCACCGTCGCCCTGACGGCGGTCGGTGCGGCCCTCTTGCTGGCGGCCTGGCGGCGCCTGCGGCGGCCGTCGCCGCCCGACGCCGGCGGACTCGCCGATCGCGTCGCCCGGCTCGAGAGCCGCGTCGACGACCTCAGCCGGCGCCTCGCAGCGGCGCCGGCACCCGAGCGGCCGCCCGCCCCGGGGACCGCTTCGCCTCCGCCGGCGGCCGCCGTACCGGGACCCGGCGACGGCGGCGAGCCCGCTCCCGCGCCGGCCCCGCCGGCGCCGTCGCGGCCTCCGGCGACCGCCCCTCCGC
Source organism: uncultured Acidobacteriota bacterium (assembly GCA_963843275.1). Classification (GTDB taxonomy): domain Bacteria; phylum Acidobacteriota; class Thermoanaerobaculia; order Multivoradales; family JBCCEF01; genus CAWJJM01. Next base: position 150,475 of record CAWJJM010000003.1, on the reverse strand, counting down.
CCCTGCGGTCCCGCCCCTCGCTCGAGGAGCGTCTCGGGGCACGGCTGCCGGTCTGGATCGGCTCGATCGCCCTCGCCCTCGCCGGGGCCTTCCTGGTCAAGTACTCGATCGACCAGGGCTGGATCGGCCCGCGGGTGCGGGTGCTGGCGGCGCTCGCCTTCGGCGCCCTCCTGGTCGCCGCGGGCGAGCGGCTGCGCCGGACGGCGGCGTCGATCGCGCAGGGGCTGTCGGCGGCGGGGATCGCCGTCCTCTACGCCGCCCTGTTCGCCGCCGTCCAGCTCTACGCCCTGCTGGGCGCGGGCACCGGCTTCGCCGCCATGGCGGTGGTCACCGCCGGCGCCGTCGCCCTGTCGCTGCGGCACGGCCCGATGGTGGCGCTGATCGGCCTGCTCGGCGGCCTGCTCACGCCGCAGCTCGTCGCCGCGGCCACGCCGCGGCCGGGTCAGCTCTTCGCCTACCTGCTGCTGCTCGAGGTCGGTCTGCTGGCGGTGACCCGCCGGCGGCGCTGGACCGCCCTCGCCTTCGCCACCCTGGCCGGCGGCTACGCCTGGACCGGCCTGTGGCTGGCCGGAGCCGTGGGCCGCGGCGGCGGCACCTGGGCGGCCCTGTTCCTGCTCGCCGGCGCCACCGCCGCCGTGGTGTCCAGCGCCGAGCCGGGGACGCCGCGCCGCTGGCGCGGAGCCGCGGCGGCCGTCGCCGCGGTCGGCGTCGCCGGGGCGCTGACGCTGCTCGCCGGGATGGTGGTGACGGCGGGCTTCAGCACCACCGACTGGCTCTTCGTCGGCGCCCTGGCCGCCGGCGTCCTGGTGCTGGCGCGGCTCGACGCCACCTTCCTGCCGCTCGCCGGCCTCGCCGCCGTCGCGGTGGGGCTCCTCGCCGTCGCCTGGGCGTGGCGCCTCGACGCCGCCGAGGTCGGCCGCTTCCTCGCCACGACCGCCGCCTTCGGGGCCCTGTTCGCCGGCGGCTCGTACGCGGCGCTGTGGGGCGCCCCGCGGCCGGCGCACTGGGCCCGCCTGGCGGCCGCCGCAGCCGTGGCGGCGCCCCTCGTCGCCCTCGCCGGGGCCGCCCGCGCCGGCCGTCCCCTGCCGGCCGGAGCGCTCCTGCTGACGCTGGCCGCCGTCGCCGCGGCCGCGGTCGGTCCGCTGCTGTCCCGGCGCGCCGCCCTCGGCGCCGCGGCGGCCGCGGCACCGGCGCTCGCCGCCGCGGCCCTGGCCGCCCTCGCCGCCTTCTACGAGCTAGAGCGCACTCCCCTGACGGTGGCCTGGGCGCTCGAGGTGCTCCTGCTCGTCGAGGCGGGCCGGCGCCTGCGGCTGGAGGCGCTGTGGCGGGGCGCGGTGCCCCTCGCCCTCCTGGTCGCCGCGCGCCTGCTGCTCGCCCCCGGCCTGCACGTCCCCCCGGACGGCTGGATCGTGCTCAACGGACTGTCGGCCGCCTACGGCCTGCCGCTCGCCGCCTTCGCGCTCGGCGCCGCCCGGCTGCGCGGCGCCGGCGAGGCGGCCGGCCCCCCCGGCGAGTGGCGCGGTGGCCTGGCCCGCGCTCTCGAGCTCGCGGCGGTGGCCTTCGCGGTCGCCGGCGTCACCTGGGAGGTGCGCCAGGCGTTCCACGGCGCCGCCTGGGACGCCCCGTTGGACGACCTCGGCGAGTGGGGGACGCTGCTGGTGGCCTGGCTCGGCCTGGCGGCGCTGCTCGACCGCGCCGCGGCGCGGGCCCCGGGGCGCGGCCTCGGCGCCGCCGGCCGCCTGCTGGCGCTCGCCGCGCTGGCCGCGGCGCTCGTCGGCCCGGTGCTGCTCGCCGACCCGGCGTGGCGCCACCTGCCGGTCGGGCGGCTGCCGATCGTCAACCTGGTGCTCTGGGTCTACGGCGTGCCGGCCGCCCTGCTCGCGGCGCACGCGGTCCGCCGCGGCCGGCGCGGTGACCGCGGCGAGGCCGCCGCTGCCGGGGTGGGCGCGCTGGTGCTCCTCTTCGCCCTGGTCACCCTCGAGGTCCGGCAGGCCTTCCGCGGCGCCTGGCTCGACGGCCCCGGCGCCGGCCACGCCGAGAGCTACGCCTACTCGGCCGCCTGGGTGGTGCTCGGCATCGCGCTGCTCGTCACCGGCGTCGCGCGGCATCGCGGGCGGCTGCTGCGGCTGGCGTCGCTCGCGGTGATGGCGCTGGCGGCCGGCAAGGTGTTCCTCTACGACACCGCGCACCTGTCCGACCTCTACCGGGTGCTGTCGTTCCTCGGCCTGGGCGCCAGCCTGCTGCTGCTGGCCTGGCTCTACCAACGCTTCGTCTTCGCCGCCCCGCCGCCGGCCGACTCCGTGGGCTGACCGGCGCCCCGCCGGGCGATGCGCTAGAGTGCGCAGGACCACTCGGTTCCAATTCGAGGTCTTTCTCCAGGGAGGGCGAAGCGATGAGCCAGCTCGGTGGGGGGAAGTGTCCGTCCGGCGTCCGGCGCAGCCTGCTGGTCCCGTTCCTGATCACGGTCTCGATGAGCGGCGTGGCCTTCGCCCAGGAGATGGGGCCGCTGGTCCTCGCCGACAGCCCGTTCCCCGCGTCGACGGCGCGGCCGCTCCTCGACCCGGTGCGGAGCGGCCCGCTCGCCCCGATGGCGGTCCTGCGGCCGGCCGGGGAGGCGGCGGGGGACGAGGTGGCGGCCCTGCTGGCCTGGAACGCCACGGGGAGGGAGCCGCTGAAGAACGGGTTCAGCCGCCGCCTTCCCCTGCCGCTCGCGGTCCGCCTCGACGCCGATCTGCCGGACGCTCCCGACGTCGTCCGGGCGCACGCCGGCGGCCTGGTGACCACCGACGGCCGGTGGCTCGCCTGGAGCGGCGCCGTCCGCGTCGAGGCGGCCCACCGGCTGCGCCTCCACCTGCGCGTCGGCGAGCTGCCCGCGGGCGCCCGGCTGTGGGTCCGGGGCAGCGACGGCGACACCGTCGGGCCCTTCGGGCGCGAGCTGGTCACCGACGGCGAGCTGTGGACGCCGAGCGTCACCGGCCCGGAGCTGCGGCTGCAGGTGGAGCTCGACCGCGCCGGGCCGGGCGGCGGCGGCGCGGCGTTCGTCGTCGACCGCGTCCTCGAGCTGTTGCCGCTCGACACCGCGCGGCAGGCGCTCGCCGCCCTCGAGTCCCGCGCTCCGCAGACCCCCGTCGCCGGGACCCCCGGACCCGTCGCGGCGGGGGCGCCCCTGGTCCTGAGTTGCCTCACCGACGCGAGCTGCGCCACCTCCCAGGACCTCGACGTGATCGCTCCCTACCGCAAGGCGGTGGCGTTCCTCGAGTACGTGCGGGGCGGGGACGGATACGTGTGCACGGGGGGGCTGCTCAACTCCACCGCGAGCGGCACGCCCTTCCTGTTGACGGCGAACCACTGCATCGCGACCCAGGGCGTGGCCTCGACGCTGGAGGCCTTCTGGGACTTCACGACGCCGACGTGCGACGGCGCGCCGCCGTCGCTGGCCAGCCTGCCGCGGAGCGACGGCGGCACCCTGCTCGCCACCTCGAAGCAGTCCGACTTCACCCTGCTGCGCCTCCTTTCGATCCCGGACGGCCGCGTCTTCCTCGGCTGGAACGCCAACCTGTCGGTGGTGGCCCCGGGGACGCGGCTGTACCGGATCTCCCATCCGTTCCCCGACGGCGTGCCGGAGCCGCTCTCCCAGCGCTACTCGGAGACCGTGGTCAGCGCGCTCGACAAGTGCCCGCCCACCGACGGCGACGGCAGGCCGGTGGGAGGCGACGGCTTCCTCAAGTCCGACCCGAGCGTCGGCGGCACCTTCCCCGGCAGCTCCGGCGCGCCGGTGATCATCGCCGGCGGACAGGTCGTCGGGCAGCTCTTCGGCAGCTGCGGACCGAACCCGGCGGAGGGGTGCCTCGCCACCAACCAGGAGGTCGACGGCGCCTTCTCGGCGACCTTCCCGGACGTCGCCGCGTTCCTCGCCGCCACCGTCGACACCTCCCCCTGCGCCTCCGGGCCCGCCACGCTGTGCCTCGACGGCGGCCGGTTCGAGGTCAAGACGAGGTGGCGGACGCCCCAGGGTGGAGAGGGCGACGGGCAGCGCGTGCCGCTGACCGCCGACACCGGCTACTTCTGGTTCTTCAACGCCAGCAACGTCGAGATGGTCCTCAAGGTGCTCAACGGCTGCGCCATCAACAGCCGCTACTGGGTCTTCGCGGGCGGCCTCACCAACGTCTACACGGAGATGCGGGTGCGGGACACCGCGAGCGGCTTCTCCAAGACCTACGAGAACCCGCTCAACACCAAGTTCGTGGCCATCCAGGACACCGACGCGTTCGCCACCTGCCCCTGACGCGCGGGGGCGGGGCGGGCGGGCCGGGCCGCCGTGCCGCCGCCGGCCCCCGGCGGACCGGTGGCGCTACGGCGGCACGGCGCGGTAGGCGGGCGGGAGCTCGCCCTCCTCCGGCAGGCGGAGGTAGCGGTCGCGGAGGCGCGTCTGGCGGCTGTCGGGGGACATCTCCTCGCCGCGGATGAAGACGTGCTCGGGGTAGGTCGTGACCTCCAGCGGGTCGCCGTTCCACACCACCACGTCGGCCTCGTAGCCCGGCTCGATCCGTCCGTACGACCCCTCGAGGCCCCAGATCGCCGCCGGCACCGTGGTCATCGCGGCCAGGGCGTCGTCCCACGGCAGCCCCCAGGCCACGGCGTTGCCCGCCGCCTGGCGCAGGTTGCGGGCGTTGTGCGAGTCGCCGCTCATGAAGGCCACCGGGACGCCGGCGGCGGCGAGGCGGCCGGCGTTGGCCAGCGTGGCGCCGAGGGTCTCGAAGCTGGCCGGCAGGTTGACCAGCGGCTGGAGCAGCACCGGCACGCCGGCGGCGGCGAGGCGGTCGGCCACCATCCAGCCCTCGGCGGCGCCGGCCAGCACCACCCGCACGCCCATCTCGCGCCCCAGCTCCACCGCGGCGAGAAGGTCGGCGGCGCGGTCCACCTCGAGCAGCAGCGGCTCCTCGCCCCGCACCACCGGCCCCAGCGCCTCGAGATCGAGGCGCGACAGGGCGTAGGGGCGGCGGGCGCCGCTGTCGAAGGCGGCGCGGTGCGCGGCGTAGTCGCGGGCGTCCTGGAGTGCCTCGCGCAACACCAGCAGCGCGGCGGCCCGGGAGCCGCCGGCCAGCTGCGCTCCCGCCTCCCCCAGCACCGCCACCATCGCCGCCGGCTGGCGCACCACCATGCCGGCGGGGCCGTCGGCGACGCGGGCGCCGAGCTCGACCACCGCCGCCTGCCCGGCGATCAGGCCGCCGCTGCCGGCGCTCGGCACCACCAGGGCGCGGGTCAGGCCCTCGACCCGGTTCACCGCCAGCAGCGTCGAGGCGGGGTTCAGCGCGTCGGCGACGCGGAAGGCGGCGGTGAGGCGGTCGAGGTCGGTGGCGGTGTCGCGGCTCGCCGGCACGGCGCTGATCTCGACCAGGCCGATCTGGGTGAAGGAGTCGAACAGACCCGGCGTGACGACCTTGCCGGCGGCGTCGATCACCACCGCCCCGGGCGGCGGCGTGACGTCGCGACCGACGGCGGCGACGCGTCCGTCGCGCAGCAGCACCGTCACCCCCTCCAGCGTGCCGGCGGCGCCCAGCGTGTGGACGGTGCCGCCGACCAGCGCGACGACCGGCGGGGCGGCGGGGGCCGCGGCGACGGCGGCCGCGGCGACGAGGGTGACGAGGGCGGCCGCGGCGGCCGGACCGCGGCGGCGGGCCGGCGGACGGTGGGGCGTCGGGCGGGTCATCGCGCACCTCCGATCTCCCGCGGCAGCAGGCCGAGGGTGAAGTCGCTCTCCGGTTCGAACCGCGGATCCCGGCGGTCGTAGACGAGCGCGCCGTCGATGAACACCTCGTCGGCGCGGCTGTAGACGCTGAACGGGTCGCCGCTCCACACCACCACGTCGCCCATCTTGCCCGGCTCCAGGGTGCCGGTCCGGTCGCCGATGCCCAGGGCCGTGGCGGCGTTGGCGGTGATCCAGCGGATCGCGTGCTCGGGCGCCACCTCGATCCCGGAGCGCCGCCCCGCCGCCATCGCCTTCGCCGCCTCCTGGTTGAGGCGCTGGATGCCGACCTCGGAGTCGGAGTGGACGATGGCGCAGCCGCCCGGCGTCCGGTCGACCAGCGCGATGTTCTCGCGGATGCCGTCGTAGGCCTCGATCTTGAAGCCCCACCAGTCGGCCCACATCGCGGCGCAGACGCCGCGGGCGGCCAGCAGGTCGGCGATCTTGTAGGCCTCCACGGCATGGTGGAAGGCGGTGATGCGGTAGCCGAACTCGTCGGCCAGGTCGAGCATCTGCGCCATCTCGTCGGCGCGGTAGCAGTGCATGTGGACGAGGATCCTGCCCTCGAGCACGCCGACCAGCGTCTCCATCGCCAGGTCGCGCTCCGGCGGCGGCGCCTCCTCCCCCTCGCCGCTCGCCCGCCGCTCGCGCCAGCGGCGCCACTTCTCGCGGTAGGCCGCGGCCTCGATCCACGCCTGGCGGTAGCCCGCCACGTTGCCCATCCGGGTCGACGGCGCCCGCCCCCGGCTGCCGTAGACCCGCTTCGGGTTCTCGCCGCAGGCCATCTTCAGCGCGTAGGGCGCGCCGGGGAACTTCATCCCCTGCACGGTGCGCGACGGCACGTTCTTCAGCGTCACGCCGCGGCCGCCGATCAGGTTGGCCGACCCGGGGAGCACCTGCAGCGTGGTGATGCCGCCGGCCAGCGCGGTCAGGAAGCCCGGGTCCTGCGGCCAGACGGAGTGCTCGGCCCACACCTCGGCGGTCACCGGGTCGGTGGCCTCGTTGCCGTCCGCGAGGGCCTCGATGCCGGGCGACGGGTAGACCCCGAGGTGCGAGTGGACGTCGATGATCCCGGGGGTGACCCAGCGCCCCGTGGCGTCGACCACCCGCGCGCCCGGCGGCGCCTCGAGGCCGCGGCCCACCGCCGCGACCGCGCCGTCGACCAGCAGCACCGAACCGTCGTCGATGCGGTCGCCGCTGCCGGTGAGGATCGTGGCGCCCCGGATCAGGGTGGGCGGCGACGGCAGCGGCCGATAGGTGGAGGGGTAGGGCGGAGCGAGAGGGCCGTTCTCGTCGCGGTCGAGCTCGCCGCGGGCGGCGGCGCCGGCCGCGGTGGCCGCGGTGCCGCCGTCCCCGGCGGCCACCGGGGCGGGAGCCGCCGCGGTGGCGCAGCCGGCGAGCGGCAGAAGGACGAGGAGCGCGGCGACGGGCGCGCCGCACCGGCGGGCCGGGCGGGCCCCGGGCCGGACTGGGAGCATGCGGGAACCTCCTCCGTCGAAGACCATGTGCACGTCGTGCGAGGCCGCGATCTTAGCCCGAACCGCGGCGCCGCCGGACCGCCGGCGGGCGCCCTCCCCCCCCGGATATGATCCCCGCATGCGGGTGGGGGTGGTGTCGGACACGCACGGGCTGCTGCGACCGGAGGTGGTGGAGCTGCTCGCCGGCTGCGACGCCATCCTCCACGCCGGCGACGTCGGCGACGCCGCCGTTCTGGCGGGCCTGCGCGCCGTGGCGCCGGTGTCCGCCGTGCGCGGCAACACCGACACCGCCGGCGAGCTGGCCCGCCTCCCCGACGACCTCGGCGGCGAGCTCGACGGCGTGCGCTACCGCGTCGTCCACCGCCGCGAGGAGATCGAGGCCCGCTGGGCCGCCGACCACGGCTTCGTCGTCTACGGCCACTCCCACCGACCCGAGGTCGCCTGGCAGGGATCGTGCCTGCTGCTCAACCCCGGTGCCTGCGGCCCGCGGCGCTTCCGGCTGCCGCTGACCCTCGCCATCCTGACCTTGCACGACGGCCGGGTGATCCCGGAGATCCACGCCGTCGAATGACCCGACACCCTTCGCCCACGCCCCCAGGAGGATGACCGTGAACCGTCGCCGTCTGCCGTCCCCCCTCGCCGCCGCCCTGCTGGCCGCCGCCCTGGCGCTGCCCGCCGCCCCCGCCCGCGCCAGCGGCTTCCTGCGCACCCAGTGGACCGGCCGCGCCACCGCCCAGGCGGGCGCCTGGCTGGCCCGGGCCAGCGATCCCTCGGCGGTGCGCTACAACCCTGCCGGCCTGGTGGAGATCGAGGGCGTCGAGCTCGAGGGAGGCGTCGACTTCTCGAACTACACCGACACCTACAGCTCGCCGACCGCGGGGAAGTTCCGCGCCGACCATTCGATCCAGTTCACCCCGTCGGTCTACCTGGGCTGGAAGCCGGCCGGCCCGTGGGCCCTGGGGATCGGGATCGACACCCCCGCCTGGTACCGGGTGGACTGGAACCCGGTGTTCTTCCCGCCCCGCTCGCTGGTCCGCCTGACCGACATCAAGCTGGGAGAGGTGCACCCGGTGGTGGCCTACGACCTCGGGAGCGGCTGGAGCGTGGGCGGCGGCATCCGCTACGTCTTCGGGACCTTCGACCAGGGGGTGACCAACCGGGTCGCGGCGCCCGGCACCGGCGGCCAGCTCTTCGCGGGCGAGGTGCTGGTCGACGCCAAGACCGACGTCACCGGCTGGGGCGTCGACGCCGGCGTCGCCTACCGTTCCACGGTCTGGGGGTGGGGGGCCACCTACCGCGACAAGATCACCGTCGACGGCGGGGGCAAGGTCGAGCGCAAGGTGCGGGTGGCGCCGGCCGATCCCATCGCCGCCGCCAACCTCGAGAACCTGGTCCGGGGCTCCACGGGCGCCCACCAGGGCCTCGACCTGCCGGCGGAGCTGGGGGCCGGAATCTGGTTCGCGCCCTACCCCGAGCTCCGCGTCGAGCTCGACCTCGTCGACACCTTCTGGTCGGACTTCAGCCAGACCGCCGCGTTCTCCGGCGCCCCCGGCATCGCCACCACCGACGTCCAGCGCTCCGGCTGGGACGACACCCTCGGCGTCCGCCTGGGGCTGGAAGGCGACGTCACCGACGCGCTGGCCCTCTCGGCCGGCTTCGCCCTGGAGCCGTCGCCGGTGCCGGACCACCGCGTCGACCCCGCCTTCTTCCGCGGCGACGACACCGTCTACTCGGTCGGCGCCAGCTACGACTTCCCGCAGATCTCCTTCGACGTCGGCTACTCGCTGCACAACTTCTCGGAGCGCCACGTCACCGGCCAGGAGGGCCCCAGCGTGGCGGCGCTGCCCAGCACGTACACGGCACGCGCGAGCGTCTGGGCGGCCTCCGCGAGGTGGCGCTTCTAGCGGCGGAGGCCGGCGCGTCCGGGATGCCGGTCCGCGTCGGCCGCCCGGTCTTCCCCTGCCGCTCTTCCGAGGGTGGCTGCGAGCACCGGCCGGGCGGCGCGGAGCCGGCGCGGGGCCCGAGGTCGCGGGCGGCTGCGCCTAGCCGACCGCGACCGGGCGGCGGGCGAACATGCCCGGGGTGTAGGCGGTGATCTCGCCGGTGAAGGCGGAGGCGGCGACGGTCAGGGGGGAGGCGAGGTAGAGCCGGCCCGGGCCCGAGCGGCCCTTGTAGTTGCGGTTGATGGCGGAGACGGTGACCTGGTCGGGACCCTCGGAGACGCCGGGACCGCAACCGATGCAGGCGCCGCAGCCGGGCTGGATGAGGGTGACGCCGGCGCGCTCGAAGGTCTCCACCATGCCGCGGCGGCGGCAGTGCTCCTCGACCGCCGCCGAGCCGAACTGGATGAGGAAGCGGACCCGCGGGTGGACGGTGAGGCCGGCGTCGACCGCCTCCTTCACCACCCGGTGGTAGAACTCGAGGTCGTCGATCTTGCCCGCCGTGCAGCTGCCGCCGTAGGCGATGTCCACCGGCACCGTGCCGAGCTCGTCGACCCAGGCGCCGTTGGTGGGATCGGAGGGGATGCCGCGGTCCGGGTCGCCGGGGTGGGCCACCATCGGCCGGATGGCGGCGAGGTCGATGCGGTGGACACCGCCGGCGTAGACGGCGCCCTCGTCCGGGGTGACCGAACGCCGGCGCAGCCGCTCGACGTCGACCCCCGGCCGCCACGCGGCGAGCCAGCGGTAGGTCTCCTCGTCGGCCACCACGATGGCGGTGCGCGCCGCGCACTCGGTCGCCATGTTGGTCAGCGTCGCGCGCTCGTCCATCGACAGCCCCGAGACGCCCGGCCCGGTGAACTCCATCACCCGGTTCAGCGTCGCCTGCGGCCGCGCGTACTCGAGCAGGATGTACAGCATCACGTCCTTGGCCGTCACCCCTTCGGCGAGCTCCCCGACCAGGTCGAAGCGGATCGACTCGGGCACCTCGACCATGGTGAAGCCGGAGTGGGCGAGGTTGGCGTACTCGGTGGCGCCCACCCCCCAGGCGAGCGCGTTGTTGACGCCGCCCATGCAGGTGTGGCTGTCGGTCGCCTGGATGAAGTCGCCGGGCTCGACCAGCTTCTCGCGCGCCACCTCGTGGCAGATCCCCGGCGACACCCGGTCGCGGGCCGAGAAGTCGCGGGTGCCGGCGTGGCGCTGGAACTCGCGCTGCAGCTCGCGCAGGGTCTCGATCTTGTCGGTGAAGGCGCGCATCTTCGGGACGTCGTCGGCGTAGATCAGGTGGTCCTCGAAGACCGCGAAGCGCTCGGGGTTCTGGATCGTGTAGTCGGGCCCGTACTCCTCGGCGAGGAAGTGGTGCACCTGCGCGGTGGTGAACTCGTGGGAGTAGCCGCCGTCGACCGTCACCACCACCGCGTCGCCCGGGGCGACGAAGACCTCCTCGCCCTCGGACGCACCGAGCACGTGGCGCGCGAGCAGCTTCTCCGCCATCGTCATCGGGCGGGGCGGCGTCGTCGGCCGCGGCAGCTCGACCTCGCCGGCCGCCACCGCCTTCGAGTACGGGAACAGGCCACCGTGGCGGATGATCTCGGCGGAGATCGGGTCGTGGCCGCGGGTGAACTCCGCGAGCGGCACGCCCTCGCCGCGCTGCAGCCGGCGCAGCATGTCGTGGTCCGCCATCAGCACGCCCTGGTTGACGTTGTTGCCGGCGTGGATGGGGGCGAACGAGGCGGCGACGGCGATGCGGATGCCGCTCCACTTCTCCGCCTGCACCGCCGTCTCGCGCGACGACCCCACCCCCTTGCGATAGCCCGAGACGATGACCTCGAAGTTCCCGTCGCGCAGCGCGTCGCGCGGGAACAGCCGCCGGCCGTCGACGACGAGGCCGGCGTAGGCGTCGCGGGCGATGTCCTCGGGACGGTGGGAGAAGCAGACCCAGGCGGGGGTCATGGCGTCGGTGTTGATGTCGTCGAGCAGCTCGTCGACCGATCACGTCGTCCATCGTCAGGTCCAGCTCGCCGGCGAGTTGCCGGCGGATCCGCTCCGGGTCCTTGGTGAGGAAGAGGACGCGCTTGCCGGGGGTCAGACGGACGATCTCGGGTGGTCTCATGCGCTCTCCGGGCGGTCGAGAGGCCGGCGGCCGGGGCCGCGCGGCCGGCAGGAGAATCTACCACCCGGAGGGGCGTGAAAATTCCGCGCCCCGGGGCGCGCCGGGGCGTCGGCCCGCGGTACGCTGCCCCCGTGGACGAGCTCGAGACCCGGCGCGCCGGCCGACCGCGGCGGCGCGGATGCTGAGCCTGCGGCGGCCCCGGCCGCAGACGGTCGAGCGGGTCCTCGCGGCGGCGCGCCGGGCGCCGCTCTCCTACGCGCCGGCCGGCCTGACCGACGGCGCGCCGCTCCCGGCGGGCTTCGACCTCGACCGCTACCGCCGCGTCCTCGGACGCGGCGAGGCGACCCTCGCCGCCGCCCGCGCGGCCCTCGCCTCGTGGGCGATGTTCGGCGTCGGCTGGGCCCGCCTCCACCCGCCGGCCCCGCCCCGGACCGTCGGCACGGTGGTGGCGGTCGAGGCGCGCGCCTGGGGGATGTGGACGCTGAGCCCCTGCCGGGTGGTCGCCACGATCGACGACGAGGTGCGCGAGGACGGCCGCACGCTGACCCGCCACGGCTTCGCCTACGGCACCCTGGCCGGCCACCTCGAGCGCGGCGAGGAGCGCTTCCTGGTCCACGCCGAGCGCGGCGGCGGCGAGGTCACCTTCGAGATCCTCGCCGTCTCGCGTCCGGCGCACCCGCTGCTGCGGCTGGCCTACCCGCTGGCGCGCCACGCCCAGCGCCGCTTCGGGCGCGACGCCCTGGCCGCGATGCACCGCGCCGTCGCGGCGGCCGGCGGCGGAAGCGGCGCCGCTCCGGGCGCGTTGCACTAGGCGCCATGGCGAACCTCCTCTCGCAGCGCGACCTGCCGCCGCGCCACGCCGCGGGCCCGGCCGCGCGGGTGCGCGCGCCGCGCGACCCGTCGCGGCCGCCCCTCGGCGAGCGGCTGCCGGCGCCGGGGACGGCGGCCCCCGACGAGGTGCTGGGCCGCTTCCTCGACTGGGTGGCGGACACCGGCCTCGAGCCCTACCCGGCGCAGGAGGAGGCGCTGCTCGAGCTGTTCGCCGGCCGCCACGTGATCCTCAACACCCCCACCGGGTCCGGCAAGTCGCTGGTCGCCCTGGCGCTGCACTTCAAGGCGCTCGCCGAGGGGCGGCGCAGCGTCTACACCTCGCCGATCAAGGCGCTGGCCAGCGAGAAGTTCTTCGCCCTGTGCGACGAGCTGGGGCCCGACCGGGTGGGCATGCTCACCGGCGACGCCGCCATCAACCCCGGCGCGCCGGTGGTCTGCTGCACCGCCGAGGTGCTGGCCAACATGGCGCTGCGCGAGGGCGAAGGGCTCGACGTCCCCTACGCCGTCCTCGACGAGTTCCACTACTACGCCGACCCCGAGCGCGGCGTCGCCTGGCAGGTGCCGCTGCTCGCCCTGCCGCGCACCCGCTTCCTGCTGATGTCCGCCACCCTCGGCGACGTCGGGTCGATCGCCGAGCGAGCTCGAGGCGCGCAGCGGCGTGGCGGTGGCGGTGGTGCGCTCGGCGGAGCGCCCGGTGCCGCTCGACTTCGCGTACCGGGAGACGCCGCTCCACGAGACCGTCGAGTGGCTGGTGGCGAGCGGCCGCGCCCCGATCTACGTGGTCAACTTCACCCAGCGCGAGTGCGCCGAGCTGGCGCAGGCGTTGACCAGCGATGCAGCTCACCGACCGCGACGACAAGCAGGCGATCGCCGAGGCGCTGGGCGGCTTCCGCTTCGACACCCCCTACGGCAAGGAGTTCCGGCGCTTCCTGAGCTTCGGCATCGGGGTGCACCACGCCGGCCTGCTGCCCAAGTACCGCCTGCTGGTCGAGCAGCTCGCCCAGCAGGGCCTGCTGAAGGTCATCTGCGGCACCGACACCCTCGGCGTGGGCGTCAACATCCCGATCCGCACGGTGCTGTTCACCAAGCTCTCCAAGTACGACGGCGCGCAAGGTGGGGATCCTCTCGGTGCGCGACTTCCAGCAGATCGCCGGCCGCGCCGGGCGCAAGGGCTTCGACGAGCGCGGCTGGGTGGTCTGCCAGGCCCCCGAGCACGTGATCGAGAACAAGCGCGCCGAGGAGAAGGCGGCGGGCGACGCCAAGCGGCGCCGCAAGCTGGTCAAGAAGGGGCCGCGCCGGGGCGAGGTGCCGTGGACCGAGGCGACCTTCCGACGCCGCTGCATCGAGCGCCCTCCCGAGACCCTCGAGTCGCGCTTCCGTCACCCACGGGATGCTCCTCGAGCTGCTGCAGCAGCGACGCCGAGGTCGACGACCCCGGGCGGCGCAACTTCGCCGTCGCTGCGCCGAGCTCGATCGCCCGCAGCCACGAGACGCCGGAGCAGCCGGCGCCGGCTGCTCGGCCACGCGGCGCATGCTCGTCCGCTCGCTCCACCGCGCCGGCATCGTGGAGATGGTGCAGCGACGTCCGCACGCCGTACCGCTGGGTGACCGTCGACCCGGACCTCCAGCGCGACTTCTCGCTGCACCACACGCTGTCGCTGTACCTGGTCGAGGCCCTCGGCCTGCTCGACCGCGAGGTCCCCGACTACGCCCTCGACGTGCTCACCCTCGTCGAGGCGGTGCTCGAGGACCCGCACGTGGTCCTGCGCCGCCAGGTCGACAAGGCGAAGGACCGACCTGGTCGCCGAGCTCAAGGCGGCCGAGGGCGTCCCCTACGAGGAGCGCATGGAGCGGCTGCGACGAGGTCACCTCACCCCAAGCCCAAGGCCGACTTCATCTACGGCACCTTCGAAGGCTTCCGCGAGCACCACCCGTGGGTCGGCGCGGCGGACATCCGGCCCAAGTCGGTCGGGCCGCGAGATGTTCGAGCGCTACCTGGGCTTCGCCGACTACGTCCGCGAGCTACGGGCTGCAGCGCAGCGAAGGGGTGCTGCTGCGCTACCTGTCCCAGCTCTACAAGACGCTCGCCCAGAGCGTCCCCGAGTCCGACGCGCAAGCCGGAGCGTCGACGACGTCCTCGCCACCTTCCGCACCCTGGTCGAGCGCATCGACACGAGCCTGCTCGAGGAGTGGGAGAGCCTGCTCGCACCCCGAGCTGGCCGACGCGATCCGCGGCCGTGACGGCGCCGAGCACCCGGAGCGCCCGGCCGCGGCGCTGCTGCGCGACCCGCGTGCCTTCGCCGCCCGGGTCCGCGCCGAGCTGCACCTCCTGGTGCGGGCGCTGGCGAACCGGGACTGGGAGGAGGCGGCCGCCGCGGTGCGCCAGGATCCCGCCGACCCCTGGCCCCCCGAGCGCTTCGAGGCGGCCCTGGAGCCCTACTTCGCCGCCTACGGCGAGCTGCCCTTCGGCCCCCAGGCGCGCCGCCACGCCCTCACCCGCCTGGTCGCCGCCGGTCCCGCCCGCTGGGAGGTGGCGCAGACCCTGCTCGACCCCGAGGACGACAACCTCTGGCACGTCGGCGGCGAGATCCGGCTGGCGCCGGACGACCCGATCGAGGGACCGCTGGTGCAGCTCCACACGATCGGCCCCTGAGGCCCGCCGACCCCTTTTCCACGCTGCTCAGCCGCTCCGGCGGCGGACCAGGTCGAGGAGGTCGCCGACGGTGCGGAGGGCGGCGATCTCCTCCTCCTCGATCTCGATGCTCCAGCGGTCCTCGGCGGCGGCGACCAGGTTGACGCGGTCGACGGACTCGACGCCGAGGTCTTCGACCAGGCGGTCGTCGAGGGCGACCCGGCGGCGGCCGAGCTGGACGGCGACGAGGTCGCAGATCGCCGCGCCGAGGTCGCTCACGCCGCCACCGCTCCCGCCCCACCCGACGCGGCGCGCAGGGTGGCGAGCACCTCGCCGGTGAGCGCCGCGGCGTGCGGCGCGTCGAGGTCGCCGTCGAGGACGACGAAGTCGAGGAGCAGCGCGCCGCCCCAGAGGCGGGCCTGGGCGGTGAGCTCGGGTCCGATCGGCAGGTTGGAGACGAAGCAGCGCAGGTCGCGGACCGGCAGGGCGTCCGGCGTCCCGGCGAGCGCCACCGGCCCCGGGTAGCTCAACGCCGTCGCCGCCATCCGCCGCGAGCCGCGGGCGAGCAGGAGGCGCATCATCGGCGCGGTGAGCTGGGCCGCCACGAAGCGGTCGCCGCGGCGCAGGGCGCGGTCGATCTGGGCGGCGATCCCCGCCGCCAGAGCCCAGAAGCCCTCGCCGTCGGGAGGGCCCAGGCGCCGGGTGAAGCGCAGCATCGACAGGTGGCTCCCCAGGCGGTCGGCGGGCGGCGGCGGCCGCAGGTGGGGCCGCAGGTCGGCGAAGGCGACGTAGCGCAGCCGCCGCGGCACGCCGTCGTAGAGGCGCCGGTGCACCGCCCGCAGCAGGGCGGCGTGCAGCGCCGCGTGGAGCGGCACGCGCCGGCGGCGCGCCGCGCGCACCAGCGCCCGGGTCTCCTCGGGGTCGAGGGAGGCGGGCAGGGCACGACAGCGGGCGGCCGGGTGCACCGCGGGCCGGCGGCCGCCGCGGGCGGACCAGGCGAAGCCGGCCTCGTCGGCCGCCTGGCGGGCCAGGAAGGCCGCCCGGCGGGCGGCGCCGCGCAGCCCCGTGAAGGGCGCGGGAAAGGCGCTCTCCATCGGCGGCGGCAGGTCGTCGCGGGCCGGCGGCGCCTCCCCGCCCGCCGGGTCGCAGAGGCGGAGGAGCTGCCCGACGAGGCCGGTCGCCGACGCGCCGTCCATCGCCGCGTGGTGGAAGGTGAGGACGATCTCGGCGGGGCAGCCCCCGTCCTGCGGCAGCAGGTAGAGACAGCGCGCCAGCGGTCCCGCCGTCTCGTCGATCCGGCGGTTGAGCTCGGCGTCGACCACCCGCCGCCAACCGTCCTCGCCCCGCCGCGGGAGCACCTGTAGCGGCAGCGGCGGCGTGGCCTCGGAGGTGAAGGCGAAGCGCCCGCCGCGCTCGAGGATCCGCACCGCCAGCAAGGGGTGGTGGCGCTGCAGGGCGACGAGGGCGCGGCGCAGCCGCTCCGGGTCGGGCCCCCGCCCGAGCCGCACCACGGCCACCACCACGAACGGGGCGTGGCGGTTGCTCAGCGTCAGGGCGGTCTCGAAGCCGCCGAGGGGGCGGGACATCGGCCGGCCCAGCTTACCCGCTCGCGGCCGGCGCTCCGGAGCGGGCGTGCTAGCGTCGCCGCGACCCCGATGGCCACCCCTTCCCCGCCCGCCCCCGCGACCCTCGTCGAGATGTTGGCGCGCCGGGCGCGGCGGCGGTCGCCGGCCTTCCGTTGCGGCGACCGGCACCCGTCGTACCGCGATCTGTGGGCGGCGAGCGGCCGCTTCGCCGCCGGCCTCGCCGCGCGCGGCGTCGGCGCCGGCGACCGCGTGGTGCTGGCGCTGCCCAACGGCGAGGAGTTCTTCACCGCGTTCTACGGCACCCAGCGCGCCGGCGCGGTGCCGGTCCCCCTCTTCCCGGGCTCGGGCGCCGAGCGCATCGCCGACCTGGGCGGCGGCTGCGGCGCCGCCCTCGCCGTCGTCCCCGGGGACCTGCCGGCGGCGGCGCTGCGACGGCTGCGCCGGGCGCTCGCCGCCCGCGGCGGCAGCGGCGCGCCGCGGGTCGCCGCCGCCTCCGGGATCGACGCCGCCGGGCCGGCGCCCCGGGGGGTGGCGCCGGGCCCCGACGACCTCGCGTTCCTCCAGTTCACCTCCGGCAGCACCGGCGCCCCCAAGGCGGTGCAGCTCACCCACCGGCAGGTGCTGACCAACGCCCGGCAGATGATCGCCGGCATGGAGATCACCCCGCGCGACGTCTTCGTGAGCTGGCTGCCGACCTGTCACGACATGGGGCTGGTGCTGATGACCGTGGTGCCCTTCCTGCTCGCCGCGCCGCTGGTGCTGCTGCCCAGCGGGCCGCTGCGCCCGGGCGCCTGGCTGCGCGCGGTGGCGGAGCACGCGGGGACCTTCACCGCCGCCCCCGACTTCGCCTGGCGCCTCGCCGTGCGCTCGCTGGCACCGGCCGACCGACCGCCGCTCGGCAGCCTGCGGGTGGCGCTCAACGCCGCCGAGCCGGTGCGCGCCGAGACGCTGCGCCGCTTCCACGACGCCTTCGGGCTCGACCGGGTCATGGTCCCCGGCTACGGCCTGGCCGAGGCCACCGTCGGCGTGGCCATGCAGCCGCCCGGGACCGCGCCGGCGATCGACGCTCGGGGGCTGGTCGCCATCGGCCGCCCCTTCCCCGGCGTCACGGTCGAGGTGGTGGCCGGCGGGCGCCCGGCGCCGGCGGGCGGCGTCGGCGAGCTGGTGGTGACGAGCCCGGCGGTGACGGACGGCTACCTCGGGGACGCGGCGGCGACCGCCGCGCTGCTGGTGCGGCCGGGGACGATCCGCACCGGCGACCTCGGATACGCCGACGCCGCGGGCGAGGTCTTCGTCGTCGGGCGGCGCAAGAACGTCATCCTGCAGGCGGGACGCAACCTGGCGCCCCAGGAGATCGAGGCGGCGGTCGAGGAGCTCGACTTCGTGCGCCGGGCCGCCGCGGTCGGCGTCGACCGCGGCCGCGCCGAGGGCGAGCAGGCCTGGGTCTGCGCCGAGCTGCGCCGTGCGGCGCCGCCGCCGGGCGCGGAGCTGCGCGAGATGGCGCGCCGGGTGGTGGTGCGGGTCGACCGCCGCCTCGGCCTGCGCCCCGGCCGGGTGCTGCTGCTGGCGCCGCGCACCCTGCCCCGCACCCCCAACGGCAAGCTGCGCCACGCCGCCCTGCGCGGCGCGCTGCTCGACGGCAGCCTGCGGTCCTCCGGCGGCGTCCTCTTCCCCTAGGGCGGCGGCTGCGGGCCCGGCCTGCGGCGACCGGGTGGTCGCCGCGGCGTCCTCCCTGGCGCTCGTCGCCTCCGGACCCACCCCCACCGCCCCGACGCGAGCTCGAAGGGCTCGCGCAGACAGGCTCCCGTCCCTGGCTAGGGGAGCCGCGCCAGCAGGGCGGCGAACCGCGGGTCGCCGCGCAGCGGGTCGTAGTCGGGGTCGCGCTCGATCCAGTCCCGCTTGCCGACCCCGAGGTCGACGGTGCGCTCGAGCAGCTCGAAGGCCCGCTCCAGGTCGCCCATCCGGGCGTAGAGGCAGACGCCGTTGAGCAGCACGCTGCCGTCCGGCGACAGCTCGAGGGCGCGCTCGATCCAGCGGGCGCCGCGCTCGAACTCGCCGAGGTTGGCGAGCGCCGCGGCGCCCAGCGACAGGGCGCGGGTGTCCGACGGATCCAGGTCGAGCCGCCGCTCGGCGCGCCGCACGCCCTCGCGGATCATCGCGTCCGCCGCTTGCTTCCGACCCAGCACGCTCAGCGACTGCCCGCCCAGGATGAGGGACTGGAAGTCCTCCGGGCGCGCCTCTCCGGCGCGCTGGAACAGCTCGGCCGAGCGCTCGATCTCGCCGGCGGAGAAGCAGGCGCGGGCCCACAGATACCAGGCGTCGAAGAGCTGCGGATCGAGGCGCACCGCCTCGGCGAACTCGCGCTCGGCCTCCTCGTAGCGCCCCGACAGGCCGATGGCGAAGCCGCGGGCGGCGTGCGACTCCGCCAGGTCGGGGCGCAGCTCGACGGCGCGGGCGCTGGCCTCCCCCGCCGCGGCCAGGTGCTCCTCCCCGCCCCCCCACCACTCGTAGATCCAGGCGTGGATCTCGGCGATCCCGGCCCACGCCGGCGCGTACTCGGGGTCCAGCCCGAGGGCGCGCTCGTACATCTCGAGGGCGGCCTCGAAGGCCGGCCGGCTGAAGCGGCTGGCCAGGTGGCGGCCGCGGAGGAAGTACTCGTACGCCTCGACGGCGGTCTCCGGGCGGGCGCCGGCGGCGCCGGCGCGGCCGAGGAAGCCGCCGAAGCAGTCCACCACGCAGGCGGCGATCTCGTCCTGGATGGCGAAGACGTCTTCGAGGCGGCGGTCGAAGCGCTCCGTCCAGCGCTGGTAGCCGTCCCCCACGTCGATCAGCCGGACGGTCACCCGCAGGCGGTCGCCCGCCTTGCGCACGCTCCCCTCGAGCACGGCCGCCACCCCCAGCCTTGCGCCGGCGGCCCGGGCGTCGATCGCCGCGCCGCGGAACTGGAACGACGAGCTGCGGGCCGCGACCCGCAGGCCCTCGATCCGCGCCAACGCGTTGACCAGCTCTTCGGCCAGGCCGTCGCAGAAGTACTCCTGGTCGCGCCCCGGGCTGAGGTCGGCGAAGGGCAGGACGGCGATCGACGGCGCCGGCGGCGGCTCCTCCGCGGCCGGCGCCGGCGTCACCGCCGCCCCGGCGGGGCGCTCCAGCTCCCCGGCCACCCGCTCGAGCTCCGCGGCCAGCTCGCCGGCCGAGGGGTAGCGGTCGTCGGGCTCCTTGGCCAGGCAGCGCGCCACCAGGTCGCCGAGCGCCGGCGGCAGGCCCGCCACCCGCTCCTCCAGCGGCGCCGGCTCCTCGTGGAGCACGGCCGCCGCCGTCGCCAACGGGCTGGCCCGCGCGAAGGGACTGGCGCCGCTCAGCATCTCGTAGAGCAGCGCGCCGATCGCGAACAGGTCGGCGCGCCCGTCGACCGGCTCGCCGCGCATCTGCTCGGGGGCCATGTTGGGGAGGGTGCCGACGACGCCGCCGGGGCGGGTGGCGCGCAGCGTCTCGTCGTTCGGCGCCACCGGGGGCGGCTGCAGCTTGGCGACGCCGAAATCGAGGATCTTGACCTCCCCGTCCGGCGTCAGCATCAGGTTCTCGGGCTTGAGGTCGCGGTGCACCACCCGCACCGCGTGCGCCGCCGCCGCGCCGCGCGCCACCTGCACGGCGACGGCGACCGCCTCGCGCGGCGGCAGCGGACCCCGCGCCAGACGCCGCCGCAACGTCTCGCCGGGGACCAGCTCGGTGACCAGGTAGGGCAGGCCGTCCTGCGCCCCGACGTCGTGGACGGTGACGATGTTGCGGTGGTTCAGCGCCGCCGCGGCGCGCGCCTCGCGCTCGAAGCGGTCCACCAGGTCGGGGTCGGCCGCCGTGGCGCCGGACAGCACCTTCACCGCCACCTCCCGGCCGAGCCGGGGGTCGCGGGCGCGGTAGACCTCGCCCATGCCGCCCGCGCCGAGCGGCGCGACGATCTCGTACGGCCCGAAGCGGGTCCCCGGCGATCGCGTCATGTGAAGCCCTCACTCTATCCGCCGGCGCCCCGGGGTGGCAGGGACGTGCCACCCGGGTAGACTGCGCCGCGCACCGAACCCCCGCGGAGGAGAAGACCATGTCCCGACCGATCCGTCTCGCCCTGGCCACCTGCCTGCTCCTCCAGGGGCTCGCCTGGAGCGACGCCCTCCCCGCCGCCGGGCTGCACGGCTACTCCGCCGCGGCCGCCCGGACCGAGCTCGACTGGGAGACCAAGTTCCGCGCCCTGCCCGATCCGGCGCGGCTGCGCGCCCACATGGAGCACCTCGCGGCCCGCCCGCACCACCTCGGCTCCTCCTACGACGTGGCCAACGCCGAGTGGATCCGCGACCGCTTCCGCGAGTGGGGATGGCAGGCCGACCTGGAGACCTTCGAGGTCCTCTTCCCGACGCCGCTCGAGCGCCGGCTCGAGCTCGTCGCGCCGCGGCCCTGGCGGGCGACGCTGGCCGAGACCCCGGTGCCCGGCGACCCCACCTCGCGGCAGACCAGCGAGCAGCTCCCGTCCTACAACGCCTACTCGATCGACGGCGACGTGACCGCGCCGCTGGTCTACGTCAACCAGGGGATCCCCGACGACTACGAGGAGCTGGAGCGCCAGGGGATCTCGGTGGAGGGCGCCGTCGTGCTGGCGCGCTACGGCGGTTCCTGGCGGGGGATCAAGCCGAAGGTCGCGGCCGAGCACGGCGCGGTCGGCTGCATCCTCTACTCCGACCCGATCGACGACGGCTACGTCCAGGGCGACGTCTACCCCGAGGGAGCCTGGCGGCCGGAGCGCGGGGTGCAGCGCGGCAGCGTGATGGACATGCCGATCCACCCGGGCGACCCGCAGACGCCGGGCCGGCCGTCGACCCCCGGCGCCGAGCGGCTCCCCCTCGACCAGGTCCAGACCCTCACCCGCATCCCGGTGCTGCCGATCTCCTACCACGACGCCCAGCCGCTGCTCGCGGCGCTCGGCGGCCGGGTGGCGCCCGAAGGCTGGCGCGGCGGGCTGCCGCTGACCTACCACCTCGGACCCGGGCCCGCCGTGGTGCACCTGGTGGTGCGGTCGACGTGGGACACGGTGACCCTGCACGACGTCGTCGCCCGGCTCGAGGGCGCCACGCAGCCGGACCAGTGGATCGTCCGCGGCAACCACTTCGACGCCTGGGTCAACGGCGCCGAGGACCCGATCTCCGGCCAGTCGGTGATGCTCGAGGAGGCGCGGGCCCTCGGCGAGCTGGCGCGCCAGGGATGGCGCCCCGCGCGCACGCTCGTCTACGCCGCCTGGGACGGCGAGGAGCAGGGCCTGCTGGGCTCGACCGAGTGGGTCGAGGCCCACGCCGCCGACCTCGACCGGCACGCCGTCGCCTACCTCAACACCGACGGCACCGGCCGCGGCTACCTGCACTGGGCCGGCTCGCACGTGCTGGAGCGCTTCCTCAACGGCGTCGCCGGCGACGTCACCGACCCGGAGACCGGCCTGACGGTGGTCGAGCGCCTGCGCCGCAAGCGCCTGCGCGACGCGCCGGAGGGCAGCGCCGGCGACGCGGCCCGCCAGGAGCTCCGCAGCCGCGGCGACCTGCGCCTCGGCGCTCTCGGCTCGGGCTCGGACTACACCGCCTTCCTCGACCACCTCGGGGTGGCGTCGGCCAACTTCGCCTTCGGCGGCGAGGGGGACGCCGGCGGCATCTACCACTCGATCTACGACGACGTCACCTGGTACACGCACTTCAGCGACACCGACTTCGTCTACGGCCGCGCCCTCGCCCAGATCGTCGGCACCGCCGTGATGCGCCTGGCCGACGCCGAGCTGCTGCCCTTCGACTTCGAGGGCCTGGCCGACACGGTCGGCACCTACGTCGACGAGGTCGACGCGCTCGCCACCGAGCGGCGGGCCGCCGCCGTGGAGCGCAACCGGCTGCTCGACGAGGGCGTCTACGCGGCGACCGACGACCCGCGCCGGCCGGAGGTGCCGCCGGCGCGCGAGGAGGTGCCGCCCTACCTCAACCTGGCGCCGCTGCACAACGGGCTCGCCACGCTCACCGAGGCCGCCCACGCCTACGCCGCGGCCGCGGCCCGGGCCGAGGCCGACGACGGCGCGGCGCTGGCCGGCGCCGACCTGCGGACGGTCGACCGCCTGCTGATCTCCGCCGAGCGCCGCCTCACCGACGAAGCCGGCCTCCCCGGCCGCCCGTGGTTCCGCCACCAGCTCTACGCGCCCGGCCTGTACACCGGCTACGGCGTCAAGACGCTGCCCGGCGTTCGCGAGGCGATCGAGCAGAAGCGGTGGTCCGAGGCGGAGGCCCAGGCGGCGCGCCTCGGCCGCACGCTCGAGGCCGAGGCGGAGGTGATCCGGCAGGCCACCGCCGAGCTGGCGAAGGTCGCCCCGCCCCCCGCCTCCACGCCCTAGCGACGCCGGGTCGGCCTCTCGGGATCGGGGAGGAAGACGCCGTCGGAGAGCTAGGCCTCGACCAGCTCGGGGCGGCGGCGGCCGACCGGGGACGCCGCCGGGGTGAGCAGCACGTCGAGGCGGGGATGGTCGCGCAGCAGCGTGACCGGCCAGCGCGGGTCCTCGGGCCCGTCGAGCAGCGCGGCGACGGCGCGCGCCTTCTCCCCGGTGGTGGCGAGGAGCACCAGGTGGCGGGGCGGCGAGGAGCGGCCCGAAGCCCAGGGTGATGGCGCGCAGCGGGCGCAGCCGGGCGGGGACGTCGAGCGTGTCGGCGACGGCCGCCGGCACCTCGACGACGTGGGTGGCGTGGCGTGGCGGCCCGGGCAGGTTGTACGCCACGTGCCCGTCGGCCCCGACGCCGAGGAAGACCAGGTCGAGACCGCCCGCGGCGGCGACGGCGCGGTCGTAGCGGGCGCACTCCGCCGCCGGGTCGGCCGCCGGGTCCGGGATGTCGCAGCGCTCGCGCGCCAGCCCGATCCGCTCCCAGGCGTGGCGCTGCATGAAGGCGTGGAAGCTCGCCGGGTGGGTGCGCGGCAGCAGCAGCTCGTCGAGGTTGAAGCCGCGGGCCCGGCCCAGGTCGAGCCGGCCGGCGCGGTGCCGGCGGGCCAGCTCGGCGTAGAAGGGCACCATGGTGCGCCCGGTCGGCAGTCCGAGCACCAGCTCCGGGTCGGCCGCGGCGGCCTCGGCCAGCAGGCCGGCGGCGGCCGCCGCCACCCCCCGCTCGCCGTCGATGGTGAGCACGTTCACGACGCCAGCTCCCCGAAGTGGACGAGCCGCAGCCCGCGCCGCTCCACCGCCCGCCGGGCCGCCGGGTCGGTCAGCGCCGCGAGCTCCGTCTCGCGCTCGTCGACGTAGGTGGAGCCGGCGCGCAGCGGGGCGTCGACCCGGGCCGGGTGGCACATCAGCTCGGTGGAGCCGTCCCCGGCGCCCGCCAGCAGGGCGAGCAGGCCGGGGAGCGTCGCGGCCTCGCCGTAGAACCCCTCGACGAACGCGTCGGTGGTGGCGATCCCCGCCTCGCGCAGCCGGCGGCCCACGGTCGGCGAGGCGTTGCGCACCGGCAGGCCGTGCTCCCGCGCCACCGCCACCACCGCCGCCAGCACGGCGGGCAGCCGGTGCGAGTGGTGGTGGCTGTCGAGGTGGGTGGGGAGCCGTCCGGTGAGCTCGCGGAAGCGGGCGAGCTGGTGCCGCACCTCCGCCTCCACCTCCGCCGGCTCGGCCCCGACCAGGCCCTCCGGGCGCCGCGGCAGGAGACCGTCGGCGTCGACCAGGCTGGGGAGGCGCTCGGGCGGCAGGGTGGGAGGCCCCCCGGTCAGGGTGACGTGCAGGCCGACGCCGAGCCGCGGGTGGTCCGCCCAGGCCGCCGCCGCCGCGGCCGCCGCCGGCGACCCCACCATCAGCGTGGCGCTGGTCACCAGGCCGTCGCGGTGGGCGGCCAGGATGCCGGCGTTGACCCCGGCCGTGCGGCCGAGGTCGTCGGCGTTGACCACGAGAAGCCGGCGGTGCGGGCTCACGCGGCGAGCTCCCGCAGGGCCAGGGTGACGGCGCCGCGCGCCGGCTCGACGGCGAGCCTCCGGGGCTCCGCGCCGGGCAGGTCGAGCCGGCCGCCGAGCCGCGCCTCCAGGCTGGGGCAGGCGCGGAACGTACCGCCGGCCAGGATCAGCGGGTAGGCGGCGGGGAACCCGAGCCGCCCCGCCACGGCGCGGGCGGCGCGCGCCAGGTGGTCGGCGGCCTGGTCGAGCAGGGCGCCGGCCGCCGCGTCCCCCGCCACCGCCGCCTCCTCCACCACGCCGGCGAGCTCCGCGACGCGGGCGCGCGGGGTCTCCTGGGCGTAGAACCAGTCCGCCAGCTCCCCCGGCGTCGCCGCCCCGACCCGCCGGCAGATGCGCTCGAACAGCGAGGTCTCCGGGCCGCGGCCGTCGGCGCCGCGGATCCCCTGGCGCACGGCGGCGTGGCCGAGCCAGAAGGCGGACGCCTCGTCGCCCAGCAGGTAGCCCCAGCCGCCGGCGCGCGCCGTGCGCCCGGTGGGATCGCGGCCGTAGGCCACGGAGCCGGTGCCGGCGACCAGCACCACGCCGAGCCCGTCGGGGGTCCCGGCGGTCAGCGCGATCACGGCGTCGTTGACCACCCGCACCGCGCGGCGGAAGCCGAGCCGCGCCAGCATCCCCTCGACCAGCTCGAGGTGGGCCGGCCGGTCGGCGCCCGCGATCCCCAGGCAGACGGCGTCCACCGGACCCGGCGGATCGAGGGCGGAGAGCACCTGGAAGAGCACCTTCTCCACCCCCAGCTCGCCCTGGGTCACCAGGTTGGCGGCCCCCGCCCGCGCGTCGCGCAGCACCTCGCCGCGCTCGTCGGCGAGCAGGCCGACCGTCTTGGTCCCGCCGGCGTCGAACCCGATGACATGGCGCATCTCTTGCCTCAACCTCCCAGCGGAGAAGGGAGCAAGACCCGCGCCGGGCCGCGCGCCGCCCCGGCCCGCCGCCGGCGCCACGACCGCAGGAGGATCCATGGACGGACGCGAAGACGGCTCGACCCCCGGGACCCCGGACACCGCCGGCGGCGGTGCCGGGCGGCCGTGGGAGGAGCTGCCCACCGAGGCCCGCCACCCGGCGAGCGGCGGGCTCGATCGGATGGCTCCCGAGGCGGTCGTCGACCTGCTCCTCGCCGAGGACCGCCGCGGCCTCGAGGCGGCGGCCCGTCACGCGCCCGCGGTGGCGGCGGTGGCGGAGAGGGTCGCCGCGGTCCTCGCCGGCGGCGGCGACGTGCTCTTCGCCGGCGCCGGGACCAGCGGCCGGCTGGGGGTGCTCGAGGCCGCCGAGTGCCCCCCCACCTTCGGCACCGACCCGCGGCGCATCCGGGCGGCGATGGCCGGCGGTCCCGAGGCCGTGTTCGCCGCCCGCGAGGGCAGCGAGGACCGCGCCGACGACGGCGCCCGCGCGGCCGCGGGGCTCGGCGCGGACGACCTGCTGATCGGCCTCTCGGCGAGCTCGGTCACCCCCTTCACCCGCGGCGCCCTGGAGGCGGCGCGCCGGCAGGGCGCGGGCACGGTGCTGATCACCTGCGCCGGCGGCGGGCCCACCCTCGAGGGCCTGGCCGACCTCGTGCTGGCCCTCGGCACCGGCCCCGAGGTCCTCACCGGCTCCACCCGCCTGAAAGCCGGCTCCGCCACCAAGGCGGTGCTCAACGCCGTCACCACGGCGGCGATGGTGCGGCTGGGCAAGGTCTTCGAGAACTGGATGGTCGACCTCCGCCCCGGGTCGGCCAAGCTGCGCGACCGCTCGGTGCGGATCGTCGCCGCGGCCGGCGACGTCGGCCGCGCCCGGGCCGAGGCGTTGCTGGCGGCGGCGGACGGTGAGGTCAAGACCGCCCTGGTGATGGCCCGCCGCGGCGTCTCCGCGGCCGCGGCGCGGCAGCTCCTCGCGGCGGCGGCGGGGCACGTGCGAGGTGCGCTGGAGGCCGCCGGGTGAGCCGGCGCCGGGCCTGACGCGGCGCCGGCCGCCGCGGTAGGCTCCGCGCCATGGTCGCCCCCGCCCTCCGCGACGAGGAGCTCCTCGCCCGCCTGGTGCGCTTCGACACCACCTCCGCCCTGCCCAACCGCCCGCTCGCCGACTTCCTGGCCGACTACCTCGACGGGCCCGGGGTGGTGGTCCACCGCGACGACGGCGACGACGGTTGGGCCAACCTGGTGGTGCGGGTGGGACCGCCGCTCGACGGCGACGGAGGGCGCGGACTGGTGCTCTCCGGCCACATGGACGTGGTGCCCGCCGACGAGGAGGGCTGGCGCAGCGACCCGTTCCGGCTCACCGACGGTGGCGACCGCTGGGTGGGCCGCGGCAGCGCCGACATGAAGGGATTCCTGGCGCTGGCCGCCAACCTGGCGCGGCGGGCGGCCGGCGAGCGCCTGGCGGCGCCGCTGGTCCTCGCCCTGACCTACGACGAGGAGGTCGGCAGCCTGGGCGCCCGCCACCTGGTGGAGCACCGCGCCGAGCTCGCCGACGCGGTGGGGCCGCTCCCCCGGTCGGCGGTGATCGGCGAGCCCACCGAGCTCGCCGCGGTGCGCCTCCACAAGGGGCACCTGAAGCTGCGGTTGGCCTTCACCGGGCGCAGCGCGCACTCCGGCTACCCGCATCTGGGGATCAACGCGATCGAGGCGGCGGGCGCCGCCATCACCGCCCTGACCGGGCTGCGCGCCGAGCTCGAGGCGGAGGAGCCGCCGCACGCCGAGTACTTCCCCGAGGTCCCCTTCGTCGCGCTCAACCTCGGCACCGTCGAGGGCGGAGCGGCGATCAACGTCGTCCCCGACCGCTGCGCGCTCGAGGTCGGGGTGCGGGTGCTGCCCGGGATGGAGTCCGCGGAGGTGGCGGCGCGGATCCGCGCCGCGGCGACCGCGGCGGTGGCGTCGACCGGGGCCACGGTGGACATCACCACCCTCAGCGACAGTCCTCCCCTCGCCACCCCCGCCGAGGCCGACCTGCACCGCCGGCTGACCGGCCGGCTCGCCCAGGACGGCAGCCGCAGCGTGTCGTTCTCGAGCGACGCCGGCCAGCTCCGCCGGCTCGGCCTCGACTGCGTCCTCTTCGGCCCGGGCTCGATCGAGGTCGCCCACCGACCCAACGAGTGGCTCCCCAAGGCGCAGCTCGCCGCCGCCCGCGGCCATCTCGAGGCGCTGGTCGAGGACCTCTGCGCACCATGAGCGCGGGCGAGCTGCTCCAGGCCGACCTCACCTGGACCGGCGACGGCTTCGCCGAGGGCGTGCGGGTCGAGATCGGCGCCGACGGACGCATCGCCCGGGTGGAGCGCGGCGCCGGCGGCGAGACGGCCCCCGACGCGGCGCCGCGGCGGCCCGTGGCGGTCCGCCGCCTGGCCCGCCGGGCGTTGCTCCCGGGCTTCGTCGACGCCCACTCGCACGCCTTCCAGCGCGGCCTGCGCGGCCGCGGCGAGACCTTCCCCCGCGGCGCCGGCAGCTTCTGGTCGTGGCGCGACGAGATGTACCGCCTGGTCGAACGGCTCGACCGCGACCGCCTGTACGCGCTCAGCCTCGCCGCGTTCCGCGAGATGCGGGCGGCCGGGATCACCGCGGTCGGAGAGTTCCACTACGTCCACCACGACGACCCCGAGCGGGCCGACTTCGCCTTCGACGACGTGGTGCTCGCGGCCGCCGCCGCGGCGCCGATCCGCCTCGCCCTGCTCGAGGTCTACTACGCGGCCGGCGGCATCGGCCGGCCCCTCGAGGGCGCCCAGCGGCGCTTCGCCACCGCCTCGCCGGCCGCCTACTGGGAGCAGGTCGACCGCCTCGCCGGCCGCCTCGCCGCCGACGGCTCGCAGTCGCTGGGGGCGGTGGCGCACTCGCTGCGCGCCGTCGACCCCGAGACGCTCGCCGGACTCGCCGCCGAGGCGCGCCGACGCGGCCTGGTCTTCCACCTCCACCTCGAGGAGCAGCGGCGCGAGGTCGAGGACTGCCGGGCCGCGTACGGCCGCCGGCCGATGGAGCTGCTGCTCGACGCCGTCGAGCCCGGCGGCGACCTCACCGCGGTCCATTGCACCCACACCGCGCCCGACGACCTGGCGCGCTTCACGGCGGCCGGTGGGCGGGTCTGCGTCTGCCCCCTCACCGAGGCCAACCTCGGCGACGGCCTGGCGCCGCTGGCGGCGCTCGGGGAGGCGGCGCGCGACCGGCTGTGCCTCGGCACCGACTCCAACGCCCGCATCTCGATGGTCGAGGAGGCGCGCTGGCTGGAGTACGGCCAGCGGCTGGCCGGCGAGCGGCGGGGCGCCCTCACCGACGCCGCCGGGCGGGTGGCGCCGGTGCTGCTCGCCGCCGCCACCCGCGGCGGCGCCGGGTCGCTGGGGATCGCCGCCGGCGAGATCGCTCCCGGCCGCTGGGCCGACCTGGTGGCGGTCGACCTCGACCACCCGGCCCTCGCCGGGGCCGGCGCCGACGAGCTGCTGGCCGCCTTCCTGCTCGGCGCCGGCGACGAGGCGGTGGCGGCGAGCTGCGTCGGGGGTCGCTGGAGCGGGCGGCCGACGGCCGCGACCTCCTGACGACGGCGCGCTCCGCATCTAAGGAGGTATGCACCACACTGCTACAATCGCTCCTAAAAGAAGCGTCCAACCGGATCATCCCGGCCGGCGGCGCGGCGCCGCGGCCGTGCGCGTCGAGCAGGAGGACCTGCGGTCATGGCGAAGAGGAGCGGACGAGGGGACGGGGGAGCGGGGGCGGGCGACGAGGCCCGGGAAGTGCGGGCGCGCACCCCGGACGAGGTCGACAGCCGCGCCTTCGAACGGCGCAAGCGCATCCTGGACCGCACGGTCATCGCGGTCCCGCTGCTCGCCCTGATCCGCCGCTCGCCACGCGCCAAGCGCGACGTCATCATCGACGTCAACCTCGACCATCCGGAGGGCCGCGAGGGTGCCAAGCGGCGGGTGATCGAGGAGGTGCGCGCACTGGGGGGCGAGATCCACGAGCTCAAGACGGAGCTCTGCGAGCAGTACGTCATCGCCCGGCTCTCCGGCGCGCGGATCCGGGAGCTGGTGCGGCGGGACCGCGAGGGCGACGGCGCGTCCCAGGCGCCGAAGCGGCGCAAGGCCCGGGCCATCTTCCGCATCTGGCCCGACTTCCCGGTCGGACCCCACATCCTGCAGTCGGTGCGCACCGTCAAGTGCGACGCCGCCCGGATCGCCTTCAGCGCCACCGGCAAGGGCGTGGTGTGGGCGGTCATGGACTCGGGCATCGACCGCGCCCACCCGCATTTCGCCGAGCACGACAACCTGGGGCTGGCCGCGGCCGGCGCCGGTGCCGCGGCGGTCCCCTTCGAGCACCGGGACTTCACCGACGGCGGTGACCCGCTGGACGACCGTTTCGGGCACGGCACCCACGTGGCCGGCATCCTCGCCGGCGAGGTGCCGCCGGACGGGGCGCGCCACGGCGAGCGGACGAAGGGGCTCGCGCTGACCTCGGTCCGTCAAGAGCGCGACGAGCGCGGAGACCCCCGCGCCGTCACCGAGCCGGTCGCCGCCATCGCCGGGATGGCACCCTGCTGCCGCCTGATCAGCCTCAAGGTGCTGGACGAGCACGGGCGCGGCCAGGCGAGCAACCTCATCGCGGCGATCGCCTACGTCCAGCAGGTCAACGGCAACGGCCGGCGGCTGCTGATCCACGGCGTCAACCTCAGCGTCGGCTACGGCTTCGACCCCGAGTGGTTCGCCTGCGGCCAGAGCCCGCTGTGCGTCGAGGTCGACCGGCTGGTGCGCTCGGGCGTCGCGGTGGTGGTCGCGGCCGGCAACACCGGCTACGGCTTCACCCAGGTCAAGGGGCGCACCGACCTGGTGGCGGCGGGGCTCGACGTCACCATCAACGACCCCGGCAACGCCGAGCTGGCCATCACGGTGGGCTCCACCCACCGCGACAGCCCGCACACCTATGGCGTCTCCTACTTCTCGTCGAAGGGCCCCACCGGCGACGGCCGCCTCAAGCCGGACCTGCTCGCCCCGGGGGAGCGCATCCTGTCGTGCGCCGCCGGCCGCGGCGCCGAAGAGGCCGAGAAGCTCGCCGGGACGACCTGCCACTACTGCGAGGACAGCGGGACCAGCATGGCCGCCCCCCACGTCTCCGGGGCCATCGCCGCCTTCCTCTCGGTGCGCCGCGAGTACATCGGCCGCCCCGAGGAGGTCAAGGAGATCTTCCTCGCCAACGCCACCGACCTCGGCCGCGAGCGCTACTTCCAGGGCCACGGCCTGATCGACCTGATGCGCGCCATCCAGGCGGTGTGACGGCGCGGAAAGGACTGCGATGGAGAAGGTCCACGACTTCCCCTATTTCGAGGTGGAGTTCACCAAGGCCGGCGCGCTCGCCGACCCCGCCCAGGCCGACGCGCTGCTGGCCCACGTCGACGGCGCCGAGCCGGCCGACCTGCTGGTCCTGTCGCACGGCTGGAACAACGACATCGCCGAGGCGCGCCGGCTCTACGAGCGGCTGCTCGGCTTCCTGCGCCAGGGCATCGAGGGCGGCGTGCCGCCCGCCGCGGCCGGCTTCGCCCCCAGCGTCTTCGCGGTCCTCTGGCCGTCGAAGAAGTTCGCCGACCGGGACCTGATCCCCGGCGGCGCGGCGGCCGTGGCCCCCGGCGTCACCAGCGCCGATCTCGAGGCGCAGCTCGAGGGGCTCCAGGACGCCTTCGACACCCCCGGCGCCGAGCAGCGGCTGGCCCGCGCCCGCGAGCTGGCGCCGCGGCTGGAGGGCGACCCGGAGGCGCAGCGGGAGTTCGTCGACGCGCTGCGCGCCCTCTTCCCGGCGCCCGACGAGGAGGCCGCGGCCGAGCTGCCGCGGGAGACGTTCGAGCTGCCCGGCGACGAGGTGCTGGCGCGGCTGGGGACGCGGCCGGCGCTGCCCGAGCCGGAGATCGGGGACTCCGGCGGCGCCGCCGTCTTCGCGCCCGGGGCCGACGCCGGAGAGCTCGACGCCGGTCAGGCGATGGGCCTGGCGTCGCTCTTCTCGGGGATCCACGCCGGCGCCCGCAACTTCCTCAACCTGCTGACCTACTACACGATGAAGAAGCGCGCCGGCACGGTCGGCGCCGGCGGCGTCCACCAGCTCCTCCGCCGGCTGCGGCAGCACCGCGACGACCTGCGGCTCCACCTCGTGGGCCACAGCTTCGGCGGCCGCCTGGTCACCGCGGCCGCCGACGGCCCGGCCGGCGAGCCGGGCCTGCCGGTCGACTCGATGAGCCTGTTGCAGGCCGCTTTCTCGCACTACGGCTTCGCCCGGGACTGGGACGACGCCGGCGCCGACGGCTTCTTCCGCGGCGTGGCGACCGGCCACAAGGTCCGTGGCCCGGTGGTGGTCACCCACACGGTGAACGACCGCGCGGTGGGGCTCGCCTATCCGATCGCCTCGCGGCTGGCGCGCCAGGTGGCGGCCGCGCTCGGCGGCCCCGACGACGTCTACGGCGGCATCGGGCGCAACGGGGCGCTGAAGACACCGGAGGCGGTGTCCGGCCGGCTGCTGGCGGCGGGCGGTGAGTACGCCTTCGAGGGCGGGCGCTTCTACAACCTCGACGCCGACGCCTTCATCACCGCCCACTCGGACGTGGCGCGAGCGGAGACGGCGCACGCCATCCTGAACGCCGCGACCGCCTGACCGGGCGCGCCGGCGGGCGCGGGAGGAGAGCGGGCCGGCCCGGGGCTATGATCCGGGCGTCACGACCATGCTCTCCCGATGGCTCCTCGCAACCGTCCGGCGCCGCGGGCTCGTCCCCCGCGTCTCGGAGACCGAGCGCCAGGCGCTCGCCGCCGGCACCGTGTGGATCGAGGGCGAGCTGTTCGGCGGCCGCCCCGACCTGCGGCGCCTGGCGGCGGTGCCCTATCCGCGCCTCTCCGCCGCCGAGCGCGCCTTCCTCGAAGGTCCGGTCGAGGAGGTCTGCGCCCGGCTCGATCCCTGGGAGGTGGAGCGGCGGCGCGAGCTCCCCCCGGAGATCTGGGAGATCCTGCGGCGGGAGCGCTTCTTCGGCCTGGCGCTGCCCCCCGAGGTCGGCGGCCACGGCTTCTCGGCGCTCGCCCAGTCGACCGTCTACGCCAAGCTGGCGGCGCGCTCGCTGGCGCTGTCGGTGGTGGTGCTGATCCCCAACTCGGTGGGGCCCGGCGAGCTGCTGCTCGCCTACGGCACGCCGGCGCAGCGCGAACGCTGGCTGCCGCGGCTGGCGCGCGGTGACGAGATCCCCTGCTTCGCGCTCACCGAGCCCGGGGCCGGCTCGGACGCCGCCGCGCTGACCTCCCGCGGGGTGGTGCGGCGCGGCCCGGACGGCGCGCCGGTCGTGCGGCTCGACTGGGACAAGCGCTACATCACCCTGGCGCCGGTGGCCACGCTGCTCGGCCTCGCCTTCCGGCTCGAGGACCCCGAGGACCTCCTCGGGCGCGGGCCGCGCCCGGGGATCACCGTGGCGCTGGTGCCCACCGACCTGCCCGGGGTCGAGATCGGGCGCACCCACGACCCGATGGGGATCGCCTTCCCCAACGGGCCCACCACCGGCCACGGCGTCGAGGTGGGGATCGACGCCATCGTCGGCGGCGTCGACGGGGTCGGGGCCGGCTGGCGGATGCTGATGGAGGCGCTGTCCGGGGGCCGGGCCGTCTCGCTGCCGGCGCAGTCGGTCGGCGGCGCCAAGGCGCTGGCCCGCACCGTCGGGGCCTACGCGGCGGTGCGCGAGCAGTTCGGCACCCCGATCGGTCGCTTCGAGGGCGTCGAGGAGCCGCTCGCCCGGATCGCCGGCCTCACCTATCTGCTCGAGGCCGCCCGGGTGGTCACCTGCGGCGCCCTCGACGCCGGCGAGCGGCCGGCGGTCGTCTCGGCGATGGTCAAGCTGCGCTCCACCGAGGCCCTGCGTACCCTGGCCGGCGACGCCATGGACGTGCTCGCCGGCGCCGGGCTCGTCCGCGGGCCGCGCAACCCGCTGGGCCCGGCCTGGGCGGCGGCGCCGATCGGGATCACCGTCGAGGGGGCGAACCTGCTGACCCGCAGCCTGATCGTCTTCGGCCAGGGCGCGCTGCGCGCCCACCCCTGGCTGGGGCGGCTGACCGCCGCCGTCGAGGCCGGCGACGCCCGCGGGCTGCGCCGCGCGCTGACCGGCATGGCGCTGTCCTTCCTGCGCAACCTGGGGCGGGCGGCGCTGCTGTCGGCGAGCCGGGGCCGGCTGGCCCGCGCCCCGGTCGCCGGCCCGACCGCCAGCGCCTACCGGCGCCTGGCGTGGGCCTCGGCCACCTACGCGGTCCTCGCCGACACCGCCCTGCTGGCGCTGGGGCCGCGGCTCAAGCGGAGCGAGAAGCTCTCCGGCCGCTTCGCCGACGCCCTGTCGTGGATGTACCTGGCCGCCGCCGCGCTGCGCCGCTTCGAGGCCGACGGCCGCCCGGCGGCGGACCTGCCGCTGGTCCGCTGGGCGGCGGAGCACTCCCTGTGGCAGGTGCAGCAGGCCTTCGAGGGGATCCTCGCCAACCTGCGGGTGCCCGGGCTGACCTGGTGGCTGCGCGGCCCGGAGGCGCTGTGGGCGCGGGTCAACCGCCTCGGAAGGCCGCCTTCGGACCGCCTGGGGAGCGCCGCCGCCGCGGTGCTGGGGAGCCGCGGCGAGGCCCGCGACCGCCTCACCGCCGACCTGTACCGCACCGCCGACCCGGCCGACCCGCGCGGGCGGCTCGAGCACGCCTGGGAGCTGGCGGAGCGGGCGGCGCCGGCCCGGCGGCGCCTCGCCGAGGCGGCGCGCCGGGGCGACCTGCCGCCGGGCGGGACCGACCGGCTCGCCGACGCGGTCGCCGCCGGCGTCCTCGACGCCGCCGCGGCGGACCTGGTGCGGCAGGCCGCGGCGGCGCGCGCCGCCGCGGTGGCGGTCGACGCCTTCCCCCCCACGGGCGACCGCGCCGCCGCCGCTGCCCCGCCGGTGGGCGCCGCGGCCGCCGCGGCGCCACGACCTGCCGATCCCGGGAGCTGAGCCGGATGTGCGGCCGCTACACCGTGACCACGCCGGCCGAGCTCGTCGCCGAGGTGTTCGCGCTCGCCGCCGTGCCGGAGCTGGCGCCGCGCTACAACGTCGCGCCGACCCAGGAGGCGCCGGTCGTCCGCCGCACCGGCGGCGGCCGGCGGCGCCTCGACCTGGTGCGCTGGGGCCTGGTCCCGACCTGGGCCGACGACCCGTCGATCGGCAACCGCCTGATCAACGCCCGCGGCGAGAGCGCGGCGACGCGGCCCGCCTACCGGCTCGCCTGGCGCCGTCACCGCTGCCTGGTGGTGGCCGACGGCTTCTTCGAGTGGCGCAGCGAGAGCGGGCGCCGGCAGCCCTACTGGATCCACCCGCCCGACGGCCGGCCGATCGCCTTCGCCGGGCTGTGGTCGCGATGGCACGACGCCGCCGGCGAGCGGCTCGACAGCTTCGCGATCGTCACCCGCGACGCCACCGCGGAGCTGACCGCGCTGCACGACCGGATGCCGGCGATCCTCGATCCCGACGACTGGACGGCGTGGCTCGACCCGGGCACCGATCCCGCGGCGCTGCCGGACCTGATCGGGCGCGCCACCGGCGGCCGCCTCGACCTGCGGCGGGTGAGCCGGCGGGTCAACCGGCCCGAGCACGACGACCCCGACTGCCTGGCCGCGATGCCCGAGCCGCCGGAGGCCGCCGTGACGCCGGGGCCCGGAGAGGCTCAGGGCCGGTGATCGCCCGGCTCGACGCGGCGCTCGTCGTGGGCCGGCACGGGGTCGCCGATCACCTCGACGGTGCTCGCCTGGGGGCCCTCGAAGCCCTGCTCCTCGGCGAAGCGCACCTGCGTCCCCACCGACAGCCGTCCGAAGCCGTCGTCGAGGACGGCGTTGCGGTGGAAGTAGACCTCGCGCCCGCCGGCGGCGCCGATGAAGCCGTATCCCGCGTCGGGGAAGAGCCCGACCACGGCGCCCGTGGGGGAGCGCTCGGGGGTCTTGACCGCGCCGCGGACGAGCTGCGAGAACCCCTCGACCCGGCGCTCGGCGGCGCCGAACGCCGCCTGCACCGCCGACCGCAGGTCCTCCGCCGGCTGCTGGTCGACCACCAGCTCGTCGCCGGGGACGGAGATGTCGAGCCGCACCTTGAAGGGGCCGCCGCTCTGGTGGTGACGGCCCGGGCCCTCGACCACGACCCGGCACGCGACGAGGTGGTCGAAGTGCCGTTCGAGCTTCTCCGCCCGGCGCCGGATGAGGTCTTCGAGCGCGGGCGGCAGCTCCACGTCACGCGTGGTGATGTTCAGTGGAATGTCCATGTGCGTTCCGAGTGCAAGACGCGAACCGGAGCCGGGTGCGCCGCCCTCGGCGCGTGAGTTGCAGACGAGCCCCTTGAACGGAGGACCCCGAGCTTGAGACGTCGCCATCCGCAACCGATCCAGCTGCTCTGCGTCGAGGACGACCCGTCGCTGTCGTTCGTCCTCGAGGAGGCCCTGTCCCACACCCGCGAGGCGCACATCGACGCCGCCATGGCGTCGAGCCTGGACGACGCGCTGGCGCGGCTCGACGAGGGGGGCATCGAGCTCGTGCTGCTCGACCTGTCGCTCCCCGACAGCGACGGCCTGGAGACCCTCGAGCGGGTGCGCCGCCGCGCCCCGGAGACCCCGGTCATCGTGCTGACCGGCAACGACGACCCCGACCTCGAGCGGCGGGTGCTCGACCTCGGCGTGGCGGACTACCTGCTCAAGGGCGAGGTGGGCTCGAAGACCCTCGTCGACTCCATCCGCCACGCCCTCGGCCAGCGGCGCCGGCCGCGCGCCAGCTAGACCCGCGGGAGCCGCCGCGGCCGGCGCGCTCCCGGCTATCATCGCCGCCACGGAGGAGCCCCATGCGCATCGGCATCGACCTCGGAGGCACCAAGATCGAAGGCGTCGCCCTCGGCGAGGGCGGCCGCGAGCTCCACCGGCTGCGCATCGACACGCCGTCCGGCAACTACCAGGCCACGGTCGACGCGGTCTGCGCCCTGGCGCGCGAGATCGAGGCCGAGGTCGGCGAGGAGGGGACCGTCGGCGTGGCGATGCCGGGCTCGATCTCGCCGGCCACCGGCCTGATCAAGAACGCCAACTCCACCTGGCTGATCGGCCACCCCTTCCACGCGCACCTCGAGGAGTGCCTGGGGCGCCCGGTGCGGGTGGCCAACGACGCCGACTGCTTCGCGGTCTCCGAGGCCCACGACGGCGCCGGCGCCGGCAAGCACCTGGTCTTCGGCGTCATCCTCGGCACCGGCGTCGGCGGCGGCATCGCCTGTGGCGGCATGCCCCTGGCGGGGCCCAACGCGATCGCGGGGGAGTGGGGCCACAACCCGCTGCCCTGGCCCGAAGAGCACGAGATCCCGGGGCGCGAGTGCTACTGCGGCCACCGCGGCTGCATCGAGACCTGGCTCTCGGCCCTCGGCCTCGAGGCCGACCACGAGCAGGCCACCGGCGAGCTGCTCTCCCCCGAGGAGATCGAGCGTGCCGCCGACGCCGGCGACCCCGGCGCCGTGGCCACCTTCGAGCGCTACGCCGAGCGGCTGGCCCGCGGCCTGGCCGCCGTCGTCAACCTCCTCGACCCCGACGTCATCGTCCTCGGCGGCGGGCTGTCGAACGTGCGCCGCCTCTACGCCGACGTGCCGCGCCGCTGGGGCCGCTGGATCTTCTCCGACCGCGTCGACACCCCGCTGTCGCCGCCGCAGCACGGCCCCTCCTCCGGAGCCCGCGGCGCCGCCTGGCTGTGGCCCGAGTAGCCGGCCGCCACCACCCCGTCCGGTGACGCCCTTGACGGCGGCTCCCGGCTGCGGCACTCTCTCCCCACGGGCGGTGGTCCACGCCCAACCTCTTCGGCCCTCCCCCGGCGGGGGCCCGCGCGAGGCAAAGGGGGGCATACCCCCGGACCGGCATCCTCGGAGCCTTCGCGCGCCGCGCGCCGCTCCGCCGGGGGGAACGGCCGGCGGCCCGACCGGAGGAGCGACGCGATGCCGCAGCAGAAGGACCTCAAACGCCGGATCCGTTCCCGCATGCAGAAGACCGGCGAGTCGTACACGACCGCCCGGGCCCACCTGCTGGCCAAGAGAGACCGCGACCCCGGGCCGGCGGAGCCGCCGGACCTCGCCGCACGGGCCGGCATGAGCGACGCCGCCGTCCGCGCCAGAACGGGCCGCACCTGGGCCGACTGGGTCGAGGTGCTGGACGCGGCCGGGGCCGCCCGGCTCGCCCACCGCGACATCGCCGCCCACCTCGGGGCGGTGGAGGGCCTGCCGGCCTGGTGGCGTCAGATGGTGGCGGTGGGCTACGAGCGGATCCGTGGCCGGCGCGAGATCGGCCAGCGAGGTGAAGGGAGCTGGGAGATCACCCGGACCCGGACCTTCCCGGTGCCGGCCGCGACCCTGTTCCGCGCCTTCGCCGAGCCCGCGTCCCGCGACCGTTGGCTGGCCGAGGACGGGGTGACCGTGCGCAAGACGACGGCCGACCGTTCGGTCCGCATGACCTGGTCGGACGACACCGCCGTGGAAGCGACCTTCGTCGCCAAGGGGGAGGCGAAGAGCCAGGTCACGGTCCAGCACCGCAAGCTCGCCTCGCAGGAGGACGCCGCGCGCAGCAAGGCCTATTGGGCGGAGCGCCTCGCCGCCCTGGGCGACCTCCTCGACCCGCAGCGGTGACGCCGGGCGCCGCCGGGGTGGAGCGCCCTCCTACGTCCCGAAGGCGTAGGGGACGGGCAGATCGAGGACGGTGCGCAGGCCGGGGCGGGCGGCGACGACGCGGGGCAGGGTGTTGACCAGGGCGGCGACGGTGGCGGTGTCGCCGAAGATGCCGCCCTCGACGCGCAGGGTCAGCGGCGGGTCGCCGGCCACGTCGACCCGGTCGACCGGATCGGCGGCGCCGACGGCCATCGTCAGCTCCAGCAGCAGGCGCTCGCGGCCGCCGCTGTCGACCCGGATCGTCTGGTGGATGCCGGCCACCCGGCCGGCCTCGACCACCAGGCCCTCGGTCTCCACGCGCCGCTCGGCGATCACCGGCTCGAGCCGCTCGGTCAGGGCGTCGACCGGCCATCCCAGGGTGCCGGCGACCGCCCGGGCCGACTCCTCGAGGCCGATGTGGCCGAAGCCGCCCGCCGCCCGGCGCGCCGTGAACTCGGCCGCCTCGAGGCCGGCGCCGATCTTGCGCCGCAGCGGCAGCCGGCGGAGGGAGGCGTCGACCACGCGGCGCACCTCGAGACGCTCGACCGCGGTGCACATCGCGGTCAGCGTCAGCGGCAGCAGGTCCATCGCGAAGCCCGGGTTGACCCCGGTGCCGACCACCGCCACCCCCTGGTCCCGGGCCAGCGCGTCGAGGCGCTCGCAGAAGGCGCGGTCGCGCGGCTCCGGGTAGAACAGCTCCTCGCTCGACGACACCACGTGCGCGCCGGAGCGGACCAGCAGGCCGAGCTGGCCCTCGATGCGGTCGAGGAACGACTGGGTGGTGTGCAGGACCACCCGCGGCCGCCATTCGGCCAGCGCCGCCTCGGCGTCGTCGCGGACCGGCCCGAGCTCGCGCCCGACGCCGCACAGCGTCCCGAGGTCGCGCCCCACCTTCTCCGGGTCGAGGTCGATCCCCCCGACCACCTCCACGCCCGGCTTGGCGGCGAGCACCCGGACACAGGCTCGTCCGATCGGTCCCAGCCCGAACTGCACCACGCGGATCGTCTCCATTCTCTTCCTCCTCCAGGGACGTCGGCGGTCTCGGGGCGACCGCCCGCCCCGCGTCTCCATGCACGATAGCTTCCGCCGGCGGCGCCGGCCCCGCCCGGCGGAGCGGGTGCTAGCATGGCGTTCCGCTTCCCGGACGCTCCGCATGGCGCCGCTCGCCCGCACCACGCCGCTCGCTCTCGCACTGCTGCTGAGCGCCTGCTCCGGCTGCTCCACCGCCCCGCGCGCCGCGGCGCCGCCGCCGCCCTCCCCGACCGCCCCGCCGGCCGGGCCGTTGGGCGCCGACCTGCGCGACGCCGAGGTGGCCACGGTGGGCTGGGACTCGGCCACCATGTCGCCGGTCGTGCTGCTCCGCGAGGTCGACACCGGGCAGCTCGTGCCGATCTGGGTGGGCGTCGCCGAGGCGCAGTCGATCACCGCGGCCCTGCACGAGATCCGCTATCCCCGGCCGATGACCGCCGACCTGATGGCGGACCTGGTGGCACGGCTCGGCGGACACGTCGACGCGCTGGTCATCCACGACGTGGTCGACGGCACCTACTTCGGGATGCTGGAGCTGTCGGTGGAGGGCCGCGACGAGCCGCTGCTCGTGGACGCGCGGCCCAGCGACGGCCTCGCCCTGGCGCTGCGCAGCGGCGCCGCCATCCGGGTGGCGCAGAAGATCCTCGACGACACGCCGGACATCGACTTCCTCGCCCCCGACGAGCCGGAGCAGGTGGTCCGCGCCCTCGGCCTGACCGTGGTGGCGCCCGACGACGCCCTGCGCGGCGAGCTCGGCCTGCCGCCCGACCGCCAGGGCCTGGCGGTGATCCGCGCGGTCGGCGAGGCGGCGCGGCGGGGGATGCGCCGCGGCGACCTCCTGACCGAGGTCGGCGGACGGGCGGCCGAGCGGCCGGTGGACTTCCTCGACGCGGTGCGGGCCGCGCCGCCCGGCGGCACCGTCACCCTGCGCTACTGGCGCGACGGGGAAGAGCACGAGACCGAGCTCTCGGCGGAGCCGGGGCCCGCCGAGGCCCCGGGCACGATCGCCCGGGGCGGCGCGGCGGCGGGCTCCCGCCGCCGCGGCGGCGTCCGCGCCTAGACGGGCGCGGCATCCCCCGCGTGGGGCCCGGCGAGTCGGATCCCCAGAGCCGCGAGCTGGCGCTCCACCTGCCCGCCCCAGTCGCGGTTGGCCAGCGGGCTGGCCGGGCTGGGGTGCAGGATCCGGCCGATCTCGACGTCGAGCCCGGCCAGCGCCTCGCGCGCACGCTCCTCGGCGAAGCGGCCGACGCCGACCACCCGGCCCGCCCCGAGCCGCTCGACGCTGCGGCGCAGCGCCCGGTCGCAGGCGGCGAAGAGCGGTGCCCGCTCCGCCGCTGGCAGCCTGTCGGGCGTGCGGTTGCGGCCGCTCTCCTCCATGAAGACCAGGGGGCAGTAGTTGTGGACGAAGAAACGGGTGAAGAAGCGCTCCGGGGTCCCGAAGCGGTGCCGGGCCCAACCCCACAACCGCCTCCCCGACACCTCGCTGCGTGGGCACGCGAAGCCCTGCACGGGGCGCTTCGGGTGCTCGTGTCCGGGCCGGCCCACGGCGCCCGCCAGGCCGAGCCAGTCGCGCACCGCCGCGATCTCCCCGAACGGCACGCCGGTCTGCGCCATCCCCCACGGCCCCGGGTTCATCCCCAGCAGGACCACCTCCTTGGGGGAGCTCCCGTAGCGCTCGAGGTAGGCGCGGTGGACCTCGGCCGCGTAGCGCGACGGGTCGTAGACGTGGGTGACCGGGGGACCGAAGCGCAGCGGCGCCAGCTCCGCCGAGAGCTCGGCGGCGATCGCGGGCAGCGTCCCCGCCGCGGCCAGCGCGCTCAGCCGACCTCCCCGGCGGCCGGCTCCCCCCGACTCCAGGCGGCGGCCCCGCCGGGGGGGAGCAGCGGGCGCTGGCCCAGGGCGGAGGCCAGCAACGACGCCAGCCCGTAGGTGAGGAAGGCCCACACCACCCCGAGCAGGCAGGCCAGACCGCACCCCACCCACAGCTTCGCCCCCGCCGGGGCGGCCCGCGCCGGCGGCGGCACCGGCGGCCCGGACGACGGCACCGGCGGCGCCGGCTCTCCGGCGCGCGGGGCGCGCTCGCCGGGTTCTCCGGGACGCCCCTGCGCAGCTCGGACACCTTGTCGAAGAGGTCGTCGCCGCGCAGGCGCGCGGCCGCCGGGTCGCCCGCCCAGGGCGCCATGTCCGTGACGACGATCGAGCCGATCTCGTAGGCGTCCCCGGTCAACGCGAGGAACGGGGCCAGCGCGAAGGGCAGGGCCGCCGCGAACAGCCAGGCGCGCCCGCTCCGCGCCGCCAGCCGGAGCAGCCACACTCCGGGGAACAGGGTGAGCAGGTAAGGGGCGAGATCGGTGGCCAGGTACACCCAGTCGCTGCCGCCGGTGTCGAACCCCGAGAGCCGGCCGGCGTGCTCGCCGCCCGCCACCACGAACGGGAAGGCGCGCGCCAGCAGCTCGGCCCCGTAGAGGGGATCGATCTCGAGCCGCCAGACGCGCCCCC
The DNA here is from genome assembly GCA_963843275.1 of uncultured Acidobacteriota bacterium. Classification (GTDB taxonomy): domain Bacteria; phylum Acidobacteriota; class Thermoanaerobaculia; order Multivoradales; family JBCCEF01; genus CAWJJM01. The sequence continues at coordinate 109,024 of CAWJJM010000003.1, read as the reverse complement.
CCGCCAGCCGGCATCCGGCCGCGTGGGCGAGCTCGTGGAGCGGCACGTACAGCCACCACCCGACGGGAAGAGCGATCGCCATCCACGCCAGGTCGCGCCAACGGCCCAGCACGCGGGCCTGACCGCGCACGGCGTCGAGGAAGGGACGCGCGACGAGCGCCGACAGGCCGGCGAGCAGGTTCCGTTCAGCGGGCATCGGGGGCGCAGGATACCGCAGACCATCCGCTCGCCGAGCCGAGGCACGGGCCGTGCATCGTCCGGGGCGGCAGGAGTGCCCGGCGCCGCCGCGACCGCTCGCGGGCCGCCGACCCGAGCCAACGGACGGGCCCTCGCGCGGCCCAAAGGAGATCCAGCATGTCCACTTCGACCTCAGCCCTCCGCCGCCCCCTGCTCGTCGCGCTGCTCCTGCTCCTCGTCGCCGGCAGCGCCACCCCCGCCCTGGCGCTTCCCGCACCCTCGAAGACGGCGGCCGATCAGAGCGTCGCCGCCCAGCAGGCGGACCTCGCCAGCGTGCAGTCCGTGCTGGGCAACACCGCGGTGCAGCAGGCGCTGGCGGCCCAGGGCCTGAGCGCCGACGAGGCCAACTCCCGGCTGGCGCAGCTCTCGCCGCAGGAGCTCCACTCGCTGGCGCAGCAGGTCGGCCAGGTGCAGGAGGCCGGGATGTACGTTCCCACCTACGTGTGGGTGCTGGTCGCCGTCCTGCTGGCGGCCCTGATCATCGCCGTGGCCTGAGCCCCGGTGCGACGATCCGTCTCGAGCGCCGCCCTCGCGGCGACCGCGCCGGGGTCCCCGCGACCCCCGCGGTCCCCGTCGCGCAGGGCGGCGCTCCTGGTGCCCGTGCTGGCCGTCACGCTCGCGGCCGCGGGCTGCGTCACGGTGGCGCCGCGGTCGCGTCCGGTCAGCGACCAGGCCCGGGTGCTGCCCGGCGTCCCGGTCGAGACCTATCCGCTGATGCGTTGCGGAGCGGGGAGCCTGTCGACCGTCCTCACCTACCTGGGCGAGCCGGTGACGCTGGACGCCCTCGACGCCACGCTGCCCAAGGCCGACGGCGGCGGCGTCCTGTCGCTGGATCTCGTGCTGGCGGCGCGCCGCCGCGGCTGGGACGCCCGGCTGGTCGAGGGCAGCCCGGCGGTCGTCCGCGACGCCATCGACGACGGCCTGCCGGCGATCCTGATGTTGCGGGTGATCGACCTCCCCGGCCGGGGCGACTACTACCACTACGTGGTCGCCGACGGCGTCGACCCGGTGCGCAGCCTGGTGCGGGTCCAGTTCGGGGACGGCAAGGCCCGCTGGACCACGTTCGACAAGCTCGAGAGGGCGTGGAGCCCCACCGGCCACGCCACGGTGCTGGTGCGGCCGGCGACGGGCCCGCCGCCGGACCTCCCCGCCCGCGAGCTGCGCTACGCCGCGGCGCTGGAGGCGTCCGGCGAGCCCGGCCAGGCGGCCGCCCTCTACCGGCGCCTGCTGGCGGCGGGACCCGGCACGGTGGTCGTGTGGACCGACCTCGGCAACGCGGAGGCCGCCGCCGGCCACGCCGACGCGGCCGAGCGCGCCTACCGCCGCGCCCTCGAGCTCGACGACGCGGCGCCCGACCCGCTCAACAACCTGGCCTGGATGCTCCTCGAGGGCGGGGACCGGCTGGAGGAGGCGGAGGCCCTGGCGCGCCGCGCCGTGGCGGCGGGTGGACCCGACCCGTACCTGGCCCTGGACACCCTGGGCCGCGTCCTCGCCGCCCGCGGCGACTGCGAGGGGGCGGCCGCCGCCTTCCGGCAGGCCCTCGACGCCGCGCCCGCCGACTCGGCCTCGCGGCCGGCGATCGACCTGGCGCTGGGGTTGGCACGGGTCGACTGCGGGGACGCGGCGGCGGCACAGCAAGCGCTGGAACGGGCGGCCGGCGCCCCGGACGAGGCGACCCGGCAGGCCGCCGCCGCCGCCCTGGCGCGCCTGGCGCCGCCGGCGGGCGGGGATTGAGCGCCCGGCAGGCCGCGCCGCGCGGGGCGGGGCGGGGCGGCGTCAGGTGGCGACGATGTTGACCAGGCGGCCGGGCACGTAGATCACCTTGCGCACCGTCAGCCCGGCGGTGAACTTGCGCCCGCCCTCGCTGGCCAGGGCGCGCTCCTCGGCCACCTCGCGGTCGACGTCGGCCGGCACCGTGAGCCGGTCGCGGACCTTGCCGTTGACCTGGACCACCAGGGTGATCTCGTCCTCGGCGGCGGCGGCGGGGTCCGCCTCCGGCCACCCGGCCCGGTGCACCGAGCCCTCGTTGCCGAGGCGCTCCCAGAGCTCCTCGGCGAAGTGCGGCGCCACCGGGGCGAGCAGGCGCAGGTAGACCGACACGGCCTCGTCCCACGCGGCGCCGCCGACCGCTCCCTCCCCCGCCGCGTGCGCCATCGCGTTGGCGAGCTCCATCAGCGCCGAGACGATGGTGTTGAACTGCAGGCGCTCGAAGTCGTCGGTGACCTGACCGATGGTCTGGTGCACCTTGCGCCGCAGGACGCGCTCGACCTCCGCGCCGCCCGCCGCCCCGGTCGCCGGCGCGTCGAGCAGCAGGTTCCACACCCGGCGCAGCCAGCGCGCCGTCCCCTCGATGCCCGCCGACGACCACGGCGCCCCCTGCTCCCAGCGGGCGAAGAACATCAGGTAGGCCCGCACCGTGTCGGCGCCGTAGCGCTCCACCAGCTCGTCGGGGGCGACCACGTTGCCGCGGCTCTTCGACATCTTCTCGGAGTCCTCGCCGAGGATGATGCCCTGGTTGTGCAGCCGCAGCATCGGCTCGTCGCCCTGGGTGATGCCGAGGTCGCGGCAGGCCTTGTGGAAGAAGCGCGTGTAGATCAGGTGCATCGTGGCGTGCTCGATGCCCCCGGTGTAGACGTCGACCGGCATCCAGTAGCGGTACTCGACGGGGTCGAAGGGCCCGTCGTCGAAGTGCGGCGACAGGTAGCGGAGGTGGTACCACGACGAGTCCATGAAGGTGTCCATGGTGTCGGTGTCGCGCTCCGCCGGCCCTCCGCAACGCGGGCAGTCGACGTGCTTCCAGGTGGGGTGGAGCTTGAGCGGGCTCTCGCCGGTCGGCTTCCACTCCACGTCGTCGGGGAGCAGGACCGGCAGCTCGCTCTCCGGCACCGGCACCTCGCCGCAGGCCGGGCAGTGGACGATCGGGATCGGCGCGCCCCAGTAGCGCTGCCGCGAGATCAGCCAGTCGCGCAGGCGCCAGGTCACCGCCCGCTCGCCGGCGCCCCGCGCCTCGAGCCAGTCGCAGACCCGGGCGTAGGCCTCCTCCGCCGGCGTGCCGGTGAGCTCGCCTGAGTCGACGAGCGCCCCGTGCGCCGGCGCCGCCTCGGTCATCGTCGCGGGGTCGGGGACGGCGCCATCCTCCCCGGCGACCACCGGCCGCACCTCGAGCCCGAAGGCACGGGCGAACTCGAAGTCACGCTGGTCGTGCGCCGGCACCGCCATGATGGCGCCGGTGCCGTAGCTCATCAGCACGTAGTCGGCGATCCACACCGGCACCCGCTCGCCGGTGGCCGGGTTGACGGCGTGGCCGCCGGTGTCGACGCCGGTCTTGTCGCGGTCCGCCGCCTCGCGCTGGACGTCGGTCTGGCGGGTGGCGGCGGCGACGTACTCCTCTACGGCGCGGCGCTGCGCCGGGCCGGTCAGCCGCTCGACCGCCGGGTGCTCCGGCGCCAGCACCAGGAAGGTCGCTCCCCACAGCGTGTCGGGGCGGGTGGTGAAGACCGCGATCTCCTCCCCCTCGCCGCCCGCCGGGTCGACCGTACGGAAGGTGATGCGGGCGCCCTCGGAGCGGCCGATCCAGTTGCGCTGCAGCGTCTCCACCCGTTCCGGCCAGTCGATGCCGGAGAAGTCGAGCAGCTCTTCGGCGTAGCGGGTGGTGCGGAAGAACCACTGCTCGAGCTCCTTGCGCACCACCGGCGTGCCGCAGCGCTCGCAGCGGCGGTCGTCGCCGATCACCTGCTCGCGCGCCAGGGTGGTGTTGCAGGAGGGGCACCAGTCGACGGCGGCGCGCTTGCGGTAGGCGAGACCGCCGGCGAACAGCTCGAGGAAGAACCACTGCGTCCAACGGTAGTACTCCGGGTCGGCGGAGACGATCTCGCGCCGCCAGTCGAACATCGCCCCCATGGTGCGGAGCTGGCCGCGCATCCGCTCGATGTTGGCGTAGGTCCACTCGCGGGGGTGGATGTTGCGGTGGATGGCGGCGTTCTCCGCTGGCAGCCCGAAGGCGTCGAAGCCGATGGGGAACATCACGTTGGCGCCGCGCATGCGCTCGAACCGGGCGCGCGCGTCGGCCGGCGTGATGGCGTACCAGTGGCCGATGTGCAGGTCCCCGGACGGATAGGGCAGCATGGTCAGCGCGTAGTGCTTGCGCCGCTGCGGCTCGACGTCGGCGTGGTAGAGGCCCTCCTCCTCCCAGCGCCGCTGCCACTTCGGTTCCAGGGAGGCGGGGTCGTAGTCGGGGGTGCGCGCGTCTCGGCTCTCGGGCTCGCTCATGGTCTCGCTCTCGGCGGCGCCTCGGGCGCCGGACCCGCTATGGTAGCGCACCCTCGCCGCAGCGCGGCGCCGCCGCCGCCCGCCGCCTCACCCGCTCGCGGAGCCGGCTGGCACAGCCCTTGCCAAATGACCGAGGTGGGAACGACGCATCACGCAGTCCATCGAGAAAGGAGATCCCCGTGGCCCAACCTCCCGTCCGCAGCCAGCCCGGCATCCCGCTGTGGGTCTGGATCGTCGCCCTCGTCGTGGTGATCGCCGCCCTCTGGTGGGTCTTCGCCGGCGGCCGCGCCGAGCCCGTCGCCGCCGCCGCCGACCGGACCGGAGCGTTGGCGCCGCAGACCGAGACGGCCCCCGCGCCCGCCCCCGTCCCCGTCCACCTGCCGCCCGCCCCGCGCATCGTCCACGCCGATCTCGTCCCCGGCATCGTGGTCGAGAAGCCCTTCCGGCCCCAGGTCGCCTGAGCCGGCGCCCGATGGCGTCGGGCCGGCCCGGTCCCCGTCCGGCGCCCAACGGCCGTTCCCGGGGGCCGGACCGCCCCCCCGCCTGCGGTAGGGTCGCCGGCGATGCCCGCTCCCGGCGGCCGCGACCGGATGCGGCGTCCTGAGGCGGCGAGGAGACGACCATGGACCCGAGGCGCAAGGCCGATCTGAAGCGTGCCTACAAGGAGGCGGTGCGCCGCAAGGGCGTCTTCAAGATCCACTGCGCCGCCGGCGGGCGGACCTGGGTCGGGCGCTCCGTCACCGTGGACACGGTCAAGAACCGGATCTGGTTCACCCTGCGCGAGGGCAACCACCCGAACCGCGAGCTGCAGGCGGCGTGGAACGCCGCCGGAGGGGAGGACGCCTTCGCCTTCGAGGTGGTGGAGGTGCTGCCCGACGAGCTCGCCGGGCTCGCCCTGGAGCGGCGGCTGAAGGAGCGCGAGCAGCACTGGGCCGAGGAGCTCGGCGCCACGCGCTACCGCTGAGCGCCGGCCGCTCGGGCCGCGGGGTCGCGCCGGGCAGCGTCGCGCGGGAAGGCGCGTTCCTTCCCGCCCGCACCCGCCGTCGCGCCTAGCTGCCCTCGCGCACCGTCAGGACGCGGTCGACCGCGCCCACCGGGACCTGCTGGGTGCTGCCGTCCGGCCAGGTGATCTCGAGGGCGTCGACGGCGGTGGCGGCGCCCAGCCCGAAGGTGACCGGCAGCTCGGACGCGGAGAGGTAGCTGCGGGTGGGCATGACCTGGCGCCGCTGGGTGACGCCGCCGGCGGTCAGGGCCAGCCGCGCGCCGATGGCGTCGCGGTTGGAGCCGCGCGCCGGATCGCCCTCCAGCTTCACCCGCAGCCAGTGGTGGCCGAGCCGCTGCCGGTTCTCGAGCAGCAGCGGGCGGTCGCCGCTCTGGAAGATGACGACGTCGAGGTCGCCGTCGCCGTCGATGTCGGCGAAGGCCGAGCCGCGGCCCACCAGCGGGCGGGCCAGGTCGCCGGTCGACTCCGTCGGCACCTGCACGAAGGTCTGCCGCGCGTCGAGGCCGGCGTTCCAGAAGAGCTGGGCGGGCTGGCGGTAGTTCTGGCTCGGGTCGACCTCGTTGATCTGCTCCTCGAGGTGGCCGTTGGTCTGCAGCAGGTCGAGGCGCCCGTCGAGGTCGACGTCGAACAGGAAGAGGCCGAAGGACAGGGCGGCGCGGCTCGGCGCCCCCACCCCCTCACCGATCGACTCGTCCGAGAACAGCGTCGGATCGCCCTGCGAGACGTAGAGCGAGGTCATCTCGTTGGCGAAGTTGCCGATCGCCAGGCCGACCTCGCCGTCGTTGCGGTAGTCGCCGGCGTCGACGCCCATCGCCCCGGTGGCGTGGCCCATGCGGTCGTAGGCCAGCCCGTAGGCGGTCCCGGTCTCCTCGAAGGTGCCGTCACCGCGGTTGTGGAAGAAGAAGTTGCCCACCGTGTCGTTGGCCACGAACAGGTCCATGTGCCCGTCGCGGTCGACGTCCATCGGCATCACCCCGAGCGCCTTGCCCATCGGCTGCCGCGTCGCCGGGTTGAGCACCTGGATGCCGGCCGCCGCGGAGACGTCGCGGAACGTGCCGTCCCCCTCGTTGTGGTAGAGCACCGAGTGGCTGCCCTCGTAGTTGGTCGGCGGCCCGTAGGCCCGCCCGACGCCGGTCAGGCGGTAGTCCATCGCGAAGTCGATGTCCTTCGACCAGCGCACGTAGTCGGCCACGAACAGGTCGAGGTTGCCGTCGCCGTCGGCGTCGAAGAAGGCGGCGCTGGTGCTCCAGGCCGTCGGATCGCCGGCCACGCCGGCGCGGGCGGTGACGTCGACGAAGCGGCCGCCGCGGTTCTCGTAGAGGTGGTTGGCACCGACCGCCGTGACGTAGAGGTCGGGGTCGCCGTCGTTGTCGAAGTCCCCGACCGCCACACCCTGCCCGTAGAAGGTGGCGGTCAGGCCCGCGCGCGCCGAGACGTCGCGGAACCGGCCGTGGCCGTCGTTGAGGTAGAGCGCCGAGTGCGGACGCGCCGCGGCGTTCCGGGCCCACGGCCAGGGCGCCGAGTTGACCAGCAGGAGGTCCTCGTCCCCGTCGCCGTCGGCGTCGAAGAAGGCGCCGCCGCCGCCCATCGTCTCGGGCAGGAGCTTGTCGCCGGTGGCGCCGTTGAAGTGCACGAAGTCGATGCCGGCGGCGCGCGTGACGTCGGCGAACTCCACCGCGGGGGCCGCCGCCGGCGCCGCCGTCGGCGCCTCGGGGGCCGCCGCCTGGATCGTCTGCTCGGCCGGCTGGGGCCGCGGCCGCCGGCTCCACAGCAGCACCGCCAGAGCCACCAGCGCCGCCGCCGCCAGCACCACCACCGACCAGCGCACCGCGCGGCCGATCACCGCGTCGTCGACCGGGACCAGCTCGTCCTCGCCGTAGAGGTCGCGGTGCACCCGCGCCTCCAGCTCGGCCGCCGGGACGCCCTCGGCCGCCGCCACCTCGGCGAGCCGCTTGGCGTACTCCGCCTCCAGGTGCGCGATCACCGCCGCATCCACGCGGCCCTCCTGCCGGTCGATCTTCTCGCGGAAGCCGCGCAGGCGCTCGTAGGTGAAACCCGCGGGCTGCGGGCGCGTTTCGACGGCGGGCTCGGTCATGACGCGGGGACTCCCGTGGCTTCCTCGGCGGCGGGGCGAGCCGCCGTCTGCGGCGACGGCAGGGTGGCCCCCAGGCCGAAGGCGTCGGGGCGCCGCAGGTCGTAGATGACGATGGCCTCGGCGGCGTGGTCGGCCGCCGGATCGGCGGCCCGGGCGATCGCCACCGCGCGGTCGCGGGCGTTGTCGTCGGGCTTGAAGGTCTGGTACTTCGCGAAGTGCTCGGCGGCCTTGTCGTCCTCGCCGAGCTGGCGGTAGGCGAGGTAGAGGTTGTAGTGCGCCGCCAGGTTCTCGGGGTCGTACTGCAGGGCGCGCTCGAGGTAGCCCATCGCCTCGTGGATGAAGGCCTCGCGCCGCTCCCGGCGCGCCTCCCCCCGCTCCTGCTGGGCGCGCTCGAGCAGCGTCTCGCCCAGCTCGTCGAGCAGGCGGTAGTCGCTGCGAGAAGTCGAAGCCGCGGCGGCGCGTCTCGTCGTCGTCGAGATCGACGATCGACCGGTAGTCGGCGATCGCCTGGTCGAGGTAGCCGTTCTGCTTGTTCACCTGGCCGGTGAACCAGGCCACCGACCACTTCGGCGCCGGCGGGTCGAAGGCCGCCGCCCGCGCCAGCGCCGCGATCGCCTTGTCGCGCACCGTCCCCTGGGCCAGGTAGACGCGCGCCAGGTTCAGCGGGCCGTCGGGCCGGCCGAGCTGCTCGACCCGGGTGAAGGCCTCCTCCGCCTGGCGCAGCTCGCCCTTCGACTTGCCCCCCTTGCGCAGCAGGCCGATGCCGTAGTCGTTCCAGCGCTGCCAGGCGGTCGATGGGCGACGGCGCGTTGGCCACCTCCGTCACCCCGCCGGCCACCGGGAAGGTCACCCGGTCCTGGGCCAGCTCGAGCACCGGCAGGTCGTTGACGAAGTCGTCGCCGTAGACCAGCTTCATGTAGGTGGTGTCGAACTTCCGGTAGCGCAGCCGCACCTCGACCGTGACCGGCTCGACCACGTCGGCCGGGAGGTCGAGCCGGTAGTGCACCGTGTCGGCGGCGCCCGGCGGGATCTGGTGGTTGTAGAGCGGCACGAAGATGTCCTGCGCGTTGCGCCGGTCGATGCGGTTGCCGTCGCGGTCGAGCATGTAGACGTTGACGAAGTGCGACCAGGGGTCGACGCGGCCCTCCCCGTCCATGCCGCCGCTGCGTGCCGATCACCCGGTCGCCGCTGGTCACCGTCACGTCCAGCCAGACCTCGTTGGAGTCGGCCGTGCCCTGGGTGAACGAGGTGGCCCAGCTTCAGCGTCCGGATCACCGCCTCGAGCAGGTAGGAGCGGCCCGGTACGAGCGCCGGCACCTCGGGCCGCAGCGGCGCCGACAGCGGGCCGTCGATGGTGCCGCCCTCGCGCACCGCCGAACAGGTCGACCCGCATCACCCCCTCGTGGAACTTGCGGTGCGCCTCGATCACCTCAGGCGGGCAAGTCGAGCAGGTGGGGGATGCCGGTGTTGGCCGAGGGGAACTGGTGGTCGTGCACCTCGAGCCGCCCCTTGCCGTCGAAGTCGCGGGCCCCGAAGTCGTCCGACGGCCGCAGCGGCATGTGGCAGCCGTTGCAGTTCGGCTCCGCCTTGGGCGGGTAGTAGAAGCTCGACACCCCGTGCCCGGAGACGCCGCGAGAGCAGGAAGGCGTCGTAGTGGTCCTGGCCGCGCAGCCACTTGTAGTCGTTGAGCTCCGGCGGCAGGTGCACCTTGTGGCAGGCGCCGCAGAACTCGGCGGTGCGGTGCAGCGGCTTGAGGAAGGTCTTCTTGTGGAACTCCGGCTTGGCCTTGACCAGCTGCCGGTTGACCCAGCGCCAGCATCGGGTTGTGGCTGAAGGCGAACGGGTAGTGCTGCGGCTCCTCGATGGTGTAGTCGGCGTTGCCCTTCACCGAGTTGATGTTGGTGATCGCGTGGCAGGCGGTGCAGGTGATGCCGGCCTGCGCGGTCGGGTCGTTGACGTCGTCGTAGTTCGGGTCGTCGAAGCGCGCCGCTGAAGAACGGCACCGGGTCGTGGCAGCCGGCGCACCAGCGCGACGCCTGGACGTTGCCGTCGCGCTCGAGCGCCACCTTGCGCGTGCTCGCGCACCGAGAACAGGTACGGCGGGTTGTTGAACGAGCTGAAGCGGTGGACGCTGTGCTCCCACCGCGAGTGGACGTCGGGGTGGCACTCCTTGCAGTAGGCGTCGTTCATCATCACCCGCGCCGGGATGAAGTTGCCGGTCGAGGTGCGCGCCAGCGAGGGGAAGAAGTACTTCTCGCCCGACTTCGGGCCGACGACGTTCCAGTGCCGCGGATCCTGCGAGTGCAGCGCCACCATGACGACGGCGAAGACCCCCGCCACCACGGCCCAGCTTGATCCCGATGCGCCAGCGGATGCGCTTGCCGGCCAGGCGGTGCAGGACGAACAGCCAGGCGGCGACCAGGGGCGTGACGACGTGCATCCAGTAGGCGACCGAGCGCACCGTCGGGTCCTTGACCACCAGGACAGCCCTCGATGCGGGTGAGCACGATGCCGCTGGCGAGCAGCAGCAGGGCGGTGGAGAACAGCGCGTAGCCGACCTTCACCGCCCGCCGGTTGGGCCGGTGGCGGGCGTTGCGGAGGTGGAGCACGCCGAAGACCACCACCGGCACCACGATCGCCAGCCCGAGCACCAGGTGGACCAGGAACATCAGGATGTAGAACCAGTTCTGGTAGGTCCTGCCGGTCGCCGCCTCGAAGACGTGCACGCTGACCAGGTAGGCCGAGTTCACGGCGAGCAGCGCGAAGAGCCCGAAGACGACGGCGAGCAGCTTGCGGAGACGGGGGCCGACGGCCGGAACGTAGCGGCGCCGGCGCGGCGCGGGAGCAACGCCCCCCGCGGGCGGGTCGAGCTCAGCGGTCATCTCGCGATCCCCAGAAGATCCGTCCAAGGCCAGCAGTCCGGCACAGCCGGAACGCTCCCCGACCGCGGCGGCACCGGGGAGGAAGAAGCTTCGCCCCGCCTCCTACGGCGCGGTGCGACCAGGCGAGTCGTGAGAGTGCCCGCCACTATACACCACCCCCCCGGCACCCCGGCCGGGAGCGGGCGCGGCCCGCGCGAGGCCCCCGGGCGAGCCCAGCGACGCCCGCCCGGTGATCGAAGGCACCCTCGCGGTGGAGGCGGGAGCGCTCGGGAGAGGCTCCGAAGCGACCCTCAGGTCGGGGAGTGCTGCCAGCAGTACTCCGACCCCGCCTCCGCCTCCCGGGTGCAGCGGCTGCCGCCCTGGGTGATGGCGGCGCAGCGCCGCTCGGCGGGCGCGGCCGCGGGCTCCGGCGCCGGCTGCGATCGCACGCGCGCCTGCGCCGAGCCCGCCCGGGGCGGGGATGCGCGGTCGGGCGCCGGCCGCGGCTGCTCCCGCGGGCCGCCGCCCCGGCCGGCCGGCTCCGGCCACTCCGGGATCCGGCCGGCGCGCCGCCACCAGGCGAACGCCCCCGCCGCGGCGCCCAGGCCGGCGAGCACGAAGAGGAGACGTCGAGACATGCCACGATCTTAGCAGCGGCGGCCGCGCGCGGCGGCGGCCGCACGGGCGCCACCGTCTCCCCGGGCGGCCGTCTCAGGGGGGGCCGGCACCCGATGCGTAGAATGGCGCCCATGCGTACCTTCCCCGCTCTGCTCGGAGCGCTGCTCGCGGCGCTCCCGCTGGCGGCCGCGCCGGCGCCGCCGCTGCCTCCCGGCGCCGCGGCCCTCCGCAACGCCGGGATCGCCCACCTCGAGAACGAGAAGCCGGCCGACGCCGAGGCCACCTTCCGCAAGCTCGCGGCGGCGGTGCCGCGCGACCCGTTGCCCTGGGCCGACCTGGCGGTGGCCCTGCTGCGCCAGAGCCGCAGCGACGACGCGCTGGCGGCGATCGACCGGGCGCTCGAGCTGGCGCCCGGGCGCCCCGACCTGCTGTCGATCCGCGGCGAGATCCTCGGCTGGGAGGGCCGCGGCGACGAGGCCCTGGCGGCGCTGGAACGTGCCGCGGCGGCCGCCCCCGACGACGTCGAGATCCTCTACCAGCTCTACCGCTCCGCGGCGGCCGGCGGCGGCGAGGCCGCGGACACCGCCCGCCGACACGCGCTCGCCCGGCTCGCCGTCCTGCGGCCGGAGAACGTCGTCGTGCTGCTCGAGCGCGGTCGCGCCGCCCTCGCCGCCGGCGACCGCGCCACCGCCTCCGCCGCCTTCCTGCGGCTCGGCGAGCTGCTCTGGCAGGCGCCGGAGGCCGCGGGCCAGCTCGACGCCGTGCGGGAGGCGCTCGACGCCGGCGACACGGCGGCCGCCCGGGTGCCGGCGCAGCGGCTCGAGAACGTCCTCAAGGTGCGCCCGATGTACCAGCAGAGCCTGCGCGAGCTGTGGACCGGGATCCTCGGCACGCCGGTGCTCCGCTTCGCCGGGGAGCCGCCGCCGGCCGACTTCGGCAACCCGGTGCGGGTGGAGCTCGTCGGCGAGCGGCTCGACGCCTCCCCCACCCTCGGCGCGGCGCTGGCGGTGGCCGACCTCGACGGCGACGGCCGCCCCGACGTCGCGCGCCTGCGCGGCGGCCCGCAGCCGGGGCTCGAGGTGCGGCTCGCCGCGGCCGGCCTCGCCGCCGCGCCGCCGATCGCGGCGCCCGACCTCGGCCGCGCCGCCGGCGCTCCGGGCCTGCTCGCCGCGGACCTCGACAACGACGGCGACCGCGACCTGATCGCCTGGGGCCCCGCCGGCGTGGCGGTGTGGCGTGGCGGCGGCGACGGCACCTTCACCGCGGCCGGCGCCGACTTCGGCCTCGCCGGCCGGCGCGGCGCGGGCGCCGCGGCGGTCACCGACTTCGACATCGAGGGCGACCTCGACCTGGTGCTGGCCGGCGGCCGCGCCGGCGCCGGCGAGCTCTTCCGCAACGCGCTCTCCGGGCCGCTCGAGTCGGTGGGGGCGCAGGTGCTGCCGCGGGTGGACCTGGGGACCGGGGCCGCCGCGGCGGTCCGCGCGGTGGTGGCCAGCGACCTCGACCGCGACGGCGACCCCGACCTGCTGCTCGCCACGCCGCGCCGCCTGGTGTGGCTCGACAACCTCCGACAGGGACGCTTCGCGGACCGCACCGGCGCCGGCGGCCTGGACGGAGCGCCGGGCGGCGCGGCGGTCGCCAGCGCCGACCTCGACGACGACGGCCGGCCCGACCTGGTCGTCGCCGGCCCGGCGGGCCTCGCCTTCGAGCACAACCTCGGCGGCCGCTTCGCCCGCTGGGACGTCGTCGCCGGCCTCGCCGCGGGCCCGGCGTGGAACGCGGTGGTGGCGTTCGACGCCGACAACGACGGCCGGCTCGACCTGGCGCTGGCCGGCGACGGCGGCGCCTCCGCGTCCGGGGTGGCGGCGCTCGGCCAGCGCCGCGGCCAGCGCTTCGCCCGCCTCCAGCTCAGCGGTGCGCCGGCCGTCGCCACCGCCCTGGCCGCGGCCGACCTCGACGGCGACGGCGACCTCGACCTGGTCGCCGCCGGACCCGAGGGCCTGCACCGCTTCACCAACCGGGGCGGCGACCGCAACGGCTGGCTGTCGGTGCGCCTGCGCGGGCTCGACCAGGGCTCGAGCAAGAACAACCACTTCGGCGTCGGCGCGGCGGTCGAGGTGCGCGACGGCGCCGCCTACCAGTTCCGCGAGGCGACCGGCGACGCCGTGCACTTCGGCCTCGGCAACCGGCGTCGCGCCGGCCTGCTGCGGGTCGTGTGGCCCAACGGGGTGCCCCAGGACCGGCTGGACGTGGCCGCCGCACAGGCGGTCGTCGAGGAACAGGTCCTGAAGGGGAGCTGCCCGTTCCTCTACACCTGGGACGGGGAGAAGATCGCCTTCGTCACCGACCTGCTGTGGGGGGCGCCGGCCGGCCTGCCGATCGGCCCCGGACGGTGGGCGGGCGCCGACCCGTCGGAGCTGGTCCGGGTCGACGGCGCGGTCGCCGACCGCGGCGTCTACCGGCTGCGCGTCACCGAGGAGCTGTGGGAGGCCGCGTTCTTCGATCGGCTCCGCCTCTGGGTCGTCGACCACCCGGCGGACGTCGAGGTGGCGAGCTCGCTGCGCATCGTGCCCGGCCGGCAGGTGCCCGACGAGGTCCGCGCCAGCCGCGACGTCCACCCGGTCGTCGCCGCCACGGACGGCCGCGGCCGCGACGTCACCGCGCGGGTGGCCCGCCGCGACGACGTCTATGCCGACGGGTACGCCCGCAGCCCCTACCAGGGTGTCGCCGCGTCTCCCTGGGCGCTGACCTTCGACCTCGGGGCGGCGCCGGGAGGCCCGGTCCGGCTGCTCCTCGACGGCTGGATCTTCCCCGCCGACGCCTCGCTCAACCTGGCGGTGGCACAGCGCTCGGACCTCTCCCCCTTCCCGCCGCGGCTGGAGATCGAGACGGCCGACGGCTGGCAGGTCCTGATGCCGTCGATGGGCCACCCGGCGGGCAAGACCAAGACGATGGTGGTCGACACCCCGCCCCTGCCCCGGGGCGTCCACCGGCTGCGCATCGTCACCGGGCTGTGGCTGGGCTGGGATCGCGTCGCCTGGACCACCGCCCCCGACGACGCGGCGGCACGGGTGGTGGCGCGGCTCGACCCCTCCCGCGCGGACCTCCATCGACGCGGCTTCTCCGCCCTGGTGCGGCACGCCCCCAACGCGCCGCACGACGTTGACTACCAGCGCACCCGCGCCACCTCCCCGTGGCTCCCCTTCCCCGGGCACTACACGCGCTACGGCGACGTCCGCGAGCTGCTCGCGGCGCCCGACGACCGCTCCGTCATCCTGGCGGCGGGCGACGAGATCGCCCTCGAGTTCGACGCCTCGGCGCTGCCCCCGCCCCCCGGCGGCTGGCGGCGCACGGTGTTCCTCGAGAGCTGGGGGTGGGACAAGGACGCCGACCGCAACACCTGGGAGCCGCAGCACGTCGAGCCGCTGCCCTTCCGGGCGATGAGCGGCTATCCCTACGGCCCCGGCGAGCACTATCCCGACGACCCGCTCCACCGCCGCTACGTCGAGGAGTGGCTCACCCGCGTCGTGCCGGCGCCTTCCCCCGGCGAGGCGCCGGGCGCGCCGGCCGGGCGCTGAGGGGAAAGGCCCGTGTCCACCCTCGCCGACGCGGTCGTCGCCCTGGTCGCCCTCGAGCATCTCGGCATCCTGGTGCTCGAGATGTTCCTGTGGGAGCGACCGATCGGGCGGCGGGTCTTCGGCCAGAGCCGCGAGGCGGCCGCGGCCTCGAGGGTGCTGGCCGCCAACCAGGGGCTCTACAACGGCTTCCTGGCCGCCGGGCTGGTCTGGGGCCTCGCCCTGGGCGCCGGCGGGACCGGCGTCAAGGTCTTCTTCCTCTGCTGCGTCCTGGTCGCCGGCGTCTTCGGAGCGGCGACCGCGAACCGCCGCATCCTCGTCGTCCAGGCGCTCCCTGCGGCCCTCGGGCTGCTGCTGCTCTGGCTGGCGTGAACCGCCGCCCTCCCGCCCACCACCGAGGAGACCTCACCACGCGGACGGGGGGCTGCGGGCTGCGCTGGCCGGCCTGCCGGCCACGCCGTGGCCCCGCGACGACCGGCCGTCGCCGGGATCCCGGGCGCGGCGGGCGCCGCCGTTCCCGGTCGCGGATCGAACATCGGGGTATGCGTTCGGTTGCAACATTATAAATGCTTCAAAATCCTGCCCTCACCTTGACATCGGTGCGCGAATAAATTACAGTCATGCGGCACAATCGCGTGCAAAATCTGGAAGGAGCGGGGCCAATGAAACGAGCGATCGTAGCGGTGGTGGTGTGTCTGCTCGCAGGCGTGGGGATCGCCCACGCCCAGGAGCACTGGACGGAGGGACCGGTGTGGGAGTGCAGTGCCTACCGGACGCAGCCGGGCCAGTTCAACAACTATATGAAGTATCTGCGGAAGCACTTCGCGGGGATCGAGGCGGACGCCAAGGCCGAGGGCCTGATGGTGGACTCGAAGATCTTCGTCAAGACCCCGGCCACCCCCCAGGACTGGGACGTCATGTTCTGCACCGCCTACGAGAACGGCAGCGATGCCCTGGACTACGACGCCGAGGCCGAGAAGAAGTGGGAGGCCATCCTGGCCAAGCACACGGGCAGCGAAGACCAGGAGAAGCAGGAGGAGATGATGCAGCCGCGGTTCGAGATGCGGCAGTTCCTCGGCACGACGATGATGCGCGAGGTCACCCTCAAGCCGATGGAGTAGACGTCCCGGGGGAGCGCCCCGCCGCCCGGAGGCCCCGACGGCTCCGGCCGCGGGTCCCGCCGGCCGGTCTCAGTTGGCCGGGACGGCGGGCCGGGGGCGGATCTCCTCGAGCATCCCCGCCACCGTGTCGAGCCGCTCGCCGCTCTCGCGGTGGGCGCGGAGAAAGGTCTCCGGGCGGCCGAGCACGGTCCCCATGCGCATCCCCTTGCGCAGCGCCTGGAGGGTGACCTTGCGCGACGCCAGGGCGGCGAGCAGCCCGAGGTGGACGGCGATCCGCCCGTGGGTGGCGTAGCGCACGTCCATGGTGTGCTTCCACAGGCCGCCGAGCTCGCGGTAGAAGTCGGCGAGCGGCAGGCGCGTCGGCAGCACCGCGTGGGTGATGTCGAACAGCTCCCAGTCGTCGGTGGTGACGTCGTCCGCCACCTCGTCCCACAGATCGGTCCCCGGCAGCGGGGTGAGCACGGAGAAGCCGGCGTTGTAGGCGCCGGTGCGGTCGATCCAGCGCTTGAGCTTGTCGAAGTCCTCGCGCTCCCAGCTCGGGTCGACGATGAAGTTCGGCGTGTAGCCGACGCCGAGGTCCTGGAGGATCTCGATCGCCCGGTCGTTGTTGGCGGCGCTGTTCTTCTTGTTCACCGACGACAGGCCGGCGTCGTCGATCTTCTCGAGGCCGAGGAAGATCGTCATCTTGCCGCAGTCGCGCCACTCGGCGACGAGCTCGGGGAAGCGGGTGATGATGTCCGACCGCGTCTGCAGGGTGTAGTGCTTGCGGATCCCCGAGGCGCGGATCGCCGCCGCCAGCTCGCGCCCCCGCCGGACGTTCATCCAGAAGATGTCGTCGGTGAGGAAGACGTTCGGCGCCTCGACCTGGGAGAGCTCCCGGACCACCCGCTCGGGGGACTTCTCGCGGAAGGTCGACTCGTGGAACTTCCACACCGAGCAGAAGTTGCACTTGAAGGGACAGCCGCGGGCGGTCTCCAGCAGGGCCAGCGGGCGGCGGAAGTTGATGTAGTACTCGCCGGCGTAGTCGGCGATCAGGTGGCGGGCCGGCAGCGGCAGCTCGTCGATGTCCGAGCGCGCCGGCGCGTGCCCGGTGGACACCGGGCCGTCCGGGCGGTTGAGCAGCAGCCCCGGCACCCGCGCCAGGTCCTCGCCGCGCTCGTGGGCGCGCACCAGGGCCGGCAGGATCTCCTCGCCGTCGCCCACCGCCACGACGTCGATCGCGGGGTGGAGGAACCACCCGGGATCGCGCGACGCGTCGTGGCCGCCGACCACGCACAGGGCGTCGGGGATCTCCCGCCGCACCCGGCGCGCCAGCCGCAGCAGGCGGTAGCGCTCGGTGGTGAAGTTGCACTGCAGGCCGACCACGTCCGGGGCGAAGGCGCGCGCCTTGGCCAGGCCGCGCTCGACCCCGTCGATGCGCAGGTCGACGATGCGGCACCGGTGGCCCTCGAGCTCCAGCGCGCCGGCGACGCACTCGAGCCCCAGGGGTTCGACGAAGGTGATCATCTCGAGCCCGATGATGCCGCCGACGGGGGCTTTCAGGAACGCGACCCTCATCCGTTCCCCTTTCGCGAGGTCGGTGGAACGACGACCGGGTCCGGCGCCGGGGCACCGGCCACTCTGCTCCGGATGGGGGCAGCATACCCGACCGGACGCCCTTCGGCGGCCGGCGGGACCGGCGGCGGCCCGTTCAGCCGCCCGGCGGCGGCTCGCTGCCGGCCGCCAGCGCCGCGATGCGCCGCGACTCGAAGACGTGGACGCCGGGCGGCGCCGCGGCGACCACCCGCACCAGGGCGGCGGCCACCGCGGCCGCCGGGATCGGCCGCCAGCGGCCGAGCAGCGGCCCGAGCGGGCGCGTCAGCCAGAGGGCGAGCCGCTCCCCGAGCCGTACCTCGCGCCGCGCGCCGCGCAGCAGGGACGGCCGGAAGAGGTAGCAGCCGGCGAAGGGAAGGCGCGCCACGTCGCGCTCCATCTCTCCCTTGACCCGGTTGTAGAAGACCCGCGACGCCGGATCGGCGCCCAGCGACGAGACCGCCGCGAAGCACCGCGCGCCGCCGGCGGCCGCGGCCCGCGCCGCCCGCACCACGGCGCCGTGGTCGACGGCGCGGAAGGCCTGCCGCGATCCGGCGCGGCGGATCGTCGTCCCGAGGCAGCAGAAGACGTCGTCGACGGCCAGGGCCGCGGTCCACGGGCCGTCCGCCAGCAGATCCCCCGCGACCTGGACGAGGCGCGGGTGCGCCGTCCCCACCGGCCGGCGGCCCACCGCCACCACGGCGCTCCAGCGGCCGTCGGCGAGGAGCGCGTCGAGCAGGTGGCCGCCCACCAGCCCGGTCGCCCCGAGCACCGCCGCCCGCCGTCCGCCCACCCGCTCAGCCTCCCCCGCCCGCCGGGCGGCGGCGCAAGCGGCGGCGCAGGTCGTGGGTGAAGATCGCGAGGCCGACCCAGATCAGCAGGAAGGCGGCGAGGTGGGCGCGGGTGAAGGGCTCGTGGAAGGCGAAGACGGCGAGCAGGAACTGCAGGGTGGGGGCGATGTACTGGAGCAGCCCCAGCGTCGACAGCGGCAGCCGGCGGGCGCCGTGGGTGAACCACACCAGCGGCGCCACCGTCACCACGCTGGCGAGCACGACCAGCACCTGGAGCCAGGCAGCGGCGTGCGGCCAGGCGGCGTCGCCGGCCGCGCCGGTGCGCACCAGCCAGGCGGCCGCCAGCGGCGCCAGCAGCGCGGTCTCCACGGCCAGGCCGACCTGCGGCCCGGCCGCCACCGTCTTGCGCAGCAGGCCGTAGAACCCGAAGGTCCCAGCGAGAACCAGCGCCACCCACGGCACCCGTCCCACCTCGGCGGTCAGCAACGCCACGCCGGCGGCGGCCAGCACCACCGCCCAGCCCTGGGCACGGCTCAACCGCTCGCGCAGGAAGGCGACGCCGAGCAGGACGTTGACCAGCGGGTTGATGTAGTAGCCCAGGCTCGCCTCGAGCACGCGGTCGGCGTCCATCGCCCAGATGTAGGTGAACCAGTTGACGCCGATGAGCACCGTGGTCACCGCCAGGGTGCCCAGCGCCCGGCGGTCGCGCAGCACCCCGGCCAGCTCGGCGAACCGCCGGCGGAAGCCGAGCAGCGCGGCGAGCAGCCCGAGCGACCACAGCACCCGGTGCGCCAGCAGCTCGGTCGGCGGCAGGACCTCGACCGCCTTCCAGTAGAGCGGCCCCAGGCCCCACCACAGGAAGGCCGCCAGCGCGTACGCCATGCCGCGCCGCAGCTCGCCACGCGGATCGGAGGGGGGAGCGCCGGGCGGGGTCACGGGGCGCGAGCTTATCCCGCGGTCCGCCGCCCCCGGAGGCGGTAACACCCGGCCGCCGCGTGCGTAGTGTGCGATGAGGCGGCGCCGCGGTGGATTATCGCCGCCGTCCGGTGCGTTTTCCCAACCACCCGGGCCCGACACCTCGCGATCCGCCCGGTGACGCGATCGCACCGCATCCGCCGGCATTCGTTTCTCACTTGGGAGAAGGACCGTGAAGAGCATCCCCCGCCCCCTCGTCCTCCTGCTGGTCGCCGCCCTCGGCGCCGGCGCCGCCGCCTGCTCGGGCGGCCAGAGCCGCGCCGACGAGGTCGCCCCGGCGGCCGACGGCACCACCGCTCCCGCCGCCGACGAGGCGTCCGATCCGGCCCCCGAGGCGGTGCCGGTCGAGGTGGCCACCCTGTCCCGTGGCCCGATCGAGTCGGTCCTGCGCTTCTCCACCAACCTCGAGGCCGAGGAGGAGGTGGGGGTGTACGCGCAGGCGGCCCGCCAGGTGCGCCAGCTCCTCGTCGAAGAGGGCGACGAGGTGCGCCGGGGGCAGGTGCTGCTCCGCCTGCAGGACGACGAGCAGCGCACCCGCCTCGCCAAGGTCACCGCCCAGCTCGAGCGCTCGCGCCGCGAGTACGAGCGCCAGAAGAAGCTCTACGCCGACGAGCTGATCAGCGAGCAGGCGTTCAACGACGCCACCTACGACCTGTCGCAGCTCGAGCTCGAGCTCGAGGACGCCCGCCGCGAGCTCTCCTACACCGAGGTCAAGGCGCCGATCGCCGGGACCGTCAGCCACCGCCTGATCAACCTCGGCGACCACGTCACCGTCAACCAGCACCTGTTCGACCTCGTCGACTTCGACTCGATCGTGGCCCGCGTGTACGTGCCGGAGAAGGAGCTGCCGCGGATCTCCACCGGCCTGGCGGCGCGCATCGCCGCGCCCACCTCCGCCGGGCGGGCCTGGACCGGGCGGGTGGAGCGGCTGGCGCCGGTGGTCGACCCGAAGAGCGGCACGGTCAAGGTGACGGTGGCGATCCCGCGCCAGCAGGGCCTGCGCCCCGGGATGTACGTCGACGTGCAGCTGGTGACGGCGGTCCACGACGCGGCGCTGCTGGTCCCGAAGCGGGCGCTGGTCTACGACAACGACCAGGTGTTCGTCTACCGCATGGGCGCCGACGCCAAGGTGGAACGGGTCTACCTGTCGCCCCTGCTCGAGGACGATCGCTTCATCGAGCCGGCCGAGGCCGCCGTGGCTCCCGGCGACCGGGTCGTGGTGGCCGGCCAGGCCGGGCTGAAGGACGGCGCCCTGGTGCGGCTGGCGGGCGAGAAGGAGCCGGCCGCGGGCGCCGGGACCGGGGAGGCGGAGGCGCCGGCGAGGACCTCGGCGTGAGCGAGCGTCCCACCGCCGCTCCGGGCGCGGAGCGCGCCGGCGAGGGGGCGGGCGCACCCGGCCCGGCCGCCGCCGCGGCCCCGGCCGCACCGCCGCGCCCCGCCGCCCGGGCCGGCGGCATGTCGCGCTTCGTCACCCGCCGGCCGGTGGCGGTGCTGATGGTGGTCCTCGCCGCCGTCGTCTTCGGCTACTTCTCGTCGCGGCGGCTGCCGCTGACCCTGATGCCGGAGATGACCTACCCCACGCTGACGGTCCGCACCGAGTACCCCGGCGCCGCCCCCGAGGAGGTCGAGAGCGACATCTCCCGGCCGATCGAGGAGGCCCTGGGGGTGATCGGCGGGCTGCGCCGCATCTCGAGCGTCTCGCGTGCCGGCGTCTCCGACGTCGTGCTCGAGTTCGCCTGGGACACCGACGTCTCGGACGCCACCCAGGAGACGCTCGAGAAGCTCGACCTGGTCTTCCTGCCCGACGAGGCGAAGCGGCCGCTGGTCCTCCACTACGACCCGCAGCTCGACCCGGTGATGGAGCTGTCGCTCTCCGGCCGCGGCGAGCGCTTCGCCGGCGAGGAGGGGCTGCGCCGGCTGCGACGCCTCGCCGACCTGGAGGTCAAGCGCGAGCTCGAGCCGATCAAGGGCGTCGCGGCGGTGCGGGTGCGCGGCGGCCTCGAGGAGGAGGTCCACGTCCGGCTCGACGCCGAGAAGCTGCGCCGCTCCGGCCTCTCCATCCAGGCGGTGATCGACCGGCTGCGGCAGGAGAACATCAACGTCGCCGGCGGCACCATCAAGGAGGGGCGCACCGAGTACATGGTGCGCACGCTGAACGAGTACCAGGACCTCGGGCAGATCGCCGACACGGTGGTCACCCGCCTCGACGGGCGCGACGTGCGGGTGCGCGACCTCGGCCGGGTGGTGCGCGGCCACAAGGACCGCGAGCTCCTGACCCGCACCGACGGCGGCGAGAGCGTCGAGATCGACATCTTCAAGGAGGCCGACGCCAACATCGTGGCGCTGGCCCGGCGGGTGCGCGAGCGCCTCGGCGAGACCGACCCGGAGAAGATCGAGGCCGCGGCCGCGGCGGCGGCGGCGACCCCCGCAGGGCCGAAGGCGAAGGCCCGGCGCGGCGGCCCCGGCGGGCCGCCGCCCGGCCTCGCCGCCGAGCTCTACCGGGGCGAGGGCGCGCGCATCCAGGTGGTGGCCGACCGCTCGCTGTTCATCCAGGACTCCATCCGGTCGGTGGTCGACGCCGCGGTCTACGGCGGCCTGCTCGCCGTGCTGGTGCTCTATCTCTTCCTGCGCAACTTCCGCACCACGGCGATCGTCGCCGTGTCCATCCCGGTGTCGCTCTTCATCACCTTCGCGCCGCTCCACCTCGCCGGGGTCTCGCTGAACATCATGTCGCTCGGCGGCCTGGCCCTCGGGATCGGCATGCTGGTCGACTCGTCGATCGTCGTCCTCGAGTCGATCTTCCGCTGCCAGGAGGAGGGCGACGGGCTGGTGGCGGCGGCGGTGCGCGGCACCGAGGAGGTGCGCGGCGCGGTGATCGCTTCGACCCTGACCTCGATCGCGGTCTTCTTCCCCATGGTCTTCGTCGAGGGCGTCGCCGGCCAGGCCTTCGGCGACCTCGGCCTGGCGGTGGTCGTCTCGCTGCTCGCGTCGCTGGCGGTGGCGGTCTTCTTCATCCCCATGCTGGCCAGCCGCCGGATGACCTTCCGGCGCGCCCCCGCCCGCCTGCACGGTCTGCCCGCGACCGCCGACCTGCGCCACACCTGGCGGCTGCACCGCCGGCTGTGGCGGCGCGGCCGGCGCCGCGCCCGGATCGCCCTGCGCCTGCCCTTCGCGCTCGTCCGCGCCGCCCTGCTGCCGCTGACCGCCGGCTTCACCGGTCGCGACGCCCGGCGGGTCGGGCGCTGGGCGCTCGCCCCGTGGCGGCGGCGGCGCTCGGCGGCCGGTGCGGCGGGGCTCGCCGTCCGCTTCCTGCCGGCCCTGGCCGGTGCCCTCTACGTGGGGCTCCGCGGCCTCGTCTCGGCCGTCCTCGAGGTGGCCGGGCGGCTGCTGCTCAGCGTCGTCGGCCTCGGCGTCGCCCTGGTCCGCGGGCTGACGGCCGCCGGCCGCGGGGCCGGGCGGCGGCTGGGCGGCCGCGGTTGGGGGCGCGCCCTGCTCCGCCTCCCCGGGCTGCCGCTGCGGCTGACCGGCCGCTTCCTCGCCGCCGTCCAGACCGCCTACCCGCGGGTGATCCGGGCGGCCCTGGCGCGGCCGGTGGCGGTCCTGGCGCTGACCCTGGCGGTGTTCGCGGTCACCTGGCTGGCGGCGGGCCACCTCGGCTCCGAGCTCCTCCCCGAGGTCCACCAGGGCGAGCTGACCTTCGAGGTGGCGCTGCCGGTGGGCACCCCGATCGAGGAGACCGACCGCATCCTCGAGCCGGTCGAGCGGGCCATCCTCGCCGAGCGCGAGCACATCCGCAGCCTCATCGTCTCGGTCGGCTTCGACGCCGCCAACTCGCGGCGCTCGGACGAGGGCGAGCACAGCGCGCGGTTCAAGCTGCTGCTCGACGACACCGACCCGCGGGTCGAGGACGGGGTGGTCGACCGCATCCGCCGCCGCCTGGCGGCGGTGCCCGACGTCGACGCCCGGGTCA
Source organism: uncultured Acidobacteriota bacterium (assembly GCA_963843275.1). Classification (GTDB taxonomy): domain Bacteria; phylum Acidobacteriota; class Thermoanaerobaculia; order Multivoradales; family JBCCEF01; genus CAWJJM01. The sequence continues at coordinate 85,937 of CAWJJM010000003.1, read as the reverse complement.
CCCGCCCGGTGCTGTTCTCGACCCGCACGCCGATCGAGGTCGAGGTGCACGGCGAGGACCTCGCCCGCCTGAAGACCTACGGCGACCGGGTGCGCGCCGCGATGGCGTCGCTGCCGCAGCTCGCCGACGTCGAGTCGTCGCTGGTGTCGGGGGCGCCGGAGGTGGAGATCGTCTACGACCGCGACCTGCTCGCCCGCTACGGTCTCGACCTGCGCGCCGTCGCCGAGCAGGTGCGCGACCAGGTCAAGGGCTACGAGGCGACCAAGTACAACCTGCGCGACCGCCGCATCCCGATCATCGTCCGCCTGGCGGGGCCGGACCGCGAGTCGGTCGAGGACGTGCGCGACCTGGTGGTCAACCCCGGCGGCGACCGGCCCATCCCGCTGTCGGCGGTCGCCGCCGTGCGCTTGGGCGAGGGGCCCAGCGAGGTGCGCCGCATCGACGGCCAGCGGGTGGCGGTGGTGTCCGCCAACCTGGGCTCGGGCTCGCTCGGCGAGGCGGTGGCGGCGATCGACCGCAAGCTGTCGGCGACCATCGACTGGCCGGCGGACATGACCTACTTCGTCGCCGGGCAGAACGAGGAGTGGGAGCGGAGCCGCGGCAGCCTCTACCTGGCCCTGGCGCTGTCGATCTTCCTGGTCTACGTGATCATGGCGGCCCAGTTCGAGTCGCTGTTGCAGCCCTTCGTCATCATGTTCACCATCCCGCTCGCCTTCTTCGGCACGCTGGTGGCGCTCTGGGCGCTGGGCATCTCGCTGTCGATCGTCGTCTTCCTCGGGATGATCATGCTGGCCGGCATCGTGGTGAACAACGCCATCGTGCTGGTCGACTACGTCAACACCCTGCGCGCCCGCGGCCTGGCCCGCGAGGAGGCCCTGGTCACCGCGGGCTCGGTGCGGCTGCGCCCGATCCTGATGACCACCGCCACGACCGTGCTCGGCCTGCTGCCGATGGCGCTCGGCCTCGGCGACGGCGCCGAGCTGCGCACGCCGATGGCGGTGGCGGTGATCAGCGGCCTGATCACCTCGACCGCGCTGACCCTGGTGGTGATCCCGGTGATCTACTCGCTGGTCGACGGAGCCCGCGACCGCCTGTTCGGTGCCGCGGTGGCCGACGACGAGGGCGGCGACGACACCCTGCTGCTCGCCGACCCGGAGGCCGCGGCCCCGTGAGCGACGCGCCCGAACGGCCGCCGGCCGCGCCGGCCGAGTCGCCCCACAGCCGGTGGGAGGGGGTGCTGCCGCGCTTTTCCCTCGACCGGCGGGTGACGGTGCTGGTGCTGCTCGCCACCACCCTGGTGGTCGGGGCGGTGGCGGCGGTGTCGATCCCGCTCGAGCTGTTCCCGCGCGGCTTCGACCCGCCCTTCCTCTCGGTCTCGGTGCCGTGGTCGGACGCCCCCGCGCCGGAGGTGCTCGAGAAGATCCTCGAGCCGCTCGAGGAGGAGCTCTCCACCGTCCGCGGGCTCGACAGCCAGAGCTCGTTCGCCACCACCGGCTACGGCCGCATCGCCCTCTCCTTCAAGCAGTCGACCGACATGGACGTCGCCTACCGCGAGGTGCGCGACCGCATCGAGCGGGCGCGGGCGCGGCTGCCCGAGGACGCCGACCGCGTCTTCCTGCGCAAGGACGACGTCTCGGGCATCCCGGTGGCCGTGGTGGGCGTGCTCATCGATCCCGGCGTGGGCGACGCCTACGACCTGATCCAGAACGAGGTGGTGACGCGGCTCGAGCGTATCGACGGGGTCGCCTCGGTCGACGCCCTGGGGCTGGTCGACAAGGAGGTCCTGATCGAGCTCGACCGCGAGCGCACCGAGGCGGCGGGGCTGAACATCTACCAGCTCGCGCGCCAGCTCTCCGCGGACAACTTCTCCCTGGCCTCGGGCGAGATCTACTCGGGCGGCAAGAAGCTGCTGCTGCGCTCGGTGGCCCGCTACGACACCGTGGAGGAGCTCGAGCGCCGGCTGATCGCCCCGACGGTCCGCCTGGGCGACGTGGCCACGATCCGCTACGAGCAGCCGGAGCGCGAGTTCCGCATCCGCGTCAACTCCAAGCCGGCGATCGCGGTGCAGGTGCTCAAGGAGGGCGACGCCAACACGCTCGAGGTCTGCCACCGGGTCGACGACGTGCTCGAGGAGATGCAGCACAACCCGCGGCTGTCGGCGCTGCAGCTCGAGATGATCTTCGACCAGGGCAAGGTGATCCGCGAGTCGCTCGACACCCTGCTCGACAGCGGCAAGGTGGGCGGCCTGCTGGCGGCCGCCGTGCTGTTCTTCTTCCTGCGCCGGGTGCGGCTGACGCTGATCATCGCGCTGTCGATCCCGTTGTCGATCGTCATCGCCCTGACGGTGATGTACTTCGCCGGCGAGACGCTGAACATCCTGTCGCTGCTCGGGCTGATGATCTGCGTCGGGCTGCTGGTCGACAACTCGGTCGTGGTGGCGGAGAACATCTTCCGCCTGCACCGCCAGGGGGTGCCGCGCCGCCGGGCGGTCATCCACGGCGCCGGCGAGATCGCGCTCGCCATCGTCATGGCGACCCTGACCACGGTGGTGGTCTTCCTGCCGGTCTCCCTGGTCGAGGGCACCGGCCAGTTCTTCCTCCTGCGGCTGTCGATCCCGATCTCGGTGTCGCTGGTGGCGTCGCTCTTCGTGGCGCTGATCTTCGTGCCGCTGTCGGTCTACCTGACGCTGCCGCGCAACGGCGGCGGCAGCCGCACGGCGCTCGGCCGCACCGTCCGCGCCCTGCACGTGCGCTCGAACGCGCTGCTGCGCCGCGCCTACGACGCCACGTTCGGGCGCCTCAACCACGGCTACGAGCACCTGCTGGCGCTCTTCCTGCGCCGCCGCCTCGACCTGGTGCTGGCGGTGGTGGTGTGCTTCGTCGGCACCATGTCGCTGCTCGCCACCCACAAGGTGAAGTTCGTCGAGGAGGACGAGAACGAGCGCTCCGGCTTCGAGATCGGCGTCGACCTGCCGTCGAACTACACCTTCGAGGAGACCGAGGCCTGGTTCCTCGACGCCGAGAAGGTGCTCGAGAAGAACAAGGAGAAGTGGGGCCTGGACGGCTACTTCTTCCACCACCGCACCGGTTGGGGACAGATCCAGGGCTGGTTCTACACGCCGTCGCGGATCGACCTCACGCCGCGCGAGGTCACCGAGCAGGTGATCGCGGCCCTCCCCGAGCGCGCCGGGGTCACCTACGAGACCGGCCAGGAGGACCAGACCGAGGCGGAGACCGGGCGCACCGTCCACACCTTCACACTGAACGGCGAGGACCCGGACCGGCTCGAGCAGGTGGCCGAGGACCTCGAGAAGGTCTTCCTCCGCGTCCCCGGCGTGGTCGGCCTCAAGGGCAGCGGCCGCGACCCCGCTCCCAACGAGCTGGCCCTGGTGGTCGACCGCGACCGCGCCCAGCGCCAGCAGGTCAACCCGAGCGTGGTCGCCGGGGTGGTCAGCTACGCGCTGCGCGGCGAGAAGCTCCCCAGCTTCTACCGCGACGGCCACGAGATCGGCGTGCGGGTGCGCTTCGAGGAGTCGGACCGCGAGCAGCTCGGCCAGCTCGACAGCTTCGCCGTCCCCACCGCCGGCGGACAGGCGGTCTCGCTGGGCTCGATCACCGACCGCCGCATGCTGCAGTCGGCCAAGGTGATCCGCCGCATGGACAAGCAGCTCGCCCGCACCATCACGCTGGAGCTCGCCGACGGCAAGGAGGACGAGACCCGCCGGCGGCTGGTGGCCCTGGCGGGCTCGATCGACCTGCCCGAGGGCATCCGCTTCGGCACCGGCCAGCAGCTCCCCGGCAGCAGCGAGAGCCTGGAGTCGATGAAGTTCGCGGTGCTGGTGTCGATCCTCTTCATCTACCTGCTGATGGGGTTCCTCTTCGAGAGCTTCATCCTGCCGCTGTCGATCCTCACCACCATCCCGCTGGCCGCCATCGGCGTCGTCTGGATGCACGTCGCGGCGGGGCGCGACATCGACTTCCTGGGCGTCGTCGGCCTGGTGCTGCTGGTCGGCGTGGTGGTGAACAACGGCATCGTGCTGATCGACTACGTCAACCGCCTCCGCAAGGAGGGCCACCCGCGCGCCGAGGCGATGCGCCTCGCCGCCACCCGCCGCTTCCGGCCGATCATGATGACGGCCCTGACCACCATCGTCGGGATGATCCCGCTGACCTTCGGCCAGCCCTCCTCGATCGGCCTCTCCTACAAGAGCTTCGGCCTCACCCTGATCGGCGGCCTCACCGCCGCCACCCTCCTCACCCTCCTGGTGGTCCCCGTCACCTACACCCTGTTCGAGGATCTCGGCACCGTGCTGGCGGCGACGGTGCGGCGCCGGCGTGGCCGGGGCGACGCGGTGGCCGCGCCCGTGGAGACCGGCGCCGGGAGCTGAACCGGCGGCGGTGCGGGTCAGGAGCGGGGGGAGCTGGGACGGCGGAGCGTATGGGTGGCGAGGGCGGCGAGGGCGGCGAGGAGGACGAGCAGGCCGGTCGCGGCGAGGGTGGGGATCTCGATCACCGAGACCCGCGGCGCGTAGACCACCAGGCCCCCGATCTTCGCCGACGCCACCGCGTTGACCGGCTGCACGGCGAGGAGCGTCAGCGTCCCGGCGGTGGGGTCGAGGCGGAAGGAGCTGATGTTGCGGGTGTCACTGTTGCCGGCGAAGACCAGGGCCTCCGGGCGGGCGACGGCGAGGGCGTCCGGGAACTCGCCGCCGGTCGGGTAGGGCGACGAGGGCAGCTCGGCGATCTGGAGCGTCGGCTGCCACGCGACGCGGAACATCACCAGGGCGTCCTGCTCCCGGCTGTTGGCGACCAGCAGGTCGGGAGCGAGGAACTCCAGGGCGGTCGTCGCCGCCGGCGGGTCGGTGGGAAACGGCCCGAGGTACGGCGGCGGCCCGGGAGCCCCGGCGGTCAAGGGGAGCGCGTACAGCCCGCCGCCGCCGCCGTAGCGCGCCAGGATCAGGTGCTCCCCGGCGACGGCGTAGGCGCCGTGGCTCGAGATTCCGGTGTCGACGGGCGATCCCGTGAGATCGGACAGGCTCCCGTCCGGCTCCAGGCCGAGCGAGGCGAGGTACGGCCGCGCCCGGCCCCCGGCGTAGACGTGGTCGCCCGCCGCATCGAGGACCAGGTCGCCGGGCCGCGCCGGCTCGACGGAATGGCTCTCCACCACGGTCGGCGCCGTCGTCGCGTCGGCCGTCGACAGGACGACCACGAAGTTGCCGTCGCTCCCCTCCCGCGCGAGGAAGAGGAATCGGCCGTCCGGGCTCGCCGCGACGGCCGTCCAGTCGGAGCCGGCGTCGAGGGACAGCGGGCTGTACGACAGGTGCGAGACGGAGCCGTCGAGGGGATCGACGGCATAGGCGGCGAGCGAGTCGGAACCGAGGTTGAGCGCGAAGAGCGTCGCTCCGCCGGGCCCCTCGCGCAGCGCCAGGGTCCGGTTGAAGTACCCGCTCACGCCGCTGCCGCGGTTGTGGACCGGGAACCCGGGCAGCGCGGTCAGCGAGCCGTCGGCCTCGACGTGGAATCCGTAGAGGAAGTTCGAGCCGGTGCTGTTGCCGAGCGCGTAGAGGTAGCTGGCGTGTGCCGGCGCCGCGGCCGCGAGGCCCCACAGGAGTGCCACGGAGACACGGAACGCTGCCGAAGCATGCATGGCCAGTCACTCCCGGGGTACGAACGAAGAACTGTAGCAGGTTCTCGCCGTCTCTTTGAAGAACATCGACTACAATCGAACCGCTCGGTTTCCGAACCTGCAGACAGCGTGAGCACCGGGTGCCACCCGGGCATCCGGAGGCGAGATAGGAGGACCACCTTGGATGCCCTTCTCACACGGAGCTCACTCCTCGGGCTCCCCGGCCGTCGCCCCCTTCGCGTCTCCGCCTCCGTGTCCCGAGGCGACCGCGGCCCTCTTCTCGGGCTGCCGTTCCCGATGAAGAGACGGTCGCTTCCCCGTCGCACCGCAGTCTGCCCACGCTCCTGGACCACGACGGCTTTGGTCTGCCTGATGTGCTTCGGGGCGGCGCTGCCCAGCCTTGCTCGCGTGCCGTCGCACGAAGCGAAGGGTGTCTTCGACCTCGGCGTAACGACCTTCCCGCCGGCCGTGAGTGGGAGAGCGATCGCTCTGCAGGTGCGGGAGCGCGGCGAGGACCTCAATGGCGATGGCGACGCGTCCGACGTCGTGATCGAGATCCAGGCCCACGCTGCGACGCCTCCGGTCGTCGTCCAGTGGACCCACCTGGCAGCGATCCCGGCGTACGACGGCTTCCTCTTCCCGACCGGCGAATACCTCAGGAAGCCCTTCCGGAAGCCGCTCGACCTGGGGATGGACGTCCTCCGCGTCGTCGCCGGTCCTGGCATCGTCACCTTCCAGACGTCGGAGGGCGGCCGCGGGGATCTCAACGGCGACGGAGACACCCTCGACCGGGTCGTCCAGGTGATGAGGCCCGACGGCGAAGTGCGCAACCTCGGAGTGTCTCCCGCCGGGCCCTACGGCTGGGTGCCGAGCGCTGCGGCCGGAAGCGGATTGGTCACCTTCCAGGCCTCCGAGCTCCCGAACCAGGCAGACTACAACGGGGATGGAGATCTCTGGGACTCCGCGGTGGTCGTCTGGGATGACCGAACGGAACGGCTCCACGTGTTCCCCGTGTCCGCTCAGCTCTACCGCTTGGACGCCAGCGGCCGCCTGGCGGCGTGGTCCACGGGCGCTGGGACGTTCATCTGGGACGCCGATCGGGAGAACCTCGTCGAGATCGCCGATCCCGCCGCCCACATCGGGCTCCAGGCGACCCACGCGGTGTTCTCTCTCTCGGAAGGATCGGTCGGCGATCGGAACGGAGACGGCGACGAGCTCGACTTCATCGCCTTCGCGTTCGATGCGGTGTCGGGGGAGATCCGGGACTCCGGTCTGGGTGTCAATCAATACGCCTTCCCGCTCCCGGGGATCGTCGCCGGCGATCTGGTCCTGATCGGGGACGAGCACTTCTCGGTCGATCTGAACGGGGACGGGGACATGTACGACCAATCGGTGCCCCATCTGTTCGATCCGGAAACCGGCGACGTCGTCGATCTCGGCCTCGCCGCCGAGGTCCTCGCCGTGCGCGGGGAGATCGTGATCCTGGGCGTGAGCGAGCACGACCAGGGGCTGACGGACCTGAACGGGGACGGGGACATCCAGGACACGGTCGTCTTCCTCTACGACCATCGAAGCGGGGACCTCACCAATCTCGGCCTGGCGACGCCGGACCACCGACCGAGGGCGAACCTCCGCTCAGCCTTCGTGTTCGCGGTCTCGGAGAGCGGCCGGGTCGACCTCAACGGCGACGGCGATCGAGACGACGCGGTGCTGCACGCCCTCCAACTCGGGGATCGAGGGAGCTCGCTGTTCGATCTCGGCCTCGCGGTCGACGACTGGGGGGACTGGGCTGCGGACGACGATACCTTGGTCGTGGAGGTCTCTGAAGCCGCGCAGGGAGGACGGGATCTCGATGGCGATGGGCTGACCGCAGGAGAGGTGGCGTTCCGCATCGACCTGGACCGTGCGCTGGCGGGCGCGGCAAGGCGCTGATCGGAAAGCCGACCGCATCGGAACGTGTACCGCTGCGCCCGCCTCCACGGGGCCGCTCCGAACGCGTCTCAGGAAACGCCCGCCCTTCCACACCGTTCCGAGATCGTCGCCTCTGCCGTCGGTCGCCCCTCCGACCGGTCGTGGGGTCCGACGCCGACCGGCCGGCTCCGGGGAAGGACGCCCCGCCTAGCGGTCGGTCGGCACGACCAGCGCGCCGCAGGCGGTGCAGCGGTGGGCGGGGCGACTGCGCAGCCACGGCGTCGAGACCAGGATGCCGAGGACGAACCGGCCGCCGGCGACGGGCAGGATCCTCTGCCAACCGCGGATCCCCCCGGGGCTCCAGAAGACACCGGAGGCGAAACCGATCTCGCCGGGTTCGAGCTCCGACCCGCAGTGGGGACACGGACCGACGTCCGGGCTTTCCATGATCGTCCTCCTGGCGCCGAGCCTACGCCCGTCCGCGGCGGTTCTGCAGTCCGGGCTTCCCGGCGGAGGTGCGGAGCAGCTCGGCGGCGGCCCGGACGAGGGCGGCGTTGTCGGCCGCGAGGGTCCCGTCGGGGAGGAACGGCGTGTCCTCGAGGCCGGTCCGGACGCCGTGTCCGCGGCGGGCTGCGCGGGCGGAGACGGCCCAGCTCGCGAGGCCGTCGCCGTGGTGCATCTGCTCGCGGCGGATCCCGGCGCGGTGGAGGACCTCCTCGATCGCCGCCGCGTGCTCGACCGCGGCGTCCGGGTCGGCGTCGAGCGGTTCGACCAGGACCCGCGCACAGTGGCCGGCGAGCCCCGAGCGCGCGAAGGCCACGGCGTCGGCGAGGCGGAGAAGGCCGGCCTCGATGCCGACGCCGCGTCCCAGCAGGTGGTCGCAGAGCTCGAGAACGCCCTCCTCGCCCTGGTTGGCCGTCACCAGGTCGGGGAGCTCGGTCCAGCCACGGACGAGCTCGAGGCGCCTGCCGGGATCGGGCTCGATCTCCGCCGAGGTGGTCAGGGACAGGGGGACTCCGGGGCACGCCGCGCGGACGGCGCGGAGGGCGGCGGCGCACGGTTCTGCGGCCAGAGTCTCCGCGCCGGAGGCATCGAAGGCGTGCAGGTGGACGATCCCGGCGCCGGCCGCCACCGCGTCCCGCGCCGCCGCGGCGAGCGCCTCCGGAGCGCGCGGGATGGCCGGGTGCTCCGCGGGCGGCCGCGCTCCGTTCAGCGCCACGGCCAGACGGACCGGGCCGGCCGGTCGCTCCCCCGGGTTCCGGGCCCGCGGAGGCGTCACCGGGGGGCGTCCGGATCGGCCGCTTCCGCCTGGGCCGCGAACAACTTCCGGATGGCCGCTTCATACTCCGCCAGAGGCGGCAGCCCCACGCTCGCGCGCCGCTCGTCCACGTGCTCGGGATCCTCGAGGGGTTCGAGCACCAGCTCGCCCGCGGCCATCCTGAACTGCGTCCCGTAGATCTGCGGTTTCCCCTCTCCGACCCGGATGCGATCGACGGTCAGGGCGACCAGACCAGGATCCAGCTCGCCCGCCTCGACGGCTTCCTGCATCGTGCCGATGAAACGCTGCTGTGTCGCCAGGTCGGCGTGCTGGATGATCAGCCAGGCGGCGCCGGCCGCGCGCTCGCCCACCTGCGACCGGCGCGGCCAACCCCGGTCGTCGAGGATCTTGAGGAGCCGGGCGAGGTTCTCGGCGTCGACCTTCTCGAGCTCGGCGGCCAGCCGCGGGTCCTGCGGGGACTCCAGCAGGCGGTGGCGGGGGATCTGGTCCTTGTCGCGCAGCTCGAGGAGCTCGGCGCACAGCGCCTTCTCCGGGACGTCGGCACACTCGACCGCCGGATCGGCGGGGATCCAGCCCGCCTCGGGCGGCTTCTCGTCTCCCCGGGCGACCGTGGCCGACCCGGCGATCAGAACCGTCGCCACCATCTGTTTCCACATCGGGATATTCCCCTTCCTCGCCCCCCCTTTCCATCGACAGAGTACCCCAGCCGGCAGGCCGTGGCCGGCGCCCGGAGGGAACACGGCGTGCGGCCGCGGGGTCCGCCGGCGGGCCGCCGCCCCGGTCGCGGACTCGGCGCCCCGCCCGGACGCCGGAGCTCCGGCTCGGTGCTGTGCGCCGCCCGCGGCAAGCTCGTCGGAGTGAGGCACCCGAGCTTCTGGGCCCGCGGGGCGGCGGCGAGGCGCGGCGAGGGATCGTTCCGGCCGCAGCGTATCCTCCGGGGGCACGTCATGAGAGCCGACCGACCTTTCGACGCGGGGCTCGTCACCCTCCTCGCCGTGGGCGTGGCGAGCTCGGGCTGGCTGGCGGCGCACCTCCTCTACCCGGATCTCAACCTCTCCTATCCCTTCCTCGGAGGGGACGGGCGCGACTGGATCGCCAACGCGCTCGCCTGGCTCGGCGAGGACGTCCGCACCAGCGGCCGTTCGCCGCTCCTGCCGCTGCTGCTCGCCGGACTCGAGCGGCTCGGGATCCTGCGCTGGTTCCCGGTCGTCAACCAGGCCGTCCTGGTCCTCGGCGCCACGGCTCTCTACCTCTTCGTGCGCCGGCGCCACGGCCGCGGCGTCGCCCTCGCCGTGTCGTTCACGGCGCTGCTCGGCAACGCCGTCCTGCGGCACTCGCTCGAGGTGATGGCGGATCTGCTCGCCTCGGTGCTCCTGTTCGGGGCGGTCGCCCTGTTCATCCTGGCGGCGCGGCGACCCCGGCTCTACGTCGCCGCCGGCGCCGTCGGCGCCGCTTCGGCGCTGGCCCAGCCCGCCGCCCTGCTCCTCCCGATCCCCGCGGCGGCCACCCTCCTCGCCTGCCGTCGGCGCGACCTCGGGGGCCCGTGGCCGTGGATCGGCGGTGCCCTCCTGGCGACCGTCCCCCTGGGCTTCGCCGCCGCCCAACGCGCGGTGTTCGGTCCCAGCCTGATCGGGGAGCGGCAATGGACCCTGCTCGGGCTCTCCACGGCCGGCAGCGGGTACTACGCCGCCGCCGCACTGTCCCTGCTCGGCCTCCCCGCCCTGCTCCTCGCGGGGATCGGCGCGGTGGGCGGGCTCGCCCGCCGCGAGAGCCGGGATCGGACACTGGCGCTGGTCGCCCTGGTGGCGACGCTCGGCGCGTTCTTCGTGTTCGTCTACCAGTGGCCGGACCGCCGGCTCCTCCTCTACCTCTTCCTGCCCGCCCTGGCCCTCGCCGGCGAAGGCCTGGCCCACCTCCCGCCCCGCGCCCGCTGGCTGGCCGCTCCCCTCACCGTGCTCTTCGCCGCGTGGCCGCAACCGGGTCCGGGACCGGGCGCGACCCGTTTCACCGTCTGGCCCTGGCCCTCGGTGGTCGCCGAACGGAGTCCGGGGCACCTCGCCCTGTCCCGTCCGTCGACCGCCGACGTGGTCGCCGCGAGCGTGTGGCGCGAGGTCGCGTCGCGCCGCCGCACCGTCGGGCCGGTGGAGACCTTCGACCGCCGCGCCTTCGCCGGCGATCGCGTCGCCGTCTTCCTCGCCCGCCGTCCGGTGCCGCCGAACCGGCGCTACGCCACGGCCTACGAGCTCGGCAACGCCCTCGGCCTCCGCGTGGCCTACGTCCCGAGCGTGCTCTACCCCGACGGCTGGTGGGGCTTCGGCGATCTCGACTTCCTCGGTCGCCGCCACCGCTGGGCCCTGTTCCGCTGGCACCTCCCGGAGAGGACGGGCACCGCGATCCTCGCCCTCGAGCGGACCGATCCCCGCGTCCGCCGCCTGCGCGCCGGCCGCGTGCGGAGACCGCCGCCGCCTTCGGCGCGAGCCCGGGCCGTGGCGCGGGCGCGGGCCGTGGGCGCCTGGGTCGAGGGGCCCGACGGCTTCCTCGTCGTCTTCGCCGACGGCGGTGGCGAGTGGAAGCGTCTGGTTCCCGTCGTGGTCGCGACCAGCGGACTGTTCGTGGTCGGCCCCGAGGCGGCGCCGGACGTGGCCCGGGCGCTCGCCGCGGGACCGACCCTCGCCGCCGCCGAGGTGGACGGCCTCCGCATCCGGCGTACGACCCACCTCGGCTGGCGCATGGTGGAGGTCCTTCCCGACCCGGCGACGCGACCGCCGCCCTGACCGGGCCGACGGCCGGAGGCCCGAGAGCCGACGCCCTGCGCGGCGGTGTGCTGCCGAGTCGCGCCCGGGCGCGGTTAGACTCGGCGCCATGCTCGGACGCCAGACCTCCGGCTCGGTGGTGTGCCCCGCCTGCGGCAAGCTGGTGGGGGTCAAGGACGCGCGGTGCTGGAACTGCGGCCGGATGTACCCGGGGATGTGGGGCTACGGCGCGCTGTTCCGCAAGCTGGGCAACGACCTGGGGTTCGTCAACATCGTCACCGGCGGCTGCGCCCTGCTCTACGCGCTGACCCTGATCGCCGACACCTCGCACATCGGCGGCGGCGGGCTGTTCGGCTTCCTGGCGCCGTCGCGGGTGAGCCTGATCGTGTTCGGGGCGGCCGGACCGGGCCCGGTGCTGGGGCTGGGCAGGTGGTGGACGGTGCTGTCGGCGGGCTGGCTGCACGGCGGGCTGCTGCACATCCTCTTCAACCTGCTCTGGGTGCGCCAGCTCGCTCCCGCCACCGCCGAGGTGTACGGGCCGGCGCGGATGGTGATCATCTACACGGCGGCGTCGGTGGTCGGCTTCACCGCCAGCTCGCTGGCCGTCTTCGCGCCGGGGATCCTGGGGATGGTGCTCGGTGGCGGCCGCGGCTACACCATCACGGTCGGCGCGTCGGCGGCCATCTTCGGACTGCTCGGGGCGCTGGTCCACTACGGCCAGCGCGGCAGCTCGCAGATCGGCCGCCAGGCCTGGATGTACGCCCTCATCCTGTTCGCCTTCGGCCTGTTCATGCGCGGGGTCGACAACTGGGCCCACCTCGGCGGCTTCGCCGGCGGCTGGCTGGTGTCGCGCTGGCTCGATCCGCTCAAGCCCGAGCGCGGCGACCACCTGATCGTGGCGCTGCTCTGCCTGGTGCTCTCGGCGGCCGCGGTCGTCGTCTCCTACGTCACCGGGCTGGCGCTCCTGCGCGGCGGCCAGTGACCGGCGCGGCCGCCCACCCCGGGGCGGACCCCCGGTGGCGCTGGGCCCTGCTCGCCGGCCTGGTGGCGCTCGCCTTCGCGTTCCAGGGCTCGCGCCCGATCTTCGAGCCCGACGAGGGGCGCTACACGGACGTCGCCCTGGAGATGCTCCGCCTCGGCGACTGGCTGCACCCGGCGCTCAACCACGAGACGCCGCACTACACCAAGCCGCCGCTGCTCTACTGGACGGTGGCGGCGAGCGTCGAGGCCCTGGGGCGCAACACCTGGGCCGTGCGCTTTCCCAACGCGCTCGCCTACCTGCTGACGGCGCTGCTGGTGGTGCGGCTGGGGCGGCGGCTGGCACCGCGCGACCCGCCGCTGGCGGGCGCCGTCTACGCCACCTCGCTGCTCCCCGTGGTGGCGATGAACATCGTCTCCACCGACACCCTGCTGACCCTGTGGGAGACGCTGGCGATGACCGCCTTCGTCGAGGCGCGCTGGGGCGACGCGCGGCGCGCCAGGGCCTGGACCGTGGCCGGCTGGCTCGGCTTCGGGCTCGCCTTCGCCACCAAGGGACCCCCCGGGCTGCTGCCGTTGGCGGCGCTCGTCGCCTTCCTGCTGGCCGACGAGGGATGGCGCGGGCTGCGCCGCCTCGCCTCGCCGGCCGGCATCGCCCTCTTCCTGGTGGTGGGCGGGGGCTGGTTCGCGGTGGTCGTGGCGCAGCGCCCCGAGCTCGTCTCCTATTTCCTCGGCGGCGAGGTGGTGGGTCGGATCGTGTCGGCACGCTTCGACCGCAACGCCCAGTGGTACGGCGCGATCCTGGTCTACGTGCCCGCCTTCGTGGTCGGCGGCCTGCCGTGGACCTGGACGCTGGCGCGCGGCGCCGTGGCCGCCCTGCGCCGGCTGCGCTCCGGCGGCCGCCGCTGGCTGCGGGCCGACCCGGCACGGCTGCTGCTCGTCCTCTGGGTGTTGGTGCCGTTGGCGGTCTTCGTGGTGGCCCGCTCGCGGCTGCACCTCTACGTCGTGCCGCTCTTCGTGCCGCTGGCGCTCGCCGCCGCCCGCCGCCTGGCGCCCGCCTTCGCCGCCCGGCCGCGCCACCGCTGGCGCGCGGTGGCGGCCTGGGCGCTGCTCCTCGTGGCGCTCAAGGGCGGCGCCGCCCACGTGCCCCACCACAAGGACTCACGGGCGCTGGCGCAGGCGATCCGCGCCGCGGTGCCCGAACCGTTCGACGAGGTCCTGTTCGTCGACGCGTGGCCCCGCTACGGTCTCAGCCTCTACCTCGACGCCGAGGTCGAGGAGGTGACGTCGGAGCCCACCGAGCGCGAGCCGGGATCGATGGTGGTCCGGCAGACGATCTACGAGGAGCTCGCCGAGCCGGAGCGGCGGGTCGTGGTGCTCGAGGCCCGCGACATCCACGACCTGCTGCCGCGCTTCGTCGCCTTCGGCGCCGTCCCGCGGCCGCGGGGAGCCTGGCGGGAGCTGCGCTTCTACACCCTCGAGGGGCGGGAGTAGGATCGCGGGCATGACCCGGGCCCGCTCCCGGCGGCTGGTGACCGCGGCCGTCCTCGTGCCGGCGCTGCTCGCCGCCCTGGCCCTGCTCCCCACCCGCTCGCCGGCCGCCCAGCGTCCCTCCCGCGAGGAGGAGCTGGCGACGCTGCGCCGCGAGATCGCCCGGCTCGAGACGCGCCTCGCCCGGGTGCGCGAGCGGCGCCAGGACCTCGCCGGCCAGCTCGCCACGCTCGAGACCGAGCTCGAGCTGCAGGAGAAGCAGGTGGCCGAGGCGCGGGCCGCCGGCGAGCTGGCGTCCACCCGCGTCCGCGCCACCGAGAGCGAGGTGGCGCGGCTGGGCGGCGAGCTGGCCCGGGCGCGCGACGACCTGTCGACCCGGGTCGACGGGCTCTACCGGCTGGGCGGGCAGGGTGGCCTGCGGCTCTTCTTCTCCCTCGACCGCCGCGGCGACCTGCTGGCCGGCATCCGCCTGCTGCGCTACCTGGCGCGGCGCGACGCCACCGCCGTCGAGCGCTACACCAGCGCCCGCGACCGACTGGACGAGGAGCGCCGGCACCTGCTGGCGCAGCGCGCCGAGGTGGAGCGCTGGGTGGGCGAGGAGGAGGCGCGCCGCGATCGCCTGGCCACGGCGCGCGGGCGCCAGGCGGCGCTGCTCGCCCGGGTGGACAGCGAGCGCCGCCAGCTCACCGCCCGGCGCGGCGAGCTCGGCGACCGGGCCGCCAAGCTGTCGGCCTTCCTCGACCTGGTCACCGGCCGCTCCGGCGCGGCGCCGGAGGGGACGCCGATCCAGCGCTTCCGCGGCGTCCTCGACTGGCCCGTGGAGGGCCGCGTCCGCGCCGCCTTCGGGCCGCAGCTCGACCCCCGGTACCGCACCCGGGTGCCGCACCACGGCGTCACCCTGACCACCCGCACCGGCGACGAGGTGCGCGCCATCTACGCCGGCCAGGTGCTCTTCGCCGCCCCGTTCCAGGGCTACGGCCCGACGGTGGTCGTGCACCACCCGGGGCGCGTCTTCTCGCTCTACGCCGGGCTCGCCCGGGTGGCGGTGGCGGTACGGCAGGCGGTGGCCCTGGGGCAGCCGCTGGGCACGGCCGCCGACACCCTGTACCTCGAGATCCGGGTCGAGAACCGGCCGGAGGACCCCGCCGACTGGCTGCGCTGAGGCGCCCCGCCGACGCCGGCCGACACGGAATCCGCCGCCGCCGGGCGCGGTTTCGACATGGTATGTTGACCGCCCTTTCGCCCACCGCGCCGGGAGATCCCGCATGAGCCGCAGCCGCATCGTCTTCTTCGTCCTCTCGCTGACCGTCGTCACCACCCTGGTGGGCGGTCATTGGTTCGCCGAGGCGGCGCAGGGCGAGGGCGAGGACTCGCTGTACAAGTACCTGTCGACCTTCACCGAGGTCTTCAGCCTGATCCGCCGCGCCTACGTCGAGCAGACCGACGTCGACGCGCTGATGGCCGGGGCCCTCGACGGCACCACCGACGCCCTCGACCCGCTGTCGATCTACATCCCCGCCGACCAGGTCGAGCCGTTTCTGGCGGCGCGCCGCGTCGGCAGCCGGCGCTCCGGGCTGACCCTGCTCAAGGAGCGTGGCATCGCCTACGCCGCCACGGTGGTGCCGGGCAGCCCCGCCGCCGCCGGAGGCGTGCAGCCCGGCGACGTGGTGGCGAAGATCGGCGGCGAGTCCACCCGCGTGCTGCCGCTGTGGCAGATCCAGGAACGATTGGCCGCCGACCCCGGCACCGTCGTCGACCTGGAGCTGCTGCGCCGCGGCGAGGAGATCTCCGCGCACCTCACATTGGGCGACTACGAGGTGCCGCCGCCCAGCCTGTCGCCGCTCGGCGCCGAGGGCTCGGGCGCCGCAGCGCTCCGCCTCGGCGGACTGGGGACCGGCAGCGAAGAGGCCGTGCGCGAGCTCCTGGCGCAGGCGCGCCAGCAGGGGATCGAGCGGCTGCTGGTGGACCTGCGCGACACCGCCACCGGCGAGCCCGCCGTGGCCTACGCCGTGGGCGGCATGTTCGCCGACGGCGAGCTCGGCCAACTGAAGAAGCGTGACCTCACGCTGGAGACCTACCGCGGCGGCGACCGGCCGCTGTGGCGGGGCCGGCTGGTGGTCCTGGTCGACCGCGGCACCCTCGGGGCCGCCGAGGTGCTGGCCGCGATCCTGCGCCAGAAGGAGGGCGCCATCCTGGTGGGCGAGACCACCTTCGGCCATGCCGGGCGCATGGACCTGGCCGAGCTCTCCAACGGCGGCCGCCTCCTCTACACCGACGCCTTCTACACCGGTCCCGACGGCGTCCTGCTCCAGGAAGGGCTCGAACCGGACGAGGAGGTCGACACGGTGGCGCAGTTCTTCTCCGAGGACAAGAAGCCGCTCGCCGAGCTGATCTACCGCCGCGGCGTCGAGGTGCTGCTGGCGGACGACGCCGAGACGCGGCAGCCCGAGGCGGCCTAGGGGAGCGATGGCGCGGAAGGGTCGCCGCCGGCGACGGACACGCCGGCGGCCGGTCGGTCTGGGCGGCGTGATCCTGTTCTTCGCCCTCGCCCTGGCCGGGACGGCGGCGGTCTGGCTCGCCGTGCGCGGGGGCCTGCCGTCGCCCCGCACGGCGCCCGTCCCGCGCGGGGCCGCGGCGCCGCCGCCCCGCGCAGCCGCCCCCGCCCCCACGGTCCACCGCACCAGCGAGCCCGAAGAGCCGCCGCCCGGCGACGCCGCGGTCGCCGCCCCGCCGCCCGCCCCCCACGCGCCGCCCGGCGGCGCCCGCGTGGCGCTGGTGATCGACGACCTGGGGCGCAGCGTCGCCGACGTCGACCGCTTCGAGGCGCTCGGCGTGCCGCTCACCTACGCGGTGCTGCCGTTCGAGCGGCTCACCCCGGAGGTGACGGCGGCGCTCGCCGGCCAGGGCGCCGAGTTCCTGCTCCACCTGCCGATGCAGGGCCGCCCCGGCGCCGACCCGGGGCCGGGCGCGCTCACCGACGCCATGGACCGCCGCGACCTGGCCGGCGCCACCCGCGCCGCGCTCGCCGCCGTGCCCGGCGCGGTCGGCGTCAACAACCACATGGGATCGGTCCTCACCGCCGACCCCGCCGCCATGCGGGCGGTGCTGGGCGTGGTGGGGGCCCGCGGGCTCTTCTTCCTCGACTCCCGGACCTCGGCGGCGACGGTGGCCTACCGCACCGCCACCGAGCTCGGCGTCCCCGCCGCCGAGCGCCAGGTGTTCCTCGACCCCGACCCGCGGCCCGAGGCGGTGCGCGGCGAGTTCCGGCGCCTGCTCGCCCTCGCCCACGACGACGGCGCGGCGATCGCCATCGGCCATCCCCACCCGGCCACGCTGGAGGTGCTGCGCAGCGAGGTGCCGGCCGCGCGCTCCCTGGGATACCGTTTCGTTCCGGTCAGCGACCTGGTCGACCGTCCCGCCCCCCGCCCGGAGGGGTGACGTTCTTGACCTCGGGCTCGTCGGGCCCGGGGGTGTCCCGGTCGCGCTCGCGGAGCCGGCCGAGCAGCAGGGTGAGCAGGCCGAGGAGGATCTCGTCGGCGAAGGGGACGAGATCGGGGACCGCCAGGTCGACCACGAACAGCGCGGCGGTGAGGAAGAAGAGCTGCGGGTAGCGCAACCGCGCAGCGAACCGGTGGAGGGCCGCCATCGGCCCGCGGGAGGCGCCGTCGCTCATCGCCGCGATCCTACCCCGG
This sequence comes from uncultured Acidobacteriota bacterium, assembly GCA_963843275.1. Lineage (GTDB taxonomy): Bacteria > Acidobacteriota > Thermoanaerobaculia > Multivoradales > JBCCEF01 > CAWJJM01. Next base: position 68,208 of record CAWJJM010000003.1, on the reverse strand, counting down.
CGCGCCGGCGCCGTGGCGCCCGGCCCGAGCAGCGCCACCAGCGCCAGCACGCCGACCGGCTCGAGACCGGCCGAGACCCGGAAGGCCGCGGAACGGATCTGGTCGAGCGGCGGGTACACGCTGGCGAGGATCGCCCCGGCGTAGATCGCCATCTGCGCCGACACCAGGGCGGCGAGCGGCAGCGCGCGACGGTGGCGTAGCACCAGCGCCGCCACCGCGCCGGCGGCGAAGAGCGGCCAGAAACCCATCCAGTCGTGGAGCAGGAGCTCGTGGCCCATCCGGGCGAGGAGCTGGGGCACGGCCCCCCGCCGCAGCACCAGGCGGCTCCACGCGTCGCCGCCCAGGAAACCGGGGTCGGGCGGCAGCACCGTGGCCCGGAACACCACCTCCGCCACCGTCAGCAGGCCCGCGGGAGCGGCGAACGCCGCCAGGTCGGCGCGCCCGCGCCGGCACCACGGCCAGGCCAGCCAGAAGGCCGCCACCGCGGCCACCAGGGCGGCGAGCGGCAGGCCCTCGCTCTTGACCCAGGGAAGGAAGCCGCACAGCAGGCCGGCGAGCAGGAGCGGCCCGCGGGTGCCGACCGCGGCATCGCCGGGAGGTGCCGGCGGCGCCGGCCGCGCCGCCACCACCACCGCCAGCGCGGCGACGGCGAAGAAGGCCAGGGGAGGGTCGGCGAGCCCCCACGCCTCGGAGTCCCAGACCACGGGCGACAGCGCCACCCAGGCCGCCGCCGCCTCCCCCACCAGGGGCGAGCCCGCCAGGCGCCGCGCGGCGTCGCGGACCAGCGCCACCAGGCCGAGGGCGAACAGCGCGTGGACGACCTTGGCCAGCGCCGCGCCGGGGAGCGCCCCCAGCCCGGCGAGCACCAGCGTATAGGGGAAGCCCAGCGGGTAGCCGCGGACCGCTTCGCCGGCGGTGCGCGCCAGCATCGCCCGGTCCGGACCGCCGGCAGCCGCCAGGCCGCGCGCCCGCAGGCCCCAGTCGACGAAGAAGTCCCAGCTCCACGTCTGCACCACGGCGAGCTTCCACAGCAGCAGGGCGACGGCGGCGAGCAGGACGCCGCGGCCGAGCCACAGGGCCCACCGCGGCTCCTCGCCGCCGGCGGCCGGCGCCGCGGCGGGAAGGGGCGGCGCGGCGGCCCCGCGGGAGCGGCCGCGGACGACGACGAGCAGCGCGGCCAGCGCGACGAGCCCGGCCAGCAGGAGGGCGAGCGGCCGGCCGCGCAGGGGCAGCCCGGCCAGCGAAGCCGCCGTCGCCGCGGGAACCGCCACCGCCACCCCCGCTCCCCAGGCGAGGGCGAGGTCGGAGAGCCGCGGCCGGCGCCCCCGGGAGCCGGCCGGAGACCGGACCAGCCCCCACACCACGATCGCCCCCAGCCCGAGGATCAGCGCCAGGCCGAGGGCGACCCGGGGGGCGGTGGCCACGGGGAGGAAGCCGGGCGGCGGGCTCACCGCGGCTCTCGGCCGCCGGCGCTCAACCGCGCCCCGAGGACGGGGCGCCGGTCCTCACCAGCCGCACTGCCTTCCCTGGTTCTGCTCGTCGAGCCAGGTCTTCAGCGGCGCGAAGTAGTCGAGGATCGCGCTGGCATCCATCTGCCGGGTGCCGGCGATGGCCTCGAGCGCGTCGGGCCACGGCCGGCTCTGGCCCATGGCGAGCATGGTGCGCAGCTTCTCGCCCGCCTCCTCGCTGCCGTAGATCGAGCACCGGTTCAGCGGCCCCTCGTACCCGGCCGCCTCGCACAGCGCCCGGTGGAACTGGAACTGCAGGATGTCGGCGAGGAAGTAGCGGGTGTAGGGCGTATTGCCCGGGATGTGGTACTTCGCGCCGGGATCGAAGTCGTCCTCGCTGCGCGCCACCGGCGGCGCGACGCCCTGGTACCCTGCGCCGCAGGTCCCACCACGCCTGGTTGTAGTCCGCCGGCGCCACCTGGCCGGAGAAGACCTCCCAACGCCACTGGTCGATCAGCAGGCCGAAGGGCAGGAACGCCACCTTGTCGAGCGCGTCGCGCAGCAGCAGGCCGATGTCCTTCGACGTCGGCGGCTCGGCGTCGAGGAGGCCGATGTCCACCAGGTACGGCGGCGTCACCGACAGCGCGATCGTGTCGCCGACCGCCTCGTGGAAGCCGTCGTTGGCGCTGTCGCGGAAGAGGAACGGCTGCTGGTTGTAGGCCCGCTGGTAGTAGTTGTGGCCGAGCTCGTGGTGGATGGTCTGGAAGTCCTCCGCCGTCTGACTCGATGCACATCTTGATGCGCAGATCGTTCTCCTCGTCGACGTCCCAGGCGCTGGCGTGGCAGACGACCTCGCGGTCGGCGGGCTTGGTGAACATCGAGCGCTCCCAGAAGGTGTCGGGCAGCGGGGCGAAACCCAGCGAGGTGAAGAAGCCCTCGCCGGTGCGCACCATCTCCTTCGGCGACACGTCGCGCTGGCGCAGGATCTCGGTGAGGTCGTAGCCCGGCTCGGCGTCCGCCGGCGCCACCACGTCGAAGATGTTGGCCCAGCTCTGCGCCCACATGTTGCCGAGCAGGTGCGCCGGGATCGGGCCGTCCGGCGGCACCACCTCGGCCCCGTACTTCTCGACCAGCTTGGCGCGGACGTAGCAGTGCAGCGACTCGTAGAGCGGCTGGACCTGGCCCCACAGACGCTCCAGCTCGGCGGCGAACGCCTCGGGAGACATGTCGTACTTCGACCGCCACAGCGCCCCGACGTCGGCGAAGCCGAGCTCCCGGGCGCCCTCGTTCGCCAGCTCGACGAAGCGGGCGTAGTCGTCGCGCATCGGCGGCGAGATCGTCCGCCAGCCCACCCAGGCGTCGAGCAGCTCCTGCGGGTCGCGGCTCTCGGCCATGGTCCGCGACAGCTCCTGCAGGTCCTCGCACTCCCCGCCCTCCGGGCAGTACTTGCCCTTGCCGTAGGTGCTCTCCAGGCGGCTGGTGATCCGGGTCAGCTCGGCGGTCTTCGCGGCGTCGGCCGGCGCCGGCAGGGTCAGCGAGCGCTTGAGCAGCTCGATCTTGCGGCGCGTGTCGAAGGGCAGCTCGAGACCGTCGAACCGCGCCGCCTCCTGCGCGTAACCGACGGCGGCGGTGAGCAGCTCTTCGGAGGCCTGCGCAGCGAGCAGCTCGGTGTCGTCGGTGATGAAGTTCGCCTGCACCCAGGCGGCCCGCTCGGCGTGGACGGCGAGCTCCTTGAGCTCCGCCTCGGCGTGCTCGACGAACGCCTGCGCCTCGGCCGCGGTCGGGGCGGCGTCCGCCGCTGCCGCCGGCCTCGCGGCGGCCGCCGCGTGCGTGCCGGTCGCCATCCCGTCGGCCGGGCCCTCGGCCGGCATCGCCTCGGCGCCCGCGGTCTGGCCGGGGCCGACCTCCGGCACCGCGCGGGCGCCGCGCGGCCGTTCGAGCGGCCCTCCGGTCGAGGCGCAGCCGGCGGCGGCGAGGGCCGTGGTGGCGAGGGCGAGGGCGAGGAACGGGCGGCGGCGGCGGTGGGATCGCATGGACGGTCTCCGTTGCAGGTTGGGCGGGACGGATCGCGCGGTCGCGCGATCGTCGCTTCGGGCCGGCGCCGCGACGCGTCCGTCGGAAGCGGGTCGGCGGAGGGCGATTATACCCGGGGGGTCAGCGCCACCAGCGCCTCCGCCATGCGCTCGACGCCCCGGGCGAGGGTGTCGCGCGAGCAGGCGAAGGAGAGGCGGATGTGCTGGTCGTCGCCGAACGCCGCCCCCGGGACCACCGCCACCCGGGCCTCCTCCAGCAGGTGCTCGGCGAGGGCGATCGAGCCGATCACGCGGTCGCCGTAGACGCCGGTGACCTCGGGGAAGGCGTAGAAGGCGCCGGCGGGAGGCTGGCAGGAGACCCCGGGGATGGCGTTGAGTCGCGGGATCAGCAGGTCGCGCCGCACCTGGTACTCGGCGATCATCGCCGCCACTTCCCCCTCGCACTCGGTCAGGGCCGCCAGAGCGCCCACCATGGCGAAGGAGGTGGGGTTGGAGGTGGCGTGGCTCTGGATGTCGCCGATGGCGGCAGCGAGCCGCGACGGCGCGATCAGCCAGCCCAGGCGCCAGCCGGTCATCGCCCAGGTCTTCGAGAACGAGCTCACCAGGACCACCGTCTCCGGCAGCTCGCGGGCCAGCGACGCCACGCTGGCGAAGGCCTCGCCGTCGTAGACGAAGCGCTCGTAGGTCTCGTCGGAGATGAGGAAGATGCCGCGCTCGGCGCAGCCGGTGGCCAGGCGGCGCAGGTCGTCGGCCCCGATCATCCCGCCCGCCGGGTTGGACGGCGAGTTGATCAGCACCGCGCGGGTCCGCTCGCCGACCCGCTCGAGCAGCGCCTCGGCGTGGATGCGGAAGCCGTCCCCCGGCGACGTCGGCACCGGCACCGGCAGCGCGCCGGCGAAGCGGATCTGCTCGGGGAAGCTCACCCAGTACGGCGAGGGCAGCACCACCTCGTCGCCGTCCTCGAACAGCGCCAGGGCGAGCTCGAAGAGCGCCGCCTTCGCGCCCACCGTCACCAGGACGTCGCTCGCCCTCCAGGGAGCGCCGTACTGCGAAGCGTAGCGCTCCGCCAGCGCCTCGCGGAGCCTCGGGATGCCGGCGGCGGGGGTGTAGCGGGTGAAGCCCTCGGCGAGGGCGCGACGGGCCGCCTCGACGGCCGGCGCCGGCGAGTCGAAGTCCGGCTCCCCGGCACCGAAGTCGATCACCTCGACGCCCTGGCGGACGAGCTCCGCGGCGCGCCGCGACACCTTGAGGGTGGCGGATTCGCCGATCCGGGAGACCCTGGAGGCCAGTTTCACGACAGAAAGACTATCACCGGCCCGGTGCCACGCCGGGCCTGCTCGGCGGGCCTCCCGGACCCCGCGAGGCCGGCCCCGCCGACCGTGCCGGGCCGGCGGGGCCGACCCTGCGCGCCGGTGCGCGCCAAACTCGCGGACGGCGCCGCGCGCCGCTCGCCCGCGCCGGCGCGAGGCCGGTCGGAATCGGCGCCGCGACCGGCGGGGAATGCTCCTCCCGGCGGTGCCGTTGTTCTGGGAGCGTCGGGGCCGCCGGCGGTCGTCGTCGCGTGCCCCGCCCCGTTCGACCCCACACCGCCAGGACGCCGATGCCGACCTCCCTGCCCTCCGCCGTCGCCGCGCTGGCCCTGCTCACCGCCGTCGGGTCCGCAGCGCCCGCCCTCGCAGCGCCGGCGCCGCCCCCGCCCCCCGCCGCGGCGGCGCCGGCTGCGGCGCCGCACTGGTACCACGAGCTCGAGCCCGCCCTCGCCGACGCCGCGCGCACCGACCGTTTCCTGCTGGTCGACCTGTTCGCCGAGTGGTGCGGCTGGTGCCACCGCCTCGACCGGGAGGTCTTCTCGAGCCCCGCGTTCGCGAGCGCGGCGCGCGACTTCGTGCTGCTGCGGGTGGACGTCGAGGACGGCGCGACCGGGTCGTGGCTGCAGGACCGCCTCGCCGCGCGGAGCCTGCCCACCCTGGCCATCCTCGACGCCGACCTCGTGCAGGTGGGCAAGGTGCTCGGCTACCACCCCACCCCGCTCTTCCTGGCCAGCATCGACCAGGCGGTGGAGCTGTACCGCGCCCGGCTGGCCGCCGACGAGGAGCAGGCCGCCAGCGGCGACCCCGCGGCGATGCGCCTCGCCGCCCGGCGCTTCCTGGCGCGGCAGGACGGCAGACGGGCCGCGGCGGTGCTCGAACGGCTGCGCGGGCGCGACGACGTGTCGCCGGCCGAGCGTGTCGAGCTCGACGTGTGGCGGGCCGACGCGCACCGGGTGGCACGCGACTACGACGCGGCGGCGGACGCCCTCGCCGCCGCCCGCGGCGAGCTCGCCGCGGCGCCGGCGGACGAGGTGCGCCGGCTGCAGGAGAGCGTCGACGTGAGCACCCTGCGGCTGGCCGACGCACGCCGCGACTGTCAGTCGGTGACCGCCTTGGAGCGCTTCCTCCAGGAACGGGGGAGCAGCCCGCACGCCGCCACCGCCCGCAGCGCCCTGGCCGGTCTGCGCGCCGATCCGGCGCTGCACTGCTCGTAGGCTCCCCGGTGCCGCGATGATGCCCACGACCTCCGCCGGCCGCCGCCTCGCCGCCCTGCTCCTCGCGACGGCGGCCTCGGCCATCGCCTTGCCGGCGACAGCGCTGGACACGCCGCACCGCGGCACGGTCGAGGCCGGCCTCGACCGCACCGCCTACGACGGCGGCGCCCGGGCAGAGCTCGCCGTGGCGCTCACCCTCGAGGACGGCTGGCACGTCAACTCGCACCAGCCGACCTACGACTACCTGATCCCGACCGAGCTGACCGTGACGCTGCCGGAGGGTTGGGAGGCGCCGGCCGTGACCTATCCCGACTCGGTCCGCCGCACCTTCGCCTTCGCCGAGGAGCCGCTCGACGTCTACGAGGGACGGGTGGTGATGCGCGGGACGCTGTCGCTCCCCGCCGGGGTCGCCGCCGGTCGCTACCCGCTCGGGGTGGCGGTGCGGTACCAGGCCTGCGACCACGAGTCGTGCCTGCCGCCGGTCGTCGACCGGGCCGCGCTCGAGCTGGTCGTCGGTCCCGGGGGAGAGCTGGCGAACGCGACGCTCTTCGACGCAGCGGCCGCCGGCGCCGCGCCGCCCGCCGCGCCCGGCGCCTCGCGGCTCGCCGCCATCCTCCTGTTGGGCCTCGTCGGCGGCCTGATCCTCAACGTCATGCCCTGCGTCCTGCCGGTGCTCTCGCTCAAGGTCTTCGGCCTGGTCAAGGCCGCCGGCCTGGGCCGGCGCCAGGTGGTGGCCGGCGCGCTGGCCACCGCGGCCGGCATCGTGGCCTCGTTCTGGGCCCTCGCGGCATTCGCGGTGGTGGCACGCTCGGCCGGCGCGGCGGTCGGCTGGGGGGTGCAGTTCCAGGAGCCCGGCTTCGTCACCTTCCTCGCCGTGGTGGTCGTGCTGTTCTGCCTCAACCTGTGGGGCCTGTTCGAGATCCCCCTGCCCGCCCGTCTCGCCGGCGCCCTCGGCGGCGGCGGCCGGCGCGAGGGCCTGGCCGGCCACTTCGCCTCGGGCCTGTTCGCCACCCTGATGGCGACGCCCTGCTCGGCGCCGTTCCTCGGCACCGCCATGGGCTTCGCCCTGGCCCAGTCGAGCGCCGTGATCCTCGCCACCTTCACCGCCGTCGGCATCGGCATGGCGCTGCCCTACCTGGCGCTGGCCGTGGCCCCCGGCGCGGCGCGGCTGCTCCCCCGGCCCGGCGAGTGGATGGAGCACGTGCGCAAGGTGATGGGCTTCCTGCTCGCCGCCGCCGCCGTCTGGCTGTTCTACGTCCTCGCGGCGCAGATCACCGCCGAGCGGCTGGCGGCCATCGAGCTCGGGCTGCTGGCGGTGGCTCTGTTGGTCTGGGTGCGCAGCCGCGTCGCCACGCGCGGCGCCTGGCGCCACGCCGCGGCGGCCGGCGTGCTCGCCGCGGCGGTGGTCACGCTCGGCATCGCGGTCGGCGCCGAGGCGGGCCCGGCGACCCGGCCCGCCGCGGCCGCGGGATCCAGCGAGCGGCTGATCGCCTGGGAGCCCTTCGACCGCCAGCGCGCCGAGCGGCTGGCGGCGGCGGGACGCCTGGTGTTCGTCGACGTCACCGCCGACTGGTGCTTCACCTGCAAGGCGAACGAGCGGTTGGTCCTCGAGACCCCGGAGACGGCGGCGCTGTTCCGCGACCACGACGTGGTGGCCATGCGCGCCGACTGGACCAACCGCGACGCCGAGATCGCCGACTTCCTGGCCGCCCACGGCCGCTACTCGATCCCCTTCTACCTGCTGTACCGCCCCGGCGCCGAGCCGCTCCCCTTCAGCGAGCTCCTCACCCGGGCGGCGCTGCGCGACGCCCTGGCCGGCGACGTCGCGTCCGGCACTCCCGCCTCGCCGTCCAGGTTCTGGACGTCCGAGCTCCGACCGCTGGACGGCGCCGCCACCCGGGGCTAGTCCCGCCCCCCGCCACCCCTCCGCAAGTCACTGACCTGCGGCAACTTCGCTCCGGACCGGCTGGACCCCGGAGCGCCGCGCCGGCACGGCACGCCGCTTGCCCTCTACCCGCCGCGGAGGTCGAAGCGATGCCGAGCCCAGCGAACCACCTGCCCCACCTGCTCCTCCTGCTCCACGCCGTCGAGCGGCTGCGCGACACGCCGCCGTCCGAACGGGACCACATGGCGATGCCCCCCAACGTGTTCCTCGCCCTCGACGAGGGGGACCACTTCTGGGAGCTGATCGCCTGCCGGGTCCACGGGCACCCGTCGATCCTCTTCGGTGCTCTGCGCTTCCGCCGCCAACCCGGAGGAGCACCCGGCGACTTCCCCCGGCAGTCGCTGGTGAGCTATCTGTCGGCACCGATGCGGGAGGTGGCCCTCGACCGCACGCCGCGGCCACCGCACCTGGTGGAGCTCATGCTCCCCGAGATCGGCGAGACGCTGCTACACTTCCTCGCCCGCTCGAGGCAGGGCGAGGCCCGCCGACGGCTGCTCCTCGACCGTCGCGAGATCGAGCTCGCCTTCGACTTCCGGATCGACAACCCATCGCGCCAGCGCCCCGCCCAGGCGGACGAGGGGGCCGACGAGCTGCACATCTTCCGCACCTCTTCGGGACACATCCTCACCGCGTTCCCGCACCAGCTCCCGGCCAAGCTGCACCGCGCCGACGACTTCGTGGCGCTGACCCGGCCGACGCAGCACACCGCCACCCTCGACCGAGCGCTGCCGACGCTGGTGGTCCACCGCGCCTTCCTGACCATGGCGGCCGCGGTCGGAGACGGCATCACGCCGTGGCTCGAGGATTCGACGCCGTTCCAGGCCGGCCTCGCCAATCCCAAGCACCTGCTCGACCCGTTGCTCGAGAGCTACCGCGCCTACCGCAAGCGGCTGCTGCACGACCGGCCCGAGCCGCGGGTGCCGGTCCTCGAGGATCTGCCGACCGCCCGGGCGGCGAGCTGAAGCGGCGGCTCCCCGCGGTCGCCGCGGGAAGCCGCCCGGGAAGCGCGGCGAAGCGCGCTTCTAACCCTCGGCGAGCAGGTCGAGGATCGCCTGGCACGACCCGATCAGGGAGTCCGCGTCCGCTTCCGGGATCTGCTTGCCGCGCTGCGCCTGGACCTCGGCGAGGAAGGCCTCGAGCCGGTTGACCGCCGACCCGTCGTTGTGGTCGTTCATGTCCTCGAGGGCCTCGAGCGCCGACTGCAGCTTGGCGTCGAGGCTGTTGGCGATGCCGGCCCTCACGTTCAGCGCGATGACGTCGGCGACGAGGTCGGCGAGCAGCTCCGCCGGCGTGGCGCATGCCGGGACACCGTCGAGACCACGTTCGTAGAGGGCCGCCACCGCCGCGCCGTCGAGTGCCTCGTCATAGACGATCACCTCGTCGAGCAGGCCGGTGAAGTAGGAGCCGCACGAGTCCCAGCCCACCTGGACGGCCTGCAGCTCGTCGTTGATCGGACCGCCCCAGATCGTCGGCACCGCGTCGACCAGGACGCCGTCGACGTAGAAGCGCACCTCGTCGCTGGTGTAGGTCGCGGCGACGTGCTTCCAGACCCCGGTGGGGAACGGGGTGTAGGAGCTCGAGACCTGGTCCTCCGGCCCGCCCATCTGCCCCCATTTGCTGTAGTAGAGCTCGTCGCCGAAGAGGTGGGCGTAGAGCTGGAAGTTGCCGGCGTTGCAGTTGGTGCGCGCCGTGATCACCGCCCCCAGACCGTCGCCGACCACCCCCGGCCAGGGCTGGCGCAGGACCCAGGCGGCGACGGTCATCTCCTCGCCTCCGAACGTCGAGAGCTCGGCGTGGGTCCCGGCGTCGAGGTACGAGCCGTCGCCGCCGAGAGACATCGCCAGGCCGACCCGGCCCGGCAGGAAGCCCACCGTCCCCACCGGGGTCCCGGTCAGCCCGTGCACCGCTTCGGTGCCGTCGCCGTCGAGCGGCCAGTACCCGACGACGCCCGTCGGGCACTCCGCGGCGCCCGCCGACGCCGACGCCAGGACCAGCACGAGGAGCACGCACCACCGCACCGCCGAGCCACTGCGCATCCATCCCGTCCACGACATGACATCCCTCCCGTCTGCTCGCCCGCCGTCGAGCCGGTCGCGGCGGGCGGTGTCGAGGTCGCGGGAGGCGACGTCGCCTCCCGCGGCGGACCGAGGTCCGGCTCCCCGCGGCGAAGGGTGGGGGACGGTGGAACCGTCGCCGGCCACGGCGTCGGCTCGGGGATCGCCGGAACCGCCCGATGGGACGGACACGGCCGGCGGAAGTCCCGGAGCCCGCCACCGCGGAGACGGCCCGGCGAGGGGGGAGGTGCGGTCAGGCGGCGCCGACCGGCCGGCCCGGAGCGGCGAAGCGCACCAGCTCCTTGATGCCTCCGGAGCGGCTGGCGAGCAGGGCGGGGGCGCGTTCGGGGGCGTGGCGGCCGCTGATCAGGGCCGGCACCGCCTGCGGCCAACGGTCGAGGAAGCGCCCGAGGTCGCTCACCGCGGCGGCGAAGGCGTCCGGGCCGGCGTTGACGGTCCCCAGCAGGACCTGGTTCTCCAGCACCAGCCGGCGCATGACGGCATCGGCGTCGATCTCCACCGGACCGCGCAGCCCGGGCACGCCGGTGAGCACGAAGATGCCGTTCGGCCCCAGCGCCGCGGTGGCGGCGAAGGCGGCCTGTGAGGCGCCGGTGGCCTCGTAGATCAGGTCGAAGGGACCGATGCCCTCGCCGCGCGCGGTGAGGTCCACCTCGCCCGCCACCAGGTAGTGGGCGCCGAGGACGCCGGCGATCCGCGCCCGCGGGCTGTCCGCCGGCTCGCGCGACAGCACCCAGGTCTCGAAGTCGCGGACGCGCAGCGCCATCGCCCCGAGCAACCCCACCGGTCCCGCGCCCAGCACCAGCGCCCGGTGCCGCGGCTGCGGCTCCGCGGCGGCATCGAGACCGCGGTGGCGGAACGGCACCGGCAGGCGCTTCTGCACCGCGGTGACCTCGATCAGCGCCTTCTCGGCGATGGTCAGCGGCTCGGTCAGCGCCGCCACGGCGGCGATCTCCTCCGGCACCGGCGCCACCTTGTCGGCGTCGACCACCACGCGCTCGGTCATGAAGCCGTGGCGGCCGCGGATGCCGCGCTCGGTGTAGTCGCCGGTGCGGCAGAAGTCGGGGCGGCCGGCGCGGCAGGGACCACAGCCGGGATGGGGGCAGGGGTAGCGGACCCGCGGCACCGCGAGCTGGCCCTCGGCCAGCCCCGCCACCCCCGGCCCGGTGCGGCGCACCCGCCCCAGGCACTCGTGGCCGATCACCAGGTGGTCGGCGCCGGGGGGCGGGGTGCCGTACGCGAAGGCGGCGATCTCCCGGTCGGTCCCGCAGACCCCGACCTCGACCACCTCGAGCTCCACCTCGCCGGCCGCCGGCGCCGCCGGCTCCGGGTGCTCGATCACCCGCAGCTCGCGCCGCCCGGGGAAGACCGCCACCGCCTTCATCGTGCCCATGACCTCGCTCCCCGCATGCCAGAGAGATGCCGGTTCCGGACCGAGCCGCCGGCGCGGCACCTCCGCCCGCGTCGCGGCCTAGCCTTCCCCGCCCTCCCCGCGGCGCCCGCGCACCTCGGCGCGGAGACGGCGGAAGCGCTCCAGCCGACGGCTCAGCTCGGCCTCGAAACCGCGGTCGGTGGGGCGGTAGAAGCGGCTGCCGGCGAGAGCCTCGGGGAGGCAGTCGATGCCGCCCACCCCCTCCTCGACGTCGTGCGCGTAGACGTAGCCGGCGCCGTAGCCGGTGTCCTTCATCAGCCGGGTGGGTGCGTTGCGGATCTGCATCGGTACGGGGTCGGCCGGCCGCTCCTCCACGGTGCGCCGCGCCGCCCCCAGCGCCCGGTAGGCGGCGTTCGACTTCGGCGCCAGGGCGAGGTAGAGCACCGCCTGGGCCAGCGCCAGCTCCCCCTCCGGCGACCCCAGGCGGTGGTAGGCGTCCCACGCCGCCAGGGTCTGCGGCAGCGCCCCGGGATCGGCCAACCCCACGTCCTCGCTGGCGAAGCGCACCAGGCGGCGCGCCACGTAGAGGGGGTCCTCGCCGGCGGCGAGCTGGCGCGCCAGCCAGTAGAGCGCGGCGTCGGGGTCGCTCTCGCGCAGCGACTTGTGGAGCGCCGAGATGACGTTGAAGTGCTCCTCGCCGGCCTTGTCGTAGAGCAGCACCTTGCGCTGTGCCACCCGGCGCACGGCCGCGGCGTCGACCGTCGCCGGCTCGGCGGACCCGTCGCCGGCGGCGTCGGCGACCACCAGCTCGAGGAGGTTCAGCGCCCGCCGCGCGTCGCCGGAGGCGAGCTGGGCGAGCAGGGCCAGCGCCTCGTCGGTGAGCTCGGTGCCGGCGGCGCCGAGGCCGCGCTCCGCATCGGCCAGCGTGCGGCGCAGCAGGACGACCAGATCGTCGGGCGACAGCGGCTCGAGCACCACCACCCGGCAGCGCGACAGCAGCGCGGAGTTGACCTCGAAGGACGGGTTCTCGGTGGTCGCCCCCACCAGCACGATGTCGCCGCGCTCGACGTAGGGCAGGAAGGCGTCCTGCTGCGCGCGGTTGAAGCGGTGGATCTCGTCGACGAAGACCAGCGTCCGCTGCCCCGAGCGGCGCAGCCGCGCCGCCTCCGCCATCAGCTCCTTGACCTCCTTGATCCCCGAGGTCACGGCCGAGAAGGGGACGAAGCGCGCCTGCGTCTCGCGGGCGATGATCCGCGCCAGGGTGGTCTTGCCGGAGCCCGGAGGACCCCAGAAGATCAACGAGGGGACGCGGTCGCGCGCGATCGCCCGGGCCAGGAAGCCCTCCGGGCCGGCCACCGCCGCCTGGCCGAGCAGCTCGCCGAGCGAGCGCGGCCGCACCCGCTCGGCCAGCGGCGTGGCGGCGTCGTGCTCCTCCTCGGGCGGCGCCGGCGGCGCCTGGTCGTCGAACAGGCTCATCGGGCGGGGCCCCTCCGCGCTCGATCCTAGCGCGCCGCCTCTCGGCGTTCCCGCTCGCCGGAGCGCCCCGGCGCGCGTGATAGCTTGCCCCCTCGCCGGACGGCGCCGGAATCCCGCCACCGCCCGCCCCCGGCCGCCGACGATCCCCCGCGATGACCGCACCGACGCCGCTCCCGAACTTCTTCATCCTCGGCGCGGGACGCTGCGGGACCACGAGCCTGGCGGTGGCCCTGCGCCGGCACCCCGGCGTCTTCATCCCGAAGATCAAGGAACCGAGCTTCTTCGCCAGCTCCTGGCAGTGGGTGAAGAACCCGGTGGACTACGCACGGCTGTACCGGGAGGCCGGCGCGGCGCCCGCCGTCGGCGACGCCTCGCACCTCTACCTCGAGGACCCCGACAGCGCCCCCACCCTGCGGGCCTTTTTCCCGGAGGCCCGCTTCCTGCTCGTCTTCCGGCACCCGACGGACCGGGCGCTCGCCCTCTACTCGCTGATGATCGAGGGCGGCAACGAGTGGATCCCGACCTTCGAAGGGGCGCTGCGCGCCGAGGACCGCCGCTGGGCCAGCCCGCGCTTCCGGCGCCGCAGCCCGCACTCCTTCTGGAACTTCATGTACTTCCGCTCGGGCCTGTTCGGGGAGCAGATCGAGCGCTACCACGAGCACTTTCCGGCCGACCGCTTCCACTACACCACGCTGGGACGGCTGATCGCCGATCCCGACGCGGAGCTGGGCCGGATCCAGGAGTTTCTCGGGCTCGAGCGGCGGCCCTTCCCCACCTTCCCGCGCGACGGCACCAGCAAGGGGGTCGCCTCGATCGCGCTGGCCGTCTTCGAGCGCCGCCTGCTGCGCCCGCTGGCGCGGCGCTCCCGCGGCGTGCTCGAGCCCGCCCGCCACGGCCTGGTGCGCTGGAACCGCCGGCACGGCGCGAAACCGTCCATGCGCGACGCCACCCGACGGCGGCTGGACGCGGCCTACGCGCCCGACCTCGCCCGGTTGGCCGAGCTCACCGGCATCGACCTGCGGCGGACGCCCGCGGCGGATTGAACGGCTCGCGGTCGGCACGGTCGGCGCCCCGCCGGCAGCGCCCGAGGGGAGGGGAGCGGACGCCCTACGCCGGGAAGCGCAGCAGGCGGCTGCCGCCCGGGGCGGCCATCGGCTCCACCGCGACCGGGCGGCGCCGGGGGAGGAAGGCCACCACCGGCCGCCGGGCCGCCAGCTCGGCCAGCTCGCCAGGGGTGAGCGGCCGGACCCGGGGGACGCGGGCCGGCAGGCGCGCGGTGGTGGGGTCGCAGCCCCGCTCGAGGAAGGCGGCGAGCAGCCAGCAGCGCAGCGTCCGGCGGGCCTCGTTCACGCGCCGGCCTCGAGCTCGTGCACGACCTCCATCGTGAACTCGCTGGTCGACGCGGTGCCGCCGAGGTCGCGGGTGCGGATGCCGCGGTCGACGAAGACCGTGCGGATCGCCCGCCCGAGGCGGTCGGCGACCTCCCCCTTCCCGAGCCAGCGCAGCATCAGGATCCCCGAGCGCATCAGCGCGATCGGGTTGGCGACGTCGCGGCCGGCGATGTCGGGCGCCGAGCCGTGCACCGCCTCGAACATGGCCACCCCGTCCTCGCCGATGTTGGCGCCCGGCGCCACGCCGAGGCCGCCCACCAGGCCGGCGGCGAGATCGGAGACGATGTCGCCGTAGAGGTTCTCGAGCAGCAGCATGTCGTAGTCCTCGGGCCGCACCACGAGCTGCATCGCCAGGTTGTCGATGATGCGGTCGTCGGCCACGATGTCGGGGTACTCGGGCGCCACCTTGCGGAAGCACTCGAGGAAGAGGCCGTCCGAGAGCTTCATGATGTTGGCCTTGTGCACCGCGGTGATGCGCCTGCGGCCGTAGCGGCGCGCGTAGTCGAAGGCGAAGCGCGCGATGCGGGTGGACGCCTTCTCGGTGATGATCTTGAGGCTCTCCACCACGCCGGGCACCACCTCGTGCTCGATGCCGCTGTAGAGGCCCTCGGTGTTCTCGCGCACCACCACCAGGTCGACGTTCTCGTAGCGACCCGGGATCGCCGGCAGCGACTTGCAGGGCCGCAGGTTGGCGTACAGGTTCAACGCCCGGCGGAGCTGCACGTTGACCGAGCGGAAGCCCTTGCCCACCGGCGTGGTCACCGGGCCCTTGAGCGCCACCTTGTTGCGCCGCACCGAGTCGACGAGCGCGGCCGGCATGGTGTCGCCCAGCCGGGCCAGCGCTTCGCTGCCCGCCAGGTGCGACTCCCACTCGAGGTCGCCGCCGGCGGCCTCGATCACCCGCACCGTCGCCGCCGCCACCTCCGGCCCGATGCCGTCGCCGGGGATGAGGGTCACCGTCGTGGTCATGTCGCGCTGGGTCTCCGGAACGTCGTGGCCGAGGGGAGTGCCGCCGCGCCCGCGGCGGACGACCAAGCTAACACGCCCGCGCCGGCCCCCCTTCCCCGCGAGCGGCCCGCGGGCGAGGGCCGCCCGCACCGGTTCCTCCTGGTCGCTCCGGGGTGGTGGACGGTCGCCATGCTCCCCGCCCCGCCGGCACCGGGTGGGTCCTGCCGGGGGCGGCCGGTTCAGCCGTCGCGCAGGACGGCGAGCGGATCGAGGCGGGAGGCGCGGCGGGCCGGCAGCCACGCCGCCAGCGCCGCGACCGCCAGCAACAGCACGGCGACCGCCGCGAAGGTGACGGGGTCGGTCGGCTCGACGGCGAACAGCAGGGAGCGCAGGAACCGGGTGGCCGCGGCCGCCACCGCGAGGCCGATCGCCGCCCCGGTCAGCACGTAGCCCATGGTGCCGCGAACCAGGGAGCCGGCGACCCGGCCGGGCTCCGCGCCGAGAGCGATGCGGATGCCGATCTCGCGGCGCCGCTCCGCCATCGCGCACGAGAGGACGCCGAAGACCCCGACCGCGCCCAGCCCCAGGGCGAGCGCCGCGAAGGCGCCGATCAGCCCGGTGGCGAAGCGCCGCCGGGCGTCGTTCTCGGCGAAGGCGGCCCGCATCGTCGTCGTCTGGAGCAGCGGCAGGTCGGGGTCGAGATCCCACAGGGCGGCACGCACCGCGGGGAGCATCGCCGCCGGGTCCCCCGCCGTGCGCACGACCAGCGTCTGCCAGCTCATCCACGCCCAGCTCGGCTGGCGCTGGGCGAGCGGCAGGTAGATCGTGGGCGGGGCCGGCACCTCCAGCCCCTCGTCGTGGGTGTCGCCGACGACCCCGGCGATCCGGTACCAGGGCTGGTCCTCGCGGAAGCGGATGCGCGCTCCCACCGCGCCGCCGGCGGGCCAGTGGCGCGCCGCCAGCGCCCGGTTGACGACGACCACCCCCGGCGAGCCCGGCCCGTCGGCGGCGAGGATCGGGCGGCCGGCCAGGACCGGCACCCCGAGGGTGGCGAAGTAGCCGGGGGTGACGCCCTGCAGCGGTACCGGGTCCTCGCGCCCGTTGGGGTTCGGCGCCGTCCGTCCCTCGATGGCGAAGCTGTAGGTCATCCCGGCGCCACGGCCCGGGCTCTGGGTGGTCCCCGCCGCCGCGGTGACGCCCGGAAGGGCGCGGAGCCGCTCCAGCAACGCGCGGTAGAAGCGCACCTGGGCCGCGTTGTCGGGGTAGCGCACCCGGGGCAGGTCGATCGCCACCGTCAGCAGGCGGTCGGGGTCGAAGCCGTGGTCGACCGCCTGCAGCTTCCAGAAGCTGCGCGCCAGCAGCATCGCCGCGACCAGCAGGACCACCGCGAGTCCGATCTGCCCGGCGACCAGGAGCTGGCGCAGGCGCGTCCGCCCCCGGTCCGCCGGGGTGTGCCCCGCGGACAGCAGCGGTCCCAAGCGCGGGCGCGAGGTCTCCAGCGCCGGCGCCAGCCCGACCAGCGCCGCGCACACGACGGTGACCGCCGCCGCGAACCCGAGCAGGGCCGGGTCGAGGCGCACGGCGTCGAGGAAGGGGATGTCCGGCGGCGCGGCGGCGACGATCGCCCGCAAGGAGCTGGCGAGGAGCAGGCCGCCCAGCCCGCCGCCGAGCGCCGCCACCAGGAGGCTCTCGGCGAGGAGCTGGCGGACCAGCCGCCCGCGCCCGGCGCCGATCGCCGCCCGCACGGCCATCTCCAGGCCGCGCCGGCTGGCGCGGGCGAGCTGGAGGGTGGCCAGGTTGGCGCACGCGATCACCAGCACCACGACCACGACGCCCAGCAGGACGAGCAGCAGCGGGCGGACCCCGCGCACGGCGTCGGCGTGCGCCGGAACCACGTTGACGCCCCAGCCGGCGAGGTCGGTCGGGTGCTCGGCGACCAGGTTGCGCGCCAGCGCCGTCATCTCGGCCTGCGCCCGGCGCAGGTCCACGCCCGGCGCCAGCCGCCCGAGGACGCCGTAGTTGTGCGACCGCCACTCCTCGCGATCGGCCGCCGCGAAGCGCTCGGCGAACCACACGTCGACGCCGTCCGAGGGGAAGGAGAACCCGCGCGGCATGACACCCGCCACCCGATAGGCCGTCCCGTCGAGGGTCACGTCGCGCCCCACGACCTCGGGGTCGCCGCCGAAGCGCCGCTGCCAGAACGCGGCGGACAGCAGGACCTCCGGGGGCTGCCCGGCCTCCATCAGCCCCGGCGGCAGGCCTGCGCCGAGGGCCGGGGCGACGCCGAGCACGGTGAGGGTCGAGGGCGTGATGGCGGCCGCGTCCAGCTTCTCCGGCGGTCCGTCGCCGGTGAGCGCCACGTCGAAGCCCGACTGGAAGGCCGCCAGCGCCGCGAACGACCGGGCGCGCTCCGTCCAGGCGAGGAAGCTGGCGCTGGAGGCGACGTTGTGGTCGGAGCCGCGCGGCCGGACCTCCCAGACGCGCACCAGGCGGCCGGGGTCGGGGTAGGGCAGGGGCCGCAACAGCACCGCCCGCACGCCGCTGAACACCGCCGTCGTCGCGCCGATGGTCAGCGCCAGCGTGAGGACCGCCGCCAGCGTCGCCCCGGGCGTCCGCACGAGCACGCGCCCCGCGAGCCGCAGGTCCTGGGTCCCCTGGGTGAGCCACCGGAGCATGATCGCCGGACCCTCCGGGAAGCGAAGGCCGTGCCGGCGGCCGCGCCGCGCCGGAATGCCCGGGGCGACGGGCCTCTCACGCCCTTCCGGCCGGCGTCGGCGGCGCCCGGCGACGGCCGCTTCCGGGAGCCGCCGTTCCGGAAGCGGACGGTCGCGGGTCGCAGGTGGGGAGGCCGTCGAAGGCCCGCCGGGGTCGACCCCGGGGCGGCGCCGTCCGGGGACGGTCGCGAAGACCTCCGGGGGGCTTGCGTCTCCCGCCCGGGTGGGTAGAATCGGCCCACCCGTCCGGGTTGGACATCTGAGAACCCTGCCGAAAGAGGCGAGGTCGCGAGTTTGGCACGAGCCGTTGCGGACATCGATCCGGTGGTCGGTCGCCCCCTGCTGGTCGAGGGGGATCCCGGCTTCCACGGCATCACCGAGGCGGTGGCGCGCCCGGTGGAGTGGAAGCCGCCGGCCGGCTGGTACGCCGTGCTGGCGGTCTCGGTGGCGATGCTCGGCCTGTTCGGGGTGTCGATCGGCTGGCTGGTGTGGGAGGGCGTCGGCGTCTGGGGCAACAACGTGCCGGTGGCCTGGGGCTGGCCGATCGTCAACTTCGTGTTCTGGGTCGGCATCGGCCACGCCGGCACGCTGATCTCGGCGGTGCTGTTCCTCTTCCGCCAGCGCTGGCGCACCTCGATCAACCGCGCCGCCGAGGCGATGACGCTGTTCGCCGTCGCCTGCGCGCTCGCCTTCCCCACCATCCACACCGGCCGCCCCTGGCTCGACTACTGGATGCTGCCGGTGCCCAACCAGATGTCGCTGTGGCCGCAGTTCCGCAGCCCGCTGATGTGGGACGTCTTCGCGGTGTCGATCTACGGCCTGGTGTCGCTGCTGTTCTGGTACGTGGGGCTGATCCCCGACCTCGCCACCATGCGCGACCGCTCCCGCGCGAGCCGGCTGCGGCAGAGGATCTACGGCCTGTTCGCCCTCGGCTGGCGCGGCTCGCAGCGCCATTGGCTGCACTACGAGAAGGCCTACCTGCTGCTCGCCGGACTCGCCACGCCGCTGGTGCTGTCGGTCCACTCGGTGGTGTCGTTCGACTTCGCGGTGTCGCAGCTCCCGGGGTGGCACACCACGATCTTCCCGCCCTACTTCGTCGCCGGCGCCATCTTCTCGGGCATGGCGATGGTGATCACGCTGATGGTCGTCTGCCGGGTGGCGTTCGGCCTCGAGCACCTGATCACGCGCCTCCACTTCGACCGCATGGCGAAGCTGATCCTGTTCACCGGCACCATCGTCGGCTACGCCTACGCCACCGAGTTCTTCATCTCCTGGTTCTCCGGCAACCCCTTCGAGCGCTTCACCTTCTTCAACCGCGCGCTGGGACCCTACGCCTGGGCCTACTGGATCATGGTGTCGTGCAACGTCCTGTCGCCGCAGGTGTTCTGGATCAAGAAGGCGCGCACCTCGATCCCGGTCCTGTTCGTGATCTCGATCCTGGTCAACATCGGGATGTGGTTCGAGCGCTTCGTCATCGTGGTGACCTCGCTGCACCGCGACTTCCTGCCGTCGAGCTGGGGCTACTTCCGCCCCAGCTTCTGGGACGTCGCCACGCTGGTGGGGAGCTTCGGGCTGTTCTTCACCCTGTTCACCCTCTTCGTGCGCTTCGTGCCGATGGTGGCGATGAGCGAGCTCAAGGGCGTGCTGCCCGAGGCCCGCACCCACGGCCTGCCACCGGAGGCGACGCCCGAGAAGCGCTTCGCCCCGCCGCTGGGCGCCGAGCCGGAGCCCACCGCGTGAGGTGGCCGCCCGCCTGGCGCCGCGGCGAGCCCGCGGCCGACTGGCTGCTCGCCGAGCTGCCCTCGCCCGAGGCGCTGCTCGACGCCGCCGAGGCCTGTCGCGACGCCGGCTACACGCGCTTCGACGCTCACTCGCCGTTCCCGGTGCACGGGATGGAGCGGGCGATGGGGCTGCGCGCCTCGCGGGTGCCGTGGTTCGTGCTGGTGCTGGGCCTGGGCGGGGCGGCGGCGGGGATGGGGCTGCAGTGGTGGGTCAGCGCCGTGGCCTATCCCCTGGTGATCAGCGGCAAGCCGTTCTTCTCCTGGCCCGCCTTCGTCCCGATCATGTTCGAGACCGGGGTCCTCGGCGGCGCCCTGGGGGCGGTCGGCGGCCTGCTCTTCGAGGCCGGCCTGCCCCGCCACCACCATCCGCTGTTCCACTCGACCGCCTTCGAGGGCTTCAGCGACGACCGCTTCTTCCTGTCGCTGTCCGCCGCCGACCCGCGGTTCGACGACCGCGTCGCGCGGCGGCTGCTGGCCGACGCCGGCGCCCTGCGGGTCGAGCGCATCGCGGCCGACGGCACGGTGACGACCCTGGCACCTGCCGCCGAGGGGGCGCGGTGAGCGCGCCCTCGCGCGCCGTGGTCGCGGCGGCCGACGTGTCGCTGCCGGCCGGGCACCCGCTGCGGCGCGCCGGCTGGGCCGCCGGCGCGGTGGGCGTCGTCGCCCTCGCGGTCCTCTTCGCCGCCGGCGGCGCCGACGCCTGGGGCGCCTACCTGGTCGCCTGGCTCTACGGCGTCACCCTCGCCCTCGGCGGCCTCTTCTTCGTGCTCGCCCAGCTCGCCTCGCGCGCCGGCTGGAGCGTGGTGGTGCGGCGGCTGGCCGAGCACGTGGCGGGGACGCTGCCGCTGTTCGCCCTGCTCGCGGTGCCGCTGGCCGTCGGCGCCGGCCACCTCTTCCCGTGGTGGGGGCACGCCGCCTCCGACCCGCACCTGGCCGCGAAGGCCCGTTACCTGGTGCCCGGCTTCGTGCTCGCCCGCCTGGCGGTCTACGCGGTCGTCTGGGCGCTGCTGGGCTGGTGGTTCCGCCACCGCTCGCTGGCCCAGGACGCCTCGGGGGACCCCGAGGCCACGCGGCGCCTGCAGAGCGCGTCGGCGCCGGCGCTGGTGGTCTTCGCCGTCACCCTCACCTTCGCCTCGTTCGACTGGATCATGTCGCTCGAGGCGCGCTGGTACTCGACGGTGTTCGGCGTCTACGTCTTCAGCGGCGCCGCGGTGGGCATCCTCGCCCTGCTGCCCCTGCTGGCGGCGGCGCTGGTGGGCGGCCGGCGCCGCCCCGGGCCGCTCGCCGGCCTGGTGACGGCCGAGCACGACCACGACCTCGGCAAGCTGCTGTTCGGCTTCGTCGTCTTCTGGGCCTACATCGCCTTCTCGCAGTTCATGCTGATCTGGTACGGCAATCTGCCCGAGGAGACGGTGTGGTACGCGGAGCGGCTGGTGCCCGGCTGGCGGACGGTGACGATCCTGCTGGCGCTGGGACACTTCGTGCTGCCGTTCTTCTTCCTGCTGCCGCGGGTGACCAAGCGCCGACGCGGCCTGCTGCTGCCCGCCGCGGTCTGGCTGCTGGCCATGCACTGGCTGGACCTGTACTGGCTGGTGATGCCGGCGCTGCGCCCGGCCGACGCGACGCCGCGGTGGGTCGACCTGGTGGCGCTCGTCGGGGTCGGTCGGGCTGGGCGCCGCCGCCCTCGTCCTGGCGCTGGCCCGGCCGGCCCTGGTGCCGGTGCGCGACCCGCGGCTCGCCGAGTCGCTGTCCTTCGAGAACATGTAGCTCCGAACCTCGCCACATGACGTCGTTGAAAGGAGAAGTCGAGATGCGTGACACCCACTGGATGGTGCGTTGTCTGAGCGTCGCCCTGACCGCCGGAGCCCTGGTCGCCACCCTCGCCGCCTGCGGTGGCGGCGGCGGCACCGAGCAGGCCGCCGCCCCCGCCCCCGCCGAGCAGCCCGCCGGCGGCGGCACCGCCCCGGCCGCCGAGGCCGCCGGCGGCGAGACGATGGCCGGCAACCCGGCCGCCGCCGCGATGGGCGACGGCACCGCCACCGTGACCGGCACCGTCAGCTACACCGGGCAGGTGCCCAACCTGCAGCCGATCAACATGGACGCCGACCCGGTGTGCGCCGCCAAGCACGACCAGCCGGTCTATCCGCAGGTGCTGGTGCTCGGCCCGGGCAACACCATGGCGAACGTCTTCGTGCAGGTGAAGGGGACGCCCGCCAAGCAGTGGCCGGCGCCCTCGCAGCCCGCCACCATCGACCAGGACGGCTGCATGTACCACCCCCACGTGATCGGCGTGATGGCGGGCCAGGACCTGCGCTTCGTCAACTCCGACGGCCTGCTCCACAACGTCCACGGGATGCCGCAGCAGAACCGCGAGTTCAACCTCGGGATGCCCGGCTCGCTCAAGGAGAAGGAGGTCGAGCTCGACACCCCGGAGCCGCTGTTCCCGGTCAAGTGCGACGTCCACCCCTGGATGCACGCCTACGTGGCGGTGATGAGCCACCCGTACTGGGCGGTCACCGGCGAGGACGGCACCTTCACCATCCACAACCTGCCCGCCGGCAGCTACGACGTCGAGGCATGGCACGAGAAGCTCGGCACGCGCACGGCCCACATCGAGGTCGCCGACGGCGGCTCCGCCACCGCCGACTTCAGCTTCGACCGGCCGCAGGGCTAGCGCCGCCCCCGGGCGGCCGCGGCCGCCCGATCACCTGACGCGGAGGGGATGGAGTCCATGGAGAACCGAGCCACCGGAGCCGGGAGCGTGGAGGCCTCGCCGGGCCACCACGCCCCCGGCCACGACGCACCGCACGAGAAGCAGGGGTTCCTGCGCCACTACTGGTTCTCGGTCGACCACAAGGTGATCGGGACCCAGTACGCCGTCACCGGGCTGCTGTTCCTGCTCTTCGGTTTCAGCCTGATGATGCTGACGCGCTGGCAGCTCGCCTTCCCGGGCAAGGCGCTGCCCCTGATCGGCGGCCTGCTCGGCGCCAGCCGCATGCCGGGCGGCGTCATGCTGCCGGAGTTCTACAACCAGCTCGGCGCCATGCACGGGACCATCATGGTCTTCCTCGGCGTCGTGCCGCTGGCGGTCGGCGGCTTCGGCAACTTCGTGGTGCCGCTGCAGATCGGCGCCCCGGACATGGCGTTCCCGCGCCTGAACATGGCCAGCTACCACGTCTACTTCTGGGGCGGCGTGCTGATGCTGGGCAGCTTCTTCGTCCCGGGCGGGGCGGCGCAGAGCCGGCTGGACCTCCTACGCGCCGCTGTCGGACATCGCCCCCACCGGGCAGACGATCTGGCTGCTCGGCATGGTGCTGCTGATCACGTCGTCGCTGCTCGGCTCGATCAACTTCATCACCACCATCATCCAGCTCCGCGCCCCCGGGCTGTCGTTCTTGCGCCTGCCGTTCTTCGTCTGGGCGCAGTTCGTCACCGCCTTCCTGCTGCTGCTCGCCTTCCCGCCGCTGGAGGCCGCCGCGTTCCTGCAGCTCATGGACCGGGTCGCGGGCACCAGCTTCTTCCTGCCCAGCGGCCTGGTGGTCTCGGGGCAGCAGCTCGCCGTGTCGGGCGGCGGCAGCCCGCTCCTCTGGCAGCACCTGTTCTGGTTCCTCGCCCACCCCGAGGTCTACGTGCTGATCCTCCCGGCGATGGGCATCGTCGCCGAGGTGATCGCCAACAACACCCGCAAGCCGCTGTGGGGCTACAAGGCGCTGGTCTACTCGGTGCTCGGCATCGGCTTCATGTCCTTCATCGTCTGGGCGCACCACATGTTCCTCACCGGCATGGGCACGGTGATGACCGCCTTCTTCCAGACCACGACGATGATCATCTCGATCCCCTCGGTGGTGGTGCTGAGCGCCCTGATCCTGTCGCTGTGGGGAGCGTCGATCCGCTTCAACACCCCGATGCTGTTCGCGCTCGCCTTCCTGCCGATGTTCGGCATCGG
Organism: uncultured Acidobacteriota bacterium; assembly: GCA_963843275.1. Taxonomy (GTDB): domain Bacteria; phylum Acidobacteriota; class Thermoanaerobaculia; order Multivoradales; family JBCCEF01; genus CAWJJM01. The sequence goes on along the minus strand of CAWJJM010000003.1, from coordinate 44,558 downwards.
CGGGCTGACCGGGCTGCCGCTCGGGCTGTCGGCGTCGGACATCCACCTGCACGACACCTACTACGTGATCGGCCACTTCCACTACGTCGTGGCCCCCGGGACGATCTTCGCGCTGTTCGCCGGCGTCTACTACTGGTACCCGAAGGCCACCGGGCGGCAGCTCTCCAACGGGCTGGGCAAGCTGCACTTCTGGCTCAGCCTGGTGTTCATGAACGGCATCTTCTTCCCCATGCTGATCCAGGGCCTGGCCGGCGTGCAGCGGCGCCTCTACGACGGCGGCGCGTCCTACGGCTACGCCCAGCACGTGCTGTGGCTCAACGTGGTGATGTCGGTCTCGGCCTGGGGGCTGGGGCTGTCGCAGATCCCCTTCATCGTCAACTTCTTCGCCAGCCTGCGCCGCGGCGCCCGCGTGGACGCCAACCCGTGGCACGCCACCACGCTCGAGTGGGCGGCGCCGTCGCCGCCGCCGCACGGCAACTTCCCGGTGCCGCCGGTGGTCTACCGCGGCCCCTACGAGTACAGCGTGCCGGGGATGGAGCGCGACTACCTGCCCCAGAACGAGCCCGGCGGTCCCGAGGAGACGCCGGGCACCGCCGCGGCGCCCGAGCCGGTGCCGGCCGAGTGAGCGAGGAGAGCCGACCGTGACCACCGCCATCCCCTACACCGTCGACGTCCGGCCCGACACCGGGCTGAGCAACGTCAAGCTCGGCATCTGGCTGTTCCTCGCCTCGGAGGTGATGCTCTTCGGGGCGCTGTTCGCCTCCTACATCCTGCTGCGGGTCGGCGCCCCCCCGGGCACCTGGCCCCACCACGGCGCCGAGATCCTCAACGTGCCGCTGGCGACGCTGAACACCGCGGTGCTGATCTCCTCCTCGGTCACCATGGTCATGGCCTGGGCGTCGTGCATGCGCCACGACTTCCGCAAGTTCCGCCTCTTCATGGGCGGCACCGTCGGCCTCGGCTTCGTCTTCCTGGCGATCAAGGCGATCGAGTACGGCACCAAGTTCCACCACGGCCTGCTGCCGTCGAAGAGCACCTTCCTGGCGATCTACTTCACGCTGACCGGGCTGCACGCCCTGCACGTGATCGGCGGCATGGTGGTCAACGGCTACCTCTGGGGCCCCGGCGCGAAGATGTGGAAGACGGCCCACCGCCAGTTCACCAACCGGGTGGAGACGGCGGGGCTGTTCTGGCACTTCGTCGACCTGGTCTGGATCTTCCTGTTCCCGGTCCTCTACCTGCTGTGAGCGGAGACGCCATGAGCGACGAAACCCATCCCGACGGCGGTCACGAGCACGTCGACATCGACCGCCACGTGCGGATCTACATCCTGGTCTTCGTCAGCCTGCTGGCGCTGACCATGATCACCGTCGCGGTCTCCTACCTGCACCTGCCGACCTTGCCGGCGGTGGCGATCGCGCTGCTGGTGGCGGGGGTGAAGGGGACCCTGGTGGCCTGCTTCTTCATGCACCTGATCTCGGAGAAGAAGCTGATCTGGGCGGTGCTGGTCTTCACCGTCCTGTTCTTCTTCTTCGTGCTGCTGGGGCCGTGGCTCACCAACCTCGACCCGGTGGTGATGTGAGATGTCGCTCAAGGCCTTCCACGTCGTCTTCATCGTGCTGGCGCTGGTCCTCTCCGCCTGGACGGGGCTCTGGGCGCTCGGCCAGTACCGCGACGGCGCCGGCGACGGCTGGCTGTGGCTCGCCACCGCCTGCCTGGCCGCCCTGGTCGCCCTGGTCGCCTACGGCATCTGGTTCCTGCGCAAGACGAAAGGGGTGAGCTACCTGTGAGACGTCCACCGCTGGTCCGCACCTTCTCGATGGCCCTCGGCCACCTGGCGGCGGCCGGCGCCGCCGCGGCCTGCCCGGTGTGCTACGGCGCCGCCGAGGGCTCGGTCATCCAGGGCACCCAGATGTCCGTCGCCTTCCTCGGCGGGCTGGTCTACGTCGTGTTCGCCGGCGCCGCCGGGATGGTCGTGCTGCTGCGGCGGCGGGTGCGGCGCGGCGCCGACCCGCACCACGGGTTGACGCTGGTGCCGCCGCCGGTCGCGGCCGGCGACGACCCGGGCGGGGAGGCGACGCCGTGAGTGGCCTGCTCGCTCTCGCCGGCCTGGCCTTCCCGGGCCTGCCCGCCCTCGCCTCCGAGCACGGCGCCCGGCTCGACGCCCTGCTCGGCTACGTCCACTGGCTGATGCTCGTCCTCTTCGTCGGCTGGGGGCTCTTCTTCGCCTTCCTGCTGGTCCGCTTCCGCCGCCGCCGCAACCCGCAGGCGAGCTACCGCGGCCTGCAGACCCACGCCTCGAGCTACGCCGAGGTCGCCGTGGCGGTCGCCGAGGCGATCCTGTTGATCGGCTTCTCGATCCCGCTGTGGTCGGCGCGGGTCGACGCCTTCCCCGCCGCCGCCGACGCCACCGAGGTGCGGGTGGTCGCCGAGCAGTTCGCCTGGAACGTCCACTACCCCGGTCCCGACGGCGTCTTCGGGGCGGCGCGGGTCGAGCTGGTGGACGCGGAGACCAACCCGCTCGGCCTCGACCCGGCCGACCCGGCCGGCGCCGACGACGTCACCACCCTCAACCAGCTCCACCTGCCGGTGGGCAAGCCGGTGATCGTCCACCTCACCTCGAAGGACGTGATCCACAGCTTCGGGCTGCCGGAGTTCCGGGTCAAGCAGGACGCCATCCCCGGGCTGGTGACGCCGGTGTGGTTCGTCCCCACGGTGACCACCGCCGCGATGCGCCAGCGGCTCGGCGACCCGAAGTTCGACTACGAGATCGCCTGCAACCAGCTCTGCGGACTGGGGCACTACCGCATGCGCGGCTTCGTGACGGTCGAGTCGCCGGCGGAGTACGCGGCGTGGTTGGCGTCGAAGGCGCCGCAGAAGAAGGGCGAGGGCGACAGCTTCTGGCAGTAGGCAGGAGAGGAGGGGTGGCTGGAGCGGGGGCGAGAGGGGCGGGGATCCCAGGGGACGTCGCCCTGTTCGTGGGAGATCGGAGGGAGGGCGACTCGGCAGGGTCCGCGCGCCACCTGCCGTGATCTCCGCGACGACGAAGATTCTGGCGCGGCCCCTGACGCCCCTGGGAGCCCCGCCCCTCTCGCCCCTGCACCGGAAGCCGCTCCGCGGTCGTGGGGGGGAGGGGAAGAAAACCCCGAAGACGGTGGTGACCGCGCCGGAGTAGCGGCGGCGCGACCCTGACGCCCCGCGTATCGCCGCGCCCACGGACCTTGCACCGGAAGCCACTCTGCGGTCGTCGGCGGCGGGGAAGTGAGAAGAAGCCAGTCGGTGGCGAGGGGGCGAGAGGGGCGGGGATCCCAGGGGACGTCGCCCTGTTCGTGGGAGATCGGAGGGAGGGCGACTCGGCAGGGTCCGCGCGCCACCGGCGGTGATCTCCGCGACGACGGAGATTCTGGCGCGGCCCCTGACGCCCCTGGGAGCCCCGCCCCTCTCGCCCCTGCACCGGAAGCCGCTCTGCGGTCGTGGGGGAGAGGGAAGAAGAAAACCCCGAAGACGGTGGTGACCGCGCCGGAGTAGCGACGGCGCGACCCTGAAGCCCTGCGTATCGCTGCGCCCACGGACCCTGCACCGGAAGCCGTTCTGCGGTCGTCGTCGGCGGGGAAGTGAGAAGAAGCCAGTCGGTGGCGAGGCGGCGGGAGGGGCGGGGATCCCAGGGGACGTCGCCCTGTCGGTGGGAGATCGGAGGGAGGGCGACTCGGCAGGGTCCGCGCGCCACCTGCCGTGATCTCCGCGACGACGAAGATTCTGGCGCGGCCCCTGACGCCCCTGGGAGCCCCGCCCCTCTCGCCCCTGCACCGGAAGCCGCTCTCCGAGCTTCGATCTCTCAGTTCCCGCTCTTGCTGGCTCGAATCGCGTCGGCGGCAGCCTGCGCTTCGGCGGTCGCGAAGTCCTCGAGTGCGTCGGCAATGGCCATCGCCACCTCGCTGGCGCCGCTTCCGCCGCCCCCTGGATCTGAGGGATGGCGCTTGTCTCACCTGCGAGGATCAGACCCCGGGTGGCCACCAGGACGATGAGACCGTTGTCCGCAGTGAGGGCATCCTCGAAGACCGCGATGACCGACGGATCGTTGATACCGACCAGGCGTGCGAGATCTGTCGGCTGTTCGAAGATCGCCGAGTTCGCTGCATCCGCCACGCTCAGCCCGTGATCACCGGCCCAAGCGAGGAGCTCGGGGCTCAGTTGGTCGGCCAGAGCATGCCCCTCGGCGTCGACGGCAAATGGGAAGGAAAAATCTGCAGCGAGACTCGGTGGTGACCGACGCCGCGAGGTAGCTGAGCATCTCCTCTGGCGCTCCCCTGGAAGCCCCTCGTCCCTTGCGCCTTGAAGCGCCCGCTGGGCCGCGACCTTCTTCTCGACCCCGGGCGTTGCCGCCTCGAAGCGGCGGCTGAGCTTCTCCATCCGAGGTGGCCTCTGCCCCTGGTCGCCGTCCTCGGCCGAACCGGTGACGGTGACGCCGACGACCACGATCGCAACGAAAAAGACGCAGGCGGTTCGCATGGTTCCCTCCCGTAGTCTTCGAGTTCGATCCTGAGCAATCGACCGGCGCTGGCACGGTCGGTATCTGACCGGGTAAGCGCTGGTACGTGGAGTCCTGAGCGATGAAGCACTCGACCGCCGCTTGCGGCAGGGTCTTGAAGAACTGACCGTCCGCGTAGATCGTGAACGTGTTGAAGATCGAGGTGTCTTTCAGGTTCAAGTGTCCCTTCGAATCCACATCGAGAACGGTCCAGACCCATGGTGTGGTCGACCTATCGGCTCGCCGGGAACGCCGTTGAGACTCTCATCGAGGACCCTGACCCGCCCTCCCCACTCGAGCTTCGTTCAACAGAAAGGCTGGCCTTGACGGATCGTGTGGAAGCGGTTGTTCGGGTGGACCTGCGGCTCGCCGAACCACGGGAGTCTCTTGCCCGTGCAGGGGTCCTTCGTGAGACCCGCCACCGCGTTCTGCCCCAGGATCTCCACGTTCCCGCCTCCGGTATCCGACCCTCAGGGTGCTCATGATCCGGTACTCTCGCTCGGACTCGTATGCGACCCGCTCCGCGTCGGACATGAACGAGGTGGGTGGTGGTGGATCGCCTCCTCTGGAGAAGACGAAGGTGTTCACGTACTGACGATCGGTCTCCGTGAAGTGGTACCCGGGGGAGATCCAGTCCTGCGTTCCCGAAGCGATGAAGGCCATCGCGTCCAGGACGAACTCACCCAGTTGTCTGTGAGGAGCCCAACCAGCGGTTGGGCCGCGGAGGCGCGAAGCTGGGCTTCACGGATTTTCGCCGGCTCCTCGTTGACCCACCCGACGGAACATACTCCACTTCTTCGTCGGGGGCTGAGCACGTCTCCGGATCGACGTCGGTTAACGCTCCACAGACCCTCCTCGAAGGACGCCGTGTCGAAGTCGTCTCCTTCCGAGCCCACGTCGGCGGCGTCGAAGTGGAGCGTGTCGGCGCAGCAGGCCTGCTGTTCGACGGTGAGGTGGCGCTCCCCTTCGAGGCTCTGGGGCGTGTCGAGGACCTCGGTACACGACGTGTCGCTCGTCGCCGAGAAGCCGCTCAAGGTGGCGAGAGCGCCGGTCGGCACACACGACCGGTGCTCGTCGCCGAGACAGGAGACGATCGTGCACGTCTTGCTCCCCAGGCCGATGACCTCGGTGCGCATCTCTGCGGTGAGGCAGACATCGACGTCGCTGAAGCTGACACCCCGCTCGGCGCTGAACTCGCAGATGGCGATGAACTGCAGCTCTAGGCGTAGCGTGATGTCGACGATCTCGAGCTCGAGGTCGAGCGGCTGGTTCAGGGGCAGCTTGCCGAGCGCTTCAAGGAGCTGCTTTCCCTTGCGGCCGACGAGGTCGCTGGCTTCCGCCGCAATCCTCCAGCGGTCGGTCTTCCGAAGCCGGCCGCCCCCACACGGGAAAAGGTAGATCGGATCGTGCCTCGGCGGCTCCCAGTGCCAGCCCGGCTCGCCGACGTCCAGCGGCGCGAACTGCTGCACCAGGAGCCCCGGATCGTCGACCGTCTGACCCACGACGACGTTGGCGGTGATCGCTCCGTCCGGGCTTCCCATCACGTCCAACGGGAGCGTGAGCGAACCCGCGGCGCTCGAGACCAGGACCTCCATCGAGGAAGCCGCCCCCGGCAGCACGTGCATGAACCCGAGGATGTGATCGTCGGCTGTCTCGACGTCGTAGAACTCGATCTCCGGATCCGATGCAATCAAGGTCGCGCCGGCGAGATTCGCACCCGTCGCCGCGAAGACGTAGACGTCATCCTGCGACGGACGTTGGGGGGTGAAGACGTCGATGACGGGGCGATTCGGAACCACGCGGATCTGCGCGGCGCGGCCACCACCGCCGTTGGTCACCACCAGGTTGTAGAAGCCCTCGATCCCGGCGGCCGTGGCGTCGATCGAGACGGTCACCGCAGTCCCCTCGGCATTCACGGAGAGCACCTCCGCTTGGGGGAAGATCCGGTCCAGCGCCTGCGGATACGGTTTGTCGGTCGCCACCCAGACGTCCGCGTTCTCCATGTCGGTCCCCTGGATCGTGACGGTGGTCAAGCGTCCAGTCGGAACGTTCTCCGGGCTGACCGAGGTGATGTCCGGAAGGTCGTCCACGATCAGCGTCCCGGACAGCGAGACGATCTCCGGAGCCGCCGGAGTGATGCGGGTGTCGATCCCCTGGATCTCGAAGGGATAGCTCCCATCGGCGGTTCCGCTCCCGGCCGTGAACGTCAACGTCAGATTCTGGTCCGGCGTCATCCCGTCGATGAAGCCGACCTGGATGTCGGAGAGGCAGACCGTTGATCGAGATCGAAACCGGATCGCTGAACCCGTCGGTCCGTTGCAGGTGCACGCCGAGACCCACGCTCTCCCCGGGCTGGACACCGCGGGTGTCGAGCTGGGCATCCACTTCCGGGAGAAACGACAGCGTGAAGCTCGACGCGCGATATACCCGGTACCGACCGCTCCAATGGCTGGTCCTTCCAACACGGACCGGGCGCACAGGTAGAGCCTCAGGTCGCCCTCGGGCACCGCGAGAGCCGCCCCCGAGGAGGCGGGGGTCCCCGTCGCTGCAGACGGCCTCGACGGAGTTGTTGTCCAACAGGACCCCGGCGTCTTCCCAGCGGTACCGGACCGTGTCGAGCCCCGCGTTCGCCGCCGCTCCGGCGACCGAGTCCGCTGCCGACACGACCGCGGTGCGGTTCGTGAACCACGTCATCGAGGAGTTGCTCGCCGAAACCGTCGGAGCGTAACGATCGACCCGCACGTAGCGCGGCGAGCTCCATCCACCCCAGTTGCCGAGCCGGTCCCGGGCACGGAAGTAGTAGGCGCGTCGGTAGCCGTCGGAGGGGAGGTGGGAACCGCTCACGGTATAGGAGGTGCCGGCGTTGGAGGACAGGGCGACGTTGCACCCGCCCCAACCGGCAGTGTCGTTGCTGCGGCACACGTTGTAGGCGGAGACGCCGGAGCCGACGTCGGCCGCCGGCGCGACACTGGCCACGAAACTCCCGGTCACCCAACAATCCGCCGTCGTGGTGTAGCTACACGCGACCGTAGGGTTCCCCGGAGTAGACGGCCCGGTGAGGTCCATCTGCACGTATGCGGCGGCGCTGCTCGTCCAGGATGTGCAGCTGTTTGCGCTGTCACAGGCGCTGGCGCGATAGGCACGCCGATACCCGTCGTTCGGCAGGTCCGACGGCACCGACGATGAAGACGAAGGTCTTCGTGCCGCCGATGAAGGCGGTGGAGGGGACGGTGCTCATCACCACGTTGCATCCACCCCACCCCGTCGTGTCGTCGCTCCGACAAAGCCGGACGTGGTCGGCGCCCGAAGCGACCACCGAGATTCCGAAACTCCCATCGACGTAGCAGTTGCCCCCGACCGTCGCGTCGCAGGCAGCCACCGGTGCGCCGGGCGTTGGCGTAACCATAGCCGCCGCTGGCATCGCCGCGAGCCACCCCACCGAAACCGTCAGGACGAACCAGGTGCGCCTCGCGGCCAGAGCACCACAGCGGTTGCGGACCAATCGACACATCTCGGGACTCCCGTCTTTCGTTCGTGTCCCGAAATCTTGCAACTTCGCCTCTTGCGATGTCCTCAAGCGACATAAAACCCCAGTCAAGAGTTCTCAAGAATTTGGGGTGAGAAGCGCCACCCAGGTCCACGCGCGGTTCTCCCGTCCCTCTCCCTTCAGGGGTCGAGGCGGCGGAGAGCGAGGGCTGCGAGGCCCAGGGCGAGGAGGGCGAGGCCCCAGGTGCCCAGGGTGGGGATGGGCAGGACCGAGGAGAGGAGCGTGATCTCGTGCAGCACGGGGTCGCTGCTGCAGCCGTTCGCGTCCGGGTTGTGGAAGGCGCCGAGGAAGCGGAGCTCGTAGGTCCCGAGGGTGGCGTCGGTCTGGAGCTGGAGGTGCAGGGTGCCACCGTCACTGCCGTGCGCGACGACGAAGGGGCCGACGCTGACGTAGAGCCCCTGGTAGCCCGTCCGCCACGGTCGACCGAGACGATCTTGCAGCCCGTGACGGCCAGGGCGAGCAGGACGAGGGGGGCGAGCGCGCGGGGGGCGACGGACTTCATGGACGGCTTGCCTCCGGGTCGGTGGTCAGGGAGCGCCGTAGGCTACCGGACCGGCGAGCCGAACCTCCGGCGGCGGCGGGGAATCGGGTCGACGTGCTCAGCCGGCCGGGTCGTCGGGCTCGGGCGGCGGCGCCGCCGCGCCGCCCGCGAACCCCGGCCGGCGCTTGGAGAAGTCGACGGGCATCTCGCGGCGCACCTCGTCGAGGAGCGCCGGGGTGATCTCGGCGTGGCCGGCGCGGCGGGCCCAGGTCTCGACGCGGCGGGTGACGACGCCGCGGACGAAGGAGGGGATGCGCTCGAGGCGGCGGCGGGCCTCGGGGCTCCAGGCGAGCTCGGGCGGGGCGGCGGCGCCGTAGGTGTCGGCTCGGGTCGGCGCGACGAGCGGCCCGCCGGCCGGCTCGTAGGCGCAGGACTCGTCGGTGGCCAGCAGGTCGCCGCTCGCCGCCCAGGCGCGGGCGCGGCAGCCGCCGCACAGGCCGCGGTACTCGCAGCGCCCGCAGCGGCCCTCGAGCTCCCCCTCGCGCAGCGCCCGGAACACCTCCGAGCCCTCCCACACCTCGGCGAACGGCTGGCGGCGCAGGTCGCCGGCCACGGCGGGCAGGTAGGGGCAGGGGGTGACCTTCCCCTCGGGCGTGATGCGGCAGTACTGGATCCCGCACGGGCAGCGGGTGGCGTAGTGCAGCAACGGCGAGTCGGGGTCGGCGCGGTGCACGTGGCGCATGATCTGCGGCTGGCACTTCGAGCGCACCATCATGGTGCCGCGGTAGCGGCGGCCGAGGTCGACCAGCTCGGCCAGCACCGCCTCGTTCTCCTGCGGCGACAGGCCGTGCATCCCGGCCCCGCGCCCCGTCTCGACGAGGAAATAGAGGTTGAAGCAGACGGCGCCCTTCGCCGCCGCCCAGTCGGCGAGGGCGGCCACCTCGTGGCGGTTGCCGCGGGTGACGGTGGTCTGGACGAGGAAGTCGAGCCGCGCCCGGGCCAGCCGGTCGACCGCCGCGAGGGTGTCGGCGAGCGCCCCGCCGCCGTGGCGGAAGCGGTCGTGGTAGCGCGCGGACAGCGAGTCGACCGAGATCGCGACGCCCCGCACCCCCGCCGCCTGCAGGGAGGCGATGCGGCGGTCGGTGAGCCCGGTACCGTTGGTCCCCACCACCGCGGTGGCGCCGCCGGCGGTGGCGTGACGGCAGAGCTCCTCGAGGTCGTCACGCAGCAGCGGTTCGCCGCCCGAGAAGATGAACAGCGGCGCCGGGTTGAGCGCCAGGACCTCGTCGGCGATGCGGCGGCACTCGGCGGTCGTCAGCTCCGCGCCGGCGCCGTGCCAGGGGCCGGCCGCGATGTAGCAGTGGGCGCAGGCCAGGTTGCAGCGCTGGGTGAGGTTCCACGCCACCACGTGGGGCACGGCGTCGGGGCGCGCCGCCACCCGCGCCGCCGCCGCCGGCGGCGCGAAGTCGTCGAGCCCCTGTGGCAACGTCACGCGAGCGTCTCCCGGTCGAAGGGTGGCGCGATGATCCCACACGGCCCGGAGCGCGACAAGCACGATCGGCGGCACCCGGGCGGGCGCGGATCGCGTGGCGGCGGATCCGTCGCCAGGGTCGTGTTCGTTAGACTGCGGACGCGAGCACGATCGCCGTCGACCTCGAGCTCGTCCACGGCTCCGACGAGCTGTTGCGCGCCATCCAGCGCCTCAAGCGCGAGCTGGCGATCAACGTCGAGCTGACGGCGCCGCACCACTTCATCCCCGAGCTCCCCGGCTGGCGGGAGCGCTCGCCCTTCGTGGGACGCTTCGGACCGCTCGAGGTCCACGACTACGACCTCTACGCCCAGGCGCTGGCGAAGATCGAGCGGGGGCACGAGCAGGACCGGCGGGACGTGGCGACCCTTCTCGAGCAGGGACTGGTGGAACGAGCTCGTCTCCGTGAGCTGTTCGCCGCGATCGAGCCCGAGCTCTACCGCTACCCCTCGCTCGATCCGGAGTCGTTCCGCCGCGCGCTCGACGAGGTCTCGGCTCCGCCCGGAGCCGCGGCCGGGCCGCTATGATCGGGGCGCCGTCCCGATCCCGTCCCGCGCCGATCCGATCCCACTGGTCAGGAGAAATCCCATGCGTTCTCGTCGTGCCCCGTCCGTCCTGGTCGCCCTCGCGGTGGTCGCCCTCTGCTGCGCCGCCCTGGCATCGCCGGCGAGGGCGGCCGGGTTCGACGACGACTTCACCGGCGCCGTCCTGCGGCTCGACCTGTTCCACGCCGGCACCGCGGCCGAGCAGCACTTCGCGCTCGACCGGGCGCGCGTGGAGGGGCCGTGGCCGGGCAGCCGGACGCAGCTCGTCGACGCGACGAACCTCGGCAAGTACCTGGTCGAGATCGTCGACCTGGGGAGCAATCGGCTGCTGTACAGCCGCGGCTTCGCGTCGATCTTCGGCGAGTGGCGCGAGACGGCCGAGGCGATCGCCGGCACCTGGCGGGTGATCCCCGAGGCGGTGCGGGTGCCGGAGCCGAAGCGGCCGTTCCAGGTGCGGCTGCGCGAGCGCGGCGCCGACGGCGCCTTCCACGAGGTCTGGGCGACGACGCTCGACCCGGCGTCGCGCTTCGTCGACCGCGCCGCCGTGCCGCCGCAGAAGGTGTGGACGGTGTTCGCCAACGGCGACCCGGCGGTCAAGGTGGACCTGCTGGTCCTCGGCGACGGCTACACGGCGGAGCAGATGCCGAAGTTCCACGCCGACGTCGAGCGGCTGGTGGGCGAGATGTTCGGGACCGAGCCGTACGCCTCCCGCCAGGGCGACTTCAACGTCCGGGCCATCGACACGCCGGCGGCGCAGGCCGGCGTGTCGCGGCCGCGCGCCGGCGTCTTCCGCGAGTCCCCGCTCGGCGCCCGCTACAACAGCCTCGACTCCGAGCGCTACGTGCTCACCCTGGCCGACCGCGCCTGGCGCGACGTCGCCGCGGCGGCGCCGTACGACGCGGTGCTCATCCTGGTCAACGAGCGCAAGTACGGCGGCGGCGGGCATCTTCAACCTCTACTCCACCGCGGCCGCCGACTCCGCCTTCAGCCGCTACCTGGTGATCCACGAGTTCGGCCACGCCTTCGCCGGGCTCGGCGACGAGTACTTCACCTCCGACGTCGCCTACGAGGACGACGGCGAGCGGGTGGAGCCCTGGGAGCCCAACGTCACCGCGCTGCACGACCCCGAGCACCCCAAGTGGGCCGAGCTGGTGACCCCGGGCACGCCGCTCCCCACGCCCTGGGACGAGGCCGCCTTCGAGAAGGTGCAGGCCGGGATCCAGGAGCGCCGCCGCGCCCTGCGCGCCGCCGGCGCCCCCGAGGAGGAGCTCGAGGCCCTGTTCACCGACGAGCGCGAGCGCATGACCCGCAGGCTCGGCTCCGAGCCCTACGCCGGCCGGGTCGGCGCCTTCGAGGGCGCCATGTACGCCGCCCACGGGCTCTACCGCCCGCAGACCGACTGCATCATGTTCACCCGCGACGAGGTCGGCTTCTGCGCCGTCTGCCGCCGGGCGATCGAGCGCGTGATCGACCTCTACGCGCGCTGAGCGGAGGCTGGCACGGCAGCGGCACGGACGATCGACCGCGTGCCTCTTCCTCGCCGGATCCGGGACGCGGGCCGGCCTGACGCAGTGCAAGGAGCTCGAGCACTCGTCTGTTAGGCTCGCCCCGCTCACTCCACTCGCAGAGCAGGCTTGACCGGCACGTTCGATCTCCCCCGGACAATCCGCGCATGCTGGCGTTCGTCGTACCCGTCGCCCACCCGCTGCACTTCCGCCGGTTCGCCCATGCCCTCCGCCTTCTCGACGGAACGGTGGCTTCGATCCTCGGGCAGACGCACCCCGGATTTCGCGTCTACGTGGTCGGAAGCTCGCACCTTCGCGGCTGCTTCGATGACCACCGACTGACGACGATCGAAACCGACGTTCCCTCCCGCCAGCGATGAGCTCAGGCCCGGCTGGGAGGCGAGGATGATCGACAAGGGGGCCAAGATCGCGGTCGGCCTGGCAAGGGCGTCGTCGGAGGGTTGCGACAGGGCGATGATCGTCGATGCCGATGACTTCGTGGACCACAGGATCGCTTCCCTGGTGACCAGCCTGCCACCAGACCACGGCGTCTTTTCCCCTGCGGGCTACTACTACCTCGAGGGTACGCGTTCGATCTCCTACTGCTCAGAGGGCTTTCATCTCAAGAACGGCTCCAGCCGGATTCTGCCGATCGAACCGCCAGGGATTCCTCGCCTGCCACAGGGATTGACGCGCGAAGACGTCGAGGAGCTCCTCGGCAGGAGGACTCTCCTCACGCTCCTGGGACAGCATGCCCCCTTCGAACGGGAGATGCGGCACCTGGGGGTTCCGGTCCGGGAATCGCCCTTTCCACTCGCCGTCTCTCAGATCGGCACCGGAGACAACTTCTCCGAGAGGGCGTTCTTCGGCGGAGAACGGCTGCAGCTCACACGGGAGTTGAGGACGCGTTTCGGCATGCCCTTGCCGAGCCGCTGGACGGACGCCACCTCCCGCCTTCGCAATCTCGGGCTGCGCCTCGGCGTACGGGCGAGGAGGATCCGTGGAGGTTCTGGATGAGCGCGACGAAGGACGGCAATCCGGCCGCTCCGATGCACTTCCTGCGACGGCGATTGGGGGACGTCCGGAGAGCGACGCTTCTGAGGAGGGCCTTCCAGGGGATGGCCGCTGCGGACGACGCGATCCCGGACGCCGCAAGCCTGAGGCTCGCCCGTGAGGGCTGGGGAAACACCGGCTGCTCGGCGTCCGTGCAACTGTGCAGACGCCTTTGCGAGCTCGCGATCGATGACCGAGGCCCGATCCTCGAATGCGGCTCCGGTCTCACGACGCTCCTCCTCGCGCACCTGAGCGCGCGAACCGGCCGTCCCGTCACGACGTTCGAGCACGAGCCCGCCTGGTACTCGAGGGTCAGGCGTTGGCTGAAGAGGCTGCGCCTCAGCGCCCCTCTCCTCCTGCAGCGCCCCCTCGTGTCTCACGGAACGTTCGATTGGTACGATCTCTCCGAGGACGATCTACCGGCGGGGATCACGCTGGTGCTCTGCGACGGCCCTCCGGGGTGGAGCCGTGGCGGCAGGTTCGGGCTCCTTCCGATTACCTACGACAAGCTGGCAGACCGGTGCACGATCCTGTTGGACGACTTCGGCCGTGAAAGGGAACGCACCATCGCCGTGGACTGGACGAAGCTCTATCCGGGTTTGACCGTCGCCAGGACCACCGGAACCTATGCCGAGCTCGTCCTCGAGAAACCGCAAGACGGCTTGGACCACCCGCCAGATCCGGACCCCACCCGCTGAGCCAGACGACCCGTTTGCTCTCCGCGCCCGGATTCCTGCCTGGGACAACCCCGTGGGCGGTCAGCGTGCGGGGGACCGGCGAACGGCCGCGATCGACAGGTCGGGGACGTACCTACGCTGGACGCCTCCCCCTCGCGCCGCCGGCCCAGCGCGGCGCGGCGGACGGCGGCGGCGGCGGGCGCCGCCGCGAGGTCGAGACCGGTGGCGGCGCGGAAGAGGCCGAGGACGTGCTCCTCGGTGCTGTCGAGGAGCGGTAGGCCGGGCGGCCAGTCCGGATGCGCGGCGAGCATCGGCAGCTCGGTGCAGCCGAGCAGCACGGCATCCGCGCCGGCCCCGAGGAGGTCGCGGCCGACCGCCGCGAACCGGGCGACCGACGCGGGCTCGACGACGCCGCGGACGAGCTCCTCGAAGATGGTGCGGTGGACGAAGGCGCGGTCGGCGGCGGGTGGCACGAGCACCGCGAAGCCGCGCTCTTCGAGGCCGCGGGCGTAGAAGCCGTCCTCCATGGTGAAGGCCGTGCCGGTGAGGCCGAGGCGGCGGAGGCCGCGGGCGCGGGCACCGTCGGCGATGGCGTCGAGGATGCTGAGCACCGGCAGGGGCGGTGCCAGGTCGGGCAGCACTTTGTGCATGGTGTTGGTGGCGATGCCGGCGAAGGCGCAGCCGGCGGCGGCCAGCGCGTCGAGCTCGCTCCCGATGCCGGCCGCGACGAGGTCCCAGCGCCCGGCGTGCTGCTGCTCGGCGTAGGGCGCGAAGTCGACGCTCGCGATCACCATTCGCGGCGACCGCACCCCGCCCAGCCGGTCGCGCGACCGCTCGATGAAACGACGGTAGTAGACCTGCGTCGACTCGGCACTCATGCCGCCGACGAGCCCGACGGAGAGGAGGTCGCCGCTCATCTCAGCGCGGTGCGATCTCGAAGCGCTCCAGGAGGAGGCGGCAGAAGTCCCGGAGATCGCCCAGGCGGTGCTCCACGATGGCGTGGACGATCGCCCGATCCACATCGCGTACTCGTGCACGGCCACGTTCCGGAAGCCGGTCATCCGCCGCAGCCGCTCGGCCAGATCCGCTGCCACGAGCCCTTGCCGCTCGAGGAGCGTGAAGGTCTCGGAGAGCGTTCCGGGCATCCCGTAGCCCTCGGTGGAGACGACGTGGGCCGCGAGGTCGATGGCCGCCTGGACGGCCCGCTGGAGGTTGAGCTCCAGCAGATCGTCGACGTCCCGCGCCAGGAGGTTGCGTCCGGGCTCCCGCACCTCGGTGATCCGGCGCAGGCACTCGTCGATGTGCGCCACCTTGGCGAGCACCACGTCGCGCTCAACCACTCCCACCCCCGGAGCGGACCCTTTCGATGAGGGCCCTTTCGATGGGACGCCGCACGATGAGGAGATCCTCGCGGCGGGACGGCAGCCCGGCAGCGAAACGGTGGCGCCGCGCCGGATCCCGGTCGACGACCAGGCGGCCGTGTTTGAGGACCTGATAGCCGAGGAGCGGCGAGGCGCGATCCAGGTCCACGAGATCGACCGGGCGGTCCAGCGCCGCGGTCAGGTCGGCGCGCAGCTCGGCGAGCTCGGCCGGCGAGGTGGGCCGGCGGAAGAGAGCGGCGAGATCGAGGTCGGAGGTGCTCCGGGCGCGCCCCTCGGCCTCGGACCCGAACAGCCACACGGCGTCGACGCCGACTCGCCGCTCCAGGATCTCGAGAGCCCGCTCGAGCGTCGCCATGGACCGATTCTAGCCGGCGGATCGCCGCGCCTACATCCCGAAGCGGCTGCGCGCCTCCTCGAGGATCGCCTCGTCGACCACGCTGTGGCCGTGGCTGGTGGCGTAGTGCTCGATGCCCTGCTTGGCCATCGGGCGGACGAAGTCGGGGATGTTGTCGAGGCGCGCGAGGGCGGCGGCGGTCCAGGTCGGGACGTCGGGGCCGGCGGCCTCGGCCGCCGCCTCCATGTCGCGGACGACGCCGGAGAACGGACAGCGGCTGGCGCGCTCCTCGGGGGCCCCGGAAGGGCCGATCTTCACCCCCAGCGACGACACCATCTCCGTCTCCCACGAGTTGGTGAGCATCGCCACCCGGCGCTCGCAGCGCGGGCAGGCGAAGAGGACGGCCAGCGAGCCGGCGGCGTCCGGAGGCCGGGTCTCGGTGAGGGTCATCGGCTCGTCGCAGGAGACGCAGAGGAACTTCATGGCACGACCTCCGGGGTGGGGGTGAGGATCTCCTCGAGGGCGGCGGCCGCGTCGGCGGCGGCGGCCAGGGCGGCGGACCCGGCGGCCGCGCCGGGCGGCCAGCCGCGGTCGCAGAGCGCCGCGAGCTCGGGGTCGAACGGGATGCGGGCCAGGCGACGGGCGGCGAGCGGCGTCGGGGCGGCCGGGAACAGCGGCCGGATCTCGCCGCAGTCGCGACACCAGTAGCCGGCCATGTTCTCGACGTAGCCGGCCACCGGGACGCCGGCGCCGGTCAGCGCCGTCAGCGACCGCGCCACCACGCCGTGCGCCAGCTCGGAGGGGATGGTCACCAGCACGAAGGCGACCTCGGGGCCGAGGAACTCCGCGAACTGGACGGTGCGCTCGGCGCCGGGCGGCAGGTCGAACAGCAGCACGTCGAGCCTCCCCCAGTCGACCGCCGCCAGGAGCTGGCCGAGCAGCGCGAACTCGCGGGTGGCACGCCAGGTGTGCTGCTCGCCGCGGGAGACGGTGTCGAAGGCCAGCACGCCGCCGTCGGGGAGCGCGCTGCCGGTGGAGACCACGGCGATGCCGTCGGGGCGCCGCGGCGGCACCAGGCCGTCCGGACCGGGCACCCACGGCCGTCCGGAGAGCCCGGCCAGGTGCGCCTGGCTGGGGCCGTTGAGGTCGGCGTCGAGGATCGCCACGGCGCGGCCGCGATCGGCGAGCGCCCGCGCCAGCGCCATGGTCACGGTGCTCTTGCCCACCCCCCCCTTGCCGGAGGCAACCGCCACCCGGTGGCGCACGCCGGCGAGCGCACGGGCGATCGCCCGCCGCTGCTCGCCGACCTGCTCGGCCACCCGCGAGCCGCCGTCGCCGACGATGTCCGCGTAGCTCTTCACCGCTCCCAGCCTCTCACAGCGCCCTCGCGACGGCGGACCAGCGGTGGTGCCGGCGGGCGGGGCCGAACCCGGCGCCGGCCAACAGCTCCGGCGGCAGCTCGCCGACGAGCGCCCTGGGCCAGCGTAGCGCCCGCCCGGACGCCCGCGCCAGCGCGTCGAAGAGCAGCCCGAGCAGCAGCGGCGCCCGTCCCCGGTCGCGGCAGCCGGCGGCCAGCACGTCGGCCGGGCCGGAGCCCTCGGGCGGCGCGTGCACCACCGCCGCCTCCACGCCGTCGGGCGTGGCGATGGCGAGGGCCTCGAGCCGGTCCGCCGACTGCTCGAGGGTGCGCCGGCTGCGGCGCCAGGAGGCGTCCTCGGCAACCGCCAGCACGCCGTCGGCCAGGACCTGCTCGACGGCCATCGGGATCACCAGGCCGGCGGGTCCTTGCGGTCCGCCGGCGACTCCGCCCGCCGGCCGCAGCCAGTCGACCAGCTCGTCCTCCCGCCGCCAGCCCGCGGCGGCGAGCAGCGCCCCGGCGGCCTCCAGGTCGTCCGGCACCTCGGCGACCAGCCGCTCGGGACCGAGCACGGCGAGCTTCTGCGACAGCGAGGCGAGCAGATGCGCGCCGTGGCCGCGGCGCCGCTCGTCGGGGCGGACGCCGAGCCGGTGCACCAGCACCTCCCGCTCGCGCTTGGTCCCCAGCGACACCGCCACCGGCTCGTCGCCGCCCGGCCCACCCAGCGCCAGCATGGAGTTCGACGGCCAGGCGTCGAGCTCCTTCATCTCGCGGCGGTAGGCGTCCACGGTCAGCGGCGGCCGGTCGGGAAAGTGCACGTCATGGCACAGGTTGACGGCGCGCACCAGCAGCGGGATGTCGTCCGGGCGGCAGAAGCGGTAGGCGGGCACGGCGCGCCCGGCTCACGGCCGCGGGCGGCCGCCGCCGCTCAATCGCGCTCCCCGGCTCCGCCCGTCCCGAGCTCGCGGCGCCGGCGCTCCATCTCGTACATGACGCCGACCTCGTTGAGCGCCGCGCCACGCTCGTCGGCGGCCTCCTCCCGGGCCTCGTGCGGCAGGGGGCAGTCGCCGGTCTCGGCCCCGGCCGCGGCGGAGCCGCCCGGCGCGCCGGCCGGCGCAGCGGCCGCCGCCGCCTTCGCCGCCTCGGCCTGACCGAGCATCTCGGCCATCATCCGCCGGCCGTGCTCGATCCCCTCCTCGACCAGGGCGAGGTCGATCTCGGCGACGTCGCGCTCGGCGGCCAGCTCCTCGACGCGGCGCTGCGTCTTGTCGCGCATGAAGCCCGCCGGCACCCGCAGGATGCGCGGCACCGCGTCGGCGGTCCAGGCGAAGCGCGACACCAGCGGGTTGCCCTGCGCGTCCCGGGCGCGGATCGCCGCCTCCGGCTCGTCGTCGGCGGCGCCCGCCGCGGCGCCGTGGCCGTCACCCTCGGCGGCCGCGGGTCCCGCCTCCGCACCCGCGCCGTGGGCGCGCAGCGCGTCCGCCGCGGCGCGCGCCTCGGCCAGCACCGCCGCGGCCGCCGCCGGGTCGGCGACCCGCTTCGCGTCGCCGCCGGGGGCATAGAGGACGCCGGCCTCCTCCTCGATGTAGCGGTTGGCGAGGTCCAGGGTCACCACCCCGACGCGGCGCCCGTGCGCCGCCTTCTCGATGCGCGCCTTCGCCCGCCGGCGCTGGTAGCCGTCGTCGATCGCCCACAGCGCCTTCTTGGCGTCCTGGGTCCAGCGCAGCTTGCGGCCGTCGTAGGTGGTCTCCTCCTCGACGCCGCCCTCGGCCGCGATGATGCGCTCGAGCACCTCGGGATCGACGACCTCGAAGCTCGCGCCGCCGCACACCGTGCACACGCACCGGGTCGGGACCTCGGCGGCGACGCCGCAGGCGCGGCAGACCGACGACCGGCTCGCGGCGCGCCCGCTCGAGGGCGATCGCCTCGGCGAGCCGTTCGGTGAGCTCGCGCCGAGCGCTTCGGCATGAAGCGCTCCATCGCCTCGGTCACCAGGTCCGACGACACCACGCTGTGGCCCTTCTCCAGCGCCAGCCGCAGGATGGCGGTGCGGGCGATGCCCTTGACCTGCTCCGGCACCCGGGTCATGCGCTCCTCGGCTTCCGGCGTCCAGTGGATCGACTCCTCGGCCTTGAGGTCGAGCTCCGGCACCTGCGGCGGGTGGTGAGCAGCACGTCGCAGGGGCCAGCCGCAGCAGGTTCTCGGTGTTGCTGCCCAGGCCGCGTCTCGTCGTCGAGCCGGTGCACCCCGATCCGGCCCACGACCAGCACCCAGGGCTCCACCTTGCGCGCGTGGTCGAGGATCTTCTGGAACGCCTTGCCGTCGAGCAGCGTCTTGGTCACCTCGACGCCGGCGTCGCGCGCCATCTGCTCGGCCACGTTGAGGTGCGACTGGTAGATCTGCGCCAGCCCGGTGTCGATGATCTCCTCGTGGAGCTGGTTCTGCTCCTCGAAGCGGAAGACCTTGGCCGCCTTGCTCGGTGAGCACCTCGACGATCCCCTTGAACACCGCGTAGTGCAGGTACGGGTCGTAGACGCCGATGATCTCGAGCTTCTTGCCGAAGCGCTTCGCCAGCTCGACCGCCGTCCGCAGCGCGCCGAACGACTGGGGGCTGCCGTCGACGCCCACCAGCACCGTGTCGCGCTCCGGCTCGTCGGCGGCCGGGACGTGCTTGACGACCCAGACGTCGCGGCTCGTCTCGCCGGGCCACGCGGGCGCAGACCGAGCCGATCTGGCTGTCGCGTGGTGCGGCCGATGCCGAGCGCGCCGAGCACCACCAGGTCGTAGTCCGACCGTTCTCGATCTCGCGCAGCAGCTCGGTCGAGTGCTTGCCGTCCATCATCTTCCGCTCGAACGGGATGCCGGCCGCCTGGCAGCGCTGGTCGAGGTCGTTCAGATAGCAGTCCGAGATCAGCTCGAGCCCCATGGTGATCAGGCTGTCGTGGATCTTGCGCTGCCGCGACAGCTCCTGCTCGACCAGGTACTCCTCGGGCAGCGTGTACTCCATCTGCTTGAAGCGGTAGTCGTGCATGCGCGCGGCGTAGACGTGGCAGCCGGTCAGCTCCGCACCGAAGGACGTGCCCAGCGCGATGGCACAGTCGGCGGCGCGGTTCGAGTGCGGCGAGTTGTCGACGGGCACGAAGATCTTCTGGTACATCGTGGTCTCCTGACGTTCGATCGCGGTCACTCTCGGTCTCGGCTCGGTCGGTCGTCCACCGGGACGGCGGCCGTACGGGCCGCCCGCCGGCGCACCCAGAGGACGAGCAACAGCTCGGCCGCCAGCACCCCGGCCCCCGCCTCCACCATCGGCACCACCGGCGACGGCGCCGCCAGCGGCGGCACGTAGACGTGGAACCAGCGCGTCAGCCCGCGGGTGTTGCCGCGCTCGTGATGGAAGCCGTCCCACACCGTCACCGCCAGCGGCACGAAGCTGCTCTCCGGGAACGGCACCCCGGCCTCCGGCACCCGCGGCCGCTTGAAGGCCACGGTCCAGCGTCCCTTGTCGTAGCCCGCCACCACCTGCGGCGGCTCGCGGTCGAGCTCGGTCAGCGCCCGGCTCCCCCGGCCCTCGTAGACCCGCACCCGCGGCGGCGTACCGAGCTCGACGTGCCACAGCTCCACGGGGTAGTCGGCGTCGCCGAAGAGGAAGTAGGGCTTGGCGACGCCGGGGCGCAGCTCGGCCGGGAACTGCAGGGCGACGGCGTCGGCCCAGGGCGAGGCCGCGGGAGCGGCCGCCGGCGCCGTCGCGCTCTCGCCGCCCCCGCCCCCGCCCCAGAAGTCGTCGCCGCCGCCGCTCGTCTCCGCCGCCGGCTCGGCCGCGGGCTGCGCCGAGCCGCCGACCTCGGTGCCCCAGAAGTCGTCGCCGGCCGGCTCGGTGGCGGCCCCGGCCTCCGGCTGCGCGGCCCCGGCGGTGGCCGGCGCTCCCTCGTTCCACAGCGACGCGGCGCCGGCCGGGTGCCCGGTGTCGCGCTCGGCCACGGTCGGCGACTCCATGTCGGGGCGGTTCTCGCCGCTGCGCTCGGCGGTCATGTCGTGCCAGCTCACCAGGAAGGCGATCTCGTCGCGGTCGAACAGCGCCCGCACCTCGACGGCGCGCGCCGCCGGCTGGAAGTCGCGCCCCGGCTGGGTCACCTGGCCGATCACCGGGAACAGCGCCGCGGGGGCGTCGGCGAACAGCTCGCGGGTCTTCGCCGGGTCGGGGTCGAAGACGATCTCGCCGTCGGTCGGATGGGCCCGCACCAGGCGGGCGTAGGGAGCCTCGTCGCCCTCGCCGCCGCCCTGCGACACGATCCAGTCGACGATCTGCCAGCGCTGCTCCGGGGTCAGCGCGTCGTCGCGCGAAGCCGGCCATCGGCGTCCCGTTGATGCCGGTCGAGATGGTGCGGAAGATGTCGCGCCGGGTGGCGCCGCCGCGGAAGGTCCACGGCATGGTGAGGTCGGCGGCGCGGATGAGGTGGCCCCAGTCGTCGCGCAGGGTGGGCGCCGAGCGCCCGTCGCCGCGCCCCTCGTCGCCGTGGCAGCGGGCGCAGCCGATCTGGACGAAGGTCTGGTAGCCGTCCGAGGCCTTGGCCGCGTCGAAGGGCGGTGGGTCGGGCAGGGCCACCGGATCGCCGTAGGCCTGCGGGTCCGCGGAAGTCCGGAGAGAAGGTCTTCAGGTGCGCGATGACGTCGCGCACCTCCTCGTCGGTGAGCTCGGGGAAGGCCGGCATGCCGGTATAGGGCAGGCCGTTGCGGATCGACCGGGTGAGGTCGGCGTCGGTGGGCAGGGTGCCGAACGGCGTCGAACGGAACTTGTACTTGCCGGCGGTGAAGTCGCGCGGCGGCGGCAGCAGGAACGGCGCCGCGATGCCGTTGCCGTCGCCGGCGTCGCCGTGGCACTGGGAGCACCACTTGGCGTACACCTTCGCCCCGGCGGCGCGCTGGGCGTCGGTGCCGAGGTCCCCGGCGGCCGCCGCGGCGCGGGCGGCCGGCGCCGGCACGGCGAGCCACGCCGCCACCGCCAGCAGCACCGCCGTCCACCCCGTCGCGCCGCGCCGCACCGCTACTCCCCCGCCCCCGACTCGCTGCGCCCGCGCGGGCTCTGCCCGGTGAAGTCGTAGAGGAAGAGGATGACGTCCCACATCTCCTCCTCGTCGAGGAACTGCTCCCAGGCGGGCATCGCCGAGTCCCAGGGCCCGCCCTCGGCGGGCAGCCCCGGTCCGCCCTTCGCGATGCGCCAGAAGAGGAACGACTCCTGGAGCTGGGCGATGGTGCCGGCGTCCTGGAAGTTGGTGGGGATCGGGTCGAGCCCGTGGGCGAACATCCCCGCCCCCCGCATCAGGTCGCCGTGGCAGTAGAAACAGTTGTGGTAGTAGACCTCGCGGCCGCGCGCGACGTGGCGGCGGAACGCCTCCGGGTCGGAGGTGGCCAGCGCCCGGTAGGGGTTGCGCACCGTCACCAGGTTGATCGCCTGGTCGTGGACCATGATCTGGTCGGGCGGCGCCGGGTGGACGGTGCGGCCGAAGGCCGGCGGGGCCGGCGGCGCGGTCGCCGCCAGGTAGATGCGGGTGACCACCAGCGCCGGGACGACGACCATCGCGGCCAGCAGCCAGGGGGCGAAGCGCCGCTCGGTGAGGAACGCCTCGAGCGGCCGGCGCACCTCCTGCAGGCGGCCGCGGTCGGAGGTGGCGTAGATCAACAGGGCGAGGGTGACGATGCCCAGGTAGATCTTCTCCACCGACGCCGGCACCGGCACCACGAAGCCCCAGCGCAGCAGCACCCAGACCCCGACCCCCCAGGCGACGAGCGTCGCCAACAACCCGGGGCGCAGCCGCGGCGCGACGCGCCCGACCAGCCGCAGGGCGACGAGCACCACGATCACCAGGGCGAACACCCACAGCCGCACGGTCTAGCCCTCCCCCCCGAGGCCCGCCAGGTAGTCGGTCAGCTCGTGCACCTGGGCCAGCGTCACCCGCTCGCTGTAGGCGGCGGGCAGCGGCGGCCGGTGGTCGGTGAGCCAGTGCTCGATGGCGGCGCGGTCGAGGCGCGCACCGACGCCGGCGAGGCTGTTCTTCCCGCCCGGCTCGGTGGCGTGGCACTCGGTGCAGCCGAAGCTGGCGAGCAGCGCCGCGCCGCCGCCGGCGGCGGGCCCGGCCGGCCCGGTGGCGACGGCCTGGGCGGCGGCCGCCTCCTCGCCGGCCGTGGAGCCGCCCGGCGGGTTGACGCCGCTGGTCGCCTGCGCCCCGCCCTCGCCGTAGGGGAGCTGCGTCGCCATGGTCATCGTCGCCTCGCCCCCCAGGGTCTGCAGGTAGGCGATCACCGCCTTGATCTCGTCGTCCGACAGCCCGACCGGCGGCTTGTCGATCTCCGGCATGCCGGGCTGGAAGCCGGGCACGATGAAGGCGTTGGGCCGGTACAGGGTCTCGGCGAAGTACTCGACCTGGTCCAGCCCGGGCACCCGCGTCGCCGCGCGCGTGGCGACGCCGGCGAGATCGGGGAAGCGGAACGGGCCGCTGGTCTTGCCGATCGTGTGGCAGGTGTGGCAGAGCCCCTTGCCCTCGAAGATCTTCTTGCCGATCTCCACCATCTGGTCGGTCGAGATGTCCTGCGACATCTCCACGACCTCGGGCGGGCGCACCTCTTTCTGCGGCACGAGCTGCCCCACCCAGGCGTAGAACAGGGTCGTGCCCACCGCCAGCCCGAGGATGTTGACCGCCGGCGGCACCTTCATGCCGACCCCTCCAGCTCCGCCCCCGCCGGCAGGGCGCCGTCGGCCGGCGCGCCCAGCGCGGCCGGCAGGCGCTTGCGGTGCGACAGGCTGGCCAGCCAGAACACGAAGCCGATGAGCACGAAGAAGATCAGCACCGTCACCGAGACCACCTCGGTGGCGAAGCCGAGCGTCGGGGTGAAGGCGTCGGGCGAGGTGTCGCGGATCACCCCGTAGACGTGCCAGTGCTGGCGCAGCCCGGAGCGCACGTAGCCCATCAGCCCCATCAGCCAGGTGAAGGTCACCGCCAGGAAGATCAGGACGTACTGGGCGCGCGCCGGCATCTTCCCCCAGCGCACCTCGGCGGGAGCGGCGCGGCGCAGCAGCAGCACGTCGATCACGGTCACCAGCAGCATGGCGAAGAGCACCGACAGCACCTGCGGCACCGAGAAGCCGATGCGCACCTCCGCCGGCACGAAGTAACCCCAGATGCCGAAGGTCACCACCGTCGCCCCGGCGGCCAGCAGGATCGCCCCCTGCACCCAGTTCCACACCCGCAACCGGCCGGCCGGCGCCATGCGGCTCGAGCGCCGGTAGAGCAGGAAGGAGACGAAGGTCGACAGGATGATGATGTTGACCGCGGTGTTCTTCGCCGACATCACGCCCAGGTAGCCGAGCACCGGGTGCGACGACCCGCCCATCGCCGCCACCTCCTCGGGGGTGGTGACCGGCGAGCGCGGCGTCGCCCAGACGATGAAGCAGAGGGTGATCAGACCGAGCAGCACCGGGATCAGCGGCCGCCCCGGCCGGCGCCCCTCGACCCGGCCCATCCCCAGCCACAGGTAGTAGTTGATGCCGAGGAACAGGTTGCCGATGAGGATCGCCTGGATGATGAAGAGCCACGAGAAGGCGCCGCCCATCATGGTGATGCCGAGGGTCTGCGAGAAGGCGTAGATCTCCGACGCCAGCCAGTAGCCGGCGAAGGGCAGCGGCAGCAGCCCGCAGACCGCGACGAAGTTGCCGACGTAGCCCATCCAGTCGTAGTGGGCGCGCTCGGCCGGCGTCTTCGCGGCGAGGTACTGGAAGGCGGCGTAGGCGGCGGCGATCGAGCCGCCGAAGGCGACGTTGGCGATCAACCGGTGGATGTTGATCGGCATCCACGTGTAGTTGTGGACCGCCTCCCAGGTCGAGATCAGCGCCCCGTTCTCGGAGATGCCGTTGGGCGTGGTCATGAAGGTCAGCCAGGCGTTGGCGACGAACATCAGGCCGGTGCCCACCAGGTTCAGGCACAGCCCCAGGAACAGGTGCAGGCGCTTGGAGACCTTCCCCCACGACAGGTAGTAGGTGTAGAAGAAGCCCGCCTCGGCGAAGAGCAGCGCCACCCACGGCGCCACCGTGCCCGAGAACACCCCCAGCAGGTAGGTGGTGAACTTCGGGTAGAGCACGATCAGCATGAAGGTCAGCACGCCGCCCAGGGCCGCGGTCAACGCGAAGGCGGGCGACAGCAGGCTGGCGAACTCGTGGGCCAGCCGGTCGTAGCGCGGGTCCTTGGTGCGGTGGCCGATGTACTCGATGATGAGCACGAACATCGGCACCGCGAGCACGAAGGCGGCGAACAGCAGCTTGAGCTGCGCCACGATCCAGATCGCCACCCGGCTGCCGATCCCGGGGAAGGCGCGGTACTCGACCTCCTCGAGCGGCCGCGTCCGCGCCTCCTCGGCGGCGGCGGCGGCCTCGTCGGCCAGCGCCTGGTCGTGCGGCGTCGGCGCGGCGGCGCCGGCCACCGGCGAGCGGTAGGCGAGGCGGGCGTCGAAGACCCGGGCCGCCTTGACGCCGAGCAGGGCGGCGAGCAGCAGGACGACGACGATCCCCACGCCCCAGGCCGGCGTCAGCTTGCGGGGCGGCCGCGGCAGGCGCATCAGCCGGCCCCTCCCGCGCCGTCCGTGGCCGCGGAGCCCGGAGCGGCCGGCGCCGGCGCGGCCGCCGCGGCCGCCGCCGACCCCTCGTCCGCCGGGACCTCCGCCTGCAGGGCCCGCACGTGGGCGACGATCGCCCAGCGGTCGGCGGGCGGGATCTGCGCCGCGTACGACGGCATCAGCCCCAGCCCGTGGGTGATGGTGTCGAAGATCTGGCCGGCGGGCGCGGCGCGCAGCCGCGCCTGGCGCAGGTCGGCGCTCTCCACCCCGGCGCGGCGGTAGAGCATGCCGTGCCCGTCGCCGCGCTCCCCGTGGCAGGGCGCGCAGTAGATCGCGAAGCGATCCGCCCCGCGCTCGGCGAGCGACACGGCGAAGTGCGACGCCGCCTCCGGCGGCACCCCGGCCACGAAGGTCTCCGGCCCGCTGCGGCCGGTCTCGAAGGCCCCCGGGTCCACCGCCTCGTCGAGCGCCACCGTCCCCTCCACCGGCGAGCGCATCGACTTGCCGTCGTAGAAGAAGTCGCTGGCCTGCATCGCCGTCACCTTGGGCTGGTCGTCCATGTTGGGGTTGAGGTGGATCGGCGGCCGGCTCGAGGCACAGCCGCGCATGCAGCCGCCCAGCGCCAGCAGGCACGCACCGAGCGCCGCCAGGCGCAGCGCCCGCCTCACGCCCCCGCCTCCCACGCCGGGTTGGGGTTGCGCAACCGCGCCAGGTAGGAGGTGCGCGGCCGGTTGCCGAGCTCGGCGAGCAGGACGTAGTTGCGCGGCGAACGCTTCGCCCGCGACACCGCGCTGTCCGCATCGGTCAGGTCCCCGAAGGTGATCGCGCCGCCGGGGCAGGTCTGCTGGCAGGCGGTACGGATCGCGCCGTCGGCGAGCGGCCGGCCGGCGCGGCGCGCCGCGTCCTTGCCCTCGTTGATGCGCTGCACGCAGTAGGTGCACTTCTCCATCACGCCGCGCGAGCGCACCGTCACGTCGGGGTTCATGGCGAGCTGCAGCAGCTCCGGGGTCGCCTTGGTGTAGTTGAAGAAGTTGAAGCGCCGCACCTTGTACGGGCAGTTGTTCGAGCAGTAGCGCGTGCCGATGCAGCGGTTGTAGACCATCGCGTTGAGGCCTTCGGGGTCGTGCACCGTCGCCGCCACCGGGCAGACCTCCTCGCAGGGGGCGTTCTCGCACTGCTGGCAGGGGACCGGCTGGAAGGCGAGGTCGGGCTCGTCGGGGTCGCCGGCGTAGTAGCGGTCCACCCGCAGCCACTGCATCTCGCGGCCCTTGGCGACCTGCTCGCGGCCCACCACCGGCACGTTGTTCTCCGCCTGGCAGGCGACCACGCAGGCGTTGCAGCCGGTGCAGGCGGCGAGGTCGATCACCATGCCCCACTGGTGGGGGCCGTCGAACCCCGGCCGCTGCCAGAGCGGGGTGTCGGTCCCCTCGGCGCCGTGGGCGCCCTCCTCGGCGGGCTGCGCAGCCGCCCCGACCGTGACCTCGCGGAGGATGTCGCGCCCTTCCATCGTCGCGTGGTCCTGGGTGCGGGCGAGCGCGGCGCGGCGGCCGGTCGGGGCGACGCGGACGCCCCCCACGATCCACGGCGCCGCCGCGGTGCGCACCGCGTAGGCGCTCACGCCGACCCCGTCCCCGACCCGCCCGGCGGCCGACCGGCCGTAGCCGAGCGCGAGGCCGAGGGTCCCCTCCGCCACCCCGGGCACCACCAGCACCGGGGCCTCCAGCACCCGCTCCCCGACCTGTGCCGAGAGCACGTCGCCGTCGGCCAGGCCGTGGCGGCGCGCCGTCGCCGGGGCGACCAGCAGGGCGTTGTCCCAGGTCAGCTTGGTGACCGGGTCCGGCGTCTCCTGCAGCCACGAGACGTTGGCGAAGCGGCCGTCGTGCGCCGCCGGAGAGACCAGCAGGACCAGCTCGAGATCCTCGCCCTCCGGCGGCGGGCCCGCGGGCGCGGCGGCGGGCGTCGGGCTCGCCGGCCCGGCCGCGGCATCGCTTCCGGAGGCCGCGGCCGGCCCGCCTTCGGCCAACACTCCGCCGCCGGCCGCGGCGAGCACCCCGTCGTGCAGCACCCGGCGCCAGCCACGCTCGGGGTCGCCGCCCAACAGCGAGCCTCCAGGTCTCCCGCACCAGGTCGTGGCCCGGCCGCTCGGCGTCGGACGCCAGCGTCGCCACCAGCTCGACGGCGCTGCGCGCCCCGAAGAGCGGAGCGATCAGCGGCTGGCACCACCGACAGCGTGCCGCCGGCGGCGCGGGCGTCGCCCCAGGCCTCCAGCGGATGGGCCGCCGGCAGGTGCCAGGCGGCGAGGCGTGCCGTCTCGTCGCGGCCGTGCGCCAGGGTCACCAGGCGCGGCACCTTCGCCAGCAGCCCGGCCATCCCCAGCTCGGCCGGCGCGTCGTAGCGCGGGGTTGGCGCCGAGCACCACCACCGTGTCCACCTTGCCGCGCGCCGAGGTCGGCGGCGAGCGCCGCCAGGTCGGCGCCGTCCCAGGCGCCGGCGGCGCCCGGCGGCACGCGGCTCGACCCGCACCGGGCCGCCCAGCCGCTGGTTGATCGCGCGCACCAGGGCGTGGACCGGCCGGCGGCTGGCGCCGACCGGCGACGACCACGGCGCCGCCGGCCTCGCCCGCCAGGTCCGCGGCGACCACCGCGGCGCGCCGCCGCGACCTCGGCCGGCAGCACCGCCGGCGTCGAGGCCCGGCGCCGCGACCCCCCGAGCTCGGCGGCCACCGCCGCGGCGAAGGCGCCGATCCGGCCGCTCTGCCAGCCGCAGCCGGTGGTCGGCCGTCGCTCCGGTGACCGTCGAGCACGCTCTCGACGCGTAGAGGCGGCCCATCCGCCCCGCCTTCCCCGTCCCGCCGCGCCGCCGCGAAGCCCGCGGCGGCGGCGACCGCATCGCTCTCGGTGAGGAAGAGGTCGGCGTCGAGGGCGAGCACCACGCCGTGCGCGCGCCAGGTCGGTGGACCGGGCGCTGGCGCCGGCCGGTGGCCCGGCGCAGGCCCTCGTAGCATCGCGTCGTCCCCGGCCGGCTCGCGCACCACCCAGCGCGCCGCCGGGAAGCGCGCGGCCGAGCCGGCGGCCAGCCGGGCCAGCGTCGGCGAGCAGTGGGCGCCGAGCGATCACCGCCAGCCCGCCCCCGCCGTCGGCGGCGAGCCCGCGGCGAGTCTCCTTCCAGGCGGCCACGAAGTCGCCCCAGGTCGGGCCTGCGGCTCCCCGCGCCGTGCGCGTGCAGCACGCCGCGAGCGGTCGGGGTCGTAGAGGCCGAGGATGCGCGGCCTGCATCCAGGCGCTCGCCGCGCCCCGCGAGGCGGGGTGGCGCGGGTTGCCCTCGATCTTCGTCGGCCGCCCCTCGTGGCTCTCGACCATCACGCCGTAGCCGCGTCGGCGCCGAAGGGCAGCGTGGTGGCGTAGCGCCGGGCCATGGCCCGGGACACGACGCCCTCCGGGCGCCTCGACGTAGGGGACGATGTGCTCGACCGGGCGGCGGCAGCCCGGCCAGCCCGGCCAGGGCCAGCGAGGCGCCCAGCAACCCCAGCACGGTGCGCCGGGTCAGCCGTCGGGCGGCAGGTCGGCGCCGGCGGCGAACTCCGGGCGCATGCGCCGCGGGCAGCGACCCTGGCGGGTCGCCGCGGCGCTCGGGCGAGCGCCACTAGCGCCGCCCGTGCCGACGCCGGGGGCCGGGACCCGCCGATCCGCACTCGGCTGCCGGCGGTCGCTCACTGGTGGCACGCGGTGCAGGCGGTGGGCGGCGCCATGTGGCGCCGCTCGGCGCAGATCTCGCGGCGATCGCGAGCTGGTCGGCCGGCGGCGTCCAGGTGGTGTCGGTCAGACGGTCGGGCGGCCGCAGGTAGGGCTCCGGGTCGCGGTGGCAGTCGAGGCACCAGCCCATCGACAGCGGCTCGGCCTGGGTGATGCGGTCCATCGAGCGCACGTCGCCGTGGCAGGTCGAGCAACCGACTCCGGCGGCGAGGTGCGACGCGTGTGGTCGAAGTAGCGCGTACTGCGGCAGGTCTTGTGCACCCGCACCCAGTGCATCGGCCGGCCGCTCGCCGCGCTGTCGCGCACCGCCGCCAGCGTCGCCCGGTCCTGGCCCACCAGCCGGTGGCAGTTCATGCACACCGAGGTCGGCCGGCACCGATCGCCACCGGCGAGCGCTCCACCGTGTAGTGGCAGTAGCGGCAGTCCATGCCCAGCTCACCGGCGTGCAGGCGGTGGCTGTACGGTCGACCGGCTGCACCGGCCGGTAGCCGACGTCGGTGTACTCGGGCGATCCCCAGTACCAGATGCCGAATCCGACCGCCGCCGCGAGGACGACCACGGCTCCGCCGAGGACCGCAGGGATCCGGTTCGCCGACTCCGAGAAGATCTGCGCCAAACGCCGACCAGCCTTTCGAGCGGGGGTGTTGGACGTCTTGTACGTGCTGTGCCCGAGAACGGGGTGGCGGAAGGATACCCACCCCTTCGGAGGGGTGTCAAGGAGGCTCCGACCCCGCTATTCGGGTGGGGGCGGGCGGCGCAGCAGACCCTCGGCGCAGAGCTCGTCGACCAGCTCGCGGAGGTCGCGGGAGAGTACCTCGGGAGCGACCTCGAACTCCTCCAGGAGGCGCTGCTCCGCGGCCTGGAGCGAGCCGAGCTCGGCGAGCAGACCCCACATCCGGGTGCCCACCGGATCGAGCGTGTAGTAGCGCTGGCTGTCGAGGTCGAGGAGGACGGCCTCGCCGCCCACCTCGCGGAAGACGACGGAGTCCGGAACCTCCACACGGTCGCCCGCGCCGCTCATCCCCCCCCCGCGACCGCCCTGGCCGCCGGCGCGCGCCGGGCGGCGGGGCGGCTGTCCCGCCGAGCGATGCGGGAACCTGACGCCTCAGCGGCGGGTGGAGGGTGATCGCCGCAGCGAAGCTCCGCGCCGCGGCCTCGGGCTCGCCGGCACCCCACTGCGCCCGCCCCAGATCGAGCCAGGCCTCCGGCCGCTGCTCCAGTGCCAGCGCCCGCCGGTAGGCCGCCTCGGCCTCGCTCCAGCGGCGGAGCAGCAGGTACTGGCTGCCCTCGGCGATCGGCGGCCCCGGGTCCGCCGGAGCGAGCTGCGCCGCCTCGGCCAGGAGGCGGGCGTTGGCCCACAGGACGGTGGGGACCGCCGACGCCCGCCCGGTCACGACGAGCTGGGTGGTGACCGCCTCGACGGTGCGCTGGATGCGCGCCGCCCGCAGCCGGTCGCGCAGGCGGTCGCTCTGCGCCACCAGCGCCAGCACGAGCAGAAGCGCCAGCCCCCAGCCGGCGGGCCGGCCCGGCACGCCGCGGGCCGGCGCCACCGGCCCCGGCTCGGAGCCGGCGGCGAAGATCCAGGCGAGCAGCACCAGGGCGGGAAAGGCGACCACCGGGGTGCGAACGCGAAGTGCCCCGCCGCCAGGACGACGAGCACCGCCAGGCCGCCCCAGGCCAGCGCGGCCTCGCGAGGGCGCGGCGCGCCGCCGGCGCCGTGGCCCACCCTCCGGGCGGCACCCACCAGGACCCAGAGGCCCCACGCCAGCGCCGCCAGGCCGGCGAGCCCGAGGTCCGCGCCGAGCTCGAGGACGTCGTTGTGCGCGTTGCCGAAGAACGGGTACTGCGACCCGTAGAAGGCGACCCCGCGGGAGCTGAGGTCGAGCTTCGCCTGCCCGAACTCCGCCGCGTAGGCGCCCTGGCCGACGCCGAGGACCGGGTGCCGGCCGAGCATCCAGACGGCGGCCCGCCAACCGTCCAGGCGGCCGGTGAGCAGGGCGTTGACCTGGCCGCTTCTCAGGTCCGCCAGCTTCTCGGCGACGCGGGCGTGGAAGGGCCCGAGCACGACCACCAGGGCGACGGCCGCGAAGCCCGCCCCCACCCAGGCCAGATTGCGCCGCCGACGAACCAGCAAGGGGCCCGCGACCGCGCTGCCGACGGCCAGCGCCAGGAGGGCGGTGAGCGTGCGGGTGAACCCCAGGCCCGTCACCGCCAGCAGCAGACCCACCAGGGCGAGCCAGCGGCCCGCGCCACCTCGCTCCTCCGCCCCCCGCCGCCCGGCGAGGACGCACACCAGCGCCAGCACTCCGGCCAGGGCGAGCAGGTCCCCCATGTCGCCGGCGTTGCCCGCCAGCGACCCCATTCCGATGCGGGTTCCTTCGTCGTGGCTGGTGAACTGGAAGAAGTGGAACCCCGCCGCCTGGAACAGCGCCGGCAGCACCAGCAGCGCAGACACCAGGACGGTGGCGCCGAGAAGGCGCTCCAAGCGCGCCCGCGACAGCCCGGCGCTCCAGGCCACCAGGGCGGCTGCGCCGATGGCGAGGTCGGCGAGCCCGGAGCGCACGTGCGCGGGGTGAGCGGTGAAGGCCCAGCCGAGCGTGGCGACCGCCACCAGCGGCAGGACGGCGCGCACGGCGGGCAGCGCCCAGATCCGCCGCCAGCCGATCGGGCCGGCGCCGCGCAGCCGCAGCGCCAGCGGGATCATCGAGGCGAGGGCCAGCCACTCGCCCACCAGGAGCTTGGGGAGCCGGAACGACTCCCGCGCCGTCGGCACCACGGTGAAGGCGACCGCGAAGAGCAGCAGCCACACCAGTCCTTCTGCGAAGGTGCCGCCGAGCCGCTCCGCGCGGCCGGGGGCGCCCTTCTCCCGCCGACGCCCGCGGGCGCTCACAGGCCGGCCTTCGCCGCCGCCGCCAGCAGCACGCCGACCGCCGCCCCGGCGGCGTCGGCCACGGCGTCGAGCACCTCGGCGTCGCGGTCGGTGAACAGCCCCTGGGCCACCTCGGTGGCGGCGCCGTAGGCGGCGGCGAGCAGGAAGGCCACCAGCAGCGGCTTCCACAGGCCACGGAAGCGTCGCAGCGAGCGGGCCAGCAGCAGCCCGGTGCCGAGGAAGAGGAAGGCGTGGATCACCTTGTCGAGCGCCTGGAAGTGCAGCCACCGCGGGACCCACTCGGGCAGGTCGGCCATGTTCGACGGCAGCGCCAGGGCGACCGTGGTGAGCAGGAGCCAGACGGCCGCCGGCAGATGATGGACGAGCAGATCGCGACGACGGTCGGGCACGGTCGGCTACTATAGCCAACCGTGATCGGCACCTCCGGCCGTGCCTCGCCCGCCGCCGGCGAGCCGCCGGCGGCCGCGTCGCTCCCGCGGAGCCGGGACCTCCCGACCGTCGCCCTCCGCGTGACGCTCGCCGCCCTGGCGATCGCCCTGGCGGCCTGCTCCTGGCTCGCCTTCACCGGCCAGCGGGACGCCCGCGAGGCGGTGCTCCGTCGCCTTTCCGCCCTGGAGGTGCCGGCGCCGGTGCTCGAGGAGCTGGCCGCCGATCTGGCCGGCGAGGCGGAGCCGGCCCGCGTGCGGCTCGACGTGGCGCGGGCCCTGGTCGCCGACGCGCTGGCGGGTCGCGGCCCCCACCAGACGACGGCGGCCGTCCTCCCCCGCCTCGCACTCGCCCGCGAGCTCGCCGCCGAGGCCTTCGCCGGCCGCCCCGCCGCGTGGGAGGCGCCCCTGCTGCTGGGCGCCTCGACCTACCTCGAGCGCTCGCTGCGCGGCGACCGGCGGCTGGTGACCGAGGCCGCGGCCTGGAACCGGCCGCTCGAGCAGGCGCGCGAGCTCGCCCCGGCCGCCCCGGAGCCCGCCCGCTTCCAGGTGACCGCCTACGTGGAGCTGTGGAACTACCTGTCGCCGGCCCGCCGCGAGGAGGCGCGCCGGCTGGTCGGGCGGGCGTTCCGCGACGGGCCCACCTTCAGCCGGCTCATCGGCCCGTGGCTCGACCGTGCCGGCGACCCCGACGAGGCGATGGCGGCGCTGCCCGACCTGCCCTTCGTCTGGCAGCGATTGCAACAGATCTTCGCCGATCGCGGTGACTGGCCCAGCGTGCTCGCGGCGCGGGAGCGGTGGCGCGCCGCGCTGGCCGACGATCTCGAGCGGCGGCTCGCCGAGGCCGCACGCCGGCGGCACGGCGGCGACGCCTACGGAGCGCGCCAGATCTACCTCCGCGTGATCGCGGCCGCACCCCCCGAGAAGCGTTTCGTCCCCCTGGTCGAGCGCGCCCTGAGCGACGCGCCGCCGGGTTCGGCCGTTCCCAGCCTGCGCGAGCCGCTGGCGGCCTGGCTGGGCTGGGTGCTCGACCTCGAGTTGACCGGCCACCGCCCCCTGCCCCCGGCCCAGGTCGACCGGCTGGCGGGACTGATCCCTCACCTGGCGGCGCCGCTCGCCGCGCGGGCGGCCCTGGCCGCGGACCGCCTCGACCTCGCCGAGCACCTCGAACGGGGCGCCGCGGCCGACGTCGGGACGGCCGCCTGGAGCCCCTACTGGATCGACAAGGCGCGCCTGCTGCTGGCGCGCCGGCACGCGGAGGAGGCGCGCGGCGCCCTGGCGCGGGTCGCGCCCACCTGGTGGAGCAGCCCCTCCTACCTGCTGGCGGCCCGGCGGGCGGCCCAGGAGGCCGGCGACACCGCGGGCGCCGCGGCCGCCGACCGCGAGCTGGTCGCGGCGGCCGGTCGCGTCGATGCGCTCCGCCCCCTCGGGGCCGGCGGCGGAACGCTCCGCTTCGAGATCTACCTGGAGGACGCGGCCACGCAGTTGCTGGCCGCGGTGGACGACGCCGGCGACGGCGCGCTGCTCGAGGTCGGCCTCGACGGCGCGGTGATCGAGGCGGAGCGGGCGCGCAGCGGACGCCGCCTACGGGTGCCGGTGGCGGCGGCGGCCGGGCTCCACCTGGTCTCGATCGAGGTGGTGGTGGGCCGCCGCCTGACCCTGTCGCGCCTGTCCGCCGTCGAGGGGTGAGCCCGCCGCGGAGCCGCAGAGGACCGCCAGCACCAGGGCGTTGGCCGGCAGCGTCAGCCCGAAGTCGAACAGCTCGTGCACCGCGATCGCCGCCAGCGCGCCGAGCGCCGCCAGCGCCGCCGCCCGGTCCTCGCTGCGCCGGCCCCGCACCAGGACCCGCAGCAGCCGCAGGACCAGCGCCGCCAGGCCCACCGCCGCGAGGAGCACGCCGACCAGCCCGGTGGTCGCGAGCAGCTCGACCAGGTCGTCGTGGGCGTGGATCCAGGTACCGGTCCACAGGTCGGCCGTCTCGACCGCCGTGAAGGCGTCGCGGAAGGTGCCGAGGCCGGTGCCGGTCCACGGGAACTGGCTCCACAGCTTCAGGCAGAGCCGGCCCACCTCGAGGCGGGCGTTCCAGGCGACGTCGTACACCGAGGTGGCGAGGAGACGCCCGAGGCCCTGCTGCAGGCCCAGCCAGGCCACGGCCGCCAGCCCGACGGCGGCCGCCGCCAGGCCGACCGTCGCCAGCCGCCAACGCCGTCGCGGCAGGGCCAGCAGCAGCCCCTGGACGGCGACGCCGGCCACCGCCGCCAGCAGGCCGGCCCGCGAGCGGGTGAACGCGAGGCCCACGAAGCACCCCAACCAGAACACCGCGGGGGGCACGACGAGCAGCAGGCGGCGCTCCGGCGCCACCTCCCGCCGCGCCCGCCGCAGGCCCCACCAGGTCCAGGCGAAGGTGGCGGCCAGCGCCGCCTCCAGCAGGTAGGCGAGGTGGTTCGCGTTGACGTAGGTGCCCTGGACCCGCTGACCGAAGATCGGCACCTCCACGCCCCAGATCTCCCGCGATCCGGCGAGCCAGTGGCGGAAGCCGTAGAGGAGCTGGAAGACGGCCGCGGCGACCAGCCCCGCGAGCAGCCAGTGGCGCCGGTAGCGCCGGCGGCTGACCAGCGCGCCGACCACCAGCGCCGCGGCCGGCACCGCAAAGGCCAGGGCGGCCTGCCGGGAAACCGCCGGGGCGATGCTGAGCGGCACCCCGCCCGGCGCGCCGCCGAGGATGTCCGCCGCGGCGGCGGACAGCTCGCGGTGCCGCGGCGAGATCCAGCCGGCGAGCCACGCCGGCCAGGACAGCGACTGCAGCAGGCCGTAGAGCCCCAGGGCCAGGAGGCTCGCCGCGGGGACGGCGACCGGGCGCAGGCGTCGCGTGGAGCGCAGGGCGGGCGCCACGAGCAGCAGCGCGGTGGCCACCCCGAGCCGCAGCAACGCCTCGGACCAGGGCTCGACGCTGGCGAACGGCACCGGCGCCCAGACCACCAGGAGGGCCAGCACGAGCCCGGCCCCGTCGGCGCCGTACCGTATGATCGGCGCGCCGACCGTCGGGGACACGGCCGGTGCCGAACGGACACGCTCTCCAGGAGCCACCATGGGTTCGAAACCCCTGCCGATCGCTGCGGCGATCGCCGTCGCTCTCGCCGCCACCGCCGGGGCCCAGTCGCCGCAGTATACGGCCCCGGGTGGAGGGGGGTCCGCGGGCGGCACGTTGACCAAGGAGGCGATCGAACAGCAGATGGAGAGCGCCCGCTGGCGCCTGGGGCCGATCCGCCTCGCGCCCTGGCTGGGCATCCGCGGCCTCACCTACGTCGACAACGTCTTCGCCGAATCGTCCGGCGGCACGTCGGACGTGACGGCGACCCTGAGCGCCGGGCTCACGGCGTACCTTCCGACCGGTCCGAACTGGTTCTGGGTGGCCCAGGCGATGCCGGAGTACATCTACTGGCTCGACCTCAGCGACCGCCGCCAGTTCGTCGGCCGCTACGGCGCGGGGCTCTACGGAGCGTTCAACCGGCTCCAGGTCTCCGCGCACGCGACCACGGTCGAGGAACAGGCGGTGGTCACCTCGGAGGAGCTGCAACCGGCGCTGGCCAACCGGGACCGGCTCGCGGCCGACCTCGCGGTGCAGCTCAGTGGCGCCTTCTACCTCACGGCGGGGGCGGAAGGGGCGAAGGTCGCGGACCGCGCCGAGGATCCCGCCGATCCGCGCGAGGCCGATTACCGCCTGCTCGACCGGCAGGAACGACGGCTCCGCGCCGGCCTGCGCTGGAAGCCCACCGACAAGATCCAGCTCGAGGCGGGCGCGGAGCGCACCGAGACCGACTTCGCCGCGGGAGCCCGCGACCTGTCGAGCACCGGAACCGCGCCGTACCTGCAGGCCGAGCTCACCGGCAACAAGATCGACCTGCACGCCGAAGTCGTCCAACGGCGGCTCGACCCGCAACCGGGATCCCTCCTGGTGCCGGTCGACCGGACCGAGGGCCAGGTCCTGGTCAGCGTCCGGCCGACCAGCCGGCTCAGCCTCGGTCTCTACGCGCACCGCAACACCGCCTACTCGCTGGTCGGGGACTACTCCGACTACACCGACCAGCGCGAGGGCCTACGGCTGGGGACGAGCCTGGGACACCGGGTCGACGCCAGCGCCTTCTACGAGATCGGCGACAACCGCTACACCACCATCGGCCCCGGCGTCCCGGCCCGGTCCGACGACGCCGAGGCCTACGGCGTCGAAGCGACCGTGCGGCTGCGGGAATGGCTCAGCTACAGGATCGGTTTCCGGCACCAAGCCATCGACTCGAACCTCCCTGGCCTCGACCGCGAGATCTCGAGCGTGATCAGCACGATCTCCCTCACCACCGGCGGCTGGATCTGGCAGTGACCCGCACCCGACTCTCCCTGCTCCTCGTCGCCGTGCTGGCGGCGTGGCCGGCAGCCGCCCAGAAGACGCCCCAAGTGGGCCCTGGCTACCGCATGGGCGCGGAGGACCTGGTGAAGGTCGACGTCGTCGAGGCGCCGTCGCTCGCCACCCAGGCGCGCGTCTCCGACGCCGGGACGCTGGAAGTGCCCGTCCTCGGCGCCGTCCAGGCCGCCGGCCTCACCCCGGCCGAGCTCGAGGCCGCCCTGGAGCAGCGGCTGGAGGCCGACTACCTGGAGAAGGCGACGGTGCGCGTGCAGGTGCTCGAGCTGCGCTCGCAGACGGTGACGGTGATCGGCGCCGTGGCCAACCCGGGGAGCTACGGGTACCCGGGCGGCTGGACGCTGCTCGAGGCGATCAGCGCCGCCGGCGGGCTCACCGCCGAGCGCGGCGACGAGGTCCGCATCCTGCGGCGGGCGAGCAACGGCCTCTCCGACCAGGTGTCGATCCCCCTCGACGAGCTGATCAGCCGGACGACCCCCAAGGTCGACCTGCCGGTCTTCGCCGACGACGTGATCAACGTCGAGAAGACCCATCCGGTGACCATCTACCTGCTGGGCGAGGCGGCCAAGACCGGCGCGATCCCGTTCAAGAGCACGGACCGGGTCAGCCTGCTCACGGTCATCGCGAGCGTCGGAGGGCTCTCCGACCGCGCCTCGCCGCACCTGCAGATCAAGCGC
Organism: uncultured Acidobacteriota bacterium; assembly: GCA_963843275.1. Taxonomy (GTDB): domain Bacteria; phylum Acidobacteriota; class Thermoanaerobaculia; order Multivoradales; family JBCCEF01; genus CAWJJM01. Next base: position 6,862 of record CAWJJM010000003.1, on the reverse strand, counting down.
CGCGGCGCGGACGGAAAGCTCACCGAGATCGAGGCGAACTACAAGCGCATCCTCGAGGGCCGCGACCCCGACGTGGAGCTGCGCGACGGCGACATCGTGGTGGTCAAGGAGTCGTTCTTCTGATGGACGATCCGTTCCAGACCAACGAGGCGGCTCCCGCCTCCCCGGGCTCCGAGGACTTCATGGAGATCGCCCGGGAGTACCTGGGCGGCCTGCGCCGGCGCTGGAAGCTGGTGCTGCTCGTCACCCTGCTCTGCCTGGGGGCAGGCGCGGTCCACTTCGCCATCACCCCGCCCACCTACGAGGCGAAGACGACGCTGCAGATCGAGCGGCGGACCAGCAACGCGCTGCTGACCAACCAGCTCCCCTGGCTCGACCAGTACTTCAACATGGAGTTCTATCCCACCCAGTACCGGCTGCTGCAGAGCCGCGGGCTGGCGGAGCAGGTGGTGCAGGACCTCCGGCTGCAGGAGGACTCCGGGTTCGCGGCCCCGGCCACCGGCGACGGCGGCGACGCCTCCGCCGGGGGCGACCGCGCCGCCCTGGGCAAGCTCGCCAACAAGCTCCTCCAGAACCTGTCGGTCCAGCCCATCCGCGACACCCAGCTCGTCGAGATCACCTACCGCACCGACGAGCCGCAGGAGGCGGCGCGGATCGCCAACGGCTTCGCCCGCGCCTTCATCGACTTCTCGCTGCGCACCCGGTCGGAGACGATGACCCAGACCTCCGACGTCCTCGCCGAGCAGATCCAACGGCTCAAGGACGAGGTGGTGGACCTCGACAAGCGGCTGGGCGCCTTCAACGGCAAGGAGCAGACGCTCTCGTTCACCCCGGAGGGCAACGTCAGCCTGGAGCGCATCTCGAAGCTCAACGACGAGCTGATGACGGCGATGCGCGACCGCATCGACAAGCAGGCCCGCTACCAGGAGCTGGCCGCGATGCCCTCGGACGCGGCGGCCAGCGCCGGCACCGGCACGGACACGGCGATCGCCGACGCCCGCAAGGAGCTCGCCAACCTGCAGCGCGACTACCAGGCGCAGCTCCAGGTCTACAAGGAGAACTTCCCGGAGATGAAGGACCGGGCGGCGCGCATCGAGGCCGCGCGGCAGCACGTGGCGGAGCTCGAGGCCGAGGCGGCCCGGCGGGTGCGGCAGGCGGCGTACGCCGAGTACCAGGGCGCCCTGCGCGAAGAGCAGGCGCTGCAGGGCGAGATCCGCGACCTCAAGGGCCAGATGAGCGCCGAGAACTCCCAGGCGGTGGAGTACTCGAGCCTGCAGGTCGAGCTGCGCACCCGCCGCGACATGCTCAACGACCTGCTCAAGCGGCAGTCGGAGACCAGCTTCGCCTCGCGGCTGCAGACCGAGAAGAACTCGAACGTCCGCGTGATCGACGAGGCCCTGGTGCCGGGCTCCCCCACCCAGCCGTCGCTGCAGCGGGACGTCTCGGCAGGGCTCGCCGCCGGTCTCCTCCTGGGGATCGGCGCCGCGCTGCTGCTGCAGTTCATGGACCGCACGCTGAAGAGCGCCGAGGAGGTCGAGCGGGTGCTCCGGCTGCCGGTGCTGGCGGTGATCCCCGACCTGGCCGACGGCGGCCGCGGCAGCGGCTACTCCTACGAGTACGGCTACGGCGAGGAGACCGGCCCCGCGGCGAAGGGCCGCCGCGGCTGGCGCGACCGCCGCGGCGGCGAGGCGCAACAGCTCTCCATCGAGCTGCTCCCCCACGCCAAGCCGCGGCTCGCCGTGTCCGAGGCCTACCGCTCGTTGCGGACGGCGCTGCTGCTGTCGACCGCGCACGAGCTCAAGGCGGTGGCGGTGACCTCGGTGGAGGCGTCGGAGGGCAAGACGGCGACCGCGACCAACCTCGCCATCGTCCTCGCCCAGCTCGGCCGCCGCGTGCTGCTGGTCGACGGCGACCTGCGCAAGCCGCGGCTGCACAAGGTGTTCAACGTCACCAACCGGACCGGCCTGGTGACCTACCTGACCACCGGCAGCGACGAGGGCATCTTCCACCGCACCGACGTCGGCGGCCTCTTCGTCGTCACCTCGGGACCGATCCCGCCCAACCCGTCGGAGCTGCTGGCCTCCGACCGCATGCGCGAGCTCCTCGCCAAGGCGCGCGCCAGCTTCGACTACGTGGTGGTCGACACGCCGCCCGCCCTGGCGGTGGCCGACTCGACGATCATCGGCTCGATGAGCGACGGGCTGGTGCTCTGCGTGCGCTCGGCGCGGGTCGACCGGCGCCACGCCCTGCGCGTCCTCGACCGGCTGCGGCTGGCGGAGATCCGGGTCCTCGGCGCGGTCCTCAACGCGCACCGCGCCACCGGCGCCGGCGGCAGCTACCGCTACTACTACGAGTCCTACGCGGAGCCGGGAGCGGAGACGAAGACCGGCTCGGCGGCATGATCGACCTCCACTTCCACGTCCTGCCCGGTATCGACGACGGCGCCGACGACCTGGAGACGGCGGTGGCGATGTGCCGCCTCGCCGGCGACGACGGCTGCGAGGCGGTGGTGGCGACCCCGCACCAGCGCACCGAGATGTGGGAGAACACCGACCTGTTCGCGCTCGAGGAGCTGCGCCGCCGGGTCGCCGCGGCGGTGGGCGAGCGGCCGCGTCTCGAGCTCGGCGGCGAGGTGCGGGTCGACTCGGCGTTGCTCGCCGAGCTCGAGGAGGCGGCACCCGGGAGCGGTCCGGCCGCCCTCGCCGGATCGCGCTACCTGCTGCTGGAGCTCGACCGTTTCGGCACCGGGCCGCACCCGGCCGAGCTGGCGCACGAGGTGATCGTCGGCGGCCGCGTGCCGATCTTCGCCCACCCGGAGATGATCCCCGCCCTCGCCGGCGACCTCGACCTGGTAGCCCGGCTCGTGGCCGCCGGCGCGCTCTTCCAGATCACCGCGATGAGCGTCACCGGCGACTTCGGCCGCACCGCGCGCAGCGTCTGCCACCGGCTGCTCGACCGCGACCTCGTCCACTTCGTGGCCAGCGACGCCCACGGCGTCCGCCACCGGCCGCCGGGACTCTCGGGCGCCCGCGACGAGATCGCCCGGCGCTGGGGCGAGGACCTGGCGTGGCGTCTGACCCGCGACAACCCCCGGGCGGTGCTCGAGGACCGGCCCCTGGCGGTGCCGCCCGACGACGACCGCCGCGCCGACCCGACGCCGGGACGTGCAGTAGAGTCGCCCCCCGGAAAGGACACCCGATGCCCCGCCGTACCGCCCCCATCCTCCTGCTCGCGCTCGCCCTGTCGGCCGGTGCCGGCGTCGCCCGGGCGCAGGACCAGCCGTTCTACGACCAGCTCCTGCGCGACGGCGTCTACGAGCTGCAGCAGGACGACTTCGCGACCGCGGAACGCGACCTGCGGCTGGCCGCCTTCGGCCTGCTCGAGCGGCCCGAGCGGCTGGTCGCGGCGCTCTCCTATCTCTCGCTGGCCGAGGCCGGAGCCGGCCACACCGCCGAGCTCGACACCACGCTGCAACGGCTGCTGACCATCGACCAGCGCTTCGCCGTGTACGCGAAGGCGGACCTGCCGGCGCCGGTGCGCTCCTCGGTGGCGGCGCTGATGATCGAGCGCGTCCCCGAGGCGACCCTGGCCACGGCGCCCGGATTCACCCGCTCGCCGAGGAGAAGTTCGCAAGCCGCATCGAGAAGCTCCCCGCCGCCCAGCAGCGCCAGGCCCTCGCCGACCGCCTCGCCGCCGACCCGGAGAACGTCCGCTGGATGCTCCGGTTGGGCCAGCTCGATCTTACTGCTGGCGACAGCACGGCCGCCGCCGAGCTCGCCTCCCAGGTGCTGGCCGCCTCGCCCGACGCCGAACAGCAGATCGCGGCACGTTGCCTCCGCGGGCGCGCCCTGGCCGCGGCCTCGTCCTGCGCCGCGGCGGTGGCGGAGCTCGACGCCTGCCCCGCCAGCCGCACCGACGCCGACGTCGCCCTGGCGCTGCTCGACTGCCACGCCCGGCTCGGCCAGTGGCGGCAGGCGCAGGCCTTCGCGGCCGAGCTGCCGCCGCCGCTGCGCGCCCGGCGCGACATCGGCCGCCTCGTCCGCCGGACCGACCGGCAGGTCGCGAAGCTCCCCACGCCGGAGGAAGAAGCGGCTCGGGCCGCCCGGGAGGCAGCGGCCGCCGCGGCCGCCGCGCAGAACGCGCCCCCCGAGAAGGCGGCGGAACAGAGCGCGGGCGATCCAGTGCCCGCCGCGCCGCCCCGGGCGCCGGTTCCGGCGACGGCCCCTCCGGTCGCGGCGGCGCCCGAGCTGGCCACCGCCGACCGCGAGAAGCTCGAGCGCGCGCGGCAGCTCCTCGCCCGGGCCCGCCGTTCCGGCGACCTGGCCGAGCCGTACGAGCTGGCGAGCGGCGTCGCCGATGCCAACCCGGGGATCGTCGAGGCGCAGAACCTGGCGGCCGAGATCGCCTATCGCGCCTCCCGGTGGTCGGACGCCGTGCGCTATTTCCACCGCGGCGAGCCGTCGGGACGCCCCGAGCTGCTCTTCTACCTCGCCGTGGCGCTCTACGAGTCCGGCGATCGCGAGGAGTCGGCACGGATCCTGAAGCGCGCTCTGCCCGACCTCCCATCGACTCCGTTCGTGCAGTCGTACGCGGAGAAGATCCTGGGGTCGGCGGGATAGCTCCCGCAAATAGAAGAAAAGACATGGGCTTGACGCCCCACGGCGCGTTCCCGCAGAATCGGGCGACTCGGGAGGAGACTATGAGAGTGAAGAACCTCGTCGCAGCGTCGGCGCTCGTCGCCGCAGTACCTCTGGTGACCTGGGCCCAGACCCCTCGCGTCGAGGTGAACCCGGTGGAGTGTCTGCCGGTGAAGCACCACGCCGTCGTCACCGCCAACGTCAGCGGCATCCTGGCGGGTACTTCGGTGCGCCTGTACTTCCGCCGCCTGCACGAGGTGGTGGAGGACTTCTACTACGTGGAGATGAACCCGCGGACCACGGCCCCCTGGTGGGCGGTCGTGCCGTCGCCGACCGACGACGAGCTCGAGGGCGAGAAGCTGGAGGGCGCCGCCGACAACCCCGAGGCGCAGTGGTGGGTCGCGAAGGAGAAGTCGGAGGACCGCGACCCCAACGACGACCTCAACACCGAGATCATCGAAGAGCGCGCCCAGCAGGGCATGAAGGTGCGCCGCGACTGGATGCTGTCGATGAACATCGATCAGCTCGAGGACTGGCTGACCCACCAGAAGTACGAGCCGGCCGAGATCTACGCCGCGGTGGTCGACGCGGGGGGCAACGAGCTGGCCCACTCGAAAATGATGGTCGTCCCGGTGACCGACGACTGCGAGGTCGACCTCAACGAGGAGCAGCGGGGCCAGGCCAACAACCTGGTGGTCGGCGAGACGGCGCCCTGGGAAGCGGGCAAGAACGTCTTCCACTGGCTGTGCGACGGCATCGTCACCCGCCGCGACATCCGCGGCGTGCTGCGCGAGGACGACATCTGCCGCTCCTGCGTCTTCGCCCTGGCGCCGACCCTGATCGCCCCCGCCTCGGCGGCGGTCGCCGGCATCATCATCGATCGCTCTCCCGAGCCGATCTCCCCGGTCCGGCCGTGAGCCTCCGGCCGGCCCGCGCGCCGGGCCGGCCCTCCCACCCACCCGTTCTCCGGTAGGATCGGCGGTCGCCGCGGCGGCCGCCCGCCGGCGTGCAAGCGACCACCGTGTCGAGGACGACGACCGTGCCATCGCCTCCCCCCGCCGAACCGACCGCGGCCGAGCGCCTGCGGCGGGCGATCGAGGACCGCTCCGCCCGCGTCGGGATCGTCGGGATGGGCTACGTCGGTCTGCCCCTGGCCCTGACCTTCGCCGAGCGCGGCTTCCCCGTCCTCGGCTTCGACCTCGACCCCGACAAGGTCTCCCGCCTCGCGGCGGGCGAGAGCTACATCGACCACATCGCCGCCGACCGGGTGAGTGTGCTGGTCGAGGACGGGCGCCTCGCCGCCACCGCCGACCTCGGACGGCTGGGCGAGGCCGACTGCCTGCTGCTGTGCGTGCCCACCCCGCTCACCCCGCAGCGGGAGCCGGACATGTCGTTCGTCGTCGGCACCGCCGAGTCGGTGGCCCGGAGCCTGCGCCGCGGCCAGCTCGTGGTGCTCGAGTCCACGACCTACCCGGGGACCACCGACGAGCTGCTCCGCGGACTGCTCGAGCGCGGCGGGTTGACCTGCGGCGAGGACTTCTTCCTCGCCTACTCGCCGGAGCGCGAGGACCCGGGCAACCCGAGCTTCTCCACCGCCACGATCCCCAAGGTCGTGGGCGGCGTCGACCCGCTCTCCGGCGACCTCGCGGAGGCGCTCTACGCAACGGCGCTCTCGGGCGGCGTCGTCCGGGTCTCCTCGGCCCGGACGGCCGAGGCCTCCAAGCTCACCGAGAACGTCTTCCGCGCCGTCAACATCGCGCTGGTCAACGAGCTGAAGATGGTCTACGACCGGATGGGGATCGACGTCTGGGAGGTGCTCGACGCCGCCGAGACCAAGCCCTTCGGCTTCATGCGCTTCAACCCGGGCCCGGGCTGGGGAGGCCACTGCATCCCGCTGGACCCGTTCTACCTGTCCTGGAAGGCGCGGGAGTTCGGGATGCCGGCCCGCTTCATCGAGCTCGCCGGCGAGATCAACGTCGCCATGCCGCGCTACGTCGTCGGCAAGCTCCAGGCGGCCCTCAACCAGCGGGGCAAGGCGGTGAAGGGAGCTCGGGTCCTGCTGCTCGGCCTCGCCTACAAGAAGGACGTCGCCGACCCGCGGGAGAGCCCCGCCTTCGAGATCCTCGACCAACTCCTCGAGCTCGGCGCCGAGGTCAGCTACCACGACCCGCACATCCCGGTGGCCCCGGCGATGCGGAGCTGGCCGGACCTGCCGCCGATGCGGT
>CAWJJM010000002.1:0-86389 GCA_963843275.1 uncultured Acidobacteriota bacterium | reverse complement strand
CGGTCGCAGCGGGCCGCGATGTCGGGGTTGTGGGTGACCAGGACGGCGGTGGTGCCGTGGCTCTTCTGCAGGCCGACGAGCTGCTCCAGCACGCGCTCGCCGGAGGCGGCGTCGAGGTTGCCGGTGGGCTCGTCGGCGAGGAGCAGCGGCGGCTCGAGGGAGAGGGCGCGGCACAGGGCGACGCGCTGGCGCTCGCCGCCGGAGAGCTCGCTGGGGAAGTGGTCGAGGCGCTCGGCGAGCCCGACCTCGCCGAGCAGCCGGCGCGAGCGCTCCTCGGCCACCGCCGGCGGCCGGCCGGCGATGCGCGCCGGCATCATCACGTTCTCCAGCGCCGTGAAGTCGGGCAGCAGCTGGTGGAACTGGAAGACGAAGCCGATGGTGCGGTTGCGGAAGGCGGCCAGCCGCTCCCCCGCCAGCGTCGACACCTCGGTGCCGCCGATGCGCACGCTGCCGCCGTCCGGCCGGTCGAGGGTGCCGAGCAGGTGGAGCAGCGTCGACTTGCCGCAGCCCGACGGCCCCACCACCGCCACCAGCTCGCCCGGCGCCACCGCCAGGTCGACGTCGCGCAGCACCTCGACCACCCGCTGGCCGTCGCGGTAGGTCTTGGTCAGGCCGCGGGCCTCGACGGTGACGCCGGTGGCCGCGCCGCCGCCCGCCGGGATGGCATCCGCGGTCATCGGCGCAGCGCCTCCACCGGGGTCAGCGCGGCGGCGCGCTGCGCGGCGTAGAGCGAGAACAGGGCGGCCAGCGTGACGGTGAGGACCAGCACCCACACCAGGTCGAGCGGCCGGACGTGGAACGGCACGTGGTCGAAGACGTAGACGTCGCCGGGCAGGCCGATCAGCTCGTAGCGGTCGAGGACATAGGAACCGCCCACTCCGAGCACCGTGCCGAGGCCGGCGCCGAGGCCGGCGAGCAGGCCGCCGAGCAGCAGGAAGGCGCGGCGCAGCATCGCCGGCCCCGCACCCATCGCCCCCAGCATGCCGATCTCCGAGCGCTTCGACGAGATGATCAGCGCCAGGTCGGCGACCAGCGCCAGCGCCGCCACCAGCACGATCAGCGACACGGCGACGAACATCATCGCCTTCTCCAGGCGCAGGACGAAGAACAGCGAGCGGTTGACGTCGCGCCAGGTGCGCACCGTGCTGCCCGGCGGCAGGGCGGCGGGCAACGTCTTCCCCAGGTCCTCGGCGTCGTCGAGCGAGGCGTCGGCCTCGATCCACGGCTGGCGGCCCGGCAGCAGCGAGCGGGCGACGGCGAGCGGCAGGGCGGCGCGCGAGCGGTTCTCCTGGGTGCGCGGGCGCTCGAAGGTGCCGGCCAGCGGCAGGCTGCGCACGCGCGGCAGCGGCGGGCCGAAGGGCACCAGCGTCGGGTACGGCGACACCACCTCCACCACGTCGCCGCGCTCGACGCCCCACACGGCGGCCAGCGACGAGTCGAGGTAGAGCCCCTCGGGGCCGCCGGCGGCGCCGGGGAAGGAGGCCGGCACGCTGCCGGCGAAGCCGGTGAGATCGACCGGGCGCACCATGCCGCCCTCGACCACCACCCAGCCGGTGCCGTGCACCACCGGCTCGGCGGCGCGCACGCCGGGGGCGGCGCGCACCGTGGCCAGCGCCCGCTCCAGCGCCGCGTCGCCGCTGCCGGCCGGCAGCTCGACCTCGAGCCTGGGACTGCGCGCCAGCACCTCGCTGGTGAGCACGCGCTGGAAGCCGGAGAGCGCCGCCAGCGACAGCACCAGCGCCGCCACGCCGAGGGCGATGCCGCCGGCCGCCACCGCCGACAGGAACGACACGAAGGCGTCGCGCCGCGTCGAGCGCAGGTAGCGCAGCGCCAGGTGGAGGGGAAAGCTCACCCTTCGTCGAGCTCCGGACGCAGCAGCGGGAAGAGGATGACGTCGCGGATCGACTGGCGGTCGGTGAACAGCATGGTCAGGCGGTCGATGCCGAGGCCGAGGCCGCCGGCCGGCGGCATGCCGTGCTGCAGCGCCCGCACGTAGTCGGCGTCGAACAGATGCGCCTCGGCGTCGCCGGCGTCGCGCGCCGCCACCTGCTGGTGGAAGCGCTCGGCCTGGACGTCCGGGTCGTTGAGCTCGGAGAAGGCGTTGGCCAGCTCCATGCCGGCGATGTAGAGCTCGAAGCGCTCGGTGAACCGCGGGTCCGTCCGGGTCCTGCTTGGCGAGCGGCGACACCTCCACCGGGTGATGGGTGAGGAAGGTCGGCTGCACCAGGTGCTCCTCCGCCGTCGCCTCGAACAGGGCGGCCAGCAGGTGGCCGTAGTCGCGCGCTTCGGGCAGCGGCGATGCCGCGGTCGCCGAGCTCCGCGACGAGCCCGGCGACGTCCTCCAGGCGCGCCGGCGTCGACGCCGGCGTGCTGCACGATGGCCTCGCGCATGGTCAGCCGCGGCCACGGCCGGGCGAGGTCGAGGGTCTCCCCCTTCCAGCGTCAACGTGGTCCGTCCCAGCACCCGCTCGGCCGCCGCGGTGAGCATCTCCTCGGTGAAGTCCATCAGCACCCGGTAGTCGACGTAGGCCCAGTAGAACTCGAGCATCGTGAACTCGGGGTTGTGGCGGGTGGAGATCCCCTCGTTGCGGAAGTTGCGGTTGATCTCGAACACCCGCGGCATGTCGCCGACCAGCAGGCGCTTGAGGAACAGCTCCGGCGCGATGCGCAGGTAGAGGTCGAGGTCGAGCGCGTTGTGGTGGGTCTTGAACGGCCGCGCCGTGGCACCGCCGGGGATGACGTGCATCATCGGCGTCTCGACCTCGAGGAAGCCGTGGTCCTCGAGGAAGCGGCGCAGCGCCGACACCAGCCGCGCCCGCGTCTCGAACACCTGCCGCGACTCGGGGTTGGCGACGAGATCCAGGTAGCGCTGGCGGTAGCGCGCCTCGACGTCGGTCAGGCCGTGGAACTTCTCCGGCAGCGGGCGCAGCGCCTTGGCGAGCAGCGTCAGGTCGTCGACCAAGAGCGACAGCTCGCCCATGCGGGTGCGCATCAGGGTGCCGGAAGCGCCCACCAGGTCGCCGAGGTCGAGGTTGGCGAGCAGCGTCTGCGCCGCTTCGGGGAGCTTGTTGCGGCGCACGAAGAGCTGCAGCCGGGCCTGGCCGTCGGAGAGGTCGACGAACCAGGTCTTGCCGTGCTCGCGGATCGAGCGCACGCGGCCGGGGATGCGCGCCGCGACCGGCGTCGCTTCGAGCTCCTCGGCGGTCGACTCGCCGTAGGTCTCGTGCGCCGCGGACGGCGTGAGGTCGTGGTCCCAACGGCGCGGATAGAGGTCGACGCCGGCCTCGGCGAGGGCCTGGCGCTTGTCGCGGCGGACTTGGATCTGTTCTTCGAGCTCGGACACGGGGTTCTCGGGGTTGGGGCGTCTCGGGGTTGGGGTCGATCGGGGTCGCGCCGGGCCGGGGAGGCTCCCGCCCTCCACTCATACCCACACGTTGCGGGCGGGAGCCTCCCCGGCCCGGCACGGGTGGCGACTTGGGCACGGATGAAGCGGCGGTTCCTCGCAACGGTAGGGGTGGGGGGTGGAAAACCCCGGCACCGGGGTGGTAACTGTAGCAGGTGGCGGGTAGGATGCGGGCGCCATGAATGAGGACGTGAGCACTCCTGTCGAAGCCGCCGTCGCGCGGTACGAGGCGCTGGGCTGGCCGCGGCCGAAGGCGGCGCTGGTGTCGGGGTCGGGGTTGGCGGTGGACCTCGGCGAGCCGGTGGCCGGGCCGGTGCCGCTGGCCGAGCTGCTGCCGTTCCCGGTGCAGGGCATCGTCGGGCACCCGCTGCAGGTCGAGCTGCTGATGCCGGCGCCCGACCAGCCGGTGCTCTACTTCCGCGGCCGCATCCACTCCTACCAGGGCTTCACCGCCCACCAGACGGTGCTGCCGGTGCGCCTGCTCGCCCGGCTCGGCGGCAGCACGCTGGTGATGACCAACGCCACCGGCGGTCTGCGCCAGGATCTCGGACCGGGCGACCTGGTGCTGATCGAGGACCAGATCAACCTGATCGGCATGAACCCGCTGCGCGGCGAGCTGCCGGCGGCGTGGGGACCGCAGTTCCCGGACATGGTGAACGCCTACGACCGGGCGCTGCGCAGGCTGATGCAGCACCACGCCGGCGCGCTGGGGATCGACCTGGCGACCGGGGTCTACGTCGGTCTCTCCGGGCCGAGCTACGAGACGCCGGCGGAGGTGCGCATGCTGCGCACCCTGGGTGGCGACGTCACCGGCATGTCGACGGTGCTCGAGGTGATCGCCGCCCGCCACATGGGCCTGCGCTGCCTCGGCCTGTCGCTGGTCACCAACGCCGCCGCCGGCGTCACCGGCGAGCCGCTCGACCACGAGGAGGTGCTCGAAGCCGGCCAGGCCGCCGCCGGCCGGCGTGCAGCGCCTGCTCGGCGCCGTGCTCGCCGACCCGCGGCTGGTGGAACCGGCCGACGGGGGCTGAGGAGGGGCTAGACGCCGTCGCCGCGGCGCAGGTCGTGGTGGGCGAGCAGCCACAGCTCGGCGTAGTCGCGCATCATGCGCACCCGCAGGACGGCGAGGCTGCGCGCTTCGTCGAGGGTGCCGTCGAGCAGCGCCTGCTCCTGCAGATGGTCGTAGCGGCGCAGGTAGGCGTCGCCGAGCGAGGCCAGGCGGCGGGCGTGGAGGGCGATGTCGTCGGTGTCGGCGGTGTTGTCCAGCGCTTCGCGGGTGACCTCCACCGAGCCGTGCAGGGCGACCCGCAGCGCCGCCCCCTCGAGCAGGAACCGCTCGGTGTCGAGGTCGTGACCGCCGCCGCCGAGGGCGCCCTCGTGCAGCCGCCGGTAGGCCACCACCTCGCGCGCCTCGAGGCGGAAGGGGTAGACCTCCGGGGTCAGCACGACGCTGCGCGCCGGCGACCCGAGGGTGGTCTCGCCGAGCGCCTCCACCAGGCGCCGGTAGGGCTCCTGGATCAGGCTCGGGGGGGCCGCCGCGTCGCGCGGCTCCGGCTCGTCGTCGGCCATGGCACGGAGGCGCCGAAGCCGGTGTCGGCGTCTTCCGAGGTCGCCGGCTCCGCCTCGCCCTCCGCCACGGGGCCGTCCGTCTCTGCGTCGTCGCCGGCGCCATTGCCGGTGGACAGGCGGGGGATCAGGGAGCGTGCCCGCTCGCGCAGCTCGACCAGCTCGTCGAGGCGCATCTCGTCCTGCTGCAGGCGGCGCTCGAAGCGCTCCACCTGCTGGCGGAACAGGGTCAGCTCCTGGTCGAGCTGCACGTCCACCGGCACCTCCCGCTCGAGGTCGAAGATGCGCTGGTAGTCGGCGGCGATGCGCTGCTCCTCCTTCTGGTAGAGGCGGCGCACCGTCTCGCGGAAGGCGAGGTTGGTGGCCAGCACCGAAGCGAGGATCTCGGCGTGGAAGAACAGCGGGCCGAGGCTGTGCTTGAACTCGCGGTAGGTGCGCAGCGACTCGCTCTCGGTGAGCTCGTCGAGGCTGGCGACGCCGTCGAGCTCGCGGCGGATCTCCTCCAGCGCGCGCTTCAGGCCCTGCAGCTTCTCCGCCGACGGCTCCGGGTAGCCGACCACCTTCCAGAAGCTCTGGAAGATCTCCCGCTCGCGGCTGGTGCCGGAACCGGGGCCGAGGTCGGTGCGGCGCAGCTCGACGCCGAGGCGGGTGACCAGGAAGTCCACCTTGTCGCGGCGGTCGGCGGTCCAGTCGTCCTCGGAGCAGGCGAAGAGGTAGAAGCGGGTGAGCTGGGCGAGGATTTTCTCGTCGTAGTTGCGGAACTTCTGGAAGAAGTGGCGCAACGTGGGCGGCGCCACTTTGCTATCCTCCGCCAGCAGCGAGGCCAGCAGGTCGCCGATCTCTTCGCCGATGCCGTCGAAACGGCCGCCCAGCGGTGCCGACTCGCCCGGGGTCAGGCTCTGGGAGCACTCCTTGAGCTGGCCGTAGAGCTCCTGGAAGCGGTTCGAGTAGGGCGACGGCGGCGGCTCTTCGCCGTTGACGCGGGCGAGGCTCTGCACGAACTGGTGGTAGACCCACCCGGCGCGGAAGCGCTGCGAGAGGTCGACGTACCGCCGGTGAAGGTCGCTGAGCTCCTGTACGGACATGGCCACGCCTCGTCGGTGGAGACCATAGGTCGAAACCGAGTACCGGTCGAAACCGGGTCGGAAACGTCGAATCGTCTCGAATTGTAGCCTGAAAGCCGCCGAACCCGCCGTTTGCACCCGGCGCGGGAGGCGGATTCATCGCAGAAGGAGGGGACCCGCAGTGAAGATGCCCGAGGTGTTGATCTCCGAGCAGGACCTGGCGCGGCGGATCTCCGAGCTCGCCGCCGAGATCGAGCGCGACTACGACGGCGAGGGGCGCGAAGCCTCCGATCCGCTGGTCTGCGTCGGCATCCTCACCGGCTCGGTGTTCTTCATGGTCGACCTCCTCGAGGAGGTGAAGTTCCTGCCGGTGGTCATCGACTTCTTCCAGACCACCAGCTACCGCGGCGGCACGTCGCCGGGCGAGGTGCGCATCCGCAAGGACCTCGACACGGCGATCCGCGACCGCGACGTGCTGCTCATCGAGGACATCGTCGACACCGGCTACACCTTGCGCACCATCCTCGACCTGCTACGCTTCCGCGGCGCCAAGAGCGTCCGCCTGTGCTCGCTGCTCAACAAGGAGCGGGCGCGGCAGGTGCCGGTGCCGATCGACTACAAGGGCTTCGACATCGACGACGTCTTCGTGGTCGGCTACGGCCTCGATTACGACGGCCTCTACCGCAACCTCCCCTACATCGGCGTGCTCGACGGCGAAGACGTCGGCGAGTAAGCGCCGCGGCATCGAATCCGCTGCCTCCGCCATCGAATCCAAGGAGATCCCATGGAGTTTCTACATACCGCGCCGCGCCCCGGCGGCCATCGGCCCCTACTCGCAAGCCGTTTCCGTCGACGGCTGGCTCTACACCTCCGGCCAGATCGCGCTCGACCCGGAGAGCGGCAAGCTCGAGGAGGGCGGCTTCGAGCAGCAGGCCCGCCGCGTGCTGGCCAACCTGCGCCACGTCCTCACCGCGGCCGGCTGCGCCTTCACCGACGTCGTCAAGGCCACCATCTACGTCACCGACCTCGCCGACTTCCCCAAGCTCAACGAGCTCTACGGCGAAGCGATGGGCGACCACCGCCCGGCGCGCAGCACGGTGCAGGTGGCGGCGCTGCCCAAGGGCGCGCTGGTCGAGATCGACCTGGTGGCGCGGATCCCGGGATAGGGCCGGCGCGCTTCGGGCCGATCCCCGCCGCTCCCGCCGGTCGCCGTCCCTGTCCCGCTCCGACGGACGGGGGCACTAGATACGTGTGAGCACCACGGAGGCGGCGACGTCCGAGCGGGTGGACAGGCAAAACTGTTCCTTCTACAACCGCTACCAGTTCCCGCCGCAGCCGGCCGCCTTCAGCCGGGCCGGCGATCCCGACCTCGAACGCCGGGCCCTGCTGCAGACCCTCGGCGACTGGCGGGCGGAGAGGCTTCCACTCCGGCCGCGGATCTGGGTCGCCGGATGCGGCCGGTTCGAGGCGATCTCGACCGCCCTTGCTTTCCCCGACGCCGAGGTCGTCGCCTCCGATCTCGCGGAGCGCTCGCTCGCCGCCGCGGAGCAGGTCGCCGAAGAGCTGGGGGTCACCAACCTCGCCCTGCGCCAGGAGAGCCTGCTCACCGCCGGCTACCGGGAGCGCTTCGACCTGGTGATCTCGATCGGCGTCGTCCACCACCTGGCGGACCCCGCCGAAGGCGTCGCCTGCCTGGCGCGGGCGCTGCGCCCCGGCGGACTGCTCGAGCTGATGGTCTACAACCGGTTCCATCGCCTCGGCGCCGCCGCCTACCAGCAGGCGATCCGCCGGCTCACCGCCGCGCCGCCGGAGCCGGGGGAGGACGACCCGTCCGAGGCCCGGCTGCGGATCGCCACCCGGCTGCTCGACGAGTACCCCGTCGACGACCGGCTCGGCCGTTTCGTTGCCGAGAGGGGCTCCCGCGAGCTGCTCGCCGACACCTTCCTGCAGCCGGTGGAGCACTCCTTCACCGTCGGGGAGCTCGCCGCGATGACGCGCCACTGCGGCCTGGAGCTCCTCCACCCGGAGCGCACCGTGTGGGACGCCACGGCCGGAACCGACCTCTGGAACCTGGAGCCCACCGACCGCGAGCTCACCGACCGCTACCTCGGCCTCGACGACGTCTCCCGCTGGGAGGTCGCGCAACTGGTGCTCGGCGACCGCTCGCCGATGCTCTGGTTCTACCTCGGGCGCGGCGAGGGGCAGTCTCCGCGGCCCGACGAACGAACCCTGTGCGACGAGTTCCTGGGCATGCCCTTCGCCCGTACCGCGACCACCCGCACCGGCTGGTCGCTCACCGCGGAGGGGCGCTACCGCCGCAGCGGGTCGTCCCACCCGTTCCCTCCGCCGCCCCCCGATCCGCTGCTGCGGCGCATCGTCGAAGCCGCCGACGGGACGGCGACGGCGGGCGAGCTCCTGACCGCCGCGGGGGCGCCCACCCGCTTCCCCGCGGTCAACCGGCTCCGCCGGGCCCTCACCTCCCGCCGCTCCCCCCTCCTGCTCGCGTCTCCCAAACCGAGACCGGCCGCGCGGCCGGACGTCGGGCGGCGCCTGGGGAGCACGCAGGCGGCAGGCGGTGTTGGCGGCTCCCGAACCGGCGGACGTGCTCGATGGCTGAGCGGCCGCTCGGCACCCTGGGCATCGCCGGTGGGATGGGGCCCCTGGCCTCCGCCGAGTTCCTGCGCACCATCTACCGGCTGAACGCGGTCGAGCCCGAGCAGGCGGCACCGCGCTGCCTGATGCACTCCGATCCCAGCATCCCGGACCGCACCCAGTCGATCCGCGAGAACCGCAGCGGGGAGCTGGTCGAGCGGCTGGTCCCCATCCTCGACCTCCTGCTCGACGCGGGGGCCGACAGCCTGGTGATCGCCTGCGTCACGATCCACCACGTCGTGCCCGATCTCCCCGCCCGGATCCGCAACCGGCTGGTCTCGCTGATCGACCAGCTGGTCGCCGCGGCGGCGGCGACGCCGGGCCGGCTCCTGCTGTTGGCGACGTCGGGCACCCGCGCCGCCCGGGTGATCGAACGCCACCCCGGTTGGCCGGCCGTCGCGCCGCGGGTGATCTACCCGAGCGAGCCCGAGCAGGCGCGGCTCCACGGCGAGCTCTACCGGCTCAAGCGTGGCGGGAGCGTCCAGCCATGCCGCGACTGGCTCGACGGGCTGGCCGCGGCGCATCGCGCCGAGGGGCTGATCTTCGGATGCACCGAGCTCCACCTGCTCGCCGAAGCGCTGCGCCTTCGCCCGGCACCCTGGCGGGCGGTCGACCCCCTCGCCGCGATCGCCCGGCGGCTCGGCGCGGACGGGCGGTCAGTCGGCGCCGACGCGGATCCGTCCCTTGTAGCTGACGAGCCATAGTGCCGGGCCTCCGCCGGCGACCGCAACGGCGCGGACGCCGTCGGGGCGGAGCCCACCGTCCGCCGGTAGGGCCCCCGAGATCGCGGCCCGCTCGCCGAGGCGGGCCATCAGGGTGAAGCCGGCGCCCTCGGCGGCCGCGAAGTCCACCTCCCCCCGGTGGGTCTCGATGCGGCTCGGCCCGGTGAGCCGTACCCGCCGCACCCCGAGGCTCCCGGAGTGGCTCGCCACCTGGAGACGCCCCTCGAGGTTCAGGACCTCGGTGCGCCCCTTGTGGGAGACCACCCTCAGCTCGCCCACGAAACCCTCGACGGTGACGTCCCCCGCGTGGGTGACGATCTCCAGCTCGCCCTCGAAGGCTCCGGCGCGCACGGTCGAGGCGTGGTCCTGCACCCGCAGGTGGAGGCGTTGCGGGGCGTGGATGCGATAGGCCACCGCCGGCACCCGCGGAGCCTGGCTGCGAGCGATCAGCCACCTGCGGCGACGGCCCTCGGGCGGCGGCGGCACGTCACCGTGGTCGGTATGGACGAAGACCGCGCTGCCTCCTCCGCCCACCCTCACCTGCGTCGCCTCGACGATCTGGTCGGCATAGGGCGCGTCGAGGCCGGGCGGCGCCTCGATCCGGGCTTCGACGTGGACCTCGGGCCGCTGCCACGGGATCAGGTCGATCTCGCCGCGGTGAGATCCGATGTCGAGGCTGCCCCCCGCCTCCAGGTCCATCGTCCATTCGAGCTCGCGCGCGGTGGTCTGTCGTGGTGTCGTTGCATTCGCTGCGCTCATCGTTACGCCTTTCTCCGGTGCGGATTCGTGGGTCACTCGTACTGCAGCGCGGCCTTGGGATCGATGCGCGCCGCCCGCCGCGCCGGCACGAAGCTGGCGATCAGGGCGACGAGGGTGAGCACGACGGCGACCGCGAGGTACGACCAGGGGTCGGTAGGCTGCACCTCGTACAGGAAGCCCTTGAGCATCCGGGTCAGGCCCACCGCCGCTCCGACGCCGATCACCAGGCCCATCCCGGCCAGCACCAGCCCCTGGCGCAGCACGCCGAGCAGGATGTCCCGCTCCCTCGCGCCGAGCGCCGCGCGGATGCCGAACTCCTGGGTGCGGCGGGCGACCGAGTAGGCGATCAGGCCGTAGAGGCCGAGCGCCGCGAGCAGCAGGGCGACCGTCGCGAAGGCGCCGATCAGCAGCGTGTTGAACCGCTCGTCGCCGATCGAGCCGGCGACCTGCTCCTCCATCGTCTGGATCCGGTAGGGAGCGAGCTGATCGTCGAGCGAGAAGACGCGGTCGCGCACCGGGCCGGCCAGCGACAGCGGATCCTTCGCCGTCCGCACCGCCAGGGTCATGGTCGGGATGAACGGCGCCTGGCGGTACGGCATGTAGATGTGGGGCTCGGGGGCCTCGGCGAGGGTCGCTTGCCGGACGTTGTCGACGATGCCGACGATCTCCCAGGGCTCTTCGTCGCCGAGCTGGACGACCAGCCGCTCCCCGATCGGGTCCCGCTCGGCAAGGAACCTGTCGACGAACGCCCGGTCGACGACGACCACCCGGCGGCGGCCCGGGCCGTCGCTCTCGTCGACGTCCCGGCCGCGCTCGACGCGCAGGCCCAGGGTGCCGAAGTAGCCGGGGCTCACCCAACGCAGGTAGGCGAAGAGCTGGTCGGCCTTGCTGGCCGGCGACCGCCCGGCGAGCTCGAAGCCGTTGCGCCACAGCCCCTCGACGCCACTGACCGGGAGGTCGCTGACCAGTCCCGCCGTCCGGACCCCGGGCAGGGCCGAGACCTCCTCGAGCAGCGACTCGTAGAACGCGTGCCTCGCCGGCAGGTCGGGGTAGCGCGTGTCGGGCAGGTACATCCGCATGGTCAGCACGTTGTGCGGATCGATCCCGGTATCGACCCGCGACAGGCGCAGGAAGCTGTCGACCAGCAGCCCGGCGCCGACCAGGAGGACGACCGCCAGGCCGACCTCGGCGACGATCAACCCCTGGCGCAGGCGGCCGCCGCGCCCGGCCATCTTGCGCTCCCCCTCCTTGAGCATCGCATTGAGGTCGGGCCGCGCGGCGCGCAGCGCCGGCAGCAGCCCGGCGACGAGGCCGGTGAGCAGGGTGACCCCGAGGGTGAACGCGATCACCGAAGCGTCGAGCCTCACCTCGCCGAGGCGCGGCAGGTCGTCTCCCTTGAAGGCCACCGTCAACGCCAGCCCGGCGCGGGCCAGCACGAGGCCGACCAGGCCCCCCGCCGCGGAGAGGACCAGGCTCTCGGTGAGCACCTGGCGGACGATGGCGACCCGGCCCGCGCCGACCGCGGATCGCAGGGCGAGGTCGCGGCCGCGCGCGGTGGTGCGCACGAGGAGCAGGTTGGCGACGTTGAGACAGGCGATCAGCAGCAGGACCAGCACCGCCGCCTGGAACAGCAGCAGCATCGGCCGGACGTCGCCCACCGTCTGCTGGTGCAGCGGCACGACGGCGGCGCTCCACCCCCGGTTGGTCTCCGGGTACTCGCTCGCCAGGCGGTCGGCGAGGGCGATCATCTCCTGCCTGGCCCCGGCGACGGTGACCCCGGGGGCCAGCCGCCCGACGACCTTGAGGAAGTGGGAACCGCGGTTCGTGCGCTCCTCCGCCGGGAGCGCCAGCGGGATCCAGAGGTCCGGTTTCTGCGGCTGGTCGAAGCCGGGCGGCGCCACCCCGACGATCTGGTAGGTCTCGCCGTCGATGCTCAGCGAGGAGCCGACCACGTCGGGCTTGCCGCCGAACCGCTGCTGCCACAGCCCGTGCCCGAGGATCACGACGTGATCCCGGCCGGGCTCCGACTCCTCCTCCCGGAAGGTGCGCCCCTTGACCGGCACCGCGCCGAGCAGCTCGAACCAGCCGGGCCACACGACGCCGACGTCGACCCGCTCCGGGTACTCCGCCTCGGTGGTCAGGGTCGCGGGGGCCGCGAACCAGGCCGACAGGCGCTCGAAGCCCCGCGCCTGGCTCAGCCAGTCGAGCCAGTTGCCGGGAGCGACGTCGTTGGTCGCCAGCCCGCGCTCGGCGTTGCTCTCCCAGACGCCGACCAGGCGGTCGGGCTGGGGGTAGGGCAACGGGCGGAGAACGATCTGGTCGACCAGGCTGAAGATCGCCCCGTTCGCTCCGATGGCGAGCCCCAGGATGAGCACCACCAGCACCGAGAAGACCGGCGCCCGCAGCAGCGAGCGGACGGCATACGTCAGATCGGAGATCCAGCTTGGTTTCATGAATGGGCCCCCGTTGCTGCCGCGGGAACGACGGTGTCGGACTCGATGGGTTCCTCCTTGACGATCTTTCCGTACTCCAATTTGACGAGACGGTCGCCGGCATTATAGTACCGGTCGTCGTGACTGATGACGATGACCGTCTTTCCGCGCCGCTTGAGCTCCTGCAGGATCTCCAGGTAGAAAACGTCGCGGAAGTACGGGTCCTGGTCGGCTGCCCACTCGTCGAACACGTAGATCGGCCGATCCTCGAGGAAGGCGGTGAGCAGCGCCAGGCGCTTGCGCTGCCCCTGGGACAGCTCGGTCGTCGACAGCGTCCCGCCGTCGACCTCGACCTTGTGGGCGAGCTGCAGCCCCTCGAGGTAGCCCCGGGCGCGCTCGTCGAGGTCGGCCGACTCGAGGCCGAGGAACTGGTCGAAGAGGAAGAAGTCGGAGAAGACCGCCGTGAAGAGCTGACGGTAGCTCTCCCGCCGCTCGTCGTCGATCACCTCGCCGTCGAGGGTGATCGTCCCTTCCTCCGGCAGGTAGAGGCCGACGAGGATCTTGGCCAGGGTCGTCTTGCCGCTCCCGTTGCCGCCGGCGACGAACACGAGCTCGCCGCGGGTCAGCTCGAGGTCGATGGGGCCGAGCAGGAAGTCGCGTTCCTCCCCCTCGCGGTGGTAGGTGTGGGTCACGCCGGACAGCCGGACCGTGGTCCAGCCCTCGTCCAGCGGGACCAGGTCGCGCTCCGCATCCGACGCGTGCTCGGCGAGGTCGACCCCCATCTTCTCGACCCGGCCGAGAGCGATCTCGGCGCGGCTCAGGCCGGGCAGCGAGTTCATCAGCACCTGCAGCGGCGTCATCAGGTAGAGCAGCACCAGGGTGAAGCCGGTCATCACCTTGCGGTCCATCTCGCCGAGCGGCAGGCTGGGGAGCGCGAAGAGCACGACGCCGATGACGACGAAGACGAGGAGCTGTCCCCAGCTCGACGCGATGGTGTAGATCGTCTGGGCGCGGATGTTCATCCGCCGGAAGGCGGTCGCCGTGTCGTGGAGAACCCGCGACAGGAACACCTCGCGACGCCCGTGGTGGAGCTTGAGCTCCTTGCTCCCCTCGGTCAGCGCCCGGAAGTGCTTGAACAGCCGGTCGCGCTCGTCCCACGAGCGGCGGAAGTACTTCATCGCCCGCGCCACCGGCAGCTGGTAGCTGACGATGCCGACGACGATGAAGCCGACCACTGCGAGGAGGATCTGCCAGGACAGCATGCCCAGGTACACCAGGCAGCCGATGAGGATCGCCAGGTTGATGCTGAGCACCGGCAGCAGGGTCACCACCTGGGTGATGGCCGGGATGTCGTCGGTCAGCGTCGCCATCAGCTTCGGCGCACCGAGCTCCTCGAGGTGGCGCAGCGGCACCGACAGGATGCGGCGGCTGATCCGCATGCGCAGATCGTAGATCGTCCCCTGGCCGAGGTGGGTCAGCATCAGCTCCGAGGTGATGCGGGTCACCGGCACGACGATGCAGAGGGCGACGAACCCCCAGAGCAGGCGCTTGCCCGGGCTGCCGTCGCTCGACAGGACGGAGTTGATCACGGCGAGCAGCCCGGTGTTGCTCGCGCCGCTGACGATGCCGGCGACGGCGGCGAGGAGCACGATGCTCCGCGAGTACTTCATGAGGAAGGAGAGCGTCTTCATCGGGTAGTCCCCTGAGTGGTTGGTGGTGTCAAGTCTCGAGCCGGTGCAGGGTCCGGGTGCGGGCCTGCGAGCAGAGCGCCCAGCCGCTCGCCGAGGAGGTCGACGTGGGGGCGCTGGAACAGCACGCCGTGGCTCCCGGACACCGGGACCACCGCGACCGGACCGGTCGTCCAGCGGTCCCAGCCGAGGACCGGATCGGTGTCGACGATGCGGCGCTCGACGGCGGGAAGGCCCGCTCCCGCCTCGCGGCAGCGGAACAGAGCGACCCGGCCGGCGAAGCGGCCCGCCGGCCGGTACTCCGCCGCCATCCGGTTGCGGATGCCGAACTCGCGGAGATCGGCGAGGGCGCGCTCGACGGTCACCTCGGACGGCACGGCGTTGATCTCCTGGGCGCGGCGCAGGATCAGCTCGCGCTGGCCGTCGCGGTCCAGGGCCGCCAGCTCCTCGGCCTCGACCGGCACGTGGCGGTGCACCGCCATCTCCAGCAGGCGCAGGAGGTCCGTCGCGTTCTCCGGATCGAGGAAACCCTCCTCGTCGGCCTGCCGGCCCGGGATCGGCGCCAAGGTGTCGAAGAGCACCAGCCGCTCCGGCGCGGCGCCGCGTTCGCCGAGCTGCCGCGCCATCTCGAAGGCGACGAGGCCGCCGAAGGACCAGCCCGCCAGCACCACGGACGGCAGGCCCTCGTCCTCCAGCGCCGCGAGGTAGCTCGCCGCCAGCTCTTCGATGCGCTCCAGCGGCTCCTCGCTGCGGCGCGCCTCGAGGGCCCACAGCGGCCGGTCGACGAGGTGGCGGGCGAGGGGCACGTAGCACATCGCGCTGCCCCCCGAAGGGTGGATGCAGACCAGCGGCGGCCGCGCGCCGCCGCGCCGGATCGCGACCAGCGGCGAGACGTAGTAGTCGATCTCCCGGCGCAGGACCGGCGCCATCTCTTCGATGGTCGCGCCGCGGAAGAAGACCGACAGCGGCAGGTCGCGGCCGAACGCCTCACCCACGCGGGCCATGATGCGCAGCGCCAGCAGCGAGTTGCCGCCGAGCTCGAAGAAGTCCTCGGTCACGCCGACCGGCCGGCCGAGGACCTCCTCCCACAGCTCGGCCAGCTTCGCCTCGACGATGTTGCGCGGCACCACGTGCCGCGGGCCGTGCTCCGCGCACAGCCGGGCGACCGCCGCGTGGTCGACGCGGCCGTCGGCACCGCGCGGCAGGGCGTCGGTGGCGACGAAGCCGCGGGGACGCAGGGCCGGCGGCAGCCGGCGTGCCACCCAGGCCGCCAGCTCCCTGGGCGGCGGTGCCCCGTCGCGGCCGGCGGCGATCACGGCGACCAGGAACCCGGCGGCGCCAGCCTCCCCCTCGCCGTCGCCAGCCGCGCCCGCCACCGCGGCCAGCGCCACCTCGACGACCGCCGGATGGGCGGCGATGACGGCCTCGACCTCCGCGGCGTCGAGCTCGCCGTAGCCGGCGACCGGCAGCGGCCGGCGCAACCCCCAGCGCTCCACCCGGCCGTCGGGCAGGCGGACCCCGGTCTCGCCGCTCGGCCGCAGCGTGACGCGGCCCTGCTCCCCGACGACGTCGCAGACCTCGCCGGGGACCCCCGCCGGCAGCACCCGGCCGGCCCCGTCGACGACCGTCGGGCCGTCCGCCGGCGGGGCGGGAGCGACCACCGCGTCCTCGGGACGGGCGGGCACCGGCTCGGCGGCGAGGGCCTGCAGGCAGCCGGTGAGGGCGGCACCGAGGGCGGCGACCGCCCAGGGCGCGAAGCGCCCGGCGTCGTAGACCAGGCGGAGCAGCAGGGTGTCGCCCGGGACCGCCACCAGGGTGAGCGGGTAGTTCGTCTTCACCCCGGCCTCGACGCCCTCCACCGCGAGCCCGCCGCCCGGCGCCCCGGCGCCGGCGCCGGGCGCCACGGCGTCGAGCGGCGCGTTCTCGAACACCACCACGCTCTCGAACATCGGCAGGCCCGGCGGCACCTCGGACCACTCCCGCAGCCGGGCGAGCGGCACGTGCTCGTGGAGCTGGAGCTCCGCCTGCTCCTGCTGGATGCGGCGCAGCCAGGGCACCGTCTCCTCGTCCGCCAGAAGCTTCACCCGCACCGGCAGCAGGTTCATGAACAGCCCCACCATCGACTCGACGCCGGGGAGCTCCGCCGGACGACCGGAGACGATGCGCCCGAAGACGACGTCGTCCGACCCGGCGCAACGGCCGAGGACGAGAGCCCAGGCGGCGCTCACCAGGGTGCTCACCGTCACCCGGTGGCGGCGGGCCGACGCTTCGAGGCCGGCAGTCTGGGCGGCGTCGAGGCGCTCGGTGTGGCGCCCCTGCTCCGCGCCGTCCGCCGCCTCCTCGCCGCCCGGCGCGGCGAGCCGCAGCCGGGTCGGCCGCACCAGCCCCGACAGGTACCGCCGCCAGAACGTCTCGTCGACCGCCGGGTCGCGCTGGCACAGCCAGCGCACGTACTCGCGGTAACGCGGCGGCTCGGGAAGCCGCGGCTCCTCCCCCTGCCGGAGGCCGTCGTAGAGGGCGAGCACCTCGCGCAGGATCACCCCCTCGCACCAGGCGTCGATCACCAGGTGGTGGACGCTCCAGACGAAGCGGTGGGCGTCCTCGGAGACGCGGACCAGGGCCAGGCGCATCAGCGGAGCGCGCCGCGGGTCGAGCCCTTGCTCGCGCTCCGCCCGGCACAGGTCGGCGAAGCGCCGGTCCCGCTCGTCCGCCGGCAGCCGGCGCAGGTCGTGGACCTCGAGGGGAAGCTGCGGATCGCGCTCCACGACCTGGAGCGGCTCGCTCAGGCCCTCCCAGGCCAGGCCGGTACGCAGGATCCCGTGGCGGCGGACGACGCGCCGCCAGGCGCCCGCGAAAGCCTCGCGGTCGAGAGCGCCGCGCAGGGTGCACACCGTCTGCTCGAAGCCGACCGCCGATTCCGGGTTGGCCAGCGCAAAGGCGAGCATCGCGCACTGGATCGGCGTCGCCGGATAGACGTCCTCGAGCTCGCCGCGGCCGGCGGCGAGGGCGTCGAGCTCCTGCTGTCCGAGCTTCGCCAGCGGGAAGTCCACGGGCGTCCAGCCGCCGGCGCCGTCGGCGGTGCAGCTGGCGATCAGCGCGCGGACCTCCGCGGCCAGCGCCGCCGCCAGCGCCGCCGCGGTCTCGGGCCGGTGAACGGCGCGAGAGTAGCCGACCCGCAGGGTGAGCCGACCGCCCGACACGAAGCCGCCGATCTCGAGGGCGTGGAGCCGCCGCGCCCGCGGGTCCTCCGCCGGTCCCGGGGACTCGGCGGCGGCGCGGAAAGGCGAGTCGGCGGCGGCGGTGCGGTCGAGCTGCCCCAGGTAGTTGAAGCTGACCTCGGGCCGCATCGCGGCCAGCGCCGCCGCGCCGCCGCGGTCGCCGGCTCCCCAGCGCAGCAGGCCGAATCCGAGGCCACCCCGAGGTACCCGCCGCAGCATCTCCTTCGTCCGCTTGAGGGTCTCCTCCGGCGGCTCCCCGGCCGGCGCCTCGACGACCACCGGGTAGACGGCGGTCAGCCAGCCGACGGTGCGGGACGGGTCGACGCCGGGAAAGATCTCCTCCCGCCCGTGGCTCTCGAGGTCGACCAGCGCCGCGGACGAGCCGGTCCAGGCGGCGAGAGCGCGCCCGAGAGCGGCGAGCAGCAGGTCCTCCACCCCGGTGCGCCACGCCTTCGGCGCCCGGCGCAACAGCGCCTCCGTCTCCTCGTCGCTGAGCTGCTCGGCGGCGGTGGCTGCCGAGGACACCAGGTCCGGGCCCCGAAGATCCCGCGGCAGCGGCCGCACCGGGATCGCGGCGAGCCGCAGCCAGCGCTCCGCCTCGCCGGCGAGCTCGGCGGAGCCGGCGAGGGCCGCGAGCCGCTCGCTCCAGCCGCGTAGCGAGACGGTCGCCGGCGGCAGCCGGGGAGCACGGCCCGCGGCGCGGTCCGCGTACGCCGCCTCGAGGTCCTCGAGCAGGATCCGCCACGAGACGCCGTCCACCGCCACGTGGTGCGCGGCGAGCAGCAGGCGGCCGCTCTCCGCCGCGCCGAGGCGCAGGTGCAGCGCCCTGAGGAGCGGGCCGCGGGCGAGGTCGAAGGCCGCCTGCACCCGGGCGCAGACGCGCTCCACCTCGCGGCGGTGGTGGGCCGCGGGCAGGGCGTCGAGGTCGACGCGCAGGTACGGTCCGGGGCCCGTCCCGGGCGGCTCGATCCACTGCCGCCACTCGCCGTCGTCGCCGCGGGCCAGGCGCAGGCGCAGGCCGTCGTGGTGGCGCCAGAGGTCGTCCACCGCGGCGGCGATGGCCGCCGCCGGCGCCGCGGCGGGCAGGGTGAGCAGGAGCGACTGGTTGAAGTGGCCCGGCCGCTCGCCCCGCGCGTCGAGGAACCAGCGCTCGACCGGGGTGAGCGGCACCGGGCCCGTCGCCGGTCCGCGGTCCCCGATGCTCGGGCCGGAGCGCGCCACGACCGGTGCCAGCTCGGCGATCGTCTGGTGCTCGAAGATCTGCCGCGGGCTCAGCTCCAGGCCGCGGGCCCGCGCCCGCGACGACGCCTGGATCGCCAGGATGGAGTCCCCGCCGAGGTCGAAGAAGTTGTCCTCCACGCCGACCCGTCCAGCCGCAGCACCTCGCCCAGACCGCCGCCAGGGCGGCCTCCACCTCGGTCCGCGGCGCGACGCGTTCGCCCGCCGGCGAGCCGCTCGCGTCGGGCTCGGCAGCCGGGCGCGGTCCACCTTGCCGTTGGGGTCGAGCGGCAGCGCCTCCAGCAGCACGAAGGCGGACGGCACCATGTAGCGGGGCAAGACGCTCGCGCAGGCCGCGGCGCATCGCGTCCGGCTGGGCAGGCTCCGCGCCCCGGCGACGACGTAGGCGACCAGGCGCCTGTCGCCGCCGAGGTCGTCGCCGGGCCGACCACCGCCGCCTCGGCGACCGTCGGGTGCGGCGGCAGGACGCTCTCCACCTCGCCCAGCTCGATGCGGAAGCCGCGCACCTTGACCTGGTCGTCGATCCGGCCGAGGAACTCGAGGCGGCCGTCGGCCAGGCGCCGCACCAGGTCGCCGGTACGGTACATGCCGCCCGCCGCGGCGCCGGCGACCAGGGATCGGGAAGGAAGCGCTCGGCGGTCAGCCCGGGGCGGCCCACGTAGCCCCGCGCCACCCCGTCGCCGCCGACGCACAGCTCGCCGGCGACGCCGACCGGCACCGGGCGCAGGCCGCGGTCGAGCACCCAGCGCCGTGGTGTTGGCGATGGGCCGGCCGATGGGGACGGAGCGGCCGCGGTCGTCGGCGGACACCCGGTGGCAACAGGCGAAGGTCGTGCTCTCGGTCGGACCGTAGCCGTCGATCAGGGCGCAGCCCGGCAGCTCGCGCAGCGCTTGCGCACGTGCGGCACCGAGAGAGCGTCGCCGCCGGCGAGGAGCTGCGCACCGGCCGCAGGCCTGCCAGCTCGCCGTCGACCATCTGATGGAACAGCCCGGCCGTCAGCCACAGGGTGTCGACCGCGTGGCGCTCGAGCGCCTCGCCGAGCTCGCCGAGCGCCGGCAGCGTCGCCCGGCGAAGCAGGACCAGCCGGCCGCCGTTGAGCAGCGGTCGCCCAGATCTCGAAGGTCGACGCGTCGAAGACACCGGCGCAAACTGAAGCAGCAGTCTCTCGTCGAGGCGCGGCGTAGGACGCACCGCGCACCAGGCGGATGACCCCTGCGGTGGGTGACCGCCACCCCCTTGGGCGGCCGGTCGAGCCCGAGGTGTAGCATCACGTACGGCGAGGGCATCCGCCGCGCCCGCGGGGCCGGCCGGCGCACGGCCGCCGGCGGCTCCGCATCGCCGCCGTCGGCGGTCGCGGCACAGCACGGCGGCGTCCGGCCGGGCTCGGGCAGCGCGCCGCGCAGCGCGCCGTCCACCACCAGCCGCGGACGCCGGCGTCGCGCATCAGCATGAGGCGAGGCGTGCTCCGGATACCGGGGTCGAGCGGCACGTAGGCGGCCGCCGGCCTCGAGGATCGCGAGCAGCGCGACACCATCCGCGCCGAGCGCCCGAGCACAGGCCGACCCGCGTCTCGGGCCGGCGCCGGCGGCTTGCAGCCGGCGCGCGCAGCCGTCCGACCGCGCGGTCGAGCTCGCCGTAGGTCAGGTGCTCGCCGCCGTCGACCAACGCCACGGCGTCCGGCCGGCCGGCGGCGCCTGCGGCGAACAGCTGCACCGAGGCGTCGCCGACGACGGGAGCGGCGGCTGTCGTTCCACTCGACCAGCAGCTGGTGGCGCTCCGCCGGCGGCCAGCAGCGGCAGCGCGCGCCGAGCGGCGTCTCGGGGCCTCGGCGAGCGCCGCCGAGCAGGCGCCAGAAGTGCGCCGAGCAGGCGCAGGGCGGTGGTGGCGTCGAACAGGTCGGTGGCGTACTCGAGATAGCCGTCGAGCCCGCGCCGGCGACGGCTCAAGCACCAGGTGAGATCGAACTTCGCGCCGGTGCCCGCCCACCTCCAGCGGCGCGAGGTCCAGCGCCGAGGCGGCGGCTCCCCGCACCGCCGGGCGCGTTCTGGACCACGCAGGGCGACCTGGAAGAGCGGCGAGGTGCCAGGCTGCGCTCCGGCTCGAGCTCGTCGACCAGCCGCTCGAACGGCAGGTCCTGGTGGTCCGGGGCGGCGAGCGCCGCCTCCCGCGACCCGGCCGAGCGAGCTCGCCGAAGGTCGGCTCGCCCGCGCAGGTCGCGCGGCGCAGCACCAGGGTGTTGACGAAGAAGCCGATCAGCCCCTCCGATCTCCAGCGCGGGTGCGCCCGGCGACCGGGGTGCCGACCACCAGGTCGCCGCTGCCCCGAGAGGCGGCCGAGGAGCGCGATGGAAGGCGGCGAGCAGCACCATGAACGGGGTCGCCCCGGTACGCCGGCTGCCGCTCCAGGGCCCGGGCGAGCGCGGCGGGAAGCGCGCACCGGCAGGGTCGCGCCGCGCTAGCTCTGCACCGCCGGCCGCGGGCGGTCGGTCGGCAGCTCGAGAGCGGCGGCGCGCCGGCGAGCCGCTCGCGCCAGTAGTCGACCTGCCGCTCCAGCCGTCGCCGTCGAGCCAGCCGCGCTGCCAGAGCGGCGAAGTCGGCGTACTGGACGGGCAGCTCGGGCAAGCGTGCGGCGCGTCGCCGGCGACGGCGGCCGCGTAGAGGTCGCCCAGCTCGCTCGGCGAACAGCGCCGCGCGACCAGCCGTCGCACACGACGTGGTGGAGGTCGCGGCGAGCAGCACGTGCTCGTCGCCGGCGCAGTGCGAGCAGCGCGCGCGCACCAGCGGCCCGCGCTGCGAGGTCGAACGGGCGCCGCGCCTCGGCCCGGGCGAGGCGATGCGCCTCGCGCCGTCCGCCGCTGCGCGGCGAGAGCCGAGCAGGTCCGACCTCGCGCAGCCCCGGGACCGGCGGCGGCAGGACCACCTGCACCGGACGCCCGTCGACTCCGTCGCGGAACGCGGTGCGCAGCACCTCGTGGCGGCGCACGATCGCCGCCAGCGCGGCGCGCAGAGCCCCGCGCTCGAGCCGGCCCCGGATGCGCACGGCGATGCGGGCACGTTGTAGGGCGCGCTGCCCGGGTCGAGCCGGTCGAGGAACCACAGCCGTTGCTGGGCGAAGGAGAGCGGCAGGGGGCGATCCCGCGGGCGCCGGCTGCAGCGGCGGCAGCGCCGTGGCGTCGTCGCGCCGGCGCAGGGCGCCGATCCGACGGGCCAGGCGCGGCGACGGTCGGGCGCTCGAAGAGCGCCCGCAGCGGCAGCTCGACGGCGAACAGGTCGCGCACCCGCGAGACGACCCGGGTGGCGAGCAGCGAGTGGCCGCCGAGGGCGAAGAAGTCGTCGTCGACGCCCGATCCGATCGACGCCGAGCACCTCGCGACCAGATCCCGGCGAGCAGCTCCTCGTCGGCGCCCCGCGGCGGGCCACCGGACGCGCCGCTGCGCCGCGCCGGACTCGGGCTCCGGCAGCGCCCGCCGGTCGACCTTGCCGCTGGCGGTCAGCGGCAGCGCGGTCGAGGACCTGCCAGGCGGCCGGCACCATGTAGTCCGGCAGCCGGTCGGCGAGGGCGGCGCGCAGCGCTTCGGCGGGTCGGCCGCCCCGTCGAGGGCGAGTAGGCGACCAGCCGGCGGCCCGCCGCCTCGCCGCGGCACCGGCACGGCGCACTCGCGCACCGCCGGGTGGCGGCGCAGCGCCGCCTCGACCTCCCCGAGCTCGATGCGGAAGCCGCGCACCTTGACCTGATGGTCGATCCGGCCGAGGAAGCTCAGGCCACCGTCGGGCCGGCGGCGGACCAGGTCGCCGGTGCGGTAGAGCCGGCCGCCCGGCTGCGGCGCGAAGGGATCGGGCAGGAAGGCCGCCGGCGGTGCGGCCCGGGTCGTTGAGGTAGCCGCGGCCGACCCCGACCCCGGCGACGTAGAGCTCCCCCGCGACGCCCAGCGGGACCGGACGCAGGGTGCGGTCGAGGACGTAGAGGCGCAGGTTGGCCACGGTGCGGCCGATCGGCACCGGCCCGGCCTCCGCCCGCCGCACGACGTGGTGGGTGACGTCGTCCGAGCACTCCGTCGGTCCGTAGGCATTGACCATCGGCACCGCCGGCCAGCGCCGCAGCCAGGCCGCGCAGAGGGACGCCGGGAGCTCCTCCCCGGTGACCAGCAGCCAGCGCAGCGCGGCCAGCCCGGGGGCCTCGACGCCCTCCCGCCCCAGCTCCTCGAGCAGGGCGCCGAGAACCGAGGGGACCACCTCGAGCACGGTGACCCCTGCCGCCTCGACCGCCCGCGCCAGGCGGAGCGGATCCTCGGCGTCCTCGTCGGCGACGAAGGCCACGCGGCCGCCGACGGCGAGCGGCGCGAGCATCTGCCACACCGAGATGTCGAAGCACTGGGGGGCGTTCTGGGAGACCACGTCGGACTCGCCGAGCCGCAGGTCGTCGACCTTGGCGAGCAGGTGGTTGTACATCCCGCGGTGCTCCACCATCGCGCCCTTCGGCATCCCCGTCGAGCCGGAGGTGAAGATGACGTAGGCCAGGCTCCGCGGGTCCTGGTAGCGCGGCACCGCGGCGGCAGGATCGGCCTCGCCCGCGGCCAGGAGCCGGTCGAGAGGGACGATCCCGACGCGGCCGGGCGGCAGCGCGGAGACGGCCTCGGCGACGGCGGGGAGCGGCGGACCGCTGGCGACCACCCGCGATGCGCCGCTGCGTTCCAGGACGGTGCGCAGCCGCTCCGCCGGATGCCGCGGATCGAGGGGGAGCCAGGCGGCGCCCGCGGCGAGGACGGCGAGGATCGCGGTCAGCAGGTCGGGCCCGCGCTCGCCGGCCAGCGCCACGACGTCTCCCGGCCCCACTCCCGCGGCGACGAGGCCGCGAGCCGCGGCCAGCGCCGACTCGGCCAGCCGTCGGTAGGTCAGCGCGGCGCCCCGGCTGCTGGCGGCCACCGCGTCGGGCCGCCGCCGCGCCTCGGCGGCGAAGCGATCGAGAAACCCGTCTCCGGCGAGCCCGGCGCGGCGGGCGTCGTTCGCCTCGACCAGCAGCTGATGGCGCTCCGCCCGGCCGAGCAGGGAGAGATCGGACAGGCGGCGCTGCGGGCTCTCGGTCGCCGACCGCAGCAGGTTCGTGAAGTGCCGCAGCATCCGCTCGGCCGTCGTCGCGTCGAAGCGGTCCACCTTGTGCTCGAGGAACCCCGAGAAGCCGAGGCCGTCGTCGACCAACGAGAACCGGAGGTCGAACTTCGCCGTGCCGCCGTCGACCGCCAGCGGCATGACCCGCAGGTCCGGCAGCTCCACGGCGCCGGCGGACGGCGCATTCTGCAGCACGAACATCACCTGGAAGAACGGGTCGTGGGCCAGGTCGCGGTCCGGCGCCAGCTCCTCGACCAGCCGCTCGAAAGGCAGGTCCTGGTGGGCGAAGGCGTCGAGGGCGACCTCGCGGACGCGATCCACGGCGGCGAGGAAGGACGGGTCGCCGTCGAGGTCGGTGCGCAGCACCAGGGTGTTGACGAAGAAGCCGATGAGCGGCTCGGTGTCCCTGCCGTCGCGGCCGGCGACGGGGGTTCCCACCGGCACGTCGCTCTCCCCGCTGTAGCGGACGAGCAGGGCCTGGAACGCCGCCAGCAGAACCATGAACGGCGTCGCCCGTCGCTGCCGCGCCAGCTCGCGGAGCGCGCGCGCCAGGTCCGCCGGCAGCTCGACCCGGCGCTTGGCTCCACGCCCCGAGGGGTCGGCGGGAGGCGGGCGGTCCGCCGGCAGCTCGAGCACCGGGATCTCGCCGGCGAGCTGCTGGCGCCAGAAGGCGAGCTGCGCCGCCAGCCGCCCACCCTGCAGGCTGTCGCGCTGGCGCACCGCGTAGTCGGCGTAGCGGAGGGTCAGCTCCGGCAGCCGCGGCGCATCGCCGGTGACCGCCGCGCGGTAGAGCGCGGCGAGCTCGCCGACGAAGATGCCTCGCGACCACTCGTCGCACATCGCGTGGTGGAAGGTCACCAGGAACAGGTGCTCCTCCGGTTCCAGCCGCACCACCAGCGTGCGCAGCGGCACGCCGGCCGCCAGGTCGAAGGAGCGCAGCGACTCGGCGGCGGCCAGGCGCCGGGCCTCCCCCTCCCGCACCGCCCCGGCGAGGGCCGACAGGTCGACCGACGGCAGCGCCACCGGCGCCGGCGGCAGCACCACCTGGACGGGGCGGCCGAGTTGCTCGCGCAAGGCGGTGCGCAGCGGCTCGTGCCGGCGCACGATCCGGCTCACCGCCGCCGCCAGGGCTCCGGGGTCGAGGCGGCCGACGAGGCGCGCTCCGGCCGGCATGTTGTACGCCGGATTGCCGGGTTCGAGCCGGTCGAGGAACCACAGCCGGAGCTGCCCGAAGGAGAGCGGATACGCGCCGCCCTCCCTGGCGCGCCGCTCGGCGAGCAGGCGGGCCAGGAGGGCGCGCTTCTCCTCGCGGGGGAGCTCGCCGACGGCGGCGCTAGCGGTGACCGTCATGGCTCTCCTCTTCGAGCAGCTCGGCGAGCAGGTCGTCGACCTCCTCCTCCGACAGCTCCTCGACCTCGACCGCCGCCGCGGCCGCGGCCGAGCGGTCGACCTGGCCGCGCTGGCGCTCCTGGGCGCTCTCGCCGTCCCCCCGCCCACCCGGCTGGCGGCGGTCCTGCTGCTCGTTCCGCTGCCCCCGCTGCCGCCCCGTCTGGCCGCCGTCGACCTCGCCGCCGGGCGCCGCACCGTCGCCGTGCCCCGCACCGTCGCCGTGCCCCGTACCCCTCTGCCGCGCCTGCTCCACCGCCCCGGCCATTCCGGCGACCGTCGGTGCGTTGAACAGCGCTCGCAGCGGCAGCTCGACCGCGAACCGCTCGCGGACCCGCGCCACCAGGCGCGTCGCGACCAGGGAGTGGCCGCCGAGGGCGAAGAAGTCGTCGTCGACGCCGATCCGCTCGACCGCCAGCAGCTCGGCCCACAACGCGCACAGCTCCGCCTCGAGCCCGGCTCCGCGGCGCGACGTACGCCGTCTCCAGAGACGGGCGCGCCGCGTCGGGGACGGGGAGGGCGGCGCGGTCGACCTTGCCGCTGGCCAGCCGCGGCAGCTCGGCGATCTCGCTCCACACCGTCGGGATCATCGCTTCGGGCAGCTCGGCGCTCAGCGACCGCCGCAGCGCCTCGGGCGCCGGCGAGCCGCCCGAAGCGACGATCCAGGCCGCCAGGCGCACCCCCTCGGGACCCTCGCCCGGGAGCGCCCCCACGGCCGCCGCCGCGACGCCCTGCAGGCGGACCAGCGCCGCCTCGACCTCGGCGGGCTCGACCCGCACGCCCCGCACCTTGAGCTGGCGATCGGCCCGGCCGCGGAACTCGAGGCACCCGTCCGGCAGCAACCGCGCCAGGTCGCCGGTGCGATAGGCCCGCGCCCCCTGGGCTGCGAAGGGGTCCGGGCGGAAGGCGTCGGCGGTGGCGGCGGGACGGCCCGGATAGCCCGGGCCGAGGCCGGCGCCGGCGATCCAGACCTCCCCCACCGCCCCCGGGGCGACCGGGGCCGCCGCCGGGCCGAGCACGTACGCCCGGGCGTTGCGGATCGGCCTGCCGACGGCCGGACCTCCCCCCCAGGCCAGCGGCCGGACGACCTGGTACGTGCTGGTCATCGTGCACTCGCTGGGCCCGTACTGGTTGACCAGCCGCACCTCCGGCCCGAGCTGCGACTCGACCCGTTCCACGTCCTCGCGATGCAACGGCTCGCCGGAAACGAGGAGGAGCCGCAGGGACGCGCAGGTCCGCCGCCGAGCGCTCCACCTCGTCGAGCATCGCCCGCAGCAGGGTCGGGACGACGCTGAGGACGGCGGTGGCCCGCTCCGCGGCGGCCAGGGCGACGAGGGTCTGCGGGCCGCGCTCCGCCGCGGGGTCGGGAATCAGCACCCGGCCGCCGGCGAGGAGCGGGCCGAGCAGGTCGCGAACCGAAGCGTCGAAGGACCACGCCGCGACCTGGAGCACGGCGTCGTCGGGCCCGAGTCCGTGCTCCTCGGCGAGGTAGGAGAGGTAGTTGGCGACCGACCGATGGGTCGCGACGACCGGCTTCGGCCGGCCGGTGGAGCCGGAGGTATAGACGCGGTAGGCGGGCAGGCCGGGGTCGACGGACGGCAGCGGCGGCGAAGCGGGGCCGGCGGCGGCCGCGGCGGGGCCCGCGGTGAGCGCTTCGTCGAGGCAGACGACCTCGCGGCCGGCGTCGCCCACCCGGTCGGCGAGGCCGCGGCGGGTCAGCAGCAGCCGGGGGTCGGCGTCGGCGAGCATCCAGCGGGTGCGCTCCGCCGGGCTGTCGGGGTCGACGGCGAGGAAGGCGGCGCCGGTGCGCAGCACGGCGAGCATGGCGGTCAGCCCCTCGATGGAAGGCTCGAAGAGCAGGGCGACGGTGCTTCCGGGCCCGATGCCGCGGCGCAGCAGGGCCCGCGCCGCGCGATCCGCCGCCGCCACCAGCTCGCCGAGGGTGACGCTGCGCCCGGCGCAGACCGCCGCCACCGCGTCCGGGAAGTCGGCGGCGCGCGCCGCGACCAGCTCACCGAGGGAGGCTTGCGGGATCGCGCGCACCGGGCCGGCAGAGACGGCTGCGAGCGCCTCCGGGGTCAGCCAGGCCCGCGCCATGTGCTCCTCGTCGGCCGCCTCCGCCGCGGCGGCGAGGACGTCGAGGTAGGTGCGGGCCAGGCACCCGGCCTGCCCTGGCCCCAGGCGGGAGGTGTCGTAGCGCAGGACCAGGGTCACGTCCGCGGTGCCCGGGGTGGTCCAGAACGAGGTGGCCAGCGTCATGTCGCTCTGCTCCACCCGGTCCTCGGTTGCCACCACCCCGACCTCGCCGCCGCCGAGCAGCTCCTCGACGACGTGGAAGTGGATGTAGTTGAACTCGGTCTCCAGCAGCCGGTCCCGGCCCTGGTCCTGCTGGATCTCCGCCAGCGGGAAGCGCCGGTACGGCAGGACCTCGCGCTCCGCGTCGAAGGTCTGCTGCACCAGGTCGCGCCAGGTGCCGCGGCCGAGGCGCAGGCGCAGCGGCAGGACGTTGAGGAACAGCCCGCGCCCATCCTCGCCCCCGGTGGTCTCCGGACGCCCGTTGGACAGCAGCCCGGTGACGATCTCCTCCTCGCCGGTCACCAGCGACAGGACCTTGAGGTGGGCGGCGAGGAGCACGCTCTTCAGCGGCACCGCGCAGGCTCGCGCCAGCCGCTCGAGCCCCTGCTGCAGCTCGCTGGGCAGCGGCGTCGGCAGCAGGCTCATTCCGGCGGCGGGCGCGGCGGCCCCGCCGGCGGCCTCCTCGGGCCACGACTCGACCCGGGTCGAAGGGGCGCCGGCGAGCTTGTCGCGCCAGAAACGCCGCTGCTCCGGCGAGGCGACGGCCGCCCGTTCGAGGGCGACGAAGTCGCGGAAGGCCAGCGACGGCGCCACGGGCTCCGGCCGTTCGCCGTGGACCAGCGCCAGGTGGTGCTCGAAGATCTCGGCGAGGGTCGCGTGGAGGCTCCAGCCGTCGAAGATCGCGTGGTTCTCGGACAGCGAGAAGCTGACCGTGTCCTCGCTCAGCCGGTGGACGGCGAAGCGGATCAACGGCGGCCGGGTGAGGTCGAAGCGCCGCGCCTCCTCGGCGTCGTGGTAGCGGCGGATCTGCGCCCGCTGCTCCTCGGCCGGGAGGTGGCGGAGGTCGTGGAAGGTGATCGGCGAGGGCACCGTCTCGTGGACGAGCTGGAGCGGCTCGCCGAACCCGCTGACGTGCAGCGCCGTCCTCAGCACCGGATGCCGCGCCACCACCGCGTCGACGGCCGCGGCGAGCAGATCCGTGGTCGAAGGCGAGCCGCAGGACGCAGCTGTTGACGTTGTGGAACAGCGGCCGCTCGGGGTCGAGCTCGGCGTGGTACACCATGCCCACCTGCATCCGGGTCATCGGGTAGGCGTCGACGATCCCCGCGGGCAGCTTGGCGCGGTCCTCCGGGGTGAGCATCGCGAACGGCTCGCTGGGCGTCGCCGGCGCCTCCGGGGGCGCCCCGAAGCCGGCCTCCGCGGCGAGCCCGGCCACCGTCTGGGTGCGGAAGAGCTGCGGCAGCGTGAGGTCCAGCCCGCGCTCGCGCGCCAGGCCGATCACCTGGACGCTGAGGATCGAGTCGCCCCCGAGGGCGAAGAAGTTGTCGTTCATCCCGACCCGGTCGACGCCCAGGACCTGCGCCCACACCGCGGCCAGGACCTCCTCGGCCGCGGTGCGCGGCGCCACGTACTCCTCGGCGAGATCGGGGCGCCCCGGGTCGGGGTCGGGAAGCGCCCGCCGGTCCACCTTGCCGTGGGCGGTCACCGGGAGCGCCTCGACGGCGACGAACTGGGCCGGGATCATGTACTCGGGAAGGCGGGAGCCGAGGTGCTGGCGCAGGCTCTCGGGTGCCACCCCTTCGGCGCTCGCCGGCACCAGCCAGGCGACCAGCCGCGCGCCGGCGGAGCCCGGGCGGGCCATGACGACCGCTTCCCGCACCCCGTCGTGGGCGGTCAGCGCGGCCTCGATCTCGCCGAGCTCGATGCGATGGCCGCGCACCTTGACCTGGTGGTCGAGGCGCCCGAGGTACTCGAGGTCGCCGTCGGCTCGCCGCCGGGCGAGGTCGCCGGAGCGGTAGAGGCGGCCACCCGGCCGCGACCCGAAGGGATCGGGGACGAAGCGGCGGGCGGTGAGAGACGGCCGGCCGAGATAGCCGCGGGCGACCCCCGCGCCGCCGACGCACAGCTCCCCCATCACGCCGATCGGCATCGGCCGCAGCGCGGGGTCCACCAGGTACACCTGCAGATCCGGGATGCCCCGGCCGATGACGCTGCCCGCCGCCGCGTCGAGGTCGGCGCGGCGGATCGGCCGGTAGGTGACGTGGACCGTGGTCTCGGTGATGCCATACATGTTGACCAGGGTCGGCCGGCGGTCGCCGTGGCGGGCGAACCAGGGGCGCAGGCTCTCGAGCTCGAGGGCCTCGCCACCGAAGATCACCCACCGCAGGGCGAGCGCGCCGCCGTCACCGCCTTCGGCGGCCTCCCCGTCGGCGGCGACGAGCTGGCGGAAGGCCGACGGCGTCTGGTTGAGCACGCTGACCCGCTCGCGGCGCAGCAGCTCGAGGAAGGCCGCGGGGGAGCGGCGGACGTCGTCGTCGACCACCACCAGGCGGCCGCCGTAGGCGAGCGCGCCCCAGATCTCCCACACCGAGAAATCGAAGGCGAGGGAGTGGAACAGGGTCCACACGTCGTCGGCGCCGAATGCGAACCACGCCCGGGTGGCGTCGAGCAGGCGTGCCAGGTTGCCGTGGGTGACCTCCACCCCCTTGGGGCGGCCGGTCGAGCCGGAGGTGTAGATCACGTAGGCGAGGTCGTCCACCGTCGGCTCACGGCGGCCGG
Source organism: uncultured Acidobacteriota bacterium (assembly GCA_963843275.1). Taxonomy (GTDB): domain Bacteria; phylum Acidobacteriota; class Thermoanaerobaculia; order Multivoradales; family JBCCEF01; genus CAWJJM01. The sequence continues at coordinate 56,301 of CAWJJM010000002.1, read as the reverse complement.
CGGCCGGCCGCGGCCGGCGTGGCGCCCCGTCCATCGCCTCGAGCTGGAGGACGTCGACGCCGAGCTCGGGGATGAAGCGCCGGTGTTCCTCGTCGGTGACGACCAAGGCCGCACCGCTGTCTTCGAGCATCAGCCTCAGCCGCTCCTCCGGGTACGCCGGGTCGAGCGGGAGGTAGGCGCCGCCGGCCTTGAGCACGCCGATCAGCGCGGCGACGGTGGCCGCGTTGCGGCCGGCGCACAGGCCGACGAGGGTCCCCGGGCCGACGCCGCGCCGGGACAGCTCGCCGGCGACGGCCTCGGCGCGCCGGTCGAGCTCGCCGTAGCTCGTCGTGCGCCCGCCGCAGACCAGGGCGACGGCCTCGGGCCGGCGGCGGGCGGCGCGTTCGAAGGCCCGGTGGAGCGGCTCCGTCGGCGCCGGGACGCGGCGGCCCGCCGGCCACTCGACGACCGCCTGGTGGCGCTCGGCGGGGCCGAGCAGCGGCAGCTCTCCGAGGCGCAGGTCCGGATCGCCGGCGACGGCGCGCAGAAGGCGGACGAGTTGGTCCGCCAGCCGCCGGACCGTCGTCCGGTCGAACAGGTCCGTGCTGTACTCGATCGACCCTTCGATCCCGGCGGCGGAATCGGCCACCCCGACGCTGAGGTCGAACTTCGCCGTCGCCGTGTCGAGGGCGAACGGCCGCTGGCGGATTCCGGGCAGCTCGCGCCGCGTCGCCCCCGGCGTGTCGCCGTGGAGCGTCAGGGCGACCTGGAACAGCGGCGTGTGGGACAGGTCGCGCTCCGGCTGCAGCTCGTCGACGACCCGCTCGAAGGGCACGTCCTGGTGGTCGTAGGCCTCCAGGGTGGTCCGCCGCGCGCGGCCGAGGAGCTCGCGGAACGTCGGCTCGCCGGACAGGTCCATCCGCAGCACCAGGGTGTTGGCGAAGAAGCCGATGAGGGCCTCGGTCTCGACCCGGTTCCGGTTGGCGATGGGACTGCCGAGGGCGACGTCGGTCTGCCCCGTCCAGCGGCCGAGGAGCGCCGCCAGGGCGGCGGTCAGGACCATGAACAGGCTCGTCTCCTGGGCCCGGGCCAGCGCCCGGAGGCGCTCGGACGCCGGCCCGTCCAGCGACAGCCCGAGGGCGGCGCCGCGGGCCGTCCGCAGCGCCGGCCGCGGCCGGTCGGTCGGCAGCTCCAGCCGCGTCGAGGCCGGCGAGCTGGCCGCGCCAGTAGGCGAGCTGCTCCGCCAGGTGCCCGTCGCCGCGCTCGCGCTGCCAGGTTGCGAAGTCCGCGTACTGGATCGGCAGCTCGGCCAGCGGTGACGGCCGCCCCGCGGCGAAGGCGCCGTAGAGCGCCACCGCTTCGCGGACCAGGACCTCGCTCGACCAGCCGTCCGACACGATGTGGTGGAGGGTGAGCTGGAGGAGGTGGAGGTCGTCGGCGAGGACGAACATCCGGGCGCGCAGCGGCGGCCCGGCCTCGAGGTCGAACGGCCGCTGGGCCTCCGCCACCGCCAGGCGGCGCGCCACCGCCTGGCGCTCGCCGACCCGGCATGCCGCGCAGGTCGGTCCGCGGCAGGGGAACCGGGCCCGGCGGCGAGATCATCTGCCAGCAGGCGGCACCGTCGACGACGAAACGGGTGCGCAGCGCCTCGTGCCGGCGGACGACCTCGGCGAGGCTGCGGGCGAGCGCCTCGACGTCGAGCGGTCCCTCGAGCAGGAGGGGCGTCGAGATGTTGTACTCCGGGCTCTCCGGCGCATACCGGTAGAGGAACCAGAGCCGCTGCTGGGCAAAGGACAGCAGCGCCCGGTCGCGGTCCGGCCGGCGCGAGATCCGCTCCGGCTCCGCCAGGACGACCGACCCCTTCGGCCAGCAGCAGCCGCATCAGCTCCTGCCGCTCGGCCTCGGCGTCCACCACCCGGGTCTCGTCGCTCATTCGCCCACCTCTCCGGCTCCCTTGCGGGCGCTCAGGGCGTCGCGGATCTCGTCGGCCGACATCCCGCGCACCCGCAGCAAGGCCGCCACGATCTTCTCGGCCGTGCCCGCCGTCGCCTCCCGGGCGCACGACCGCTCCCGCCAGCCTCGCCACCGTCGGAGTGGTGAACAGCTCCTGAACCGGGACGTCGACGCGGAAGGATTGACGCAGCCGGGTGATCACCTGCATGGCGTGTGAGGGAGTGGCCCCCGAGCTCGAAGAAGTTGTCGTTGACCCCGATCGCTCGTCACGCCGAGGACCTCGCTCCACACGGCGGCCAGCCACTGCTCCGCCGCGTGCGCGGGGCGACGAGCTCCGCCGAGCTCGCGTTCCGCGGCAGGTGCCGGCAGCGAGCGGCGGTCCACCTTGCCGCTGGGCTGAGCGGCAGCCCGTCCAGCTCGACGAAGAACGAGGGACCATTAGGAGGGCAGGCGTGGCGGCCAGCGCCGCGCGCAGCTCGCCCGCCGCCGGCGGGTCGCCCTGGCGCCCGACCAGATAGGCGACCAGGCGCCGGTCGCGCGGCATGTCCTCGCGGACGGTGACGTACGCCCGCTCGACGCCGGGCAAGGCGGCGAGGGCCGCCTCGACCTCGGCCGGCTCGATCCGGTAGCCGCGCAGCTTGACCTGCTGGTCGGCCCGGCCGAGGAACTGGAGATCGCCGAGGGAAGCTCGCGGACCAGGTCGCCGGTGCGGTAGAGGCGGCCTCCCGGCAGCGCGGGCCGGGGGTCGGGCACGAAGGACGCGGCGGTCAGGGCGGGCTGCCCGGCGTAACCGCGGGCCAGCCCCTCGCCGCCGACGTAGAGCTCGCCGCGCAGGCCCGCCGGCACCGGCTCGAGACGGCGGTCGAGCACCCGCAGGCGCGCGCCGGCGGCCGCCCGTCCGATGGGCAGCGGCTCCGGGTCGCCGGCGGAGACGCGGTGGAGGGCGCAACCGACGGTGCGCCTCGGTCGGGCCGTACTCGTTGCACAGCACCGTCTCCGGGGCCAGCCGCCGCCAGCGTTCGCAGGTCGCCGCCGGCAGCGCTTCGCCGCCGATCACGAAGGCCGCGACCCGCCCCGCCGGCTCGCCCGCTTCGAGGCGGCTGGCGAGCAGATCGAGGTGCGCCGGGGTGAGCTTGACCAGCCCGAGCCCGTCGCGGCGGCCCAGCGCCGCCACCAGCTCCTCGACGCCCGGTCCCTCGGGGACGAGCTCCACCGGCACGCCGGCGAGGAGCGGCGCGAGGAGGCCCGTGAGGGTGAGGTCGAAGGCCGGCGAGGTGTGGACCAGCGTGCCCCCGCTGCCGCGCAGCGGGTAGCTCTCGACGCACCAGGACAGGTAGCGCATCAGGCTGCGGTGGCTGACCACCACGCCCTTCGGCCTGCCGGTCGAGCCCGAGGTGTACATCACGTAGGCGGCGCGGTCGAGGTCCGTCGGCGCGCCGGAGAGCCGTGCTTCGGCGCCGTGCGGAGAAACGTCCGGCCCGACCACCGTGAGCGCCGAGCCGGCGACCGCGGCGCCGGGACCCGCGAAGGTCTCGTCGCGGGCGACGACGATCCGGGCTCCGGCGTCGGCGAGCAGCTCGGTCAGTCGCTGGCGCGGGTGCGAGGGGTCGAGGGGCACGAAGGCTCCCCCGGCCTTGAGCACCGCCAGCATGGCGGCGGGCAGCGCCGGCGAACGCTCCAGCGCCACTCCCACCGGCACCTCCGGCCCGACGCCGTGGCGCACCAGCTCCGCGGCGAGGGCCTCCGCCCGGCGGTCGAGCTCGCCGTAGGAGATCCGCTCGTCGCCGGCGATCACCGCCGTCGCGTCGGGATGGAGGCGCGCCACCTCGGCGACGGCCTCGTGGAGCGGCGCCGGGTCGCCGGCGGCCGCCGCCTCGGCAGGCTCCGCCGGCCACTCCCCCGGCCGCCCGAGGGGCAGGGTGTCGAGGGCCCGGTCGGGCTCGGCCGCGGCGGCGGCGAGGAGGTTTCCGAAGCGCTCGGCGAAGCCGCCGCGCGGTCAGCGGGTGGAACAGGTCGCGGCGGAACTCGAGGGAGCCCTCCAGGGCGCCGTCGACCTCGGCGAGGAACAGGGTCAGGTCGAACTTCGCCGCCGCGGAGTCGGGCTCCTCGTAGGGGACGAGCCGCAGGCCGGGGAGGTCGCTGATGCCCGAGGCCGGCGCGTTCTGCAACACGAACATCGTCTGGAACAACGGCGTGTGGGCGAGATCCCGCCCCGGGCGCAGCTCCTCGACGAGCCGCTCGAAGGGCACGTCCTGGTGCCCGAAGGCCTCCACCGCAACCCGCCGGACCCGCGACAGCACCTGCCGCAGACCGGGGCGGCCCGACAGGTCGGCTCGCAGCACCAGGGTGTTGACGAAGCAGCCGATCAGCCGCTCGAGCTCCGGCCGGTCGCGCCCGGCGACCGGGGTGCCGACCGCGAAATCGTCCTGGCCGCTGTAGCGGCAGAGGAGCATCTGGAAGACGGCGAGGAGCGCCATGAAGAGGGTCCCCCCCTCCTCCCGCGCGATCCGCCGCAGCGCCTCCACCTCGGCGGCCTCGATGCGCAGCGCCACGCTGCCGCCGGGGCTGTCGCCGGCGGTCCGCCGCGGGTAGTCGGGAGGAAGGTCGAGGGCCGGAGGCAGCCCGGCGAGCTGCTGGCGCCAGTAGCCGAGCTGATCCTCGAGGGCCTCCGCGTCGAGGCGGCGGCGCTGCCAACGGGCGAAGTCGGCGTACTGCAGCCGCGGCGCGGGAAGCGGCGACGGCCGGCCCTCGACGAAGGCGCGGTAGAGCTCGCCGAGCTCGCCGATCAACAGGCCGCTCGACCAGCCGTCGCTGATCGTGTGGTGCAGGGTGGTGAGCAGCACGTGCTCGGCCGGCGCCCGGCGCACCAGGCCGATGCGCAGCAGCGGCCCCGCGGCGAGGTCGAAGCGGCGGGTGCCCTGGTTGCGGGCGACCCGCGCCGTCTCGCCGCGGGCGGCGTCCGGCGGCAGGGCCGACAGGTCGGCGATGGGCAGCGGCACCGGGACGGCCGGCGCGACGCGCTGCTCGAGGCGGTCCTCCACCTGGGCGAAGGTGGTGCGCAGGACGTCGTGCCGGCGGACCACCTCGTCGAGGGCGGCGCGCAGGATCGGGACGACGAGGGCGCCGCGCAGGAAGACCGCCGCCGGGATGTTGTAGGCGGACGTCTCGCCGCCGACCATCTGTTCGAGGAACCACAGCCGTTGCTGGGCGAAGGACGCGGGGGCCGCGCCGCCGGCCTCGGTCGTGGTCAGCGGTGCCGAGCGGACCGCCGCGCCGCCGGCGAGCTCCGCCTCGATCCGCTCTCCCAACCCGGCGATGGTCGGCGCTTCGAAGAGGTGGCGCAACGGCAGCTCGAGGTCGAAGATGCGGCGCAGGCGCGCCATCAGCTGGGTCGCGATGATCGAGTGGCCGCCGAGATCGAAGAAGTCGTCGTGGACCCCGGGCCGCGCCGTGCCGAGCAGCTCGCGCCACACCTCGGCCACCGTCTCCTCGACCGGGGTGCGGGGCGGTACGAAGGTGCGGTCGAGACCGTGCACCGGGTCGCCGGGATCGGGCAGGGCGCCGCGGTCGACCTTGCCGTTGGGCAGGTGGGGCATCTCGCCGACCTCGACCACCGCCGACGGCATCATCACCTCGGGCAGGTGCCGCCGCAGGTGCTCGCGCACCGCCGGCACCTCCAGGGCTCCGGGCTCCGTCGCGCTCACCCAGGCGACCAGCCGCTCCTCGCCGTCCTCCCCCTGACGCACCGCGGCAGCCGCCTCGCCGACCCCCGGCGCCGTCCGCAGCAGGCCCTCGATCTCGCCGAGCTCGATCCGCACCCCGCGCACCTTGACCTGCTCGTCCATCCGGCCGAGGTACTCGAGCCTGCCGCCCGGCAGGTGGCGCGCCCGGTCGCCGGTGCGGTACAGGCGCCCCCCGGCGATGCCGCTCAGCGGATCGGGCACGAAGCGCTCCGCCGTCAGGCCCGGTTTGCCCCGGTACCCCCACGACACCCCCGCCCCGCCGACGCACAGGTGGCCCGCCACCCCCGCCGGCACCGGCTCGAGCTCGCCGGCGAGGACGTACACCCGGTCGTTGGCGATGGGCCGGCCGATGGTCACCCCCGCCAGCCGCTCGCCCCGTACGCACCGCTCCGCCGTCGCGTCGATCGCCACCTCGGTCGGCCCGTACAGGTTGACCAGCTCCGCTCCGCTGGCCGCGAAGAACGCCTCCCGCAGCGCTCCCGGCAGCGCCTCGCCGCCGGAGAACACCCGGCGCAGCGCCGGGCACTCCCCCAGGCCGCCCTGGGCCAGCACCAACCGCAGCTGGGACGGCACGAACTGCACCACCGTCACCCCCTGCTCGCGGATCGCCCGCACCAGGTACTCCGGATCGCGGTGGCCCTCCGGCTCCGCCATCACCACCGTCGCTCCCGACAGCAGCGGCACGAACACCTCCCACACCGACGCGTCGAACCCGAACGGCGTCTTCTGCAGCACCCGGTCCCCCGCCGCCAGCGGCCACGTCTCCTGCATCCACAGCAGCCGGTTGACGATCGCCCGGTGCGGCACCATCACCCCCTTCGGCCGGCCCGTCGAGCCCGAGGTGTAGAGGACGTAGGCCAGGTCGCCGCCGCCGGTCGCCGACCCCGCCGCACCGCCTGCCGCCGCTCTCCGCCTCGGCCCCCGACGCGTCCACCAGCGGCACGCCGCCCGCCTCCAGGCCCGCCGGCAGGCCCGCCTGCGCCACCAGCAGCGCCGACGGCGACGCGTCCTGCTGCATCCAGCGCAGCCGCTCCACCGGGTACTCCGGGTCCAGCGGCACCCACGCCGCACCCGCCTCCAGCACCCCGAGCAGCGCCGCCACCATCTCCGGCGACCGCGCCACGCACACCCCCACCCGGTCCCCCCGGCGCACCCCGGCACGCCGCAGGCGAGCCGCCACCCCCGACGCCCGCGCCGCCAGCTCGCCGTAGCTCCAGCTCCCCCCCTCCCACGCCACCGCCGCCGCCTGCGGGCTCAGCGCCACCTGCCGCCGCACCAGGCCGTCCAGCGTCGGCGGCCAGCTCCCGAGGTCCAGGTCCCCACCCGCCCACTCCTCCAGCAGCCGGCGACGCTCGGCCTCACCGAGGAGAGACGCGCGCTCGTAGCGGTCGTCCGGCCGGCTGCCCATCGCTTCCAGGGCGTTGAGGTACAGGTCCGCGATCTCCTCGATCTGATCCTCCGCCACCCGGCGGCGGTCGGCGCCGAGGCCGAGCTGGATCCACGAGCCGGCGGTGTTGGTGCTGAAGGTCGTCGACAGCCACATGTCCGTCTGCTCGAAGTGGTTCATGCCGAGCACCTCGGCGCCGCCGACCTTGCCGACCTCCTCGTAGACGTGGAAGTTCACGAAGTTGAAGTTGACGTCGAACAAGCGCCGCCCACCGAGCAGGCGCTTGATCTCCGCCATGGGGAAGCGGCGATAGGTGAGCTGGTCGGTCTGGCGGGTGAAGGTCGCAGCGATGAGCTCCCGCCAGGTGCCGCCGGCCACGCGCTGGCGCAGGGGCACCGTGTTGACGAACAGCCCGAGGCTCCGCTCCGCGCCCTCCCGCTCCGGCCGGCCGTCGGTCACCACGCCGCTGACCACGTCGGCGCTGCCGCCGAGGGCGGCGAGGACGCGGAAGTGGGCGGCGAGGAGCAACGCCTTGAGCGGCACCTCCTCCTCCTTCGCCAGCCCCAGCAACCGCTGGCGGACGGCGTCCGGCACCGCGACCTCCCAGGTGAGGAGCGACGGGCCTTCGCCCGCCTCGCCGTCCACCCGTCGCGGCAGCTCCAGCAGGGTCGCGCCGTCGAGCTCGGCGCGCCAGAAGTCCCGCGCCTCCTCCGATTCGAGGATCTGCCGTTCCAGCGCCACGGCCTCGCGGAAAGCGGTATCGGCCGGCGGCTCCGCCAGCTCGCCGCCGGCGAGAAGAGCGCGGTACTCGGCGAACAGCTCGGCGAGCAGGGTCGCGGCGCTCCACCCGTCCATCAGCACGTGGTGGGCGCCGAGGCTGAACTGGAACTCGTCGGGACCGCGCCGGTGGAGGCAGGCGCGGGCGAGCGGCGCCTGGGTCCAGTCGAAGGGGCGGTGCTTCTCGAGCTCCACCCAGCGCCCGATCTCCAGCTCCTGCTGCTCGCCGTCGAGCTGGCCCAGGTCGCTCACCGCCAGGGGAATCTGCGCCTCCCGGTGAACGATCTGCAGCGGCTCGGTATAGAGGTTGAAGTGGAACGAGGTCCGCAGCACCGGGTGGCGCGCGGTGACCCGGCCCAGGGCGTGGCGCAGCGCCGCGAGGTCGAGCTCGGTGCGCAGGTGGACGCTGAGGACGTCGTGGTAGACCGGCGCGTGAGGGTCGAGCTCGCTGTGGAAGAACATCCCGTGCTGGAGGAGCGTGAACGGGTAGGCCGCCTCGATGTCGTCCGCCATCAGGCGGTGGTCGGCCGGCGCGATCAGGCTGAACGGCGCGGGCACGCCCTCGTCCTCGGCCACCGGTCCGTCCTCATGGGCGTCGAGGAGGCCGCGGATCGTGCGGTGCCGGAAGAGATCCTGCACCGTCAGCTCGAGACCGCGGCGGCGGGCCTCGGCAAGCAGCTGGATGCTGCGGATCGAGTCGCCACCGAGGTCGAAGAAGTCGTCGTGCACGCTGACCCGGTCCACCCCAAGAACCGCGCTCCACGCCTCCGCCAGCGAGCTCCTCCGAGCGGGTGCGGGGCGGCACGAAGGCGCGGTGGAGTCCGGCGGTCGGATCGCCGGGGTCGGGCAGGGCGCCGCGGTCGACCTTGCCGTTGGGCAGGTGGGGCATCTCGCCGACCTCGACCACCGCCGACGGCATCATCACCTCGGGCAGGTGCCGCCGCAGGTGCTCGCGCACCGCCGCCACCTCCAGGGCTCCGGGCTCCGTCGCCTTCACCCAGGCGACCAGCCGTAGCGCGCCGTCCTCACCCTCGCGCACCGCGGCGGCCGCCTCGCCGACCCCCGGCGCCGTCCGCAGCAGGCCCTCGATCTCGCCGAGCTCGATCCGCACCCCGCGCACCTTGACCTGCTCGTCCATCCGGCCCAGGTACTCGAGCCTGCCGCCCGGCAGGTGGCGCGCCCGGTCGCCGGTGCGGTACAGGCGCCCGCCCGCGAGGCCGCTCAGCGGGTCGGGCACGAAGCGCTCCGCCGTCAGGCCCGGCTTGCCCCGGTACCCCCACGACACCCCCGTCCCGCCGACGCACAGGTGGCCCGCCACCCCCGCCGGCACCGGCTCGAGCTCGCCGTCGAGGACGTACACCCGGTCGTTGGCGATGGGCCGGCCGATGGTCACCCCCTCCAGCCGCTCGCCCCGCACGCACCGCTCCGCCGTCGCGTCGATCGCCACCTCGGTCGGCCCGTACAGGTTGACCAGCTCCGCTCCGCTGGCCGCGAAGAACGCCTCCCGCAGCGCTCCCGGCAGCGCCTCGCCGCCGGAGAACACCCGGCGCAGCGCCGGGCACTCCCCCAGGCCGCCCTGGGCCAGCACCAACCGCAGCTGGGACGGCACGAACTGCACCACCGTCACCCCCTGCTCGCGGATCGCCCGCACCAGGTACTCCGGATCGCGGTGGCCCTCCGGCTCCGCCATCACCACCGTCGCTCCCGACAGCAGCGGCACGAACACCTCCCACACCGACGCGTCGAACCCGAACGGCGTCTTCTGCAGCACCCGGTCCCCCGCCGCCAGCGGCCACGTCTCCTGCATCCACAGCAGCCGGTTGACGATCGCCCGGTGCGGCACCATCACCCCCTTCGGCCGGCCCGTCGAGCCCGAGGTGTAGAGGACGTAGGCCAGGTCGCCGCCGCCGGTCGCCGACCCCGCCCCACCGCCTGCCGCCGCTTCCGCCTCGGCCCCCGACGCGTCCACCAGCGGCACGCCGCCCGCCTCCAGGCCCGCCGGCAGGCCCGCCTGCGCCACCAGCAGCGCCGACGGCGACGCGTCCTGCTGCATCCAGCGCAGCCGCTCCACCGGGTACTCCGGGTCCAGCGGCACCCACGCCGCGCCCGCCTCCAGCACCCCGAGCAGCGCCGCCACCATCTCCGGCGACCGCGCCACGCACACCCCCACCCGGTCCCCCCGGCGCACCCCGGCACGCCGCAGGCGAGCCGCCACCCCGGACGCCCGCGCCGCCAGCTCGCCGTAGCTCCAGCTCCCCCCCTCCCACGCCACCGCCGCCGCCTCCGGGCTCAGCGCCATCTGCCGCCGCACCAGGCCGTCCAGCGTCGGCGGCCAGCTCCCCGAGGTCCAGGTCCCCACCCGCCCACTCCTCCAGCAGCCGGCGACGCTCGGCCGGTGGCACCACCGGCAGCGCCTCGACCGGCGTCTCCGGCACAGCGACGGCCGCCGACAGCAGGGTCAGGAAACGGTCGAGCAGCAGCTCGGCTTCGTCGGCGGGCAGCGATCTCGGGTCGAACGACGCCCGGACCACCGCCGCACCGTCGCCGGCGGTCACCACCAGCTCGACACGCGCCGGCTCCAGGCACTCCCACAGCGTCTCGACCCGCTCACCGGTCTTTCCTTCAGGCCGTTCCGGACCGGCGCCCACGAAGGTGAAGCCGTAGGGGAGGTAGCTCGCCTTCGCCGGCCCGGCGAAGCGCTCCCAGTCGAAGAAGTCGTCCCATCGGCCCGCTTCGCCGATGGCGCCCTCGACCGCCGCCACAGCCGACGCGAAGGGCACGTGATCGAGCCGCGGCAGCGTCACCGGCACCCGCCGGGCGAACGGTCCGAGCGCCTCCGCGATCTCCTCGAACGACCTGCCGTCCCGGCGCACCGAGATCGCGGGAAGGTGACCGCCGCCCATGCGGTCGAGGAGGAGCCACCAGGCCGCCAGCCACACGCAGGAGGGAGCCCGGCTCCGCCCTGCCGCCAAAGCGGCCACCGCCGCCGCGTCGCCGGGCGCCACCTGCCGCGACACGGTCCGCGGCGAAAAGCCCTCGGCGGCTGCGCTCGCGGGCTCGCCGGGCAGCCGGACGTCGGTGCTGGCCGCGGTGCCGAGACGCTCCCAGTAGCGCGCTCCCTCACGCGTCTCCTCGCCTTCGATCAGGTCGTTCAGCGCCTCCGAGATGTCGGCGTACTGGAGCGGTTCCGTCTCGCCGCCGCGCTCGCCCTCGTAGCTGTCCAGGAGCTCCCCGACGAGCAGCTCCAGGGTGCCCCGGTCGGCGACCAGGGCGGAGGCCGTCACCAGCAGGGCGGAGCGCTCCGCACCGAGCCGGACCAGGTGGACGATGACCAGCGGCGGCCGCAACGGATCGATCGGGCGGCTCGCGGTCGGCGCTGATCAGGTCGTCGAGCCGTCCGCGCGCCGCCGCCGCCGGCAGCTCACCGAGATCGTCGACCTCGAGGGGCGCCGCCGGATCTGCCGGCGGCGCTTCGATGACCTGCACAGGCTGGGTCATGGAAGAGGGGCAGCGGAAGCCGGTGCGGAGGATCTCGTGGCGCGAGAGAACCTCGCGCCACGCTTTCTCCAGCGCCTCGGCGTCGATGGGACCGCCGATCTCGACCAGTCCCTGGATGCGGAGCGGGCTGGAGGGGTCCCCCGCGCCCAGCGTCCACAGACGCCTCTGCTGGGGCGAGATGCGATAGCCGACCAGCTCGGTATTGATTGTGTCGATCATGAGATGTCCACGGTTACCCGCTTGCGGGTGGTTCGAAGGGCTCTGGAGCGAGCCGCGAGCAGCTCGCCTTCGAGATGGAGACGACGGTCCTGTTCGGCTGCGGCGAGAGCCTCGGCGATCCGCGACAGAGGCGTTGCCGGGTCCTCGATCGCGAGCTCGAGGACGCTCTGGAAGTCGGCCAGCAACGCCCGGGCCGCGGCGGCGTCGAACAGGTCGGTGCTGTAGACGAGGGTTCCACCGAGGCCCTCCCCGGTGTCGCCGAGGCTGAAGATCAGGTCGAGCTCGGCGAGGCCGGTGGACACCTCGAAGGACTCGAGGACAGGCCCCCCGAACTCGATCCGGTTTCCGGGCTCCTCGGCCTCGAGGTGGAACTTGACCTGGAACAGCGGCGCGTGGCCGAGGCTGCGCTCGGGCTGGATCGCCTGGACCAGGCGGTCGAAGGGCAGGTCCTGGTGTGCATAGGCGGCCAGGGCCTCCCGCCGGCTGCGGGCGAGGAGCTCGCGGAAGGCCGGGTCGCCCGACAGGTCGGCACGCAGCGGGAGCTGGTTGACGAAGAGCCCGATCAGCCCCTCGGTCTCCAGCCGGTCCCGGTTGGCCACGTCGGTGCCGATGACCAGGTCGGTGGCCCCGGAGAGGCGGTGGAGCACGACCTCGAAGGCGGCCAGGGCCGCCATGAAGACGGTGACCCCCTCGGCCCGGCAGAGCTCCCGCAACCCGGCGACCAGCGCGGCGGGAAGGCGCAGCGTCTCGGAGCTCCCGCGGTACGAGCGCTCGCCGCCGCGGGAGGGCGGCGGGGCGAGCTCGAGGCGGGGCGGCGCGCCGGCCAGGTGCTGCCGCCACCAGGCGACCTCCCGCGCCAGCACGTCGCCGCTCATGTGGTCGCGCTGCCAGGCCGCATAGTCCGCGTACTGCACCGGCAGGCGGGCGAGGCTGGCCTGCCCGGCTCCGCCGGCGGCGCGGTAGAGCTCGGCGAGCTCGCGCACCAGGACCCGCATCGACCAGAAGTCGCTCGCCAGGTGGGAGACCGCGAGGACCAGCACGTGATCCTCCGCGCCCAGGGCGACCAGCGCGGCTCGCAGCAGCGACCCGCGGCCGAGGTCGAACGGACGCCGGGCGTCGCGGGTGGCCAGGCGCCGCGCCTCCGTCTCCCGGCGAGGCGCCGGCAGCGACCCCAGGTCGAGGCATGGAAGCCGCAACCGGCCCGGCGGGACCGGCACTTGCATCGGCCGGCCGTCCTCCTCGACGATCCGCGTGCGCAGGATCTCGTGGCGCCGCTCGACCGCGGCCAGCGCCGCGGCCACGGCGCCGGCGTCGAGCGGCCCGCGCAGCCGGACCGACGCCGGGATGACGAACAGGGCGCGCTCGCCGGTGAGCTGCTCGAGGAACCAGAGCCGTTCCTGGGCGAAGGACAGGGGAAGGCCGCCGGCTCCGCCGCTCCACCGGCCGCACCGGGGGCGCGGCCGTGCCCTCGTCGGCGCGCAGCGCCTCGTCGACCGCCTCGGACATGCGGTGCAGGTCGGCCGCCTCGAAGACCCGCACCAGGGGCACGTCGACCCCGAAGGTCCGGCGGATCCTGGAGGCGAGCCGCATGGCGGACAGGGAGTGCCCGCCGAGGGCGAAGAACGAGGTGCCGTCGGGCACCTCGCGGATCCCGAGCACCTCCATCCACAGGCCGGCCAGCAGCTCCGCGACGGCGCTGCGGGGCGCCGTCGCGCCGCCGGGACCCTCCGTCTCGAGGACCGGCCGCGGCAGGGACGCACGGTCGAGCTTGCCCGCCGGGCCCAGCGGCATCGCCTCCAGGCGGAGGATCCGGGCCGGCACCGACGCCGGCGGCAGAGACCTCTCCAGGTGCGCCCGCAGGTCCTTCTCGAGCTCGTCGGCGGGCACCGCGAGGTCCACCGGCACCACCCAGGCGACCGGACGCAACGTCGGCGTACCGCCGGCGACCGCGGGGCCGAAGGGAACCGCCGCCGCGGCCGCCTGCCGCACCGCGGGATGTTGCTGCAGCAGCGCCTCGATCTCCCCCGCTTCCAGGCGGACTCCGGCGACCTTCATCTGGCCATCGAGGCGACCGAGGTAGACGAGGGTGCCGTCGCCGTCGTGGCGAACCCGGTCGCCGGTCCGGTAGAGGCGGTCGCCGGGCCGCGCCGAGAGCGGGTCCGGGACGAACCGTTCCGCCGTGCGCCGCGGGTCGCGGTGATAGCCCCGCGCCAGCGACGCGCCGGCGAGGTAGAGCTCCCCCGGAGACCCGGGCGCCACCAGATCCCCGCCGTCGCCGAGCACGAAGGCGCGCACCTCCGGCAGCGGCCGGCCGATCGGCGTCCCGCCGCGCCAGCCGTCGTCGTCGGCCGCCCCGGCGCGCTCCCAGGTCGCGTCGATGGCCGCCTCGGTGGGCCCGTAGAGGTTGACCAGCTCGGCGCCGCAGCGGGATGCGAAGAGCCGGCGCAGCCTCGGGGTCAGGGGCTCGCCGCCGGCGAACACCCGGCGCAGCGTGGAGCACTGCGCGACGCCCTCCTCCTCGAGCACCAGCTCGAGCACCGAGGGAACGAACTGGACCACCGTGATGCGGTGCCGCCGGATCGCCTCGACCAGGTACGCGGGCTCGCGCTCGCCGTCCGGCCGGGCGAGGACGGCCGTGGCGCCGACCACCAACGGCTGGAACACCTCCCAGATCGAGGCGTCGTAGGCCAACGGCGTCTTGACCAGCACCCGGTCCGTCGGACCGACCAGCCCCTCGGCCATCCACGCCGTGTGGTTGACGATCGCCCGGTGCGGCACCATCACCCCCTTCGGCCGGCCCGTCGAGCCCGAGGTATAGAGGACGTAGGCCAGGTCGTCGCCGCCGGTTTCCGGTGCCGCGGCTTGCGGCGCCTCCGCCTCGGCCCCCGACGCGTCGACCAGCGGCACGCCGCCCGCCTCCAGGCCCGCCGGCAGGCCCGCCTGCGCCACCAGCAGCGCCGACGGCGACGCGTCCTGCTGCATCCGGCGCAGCCGCTCCACCGGGTATCCCGGGTCCAGCGGCACCCACGCCGCACCCGCCTCCAGCACCCCGAGCAGCGCCGCCACCATCTCCGGCGACCGCGCCACGCACACCCCCACCCGGTCCCCCCGGCGCACCCCGGCACGCCGCAGGCGAGCCGCCACCCCCGACGCCCGCGCCGCCAGCTCGCCGTAGCTCCAGCTCCCCCCTTCCCACGACACCGCCGCCTCCTCCGGGCTCAGCGCCGTCTGCCGCCGCACCATGCCGTCCAGCGTCGGCGGCCACTGCAGCGTCCTGCCGGCCGCGGGGTTCCAGTCGGCGAGCAGGCGGTGGCGCTCGGCGGCGGGCAGCGCCGAGAAGCTCCCGTGGGCCGCCTCGGGCGCCGCCGCGAGGGCATCGAGGGTGGCGAGGTAGTAGCCGGCGATCGCCCGCGCCCGCTCCGCCGGGACCCGCTCCGGGTCGTGCTCGATCTGCAGGGTGAAACCGTCGCCGGTCTGGGCCATCTGGAAGAGGATGGCGAGCGGGAAGTTGGTCGCCTCGGACCGGCGGAAGCCGAGCACCTCGATCCGCCGCGACCGCAGCAGCGAGCCGACGGCATGGAAGTCGACGAAGGTGAAGGAGACCTCGAACAGGGGGCGTCCGAAGCCCATCTCCTCCTCGATCGCCGCCATCGGATAGCGGCGGTGCGGCAGCAGCTCCCGCTCCGCCGCGAACGCCGCCGCGACCAGCTCGCTCCACGAGCCGCCCGCCAGGCGCATGCGGAACGGCAGGGTGTTGAGGAACAGACCGCGCATGCGATCGCCGCCGGCGACCTCGGGACGGCCGTGGACGGTGAGCCCGGTGACCAGGTCGCGCCGGCCGGTGATCGTCGACAGGACCTTCAGGTGGGCGGCGAGGAGGACGCTCTTCAGCGGCACCGCCTGCCGCCGCGCCAGATCGCGCAGCCGGCTGAAGGTGTCGCCGCGCACCGCCACGTCGAGGTTGCCCACCGGCAGCCCGCCGGGGCGGCGGCCGGCGGGCACCGGCCAGCGCGGCAGCTCGAGGGGCGCGGCGCCGGCGAGCTGCTCGCGCCAGTACGTCCGCGAGGCCTGCGAGCCGACCGCCTTGCGCTCCAGCGCCACGTAGTCGGCGAAGCGGAGCTCGGGGCCGCCGGAAACCGGCGGCCGCTCGCCGTCGAGGAGGGCGAGGAAGTGCTCGAAGACCTCCGCCAGGTTGAGGTGGAGGCTCCAGCCGTCGGAGATGGCGTGGTTCTCGACCAGGGTGAGCTGGAAGGTCGCGGCATCGCGGAGGTGGACGTGGAACCGCAGCAGCGGTGGGCGTGCGAGGTCGAAGGGCCGGTGCACCTCGGCCGCCACGAAGCGGCCGATCTCCGCCTCCTGCTCGGCCGCTCCCAGGCCGCTCAGGTCGCTCACCGAGACGGCCGGCTCGACCTCGGGCCAGACGAGCTGGAGCGGCTCGGAGTAGCCGGTCAGCGCGAAGCCGGTCCGCAGCACCGGATGGCGCGAGATCACCGCCGCCACCGCCGCGCGGAAGGCGGCGGCCGCGAAGGGGGCACGCAGATGGATGCTGTTGACGTTGTGGTAGAGCGGCGCGTCCGGGGTCAGCTCGAGGTGATAGAGCATCCCGCTCTGCAGCTGGGTCAGCGGGTAGGCGTCGTCGAGCCCCGCCGGCAGCCGCTCCCGGTCCTCCGCCGCGAGCCAGGCGAAGGGCGGGTGCGCCTCCAGTCCCTCGGCGGACTCGCCGCCCGTGCTCGCCAGGCGGGCGGCGAGCTCGGCGACGGTCTGGTGGCGGAAGAGGAGCGGCACCGACAGCTCGAGGCCGCGCGCCTCGGCGAGGGCGATCACCCGGATCGTCAGGATGGAGTCGCCGCCGAGCGCGAAGAAACCGTCGTGCACGCCCACCCTCTCCACCCCCAGCACCTCGGACCAGATCGCGGCGAGGACCTCCTCGGTGCGGGTGCGCGGTGCCACGAAGCCGGCGGCGAGGCCGGAGCGGTCGAGCTCGGGGAGGGGGAGCGCCCGGCGGTCGAGCTTGCCGTTGGGCGTCAACGGCAGGGCGTCGAGGAAGACGAACAGCCCCGGGAGCATGTGGTCCGGCAACCGCCGGGAGAGCGCGGCCCGCAGCTCCTCCACCGCCCCCTGGCGACCGTCGCGGAGAACCGCGTAGGCGACGATGCGGGTGCCCCCGGGCAGGTCGTCCCGCGCCAGCACCGCCGACTCCGCCACCTCGGGCAGGTCGGCGAGGGCGGCCTCGATCTCGCCGAGCTCGATGCGGAATCCTCGCACCTTGACCTGGTGGTCGAGGCGCCCCAGGAAGTCCACCGCGCCGTCGGACCGGTGGCGGGTGAGGTCGCCGGTGCGGTAGAGGCGGGCTCCCCGCTCGCCGCCGAGACCGTCGGGGACGAAGCGCTCGGCGGTGAGGGCCGGCCGGCCGAGGTAGCCGCGGGCGAGCCCGGCGCCGCCGATCATCAGCTCCCCCGGCACCCCGGGCGGCGCGACGGCGCCGTGCTCGTCGACCACCCAGACCCCCAGGTTGCTGATCGGCCTTCCGATCGGCACGCCCCGCTCGCCGTCGAGGGGAGTGCACGGCCAGGCGGTGACGTCGACCGCCGCCTCGGTGGGGCCGTACAGGTTGTGGAGCTCGGCGCCGCAGCGCTGGAAGAACCGGCGCACCGTCGCCGCCGGCAGCGCCTCGCCGCTGCACACCACGCGGGCCAGCGCGGGGAGCCGGTCCACCCCCTCCTCCTCGAGGAACGGCTGGAGCATCGACGGGACGAAGTGCAGCGTGGTGATCCGCGCCTCGCGGATGCGGCGGACCAGGTAGGCGTTGTCCCGATGCCCGTCCGGCCGGGCGAGCACCATGCGCGCGCCGGTGACCAGGGGCCAGAACAGCTCCCACACGGAGACGTCGAAGCTGAACGGCGTCTTCTGGAGGACCCGGTCGTCCGGGCCGAGACGGTAGGCCTCCTGCATCCACCACAGCCGGTTGACGATCGCCCGGTGGGTGTTCATCGCGCCCTTCGGCCGCCCGGTCGAGCCCGAGGTGTAGATGACGTAGGCGAGCTGGTCCGGGTGCACCGCCGGCGGGCGCCAGGGGGGCTCGGCGGCGGCACCGTCCGCCGGCCCGCCGCCCTCCTCCAGGGGCACCGCGCGCGCCTCGCCCGGGTCGAACCGGTTCGCCATCCCCTGCTGCACCAGGACCACCGGGGCGCCCGCGTCGCGGACCATGTCGGTGAGCCGTTCGGCAGGATAGGAGGGGTCGAGGGGGAGGTAGGCGCCGCCGGCCTTGAGGACGGCGAGCAGCGCCACCGGCAGCTCGAGGGAGCGCTCGGCGCAGACCCCGACCGGCGTGTCCGGGCCGACGCCCAGGGCGCCCAGCCGCCGGGCCAGCCGGTCGCTGCGCCGGTCGAGCTCGCGGTAGGTCAGCGAGCCGCCCTCGATCTCCACCGCGACCGCCTCCGGCGTCCGCCCGGCCTGGCCCGCGAAGAGCCGGTGCAACGCCGGCTCCCAGGGGCAGCGGCAGGCGGTGTCGTTCCACTCCACCCGCACCTGCTGGGCCTGCGCCGCGGACACCAGCGGCAGCGCGGCGAGGGGGGCGGCGGGATCGGCGGCGGCGGTGGCGATCAGCTCGCTGGAGGTGGCCGAGGAAGCGGCGGATCGTCGTCCGGTCGAACAGCTCGCGCCGGTACTCGAGGGAACCGAGGTACCCGGACTCGGAGCGGCGGAAGGCCAGCAACAGGTCGAACTTCGCCGAAGCGTTGCGGAACTCGAAGCCGCTCAGCCTGACGTCGGCGAGGTCGAGCTCCTCCTCCGGCGTGTTCTGGAGGACGACCATCGCCTGGAACACCGGCGTGCGGCTCAGGTCGCGCTCGATCCCCAGGCTCTCGACGATCGCCTCGAACGGGGCGTGGCGGTGCGCGTGGGCGTCCAGGGCGACCTCCCGCACCCGCGCCAGCAGCCCGTCGAACGACGGGTCGCCGGCGAGGTCGAGGCGCAGCACCAGGGTGTTGACCAGGAAGCCGATCATCCCTTCCAGCTCGCTGTGCTCGCGGTTGGCGACCGGGGTGCCCAGGACGACGTCGTCCTGCCGGCTGTAGCGCCGCAGGAGCGCGGCGAAGGCCGCCACCAGGGCCATGAACGGCGTCGCGCCGCCCCGGCGGGCCACCGCATCGAGGGCCGCGGCGGCCGGCTCCGGAATCCGGAAGGTCTCGGTTCGTCCCGCCGAGCGCAGCACCGCGCCCCGCGGCCGGTCGTACGGCAGCTGGAGGAGCTCCGGCGCCCCGGCGAGCCGCTCGCGCCAGTGGCCGAGGAGCCGCTCGAGGGCCTCCCCGCGCAGCCATCCCCGCTGCCACACCGCGAAGTCGGCGTACTGC
This sequence comes from uncultured Acidobacteriota bacterium, assembly GCA_963843275.1. GTDB lineage: Bacteria > Acidobacteriota > Thermoanaerobaculia > Multivoradales > JBCCEF01 > CAWJJM01. The sequence goes on along the minus strand of CAWJJM010000002.1, from coordinate 37,393 downwards.
ACCGTCCGCTCCGGCAGCGACGGCGCCTCCCCGGCGGCCAGCGAGCGGTAGAGGCTGCCGACCTCACGGACCAGCACCCCCATCGACCATCCGTCGGCGACGACGTGGTGGACGGTGAAGAGCAGCCGGAACCGGTCCGCGGCCAGACGCAGCAGGCGAACGCGCAGCAGCGGTCCGGCCAGCAGGTCGAACGGTCGGCTTCCCTCCGCCGCCGACAGGCGCTCGGCGGCGATCTCGCGCCGGCCGTCGGGCAGGGCCGAGAGATCGATGCGCGGCAACGACGGCGGCGGTGGCGGGTGGACGACCTGCACCGGCCGGCCCTCGCGGGTGGTGAAGGTCGTGCGCAGCGACTCGTGGCGCCGGACCACCTCGGCCAGGGTCGCCGCCAGCCGGCCGGCATCGACCGGCCCGTCGAGACCGACGACGGCGCCCATGTTGTAGGCCGCGCTCCCCGGCTCGAGCCGGTCGAGGAACCAGAGCCGCTGCTGGCCGAAGGAGAGGGGCAGGTCGGCGTCGCGGGGGACCGGCCGCAGCTCGGGGAGGCGCACCGGCAGGCCGCGCCGCAGCTCGCCGTCGAGGCGCTCGCCGAGGCCGGCGACGGTCGGCGCGGCGAAGAGCTCCCGCAACGGGATCTCGACCCCGAAGGCGTCGACGATCCGGCCGAGCAGCCGGGTGGCGAGCAGCGAGTGGCCACCGAGGGCGAAGAAGTCGTCCTCCCTGCCCACCCGCTCGACCCCGAGGAGGTCCGCCCACAGCGCCGCCAGCAGCTCCTCCAGCGGCGTGCGCGGCGCTCCGGACCCCGGCTCGCTGCGCAGCTCCGGTGCGGGCAGGGCGGCGCGGTCGAGCTTGCCGTTGGGCGTGCGCGGCAGCGCCGGGAGCTCGACGAAGGCGGCCGGGATCATGGAGTCGGGCAGCTCGGACCGCAGCTCGGCGCGCAGCGCGGCCAGCGCCAGCCCGCCGCTCTCCCGGGGGACGACGTAGGCGACCAGGGCCAGCTCGCCGCCGGGGTCGCGGCGCGCCACGACGGCGGCGTCGGCGAGCGCCGGATGGCGCGCGAGCACGGCCTCGACCTCGCCCGGTTCGATGCGGACGCCGCGGATCTTGACCTGGTGATCGAGGCGCCCGAGGAAGTCGAGCTTGCCGTCCGGCCGTGCTCGCGCAAGATCGCCGGTGGCGTACAGCCGCGCGCCCGCAACCGTCGCGAACGGATCCGGCACGAAGACCGCGGCGGTGCGCCGCGGCTCGCCGAGATAGCCGCGGCCGACCCCGACGCCGCCGACCCGCAGCTCGCCGGCCACGCCGACCGGCGCCTGCAGCCCCCGCCGGTCGACCACGTGGAGCTGCAGGTTCGGCACCGGGCGGCCGATCGGCACCGAGGCGGCGGCCGGGGCGGGCGGTGCCTCGATCCGCGCGTGGGAGACGTCGTCCGAGCACTCGGTCGGGCCGTAGGCGTTGAGCAGCGGGATCCGCGGGTAGCGGGCGAGCCAGGCGCGGCACAGGTCCGGCGGCAGCGCCTCGCCGGTGGGGATCATCCAGCGCAGCGCGCGCAGCGCCGGCCGCGAGGCTCCCCGCCGCTCGATCTCCTCCAGCAGCGCACGCAGCATCGAGGGCACCGTCTCGAGCACGGTGATCCCCTCCCGGTCCACGGCGTCGAGCAGCCGCGCCGGGTCGTGGGCCACCGGGTCGGGCATCACCTGCACCCGGCCGCCGACGGCGAGGGGCGCCAGCATCTGCCACACCGACACGTCGAAGCACTGGGACGCGGTCTGTGCCACCCGGTCCGCCTCGCCGAGGTCGAGCTCCAGCACCTTGGCGAGCAGGTGGTTCTCCATCCCCCGCCGCTCCACCATCGCTCCCTTCGGCACCCCGGTCGAGCCCGAGGTGAAGATCACGTAGGCGAGGCTCGCGCCGCCGCCGGGGACGGCGCCGGAGCCGCCGGCCGGGGGCACCGGAGAGGCGTCGCCGGCGGCACCGAGCTCCCCGCAGGCGACCGCCTGGGGCCGCCGCGCGGGCGCCACTTCGGCCAGCGCCGCGGCGAGCTCCGCCTCGTGGGGCTCGCCGACGACCACCAGCGCGGCGCCGCTGCGCTCCACGGCCTGGGTCCAGCGGGCCGCCGGGTGGAGCGGGTCGAGAGGCAGCCATGCGGCCCCCGCCTCGAGCACGCCGAGGATCGTCGCGACGAGGTCGATGCCGCGGTCGAAGAGCAGCGCGACCACCGACTCCGGACCGATCCCGCGGCGCGCCAGGGCGGCGGCGATCGAGCCGCTCCTGCGGCCCAGCTCGCCGTAGGTCAGCTCGTCGTCGCCGGCGACCGCGGCCACCGCCTCGGGCCGCCGCGCGGCGTGCGCCGCGAAGAGCTGCTCGAAGGGCCGGTCCCAGGCGTCCACCGTCCGCGTGTCGTTCCACTCGCGCAGCACCTGGTGCTGCTCCGCGCGGCCGAGCAGGGGCAGCTCCCAGAGCGGACGGTCGGGGTGTGCCACGGCATGGTCGAGGAGACCTTCCAGCTGGTGGACGAAGCGCCCGGCGGTGGTCGCGTCCCACAGGTCGGTGGCGTACTCGGCGACCCCGGCCAAACCGCCGTCCGGCGCGTCCCAGAGCAGCAGCTCGAGGTCGAACTTGGCGGTGCCCCCGGTGGCGGGCACCGGCTCCAGGGTCAGGCCCGGAAGCTCGAGCCGCTCGTAGGGCAGGTTCTGCAGGGTGAGCATGGTCTGGAACAGGGGCGTCCGCGCCAGGTCGCGCTGCGGGCTCACCTCCTCCACCAGCCGCTCGAACGGCAGGTCCTGGTGGGCGGCGGCGGCGAGCAACGACTCGCGGACCCGCTCCACCGCGGCGCCCAGGCCGGCGGTGTCCGCCAGCTCGGCGCGGACGGGAAGGGTATCGACGAAGAAGCCGATCAACCCTTCGAGCTCCGGCCGCGAGCGGTGGGCCACCGGGGTGCCGACGACGACGTCGCACTGGCCCGACCACCGCGCCTGGAGGGCGGCGAAGCCGGCGAGCAGAACCATGAACTCGGTCGCCTGCCGGCGCCGCGCCAGCCCGGCGATGGCCGCGCGCCGCGCCGGTCCGAGGCTCATCGGCCAGCGGCCGCCGCGGCCGCTCATCGTCGGCGGCCGGGGGCGATCCGCCGGCAGGTCGAACGCCTCCGGCGTCCCGGCGAGATAACCGCGCCAGAACTCGAGGTGGCGCTGCAGCCGGTCGCCGGTCAGCCGCCGCCGCTGCCAGACCGCGTAGTCGGCGTACTGGATCGGCAGCTCGGGGAGGGGATCCGCCCCGCCGGCGGCGAAGGCCGCGTAGAGGGTGCCGATCTCGCGGTTGAGAATCCCCATCGACCACCCGTCGCCGACCGCGTGATGCAGGGTGAGGCGGGCGTCGTGCTCCTCGCGGTCCAGGCGCAGCAGGAGGGCGCGCAGCAGCGGCCCACGCCCCAGGTCGAAGGGTCGCAGGGCCTCCGCGTCGACCAGCCGCCGGGCGGTGGCCCGCCGCCGATCCCCGGCCGCACCCGCCGCGGGCAGGCCCGACAGGTCGACCACCGGCAGCCCCACCCGCGGCCGGGGAGCGATCACCTGGACCGGCTCCTCCGGACCGCTCACCAGGTTGGTGCGCAGCGCCTCGTGGCGTGCCGCGACCCGCCGCAGGACACGGCGGAGGATCGCCGGGTCGACGGGCCCGCGCAGCCGCACCGTGGACGACAGGTTGTACGCCGGACTCTCCGGCTCCAGGCGGGCGAGCAGCCACAAGCGGCGCTGGGCGAAGGAGAGCGGCAGCGCCCCGTCCCGCGGCACCCGCACCAGGGGCGGCTCGGGCTCCGCCGCTCCGCCGCTGGCGAGCCGGTCGCGCACCGCCCGGGCCTGGTCGGCGAGGAGCGGGTGCTCGAACAGCGTGCGCAGCGGCAGCTCCACCGCGAAGGTCGAGCGGATGCGGGCGAGCAGCCGGGCGGCGAGCAGCGAGTGGCCGCCGAGGGCGAAGAAGTCGTGGCCCGGCGCGGCGCGCTCGACCCCGAGGACCTCCTCCCAGAGGGCGCCGAGCATCTCCTCGATGGGGTCGGCCTGCCGCGCCGGGGCCCCCTCCCCGAGGTCGTCGGCGCCGGGGGCGGGCAGCGCCGCGCGGTCGACCTTGCCGTTCGGGGTGCGCGGCAGGCGGTCGAGGCGGACGATCGCCGCCGGCACCAGATAGGCCGGCAGCCGCTCGGCGAGCGCCGCCCGCGCCGTCGCGCCGTCCGTCGCCGCGGGGCCGGCGACGTAGCCGATCAGCCGCGCTCCCTGATCGTCCACCGCGGCCGCCGCCTCCTCGACGCCGGGCAGCGCCGCGAGCGCCGCCTCCACCTCGCCGAGCTCGATGCGGAAGCCGCGCAGCTTGACCTGGTCGTCGAAGCGCCCGAGGAACAGCAGGTCGCCGCCGGCGGTCCAGCGGGCGAGGTCGCCGGTGCGGTAGAGGCGGGCGCCCGGCACGCCGGCGTGGGGGTCGGGAAGGAACGCCTCGGCCGTCGCCGCCGGCCGCCCCCGGTAGCCCCGCGCCACCCCGGCGCCGCCGATCGCCAGCTCGCCCGGCGCGCCGGTCGGCGCCAGGCGGCCCCGCCGGTCGAGAACGTAGATCCGGCTGCCCGGGATCGGCCGACCGATCGGCACCCGCCCCACCGGCCCGTCCGGCGCCTGCCAGACGGTGCACCAGACCGAGCCCTCGGTGGGGCCGTACTCGTTGTACAGGCGGGCGGCCGGCAGCGAGCGCCGGTGGCGCGCGACCAGCTCCGGCGAGCACGCCTCGCCGGCGACGACGACGGTGCGCAGGGTGTCCAGCAGGCCCGGCCCGTCCGCCTGCGCGGCGGCCGCCGCCTCCTGCGCGTGCTCGAGGGCGAAGCTGTAGAGCGACGGCACGCCGAGCCAGTGGGTGACCCGCCGCTGGGCCACCAGCTCCGCGAGGCGCGCCGGGTCGCGCTCCTCCCCCGCCGCGGGCAGCACCAGGGCGCCGCCCGTCGACAGCGTCCAGAAGAGGACCGCGACCGAGCTGTCGAAGGCGAGCGAAGGGAGGAGCAGGAACCGCTCCGGCGGGTCGTCGTAGAAGGCGACGCGGGCGGCGACGGACGCCACCGCGTTGGCGTGCGACACCACCACCCCCTTGGGCCGGCCCGTCGACCCCGACGTGTAGATGGTGTAGGCCGCGGCATCGGCCGGCGGCGCCGGCGCCGCGCCCGCGGCGCCCTCCGCCTCGTCCAGGCAGAGCACCCGTGCCTCCACCGCCGGCAGCCGCGGGCGCAGCGACGAGGTGGTGAGCAGCACCGCCGCCCGCGAGTCCGCCACCAGATGGCCGATCCTCTCCTGCGGGTAGGCCGGGTCGATGGGCAGGTAGGAGGCGCCGGCGGCCAGGGTGCCGAGGATCGCCTCCACCGCCTCCGGGGAGCGCTCGAGGAAGATCCCGACCGTGGTGTCGGGACCGGCCCCGAGCTCGCCGAGCCGGCGGGCCAGGCACCGGGCGCGGCGGGCCAGGGCACCGTAGCCGAGCTGCCGCTCGCCGGCGATCACCGCGGGCGCCTCCGAGGCCTCGGCGGCGCGGGCGAAGAAGGCGCCGTGCAGCGTCGCCTCCGCCGCCGGTGCGCCGCCTGCCGCCAGCGGTGCGCCGGCGCCCATCGTCGCGACCAGGTGGCGGCGCTCGGCGGCGGCGAGCAGCGGCAGCTCGTCGAAGCGGCGCTCCGCATCCTCCGCGGCGGCGGCGAGCAGAGTGTCGAGGTGACCGGCGAAGCGCTCGATCGTCGAGCGGTCGAACAGCGCGCTGGCGTACTCGGCCATCCCGCTCAGCCGCTCTCCCTCCAGGCTCCACGACAGCGTCAGGTCGAAGGCGGCGCCGGCCCGGGTCAGCGGGAAGGGCGTGGCCTCCAGGCCGGGCAGGTCGAGGGGCCGTTCCGGGCCCTGTTGGAGGACCAGCATCGACTGGAACAGCGGCGTGGTCCCGGCGTCGCGGCGCGGATCGATCTCGTCGATGAGCAGCTCGAACGGCAGGTCCTGGTGGGCGAAGGCATCGAGGGCGGTGTCGCGCACCCGGCGCAGGAGCTGACGGAAGCTCGCGGCGCCCGACAGGTCGGTGCGCAGCGGCAGGGTGTTGACGAACAGGCCGACCAGGCCCTCGACCTCCGGGCGCCGGCGGTTGGCCACCGGCGTCCCGAAGACCAGGTCCTCCTGGCCCCCGTACCGGTGGACCGTCGCCGCGAGAGCGGCGAGGAGGACCATGAACGGGGTCACCCCCTCGGCCCGCGCCAGCCGGCGAAGCCCGGCGCCCCGGTCCGTCCCCGGCGCCAGGCGCAGGCGGCTTCCCTGCGACCGCCGCACGGCGTCGCGCGGCCGGTCGGTGGGCAGCGCCGAGAGCGCCGGAGCACCGGCCAGGCGCTGCCGCCAGTGCGCCAGCTCGCCGGCCAGCACGGCGCCGTCCATCCAGCCGCGCTGCCAGACGGCGAAGTCGGCGTACTGCACCGGCAGATCCGCCAGCGGGCTCGCCTCGCGCCGCGCCGCGGCGCGGTAGACGGCGGCGAGCTCGCGCAGGAACAGCGCCTGCGACGGGCCGTCGATGGCGATGTGGTGGACCGTCCAGGCGAACACGTGCCGGCCGGCTCCCAGGACGACGAGGACGGCGGCGAGGGGCGGCTCGGTGGCGAGCCGGAACGGCCGCCCGGCGACGGCGGACAGGCAGCGCCGCGCTTCGTCCTCGGCCGCCGCGGGCGGCAGGGCGGACAGGTCCACCGCGGGCAGTGCCGGCGCCGCGGGGGGAAGGATCCGCTGGTAGGGCTCGCCGTCGACGTCGGGAAAGGCGGTGCGCAAGACGGCCTGGCGGCGGACCACCTCGCCCAGCGCAAACGCCAGGCTGGCGGCATCGAGGTCACCGTCGAGCCGGAGGGCCTGCGCCACGTGGTAGGTCGTCATCTCCGGCTCGAGCTGCTGGAGGAACCACATCCGCTGCTGGGCGAACGACAGCGGGAACGCCTCGCCGGGGCGCGCCGCGGGCAACACCGGCGGCGCCGCGAGCGGCCGCTCGCGGCGCAGGTCCGCCTCCAGCCGGCGCGCCAGGTCGCCGAGGCGGGGCGCGTCGAAGACGGCGACCAGGGGCACCTCGATGCCGAGGCCCGCCTCGAGCCGGGCGACCAGCCGGGTGACCAGCAGGGAGTGGCCGCCGAGGGCGAAGAAGTCGTCCTCCCGGCCGACCGCCTCGACGCCGAGCAGGTCGCTCCACTCCGCGGCGACGATCTCCTCGACCGGCGTCGCCGGCGGGCCTCCCTGCGGTCCCGCGGCGGCGGGCGCCGCCGGCCGCGGCAGCGCCCGCCGATCGACCTTGCCGTTGGCCAGCCGCGGGATCGCGCCGAGCCGGGTGAAGGTCGCAGGGATCATCGGCTCGGGCAGCCGGCGGCGCAGCGCCGAGCGCAGCTCGGCCGGCGAGGGCTCGGCGCCGGCGGCGGCGGCGAACCACGCGGCGAGGCTCCGCTCGCCACCCTCCCCGTGGGCGAGGACCACCGCCTCCTCCACCTCCGGCAGGGCGGCGAGGGCGCGCTCGACCTCCGCCGGCTCGACCCGGAAGCCGCGCACCTGGACCTGGTCGTCGGCGCGGCCGGCATGGACGACGTCGCCCGACGGCAGGTAGCGGCCGAGGTCGCCGGTGCGGTAGACGCGCTCCCCGGGCACCGGCGAACCGGCGTCGGGGACGAAGCGCTCGGCGGTCGCCGCCGGATCGCCGAGATAGCCGCGGGCCAGGTGGGGGCTGCGGACGACGATCTCGCCCAGCTCGCCGACGCCAGCCTGCCCGCCGTGGGCCGGGGTGACGAGGAGCTGGGTGTCCTCCATCCCGCCGCCGATCGGCCAGACGTGGCCCGCGAAGGGCTCGGCGTCGCGGGGCACGACGAAGTACGACAGGGCGCGCTGCGTCTCCGTCGCGCCGTAGAGGTTGACGCAGCGCACCCGCGGGGCCAGCCGGTGCAGCCGATCGCTGTCCCGCCGGCTCAGCGCCTCGCCGACGAGGAAGACCCAGCGCAGGTCGGGCAGCTCGACACCCGCCGGCACGCCGGTGGTCAGGATCCTCGCCAGGGCGGGCGTCAGGTTCGCCGCCTCGACCCGCTGGTCGCGCAACCAGACGGCGAGGCGGCCGGGGGCGGCGAGAACCTCCTCGCCCGGGACGTGGAGCGAGGCCCCGAGCCAGAGCGGGGTGAAGACGTCGCGCTGCAGGGGGTCGTGGGAGAGGCCGGAGAGCATCGCGAAGCGCATGTCGGCGCGCAGCGAGAAGCGCTCCTCCATCCAGGGCAGGAAGTGGGACAGCGCGCCGTGGCGCCCCAGCACGCCGCGGGGGCGGCCCGTCGACCCGGAGGTGAAGGTCACGCAGGCGAGCGACTCGGGCCCGACGGGCACGCCGGCCCGCCGCCCTGGCGTCCCCGGATCCGGCGCCCCGGCGATGGCCGGCGGGCGCCCCTCCCGGTCGAGCTCCAGGCGGCCGAGGGGGGCGCTCTCGGCGAGCACCTCGGTGAGCGCCGCCGGCGGCGCGGCGCCGGCGATCTCGACCCACGCCGCCGGGCTCGCGATGCGCAGCTCGGCGGCCAGCCGCGGAGCGGGGTGGGCAGGATCGAGCACGGTGAACGCGGCGCCCGCTTCGAGCACCCCGAGGATCGCCGCCACCAGCGCCGCGCAGCGCGGGCCGTACACCGCGACGACGTCCTCCGGGCCGACGCCGAGGCCGGCCAGGCGGTCGGCGATCACCCGCCGGCGCCGCGCCAGCTCGGCGAAGGTCCACGCGCCGTCGCCGGCGGCCAGCGCCGGCCGCTCCGGGTGCCGGCCGGCGAGCGCCGCGAAGCGCTCGTGGACCGCTCCGTGCCAGGTCGCGTCGAGGGCGCGGCGCGGGTCGGGGAGCCGGCGGGCGGCCGAGCCGGTCGCCAGGCCGATCTCGCCGACGCGGCGCTCCGGCCTCGCGACGACCTGCTCGAGGACCTGCCGGTACTGCGCGCCGAGCTCCTCCATCCGCTCCGGCGCGAAGAGGTCGGCGTCGAAGAGCAGGCGGATGGCGATCCCCTGCGGCCGGTCCTCCGCGTAGACGGTGAGATCGAACTTGCCGCCGATCACCGGTGGCGCGAGGACCTCGACCTCGAGTCCGGGCAGCTCGACGTCGCCGAGCGGGAAGCTCAGCATGTTGAAGAAGACCTGGAAGAAGGGGGTGCGGCTCAGCCCGCGCTCGGGCCGCAGCTCGGCGATCAACTGCTCGAAGGGGGTGGACTGGTGGGCATAGGCGTCGACGGTGGTCCGCCGCACCCGGGCGAGCAGCTCGCGGAACGGCGGATCGCCGGAGAGGTCGGTGCGCAGCACCAGGGTGTTGAGAAAGACGCCGATCAGGTCCTGCACCTCGCGGCGCTCGCGCCCGGCGATGGGCGCCCCGACGACCACGTCCGCGCTGCCGGCGTGGCGCCCGAGGAGCACCGCGAGGGCGGCGAGCAGGGTCATGAAGGGCGTCGCGCCCTGCGACCGGCCGAGGGCGCGCAGCGCCGCCGAGAGGGAGGGCGACAGGCGCATGCCGAGCTCGCCGGCGCGGAAGCGGCCGCGCGGCGGACGCGGCCGGTCGAGGGGGAGGAGCTCGCCCTGCGGCGCATCGGCCAGCGCCTCGCGCCAGTAGGCGAGGTCGGCGTCCAGCGCGCCGCCCGCCGACCGCTCGCGCTGCCACACCGCGAAGTCGGCGTACTGGATCGGCAGCTCCGGCAGCCGCGGCTCGGCGCCCGTGGCGAGGGCGGCGTAGAGCGTCCCCAGCTCGCGGACCAGGACGCCGATCGACCAGCCATCCGCCACCGCGTGGTGGAGGGTCAGCAGCAGGCGGTGCTCGCCGCGGTCGAGGCGCAGCAGCGTGGCGCGGCAGAGCGGACCGCGGGAGAGGTCGAAGCGCCGCCGGGCGTCGTGGTCGGCCCGGCGGTCGGCCTCTCGCCGCCGCCGCTCGGGCGCCAGCCCGGCGAGGTCGACCCGCCGCAGCCGCAGGGTGGCGGTCGGCCAGATCACCTGGGTCACCTCGCCCTCGACGCTGCGGAGAGTGGTGCGGAGCACCTCGTGCCGGCGGCCGATCCTGTCGACCGCCGACGCCAGCGCCGCGGCATGGAGCTCACCGCGCAGGACCACCGACGCCGCCAGGTTGTAGGCTCCGGAGGCGCCTTCGAGCCGGTCGAGAAGCCAGATCCGCTGCTGCGCGAAGGAGGCCGGGACGAGCAGCACCTCGGCCTGCCCGGGTCCGTTCTCCGGGCCGCTGCCGGAGGCACCGGCCAGCGCCGCGCCGGCGGTCGGGCGGAGGGTCGCGTCGGCGCTCATCGCTTCCTCCCCGGCACCGGCTCGTCGACGGCGACCACCGCCCGGTAGCGGTCCCGGGAGATGCGGCCGATCCCGGGCGCCTCGCCGGCCGCGGACTCGCCTCTCCCCGCCGCCACCGCCTCGGCCAGGGCGGCGACGCGAGGACGCGCGAACAGCTCGTGGAGCGGCACGGAGACGCCCAGCTCCTCCTCGACCCGGAACAGCAGCTGGACCGCCAGCAGGGAGTGGCCACCGAGCTCGAAGAAGTCGTCCTCGGCGCCGACCTTGTCGACCCCGAGGGCCTCCGCCCAGAGCAGCGCCAGCCGTTCCTCGAGCTCGTTGCGCGGCGCGACGAAGGCGGCGGCCGGCGGCAGCGGGGCCTCGTTCGCCGGCAGGGCGGAGCGGTCGACCTTGCCGTTGGGCAGCCGCGGCAGCTCGTCGACCAGCACGAACCCCGCGGGGACCATGTAGGCGGGCAGGCTGTGGCGGACGTGCGCCCGCAGCGCCTGCAGGTCCACCCCCTCGGCGGTCACCACGCAATACGCCAGCAGCCGCGGGTCGCCGCCCTCGCCGCCGGCCACGGCGACCGCCGCGTCGCTCACCGCGGGGTGCCGGCGCAGGACGATTTCGACCTCGCCCAGCTCGATGCGGAAGCCGCGCAGCTTGACCTGGTGATCGAGACGGCCGAGGAACTCCAGCTCGCCGTCGCTGCGATGGCGCACCAGGTCCCCGGTCCGGTAGGCGCGGGCCCCGGGCGGGCCCGACGGGTCGGGAACGAAGCGCTCGGCGGTCAGCGCCGGCCGGCCGAGGTAGCCGCGGGCCAGGCCGTCACCGGCGAGGAGGAGCTCGCCGGGGACGCCGACGGGCTGCGGACGTCCCCGCCGGTCGAGGACCCGCACCCGGGTGCCCGGGAGCGGCCGGCCGATCGCCGGCGGCCGTCCGTCGCCCGCCGGCACCTCGCCCCAGGTGCTGTAGGTGGTGTCCTCCGACGGCCCGTAGAGGTTGACGACGCGGCGGGCTTCGGCGCCCTGGTGGAGGCGGTCGGCGAGGTCCCGGGGCAGCGCTTCGCCCGCCAGGTTGACCGTGTGCAGCGACGGCGGCAGGGCGCCGGCGCGCACCAGCTCGGCCGCCGCCGAGGGCACGGTGTTGAGCAGGGTGGCGCCTTCGAGGGCGCCGCCGGCGCGCAACGACAGCGCGTCACGCACCAGGATCACCCGGCCGCCGCGGGCAAGGGGGACGAACAGCTCGAACACCGACAGGTCGAAGCAGATCGACGTCGCGGCGACGACCCCGGCCAGCTCCTCGTCCGCGAAGGCCGTGTGCGACCAGCGGACCAGCTCGACGGCCGCGCGGTGGCGGATGGCGACCCCCTTCGGCCGGCCCGTCGAGCCCGACGTGTAGAGGACGTAGGCGAGGTTCTCCGCATCGACCGGCACCCGGGGTGGCGCCGCCGCCTCGCTTGCCCACGGGCCCTCCTCGTCGACCCATCACCGCGGGCACTCCGGCGCCGGCGAACGCGTCCGCGTACCGGCGCTCGCTCAGCACCACCGTCGCCCCCGAGTCGGCGAGGACGAAGGCGTTGCGCTCGGCCGGATAGGCCGGGTCCAGGGCCACGTAGGCGCCGCCCGCCTCGAGCACGCCGAGCAGGGCGGCGACCAGGCGCGGCGAGCGGTCGAGGCAGACCGCGACCCGCACCTCCGGGCCGACGCCCAGGCCGCGCAGATGGTGGGCCAGGGCATGGGCGCCGCGGGCGAGCCGCCCGTAGCTCCAGCTCTCGCCGTCGCAGCACACCGCCTCGGCGCTCGGCCGGAGGGCCGCCGCGGCGGCGACGAGGCCGTGGAGCGTCGCCCCCGGGTCGCGCCCCGGCAATGCGTCGGGACTCCCCCACGCGGCGAGCTGGCGGCGCTCGTCGGCCGCGATCAGGGGCAGGTCGTCGACCGCCTCGTCCGGCCGCGCGACGGCGGCGGTGAGCAGCGTCGTGAAGCGGGCGAGGAGGCGCCGGGCCGTCACCTCGTCGAACAGGCTCGAGCGGTACTCCAACGCCGTCTCCAGGCCGCTCTCCGCGGCCTCGAGGGCGAACAGGGTGAGATCGAACTTCGCCGTGCCGGTCAGCACGTCGAAGCGCTCCAGCTCGACGCCGGGGATCGACGGCACGTCGCCGACCGCGTTGTCCAGCGCCAGCATCGCCTGGAACAGGGGTGTCTGGCCGAGGCTGCGCTCCGGCCGCAGCTCCTCGACGAGCTTCTCGAAGGGCACGTCCTGGTGGGCATAGGCGCCGAGGCAGGCCTCCCGCACCCGCTGCAGAAGCTGGCGGAAGGTCGGCCGGCCGGCCAGGTCGACGCGCAGCGCGAGGGTGTTGGCGAAGAAGCCGATGAGGGGCTCCGTCTCGACGGCGCGCCGGCCGGCGACGGGAGTCCCGACCACCACGTCGGGCTGGTCCGCCAGCCGGCCGAGAAGCGCCTGGAAGACGGCGAGGAGCACCATGAACCGCGTCGCGTCGGCCCGCCGGGCGAGCTCGTCCACGGCACCCACCAGCGCGGCCGGGAGGCGGCCCAGGACGACGCCGCCGGCGTGGCTCTCGCGCTCCCGCCGTGGCCGGTCGAACGGCAGTTGGAGGAGCGGTGCGCCGGCGAGCCGCTGGCGCCAGTAGGCGACCTGCTCGGCCAGCGTCGATGCCGCCAGCCAGCTCCGCTGCCAGGCGGCGAAATCGGCGTACTGGACGGCGAGGGGCGCCAGCCCCGCCGGCCGCCCGTGGCGGGCCGCGGTGTAGAGCCGGGCGACCTCCCCGAGCATCACCCGGGTCGACCAGGCGTCGCCGACGATGTGGTGGAGACAGACCAGCAGGACGTGCTCCCGCGCCGCCAGCCGGTAGAGCCGGGCGACCACCAGCGGCCCCGTCGCCAGGTCGAAGGGACGGCGGGTCTCGGCCGCCGCCAGGCGGCTCAGCTCCGCCGCGCCGCGCTCGGGATCGAGGGCCGCGAGGTCGACGCGGGCCAGCGGCACGGGGGACGCCGGGGCGATGCGCTGCACCGGCCGGCCGGCGACGAAGGGGAACGTCGTGCGCAGCGCCTCGTGGCGCCGGACCACCGCGTCGAGAGCGGCGGCGACCCGGGGCGGGGCGATGTCGCCCCGCAGGCGAACGCCGACCGGCAGGTTGTAGACCGCCGACGGGTCGAGCCGGTCGAGAAACCACAGGCGCCCCTGGGCGAACGAGAGGGGAAGGTCGCCGCTTCGCGGCACCGGGACGAGGGGCGGCGCGACCTCCGTGAGCCCGGCGGCGGCGGCTTGCGCCGCGCCGATCCGGCGGGCCAGGCGCGCCACCGACGGTTCCTCGAACACCGCCCGCACCGGCAGCTCGACGCCGAGCACCCGGCGCACCCGGGCGACCATCTGGGTGACCAGGAGCGAGTGGCCGCCGAGGTCGAAGAAACCGTCGTCGATCCCCACCGCCTCGACCCCGAGGATCTCGGCCCAGATTCCGGCCAGCGCCCTCTCGATCTCGGTGCGCGGCGCGCCGGAGGCTGCGGTGGGCAGCTCCGGCGCGGGGAGGGCGGCACGGTCGATCTTGCCGCTCGCCGTCCGCGGCAGCGCAGTCGAGCAGCATCACGCACGGACGGCACCATGTGCTGCGGCAGGAGCAGCGCGAGCTCGCCGCGCAGCCGCGCCGCCTCGTCGGGCCCCGCCGCCGAGGCCGCCACGTAGGCGACCAGCCCGCCGCCGGGCAACTCGTCGCGCAGCAGCACCGCCGCTTCGCGCACCCCGCTGCACGCCGCCAGCGCCGCCTCGACGTCGCCGAGCTCGATCCGGAAGCCGCGCAGCTTGACCTGGCGGTCGGCGCGGCCGAGGAACTCGAGCTCCCCGTCGGGCAGCCAGCGTGCGAGATCGCCGGTCCGATAGGCGCGGCTCCCCGGCTGCGCCGAGTGCGGATCGGGCAGGAAGCTCTGCGCGGTCAGCGCCGGGCGCCCCAGGTAGCCGCGCGCCAGGCCGCCGCCGGAGAGGTAGAGCTCACCCGGGAGGCCCGGCGGCAGCAGGCCGAGCTCGCGGTCCCACACCCGGGCCGCCATGCCGTCGATGGGCCGGCCGATCGGCACCGCCGCCGTGCTGCGCCGGCCGGCGGTCGCCGGACGGGCGGTCGCGTCGATCGTCGCCTCGGTCGGCCCGTACTGGTTCCACAGCTCGATCCGCCCGCCGCTCTCGGCGGCGAACCGCGCGGCGACGGCGGACGGCAGCGCCTCTCCCCCCGAGTAGACCCGCCGCAGCCGGCGGCAGGCGGCGAGGCCGCAGTCGAGGGCGGCGGCGAGCAGCGAGGGCACGAAGTGGGCGACGGTCACCCCTGCGTCGTCGAGCCAGCGGACCAGCCCGGCGGGGTCCGCGGCGGCGCCCGGCGCCGGGAACGCCACCCGCGCGCCGGCGACGAGGGGGGCAAACAGCTCCCAGATCGAGAAGTCGAAGCCGGGTCCGGCGAGCTGGGCGACGGTGTCCCGCGAGCCCAGCGGGTGGACCGACTGGGACCACAGGAGGCGGCGAACCACCGCGGCGTGGGACACGGCGACGCCCTTCGGCCGGCCGCTCGAACCGGAGGTGAACAGCACGTAGGCGAGGGAGCTCGCGGGCAGCGTACCGCCGGCCACCGGCGACTCCCCATCGCCCGCAGACGTCGGGTCGACGACCGGCAGGCCGGCGGCGAAGGCGAGGTCCGCCCCCGCCCGGTCGGTGACCACCACCGCCGGCGCCGCGTCGGCGACCATCGCCGCCAGCCGCGCCGCCGGCAACGCCGGATCCAGCGGCAGGTAGGCGCCGCCGGCGGTGAGCGCGGCGAGCGCCGCGACGGCCAGCTCGGGCCCGGGATCGAGGAGCACCGCGACCCGATCCTCCGGCCCCACCCCCGCGGCGCGCAGCCGCCCGGCGAGCCCGGCCGTGCGCTCCGCCAGCTCGCCGTAGGTCGTCTCGCCGGCGGCGCAGACCAGCGCCACCGCCGCCGGATCGGCGGCCGCCCGCCGGGCCACCAGGGCATCGAGCCGCGGCGGCCGGCTCGCGGCTCCGGTGTCGTTCCACTCGACCCGGACCTGGTGCCGCTCGGCGGCGGTGAGCAGGGACAGCCGCTCGACGGCCACCCCGGGCTCCGCGGTGGCTGCCGCCAGCAACCGCTCGAGCCCCGCGGTGAAGCGCTGGACGGTCGTCGGATCGAACAGCTCGGCGGCGTACTCCACGCTCCCTTCGATCCGCTCGCCGGACACGCCCAGGGCGAGGGACAGGTCGAAGCGGGAGGTGCCGCTCGCCAGGTCGCGGCGCTCGGCCTCGAGGCCCGGCAGCTCGAGGCGGGGCGGATCCGTCTCCACCGCCAGCATCACCTGGAGGAGCGGCGCGTGGCTCAGGCTGCGCTCCGGCCGCAGCTCCTCCACCAGGCGCTCGAAGGGCACCTCCTGGCGGGCGAAGCCGTCGAGGCACAGCTCGCGGGTGCGCGCCAGCAGGGTGCGGAAGTCGGGGCGCCCGCCGAGATCGCCGCGCAGGGCCAGCGTGTTGACGAAGAACCCGATCAACCCTTCGACCTCCGGCCGCGGCCGACCCGCCACCGGCGTGCCGACGACGACGTCGCGGCCCCCCGTCCAGCGCCCGATCAGCGCCTGGAAGGCGGCGAGCAGCACCATGAACGGCGTCACCCGCTCCCGCGACGCCAGCTCGCGGACCCGGGCGCTGAGCTCGACCGGCAGCGCGACGGGGGCGGTCGCCCCGCGCAGTCCACGGGAGGCGACCCGCGGCCGGTCCGACGGCAGCTCGACGACGGGCACGCCGGCGAGCTGCTGGCGCCACCACGCGAGGTCGGCGGCGATCCGGGCACCCTCGAAGTGGCGGCGCTGCCAGGCGGCGAAGTCGGCGTACTGGACCGGCAACGGCGGCAAGGGGGACGGGCGGCCGGCCGCCGCGGCACCGTAGAGGGCCGCCAGCTCGCGGCCCAGCACGCCGATCGACCAGCCGTCGCCGACGACGTGGTGGAGGGTGACGAGGAGCGTGTGGTCCGACGCCGTCTGCCGCACCAGCGCCGCCCGGATGAGCGGCCCGCGGGCGAGGTCGAAGCCGCGGGCGGACTCCCGGCCGGCGATCCGCGCCAGCTCGCCGCCGCGGAGCGCCTCCGGCAGGCCGCCGAGGTCGACCCGGCGGAGCGCGGCGGGCGGCGGCGGCAGCACCACCTGGCGCGGCCGGCCGTCGCGCTCCGGGAACACGGTGCGCAGCGCCTCGTGCCGCGCGACCACCGCGGCGAGGGCGGCGGCGAGCGCCCCCGGCCGCAGGGGGCCGCGCAGGCGAAGCGCGGCAGGCAGGTTGTAGAACGGGCTCCCCGGCTCCATCCGGTCGAGGAACCAGAGCCGCTGCTGGCCGAATGACAGCGGCTCGTCCCCTCGCCTCGGCCGCGCCTCGATCGGCGGCAGCGCCGCGGCGGCGGCACCGAGCCGCGCCGCGTCGAGCCGGCGGGCCAGGGCGGCGATGGTCGGCGCCTCGAACACCGCCCGGACCGACAGCTCGACCCCGAACAGGTCGCCGAGCCGGGAGGTCAGCCGCGCGGCGAGGAGCGAGTGGCCGCCGAGGGCGAAGAAGTCGTCCTCGACGCCCACCGCCGGCAGGTCGAGGAGCGACGCCCACACCCCCGCGAGCAGCTCCTCGCTCGGGGTCCGCGGGAGCACCGCTCCCGCCTGCCGCGGCGCCGGCGCCGGCAGCGCCCGGCGATCGACCTTGCCGCGGGAAGTCCGCGGCAGCGCGGCGAGGAAGACGAAGTCCGCGGGGACCAGGGCCGACGGCAGCACCTCGGCCAGGGCTGCCCGCAGCGCCGCGGCCTCCGGCTGCGCGCCGCGGGGGACCACCCAGGCGACCAGGCGCGACGCGCCGTCGAGCGCCGCGACCACCGCGGCGGCGACCCCCGGCTGGGCGACCAGGGCCGCCTCGACCTCGCCGGGCTCGATGCGGACGCCGCGGACCTGCACCTGGCCGTCGATCCGGCCGCGGAAGTCGAGCCCGCCGCCGGCCCGCCGCCGGCACAGGTCGCCGCTGCGGTAGAGGCGGCCGCCGGCCTCCCCGAAGGGGTCGGGGCGGAAGCGGTCGGCCGTCTCCCGCGGCCGGCCGAGGTAGCCTCGCGCCAGTCCGGCGCCGCTGAGGCAGAGCTCACCGGCCACCCCGGGAGGCACGGGCCGCAGGTGGCGGTCGAGGACGTGGGCCGCGGTGTTGGCGATGGGCTCGCCGATCGGCGGCAGGCTGCCGGCCGGCGCCTCGCCGGCGGCGGCGACCCGGCCGGACGTAGCGACCACCGTCCCCTCGGTCGGGCCGTAGTTGTTGACCAGGTGGAACGGGTGCGCCGCCGCCGGCCTGGCGTGCAGCCGGTCGCCGCCGGTCAGCAGCAGGCGCAAGGCCGCGCCGGCCGGCCAGTCGAGGCCGAGAGACTCCTCGGCGAGGGGCGTGGGGACGAAGGCGACGGTCACCCCCGTCTCGCACAGCCAGTCGCGCAGCTGGACCGCCGAGGTGCGCGCCGGCTGCGGGGCGAACCACAGCTCGGCCCCGGCGGCGAGGTTGGGCCACACCTCCCACACCGCGGCGTCGAAGCCCCAGCTGGCGAGCAGGCTGGCGCGGTCGGCGCTGCTGACGCCGAAAGCGGCGACGTGCCAGTCGACGAGGTTCGCCAGGGCGCGCTGGGAGACCGCGACCCCCTTGGGGCGCCCCGTCGAGCCCGACGTGTAGACGACGTAGGCGAGGTTCTCGGCATCGACCGCGGTCGGGGCCGGCGACGAGCGGGTCGCGACGAGGTCGCCGTCGGCGTCGATCCGCACGACGTGCAGCTCGGCATCCCGCGGCAGCCGCGCGGCGCTGGCGGCGTCGGTCACCACCACCGGCGCCGCGGCGTCGGCGAGCAGGAGCTCGATCCGCGACGGCGGCAGCGATGGCTCGAGGGGCAGGTAGGCGCCGCCGGCGCGGAGCACCGCGAGGCTGGCGACGAGGCGGTCCGCCCCGCGGTCGAGGAGGACGCCGCAGATCACCTCCGGCCCGACCCCGAGGCCCTGGAGGTGGGCGGCGAGCCGGTCCGCCCGCGCGAGGAGCTGGCGGTAGGTCGAACCCCCTTCCCGGCCTCCCACCGCCAGCGCGTCGGGCTGCTCGGCGGCGCGGCGGGCCACCCGCTCGGCCACCCAGCCCGCCTCCGCCGGCTGCTGCCGCGAACCGCCGGCCGCGGCGACGAGCTGACGCTCCTCCTCCGGGCTCAGCAGCGGCAGCGTCGAGAGGGGCCGGTCCGGCGATTCGACCGCCGCGGCCAGCAGGGTTCCAGGTGGCGAGCCATCCGCTCGACGGTGGCGCGATCGAACAGGTCGCGGGCGTACTCGATCCTCGCGATCCAGGGTCCGCGGCTCGCCAGCTCCCACGACCACGACATGTCGAAGCGGGAGGTGCCCCCGCCCAGGTCGACCCGGCGCAGGGGCATCGCGCCGAGGCGGAGCTCGGGCATCTCCGGCTCGACGGACAGCATCGTCTGGAACAGCGGGCTGCGGTCGAGGCGCCGGGCGGGATGGAGCTCCTCCACCAGGCGCTCGAAGGGCACCTCCTGGTGGGCGTACGCTGCCAGCGACATGGCGCGAACGCGGGTCAGGGCGGCGCGGAACCCCGGGTCGTCGCCGAGCTCCACCCGGAGCACGAGGGTGTTGACGAAGAAGCCGATCAGCTCGCGGACCTCCGACATCGACCGGCCGGCGCTCGGCGAGCCGACGGCGACGTCGCTCACCCCGGCATAGCGGCAGCAGAGGGTGGCGTAGGCGGCGAGCAGCGCCATGAACGGGGTCGCCCCCTCGCCCAGCGCGAACGCCTGGAGGGCGGCGGCGGACTCGGCCGGGAGCTCGAAGCGAAAGACGTCGCCGCGAAGGCTCGCCACCGACGGCCGCGGGCGGTCCGCGGGCAGCTCCAAGTCCGGGAGCCCCGCGAGCTGCCGCCGCCAGTAGGCGAGCTGCTCCTCGCAGGTCGGGCTCGCCGCCCGCGCCCGCTCCCACACCGCGAAGTCGGCGTACTGCACCACCAGCGGCGGCAGCTCCGCCACCGGGCCGCCGGTCTCGGCGGCGTAGAAGGCCTCCAGGTCGCGGAACAGCAGGCCCATCGACCAGCCGTCGCCGGCGATGTGGTGGAGCGTGAGCAGCAGCAGGTGCGAGGTCAGGGCGGTGCGCACCACCGCCGAGCGCAGGGGCGCAGCCGCGGCCAGGTCGAACGGCCGCAGCGCCTCGGCACGCGCCAGCCGCGCGACCTCGTTTCGCGCCACCGGCAGGCCCGACAGGTCGATCACCGGCACCGTGACCGGGGACGGCGGGGCGATCCGTTGCTCCGGCTCGTCGGCTTGCAGCACGTAGGTCGTGCGCAGCACCTCGTGGCGGGCGACGACCCGGCTCAACGCCCGGCCGAGGGCCGCGGCGTCGAGAGCGCCGTCGACGGCCACCGTCGCCGGCATGTTGTAGGCGGCGCGCCCGGACTCGACGCGGTCGAGGAACCAGAGCCGCCGTTGCCCGGCCGACAGCGGCAGCCGGCCGCTGCGCACCGCCGGCAGCAGCGGCTCCCCCGGGCCAGCGGACGCCGGCGACCGGAGCCGGCGGACCTCGGCCGCGAGCCCGGCGACGGTCGGCGCGGCGAACAGGGTGCCGATCGGCAGCTCGACGCCGCACACCCGGGCGAGGCGCGGGGCGATCCGGGCGATGAGCAGAGAGTGCCCGCCGAGGGCGAAGAAGTCGTCGTCCACGCCGACCGCCTCGACGCCGAGCTCCTCCGCCCACACCGCGGCGATGGTCTGCTCCAGGAGGTCGCGCGGCCGGATGGTGCCGGGCCGCGCGGCCGGCTCGGGCAGCGCCCGCCGATCCACCTTGCCGTGGGGGGTGCGCGGGATCTCGTCGACCACCGTCAGCGTCGACGGCACCATCACCGGCGGCAGGGTCGCCGCGGCATGGCGGCGCAGATCCTCCCCGTCGAACGCCTCGGCGCGGCGCACCACGACCCAGGCGGCGAGGACCTCGCCGGCCACCGCCACCGCCGCCTCGACGACCTCCGGGTGGGTGCAGAGGGCCGCCTCGATCTCCCCCGGCTCGACCCGCTGGCCGCGCACCTGTACCTGCTCGTCGCTGCGGCCGAGGAAGTCGAGCTGACCGTCGCCTCGGCGCCGGCAGAGGTCGCCGGTGCGATACAGGCGGCCGCCGGGCCGGGGCGAGAAGGGATCGGGAACGAAGGCGCGGGCGGTCGCCGCCGGCCGGTCGAGATAGCCCCGCGCCAGGCTGTCGCCGGCGAGGCACAGCTCCCCCGCCCGGCCGCCGGGAACCGGCTGCAGGAAGCGGTCGAGCAGCAGCGCCCGGACGTTGGCGATGGGCCGGCCGATCGGCGGCAGGCTGCCGGCAGGCGCCCCCGGCGCGACCGGGCCGCTGGTCGCGACGACGGCGTTCTCGGTCGGGCCGTAGTTGTTGACCAGGTCGAAGGGGAGCCCCGGCTCCGGGGCGATGCGCAACCGGTCGCCGCCGGTGAGCAGCGTCCGCAGCGCCACCTGCCGCGGCCAGTCGAGAGGCAGGACGGCCTCCGCGAGCGGGGTGGGGAGGAAGCAGAGGGTGATCCGCCGGGCGACGAGCCAGTCGCGCAGCGCCGGCGGATCGCCGCGCACCTCGTCGGGAACGAAATCGACGGCCGCGCCGGCGGCGAGATAGGGCCAGACCTCCCAGACCGCGGCATCGAATCCCGCCGCGGCGAGCTGGGAAGCACGCTCGGAGGCGGTGACGCCGAAGGCCTCGAGATGCCAGTGGACGAGGTTGCCCAGGGCGCCGTGGGAGACGGCGACGCCCTTCGGCCGGCCGGTCGAGCCAGAGGTGAAGATGACGTAGGCGAGGGCGTCCGGCGGCGGGTCGCAGCGCAGCGGCGGCGGACCGTCGGGCTCCCCTTCCCCGGCATCGACCAGCACCCGCCGCGCCGTCGACTCGCCGTGAGCCGCGAGGCGGTCGACGCCCTCCCGGTCGGTGATCACCACCTCGGCGCCGCCGTCCGCGAGGAGGAGCGCGAGACGCGACGGCGGGTAGGACGGGTCGAGCGGCAGGTAGGCACCGCCCGCCTTCCAGGTCGCGAGGGCCGCCATCACCGCCTCCGGCGACCGGGGCAGGTGGATGCCGACCCTCACCTCGGGACCGACCCCGAGCCGCTGAAGGTGGCGCGCCAGGCGGCAGGCGCGGCGGTCGAGCTCGCCGTAGGACCAGCACCGCTCGCCGGCGATCAGGGCGTCGGCCCGCGGAGCGCGGCGCGCCACCTCCTCGAGCCGCGCCGGCACCGGCGGTGCGCCGCCGGCCGCAGAGCGCGGCGCCGGACGCCTCCTCGACGACCTGCCGCCGCTCGCCGGGGGTGAGCAGCGGCAGCTCGCGAACCGCCAGCTCCGGCCGCGCCACGGCGGCGCGCAGCAGCACCTCCAGGTGGCCGGCCATCCGGGAGACCGCGGCGCGGTCGAAGACCGCCGGGTCGTAGTCGAAGGCGCCGAGGAGGCGACCCTCGGACTCCGCCATCAGCAGGGTGAGATCGAACTGGATCGGGCGTGGCTGGACGGGGATCGCCGCCAGGCTCAGCCGCCCCAGCTCCATCGTTGCCGCCGGATGGCCGAGGGCGATCCCGGCCAGCTCCGGCGCCGCCGCCGAGGGCGCGCTCTGCAAGGCGAAGGCGACGTCGACCAGCGGGTTGCGCACCCCGGTCCGCTCCGGCCGCAGCCGCTGGACGAGGCGCGAGAAGGGGAGATCGGCGTGACGGAAGGCGGCCATCGCCGCGTCCCGGGTGCGCTCCACGAGATCGCCGAAGCAGGGGTCTCCCGACAGGTCGGCGCGCCAGACGAGGGGATTGACGTAGTAGCCGACCGTCTGGGCGCTGCGCGTGCTGCCGCGGCCCGCCGAGGGCGAGGCCGTGGCGAAGTCGCGGCGGCCGGTGTAGCGGTGCAGGAGGAGCTGGAAGCCGGCGAGCAGGGTCATGAACCGGGAAGCGCCGCGGCTCTCGCCGGCGGCGGCCAGGGCGCGGCTCAACCCCTCGTCGAGGGCGAAGAAGCACGTCTCCCCGCGGTCTGTGTGGGCCTGCGGCCCGCGACCCGCTCCCAGGCCGAGCGTCCCCGGCGGCGGGTCCAGCCGCTCACGCCACCACTCCCAGAGCCGCTCCTCCTCCCCCGAGGCCGCCCTCGCCGCCTCCTCGGCGACGTGCCGCGCGTAGCTCTCCCCGGCGGCGGGGAGGAGCGGGACCCCGCCGCCCATCGCCTCCGCATACAGCGCGTCAAGCTCCTTCAGGAGCAGGGCCAGGGACCAGAAATCGGCGACCAGATGGTGGACGACGAGCAGCAGCACGGTCTCGTCGGGCGCGGTCGCCCAGGTCCGTACGCGGAGCAGCCGGCCGCGAGCGAGGTCGAAGGGGCGGTGCGCAGCCGCCGCCAGCTCCGCCGCCAGCTCCGGCTCGGAGATCCCCTCCGCCTGCCGGTGCCGGTAGTCCACCGCGGCGGGCGGCAGCACCTCCTGGAGCGGCTCCCCCGCCGCCTCGTCGAAGCGGGTGCGCAGCGCCGGGTGGCGTTCGGCCAACCGCTCCAGCACCGGCTCGAGGGTCCGCGGCTCGAGCGCCGGCCGGACCCGGACCGCCTGCACGATGTGGTGCGCGGCGCTGTCCGGCTCCCGGCGCTGGAGGAGCCAGAGCGCGAGCTGCCCGGCCGACAGCGGGAAGACCGCCGGCGCCGGCTCGTCGCCGCGCCCGGGCGCCTCCTCCACCGCGCCGCCGGCGGCCGATTCGAGGCGGCCGGCGAGCTCGTCGATGGTCGCCGACAGCAGCTCGTCGAGGGTGGACGGCCCGGCGCCGCGCCGCTCCAGCTCGTGCCCGAGCTCGATGGCCGCCAGCGAGTCCAGGCCGAAGCGGGCCAACGGCACGTCCCGCGCCAGCCGCGCCGCCGGCGTTCCGAGGCGGGCCGACAGCCGCTCGACGAGCCAATCGTCGGGCCCCGCCGCCGGCGCGGTCGCCGCCGGGGACGCGGCGGAGGGCGCGTCCGCCCGGCGCTCGGCGACGACCGGGAGCTCCCCCGCGGCGAGGAGCTTCCGGCAGAGGAATCGCTGCACCTTGCCGCTCGACGTCCGCGGCAGGCGGGCCGGCGGAATCAGCACGATCCACCACGGCTGGAGCTCGTGCTGCTCGGCGATCGTCGACACCATGGCATCGAGGACCTCGTCCCAGCTCGCCGCGCCCCGAACGTCCACCTCGTGCACCAGGGCGAGCCGCTCTTCGCCCTCGGCCTCGATCGAGAACGCCGCCCCGCAGCCCGGGCGCAGGGCCGGGTGGGCCGCCTCTGCCGTCCGCTCGATGTCCTGCGGATAGCGGTTGGTTCCGCGAATGATGATCAGGTCCTTGAGGCGCCCGGTGACGTACAGCTCGCCCTCCCGCAGAAAGCCGAGATCGCCGGTGCGCAGGTAGGGCAGGTCGCCGGTCTCGGCGAGACGGGCGGCGAAGACCTCGCCGCTGGCCTCGGGCTGCTGCCAGTAGCCCGCCGCCACGTGGGGGCCCGCCACCCAGATCTCCCCCACCCGGCCTGCCGGGCACGACCGCCCCGAGTCGGGATCGGCGATGGCGACCCGCCCCTCCCCGATCGGCTTGCCGCAGCTCACCAGGTGCCGCACGTCCGGCCCGCCGGGAAGGGAGTCGACGACCCGGTTGGCGTCGAGCTCGCGGCCGCGGACGGACCGCACCCCCGGCTCCTCGCCGCGCGGCACGCCGGTCACGATGAGCGTCGCTTCGGCGAGCCCGTAGCAGGGAAAGAAGGCCTCGCGCCGAAAGCCGGCCGGCTCGAAGGCCGCGGCGAACCGCTCGAGGGTCTCGCAGCGCACCGGCTCGGCGCCGTTGAAGGCCACCCGCCAGGTCGACAGGTCGAGCGCGGCCCGCTCCTCGGGAGTGCTCTTCTCGACACACAGCGCGTAGGCGAAGTCGGGTCCGCCGCTGGTGTGGGCACCGTACCGCGACACGGCGTGGAGCCAGCGCATCGGCTTCTGCAGGAAGGCGACCGGCGACATGAGGACGCTCGGCGCTCCGATGTAGAGCGGCTGGAGGACGCAGCCGATCAACCCCATGTCGTGGTACATCGGCAGCCAGCTGACGTAGGTCGACGCCTCGTCGTGGCCGCAGACGCGGCGGATCATCTCCTCGTTGGCGAGCAGGCTGCCGTGGGTGACCATCACCCCCTTGGGCAGCGAGGTCGATCCCGAGGTGTACTGCAGGAAGGCCAGCGTCTCCGGGCCGACCTCCGGCTCCCGCCAGGCGCCGGCAAGGCCGGGGTCGACGTCGTCGATGGCCAGGGTGAAGGCGGCGGCGAGCTCGGGTGAGGCCGCGGCGAGGCGCTCGCTGCGGCGCAGCAGGGCGGCGTCGGCGAGGACCGCCGCCGGCGACGCGTTGGCCAGGATCGCGGCGAAGCGCGCCACGTCACGCCCGCGGCGCGGCGGGAAGACCGGCACCGCGACGGCGCCCGCATAGAGGCAGCCGAAGAAGCCGGCGACGAAGTCGAGCCCGGGCGGCAGCAGGAGGATGACCCGCTCCCCCGGCTCCACCCGCCCGCGCAGCGCCACCGCGATGGCCCGCGCCCGCCGGTCGAGCTCGCCGTAGGTGAGCCGTTCCGCCTCCTCCTCGCCGTCGCGCAGGAAGGAGTAGGCCCAACGGTCCGGCGACACCGCCGCCCGCTCGCACGCCACGGCGACGAAGCTCTCGACTGCCGCGACCTCTCTGGTGAACGTAGGCTCCGTCGGATTCATGCCGCGCCGCGGCTCACCGGCTCGGCCATCCCGACGAGCACCAGGCGCTCTCCCTCGAACGGTTCGCGCCCGTGGGCGACCAGCATGTTGTCGAGCAGCAGGAGGTCGCCCTCCTGCCAGGGGAAGCGCACGGTCTCGCTGCGGTAGGCGTCGCGCAGGCTGTCGAGGACCTCGGGCTCGATGGGCGAACCGTCGCCGTAGAAGGTGTTGGTCGGCAGGTCCTCCTGGGAGAACTGTTCGAGCAGGGTCTCGCGCAGCGCCGGCTCGAGGGTGCTGACGTGAAAGAACGTCGCGTGGTTGAACCACACGGTCTCGCCGGTGACCGGGTGCTCGGCGACCGCCGGGCGGACGGCCCGGGTGCGCAGGTTTCCGTCAGGCCTCCACTCGCACTCGATGCCGCCCCGCCGGCAATGCTCCTCGACCTCGCCGCGGTCGTCCGTCTGGAAGACGGTCGGCCAGTCGAGACCGAAGCCGGAACCGAAGTTGCGCAGGTACATCCAGCCCTTCTCCACGAAGCGGTCGCGAACCGCCGGGTCGATCCGCCGCATCACCCGCCGGCAGTCGGCGATGCGGCGTCGCGCCGCCGCTGGTGGCGGCCTTGGTGCAGAGGAAGAAGATCTTGCGCGGCCAGACCGACTGGTACGAGTTCTCGTTGTGGAGGAAGATCGGCTGGCTCGGCGGATGGTCGGTCGAGGTGTAGATGTTGCCGGCGACCGCGCTGCGGGGCGAGGAGCGCTCCTTGTACTCGAGGGACCCGTCCGACACCGCGGCGATGAACCGCTCGAGCGCCTCGTGGCCGGCAACCCCGAAGCCGCGGAAGAGGATCCCCCCGTGCTCCACCAGGCGGGCCTCGATCTCATCCCGGTGCGCCCCCGCCCACGCGCACAGGTCCACGTTGGGCTGCCGCGGGCGGATCACCAGCGGCAGCTCCCCATCGGTGCGCAGCGGCTCGGCGACGACCAGGTCTGCGTCGGACACCGCGACCGCCCGCGCGTCCCGCCACCCCCAGCCGTCCGAGACGGGGTCGTCCGTTCGCTGTATCGGTCGTCATCGTCGTACACCCTTCCTTCTCTTCAGACTTCGAACACGACGCCTTCCGTGGCGTCGCCCGACAGGTTGATCGGTCTTCCGGCGGCCCGCGGCAGCATCCTCAGGATCACGCCGGCGTACTCGCTGCCGAAGACGAACGGCCCCCAGATGACGTCGTGGGGAGCGAAGCCCGACTCCCCGCACTGGAACAGGTAGGGCACCGAGGTCAAGCGCTCCTGGGCGATCCACTGGCCGTCGATCATCGCGTTGGCGACCACCGACTCCCACCCCTCGGCGCTCTCGCCGGAGCCGAGCACCACCCCCTTGCCGCCGCTCTCCGCGACGTGCTTGAGGACGAAGCGGCCGCGGTCGGCGCGCAGCAGCTCATCGAGGGACGCCTCGGCGCCCTCCCAGAGCACCGGCCCGGGGACCGCCCGGCGGGTCCAGGGGACGTGCCGGCGGATCAGCTCCCGGCCGGCTTCCGGGAACACCTCGGTGTCGGCGTTCTCCGACAGCAGCGCGATGTTGCGCTTGTCGGTGATCACCGGGTCGATCGGACCGTTGAACAGACAGACCGTGCCCGACTTGAAGGCGCGGTACACCGGGGCGGTGACCATCCCCTGCGCGACGTCGATGAGGGCGTGCAGACGGGTGCCCTCGAAGCGCACCACCCCTCCTCCTCCGTCGAGGCTGGAGTAGTCGCAGACGACGATCTTGCCGCGCAAGCCGCGCTTGCGCAGCGCCGCCTGGTACTCGTCCTGGAGGAAGGCGAGGGCGGAGCGCGGCGACGTCTCCCACTCGATCAGGACGAGGCCGACGTTCAGTTGCTCGTCGGCGCAGCGCGGACAGGCCGCGACGGTGTCGAAGAGGTGGCCGAAGAGCCGCGTCAGGGTGTTGGTCCAGCCGACCTCGACGCCGTGCCCCGCGAGGAACTCCGCGGTCACCGGGATGCTGCGATGCAGGCCGGCGAGAAGGCCGGTCTCCCAGCCGCCGAGGCTCGGGGTGAAGTTGAACTCGATGCAGCGCAGCCCGTCCTCGGTGACGATGAAGTCCCCGCGCGACAGCGCCGTGGCGACGCCGTTGGGCTCGGCGAACATGATCTCGGTCAGCGCCGGGTCGTAGAGACCGTAGAACTCGCTGATGGCGACGGCGTCACCCCCGAACACCCGCTCCGGGATCGACCGCAGGAGCTCGTTGATGCCGACGGAGATCCGCGCCAGCTCGGCGATCCACGAGCGGCGGATGAACGCCGGCCACGACTGGAGGCGGAAGCGCAGAAGGAGGTTCGGCCGGTCGAGGATCTCGAAGCTCTCGCGGCGCAGGTAGCGCGGGTCGGCCGTGGCGACCTCGCGGTAGGCCCAGTCCTCCGCCGACAGGTCGAGGTGCGCGGCGCGCAGCTCATCGGTGATGTCGGGCTCACCGGTGGCCGTCGACAGGGCCGTCACGAGGCGCAGCTCAGCGCGACGGAGGGCTCGTCGACCCACAGGTGGGCGACGTCGCCGAAACGCTCTTCGACCCAGCTGTCCGAGTACACGGTCTCGAGGTAGCGCTCCCCCCGGTCGGGGAGGATGGCGACGCACCGCGCGCCGGGCCGGATCCGGTCGCGGTAGCGGTCGATCGCCGCGACGACGGCGCCCGACGAGCCGCCGGCGAGGATGGCCTCCCGCTGCACCAGCCGGTGGCAGCCGGTGACGCACTCGAGGTCGTCGACGTGCACGCAGTCGTCGACCAACCCGGGATCGCACAGCGGCGGACGGAGGCTGGCGCCCAGCCCGGGGATGCTCCGCTCGGCCGGCCGGTCGCTGAAGATCATGCTGCCCACGGCGTCGACGGCGATGATCTTGGTCTCCAACATGTGGTCGCGGACGTACTCGCCACAGCCGCGGATCGTGCCGCAGGTGCTGGTGGCGATGAACACGTAGTCGACCCGGCCGTCGAGCTCGGCGACGATCTCCTCCATCGTCGACCGGTAGTGGGAGCCCGAGTTGGCCTTGTTGGCGTACTGGTTCGGCCAGAACGAGTCGGGGTGCTCGGCGCACAGCTCGTGGACCCTCTTGAGACGGGCCTGGAGGAGCTCGCCGGTCTCGGGGTCCGGCTCGGTGACGACCTCCACCTTCGCCCCGTAGGCGCTCAGGACCGCGCGGTTCTGGGCGGTCGTCTTGGCGTCGACCACGCAGATGAAGCGGATGCCGAGGTAGCGGCAGGCCTGGGCGAGGCCGATGCCCATGTTCCCGGAGCTGGACTCGACGACCACGGTATCGAGGCCGATGGTGCCCGCGGCGAGGGCCTGGGAGAGGATCTCGCGCGCCGGCCGATCCTTGAGGCTGCCCCCGGGGTTCAGGGACTTGAGCTTGGCGTAGAGGCTGAACCCCGCCTCGGGGAAGAGTCGGACCAGCCGAACCAGCGGTGTTCGGCCGATGGCGCCCAGGATCCCGTCGGACAGAATCGGAGCGTTCGCCTCACCGGTAGGGTTGCTCGGGAATGAATTCATGGCGCGATTTCGTCCAGTACGTCATCTCATTAGACTCTGGGTTTTTCCCGCAATGCGACCTCGCGCAATTGCGTTTTCGAGTCTGCCCTATGAGTGCTGCGGAACCAAACAACCGGGACAGAGACGCCCGGTGCCCCGATCGCGACCTCGAAGCGCACTCATAGGAACGAAACCGCGCCCCATGCCTCCGCCGATCCCCAAGGAGTGAACCTGTGACGAGCCCGAGCCCCTCCCCCGCAAGCGACCCGCCCGCAAGCTCCCCGACCACCGGAGCCCGCGGCCCGGACCTCATCGGCCGCCTCGCCGCCGTGGCCGTCTTCCTGATCGCAGGATGGGCATCTCTGGCCCCCCTTCACCCCCCCTCGCCGGCACCCGCCGACGCTCCGCCGGAGACCTTCTCGGCGGCGCGGGCGATGACTCACCTCACGGCGATCGCCGCCACGCCCCACCCCGTGGGAACCGCGGTCCACGACCGGGTCCGCGACTACCTCGTCGAGCAGCTCGAGCAGCTCGGGCTGGAGCCGCGCGTGGAGCCGAAGCTGGCGCTGCGCGACCGCGGCTCGGGCATCGTCACGGCGGCCGTGGCCGAGAACGTCGTCGCGCGCCTGCCCGGCCGGGTCGGCGGCCCGGGGCTCTCCTCCTCGTCGCCCACTACGACTCCGTCCCCCCCGCCCCGGCGCGGCCGATGACACGGCCGCCGTCGCGGCGCTGCTCGAGACGATCCGCGCGCTCCGCGCCTCGGCTCCCCTCGAGCGCGACGTCGCTTTTCCTCTTCTCCGACGCCGAGGAGGTCGGCTTGATGGGCGCCCGGGCCTTCGCGGAGAGCGATCCCGCCGCCGACGACGTCGGCATGGTGCTCAACTTCGAGGCCCGTGGCAGCAGGGGCCCGTCGATCCTCTTCGAGACCGGTCCGGGAACCGGCGCGCCGCTCCTGCGCCGCTTCGCCGCCAGCGCGCCCCACCCCCTCGCCTACTCCTACACCTACGACGTCTATCAAAGGCTGCCCAACGACACCGACTTCTCGGTCTTCCGCCGTCGCAACCTGCCCGGCTTCAACTTCGCCTTCATCGACGGCTTCGACCAGTACCACTCGCCCGGCGACGACCTCCGGCACCTCGACCGCGGCAGTCTCCAGCACCACGGCGAGTACGCCCTCGCTCTCGCCCGCGAGCTCGGCGGCGCCGAGGCGGGCGAGCTCGGCGGCGGTCCGCCGGCCACCTACTTCCGGCTGCCCGCCCTCGGGCTGGCGGTCTATCCGACCGCGTGGGCGCTACCCCTCGCGCTGCTCGCCCTCGCCGCGATGATCGCGGTTCTCGTCCTGGCGCTGCGCCGGCGCGCGGCGACCTGGGGCGGGCTTGCGCTGGGCCTGGTCGCCGCGCTCGCCGGCACGGTGGCCGGCGTGGCGGTGGCCGTGCTCCTGCACCGGCTCCTGCCCCGCCTGCTGGGGACGGCCGGCGGCGCCCTGGCGACGAGCGACCTCTACCTTTGCGCGCTGCTGATCGCCGGCACCGGGGCGGCGTGGTGGGTGCTCGCGGCGGTGGCGCGGCGCAGCGGGATGGTCGCGGTCGCGGCGGGCGCGCTGATCCTCTGGGCGGTCGCCGCCGTGGCCACCGCGGTGCTCCTGCCCTCCTCGGCCTACCTGTTTGCATGGCCGGCGCTCTTCGCCGCCGCCGCCCTGCTCGTCGCCTCGCCGCCACCGGACCGCCGGGACGGGACGCTCCGGCGGTGGCAGGTGGTCGTCCTCGCCGCGCTCGCCGTCCCCGCGCTGCTGCTCTGGTTGCCGACCTTCGAGCTGGTCCTCACCGCGCTCGGCACCGGTGCGGTCGTCGGAGTCGCCGCCCTCTGCGCCCTCCTGGTGGCCCTCTGCGCACCCTCCCTCGAGGTTCTCCTGGGCCGTCGGCGCGTGCTCGGCGCGCTGGTCCTCGCGGCCGGGGTGATCCTCGCCGTCGGCGGGGCGGCGACGACCGGTTACGGAGCGGACAATCCGCGACCCGACTCGCTCTTCTACGCCTTCGACGCCGATCGTGGTACCGCGGCCTGGGCGAGCTTCGACGTTCGTCCCGACGCCTGGACCTCCGCTCTTCTCGACGGCGACCGGCGCAGGCTGCTGACGCCGTTCTTCGCGCGCGACCCGGGCCGGCTGCTCGCCGGCGACGCGCCGCCCGTCGAGCTCCCGTCCAGCCTCGTGGAGCTGGCCGCCGCGAACGACGGCGGGGCGGCCGCCGGCGACGGCGCACCGGCCGGGGAGGGCGTGGCGAGCGAAGAGGGCGGGGCGGCCGAGGAGGCCGCGGGCTCGGAGGACGGTGCACGCCGCATCGAGCTCCACGTCGTTCCGGCCCCGGGTACCGCCCTCGTCACCTTGCGGCTGGCGAGCGAGGCCCGCCTGGAGTCGGTGCACCTCCTGGGCAAGGCCGTGCCCCTCGCCGAGACCGACGGGAGCACCGCTGGCGACGCCGCGGAGGAGCTCGGGGACGAGGGCCGGGCCGACCTGGCCATCGACCTCTGGGCGCCTCCCGCCGAGGGGTTCGACCTCATCGTGGAGCTCGCTGCCGACCGGCCGCTCGGCGTCGCGGTGATCGATCGCCACTACGGCCTTCCCGCCGTCGACGGCATCCGCCGGCCCGACGACACCGTGCCCGGCCGCTACGGCACGAGCGACGTGACCCTGGTCAAGAGGGAGTACCGCTTCTGAGCCCGGCGCCAGCCGCGATCCTCACGCCGCCGCCAGCTCGCGCAGGATCTCCACCGCGCGCTCGATCTTCGGGCGCGGGACGTCGCGGTGGAACGGCCACTTCGGCCTGGCTCGGAATCGGCATGTCGAATTCGGCGCCAGCCGTTCGACTACCCGGCAGCGGCGGGCCGAACGGACGGCCGGCCCGAACCGATCCGCCAGAACCGATCCGCCGAACCGAATACGAGGTCCCGATGTCATCGCCCACCCCGCACTCCACCGACCGTTCGCTCTTCGCGCCGTCGCCGTCGCCCTGGACGGGGCGCATGCTCAGCGTGTTGCGCATCGTCGCCGGCCTGATCTTCGTCTCGGCCGGCACGATGAAGGTGTTCGGCTACCCACCCGGCCCGCCCGGGATGCCGCCCTTCGATCCCCTCACCGAGATGGGCATCGGTGGCCTGTTGGAGGTGATCGGCGGTAGCCTGATCGTCCTCGGCCTGCTCACCCGTCCTGTCGCCTTCGTCCTCGCCGGCGAGATGGCCGTCGCCTACTTCCAGTTCCACGCCCCGCAGTCCCCCTTCCCCACCGTCAACCAGGGCATCCCGGCCGTCCTCTACTGCTTCCTCTTCCTCTACCTGACGTTCGCGGGGGCGGGGTCGTGGAGCGTGGACGCGTGGATCGCGCGGCGGCGACGTTGAGTGGACGCCTGCGGTTCGAACCCCCGCCAGGGGATCCTCAGCGATCCTCGCGCGAATGGAAGAAGCGCAAGATGTGGATCGCTTCGCCGGACAGCTCGTACCTCATCTCGTAGTCACCGACGAGGAGGCGACGAACCTCGCGGGAGTCGAATCCAGGCAGCGGGGGACCGAGCCGGGGATGCGCCAGAAGCTGGCGGACCGCGTTGCGAAGAGCCGTGACGACGCGTAACGCCGCCTGCGGATTGTAGCCAGCGATGAAGTCGTGCAACCGGGCGAGATCGTCGACGGCCTCCGGAGTCCACCGGACGATCACGGCTCAGGCACGGGTTTAGGCTCGGCCGAACCCAGGCTGTCCAGCCACTCTTCGACCCGCTCGTGGTCGATGAGGCGGCCGGCATCCGCGGACGCCAGGGCCTCTCGGGTCAGGCGATCCCGCATCGCCTCCCGTTCGATCCACGCATCGACGGCCTCCCTGACGATCCATCCACGGGACCGTTCCATCCGCTCTGCATACCGGTCGAGCTTCTGCACCAGGTCGGTGGGAAGGTGCGCGGTGACGGGCTGGCTGCTCACGGTGATTCTCCCGAAGTTCACGGTGAAGCATAATCGATGCACCACGCATCGGTCAACATGGGCGGATGCTGCCTGGCCGAGGCCTGCGATGCGATTCGCTTGACGGCGAGTCACCCCGCCGCCAGCTCGCGCAGGATCTCCACCGCGCGGTCGATCTTCGCGCGCGGGACGTCGCGGTGGGTGACGAAGCGGACGCGGGTCGGTGACAGCGGCACCGCCAGCAGGCCCTGCTCGCCGGCCACGGGCGACCAGGGTCGGGCCGGGCGCCGGCATCGTCGGCGGCGCCGGCGAAAAAGTCGGCGCTGATGCCGAAGATGACGATGTTGGTCTCCACCGTCGCCGGGTCGAGGGCGATGCCGGGGAGGTCGGCGAGGACGTCGGCGAGGCGGCGGGCGTTGGCGTGGTCGGCGGCCAGGTGATCCGGGCCGCGGTCGAGGGCGACCAGGCCGGCCGCCGCCAGGACGCCGACCTGGCGCATGCCGCCGCCGAACATCTTGCGGATGCGGCGCGCCTCGCGGATGCGGTCGGCGGAGGCGCAGAGGACGGAGCCGACCGGCGCGCCGAGGCCCTTGGAGAGGGAGACCATCACCGAGTCGAACGGCGCGGTCAGCTCGCGGGGCTCCACCCCGAGCGCCACCGCGGCGTTGAACACGCGGGCGCCGTCGAGGTGGATCGGCAGGTCGTGGCGGCGGGCCACCGCCACCAGCTCGGCCATGCGCCGCGGCGTCGACACGCCGCCGCCGGCCATGTTGTGGGTGTTCTCCACCGCGATGGCGCCGGTGCGGGTCAGGTACGGCACCTCCGGGTGGATCGCCGCCTCCACCGCCGCCGGGTCGAGCCGCCCGCCGGCGTCGCCCGCCACCGCCCGCGGCAGCAGGCCGGAGAGCGCCGCCATCGCGCCCATCTCGTAGTTGAGCACGTGGCTGCGCGTCTCGCAGATCACCTCGCTGGCGGGCGCGGCGTGGAGGCGCAGGGCCACCTGGTTGCCCATCGTGCCGCTCGGCATGAAGAGGCCCGCCGGCTGGCCGAGCAGCTCCGCCGCCCGTTCCTCCAGGCGGCGCACGGTGGGGTCCTCCTCGAAGACGTCGTCGCCGACCTCGGCCGCCGCCATGGCGCGGCGCATCTCGTCGTCGGGGCGGGTGACGGTGTCGGACCGCAGGTCGATGCGCGGGTCGTCGTGCATGGCCGGTCTCCTCGTCTCTCGCTCTCTCAGAACCCGAAGCCGAGCTTGACCGCCGCCTGCACCGCGTCGGCCTTCTCCACCTCGACGACGATCTTCGGCAGCAGCAGGTTGATCACCACCCCGCCGTAGGCGACGAAGTGGGTTCCGTCGGTGCTGATGCGGCTGCCGTCGGTGCGCTCGAGCTTGCCTTCGTCCCACACCACGCCGCCGCCGACGTACGGCGTGAGGACGGTGAAGCCCTTGCTGAACATCAGCTCGGCGCCGTACTGCTCGAGCTGGTAGGGACCGGAGTCGAGGCTCTGGGTGCCGGTCAGGCGCAGCGACAGGGCCGGCGTCAGGGCGCCGCCGTCGATGACCGCCCACTGCACGTCGCCGGAGAGGAGCTCGACGCCGCCGTCCAGCGCGCGGCCGTAGGCGAGGCCGAGGTCGACGTGGCCCGGCAGCCCCTTGCGCACCCCCACCCGGCCGATCGCCAGCCAGCCACCCGGCAGGTCGCCGGACACCACCTCGGGGTAGAAGCTCTCGCTGTCGAATTCGCGGTCGACGGCGACGTCGGCGTAGACCTCGAAGCCGGTCAGCCCGAGGGTCGAGGCGCTGTGCAGCGGGAAGTGGTAGGCGGCCCCGGCGAAGCGCTCGTGGAACAGCCGGAAGGCGGCGGCGGGCGCGTCCGGCCGCACCCCCCAGGCGGCGGCCGGCAGGGCGGCGGCGAGCGCCAGGAGCAGGGCGGCGAGGGTGACCAGGGCCGGCGGCAGGGATCGGGACAAGGCGGCTTCCTCCACGGAGGACTGCATGGGAGCGGGATGGGTTGGAGCGCGTTGGGTTGGAGCGCGTTGGCTTGGAGCGAGTGGGATGCGGACCGCGGTCGCGGCATCGGGGCGGGTCGGAGTCGCAGACGCAGGGCTCAGGTCCCGGTGTACTCGGCCAGCAGCTCGGCGAGGAGGGCCGGTTCGCCGCCGCGCGCCGCGGCGTCCTCGATCAGGGCGCAGCTCGCCGCGTCGAGCGCCTCGACGACGCCGAGGTTGCCCTCGCGCGCCAAGGCCTCGGGATCGTACGACGACTCGTCCACCCAGCGCGCGGCACGGAAGAACGCCTGCCCCTGGCTCGGCGTGCGGCCGAGGCGCAGCCACAGCTCGGCGACGAGGAAGAGGGCGGCGGCGACGCGGCGCGACGACTGGCCGGTCGCCGGCGGGCGCGGCAGCGGGCGCGGCAGGAACACC
The DNA here is from genome assembly GCA_963843275.1 of uncultured Acidobacteriota bacterium. GTDB lineage: Bacteria > Acidobacteriota > Thermoanaerobaculia > Multivoradales > JBCCEF01 > CAWJJM01. The sequence goes on along the minus strand of CAWJJM010000002.1, from coordinate 2,471 downwards.
GCCAGCCCGGCGGCGGCGGCCACCCGCGCGAAGGCGCGCTCGTCCGGCTCGCCGCCGTGGAACAGGCGCTGGAAGGCGGCCTCGTCGAGGCCGTGGGCGAGCCGCCGGCGGTCGACCGGCGTCAGGTGCGGCACGGCGCTCTGCACGACGGCGACCCCCGCCGCGGCGAGGGCGGCGCACCCGTCGCGCCACAGCGCCGGGTCGTCGGTGCAGCCGGCGATCAGCGGCCAGACGGCGGCCGCGCCGGCGGGCAGGGCGGCGAGAGCGGCGAGATCGCGGTGCAGGAGGGCGGGCAGCAGATCGTGCAAGGCGACGGCGTCCTCGGGCGGCAGCGGTTCGCCCGGCAGCAGGTGGACCAGGACCGGGGTACCGGAGTCGAGGTGGCGGCGGGCCACGTCGTCTCGCTCGGCGGCGCGGTCCGGATGAACCGGCAGCAGCCACACGACGTCGTCGAACGGAGCACCGAGCAGATCGGCCAGCGGGGCGTCCGGGGCGGCGGCACCGCGGTCGCCGGGCCGCGCTCCCAGGCCGCCGCGCGGCGGCTCGTACCAGGCGGCATCCGGCGGTGGCCAGCCGCGGGCCGCGTAGCGAATCCAGAAGCACGCAGGCTCCGGCGCTCGCACCAGCGGCCGCGCCGCCCTCGCCTCACCCCGATCCGCCGCCGTCGGGCTCATCGCCCCCCGTCCTCCCGGCGCCGATCCGGCAGATATCCCGCCAGCAGACGCTCGACGTGCTTGGCCAGCACGTCGATCTCGAAGTTCACCCGCTGCCCGGCCTCCATCGCGCCCAGCGTCGTCACCTCCAGGGTGTGCGGGATGAGGGCGACGGTGAAGCGGTCGGCGAAGCAGATGCGCCACGGTCAGGCTCACGCCGTCCAGCGCCACCGAGCCCTTCTCGACCACGTAGCGGGCGTGCTCGGCCGGCAGCTCGAAGGTGAAGACGCTGTGGTCCTGCCGGTCGTCGCGGGCGAGCAGGGCGAGGGTGGCGTCCACGTGGCCCTGCACCCAGTGGCCGCCGAGGGCGTCGCCGGCGCGCAGGGCCGCTTCGAGGTTGACCTCGGAGCCGGCGCGCAGGCGGTCGAGGTGGGTGCGCGACAGGGTCTCGGGCGACAGCTCGACGGTGGAGCGGGCCGCGTCACCGTCGTCGGCGAGCTCGGTGACGGTGAGGCAGACGCCGGACACCGCCAGGCTGGCGCCGACCTCGAGGCGCTCGGCGAGCCGCCGCGAGTGCCCGAGGGTGAGGGCGACGCCGCCGCGCCCGGACTCCGCCGGGTCCGCTAGGACGCGCCCACGCTCGACAACAATTCCGGTAAACATCCTCGTCTCAGGGCGGTGATCAGCACGTCGGGGCCGCGGCGGTGGACCCGCAGGTCGTCGAGCCGCGGCAGATCGGCCAGGGTGACGCGCACCCGCGTCGTCCAGGCCCGGGCCGCCGAGCGGACCCGGCGCGTCGCGACCGCCGATCAGCAACGGCGCGACGGCGGCGTGGACCCGGTCGTAGAGCCCGGCGGCCACCCAGGCGGCCGCCATCTCGCCGCCGCCCTCGACCAGCAGGCTGCGGACGCCGCGGCGGTGGAGGTCGGCGAGCACGGCGGCCGGCTCGGGGGTCTCCAGGTGCACCACCTCGGCGCCGGCGGCCTCCAGCTCGCGCCGCCGCGCGGCATCGCCCGCGGCAGTGTACACCAGCACCGGACCGCCGCCCGCGGCCACCAGGGCGAGCATTCGGGCGCTGGCGGGGAGGCGCAGGCGGCGGTCGACGACGACGCGGGTGATCGGCCCCGGCGCCTTGCCCAGGCGGCGGTCGAGGCGGGGGTCGTCGGCCAGCGCGGTGCCGGAGCCGACGAGGATGGCGTCGTGCTCCTCGCGCAGGCCGAGGGACCAGCGCCGCGCCGCCGGCGAGCTGATCCAGCGGCTCTCGCCGCCGGCGGTGGCGATGCGCCCGTCGAGCGACATCGCCCACTTGAGGGTGACCAGCGGCCGGCCGAGCACCGCCGGCACCAGGTAGCGCAGGTTGAGGCGCACGGCGTCGGCGGCGAGGTCGGGGGCGAGCGGGCCGGCGTCGACGGCGTCGATGCCGGCGGCGGCGAGGCGGGCGAAGCCACCGCCGGCGACCCGCGGGTCGGGATCGCGGTGGATGGCGACGACGCGGGCGACGCCGGCCGCCTCCAGGGCGTCGGTGCAGGGTGGCGTGCGGCCGTGGTGGGCGCACGGCTCGAGGCTGACGTAGACGGTGGCACCGCGGGCCGCGGCACCGGCCCGCTCGAGCGCCACCACCTCGGCGTGGGGACCGCCGGCGCGGGCGTGGAACCCCTCCCCCACCACCTCGCGGCCTCCCCCGTGTCCGCGCACCACCACGCACCCGACCTTCGGGTTGGGGGCGGTGCCGTAGCGCCCCCGGGCCGCCAGGCGCAGGGCGCGGCGCAGGTGGCGCAGGTCGTCGGGTTCGAGGTTCGTCATGGCCGGGCGGCGGGG
>CAWJJM010000001.1:0-10320 GCA_963843275.1 uncultured Acidobacteriota bacterium | reverse complement strand
AGCTGCGCGCGTGCAACCCGCGGCGCGGCAGCCGCGCGGCGAACAGGAGGGGGCCGCCGGCACCAGCAACGCCACCAGCCCGAACGAGGCGACGTAGGACTGGCTGCTGCGCGGATCGAAGGCGACGCCGAGGCCCGACAGGCGGTTGAGCCAGTACTCGGCGACCGAGGCGGTCGGCACCCCCCAGTTGAACGGTGCGATTTCGGGTGTCTGGCGGAAGGCTCCGATGCTGAGGAGAGCCTTCAGCGTGAACGGCTTGACGAAGGTCGCCACGTAGACCAGCCAGGGCAGGAACCCGGCGACCGCGGAGCCGAGAACGATGCCGGCGGCACGGAGATAGTGACGGCGACGCAGGCCGGCCACCACCAGGGCACCGACCATCGCCGGAATCAGCATGACCATCTGCGAGCGGGTATCGAACGCCGCCGCGGCGAGAAGCCCGCTGGCCGCGAACCGCCACCAGCCGCCGCGCTCCACGGCGCGGTCGAGCCGATCAGAGCGGCGAACGCGAGACCGAAGGCGAGCGCCTCGGTATAGGGCAGCGAGGTGAACTGGAAGAAGACGTGGTTGGTGGCGAACAACGCCACGGCCAGGTGACCGAAGTCGAGGGTGGAGCCGCCGGCGAGCAGGGTCGCCGGCGTGCCCCAGGCGGCGGCCAGCCGCAGGGCGAGGACGTAGAGCAGCACCAGGTCGACGAGGAAGAGGATCTCGGGCAGCAGCGCGGCGGCCGGGAACAGGCCGATCAGGCCACCGGCGTAGCCGAGCAGCAACGGCCACAGGGGGTAGATGTTGGTCGGCGCCGGCAGCTCCTTCAACCCCTGGTGGTAGAGCGAGACGCTGGTCTCCACGCCGTCCCCCTCCATGACGTGGCGGGCGACCTGGAAGTAGTAGTCGCCGTCGAGGGAGTTGCGGCCGAGACCGGGGTTGAAGGCCAGCTTGAGGCCGGCGCAGGCGACCAGGAGGACGAGGAGCAGGGCCAGGCGCTCCCTGCGGTTGCGGGTGTCGGGTCTCAAGGCGAGGCGTCGGGTGGGGCGGTCGTCTGTGAGGCGGTCGTCTGTGGGGCGGTGGATCGGCCGGTAGTATAGTGCTTCATGGATATGCAGCCCGACCCATCGCCGCCCGCCGGCGGGGTTGCCACGGGTGCGGAGCCCCTCTCGGAGACCACCTCGCACACCGTCTCGCAGCCCGCCTCGCAGCCCGCCCCGCAACCGGCCGCGCGCACCCTGGTGGTGGTGGTCCCCTGTCTCGACGAGGAGGCCACCGTCGCCGCCGTCGTCGCCGGCGTGCCGCGGCAGGTGCCGGGCTTCGCCCGCGTCGAGGTGGTGGTGGTGGACGACGGCTCCGCCGACCGCACCGCCGAGCGGGCCCGCCAGGCGGGCGCCCACGTGCTGCGCCACTCCCGCAACCTCGGCCTCGGCCGCACCTTCCGCGACGGCGTCCGCCGCGCCCTCGAGCTGGGGGCCGACGTGGCGGTGACCATCGACGGCGACGGCCAGTTCGACCCCGCGCACATCCCGCAGCTCGTCGCTCCCCTGGTCGCCGGCGAGGCGGACATGGCGACCGCCTCGCGGTTCGCGCGCCGCGACCTGGTGCCCGAGATGCCGTGGATCAAGCGCTGGGGCAACCGCCGGGTGGCGGGCATCGTGGCGCTGCTCACCGGCAACCGCTTCCACGACGTCTCGTGCGGCTTCCGGGCGCTGAGCCGCGACGCGCTCTTGCAGCTCAACCTGTTCGGCGGCTTCACCTACACCCAGGAGACGTTCCTCGACCTCGCCTACAAGGGGCTGCACATCGTCGAGGTGCCGCTGGCGGTGCGCGGCGTGCGCGAGTTCGGCGAGTCGCGGATCGCCTCCAGCGTCTGGCGCTACGGCGTGCGCTCGGCCTCCATCATGCTGCGCGCCTTCGTCTCCTATCGCCCGTTCACCTTCTTCGCCACGGTGGCCGCGGTCTTCCTCGCCGGTGCCGCGGCGCTGCTCGGCTTCCTGCTCGTCCACTACCTGCGCACCGGCGCCTTCTTCCCCCACATCTGGGCCGGTTTCGTCGGCGGCTCGCTCGGCTTCGTGGGGATCCTCGCCCTGCTGATGGGAGTGCTCGGCGACATGCTGGTGCGCATGCGGTTGAACCAGGAAAAGATCCTCTTCCACCTCAAGCGGCAGCGCTTCGACCGCGGCCCCGATCCGCGCTGATGCGGGTCCTCGTCGACGTCACCCATCCGGCCCAGGTCCACTTCTTCAAGCACGTGGTGCGCGCCTTCGCCGCCGAGGGCTCGGCGGTGCTGGTCACCTCGCGCGGCAAGGACGTCGAGCTGGCGCTGCTCGACTCCCTCGGCATCGAGCACCAGCGCTTGAGCACCCTCCGCCGCGGCCTGGCGGGTCTCGCCGTCGAGCTGGTGGAGCGCAACGCGCGGATGCTCGCGGTGGCCCGCCGCTTCCGGCCGAGCGTGATGGTCGCCCGCATGGGCATCTCGATCGGGCTGCCCGGAGCGCTGCTCGGCGTGCCGCGGGTGGTCTTCGAGGACACCGAGCACGCGCGCCTGCAGGCGGCGCTGTCGCTGCCCTTCGCCAGCCGCATCGTCACCGGCACCGGCTACGAGAAGGACTACGGCCGCCGCCAGGTCCGTTTCCGCGGCTTCCCGGTGATGGCCTACCTGGCGCCGCAGCGCTTCCGGCCCGACCCCGAGGTGCTGCGGCGCCACGGGCTCGACCCCGACGCCGAGCCGCTGCTGGTGCTGCGCACGGTGGCGTGGACGGCGGCCCACGACGTCGGGCTGCGCGGCACCTCGGCCGACGAGCTGCGCCGCGTCGTCGAGCGCCTGTCGCGCTTCGGCAGGGTGGTGCTGTCGGCCGAAGGCGGGCTGCCGCCGGACCTGGCGGCGCTCGCCAACCCGGTGCCGGTGGAGCACGTCCACCACCTGCTGGCGCTGTCCCGCCTGTTCCTCGGCGAGGGCGGCACCATGGCCGCCGAGGCCGCCGTCCTCGGCACGCCGGCGGTGTACTGCAACCCGCTGCGCACCGGCTACCTCAACGCGCTCGCCACGCGCTACCGGCTGGCCGCCCTGTGCGACGACCTGGCCGCCGGCCTGGAGGTGGCCGAAGGGTGGCTGGCGCGGCCGGACCTCGACGCCGAGTGGGCGGCGCGCCGCGCCGCCATGCTGGAGGACAGCGAGGACGTCCTCGCCGCGATGCTGCGGATCATCCGCCAGACCGCCCGCGGGGCGGCGTGATGCGCATCTGCATCCTGTCGAACGTCCAGGCGGTCCACACCCAACGCTGGGCCGCCGCCTATGCCCGGCGGGGGCATCAGGTGCACGTGCTGAGCATCCGCAGCGGCGAGGTGGCCGGAGCCGAGGTGCACAGCGTCCACCTGGGGCCCCGCAACTCGACCTCCGTCGCCTGGACGGCGGCCAGCTACTTGAAGCTGCTGCTCGCGGCGCGCGGGATCCTGCGCCGGCTGGCCCCGGACGTGCTGCATGCGCACTACACCGTGACCCACGGCGCCATCGCGGCGTGGGCGGGTTTCCATCCCCGCGTCGTCTCGGCCTGGGGGCGCGACGTGGTGTGGGACGGCCGGTCGAGGATGCCCTGGCCGTTGCGGGCGCTGAATCGCTTCGCGCTGGCCGGGGCGGACCGTGTGTGCGCCACCAGCCGCTTCCTGGCCGCCGAGGTGGAGCGCTTCACGCCGGCGGCGAAGCGGGTGCACGTCGTTCCGTTCGGGATCGATCCGCAGCAATTCGCGCCGCCGCCGCCGCCCGCCGGCGAGCGGCCCGCCGCGCGCGACCCTGCGCATCGGCTTCGTCAAGACGCTGCGGCGCAAGTACGGGCCGGAGGTCCTGCTGCGCGCCTTCGCGCGGGTGGCGCGGCAGGTTCCGCAGGCCCGGTTGGTCATGGCCGGCCGGGGTCCCCTCGCCGGCCGCCTGCGGCACCTGGCCGGCGAGCTCGGAGTGGCCGACCGGGTGGAGATGCCGGGGTTCGTGCCGCACGCCGAGGTCCCCGAGCTGATGCGCGGCTTCGACGTCTTCGTCAACCCCTCGGTCTATGATTCGGAGACCTTCGGCGTCGCCATCCTGGAAGCTTCCTGCTGCGCCCTGCCGGTGGTGGCGACGCGGGTGGGGGGCGTGCCGGAGGTGTGCCGGGATGGCGACACCGGCTTGCTGGTGGAGCGCAACGACCCGGACGCCCTGGCCGAGGCGTTGCTTCGCCTCGCCGAGGACCCGGCCCTGCGCCGCCGGCTCGGGGCCAACGGCCGCCGCTTCGTGCTCGACCACTACGTGTGGTCGGACAACGTCGAGCAGATGATCGGGCTGCTGGAAGGTGTGGTCCGCGGGAGTCGCGATGAGTGAGGGACACGACACCGCCCCGTCGGTGATGGACTGGCGCCGCGAGGTGAGCGAGGGCTACCAGCGGGAGTGGGACGCCTATCGCGGCTATGTGGCGCTCTGCGTGCGCCACGGACAGCCGGGCCGTTGGCTCGATCTCGGCGCCGGCCTGGGCTACTTCGCGGAGTGTTGCCGGCGCTACGGCATACCCTGCCAGGCCTACGAGGGCAGCGCCTTCGCGGTCGCCGAAGCGAAGCGCCGCTGTCCCGGCCTGGACATCGAGCAGCGCGACGTGCTGCAGGGGCTGCCCGATGCGGACGGCAGCGTCCAGGTGGCGTTCTGCAACCAGGTGATCGAGCACCTCCAGCCCGCCGACACCCTCGCCTTCCTGCGCGAGATCCGCCGCGTCCTGGCGCCGGACGGCCTGCTCTACGTGGGCTCGCCGAGCCGTTTCAACCGGCAGCAGCACAGCGAGATCCACACCAATCTGATGGCGCCGCGGGAGCTGGCGCGCCTGCTGGTCGCCGCCGGCTTCGCGGAGGTTTGGCCGGCCAACTACCCGCGCGCCCTGCCGCTGCCCGCGCCGCTCGGCAAGCTGCTCGCCGGCGGCCTGTTCCTGCTCGCTCCCCTCGACCGGCTGTCGATCTCGGCCAACGCCATGGCCTTCGTGCGCGACGGCGGCCCACCCCCGACGGTGCGCGGAGCGCGGTACTTCCACCTGCGTCGTATGCTGACCTGGTGAAGTCGAACCGCTGGCGCAACGGGCTGGGCTCCCTGCTGGCGGTGGTCCTGCTGGGAGCCGCCGCGGCCTACGTGGCCGGCCACTGGGAGGAGCTGGGCAAGCTCGGCCGCCTGAACGCCGGCCAGCTCACCGCGATCTACGCCATCAGCCTCGCCGGAACGCTGGTCAGCGGCCGCATGTTCCAGTGCATTCTGCGTGGGCTCGGGACCTCGGCGTCGTTCCTCGACATGGTGCTGCTGCAGAACGCCGCCACCCTGGCCGGGCTGGTCCCGTTCAAGGGCGGCGCGGTGATGCGCGCCGTCTACCTGCGGCGGCGCTATGGGATGGAGCTGCCGCGGCTGGGCCTGTTCCTGGTGCTCTTCGCCGTGCTCACGGTGGCCATCTCGTCGCTGCTGGCGGCGATCGCCGTCGCCTTCGCCCCGCAGGTGCCGGCGGCCGGCAAGAGGGCGCTGGTGCTGGTCCTCGCCGCCCTCTTCGCGGTCACCCTCGCCGTCGTCTTCGTGCCTCTGCCCTCCCGCCTGGTCGAGCGGTTGGGGTGGCTGCGCCTGCGGCAGGCCGCCGAGCTTCGCCGCGAGCTGCTGACCCGCTCCGCCCACTGGGTGCAGCCGGCGGCGCTGATGGTCGTCCACTTCCTGCTCGTGGCGCTGCGCCTGGCGATCATCTACCACGGCCTCGGCCTGGCGGTGGGAGCGGCGGGAGCGCTGGCGCTCGCCGCCCTCGGCAACGCCGCCACCCTGTTGGCGCTGACCCCCGGGGCGATGGGGGTGCGCGAGCTGGCCCTCGGCGGTGGCGCCGTGGCCCTGGGGATCCCCATGGAGGTGGGGCTGCTGGTCGGTCTCGTCGAGCGGGCGATCAACGTCAGCTGGGCGCTCGTCGCCGGCCTTCCTTCGACCTATTGGTTGCTGCGCCGCGCCCGTGCCGGCTCAGCGCTGCCGCCTTCGGGCGACCAGCAGGCGCTGCCCACGGCCGCCGGACAGGCCGGTCCGCGCCAGCAGCGTGTCGAGGGCGTAGAGCAGGCGTCCGGCGCGCAGGACGCTGAGCAGGCGCGGGCCGAGCCGGGGGACGAGGTGGCGGTTCAGCGTGAAGAAGAGGGGGACCGTTCGCTCGGCTAGCACGCCGTGGCGCTCGAGATGCGGGCGGTAGTCCTCCCAGGAGCGGAAGCGGACGTGGGGATGCGTCCTCGCCGGGCGCGAACCGAGCACGTCGTTGAGCAGCAGGGTGCCGCCGGGGGCGAGCAGGCTGCAGAGATGGTCCAGGGCGCTGGCGAATCGTTCCTCGTCGACGACGTGGAAGAGCACGCTCATCACGGTGATCAGGTCGAACGGACCGCCCAGGTCCGGCGGCGGCTGGGTGACGTCCCAGCGATGGAAGCGCCGTGACGGGAAGCGCCGGCGCAGCAGCGAGACCGCGGTGTCGGTGAAGTCGCAGCCCACCAGGCCGGCCGGCCGGTAGGCCTCGAAGAAGTCGATGAACGCTCCCGTTCCGCTGCCGACGTCGAGGATGCGCAGCTCCCGGGGATCGACGTCCAGCGAGGCGACGACCTGCCCCACGACGTCCGTCTGCCGGCGGTACAGCCAGCGGTTGTAGCGCAGATCGAAGGACTGCTGCCCGGTTCCGCGCAGGTCGCCGCGCTTGCGCAGCCGGTCCTCCCAGTAGCCGGCGGGGTCGAAGCCGGCGGGCGGCGGGGTCTCGGCGTCGGGCGCCGGGTCGTCGGGAGCGGGGTCGTCGGGAACGGGGTCGTCGGGAACGAGGTCGTCGGGCATCGAATCGTCGGTCCGGGTCGTTGCCGGCGCACAGTATCAGCGGCCGTCGGGGGAGTCGACGCGCCGCGGCCGGCCGCGGCCCCGCGCTGGTACGATCCCCCGATGCGACGCTTCCTCGCGGCAGCATCCGGCAGCCGGCGGGCCACCTCGTGGGCCGGGCTGGCGCTGCTGGCCGTCGTGCTGGCGGCCTGCGGCCGGCCCGAAGCCGCGACCTCCGCCCCGCCGCGCCACCGCCTGCTGTTCATCGGCATCGACGGCGCCACCTGGACGGTGATGGGGCCGCTGATCGAGCGGGGCGAGCTGCCGACCTTCGCGCGGCTGATGCGCGAAGGCGCCTCGATGCCCCGCTTCAGCACCATGGAGACCACCCGCTCGCCGATCGTGTGGACCACCATCGCCACCGGCCGCGAGCCGGCGGTGCACGGCATCGAGGACTTCGCCGTGCGGCTGGGCGACGGCACGCTGATCCCGGCCACCGGCAACCAGCGGCGGGCGCGGGCGATCTGGGAGGTCGCCTCGCGCAAGGGGTTGCGCGTCGGCGTCGTCGGCTGGTGGGCGACCTGGCCGGCGGAGACGGTGAACGGCTACGTGGTCAGCGACCACGCCAACCCCGCCTTCATCGAGCTGATGAGCCAGGACGGCCGCTGGTTCACCGCCGACCCGCAGCGCCTGGCGGCCGCCGGCCTGGACTACACGCCGGCCGACCTCGGCCCGCTGCTGGCGCGCCACTGGATCGACGGCGAGAGCTTCCCCTGGGCGGAGCTGCAGCGCCGCGGCGGTTTCAGCGACGAGCAGGTGGAGGCGCTGCGCGCGGCGCCGTGGAACAGCCGCAACGTGCACTCCTGGCTGAAGATGTTCTTCCGCGTCGACTACCCGCTGATGCGCATCGCCGTCGACCTGGCGGCGCAGCGCCCCAGCGACCTGCAGCTCGTCTACCTGCGCGGCCCGGACCCGGTGCAGCACTACGGCTGGGACCTGGTCGAGCCGGAGCTCTACGCCCGGCCGCCGGCCCACCTGGAGCGCGACCGCGGCCTGGTGCCGGGGGTCTACCGCTACCTCGACACCTTCGTCGCCGAGCTGATGGCGACGCAGCGGCCGGGCGATTGGCTGATCGTCGCCTCCGACCACGGTGCCGAGGCGTCGCCCAAGGCGCAGTATCCGCAGCACATGACGCGGCCGGGCGAGCACCCGCCGGGGGCCGCCGGCATCCTGTTCCTGCACGGCGACGGGGTGAAGGCCGGCTATCGCCTCGACGAAGCCGACCCCTACGACCTCTTTCCCACCATGGCCTGGCTGCTCGGCCTGCCGCTGTCGGACGAGCTGCCGGGCGAGCCGCTGTTCGACGCCTTCGACCGCGACTTCGTGCGCGCGCGGCCGGTGCACACGGTCGACTCCTACGGGCCGCGGCCGCCGCAGCCCCTGAAGCACTCGCCGAGCGACGAGGCGCTGATCGACAACCTGCGCAGCCTCGGCTACATCGAGTAGGCGGCTAGGGCTCGGCGCCGCCCGCCGCGCCGGCGCCGGCGGCGAGCTCGCCCCACAGGCCGTCGACGGAGAACTTCTCGCCGAGGATCCGCGCCTCGGCATCGCGCCGCTCGTCCTCCGGCACGCCGTCCGCCAGGTCGACGCTCTGCTCGGCGTCGGACTGCGCGTAGAGCTCGGTCGCCCGGCGCCCGAAGTGGTAGATCCAGGTGCGGTCGGCCTCGCGCATGGCGGCGCAGAAGTCGGTGTACCAGCAGAAGGTGAAGACGCGGTCGTGGCCCGGCGAGGCGAGCAGGTCGCTTCCCGGCAGCGTCCCCTGCCAGGGCACGCCGGCGAGGTCGAGGATGGTCGGCAGCAGGTCGACCTGGTGGCGCAGCCCGCCGAGGTGCCGCGGCGGCCCGATCCAGCGCTGCGGGCCGAGCAGCAGGAACGGCACGTGCGCCACCTCCTGGTACGGCACCGCGTCGTGCTGCAGGCGGCCGTGCTCGCCGAAGGCCTCGCCGTGGTCGCCGAGGATCAGCACCACGGTGTCGTCCAGCCGTCCGAGCTTCTCCAGCCCGGCGAGCAGCTCGCCGACGAAGCGGTCCTGGTAGTGGATGGCGAGCAGGTACTGCTGCCGCGTCTCGCCGAGCCACGGCACGCGCTCGTCGGGAACCTGGTAGGGGTGGTGGGTCACCGAGGTCAGCAGGGTGAGGAAGAACGGCTCCTCGCCCCCCTCCGCCACCCAGGAGAGAGCCGGCGGGACCAGCGCCAGGTCGTCGCCGCCCAGGTAGCCGGCGCGCCGGAAGCCGCCGCCGGCGGCCAGCGTCTCCTGGAAGCCGGCGCGCTCGAAGCCCATGTTGCGGGTCAGGCCGGCGCGGTTCTCGAAGGCGGCGAGGGCCGATTGCAGGAAGGCGGTGCGGTAGCCCGACGCGGCGAGCAGCGACGGCAGGCAGGGGACGGGCAGGCCGTCCGGCGCCGCCTCGGCGATCGGCATGGTGAGCCGCGGGTAGGTGCCGCACAGGATGCCGACCAGCGCCTTCGAGGTATGGGTGACGGTCGAGTACATGTCGTCCACCACCACCGCCTGCCGGCTCCAGCGGGCGAGGTTGGGGCTCACCGGCCACAGCTTGGCGTCGGCGTAGGGCGGCACGACGTCGCGCCGGGTCGACTCGAGCAGCACCACGACGACGTTCGGGGGGCGCTCGCCGCCGGGTCGCGCGCCCAGCTCGCCGCTCTCCGCGTCCGGCGCCGCCAGCAGCGGCGGCGGCGCCGCCGACACCTGCGGCGCCCGGTAGAGCTCCTCCGGCCGCCGTACGAACGGGGCGATGCGCTCGTCGCTCGGCGGCAGGCCGACGCGCAGCGACAGCAGCTCGACCGCCGGGCTCGCCCAGACGTCGGCCAGCCGCCCCGGCGGCCGCCAGGAGGCGACGCCGAGGACGGCGCCGAGCGCCAGCACCGCCGCTCCCAGGCGCCAGGGCCGCGGCGGCGCCGGCCAGCGCTTGCGCTCCAGGCGGAAGGCGAGCACCAGGCACAGGACGACCAGCAGCAGGCGGACGTAGAGGACCGGGTTGAAGCCGCTCGCCAGCAGCCCCACCAGCATGTTGAGGAAGCGCAGCGAGTAGACGAACAGGGTGAGGTGCAACCGCGTGCCGGTGTAGAGGAACCACATGTGGTCGAGGAAGCCGAAGGCGTAGACCAGGCCGTGGGCGGTGAGGAAGAGGGGGCGCCAGGCTCGGCGCAGGCGGCGCCAGCCGGCGGCGGCGAGCCAGAAGCCCTCGAAGGCGAGGAGGAAGGCGGCTCCGGCAGCACCAGCAGCGCCAGCTCGCCGGCGCCGGGCCGCGGTGCCATCTGCAGCGCTTTCTCGAGGCGGAAGAAGAAGAGCACCACCGCCAGCATCAGCCCGTGGGCGCACACCGTGCCGAACTCGGTGCGCTCCGGCGGGTGCGGCCGGGGCCGCCGGGGCGCGGGCTCATCGTTCCTCCCGCGGCCGGCCGCGGCGCAGGCGGTGCACCACCCACGGCAGCGCCGCCAGGCCG